>CAWEIK010000001.1:0-1583019 GCA_963809175.1 uncultured Actinomycetes bacterium
CCGTCAGCACGCCGGCGTCCGACTCCCACGCGAACACCTTCACGCCCTCCCACCAGTGTGGGTAGCCGTTGTCCTTGCCGGGGATCCAGACCAGCAGGCGCGCCTTCGGCTGCTGCTCGAGGTAGTCGCGCGTCGCCTGCTCGACCTGCTCCCAGTCCGTGTCGTCGACGATCAGCAGCGCGCGGTCGGCGAGCCACGGCTCGATCATCCTCAAGCCGTCGAGCTGCTGCTCGTACGAGTGGCCGGCGTCGTAGTAGTAGACGCCGACGCTCTTCCCCGCGAGCGCGCCCGACGGGATGACCTGGAAAGCGTCGCCCTCGACGATCGTCGGGACGTCGAGCCCGAACTGCTTGACGTTGCCCTCGAGCTGCTTGCGCGAGGCGTCCTGCATCGTGAAGTCGTCGATCGCGACGTAGTCGGCGTCCTCGTTCCCGACCATCGCAGCGATCAGCGAGGTGCCGCGCAGCGAGCCGACCTCGACGTAGCTCTCCCCCGGCTCGAGCATGCTCGCCGCGAGGTTGAGCAGCGCGAGGTTGTTCTCGCACGCGAGCCCCGGCACCTCGTCGAGGATGCGCGTGAAGCGGCGGCCGTTCGGGTTGGGCGAGACCGGGAACTCGTCGAAGAGCGCGTGGAGCGCGGGTTCGAACCGGTCTGGGTCCAACCAGTTACTCCTCGGTGGCCGCGCGGAGGACAGCGCGGATGCTGATGATCCCGATCGCGCGCTCGCCGTCGACGATCGGGAGGTGGCGGAAGCCCCGTTGTCGAGCATGATCTTCGCCGCCTCGTCCGCGGTGACGTCGGGACGGGCGGTGATCGGGTCCGGAGTCATCCACGCGCGCACGCGCTCCTCCGAGGAGTGCGTCCGGGCCGCGACCCGGGGCGGCTTCACGTCGCGGTCGGTGAGGATGCCGATCAGCCGGCCGAAATCGGACACGGCTGCGGCCCCACGGCCGGCGTCCACCATCTTCTGGGCGGCCTCCCCGATCGTGTCCTCGGGGGCCACCGTGACGAAGGTGTCGTGCATCAGGTCGCCGAGCGTGCTCATGCGGCGAGAATAACGCCAGGAGCCATGCGGGGTGGAGAAGGAGAACCGCCGGGCAGCCGAGTAGTGGGCAGGAACCATGCGCCGTTCCGCCGTCCTCATCTCGATCGCTGTGCTGGCCGTTCTTGCCCCCTCGGGCGCGTCGGCGAAGGCCCTGCCGGAGTATCAGGTCGCAGGCCTGCAGGTCGCCCTGTACCGCCACGGCCACTACAAAGGCCCGATCGACGGCATCGCGGGACCCCAGACGAAGCACGCGATTAGCGCGTTCCAGCGTTCGAGGGGCTGAAGCCGGACGGAGTCGCGGGCAAACGCACGCGGGCGGCCTTCGGTCGCTTCGGCGGAAAGCTCTTCGGGGCGCGCATGCTCAAGCGCGGCATGGTCGGCTTCGACGTCTCGGTGCTCCAGTTCCTGCTGGCCAAGCGCGGCTTTCCGCTCCGCGATCTGAACAGCAACTTCGGCGCCGCGACCGAGCAGCGCGTCCGGCAGTTTCAGCGCCGGATGAGACTTCCGGCCGACGGCGTGGTCGGAAAGCGCGACCCGCGCGGCGCTGGCCGGGCAGCGCGAAGCCGGCGAAGCCAGCGAAGCCACGCACCGTTCGGCACGCCTCCGGACACCGGCATGTCGTTCGCCCGGGTGAGACGCTGACGGCGATCGCTGCAGCGCAGCCGGAACGACGGTCGGCGCGCTGGCCAGCCGCAACAGGCTCGACCCGAGCAGGTATCTCCTGGTCGGCACGTCGCTCGTCGTTCCCAAGGCCCTTTCCCGGGCGCGCGCCTCTGCGTCGAGCACGGGGGTCGTGGCGTCGCTCAACCGGTGGGCGGCCCACTACGGGGTGAGCACGGACCTCGTGCGCGCCCTCGCCTGGCAGGAGTCGGGCTTCCAGAACCATGTCCGTTCCGGCGTCGGCGCCGTGGGAGTGATGCAGGTCATCCCGGCGACGCGCTACTTCACCGAGCGATTCGTCATCGGCGCGCCCGTGCCGAACGACCGACGGAAACGTGCGCATCGGCGTCGCGTATCTCCGCCACCTCCTGCGCGAGTTCCGCGGCAACGTGCGACTCGCGCTCGCCGCGTACTACCGCGGTCCCGCGGGGGTGCGCGCTACGGGCTCTACCCTGAGACGCGACGCTTCGTCGCCAACGTGCTCGCCCTTCGCGGCCGGGTCTGAGTAGCGAGCGGCGACACTCCGAGCCGGAGCTCCGAGCTCGGGCGCCAATGGTGCCAGTGTCGAAAGCCGCGTTCTGCCGGTCCGTCCCCGGTGACTTCGTACTCGTAGTCGGTCACGAGCGTCGAGAGGACGACGCCGCAGATCATGTAGCTGAGCGGAACACCGTTGCACGCGTGCTGCCCCAGCCGAACGGTGAGTAGTTCGACGTTCGGTACGAGGCCTCGAGAAAGCGATCGGGGTCGAACGTCTCCGGATCGTCGAACGCTTCGGGACTGCGATGGCTCTCCCAGACGCAGAGGCGGATCAACCAGCCTTTTTCGGGAACAGGTAGCCCTCGAACTCGAAGTCACGCGTGACGACGCGGTACAGGTACTCGCTCTGCGCAAGCCGCAGCGTCTCCATGATGAACCTGTCGACGAGCGCCGGGTCTTCGCGCATCCGCTCCCCCAACTCCGGATGCTTGCCGAGCATCGCCAGCAGCCAGTGCAACAGGCTGACGACGTTGGCGGACGCGAACTTCAGGGTGAAAATGAGGTTGTCGACGCAGATCGCGTCGGGTAGCTCCGGGTCGATCTGCCGCAGCTCCCAGTGAGCGCCGAGGTCGCCGCCTGCTCACTGTCCAGGCTCGCGACGACGACGTGGCGAAGCGCCACGACCGCGTCTCTCGCGTCGGCCGTGAGAGGCGTACCAAGGTCTTGCTTGGCAAGCGCACCGTAGGCCGACCGAAACGCATGGTGCTCCGCGCTCTCGGGCTCGAAGCCGAACAGCGCGCGTACGAGGCCGTCGAACGCGATGCGGTCTGGATGCCCATTCGGAGCGTTCGAGGAATCGACCGCCAGCCGGCGAAGCCTCGCCGAGCAGCCTCGACCGTCGCCGGTCTGGCCGCAGCGACCACCGCCGGCGAAAGCGCCTTGCGAAACAGCGGTCCATGCGCGGCGACCGGGTCCTCTTCCATGTAGCGCAGAAAGCCGCCGGTGACCTCTCGCGTGAGCGGCAGCGGATTCGGAGCCAACGAGCCGGCGTGCTCCCGCACGAGCTTGCGAATGCGCTCGAGCAAAGAACCCGACCACGCAGACGACGTTGCGGTGAAACTGCGCGACCTTGAAGATCGGACCGTGGCGCGCGGCGCGATCCAGGTACCCGCGCCGTTCCGCGACCGCACGCAGCGACGCCCAGAGTGAGAGGGAGCCTGGCGGCAGGCCACGCCGGAACCGGAAGCCCGTGCGCGCCCTCACAGCCGCTGCGAGGAGGACGAGCGCGGTGAGGATCGCGGCTGCCGGCAGCGCGCCAGGAGAGCGGAGGGCGGCGAGCACGAACAGCGCGACCCAGAGGAGGACGCCTCCCAAGACGGCGGCGTAGACCCACGGGAACAATCGACGAAGCGGCCGTGAGGCCAGCACGTGCAGCGCCGGCACGGTCGCGAGAGCGAGAATCGCGAGCCAGATCGCGTGCACTCCCGGAGGCTATTCCCTCAGCCGGTCAAGAAGAGGCCCCCGGCGAGGGGGTTAGCATGGCCCGATGGCCCGGGCCGCCGTCGCTTCCTTGCACGCCCGTGAAGAGGCGTTGCTGGGCGCGTCAGAGCGCTCGCGCTGATCCCACCCACCGTCACGGTCACACCGACCGCTGCGGGCAAGAGCGGGCGGGGGTGTGTTCGCCGTTCGTCGCCGCGGGCGTGTGCGAGGCGCTCTGCTCAGCGGCTGACCACGGCGTCGACGTTCGCGCCGACCTGGAAGAGGTGGCGCAATACCTGCGCGACACACGTGAGGCGGGAAGGATCGTGGTGCTTCGATCCGCACGAGCGCAGATGGCCCCCGGATGCGGACTCCACCGCATGCGCACTCGCCGCTCTGACACGCCTGGGGGAATCGTCTCACCGAGCCGATCCTCGACGAGGTGCTCCGCCTTCAGCCGGGCAGCGACGGCTTCGTAACCGTGGCTCGCTGCGTACCAGAGGCGGAAGAGCGCCTCGACGAGAACGCGCCGGACGCGATCGTCACGGCGAACGTGGTCTTCGCCGCGACTCGCGTCGGGCTCGACGTCTCGGAGTTGCTCGGCGCGCTCGAGGATCACGTCAGCGCTCGCGGCCTGGGCGGGATCGCGACGACGTACTACGACTCGCCGGCGATCCGCGCGTACTACCTCGCGCGGGCGGTCGCGCCCGCTTCGTTCGACGGACCGACTGCGCGAATGCTTCGACAGTTCCTCGAGAACGTCGCTCCTGAGAGCCTGGACGTCGTCGACGTCGCCGCCGCGCTTGCCGCTGCCGCGCTGCTCGGAGTCGAGTCCGCGGCCGGAGGGTTGACGTCGCGGCTACTGGCCACGGCGGAGGCCGGCGGCGGTTGGCCCGAGGCCCGGTGGTTCACGGATCCCGCCGGCTACACGTGGCGCTCGGAGGCGTTCTCGAACGCGCTGGCGGTCGAGGCATTGGTGCTCACGTGACGACGTTCAACCGGCTGGCGCGGAATACCAGCACTGGCAGGTCAAGCTCGCCGACCTCTCGTTGTTCGTCGGCTTTGCGCTCGCCGTTCAGCTTCCGACGAGTCAGCTCTTCGTCACGGGTTGCTTGTGTCTTTCGGCGTGCGCGGCGTTGGCCGTCTTCGGCTACGCCTGGAACGACGTCTGCGACGCCAGTCCGGACTCGCAAGCAGGAAAGGGCCCGGCCAACTCGTTCTCAGTCGCGAGCGGTCGCGCTCCTCGCGCTCGCCGTCGCAGTCGTCTCCTTCGCTGCCGCTGCACGCCTCGACGCCGTACTGCTCGGGATCGCGCTGGCGGCCGTGGTGCTGGCCTGGGCGTACTCCGGACTGCCGCTGCGTCTGAAGGAGCGCGGCGGGCTCGGCCTCGTCGCGGGCGCGGTTGCCCAGCGCACGCTGCCTGCCGTCTTCATCGCCGTCGCGTTCGACCTCTCCGTCCTCCAGACGGTGCCATGGCTCGTCTGGATGACGTGCTGGGGGTTGCGGGGGATGGTCATTCACCAGGCGCAAGACGCGAGCACGATCGCCTGAGCGGCCTTGCCACCTGGGGTGCTCGGGCTGCGCCGTGGGAGGCCGAGCGGCTGATCGCGGTTCTGGTCCCGCTGGAGGCGGCGGCGCTGGTCGTTGCGTTGCTGCCGTTGGTTGCGCAGACGAGCGTCCGCATCGGCTCCATCACACTCCTCGCCGCCTCGTACCTGTTCGTCGCCGCCGCGCTCTGGCAGCTCCACGCACGCTCGCGTCGGGTCGATTGGCTCTCGTTCCGGTACATGCCGCTCGAGGAGCTTTCCTCGGTCGTCGCTCCCGGAGTCGTCGCACTCGCGCTCGTGTCTTCGGGCGACGTGGCGGCGATCGCGTGGATCGCGCTCGACGCGACGGTGCGCGCGCCGGCGCTGTGGAGGACGTGGAGGAGACTTCGCGGGTCTCTCCGCCTTCTGGCTCGACCCGCTGGCCGAACCCCGAACGCACGTGTAGCGCGACGCCGGGCCCCGAGGGCTCGGCTCGCGCGTGGACCTGGCCTACGCGAGCAAATAGATCAACAGGATGATGAGCAGAATCGTGAGAATTCCGCCGCCGATGTACATCTCATTCCTCCTTCATCGCTAGGACGTCGTGCACGTTCCCGGCGGCCATCAGCGAGAAACGGCCGTCAAACGGGGCAGGTGTGGACTGTCGCACAAAGTTCGGTCGTTCAGTTCCCGCTCGAGCGGGTAGAGGTTCTTCGACGCAACACTGCGACGAAGGGGGTCGTATGAAACTTCGGGTCATCCCGACGAAGGTGCACGGCGCCGTCGACATGGCGACCGGTCCGGTGCTCATCGCCGCACCGACGCTGCTCCGCATGAACGGCAACAAGGGCGCGACCATCCCCACCGCGCGGTTGGGGCTGCGGCGATCGTCAACGCGCTGCTCACCGACTACGAGTTCGGTCTCAAGCGGATCTTGCCGATGCGAACGCATCTGGCACTCGACGCCGTTGGAGGCGTCACGCTCGCGGCGACGCCGTTCCTCACGCGCGCGTCGAAGAAGGGCGTTCGCCACTGGTTGCCGCACGCGCTCCTCGGAGCGAACGAGGTCGTCCTCGCGCTGACGACCAAGCAGCGCAGGCCGCGGGCTCAGCGGTTGCGGGCCTGGGCACCGAGAGGCGCGCTCAGCGCCGTGGGTGTCGCGGCTCTCGCGGGCGCGGCGATCGTGACGAAGCGCAAGCGGACGGACAGCTAGCGCGAGACGTTGTCCAACGCGGCGGCGGCGGTTGACGCGCCGTCGCCGCGTGGACGAACGAGGTACCACGCCTCGACGTTGCCTTTCCCCTTGACCGCGATCTTCCCCCGCGGCTCGCACTCGAACTCGTCGGCGAGCAGTTCGTACGTCGCGCGGGTGATCTGGATCCGCCCAGGCGTCCCGTGGGGACTCCATGCGGCTGGCCGTGTTCACGGCGTCTCCCCAGAGGTCGTAGAGGAAGCGCTTCCGGCCGATCACGCCGGCCACCACCGGGCCCGAGTTGATGCCGACCCGGAGCTCGAGGCCGAAGTGCCCGACGTCGTCGTCGGGCGCATCGCCTCGACCATGTCGAGCGCCATGAGCGCGAGCGCGCGAGCATGGTCGGGGCGTGGTGTCGGAACCCCCGCGGCGACCATGTAGCAGTCGCCGATGGTCTTGATCTTCTCGAGCCCGTGCCGCTCGGCGAGCTCGTCGAAGTGACTGAAGAGGTGATCGAGGTAGCCGACCACCTCAGCGGGCAGGAGCCGCTCCGACCAGGGCGTGAAGTCGACCACGTCGGCGAAGAGGATCGAGGTCGATTCGAACTGATCCGCGATCGGCTGGATGTGGGCCTTGAGCTTGTCGGCAATCGAGCTCGGCAAGATGTTCAGCAGGAGGTTCTCTGACTTTTCCTGCTCCCGCCCGAGCGCCGCCAGCGCTTCGCGGCGCTGGCTGGCGAACACCGCGAGCAGCGTGAACACGATCGTGCCGCCCACCGTGATATTCAGGGCCAGCATCGTGCTCGTGAACCACACGGGGATCGGCGGCTCGATCGGGCCGATGACCTCGCCCGCGATCCCCGATCCCAGAAACACGACGACGTAGGCGGCGTACCAGCGAGCCGCCGACCTGACTTCGCTGAACACGAGCGCCGCGAGCGGCGCGAGAATTCCCCACAGGCCGACGCCGCCGGAGGCGAGGAACCCGCCGAGCGGAATCATCGACAGCGTTGGCGCGAGCAGGATGTCGACCTGTCCCACGCGGAGCAGCCACGGAAAGTCGCGCGTCCGCGAGAACACGACGATCGCGCCGAGCAGGATCCCGAAGTACACGAGCGGCACCACACCGACCGGCGATCCGAACGCGAGATAGAGCGCCCCCCACAGCGCCGCGACCGGCAGGATCAACACCGAGATCAGGACCAGCAGCGCCTTGCGAGCGCGCAGGTCCTCGTCGTCGTTGGGATCCGCGCCGACAAGCTCCAGGCGCGCGGTGACGCGACTCATCGCTCCGCGAATGCTGCCCAGGAGGTGCATGCGGGAGACGTTACTGGCCGATTGCTTACGGAGGCGCTGCAATCTCGAGGTGTGTTCTCCGATGAGTCGGTGATTGGAAGTTAGGGTGCGCCGCGTGCACGACCACACACACGGCGACCGCCACGAACCTCCACACAACCACGAGCATGGACACGGCCACACGCATGGCCTCGTAGACCGGTCGGTACTGCGCTCGCGCGCGGGACTTCGCGCTGTCGGGATCAGCCTGGCTGTGCTGGGAATCACCGCGCTTTTGCAGTGCGCGATCTACCTCGTGAGCGGGAGTGTTGCGCTACTTGCCGATCTGATCCACAACGTGGGCGATGCGCTTACGGCCGTGCCGCTTGGTATCGCGTTCATTCTTCGAAGCGAGCGGGCGGAACGTGTCGCCGGGCTCTTTGTCGTTCTTGCAATCTTCGTGAGCGCATGCGTCGCCCTCTACCAGTCGATTGAGAGGCTCATCAATCCCGAGCCGCTGAGCCATCTGTGGGTGCTCGCAGCTGCCGGCGCACTCGGCTTCGTCGGTAATGAGGTAGCCGCGTTCGTGCGACTCCGAGCGGGCCGGCGGCTGGATAGCCCCGCGCTCGTGGCCGACGGCTATCACGCCCGGACAGACGGGTTGGTCAGTCTCGGAGTGGTCCTGAGCGCGTGCGTGGTTGCGCTTGGGGTTGAAGTCGCGGATCCGATCATCGGGCTCGCGATAACGCTCGTGATCCTCAGAATTACTTGGCACTCCTGGCAAACGATCCGGGGCGGACAAAACGGGGGAACCTGATGATCCGGCCGGATGCGGAGCGCGACGATGGGCGCACCTGGGATCGAACCAGGGACCTCCCGCGTGTGAAGCGGGCGCTCTCCCGCTGAGCTATGCGCCCGAGAGCAGTGACAGGTTAGCGCGAGAGCAAGCCGCGAGCCGTCTCGTGGGCGGCTTCGTCGCGGGTCTCCCAGACCTGCGCGACGAGCGCGCCCATCACGTCGCGGATGCCGACGATCCCGAGCACGTTTCCGTCTTCCACGACCGGCACGTGGCGGATCTTCTTCTCGCGCATCAGCCGGGCCGCGTCGATGATCTCGACGTCCGGGGTCAGGGTCAGCACCCGCGTCGTCATCACGTCGCGCATCTTGAGCTCGCCGAACTGCGAGCCCTCGCCGGCGAGGCGGAGGACGTCGCGCTCGGTGAAGATCCCGACCAGCTTGTGGCCCTCGCAGACGGCCACGGCGCCCACGTTCTCCTCGTTCATGCGGGCGATCGCGAGCTGGACGGTCTCGTCGGGCCGCACCGTCACGACCCTCACAGTCATGGCGTCGGCGATCCCCACGCCCCCTATCGTGTCAAACCGCACGCGCCAAGGGAAGCTACGATTTGCCCTTGCCGGGGGAGTGAGTGGCTCCGAACCGCGTCAGGTCCGGAAGGAAGCAGCGCTAAGGATCTCCACTCTCGTCCCCCGGTTATGCTCGACGGGTGGCCGCTCTCTACCGGAAGTACCGCCCGCAGGACTTCGACGAGGTCGTCGGCCAGGAGCCGATCGTCCGCACCCTGCGGAACGCGATCGCCGCCGACCAGGTGCGCCAGGCCTACCTCTTCGCCGGGCCGCGCGGCACCGGGCAAGACCTCGATGGCGCGGATCCTCGCCAAGGCGCTGAACTGCGTCCAGGGGCCGACGCCGACGCCCGACAACACCTGCCACGTCTGCACGGCGATCACGAACGGCAACTCGCTCGACGTGGTCGAGATGGACGCCGCGTCGCAGCGCGGGATCGACGACATCCGCGAGATCCGCGACCGCGTCGTGCTCCAGCCGGCCGAGGGGCGCTACAAGGTCTACATCCTCGACGAGGCGCACCAGCTCACGGACGCCGCCTGGAACGCGCTCCTGAAGCTGATCGAGGAGCCGCCGCCGCACCTCGTCTTCGTCTTCTGCACGACCGACCTCTCGAAGGTGCTCCCGACCGTCCGCTCGCGCTGCCAGACCTTCGTCTTCTCGCGGCCGCGGCTGCCCGACCTCGTCCGCAAGCTGCGCCGGATCGCGGACGCCGAGAAGATCGACGTGCCCGACGCAGGCGCTCGCGCTGATCGCGCGCTCGGCGCGCGGCGCGTACCGCGACGCGGTGTCGACGCTCGACCAGCTCTCGGCCGGCGAGCGAGGGCACGATCACCGTGCAGTCGGTGCTGCAGCTGCTCGGCGCCGTCGAGGAGGAGGCGCTGTTCCGGCTGCTGCGACCTCGTCGTCGACCGCGACACGGCCGGCGCGCTCGACGTTCGTCGAGGAGCTGTCCGAGCAGGGACAGGACCTCGGCCGGCTCGTCACCGACCTGCTCGAGCACCTGCGGCACCTGCTGCTCGTGCAGCACATGGGCGAGGTGCCCGACTCGCTGCCGGTGACCGAGGAGACGCGCGAGCGGCTGCGCGAGCAGGCGAACCAGCTCGGCGAGGCGACCGGTGCTGCGGCTGATCGACCTGCTGCACGTCGCGGTCGAGGACATGCGCCAGGGCGGCGACCCGCGCCTGCCGCTCGAGCTCGCGCTCGTCAAGGTGACGCGGCCGGGCTCGGACCTGTCGCGCGAGTCGACTCGCGTATCCGGCTCGAGCAGCTCGAGCAGCGCGGGCACGCGCCGCGCCCGTCGCGGCCGAGGCCAAGCAGCCAGTCGGTGGCCAGCGCGCCGGCTGCCGCAGAGCGCGCGCTCGCCGCCGGCGCCGCCCTCGCTCGAGCTCGAGCGCTCCAGGAGGCGTGGCAGCGCACGATCCTGCCCGCCGTCGAGGAGCGCTCGATCCCGACCGCGTCGGTGCTGCGCGAGGCGCGTCTCGCCGGGCTGGCGGACGACCGCTGACGCTCGAGTTCCCGTCGAGCGCCGACTTCCACCGCAAGCTCGCCGAGGACCCGAAGAACGCGACGCTGCTCGCAGGACGCGCTCTACGAGGTGACCGGCCGCAAGCTCGCGGTCGCGTTCCAGCTCGGCGAGCACACCGAGGAGGCGGCCGAGGAGCAGCTCGGCGAGGACGAGATCCTCGAGCTCGTGAAAGAGACCTTCGACGCGCGAGAGCTGAAAGAGGGGGAAACCGACTGATGGGCATGGACATGAACAAGCTGCTGCGGCCAGATGCAGCAGATGCAGGACGAGATGGCGAAGGCTCAGGAGGAGCTCGCGACGCAGGTCGTCGAGGCGTCGGCGGGCGGCGGGATGGTCACCGTGAAGGCGAACGGCGCCATGGAGATCACCGAGATCACGATCGACCCGAAGGCGATCGACCCGGACGACCCGGAGCTGCTCGCCGACATGGTCCTGGCGGCCGTGAACGAGGCGATCCGCTCGGCGCAGGCTTTGATGGAGCAGCGGATGGGCGGGCTGGCCGGTGGAGCGCTCGGCGGGCTCGGTCTCCCAGGCCTGTAGTCCGAAGAGGACAGGCAAAATGGCCGCGTGCTGTCCGCCGCGGTCGAGAACCTCGTCGCGCAGCTGACGCGCCTGCCCGGCGTCGGCTCGCGCACGGCCCATCGTTTCGCCTTCCACCTCCTCCGCGTGCCGGAGGACGAGGCGCTCGCGCTCGCGGCCGCGATCAAGGAAGTCAAGGAGCGCGTGCGCTTCTGCAACGAGTGCGGCAACCTCACCGAGGAGGAGGTCTGCGCGATCTGCCTCGACGCGCGGCGCGACCACTCGGTGATCTGCGTCGTCGAGCAGCCCGTCGACCTGATCTCGCTCGAGCGCACGCACGAGTTCCGCGGCCTCTACCACGTGCTCGGCGGCTCGCTCTCGCCGATCGACGGCGTCGAGCCGGAGCACCTGCGGATCGACGAGCTGCTGCGACGGGTCGAGCGGAACGGCGTCGACGAGGTCGTGCTCGCGACGAACCCGAACATGACCGGCGAGGCGACCGCGTCGTTCCTCGCCGACCGCCTGCGCGGACGCGTGCGCGTCACACGATTGGCGAGCGGCCTGCCCGTCGGCGGAGACCTCGAGTACGCGGACGAGGTGACGCTCGGGCGCGCCCTCTCGGGCCGCCGCGAGATGTGACGTAGCCTTCGGGCCGTGACGACGACCGACTACGAGCCCGTCCCGAAGGTCCAGCGCGCCGAGCTGCACGCCGGCACCGTCGTGATGAAGTTCGGCGGCACGTCGGTCGCCGACCCCGAGAAGATCAAGGAGGTCGCGCGGCGGCTCGTCGCCGCGCGCGAGGCCGGCAACCGCGTCGTCGGCGTCCTCTCGGCGATGGGCCACACGACCGACGAGCTGCTCGACCTCGCCAGCGCAGGTGTCGCGCGCGACCCGCACCCGCGCGAGCTCGACATGCTGATCTCGGTCGGCGAGCGGATCTCGAACTGCGCTCTGCGCGATGGCGATCCACGACCTCGGCCACGAGGCGATCTCGCTCACCGGCTCGCAGGCGGGGATCGTCACCGACACGACGCACGGCAAGGCGAAGATCGTCGACGTCCGCGCCCACCGCATCCACGAGGCGCTCGACGCAGGACCGCATCGTCCTCGTCGCGGGCTTCCAGGGCGTGTCGACCGACCACGACGTGACGACGCTCGGCCGCGGCGGCTCCGACACGACCGCGGTCGCGCTCGCCGCCGCGCTCGGCGCCGAGCACTGCGAGATCTACACGGACGTCGACGGGCGTCTTCACCGCCGACCCGCGCCTCGTCCCGAACGCGCGCAAGCTCGACGCGCGTCTCGCTACGAGGAGATGCTCGAGATGGCGGCCTCCGGCGCGGCCGTGCTGGCCAGCCCGCTCGGTCGAGTTCGCGCGCAACCACGATGTGCGTGCTGCACGTGCGCTCCTCGTTCGGCGAGGACGCCGGGACCTGGATCCGCGAGGAGGACGAGACGATGCTCGAGAAGGCGATGATCTCAGCGGTCGTGCACCAGCGGCGAGGAGACGGTCTACCGGGTCTCGGGCGACGACCCCTGCGCGCCTCTTCGCCGCGCTCGCGCGAGGCGAGCGTCAACGTCGACACGATCGTCCAGACGAGCGACGAGATCGTCTTCTCTGCTCCGGTCGAGGACCGCCGCGACGCCGCGCGCGACGCTCGACGGGCTCGGCGTCGACGTGGAGCGCTCGCGACGACCTCGGCAAGGTGAGCCTCGTCGGCGCGGGAATGAAGAGCCACCCCGGCGTCGCGGCCAAGACCTTCGCGACGCTCGAGGCCGCGGGAATCGAGGCGCCCATCGTGACCACGTCGCCGATCAAGATCGCCTGCCACGTCGCGAGCGACGGACGTCGACGCGCCGTGCAGGCCCTGCACGAGGCGTTCGAGCTATCGGCCCTAGCGATCGGCGTCGTCGGCGCGACCGGCGCGGTCGGCCGCGTCACGCTCGCCGCTGCTCCGCGAGCGCGGCTACGACGACGTGCGCGCTCTTCGCGTCGGCGCGCTCGGCCGGCACGGAGCTCGACGGCACGCATCGTCGAGGAGGCGACGCCGGAGGCGCTCGCGCGCGGCGGCGCTCGACGTCTTCTTCTTCGCGATCGGCACCGCGCGCGTCGCGCGAGCTCGTCCCGCACGCCGTCGCGCGGCGGCGCGGTCGTCGTCGACAAGTCGTCGGCCTACCGGCTCGAGGCCGGCGTCCCGCTCGTCGTGCCCGAGGTGAACGGCGAGCGCGCGCTCGAGCACGACGGCATCGTCGCCGAACCCGAACTGCTGCACGATCCCGCTCACGTGCGTGCTCAAGCCGCTGCACGACGCCGCCGGCCTCGCGCGCGTGCGCGTCGCGACGTACCAGTCGGCGTCGGGCGCCGGCGCGCAGGCGATGGAGCGGCTGCGCGCGACGAGCGACCGACGAGCACGACCTCGCGCATGGACTGGGACTTCGACGGCGAGGAGTTCGACGAGGAGTCGAAGCTCCGCGACGAGACGCGCAAGATCCTGGAGCTGCCCGAGCTGCCGATCCAGCGCGCACGTGCGTGCGCGTGCCGGTGCTGGTCGGCCACGCCGAGGCCGTCTGGGTCGAGACGCGAGGAGCCGCTCTCGCCCGAGCGACGCCCGCGAGCTGCTCGGCGCCGCGCCGAGCGTCCGCCTCGACGACTTCCCGACGCCCGGAGCAGGCGGCCGGGATCGACGACGTGCTCGTCGGCCGCATCCGCCGCGACACGACGCGAGCCGAACGGGCTCGCGCTCTTCGTCGTCGGCGACAACCTGCGCAAGGGCGCGGCGCTGAACGCGATCCAGATCGCCGAGCTGCTGCTCGAGCGACAGCGCGTCGCGGCCTAGCCGAACTCGAGCCCCGCGCGCTGCGGCCGCCTCGTCGGCGGGCACGCCGCTCACTCACGATCTCGAAAGAAGCGCTCGAGCCCGCCCGGAGTGCAGACGAAGTAGACGCGCGTGAGCGCATCGCGTCTCGTTTGCGAACGCGTGACGCGACACCGCGGCGCAGCACGTGCGCCTCTCCGGCCTCGACCACGCGACGCTCGCCGTCGTTCACGACGAGCGCGCCCTCGACGCACGACGATCGTCTCGTCCTCGAGCGTGTGCGTGTGCCACGTCGAGCCGCTCGCCGGGCTGGAGCTCGACCTTCGGATCAGCGCGTCGCCGGTCGTCGGTCGCCGCAGCACGACGCGGAGCCGCGTTCGGGCCGAGGTCGAAGACGCTCGCTCACGGTCGCCGCGGCGCCGGGAGCGGCTCGGGGAAGAACGCCTCCTTGACGACGCGGAGCACCTTCGCGCGCGAGCCTTCGGCGACCGGCTGCAGGCCGCCGAGCTCGAGCCGCGCGAGCTCGACGCGACCGGCGGTTCGAACGGTGACGAAGCCGAAGTCGGACAGGAAGTCGCGCGGGAAGATCGTCTTGTGCACCTGGAAGCGCTCGTACGCGCTCTCGCCCTCCGGGTAGCGGTACGCGAACGCCTCGAGCGCGCGGGCACCCTTGTCGCGCGCGTCGCCGATCGCCGCGAGGAAGAGCGACTGCATCACCCACGGGCTCGACGACGCGACGAGGTAGGCGCACGTCACGAGGACGGCGTCCTCCGAGGGCGGCCCCGCGGGGAGCTCCGCGGCGCGCGGGAAGAGCTCGGCCGGCCCGTACTGCATCGACCCGAGCGTGTTGCCGTGCTCGTCGCGGTACACGGTGCCCCACGCTCCCCAGTCGTCCTCGATGCGGTCCATCCAGCGGTCCTTGTTGGCCGTCCGCCCGTCGCGCGACTGCCACCAGACGCAGGTGTGGCAGACGGACGGGGTCGCCGGCAGCGTCGCGCGCGTCAGCC
Source organism: uncultured Actinomycetes bacterium (assembly GCA_963809175.1). Taxonomy (GTDB): domain Bacteria; phylum Actinomycetota; class Thermoleophilia; order Gaiellales; family Gaiellaceae; genus JACCTU01. The sequence goes on from CAWEIK010000001.1 coordinate 14,886, forward strand.
CGAGGTGGGCGCCATCAGCCGAGGTGCGCGCCTCGCACCGCGGCATACGCACGACCTCGTCGACGACGACGTCGACGCGCTCGGCGTCGACGTCCGCCATGCGCTTGCAGGTACTCGCGCACGCGCTGCTGCACTTCTCTGCCGACGGCCGGGATCGATGCTCCCCACTCGACCGCCAACCGGAGCTCGACCGTCACGCGCCCGTCGTCCTCGTCGAGCTTGACGCCGCGCCGGTACGGAAGCGCTCGGTCGACGAGACCGCGCACCCCGTCCACCTCGAGCGCCGCGTCGGCGGCGTAGCGGCTCAGCACCTCGCCGAGATCGACGCGTGACCCTCCACGAGTCGATTCTAGGAGGGTTGCCGGGGCGGCGTCGTCGGCGGGCTGCGACGGGGGTCGAGGCACGACGCAGCGAGCGCCGTATCGCTGGATCGGGCGCGACGAGGACGCCGCCTGCGTCGGTTTCGCCGTTGCCCAGGGCGAACCCGGGTGCTTCCGCTCCCACGCTCGGATGCTCAGGCCTCGCGCCTCGAGCCACTTGGCAAAAGCGGCTCGGGTCGTGAAAACGCGTCCATCCCACACGAGCCCCGACGCCTGCGTCGGAGTCTCGGAGATGGGCTCCGAGAGGGCAGAGGAGAGTCGCGCGGCGCCCATGACGATCAGCAGCGCGAGGATCGCCGGGCCGATCACGAGCCCCGCCAGTCTCATGGGGGACAGTTTCCCATAGAGCCGGCGATCCGAGAACCTCCCCAAAAGGCTAGGTCGCCGCGCGGCGCAGCACGAGCTCGGTCGCCTCGGGTCGCGCGAAGAAGCGAAACGGGACGAACGTCGTGCCGAGCCCGGGCGACACGTGCAGCGTCGAGGAGCCACGGCGATAGAGGCCCTTGGTGTAGCGCCAGTTGCCGTGCGCGAGCCGCACCTTCCCCCGGCCGTAGGGGATCGCGATCTGGCCGTCGTGCAGGTGGCCGGCGAGCACGAGCTGGTAGCTGCCCGGCCGCACGCGGTCGAAGACGTACGGGTAGTGGCAGAGCAGGATGCGGAGGTCTGCGTCGGGGTCGGCCCGGCCCTCGGGGTCGGCGCCACCGGTGCGGTACGAGACGGGGTCGATCCCCACCAGCTGCACGCGTCGACCCCGTAGCTGCAGCTCGACGGCGTCGTCGCGGAGCAGATGGGCCGGCGAGAGGTCGTCGAGCCGGCTCGGGGCGGCGAGCGGGTCGCGCGCGTCGCCGAAGTCGTGGTTCCCGAGCACCGCGTACGTGCGCGGCCCGAGGCGCTCCAGCAGCTCACGGAGCTTCCGCTCGCCGCGCGGGTGCGTCAGCAGATCGCCCGTCACGAGGACGAGGTCGGGCCGGCGCTCCTCGACCCACGCCACGGCCCGCTCGACCGCTCGAGCACTGCCGGAAGGAACCCCGAGGTGGAAGTCCGAGAGGTGTGCGACGCGCAGGCCGTCGAGCTCGGGAGCGAGCCCGGGAACCTCCACGTCGAGCGTCCGGAGTCGCACCCAGCCGGCCTCGAACCACCCCCAGCCGAGCAGCGCCGCGGCGGCGGCGCCCAGGCCGCCGACGGTGCGCGCGAGCATCCCGAGACCTTAGAGATGGCTCGGGCCCGGCCGAAGCCGAGCCCGAACCGCCCCTCCAATCAGCTAGATGCCGGAAGGACGCGAGACTTGCGCTCTAGACGGCGAGCTTGTCGAGCACCGGCTTCATCGAGACGACGTGCCGCCTGAACTTCAGCTCGGAGTCCTCGAGGCCGGCCGCGACACCGATCAGCTGCGAGAGGTGCATGATCGGCATCGGCTTCAGCGGCTCGAGACCTTCCTTGTTGCGCTGCGCGTTCAGCTTCGACTGCCAGGCGTCGAGCGACAGGTGACAGAGCGGGCACGGCGTCACGATCGCGTCGGCGCCGCGCTCGATCGCCTGCTCGATCGGCTGCACCAGCTCGCCGAGCGCGGTGTCCTCGCGCGCCTGGATGATCGGGAAGCCGCAGCACTTGATCTTCGCCGGGTAGTCGACGACCTCGCCGCCGCACGCCTCGATGATCCGCTCGAGCGACCACGGTTCGTCCGGGTTCTCGAACCCGAGCAGCTTCGACGGCCGCAGGATCTGACAGCCGTAGAACGGCGCGATCTTGATCCCCTTCAGCCCCTTGTGCGCCGAGGCCTTCAGCAGCTCGAAGCCCTCACCGTCGGCGACGAGCCAGAGGAAGTGCTTCACCTCGACCGCGCCGCTGTAGGGCGGCACGCCGACGGCCTCGAGGTTCGTGTTCACGCGCGCGAGGAGCGCGTCGTCGCCCTTCAGCATGAAGTCGGCCTGCCTGAGGTTCAGCGTGCAGACGTTGCAGATCGTCATCAGCGTGTCGGAGCCCGTCGCCTCCGCGTACGCGAGGATGCGCGCGTTCAGGTGGAGGTAGTAGTCGGGCTCCGCCTCGTGGATGTCGCCCGCGCCGCAGCACGTGACCGACTCGAGGTCGATGAGCTCGAGCCCGACTTTCGGCGCGAGCGCCTGGGTCGAGGTGTCGAGCTCCTTCGCCGAGAGCGACGCGAGACAGCCCTTGTAGTAGGCGACCTGCTTCACGCCTTTTCCTCCTCGTCGTCGTCCTCGCGGAGGTGGTAGTCGAGCTTCGCGAGCGCGCGCTCGCCCTGGACGATGCCCTCGTAGCCGCGGCGACCCTGCTCGTGCACGAGCTTGTGCAGGCCGCGCGCCTCGTCGACCTTCTCGGCCACGTGCGGCGGGAACGGCAGCGGCACCTTTCCCTTCTTCGCAAGGCCCATCGCGAACTTCATCTGCGAGATCGCGGTGATGACGCCCTGCGTCTTCGGCACGAGCTCGGTCTCGCGCAGCCACCCCGTCGTCTCCGTCGACTTGATGAACCAGTTCGCGTGCTTCGCGCCCATGTCGCGGTCGATCCCCTCCTTGACCGCCTCGGCGCCGAGCTTCGCGATCGCGTCGCGCGGGTCGACGCCCTTCGGGCAGCGCTCGTTGCAGAAGTAGCACCGAGTGCATTCCCAGATCCCGTGCTCGGTGGAGTAGTCCTCGAGCCGCTCGACAGTCGCACCGTCGCGCGCGTCACCGACGAAGCGCATGCCCTTGGCGAGCGCCTGCGGGCCGAGGAACTCCGGCGAGGACTCCATCGCGTTGCACTCCGAGACGCAGCAGCCGCAGTTGATGCAGAGCGCCTCCTTGTGGATCACGTCCATGCGCTCCTGCGAGACGCGGTACTCCTTGCCCTCGGGCGGCTCCTCGTAGCCGGGCTGGAGCCACGGCTTCATCGCCTTGAACTTCTCCCAGAACGGGTCCATGTCGACGACGAGGTCCTTGACGATCGGCAGGTTCCCCATCGCGGAGATCACCGGCACGTGGCCGGCCTGCACGATGTCGTACATCCGCGTCTTGCACGCGAGCACCGCGGCGCCGTCCATGCGCATCCCGCAGGAGCCGCAGATCATCATCCGGCAGCTCTTGCGGTACGCGAGCGAGCCGTCCTGCTGGTCCTTGATCAGGTCGAGCACGTCGAGCAGCGTGACCCACTCGGGCGCCTCGATCTCGTACTCCTTGAGCGCGCGCTCTCCCGTCTGGGAGTCGAAGCGCCAGATCTTGATCTTGACCTGCATGGTCTTCTCGCGAGGTTGCGTCGCCGCTTCCACTAATACGTCCTTTCCTGGGGCTGCCATTTCGTCATCGTCACGGGCTTCCAGTCGAGCTGCGGACCGTCGCGCCACGTGACGAGCGTGTGCTTCATGAAGTTCTCGTCGTCTCGCTCCGGATAGTCGTGCGGCCGCGCGTGCGCGCCGCGACTCTCCTTGCGCGCGATCCCGCAGACGACCATGCACTGCGCGAGCTCGAGCAGGAAGCCGAGCTCGAGCGCCTGCGTGAGGTCGCTGTTGAACAGCGTGCCCTTGTCCTCGACGACGACGCGCTCGAAGCGCTCGCGCAGCCCGTCGACGATCTCGCCCTGGCGCTGCATCTGGTCCTCGCGCCGGAAGACGCCGAAGTTCTCGTGCATCGTCTGCGCGAGCTCGTCGCGGATCTTCCACGGGCGCTCGCCTTGTGTGCGGCCGAGCAGCTCGCGCAGCTCGCGGTCGGCGTCGCTCACGACGCCGTCGGGCACCGTGACCGTCGTGTTCGAGAGCGCCCACTCAGCTGCATGCCTACCCGAGCGCTTGCCGAACGTGATCGTCTCCATCAGCGCGTTGCCGCCGAGGCGGTTCGCGCCGTGCACCGACACGCACGCAGCCTCGCCGGCGCAGTACAGACCCTCGAGCGACGTGAGCCCCCAGACGTCGGTGTCGACGCCGCCCATGTGGTAGTGGGCACCCGGGCGAACCGGGATCGGCTCGTAGATCGGGTCGATGCCCGCGAAGACCTGCGCGAGCTCACGCGTGCCGTGCAGCCGGTCGATGATCTTCTCCGCGCCGAGGTGGCGCAGGTCGAGCAGGACGTTGCCGTCGACGCCGCGGCCCTCGTCGATCTCGGTCTGCTCGGCGCGCGAGATGACGTCGCGCGACGCGAGCTCCATCGCGTTCGGCGCGTAGCGCTTCAGGAAGCGCTCGCCCTCGGCGTTCAGCAGGTACGCGCCCTCGCCGCGGCAGCCCTCGGTGATCAGCACGCCGGTCGGCGCGAGCGTCGTCGGGTGGAACTGCATCATCTCCATGTCCTTCAGCGGGACGCCGACGCGGAGCGCCATCGCCATGCCGTCGCCGGTGCAGGCGTAGGCGTTCGTCGTGCCGGTGTAGAGCCGGCCGGCACCGCCCGTGGCGAGGATCACCGTCTTCGCGCCGATCACCTTCAGCCCGCCGTTCAGGAGGTCCCAGCAGATGACGCCCTGGCAGCGGCCGTCGTCGACGACGAGCTTCCAGGCGAAGTACTCCTCGTAGGTCAGGATGTCGCGCTTGACGACCTGCTCGTAGAGCACCTGGATGAGCACGTGGCCCGTGATGTCGGCCGCGTAGGCGGTGCGGGGCGCTCCGGCGGCGCCGAAGGGCCGCTGCGCGATGCGGCCGTCCTCGGTCCGCGAGAAGACGGCTCCCCAGTGCTCGAGCTGGTAGACGTCGTCGGGAGCCTCGTTGCAGAGGATCTCGATCGCGTCCTGGTCGCCGAGGTAGTCGGAGCCCTTGACCGTGTCGTAGGCGTGCTGTTCGGGGTCGTCCTCGGAGGCGTTCCCGAGCGCCGCGTTGATCCCGCCCTCGGCCGCCCCGGAGTGACTGCGGGTCGGGTGGATCTTGGAGATCATCGCCACGTCGGCGCCGACGTCGAACGCCTCGATGGCCGCGCGCATACCCGCGCAGCCGGCACCGACGACGAGCACGTCGTGCTTGGCGTCCACCGCGCCTGACGCTATCGAAAGGCGGAAGCGCTGTGCTTCGTGACAGTCGCGGCTTGGCTGACCGGGGGTCGCCGCAGCGAGCGGCGACCCCGGAGTCCCCCTCAGCCCCAGCGCCTGAAGATCGACCAGATGTCGGTGAAGGCCGCGCCGTCCAGCTGGCCATCGCACCAGTCGAGCTCGACCTCGGTCTCGGTCGGCCGGCAGGCGCCGACCGCCGAGGCACCACGCTCCACCGGCTCGGACGCTATCGGATGCGGCCTGGGCAACGCCTCGTAACGTCAGCCGCTTGGCGTGAGGGGGCGATAAGATCCGGCGCGTCCCGGCGAGCGAGCGAAGGAGTACGCGTGGCGAAGATGGCGTTCCGGCTGCCCCCTGCGGCCTCGGTGATCGAGAACCCGAGCCCTGCGGAGGCGAAGGAGCTGACGGCGCGGATGCCGAACGCGCGGCCCGACTCGCTTCGGGAACCTGAACATCTCGACCGAGGTCGTCTCTCGGTCGAAGCGCTCGACCTTCCTCGTCACGGACGAGCCCGACGGGCAGAACCAGGCGATGACCCGCGAGGACGGCCTGAAGTGGGCCGAGCTCCAGGACGACTACATCGCCGGGCCAGGAGATGATCGTGGTCGACGGCTACATCGGCAACGACCCCGAGTTCCGCACGCCGACGCGCCTCTACATCGAGGCGGCGAACGCGAACATCGCCGCGATGCAGCAGCAGCTCTACTTCGACCTCGAGCCGGGCGAGCGACTTCGAGCCCGAGCTGACCGTCATCTACACGCCGAACCTGAAGGCCGAGGGCTTCCCAGACGACCGGCTGATCGCCGTCGACCTCGAGCAGGGCGTCACGCGCGTCTTCAACTCCGACTACTTCGGCGAGTCGAAGAAGGGCGGGCTGCGGATGTGGAACAAGCTCGTCTACGACCGCGGCGGGCTGCCGCTGCACGCCGGCTGCAAGATCATCCCGACCGAGCAGCGGCGAGAAGGTCGGGCTGATCGTCGGCCTCTCCGGCACCGGCAAGACCACGACGACGTTCACGCGCCAGAACGGCTCGATCCCGGTGCAGGACGACTTCGTCGCGTGGATGCCGAACGGCCACGTCTACGTGACCGAGAACGGCTGCTTCGCGAAGACGTTCGGCTTCAACCCCGACGACGAGCCGACGATCTACGGCGCCGTCACGCAGCCCGACTCGTACCTCGAGAACGTCTCGCAGCACGGCGACGAGGTCGACTTCTTCGACACGTCGTACACGCAGAACGGGCGCGCGACGTTCCCGTTCGGCGTGATCGAGGCGGGCGCCGACCGCAACATCGCGGACGCGCACTTCCTGCTCATCCTCAACCGCAACGAGAACATCATCCCGGCGGTCGCGAAGCTCGAAGGGCCGCAGGCAGCGGCCTTCTTCATGCTCGGCGAGACGCAGGGCACGAGCGCCGGCGGCGCCGACGAGGCCGGCAAGTTCCTGCGCGTGCCGGGCACGAACCCGTTCTTCCCGATGCCGCACGACCTGCAGGGCAACCGCTTCCTCGAGCTGCTCGAGGAGCACCCGCTCGAGGTGTACCTGATGAACACCGGACGCGTCGGCGGCCCGGAGAGCGACGAGCGCTCGAAGAAGGTCAAGATCAAGCACTCGTCCGCGATCGTCAAGGGCATCGCCGAGGGCACGATCGAGTGGGAGGTCGACCCGGACTTCGGCTACCTCGTCGCGAGCTCGGTGCCGGGGATCGACGCGGACGACATCGACGTGCTGCAGCCGCGGCGGCTCTACGAGGCGGCCGGACGCGCGGAGGACTACCGCGCGCTCGCGGAGCGCTTCAAGCCGAGCGCGCGGAGTTCCTGAAGGCCTATCCGAGCCTGTCGGACGAGATCGTCTCCGCAGTCCGTTAGACCTGCCAGGAGCCGTCGCGGAGGATCGGCACGCGCGCACCGTCGCGCGTGACGCCCGTCACGGCCACCTCGTCGCTGCCGATCATGAAGTCGAGGTGCAGGTCGGAGCGGTTGATCTTGTCGATGTCCTCGGCGCCGACGAGTGACTCGTACGCGCCGCCGAGCGCGAGGTGGCTCGCCGCGTTCTCGTCGAGCAGCGTGTTGTAGAAGACGGTGCCGAGCGGACCGATCCGGCCTTCGCGGTCGACGAGCGCGACCTCGCCGAGGCGTCGTGCTCCCTCGTCGATCGACGTCCGTGCACGGAGCGCGTCGCCGCCCACCTCTGCGTCGAGCTCGACCGCGTAGCCGCCCTCGAAGCGCACGGTGATCCCGTCGATCAGCGTGCCGTCGCTCAGCACGAGCGGCCGCGTCGAACGGACCACGCCCGTCCGCGCGCTGCGGGTCCGGCGTCGCGGTCAGCTCCTCCGACGGGAGGTTCGGGACGTAGTCGATGCCGCCGATCGTCGTCTCGTTCGCGTTCCGCCACTTCGACGTCGGCAGCAGGCCGATTGTGAGGTCGGTGCCCGGGACCCTCGAAGTGCACGGCGTCGAGCTCGAGCTCCATCAGGCGGCGTCCCACGTCGGCCGTCTGGCCGAACCGCTCACGCCAGGCCGCGACCGGGTCGTCCGTGTCGAGCCGGCAGACGTGCGCGATCTGCTCCCAGAGCTTGTCGAGCGGTTCGTCGGCGTCCGGGTAGACCTGCTGCGCCCAGCCCTCGACCGGGCCCGGGACGACGAGCCAGGTCGAGGCGTTCCGGTTGATCACCTCGAAGTTCTCCTTGATGCGCGGAAGCAGGTCACGCCCGACGCGCGCGGCGTCGAGGTCGCCGAGCAGCCCCGGCGCGGTCGGCCCCGCGATCGAGATCAGGGAGCCGCGCAGCTCGCCGACGTCGAGCGGCACGTTGTCCGTACCACGGCGGCACGTAGTCGAGCGTGTCCTCGTCCGCGTGCTCGATTCGCGCGCGCTTGACGTGCGGGTCGAAGTAGAAGACGTCGACGAACCGTGCGCCGTGCCGGTACGCGTGCGTGGCGATCGCCCGCGCGAACTCGTGCTGGCCGTGCTCGGCGTTGACGTTGACGACCTGCCCCGGCTGGATGTTCGCGCCGTACTCCACGGCCACCCGGGCGAGACGGTCTCGTAGCTCGTTTCTGGCCTCCATCGGCAGGCGATCCTAGCGAGGCGCCGAACAAGTCAGCGTGGATGCCGTCGAGCGCTTCCTGGCTTCGCCGTCCCTGTCCGAGGGCACCCGCCGCTCGTATCGCTTCGACCTGGAGCCGTTCGCCGCGTGGCTCGACAAGCGCGGCACCGCGCTCGACGACGTCGACGCACGCGCACTCGCCGACTACGCGGCGGAGCTCGGGCGCGACCGGCGCAAGCTCGCCCCCGCGACGATCTCGCGCAAGCTCGCCGCGATCCGCTCGTTCCTCCGCCATGCGCTCGGCCCGTCGCGCGTCCCCGAGGGATCGTTCTCGCCGCGGCGCGCCAGGCGCCTGCCGAACACGCCGGTGACGAAGGACATCGAGGCGCTGCTCGACGCGCTCGAGGGCGACGGCCCCCTCCCGCTCCGCAACCGTGCGCTGCTCGAGCTCATCTACTCGGCCGGACTCCGTTCACGAGAAGCTGTGCTCCTCGACCTCGCCGACGTCGACTTCGAGCAGGAGCTCGTGCGGGTGCACGGCAAGGGCGACAAGGAGCGCGTGGTGCCGCTCGGCGAGGAGGCCGCCTACTGGATCTCGCTGTACGTCCGCGACGCGCGTCCTCAACTCGTTCGTGGTGCCGAGGCGGCGCTGTTCCTGTCCACGCGCGGCAAGCGGCTCGACACGAGCACGCTCCGCCGGATCTGCCCGAACCCGCACAAGCTCCGCCACGCGTTCGCGACGCACCTGCTCGAGGGCGGCGCCGACCTCCGCACGATCCAGGAGCTCCTCGGGCACTCGTCGCTCTCGACCACGCAGGTCTACAGCCACGTCGACGGAAAGAGGCTGCGCCGTGTCTACGACAGCGCGCATCCCCGATCCTGAGCTGCGACGGCTTCCTCGCCGTGCTCGCAGCGCAGCGTGCGCCGCGGACCGTCGACGCCTACCGGCGAGATCTCGAGCACTTCGCGCGGTTCCTCGGCTCGGCGCCCTCGCGCGCGACGACGGAGCAGCTCGAGCGCTACGTCGCGCAGCTGCGCGCGGACGGACTCGTCCGCTGCAACGATCGCGCGGCGACTCTCCGCGCTCAAGAGCCTGTACCGGCACCTGATGCTGCTCGGCGCTCGCGCGGACAACCCCGCCGCCGAGCTGACCGCACCGCGACGCGTGCGGCGGCTGCCGCGGACGCTCTCGCCGTCGGAGGCCGAGCGCCTGATCGACGCCGCGAACGGCACGACGCCGCGCTCATTGCGCGACTCGGCGATCGTCGAGCTCCTCTACGGCGCGGGGCTTCGGGTCAGCGAGCTCGTCTCGCTCGAGCGCGGCAGCGTCGACCTCGACCAGCGCATCGTCAGGGCCCTCGGCAAGGGATCGAAGGAACGGATCGTGCCGGTCGGCCGGCGCGCGGCCGAGTCGCTGCGCCGCTACCTCTCGCGCGGCCGTCCCTACCTCGAGCGACGCCAGCGTCCCGAGCTGTTCCTGAACGCGAAGGGCGGGCCGCTGACGCGCTCGGGCGTCTTCGTGATCCTGCGCAGGCTCGCGGAGAAGGCGGGGCTCGAGCCCGGACGCGTGCACCCGCACCTCCTCAGGCACTCCTTCGCCACCCACCTGCTCGAGGGCGGAGCCGACCTGCGGAGCGTTCAGGAGATGCTCGGGCACGCCGACCTGGCGACGACCGAGCTCTACACGCACGTGTCGGACAAGCGGCGCCGCGAGCTGTACTTCCAGGCGCATCCGCACGCGCGGAGGCGTTTGGCGGCGCGCCGAACCGTAAACAAACCCGAATCGGACTGAACGGGATCTCACCGCTGGTCCTCGCCCTCCTCGCGTCCACGGGAGTGGGCGTGTGGATGGCGATCGCGGGCGTGCAGAAGAACGCGCTCGAGTGGAGGCGCCGCAGGCGCACCTGCCCTTCCTGCGGACGGGCGATCAGCGGCCGCACCTGCAGCCACGTGCACAGCTAGCTCTTCGCGGCGCCGGACTTCTTGCGGAGGAGCTCGGCGACCTTGCGCGCGATGTCGCGCAGCTCGCGGTCTTGCTCGTCGTCCTCGGACAACCCCTTGAGCAGCCGGATCGTGTCGGGCTGCGGCGACGCGTTCTTCAGGCAGACGATCGCGAGGCGCCGAACGGCCTGGTTGCCGTCGCTGTCGGCCAGCGAGTGCAGCTTCGGGCGCACCTGGTTGGCGACGCCGGGATGGTCGCGTGAGAGCGACTCGAGCGCCACGAGCGCGGAGCCGCGGCAGGCCGGGCTGTCGTCCTCGAGCCCTCTGCGCAGGAGCTCGATCTTCTGGCGGAACTGGAACTGCGCGATCGCCCGGTAGGCCTGCGCGCGAACGCGGAAGTCCGGGTCCCGGGCCGACATCTCGAGGTCGTCGTCCCACTCGTGCCGCAGCGTGGCGAGCGCCTTCTCGTCGCCGGCCGCAACCAGTTCCTCCGCCTTCGCCGCCGCCTCCGCGAGGGTCAAGCGAGCGAGCGGGGTTCCGGGCCGACGTAGCGGGCCGAGGGCCGGAAGAGACGGCCGGTCCGCTTCTGCTCGAGGATGTGCGCCGACCAGCCGGCCACGCGCGAGCACGCGAACATCGCGGGCGCGAGCGGCGGCGGGATCTCCGCGCTGTCGAGCACGACCGCCGAGTAGTACTCGACGTTCGTCGCGAGCACGCGCTCGGGATGACGCTCCTGGAGCACGCGTAGCGCGACCGCTTCGAGCTCCTCGGCGACGTCGATGTTCGCGGCGCCGAGCTCCTTCGCCGTTCGCTTCAGCACGCGCGAGCGAGGGTCTTCTGCGCGGTAGACGCGGTGGCCGAAGCCCATGATCCGCTTGCCGCTCTCGAGCGCCTCCTTCACCCAGCGCTCCGCGTCCCCGAGCTTCGCGACCTCCTCGAGCATCGGCTTCACGTACGCAGGCGCGCCGCCGTGCAGCGGGCCCGAGAGGGCGCCGACCGCCGACGAGAGCGCCGCACCGGAGTCCGCACCTGTCGATGCGACCACGCGCGCCGTGAACGTCGACGCGTTCAAGCCGTGCTCGGCGGTGCAGATCCAGTACGTGTCGATCGCCTTGACGTGCTTCGGGTCCGCCTCGCCACGCCAGCGGAGCAGGAACTTCTCGGCGGCCGTCTTCCCCTTCGCGACGACGTCGTCCGGCGCAGGCTCGCGACCGTCGGCGACGGCGGCGGAGCGCGCAACGATCTCCATCATCTGCGCGGAGAGGCGGCCGAGATCCTTGCGCGCCTGCTCGTCCGAGATCTCGCTCAGCTTGCCGAGCTTCCACGTCGCCCGCGAGGCGTGCGGTCTCGGCCTGGAGGTCGGCCGGCGCGTTACCCGTGAGCCCCGCCGGCTCGTACGGCTCGGGGTCGGGCATCTTCGAGCTCAGGTCGTTGTCGACGAGGAGGCCCCAGACGAACTCGTAGGGATACGTCCCGACGAGCTCCTCGATGTCGATGCCGCGGTACCGGAGCTGGCCCCCCTCGCGGTCCGGCTCGGCGATCTCCGTCTCGACCGCGACAACCCCTTCGAGCCCCGGCCGGAAGTCGGTGGTGGCGCTCATCGGCGCGGACTGTATCGATACAGTCCGGCCCCGGGATGGCGGTGCGAGGGTGAGACAGAAGGTGACCGTCGTCGGGGCCGGGAACGTCGGTGCCACGTGCGCGCAGGTGCTCGCGCAGCGCGACTACGCGGACGTCGTCCTCGTCGACATCAAGGAAGGCCTGCCGCAGGGCAAGGCTCTCGACATCGGTCAGATGGGTGCAGTGCTCGGCTTCGAGCCGAGCGTCGTCGGCTCGAACGGCTACGAGGAGAGCGCAGGCTCGTCGGTCGTCGTGATCACCGCGGGGCTGCCCCGCTCGCCCGGGATGTCGCGCGACGATCTCGTGACGACGAACGAGAAGATCGTCAAGTCCGTGACCGAGCAGGTGGTCGCCTTCTCGCCCGACGCGATCCTGGTCGTCGTCTCGAACCCGCTCGACGCGATGTGCCACGTTGCGAAGAGCGTGTCGACGTGGCCGAAGGAGCGCGTGTTCGGGATGGCGGGAATCCTCGACACCGCGCGCTTCTCGACGTTCATCGCGTGGGAGACCGGCGCGTCGGTGAAGGACGTCACCGCGATGGTGCTCGGCGGACACGGCGACCAGATGGTCCCCGTCGTCAGCGCGACGACGGTCGGCGGTGTCCCGCTCACGAAGCTCGCGTCGAAGGACCGGATCGAGTCGATGGTCGAGCGCACGCGCAAGGGCGGCGGCGAGCTCGTCAACCTGCTCGGAACGTCCGCCTGGTACGCACCGGGTGCAGCTGCTGCGCAGATGGTCGACGCGATCTGCCTCGACGAGAAGCGCGTGCTTCCGTGCACGGCGTATCTCGAGGGCGAGTACGGGAGTCGACGGCCTCTACATGGGCGTGCCGGTGAAGCTCGGCGCCGCCGGGATCGAGCAGATCGTCGAGCTCGACCTGACCGACGAGGAGCGCGGCTGGTTCGACGAGTCGACGGCCGCCGTCCGCGACGTCGTCGGCGTCCTGACGACGTAATGGACTTCGGTCTACGCGGCCGCACGGCGATCGTCTGCGGCGCCTCGGAGGGGATCGGGCTCGGCGTCGCCGAAGCGCTCGCGGGCGAAGGTGCCAACGTCGCGATGTTCGCGCGGCGCCGCGAGCCGCTCGACCGCGAGGCCGACCGGCTCGGAGCGCTCGCCGTGCGCGGGGACGTCACGAACCCTGCCGACCTCCAGCGGCTCGTCGAGAAGACCGTTCAGGCGTTCGGCGGGATCGACGTGCTCGTGAACAACTCGGGCGGGCCGCCGCGGACGAGAGGCGTCGACCTCACGGACGAGCTCGTCGAGGAGGCCGTCGAGCTGCTGCTCCTGTCCGCGATCAGGTTGACGCGGCTCTGTCTTCCGTACCTCGGCAAGAGCGACAACGGCCGCATCGTGAACATCACGTCGAGCACGGTGAAGGAGCCCGTCGACAACCTGGCGCTCTCCAACGTCGTGCGACCGGGCGTGATCGGCTGGGCGAAGACGCTCTCGCGTGAGCTCGGGCCTCAGGGGATCACGGTGAACTCGATCGCCCCGGGTCGGATCGACACCGCGAGGATCCGCGAGGTCTACCCCGACGGGCCGACGGCCGCGGATCTCGCGACCATCCCGGCTGGGCGCCTCGGCTCGCCGCGCGAGGTGGGCGACGTCGTCTGCTTCCTCGCCTCCGCTCGAGCGTCCTACGTGACCGGCACCGTGATCCCCGTCGACGGGGGATTGACCCGCAGCCTTCTGTAACTAGGATCGGCTCGGTGCTGCGGCTGTTCTCGCCGGTCCGGCTCTTGATCGCCGGACTCCTGGTCGCGGCGGTTGCGGCTTGCGCTCTGGGTCTTCCCGACCGAGAGCTACATCTTCCTCCCGAACCGCGCGCATCCGGTCGCCCCGCTGGTCGAGGTCGCGGGCGGCATGGACCCGAGGACCGGCGGCATCTACTACGTCGACGTGCTCGTTCGCAAGGCGACGCTCGTGGAGCGACTGTTCCCCGGCCTCCGCGAGGGGGCGACGGTCGTCCCCGCCGAGGAGGTCCGGCCGCCGGGCGTGAGCGAGGGCGAGCGTCGACGCGAAGAGCTCCAGGAGATGCAGATGTCGCAGCGGGTCGCCGCGGCCGTCGCGCTCCGCGAGCTCGGCTACAAGGTCGTCGCCAAGCCGATCGGCGCGCGGATCGAGTTCGTCGACGCCGAGTCGCCGGCCGCGGGCAAGCTCCTCGCAGGCGACATCGTCACGAACGCCGGCGGGAAGCCCGTGACGGGCCCGGCAGGGCTCAGGGGCGCGATCCGCGAGAGCGGGACCGCCCGAGACGTGCCCCTCGTCGTGAAGCGCGGCGACAAGCAGCTCGAGGTCAGCGTCCGGCCCAAGCGCGGGACGCAGGGGACGCCGATGATCGGCGTCATCGTCTCGCAGGCCGCCGACATCAAGCTCCCGGTCGACGTGGAGATCGACACCGACGGCGTCGGTGGACCGTCCGCCGGGCTCGCCTTCGCCCTCGATCTCCTCGAGGAGCTGGGCCGCGACGTCGACCACGGGAACCGCATCGCCGTGACCGGCGCGCTCGAGCTCGACGGCACCGTCGGCGAGATCGGCGGGGTCAAGCAGAAGACGATCGGGGTCGAGCGCGCAGGGATCAAGGTCTTCCTCGTTCCGGCTGGGGATAACGCCGCCGAGGCGCGCCGCTATGCGGATGGGATCCGGATCGTGCCTGTGACCAGTTTTCAACAGGCGTTGCGGACGCTGGCAACATTGCCGGAAGCGCGCCAGGATTGAGCAGATTTCGTCACGTTCGAATGCGCCGCAAAGTGCGCAGCTTTCGTCGGGCCGGGGGTTGCGCGAAGGGCAAGGGGCCGTAGACTCGTCGCCTGTTGCACCGCCGAGTTTTCTGGCTAGCAAGGGGAGAGATGAGCAAGAACATCAAAGCAACGTGCGATGATTGCTACTTCCGGCGGGCGGGCCTCTGCGCCCTGGCCGGCGACGACATCTGCCCCACCTTTCGAGCGTCCCAGCGCGGCTCGCTCGTGCCGCCCCGCCAGCCCGCGCTCGTGCCTCGCACCGTGGCCGCGAGCCACGCTGCCGCCTAGAGAGCGCTCCTAGACCCGCGCGGCGGCCGGGACGAGCGCGGCGAGGCGCCCGATCCCGTCCACGATCTCGGCGGGCGAGACGAAGCTGAACGCGAGCCGCGCCGACCGCTCGCCGCCCTCGCCGGGCGGGAAGAAGTCCGCGCCCTTGATGAAGGTGACCCCGGCCTGCTCGGCGCGGCCCGAGCAGCTCGGCGGTGTCCACGCCGAGGTCGAGCCACAGGAAGTAGCCACCTTCGGGCCTGCTCCAGGAAGCCCGGCCGCCGAGCTCCGACTCGAGGGCTCCGAGCATCGCGTCGCGGCGCTCGCGGAGCAGGCCGCAGACGCGCTCGAGGTTCGGCTCGAAGGCGCCGCGCCGGAGGAACTCGTGGACCGTCGCCTCGGCGAGCAGGACGGGCGTGATGTAGGTCGACACCGCCAGCGCCTCGAGCTCGGCCGCGAGCTGCTCGGGCAGGACGAAGTAGCCCACGCGGACCCCCGGGGCGATCGTCTTCGAGAACGACGAGCTGTAGAGCACGCGCTCTCCGCCTGCGAGCTCGAGCAGGCTCGGCGGAGACTCGCCCTCGAACCGCACGAGCCCGTACGGGTCGTCCTCGTAGACGAGCAGGTCGTGCCCGGCGGCGAGCTCGGCGATGCGGCGACGGCGCTCGGTCGTGAGCGTCCGCCCGCTCGGGATTCTGAAAGGTCGGGATCGTGTAGAGGAGCGCCGGCCCGCGGCCGAGCTCCTCCTCGAGCGCGTCGACGTCGAGCCCGTCGTCGTCCTGCGGGATCGCCACGACCTCCGCCCCGAGCTCGCGGAGGATCTTCAACGGCCGGTCGTAGGTGGGTGCCTCCACGAGGAAGCGCCGTTCGCCGGCGAAGCGGTTGGCGAGGAAGACGAACCCCTGGAGCGAGCCGTTCGTGACGAGAACCCGGGACGGGTCGACGCCGTGCCGCTCGCCGAGCCAGGCCCGAAGCGGCGCGTAGCCGCCCCCGGCCCCGTACGAGAGGATGGTGCGCCCGTCTCGCTCGATCGCGGCCCTCGCGCAGTCCGCGAGCTCCTCGACCGGGAGGCACTCCGGGGCGGGAATTCCGCGCGCGAAGCTGATCGTGTCCATCGCTTCGAGTCTAGAGACGGCCGCGGAGGTTCAGGTGCGAGCGATGCGTCGCGCGCCGACGATTCGTCCGCCGTAGCCGGAGCCACCGAGCCTCACGACCTCGACCAGCCGGCCGGAGTGCGGTGCGTGCACCATCCGTCCACGGCCGAGGTAGATCCCGACGTGCCCGAGGCCGTAGAAGAAGACCAAGTCGCCCGCCTTCATGCTGGAGCGCGCCACCGGCCGACCGCGGTCGTAGAGGGCGTACGAGCTGTGCGGTAGCTCGATGCCGAGTCGTCCGTAGGCCCAGTAGACGAGCCCGGAGCAGTCGAAGCCGCCCGTGGGCGAGCTGCCGCCCCACTGATACGGCACGCCGACCGCCTTGAGAGCGACCTTCGCCGCGCGCTCGCCGAGGGTCGGCTTCGGCTTGCAGATCCGCGGGGTCCGGGTCGTGCCGTGCCGAGGCGGCCGGCACTGCGATCGCGAAGACGGTCGCGGCAAGAGCGACCGCCAGCAGGGGTCTGCGGGGGTGAAAGGGCATAGAGAGCGAAGAAGGGCGGGCCGCTCGAACGAGTGATGCGCAGCCCTGGCCTGTTCGTAAGCACCGCACCCTAGCCGGAAACCGGGAGCTGTCCACCCCCCTTTCGGCGGCTCCGGCCGATCCGGGCGCTTCACTATCGGGATGAGGCGAGCCGTTCTCATCGCCGCCTTCTGTCTCGCCGTGCTCGCCGCGGGCTGTGGAGGCGACGATTCGAGTGCCGAGGCCTGGGCGGACGACTTCTGCACGGCCGTCGAGGACTGGCGCGAGCGGGTTCAGGACGCCGCGGCAGAGCTCGCGGAGCCGGCGGCCCTCTCCGAGGAGCAGCTCGACGAGTCGATCCGGGAGGCGGTGGCCGCCTCGGACGACCTGCTCGCCGATCTCGGCGAGCTGGGGCTGCCGGACCTCGAGGCGCGCGACGAGATCGAGCAGGAGCTCGACCACCTCGAAGGCGTCCTGCGCGAGCGCGCGTCCAACGCGCGGGCGGGCATCGACCAGCCCGCGGGCAGCGTCAGCGAGGCGCTCGCCCGGCTCACCGCGCTCTCGCGGGAGCTCGCCGCCGCTGCGGCGACCATCGAGCTGACGATCGAGAAGCTCCGCGCGCTCGATCCGGCAGGCGAGTTGAAGCAGGCGCTCGAGTCGAGCGACGCCTGTCAGAGCCTCCGGGGCTAGGCCCTGGCGCCGACGGCGTCGGCGACGAGCTGTGCCACTTCGGTCGGCGTCGTGCCGACGCGCACGCCGCAGGCCTCGAGCGCTTCCTTCTTCGCCTGCGCGGTGCCGGACGAGCCGGAGATGATCGCGCCGGCGTGCCCCATCGTCTTGCCGGGGGGCGCGGTGAAGCCGGCGATGTACGCGAGCACGGGCTTCGACATCCGGTCGCGGATGAACTCCGCGGCCTTCTCCTCTTCATTGCCGCCGATCTCGCCGACCATCACGACCATTTCCGTCTGCGGGTCGGCCTCGAACTTCTCGAGGATGTCGATGAAGGACGAGCCCGGCACCGGGTCGCCGCCGATCCCGACGATCGACGAGTTGCCGAGACCGAGCTGGGCCAGCTCGTAGCCGATCTGGTACGTGAGCGTGCCCGAGCGCGAGACGAGCCCGATCGCGCCCTCCGCGAAGACCTCCGCGGGGATGATCCCGACGTTCGCCTTGCCCGGCGAGAGCACGCCCGGGCAGTTCGGGCCGATCATCGTGATCCCCTTCGGCCGCACGTACGTGTAGACGCGGAGCATCTCGTGCGCAGGGATGTGCTCGGTGATCACGATCACGGTGCCGATGCCGCTGTCGACCGCCTCGTACACGGCGTCGGCGGCGAAGCGCGCGGGCACGAAGATGAGCGACGTGTTCGCGCCGGCCTGCTCGACCGCCTCGGCGACGGTGTCGTAGACCGGGATGCCCTCGACGTCCTGGCCGCCCTTTCCGGGCGTGACGCCGGCGACGACGTTCGTGCCGTAGTTGCGGTTGCGCAGGCCGTGGAAGCGGCCCTCGCTCCCGGTCAGGCCCTGGACGACGAGCCGCGTGTCCTGGTCGACGACGATCGCCACTACTTCGTTCCCTTCAGAACGATCGACCGCAAGGTGAGCCGCCCGTCCTCGATGCGATCGGCGAGCAGCTCGCGGACGCGCGCGGCGTCGTCCTCCGGCGTCTCGACGCGCGCGAGCCACGGCTCGACCTCGACCGGGCGCTCGAACAGGCGCTCTTCGGCGACGTCGAGCCCGGCGCCCGCGAAGAAGCCGCGCCACTCGTCCTCCGAGTAGCAGCGCACGTGCGTCGGGTCGCGAAGCTTCTCGGCCTGCTCGACGTCCTCGCTGATGAAGACGTTGTCCTGCACGACCACGCGGTCGCGTGAGACGCGCGCCAGCTCGCCGACCGCCGCGCGCACGTCGTCGAAGTGGTGTGCCGCGATCCTGCAGGCGACGACGTCGAAGCTCCCGTCCGCGAACGGCAGGTGCTCGGCCGGCGCGACGACGGTCGGTCGCATTCCCGGCGCAGGGTCGACGCTGACGACCTCGGCGCCGGCCTCCCGCAGACGTCGTGCCACGTGACCGCCGCCGGTCGCGACGTCGAGCGCCTGGACTCCGTCGCCGGGCTCGCACCACTCGACCAGCAGGTCGAGATCGGGGCCCTCCTTGTGCGTCGGGCTCTCGCGGAACGCCTCGGCGCGCTCGGACCAGACGTCGGTCATGCCGCCAGCTCCACGGCGCGCCGCGCCGCTTCGAGCATCGTCGGCTCCACGTGGAGGTTCGGAGGCGAGGCCGCCTTGAGGATCTCGCGGCCTTCCTCCGCGTTCGTCCCGTCGAGCCGCACGACGATCGGGTGCTCGATCGGCATCCGGTCGAGCGCGGCGAGGATGCCGCGCGCGACCTCGTCGCAGCGCGTGATTCCCCCGAAGACGTTGAAGAAGATCGACTTCACCTGCGGATCCGCGGTGATCACCCCGAGCGCGTCGACCACGCCCTCGGCATCGCCGCCGCCGCCGAGGTCGCAGAAGTTCGCGGGGCGCCCGCCGGCGAGCGCGATCACGTCGAGCGTCGACATGACGAGGCCGGCGCCGTTGCCGAGGATCCCGACCTCTCCGTCGAGCTTCACGTACGTGACGCCCTTCTCGCGCGCCGCACGCTCCTCGGGCGGCACCGCGTCGAGGTCGCGCATCTCGTCGATGTCGGGATGCCGGAAGAGCGCAGCGTCGTCGACGGTGAACTTCGAGTCGAGCGCCTTGACCTCGCCGTCGGGCGTGACGATCAGCGGGTTGATCTCCGTGAGCATCGCGTCGGTCGCCACGAACGTCTCGTAGAGCTTCCCGACGATCGAGAGGATCTGCTTCTGCTCGTTCGGGTCCTCGACCCCGGCGCCGTAGACGAGCCGCCGTCCCTGCCACGGCTGGAAGCCCTCGAACGGGTCGACGTGCAGGCGCACGAGCTTCTCCGGCGTGGACTCTGCGACCTCTTCGATGTCGATTCCGCCTTCCTTGGTGAACATGAAGAGCGGTTGCTTCGCGCCACGGTCGAACGTCAGCGAGAGGTAGTACTCCTTCGCGATGTCGGACGCGCTCTCGATCCAGAGCTTGCGCACGACGTGGCCGCGAATGTCGAGCCCGAGGATCTGCTCGGCCTGCTCGCGCGCGTCGTCGGGGTTCTCGGCGAGCTTGATCCCGCCGGCCTTGCCGCGGCCGCCGGTGAGGACCTGCGCCTTGACGACGACCTGGCCGCCGATCTCCTCCGCGGCCGCGCGCGCTTCGTCGGGGGTGGTTGCGAGTCTCCCCTCCGACACGGGGATCCCGAAGCGCTTGAAGAGCTCCTTGCCCTGGTACTCGTAGAGGTCCACCGGCGGCGGACTCTACCCACGCGCACCTTGTAACCTCGTGGCTCGCCGCCAACCCACGCCAGGGAGGTTCGATGGACGAGCAGACCACAACGCTCACCGACGACGAGATCCGGAGCGACCAGTACCGGAGCGAGGTCGCCGATGAAGAGCCGGACTCGGACGGCACCGACGCCGCCGAGCCCACCGACGCAGACAGCGACGACACCGACGCAGACGCAGACGGCACGGACGCTTCGTAGCGCGCTCGCGCGCTGCGTCGAGCCGGTCGAGGAAGCGACCTTCCTCGCCGAGCACTGGGAGCGCAAGCCGCTCGTCGTCGAGCGCGACGAGCCCGGGCGCTTCGACGACCTCCTGACCACGGAGGACGTCGAAGGGCTGCTCGAGTCGGGCGGCCTGCGCTTCCCCGCCTTCCGCCTCGTGCGCGCCGACGTGAAGCTGCGCGCGAGCGACTACCTCGTCGACGTTTCCTGGCGGCCGGTCCCGTTCAAGGGCGTGGCCGACGTCGCACGCGTCGCCGAGGCGTTCGACTCGGGCGCGACGCTCGTGATCCAGGGGCTGCACCACTGGTGGCCCGCGCTCGCGACGTTCTGCCGCTCGCTCGAGGCCGCGCTCGGCCACCCGGCGCAGGCGAACGCGTACTACACGCCGCGCGCCGCGCAGGGACTACCGGTGCACCACGACACGCACGACGTCTTCTGTTTGCAGATCGCGGGCGAGAAACGCTGGCTCGTGTACGAGCCGGTCTGGGAGCTGCCGCTGAAGAACCAGCGCTACGACAAGAAGCTCGGCGCGCCCGGTGAGCCCGTCCTGGACGTCACGCTCCAGCCGGGCGACACGCTCTACCTCCCGCGCGGCTGGCTCCACGAGGCGAAGACGTCCGACTCCGACTCGCTGCACCTCACGATCGGCACCAACGTCTACTCCTGGCTCGACGCGTTCAAGGCGGCACTCGACGAGTGCGCCGACGATCCGGACTTCCGCCGCTCGCCGCAGGGCTCGCCCGCCGAGCTCCTCGCGCGACTCGGCGAACGGCTCGGTGACCACGACGTCCGCCGGCGGATGCGCGCGAAGCTCGTGCGCACGCGTCGGCCCGTGCTCGAGGGCCAGCTGGGGCATCTGCGCGCGCTCCGCGACCTGGACCTGGAGACCGAGCTCGAGCGGCGACCGACGGTGCTCGCGGACCTCGAGCTCCGTGGCGACCGGTCGGAGCTCACGTTCGAGGGCCGCACGCTCGAGTTCCCGGCGCACGTCGGCGAGGACCTCGAGTTCGTGCTGCGCACGGACGAGCCGTTTCGCCCGTCGGACCTGCCGGGCAGCCTGGACGACGACGGCCGGCTGGCGCTCGTCGCGCGCCTCGTGCGCGAAGGGTTGCTCGTCAGCCGCTGACCACGTAGCGCCGCGCGCGGTGAAGCTCGCTCGCGGTGCAGGTGAGGTAGTCCTCGGGGCCGAGCACGAGCGACACCTCGCGTTCGTGCACGCGGCCCTCGCGGTCCTCGAACGCGATCCGGGAACCTTCCTCCGAGACGAGACGGAGGTCGTCGAGGCGCAACAACCCCGTGCGCTCGCGGATGTCGCGCTCGACCGCCTGCGCAGCGAACGAGTAGCACGACCGGCCGCGGTAGTGCTCGAGGTCGATCGTCTCGCTGAGATGCGCGTCGAGCACGCGGCCCGAGTCCTTGCGCTCGACGCGTCCGTAGAACACGCCGCGCGCGAGACAGAGGAGGTTGCCGGCGAACCGATCGCCGCCGATGTGCGTCGTCTGCCAGACGGCCTCCTCTTCGACCTGCTCGGCGAGCGCCTCGAAGAGCGGGCGGCCACGCCGTGCGCAGCACGGGTCGTGCTTGCCGTGCGTGCAGACGAGGAAGAGCGGCCGGTCGAGCAGCTCGCCCGCGTGCGCGAGGTCGAGGTCGCGGAGGTCCTCGTACGTCGAGAAGGACGTGCAGCGCAGGCTCTCCTCTCCCTCGCGCGACGTCGCCGCGTACCCGCGCAGCTCGTCCCGCCCGCGACGATCGGGGCGGCGCACGAACAGCAGGCGGGAGCGTGGACGCGCGCTCACCTGCTCGCGGAGGCTCTGCTTCACCTGGTCCGAGAGCCCCGAAGCGCGCAGCGCGTCGGGGCCCCAGAGCCCGCGGTACTCGACGATCAGCCAGTGATCGATCCGGCTCGCCGTCGCACCGAGGGACTCGCCGTTCTCCAGCGAGACGTCGCTGCAGAAGGGACGGCGGCTACTCATCGCCGGCGAGCACGCAGATCACTTGCCCGTTCTGGACCGACTCGCCTTCGGCGACCGAGAGCTCGGTCACGACGCCCGCGCGGTGCGCGGCGATCTCGTTCTCCATCTTCATCGCCTCGACGATGCAGAGGACGGTGCCCGCGTCCACGGCGTCGCCCTCGGCGACGGCGACCGACAGAACCGTTCCCTGCATCGGGCTGACGACGGCGCCGGAGCCGCCGTGCGCCGAGGCGCCCGCCCGCTCGCGCCGGCTGCGCGCGAGCTCGAGCCAGGGCGGCTCGGACGCGAGCACGGTCACCTCGAAGCGCCGCCCGTCGACCTCGACGGGCGTGATGCGCTCGACGAGGCGTCCGGCTCCGTCCGGCGACGCCCTGTGCTCGACGGTCAGCTCCTCGGCCCGCGCGGCGAGCTGCTCGGACTCGACGACACCGTGGCACGTCGCGCCGTCGACGAAGCACGGGTGCTCGAGCAGCGCGCGGTGGAACCCGAGCAGCGTCTTCACCCCGCCGATCTCGAACTCCTCGAGCGCGCGCAGCATCCGCCGGCGCGCACGCTCGCGGTCGACGTCGCGCACGATCAGCTTCGCGATCATCGGGTCGTAGAGCGGCGAGATCTCCGAGCCCTCGACGACTCCGGAGTCAACGCGGACGCCGGGCCCGGACGGCTCGCGGTAGCGCGTGATCCGTCCCGGCGCGGGCAGGAAGCCCCTGGAGACGTCCTCGGCGTTGATCCGGCACTCGATCGCGTGGCCGCGCAGGACGACATCCTCCTGTCGCACCGACAGCGGCTCGCCCGCGGCGATCAGGATCTGCTCGCGCACGAGGTCGAGGCCGGTCACCTCCTCGGTCACGGTGTGCTCGACCTGGATCCGCGTGTTCATCTCCATGAAGTAGTAGGCGCCGTCCGGCGCGAGCAGCCCTTCGATCGTCCCGGCGGAGCGGTAGCCGGCGGCACGCGCCGCGTCGACGGCGATCTTCCCGATCCGCTCGCGCAGCTCCTCGTCCACCGCGGGCGACGGGGTTTCCTCGACGAGCTTCTGGTGTCGCCGCTGGATCGTGCAGTCGCGCTCGCCGAGGTGGATCACGTTCCCGTGCGCGTCGGCGAGGACCTGCACCTCGACGTGCCGCGGGTCCTCCAGGTAGCGCTCGACGTAGACCGCGGGGTCGGCGAAGTACGACTGGCCCTTCGCGGCTCGCCGACTCGAACGCGCGCTCGGCCTCGTCCGGCGCGTGGACGATCTTCATCCCCTTGCCGCCGCCGCCCGCTGCGGCCTTGACGATCAGCGGGTAGCCGATCTCCTCCCCGAGCGCGACGATCTCCGCCGCCGAGGCGACCGGGTCGGTCGTGCCCGGGATGATCGGCACGCCCGCCTCACTCATTCGCGTGCGAGCGGCCGTCTTGTGCCCCATCAGCTCGATCGCCTCGGGCGGCGGGCCGATCCAGACGAGCCCGGCCTGCTCGACCGCACGGGCGAAGCCGGCGTTCTCCGCGAGGAAGCCGTAGCCCGGATGCACGGCCTCCGCGCCACTCGTGCGCGCAGCGCTCAACAGCTTCTCGACCGAGAGGTAGCTCTCGGCTGCGGTCTCACCGCCGAGCGCGACGGCCTGATCGGCAGACCGCACGTGGAGGGCTCCGCGGTCCGCATCCGAGTACACGGCGACCGACCCGAGCCCGAGCTCGCGCAGGGTCCGGAAGATCCGGATCGCGATTTCGCCGCGGTTCGCGACGAGGACGTTGGAGAAGCCCGCCACCTCGCGGCGTATTCTCCCCGCGGATGAGCCTGCCCGATTACCTGACCGTCGGCCGGGTCCTCTCCGTCCCCTTCGTCGTCCTCCTCTACGTCTGGAACTTCGACGACCACGCCATCTGGGCGACCGCGCTCTTCGCGGTCGCGATGGCGACGGACTGGTTCGACGGGCGGATCGCGCGGAGCCGGGGGCGAACCTCTCCGCTGGGGTCGCTGCTCGACCCGATCGCGGACAAGATCCTCGTCCTCGCCGTGCTGATCGTGCTCGTCGGCGAAGGCGTGTTCCCGGGCTGGATGGTCGCTGCGATCGTCGCGCGCGAGTTCCTCGTCTCGGGGTTGCGCCAGGCGGCGATCGAGCGAGGCGTCGTCATGGAGGCCCGCGACCTCGGAAAGCTGAAGACCTGGTCGCAGGCGATCGCGGCCGGCGTCGGCGGTCTCGCCGCTGCAGACGTCTGGAGCGACGACGCCGCCTGGTGGGCGCTCCTGGTCGCGCTCGTGCTGACGTGGGTCTCGGCCCTGGACTACGCGCGGGTCGCGCCGCGCCTCTTCCGCGGCCGAGCGGCCGCGTAGTCGAGCCCGGCTTTCCGCCAGCGGGAGCGGTAGGCGGCTGGAGCAAGTAACACAGTGTTACTTGCCTCGACGGCCCGCTCGATCGCCGCGCGGACGCCGGAGTCGGGGACCGGGCGAATCTCGAACCTCATGGGCGAGAGCCTAAAGGCCTGCTCCTTCCGGCCGATGCAAGACGAATGCGCCGCCGTCTCCTCCTCGTCGCCGTCCTCGCGCTGGTCCCGGCCGGGGTCGCCTCGGCCGCCAAGCCCGCCTCGTGGGCCGCGGCCGAGATCCGCGCTCTCGGACAGGATCCCGCCGCCTTTCGCGCCGACGACACGGTCACCCGCGGCGAGCTCGCCGAGCTGATCGGCGCGGCGACCGGCACGACTCCTCCGGCGGTCGCCCAGCCCGAGGTCCCGCTCTCGATCCAGGACCTCGACGCGCGGCTCGTTGCCGCCCTCGGCTTGACCCCCGAGGCGAAGGCGTTCGCCGCCGGGGCCAAGGCCGCCGGCCTCGCGCCGCCCTCGCGCTTCGGCACCGAGGCGGTCGCCCGGCTGCTCGGCCTCCGCAAGAACCACCCGGCGAAGGACGACGTCCTCGAGCGCCTGCCCGCCGAGCCCGCCTCCCGGGCCGAGGCCGCGTACTCGCTCGCCCAGATCGTCCGTTTCCGCGGCGACGAGGTCGAGCGGCTCCGGCTCGCGACGGCCGACCTTCCAGCTGCCCGCATTGACCGACTGGCAGCGCCGGATCCTCGCCACCGCCTTCAAGCTCGTCGGCTACCCCTACGTCTGGGGCGGCACGAGCGACGCGCGCCAGGTCTACGGCGGCAAGTCCGTCCCCGGCGGCTACGACTGCTCGGGGTTCGTCTGGCGGGTCTACAAGCTCCAGGCCTACCCGGCGTCCGGCACCCTCTCGGCGACGCTCAGGGGCCGCACGACCTATGCGATGAGCGGCGAGGTGCCGAAGGCGAACCGAGTCGCAGCGACCGACCTCCAGCCCGCGGACGTGATCTTCTTCGGAGCCAAGGGCCCGCGCTCCAAGCCGGCCGAGGTCGACCACATGGGCATCTACGTCGGGAACGGCTGGTTCGTCCACTCCTCCCGCTACGGAGTCGCGCTCGAGCTGCTCTCCGGGTGGTACGAGGCGCGCTTCGCCTGGGCCCGCAGGCCGCTTGCAGAGGCAAAACTCACGGCGGCTGTCACTCAAAAGCGGTAACCGACCTCTCTTGAGCTAAATCACTCCTTCGGGTGATGGCTGACCCCCATGCGCGAACGGAGAATCCGCAGGTCTGCTCGTCCCATCTGAACCTGGGGAGGTTCCAAAAGATGTTTTCTTGGAAGATCCGTTTCGTGGTGGCTGCGGCCCTTGCGCTTTCGATGGCCGGTGGCAACTTCGACTGGCTTCGCAGCCTGGGCTGGTAGCGCCGTCGTCTTGAAAACGGCGCTGCCGCCTCGGCGACTCGCCGCGCTCGTCGGCCCGGTCTGCCTCACGGCGGTCGGCGTCGTCGGCGTGGCGTTGTACTCGGTCGCGACCGGGCCGCTCGACACTGCCCTGGTCGCGTCGCTGATCGGGTTCCTCGCCGCGCTCATGCTCGCGGAGAGGTACCCGGTGCCGATCGAGGGCGTCGACGTCGGTGGCGTCACGCTCTCCTTCGTCTTCGGGGTCGCGGCCGCCGTGCTCTTCGGTTGGGCCGCGGCCACGGTGATCGTCTTCGCGGCGACGGTGACGGTGCACACGCTTCAGCACCGGCCACCGCTCCGCGTCGCGTTCAACTCGGCGGTGTTCGCCCTGGCCACCGCGGCCGGCGGCATCGCGATCGCCCCGATCAACGGCGACAGCCTCGCCGCGAGCGTCGGCGCGGTCGCTCTCTGCGCGTTCATCTACAACATCGTCGACACGGCGTTCATCAGCGGCGCAGTCGCGCTCAGCGCCGGCAAGCCGTACCGCGCGATCGTGCACGCGACGGTCAAGACGTCGATCGTCCCGTTCGCACTGATGGCCTCGGCGTCGGTGATGCTGATCGTGCTCTGGCAGCGCTCGCCGTTCCTCTCGTTCGTGCTGATCGGCCCGCTGCTCGCGATCGCGCTCTACCAGCGCTCGACCTACCGCGCGCTTCGCGCGATGCGGCTCGCGCTCACCGACCCGCTCACGAATCTCGGCAACCACCGGCACTTCCACGAGCGCCTGCAGCGAGAGCTCGCGCTCGCCGAGGAGAAGAACCAGTCCCTCTCGCTCTGCCTGATCGACATCGACGACTTCAAGCGCATCAACGACCGCTTCGGTCACCCCGCCGGTGACGGCGTGCTCGGCCAGGTGGGCAAGCGCCTCCGGCAGGGCGGCGAGGCGTTCCGGCTCGGCGGCGACGAGTTCGCCGTGCTGATGCCGGGCCTGAAGGGGCAGCAGGCGTTCTCTGCCGCGAACTCGATCGTCGAGCGGGTCGCGTCACTCGACCTCGAACACATTGGAACGATCACCGTCAGCGCCGGCCTTGCGACCTACCCGGTCCAGGGCGTCGGCCGCGACGAGCTGATCAGGCTTGCCGACTCCGCGCTCTACTGGGCGAAGGAGCACGGCAAGAACCAGGTGCGGGCCTATCGCCCGGACGTGGTCGAGCTCGCGGAGTTGCGGCGTCTCGCGGCCGGCCCCGACCGGGCGGCCCGCTACCGGGCTGCCGCCAGCCTCGCGAAGGCGGTCGACGCACGCGACGTGTACACGGGCTCGCACTCGGAGCGCGTCGGCGAGCTCGCCGCGCGCATCGCGACCCGCATGGGTGCGGACGCAGAGCTGATCGAGCTGATCCGGCTCGCGGGCTCGCTGCACGACCTCGGCAAGCTCGCGATCCCCGAGGAGATTCTTCGCAAGCCGGCGCCCCTGACCGAGGCCGAGCGCCTCGTGCTCGAGCGCCATCCGCAGATCGGCTTCCGGATGCTCGAGAGCCTCGGCGTCGATCCGGTCGCCGACTGGGTCCTGCACCACCACGAGCGTTGGGACGGCGGCGGGTATCCCGACGGCCTGCCCGCGGAGCGGATCCCGCTCGGCGCGCGGATCATCTTCGTCGCCGACGCCTACGACGCGATGACCTCCGACCGCGTCTACCGCCGTCGGCTCTCGGCGCACGACGCGCTCGCAGAGCTTCAGCGGTGCTCGGGCTCGCAGTTCGACCCAGAGGTCGTTGCGGCCTTCGCGGACGAGCTCGGCGGCGTTTTGCGGGTCGTGCCCGCTCTCGCGGTCTAAAGATCTAGATCCGAAGATCTACTCGTCCGGGTGATCCGCTCCAGCCTTCCTGGTTGCAAAATCAGAGCGGCGTCGACGAGGGAGTAGGTACGTGAACGTTCAGGACCACGAACGAACGTCGTTCCGACGGGTCCTGCCCCTGCTTGCGCCTGTCGCGCTCGCAGGCCTGGCGGCCACCGTCGCCTCGCTGACGGCGCTCGCGCTCGACCCGCCGCCGGCATCGACCTGGGCCGCGCTCGCCGCAGTGTTCGCCGCGGGCGTGCTCGTCGAGGCGTCGCCGATTCGGCTCCGGGGCCTGCCGGCCGGCCGCGTCGCGCTCTCGGCCGTCTTCTTCATCGGCGCGGCCGTGATGTTCGGCACCGCCGAGGCGACCGTCGTCGCACTCGCGGTGCGGGTCACGATCGACGTCGCCCAGCGCCATCCCCCGCTCCGGCTGCTCTACAACGGACCGGTCTACGCGCTCTCGGCCGCTGCCGCGGGTGGTGTCGCCTCGCAACTCGAAGGCGACTCGGTCCCGCGGCTCGTCGCCGCCGTCGCGGCAGCGACCGCCGCCTACTACATCGTCAACGTCCTGCTCGTCACGGCGGCGATCGCGCGCGTCGAGCAGCGTCCGTTCGTCCCGCTGATCGTGGCGATCGCCCGCGCGACGTTGTTTCCGTTCGCGATCATGGCCTCGGGCGCGCTCATGCTCGTCGTGCTCTGGGAGCGTTCGCCGCTCCTCGCACTGGCACTCGTCGGCCCCCTGCTCGCGGTCGCCCTCTACGAGCGGTCGGTGCAGGCGACCCTCGTCGCGACTCAACTCGCGCTCACCGACGGGCTCACCGGGCTGGGGAACCACCGCCACTTTCACGAGCGGCTGCAGGCGGAGCTCGACACGGCTGCGCGCAGCGGAGCGCCGCTGGCGGTCTGCCTCCTCGACGTCGACGGTCTCAAGCGGGTCAACGACACGCGCGGCCACCTGGTCGGCGATCGGCTCCTCGCGCTGGCCGCGTCGACGCTGCGTCACGGCGGCGAGGCGTTCCGCGTCGGCGGCGACGAGTTCGCGCTGCTGCTACCCGGCACGCCGGAGGACGCGGCGCTCGAGACCGCCACGGCAGTGCTCGACCGGATCGCCGCGCTCGAAGGGATCGAGGGCGAGCGGCTGCGGCTCTCGTGCGGGCTCGCGGTGTTCCCGGCGGCCCCGCGCCACGACCTCTACCGCGCTGCTGACGAGGCGCTGTACGCGTCGAAGCGGGAAGGGCTCTGCCGCGCCCACGTGTACCGGCCCGACGGTCCCCGGCCCCTCGGGGCTACCGCAGCTGCCTAGAGCGGGATGTTGCCGTGCTTGCGCTGCGGGCGCTCTTCGCGCTTCGTGAGCGCCGTTTCGAGTGCGTTGATCAGCACGGGGCGCGTGCGGCGAGGCTCGATCACGTCGTCGACGTACCCGCGCTCGGCCGCGGCGTACGGGTTCGCGAAGCGCTCCTTGTAGTCGGCGATCAGCTCCTCGCGGCGCGCCTCGGGATCGGCCGCGTCGGCGAGCTCGCGGCGGAAGACGATGTTGACCGCGCCCTCCGGCCCCATCACCGCGACCTCCGCCGTCGGCCAGGCGAAGTTGAAGTCGGCGCGGATGTGCTTCGAGCTCATGACGTCGTACGCGCCGCCGTACGCCTTGCGCGTGATCACGGCGAGCTTCGGGACGGTGGCCTCGGCATAGGCATAGAGCAGCTTGGCGCCGTGGCGGATGATCCCGCCCCACTCCTGGGCCGTCCCGGGTAGGAAGCCCGGCACGTCGACGAACGTCACGAGCGGGATGTTGAAGGCGTCGCAGAAGCGCACGAACCGCGCGGCCTTGACGGAGCTGTCGATGTCGAGCACACCGGCGAGCGCGCGTGGCTGGTTTCCGACGACGCCCACCGAGTGGCCGCCGAGCCGCGCGAACCCGACGACGATGTTCTGCGCCCAGCGCTCGTGCACCTCGAGGAACTCGCCGCCGTCGACGACGCGCGCGATCACGTGCTTGATGTCGTAGGGACGGGCGGGGTCGTCCGGCACGATCGTGTCGAGCTCCGGATCCTCGCGATCGGCCGGGTCGGTCGGCTCGGTGAACGGCGGCGGGTCGAGGTTGTTCTGCGGCAGGAAGCTGAGCAGGTAGCGCGCGTCGTCGAGGGCCGACTCCTCGTCCGGGGAGCTGAAGTGCGCCACGCCCGAGCGGCTCGCGTGCGTCGCGGCGCCGCCGAGCTCCTCGAAGCTCACCTCCTCGCCCGTCACCGTCTTCACGACGTCGGGGCCGGTGATGAACATGTACGACGTCCCCTCGACCATCAGCACGAAGTCGGTGATCGCCGGCGAGTAGACGGCGCCGCCCGCGGACGGCCCCATCACGAGGCTGATCTGCGGGATCACGCCGGAGCACTGGACGTTGCGCCAGAAGATCTCCGCGTAGCCGGCGAGCGACACGACGCCCTCCTGGATCCGAGCGCCGCCGGAGTCGTTGATCCCGATCACGGGGCAGCCGAACTTCGCCGCGAGGTCCATCACCTTGCAGATCTTCTCCGCGAAGACCTCGGACAGGCTCCCGCCGAAGACGGTGAAGTCCTGCGAGAAGACGAAGACCTTCCGGCCGAAGATCGTGCCGTAGCCGGTGACGACCGCGTCGCCGTACGGGCGACGCTCGAGCATCCCGAAGTTGGACTCGCGGTGGCGGACGTACCGGTCGAGCTCGACGAAGGTGCCCGGGTCGAGGAGGCGGACGACGCGCTCGCGGGCGAGGAGCTTGCCTGCGGCGTGGTGCTTTTCGACCGCGCTCTCGTTCCCCGCGTGGAGCGCCCGGTCGCGCAACTCGCGCAGCTGCTCGAGCTTCCCGCGCGTCGAGTCGTGCGTGGGCGGCGGGCTCTCGTCCGTCGTGGCCATGGCGCGGAGGGTACTCCACGCCGTTCGCCGTTAGAGTCGCGGCGTGACGGTGCCGCCGCTCGACCGGTCGACGATCTGGCCGTACGAGGACGGCGAGCCCGGCGAGTTCCACTACGGGCGCTTCGGCAACCCCACCCAGTCCGCCGCCGAGCAGGCGCTCGGCGAGCTCGAGGGCGGCGACGCGCTCCTGTTCGCGTCTGGGACGGGTGCGTGTACGGCGGTCGTGCTCGCCTTCCTCCGCCCGGGTGCCACGATCGCGCTGGCCGAAGGCGCCTACTACGGGACCTCGGTCCTCTTTCGCGAGCTCGAGACGTGGGGACTCCGGTTCGTCGAGTTCGACCAGACGGGCGCGCCGCCGGACGACGTCGACCTGGTGTGGCTCGAGGCTCCGTCGAACCCGTTCCTGACGATGCCCGACCTCGACGCGGCCGGCCGACATCAGGCACGCGTCCTCGTCGACTCGACGGCTTCGACGCCCATCTATCTGCGAGCGCTCGAGCGAGGTGCCGACTACGTCCTGCACTCCGCGACCAAGTACCTCACGGGCCACCACGACGTGACGCTCGGGGCAGTTGCGTGCCGCAACCCAGCGGACGCGGAGCGCCTGCTCGAGCTACGCAGCCGCACCGGCATCGTCGCGTCCCCCGAGTCGGCGTGGCTCCTCCACCGCGGTCTCGCCACCCTCGACGTCCGCATGCGCCGCCACACGGAGACCGCGACCGAGATCGCCGAGCGCCTCGCCGCCCATGAAGCCGTCGAGCGCGTGCGCTACCCGGGCTTCGCCGGACTGCTCTCGTTCGACGTCGCCGGCGGTGCCGCGGCCGCCCGCAAGGTCGAGACCGGCACGCGCTCGATCGTCAACGCGACGAGCCTCGGCGGCGTGCGCTCGACCCTCGAGACGCGCCGCCGCTGGGAGGGCGAGCGCGTCCCGGACAACCTCGTCCGGCTGAGCGTGGGACTCGAGCCGCTCGACGAGCTCTGGGACGACCTGAATCGCGCTTTGAGCAAGTAGCTTCGGCCTCCGACCGGGGGGTAGACGTGACCGGTAGGGCTCGCCCAGAGCCGGAGGCCGGACTCGAACCGGCGACCCAGCGCTTACAAAGCGCTTGCTCTACCAACTGAGCTACTCCGGCGCAGCAGAGATCGTAGCCGGGACTAGCTGAGTACTTGCCGACCGCGCTGGTGCTGGAGCACCTTGCGCTTGACGCGCTGGAGCGCGTTGTCGATCGTCTTCGTGTCGCAGTCGAGCTCGACCGACATGTCCTCGTAGGAGCTGCCCTCGAGGTAGAGGCGGAGCGCCTCCGCCTCCAGATGCGA
Source organism: uncultured Actinomycetes bacterium (assembly GCA_963809175.1). Classification (GTDB taxonomy): domain Bacteria; phylum Actinomycetota; class Thermoleophilia; order Gaiellales; family Gaiellaceae; genus JACCTU01. The sequence continues at coordinate 46,774 of CAWEIK010000001.1, forward strand.
CAGGCCGGTGCCGAGCGTGAAGACGAGGCTCTGGAGCTCCTCGCTCGAGATCACGACGATCGGCGGCTCGTCGACCGACGGGCCCGGCAGCGCGTCGCCGAGCGTGCAGTCGCTCTCGGAGTCCTGGCCGGCCGGCGTCTGGCTGAACGAGACGTAGCCGTTCAGCGGCTGGTGCTTGAAGCGGGTCGCGGTCTTGATCGCGGTGATGATCTGGCGGGTGACGCAGAGCTCGGCGAAGGAACGGAACGACGTCTCCTTGTCGGCCCGGAAATCCCGGACGGCCTTGTAGAGGCCGATCAGCCCTTCCTGGATCAGGTCCTCCGAGTCGCCGCCGGCGAGGAAGTACGAGCTCGCCTTCAGGCGCACGAAGCCCGCGTACCGCTTGATCAGCGCGTCGAGCGCCGTCGAGTCGCCGTTGCGGGCGCGCATCACGAGCTGCAGGTCGGCGAGCTCTCGCGCGGCCCGGGCGGGCGTCTGGGCGTAGTGGGCTGGGCGGGCTGCCATGGCGCGAAGGGTGAAGTCTCACCCTGAACTTGAGGTGGAACATAGCAATGGCTGGTCCAAGTTACAAGGGTATTGCAGCGGACCTAATGTGATACGAACAGATGTTCGCTCTTTGCGGGAACGTCTCGCTACTGCCCGCGGCGCAGTCGCTCGAGTGCCGCGCGCGTGCGCTCGTCGAGGCGGTCGCCGAGCCGGTGCGGCCGCTCCTCCGAGTGGGCCGAGGCCTCCGCGTCGGCCAGAAAGCGCTGCGAGGAGACCGTCCGCACCTCCTGTCCGGACACGCCTCGGATGACGCTGTCCGAGGAGACGATGCAGACGGACTCGGACCCGCGGTGCTCCGCCGCCAGGCGCTCGAGCAGCGTGTCGGCGTGCTCGGCGAAGCGGATCTCGAGCGGGCCGATCCGCTCGTCCGGGCCGGTCCCGTCGAAGACGAGGATCCCGCGCGCCCCGGTCGTCCCCACGAAGCTCGCCAGCCGGTCGATCAGTTCCGTCGGCTCCTTGAAGGAGCCCGCGTGGAGCAGGTTCCACCCGTCGAACAGGTAGAGGGTCGGGTCAGGCACGTTGGCGTAGGGCCTCGTAGACGAGGACGCCGGCCGCGACGCTGACGTTGAGCGACTCCACCGTCCCCTCGAGCGGGATCGACACGAGCTCGTCGCAGGTGCGTCGCACGAGCGGCCGCAGTCCCTTCCCCTCGGCGCCGAAGACGAGCGCAAGCCCCCCGGAGAGATCGGACTCCCACATCGAGCGCGGCGCGTCGCCGGCCGCGCCGACGACCCAGAGGTCGCCGCTCTTCACCTCGCCGAGGTAGCGCGCAAGGTTCGTCACGACCGCGACCGGGAGATGCTCGACCGCTCCGGCGGAGGCCCGCGCGACGGCGGGAGTCACCCGCGCCGACCCGTGCGCCGGGACGACGACCCCGGTCGCCCCCGCGGCCTCGGCCGTCCGGATCACGGCGCCGAGGTTGTGCGGGTCGGAGACCTGGTCGAGCGCGACGATCAGCGGCTTGGCGACCGCGGCGAGCTCGTGCGCATCGGCGTACTTGTAGGGCTCGACCCAGGCGAGCACCCCCTGGTGGTCTCGGGTGTCGGCCGCCTCGTTCAGCTCCCGCTCCTGCTTCACCTGGACGCGCTTGCCGTTCTCGCCCAGCCAGGGCTCGGCGGCGAGCGCCCGCTCGGTGGCCCAGAGCTCGAGGACCGCGCGCCGCCCCCGAAGCGCCTCGCGCACCGGCCGGCGGCCGTAGACCTGCTCGCGGGTCACGACTTGGGCACGAGCTGGAACTCCGCGTCCGAGTCGCGGACGACCCACCCTGCCGCTTCGATCCCCCGGCGCAGCTCGTCCGCGTCGTCGAAGCGTCGCTCGGCACGGGCTCGCGCCCGCTCGCGAGCGAGCTCGACCACCTCCGGCGGCGCCTCCGGCAGCTCGGCGAGCGACTCGAGGCCGAAGATCTCGAGTGCGCGACGCAGCAGTTCGTGGTCGCGCCACTCGTGCATGACCGCGAGCGCTTCCGGAGTGTTGAAGTCGTCGTCGAGGGCAGCGGCGAAGCGCTCCCACGAGCCGTCCGGCGCAGGCTGGGACGGCGAGCGGAAGACGTCGCGAAAGCCCTCGGCCCGCGCGGCCGCCGACGCGAGCGTCTCGTCTGTGAAGTCGAGCGGCTTGCGCCAGTGGCCGGTCGCGTAGAAGAGGAGGAGCGTCTCCCGCCCCCACGTCGCGAGCGCGTTCTGGAGCGTCACGACGTTGCCGAGCGACTTGTGCATCTCCGCGTCGCCGAGCCTGAGCATCCCGTTGTGCATCCAGATCTTCGCGAAGCGGTGGCCGAGCGCACGGGACTGCGCGAGCTCGTTCTCGTGGTGCGGGAAGACGAGGTCGAGGCCGCCGCCGTGCACCTCGAACTCGGTGCCGAGGTGCAGCTCGCTCATCGCCGAGCACTCGATGTGCCAGCCGGGACGGCCGCGGCCCCACGGCGATTCCCATGACGTGTCCTCGCCCGGCTTGTTCGCCTTCCAGAGCGCGAAGTCGCGCGGGTCCTCCTTGCGCGGGTTCGGCTCCTGCTCCTCGACCTTGTCCGGACGCTGGCCCGAGAGCCGGCCGTACTCCGGGAAACGCGCCACGCGGTAGTAGACGTCGCCCTCGACCTCGTACGCGAACCCTGCCTCGATCAGCTGCTCGATCATCGCGATCTGCTCGGGGACGGTCTCGGTCGCACGCGGCTCGAAGTCGGGGCGGCCGAGGCCGAGGCCGCTCGTGTCCTCGAGGTACCACTCGCTCGCGTTGCGTGCGAGCTCCGCGCTCGCACCGGGCGCGGCCTCGTAGATCTTGTCGTTGATGTCCGTGATGTTGATCGCGAGCTGAACCTCGTAGCCGGTGCGCTGCAACCAGCGGCGCAGCCACATCGCGAACACGAACGGGACCGCGTTGCCGACGTGGATGCGCTGGTAGACGGTCGGTCCGCACGAGTAGATGCGCACGGGCCCCGGCGGCTCGGGCAGCTCGGCCGGCCCGCGTGTGAGCGTGTCAGAGAGACGCATCGACCCTCCGCAGCTGCTCGCCCCTCGGCAGCGCGGCGAGCACCGCCCAGAGCTCGGGGCCGCGCTCGCGCCCCGTCAGCACGAGCCGCAGCGCCTTCAGGTCGCCACCGACCGCCTTCAGCTCCCGCACGAGGTCCTTCGGCTCGAGGTCGACGAGCTCGCGGAACCGAAGCAATGTCTCCGGCTGAACGGTGGCGGGCGGCGGCGTCTCCAAGATCGACCCAGCGTAGTCGCGCGCCTCGTTCAGGTCGCGCGCGCCCCGGAGCGCCGGCGCGACCGACACGGGAACGCCGACGCGCGCGGTCAGCTCCTCGTCCGAGAGCGCGCCGATCGTGTCGATCGCGAGCCGCCGGATCCGCGGCAGGTCGTAGTGGACGTCGTGCGCCGGAACGCCGAGCTCCTCGAGGTACGCGCGCACCGCCTCCGCCGGGATCCCGGCTTCGCGAAGCGACGCGACGGTCGCACCCTCGGCGCGCTTCGAGAGCTTCTTGCCGTCCTCGCCGAGGATCAGCCCGTGGTGGACGTACTCGGGCGGGGTCGCGCCGAGCGCTTCGGTCAGCCGCCGGTGCAGCGCCTCGTTGGGCCGGTGATCGTTGCCGCGGATGACGTGCGTGATCCCGAAGTCGATGTCGTCGACGACGCTTGCGAGGTGGTACGTCGGCCGTCCGTCTTCGCGCACGAGCGTGATCCCGTCGAAGCGGTCGCCGAGCTTCGCCGCGGCCTCGCGGTAACGGTCGACGCGCTCGCTCTGGCGCACCGGCCCCTCGTCCCAGTCGACCCCGAGCCACTCGAGGTCGCGCAGGATCTCGTCCTCGCCGCCCACGACGTTGCGAGCGGCGTCGGTGTCGTCGATTCGCAGGAGCATCCAGTCGCCCGCAGTACGGTTGGCGACGGCGCTGAGCGCGTTCCCGACGTGGAGCGAGCCCGTCGGGCTCGGAGCAAAGCGAACTCTCTTCACCGGCCCACTCTAGAAGTCGAGCGTGGACATCCTCAGACGTAGCCCTTTCGCTCGAGCCAGTTGAGTGAGAAGTAGCCCCAGATCGGCGGCAGGTAGTTCGTGCAGAGGCGGTGAGTGAGTGCGATCGCGAATGCGGTCGACTCGTCCACGCCCACCGCGACCAGCCCGGCCGTCAGGCCCGCTTCCGCGGCTCCGACCCCGCCGGGCACGGGAATGAGGCTCGAGAGCGCGCTGGCGGCCATGTTGATCACCAGCAGCTGGATCAACAGCAGGTCGACGCCGTAGGCGTGACACACCGCCCCGAGCGCGAGTGCGAAGAGCACCTCCGTCCCGAGGTTGCCTCCGAAGAGCTCGATCCGCTTGCCGCGATCCTTCGCAACGGCCCAGAGACTCGAAAGACCCTCGCGCACCGACGGCACGACCTTCTTGCGTAGAGAAGGCACGACCAGCACGAGCACGACGATCGCTACGAGCAAGAACCCGATCACCCCGACGACACTCCCCGAGGGCACAGCGCCGCCGATCCCGCCAGTGTCGACCTGGAAGTCGACGAAGGGCAGAAGGCAGAGCACGAGCACCAGCTCGACGATCGTTTCGGACAGCTTGTCGACCGCACCCGCGGCGATCGCCTCGCCCGGCCTGGCGCCGATCTTCTGCAGAAAGCGTACGGTGATCGCGATTCGCCCGGCGGAGCTCGGAACGGTCAAGTTGATGAACTTGACGGCCGACGCGAGCGCAACGCACGGCAGCAGCGGCAGTGGCGTCAAGACTGCTCCGCGGAGCGAGATCGCCGACGACACGAACGTGAGTTGCGCGAGCAAGAGCCCGGCGACGACCCACGGCAGGCTCGCCTCACGAAGGGCGTCGGCGATCGTCCCGAAGCCGACCTCGGCGAGCTGGGTGATGAGCAGATAGGCGGCGAACGCCACGGCGACCGTCGTGAGAACGTCCTTCGGACGGACGCGCCGGAGCGGCACGATCGCAGGCACCTCGCGACCCGTCGCGCCCGCAGCCTGAGCACGAAGCTCCGCGAGCGCCACGTCGTGCGTTCGCGCGAGGTCCCGGAGATGCGGCGTCAGCGCCGCGCGTTGCAGATATGGCAGTGCACGTCCGACGGCGTCGGACCAGCCCGCCTCGATCGCTGTGCGCAGCGCCCGCTCGGGACCGACGAGGACGCAGCACGCGACCAGCAGCTCGGCCACGTCCCTGTCGAGCGCCGATTGCGGCGCGCCGAGCGTTGCTGCCGAGAGGTCGACCAGCATCGGTCCCTCGTCGGTGACGAGCACGTTGCTCAGGTTGAGCCGCCCGTGGGAGATGCCGGCTGCGTGAAGCCGAGCGACCTGCTGACACAGATCCTCGAGCGTCTGGTCGCGGACCCGATCGGGGTCGGCGAGCTCGAGCGAATCGACCCCAGGCTGCCGCGTGACGATCAGCGCGTCTCCTTCCGGGCCGAGGGCGGCGAGCACGACGTCGGGCACCCGCACACCGGCCTGCGCGGCCATGAGTGTGGCGAGGCCCTCGTGCTCGACCTGCTCCAGCCTGCCGATCGCGGCGCTGCGCGGCGGATCTCGGTAGGCGAACAGACGCCAGCGACGGATCAGGCGCTGCGCGTCCTGCGCGTCGCGACCGAGAACGCGCGACCTTCAGCTCGCGGCCGCCGGCGTCGAGCCCGACGTACTCCGCCGACCCGGCATGCTGACGCGTCGCCGGCACAAGGTCGCTCACCTCGAGCCCGAGCGCCGCCATCGCCTCGCGCACGCGCTCGGTCGGAGGGACGCCGGCGGCCGACCCGAACGCAAGCCGCACGATCGCGCCGGCCCCCAGCCCGAGTGCGAGTGCGCCGAGGGCGGCGGACGGAAGCGCGGCTCCCAACACGACGGCGCTCAGCGTGGCGAGTGGAACGAGCCAGGCCGCTGCCACCCGGGCCCAGCGGACGAGCTCCGGCCCGACGACGACGAGCACGGCCGTCGCCGCGGCGAGCCTGAGCTCGGGATAGCCCCAGCGCGCGAGCAGGTGACTCTTGACCGGCACCCAGTCGAGCTCGACGACTCGACCCAGAATCAGACCAGCCGCGAGAAAGATCGCCGCTGCGGCGAAGAGATCGCGCGCCAGGTACCAACGCCGTCGCAGCAACACGTCGAGGACGATCAGGAGCGCGAGCACGAGCAGCCCGACGAACGCGACCCGCCAGAGCGCGTCAGCCCAACCGAGGACGGTCCTGAGCGCCTGCGCGACTTCCTCGTCCTGCTCGGGTGCAGACCGCGCGATCGCCGCCGTCAGCCCGATCGCGATCGCCGCCACGCCCAACAGCACTCCGTCGATCGGGCGCCGGTTCCTTCGGCCCGGCTCGGCCGGCGTCAGCAGCGCGAGCTGCCACGAACGCTGGGCCGGCGCTGCCTTCGGCTCGGGGCTCGAATCGGTGGTCGTCACGACTGCGGGAGTTCGGTCTCAGCAGCGTCTCAGGTCCGCACCTGCGCGCGCCGCCCGAGCCCGTAGGCTCGCCTCGATGGACGAGTTGCTCCTGGCGTGGTTCGGCGAAAAAGGCGCCGATCTCCCGTGGCGCAGGACGCGCGACCCGTACGCGATCCTCGTGTCCGAGGTGATGCTCCAGCAGACGCAGGTGAGCCGGGTGGTGCCGCGGTACGAAGCGTGGCTCGAGCGCTGGCCCGACGTCCATTCGCTTGCCGCTGCCTCCCCGGCCGACGTGATCCGCGCCTGGCAGGGTCTCGGCTACAACCGCCGCGGGCTGAACCTGCACCGCGCCGCTCGCCACGTCGCCGAGCACGGCTGGCCGAACGACCTGACCGAGCTGCCGGGCGTCGGGCCGTACACCGCCTCTGCGGTGCGCGCGTTCGCGTTCGGCGACGCGGTGCTGCCGCGCGACACGAACGTGCTGCGGATCGAGGAGCGAACCGGCCACCGCTTCGAACCGTCATGTGGACAGGCGCTCATGGACCTCGGTCGAACCGTGTGTCTCGCGCGCATCCCGCGCTGCGACGAGTGCCCGCTCGCCGAGCGCTGTCCTTCGCGTGGCCGGCGCTACGAGCCGCTACGCAAGCAGTCGCGCTTCGAGGGATCGTTCAGGCAGCGCCGCGCGGCGCTGTTGCGGCTCGTCGCCGAGTCGCCGCGCCCGGTCGACGAGCTCGACGGTGAGGTCGTGGAAGCGCTCGAGCGGGACGGTCTGGTCGCGACGGCGAACGGGACGGTCCGGCTACCGGCCTAGCAGCGCGACCGCCTGCGCGGCGAGCCCCTCGCCGCGCCCGGTGAAGCCGAGGCCGTCCGTCGTCGTCGCGCGCACCGCGACCCGCTCCTCCTCGACGCCGAGGGCTCCGGCGAGCTGCTTGCGCATCTGCTCTCGGTACGGCCCGAGTCGTGGCTCCTCGCCGATCAGGATGCAGTCGACGTTCACGAGCGTCAGGCCCGAGCGCCTGCACACCGCCGTACGCGCGTGCGAGCAGGTCGATCGAGGAAGCACCCTCCCACTGCGGATCGCCGGACGGGAACATCGCCCCGATGTCGTCGAGCCCCGCGGCGCCGAGGATCGCGTCGATCACCGCGTGCGTGAGGACGTCGCCGTCGGAGTGCCCGGCGAGCCCGCGCGGCGACGGGATCTCGACGCCGCCGAGCACGAGCCGTTCGCCGTCGACGAGCGCGTGCGCGTCGACGCCGATGCCGACGCGGTAGCCGTTCACCCGAGCGGCTCCTGGCGCGACGAGCGCCCCTCGAACACCGTCACCGTCTCGAACCCCGCAGCACGAGCGTGCTCGACCGCCGCCTCGAAGTCTCGCCCGACGTTCTCGGCGAGGTGCGCGTCGGACGCGAGCGTGATCTTGCTCGCCCCGCGCAGCAACGACGCGTCCGGGTACAGCTCGCGGACCGGCTTGTGCAGCCCGGCCGTCGACACCTCGAGCGCGACGCCGTCGAGGGCGTCGATCACCGGCTGCCAGTCCCAGTCGACACGGTCACCGAAGATCTTGACGACGTCCGGGTGCGCGAGCACGTCGAAGTGTCCGCTGCGCGCCGCCGCCGCGAGCTCGCGCGTGTAGAGCGCCCAGACCTCCTCCGGCGGATGCTCGCTCCCAGAGCCCCGGCCGGGAGTCGACGGGGAGCCCGTCGATCCAGTGCACCGAGCCGAGCAGGTAGTCCCACGGATACGGCGCCAGGATCGCCGCGAGCTCGTCCGCGCGGGCGGGAACCCAGTCGACCTCGAGCCCGAGCTTCACCGGAAGCCCGCGGCGCTTGGCCTCGACGACGACGTCGCAGTACTCGTCGAGGTCGTAACGACACCAGGCGAGCTGGTCCGAGACGTCCCAGATCTCTTCGGTCTGGCGGAAGTAGTAGACGTGCTCGCTGACGCCGATCTCGTCCACACCACGCTCCAGCGCCCGTTCGACGTAGCGCTCGACCGCCTCGACGCTCTGGTCGGGCTGCTCCGCCCCGCCCCCGGGAGCCCGGAGATGCATGTGGTAGTCGACGAGCATCGGCCATTCTGCCCCTCGAACGGCAGGCAGCTCGTCGAGTCACCGGCCGCGGCCGCCGAGCCGCCGCAGCGCCTGTCCCTCGCCGCCTAGAGCAGCCGTTCGACGAGCTCGAGGTCGCCCGGCTCGGTCACCTTGAGCAGGTGGTGGTCGCCCTCGACCACCGCGACGCGGCCCCCGGCCGCCTCGACGAGCGACGAGCAGTCGGTCGCCTCGCCGACGTCGTCGCCGAGCGCGGCGCGCAGGATGTCGGCCAGGAACGCCTGCGGCGTCTGCACGGCGACGAGGTCCGCGCGGTCGACGGTCTCGACGACCTCGCCGTCCTTCACGCGCTTGATCGTGTCGGCGACGGGGAGCGCGGGAACCGCACCGTGGAATCCCTCAGCGAGCGGCTTCAGCACGCGCTCGACCAACTCGTCGCTCACGAGCGGGCGCGCCGCGTCGTGGACGACGATCACCGACGCGTCGTCAGGCACCTCGGCGACCGCGGCGCGCACCGACTCGGCCCGCGTGGAGCCGCCGGTGACGCACGCGACGACCTTGCCGGCGCCGAGCTCCTCGGCAAGCAGGATCGCGGGCTCCTCCCAACCCTCGGGCACGGCGACGACGATCGCGTCGATCCACTCGCACGCCTCGAGCCGCTCGAGCGGCTCGGCGAGCAGCGGACGGTCGCGCAGGTTCGCGAACGCCTTCGGGCCGGTCCAGCCCGAGCCGCTCGCCGCTTCCTGCAGCGGCGAGCACGGCCCAGACAGACATGCAGGACTAGCTAGCGGCGGCGGCGGTCTTGGCGCGGGTGGTGCGCTTCTTGCCGCCGTTGGCGCCGACGTTGGACAGGACGTCCTCGAGCCACTCGGCGGCCTCTTCGGCGTCCATGCCCTTCGCGTACATCAGCTCGGAGGCGAGGATCTTCTTCGCCTTCACGAACATCTGCTTCTCGCCGGTCGACAGACCCTTCTCGTGATCCCGGAGCGAGAGGTTCCGAACGACCTCGGCAAGCTCCAGCACGTCGCCGGTCTTCATCTTGTCGCGGTTGTGCTTGAAGCGACGATTCCAGTTCTTCGGCATCTGCGTGCCGCCGCCCCTGAGCGCCTTCACCACGACCTCGACCATCTTCTCGTCGATCACGGGCCGAAGGCCTACGGCCTCGGCGTTCTCGGCGGGAACCTGAACGGTCATGTCGTTGTGGAGGATCCGGATCGTCAGGTAGTCGCGCTTCTGACCCAGCACCTCGCGCGATTCCTTCTTGACAACTGTTCCCGCCCCGTGATGGGGGTAGACCACCTTCGCGCCGACCTTGAACAAGCCGCGTCCTCCCGTTCTGGAATGCCTCATCCGCCAAGAAGCCGGCGCTTCGTGCTGCGCCGGCGACAGTTACAGAATCGTAGCATTTCCAGGGGTTTTCGGCAAAACCCCTGCTCGTTGCGAACTTCGGCCTACAGCTGAAGGTATCGGTCGACCAGATTGTGCTCCTGGAGACGCCGGAGGCCCTCCCGGATGTCCCTGGCCCGAACGGCCCCCACCCCGTCGACCGCTTCCAGGTCCCGCTGGGATGCCCTGACGATCGCCTCGAGGTTCGCCATTTGCTCGACGACGTGCCGGATCACGCTGTCCGGGAGGCGCGGAATGTGCGAGAGGACGCGGTAGCCACGGGGCTGCACCGAGTGGTCGAGCGGGTTCGTCGTCGCGGGGTAGCCGAGGACTGCGAGGAGCTCGAACTCGAGCAGTTCCTTGTAGGCCAGCTCGGTGAGCGCCTGGAGGCCCCCGCGCGTGGAGTCGACCCCGCCCTGCCCGTGGTAGTCGTAGACGACGGCGGCCTTCTCGCGCGGGACTTCGCCGACGAGCTCCTCGAGCTGCATCCGGATCATCCGCCCCTCGCTGCCGAGCTCCACGCAGGCCCGCTCGATCTCCTCGGCCATCCGCGTCGTCAGCTCGGCGCGCTGGAGGACGACGAGCACGTCGTCGAGCACGACGGCGTTCTGGAACTCGAGCGCCGTCAGGCGCGTCAGCACGTGATCGAGGCGCTGCCGGTACGTCTCGAGCGTCGCCAGCGCCTGGTTCGTCTTGGCGAGCACGTCGGCGACCACCTCGAGCTGGTACCGGCGCCTGCCGAGGAACACCGTCACGGTCTCGCGCTGCTGCGAGATCGAGATCACGAGCGCCTCGGTCTGCTTGGCGACGCGCTCGGCGGTGCGGTGCCGGGTTCCCGTCTCCGACGACGCGATCGTCGGGTCGGGCATCAGTTGGACGTTCGCGTAGGCGAGCCGGCTGATGTCGGCGCTGACGATGATCGCTCCGTCCATCTTCGAGACCTCGTACAGCAGCTGCGGCGTGAACGGCAGGTTGAGCTTCATCCCGCCGGAGTAAAGGAACGACAGCTCGTCGGGATCGCCGATCACGATCAGCGCGCCCTCCTTCGAGCGGATGATGTCGTCGATGCCCGCCGCGCAGCTCGGTGCCCGGCGCGACCTGGGCGATCGCGGCGAGGAGGATCGGGTCACGGCGCTGGTCGACCTCGGCGCGGGTGCGGGGCACGCCGACTTCGGGCGCCCAGCCTGCGCGTTCAGTCGTCTTGCGCTCTGCGCTCATCAAGCCCTGCTCTCGTCGCTTCCCGCAACGTCTCTACGGTGAGCAAGGCTAGCGTCCCGCGCTCGGTGGTGCCGCTCGGCACGAGAGCGGTCTTCAACCCGAGCTTCGTGCATTCCTCCAGGCGCCGCTCGGCCTGGGCGGCCGGACGGAGCCGCCCGGTCAGCCCGATCTCGCCGAACGTGGCGAGCCCTTCGTGCACCGGCTGGCTCTTCGCCGCTGATGCGATCGCGAGCGCGATCGGCAGATCCGCGCCCGGCTCGTCGACGCGCACGCCGCCGGCGACGTTCACGAAGACGTCCGCCTGACCGAGCGCGAGCCCGGCGTGGCGGGAGAGCACCGCGACGATCATGGCGAGCCGCTTCGGGTCGACGCCGGTTCCCACGCGGCGCGGCATGGCGAGGTCGGTGGGCGAGACGAGCGCCTGCACCTCGAGCAGGATCGGCCGCGTGCCTTCCGAGCGCGCAGGCGACGGCGCTGCCCGGCTCGCCGGCGACGGTGCGCCCGAAGAGCTCCGACGGATCGGGAACGCCGACGAGGCCGGCGCCGGTCATCTCGAAGACGCCGAGCTCGTTCGTCGAGCCGAAGCGGTTCTTGGTCGCACGCAGCACGCGGTGCGCGTGGTACCGGTCGCCCTCGAACTGGAGCACGCAGTCGACGAGATGCTCGAGCACGCGCGGGCCCGCGACGGCCCCGTCCTTCGTCACGTGGCCGACGAGGATCGTCGCGACGCCCGACTCCTTGGCGACGCGGAGCAGTCGCGAGGCCGCCTCGCGCACCTGCGCGACCGAGCCGGGCGCGGACCCGAGCTCCGACGAGTAGAGCGTCTGCACGGAGTCGATCACGCAGACGTCGGGCCGCTCGCGCTCGAGCGTCGCGCACACGGTCTCGAGCTCGGTCTCCGCGAGGATCTCGACCTGCTCCGCGCCGCCGAGCCGCTGCGCGCGAAGCTTCACCTGCGCGGTGGACTCCTCGCCGGTGACGAGCAGCGCGCGCCGGTCGACCGAGATCGCGCTCAGCGCGGAGAGCAGCAGCGTGGACTTGCCGACCCCGGGCTCGCCGCCGACCAGGACGAGCGATGCGGGGACGAGCCCGCCGCCGAGCACGCGGTCGAGCTCGGGCACGCCGGTGCTGATGCGCTCTGCCTCCTGGACGTCGACGTCGACGAGCCGCAGGAGCGGTTTCGCACGTGCCGCCGCGGCTCGCACCTCGGGCGGCGCCTCCTCGACCAGGCTTCCGAACGTGCCGCAGCCGGGGCACTTGCCGAACCAGCGCCCGGCCGAATAGCCGCACTCCGAGCACGCGTAGACCGTCGCCGCCTTCGCCACTCGCCCACCGTAACCGCCGCGCAGGACGGTCACGGTGTCAGCTCTGTGCCGATTCGAGCACAGGCGTCCGCTGTGTCACCGACGCCACGATCAGGCCGGCGAGGATGCAGGCCGCCCCCAGGAGCTGCGCCTGCGACGGCGTCTCGTCGAGGAGCAGCGCCGCAAAGAGGACCGCGCAGAGCGGCTGGAAGGTCAGCATCACCGAGCTCAGCGCCGCGGGCAGGCGCGGGAGCGAGATCGTGATCAGCAGCCAGCCGAAGACCTGCGAGCTGAGCGCGAGCACGATCAGCCAACCGGTCGCACCGAGCGACGGCGTCAGGTCGAGGTCGCCGGTGATCGCGCCGTAGACGCCGCAGCCGATGGCCGACGCCAGCGTGGCGTCGAAGAGCGGACCGGCGCCTGCGCAGGTCACCGCCTGCCTCGCGCAGCGCGAGCAGAAACCCCGAGTAGGCGACGCCGGTCAGCACCCCGAAGACCGCGCCGAGCGCGGGGTTCGCGCCGTACGCGCCGTCTCGAAGATGCCCGAGATCAGGATCACCCCCACGCCGACGATCGGGATCGACGCGAGCGCGGCACGCGGCGGCCGCTCTCCGAGCACGGCCCAGGCGAGCACCGCGACCAGCACGACCTGCGTGTTCCCGAGCACGGTCGCGAGGCCCGCCCCGACCTGCTCGATCGCGTGGTGCCAGAGGATCAGGTCGGCCGCGAAGAACACCCCCGCCCCCCACGCGATCAACCGCGCCCGGCGTGGGCGCGGGCCGAAGCGCCGGTCCTCCAGCCAGGCGATGAGCCAGAGCGGCGGCAGCGCCCAGAGACAGCGGAAGAACGCGCCGGTGCTCGGGGAGACCTCGGAGTACCGGTAGAGGATCGCCGAGAACGAGATCGCGAGCGCTCCCGCGAGCACGAGCGGGATCGGTCGCCGGCCGAGCGCCGTCGCGGGCACCCCCGGGTTCTACCGGGAAGCTTCTCGCTGCGAGTCCGGAAACGAAAAAGCGGGCCGCCACATCGCCCGCTCTCTCGCTTCGTCGGGGGCGCCCGCCGCATCGGCGCCCCGTTGTTCAATCTGGAAGGAGTCTCCCACGGGGGCTCGGTTGATTCCTCCCCCTTTCGCTGATTCACTCGTTCGGTTCACTTTCTCACCCACATGGGGTAGGCGCGACGCGAAAACCTGTCGCACAGTGAGGCCAGCGAGAGTAGAGGGGGGCCGCAGCCCACTCTCTCGCGGCAGACGGCGGCTCGGGACTACCCGGGTCGCCGTCGATGTTTCCGGGCCTAGTCTTCCGAGCTGTGCTCGGGCTCTGCGGGAGCCTCGGGCGGCACGGTGACCGCTTCGACCGACATCGACCCGGGGATGATCGTGATGTCGACCTCCTCCGTGTCGCCCTTGCGCGCGACGAGGATCGTCGACCCGGCCTCGAGCGAGCGGCCGAGCACGAAGTCGGCGAGCGGGTCCTCGATGTGGCGCTGGATCGCGCGACGCAGCGGCCGGGCGCCCATCGCCGGGTCGTAGCCCTTGTCGACGAGCAACTCCCTCGCTTCGTCGGTGAGCTCGATCGTCACCTCGTGCAGCGCCATCTGCTCGCGCAGCCGGCGCAGCATCAGTTCGACGATCACGAGGATCTCTTCCTTGGTCAGCTTGTGGAAGACGATCACCTCGTCGATTCGGTTCAGGAGCTCCGGGCGGAAGACTTTCTTCAGCTCGCCCATGATCCGTGACTTCATCTCGTCGTAGGAGAGGCCGACCTCGTCGCCGATCGAGAAGCCGAGCGTCTGGTTCTTCGAGATCGTGGCCGCGCCGATGTTCGACGTCATGATCACGATCGTGTTGCGGAAGTCGACCTTGCGGCCCTGCGAGTCCGTGAGCTTCCCGTCCTCGAGGATCTGCAGGAGGATGTTGAACACGTCCGGGTGCGCCTTCTCGACCTCGTCGAGCACGACGACCGAGTACGGCTTCCGGCGCACGGCCTCGGTGAGCTGGCCGCCCTCGTCGTAGCCGATGTAGCCGGGCGGCGAGCCGACGAGCCGCGACACGGAGTGCTTCTCCATGTACTCCGACATGTCGAGCTTGATCATCGCGTCCTCGTCGCCGAAGAGGAACTCTGCGAGCGTGCGCGCGAGCTCCGTCTTCCCGACGCCGGACGGCCCGAGGAAGATGAAGGAGCCGGTCGGCCGCTTCGGGTCCTTGATCCCGGCGCGCGCGCGACGGATCGCCTTGGAGACGGAGACGATCGCCTCCTGCTGGCCGACGAGGCGCTTGTGCAGCTCCTCCTCCATCCGCACCAGTCGCGCCGACTCCGCCTCGGTCAGCTTGAAGACCGGGATGCCCGTCCACATCGAGACGATGTCGGCGATCTCCTCCTCGCCGATCTCCGGCTGCTCCTCGGCCTCGGCCGACGAGCGCCACTGATCCTCGAGCTCGCGCTTCTTCTGCGTCAGCTTGCGCTCCTTGTCGCGCAGCGACGCGGCCTTCTCGAACTCCTGGTTCTCGATCGAGTCTTCCTTGTCCTTGCGGACCTTCTCGATCTCCTCCTCGAGCTCGCGATAGCGCGGCGGGGCGCTCATCGTCTTGATGCGCATGCGGGACGCGGCTTCGTCGATGAGGTCGATCGCCTTGTCGGGCAGGTGCCGGTCCTGGATGTAGCGGTCTGCGAGCACCGCTGCGGCCTCGAGCGCCTCGTCGGTGATCTTCACGCGGTGGTGCGCCTCGTAACGGTCGCGTAGGCCGCGCAGGATCTGCACGCTGTCGTCGGTCGACGGCTCGTCGACACGGATCTGCTGGAAGCGGCGCTCGAGCGCGGCGTCGCGCTCCAGGTACTTGCGGTACTCGTCGAGCGTCGTGGCGCCGATCGTCTGCAGCTCGCCGCGGGCGAGCGCGGGCTTCAAGATCGACGCTGCGTCGATCGCGCCCTCGGCCGCGCCGGCGCCGACGAGGTTGTGGAGCTCGTCGATGAACAGGATGATGTCGCCGCGCTGGGTGATCTCCTTCATCACCTTCTTCAGGCGCTCCTCGAACTCGCCGCGGTACTTCGACCCGGCGACGAGCGCCGCGAGGTCGAGCGTGTAGATCTGCTTGCCCTTGAGCAGCTCCGGCACCTGGCCGCCCGAGATGCGCGCCGCGAGGCCCTCGACGACGGCGGTCTTGCCGACGCCGGGCTCGCCGATCAGCACCGGGTTGTTCTTCGTGCGGCGCGACAGGATCTGCATCACGCGCTCGATCTCGGTCTGCCGGCCGACGACCGGGTCGAGCTTGCCCTCGGCCGCGAGCTTGGTCAGGTTGCGGCCGAACTGGTCGAGCAGCTTCGAGCTCTTCGACTTCTCGCCCGGGCGCGCCGCCGCCCGCCCTGCCGTCGGCCGGGCCCTGAGAGCATGCGGATGATCTCGTTGCGAATCTTCTCGGCGTCCGCGTCGAAGTCGAGCAGGATCCGCGCTGCGACGCCTTCGTTCTCGCGGACGAGGCCGAGCAGGATGTGCTCGGTGCCGATGTAGTTGTGGCCGAGCGAGAGCGCCTCGCGCAGCGCAAGCTCGAGCACCTTCTTCGCGCGCGGCGTGAACGGGATCTGCCCGGTCGTGACCTCGTCGCCCTGGCCGACGATCCGCGCCACCTGCGCCGCGGACCTCCTCGACGGTGATGTCGAGCGACTCGAGACACGCGGCGGCGAGGCCCTCCTCCTCGCGGAGGAGCCCCAGCAGGATGTGCTCGGTGCCGATGTAGTTGTGCTTGAGGGCGCGCGCCTCGTCCTGGGCCAGTACGACCACCTGACGCGCCCGCTCGGTGAAACGCTCGAACAAGGTCTCAAGATGGTAGCGGAGGGTACGGCGGCAGCCGAGCGCGCCCTGGAGGCGCCCTGACGGGGTCGGCCGCTCGGTTTTCGACGGGTCGGATCCGGAAAATGGGAGCCGGACGGCGTCTGCGGCGACGGGACTTCACCGTCGTGAAGGTCCTCCCCCTGCCGTTGCCGCGGCGTCGCCTTCAGGCGCGGGATCTACCCGGCTATTCCACGCTGCGGTACGAGCTGAAGACCGCGACGAGCGTCATCAACACGATCTTGACGTCGAGCCAGAGCGACCAGTTCTGCACGTAGTAATTGTCGAGCTCGACGCGCTCGGAGATCGACGTTTTGCCGCGCAGCCCGTTGACCTGGGCCCAGCCGGTGATGCCGGCCCTGACCCGATGGCGGTCGTCGTAGCGGTTGATCGCGTCGCCGAAGAGGCCGACGAACTCGGGCCGCTCCGGGCGGGGACCGACGAGGCTCATTTCGTTTCTGAGCACGTTGATCAACTGAGGCAGCTCGTCCAGCGACGTTCGCCGGAGAAAGTCGCCGAGCCTGGTCCACAGGTCCACACCCTCGACACCGCCCGGCGCGGTGTCCGGCGAAAGCTCGAACCGGGTCGGACCACGGCAGCGCGCATCGAGCGGAACTTCAGCATGTCGAAGGTCCGTCCATCTCTTCCGATGCGCGTCTGCCGGAAGAAGATCGGCCGCCCGAGCGAGATCAGGACGCCTACGGCGACAGCCGCGAGAACAGGGGCCAAGCAGATCAGCCCCAGGGTGGCGATAACGCGGTCGAGAGCGTGCTTCACCGCGAATTCCGAACCCTTCGGATCCGTGATCCGGGCGCTGAGCAACGGCAGACCGACGACGTGGTCGACGTGGATCCGCTCCGTCATCCGATCGAAGAGCCGCGGGACGAACGCGATGCGGACACCAAGCTCCTCGCAGCTCCGGGCAAGCCGGAGAAGCACCTCGTGGGGGGCTTTCGAGAACGTGACGATGACCTGCTCGATGCCATGGTCTCGAACGACGCGCTCGAGATCCCAGCTGGCCCCAAGTACCGGCGGTGCGACGTCGTCGCTCCCAGCATCGATCAGGTCCTTGTCCAGGAACCCAACAGGGCGAAGTCCGAGTTCGGGGTGCGCGATGAGACGCTTCGCCGTCAGACGCCCGACGTGGCCGGCTCCCACGATCAATGTCGGCCTCAACGTCTCCCGCGACGGCGCGCTGCCACCTCCGACCAGGAGAGCAGCGCACGGCCGCCGACCAGGAACACGGCGGCGAACGCCCAAAGGCGCACCGTTTCGTCTGCTGCAGCGAGGTCGGCTTCGACGAGGACGCGAACCGTGACGATCGACATCGCGGCGATCGACGTCGCGAACAGGATCGAACGAAGATCCTCGAGCGTTCGAAGCGAGAGGCGGGACGCGTACATCCGCCGCGTCCACAGAAGGGCAACGACGAGGAGGGGGAAGGCACCATCCACAGACGCGGCATCGACGGTACGTCGGCACGCGCAGCCCCCAGCTCCGCGGTCGCCACGGCACCGGCGAGCATGAGGGCGTCCACCGTGAGACAGGCGCGCAGCCACGGCAGTTCCCCGATCGGCCGCGCCGCAGTGGTCGGCCATGCGGTGCCCGGAGTAACCGCCGCAGACGCCGCAGACTGATCCAGGGCGAGCGTATCGTCCCCAGGATTGAGGTTCCACTTGGAGCGTCGGAAACGACGCTAGACCGCAACTCGACCACCGCAGGTCGGGGTACTAGTCCGGGGCCTAGGTCTTCGCGCCCGCGGTCGCCGCATGCTGACCCCAGTGCCGATCAGCAGCACTGCTGCCAGCGCCATCAGCAGAAGGTCGAGGCCGGTGAACGGAAGGATTCCTCCTGCCGCACCGCCGCCCGTCACTTCTGCCTGGATGTTGCCGCCTTCACCGCCGTACACCCGCTCCGCCGGCGTTTGTGCGAGAGCCGATGCCGAGAAGACGAGAGTCCCAACGAGAGCTCGCTCGCAGAGAGCCACAGTCGATTAGCCACAGATGCCCCTTCCTTCCCTTCGCCGCAGACAAAAACCCAATTCGTTGGGAGTCCCAACACCCCTTTTTAGATATAGGCCAAAACTAGTCAGTCTGCAAGTTTCTCGCCTCGCTCTAGTCGCTCCGAGCGTCAAATCGGCCGGCGAGGAGTCGATCGAGAAACGCCGGACTGATTGGTCGGCCTGACCGTAGCCGACGCCCGACGACCACGATGGCGGACTCGCGTGGATTCAGCTCCCGAGCACGCTCGAGATGCTCGAGCGCGTCGGATCGCCGGCCCTCGAGTGCGTCGAGCACGGCCAGCTCGAGCTCTGCGTACCAACTCTCCGGGTTACGGTCTCGCGCGCGTTCGAAGGACGCACGCATCCGCTGCCGGTCGCCCAACCGGCTGGCAATCGCCCCCGCTACGAGGTCCGGCCGCTCGCTGAGCGGGTCGAGCCGCCGGGCCTGCTCGAGCCGATCGAAGGCGAGGCCCGGGCTTCGACGCCACGACGCGGTCGCGGATTCGACCTCCCTGGCGGCGAGCCAGGGGGGCGGCGAACGAGACGAGCGCGAAGATCGAGATGACAGCGCCGAGGACGACGCTGCGTCGCCCTAATCGGCCTCGTCCCGCCTGAGGTGGAGGCCGAGCGAGGCCGGCGGCGAGCGCGAGGCCGGCCAGCGCGGGCGCCCCCAGGCCCGGCAGCTCCCACAGCCAGTCGGCCGACCCCCGTGCCCGAGCCAGTAGACACAGGCGGTGACGCCCGAGACGGCGAGGGCACGGCCGAACGGATCGAGGTGCCGCGCGCGCGCCGCCGCGAACCCCGCTGAGACGAGAAACCCGAGGAAAAGCGCGGCCCCGACAAGCCCCGTCTGGGAAAGGACCTGCACTTCCACGCTGTGGGGATAGAGCGGCTCTTCGTCGCTCCGACGCTCGCGCACGTACGGTGCGGCGAAGTTGTCGGCGCCGATGCCCTGGAGCGGCGAGCGGGCGAACTCCGCGAGCCCGACCCGCCAGAAGTCGTAGCGATTCGAGCCGAATCCGCTCGTGAAGTGCGACGAGCCGGTGTCCGGCCGGTGCCCAGCCTTGAACTCCCGCCACGCGTCCGCAGCGCGGCCGGCAGGGTCCGGCGGGAGCAGGACCAGGATGCTCACGGCGCAGCCGACGAGCGCGGCGGCTCCCAGACTGCGTCCCGCGAAGCGCGCGAACCCCGGCGGAATCTGGATCCGCCGATCGACGAGCGCCGCGAGCAGCCCGACAACGAAGAGCGCGGCGACCAATGGCGCGACCGTGTCGCGGGCCTCTGCCAGCGCGCGGGCCGCCTCCAGTTCCCCGTCCGGGCCGTAGGCATCGAGCACAGGGCCACGAGCGAGCAGCGTCGCGACGACGACCGGCGCGAGGGTGAGTAACAAGCGCGCACGATTCGGCGCGATCGCGAAGAAGACCAGAAACGTCAGCGGAAACGCGATCAGCGAGCCGCGGCTCTGGAGGCAGGACCGCGAGTGGGAGCAAGAGCCCCGCCGTCGCCAGGAAGAGCCCTCTGGCGAGCGGAGGAACCTCTCGACGCGACGCAAGCATGAGCGCCGGCCAGAACGCGACGAGGAAGAGCGCAGCGTTCGCGTTGTGATACCCGACCGGCTCAGAGAAGAGCCCGCCCACGAATGCACCGAGCGGCGCGTCCGAACGCACCGTCAACAGCACCGCAGCCGCTCCGATCACAGCAACCGAGACGGAGAAGGCTCCGAGGATCGCAGCCGCGACGTTTGTCCGCCACGGCCAGATCGCGACGAGCGTGTAGACGATCGCGTACAGCAGCGTGCGGGTGGCTCCCTCCCAGGCAATCCCCTTCACGTCGGCCCAGATGATCGAGAGGAAGCTCCAGATTGCGAACGCCGCGAACAGTGCGATGGCCACGCTTGTCGCGCGCGGAACGCCGTCGAGGATGGCGGGCCGACCGACGATCACGACTGCGAGCAGCCCGAGCGCGAACAAGCCGCCTGGAAGCCAGACCAACGGGTCGAACCCGGCGTCGGCAACGGCGAACACCACGAAGAGCCCGACCAGCGCGAGCCCCAATGCTGCAGCCGCGGCGTCCTCCCGCGCATCCCGCGATCGGGCTCCCGACATCGGTCGAGCTTAAGCGACGGCTCGCGGCGACCCGCGGCTGACCTGCTGTCGCCGGATGTGACGCCCGCGAAGGCGGGTACGATCGACCGATGGCGAAACGGCGGCGCAGCGGCAGCCGGCCAAGCTCCGATGCTCGCCGCGCATCTGTCGTCGGCCAACCCACGGACGGCGGCATTTTCGGCACGTGCGCGACCTGGTCGCCGGCTTGCCCGGTCATCGGTTCGACGTCGTCGTCGCCGGACCGTTGACCGCGACGATGCCGCTCTTCTCGGCGTTCCGACCGTACGGCTCGAGCTTGTGCGCGCCGTCTCTCCGCGAAGGACGCACGTTCGGTCGCGGCGTTCGCTCGTGCAGTGAGCCGGGTCCACCCCGACCTGATCCACGCGCACTCTTCGAAGGCCGGAGCCGTCGCCCCCCGCTTCGCTCGAGTCGCCCATCCGCGAGTGCCGGTCGTCTACACACCGCACGGTTACGCCTCCGCCGGCTTCTTCCCGAGTCGCGCCGCGCGGTCCGCGTACGGGCTCGCCGAGCGGGTCCTCGCACCGCTCGCGGATCGCGTGATCTGCGTCTGCGAGGCGGAGCTGCGACTGGCGGCCGAGCTCGGGCGAGCCGGACGCACGCGACTGGTTCACAACGGCGTCGCAACGCCCGGCTCGACGGACGTAGGCGTCCCGGACGACGTCCCCGATCTCGGCGGCGAAGGCCCGCTGCTCTGCGTCGTTTCGCAGCTCCGCCCCGGCAAGGGAGTCGACACGCTCTTGGACGCGATGCCCCGCGTTCTCGACGCGATGCCGACTACCCGCCTCTTGATCGTGGGGGACGGGGTCGATCGTGCGCTGCTCGAGGCCGCGCGAAGCATTTCGATGATGCCGTTCGCTTCGTCGGGTCGACAACGAGCGTCACCGGCGTCATGCAGATGGCGGACGTGTTCGTCGCGCCGTCATGGGCGGAGTCGTTTCCGTACACCGTGCTCGAAGCGATGGCTGCCGGACGTCCCGTCGTGGCCACCGACGTCGGTGGAGTCAGAGAGGCGGTGCTGCACGGACGCACCGGCCTGCTGGTCCCGCCGCGAGACTCGATCGCGCTTGCAGATGCGATCGTCGCGTTGCTCTCCGATCCTCCACGCGCCGCGCAGCTGGGTGCTGCCGCACGTGAGCTGGTCGCCCGGCGTTTCACCGTCGAACGGATGGTCGCCGAGACCGCATCCGTGTATCTCGATCTCCTCGAGAGTTCGCCGGCCCGGTAGCGGGATCGTGAACTCGGCCTACGGCACCTCGCGTCGGATCGCGCGAAACACGTTCTCCCGCGCTTCCGGCGAAGTGGTCGCCAAAGCCGCCTCGTTCGCGTTCTACGTGACCATGGCCCGAGAACTCGGCAGCGAAGGGTTCGGGACGTTCATGTTCGCGCTCGCACTCACGGGCGCGCTCATCATCGGAGCCGGCTTCGGAACCGACGAGCTCACGGCTCGAGAGGTCGCACGAGACCGACCGCGCGTCCCGGTACCTCAGCAACGTGACCGCGATCAAGGTGCTCTCCTGATCGCGCTGCTCGGCGTCGCCGGCGTCCTCGTGGTTTTGGGTGACTACTCCTCCGAAACCCGTCTGGCCGTGGGCATCGTCGGCGTCGGCGTCGCGCTGGAGGTGATGAGCAGGACCTCGTACGCGTTGTTCGAGGCTCACGAGCGGCTCGGGCTCGTCTCACGCTCCGTAGTCCTCCAACGGCTGCTGACGGCGATCGTCGGGATCGCTGTGCTGCGCTCCGGCGGCGGTGTCGTTGCCGTCTCGATCGTGTTCGCGGCCGGTGCCCTCGGGGGCCTGATCGTGGCAGAGCTGTCCGTCAGAAGGCTCGGCGTGCGACGCACGACGCCGAGCCGCGGTCCTGGCCCGCGCTCGTACGCGCCGGCCTGCCGATCGGCTTGGCCGGCCTCCTCTTCGTCTTGCTGCTCCGCCTCGACGTGACATTGCTCTCGTTCATGGCCGGCGAGGCGGAGGTAGGCATCTACGCGGCGGCGTATCGCCTGGTCGAAGGGACGCAGTTCGTCGCCTGGGCCGCCAGCGCCGCGATGCTTCCTTGGCTCGCCCGCGCAGAGCGAACGGAGTGTGGTTCACCCTCTCCCGCGGACTCGAGCTCGGCCTCAAGGTGCTAGCTGCTCTGCTGCTGCCGGTCGCCGTCGCGTTCGTCGTCTTCGCCGAGCAACTCATCGACCTGCTCTACGGAGCCGCGTTTCGCGACAGCGTCGTACCGCTTCAGTTGCTCGCGCTGACGTGCACGCTCTACGGCGTCCAGGCACTGCTGAGCACGGCGTTCATCGCCCGAGATTCACCATGGGCGTTCGCGCGCCTCGTGGGCGCGGCCGTAGCGCTCAACGTCGTCGCCAACCTCCTGCTGATTCCCCGCTACGGGGCCGGCGGAGCCGCCGGCGCCGCTCTCGCGTCGAGTCTGTTGTTGACGATCCTCGGCCTCGGTCTCGTCCGCCGGCGGATAGGTCACGTCCGTCCGCTTCGGGCTTTCGGGGGCCCGCTTCTGGCCGCGCTCGCGATGGCGGCGGTCGCCGCGGCGGTACCCGGGCCGCTCGCGCTCCGTGCGGCATCAGCGCTCGTCGCGTACCTCGTTGTGCTGGTCGGGTTCGAGCGCGCGGTCTTCGTCGACGACACCAAGGCGATCTGGAAAGCAGTTGCGTTCCGGCCCTCGCCAGCCCCCCGCTAGAGCCCGCTCACGACCGCCGCGTGAGTGTCCAGAGACCGAAGCGGTCGGCCCACGGTTTCAGCCGGTGCTGGAACGGCACCGACTCCCGTTCGCCGTACACCAGTGGGTAGAGAGCGCGCCGAACAGCCGACAGGTCGGAGCGCCGGCGATGTTCCTTGATCCGTGCGAAGAGGTCGGGATGGTCGGCACGGATCGAGCGATAGATCTCGACGTGGGCGGCGCGCGCCTCGGCGTTCAATCGTCTCCCGTGGAGCCGCCGCCGATACCCGATGTGCCCTGGGCCGAGATGGACGATTTGCTCACCTCGTTCCGCGAGCCCCATCCAGAGGCTCCAATCCTCGTACCCCTGCTGACGGGTTCGAGATCGCCGCCAGGCGCCGGCCGCCTCGAGCGCGTCGCGGCGAAAAACAGCGGTGATCGGGTACTCGTTGGTGTAGGCGACTCGATACGGGTCGAGCCGAGCCGGCACGGCACGCAGAGTCTCGCGGTCGCCGAACTCGAGCACGTCTCCCACAGCGGCGGCAGCCCATGGCGTCGAGTCGAGGAGTCGGGCCATGGACGTCAGTGCTCCCGGCTCGGCCAGGTCGTCCGCATCCAACGGAGCGACATACGGCGCGGTCGTGGCCGCGAGACCGGCCATCCGTGCCTCGGCGACCCCTCGGTTCTCCTCGAAGCGAATGATCTGGTGGCCGTCGGCCTCCAGCGCGGCAAGCGTCCGCACCGTCTCCTCGTCGGTCGAAGCGTCGTCGATGACCACGAGCTCGACCGCGGCGGTCTCCTGGGACCGAACCGCACGGCGTCTCCGAGCAGACGCCCCTCGCCGTGACACGGAACGATCACGGCGATCCTGAGGTCCGCGTCACGGGGCTGCTCGGGAGTGTTGGTCACGATCTGTGTCCGAGGGGCACTGGGCGCATCGTCGCCGCCCAGATGAGTGCGGCGACAAGCCAGAAGTGGCGCCAGTGGAGCGTATCCACGAAGGCGCTGTTGACGACAAGACCGCACCACGCGGCGAGCAACGGGGCCGACCCGATGCCGTAGGTGTCCGTCCCGGTGACGACGTTCCGCGCCGCGAAGGCAAGTGTCGTGATCACGAGCGCTAGCCCCACCATGAGGCCCAGGACGCCTTGCTCGGCCAGCAGACGCACGTAGAGGCTGTGGGCCGAGATGTCGACGTACTGCTCGAACTGCCCAGGCCCAACGCCGAACGGAAATCGCTCCACGAGGCTGATTCCCGACTGTTGCGCGCCGAACCGCTCGGCGTCGTACGTCTGGAGCCTCGCACGCTCTTCGAGGAAGGCAACCGATCCCGTCACTGCCAGCGCGACCGCCAGGAGCGCGAGCGCGGTGACGACGGTGAACAGCAGCCTGAAGACGCGGCGTCCTCCACCTCGCCTGAGCCCATAGACAACGAGCATGATCGAGAAGGCGACCGCGGCGTTGAGCCACGCGGCGCGAGAATACGAGAAGAGCACGCCCGCACCGAGGACGACGAACAACGCAACCTTGACGGCCCGGCCAACCCGGAGAAGTCGTGGCTCGAGCAGCTCGCTGGCGACGATCAACGCGGGTACGACCATGAAGGGACCGAACACGTTGGGGTCCTCGAAGAGTCCTCTCGCTCGCTCACTCAGCACGAAGATGTCGCGGCCCGGAAGCGACACGAACAGTGCAAGCGTCCCGAGCAGGGCTGATGCGGTGCTCCCGGCGATGAGCGCAACGGTGACCAAGCGGGCCCGCGCGGTCGAATCGACATAGCTCGCGAACCACAGGCCGAGGGCCACGAGGTAGAACGTGATGAGGAGGTACATGCCCATTCGCAGCGGCTCGACGGCGAAGATCGCCGAGAGCAAGTTCAACGCGAGCAATGCGCCGACCAGACCGCCGACGATCAGGGGGACTCGCTGGACACGGAAGCGGCCCGTCACCAGGGCGACGGCGATCGCAACGGCGAAGATTGCGTCGGGGAGGAGCCGGCTCGGCCAGGATCACGCCGAGCAGCAGGACACCGAGAAAGACAGCTGCGTCGTAGCGGACGAGCGTGAGGCCGAGCACGGCGAGCAGCGCAACTCCCGCGGCGATCGTGACCGGCAACGGTGGAGGGCGGTACAAGACCGCGAGGAGAAGGCCAAGGCCGGCCGCCGACAGAGAGAGAGCGCAGGCGCCGAGCAGTGCTCGGGAGACGCGGCCGCCGCTCGCGGAGACGGATCGGGAGAGAGGCTGTCTCTGCGACCGCCATCCGGTGGCCAAGCGTACCGGCGACCACCCGATCCGTCCCGATCCGGCTCGCAGGTCGTCCGCCCGACACGAGTAGGCTCCGCGTCCGAAGTGGTGAAGCGCGCCGTCATCCTCGCGGGAGGCAAGGGCTCACGCCTCGGCCCGCTCACGACGATCCTCCCGAAGCCGTTGATGCCGCTCGGGGATCAGGCGATCCTCGACGTCGTGATCCAACAGCTCGCGGCGCGCGGGTTCTCGGAGCTCGTTCTCGCCGTCGGGCACCTCGCGCACCTGATCCGAGCCGTGATCGGAGACGGCTCACGTTACGGCGTGAAGATCCGCTATCACGAGGAGGCACAGCCGGCAGGGACTGCCGGGGCTCTCGCCGGGATCGACGGCCTCGAGGAGACGTTCCTGATGATGAACGGTGACGTGCTCACGACGCTCGACTACGGGGAGCTCTTCCAGGCGCACCGCCAGACCGACAACGCATTGACAATCGCAACGCATCGCCGGGTTGTACGTACCGATTACGGAATCGTGCACGTCGACGCCGCGACAGGCCCTGTGTCCCGCGTCGTTGCGTACGAGGAGAAGCCGGAGCTCGACTACACCGTGAGCATGGGCGTGTACGTGGTCGAGCCTCGGTGTCGCGAGCACGTCCCGACCGACAAGCGGTTCGACTTCCCGGACCTCGTCACGGAGCTGCTCGCGGCCCACGAACCGGTCGGCGCCTACATGTTCGACGGATACTGGCTCGACATCGGCCGGCCCGACGACTACGAACAGGCGCTCGAGGACTACCCGGCCTTGCTGCCACAGCTCTTCTCGGACGCCGGACCCCGCGCGTGAAAGTCGTCGTGACCGGCGGCGCCGGCTACGTCGGTGCCCCTGTCGTCGCGGAGCTCCAGGACGCAGCGCACGAGGTGACTGTGCTCGACTCGCTGCTGCACGAGCAGGCGGACGTGGCCGAGCTGCTCCGTTCACGCGGTGTCCGGCTGGTCGTGGCCGACGTCCGTGACGCCGCAGCGAGACGGGAGGCGCTCGAGAACGCGGAAGCTGTCGTCCACCTGGCCGCGATCGTCGGCGATCCTGCGTGCGCGAGGCAGCCCGAGCTGTCGCACGCAGTCAACGTCGAGGCAACCAGCGCGCTCGTGGCCGACGCTGTGGCGCTTGGAGTCGCACGCTTCGTCTTCGCCTCGACGTGCAGCAACTACGGGCGGATGGCCGACCCCACCATCCCGGTCGACGAGACGGCTGACCTTCGCCCCGTGTCGCTGTACGCCGAGCAGAAGGTCGCCATCGAGCGTGCGTTGTTCTCGGGAGACGACGACAGTTTGGCTCGGAGCTGCCTACGCTTTGCCACCGTGTACGGCGTCGCTGACCGGATGCGGTTCGACCTCACGGTCAACCAGTTCACACGCGACCTCTGGGCGGAGCGCCCACTGGAGATCTACGGCGAGCTCTTCTGGAGGCCGTACGTCCACGTGCGAGACGCCGCGCGAGCCGTCGGGACGATTCTCGGCCGACGACCGGGGAAGTCGCCGGCCGAGTCTTCAACGTGGGCGACTCCGACGAGAACTACCGCAAGCGCGACCTGGCCGAGTTGATCGTGTCGCGGCTCGGGCGCGGAGAGGTGAGCTACGTCCACCGCGAGGAGGACCCGCGGGACTACAGGGTCTCGTTCGCGCGGATTCGCGACGAGCTCGGCTACGTGCCGTCGCACCGGGTGTCGGACGGCATCGACGAGATCGTCGGCGCGCTCGAAGAGCGCCGGTTCGGGGACCCTTTCGACCCGAGGTACGAGAACTAGCAACGTGGAAGGCGGATCCTCCCTCGTGCCGTTGTTCGACCTGCGGATCACCGACGACGACGTCGCCGCCGTCTCGGAGACGCTGCGCTCCGGGTGGCTCACGATGGGGCCGCGCACGCAGGCGTTCGAGGCGGAATTCGCAGAGCATCTGGGCGTCCGCCACGCCGTCGCGGTCTCGAGCGCAACGGCGGCTCTCCACTTGGCGTACATCGCCGCGGGGGTCGGGCCGGGCGACGAGGTGATCGTGCCGGCGATCACGTTCGTTGCCGGTGCCGCGGCCGCACGGTACTGCGGCGCTGTCCCTGTGCTCGCGGACATCCACGGCCAGCACGACCTCGGGCTCGACGTGGACGATCTCGACTACCGGGCCACAGCACGAACCAAGGCGGTGTGTGCGGTGCACTACGCGGGCTATCCCGCCGCTGTCGAGGCGCTTCGAGCGTGGTGCACTGAGCACTCCGTAGCGCTGATCGAGGATGCGGCACACTCGCCCCACCTTCCGCCCACCGGCCTCACGAGCGTCTATAGCTTCTTCTCCAACAAGGTGCTCTCGTGCGGCGAGGGCGGCTTGCTCGCCACGAACGACGACGCTGTGGCAGAGCTCACGCGCCTGCTGCGCTCCCATGCCATGACGTCGGGCACGTGGGACCGCCACCTCGGCCACTCCGCCAGTTACGACGTCGTCGGCACCGGATACAACTACCGCCTTGACGAACCGCGCGCGGCGCTGCTCTCAGCTCGGCTGCCGCGTCTCCAGGAAGACATCGCGCAGCGACGGCGGCTCGTGCACCGCTACCGAGAGGCGCTCGCCGGCGTGCCGGGGATAACGCTTCCCTATGACGACAAAGCGGTCGATCAGAGCGCCTGCTACGTGATGCCCGTGATGATCGACGATCCGTCTCTGCGGGACCCGCTGCGCGTCCACCTGCTCGAACGCCACGGCGTGCAGACGAGCGTGCTGTACCCGGCGATCCACGAGTTCACCGCCTATCGCGGTCAACGGACGCACCCGCTGTCACGGAGCGAGCACGCCGCACGAACAGAACTGACGATCCCACTGTTTCCCCATCTGTCCGACGCGATTCAGGACCCGAGTGATCTCCGGGTTGATCGACGGGCTGGAGCACTTGCGCAGGTGAGGCCGCCGCGGCTGCTCATGCTCGGCAGCGTCAACCATCCGCACGTCGAGCATCTGGCCATCGCGATGAGCGAGCGCGGCTTCGAGGTGACGGTCGCCGGGGACACCGTGCCCGACCTGCCTCCGTCGACCCTGCCGGGCGTCGGGGTCCGCGTGGTTTCCGCTCCCGCGGCGCGGCGAGGTTCGATCCGTGGGCTGGTCGAACACGTCCGCTGGATCAGGGCGCTGCTGAGGCGCCTGGAGCCGGACGTCGTGCACGCGCACTGGCTCTGCGGCTACGCGTTCTTCGCAGCTCTGGCCGGTGCCTCGCCCCTCGTCGCGATGGCCTGGGGGTCGGACGTCTTCGGCGCCGGGCGGGTGAAGACGCTGGCGAACCGCTTCGCGCTCCGCCGAGCTGCCATCGCAATGGCCGACTCACAGGCGCTGCTCGACCGGCTCGTCGACCTCGGGGCGCCCAGGGACCGCACCGTCCTCGTCAACTGGGGAGTCGATCTCGAGCGCTTCGCGCCGGCCGGGGACGCTGATCGTGCGGCGCTCAAGCGCTCGCTCGGCCTGATGTCCGGGCCGGTGATCCTGAGCACGCGCTCGCTGATGCCCGTCTACAACCCGCAGACCATTCTCGACGCGTTCGGGATCCTCGGGGACGAGTTCCCAGACGTCCAGCTCGTCGTCAAGCACATGGGGGTCGTGACGATGCAGCTCGGGCGGGTTCCGCACTCCGCGAGAGTCCACATCGTCGACAACGTTCCCTACGAGCGGATGCCGGACTACTACCGCGCGGCCGAGGTGTGCGTCTCGATCGCTTCCTCCGACAGCTCGCCGCGTTCGGTCTGGGAAGCGATGGCCTGCGGGAGCCCGTGTGTCCTCTCCGATCTACCGTGCGCGTCCATGAGCTGATCGAGCCCGAGCGGGACGCGCTCGTGGTCACGATCGACGCTCGATCGGTCGCCGACGCCGTTCGTCGGATCCTCACCGACCGGGAGCTCGCGACTCGGCTGGCACAGTCCGGCCGCCGCCTGGCGGAAGACCATCGCGATCGCGCCGCGCAGATGGACCACCTGGCGTCCGAGTACCGCGCTCTGCTCTGATCGCCGCTACCGACCGCGGCGTGACGAGGACGCGGCCAAATCGATGTCGCCGGCCGGCGAGAGATCCGAGCCGGCGTACGCGTATGAGCCGACCCGGCGGGCACCGACCACGACCAGGCCGAGCGTACGACTGGCGAGCCGGTCGAGAACGTCGCGCAGCTCGATCACGTCGTCGAGCGTTATGCGTTCGAGCCGCGAGACGATGAGCACGCCGTCGGCACGCCTGGCCAGTGAGTGGCTGTCGGAGATTCCGATCAGCGGCGCGCCGTCGACGATCACATAGCTGTAGTCGAGCTTCGCGATCGATGCGAAGACGCGGTCGACCGACTCGCTGAACAGGAGCGAGGATGGGTTGGGCGCCTTGCTTCCGCTCGGGAGGAAGTCCAGCTTTCCCAACCCGCCGTCGAGGCTCGTCTTCAGCGAGGCCAGCAGGTCCTCCACCCTCGACGACTCCAAGGCTCCGTTCGTGCCGGCCCGGAGCAGCTCGGAGAGCCCCGGCGAGCGGCTGGTCCCGAACAACTCGTGGAGTGTCGGAAACCGCAGGTCGGCCGAGACGAGCAGCGTCTTCTGCTCGGCGTGCGCGAGCGCCCGCGCGAGGCCCGCGGCGACGTGACTCTTGCCTTCACCCTCCACGGCGCTCGTCACGAGGATGACGCGCTGTCGGTCCGGCGGAAGCTCGAAACGGATCGCGGTCTGCAGCGTCTGGTGGGCCTCGTTCGTGATCACCTGCAGGAGCCGGGGTGGTCGCCCGAACCGACCTCGCAGGTACGGAATCCCGGCGAGCACAGGCAGATTCATCAGGCGAGAGAGCTCTCGGGCATCGCCCACGCGCGGCACGAGCCGGTCCCGGCCGAGGGCGATCAACACCGCCAGGAAGGACGCCGCAAAGAACGCCAGCACACCGTTCCGCACCGGCCGTGGCGTGAACGGAGCGTCCGGTGGCTCTGCGGCTTGCGCGAGCTGTAGCTCCGAGCCGGCACCGACCTCGCTCACCCCGAGCTCTGTGATCCGCTCGGTGATTGCCGCGATCCCCGCTTCGCTCCCGCCCGTCGCCTGCAACCGCGCAAGCTCCGCCTCGAGGCTGGCGCGGGCGTCTCTCAGCCGTTGGCGTTCAGCCTCCGCCTGCTCTTCCAGAAACGTCGCCGCGACGGCGTTGGCGATTGCGGCGGCGCCTTCCGGGGTCCCGTCGAACGCCGAGATCCGGATGATGTTGGCGTCAGGATCGACGGATGACGTCACGTTCGACTCGAGCGACTGCCTCGTCTCGCCCGGCACGCGCTCGGCGGCCTGCTCGAGGACGGCGTTCGTGCGCAGCAACCGCTCGATCGTCTCGAGGCGACGGACGACGGTATCCACGTCCGTCGAGCCGAACGGGTTGAGGGTCTCCTGGAGCACGAGCGTCGCCGTGGCTCGGTACGTCTTCGGAACGAGGAGCGAGACGACGACGACCACGGAGGTGATGCCGACGATGAGAGCGAGCATGAAGACGCGCGACCGTCGCAGCGCGTCGAGATTCCGCCGGAGCTCGATCGGCTCGTCGGGAATCAGGTCTCGCGATGCGTAGGAGCGGGATTGACCCGTCGCCGCGCCGTGTTCGGCCACGTCGCGCACGATAGCCCACGGCAGAAATCCGTCTCGGTCCCGCCGCGCCCGGGATCCCTCGGACGAGGGACACCCGCGCGTCCCGAAGGCAGCGGATCGGGCCGATTGACACGGTATGAGTGGACGCTGCGGATCTGCCCACGCGAGCTTCGCGCGCCTGCTTCGGGTAGTCGCGGCGCTCGGCCTCGCGGCGACGATTCTTCCTGCGGGCGCCGAGGCTGCTGCTCGTCTGAAGGTTCACGCGTTGAAGAACGGCGTGAGCGTGAACGTCGTCCGGGCAGGGACCAACTCGATCCTCTTCACGCTCGACGGCCGCCGAATCGCACACGTGCGCAAGGCTCCGTATCGCGCGGTCGTGCGGGGCGCGGGCCTGGATCGTCCGGGCCGCCCAGGCGTTCGCACCAGGCTGATCGTCCGGGACGCTCACACGGGTCGACTCCTCGCAGGGCTCGTTCTCGTCCGGCAACGTCAGGCGAAGGCGGCTGCCGATCTGCCCGACGTTCAACCCCCCGCCCCGCCGGCTGCGTACGACGTACCTGCGGGCGCCGTCTATGTGAGCAGCTCTGCGGGGCTCGCCGCCGCGCTCACTGCGTCGGGCCAGCTCGACATCGCGCTGGCCGACGGTGTGTACGACAACCTCGGGCCGTTCCTCAATCCCAGCGGCCACCGCCTCTGGGCAGCCCATGTCGGGGGTGCCACTCTGAAGGCGGGCATCTCGCTCGGCGGCAACTGGGGAGCCGGGCACGGGCTCGTCCGCGGGATCGCCTTCGACGTCGAAGATCCGACGAAGGTCCTGCACGGTGGGATCATCCACGTCTGGGGCACCGGCCGAGGCTCGAGCGTGCTCGACGTCTCGCTCGACGGTCACGGGGTGATCGAGACCGGCGTGCTCGCCCGGCAGCCCGAGGGCCTCGTCGTCGCCCGCGTGGTCGCTCGAAACTTCACCGGCTACGGCGTTCTCGTCGACCAGAACTCCGTCGCCGCGCACGTTTCGGACGTCCCGTTGCTCGAAGACCTCGACCTCGCACACGTCTCTCGCCCCGTACGACGCTCGTCCAACGGTCGCGCCGAAGCCTGCCTCTGGATCGGTAACACGGCCGTGGTCCGACGCGTCCGAACACGCGACTGCGCGTGGGAGGGCATCTGGACGGGATCGTCAGCGCGCGGCGCGCTCTTCGAGCATCTCGACATCGACGGCAGCAGCACCGGCATCTACATGGAGCACTTCACCCAGGGAGCAACCTTCCAGCGGATGCGCATCGGCCCGAATGTCGACAAGGGCGTGAACTGCGAGTGGGCCGATCCCTCATGGGACTCTCTTCCCGGCTGCACCGACAACCTGATCCAGGACAGCTACTTCGACACGCGAGTCGCAGGCGTCTACCTCGACGAGGGGACGACGCGCACGACTGTCCGCCGTTCGATCTTCGTCAACCAGAAGTGGGCCGCGATCGGCGACTACCGCGGCATCAACAACCTCGGAGACACGTACGGCAACGACTACCGCGGTCTCGCGCCCGGGGCTGTGCCGGTCTCTGACGCACACATCTACTCGAGCGGCTTTCCGTCCTAGGACGAGTTCGTGAAGGGCGCATCGGGCGCCTCTTGCTCGCGCTCTAAGCTTTGACGATGTCACGAGAGGAGCGGAATAACGGACTCCACGTCGTCTTCGTTTGTACGGGGAATCGCTTTCGTAGCCCTCTCGCCGAGGCAGTCTTCCGCCGCGCCGCGCCTCCGGACGTGCGGACGGAGTCGTTCGGCACCGTCGATCTGGGCCCCGTCCCTCCGCTCGAAGCGGCGCAGGAAGCGGCCCGCCACCTCGAGCTGGATCTCTTCGGCCACGTCGCACGCGCTCTCTCGGGGGTCGACCTTGCACGCGCAGACCTGGTGATCGGATTCGAGCGGGCGCATGTGTATGCGGCAGTCGTCGATGCGCGCGCGAGGCGTGATCGGACGTTCCTTCTCGCGGAGCTCGTAGCGATCCTCGACCAGATCCGCGTCGCCCCGCGTGCCGATCGGCTTGGGTCTGCGCGACGCGCTCTCGCGCTCCTCGACACGCGGCGCCCATTCGAATCGCAGGGCAGCGACGAACTGGCCGATCCGCTCGGCCGACCTCCAAACGTTCAGCACGAGCTTGCGCTTCGTGTCGAGTCGCTCGTCGCTCGTCTGGCCCAACAGCTCTTCACAGATCCCCGCTAGGCTCGACCCCCATGGAGGCGACCGGAACCGCACTCGTCACCGGCGGCGCCGGGTTCATCGGCTCCCACCTCACCGAGCTGCTGCTCGCCGACGGCTGGGAGGTCTACGCGCTCGACGACCTCTCGACCGGCTCGCAGCGCAACGTCGCCCACCTGCGCGATCGACCGGAACTACCACCTCGTCGTCGACTCGGTCCTGAACCAGGCGGTCGTCAGCGAGCTCGTGCACCGTTGCGACGTCGTGTTCCACCTGGCTGCCGCGGTGGGCGTCCGGCTGATCGTCGAGCAGCCCGTGCGCACGCTCGTCACGAACATCCAGGGGACCGAGACCGTGCTCGAGTACTGCAACCGCTTCGGGCGGCGCGTGCTCGTCGCGTCGACGTCGGAGGTCTACGGCGACCACCGCGAGGAGAAGCCGCTCGACGAGAACGCGCGCCGCGTGTACGGGCCCACGACCGAGAAGCGCTGGGGGTACGCGGACTCGAAGGCGATCGACGAGTTCCTCGCGCTCGCTTACCACCAGGAGCGCGGGCTCGACTGCGTGATCGTGCGGCTGTTCAACACCGTCGGCCCGCGCCAGAGCGGCCAGTACGGGATGGTCATCCCGCGCTTCGTGGAGAACGCGCTGTCGGGCGCTCCGCTCGAGATCCACGGCGACGGCAAGCAGACCCGTTCGTTCTGCCACGTGGAGGACACGACGCGCGCGCTGAAGGCGCTGATGGACGACCGTTCGATCAACGGCGAGATCTTCAACGTCGGCTCGACCGACCGCATCACGATCCTCGGACTCGCGGAGCGGATCAAGCAGCTGACGGGCTCGCAGTCCGAGAACGTGTTCATCCCCTACGACCAGGTCTACGGCCAAGGGATCGAGGACACGCTCCATCGCGAGCCCGCGATCGACAAGATCGGCGGAGCGATCGGCTGGGCGCCGACGCGGAACCTCGAGGACATCCTGCGCGACGTGATCGAGCACGCACGGCGGCGCCGGTAGCTGCCCGAGGCCGAGCCCGTCGCGACTCCCTAGCTCAGTCGTCGCACCAACGGGGACGTCCTGAGCCGGAAGCCCACGGTCGTGTCGTGCCGGTACACCGCGAGCCGCGGCACACCGAAGCGGTCGCTGCGCGCCTTGCCGGGCTTCACCGCGAACGCCGCGGCATAGCCGGCGCGGCGCGCCGCTGCGCGCACCCGGTCGTCCTCGTCGCCGTACGGGTACGCGAGGTGCCGGCACGGCACGCCGAGCTCGTCCTCGAGCTCCGCCTTCGACTCGCGCAGCTCCCGATCCAGGTCCGCGTCGGAGAGTTGCGGCAGGTGCGGATGCGACACGGTGTGCGAGCCGATCTCGATCCCGCTCGACGCCGCGGCTCGGAGCGCAGGCCAGTCCATCGTCGCGAATGAGGCCGGGTCGGCGGCTGCGTCCTCGCGAAGCTCCGGCACGTCGAAGGGGCGGCCGTCGCGTGCATAGCCCGTGCAGGCGAAGATCGTGGCCGGCACGCCGAGCGCGGCCAGGAGCGGAAGCGTGTCGACAACGCTCCGGTAGGCGTCGTCGAACGTCACGTGGAACAGGCGGCCCCTTCGCTCGACCGCGTCGGCCGCCGTGACGGGCTCGTAGCCGCGGCGAAGCAGCGACCGAAGCTGCCACTCGAACGTCGCTCGCTCGGATCGCGAGCCGCTGCGGCTCTCCTTCGACGACGGCGTGGTAGCAGAGGACGAGCGGGTTCAAGCGACGAGCTCGTGGAACGTCTCTTCGACGAGCGCGTCGAACGACGGCGGTAGTGCGCCCTCCATCGACGCGTGCTCGCGAAGGAAGAACAGGTACGCCTGCCACTCCTCGACCCGGTCCGGGAACTCAGGCCCGCGTTCGGCGACGAGCCGTTCGAGCGCGACGAGGTTCCACGCTCCGGCCGGGCCGAGCAGCTCCGGCCGAGCCGCGGGCTCGGGCTCCGGCTCCGGCTCGGGCTCGGGCTCCGGCTCGGGCGGGGCGTCCTCGATCGCCGCCAGGCGCTCCAGCTCGCGCTCCAGCTCGCGCTCCAGCTCGCGTTCGCGCGCGGCGAGCTCGCCGGCGCTACGAGCCAGCGCGCGCTCGCGATCGGTGACGTTCTTCATGCGTTCTCCGAGCGCGGTCCCGCGCTGCGCGAGCGCCCCCTCGCGGTCCGTGAGGGCTCCTTCGCGTTCGCCGAGCGCCGCCTCGCCTTTGGCGAGCGCGCGCTCGCGCTTCGTGACGGCTCGGACCCGCTCGACGAGCAGGGCCTCGCGTTCCGCAAGCGGATCGCTCGTCGGCTCCGACGTCGACCGCCTACCCGCTACGGCCAGCAGCGCCGCGAGGGCCAGGCCGAGCGCGAGCGAGCCGAGCAAGGCCACGGCGAGCACGGGTACCGGTCGAGGCCACACGACGCGATCGCGGGCAACGGCGTTCCCCGCGACGCGCACCGTGGGGTCGCGCTCACCGAGCAGCGCCCGCAAGGCCGTCAGTCGCGCGACGAGCGCGTCGGCCGGCGGGACGTCCCGCTCGGACGCCGGAACATTTCGAAGCTCCTCGCGCAACTGGGCGATCGTCCGGTTCAACTCTCCCTGGAACGCTCCGGAGCGTTCGGCGACGAACTCCTCGGCGACGGCGTTCGCGATCTGCGCGGCCCGGAGCGGATCGTCGGCCTCGGCGCGCACGGTCACGACGTTCGAGCTGTCGTCCGCATGCACGGTCACCGCGTCGAGCACCTCTTCGCGGTCGAGCCGGAGCTGCACGGCTGCCGGGTCGACGACGGACGGCCGCTCGACGAGGTCGGCGACCGTCTCGGCGGGGCTCGCGCCGTCGGAGACGCGCGGCAGCGCGAAGCCCTCGAACGTCCGGTCGTCCGCCGGAAGCGGCACGACCTGCAGCGTCGCCTCTGCGTCGTAGCGGTCTTCCGCCAGCATCAGGTAGGCAATGCCCGCGGCGAGGCCGAGCACGACGGCGACGACGATCGGCTTCCAGTGCGAGAGAACTCTCATCTGCTCGTGACCTCTTCCAGCCGCGGCGCGCCCGTCCTGCGGGCAGTATTCCGCACGTGCCGAGCAAGCCTGGACGCGTCGCCGTCACCGGAGGAGCCGGCTTCATCGGCTCGCACGTCGCCGACGCATTCCTCGCGGACGGCGCCGCGGTGCTCGTGATCGACGACTTCTCGACCGGTCTGGAGGAGAACATCCCCGCGGCCGCCGACGTCGAACGCGTGGACATCGTCGATGCGAAGCGCCTCCAGGAGGCGATCGGCGGCTTCAAACCCGACGTCGTCTGCCACCTCGCGGCGCAGGCGAGCGTCACCGTTTCGGTCGAGCGTCCGGAGCACGACCTCGACGTCAACGTCCGCGGCACCCTGAACGTGTGCGAGGCGGCGCGCGCCGCGGGCGCGCCGGTGATCTTCGCGTCGACCGGCGGCGCGATCTACGGGAACGACGCGCCACTGCCGACACTCGAGTCCTTTCCGCCCGAACCGCTTGCGCCCTACGGTGCGTCGAAGCTCGCCGGCGAGGCCTACGTCGCGACCTGGGGCCGGCTCCACGGGCTCCCGAACGTCGTGCTGCGGCTCGGCAACGTGTACGGGCCGCGGCAGCAGCCGCACGGCGAGGCGGGCGTGGTCGCGATCTTCTCCGACCGTCTGGCGCGTGGCGAGCAGGTCGTCGTCTACGGCTTCGGCAAGCCGACCCGGGACTACGTTCACGTCGGTGACGTCGCGCGTGCGTTCTTCACCGCGGCAGCGACCGGCCGTCCGGGGACGTTCAACGTCGGCACCGCTCGGGAGACGAGCGTCCTCGAGTTGCTCGAGATCCTGCAGCGCGAGGCCGGCACCGAGGTGCAGCCGGAGCTGAAGCCGCTCCGCCCCGGTGAGCTCGAGCGAAGCGCGCTCGATCCGTCGGCGATCGAACGAGAGCTGGGCTGGCGAGCCGAGATCACAGTGGAGCAGGGCTTGCCCGAGACCTTTCGCGCGTTCGCCGTGACCTAGCCGCGCTCGCGCAGCGCAGGGAAGAGGATCACGTCGCGGATCGTGTCGCGACCGGCGAGCACCATCGTGAGCCGGTCGATGCCGAGCCCGAGACCGCCGGTCGGCGGCATCCCGTACGAGAGCGCCTCGACGTAGTCCTCGTCGCCGAGCTCCGTCTCCCCCGCTCCGGCAGCCCGTTCGGACGCCTGCATCGCGAACCGCTGCGCCTGCTCCTCTGAGTCGTTCAGCTCGCTGAACGCGTTGCCGAGCTCCATCCCGCCGACGAAGTACTCGAAGCGCTCGACGATCGACTGGTCGTCGTCGGTCGCGCGCGCGAAGGGTGAGAGCTCGATCGGGTAGTCGTGGAGGATCGTCGGCTCGATCAGCGCCGGCTCGACGAAGCGCTCGAGCGCGTGGTCGACGAGCTGGGCCCAGGTCTTGTCGTGCTTCGTGTCGACGTCGCGATCGGTCAGTCGCCGGCGCAGCTCGTCGGCGTCGCGCGTCCACAGCCCGTGCTCGTCGAGCGCGTCGGCGAGCTTGACCTTCCGCCACGTCGCGAAGTCCACCTCGTGACCCCGGAACGTCACCTTCGTCGTCCCGTTCACCTCCTGCGCGACGGTCGCGACGAGCTGCTCCATGCGCGCCATCGTGTCCCGGTAGTCGGCGTACGCCTCGTACCACTCGAGCATCGTGAACTCCGGTTGGTGCTTGTACGAGGTGCCCTCGTTCCGGAAGTCCTTGCCGATCTCGTAGACCTTCTCGAGCCCGCCGACGATCAGGCGCTTGAGGTAGAGCTCGGTGGCGATGCGGAGGTAGTAGTCGGCGTCGAGCGCGTTGTAGTGGGTGACGAACGGCTCGGCGAAGGCGCCGCCGTAGCGCGGCTGCAGGATCGGCGTCTCGACCTCGACGAAGCCGTGCTCGTCGAGGTAGCGCCTGATCGCCGTCGACCACGCGCGTGCGCAGGAGCGCATCGGCGCGCGACTCCTCGTTCACGAGCAGGTCGAGGTAGCGCTGGCGGTAGCGGGTCTCGACGTCCTGCAGGCCGTGGAACGTGTCGGGCAGCGGCTTGCGGTTCTTCGCGAGCAGCTCGAGCGTCTCCACCGCCAGCGAGGGCTCGCCCTTCTTCGTGCGCGCGGGGATCCCCGACACGCCGATCACGTCACCGAGGTCGAGGTCGAGCGTCCCGGTCTTCTCCTCGCGGACGAGCAGCTGGATCCGCCCCGAGCGGTCGACGAGGTCGAGGAAGGCGAGCTTGCCCATGTCGCGCCGGGCCATCACGCGGCCGGCGAGCCGCCGCGTCTCGCCGCGCTCCTCGCCCGGC
Source organism: uncultured Actinomycetes bacterium (assembly GCA_963809175.1). GTDB lineage: Bacteria > Actinomycetota > Thermoleophilia > Gaiellales > Gaiellaceae > JACCTU01. The sequence goes on from CAWEIK010000001.1 coordinate 85,100, forward strand.
TCGAGCCCTTCGGCCTCGGCGCGGACGGACGCGATCTCGACGCGGTCGGGAAAACGTTTCGGCAGAGACATCGCGCCGCGATCCTACGCGCCGCGCGTCGAGGACTAGGCGGCCCGGATCTCCATGATCTTGAACTTGAGCGCGCCGCGCGGGGTCGAGACCTCGACGGTCTCGCCCTTCTTGTGGCCGATGATCGCCTTGCCGACCGGCGACTCGTTCGACAGCTTGTTCTCCGCCGGGTTCGCTTCCGCCGAGCCGACGATGTGGTACTCGAGCGTCTTCTTCGCCTCGACGTCGCGGAGCTTCACGTGCGAGCCGAGGGAGACGACGTCCTTCGAGATCTCCTTCTTCTCGATCACGCGCGCGGAGAGGAGCCGCTCCTCGAGCTGCGCGATCCGGTGCTCGAGCATCGCCTGCTCGTTCTTGGCGTCGTCGTACTCCGCGTTCTCGGCGATGTCGCCGAACTCCCGGGCGATCCGGATGCGATCGGCGACCTCCCGCCGCTTGTCGCCGCGCAGGACGTCGATCTCTTGCTTCAGCTTCTCGTACCCCTCTTTGGTGAGGACGACTTCCTTCAAAGACTGCCCCTTTAGATGTGCAAAGCGCGGCGCTCAGGCGCCGCCGCGAATCGAGAAGTGTAGCCTCGTGGGACAAGGCTCGTCAACACCAGGAGAAGCTACGATTTCCCGCTCTATGCAGGCAAAACGAGAGCCGACGCAGGTAAATCTCCATGAGTCCTGGCGGATCCGGGACGTCGAGATCCCAACCCGGCTCGTCCTCGCCCCGATGGCGGGCGTCAGCGTGCAGGCCTTTCGGCGCCAGGGCCGCCGCTACGGAGCCGGGCTCGTCTGCTCGGAGATGGTCAGCTGCGCCGGGCTCCACCACGGGAACGAGCGGACGCTCGGGTACCTGAGGATCGCCGGCGACGAGCACCCGCTCGCGGTGCAGATCTTCGGGTCCGACCCGGTGGTGATGGCCGAGGCTGCCCGCATGGTCGCCGACGCCGGCGCGGACATCGTGGACATCAACTTCGGCTGCCCGGTCCGCAAGGTCACGAAGACCGGCGCGGGTGCGACCCTGCTCGACGACCCGGACCGCGCCTGCGCGATCGTGGCCGCGGTCGCTTCGGCGGTCGACCTGCCCGTGAGCGTGAAGATGCGCCGGGGGCTCCAGGACGGCTCGCGAACGTGCCTCGAGATCGCGCCGCGGCTGGTCGGCGTCGGGGCCGCGACGTTGACCCTTCACCCCCGCTCGGCGAAGCAGATGTACACCGGCACCGCCGATCACGCGCTCACGGCCGAGCTGGTCGACCTCGTCGACGTGCCGATCATCGCTTCGGGCGACGTCACTTCCCGCGCACGGGCGCAGGCCGTCCTCGCGACGACCGGTGCCTCGGCCGTGATGATCGGCCGCGCCGCCCAGGGCAACCCGTGGGTGCTGCGCGAGATCCTCGACGAGGCCACGGGCGAACCGACGCGGGAGGAGGTCGTCGCCGAGCTCGTCCTGTTCATGCGCGAGACGATCCGCGAGCTCGGTGAGCGAAAGGCGCAGGGCTTCCTGAAGAAGTTCTACGGCTGGTACCTCGGGCGCGGGCGCTTCCCGCGGGCCTTCAAGGCCGAGCTGACGCAGCTCGACGACTTCCTCGAGATCGAGCGACGGCTCTTCGCGGCCGCCCCGGGAGCGCGCTTCGTCCTCGCGCGGCTCGAAGAGGAGCAGCCGACGGCCGACGAGGTCACGCTCGACCTGCCGATCTCGATCTACGGGGGCGGTTAGCGGCTCGCAAGCGGGGAACGCTCACCCCAACAGCCAAAAAGGGGGGCTATGAGCGTGTACGAAAAGCGGCCGGAGACGCTGGGCGACACCGACAGCGAAGCGGCCGAACGTGAGGCGCGGGAGGTCGAGGCGATCGAGCGGCGCGAATCCGCTCCTCCTCCCCACCCGATCGCGGCAGCCCGCGACCGGTTCGGCGGGATCGACCTGCCTGCGAGCCTCGTCGGGATGCTGACCGCGATCGCGGTGCTGATCCTGCTCGGCGGGATCGTCGGCGCAGCGATCGGCGCGATCGGCTACCAGACCGGTCTGAGCGGCGCCAACGTCGAGGACATCTCGACCGAGAGCCTGATCGGCGGGCTCGTCGTCCTCGCGATCGCGTACCTGATCGGCGGTTGGACCGCCGGCCGCATCGCCCGGTACGACGGCGCGCGCAACGGCCTGATGACCGCGGTGTGGACGATCGTGCTCGCGGGAGCGCTGTCCGCGCTCGCGGCCTGGTTCGGCAGCGAGTACGACGTGTTCGCGAACGTGCAGCTACCGCAGTGGTTCGATCGCGACGCGCTGACGAGCGCCGCGCTCGCCTCGGGCCTCGCGGCCGTCGCGACGATGCTGGTCGCGGGCCTGCTCGGCGGTCTCTGGGGCACCCGGTACCACCGCCTCGCAGATCAGACGCTGCTCGACGCCCAAGAGCTGCACGAAGTCGAGGTCTGAGGCTTCCTGAGGAGCGGCGCGCCCAGCGCCGCTCCTCTAGCCCGCGTTCCGCGCGTAGACCAGCCGCAGGCCCTCGAGCGTGAGGAACGGGTCGACCTTCGCGAGCGTCCGCGAGTGCGACGCGACGAGCTCGGCGAGGCCTCCGGTCGCAACCGCCTGCGCGTCGACGCCGAGCTCCGCTCGGATGCGCGTGACGATCTCGTCGACCTGCCCGACGAAGCCGTAGACGAGGCCCGACTGCAGCGCGGTCTGCGTCGTCTTGCCGATCACGGACGGCGGCGCCGTGAAGTCGACGCGGAAGAGCCGCGCGGCGCGCGAGAACAGCGCGTCCATCGAGATCTCGATCCCGGGCGCGAGGACGCCGCCGACGTACTCCCCCTCGGGCGAGACGACGTCGAAGTTCGTCGACGTTCCGAAGTCGACGACGATGCACGGCGAGCCGTAGCGCTCCTTGGCGGCGACGGCGTTCGCGATCCGGTCCGGCCCGACCTCGCGCGGGTCGTCGTAGCGGATCGCGATTCCCGTGCTCACACCCGGGCCCAGCACGAGCACCGGCACTCCGGCTCGGCCGGCGAACTCCTCGTACTCGCGGACGAGGTCCGGCACCGTCGACGACAGGCAGACGCCGTCGATCGCGTCGAGGTCGAGCAGCCCGTTGATCAGGACGTAGAGCTCGTCCGCGGTGCGGCGCAGCTCGGTCGCGACGCGGTAGTGCTCGGCGAGGCGGTCGCCGTCGAACACGCCGTAGACCGTCTGCGTGTTGCCCGCGTCGACTGCGAGGAGCAACTTACTCGGTGTCGTCTGACGAAAGCGCTTCGCGCATCCGCTCGGCGAGCGCGTCCGCCGAGAGCGCGGGGTCGTCCTCGCCGCGCAGCTCCTCGACCGAGACGTCGCCCGAGGTGTAGACCTCGGCGCGCGGGATCATCCGCGTCGGCCGTGCCTTGTCCCACACCCAGACGTCGTCCATCGTCAGGTGGAAGAACGGGTAGTTCCCCTGCGGGACGTACTGCAGGTCGAGCCGGTTGCAGAGGTACGTCGCGTCCTGCGTCAGGACGCAGTACTTGAAGAGGCTGAAGACGGCGGAGTACTCCTTCTTCAGGAGCAGCTCGGCCTCGGCCTCGAACTCGTCGAGCTCGTCGAGGTGGGACATGCGCTCAGTTTAGAGTCGAACGCAAGGTCTCCAGCGGCCCGTGGCCGGGGACGACCAGCCCCGGGTCGAGCTCGGCCAGCGGGTCGAGGGCGAAAGCCCGCTCGTGGAGCCGGGGATGCGGGACGGTCAGCCCCGGCTCGTCGAGCGACTCGTCGCCGTAGAGGAGCAGGTCGAGGTCGATCGTCCTCGGCCCGAACCGCGGGCCCTCGCGGGTTCGGCCGAGCGAGCGTTCGACGGCCAGAAGGGCGTCCAGCAGCTCCCGCGGCGCCAGCGTCGTGTCGACTGCGGCAGCTCCGTTCAGGAAGCGCGGCTGGTCGAGGTAGCCCACCGGGTCGGTCTCGCGGAAGGTCGAGACCGCGATCACCTCGATTCCGTCCGTCGCGGCCAGCGCGGCGACCGCCGCGAGTAGCGCCGCCTCGCGCTCGCCCAGGTTCGCGCCGAGACCGATGTAGGCGCGCGGCATCACGCGACGTTAACCGCCGCGGGCTACCCTGCGGCCGTGGCTCGCGCCGCTGCCGCAGTCAGCCTCCTCGCGCTCGTCCTCGCGCCCTCCGGGCTCGCGGCCCGAGCGGCCTCGCCGCCGGGCGCGACGCCGGGCCTGCTCTCCATCGGCGCCTACGAGCGCACGATCGTCCAGCTCGAGCGAGGGTCGCTCGCAGCGGAGGGTGGCACCCTCGTCTCGGCCCCACAGAACATCTGGGTGCTCCCGACCCGAGCGGCCCAGCGAGCCCTGCCGTCGCTGCTCGCGCGCGGGCTGGTGCGGGCGGTCGAGCCCGACCTGCCGATCGAGCTCGCCCGTGCGAACGCCGAGCCGCTGATCGGGCTCGAGTACTGGCGCACGCTCGTCGGCGCCGACGCCGCGACGCCGCCAGGCCCCGGCAAGGCGGTCACCATCGTCGACACCGGCCTCGACGTGAACCACGAGGAGTTCGCCGGCCGCCCGAACACGATCCTGCTCGGCCCGCAGAACCTGACCGACTCGGACGAAGACTTCCACGGAACCGCTGTCTCGTCCGTGGTGGCCGCGCCGGAGAACGGGCTCGGCCTCCTCGGCGTCTACCCGCAGGCCGTGCTCCGCTCCGTCGACGTCGGCGGCCTGAACGTCGCCAACGTCATCGACGCACTCACCGAGGCGATGCGGGCGGGCCCGAGCGTGATCAACATGAGCTTCGGCGTGCCCTTCACGCGCCTGCTCGAGGACACCTTGCTGACGGCGTTTCGCACGGGCTCGATCCTCGTCGCGTCCTCGGGCAACGAGCGTCAGGAGGGCACAGCTGCAGGTCCTCCCGGCAGCCTGGCCCACGTGCTCACCGTGGCAGCCACCGACCGGCGGAACCGGCCGGCTGAGTTCTCGACGCCTTCGCTCGGCGTCGACCTCGCTGCTCCCGGGGTCGAGATCCCCGGAGCGGTCCCGCGCTTCTTCGACTCGAGCGGCTACGACCCGTCGATGAGCGGGACGAGCTTCTCGGCGCCGATCGTCGTCGGCGCGACCGCCTGGGTCTGGACGGCACGACCGACGCTGGACAACACGCAGATCTTCGAGCTGATGCGCGCGACCGCGACCGACGTCGCGCCCGAGGGCTTCGACCGCGACACCGGCTTCGGCGTCCTGAGCATCCCGAACGCGCTCACCACGCAGGCGCCGGTGAAGGACCCGAGCGAGCCGAACGAGGACATCCGCCACGTGCGCGCGGGTGGTCTCTTCCGGGCGGCGGTGGCGCCGATCACGGCACCCAACCGATCTCGCACGACGTTCCGTGCACGACTCGACGTCACGGAGGATCCGGAGGACGTCTACCGCGTGTTCGTGCCCGCGGGACGGACCGTGCGGATCACGGCGACGCCTGACACCGACGTCGACGTCGACGTCTGGAAGGCAAGCGCGTCCACCGTGTTCCTACGCGGCACCGCCCGCACGCGGAACCTGCTTGCGACGAGCGGCCGAGACGGACAGGCGGCCGAGCGGGTCTCGGTCCGCAACCGCACGAAGAAGGGCTTCTACGCGTACCTCGACGTCTACCTGCCTCGCGAAGGCCCGCTCGACGCGCGCTACACGCTCACCGTCTCGACCGTTCGACCGTAGCCGCGCTGTACTCGGCCGGTGGGTCGAGCTCCACGTCCGGCTTGCGCACGCGCACGCGCACACGCTCGACCGGGAAGCGCGAAAGCAGTTCGTCGGCCACGCCTGCCGCGAGCGCCTCGAGCAGGTGGTACGCGTGCCCGTCCGAGACCTCGCGCACCGCCTGCGCCACGTCGCGGTAGTCGATCGCGTCCTCGAGGCGATCGGAGAGCGCCGCGTCGGGCACCGTCAGCCGGACGTCGAAGAGGAAGCGCTGACCGCGCTCGCGCTCCTCCGCCAGGGCGCCGTGGAAGCCACGCACCTCGAGCGCGTGCAGCTCGAGCTCGATCACGCGACGACCGCGCGCGCCACCGCGAGCGCCTCGACGTGCTCGCGCACGTCGTGCACGCGCAGGATCGTTGCGCCACGTTCGTACGCGGTCACCGCGGCGGCAAGGCTCGCCGAAAGCGGCCCGGTCGTTGCGTCGGGATCGCCCAGGAGACGGCCCAGAGAGCGCTTACGCGAGAAGCCGATCACGACCGGCCTCCCGAGCGACGCGATCACGTCGAGCCGGCGCAGCAGCTCGAAGTTGTGCTCGGTCGTCTTGCCGAAGCCGATCCCCGGGTCGACGCAGATGCGGTCCTCCCGGACGCCCTCCCGGACGGCGAAGGCGATGCGCTGCTCCAGGAACGCCGCGACCTCCGACGCGACGTCGTCGTAGCGCGGGTCGACCTGCATCGTTCGCGGCTCGCCCTGCATGTGCATCAGGCAGAGATAGGCGTCCGCGTCGGCGACGACTGCGCCGAGCGCCGGGTCGCCGCGGAGGGCGGTGACGTCGTTCACGAGCTCCGCGCCGAGGTCGAGCGCGCGACGTGCGACCTCCGCCTTCGCGGTGTCGATCGAGACCGGTAGCTCGTTCGCGACCGCCTCGAGCACCGGCAGCACCCGGCGCAGCTCCTCGTCCGCGTCGACGCCCTCGGAGCCGGGCCGCGTCGACTCGCCGCCGACGTCGACGAGCGCCGCGCCGTCGGCGACCATCCGACGCGCTGAGGCGATCGCAGCCTCGGCGCGGAAGTGCACGCCTCCGTCGCTGAACGAGTCGGGCGTGACGTTGACGACGCCCATCACGGACGGCCGCGGGAAGCGCTGTTCGATCGGGAGCCGGCTCGGCACGTTCGTGCAGAGTCTGCCCGGTGGACGAGCACGAGGCCGAGCGACGACGCGCAGCCTGGCGGTATCTCTGGCGCCTGATCGTGCGCGAGCGCCGGGGCGTGCTCGGCGCGATCGCGGGCGGGCTCATCTGGCAAGGGGCGGCGGTCCTGACGCCGCTCGTCGTCGAGCGGGCGATCGACCGCGGGATCCTCCCCGAGAACCGGCAGGCGCTCCTGCTGTGGTGCGGCGGGCTCGTCCTGCTCGGGGTGGTCGAGGCGAGCGCCGGCGGGATGCGTCACTTCTTCGCGATCCGCAACCGAGCGAACGCCGACGCCGCGGTGCGAGACGGGCTCTTCACCCGTGCGCTGGAGCTCGACGCCCGCTTCCACGACCGCGTCGGCGCCGGCGAGCTGATGAGCCGCGCGTCGAACGACGCGGAGCTGATCGCGCGGCTGCTCGACGCGGCGGGCCACACGGTCGGCTACGTGCTCACCGTCGTCGCGGTCTCGGCGATCCTGCTGCTGATCGACCTGCCGCTCGCGCTGATCGTGCTGCTGCCGCTGCCGCTCGTCTCGATCGGCTTCTGGCGCTACTCGTCGCGCTACGGCGGCACGACGCGGAGGCTCCAGGAGGAGCTCGGCAAGACGACGGCGCTCGCGGAGGAGACGATCGCCGGGATCCGCGTCGCGAAGGGGCTCGGGGCCGGCGAGGCGCTCAACGCGCGGTTTCGCACCGCGAGCGACCGTGTCGTCGACCGCGCGCTCGACGTCGCGCGAGTCGACGCGGTGTTCCTGCCGGCGCTCGAGGCGCTGCCGCTGCTCGGGATCCTCGCGACGCTCTGGTTCGGGACGCACGCCGTGATCGACGGCGAGCTCACGCTCGGCCAGCTCGCGGCCTTCAACCTCTACCTGGCGATCCTCGTCTGGCCGCTACGGACGCTCGGCCAGCGCGTCCAGACGGTGCAGCAGGCGGTCGCGGCGGCGATGCGGATCACCGAGGTGCTCGAGTCGGAGCCGGCGGTCGTCGAGCCGGCGAGCCCGAAGCGGCTCGCGCAGAAAGGCGCTGCCGACGTCGCGTTCGAGGACGTCGTCTTCGGCTACGAGCCGCGGCGCCCGGTGCTCGACGGCTTCTCGCTGGAGATTCCCGCGGGCAGCTCGGTCGCGCTCGTCGGCGGCACCGGCTCCGGGAAGACGACGGCGGCCGCGCTGCTCGCGCGCTTCTACGACCCGCAGTTCGGTCGCGTCGTCGTCGGTGGAGTCGACGTCCGCGACCTGCGCGTCGACGATCTCCGCCACACGGTGGGGATCGTGTTCGAGGACACGTTTCTCTTCTCGGACACGGTTGCCGCGAACATCGCGTTCGCGCGTCCCGACGCGTCGCGCGAGGACATCGAGTCCGCGGCGCGTCTCGGTGGCGCCGACGAGTTCGTCGCCGCGCTTCCGCTCGGCTACGACACGGTGCTCGGCGAGCGGGGCTACTCGCTCTCGGGCGGCCAGCGGCAGCGGCTCGCGATCGCGCGCGCGATCCTCGCCGACCCTGCTGTCTTGATCCTGGACGACGCGACCTCCGCGGTCGACGCGACGAAGGAGCACGAGATCCGCGCCGCGCTCTCGACCGTGATGGAGGGACGCACGACGCTCGTGATCGCGCACCGCGCCGCGACGATCGCCCTTGCGGACCGCGTCGTCGTGCTCGAGGCGGGCCACGTCGTCGAGGAGGGGACGCACGCCGAGCTGCTCTCCCGCTCGACGCGCTACCGGACACTGCTCGCGATCGAGGCCGCATGAAGCTCCCGGTGCTCGCGCGCTCGTGGGCCTTCATGCGCCCGTACCGCGGGTTGATCGCGCTCGCGGCGCTCGGGATCGTCGGCTCGACGCTGATCACGGTCGCGGGGCCGTTCCTCCTCAAGTACGCGATCGACGAAGGGATCGAGGGCGGCGACGAGGGGGCGATCAAGCGGGCCGCGCTCGCCTACCTCGGCCTCGTGCTCGCGCGTCCGCTGCTCGAGCGGCTCGTGGTCGTGTGCTCCGCGCGCGCGGGCGAGCGTTTCCTCGGCCGCCTGCGGGTCGCAGCGTACGAGCACCTGCAACAGCTCTCGATGCCCTTCTTCGAGAGCGAGCGCGCCGGCGTGCTGATCGCGCGGCTGACGTCGGACGTGCAGACCCTGACCACCTTCACCCGGCACGTGCTGATCGAGGTCGTCGGAAGCATCCTGCTGCTCGTGCTCACGGGGATCGCGATCGTGCTGCTCTCCCCCGTGCTCGCGGCGGTGATCCTCGTCTCGTTCCCGCTGATCGTCGTCTCGGCGATCGTGTACCAGCGGCGCTCGCACCCCTCCTATCTGTCACTGCGGGAGCGCGTCGGCGACACGATGACTTCCCTGCAGGAAGGGCTGACCGGGGTGCGCGTCGTGAAGGCGTACGGGCGCGAGCAGGAGCAGTTCGAGCAGTACCGCGACCGGTCGCGCGCGCAGGTGCGCGCGTGGCGGCGGATCTCGCTCGTGAACATCTCGTTCTTCTCCGTGATCTCGTTCGCGCAGGCGCTCTCGAGCGCGGCGGTCGTGCTCGTCGGCGGCTGGCTGTACTGGCGCGGCGAGACGACGATCGGAACCGTCGTCGCGATCTCGCTCTACCTCTTCTCGCTCTTCGACCCGATCGGCCGGCTCGGGGATTGGTTGTCGCAGTTCCAGTCCGGGCGCGCCGCGCTGACCAAGCTCGTCGCGCTGCTCGAGACGCCGGCGACGGTGCTCGGCGGCGCCGTCGAGCTTCCGGAGGGCGGGGCCCTGCGAGCCGAGAAGCTGACGTTCGGCTACGGCGACGAGCCCGTCCTGCACGACGTCTCGCTGACGGTGCGCCAGGGGGAGCAGCTCGCGCTCGTCGGGCCGACCGGCGCGGGGAAGTCGACGCTCGCGAAGCTGCTCACGCGCCAGTACGACCCGACCGAGGGCATCGTGCGGCTCGGCGGCGTCGACCTGCGCGAGGCGACGCTCGAGTCGCTCCGACGGCAGATCGTCTTCCTGCCGCAGGAGGGCCATCTCTTCTCCGGCACGCTCGCCGACAACATCCGGCTCGCGCTGCCGGAGGCGAGCGACGAGCAGGTCGCGGAGGCGCTGCGCCGGATCGGGGCGCTGACGCGCTTCGAAGCTCTACCGAGTGGGCTCCAGACCGACGTGCGAACGCGCGGCGTGCGGCTCTCGTCGGGCGAGCGGCAGCTCGTCGGGCTCGCCCGCGTCGCGCTCGCCGACCCGACGGTGATCGTGCTCGACGAGGCGACGTCGTCGCTCGACCCCGCAACGGAAGCACTGGTCGAGCGGGCGCTCACCGCCGTCTCGCAGGGGCGGACCGTGATCACGATCGCGCACCGGCTCTCGACCGCACAGCGAGCCGACCGGGTCGCGGTGATCGAGGGCGGCCGCCTCGTCGAGCTCGCAACGCACGACGAGCTCGTCGCCCAGGGCGAGCGCTATGCGGCGCTCTGGGCGAGCTGGGAAGCGGGCACGCAAGCCGCCTGACCAGCACAGAAACGGCCCGCCGTCCCCTGGGCGGGCCGTTTCTCCTCGGAGACCCCTTCCGCTCTTACGAGTGCGCCACCCGATTGCGGTCGCGGGACATCGCGAGCGCGATCGCGGCTGCCGTCGCGAGGATCAGGCCGAGGCCGAAGCCCAGCGCGAGATCGCCGGCTTCGAGGCTGCCCGAGTCCGCAGAGATCGAGACCACGTCCGCGTGCTTCGTCTGCGGCTGGAACCCGTCCGGCGTGTCCCGGATGACGAGCTGCTCGACGCCGCGGAGCTGCGGCTGGTAGCCGTCCGGGTTCGAGACGCCCTGGACCTGCGGCACGTAGGCCCGAGCGAGGTTCGCCGGGGTGACGCCGCCCTGCGTGGTCTGGGAGCCGACGTACCCGTCGGGGAGCCCGTTCATGAACACCGGTCCGCCTTCGCGGGTGCTCTGGAACGGCAGCTTGCTCTCCGTCGTGGCGCCCCAGCTGAGGTACGCGATCTCGCCCTGCTGGCCGCCGGCAGCTCGGCGGTGCCACCGTACTGCTGCGCGACGCTTGTGATCGGCGCGAACGTCGGCGTCACCATGCTGCCTCCGTCGTGCATCTGTGCCGCTGTCGCGGGGCTGGCGACCACCGCAGCAGTCGCCAGCGAGAGCACCAGTGCCTTCAGGGCCTTGCGATGATTTCTCCGAGTCCAACTCATTGCTCTGCCTCCTCCTGCTTCGGTCTTTGACTTGCGGAATGGGAGGAGGATGCGCCCGGGCGCTAAATGAACGTTGGCTCCGGACCTAAACGACCGCTAAAACTGAGGACGTGGATTACGCCCTGCTCGGCCCGCTGGAGGTGCGGAGCGAAGGACGGCCGATCCCCGTCGGCCGTGGCAAGCAGCGCGCCCTGCTCGCCGTGCTCGCGCTGAACGCCGGGCGCGTCGTCTCGGCCGAGCGGCTGATCGACGAGCTCTGGGGCGAAGAGCCGCCCGCAACCGCGAGCACGGCGCTGCAGGTCTACGTCTCGCGCCTGCGCAAGACGCTCGGCGAGGGGGCGATCGAGACGCGCGATCCGGGCTACCTCGTCGAGGGCGACGTGGACGTTCGGCACTTCGACGAGCTCGTCTCGTCGGCGCGGGGGAGCGAGCCTCCGCGCGCCGCGGAGCTGCTGAACGAGGCGCTCGGCCTCTGGCGCGGCGCAGCGCTCTCTGACTGCGAGCTGCCGCTGGAGGCTGCGAGGCTCGAGGAGCAGCGCGTCGCTGCGCTCGAGCAGCGGATCGAGGCCGACCTGGCGAGTGGCCGTTCGTCGGACCTCGTCGGGGAGCTCGAGTCGCTCGTCGCCGAGCACCCGCTGCGCGAGCCGTTCCGGGCCCAGCTGATGCTCGCGCTCTACCGCGCAGGACGCCAGGCCGAGGCGCTCGACTCCTACCGAGTGGCTCGCGCAATCCTCCTCGACGAGCTCGGGATCGAGCCGAGCCCTCGCCTCCAGCAGCTCGAGCAGGCGATCCTCCGCCAGGACGACTCGCTCGCTGCGGCCGCGGAGCGGACACTCACTGCGACCGCGCTCTTCCTCGACCTCGGGATCCAGGGCGAGGTCGAGGCAGTCGCAGGCCGAGCGTTCGCGCTCGCGACCGAGGAGCTCTCAGCGAAGGCCGAGCGGGTCGAGCGCGGGCTCGCGGACGCCGTGCTCGCCGTCTACGCGGATGCCGACAACGCGGTCGCCGCCGCCGCACGCGCGTGCGAACGACTAGCTCGTGAGCTCGGAGGCTCGGTGCAGCCCCGCGTCGGGCTTGCGACGGCGGAGGTCACGCTGGGCGAACGAGTCGAAGGCGTCGCCGCCGTTCTCGCGGCTCGGCGAGTCCGCACCGCAAAGCCGGGCGAGATCGTCGCCGGCGAGCGAACGGCTGCGTCAGCGCGCGCACACGCGTTCAGGCAGCGCGGCGACGGCTACGTCTTGACGTCTTAGCTGGGCTCGGGCTCGGCCGGGGGCTGCATGGTCGCCCCGGGGAGCGGGAACGGCCGCGGCTTCGGCTGGCGACGAGGCTCTCCGGTGGGCTTCGCCTCGGGCTGCGGCTCCGGCTCGGCGTCCGGGAAGACGTCCTCTTCGGGGTCGCCGGCGAGCAGGCGGAGGAACTGCTCCTTGTCGATCGTCTCGCGCTCGATCAGGATGTTCGAGATCCGGTGGAGCTCCTCCATGTGCTCCCGGAGCACGGTGTGCGCCATCTCGTGCGCCTCGAGGATGATCCGGCGGATCTCGTCGTCGATCTCGCGCGCGACCTCCTCGGAGTAGTCCGGCTCGGCGTGCATCTCGCGGCCGAGGAACGGCAGCTCGTGGTTGCGGCCGAGGACGCGCGGGCCGAGCTTCTCGCTCATCCCGAAGCGCATCACCATCTGCTTCGAGGTCGACGTGACCTTCTCGAGGTCGTTCGCCGCACCCGTCGTCACCTCGTTGAAGACGATCTCCTCGGCGGCACGGCCGCCGAGCGTCATCGCGAGGTTGCCCATCAGCGACTTCTTCGTGGTCAGGTAGCGGTCCTCGCGCGGGAGCGAGATCGTGTACCCGAGCGCCTGCCCGCGGCCGATGATCGAGATCTTGTGGACGTCCGTGTCCTGGTCGAGGTAGTGGCCGACGATCGCGTGGCCGAGCTCGTGGTACGCGGTGATCCGCCGCTCCTCTTCCGAGAAGAGGCGAGTCTTCTTCTCCGGGCCGGCGATCACGCGCATGACGCCTTCCTCGAGCTCTTCCTGCTCGATCATCTTCTTGCCGCGGCGCGCTGCGAGCAGCGCCGCCTCGTTGATCAGGTTCGCGAGGTCCGCGCCGGTGAACCCGGGCGTCCCGGCGGCGAGCGTCTCGAGGTCGATCGACGGCTCGAGCGGCTTGCCCTTCGAGTGCACCTCGAGGATCTTCTTGCGGCCGCTGCGGTCGGGACGGTCGACGACGATCTGCCGGTCGAAGCGACCGGGGCGAAGCAGCGCCGGGTCGAGGATGTCGGGGCGGTTCGTCGCCGCGATCAAGATGATGTTGTCCTTCAGCTCGAACCCGTCCATCTCGACGAGGAGCTGGTTCAGCGTCTGCTCGCGCTCGTCGTGGCCGCCGCCGAGGCCGGCGCCGCGATGGCGGCCGACCGCGTCGATCTCGTCCATGAAGATGATGCAGGGCGACGCCTGCTTCGCCTGCTCGAACAGGTCGCGCACGCGCGACGCGCCGACGCCGACGAACATCTCGACGAAGTCGGAGCCCGAGATCGAGAAGAACGGCACGCCTGCTTCGCCCGCGACCGCGCGCGCGAGGAGCGTCTTGCCGGTGCCGGGCGGCCCGTAGAGCAGCACGCCCTTCGGGATGCGCGCGCCGAGCGCCTGGAACTTCTTCGGGTTCTCGAGGAACTCCTTGATCTCGTGCAGCTCCTCGACCGCCTCGTCCGCGCCCGCGACGTCCTTGAAGCCGATCTTCGGCGTGTCGGGCGTCATCCGCTTCGCGCGCGACTTCCCGAACGACATCACCTTCGAGCCGCCGCCCTGCACCTGGTTCATCAGGAAGATCCAGAAACCGATCAGCAGGATGAACGGCAGCATCGTCGAGAGCAGGATCCAGATCGCCGACGAGCCCGTGCCCTTCGAGTCGAAGGCGACGCCCTTATCCGTCAGCAGGCTCTCGAAGTTCTCCTGCGACTGGTCGGTCGGGTAGTTCACCTTCGCAGTCGTGTCGTCCCTGTACTTGACCGTGACCCCGTGCTTCTTCGGGTCGAAGACGACGCTCTCGATCTGACTCGGGTTGTCCCTGACCTGGTCCTGAACCTGCGAGTAGGTCACGTCGCGCTGCTTCGTGTTGTCCCCACGGAGCGTCTCGCTCGCCAGCCAGGCGAGCGCCACGATCACGAGCAGGGGGAAAAAGGCGCTGCGGAAGAAGCGATTCACGCCTGGTGAGGGTAGCAGCCCACTTCGCGGCTACCTGGCCCTTTCAGGGGAGGTTTTCGGCGTTCGGGATGAGCGCCTCGTCCAGGACGCCCACGTACGGGAGGTTTCTGTACTTCTCATCGAAATCCAATCCGTAACCAACGACGAATCGGTTCGGAATCTCGAACCCGACGTAGCGCACCGGCACGTCGATCTCGCGGCGCTCAGGCTTGGTCAGGAGGGCGCAGATCTCGAGCGAGGCGGGCTCGCGGGACTCCAGGTTGCGCATCAGATAGGAGAGCGTGAGCCCGGAGTCGATGATGTCCTCGACGACGAGGACGTCACGGCCCTCGATGTTCATGTCGAGGTCCTTGAGAATCCGGACGACGCCCGACGACTCGGTCGCCCCCGCGTAGCTCGAGATCGCCATGAAGTCGATCTCACAGGGAACGCTCAGGTGGCGCATCAGGTCGCTCATGAAGAAGACCGCGCCCTTGAGGACGCCGACGAGCAGCAGGTCGTGTCCCGAGTAGTCGTTCGAGATCTCCTCGCCGAGCTCGGCGATCCGCCGCTTCAGCGTCTCCTCGTCGATCAGCGTCTCGCTGATCGCGCGCTCGAGCTCAGCCTGCGACACGCTCCGCCTTCACGCCCGGCGCGTCGACGATCCCCGGCACCGCGACGACCTCGTCGCCGCGCACCACGAGCGGCCAGGCCTCGCGTTGCGAACGTGGAATCTTGGCGTCGACGAACACGTCTTGGATCTTCCTCCCGCGCCCAGCGAGCCGGTCGCCCGGGCGCCAGCCTCGTACCTTAAGCCCTTTCTCCTCGGCGCTGATCCGCCAGGCTCCCCAGGCCACCTCTCGGTCGAGCGTCGTGGCCGAGCGCTCGAGCCAGACCGAGTCGTACTCGCGGACGGCGCTCACGCCGCCGCCGAGGTCGAGCCGGCGCGTCACACCGGTCCCGGAGAGGAGCTCGCGGAGCGAGTCGTCCTCGTCGAGGAGCGAGAGGAGGTTCCGCTCGGCGGCGGGATGGAGCTCGTTCAAGAGGGGCAGGATCTGCTCGCGGATCAGGCCGCGCTTCGTGTCCGCGTTCGAGCCGTCGGTGCGATACGCGAGCCCGACCGCTGCGCAGTAGGCCGCCGTCTCCGCGCGCGTCAACGTCAGCAGTGGGCGAACGACGCCGTCGGCGCGCTTCGCCTCGATCCCCGACGCGGCGCCGCGGGAGACGAGCCGGTAGAGGACGGTCTCGACCTGGTCGGAGGCCGTGTGTCCGGTCGCGCGCAGACGATCGGTCGCAAAGGAGTAACGAATGGTGCGCAGCTCGTCCTCGGTCGCACCGCCGCGTCCGTCGACCACCTCGGCGCCGAGGACCTCGCGGCAGAACCGCGCGTCCTCGTCGGACTCGCGGCCGCGCAGTCCGTGGTCGACGTGGAGCGCGGAAACCCGATAGCCGAGCGCGCCGAGGACGTGCCAGAGACAGGTCGAGTCGGCTCCGCCCGAGACGAGCGCCGTGACCTCGCCGCCCGGTGGCAGGAGGTCGTTCGCCCTGATCTGGGCCTCCACGCGGGCTCCGACGTCCACGGAGCGAAGAGTACGGCTAGCCGTACGGCGGCGCGAGCCGCCCCGTGACACCATTTGGGCATGCCCAGAGTCCTGATCGTCGACGACCACGCCACGTTCCGCGCCACCGCGCGCCAGGTGCTCGAGGCGGCGGGGTTCGACGTCGTCGGTGAGGCCGCGGACGGCGCCTCTGCGCTCGAGGCCGTCGCCCGACTTCGACCGGACGTCGTCCTGCTCGACGTCCAGCTGCCCGACATGGACGGCTTCGAGGTCTCCAGGCAGCTCTGCGGAAACGGCGCGAGCCCGATGATCGTGCTGACCTCGAGCCGTGACGCGAGCGAGTTCGGCGACCTCGTCGACGGCTGCGGTTCCCGCGGGTTCATCCCGAAGGGCGAGCTCTCCGGGGGGAGACTGGCAGCGCTCCTGGAGTGAAGACACGCTCCATCCTGGGGGTCTGGACGCTCGCGCTCGCCTTGGCGGCGATCGCGATTCTCATCATCGCGACGAGCGACCACACGAACGACAAGCTCGCGCTGATCTTGCTCGCCGTGCCG
The DNA here is from genome assembly GCA_963809175.1 of uncultured Actinomycetes bacterium. Taxonomy (GTDB): domain Bacteria; phylum Actinomycetota; class Thermoleophilia; order Gaiellales; family Gaiellaceae; genus JACCTU01. Next base: position 101,434 of record CAWEIK010000001.1, read on the forward strand.
ATCGAGCTCGCCTTCGTGGCGAGCGGCCTCGTCGCGCGCGCGCAGCGCCCGCACAACCGAACCGGGTTGCTGCTGATCATCGTCGGGTTCAGCTGGTTCCTCGGAGCCCTGCCGTCGGCCAACAACGAGTACCTGTTCACCGCGGGTCTCGTGCTCGGCACGTTCTTCACCGCGCTGCTCGCGCACCTGATGCTCGCGTTCCCGACCGGTGAGCTGGCGACGCGGATCGACAGGGCAATCGTGATCGGGTTCTACGCGACCGGCGCAGTCGGATTGCCGCTCGCGTACGCCTTCGACGAGGGCGATCTCTCGACCGCCCCCTGTGACGGGCCGTGCCCGGACAACGTGCTGGCGATTGCGCCGAACCAGACGATCGCGAACGCAATCGCGGTCGTGTACATCGTCCTGGCGCTGGCGCTCGCGCTCGCCGTCCTCGTCCGCCTCGTGCAGCGCTGGCGAGGTGCGTCGCCCGCGCTTCGCCGCGCGCTCGCGCCCGTCTTCACGTCCGCCGGGGTGCTGATCGCGATCGTGCTCGTTCAGAACGCCGTTGACTTCGTCTCCGACCGGGCCTCCGACGTGGTGAACTGGGCGTCGCTCGCCGCGATCCTGCTGGTGCCCCTCTCGTTCCTGTACGGGCTCCTGCGCTCACGGTTCGGGGCGACCACCCGACGGCTCGTCGCGGAGCTGTCCGAGAAGCGCACTCCGGAGGAAGTTCAGGACGTGCTTCGCCGCGCGCTTCGCGACCCGACCCTCGAGCTCGGGTATCTCTCGTCGGATCGTCCCGGCTACGTGGACGTCTCCGGTCGGCCCCTCAAGCTTCCCCACGCGGGCTCGGACCGCATCGCCACGCGCGTCGGCGACGAGTTGATCGTGCACGACGCTTCGCTGCAGGACCAGCCCGAGCTGGAGGAGGTGCTCGACGCCGCGCGAATCGCGCTCGAGCGCGGACTGTCGCTGCGCTCGCTCGCCGCCAGCGAACGCCGAGCCACGGCGTTGCTCGAGGCGATCCCCGACAGCATGTACCGGGTCGCCGTGGACGGAACGTTCCTCGAGTTCAGGCTGAGCGACACCGCAAGGCTTCCGATCGACTCCGACGACCTCGTCGGCATGAGCGTCCGCGATGTCCTCTCGGCCGAGGCCGCAGACGCGGTGCTCGCCGCGATGGAGCGTGCGCTGGAGAACGACACCGTCGAGGTCGTCAACTACACGTTGGCAGTGGGACGACGACCCGGTGCGCCACCTCGAAGCGCGGATCGTCCGCAGCGGGGAGGACGAGGCCGTCGCGATCGTTCGCGACATCACCGCGCGCAAGGTGCAGGAGCAAGCACTCGAGACGCTCGCGGAGAGTCGCGCGGCGCTCAGCCGCGTTGCGGTCGCCGTCGCAAAGGCCGAGCGTCCGGAAGCCGTCTTCGACGTCGTGACCGAGGAAGTCGCGCGGTTGCTCGGCGCCGACGCCGCGAACCTCGTCCGCTTCGAGGACCTGGCCGCGGACGAAGGCGTGATCGTCGGCAAGTGGAGCGAGCCGGACATCCCGATCGCCGGGGTCGGCACGGTGATCGAGGTCGACCGGGGTCCCCTCGAGCGCGTCCGGCAGACCGGCCGCCCGGCGAGGGGCGGTGCGGACGATCCCGACATGTCCCCCCGGCTCGCCGCCCGGCTGCAGACGCTCGGAGTCACGTCGCTGGTCGCCGCTCCGATCACGGTGTCCGGCGCGCTGTGGGGCGCGGTCGTCGTCTCGGTCACCGGAACCAAGACGTTCGCGGCCGACGACGAGGATCGGATCGAGGAGTTCGCGAACCTCGTCGCCGTCGCGCTCGCGAACGCCGAGGCACGCGAGCAGGTCAAGAACCTCGCCGAGGTACGCGGAGCGCTCAGCCGCGTTGCGGTCGCGGTTGCGACGGCGACGACGCCCGAGTCGGTCTTCGAGACCGTCACCGAGGAGGTGGGTCGCCTGCTCGGCGCGGACGCGGCGAACCTCGTGCGCTTCGACCGGCTGGACGAGAACGAAGGCCTCGTCGTCGGCCGTTGGAGCCGCGAGGGAGCCGGCATCTCACCGGTCGGCACGCGGGTCGAGCTGCTCGGCGGGGCGGTCACGCGCGTGCGTCGCACCGGACAGCCGTCCAGAGGCCACATCGACGACGCGGACAACTCGCAGCCCGAGCTCGTCGCGGCGCTCCGCGACCTCGGGATCAGGTCGCTCGTCGCGGCCCCGATCGAGGTGTCCGGCGACCTCTGGGGCGCGGTCGTCGTCACGCTGACGGGGGACCAGGAGTTTGCCGAGGACGCGGAGGAGCGCCTCGTGCAGTTCGGGAAGCTCGTCTCGGTCGCCCTCGCGAACGCGCAGGCACGCGAGGAGCTGGCCGCGCTGGCCGACGAGCAGGCTGCGCTCAGCCGCGTCGCGGTCGACGTCGCCACGGAAGAGCGCCCGGAGCGGCTCTTCGACACGGTCTCGGAGGAGGTCGGGCGCCTCTTCGGCGCGCGTTCGGCCGCGACGGTGCGCTACCTCGATGGTGAGAGCGCGACCGTGATCGTCGGAGGGTGGGACCGCGACGGAGCGTTCGACCGCAAGGGCGTGCGCGTCCCGTTCCAGGGCGGCGCGATCGCGCACGTCTACGACAGCGGCCGCCCTGAGCGGATCGACATCGAGAACATGCCGGCTGAGGTGCAGGCCCTCATGACCGTGGAAGGCGTCTCCTCCGGGGTCGCCGCGCCGATCGTCGTCTCGGGACGACTCTGGGGCGCGACGTCGATCTCCATCGGACCGCCCGACCGGTTCCCATCGGACGCCGAGCAGCGGCTCGGGAAGTTCACGCGGCTCGTCGCCGTGGCGCTGGCCAACGCCGAGGCGCGCGAGGAGCTGACGGCGTCACGCGCGCGCATCGTCCAGGCCGGCGACTCCGAGCGCCGCCGGTTGGAGCGCAACCTCCACGACGGCGCGCAGCAGCGGCTCGTCGCGCTTGCGCTCGCGCTCCGGCTCGCGCAGGCAAAGCTCCCCGACGACCCCGGCGCTGCGCACGAGCTGCTCGACCGCGCGAGCGACGAGCTCGCCCTCGGGCTGGAGGAGCTCCGCGAGCTCGCCCGCGGGATCCACCCCGCGATTCTCAGCGACCGCGGCCTCGCCCCCGCCGTCGAGGCCCTCGCGGCGCGCGCAACCGTGCCGGTCGTCGTCAACGGCCTGCCGACCGAGCGGCTGCCGGAGCCGATCGAGGCGGCCGCGTTCTACGTCGTCGCGGAGTCGCTGACGAACGTCGCGAAGTACGCGTCGGCACGGAGTGCGCGAGTCGACCTCGCGCGCGACGACGGCCTGCTGGTCGTCGAGGTCTCCGACGACGGCGTCGGCGGAGCGGACTCGACGAAGGGCTCGGGGCTCCGCGGGCTGACCGACCGCGTCGAAGCGCTCGGCGGGAAGCTCCGCGTGTCGAGCGAAGCCGGCAGCGGGACGACCGTCCGCGCCGAGCTGCCGCTCTAGCTCGTCGGCAAGAGCTCCGGCGCGACGGTTCCGTCCGCGAGCCCGCGCATCAGCACGTACGGCTGCAAGAGCGGGTTGACGAAGCGGTACCGGGGGTTCGCGACGCCTCTGCGCTGGAGGACACCGCCGTGCTCGCCGCCGGCGAGCGAGTCGAGGTAGCCCGCGCAGTCGACGTCCTCCTCCGTGAGGTGCACGTCGTCGGCACCGAAGAAGCCGTACTCGTCCGACTGCGCGAGGGCGCACGCGAGCACGACCTTCGGATAGAGCGCGTCGCCGTTCTCTTCCGTCGCGCGTCGATAACTCTCGCGGACGGTCTGCTGGGTCTTCTCGATCGCCTCCGCGACCGCGTCGTTCACGTCGCCGAGTCGCACGTTGGTGCGAAGGTCCTCGAGCGCGTTGCGCGACGAGAGCTGCCCGAGCAGGTGCGCGTAGTGCGGAAGCCCCTGGCCCAGGCGCGCGATCGTGTCGACCGCGTCCCGCGCGATCGTCAACCGTGCGCGCTCGACCCCGTGCGCGACGATCTCCGCGAGCTCGGCGTGCGACATCCGGGGCATGTGGATCTGCACGAGCGCGCGCTCGATCGAGAGATGCTCTGCGATCAGCTGCTCGACGTCGTCTGCGACCCCGACGAGCACGACGGTCGCGTCGGGAAGCTCGTCCGAGAGGGTCTTGATCGTGTCCGCGAAGAGCAGTCGATCGTCGTTCGACGCAAGCCGGTCGAACTCGTCGATGAAGACCACGACCCTGCGTCCGGCTGAGAGCGTCTGTAAGCCGCGCCGGACGTCGTGCGGCGTGGCATCGTCGGACAGCAGCGCCGACGCGCTCACGCGCACGTCGCGCGCCTCACCGGTGAAGCCGATTCCCGGACGTGTGACGGTGAACTGGAGCTCGCCGAGTGCCTTTCGCCACACGCTCTCGTAGTCGTCGCTCCGGTCGCACGTCGTCCTGGCGGTCACGACGCCGGCCGCGGAGAGCACCTCGGCGGCCACGCTGACGAGCGAGGTCTTGCCGACCCCGCGCTCGCCGTAGACGACCGCGTGCTGACCCGGCTGCTCGGCCACGGCGAAGAGATCGCCGAGCTGACGCGTCCTCCCCGAGAAGAGGCTCCGGCGATCGATCGGCGCGGCCGGCCGGAACACCTCGGTCAGCGCCTGGAGGCGCCCGACCTGCTCCGGCTCGCCTCGTTTCAGCTTCCCGCTCATCCGCCTTCGATCGTACGCCGCGACCGGCCGGAGGACAACGGTGCTTAGATCGTCCGATGGAGCTCCCGAGCGGGATCGTCACCTTCCTGATCACCGACATCGAGGGCTCGACGTCGCTCGCGCGGGGGCTCGGGGAGGCCTATGCCGGCCTGCTCGAGGAGCACCGCCGGCTGATCCGCGAGGCCGTCGGCGCCGCGGACGGCCATGAGATCGACTGCCGTGCGGACGAGTACTTCGCCGCGTTCGCCGAGACGTCGGCCGCCGTGGCCGCGGCGGTTGCCGCTCAGCGGGCCCTGGCCGGCCACACGTGGCCGCAGGACGCGCTGCCCCGGGTTCGGATGGGCATCCACGCGGGTCAGGCCGAGCTGGGAGGACGGGAGCTACGTCGGGCTCGAGGTTCACCGCGCGGCGCGTGTGAGCGCCGCGGCGGCCGGCGGCCAGATCCTCGTTTCGTCGTCCGCGCGCTCTCGGGTGCCCGCCGGGCACTTCGAGTTCGCGGACCTCGGCGAGCAGCGCCTCCCCGGCTTCGCGGAACGCGAGAGAATCTTCCAGGTGCTCCACGACGATCTGCCGGGCGAGCTTCGGCCGCCGGCAGACGACCGTCCGGCGAAAGGACTCGCGATGCGCGTGGTGATCGCAGACGATTCGGTGCTTCTCCGCGAGGGGATCGCGAAGCTCCTCGAGGACGCAGGCTTCGAGGTCGCCGGGCAGTCGGGCACCGCCGACGACCTGCTGCTGAAGGTCCGGAGCTACAAGCCGGACGTCGCGATCGTCGACATCCGCATGCCGCCGACGCACACCGACGAAGGGCTCCGCGCCGCGAAGGAGATCCGAGAGCGCCACCCGGACGTCGGCGTGCTCGTGCTCTCCTCGTACGTGGAGGCCGGCTACGCCCTCGAGCTGCTCCAGGGGAGCGCGGAAGGCGTCGGTTACCTGCTCAAGGACCGGGTCGCCGACGTGGCCGAGTTCGCCGACGCGGTCCGTCGCGTCGCCGAGGGCGGCTCGGCGCTCGACCCGACCGTCGTCTCGCGACTCGTGGGGCGCCGGCGCGGCGACGACCCGCTCGACGCGCTGACCCCGCGCGAGCGGGAGGTGCTCGAGCTGATGGCGGAGGGGCGATCGAACCAGGCGATCGCCGAGAAGCTCGTCGTGACCGCGCGTGCGGTCGAGAAGCACGTGACGAGCATCTTCACGAAGCTCGGCCTGCCCGCGAGCGCGGAGGACCACCGCCGCGTGCTCGCGGTGATCACCTTCCTGAACGCGTAGCCTGCCTCTTGACCCGCCGGTTGGCCTGGTGGCAAGCTGTTCCCCTCGAGCGCGGAGGGGTCGCATGAGCAAGACCACGCTGCGGCGCATCGTGATCTTCTCGGCCGTGATCGGCTACGGCGTCCTCGGATTGGTCCACCCGGCCGACCCCGAGGTCGGCGACTCGGCCGCGTTCTTCATCGGGCTGCATCTGTTCCAGCCGCTCCTGATCGTGCTGCTGGCCTGGGGCCTGTGGCTGACGGTCGAAGGCCTACCCGGGCGAGCGGCCAAGGTCGCCCGCGTCGCCGTCGTCCCGTGGGCGATCACGTACTCGATCTTCGACTCGCTCGCCGGGATCGCGACCGGCCTGATCGCCCGTGAGGGGGGCCAGCTGCCGGCCGCCGACCAGGCCGCCGCGGCGACCTTGCTCGAGAACCTCGACACGATCGTCGTGATCGCGATCGCCGCCGCGGCCGCGCTTCTGTGGATCGTGTCGATCTTCTCGGTCGCGATCGCAGTCAGGCAGCTGGCACCGATCTTCGTCTCGCTCCTGATCGGGATCGGCGGCCTCGTCTTCGCCGTCGGGCACCCGTTCCCGTTCGGGCCGACCGGCATGGGGCTCATGCTCGTCGGGTTCGCCCTGCTCGAGTTCCGCTACCGCCGCGCTCCAGCCGGCGAGCGCATCGCGGCCGAGCCCGCGCTCAGCCCGTAGCGCCCTAGTTCGGCTGCCCACACCGCAGGACACAGGCCAGCCGCATTCCGCTGCACGCCTGGCGGCGCGAGGCTCCGGGCATGACGGCAGCACTCCGCAACTACATCTCCCGGCGCCAGACCGGCTTCGCCGAGCTCGGCGCCGTGATCGTCCTCTACGCCGCCTACGAGCTCCTCCGCGGGGTCGGCGATGCGAGTTTCGCGGTCGCCCGCGACCACGCCGGCGACATCGTCGAGCTCGAGCTCGCTCTCGGCGTCTTCGTCGAGCGCGCCGTCCAGGACTGGGCCGCAGAGATCCCGGTGCTGCCGGCCTTGCTCGGCCTGGCCTACGTGACGCTCCACCTCGGAGCCACGGGCCTCGCGCTCTTCTGGCTCCATCGCAGCCACCCGACGCGCTTCCCGCTCGTCCGCAACGTCCTCGTGCTCTCGACGGCGCTCTCGCTCGTCGGCTACGTGCTCTACCCAGCGGCGCCGCCACGGCTCGCCGGGCAGGGCTTCGTCGACACGGTTTCCTCGCACACGCACGTGAATCTGAGCTCGGACCTGCTCGGGAGCCTCTACAACCCGTTTGCGGCCGTGCCGAGCATGCACTTCGGCTACTCGCTGATCGTCGGCGCCGCCCTCTTCGCGTACGCACGACGCCCGGCCGTTCGCATCGCCGGCGCTCTCTACCCGCCGTTCATGCTCTTCGACATCGTCGCGACCGGGAACCACTTCCTGTTCGACGCGGCGATGGGCGGGCTCGTCGTGCTCGCCGCGTGGGTCGTCGCCCGCGCGCTCTTCACACCCTCGGGGGTGCGGGTGGCCGCACCACGAGACGCCAGGCAGCGCGATGTCCGTCGCGCCGCTGTTCCAGCAGCCTGAGCTCTCCGCACCAATCCCCCCGCAAAAGGAGAAACCAGTGTCACCTCTCAAGCATTCGAACAACTTCGCCGCCCGCATGGGCCGCTGGAGTGCGAGCCACTGGAAGACCGCGGTCTTCGGCTGGCTCGCGTTCGTCGTCGCGTCCTTCGTGATCGGCAACGCCGTCGGCACGAAGTACCTCGAGACGAGCGACACCAACGTCGGCGAGGCTCGGCAGGCCGACAAGATCATCGAGGCCGGCTTCCCGCAGACCAACGACGAGATGGGCGAGATCGTGCTCATCCAGTCGAAGACGCTGAACGCCAGCGATCCCGCCTTCCGCGCCGTGATCACGGACGTGACGAAGACGCTCGACGCGTTCCCGCAGGTCACGAAGCTGCGACTCGCCGCTCGAGACCGGTCACGCCGACCTCGTCTCGAAGGACGGCCGCTCGGTGATGATCGTCTTCAGCCCGAAGGGCGACTACGACCAGGCGCTCACGTACATCGCCACGATCGAGGCCGCCGTCGACAAGGCGGAGAAGCGCCACCCCGGCTTCTCGGTCGAGGAGCTCGGCAGCGTCACGACCGAGCGCGACACCACCGCCGCGTTCAACAGCATGCTCGCGAAGGCCGGGATGATCGCCATCCCGCTGACCCTCGTGATCCTGCTGCTCGTGTTCGGGTCGGTCGTCGCGGCCGCGATTCCGCTGCTGCTGGCGATCACCGCCGTCTTCACGACCACCGCGTTGATCGCGATCCCGAGCCAGTTCATCCCGGTCGACGAGTCGATCGCGGAAGTCATCCTCCTGATCGGCCTGGCGGTCGGCATCGACTACTCGCTCTTCTACCTCCGGCGCGAGCGCGAAGAGCGTGCAGCCGGGCGGAGCGAGAGCGCTGCGCTCGAGGCCGCCGCGGCCACTTCCGGCCGGGCAGTCCTGGTCTCCGGCGTGACCGTCCTGATCGCGATGGGCGGCATGTTCTTCTCCGGCGACAAGACGTTCATGTCCTTCTCGATCGGCACGATGATGGTCGTCGCGGTCGCGATGATCGGCTCGCTCACCGTGCTGCCCGCACTGCTCTCGAAGCTCGGCGATCGCGTCGAGAAGGGCCGTGTCCCCTTCGTGCATCGGCTTCGCCGCAAGGACGGAGACGTCGCGCGTCTGGGGAGCGATCCTCACTCGTGTCCTCCGCCGGCCGGTCGTCTCGGTCGTCGCGGCGACGGCGATCCTCCTCGCCCTCGCGGCGCCGGCGTTGACGCTCAACACCGCCACGACCGGCGTCGACGACATCTCGATCCCCGAGATCGAGCCGATCAAGCACCTCGAGGCCGCCTTCCCCGGTGGCAACGAGCCCGCGCAGGTCGCGATCCAGGCGAACGACGTCACCTCCGAGCCGGTCCGGCAGGCAATCGCCGAGCTGGAGCGGAAGGCACTCGCCAGCGGCCAGATGAGCAACCCGATCGAGGTCGAGGTCAGCGCCGACAAGACCGTCGCCGTGGTCGACATCCCGCTCGCCGGGAACGGCACCGACGACGCGTCGGTCGCGGCCCTCTCGACCCTGAGGGACGAGTTGGTCCCGCAGACGGTCGGCAGCGTCGAAGGTGTCGAGTACGCCGTCGGCGGCATGACCGCGGCCGACCAGGACTGGAGCGCAGGCATGAAGCGCTCCGTGCCGATCGTCTTCGGCTTCGTCCTGCTCTTCGCGTTCCTCCTGATGCTGATCTCGTTCCGCTCGATCGTGGTCGCAGCCAAGGCGATCGTCCTCAACCTGCTCTCCGTGGCAGCCGCGTACGGTGTCCTCGTCGCGGTCTTCCAGTGGGGCTGGGGCGAGAACCTGCTCGACTTCGAGGCGAACGGCGGCATCACCCCGTGGTTGCCGATGTTCCTGTTCGTGATCCTGTTCGGGCTCTCGATGGACTACCACGTGTTCATCATCAGCCGCATCCGCGAGGCCTATGACCGCGGCCTCTCGAACGAGCAGGCAGTCATGCACGGGATCAAGACGACCGCCGGTGTGGTCACCAGCGCCGCCGTCGTCATGGTCGGCACCTTCTCGGTGTTCGCGCTGCTGCCGCTCATCGACATGAAGGAGATGGGCATCGGCCTCGCGGCCGCAGTGCTCATCGACGCCACGCTCGTCCGCGCAGTGCTGCTGCCCGCGACGATGAAGCTGCTCGGCGACCGCAACTGGTACCTGCCGAAGTGGCTCGAGTGGCTGCCGAAGCTGGAGCACTCGGAGCCGGCCCCCGAGGCCCCTCCCGCTCCCGCCGCGGCCTAGCTCCACCCCGAACGCGCCCCGGTCTCGCAGCTGCGAGGCCGGGGCGCTCCTCTTTCGATCGACAGGAGCTGTTCCCATGACCAGCATCACGCTCGCAACGAGCCGGCAGTCGACCCGATGGACACGGGTCGCCGGCGCGGTACGAAACGAAGTCGCGCTCGCGCGGCTCGCGATCGGCGTCGTCGCACTGCACGTCGTCGACGACAACTTCTTGCAGCCGAACCCCGGAACTTCGGCCGGCGACCATCTGTTCGGCGGGCTCGTCCCGCTCGCGGCGCTCGTCGCCGCGGCGGCGTTCTACGGCCGCGTGCGCGCCGGGGCGCGCGCGACGATCGCGCTCCTCATCGGCTTCTTCGGCGTCCTCGCCGGCACGGAGGCGATCCACTACACGCTGGGCGTCGGCCCGTCCGGCGACGACTACACGGGTCTGCTGTCGGTCCCCGCCGGCCTCACGTTGCTCGGGCTCGGCGTCGTGACGCTGTGGAGATCACGGCGTCGCGACGACCGGCTCTGGTGGCGCTACGGCCGCCGGCTGCTCTTCACCGCCGGTGTGCTCTTCGCAGCGGTCGCCGTCCTGATCCCGGTCGCGGTCTCGTACGTCGTCACCCACGCGGGGCGCGACCATGTCCCGACGGCCGACCTGGGCGCCGCCTACGAGCAGGTCGAGTTCCGAACGAGCGACGGGCTCCTCCTGAAGGGCTGGTACATCGAGTCCAAGAACGGAGCCGCGGTGATCTCGTTCCCCGGCCGCGCGTCCTCCCAGAAGCGGGCCAAGCTGCTCGCCCGCCACGGCTACGGCGTCCTGCTCTTCGACCGCCGCGGCGAGGGCGAGAGCGAGGGCGACCCGAACCTCTTCGGCTGGCAGGGAGAGCGAGACGTCCACGCGGCAGTCAAGTTCCTGCAGGGGCGTCCCGACGTCGACCCGGATCGGATCGGCGGCATCGGCCTCTCGGTCGGCGGCGAGATGATGATCGAGGCCGCCGCAGAGTCGACCGCGCTGAAGGCGATCGTCTCCGAGGGCGCGAGCGGTCGGTCGGTCCGCGACGAGCTCGCGAACCCGGGCGGCAGGTGGCAGGAGCTGATCGGCACCGGTGTGGCGACCGCGGCGACGGCGCTCTTCACCGACAACGTGCCGCCGGCCGATCTCCAGAGCCTCGTGCCGAAGATCTCGGGCGCGGTGTTCTTCGTCTACGGCGAGCGCGGCCAGGCACCGGAGAAGCCCGCCAACGACGCCTTCTACGCGGCTGCGCGCGGGACGAAGGAGATCTGGGAGGTCCCGGGCTCCGGGCACATGGGCGGCACCGAGGCGCAACCCGTCGAGTACGAGCGGCGCATCGTCGCCTTCTTCGACCGCACGTTGCTCGGCGAGCGTTGAGCTAGAGCAAGGACGACACGTCGCAACCGCGGCGCCGGAGCTCCGGCGCCGCGTCCACGAGGGTGTCGTGCGCGAAGTTCGCCAGGCCATACGCGCGGTACATGTGCGACGAAGCGTCCTTCTGCTTCGACTTCGCCAGCATCGCTCGCCCGTACTCCGTGAGCATCCCCGCCATGAAGGTCTTCGTCGCGCGCAGTGCGGGGTCGCTCGGGTTCGACGTCTCGACGCGCACGGTCGCCTTGCGTGCCTCGGCGACCACTTCGGCCGCGCTCGCCTCGCCGCGCCGGTAGTCGTCGCCCCAGATCCCGAGCGCGGTCATGCTCAGCTCGGTCCTCGCGATGAACTGCTTGTCCGTCGCAGAGCAGGTGTGTTCCGCCGTCGCGCCGCGCCCGTGTCCTCCGCTCGTGAGGAGCACCACCGCAGCGAATGACGCCAGCCCTGCCGCAATCAGGCCATTACGCACCGCAGGGTCATCTTCGGGCGGATCGGGCCGGCAGTCGATACCCCTTTTGAGCTAGGTCCTCCAGATCGGGTCCATGACCCAGAGCTCCAGCCGCTCCACGGCGTGCTCGAGGTCCGATCTCGTCAGGCGGTAGGGAGTCGCGTAGTCGACGCTCTCGACGACGGGCCGCGGCTCGGTGCCCTCGATCGCCAGCAGGACGTAGCGGATCGGGAGCCCGTGCGCGACCACGAGCACGGTCTCCTCCGGCCGCCCGAGCACCTTCCGGAAGCCTCGGGCGAAGCGCTCGGCGACCCCGGCGCGGCTCTCGCCGCCGGCGGGGATCTCGACCGGCGAGCGGTCACGCGCCCAGGCCCGGTACGCCTCCAGCAGCCCGCCCTCGAACTCTCCGACGTGGATGTCGTTCAGCTCCGGCAGCACGAGCCGCGGGACGTCACGGCCTGCCAGAGCGACGTCCGCGGTCTGCCTCGTCCGCTCGAACTCCGTCACCACGCACAGGCCGATCGGCGTCTCCCGGAGCGCCTCGCCGAGCTGGCGGGCCTGCGCGACGCCCTCCTCGGTGAGCGGCCCGGCGAGCCCCGGATCGCCGTTCATCACGCCCTTGACCGAGAACTCGCTCTCCCCGTGCCGGGCCAGGATCGCCGTCTTCACGGCGGCGGATCCTACGCGTGCCGGGGTGCGGCTGGCCGCACCCCGAGACGCCTGCACGCCGCCTGTTCGGGAACGGCGCGTGGTGCGAGCCTCTTCCCATGTCGACGGCTCAAGCACTCGCCCCCAGCGCATTCGCTCCCGCATCGCCCGCAGCAGCTCCTCGGCGCCTTCGGTCGCTCTCCCCCCATCTGCTGCTGGTTGCGAACGGAAACGCGAGTGGCCTGAGCCGTCGCCCCTCTCTTGTCAAAGACTCGGCGCAGCTGCTCCGCTCAGCGGGAGCGCGCGTCGAGACCCGCATCACGGCGTCCCTCGAGGAGCTCGACCACGCGCTCGCCACGGCTGAGCGGCGGGTCGTGCTCCTCGGGGGCGATGGGTCTGTCCACGCGGCGGCGAACTCGCGCTTCAGGACCGAGCTCGCGCTGATCCCGGCCGGCGGCGCGAACAACGTCGCCCGCAGCCTCGGCATCCCCTCGGACTTCGCCGCCGCGGCACGCCTCGCAGTCGAGGGGCGCGCACGGCCGATCGACGCGATCGCCGTCGAGACGCCGACGCAGCGCTACCTCGCGGTCGAGGGCGTCAGCGCCGGGTTCCACGCGCTCGCCCGCTCGCGGTACACCGCCGTGAACTCCGCCGACGTCCGCGCCGGCATCCGCGCAGGACTCGGCGCGATCGCGCGCTTCGAGCCGTTCACGATCGCGCTTGGGCTGGACGGCGAGTGCGCCCTCGTGCGCATCGGTCAGCTCTTCGTCGCGAACATGCCGCTCTTCGGCCCCGGTCTGCGGGTCGCCCCGGCGGATCCCCGCGACGGCCTGCTCGACGTCGTCACGATCGACGCCGGACGCGGCGCCCTGCTCGGCCTCCTGCCCCGGCTCCGCCGCGGCACGCACCTCGGCCGCCCCGGCGTCACGCACACGCGGGCCCGCACGATCAGGATCGCGACCCGCGGACGCTCGCCCGTGATCGCCGACACGACCAACGTCGGCGACACCGTGGAGCTCTCGATCGCACCGCGCGCGCTCGACCTCGTCGGAGCCGCGGCATGACCAGCATCGCCTTCACCCGCCCCGCCGCCCTTCCCTGGCTCCGGCTCCCGTACGTCGTCGCCTTCGCCGCCGCGGCGCTCGCCGCCGGCCTCGGGCGCGCGGTCACGACGAGCTACCTGCCGCTCCTGCTCGAGCGGATCAACGACGCGCCCGGCCTGATCGGGATGGTCATGCTCGTCAACGCCGCGGCCGGAATGGCTGTGCCGCTGGTCGTCGGGATCTGGAGCGACCGGCTCGCGCGCAGCGGCCGCGGTCGCCGACTGCCGTTCATCCTCGGCGGCTCGATCGTCACTGCGGGAGGGCTGATCGCGATCGCGCTCGGCTCGTCGAGCTCGTACCTCGTGCTCGCGCTCTCCGCAGCCGTCGTCTACGTCGGCCTGAACTCCGTCACGACCGCCCACCGCGCGCTGATCCCGGAAGCGTTCGACGCCTCGGGTCGTCCGAAGGCGACGAGCGCACAGGAGCTCGCCATGCTCGTCGGCGGCCTGCTCGGCCTCGCCGTCGGCGGCGCGCTCACCGGCCTCGCGATCTGGGCGCCCTTCGCGCTCACGGCCGTGCTCGTCCCGCTGCTCGCCCTGCCGACGATCCGGCGCGTTTCCGAGCCCGAGGATCGTCGCGCCTGCGACGGCTGCTGCTGCGGGGAACCCCACCTCCTACTACCTCCGCGCGGCGCTCCGCCCGGGCGTCCGCGGCTTCCTGCTCGCGCAGATCCTCTGGGTGCTCGGCTACGCCGCCCTCCCCGCGTTCTTCCTCCTGTACGCGGAAGCCGAGCTCGGGCTCGGCCCGAGCGTCGCGTCGCTCTGGCTCGCCGGCTTCGGGCTCGCGACCGGCATGGGCATCGTCCTCGCCGGCCGCGTCAAGAACCCGGCGCTCCACCGCCCGCTGCTTCTCGCTCGGGGTCGCCCTGCTCGGCGGCGGCTTCCTCGGCGTCGGCGCCTCCACGAGCCTCGTGCCGGTCGGCGGCGCGCTCGTCCTCGGCGCAGCAGGCTTCGGGCTCGTCTCGACGCTCGGCTTCCCGCTCTTCTCGACGCTGATCCCGGAGCGCGAGGCGGGCGCCTACACGGCCCTCTACTTCTCCGTGCGCGCGATCTCGTCCACCATCGCGCTTCCCGCGGCGGGCTGGACGGTTCAGGCGACGGGGAGCTACCGCTCACTCTTCCTCCTCGGAGGGATCGCGACCCTGACCGCGCTCGTCCCGCTCGTCGGCGTCCCGCGTGTCAAGAGCCGCCTGCGGCTCGCGCTCGGGCTGCTCGCCGTCGTCCCGGTGCTCGGGCTGCTCGTCGCGCAGACCGAGGCGCACCGCGTTCGACGAGTGGCTCTACAGCGCGATCAACGGACTCGGCCCCGGCCCGGAGTTGCTCTGGACGGTCCTCGACCCGCACACGCGGAACTACCTGGTCTTGATCGTCTTCGGCGGTCGCCGCCGCCGCGGTCACGAACCTGCGCAGCGTCCCGGCGACCTTCGCGCGCGTGCTCGGCTCCGCGATCGCTCGCGTGGGGCCTGCTCGAGGCCGTGTACGCCGTCTACGACCGGCCCCGGCCGGAAGAGGTCGTCGCCGACCCGAGCCTCCACGGGCACTCGTGGGCGCACCTGAACTCGTTCCCGAGCGGTCACATGGCGATCACCGCGGCACTCGCCGTCGCCGTGGCGCTCCGCTTCCCGCGCCTGCGCTACGCGCTCTGGGCGTACATCGGCGCCGTCGCGTTCACGCGCGTGTTCTTCGGCGCGCACTTCCCGCTCGACGTCGTCGCGGGCACCGCGCTCGGAACGGCCAGCGCGCTCCTCGTCGCAACTGCGTTCGACCGGCGCGCCGCCGGACCGACCGTGACAGACGCCGAGCCGTTGGACGACGACGCATCGTTCGTCGCCGTGATGCCGTCACACAACGACGTTCCCGACCGCGCGCTCGTCCGCGAGGTGCTCGCGCACGTCGACGGGCTGGTGCTCGTCGACGACGGCTCGAGACGCGACGTCGCCGAGCAGCTCGACGCGCTCGCCGAGGAGTTCGGCACGCAGCTCGTCCGGCAGCCCGCGCAGAGCGGCAAGGGCTCCGCGGTGCGCGCAGGGATCGAGCGAGCGGTCGGCGCCGACGCCGTTCTGGTGATCGACGCGGACGGCCAGCATCCGGCAGACGCGATTCCCGCTTTCCTCGCAGCCGCGCGCGACGCGGAGCTCGTGATCGGCGATCGCTTCGGCGATCTCGCTCAGATGCCGGCGCAGCGCCGCTTCGCGAACCGCGCGACGCGCAGGCTGTTCGAGCTCGCGACCGGCCGTGAGGTGCGGGACACGCAGAACGGCATGCGGCTGCTCCGAGGGCGCGCGCTGGAGACGCTGCCCTCGGGCGGCTACGAGGCCGAGACCGAGCACCTGCGGCGCGTGCTCCGCGCGGGCGTGCCGGTCGCGTGGGTCGCTATCCCGGCGATCTACGGAGCGGAGCGAAGCTCGTTCCGGCCGGCGCGCGATGGGGCTCGGGTGCTGTGGGCCCTGGTGCGACCGCTCGGACCGTCCAACCGGCCGCAAGGCCGAGGAGAACTCCGAGCGCGCTTCCCGCAAGGACGTCGCTGGCGTAGTGCACTCCCAGGTACACGCGCGACAGCGCCACGACCGCGGCGAGTGCCAGCAGCGGTCGCCTGAGCCGCGGGTAGAACATCCCCACCGCAACCGCCGCCGCGAACGCCGTGGCGGCGTGGCCCGACGGGAACGACGCGGACGCGGGGATCACGCCCACGGCGTCGATGCCCGAGACCGGCGGGCGCGAGCGGTCGAACAGCTCCTTGAAGACCGTCACGAGCAACCCGGCCGCAGCGACGGCCCCGAACGCTGCGAGCGTCGCTCGCGGCAGGCAGCGCCGGCGGCAGTCGCCCGCCGCACCGAGCATCGCGATCAGCGGCCACTTGACCCACCAGGCGGACGCGAGGAGCATCGCGAACGTGGCCGGGCCCCAGCGGATGTCCTCACCGAAAGCAGAGGTCGCGCCGTCGCCGGCGCGGAGCAGCTCGATCACCGAACTCAACGAGGCTCAGGATAGCTGGGCGACGAACCAGCCCCGGTCGCGCGAGAGCCAGCGGCGCCATCAGAGGATGAGGCTTCGATAGTCGAGGACGTGCTTCATGCCGATGCTCGAGTACAGCGCCAGAGCCGGCGAGTTCTCGGGCCGCACGAACAAGCAGACCGAGGGCGTCCGCTCGAGCAAGAGCCGGCAGAGATCCCGCATGCGCTCGCTTCGCGTACCCCTGCTGTCGCGCCTCCGGGTCGACCCACACCTGCTGGAGCTGAACCGCGGCGGGCGTCCACGCAGACGCCTCCGCCTTGAAGAGGATCACGTCGTCCTCGAGCCAGACCCACGAGCGGCCGTCCTCGATCTGCGCGCGCGTTCGCCAGCGGAAGCCGTCGGGGTCGCGCGCGAGCGGATTCACGCCGAGCTCTTCCTCGTGCGCCAGCGCGCACGCCGGCAAGAGGCGATCGAGGTCGGCCGACGTGGCTGGTCGCAACCCGCTCTCGCCGGCCTCCGGCGGCTCTTCGAGCGAGAACACGGGCTGCCCGGGGCGATCCTCGCGCGGCACGCCGAAGCGCCTCTGCGCCGCCGCCCACAGCTCACCGACCGCGCCCTCCTCGCCGATGATCATCCGCGCGCGCGAGCGTTCGACGCGCCGGGCGAAGCGATCGCACCCCTCCCCCGCGGGCACGACGTTCGCACCGAGGTGGCAGAGCGCGGCGAGACCGTCGTCACCGGCGACGGCGACGAACCGCCCGAGCCCGCGACGGGCCACGTCCTCGAGGAAGACGCGCTCGACCGGCTCGCGTGCGCAGAACGCCAGGATCTGCTCGAGCCGCGGTTCCAGGAGCTCTCCCACCGATGAGAAGATAGGTTCTCGCCCGATGCCGATCCACGTCCGTGCCGAGCCAGGCGACTACGCGGAGGCCTGTCTCCTCCCGGGAGACCCGCTCCGCGCCAAGTACATCGCCGAGACGTACTTCGACAACCCCGTGCTCCGGAACGAGGAGCGGGCGATGTACGGCTACACGGGCGAGTTCGAGGGCAAGCCCGTTTCGGTGCAGGCCACCGGCATGGGTTGCCCCTCGGCGGCGATCGTGATCGAGGAGCTCGTGCAGCTCGGGGTCAAGCGCCTGCTGCGCGTCGGCACGTGCGGCGGCCTGCAGCCCGACCTGAAGCTGGGCGACCTGATCGTCGCGGTGTCGGCGATCCCGGCCGACTCCACAGCGGTCCACCTCGTCAACGAGCCGCACGTCCCGACCGCCGACTGGGGGCTCGTCCACGCGGCCGTCCACTCCGCGAAGGAGATGGGCAAGGAGGTGCGCGTCGGCCCGATCGTCTCGAGCGACCTCTTCTACAACCCCGACGGCGGGCAGTACCAGCGCTGGTCCGACCGCGGCGTGCTCGCGGTCGAGATGGAGGCCGCGGTGCTGTTCACCATCGGCGCGCTGCGCAAGGTGCACGCCGGCTGCCTGCTCACCGTCAGTGACGTGGTGATCGAGGGCGAGTTCGTGCGCATCTCGGACGAGGAGATGCGAAACGCGGTCGACCAGATGACGCAGCTCGCGCTGCGCACTGCGACCGGCCATTAGCAAGACGGTCTTTCTCGTCAACCCGGCGTCGGCGAACGGCTCGACGGGCAAGCGCTGGCCCCAGCTCGCGCACGTCGCGGCCGGCGAGGGGCTCGTCGGCGACGTGCTCTTCTCGCAGAGCCCGGGCCATCTGACGAAGCTCGCGCGGCAAGCGGTCGACGACGGCGCGGAGTTGCTCGTGGTCGTCGGCGGAGACGGCGCGTTCCACGAGGTCGTGAACGGCATCGTCGGCCGCGACGTCGAGGTCGCCTTGATGATGCGCGGCACCGGGATGGACTTCCCGCGCACGTACGGCATCCCGACGAAGCCGGAAGAGGCCGCGCGTGTGGCAGTGAACGGCGTTCCGCGCGAGATCGACCTCGGCAAGGTCACGTTCCGCTCGTGGGCCGGCGTCGAGGAGACGGAGCACTTCGCGAACATCGGCAGCGCTGGCATGAGCGCCGCGGTCGCGCGGCGTGCGAACACGAAGTCGAAGGCGATGGGCGGAAAGGCGAGCTTCTTCGTCGCGCTCGTCGAGGTCTTCTTCGAGTGGCGCAACGTCGAGATGCGCGTTCGGGTCGACGGCGAGGAGCGCCGCGGCGTGTTCAACAACACCGTCGTCGCGAACGGGCAGTACCACGGCGGTGGCATGTGGCTCGCGCCCGAGGCCCAGCCGGACGACGGCCTCTTCGACGTGCTCGTCTTCGGTGACCTGACGAAGACGGACTTCGTGCGGAACGTCGGGAAGATCTACCGCGGAACGCACCTCTCGCACCCGAAGATCGAGCAGCTGCGCGGCGCACGGGTCGAGATCGACGCAGACGAGCCGCTCCCCATCGAGCTCGACGGGGAGCAGCCCGGAACGACGCCGGCGCGCTTCGAGATCGTGCCGCGCGCTCTGCGCGTGCGCGTTCCGGCCTAGGTCTTCTTGCTCGACGACGACGTCTTACGGGCGGTCGCGGTCTTCCGCGAGCTGGAGCCGGAGGACTTCGAGAGGCGCTCGACCTTGCGTTCGAGGTCCTCGATGCGCTTCTCGAGCTTCTCCATCCCGCGCACCTTGCTCGCGAGCGCGTCGACCTGGTCCTTCAGGTTCGTCACGGCGCCGGTGACGCGGTCCATCCCCGAAGAGGAAACGAGCCGGCTCAGCACCTCTTCTCCTGCATCGGCCAGTCTCGTCAACACATCCGTCTGTTTGGTCTTCGCCATCGAAGCTCCTTTGCGTTTGTTTTCCGCTCCCGTACCCTGCCAGACGTGCGCGTACGCAGTCTGATCGCGGCGTGCCTCGCCGCGGGCCTGGCAGCGCTCGCGGCAGGTGCGGCCCCGCCCCCGGCGACGACGCTCGGGGGCACGATCGTCGACCGAAACCGCGACGGCCGGCTCGACCCTGCCGCCGGGGAGCGGCGGCTCGTGCGCGCCGACCTCGGCGCGGCCCAGCCCGGCAGGGAGTCACGCCGCCGCCTCCTGCTCTCCTTCGTCCAGCTGTCCGACTTCCAGCTCGTCGACGAAGAGTCTCCGGCACGGGTCGAGCTCGTCGACCGGTACGGCGGGTCGCTGGACGCCGGCTACCGGCCGCAGGAAGGGCTGCTCCCGTTCGTCATGGAGGAGTCGGCTCAACAAGTACGTCGGCTGCGGAGCCCGATCGACGGCAGCGCGCCCGCCCTCGCGATCGCGACCGGCGACAACGTGGACAACACGCAGCTGAACGAGACGCGCTGGTACATCGATCTCCTCGACGGCGGCGTCGTCGTCAACCCGAACTCCGGCACCGATCCCGGGCCGTGCACGGTCCCGGCCCGCAATCGCCTCTATCAGGGCGTCAAGGGCGGCGGCGTGTACTACGACCCCGACAAGAGCGGGCGCGGCGCCGACGGCCCCGGTTACGCGCCGACCGCCGCCGCGAACCGACGCGCGATCGGGCGCACCAACGTCGTGCGCGACTACCCCGGCATCTACGAGCTGATGAACCGGCCCTTCCGCGCGACCGGGCTTGGTCTGCCCTGGTACTCGGTCTTCGGGAACCACGACGGGCTCGTGCAGGGCAACGTCGCGAACAACGACCTGTTCGCGCTCGCGGCGGTCGGCTGCGTGAAGCCGACGACGCTGTCCGCGCGCGGGCTGACCGAGATCCGCGGGCTGCTCACCGGCGGACTGACTCTCGAGGAGCGCTCGACGGGTCGTGCAGATCCTCTCCCGCGACCTCGTGGAGGTCGTCTTCGGCCCGCAGATCACACGGCGGCCGGTGGAGCCCCGTGCTCCGCGACGCGCGGCGCAAGCTGCTCTCGCGCGCCGAGTACCTGCAGGAGCACTTCCGGACGCGCGGCCTCCCCAACGGCCACGGCTACGGCGCCTCCGATGCGCCGCGAGGCATCGGCTACTACGCGTTCACGCCGAAGCCGGGAGTCCGCTTCGTCGTCCTCGACACCGTGGGCGACAGCGGCGACCAGGGGAACGTCGACCGAACGCAGTTCCTGTGGCTCGACGCGGAGCTGACCGCGGCCGAGGCCCGGCGCGAGGTGATCGTCGCGTTCGGGCACCACCCGATCGTGAGCATGACGAACGGCGCCGCGGACGTGCACCTCGGCAGCGGCTCGTGCGCGAGTGCGCCGGAGCCCGTCGAGTGCCTGTTCCTGCGGCATCGCGGCGTCGTCGCGTTCGTGGCGGGACACCAGCACCGCAACCGGATCGCCGCGCACACGCGCCCCGGCGGCGGCTTCTGGGAGATCGTCACCGCGTCGCACGCCGACTGGCCGCAGCAATCGCGGCTGCTCGACCTGGTCGACAACGCCGACGGCACGCTCTCGATCTTCGGGACGATCTTCGACCAGGGTGCGCCGGCGCGGCCGGGCTCTCGCCCTGCGCGTCGTGGGTCTCGGCTGAGCGCGAGAGAGGTCGAGTGGCTCGCGTCGATCGCGCGCGAGCTGTCCTACAACGATCCGCAGGCGGACAACGGGCGCGACGGGCTCGACGACCGGCGGGGAACGCCGGCCGACCGGAACGTCGAGCTCGATCGTCCCGAACCCCTACTCCTGAATCACGACCGGCGTGCCCGAGCGCGTCGCGGCGAAGATCCGCTTCACGACCTCGTTGCGGACCCGGATGCACCCGTTCGACACCGCCTGACCGATCAGGTCGGGCCGGTTCGTCCCGTGGATCGCGATCGGGCCCCCCTGCGCCCAACCGGTCAGCACCTCCGAGTAGGCGGCGATCCCGACCGCCGAGGGCCCGAACGGGCCGCCCGGGTCACCGGAGTACAGGCGCTGGTCGACGTGGAACGTCCCGGTCGGCGTCGGCGTGGAAGTCGACCCGACCGCCGCGCGCGTGGAGAGCACGCGCCGGCCCGATCGGAACAGCGTGACGCGGCGCTCGGAGAGATCGACGAGGAGCCGCGTCTCGACCTCGGCAACCGTCACGTCGGCGGCGCGCACCCACCCGAGCCGCCTGTTCGGCCGGCGGGGAAGCCGCACCTGGTACCAGCTCGGCGAGCAATCGTCCTCGACCCGGCGTGCGACGACTCCGAAGACGGTCGGCACGCCGTTCAGGTTCAGCTTGTTGAAGCGCTCCCCAGGGCGGCCGTCGGGCCGGTTGTAGATCCGGAGCTTTCGCCGTGCCGCCGCCCCGTACGCCAGCGTGTCGGAGACCCGCCGCTCGACCGCGGCCTCGCACGGGGTCGCGGTGACCGTGGTCGTGACCGTCGTCGTGACCGTCACGGTCATCGGCGCCGCCGGAGGCCGAGAAGCTTCTTCGGAGCTCCCGCCGCCGCAGCCGGCGAGCAGGACTGTAAGCAGTGCGTAAGAACCCGTCCCCAACAGGAGACCAATGACCCTTTTGAGCGTCGTAGTCATCCGAAGACCGTCCTACCTTTAGCCGGAGATGAGCGTGCAACAGACCCGGACCGAGCCCCACAAGCACACGAGCGTTACCCTCCGCGCGATTCGTCAGCGTAGCGGTGTCCCGTACGAGATCGAGCGGAAGATCTGCTCGGCCTGTCAGCGGGTGCTGGACGAGAAACCGCTCCGCCGCGTCGCAAGCTAGGCGCGTCGGCGAAACGCGAGGAGGCCCGCGGCGGCGACTGCCAGCGCCGCGAGCCCGAGCGCGACCTGCACGAGCCACCGGTGTCGCTCGCCGAACGGCTCGCCGGGAAGCTCGAACGCCGGGTTCGGCCGTTCTGGCGCAAGGCGCGCGGGCTCGAGCACCCCGACGGGCCGATCGACGGGCAGCCGGGCGTACTCGTAGCTCGGCGCGTCCACGTCCCCGCCGTAGAGCAGCCGGAGCGGGGGCGGGTGGCCACCTTCCACCATCAGCGCAAACGACGGACCGTACGTCTCGGTTCGAACGCCTCGGAGCGGAGGATCGTCGCCGTTCTCGATCGTGACCCGGAGATAGCGGTAGGTCGAGTCCAGCTCGATCGGGGGTGAGAGCAGTCGCGGTGCGCGCGTCATCCGGCCGTTCGCGAGTTGCACGAACGTGTGCCGGTCGTTTGAACCGTCCACCCTGACGGGGCGGTCGTAGGTTGCGGGCTCGAGCGTACTGAGCTCGAGCCTGGTGACCGGCGTCCCGCTCACTCCGAAGTCGAGCGTGTAGACCGTTGCGCGCCCTCGTTCCCTCGAGCCGGAGAGCACGGCGTGTCGGCGTCGCACGAGGTTCGTTCGCTCGTGCTCGCCGAGCACGGTCGCGTTCGTGATCCTCCTGACTCCCGTTGCTCGCAGCTGGAGGAAGCGCTGGTCGGTCGGCGGCAGCACGATCGTCGTGCTCCGCGCACGCTTCGCCCCGGTCACGTCGTACACCGTTGTGGTCGAGAGGGTCGTGAACGGACCACCCCGGGCGTCCGCACCGAGCGCCGTCACCCGGCCGACGAAGTTGCCCCCGGCGATCCCGAGCTCGACGCGCTCGTACACACGCCGGGCCGGACCGACGTCCACGAGCGCGACCGCGACGTTTCCCTGTCGACCGCTGTTCAGGACGGTCGCGGGTAGGCCGACCTGGACGCGATCGTCGGGAACGAAGCGCCAGGGAACCTGCGCCCCGTTCGCGTCGACGACACGGAGGTCTGCGAAGTTCGAGCAACACGTGTGCGCGAGCAGCAGACCGTCGGGCTCGAACCCGACCTTCCCGCTCGCGACCTGGTCGGGAAGAGCGCGCGTGTAGCGGAAGTCGCTCTGCTGAACGCCGGCGGCGAGCGACGTCGCCGCGAGGACGGCGACGAGCTTCACGCGGTCTCCTCCTCCTTGCGGATCCGTTGGTACGCGAACGCGCCCGCGAGCAGGAGCAGCCCGAGCGCGACGAACGAGAGCACGCGGTAGATCTCGTCCAGTTCCTTGAGGTCGTAGACGATGACCTTGGCCGCCGCGAGCCCGAGCAGCGCGAGGCCGCCGAGTCGAAAGCGCTTGTCGTCGCGCGCGAGCCCGTAGACGACCGCCGCGAGCCCGGTGGCGCTCCAGAAGGCGGAGAGCAGCACCTGCGGCGTCTGGCCCGGCGCGAGCTCGCCGCCGGAGGTCAGGTCGACGATCGCGATCGAGGGCGCGTAGATCGCGCCGGCGGCGCCCACGAGCGCGAGCATTTTGTCGAGCGGGTCCGGCGAGAGTCGCGATGCGACGAGGGCGGCGATCGTCGTGGCCACGACCGCGAGCAACGCGCTGCCGAGATCGTCCACACCGTCTCGGAGCGACAGCGGCGGCGGTGCCTCGATCAAGAGCGTGTGCGCGGCCGCGAGGCCGACGAACAGCGCCGGAGCGATCCCGCCCAGCTCGACGAGACCGCGCTTCGTGAGGAATGCCAGCGCGACGGCGAGCACCGCCCACGCGACGACGACGGGCACGCCCTCCAGCGCGATCGGCACGACGTACGCGACCCCGGCGAGCGCGAGCAGGTCGAGCGCATCGGTGAACTCCGCCCACGGGCCTCGGTAGAGCCTCGAGACGGTCGCGGCCGCGGCGCTGACGAGCACGAGCGCGACGACAGCCGACCACTCGGGCGACTCGACGAGCTGGTCCGGCCGTGCATCGAACAGCAACACGTGCGCCGACGCGGCCGCAAGGAAGCCGACGGCGGCGACGTAGCCGCGGTCCCGCTTCAGCCGGCGGGCGAGCCAGGCGAGCAGCACGGCCTCGACCGACCAGGCCGCGACGAGCGCAGGCCCGTCGAGAGCGAGCGCGGCGCCGATCGCGGAGAGGCCGATGCCGACGGCGAGCAGGAGCAGCGAGATCTCTCGCGAGATGCGCCCGCGCAGGGTTGCGGCGCCGAGGAGCACGTGAACGAGCGCGACCCCGATCACCCAGGCCGTCGCTGCGTCGGAATGCCCGGACTCGTCGAGCATCAGCCAACCCGCGGCCGAGGTCAGGATCGCGTCGCCGAGCAGGAGGCCGGCCGACGAGAAACGCAGGTCCTGCGTCCGGTCGCGCAGCTCGTAGCCGACGGCTGCGACGGCGTAGAGCAGCCAGAACGCCGCGAGCACAACGAGCGCAAGGACGAGCGAGTCCTGGTACGAGTCGGCGAGCCAGGCGACGAGCTGCGGCGCGCTTGTCAGGAACGCGGCGAACGCCAGCCAGTCCCAGCGCTTCCAGAGGAGCACGCCGACCGCGGAGGCGAGGGCGATCGCCATGAACGCGAGCGCGACACCGGTCGTGCCGGCGTCGACGAGGACGGGAGAGAGCACGGCGCCGACGATCCCGATGCCGGCGAGCTCGCGCGAGTCCCAGCGCACGGCGATCGCCGTTGCGGTCGCGCCCACGAGGAGCGCGACGGCGAGGCCGAGCGCGGGGTCGACGAGGTCGTAGAGCGTGGTGGCGGCAGTCGTCGAGGCGTAGAGCGACGCGATCGCCGCGGCGACGGCGGCGAGCGCCGCCTGGCTGCGGCCCTTGCGCTCGTAGAGGTAGAGGCCGACGGCGAGGAGCGCCGTCGAGCCGAGGTAGGCGAGGACGACGCGCGTCGGCTCGTCGATCCAGCCGCGCCGAAGCGCGGTGGCGAGGAAGAAGACGACGCCGATGAACACGGCGACGGCACCGGCCCACGCGAGCACGCGGCCGCCGAGCAGCTCCTCGAGGTCGAACGAGGGGCGAGGCGGCGCGGGCGGCGCAGCCTGCTGTGGCGGCGGCGCAGGCGCAGCCGGCTTGACCGCGGCCGGCGCCGGAGGCGGCTCGGGGTCGGGCTCGAACATGCTCTCGACCTGCTCCAGGCGGCGCGTGAGCTGCTCGACGAGCTGCTCGAGTCGCTCGATCCTGGCGTCAGGGTCGTATCTCATACTTGCTATATAGCAGGTTTGCGATGGAAGTAAACCCTCGCGGCCTGCGGGAAGATAGACCTCGTGTCGTACGCCTCCACGACCGAGGTCCGGGCCCGCTTCGCCGAGACCGACGCGCAGGGGATCATCCACAACAGCGTCTACCTCGTCTGGTTCGAGCTCGCCCGCGTCGAGTATCTCGAGCGCTTCACCGGCGGCTATCAGGCGCTCCGCGACCTGGGCGTCGAGGCGATCGTGACCGAGTCGCACGTCCGGTACCGCGAGCCGGCGCGCTTCGACGACCGCCTGGTCGTCAGGACGAGCTGCCGTGACGTGCGCGGGGCGCGCTTCCGCTTCGTCTACGAGGTCGACCGGGACGGAACGACGATCGCCGACGGCGAGACCGCGCACGCGTGCGTGAGCGCCGTGACCTTCCTCCCCACGCGGGTCCCGCCGTGGCTCATCGAGGCGATCGCGAAGGCCGAGGCTACGGCTTAGGCGGCGGCGGGGCCGGGGGCTTCGTCGTCGTCGTCGGCGTCGTGGTGGTCGGCGTCGACGTCGTTGGCGGCTTCGGCTCCTCTACCTTCTTCTTCGTGCCGACGCGGATCACGCGCTTCTCGCCGCGGTAGTTCGTCCGCCACGTCTCCTCGTACAGCACGCTGCCGTCCTGGTTGTAGACGGTGCGCGTGACCGAGACCGACTGAGGCGACGAGCCGAGCTCCTCCACGACTTCCGTGCCGACGGTGAGCTTCGGGTCCTTGACCCGCTTCTCCGGCGGCTTGCCGGTCACGACGAGCGGACCGGCCTCGCTTACGACCCGACGACCGGTGGGTGTTCCCGCGAGCGTGATCGCGATCCCGTTGCTTCCCGACGCGCCGAGCACGACCAGCCAGTCGCCGGTGTCGTTGCGGAACTTCAGGTCGAGGTCGGGGTAGTTGACCGTCGCGTCGCGGCCGAGCTGGTAGCGACTGATGTACAGCGAGTGCGGGTTTCGCTCGACCACCTTGACGCCCGCCTCCCACGCCGCGTTGAAGACGGTCGTCGCGACCTGGGAGACGCCACCGCCGACGTCTTCCTCGTACTCGTTGCCGACGATCACGGGCGCGAGCCGGAAGCCGCGCTCGAGCGTGCGCGGCCCGACGGCCTCGTTCAGCGAGAAGGTGCCGCCGGGCGCAACGAGTGTCCCGTCGAGGAGCTTCACGGCGCAGCTGCAGGTTCTGGGTCCGGTCGGCCGTGCCGGAGTAGTAGGTCGAGTACGACGCGAGCACGCGCGTGATCCCGAGCCCGCGCGCCTTCGCGGTCGTGAGCTCGGGCGAGTGCTTCGCGACCACGACGTCGCCGACGCGACCCGCGGGCGGTGCGAGCGCGGCCGCGAGGATCTCGCGACTGGTCGCCGCGACGTCGAGCTTGATCCCGTCGGAGCTCGGAGTGATCACGACGTCGCCGTTGCTGTTCGAGCGGAACCGTGCGTCGCTGGGCGGCTTCCCCACGCGCCCCCCGAACCGCTCGAACCAGGCCTCGGCTCGGGGACCGCCGATCGCGAGCTTGCGCGAGCCGTCGCGCGGCAGCGCGAGCAGCTCCGCGATCCTCGCCTGGCGCAGTCGCCACCAGGTCTTCCCGAGCTCGAGCCGGATCGGCGCCGAGAGCGCGCGGCGCGTCTGCGCGAGCGCGGGCTGGAGGTCCTCGGCGGTCACGGTGACGCGGTCGACGTCGACCGGCAGCGGTGTCTCCGCGCGCGACAGCGAGGCAAGCGCGCCGACGATGGTCGCGGCAGCCCGATCGCGGTTCAGCTTTCTCCCCGCCTGCCCCTCGACGAGCACGGGCTTCAATCCGTTGAGCACGATCGCCGCCTCGCGGTTCGGCTGGTCGAGCTGGAGCGCGATCTGTCCGAGCTGGTACTCGAGCGCGGGCTCGTAGACCTGGGCCGGCGGCGCGATGTCGGCGCCGAAGACCCGGACCCGGACGCGCTGGAACCCCCGCAACGGGCCGAGGCCCTCCCCTTGGCGCCGGGCGGCGTCCACCGCCGCGGCCCAGTCGGCCTCGACGCCGAGCCGGTGCGGCGTGATCTGCCAGCGCTTCGAGCCGCTGAAGAAGGTGACCGGCACGTTCTCGAGCGCAGCCGCTCGCCGCTCGAGGAGCTTCTGGGCCGCCGACGGGGTCAGCCCGCCGACGCTGACGCCCGCGATCGTGACGCCGGCCGGGATCTTCGAGGGCGAGCCGGCGAAGACGGCGCCGAAGAGCGCGGCGAGCGCGAGCGCCACGGCGACCGCCGCCGCCAGGGCCTGTAAGAGCAGCCGCGAGCGCGCGCGTCGCCTACGCGCGCTCTGCACGCCCTTCTGTGCCCGGACCGCCAACGGAGGCAGAGTAGCCGCCCCTGGCGAGGCCTTTCAGAACGCGAACAGCTCGATCCCGCCGCTCACGTTGAGCCCGACGCCGGTGATGTAGGCGGCGAGGTCGGAGCAGAGGAAGGCGATCGCGTTCGCGACGTCCTGCGGGTCTCCCGCGTGCTTGAACACGGTGCGGTTGACGATTCGCTCGTTCATCTCGGCGTTCGCGAAGTGGAACGCCTCGGTGCCGATCACCCCGGGCACGATCGCGTTGCAGGTGATCCCGTGGCGACCGCCCTCCATCGCCAGCGTCTTGGTCAGGCCGAGGAGGCCCGCCTTCGTCGTCGAGTAGCTCGCCTGGCCGAACCCGCCGAGCGTGCCTGCGACGGAAGCCATGTTCACGATCCGGCCCCAGCCGCGCTCCCGCATGTGCGGACCAGACGGCCTGCGAGCAGTTGAACGCGCCGGTGAGGTTGACGTCGAGGTCGCGCTGCCAGAGGTCGGGCGACTGGTTGTGGAACTGCGCGGCGTGGTCGAGCGTGCCCGCGTTGTTGACGAGGATGTCGACCGAGCCGAACTCCTCGACCGCGCGCGCGACCGTCGCGTCCACCTGCTCCCGGTCGGTCACGTCGCACTTGATCGCGGCGGCGCGGCGGCCGAGCTCCTGGATCTCGCGCGCGGTCGCCTCGGTGTAGACGATCCCCTGCGCCTTCGCAACCTGGGCGAGCGGCCCCCACTCGGCGACGTCCGAGTCGTCGGACTCCACCTGGATGTCGGCGATCACGACATCCGCGCCCGCGCGCGCCAGCGTCAGCGCGTCGGCACGCCCGAGCCCGCGCGAGCCGCCCGTGACGAGAGCGACCCGCCCGGACAGGTCGATCTCAAGCGCCACGCGGCAGGAAAATCTCTTTCGCGATCACGAGCCGTTGGATCTGCGAGGTGCCCTCGTAGATCTGGAACAGCTTCGCGTCGCGCATCAGCTTCTCGACCGGGTACTCCTTGATGTAGCCGTAGCCGCCGAAGACCTGCACGGCGTCCGTCGTCACCTTCATCACCGTGTCGGCCGCGAAGAGCTTCGCGAACGACGACTGCAGCGTCGCACGCTGGCCCAGGTCGTGCAACCACGCCGACTGCCAGACGAGCAGGCGCGCGGCCTCGATCTGCGTCGCCATGTCGGCGATCATGAAGTTGACGCCCTGGTGCATCGCGATCGGCACGTCGAAGGTGACGCGCTCCTTGGCGTACTCGACCGCGTGCTCGTACGCCGCCTGCGCGACGCCGACCGCACCCGCAGCGGTGCCGGGTCGAGTGAAGTCGAGCGTGCGCATCGCGATCTTGAAGCCCTCGCCCTCCTCGCCGAGCAGGTTCGCGGCGGGGATGACGACGTCGGTGAGCGCGAACGCCGAGGTGTCGGTCGAGCGCTGGCCCATCTTGTCGAGGTGCTTCTCGATCGTCACGCCGGGCGTGTCCATCGGGACGATGAACGCCGAGATGCCCTTGTGGCCCTGCGACGGGTCGGTCTTCGCGAACACGACCGTCCACGCTGCGTAGCCCGCGTTCGTGATGAACGTCTTCGAGCCGTTGAGGACGTACTCGTCGCCGCGGCGGACGGCGGTCGTCTTCATCCGCGCGACGTCGGAGCCCGCGTCGGGCTCGCTGAGCCCGAACGAGCAGAGGATCGGCTCCTCGAGGAGCGGCGGCAGCCACTGCGCCTTCTGCTCCTCCGAGCCGGCGAGGAGGACCGGGCCCGCGCCGAGCCCGTTGGCGCCGATCGCCGTGCCGATGCCGGAGCAGCCCCAGTTGAGCTCCTCCCCGACGAGCATCCCGTCGAACGCCGAGAGCCCCAGGCCGCCGAGCTCCTCGGAGACGTGGAGGTTCATCAGCCCGAGCTCGTGGGCCTTCGCGACCACGTCCGCAGGGTGGGTCGAGTGCTCGTCGTACTCGGCCGCCTTCGGCCGGATCTCGTTGGCCGCGAACTCGCGCGCGAGCTCGCGGAGGGCCTTCTGCTCGTCCGTCAGGGCGAAGGAAACGCCCGTTCCTACGCCCGCATCGATCGTCGCCATGCCGCTCCGTCCCGGTCGATTGACTAGTCAGTCAACCGAATCGTAGTGCATCCTGTGGAGATGGCGAAAGAGCGGGACGTCGCGGTCGTCCTCTCGGGCGGCGCGATCAACGGGGTACTGATGGAGGCCGGCTTCCTGAAGCGCCTGGCCGAGAGCGAGCTGTGGCCGCGGGTCGGGTGGATCTTCGGCACGTCGGCGGGCGCGCTGGCCGGGGTGATGGCCGCGGTCGATCGCCTCGACGAGCTCGAGGAGTTCCTGATCGGCCTGCGGCCGGACGAGGTGTTCCGGCCCAACCGGCTCTGGCAGCTGCCGTTGATCGGGCTGCACGAGTACACCCTCCCCGCGACGATCGACCGCAAGGTCGGCGATCTCGTCGCGCTCTCGGAGGAGCTCTCGCACTCCGACCGGGAGCTCGTCGTCTTCGCGTCCGACGTCACCCAGACCGAGCGGGCCTCGGAGAACGACTTCGAGCTCGCGTACTCGTCGCGCGAGACGCCGCCCGACGTGATGGCGCAGGCGATCCTCGCCTCGGCGGCGATCTCGACGCTCGTGCTGCCGCTGCGCGTCGGCGACCGGATCGCGACCGACGGCGCGTGGACGCGCAACTTCCCGCTCGCGTACGCATACGCGCGGCCGGAGGTCGACATGATCGTCGCGTTCCGCTACCTCGCCGAGTACCCGCGCTTCGACGTCCGCGCGCTCACGACGCTCAAGCGCCGACTGCGTCCGTTCCGGCGCGTCCCGCCGGTGCGCGCGCTGATCGCCGAGCTCGAGGAGGCGGAGTCGCGCGACCGCCGCGGCGAGCCGGCGCACTACATCGACATGATCACGCGCCTGATGCGGCTGTCCGTCCTTCGCGGCACGGCGCTCGAGGAGCGTCACGCCGACCAGACCGACCAGTCGATCCACGAGCTGGAGCGGCTCGCGCGCGAGCTGCCGCAGCTCGTCCGCGACCACGGAGCGTCCGAAGAGCTCGCACAGGCGGTCGAGCGTCGCGTGCTCGGCTCGGAGTTCCCGTTTCAGCGCGAGCGCGCGCTGCCGCGGATCACCGTGCGTGCCGGAGCGGAAGGCGTCGCGCTCGAGTCGCGCCTTCGCCGCGGCGCCGAGTGGACCGAGCCCGCGAAGCGCGCCCTGATCCAGCGCGGCTACGAGCTCACGGACGCCGAGCTCGCAGCAGCCGGGATCGGAAGCGCAGCACCCGCTCGACGCTGACGTCGAGCTTGCCTGCGCGCGCGAGCGGCAGGAGCGCGGCGATCGCGCGCCGCGCGTGCGCAGCGCTCGTGAAGAGCAAGAGGTCGGCGCCGGCGAGCATCGCCTGCGGCGCCCAGCGCTCGACGGGCGCGGACTTCACGATCGACAGGGAGTCCGTGATCGCGACGCCGTCGAAGCCGAGCGCGCGCAGTCGACGGTAGGTGTCCGACGAGATCGACGCGCGGTACGGCGCGCCGTCGTAGAACGCGTTGCTCGTCATCACGCACGGGACACCGGCGCGAACCGCGGCGCGGAACGCGGCGATCTCGGTCGCGCGGATCGTGCCGTCGACGTGCGGCCGCTCGTCGGTGGAGATCGGCGTCGAGCCGAGGCCCGGGAAGTGCTTCGCGCAGGCGCCAACGCCCGCCGCGGCGAGGCCGCGCGCGAACGAGACGGCGAACTCGGGCCGCCGGAAGTGGCGCGAGCCAAGCGGTCCGTCTGGGAGGTCGACGACCGGCGCGAGGTCGACGTGCACGCCGCGCGCCTTCAGGGAACGGCCGGCGGCGCGACCGGCCGCGAACGCGGCGGGACCCGATCGGTAGGAGGAGGCGGGCGAGCTCGGCGGATCGGCCTTGAACGCACGCACCTCGCCGCCCTCCTGGTCGACGTAGACGAGCGCCCCCTTCGGCCGCGGCAGGTCCCTGCTCCAGCCCTGCACGATCACCCCACCGACGCCCGGTGGGGCCGGCAGCCCGGAGACGACGACGAGCGCGGCCTGCTGCTGTGGCGTCAGCGATGCGGCGGCGAGTAGCGAGGCCGCGGTCAGCGCAAGAGACACGGGGCCGGAGCCTAGCCTTGCCTGCGACGCGCGGGTGCGTTTGGATTGCCCTGTGACCGCGGCGCCCGTACCGGCCGTCGAGCGGCGCCCGCCGCGGTGGCTGGCGGCACCGATCGTCGCGTTCGCGCTCTTCGCGCTGAGTGCCGGGATCCTCGCGAAGGAGGTGGGTGGGCAGGGCGGTTCGTACTTCGACCTCGGCTTCAGCGACACGATCCACATGAAGGTCTGGCTCGCGAGCGCAGCGCTGGCGTGCGCGTTGCTCCAGCTCTTCACCGCAGCGTGGATCTTCCGGAAGCTTCCGTGGGAAAAGCCGGCGTGGGTCAACCCGGTGCACAGGTGGACGGGCCGGCTCGCCTTCGTGCTCGTGCTTCCGGTCGCGTACCACTGCATCTTCCTGCTCGGCTTCCAGACCGGAACCACGCGCTCGTACGCGCACTCGCTCGCCGGCAGCGCGTTCTTCGGCGCCTACGCAGCCAAGGTGACGATCGTGAGGCTCAAGCGCTTCCCCGTCCCCGTGCTGCCGATCGCGGGCGGCCTGCTCTTCACCGTGCTGCTCGTCGTGTGGTGGACGAGCTCGCTCTGGTTCTTCCGCACGATCGACACGAACTTCTAACTAGGCTTTCGACGTGGACTTCGCCCTCACCGACGAGCAGCGGCTGATCCAGGACACCGTCAGGGCCTTCGTCGACGAGCGCGTGCTGCCCGTCGCGGTCCAGAACGACATCGACCACAAGCTCGACCTCGAGCTGATCGAGGGGATGGCCGAGCTCGGGCTGCTCGGGATCGTGATCCCGGAGGAATACGGAGGCGCGGGGCTCGACTTCGTCGCCGAGGCGCTGTCCTGCGAGGAGATCGAGCGCGGCGAGGCGGCGTTTCGCACCCTGATCTCCGTCCACGTCGGGCTGAACTCGCTGTCGCTTCTGCGCTACGGCACCGAGGAGCAGAAGCAGCGCTGGCTGACGCCGCAGGCGAAGGGCGAGAAGCTCGCGTGCTTCGGGCTGACCGAGCCCGAGGCCGGCTCCGACGTCGCCGCGATGCGCACGACCGCGCGGCGCGAGGGCGACGTCTACGTGCTGAACGGCCAGAAGAACTGGATCTCGTACGCGACCGTCGCCGACCACGCGCTCGTCTTCGCGAAGACCGACCCGGGCGCGAAGCACAAGGGCATCTCCGCGTTCGTGCTCGAGAAGGGGATGAAGGGCTTCACGTCGCGCGAGACCGAGCACAAGCTCGGCATCTGGGCGGGCTCGACGGGCGAGCTCTTCTTCGAGAACGTCGAGGTGCCCGCGGAGAACCTGATCGGCGAGGAGGGGCAGGGCTTCGAGATCGCGATGTACTCGCTCGACCAGGGCCGCTTCACGGTGGCCGCGGGCGCGTGCGGCGTGATCCGCGCGTGTCTCGAGCGCTCGGTCGAGTACGCGCGCGAGCGGCAGACGTTCGGCCAGCCGATCGGCAAGTACCAGTTCGTGCAGGACCTGATCGCGCAGATGGTGCTCGACTACGAGACGTCGAAGCTGCTCGTGATGCAGGCGGCGTGGCTGAAGAACGAGGGCGTGCGGAACACGCGCGAGACGTCACTCGCGAAGTGGCACGCGACGGAGTCGGCGTTCAAGTCCGCGCACAACGCGATCCAGATCCACGGCTCGTACGGCTACAGCGCGGAGTACGGGATCGAGCGCTACTTCCGGAACGCGCGCGCGCCGATCATCTACGAGGGCACGACGCAGATCCACAAGCTGATGCAGGCCGAGCACGCGCTCGGCTACCGCCAGCTGAACGGCCGCGACGGCGCGATCTCGCCGCTGGCGGCCTGGGGCCCCGCGCTGCTCGCGCGCGAGCCCGGCCCGCCCGTGGCCGCAGGCGGCTGAGCGCCCCGCACTTGCAACCGGCGCCCCGGTGCCGGAAGATCACCTTTCGTCCCAACGGGAGGAGAAGGATGCCCCACTGGAACGGATACGTGGATGCGGAGACACCGCCGCATCTCGCCGAGAGCTTCGGCAAGAACCCGAGCGGGATCGAGGCGGACATACGCGCCAAGGCGGAGTCGTACGGTGACGACACCGAGGTGCTCGCCGTCTCGTGGGAGCAGGGGAAGTTCAACCGCCGCGTCCACATCACGGTGAGCGGGACGCACGCGAAGGACGTCCTGGAGTACTTCGCGGCGAAAAATCTTCGCAAGTTCAAGACGTCCGAGGAGAAGGACGCGGAGGCACGCAACAAGGGGTAATGCATGCGGCGAAGGGAGGCGACTTGCCCCACTGGAACGGAGATGTCGACACGGGATCACCGCCTGTCATCGAGCACTGCAACGGCGATCCCGTCTGCGTGTTCGACGCGATCGTCGCGGCGACACCGGCAGGCGTGAGCGTCACAGCGATCGTCTGGGAGAACGGCAAGGACAAGGCACGAGTGACGGCCCACGGCCCCGGCGCTCAGAAGTTCCTCGAGGAAACGCTCGCTGCGAAGGGCGTCGTCGAGCTCTTGTCGCGCCTAGAGCGGAAGAATCAGCGGGGATAGTTGGCTTACCCGGCGAGTAGAGCTTCGACCTCTCGACTGTACGAGGCCGCCCCGACTCGGCGGTAGAACTCGAGTGCGGCGACGAGCTGGAGCTCGGCCTCCGCCCGCCGCCCGTCCGCGAGCGCGGCGCGGGCGGCGGCGAGTCGAGCGTACGCCTCCTCGGGCGACGCTCCGATCTCCGCTGCAGATGTCGACCGCCTTGCTGAAGTCTCCCTCGGCATAGGCGAGCGCGGCCTCGAGCCAGCGCGTGGACGGCGTCGCGCTCGCCGCCTGCGCGAGCTCCGGCCCCCCGCCCAGCTGCCCCAGCGCGACAGCGAGGTCGAGGACCCAGAAGGAGGGAAGCGACGGCGTGGTCGCGAGCGCGGCGAGCAGCTCCTCGACGTTCTGCGCGGCCTCGGCACGTCGTCCCGCCTCGAGCAGCGCGCGGGCGCGAAATGCGAGCGCGGGGTAGAGGTTCTGAGGGTCGTCTGCGATGCGACTGAAGGCGTGTGCGCGATCGGCGTTCACGACTGCCGACTCGACGTCCCCGCGAGCGAGCGCGATCCAACCGCTCACGAGCGAGCCGTCCAGCTCGAGCCGGCCCGTGGCGCCGTCCCGCACCTTCCCGAGCAGCCGCTCGGCAAGTTCCTGCGGCTGCATCCCACTCGCCCGCCCAGTAGTGCTGGTAGACGCGCTCCGCCTCGAGCCAGTCGGTCCAGGCGGCGTCGCCGTAACGCTCGGCGAGCACGCGGGCCTGCGTGTGGAGCTCGGCCGCGCGCCGCAGGTCGCCGAAGTTCGCCTCCATGCTCCCGAGGTTGAAGTAGCCCCGGATGCTCTCGGGCGAGCTCGCGCCGACGGCGATCTCGATGCTTCGCTCGAGGTCGACCAGCCCCTGGCGGTCGCCTCTGGTCGCCCGGGCGACACCGACGGTGTTCAGCGTGTGCGCACGAAGCTCGTCGAGCTCCAGCTTCTCGGCGATCTCCATCGCCGCACGCGCGAGCTCGATCGCCGCCTCGGCATCGTCAGCCGCGATCTGGAACCTCGACAGCGTGCTGAGCGCGTAGGCCTTCGAGTACGACGCCGGACGGCCTTCGAGCCGTTCGATTCCCGCGTTCATTCGCTCGAACGCCTGCTCGCGCCGGCCGCTGCGCCAGAGCAGCTCGCCGACGATGACGTCGCATTCGGCGGCGCGATCGACGTCACCCGCGGCGAGGAGCGCGTCGCGCGCGGCTTCCAACACGCCCTCGTCCGGGGAAGCGCTCCGCGAGAGCGCCTTGCCGAGGCTGAAGAGCACGAGCGGCCGCTCGGGGGCGTTCCCCGGCAAGAGGTCGAGCGCGCCGTCGAAGAAGCGCGCAGCAGTCGCGAACGCGCTCAGTGACAACGCCCGATCGCCTGCCTCGCGGAGAGCCCGCTGCGCACGATCCGCGAAGGACGAGCTCTCCTCGCCGCCGGCTTCGGCGTACTCCACCGCGGCGAGGTAGTGATGGGCGAGCGTCTCGGCATGATCCTCCCGGCGCCCGAGCGACTCGATCCAGGTTGCCGCGAGCAAGTGCCGGCGCGTTCGCTCGGCACGGGGGATCTGCCCGTACGCGACGTCGCGGACGAGCGCGTGGCGGAAGGAGTACTGGTGCTCGCCCGCGACGGCGCTCGTGGCGAGCCGCCGGACGAGCTCCTTCTGCTCCAGCGACCGAAGCGTGAGCCCGACCTCCGGGGGCTCGAGGTCGCCGACGGCCGCAACCGCGTCCGGCCAGAAGCCGCGGCCGATCACCGCCGCATCCTGGAGCACGAGCTTCTCGTCCCTTTGCAGCGCGTCGATCCGCGCTGCGATGATTCCTTGCACCGACTCGGGCAGTGGCAGCTCGCCTTCGCGCAGCTGCCAGCCCCCGTCGTTGCGGTAGAGAAAGCCGCGATCGACGAGCATGCGGACGAACTCCTCGGCGTACAGCGGGTTCCCCTCTGCGCGCGCGAGCAGCGCCTCCCTGAACTCGGACGGAACGAGCGGCTGCCGAAGCAGATAGCCGACGAGCGTGCCCGTCTCCGCATCGCTCAGCGGGGCAAGCGCGATCGTGACTGCGTTCGCACGAGCTCCCCACGTCGGCCGCCGCTCACGCAACTCGGGCCGCGCGGTGCAGATCAGGACGAGCGGCGCACTCGTCGCCCAGTCGGCCAGATGGTCGAGGAAGTCGAGCAGGCCCTCGTCCGCCCAGTGAAGGTCTTCGACCACCAGCACGAGCGGGCCCCAGGCCGAGAGCGCCTCGAACGCGCGGCGCCAGGCAGCAAACGCATCTTCCCGACGCTCGCCTACCGGAGCGTCGAGCGCGAGCAGCAGCCGCAGGTGGCCCTCGACCCACTCGGCCTCGCGCGGGTCGGCCACGAGATCGCGCACGGCGCCGTGCAGCTTCGACTCCGCCATCGCCGCGTCGTCCGTCTCGAGGATCCCGGCTTGCGCTTTGACCATCTCGCCGAGGGCCCAGAACGTCACCCCATCGCCGTACGGGAAGGCACCGACCGCGGCGCCAGGTGACGAGCCCGGGCTCGCCCTCGAGCGCGCGCTGGAGCTCCCAGACGAGTCGGCTCTTGCCGATCCCCGGAACGCCGATCAGCGTCACCAGCTGAACGGTTCGGTCGCGGCGAGCTCGGGCGAGCGTGTCGAGGATCAGGCTCAGCTCCTCCTTGCGGCCGACCAGGGGAGCGAGCGGCGGGCTCGCGTGCGACGCCCGCAGATCGGTGGTCGCCCGGAACGCCTCGTAGACGGCGACCGGCTCGGCCTTCCCGCGCGCCTGGAGAAGCCGACGCTCGCCGTACTCGATTGCCCCCTGCGTGGCCCGATACGTCGACTCGCCGACGAGCACGGCGTCGACGTCGGCCGCCTCCTCGATGCGGAACGTCGTCGTGACGACGTCACCGGTTGCAATTCCCTCACCCGCGCCGGAGCCTGCACCGAGCTGGACGACGGCCTCGCCGGTGTTCACGCCGATCCGGACGCCGGGAATCGAGTCGCGGATCGCGAGCGCAGCCCGGACCGCGCGTTCCGGATCGTCCTCGTGAGTGACGGGCGCGCCGAAGACCGCCATCACCGCGTCGCCGACGAACTTCTCGAACGTGCCGCCGTGGTGCTCGAGCGCGGCGCGCATCCCGGCCAGATGAGGTCTGACCGCTGCACGGAGCTCCTCCGGGTCGCGACCGTCGCCGAGCCCCGTCGAGTCGACGAGGTCGGCGAAGAGCACCGTCACGACCTTGCGCTCCTCGCCGCGACGGCCTTCGACGGCCGTCCCGCAGGCGGGGCAGAAACGGGCGCCCTCGGGCAGCTCCGAGCCGCACTGGCGGCACGCGGCCATGCTGCGAGGATACGGCGGCGCGCGGCGCGCGCCTAGGGCGAGAACGCGAGCCCCTTGGGCTCGCTCGGCGCAGGGAGCGGGCTGGCGGGCGCGTCGTCGGGCAGCTGCGGTTCGTTGTAGAGGCTCGGCGCGACGTCGTTCGCGGAGTCCGCGTAGTACACGCTCGCGACTGTCTGGATGTGCGAGCGCCCGATGCCGAGCTCGAACTGACCGCCGCCGTACAGCGTGATGCCGTGCTCCTCGGCGTAGGCGATCGTGTCGAGCAGCCGGCGCACGCTCCCGAAGCGCGACGGCTTGATGTTCAGCCAGCGCGGGTCGACCTCGAGCGCCTGCACGTCCTCGACCGAGTGGATCGGCGCGTCGAAGCTCAACCGGTCCGCGGCGGCTTCGAGGATCGGCCGCGTTTCGTCCGTGAACGCAGCGTCCTCGATCACGGCGTCCGGGAAGCCCTCGACCACGTCGCGGTACAACCGCGGGTCGGCCGGCTGGTCGACGACGGTGCCGCGGTAGTAGCCCTTGAGGTCGGTGACCCGGATCCGGCCGGTCGCGGCGAGCTCGTCGATCAACGCGCGCGACCACTCGCTCGTCGGGTCGACCTTGAACTCGAGCGTCGGCTGGACCGCGAGGTAGCGCTCGATGTCCTCGCGCGTCGAGACGACGAAGCGAACCGGTCGATACTCGCGGCCGACCGCTTCCCCGAACGACGTGCCGCGCTGTCGCAGCGCGAGGTCGAGCGCGGCGCTCTCGAACGCCCAGCGCCGGTAGCCCGCGAGGTCGAGCGAGCCCAACCGCTCCGAAAGGTCGTCGAAGGTCCACGTGCCGGAGAGGTCGGGCGGCGAGAAGCCGTCGTGGTGGTCTGCCTCGTAGGTGACGTCCTCGCCCTCGCCGGTCAGTCCCCCGCCGGAGATCCGCACCGTCGTCGTCACCCGCTTGAACCCGCTCGACACCGCCAGCTCGCCGCGCTCCAGGTCGATGGACTCGACGAGGAGCTCGAGACCGGCGAGTCGGTCGTAGTCGCTCACCGCCGTGTTCTACATTGCCGGTGGTGCTCGCCGCCGTCCTCTCGTTCGTGCTCGCCCTGCCGCAGGCCGGCGTCTTCGTCCCGGGCAAGAGCCTGGCCGGGGTGCGGCTCGGCGCGACGGAGGCGCAGGTGCGCGCGGCCTGGGGCCCCCACGTCGGCGTCTGCCGCGGCTGCCGGCACCGGACGCTCTACTTCACCTACGGCAAGTTCAACCAGGTCGGCACGGGAGCCGAGTTCGAGCGAGGCCGCGCCGTGGCGCTCTACACGCTCTGGGTGCCGACGGGCTGGCGGACCAACAAGGGCGTTCGGCTCGGCGACACGCCGCTCAGCGTGAACGGCGTGTACGGCACGATGCCTCGCTTCGAGTGTGGGCACTACTCGGTGCTGGTGCAGCGCCGCGGGACTGTCACGAGCGCGTTCTACTTCAAGGACGATCTGCTCTGGGCCTTCGCGCTGCAGCGCTCGTCAGAGCCCGCCTGTCGTTAGCCCGCCGCCGAGAATCTCGACGACGGTCAGCTCGGCTCGTGCGACGTCCTCGTCGCCGTCCGGCAGCAGCTCGAGCACCCAGGCGGTGAGGATCTCCTCGATCGCGCCGTAGAAGACGACGCTCGCGAGGCGCGCGTCGAGCTCCGGGCGCAGGTCGCCGGCCTCCTGGCCACGCCGAACGATGCGCTCGATCGCTGCGAACGCGTCGCCGACGTCGCCGACGCGCCGGTCGAGCTCGGCGCTTCGAGTGACACCGCGGACGAGCACGCGCACGAGGTCGGGATCGCGCCGCCACGAGCGGAGCAGGATCGCTGCGACCTGGCGCAGCTGCTCGCGCGCAGGCTCGCCCGATTCCTCGACGTCGCGCACCGCTGCGAGGAGGTCCGCCCACGTCTCGCGGAAGATCGTCTCCAGCACCTCTTCCTTCGAGCTGAAGTAGTGGTAGAGCAGACCGTGCGCGACACCGGCCTCCTCGGCGATGTCGCCGACGCGCGCTGCGTGGAAGCCGCGCCGCGCAAACACGCGAACCGCAGCTTGGAGCAGCAGGCGACGCTTGTCGATCGTGAGCGAGCTCTCGGTCAAGGCAGACGAACCGTAGTGTAGGTTCGCGCCGGTGCAACCGCTGGCGGGGCTCCTCGTCGTCGATCTGACGCGGCACCTGCCGGGGCCCTTCGCCAGCCGCGAGCTGCTCCGTCTCGGAGCACGCGTCGTCCGGCTCGAGTCGCCCGACGGCGATCCGCTGCGCGCGATCGCACCGCAGTGGGACGCAGCTCTCAACGCGGGCAAGGAGTCGGTCGTCTGCGACCTCAAGGCGGAGCCCGAGCTCGGCCGGGCCCTCTGCGCCCGAGCCGACGTCGTGCTCGAGGGCTTCCGGCCCGGCGTCGCCGCGCGGCTCGGTGTCGGGCCGGACGACGTGCCCGAGCGCGTCGTCTACTGCTCGCTCACGGGCTTCGGGGTCGAGGGGCGCCACGCGCTCCGAGCCGGCCACGACCTGAACTACCTCGGCTGGGCGGGCGCGCTCGCCGACACGGCGCCGGCCCTGCCGCCCGTCCAGGCCGCCGACCTCGGGGCGGGCGCACTCGCGGCCGTCGCCGAGGTGCTCGCCGCGCTCCTCGAGCGCGAGCGCACCGGGCGCGGCGCGCGGCTCGTCGTGTCGATGACGCACGGATCGCACCGGTTCGTCTCGCACCGCGTTGCCGGGGACCCGAGGCCGCACCTGCTCACGGGCGGGCTCGCCTGCTACCGGATCTATGCGACCGCCGACGGGCGCTGGCTCACCGTCGGAGCGCTCGAGGCGCACTTCTTCGAGCGTCTCTGCGCGCTGCTGGGGCGACCCGACCTCGCGCCGCTGCAGTTCGCCGACGACCAGCAGGCGCTGGCGGACGAGCTCGCCGCGATCTTCGCCGCGCGCACGCTCGCCGAGTGGCTCGAGCTCTTCGACGCGGAGGACGTCGCGGTCGGCCCCGTGGCCACGCTCGAGGAGGCCGCCGATGACCTCGGCGACGAGGCGGTGCGGCAGGGCGTCCCCCGCCTCGGCCAACATACGGAGACGTGGCGCGCCGAGCTCGGTTTCTGATCGCAGCGTTCGTGCTGCTGCTCGGCGCGATCGGCGCCGTGGCGGCGACGAACGCGGCGCAGCCTCGCCCGACGCGGACCGAGCTCCTGGTCGTCCGCGACGACGGCGTCTGGCGCGTTCCCCTCGAGTCCGGTTCGGCGAAGCGGGTCCCGGGCACCCGTGGCGCCGTCGCCGTCGCCTGGGCGCCGAGCGGTCGCGAGCTCGCCTTCGAGCGAGACGGCGTCGTGCACGCGGTCAACTCGGACGGCACGGGGCTGCGGACGATCGTGAAGGGCAGCGATCCTTCGTGGTCGCAGGACGGCCGCCGGCTCGCGTTCGTGCGAAACGGCCGGATCGTCGTCGCCCGGCGGAACGGCAGCGCGACGCGGGAGGTCACGACCGGAGTCGCCGACGCGCGCCCGGCGTGGTCGCCGGACGGGCGACGACTTGCCTTCGTCCGCGACGGCATCGTCTCGGTCGTCTCCTCGTCCGGCGGCAACGTCTCCGCGTTGCTCGCGGGAGCCGACCCGGACTGGTCACCCGACGGCCGCAGGATCGCGTTCTCGGGCGCCGCCGGCGTCGCGACGGCGGCTGCCGACGGTTCGGACATTCGGATCGTCACGCTCGACGTGGACACCACCTCGCCCACGTTCTCCCCCGACATGTCGAAGCTGCTCGCGGTCCAAGGTGGAAACGTCATCGCGTACGCGTCCGACGGAGCAACTCGCGCGCTCGGCGTCGGCACGGACGTCGACGTGCGGCGCGTCCCCTTACGCACGGAGCTGCTCCCCGACCTCGAGCAGCGCGCACCGACGCAGGTCGCCGTTGCGAGCATCGGAGGCCGCTACAAGCTCGGCTTCGCGTCTGCGGTCGACAACGTCGGCCGTGGCCCGATCTGGATCCGCGGCACGCGATCCGGCCGGACGATGGCCGTGCGGCAGCTCGTCCGCGTCACCGGCGGCGGGCCCGAGTCGCACGTCGACGCCGGCGTGCTCCGCTACACGTGGTCTACGACGCACACGCACTGGCACCTGATCCACTTCGAACGTTACGAGCTCCGCCGCGCCCGCGACTTCGCGCTCGTCGGCCGAGATCGGAAGAGCGGCTTCTGCCTCGCCGACCACTACGGCACTGCCCCTCGGATGCGGCCTGCCAAGCCCGTCTTCCTGGGGAACTGTGCGCAGGGGGCACCCGGCGCGCGAACTGTCGAGCAGGGGTCATCCGTCGGCTACACCGACCGCTACCCGGCGCACTACCACGGCCAGAACGTCGACCTCACAGGCGTCCCAGCCGGCATCTACGTGCTCGTGCACCGCGCGAACCCCGACCGTTGGCTGCGCGAGCGGAGCTACGACAACAACGCAGCCTCGGTCCGGCTCCGGCTGACCCGCACCGGCGACCTGCCGCGCGTGCAGGTGCTCAGGTCGTGCGAAGGCTCGGAGCGCTGCTAGGAAACGAGCCCGAGCGCGGCGGGCAGCTCGCGGAGATCGGTCAGCCGGGCGTCCGCGTCCGGGAACCGCCCCTCGCGGTCGAGCAGGAACGCCCGGATGCCCAGCGCGCGTGCTCCTTCCACGTCGTCGGTCGGCGTGTCGCCGACCATCGCCGTCTCCGCGGCGGCGACTCCGAGCTCTTCCAGAACGGCGAGGAAGATCGACTCGTGCGGCTTCACCTTGCCGTGCGCACGCGACGAGAGCGCGGCGTCGACGTCGAGCGCGTGGTGCGCGACGAACGCGTCGAGGTCGCGCGCGGTGTTCGAGACCAGGCCGAGCTTCAGACCGCGTGAGCGCAGCGACTCGAGCGTCGGCAGCACGTCGTCGTAGAGGTCGAAGTTGTGCGCGTGCTCCCACGCGCGCGTCATCTCTGCGGCGCACTCGTACGCGCGATCCGAGTCGCCGCCCATGCCGCGGATGATCCGCTCCGTGAAGAGCACCCACACCTCTTCGTCGTGCTCGAGCTCCGGGTGCAGCTCGAGCGTGTCGAACGCAGCGAGGCGCGCCTCGTCGTAGCGCGCCGGGTCGAGGTCGAGCCCGTAGCGCGCACCGAGGCGCGTGTAGCCCTCGGGCCCGAGGTCGGGGCCGGGCTTCGCGAGCGTGAAGTCGACGTCGAAGAGCACGGCCGCGAGCGACACGGCGCGAGGATAGCCTTGGCGCGTGCGGTCGCCCGAGCAGATCTTGCGGGACGCCAAGACGATCGCGCTCGTCGGCGCGTCCCCGAACCCGGCCCGGCCGAGCCACGGCGTCATGCGCTACCTCCTCCACCACGGCTACCGGGTGATCCCCGTCCGGCCGCATCGCACCGAGGTGCTCGGTGTCCCCTGCGTTGCCTCGCTCGCGGAGATCGAAGAACCGATCGACCTCGTGGACGTGTTCCGAACCGAGTCGGCCGCGCCCGGGCACGCCCGAGAGGCCGTCGAGGCCGGCGCGAAGGCGTTCTGGCTCCAACTCGACCTCCGCTCGCCCGAGGCCCGCGCGATCTGCGAGCAGGCCGGGCTCGACTACGTCGAGGACGAGTGCACGGCGATCGTCCACCGCAGAATCTGAGCCGCTACGCTTTGCCGCTGTCCCGGGGTGTGGCGCAGCCTGGTAGCGCGCTCCGTTCGGGTCGGAGAGGTCCCGAGTTCAAATCTCGGCACCCCGATGGGAAGCGATGGGAAGGGCCGCCTCGTGCGGCCCTTCCGCTTTCAGCGCGCCGCCAGGAAGCTCTCGACCGCGTCGAGGCACGCGGCTGGGCGCTCGACGATCAGCAGGTGCCCGCAGTCCGCGATCGTGCGGAGCGGCGCACGCAGGCGCCGGGAGTAGTCGAACGCGTCGTCCAGCGGCAGCTGGTTGTCCTTGGCGCCCCACAGCATGAAGGTCGGGCACTGCACGAGGTGGAGGTCGCCGCGCGGGTCGTCGCCGGCGAGGGCCCGGAGCGCGCTTTGCGTGTCCGAGTGCAGGTTGATGTCCACGAGCACCGCCTCCACCGCGTCGTCGTCGAGCCCGGCCGGGTCGGCCGCGAACCAGTGGCCGAAGACGGCGCGCTTGAGTGCGGGGCTCCGCGCGACGACGCGCCAGTGCGGCGACACTCGCCGGCCCGGCTGGATCCACCCGACGAGCGCGAGGATCCGCTCGGCCTGGGCCGTGCTGGACGTGATCCCCGCCGCCGCGGCGAGGACGAGGCTGCGGACGAGCTCGGGACGGCGGACGGCGAGGCGGATCCCCACGAGACCGCCGAACGAGTGGCCGGCCACGTCCGCCGGGCCAAGGCCTTCCTCCTCGACCAGCTTCGCGACCCGGTCGGCGTAGGGCCCGAGCCCCGGCGCCGCAGGGAGGGCCGACGAGCGGCCGTGCCCCGGGAGGTCGACCACGAGCACCCGGCGCGTCCGGGCGAGCTCGGGGGCCAGAAACGCCCAGTTGGAGCGGGAGCCGGCCAGACCGTGCAGGAGCACGAGGGGCGGGCCGTCGGGCGGGCCTCCGACAAGGGCCTGGAGCCGCGTCCCCCGAAAATCGGAGCTCCGCTCCTCGAACCCGTCGAATCTCCTGGCAACCGTCATGGCGGCCGTCTATTCTTCACTCGATGAGCAGTTCACGGAAAGCAGGCGCCCGCTGATGCCTGCCCCGTCCGAGAGGAATTTCTAGCCCCGTCCGCGCGCCTGCGCGAGGCGGGGTTTTTTGTATCCGGAACCACCGGCGAAAGGAGCGGAATGGCAAATCACCTCACGCCCGAGGAGCTGTCGAAAGAGCTCGGGATCGAACGGCAGGAGGTGATCCGCGTCTGCTTGCAGGAGGGCGTGCCGATCTACCAGGGGAAGATCGACAAGACGCTCTTCCAGGCACAGCTGCAAGCGCTGGGAGCAATGCCCCAGCAGCATTAGGGCCGGCTACGCGGTTTTTCTGGCGGCGGTCTTCGCCTTCGGGCGGGCCGCCGTCTTCTTCTTCGCGGGCGCCTTGCGCCCGTTGTCCTTCTTCGAGGAGACCTCGGCGACGCTCTGCCGTAGCGCCTCGAGCAGAT
The DNA here is from genome assembly GCA_963809175.1 of uncultured Actinomycetes bacterium. Lineage (GTDB taxonomy): Bacteria > Actinomycetota > Thermoleophilia > Gaiellales > Gaiellaceae > JACCTU01. Next base: position 145,801 of record CAWEIK010000001.1, read on the forward strand.
CGACGACGGGTGCGTCCTCGGCGACGGGCTCCGGACGCGCGATCTCCTCGCCGGCGAGCTTCGCCTCGAGCATCGCGCGCAGGTCGCGCCGGTACTCGCTCTGGAGCTCACCCGGGTCGAACTCGCCCTCCAGGCTCTCGATCACCTGGCGCGCGAGCGCGAGCTCCGCGTCCTTGACCTTCGTGTCGGCGACCGCCTCCTCGATCTCGGCCTGCGAGTGCACGTCCTCCGCGATGAACAGCGTCTCGAGCACGAGCGCTTCGCCGCGCGCGCGGATCAGTGAGGAGTGCTCCTGGCCGCGCAGGATGAAGCGGCCGAGCGCCGCCATCTGCGTGTCCTTCATCGCCTCGAGGAGCAGCACGTACGGGCGGCGCTGGGCCGCGTTGCTCGCGGGCGCCAGGAAGTACGTGCGGTCGAAGTACACCGGGTCGATCGACTCGAGCGGGACGAACCGCGTGATGTCGATCGAGCGTGAGTCGTCGTTCTGCTCGATCGCCTCGAGATCGGCGTCCTCGACGACGACGAACTCGCCCTTCGCGACCTCCCAGCCCCGGACGATCTCGTCGGCGCTGACCTCGCGGTCGTGCGTGGGGCACCACTTCTTCTGCTTGATCGGCGTCAGGCACTCGCGGTGGAGCTGGCGGAAGCTGACGTCGCTCTGGCGGGCAGCCGGCTTCGTGGCCAGGGCCAGCCCGACCGGGATGCTGACCAGGCCGAAGGAGATGGATCCGTTCCAGATCGTGCGCATGGGGCTACTCCAAAAGTCTAATCGCGGACCGGGGAAGTTCGGCCCGGTTGGGGGGTTTCCTCCATCTACAGTTAGGCACGAATGGCAACCCAGGTCGCCCCAGACACGCGGCCCGAGGCGCAGGGCGCCCAACCCACCACGATCCCGCGGCTCTGGCAGGACGCGGTCGCCCAGGGACGGAGCCGCCCCGCCTACCTCGTCGAGCGCGGCGAGGCCTGGGAGCCGGTCCCGTGGGCTGAGGCGGCGACCGCGGTCGAGGAGCTCGCCAACGGGCTCCTGGCCCTGGGGGTGAAGAAGGGGGACGCCTTCGGGATCCTCGGGCAGACGAGCCTGGAGTGGGCGCTCTTCGACTTCGCGCTCGCGCACGTCGGCGCCGTCGGGGCCGCCATCTACGCGAACAGCGCGGCGAAGGACTGCGAGTACATCCTCGACCACTCGGAGTCGGTCGGCGTGCTCGTCGAGGACGCGGTGCAGCTGGCGAAGCTCGACGACTATCGCGCCCGCAACCCGAGGCTCGAGCACGTGCTGACGTTCGCCGATCTCGACGAGGTTCGAGCGCGAGGTCGCGACTACGCACGTGCGAACCCCGGAGAGCTCGGGCGCGTCGTCGCCTCGGTGAGCCCCGACGACGTCTTCACGTACATCTACACGTCGGGGACGACCGGCCCTCCGAAGGCCTGCATGATCCTGCACCGCAACTACTACGCGATGGCCGCCGTCGTCGACGAGATCGACGACTTCACGATGGCGGACGACACGATGCTCCTCTACCTGCCGCTCGCGCACAACTTCGGGCGGCTGATGCACCTGCAAGGTCCCTACGTCGGGTTCACGCTCGCGTTCCTCGCCGACCCGCTGCGTGCCGGCGAGGCGCTCAAGGCGGTCCGGCCCACGTTGTTCCCGAGCGTGCCGCGCGTCTTCGAGAAGGTCCACACCGCGGTGCTCGCGAAGTTCGACGACGAGACCGGCGCCAAGCGGAGGATCGTCGACTGGGCGCTCGGCGTCGGGCGAAAGGCGTCGGAGCGTCGTGCGGCAGGCGAGCCGCTCGGCCCCGCGCTCGGCCTGCAGCACCGACTCGCCGACAAGCTCGTCTTCTCGAAGGTCAAGGCGCAGCTCGGCGGGAACTTCCGGCTCGGGATCTCCGGTGGTGCGCCGCTCTCGAAGGAGATCGCCGAGTTCTTCCACTCGCTCGACGTCCTCATTCTCGAGGGCTACGGGCTCACGGAGTGCACGACCGCGGCGACCGTGAACCGTCCTTCCAGGTTCCGGTTCGGGACGGTCGGCCCGGCGCTGCCCGGGACCGAGCTTCGGATCGCGGAGGACGGTGAGGTGCTGATCTCGTCGCCGACGGTGTTCGCCGGCTACTACAAGGACGAGGATGCGACCCGCGAGGTCCTCGGGCCCGACGGCTGGCTTCGCTCGGGCGACATCGGCCAACTGGACGGCGACGGCTTCCTGACGATCACCGACCGCAAGAAGGACATCATCGTCACCGCCGGCGGCAAGAACGTCGCTCCGCAGAATCTCGAGAACGAGCTGAAGGCGTCGAAGTTCGTCTCCCAGGCGCTCGTCGTCGGGGACAAGCGGCCCTACTGCATCGCGCTGATCACGCTCGACGAGCCGGAGCTCGTCAAGTGGGCGCAGGCACGCGGGCTGAAGGGTGAGCTGTCGCTGGCGGCGCTGTCGAGCGACGCGGACGTCCGCGAGCTCGTCGACGGAATCGTCGAGCGCATGAACGCCGACCACTCGCGGTACGAGCAGGTCAAGAAGTTCACGATCCTTCCGCGCGACTTCACGATGGCCGACGACGAGCTCACGGCCACGCTAAAGCTCAAGCGCCGCGTCTGCCAGGAGCACTTCGCGGACGAAATCGCCGCGCTCTACGCGGGCTGATGCACGCCCACGGGGCGAGCCTGAACCGGCTCGCCTTCAGCGCGACCTGGCACTGCCTGACCGGCTGCGCGATCGGCGAGGTGCTCGGCGTCGCGATCGGGACGGCGCTCGGCTGGAGCAATGCACCGACGATCGTGCTCGCGATCGTGCTCGCGTTCTTCTTCGGCTATGCGTTCACGGCGGTGCCGCTGCTTCGCTCCGGGCTCGCGCTCGGCGCCGCGGCGGGGATCGCGCTGGCGGCCGACACGATCTCGATCGCGGTGATGGAGATCGTCGACAACGTCGTGCTGCTGGTCATTCCGGGCGCGATGGAGGCGGGACTCGCGGACCCGCTGTTCTGGGGCAGCCTGGCGTTCGCGCTCGCGGCGGCCTTCGTCGTCGCGTACCCCGTCAACCGCTGGTTGATCGCGCGCGGCCGCGGTCACGCGGTCGTGCACTCAACACCACTGACTACAGCCGCCGACCGCCCATGAAGGTCGACGAGTACCAGCCGGACATGCTGGAGATCTTCACGACGTCGCCGGTGTGCGGCGCGTGGATGAAGTTCCCGCCGCCGACGTAGATCCCGACGTGCCCGAGGCCGTTGAAGAAGACGAGGTCGCCCGCCTCGAGCTGGTCGCGGGACACCGGCGTGCCCATGCCCCACTGCGAGCCGGTGTAGTGCGGCAGCGAGATGCCGACCTGCGCGTAGACGTACATCGTGAAGCCCGAGCAGTCGAAGCCCGAGGGAGACGCTCCGCCCCAGCGGTACGGCGACGCCGAGGTAGCGCATCGCGATCCCGACGACGCCGCCGAAGCGCGACGGCGGCGCGATAACCGCACCGTCCGGCGTGGCGCCGGCAGCGCCGAGGCCTGACGAGCTCGCGAAGGTCTGGCCCTGCAGACTCGCGGCGATCGCGAGCGAACGGCGACGTTCCGCCGCCTGGATCTTGCGGATCTCGCTGCGAATCCCGGCGAGCATCGACTGCCGCTGCTGGAGCTGACTCTCGATCGCGGCCTTCTGTGAGGCCTTGGTCGAGACGATCTGCGACTGGGCCGCACGCGCCTGCCTGAGCTGGATGCGCTCGCGCTTGACCTGCGCGCGGTAGCGGATCACCTGCCCGAGCGTGGTCGCGTCCTGGTCGGAGACGCGGTTGGCGGTCTCGATGCGATCGAGCAGCTCGTCGAGGCTCGACGCCCCGAGCAGCACCGCGACGGTCGAGTTCTCCTCACCCGCGGTGTAGAGCGAAACGACGCGGTCGGCGAGACGCTTCTCGGCGCTGCCGAGGTTCTGCTTCGCGAGCCCGAGGTGACGCGTGTTTCGGACGAGGTCGCTCTTGATCCGGTCGAGCTTCACGTTGGCGAGGTTGTACGCCTCGACCGCGTGGCTGAGCTCCGAATCGATCTGCTGGATCTGCGCGAGCACGCTCTCGGCGCGCGCCTGCTGCTGCTCGACTTGTGACGGCTCCGCAGTCGCTCCGCCGGCTGCCGCGAGTGTCGCGACCAGTCCGAACACGAGCGCTGGGAGGATTCGGCGGGTTAGTCGAATAGTCTCCAGCTCCTAAAATGCGCGACCCACGGGGCGGGAGCCGTCACAAGGGGAGGAGGCTACCAACCCTTGCGGACGCTTGCAACGCATTCCCAGGCCGAAAACCGCTGCGTAGAGGCAAATCACCGGTGTTACAAGCTCGGACGGTCTGGTACCGTCCGACCTCGTGCGCGGGTGCTCGAGCCAGCTCGCAACGCGCCGGGTCGCTGTTCTGCTGGGTCTGACCGCGATTCTGGCGCTCCCGGCGGCGGGCGGCGCAGCCTCGCCCTCGGGCGCTGTCGCCGAGCTGAGGCAGCAGGACACCTCCCTCGCGGCGAAGGAGCAGGCGGCCACGCAGGAGCTCTATTCCCTGGAGGCCCGGCTCGCCGCAGCCCGCGCCCACCTCGAGGCGCTGACGGCCCGGCGCGAGGCCGCCGAGGCCGACCTGACCCGGCTGCGGATCGAGCTCGACGTGGCCTGGCAGTCGGCCTACATCGCCGAGGAGCACCTCGGGGCGCGGATCCGGCAGCTCTACCAGCAGGGGCAGCTCGACCCGGTGGCGATCCTGCTCGGCGCCGAGACGCTCAACGAGGCGATCGGCGGGCTCGACGGTCTCCGCAGCATCGCCTCCGGCGACCGGGACCTCCTCCGCACGGTCCGGCAGGCGCGGGCCGGCCTGACCCAGACCAAGACGCGCGTGGTCGCTCGCGTCGCGGCGCTGCGGCAGGCCGAGTCCGCCGCCGAGTCGACGGCGGCTTCGCTCGCAGCGGCGCGCGCCGAGCGCACGGCGTACCTCGCCGCGTTGGACCGGCAGCGCGGCTTCAACGCGCGACGGCTCGAGCGCGTGCGCACCACGGCCCGCGCCGCGGTGGAGCGCACCGAGACGCTCGAGGTCTCGCGGGACGAGGCGGCCGCGCCCGTCTCCGCGCCCGCGCCCGTGGCCGTGTACACGGGCGGCGAGCAAACCTTGACCGTCACCTCGACCGGCTACGCGATCCGCGGGCGAACCGCGAGCGGCCTACCGACCGGCTGGGGGATCGTGGCAGTCGACCCGTCGGTGATCCCGCTCGGCACCCGGATGACGATCCCCGGCTACGGCGAGGGTGTCGCGGCCGACACCGGCGGGGCGGTTCGCGGCGCGACGATCGACCTCTGGTTCCCGACGATCGCGCAGGCGCGCGCGTGGGGCCGCAGGACCGTGACGATCACCCTCCACGGCTAGACTCCCGCGCACCACGACGCGGGGGGACATGACGCAGGAGCTGGAGTCGACCGAGCCGCGGCACGACGCGCTCAGAGTCGTGATCGTGGACGACCACGACCTCTTTCGTACAGGTCTGCGCAACCTGCTCGAGGAGCAGGGGATCGTGGTGGTCGGCGAGGCAGCAGCGGGGGGCGACGCCGTTCGGTCGGTCCGCGAGCTCGCCCCCGACGTCGTCGTGATGGACCTCAACATGCCCGGGATGACCGGCGTCGAGGCGACCCGGCAGATCACGGGCATCGCACCGTTGACCCGGGTGCTCGTGCTGACGATCTCCGACCAGGACAGCGACGTGCTCGACGCGATCCTCGCGGGCGCGTGCGGGTACCTGCTCAAAGACTCGTCGATCCAGGACCTGATGGCCGGGATTCGAGCGGCATCGATCGGCGAGTCGCTCATCTCGCCGAACATCGCGTCGAAGGTCCTCCAGCGCGTCCGCTCGACGAGCAGCGTCCCCGCGATCGCGGAGACGATTCGCGCGGAGCTCTCCGACCGTGAGATCGAAGTGCTGAAGCTGATCGCGAACGGCAAGGACAACGCGATGATCGCCGCCGAGCTCCACATCAGCCCGAAGACGGTCAAGAACCACATCTCGAACATCCTGATGAAGCTGCAGATCGACAACCGCATCCAAGCGGCGGTCTACGCAGTCAAGTCCGGGATCGTTTAGGCGGCAGCGCGGGCGGCGTCTGCGCGTTCGCGCAACGACCCGAGCACCTCGCGCAAACGGATCGAGATCGGTGTCGGCGACGCTCAGCCGTTGGGCGAGCACGACGATCTCCTCGGCGCGGTGCAGCTCGAAGTCGGCTTCGCCGCCGAGCTCCGCCGCGAGCTCGGTGATCCGGCGCTCGATCCGCCACCGCTCGGCCTCGAGCGCGAGCGCCGCAGCGTATCCGGACGTCAACGTATCCTCGATCTCGTCGAGCGGGCGGGGCGCGACTTCGTCGTCGAGCACGGCTTCGATCTCAGCGATGATGGGATTCACGTCCGTCATGGAATGACCTGGAGGGGTCGCAAACGATTATGGGTTCCGACGTCACGAGGGGCATGGGCCGGGCGGCCCATCTTGGCCGGCGGGCAGGCCCACGCCCCTGGGCCGTATTCGCCCTTGCCGTCGCCCTCCTGGCCCCGGGAGCGGCACAGGGCGCTCCTCCGCTCCAGGCACGTCTGGCGAAGGCCCTGGCCGTCCCAGGCGTCCGAAGCGACCAGACGGGCGCCGTCGCGATCGACCTGCGCACCGGCCGTCAGGTCTTCGCGCTCAACGAGCAGCGCGGCTTCCTGCCCGCCTCGACCGAGAAGCTCGCGCTCGCGTTCGCGGCCCTCCACGACCTCGGCTCCGACTTCAAGATCGAGACGGACGTGCTCGGCGACGGTGCGCTCGAGGGCACGACGTGGCGCGGTCACCTCGTGCTGAAGGGATTCGGCGACCCCACGCTGTCCCGCGCCGACCTGCGCACGCTCGCACGCGGCGTGCGGGCCTTCGGGATCCGGCGCGTCACGGGCGGCGTCGTCGGCGACGAGTCGTACTTCGACTCGCGCCGCGTCGTCTCGGGCTGGAAACCCTCCTACCTCGTCGAGGAGTCGCCACCACTCTCGGCGCTGATCGTCGACCGGGGACACTACGCCGCGGGATCGCGGTCAACCCCGCGCTCGTCGCGGCGCAGCTCTTCCGAACCGAGCTGCGCGCGGCGGGAGTCGCCGTCGGCGCCGGTGCCCGCGTCGGCACGACCCCGGCCGCCGACTTTCCGCTGGCGTTCGTGCACTCGGCGACCCTCGCGGAGATCGTCCGCTACATGGGCGTCGAGAGCGACAACTTCACCGCAGAGATGCTCCTCAAGCAGCTCGGCGCGCAGGAAGGCGGCCCCGGCACGAGCGCACGCGGAGCCGCCGCCGCGACCGCCGTGCTGCGCGTGCTCGGCGTACCGCTCGGCGGCGTGCGCCTGGTCGACGGCTCGGGGCTCTCGCTCCTGAACCGGCTGACGGCGACGTCGCTCGTCTCGCTCCTGAGGATCGCCTGGACCGACCCCGCCGTGCGGCCCGTGTTCGTTCGCGTGCTTCCGGTGGCGGGGGTGAGCGGGACGATGAAGCGCAGGCTCGCTCCCGTCCGTGGGCGTGTGCAGGCGAAGACCGGGACGACGGACACGGCCTCGACGCTCGCGGGCTACGTCACCGGGCGCTACGCGTTCGCGATCCTGCACAACGGGCGGCCCGTGTCGACGACGTGGGCTCGGCTCGCGCAGGACCGCTTCGTGCTCGTGCTAGCGGGTCCCTAGAAGCGGGTCCGCTGCGCGGCACAGCGAGCTAGCGGCCTCGTCGAGGAGCGGGACGCCCTCGCGCTGGGCCTTGGTCAGCTTCGAGTTGCCGGGCTCCTCGCCCACCACGAGGCCGGTCGTCTTCTTCGAGACGGAGTTCGTCACCTTCGCGCCGAGCGCCTCCAGCGCTGCGGCGGCCTGTTCGCGCGAGAACGCCTCGAGCGTGCCGGTGACGACATACGTGTTCCCGGTCAGCGGACCTTCCTTCGGCTTGTCCTCCTCACCGAGCTGAAAGCGCAGGCCGAGGTCGCGGAGCTCCGCGACGAGCGCGCGGTTCTGCTCGTCGGCGAACCACTCCGCGATCGACTCCGCGCGGTCGGCGCCGATCCCGTCGACCTCGGTGATGTCCTCCTGCGTTGCGTCGAGCAGTCGGTCGACGTTCTCGAAGTGACGCGCAAGGTTCTGTGCGGTCACCCAGCCGACGTCCGGGATGTTGAGCCCGAACAGCACGCGGTTGAACGGGATCGCCTTCGAGGCCTGGATCGACTCGATCGCGTTCGTCGCCGAGATCTCGCCGTAGCCGTCGAGCTCGGTCAGCTGCTCCTTCGTCAACCGGTACAGCTCCGGCAGCGAGCGCACGAGCCCGAGCTCCCACAGCCGGCGAACCGACTGCTCGCCGACGCCTTCGATGTCAGCTGCCGCCTGCACCCAGTTGATCAGCGACTCGAGCCCGCGCGACGGGCAGGCGCGGTTCGGGCAGCGGTGCATCGCCTCGCCCTCGGGCTTGACGATCTTTGCGTTGCAGAGCGGGCAACGCTCCGGCATGCGGAACGGCTTCGTCCGCTTCTTGCGCGGCAGCACCGGGCCGACGACCTGCGGGATCACGTCGCCGGCGCGCTGGACGATCACCTCGTCGCCCTCGCGGATGTCCTTGCGGTTGATGTCCTCCTCGTTGTGCAGCGTCGCGCGCGAGACGGTGACGCCGCCGACCTCGACGGGCTCGAGGATGCCCCACGGGTTCAGCGCGCCGGTGCGCCCGACGCGGATCGCGATCTTCTGCAGCGTCGTCGTCGCCGTCGTCGGCGCCCACTTGAAGGCGCGCGCCCAGCGCGGACGATCGTGCAGCGCGCCGAGCCGCTCCTGCTGCGCGAAGGAGTCGACCTTGATCACGAGCCCGTCGATCTCGTAGTCGAGCTCCACGCGGCGCTTTTCCCATTCGGCGATCGCTCGCAGGATCGACTCGATCGACTCGTGACGCTCGGCAAGTGGGTTCGTCCGAAAGCCCCGCTCGCGCAGCCACTGCAAGGCGTCCCAGTGACCCTTGGTCGGCAGCTCGCCGCGGTGGCCGAGGCCGTGGACCCAGATGTTGAGCGGCCGCTCCGCGGTGATCTGCGAGTTCTTCTGGCGAAGCGAGCCGGCCGCTGCGTTGCGGGGGTTCGGCGTCGTCTTCTTGCCCTCGGCGGCGAGCCGCTCGTTCAGCGCGACGAAGCCCGACAGCGGCATGTACACCTCGCCGCGCACCTCCAGCAGCGGCAGCGGCTGCTCGCCTTTCGGGAGCTGCATGCGCGTCGAGATCGCCTTGATCGTCTTCAGGTTCGTCGTCACGTCCTCGCCGCGGCGACCGTCCCCCCGCGTCGCGCCGCGCACCAGCTTCCCGTCCTCGTAGATGAGGTTGATCGAGAGGCCGTCGATCTTCGGCTCGGTCACGTACACGACGTCGTCGGTGCCGAGTCGCTTCGTCACGTCCTGGTGCCACTTCTCGAGCGACTCGTCGGTCGTCACCTTCTCGAGCGACCCCATCGGCGAAGGGTGGTCGACCTTCTCGAACTTGTCCGACGGAGGAGCGCCGACGCGCTGCGTCGGAGAGTCGGCGGTCGCGAGCTCCGGTTGCTCCCGCTCGAGCTCGAGCAGCTCGTCGAAGAGCCGGTCGAACTCCGCGTCCGAGATCTCGGGCTCGTCGAGGACGTGGTAGCGGTAGAGGTGATAGTCGACCAAGTCGCGCAGCTCGGCCGCGCGCTTCACCTTCGCCTTAGAGGGCGGCAAGCAGCTCCTCCGCCGTCTCGACGACGACATCGGGTGCTTCGCGCTCGAGCCGCTCGCGCGAGTGGATGCGACCCCAGGTGACGGCGATCGACCCGATCCCGGCCGCTTTCGCCGCCTGCACGTCGAACGGCGAGTCGCCGACGTACACGGCGTCGTCGCCGGACAGCACCGAGGCGGTCGAGCGCAAGGAGCAGCGGTTCGGCGTTCGGCTTGTGGCGCTCGGTGTCCTCGGCCGCGACCGTGACCTCGAAGAAGTGCCGCAGCTCCGGGAGCACCTCGAACGCGAGCTCGAGCGTCGCGCGCCGCTTCGCCGTGACGATGCCGAGGCGACGGCCTTCGGCATGCAGCGTCTCGAGCGCGTCGAGGACGCCGGAGCAGGGCTCGAGCCCGTCGTGGAGGCCCGCGTTGTGCGCGCTGTACACCTCGATCAGCTCCTCGGCGCGATCGGCGTCGAGGGCCTCCATCTGCTCGCGAAGCCCGGGACCTCCGACCGCCGCCAGGAGCTCGTGGTCGGGGATCTCGCGCCGCAGGACCGTGCTCGTGGCATGGCGGAAGGAGGCCAGGATGATCGCCCCCGAGTCCACGAGCGTGCCGTCCAGATCGAAGAGAACGGTGCGGAAACGCACGTACCGATCGTAGCGACGGGGGAGTGGGCAGAATGCAGCCCGTGCGCCGCTCTCTCTTGCTCCTGATCGTGCTCGCCGCCGGCTGCGGAGGCGGCGACGACCAGACCGCGCAACCGGGGACGACCGCTCCGACGAGCACGGACGTCCTCACGATCACGCAGCCGGAGAACACGGCACAGCCCGGCGAGGCGCCGACCGGAGACCCGCAGTTCACCGTCACGCTGACCGGGGAGAGCACGACCCCGACCGCGGGGCGCCCGTGGCGCTACACCGTGCGTGCGAAGTCGAACCAGGGCGGCAGCGCGAGTGGAACCGCGAAGATGCGCGTCTGGGTCGACGGGGAGAACGTCGACACGCTCGGGTTCTTCGCGTTCGACGGACAGCTCGTGAAGACGCACGTCTGGCCCAGGTCGCTGCGCGGCGAGTCGGCCGAGCTCCAGGCCGAGGTCGAAGGCGACGGCGGAACCCAGCGCGCGGTCCTTCGGGTCAGAGTCAACTAGTCGTCGTACTCCACCCCTTCGAAGTAGAGGCCCCACGGCGGTGCGGTCGTTCCGGCGTCCGTGCGGACACCTCCTTCGAGCAGCGCCGCCAGCTCGCGCGGCGAGCGCTCGACCATCGTCCCGACGAGCGCCCGCACCATGTGGCGCAGGAAGCCGTTCGCCGTGATCTCGAGCTCGAGCGCGTCGCCGCGCCGATGCCACACCGCCGAGTGCACCGTGCGGACGAAGTTGCGGTGCTGCGTCTCCGTCGGCGTGAACGCGCGGAAGTCGTGCTCGCCGAGCACGACGCGCGCGGCGTCGGCGAGCCCCTCCTCGTCGAAGGGCCGCGGGAGCCACCAGCTTCGGCCGAGCTCGAACGGAGACGGCGTCCGGCGCCGCCAGATCCGGTAGCGGTAGCTCCGCGAGCGAGCGTCGTGCCGGGCGTGAAAGCCGGGCGCGACCTCGTCCACCGCGACGACCGCGACGTCGTCCGGGAGCTCGGCGTTGAGTGCACCGGCGGTGCGCTCGGACGGCGGCCCGCCGTCGACGTCGACCGACACGACCTGCCCGCGCGCGTGAACACCGGTGTCGGTGCGGCCGGCGACGACGAGCTCCGACCAGCGCGGGAAGACCTTCCCCAGCGCCGCGCGAAGCTCGCCCTCGACCGTTCGCAGACCGGGCTGCAGCGCCCAGCCGTAGAAGTCGATCCCGTCGTACTCGAGGGTCAGCTTCAGGCGCACTGGCGCATTCTGGACACGTCCGGCCGCGCCGCGACACTGCACCCGTGCAGCCCGTCTGGGAGAAGGCGAAGCCGATCTACGTGGCGCTGCTGCTCGCGATCCTCACGTGGATCGCGCTTCAGGCGCTCGGCCGGCTCACGCACGTCCTGCTCATCCTGTTCGTCTCGATCCTCTTCGCCGCCGCTCTGACCGGACCCGTGCGCCGGCTCGAAGGCTGGCGCGTGCCGCGCGCGGTCTCGGTGATCCTCATCTACGTCGTCTCGCTCGCGCTCGTCGTCGGGCTGCTCTGGTTCGTCACGCCGCCGCTCTTCGACCAGGTGGCGACCCTCGGCGACCGGGCCCCCGAGTACGCGGAGCGCTACGAGCGCGTCCAGGAAGCGTACGAGGAGATCCGCTCGAGCTACGGCAGCCTGCCGCCTTTCGACGTCCAGGTCGAGCGGCTCGGGAACGCGATCCTCGAGCGCGCCGGCGAACGTGCGCATCGCCCTGCCCAGCGCGCTCTTCGCACTGTTCCTCGACGCGCTGAGCGTCTTCGTGATCTCGCTGCTCCTCGTCACGAACCGCGAGCGGATCCTCGGCTTCACCCTGACGCTCGTGCACCCCGACGAGCGCAAGTTCGTCGGCGGCCTGCTCGAGAAGATGTGGACGCGCGTCGGCGCCTACCTCCGCGCCAAGCTGATCGTGATGGGGATCGTCGGCGCGCTGACGTACGTCGCGCTCCTGCTGATCGGCGTCCCGTTTGCGCTCGTGCTCGCGATCATCGTCGCGCTCGGCGAGACGATCCCGCGTGCAGGCCCGTGGCTCGCGCGCATCCCGCTGCTCGGCATCGCCGCGCTCGAAGGGCTGGGCACGTTCGGCCTCGTGTTCGCCGCGTCGGTCGTGATCGAGAACGGGAAGGGCTACTTCATCTCGCCCTACGTCGAGGGCGACCAGCTCGACATCCACCCGCTGCTGGTCTTCGTCGCCGTGCTCGTCGGCGCGACGCTCGGCGGCTTCGCGGGGGCGTTCGTCGCCGTGCCGCTCGCCGCGATCGTCGACCTCTTCGTCCGCGAGGTCGTCGTGCCGTGGCGAAAGCGCGAGATCGCGGAGTCGGCCTAGGTCGGGTCGACGACGAGCGTCAGGTCGTCTCGCCCCACGACCCGCACCGCCGATCCGATGTTGGCGCCCACCTCGCAGCGCGCCGCCCAGATCTCGCCGTCGACCCGCACCTGGCCGAGCGGCCGGCACGCGGTGATCACGACGCCGGGGCGGCCGAGCAACGTCTCGGCGCCGACCTGAACGCGGCGGCGCTTGCTGTACCAGAACCAGCCGAGGATCTCCCCGACCTCGAGGACGATCGCACCGACGACCACGAGCACGTCCCAGGGCTCGTCGAGGACGAAGAACGCGAGCAGGAGCGCGACGACGAGCGCCACGTCGACGTCGCTACTCTGCGGCGGCTGCGGCGGGCGTGCGGGAGGTGGCCACTGGTGCGGCCGACGCCTCCGGCACGAAGTCCACGAGCTCGAGGTACACCATCACCGCCGCGTCGCCGGCGCGCGGGCCGATCTTCACGATCCGCGAGTAGCCTCCCGGCCGTTCGGCGAATCGCGGGCCGACGTCGGCGAACAGCTTGTGCACGACGTCCTGCGAACGCAGGAAGGAGAGCGCCTGGCGGCGGGCGTGGAGATCGCCGCGCCGCCCAAGCGTGATCATCTGCTCGGCGATCGGCTTGACCGCCTTCGCCTTGGCCTCGGTCGTCTTGATCCGGCCGTGCTCGATCAGCGCACCGGCGAGGTTCGAGTACAGCGCGCGACGCTGGGCAGCGTTGCGGCCGAGCTTTTTGCCGGCGCGCTGGTGACGCATCAGGCGGCGCCGTCCTCCCCGCGCAGGTTCAGACCGTGCGTCGCGAGCGTCTCCTTGACCTCTTCGATCGACTTGCGACCGAAGTTCGGGATCGCCGCGAGCTCGCCCTCCGTCTTCGTGACCAGATCGCCGATCGTCTCGATCCCGACGCGCTTCAGGCAGTTGTACGAGCGCACACCGAGCTCGAGCTCCTCGATCGGGAAGTTCTCCATCCCGTGCGCGAGCGACGGCTCGGTGCCGGCACCCTCGGCCACGGCGGCCTCGCCGAAGCCCTCCATCTTCTCGAGGTCGGTGAAGATGGCGAGCTGCCGGATGAGGATCTCGGCGGCCTCCGCGATCGCGTCCTTCGGGTTGACCGACCCGTCGGTCGTCACGTCGAGGCGGAGCTTGTCGTAGTCCGTCCGCTGCCCGACGCGGGCGGCCTCGACGTCGTACGAGACGCGGCGCACCGGGGAGAAGATCGAGTCGATCGGGATGACGCCGATCGTGTGCTCCGGCCCGCGGTTGTTCTCCGACGGGACGTAGCCACGGCCGCGGCCGATCGTCAGCGTGATCTCGAGCCGGCCACGATCGGCCAGGTTCGCGATCTCGAGATCCGGGTTCAGGATCTCCAGTTCCGCGGGTGCCTCGAGGTCGCTCGCCTTGACGACGCCGGGACCCTTCTTCGAGAGGCGCACCTCGATCTCCGGCGAGTCGCCGTGCAGGATCGCGACGAGGTTCTTGAGGTTGAGGATGATGTCGGTGACGTCCTCGCGGACGCCGGGGAGCGTCGAGAACTCGTGCTGCACGCCCTCGAGCTTCACGGACGTGACCGCGGCGCCCTCGAGCGACGAGAGCAGGACACGGCGCAGCGAGTTGCCGAACGTGTAACCGAAGCCGCGGTCGAGCGGCTCGATCTCGAAGACGCCACGGTTCTCGTTGATCTCCTCGTGGACGATCTTCGGAATCTGAAATTCCATCAGGCTGGAGCGGACTGCCAAAGCGGGTTCCCTTCCTTCGTGACTACTTGGAGTAAAGCTCGACGATGAGCTGTTCGGAGACCGGCGTGTCGATCTCGGTTCGCTCCGGGACCCGGAGGACCTTGCCGGTCAGGTTGTCGTGGTCTGCCTGGAGCCAGGGCGCGACGGATGCCGTGAGGTCGGTGGCATCGCGGATCACCTGCTCCGCGGAGCTGCCGGGGCGCACCGAGATGATCTGGTCGGCGCGCACCTGGAAGCTCGGGATGTTCACGCGACGGCCGTTCACCTGGAAGTGGCCGTGGCGCACGAGCTGCCTGGCCTGCGAGCGCGAGGCGGCGAAGCCGAGGCGGTAGACGACGTTGTCGAGGCGCAGCTCGAGCATGCGGAGGAGCACCTCACCGGTGATTCCCTGCTGCTTCGACGCCTTCTCGTAGTAATTGCGGAACTGCTTCTCGAGCAGGCCGTAGTACCGGCGCGCCTTCTGCTTCTCGCGCAGCTGCAGCAGGTACTCGCTCTGCTTGATGCGGCCGCGGCCGTGCTCACCCGGCGGATAGGAGCGGCGCTCGATCGCGCACTTCTCCGTGAGGCAGCGCTCGCCCTTGAGGAAGAGCTTCATGCCCTCGCGGCGGCACACGCGGCACTTGGGTCCGAGGTCGCTCGCCACTAGACGCGCCTCCGCTTCTTCTGCCGCACGCCGTTGTGCGCCTGCGGGGTGACGTCCTTGACGCCGAGGATCTCGAGCCCGGCGGCCTGGAGCGAGCGGATCGCCGTCTCGCGCCCGGAGCCCGGGCCCTTGACGAAGACCTCGACCTTCTGCAGGCCGTGCTCCATGCCCTTCCGGGCGCAGTTGTCGGCCGTGACCTGCGCGGCGAAGGGCGTCGACTTGCGCGAGCCCTTGAAGCCCGCCGAGCCGGCCGACTCCCACGCGATCACGTTCCCGTCCTTGTCGGTGAGCGCGACGATCGTGTTGTTGAACGACGTCTTGATGTGCGCCTGGCCGATGGCGATGTTCTTCTTGACGCGGCGACGCCCGCGGCCGCGGGCCGCTGTCTTGCGAGGAGGCGCCACGTTACGGCTTCGCCTTCTTGCCGCGCCCGACGGTCTTCTTGACACCCTTGCGGGTGCGCGCGTTCGTCTTCGTGCGCTGACCGTTCACCGGCAGCCCGCGGCGGTGGCGGACTCCACGGTAGGCGCCGATCTCGCCGAGGCGCTTGATCGCCTGCTGCCGGTCGCGGCGAAGATCGCCCTCGACGGTGACCTTGTCGTCGATGTAGGTGCGGAGCTTCGTGACCTCGTCGTCGGTGAGGTCGCGGATCTTGGTGTCCTGAGAGATGCCGAGCTCGGACGCGATCTGCTGCGCCGTCGAGCGGCCGATCCCGAAGATGTACGTCAGCCCGACCTCGAGGCGCTTCTGGTTCGGCAGGTTGACTCCCGCGATCCGCGCCATGCCCTAGCCCTGCCTCTGCTTGTGGCGCGGGTTCGTGCAGATGACCATGGTGCGACCGTGCCGCTTGATCACGCGGCAGCGCTCACACATGGGCTTGACTGAAGGTCTGACTTTCATCGGTGTCTGTAGGTGATGCGGCCTCGGTTCAGGTCGTACGGGCTGAGCTCGACCTTCACCTTGTCGCCCGGGAGGATCCGGATGTAGTTCTTCCGCATCTTCCCGCTGATCTTGGCCAGAACGTCTTGGCCGGACTCGAGTTGCACCCTGAACATCGTGCTCGGGAGCGCCTCGACGACCTCGCCTTCTGCCTCGATCTTCTCTTCCTTCTCCGGCATTTCCTCTCACGAACCGGGCCCCCTCGAGCCCGGAAAAGAACACGAAAAGATGGCCTTTCGGCCGACGACTACTGTAGCAAAGCGGCTCCGGCCGGCGTCAGGATCCTCGGCCCGGCCTCCGTGACCGCCACGGTGTGCTCGAAATGGGCCGAAAGCGACCCGTCGGCCGTGTAGATCGACCACTGGTCGTCGTCGACGACGATGTCCACCCCGCCGGCCGTGATCATCGGCTCGATCGCCAGCGTCATGCCGGAGGAGAGCCGCGCGCCGCGGCCGGGGGTGCCGTAGTTCGGGATCTGGGGATCCTCGTGGTAGGCCCGCCCGACCCCGTGCCCGACGAGGGCCCGGACGACCGAGAGGCCGTTCCGTTCGACGACCTCCTGGATGGCGGCCGAGATGTCGCCGACCCGGTTGTCGACCTGGGCCTGTTCGATGCCGGCCGCGAGTGCCGCCTGCCCGACGTTCAGGAGCTTCCAGCCCTCTGCCGCGACGTCGCCCACTCCGAACGTGTACGCGGTGTCCGCGACGTAGCCGTCGAGCGTCACGCCCACGTCGATGGTGACCAGGTCGCCCTCGCGCACCGCGTAGGCACCCGGGATCCCATGGACGATCATGTCGTTCGGCGGAGATGCAGATCGCCTTCGGGAAGCCGCGATAGCCCTTCGAGGTCGGCGTCGCTCCCTGCGAGACGATGTACTCCTCGGCGATCCGGTCGAGCTCGCCGGTCGTGACGCCTGGCTCGAGCTGCTGCCCGACGAGCTGAACCGTGTCCGCGGCGACGCGGCCGGCCGCAGCGATCAGGTCGATCTCGCGCTCGGACTTGCGGACGATCATTGCCTGACCGCGACCTGTTCGAGCGCGTCCTGGATCTGCCGGAACACCTCTTCAACGGTACCGGTACCGCGAATCGCCACGAGGCTGCCCCGGGTGCGGTAGTGCTCGACGATCGGCTCGGTCTCGCGGTGGTACGTCGCGATCCGGGTGTCGATCGCGCTCGGCGTGTCGTCGGCGCGGCCCTCCTCGAGGCCGCGCTTGGCGAGCCGCTCGCGCGCGACGTCGTCCGGCACCTGGAGCACGAACACCACGTCGAGCGGGCGGTTGATCTCGGCGAGCATGTCGTCGAGCGCTTCGGCCTGCGCCATCGTGCGGGGAAACCCGTCGAGCACGAAGCCGTCGGAGTCGGTGAGCCGCTCGCGGATCAGCTCGATCATGGTCGCGTCGGGAACGAGCTCGCCGCGCGCGAGGATGTCCTCGACCTGCTTGCCGAGGGGCGTTCCGTCTTCGATCGCCTTGCGCAGGATGTCTCCGGTCGCGACGTGGGGGCTGTCGTACTCGGCTGCGATCCGCTTGGCCTGAGTCCCCTTGCCCGACCCCTGGATTCCCAGGAGCAGAATGTTCACTACCGGAGGAAACCTTCGTAGGAGCGCATCATCATCTGCGACTCCATCTGCCGCATCGTGTCGAGCGCGACGCCGACGGCGATCAGCACCGAGGTACCGCCGAGTGCGCCGGCGGTGGCCTGGGAGAAGCCGCCGTAGACGATGAAGAGCGACGGCAGCGTCGCGATGACGGCCAGGTACAGCGCACCGGGAAGTGTGAGCCGGGTCAGCACGCGGTCGAGGTACTGCGCCGTCGGCGGACCTGGACGGATGCCCGGGATGTAGCCCCCGTGCTTGCGCAGGTTGTCGGCCTGGTCGACCGGGTTGAACTGGACCGCGGTGTAGAAGTAGGTGAAGATCACGATCAGGAGCGCCTGGAAGAACAGGTACGGCCAGTTGTTCGGGGTGAAGTACGAGTTCACGAACTCCTGCGTCTGCGGGAAGAACGTCCCGACCGTCGGCGGGAAGGCCATGATCGCCGCGGCGAAGATCACGGGGATCACGCCGGCCATGTTCACGCGCAGCGGCATGTAGGTCGAACCGCCCGTGGTCATGCGGCGGCCCACCATGCGCTTCGCGTACTGGATCGGGATTCTGCGCTGGCCCTCCTGGACGAACACGACCGCCACGATCACGCCGAGCGCGATCAGCGGGAACATGATCTTCTCGACGGGCCCGCCGTTCACCCAAGCGTTGATGCCGGTCGGCAGCGCGGTGAGGATCGACGCGAAGATCAGGAGCGAGATGCCGTTGCCGATGCCGCGCTTCGTGATCTGCTCGCCGAACCACATCAGCAGCGTCGCGCCGGCGGTCAACGTGAGCACGATCAGGATCACCCGTGCGGTCGATGCTTCGAGGGCGCCCTGGCGCTTGAACAGGTACGTGTAGCCGACGGCCTGCATCGCCGACAGCGCGACGGTGAGGTAGCGGGTGTACTGGTTGATCTTCGCGTAGCCCGACTCGCCTTCCTTCTGGAGCTGCTCGAGCCGCGGGATCACGACGGTCAGGAGCTGCAGGATGATCGACGCCGTGATGTACGGCATGATCCCGAGCGCGAAGACGCTGAACCGCGACAGCGCACCGCCGGAGAAGAGCGAGAGCAGGCCGAGGATCGTGCCGCTACCGCCGCCCTGATCGAAGTAGTTCGTGATCTGGTCGGAGCTCACACCTGGAGCGGGCAGCCACGAGCCGAAGCGGTAGACCGCGAGGATGCCCGCCGTGAAGAGCAGCCGCTGGCGCAGCTCGGGGACGCGCCAGGCGTTCGTTAGCCAGGAAAACACTTACTGACTTTCCTGCTCGGGAGCCTCGGCCTCCGCGTCTGCCTCCGGAGCCGCCTCGGGCTCGGCGTCGGCGTCGTCGGCGACGACGGGACGATGCCCGCTGCGCGCTTCTTCGCGGCGATCTTGCGGCGCTTGCGCGAACGCGTCGGCACCGGGTCCTCACGGAGCGAAACGACGGTTCCGCCGGCCGACTCGATCTTCTCGCGCGCCGTCTCGGAGAAGCGATGCGCCGTCACCGTCAGCTTCTTCGACAGGTCGCCGTAGCCGAGGATCTTCACGTCGGTGCGGAGGTTGCGGATCAGCCCGAGCTTCTTGAGCGCTTCCGGCGTGACCTCCGCTCCCGCGTCGAAGCGCGTCTCGAGGTCGCGAACGTTGACGCCCTGCGTGAACGTCCGGAACGGGCCGACCGGCATCGCGTCCTTCGACGTCGAGCCGCGCTGCTTCGGCAGCCGCATGTACATCGGCATCTGGCCGCCCTCGAAGCCTGCGCGCATCTTGTGCGAGCCGGCGCGCGACTTCTGGCCCTTCAGCCCGCGGCCGGAGTACCGCCCCTTGCCGGAGCCGAGGCCGCGCCCGATGCGCTTGCGGTCCTGCCGCGGCTGCGCGGGCGAGAGGTTGCTGAGTGAGAGCTTGCGATCCGCCAAGACCTAGACCTCCTCCACCTGCACGAGGTGGCGGACCTTGCGGAGCATACCGGCGAGCACCGGGCTCTCCGGCTTCTCGACGGAGCTGCCGATCTTGCCGAGACCGAGCGCCCGCAGCGTGCCGCGATGCCTCTGGCTCTGCCCGATCTGGCTGCGCGTCTGCGTGATCTTCACCAACGTCACGACGGAGCTTCCTCAGCGCTTTCGGCGGCCGGTGCAACTTCAACCGCGACCGGAGCCTCGACCTTGTCTTCCTCCGCCTTCGGCGGCTTGTACGGCAGCACCTCGGCGATCGTCTTGCCGCGCGCCCGCGCGACGTCCTCGGGACGCCGCAGCGACTGGAGCGCGTTGACCGTCGCCTTCGCCATGTTGATCGGGTTCGTCGTGCCGAGGCTCTTCGCGAGGATGTCGCGGATCCCGGCGAGCTCCAGCACGGCACGGACGCCGCCGCCGGCGATCACGCCGGTGCCCTCGCTCGCGGGGCGAAGCATCACGCGCGCGGCGTCGAACTTGCCGATCACGCCGTGCGTGATCGTCGTCCCGTGCTTGGGCACGGTGAACATGTTCTTCTTCGCGTCGTCGACCGCCTTCGTGATCGCCAGCGGAACCTCGCGCGCCTTTCCGTACCCGACGCCGACGCGGTCGTGCTCGTCGCCGATCACCACGAGCGCGGTGAACGAGAAGCGGCGGCCGCCCTTGACGACCTTCGCGACGCGGTTGATCTCGACCACGCGCTCCTTGAGCTCGCGGCTCTCCTGAAATTGCACGTCGCTCAAAACTTGAGTCCTCCCTCGCGCGCAGCATTTGCCAGCGCCTTGACGCGACCGTGGTACAGGTAGCCCGCACGATCGAAGACGACGGACTCGACGCCCGCCTGCTTCGCGGCCTCTGCGAGCAGCCTGCCGACCTCGACCGCCTGCTCCGACTTGTTGCCCTTGAATGTCTTCGTGTCGAGCCAGCTCGCCGCCGCGACCGTCTTGCCGCTCGTGTCGTCGATCAGCTGCGCAGCGATCCCGCGGTTCGAGCGAAAGACGGCGAGCCGCGGCCGCTCGGCGGTGCCGGAGACCTTGCCGCGGACGCGGCGGTGGCGACGAAGCCGTGCTGCTCTGACGGCGGTGGCCATTACGCGCGCTTCCCGACCTTGCGGCGGACGTACTCGCCCTCGTAGCGGATGCCCTTGCCCTTGTACGGCTCGGGCGGGCGGACCTTGCGAATCTCAGCGGCGAGCTGGCCGACCGCCTGCTTGTCGATCCCCTTCACGACGATCTGCGTCGGCACGGGAACCTCGAACGAGACTCCCTGGCGCGGCTCGATCGTGACGGGGTGCGAGTAACCGACGCTCAGCTCGAGCGACTCGCCCCTGAGCGCGGCGCGATAGCCGACGCCCTGCAGCTCGAGACGCTTCTCGAAGCCCTTCGTGACGCCCTCGACCATGTTCGCGACGAGCGTGCGCGTCAGCCCGTGCAGCGCGCGGTCGTCGCCGCGCTCGGTCGGGCGCTCGACGACGATCTCGCCGTCGCGCTGCTCGACCTTCATGCGGCTCGGCACGACCTGTGAGAGCTCTCCGAGCGGCCCGTTCACCTGCACGCGCCCAGGGGAGATCGCCACGTTCACCGAGGTCGGTAGTTCAATTGGGCGTTTTCCGATTCGACTCATGGCGTTACCAAACGAAGCAGATGACCTCGCCGCCGATGCCTTCGCGCTCGGCGGTGCGGCTCGTGATGAGCCCCTGCGGGGTGGACATGATCGCGGTACCCATGCCGCCGAGCACGCGCGGCAGGCGATCCTTGCGAGCGTACACGCGGCGCCCGGGCTTGGAGACGCGCTTCAGATCCGTGAGGATCCGCTCGCGGCTGCGACCGTACTTCAGGTCGACGACGAGGACGTCGAACGGGTCGCCGCGCTCGACGCGGTAGTCCTTGATGTAGCCCTCGTCCTTGAGCAGCCGCGCGATCTCGACCTTCACCTTGGACGTCGGCATGCGCGCGCTCTCGTGGAGCGCCTTGTTCGCGTTGCGGATTCGCGTGAGCATGTCTGCGATCGGATCGGTAACCACGTCGTCCTCCTACCAGCTGCTCTTCGTCATCCCGGGAATCGCGCCGTTGTGCGCGAGCTCCCGCAGACAGATCCGGCACAGGCCGAACTTGCGGAAGACCGCACGCGGACGCCCGCAGCGGTTGCAGCGCGAGTACGCGCGCGTCTTGAACTTCTGCGGCCGGGCCTGCTTGATCACCAGCGACTTCTTTGCCATCTAGTCTTGCTCCCTCTCCTGGCCGGCGAACGGCAGGCCGAGCGCGCGCAGCAACGCGAGCGCCTGGTCGTCCGTTTCGGCAGTGGTCGTGATCGCGACGTCGAGCCCACGAACCTGCGAGACGTCGTCGTAGTTGATCTCGGGAAAGATGAGCTGCTCGCGAACGCCGAGCGAGTAGTTTCCGCGCCCGTCGAACGACTTCGGGTTCAACCCCCGGAAGTCGCGGATCCGCGGCAGCGCGATCGACACGAGGCGATCGAGGAACTCCCACATGCGGTCGCCGCGGAGCGTGACCTTCGCGCCGATCGGCATCCCCTCGCGGATCTTGAACTGCGCGATCGACTTGCGGGCCTTGCGCACCTGCGCGCGCTGCCCGGCGATGATCGTCAGCTCCTCGATCGCGGCGTCGAGCTGCTTCGCGTCGGTCTTCGCCTCGCCGACGCCCATGTTGAGCGTGATCTTCGAGATGCGCGGCACCTGCATCAGCGAGAGGCCGAGCTCGTCCTTCAGCCGGCCGCGAAGCTCGCTGCCGTAGAGCACCTTCAGGCGCGGCTTGTAGTCGCGGGCCTCTGCGGTCGTGTCGCGCGTGGGTGCTTCGCGGGTCGCCATCAGCGGTCGATCTCCTGGCCGCAGTCCGCGCGCTTGCAGACGCGCACGTGGATGATGCCGCCCTTCGCTTCCTTCTCCGCCATGCCGACGCGGGTCGGCCGGTTGCAGACCGGGCAGACGACCATCACGTTCGAGACGGCGACCGCGGACGCCTTCTCGATGATCCCGCCCGGGATCACCTGCGGAGCGCCCATCCGGCTCGGGTCCTTCATCGGCTTCGGCCGCGAGTGGCGCTTCACGACGTTCAGGTTCTCGACGATCACGCGCCGGTCGTCCTTGCGCACCTCGAGCACCCGCCCCTGCTTGCCGCGGTCCTTGCCCGTCAGCATCTGGACGAGGTCACCCTTCTTCACCTTCAGCTTGACGGACACGACTAGAGCACCTCCGGCGCAAGCGAGACGATCTTCATGAAGTTCTTCTCGCGCAGCTCACGCGCGACCGGCCCGAAGATTCGGGTACCGCGCGGGTTCCGCTGCGCGTCGATGATCACGGCCGCGTTCTCGTCGAAGCCGATCAGCGTGCCGTCGTCGCGCGCGAACGGCTTCTTCGTCCGCACGACGACCGCCTGCACGACCTCGCCCTTCTTGATCGCGCCCTGCGGCGTCGCGGACTTGACCGTCGCGGTGATGATGTCGCCCACGCGTGCGTAGCGGCGATGCGAGCCGCCCTTCACGCGAATGCAGAGCAGCTCGCGCGCGCCGGTGTTGTCGGCGACGCGGAGTCGAGATTCCTGCTGGATCACTTCGCGACCTCCACCACTTCCGCGAGCCGCCAGTTCTTGGTCTTCGAGAGCGGGCGCGTCTCGACGATCCGCACGACGTCACCGACGTTCGCCTTGTTCTGCTCGTCGTGCGCGTGGAACTTCTTCGAGCGGCGGATCACCTTCTTGTAGCGCGGGTGGATCTTGATCATGTCGACCTTGACGACGATCGTCTTGTCCATCGCGCTCGAGACGACGATGCCGCGGCGCTCCTGCCGCTGGCCACGCACGGTGTCGGGCTTCGGCAGCCGGACGATCGGCCGGCGCTGCGCCGGGCGCTCGCGCTGGGGCTTCGGGCGCTGCTTGCGAAGCGTCCGCGGGACGTGCTTGCGCGGGCGCTGCTTCTTCGCAGGCGCGGCCGGAGCCTCGGCTTCAGCAGCAACGGGCTCGGGCTCCTCAGGCGACTCCGTCGACTCGGCCTCGGTCTCGGCCGGCTCGTCGGCGGCGGGCTCGGGCGCCTCGGCGACCGGTTCCTCGGCCACGGGCTCCGCGACTGCTTCCGTCTCCGGCTCGGGAGTCTCGGTCGTCTCGGTTGTCTCGTTCTCGGTCTCGCTCACGTTCCTGTCCTCTCCATGGTCGAGCGCTCGATCCGCACGGTCAGGATCCGCGCGATCTCGCGCTTCGCCAGCCGGATGCGCGACGGGTTCTCCAGCGCTCCGGTCGCCGACTGGAACCGGAGGTTGAAGAGCTCCTGGCGCCGGTCGTGCAGCTTCTGCTCGAGCTCGTCGTCGCTGAGCTCACGCAGCTCCCTAGGCTTCAAAGAGATCAGCCTCCCGCTTCACGATCTTGGTCTTGACCGACAGCTTGCTCCCCGCGAGCTGCAGCGCTTCCTTGGCGAGCGCCTCGGGCACGCCGGCGAGCTCGAACATCACGCGACCGGGCTTCACGACGGCAACCCAGTGCTCGGGTGAGCCCTTGCCCGAGCCCATCCGCGTCTCGGCCGGCTTCTGGGTCACGGGCTTGTCGGGGAAGAGATTGATCCAGACCTTGCCGCCGCGCTTGATCTTGCGCGTCATCGCGATTCGGGCGGCCTCGATCTGCCGGTTCGTCAACCAGCCGTTCTCGAGCGCCTTCAGCCCGTAGTCGCCGAACTGCACGGTCGTCTGGCCCTTCGCTTTGCCACGCCGCCGACCGCGCTGGACCTTTCTGTGCTTGGTCTTCTTCGGGAGCAACATCGGTTACTCGGTCTCCTTCTTCTTCCGCGGCGCGCGGGGCTTCTTCGGCTTCTCCTCGGCCGGAGCCTTCTCGGCCTTGGCCGGGGCCTCGGTCGGCTGCTCGGTGGCCGTCGTGTCCGGAGCCTCGGCGACCGGGGCCGGCGTCGTCGTGACCTCTCGCCTCGATCACCGGCTGCTCGTCGGTCTTCGGTGTCTCGACGTTTTCCTGCTGGGCCTTGCGGGAGCGCGGACGCGAGCCGCTGCTGCCGCGACCGCGGGCCGCTCCGGTCTTTGCGCCACCGGGACCACCACCGGGCCGTCGGCGCTGACGCACCGGGCCGAGCCCCTCGCGATCGCGCTGACGGTCACGGCCGCCCTCGCGCGAGGCACCGAGGCCCTCCGTGACGCCGCCGCGACGCCGGCGCGTGTCCTGCTCGCCGAGCCGCTGCTCCTTGCCGCCGATGTTCCCCTCGAAGCCCTCGGGCATGATCTCGCCCTTGTTGATCCAGACCTTGACGCCGATCCGGCCGAACGTCGTCTTCGCCTCGACGAAGCCGTAGTCGATGTCCGCGCGGATCGTGTGCAGCGGGACGCGACCCTCGGAGTAGCTCTCGGAGCGCGACATCTCGCCGCCGCCGAGCCGGCCGCCGCACTGGATGCGGATGCCCTCGGCGCCGGAGCGCACCGCCGACGCGAGCGCGCGCTTCATCGCGCGACGGAAGCTCACGCGGTTCTGCAGCTGCTCGGCGATCGACTGCGCGACGAGCTTGGCGTCGAGCTCGGGCCGCTTGATCTCGTTGATGTTGATGTGGACGTTCTTCTGGGTGATCGCGTGCAGCTCCTTACGGAGCGCGTCGACCTCCACGCCCGACTTGCCGATCACGATGCCGGGTCGCGCGGTGTAGATGTCCACGGTGATCCGCTGCTTGTCCTTGCGGATCAGGATGTCGGAGATGCCTGCGTGACCGAGCTTCCCCTGGATGTGGTCGCGGATCCTGATGTCCTCGATCAGGTACTGCGGGTACTGCTTCTTGTCCGTGTACCAGTTCGACTTCCAGTCGTGGATCACGCCGACGCGCATGGCGCCCGGATGGACTTTTTGACCCATGTGAGCCTTAACTTCCCTTCTTCTGAGTGCGCCTGGTCGGCTGCGGTCGGTTCGTCGCGGAAGGCCGCGGCGTCGACGCCGTGCCCTGGTCGGGGCGCTGCCGTCCGCGGCGCTCCGAGCGCGGCTTCGGCGAGTCGGTCTTCGGTGCGTCGCTCTGCTTCGGCTTCGTGACGGTCGCGCCGTTCGTCGCCGCGAGCTCGATCGTGATGTGGCACGTGCGCTTGCGGATGCGGGCGACGCGACCACGAGCGCGGGCACGCCAGCGCTTGAGCGTCGGGCCCTCGTCCGCGTAGGCGGTCAGGACCACGAGCTCGTCGCCGATGAGGCCGTGGTTCGCCTCGGCGTTCGCGACCGCGGACCGAAGCACCTGCTCGATGTCGTGCGCGATCGCGCGCTCGCTGAACGCGAGCACGGTGCGCGCCTCCGGAACGGTCCGGCCGCGGATGTGCTCGAGCACGAGCCGCGCCTTCCGGGCGGACGAGCGCACCCACTTGGCCTGCGCGCGAACGACCTGCAGCTCTGTCGCCGTCGTGCGACACTTACTTCTTCACCGTCGCCTTGCGATCGCCCGAGTGGCCGCGGAACGTCCGCGTCGGAGCGAACTCGCCGAGCTTGTGACCGACCATCTGGTCGGAGATGAACACGGGGACGTGCTTGCGCCCGTCGTGGACCGCGATCGTGTGCCCGATCATCTCGGGGAACACGGTCGACGTCCGCGACCAGGTGCGGATCATCTGCTTGGAGCCCGACGTGTTCATCGCCTCGATGCGCTGCAACAGGCGCTCCTCCACGTACGGCCCCTTCTTCGAGCTCCGGCTCACTTACTTCCTCCCGCGCTTTCTCGAGCGCACGATCAACTTGTCGGATTCCTTGTGCTTGCGGCGCGTCGGCTTGCCGAGCGTCGGCACGCCCCACGGCGTCACCGGGTGACGGCCGCCCTTCGACTTGCCCTCGCCACCGCCGTGCGGATGGTCGACCGGGTTCATGGCCGAGCCGCGCACGGTCGGGCGCTTGCCCTTCCACCTGCTGCGCCCCGCCTTGCCCCCGGTCTCGTTCTCGTGGTCGAGGTTTCCGACCTGCCCGACGGTGGCTCGACAGGTTAGCGGCACCCTCCGCATCTCGCCCGAGGGCAGCCGGAGCACCGCGAAGCCCATGTCCTTCGCGACGAGCTGCACGCCGGAGCCGGCGGAGCGCGCCATCTTGCCGCCCTGCCCGGGCTTCAGCTCGACGTTGTGCACGAGCGTGCCGGTCGGGATGTTCTCGAGCGGAAGCGCGTTGCCCGGCTTGATGTCGGCGCCCGGGCCCGACTCGACGACCGCGCCGGGGCGCAGGCGGGCGGGCGCGATGATGTACGCCTTCGCGCCGTCCGCGTAGTGCAGCAGCGCGATCCGCGCGGAGCGGTTCGGGTCGTACTCGATCGCGGCGACCTTCGCCGGCACGCCGTCCTTCGTGCGCTTGAAGTCGACGACGCGGTAGCGACGCTTGTGGCCGCCGCCCTGATGCCGCGTCGTGATGCGGCCCATGTTGTTGCGGCCGCCCTTGCGCTTGACGGGCTCGAGCAGCGACTTCTCGGGTGCCTTCTTCGTGACGTCCTCGAACGTCGAGACCGTCATGAATCGTCTACCTGGAGATGTGGGCTTGAATTTTCTGACCGGCATGGCTAGACCTGCGCTCCTTCGAAGATCTCGATCGTCTCGCCCTCGGCGAGCTGCACGATCGCCTTCTTCCAGCCGGGGCGCGTGCCCTGGAACATGCCGCGCCGCTTCGGCTTCGCCTGGACCTTGACGATGTTCACCTTCCGAACCTTGACCTCGAAGAGCTCCTCGACCGCTTGCCGGACCTGCGTCTTGTGCGCGTCCGGATGCACGCGGAACGAGTACTTGTTGTCGTTGATCAGCGAGTAGCTCTTCTCGGAGACGACGGGCGCGAGGAGCACCTCGTTCGGGTGGAGGCTCATGCCACACCCGCCTTCTTCTGGACCTGCTCGAGCGCAGCCTCGCTGACGAGCAGCGAGCGCGCCCACACGAGCTCCGACACCTCGAGCTCGCCCGGCACCGTCACCAGCACCTTGGAGAGGTTGCGGAACGACTTGATCAGCGCCTCCTCGTCGGGCGCAGCGACGACCAGCAGCGGCAGGTCCTGGCCCCAGGTTCCGATCAGCGACGAGGCGCCCTTGGCCGACGGCTCGTCGAAGCCCGCTCCGAGCACGGCGATCGTGCCGGCCTGCACGTGATCGGAGAGCGCTGCGCGGAACGCCGCGCGGCGCTCCTTGCGGTTCACCTTGACCTCGAAGTTCGTGCGCGGTGCGAACGCGACGCCGCCGCCGCGCCACTGCACGGCGCGAATCGTGCCCTGGCGTGCGCGACCGGTGCCCTTCTGGCGCCACGGCTTCGCACGACCACCGCGGACGAGACCGCGGCTCTTGACCTTCTTCGTCCCGGCGCGCGCCGCAGCGAACTCCGCGCGCACGGTCTCGTGCACGAGGTGCGGCTTCACCTCGGCGCCGAACACGTCGGCGTCGAGCGTCAGGTCCTTCGACTTCTTGCCGGTGCCGTCGAGCACGGGTGCCTTGGGAGCGGCCATTACTTCTGCTCCCTGACTTCGACGATCCCGTTCTTCGGGCCGGGGATCGCGCCCTTGACGAGCAGGAGGTTCCGCTCCGCCTCGATCGAGTGCACGGTCAGGCCGGTCTGCGTGCGGCGCTTGCCGCCCATCCGGCCGGCCATCTTCTGGCCCTTGAACACGCGGCTCGGCGTCGCCGACGCGCCGATCGAGCCCGGCGCGCGCACGTTGTGCGAGCCGTGCGAGACCGGGCCACGGTGGAAGTTGTGCCGCTTGATCGTGCCGGCGAAGCCCTTGCCGATCCCGATCCCGGCCACCTTCACCTTGTCGCCCGCCTCGAAGACCTCGACGGTGACCGTCTCGCCGGGGACGAGCTCGCTCGCACCGCGGAACTCGACCATGTGCCGGTGCGGCTCGACGCCGTTCTTGCGCAGGTGGCCGATCTCGCCGCCGCTGAGCTTTCGCTCCGCGACCGGCTCGTACGCGAGCTGAACGGCGTCGTAGCCGTCCTCGGCCTGCGTCCTCACGGTCACGACCGGGCACGGCCCCGCCTCGATCACGGTGACCGGGGTGACGCCGCCGGTCTCCGGGTCGAAGATCTGGGTCATGCCGAGCTTGCGTCCCAAGATTCCCTTCATCGCGCTAGAGCTTGATCTCGATGTCGACGCCGGCCGGGAGGTCGAGCCGCATCAGCGAGTCGACCGTCTTCGGCGTCGGCGAGTGGATGTCGATCAGCCGCTTGTGCGTCCGGACCTCGAAGTGCTCGCGTGAGTCCTTGTCCTTGAACGGACTGCGGATCACGACGTAGACGTTCTTCTCGGTCGGAAGCGGAACGGGACCGGTGATCGTCGCGCCGGTACGCGTCGCCGTCTCCACGATCGACGCCGCCGAGCGGTCGAGCGCCTGATGGTCGTAACCCTTCAGGCGGATTCGGATCTTCGACTGTGCCACCGGTCCCCGTTCCCGTTCCTAGGCCTTGATCTCGGTTACGACGCCCGCACCGACGGTGCGGCCGCCCTCGCGGATCGCGAAGCGCAGGCCCTGGTCCATCGCGATCGGCTGGATCAGCTCGATCACCATGTTCGTGTTGTCGCCCGGCATGACCATCTCCTGGCCCTCCGGGAGCTTGATCGAGCCGGTCACGTCCGTCGTGCGGAAGTAGAACTGCGGCCGGTAGCCGTTGAAGAACGGCGTGTGGCGGCCACCCTCCTCCTTCGAGAGGACGTACACCTCGGCGTTGAAGTGCGTGTGCGGCGTGATCGAGCCCGGCTTCGCGAGCACCTGACCACGCTCGACCTCCTCGCGCTTCGTGCCGCGGAGCAGCGCACCGGCGTTGTCGCCTGCCTGCGCGTAGTCGAGCGTCTTCTGGAACATCTCGAGCCCGGTCACGACCGTCTTCTCCACCTTCTCGTGGATGCCGACGATCTCGACCTCGTTGCCGCTCTCGATCTTGCCCTGCTCGATGCGGCCGGTCACGACGGTGCCGCGGCCGGTGATCGTGAACACGTCCTCGATCGGCATCAGGAAGGGCTTGTCGACGTCGCGGGTCGGCTCCGGGATGTAGGAGTCGACGGCCTCCATCAGCTCGAGCACCTGCTTGACAGCGGCCTCATCGCCCTCGAGCGCCTTGAGCGCCGAGACCTGGATGACCGGGATGTCGTCGCCGGGGAACTCGTACTTCGTGAGGAGCTCGCGCACCTCCATCTCGACGAGCTCGAGCAGCTCGGGGTCGTCGACCATGTCGGCCTTGTTCAGCGCGACGACGATCGCCGGCACCTCGACCTGGCGGGCGAGCAGGATGTGCTCGCGCGTCTGCGGCATCGGGCCGTCGGCCGCCGAGACCACGAGGATCGCGCCGTCCATCTGGGCGGCGCCCGTGATCATGTTCTTGATGTAGTCGGCGTGCCCCGGGCAGTCGACGTGCGCGTAGTGACGGTTGGCCGTCTCGTACTCGACATGCGTCGTGTTGATCGTGATGCCGCGCTGACGCTCCTCGGGAGCGTTGTCGATCTCCTCGAAGCTCATCGCCGTACCGCCGCCCTGCTCGGCGAGGACCTTCGTGATCGCCGCCGTGAGCGTCGTCTTCCCGTGGTCGATGTGACCGATGGTGCCGACGTTGACGTGCGGCTTTGTGCGCTCGAACTTCTGCTTTGCCATTGCTCCTCCGGTTCTCCTTTTCTATGCCTCTGCAGTGACGAGCTCCGAGGCGATCCCCTGCGGGACGTCCTCGTAGCGCTCGAACTGCATCGTGAAGGTTGCCCGACCCTGCGTCATCGAGCGCAGGTCGGTTGCGTATCCGAACATCTCCGACAGCGGAACCATTGCCTTGATCGCCTGGGCGTTGCCGCGGGGCTCGAGGTGCTCCACCCGGCCGCGCCGAGAGTTGAGGTTGCCCATCACGTCGCCGAGGTAGTCCTCGGGGGTCACGACCTCGACGGACATGACCGGCTCGAGCAGCTTCGGCTTCGCGCGCTTCAGCGCCTCCTTGATCGCCATCGAGCCGGCGACCTTGAAGGCGATCTCGCTCGAGTCGACGTCGTGGTACGACCCGTCGACGAGCTCGACCCGGACGTCCACGACGGGGTAGCCGGCGAGGACGCCGGACTCCAGCGCCTCCTGGATCCCGAGGTCGACCGAGGGGATGTACTCCTTCGGGATCTTCCCGCCGACGATCTTGTCGACGAACTCGTAGCCCTCGCCCTGCGCCGGCTCGACGTTGATCACGGCGTGGCCGTACTGGCCGCGGCCGCCCGTCTGGCGGACGAACTTGCCCGAGATCTTCTCGACCGCCTTCGAGATCGTCTCGCGGTAGGCGACCTGCGGGCGGCCGACGTTCGCGTCGACGTTGAACTCGCGCTTGAGGCGGTCGACGATGATCTCGAGGTGCAGCTCGCCCATCCCTGAGATGAGCGTCTGACCGGTCTCCTCGTCCGTCCGCACGCGGAAGGTGGGGTCCTCCTCCGAGAGGCGCTGGAGGCCCTGGCCGAGCTTGTCCTGGTCGCCCTTCGTCTTCGGCTCCACGGCGACCGAGATCACCGGGTCCGGGAACTCCATCGCCTCGAGCTTGATCGGGGCGGTCTCGACCGAGAGCGTGTCGCCGGTCGTCGTGTTCTTGACGCCGACGAGGGCGGCGATCTCGCCCGCGGTGATCTCCTCGCGCTCCTCGCGATGGTTCGCGTGCATCTGGAGGATGCGCGAGATGCGCTCGGTCTTGCCCGTCGTCGTGTTCATGACCTTGTCGCCGGCCTTCAGCACGCCGGAGTAGGCGCGGATGTACGTCAGCTTGCCGACGTAGGGATCCGACATGACCTTGAACGCGAGCGCGGCGAACGGCTCGTCGAGCGCCGGGCGACGCGAGAGCTCGTTGTCGGTGCGCGGGTCGATCCCGTGGATCGGCGGCACGTCGAGCGGGCTCGGCAGGTAGTCGACCACCGCGTCGAGCAGCGGCTGGACGCCCTTGTTCTTGAACGCCGAGCCGGCGAGCACGGGCGTGACCGAGTTGTCGAGCGTCGCGGCGCGAAGCGCGCGCTTCAGCATCTCGGCCGTGACCGCGTTCTCGTCGCCGAGGTAGGTCTCCGTCAGCTCGTCGTCGTGGTCGGCGACGGCCTCGATCAGCTGGTGGTGGTACTCCTGCGCCTGCTCCAGGAGCTCGGCGGGAATCTCTTCGACGTCCATCTTCGTCCCGAGGTCGTCGGGGAACGTGATCGCGCGCATCTCGACGAGGTCGATCACGCCGCGGTGGTGCTCCTCCTGGCCGATCGGGAGCTGGATCGGAACGGGCTTCGCCCCGAGGCGGTCGATCATCGACTGCACGGACGCGAAGAAGTCCGCGCCGGTGCGGTCCATCTTGTTGATGAAGGCGATCCGCGGAACCTTGTAGCGGTCGGCCTGGCGCCAGACCGTCTCGGACTGGGGCTCGACGCCGGCGACCGAGTCGAAGACGGCGATCGCGCCGTCGAGCACGCGCAGGCTTCGCTCCACCTCGACCGTAAAGTCCACGTGCCCGGGCGTATCGATAATGTTGATGCGATGATCGCGCCACTGCGCCGTCGTCGCGGCGGAGGTGATCGTGATCCCGCGCTCCTGCTCCTGCGCCATCCAGTCCATCGTCGCGGCGCCCTCGTGGACCTCGCCCATCTTGTGGGTGCGGCCCGTGTAGTAGAGGATCCGCTCGGTCGTCGTGGTCTTGCCCGCATCGATGTGGGCCATGATCCCGATGTTCCGGACGCGGTCGAGCGCGATTGCTTGTTGCGTTACAGCCACTGAGTCGTTTCCCCCTCTACCAGCGATAGTGCGCGAAGGCCTTGTTGGCCTGCGCCATCCGGTAGATGTCGTCCTTCTTCTTGAAAGCGCCGCCCTGCTGGTTGATCGCGTCGAGGATCTCGCCGACGAGCTTGGCCTGCATCCCCTTCTCGCGCCGGTCGCGCGCGAACTGGACGAGCCAGCGGACGGCGAGCGTCCGGGCGCGGCGCTGCGGCACCTCGACGGGCACCTGGTAGTTCGCGCCGCCGACGCGGCGTGAGCGCACCTCGAGCACGGGCGTGACGGTCTTGACGGCCTGCTCGAGCGCCTCGACCGGCGGCTTGCCGGTCTTCTCGCCGATCTCGGTGAGCGCGCCGTAGACGATCTGCTCGGCGAGCGACTTCTTGCCGTCGAGCATCACCTTGTTGATCACCTGCGTGACGAGCGGGCTCTCGTAGACGGCGTCGGCCTCGACGGGCCGCGCCTGCACTTCGGCACGGCGAGGCATCAGCTACCCCGCTTCGCGCCGTACTTGGAGCGGCCCTGCTTGCGGTCCGAGACGCCCGACGTGTCGAGCGCGGCCCGGATCACCTTGTAGCGGAAGCCCGGCAGGTCCTTGACGCGGCCGCCGCGGATCAGGACGACCGAGTGCTCCTGCAGATTGTGTCCCTCGCCCGGGATGTAGGCCCCGACCTCCATCTGGTTCGTGAGCCGCACACGGGCGACCTTCCGGAGCGCCGAGTTCGGCTTCTTCGGGGTCGTCGTGTAGACGCGCGTGCACACCCCCCGCTTCTGCGGGGCTCCGCGGAGCGCCGGCGTCTTGGTCTTCGCCTTGGGCGCGGTGCGGGGCTTGCGGATCAGTTGGTTCACGGTGGGCATGCGGGAATATCGATCCTTCTTCTAGACGCAGAGAAGGCTGGCAGGGTCGAGCCCCGCCAACCGCGCTGACCATGGTAGCGAAGGTTGGGTTGGGGGGCAAACGCGCGAAACCCGCTCCTGGAGCGAAACTTTCGGGTCTCGATCCGCGTTCTAGAGGTGCTCTGCGGCCCTCGATTTTCCCGGTTACAAGCCATAGACCTCTGGTCTAGACGCGTCTACAGTCAGACGGCCCCTGCCGCTCTGCAGGGCTGGCGTCGAAGTACCCAAATGACTCTGCTGATCGCCCTTGCTGTGGCAGTTCTGGTGATCGTCGCGATCGTCTCCGCGACGGTTCTGGCACGCCGCTCCTCGAAGCGGGCCGACACTCGGGTCGCCGAGCTGGTCGAGAACCTGAACGTCCGGATCGACGAGCTGGCCAAGGAGCTCGCCAGCGCGCGCGAGCAGGCCGAGGGCGAGCTCCGCCGGAACCGCGTCCTCAGCGACCTCGGCGGCTCGATCGACCTCGACGAGGTGCTGACCCGGACGCTCGAGGCGGCCACCCACGCGACCGACTCCGACGCAGCCCTCCTTTGGATCGGGAACGCGACCGGCCCGCCGGTGGTCGCGACGCTCGGCCTGTCCCAGGAGGAGGCCGAGCGCCAGGCGATCGCAGGCCCACCGAACGGCCGCCGGGCCCGCGCGATCGGGATCAGCTACCGGTACGGCGCCGACGAGAGCTCACAGAACGGCGACCTGATCCGCTCGGGCCTCGCCGTGCCGATGCCCCTGTTGCCCGAGGTGGACGCAGAGCGATACCTCGTCGTCTTCTCCCGCGACGAGGCCGAGCTCGGCGACGACGCGATCGAGGAGCTCGAGCAGCTCGCGCTGCGGGCCGGGCCGGCGATCGAGAACGCCCAGCGGTTCCGGGAGGCCCGGCAGCTGGCCGACCTCGACGCGCTCACGGGGCTGCACAACCGCCGCTACTTCCACGAGACGCTCGCCCGCGAGGTCGCCCGCGCCCACCGGTACAACCGCGACCTGGCGCTCGTCGTCTTCGACCTCGACGACTTCAAGGCGATCAACGACCAGATCGGCCACCTCGCGGGGGACGGCGTGCTCGCGGACGCGGCGGCCCGCGTGCGCGACGTCGTGCGCACCGCCGACATCGCGTGCCGCATCGGGGGCGACGAGTTCGCCGTGGTGCTCCCCGAGTCGACGCTCCGCGACGCGGAGCAGCTCTACCGGCGGATCCAGCACGCGGTCTCCGCGCAGCCGATCGGCCAGTTCGGGCACATCATCTTCTCGGCCGGAGTCGCCGAGCTACGCCCGGAGGACGATTCCGTCGCGTTCTTCCAGCGGGCCGACGACGCGCTCTATCGCGCCAAGGAAGCCGGTAAGGGCCAGATCGTCGGCGCGACGGCCTAGCGCTCGTTGCGGCAGATGCGGTCGCCGGCCATCACGCGGTCGAACTCGGCGTTCGCCTGAGCCTCGACGGCGTGATGGTTCTTGTCGCCGCCGTTGAAGTTCGGGAGGCCCGAGCCTTCCCACATGAGCACCGGCGTCACGCCGGGGCCCATGACGCTGATGCGGTAGCGCGAGCCGGCCGCTCCGGGACGCGGGGTCTGCGACGGGTAGCCGGCGAACGGCTTCTGGCCCGGCACGAAGCTGTGGCAGAACGTGCCGGTGTTCTGGTGCGTCAGGATCCCGGACTCGCGCTTCCAGCCCGGGCCGTACGCCGAGTTGAACGTGTCGATGTAGACGTTGCGGCTGTAGCGGTCGCGCGGGTTCCCCTCGCTCGAGCTCGCGAAGCCGAACACGGGCTGGCCCAGATAGCTGAGCCGGCCGAAGACGCCCTGGAACTGGAGCCCGTACGTCCAGTTGACGTGCGCCTCGAGCACGGGCAGCGGCCCGCTCCAGTGGGAGAGGTGCAATTCGTAGTCGTCCTGGATCGCCAGCCACGGGTCGAAGCCGAGCAGCGGCAGCCTGCGCTGCCAGGACTGGAGGGCCCAGTACGAGCCGTCGGGCGCCTTGCAGCCGGCGACGAAGTAGGCGAGTGCCGGCCCGTCGTAGCGGCGGCAGGCGTTCGGGAAGTTCCGCCAGACGGCGCGCTTGTAGGTGGCGAGCCCGCCGCTGAAGTCCCGGCGGAAGCGCACCTGGTTGACGCCGCGGATGGGGTGGTTCGCGTTGACCGCGCCCCACATCAGCACGTGGCGGCGGAGCCCCTGCTCGGTCGTGTACTCGACGAGCGCCTGGCCCTTCGTGTTCACCTTCAGGGTCGGCTTGCGCAGGTTCATGTCCGCGAACTGCTCGCTCGCGGCGGCGGTGGCGGGCAGCACGAGGGCGGCCAGAGTCGCGAGCAGGAGGATGAGGCGGGCGCAGGACACCAGGAGCGATATCGGCGGCTTCCCGGCGCCGCTTGAGCGCCCGGAGCCCGAAGAGGGTAGCTTCCGCGCAGGCGGGGTATCCTTCCCGCAACACGATGATCACCACTTTGAGTTACATCGATCCCGGGACCGGGAGCCTCGTGCTCCAGATGATCGCCGGGGGCGTCGCCGCCGCCGCCGTGACGGCGAAGCTGTACTGGCGACGCGTCAAGAGCGTCTTTCGTCCGGCGACCCGAGGACGAAGGCACGCCGAGCTGAACGCGCGAGGTCAGGTGGACGAGCAGACCCGCGCGGCCGCCGACCTCGAGCCCGGATCCTTTCGCGACCCGGACAGCCGGGTCGTTCGGTCCGAGGGCCGGATCTTTCGCGTCCTCTCCGAGCGCGGCCTCGCGGACTGGCGCGCGTTCGCGGCCTCGCCGCTCTTCGCCGAGCTGATCGACGAGGGCAAGCTGATCGGCACGCGCGAAGCCGACGGCGTCGAGCTCGGCGACGCCGGGCTGCACAGCCCCGCGGCGGGAGTCCTCGAGCACGACCGC
Source organism: uncultured Actinomycetes bacterium (assembly GCA_963809175.1). Lineage (GTDB taxonomy): Bacteria > Actinomycetota > Thermoleophilia > Gaiellales > Gaiellaceae > JACCTU01. The sequence goes on from CAWEIK010000001.1 coordinate 181,703, forward strand.
GTTCCGTTCGTCTCGTACCCGTACGAGTGGACGTTCTCGATGCTGCGCGCCGCGGCGCTGCTGCAGCTCGAGCTCGTCCGCCGCTCGGTCGAGGCCGGGTGGATGCTGAAGGACTCGTCGCCGTACAACGTCCAGTTCCTGGGCTCGCGCCCGGTCTTCGTCGACGTCGGTTCGTTCGAGCCGCTCCGCGAAGGCGAGCCGTGGGCCGGCTACCGGCAGTTCTGCATGCTCTTCCTCTACCCGCTGATGCTCCAGGCCTGGAAGGACGTCCCGTTCCAGCCGCGGCTGCGCGGTGCGATCGACGGCATCACGCCGGCGGAGGCCCGGAACCTGCTCTCGTTCCGCGACCTGTTCCGCCGCGGCGTGCTCACCGACGTCGTGCTCCACAATCGCCTCGAGCGCCGCTACGCGAGCAGCACGCGCGACGTGAAGGGCGAGCTCAAGCGCGCCGGGTTCCGCAAGGAGCTGATCGTGGCGAACGTCGGCCGCCTCGAGCGGCTCGTCTCGCGGCTGCAGCCGCCTCGGTCCGACTCGACGTGGAGCGACTACGGGCTGACGACCACCTACTCCGACGATGACGCGGCGCGCAAGCGGCGGTTCGTCGCCGACGCAGTGCGGGCGGAGTCGCCACGGCTCGTCTGGGACGTCGGAGCGAACGAGGGACTGCACTCCCGGGACGCCGCCGAGGTCGCCGACTACGTCGTCGCGATGGACGCCGACGCCGTCGTCGTCGACCGGCTCTACGACGCACTGGTCGAGGAGCACGCCGAGAACGTGCTCCCGCTCGTCGTGAACGTCGTCGACCCGTCGCCCGGCCTCGGCTGGCGCGGGTCGGAGCGAGGGCCGCTGCACGAGCGCGGCCGGCCGGACCTCACCATCTGCCTCGCCGTCCTGCATCACGTCTCGATCTCGGGGAACGTCCCCGTCGCCTCGTTCCTCGACTGGCTGCGCGACCTCGGCGGTTCGGTCGTGATCGAGTTCCCGACGCCGGAGGACCCGATGGTGGCAAGGCTGCTCGCGCGCAAGCGTGAGCACGACCACCCCGACTACCGCCGCGACTGGTTCGAGCGCAGCCTCGCGGAGCGCTTCGAGGTGCTCGACTCGCTCGAGCTCGCCGAGGGCAGCCGCGTCATCTACCGTGCCCGCCCGCGCGGGTAGCGCAGCGGTGCTGCGGAACGGCCTCCACCTGGCCGTGCTGTCGGCGCTCGCGGTCGCGCAGCCGGTCCTCGACATCCTCGGCAAGAACCCCGCGTTCTTCGTCGTTCGCGGGTCGTCGGACACCGAGATCGTGCTCTTCGCCCTCGTCCTGACGTTCGGGCCGGCGCTCGTCCTCGTCGCGGTCGAGCTGGTCGTCGGGCTCCTGAGCAAGTCGCTGGCCGCAGCCCTCCACCTGCTCTTCGTGGGCGCACTCTCGGCGCTGCTCGCGCTCTACCTCCTGACGAGACTGGAGCTGCTCGACGGTCCGGCTTCGGTCGTCGCCGCGGTGCTGGCCGGTGGGGCGGCGGCGTTCGCCTACGCGCGTGCCCCGACCGCGCAGTTCGTCCTCACCGTGCTCGCGCCCGCGCCGTTTCTGCTCGTCGCACTCTTCCTGTTCAACTCACCGGTCTCGAAGCTCGTGCGCGCCGACGCGCCGAAGGTGCAAGCCGCCACCGTCGACGCGCGCACACCGGTCGTGCTGATCGCCTTCGACGAGTTCAACACGACCTCGCTGATGGACGCCCGCGAGCAGATCGACGCCGAGCGCTTCCCGAACTTCGCCGCCCTCGCACGGGGGTCGAACTGGTACCGCGACGCGACGACGGTCTACTGGCTGAGCGAGGTCGCGCAACCGTCGATCCTGAGCGGCCTCCTCCCCGATCCGAAGAAGCTTCCGGTCGCGTCGGAGTACCCGCGCAACCTCTTCACCTTCCTCGGTGGGAGCTACCGGCTCGTCGTGCAGGAGTCGCTCACCCGGCTGTGCCCACCGTCGCTCTGTCGCGACGCCCCGGCCGCCGAGGGAGAGGTCGTCGCCGGGAAGGCCGGTTCGCTCGCATCCGACACCGGGGTCGTGTACCTGCACCTCGTCCTGCCGGATCAGTACGTCCGGCGGGTGCCTGCGATCGACGACTCGTGGGGCAACTTCGGGCGCAGCGAGTCCGAGGAGGAAGCGCCCGCGCAGCGCACCTCGGACGGCACCTTCGAAGCGTGCGCGCGCAGCATCTGCGGATTCTCGGAGCGCATGGCGAGCGGAGGGCGGCCGACGCTGTACTTCCTCGACTCGCTCCTGCCGCACGTGCCCTACGTCTACCTGCCGTCCGGGCGGCGCTACGCCGTCGACGCGCGACTCCTGCGCGGAATCGACAACGGCCGCTGGCTCGAGGAGTGGCCGGCTCAGCAGGGCCACCAGCGATACCTCCTGCAGCTCGGGTACACCGATGCCGCGCTCGGGATCCTCATGCGCCGGCTCCGCGAGACCGGGCTCTACGACCGCGCGCTCGTGATCGTCACGGCGGACCACGGCGCGGGCTTTCGCCTCGACGACCAGCGCCGCCTACCCACACCGACGAACCTCGACGAGATCGCGTTCGTGCCGCTGTTCGTCAAGCTCCCTCAGCAGCAGCGAGGACGAACGGTCGACGGCATCGCGCAGACGATCGACATCCTCCCGACGATCGCGGAGGTGCTCGGCGTCCCGTTCGATTGGAAGGTCGACGGGCGCCCCTTGGTCGGGAGGCGCCTGGAGCAGGACGGAACGGTCTCGGTGATGAAGCAGGACGGCTCGCTCGTGTCGGAGCAGCTCTCCGTTCTCCGCGAGCGTCGCGCGCGCGCGGCCCGCGAGCGCGTCGCCCAGTTCGGGACCGGCTCCTTCGAGCGCGTCTACGCGATCGGGCCGCACCGCGAGCTGCTCGGCCGCACTCCGTCCTCGCTGCCCGTCGGCGCCGACGGGGTCGCTCGCGGTGAAGATCGACGGTGCGACGCTGCTCGACGCGGTCGACCTGGGCTCGAGCTTCGTGCCGTCGTTCATCGAGGGCTCGGTCGACGGCGCGACCGGCACGACCGACCTCGCGGTCGCGCTGAACGGCAAGATCGCGGCCGTCACGAGGACGTTCGACCAGCACGGACAGACGCGCTTCTCGGCGCTCGTGCCGGAGGAAGCGTTCCGCAACGGCCGCAACGCCGTCGAGGTGTTCGCCGTCGAGGCGGCCGACGGGTCGGTCGCGCTTGCACGCCTGCGAGGCAGCGACGTCAGCTTCTCCCTGCTGAACGGCGGCGCGGCCGTCCAGGTCGGGACGAACCGGGTCGAGGTGACCCCGGGTGCGCTCCAGGGCGTGGTCCGCGCCAAGCGGACGGCGACGGGCTGGGTGTTCAGCGGATCCGCGGCGCAGCGTGGAACGACGAAGCGCGTGGACACGCTCGTCGTCTTCGTGGGCGACCGTGCCGTCTACGTCGGGCGGGCCGAGAACCTGAAGCCGCACGCCATCCTCGGCGAGCCCGAGCTCGGCAAGACCGGCTTCGAGTTCGAACTGCCGCCGAGCCTGCTGCCGAAGCCCGGCAGCGAGCAGCGCGTGCGCGTGTTCGCGCTACGAGGGCCCGCTGCGGCGGAGCTCCGCTACGGCGCCGCGTTTCCCTGGCGCTAGCCGGGAAGCTCGAGGAAGGGCAAGTAGTCGGTGAGCTCGATCAACGCCGGCTGTGGGAGGTCGTCGCGGCGGCACGTGGCGTCGTTCAGCAGCACCGACTGCCGGGACGTGCTCCAGCGCCCGGCCGCTTCCAGACGCGCGTGCTGCTTCAGCACAGCCGAGATGGTGGGCCGAAGCTCGGAGAAGGAGACCGTCCCGAGCGGGCGCGCGAGGTCCAGCGGCCTCACCGCGAACGAGCCCTCGAGCGTCGAGACGTTCGCGCGCTGGCCGGCGGGCACCGAGAAGAGCCGCTCCGGTGCGAACGAGGAGATGGCGAGGCCGGTGCGCCGGCCGGCGAGCCACCAGGGAGACGGCGCCGCCTCGACCGTCCGCACGAGCAGCTCCGGGTACGAGAAGTAGAAGCCGGCGATGCTCGCGGCGCTCGGGCCGGACACACGCAGCTTCGCAGCGAGGTGACGCTGCCGTAGCTGGTCGGCGAGGACGCTGCGCGCGACGTCGACCGTCGCGCGGGACCTCGCCAGGGCTGCGACGTACGACGAGCGGTTGCCACCGAAGCGGAGCGCGATCACGGCCCGCTCGGCCGCGAGAATCTCGCGCGCCGTCGCTTTGGCGCCGTACATGCCCGCGAGTCGTGCGAGCAGCGCGCTGTAGGCAACGTCGCGGTCTTGCACGACGCGATTCAGCTGCGCGATCGCGTTCATGCCGATCGTGCTCGCGCCGACCTTGCACATCGCGGTGCCCGGCAGCCGCAGCTGTCCCTCGACGCGCGAAGCGTTGAAGTCGGGCCCGAGCTTCGCGGGTGCGTTGCAGAGCTGCGCGTTTCTCGCCCAGAGGTAGGCGCACGCGGCGTCCGGCTTGTCGGGGTCGCGGCCTGCCTCGCTGTACGTCCCCCACCCCCACGACCAGACCGTCGCGACGTTCATCTCGGCCGCGATCTCGCGCGCGGCGAGCGCCTGCCACTTGATGACGCGGAACCACTCCTCGCGCGGGCGCAGCCCTTCGCGTCCACCGGTGCCGGCCGCGCTCTGGAAGCCGAGCATCAGGCCGATGCGCGTGACCGGGATGCCGATCTCGACGAGGCGCGCGACTCCCCGGCGGAGCCCTGCACGCAGTCGACGGTTCGCGAGCAGCGGACCCTGAGCGGCGAGCGAGCGGCCGTTGAAGTAGACCTCCGGCACGACGTCGGAGACCGCCGCGACGTTGCGCCACCACGTCGCCGCCTCGTCGGTCCCGGTGTACGGGGTGGAGCTGATCAGGAGGAAGGGGCGCGCGCCGCGCGCGGCGAGCGCGCGGACGAGCCTGAGCACGTTGTCGCGGTACTGCGCGTTGTTCGGCGTCCAGGGCGTCTCGAGGTTCGCGCCGTTCAGCTCGTTGAGCGCGATCCACGGCGTCGCGCACTGGGTCTGCGACGCGGCGAAGACGAAGAGGCGATTCGCGCGCTCCTCGATCGACGCGGGATCGTACGGCTCGGTCGTCGTGCCGACGCGCAAGCGGAGGTTCATGTCCCAGTAGATGGTCTGGGCGCCCTGGGCGCGCAGGCGCGCGGGGTACTCGCCGGTCGAGGTCGCGGCGACGATCCCCGGCCTCGCGAGCACGCTCTCGACCTCGGCGGCGCCGAAGTCGACCCACACCGGGGCGCCGTCGGGCAGCCCGCAGGGCCCCGCGAGGGCGGAGGCGGGAAAGGCAAGCGCGGCCAGCGCGACGACGATCGCTTTCACGAGAGAAGGGTGTAGCAAAGGCAGCGGACCGTGGCCCGTCATTTCACGGTTCCCTTACGGCTGGCGATGAGTTCCGCGGTCTCGGCCGGTCTATGGACCAGGCAAACCGATCCTCGAGGAGGCTCTCCACCATGCAGAAGAAGATCACGACGTTCCTGACCTACGACGGTCAAGCCGAGGAAGCGATGAACCTCTACACGTCGGTCATCCCGAACTCGAAGATCACGAGCACGCGCTACTACGGAGAAGCCGGCCCCGGCGAGGCGGGCTCGCTGATGACCGGGACGTTCGAGCTCGACGGCCAGGAGTTCATGGCGCTGAACGGCGGCTCGTCGTTCACGTTCGGGCAGGGCTTCTCGCTCTTCGTGAGCTGCGAGACCCAGGCAGAGGTCGACGACCTCTGGGAGAAGCTGTCCGAGGGCGGCGAGCAGGGACCGTGCGGCTGGCTCACGGACAAGTTCGGCGTCTCGTGGCAGATCATCCCGCGCCAACTCGGGGAGCTCCTCGGCGACGATGACCGCGAGAAGGCGAACCGGGTCATGAACGCGATGTTGAAGATGACGAAGATCGAGATCGCGGAGCTCGAGCAGGCGGCCGCGGGCTGAGAAGCAGCGAGGCCCGGCTGAGCCGGGCCTCGCTTACAGCAGTTGAGGGGAGAACCCTCAGTCTTCGTCGAGAGGAGTCTCGACCTCGGGCGTCTCCTCGGCTTCTCCGGCCTCGTGCGACGAGGTCGTGTCCGAACCCGGCGTGCCGCCGAAGTCCAGGCCGAGCGACTGGAGGTCGATCCCGTCACCGTCGCCGCCGATCTCCTGCAGCGCGGCGAGCAGCTGCTCCTCGGTCGCCGGCCGCGTGTACGCGGACGCCGGCACCTTCGAGGACGGGCCGATCTCGATCCCGCGGTACCGCTTCAGGCCGGTGGCCGCCGGGATCAGCTTCCCGATGATCACGTTCTCCTTCAGCCCGAGCAGCCGGTCGACCTTGCCCTCGATCGACGCGTCGGTCAGCACCTTCGTCGTCTCCTGGAACGAGGCGGCCGAGAGGAACGACTCGGTTGCGAGCGATGCCTTCGTGATCCCGAGGATCAGCGGCTCGAAGGTCGCCTGCTCCTTCTTGCCCTTCTCCTTCTTCACACGGAGGTTCTCGCGCTCGAGCACGACCTTGTCCACGAGCTGGCCGGGCAGCAAGTTGGTGTGGCCGGAGTTGTCGACGCGCACCTTCTTCAGCATCTGCCGAACGATCAGCTCGATGTGCTTGTCGTGGATGTCGACGCCCTGCGAGCGGTACACCTTCTGCACCTCGCCGACGAGGTAGACCTCGGTCTCCGTCGATGCCCTGACCCGAGTGCGCGTGCAGCTCGAGCAGCTCGGCCGGAGCGATCGAGCCCTCGTTCAGCGGGTCGCCCGGAGCGACGACGTCGCCCTTCTTGACGAGCAGCCGCGTGCGGCGCGGGAGTGCGTACTCCTTCTCGTCCGCCTCGGAGTCGTCGGGCGTGATCGTGATCTTCGGCCCGCGCTCGGTCTCCTCGACCGTGATGCGGCCCGCGATCTCTGCGAGCACCGCAGCGCCCTTCGGGTTGCGCGCCTCGAAGATCTCGACGACGCGCGGCAGGCCGTGCGTGATGTCCGCGCCTGCAACGCCACCCGTGTGGAAGGTGCGCATGGTCAGCTGCGTGCCCGGCTCGCCGATCGACTGCGCGGCGATGATCCCGACCGCGTCGCCGATCTCCGCGATCTCACCGGTGGCGAGGAAGATGCCGTAGCAAGCGCGGCACACGCCGTGCTCGGAGCGGCACTTCAGGACGCTCCGCGCCGAGATCAGCGTGTCGTCGTCGAGCTCTTCCATCAGCTCGTCGACGAGCGTCTTCGTGAGCACGTCGCCGCGCTCCGCGAGCACCGTCTTGCCGGGCTTGCCCGAGGCGAGCGGCTTGCGCACGTCCTCGGCGAGCAGCCGGCCGTACAGGCTGCGGTTCGGGCCGTCGACGGAAGTGAGCCGGAGGATGATCCCCTCGTCCGTCTTGCAGTCCTCGATCCGGATGATCACGTCCTGCGCGACGTCGACGAGACGCCGGGTCAGGTAGCCGGAGTCCGCGGTGCGGAGTGCGGTGTCGGCGAGACCCTTGCGGGCGCCGTGCGTCGAGATGAAGTACTCGAGCACCGACAGGCCTTCCATGAAGTTCGCCTTGATCGGGCGCTCGATGATGTCGCCCTTCGGATTCGCCATCAGGCCGCGCATGCCGGCGAGCTGGCGGATCTGCTTCATCGAGCCTCGTGCACCCGAGTTGGCCATCATGAAGATGGGGTTCAGCTCGTCGAGGTTCCGCTCCATCGCGTCGGCGACGGCGTCGGTGGCCTCCGTCCACTTGCTGACGACGGCCTCCTTGCGCTCCTCGTCGGTGATCAGGCCGCGGAAGTACTGGTCCTCGATCGTGCGAACCTCGCCCTCGAAGCCCTCGAGGATCTCTTCCTTGTCCGGCGGGATGACGACGTCGTTCTTCGAGATCGTCACGCCGGCCTGCGTCGCGTAGTGGAAGCCGAGCGACTTCACCTTGTCGAGCACGGCGGCCATCACGTGCGGGCCGTACCCCTCGGCGAGCAGCAGGAGGAACGTGTCCATCTCGCGCTTCGAGAGCGTCTCGTTCGCGAAGTCGTGCAGCCACTCCTCGTCGCTGCCCATGCCCACGGCCTCGGAGAGGACCCGCTCGACCTCCTGGTTGAAGATCACGCGGCCCGGCGTGGTGACGATCGACTCGCCGCTCTCGAACCGGAACTCGATCGGCTGCTGGATCCCGACCTGCTCCGCGTCGAGCGCGAGCTCGATCTCCTCCTCGGACTGGAAGCGCTTCGGCCTCGGGTTGAGCTTCGCGGCCTCGAGCTTCGTCAGGTCCGTGTCCGAGTACGTGAGGTAGTAGAGGCCGAGCACCATGTCCTTCGACGGCGTCGCGAGCAGGCGCCCGTGGGCCGGCGAGAAGATGTTGTTCGACGAGAGCATCAGGATCCGCGCCTCCGCCTGCGCCTCCGCGGACAGCGGGACGTGGACGGCCATCTGGTCGCCGTCGAAGTCCGCGTTGAACGCGTGGCAGACGAGCGGGTGGACCTGGATCGCCTTGCCCTCGACGAGCACGGGCTCGAACGCCTGGATGCCGAGGCGATGGAGCGTCGGCGCGCGGTTCAGCAGCACCGGGTGCTCGGTGATCACCTCTTCCAGGACGTCCCAGACCTCGGGCGTCATCGAGTCGACGTACTTCTTCGCCGCCTTGATGTTCTGGACGGTCTTCCGCTCGACGAGCCGGCTCATGATGAACGGCTTGAAGAGCTCGAGCGCCATCAGCTTCGGCAGGCCGCACTGGTGCAGCTTCAGGTACGGGCCCGACACGATCACCGAGCGGCCTGAGTAGTCGACGCGCTTGCCGAGCAGGTTCTGGCGGAACCGGCCCTGCTTGCCCTTCAGCATGTCGCTGAGCGACTTCAGCGGGCGGTTGCCCGGGCCCGTGACCGCGCGCCCGCGGCGGCCGTTGTCGAACAGCGCGTCGACGGCCTCCTGGAGCATGCGCTTCTCGTTGTTCACGATGATCTCGGGCGCGCCGAGGTCGAGCAGGCGCTTCAGCCGGTTGTTCCGGTTGATCACGCGCCGGTAGAGGTCGTTGAGGTCGCTCGTCGCGAAGCGGCCGCCGTCGAGCTGGACCATCGGGCGGAGCTCCGGCGGAATCACCGGGACCGCCTCGAGGATCATCCACTCGGGCCGGTTCTCGCTCGTGATGAACGCGTTGACGACCTTCAGGCGCTTGATCCCGCGCTGCTGCTTCTGACCCTTCGAGGTGCGGATCGTCTCGCGGAGGATCGCCGCCTCGTTGTTCAGGTCGAGGTCCTTCAGCAGCTCGCGGATCGACTCCGCGCCCATGCCGCCGCGGAAGTAGACGCCGAAGCCGTACGGCGACCCGAACCGGTCCTTGAGCTCGCGGAAGAGCTGCTCGTCGCCCTCGATGTGCTTGACCTCGAGGTCCTTGAACAGCAGCCACGTGCGCTCGAGCCGGTCGCGCGAGTCCTCGGCAGCCTCGCGCGCGTCGGCGCGGCGCTGCTCGATGTCCTGGTACATCTCGCGCACCTTCAGCGCCCACTGCACGAGCGCGTCGAGATCTTCCTTCTGGATCTTCCCGTCGGTCTTCAGGCAGAGGTCGTTGACGAGCTCGCGAAGCTGCTCGGGCGTCTCGACGTCGGCGTCGCGCTCGAGCGTCTCGGCGAGCAGGCCCTTGCCGAGCGTGCGCGCCTTGTCGAGGTTCTTCTGGTCGACCGCCTTGATGATGTCGACGTCCTCTTCGTGCGGCTCCACGCCGTCGAGCAGCGCGTCGAGGACGCGGTTGATGTGCTTCGTGATCGCGCCCTTCTTCGCGCCGGCGGCCTTGTCGAGCGTCTTGGTGAGCGGCGCAATTGCATTGCGGATCTGCTCGGCCGCCATGGCGACCTGCTCGAGCTCGCGCGCGTTCAGCTTGCGGTCCGGGCGGATCGCGCCGTCCCGGACGAGCTCGCGGATCTTCTTCGAGTCCTCGGTCGTGATCGTCTTGCCGAGGTCCTTGAACATCCCACCGACGAGGCCACGTGCCTCGTCGAGCGGCGGCAGCGTCGCCTCCTCGGCCCAGTTCGACAGGCCGCGGACCCAGAAGTCGTCGTCCTCGTCGAAGCTGCGCGACTCCTTGCCCTTGACGAAGTAGTCGCGGCGCCGGGCGAGCCGGTCCTCGAGCGCGGCGAGCGCCTCGTCACGGTCGACGTAGATGCGCTCGGACTCGGCCTTGACCTGGTCCTCGAGCGTGTTCAGGTCCTTCGCCCGCGCCTCCTTGTCGACCGCGGTGACGATCGAGGCAGCGAAGTAGAGGACCTTCTCGAGCTCGCGCGGGGCGATGTCGAGCAGGTAGCCGATGCGGCTCGGGACGCCCTTGAAGAACCAGATGTGCGAGACGGGCGCGGCGAGGTCGATGTGACCCATGCGCTCGCGGCGCACCTTCTGCCGCGTCACCTCGACGCCGCAGCGCTCGCAGATGATGCCCTTGTAGCGGACGCGCTTGTACTTGCCGCAGTAGCACTCCCAGTCCTTGGTCGGACCGAAGATGCGCTCGCAGAAGAGGCCGTCACGCTCGGGCTTGAGCGTGCGGTAGTTGATCGTCTCGGGCTTGGTGACCTCGCCCGAGGACCAGTCGCGGATCTGCTTGGACGACGCGAGGCCGATCCGAATTGCGTCGAAGTCGTTGATATCGATCAAGTCGCTCCCTACTCCTCTTTTTCCAGTTCCAGATCCGCCAGGTCAACTTCGGCCAGCGGCCCGACCTGGGCCTCGGCCTCTTCTTCCTCTTCGTCGTCCGCCGTCACTTCGACCTCGTCGAGGTCGGTGAGCACCTCGTCGGCCGGCAGGGCGAGCTCGCCGTCGTTGTCGACGCGCTCCTGGCCCTCCTCGGCCTCCTCGGCCGTGGGCTGGCGCGCGGCCGCGCGGAGCGAGCCGGGCGAGAGGTCGATCCCGAGCTCTTCCGCAGCGCGGAGCAGCTCGTCGTCCTCTTCCCGGACCTCGACCTCGCCGCCGTCCTCGGAGATCACGTGCACGTCCAGCGCGAGCGACTGCATCTCCTTCAGCAGCACCTTGAAGCTCTCGGGGATCGAGGGCTCCGCGATGTTCTCGCCCTTGACGATCGCCTCGTAGGCCTTCACGCGGCCGACCGTGTCGTCGGACTTGATCGTGAGCATCTCCTGCAGCGTGTACGCGGCGCCGTAGGCCTCGAGCGCCCACACCTCCATCTCGCCGAAGCGCTGGCCTCCGAACTGCGCCTTGCCGCCCAGCGGCTGCTGGGTGACGAGCGAGTACGGGCCGGTGCTGCGCGCGTGGATCTTGTCGTCCACGAGGTGGAGCAGCTTGAGGATGTACATGTAGCCGACGGTGACCGTCTGCTTGAAGGCGTCGCCGGTCCGGCCGTCGAACAGCCGCACCTTGCCCGAGACCTGCCGTCCCTTCGGGCCCTTGGCGTCGTAGTTGAACTTGATCGGGTGGTCGGGGTTCTGGCGCGTCCACTCGATCAGCGCCTCGTCGACGTCGAGCGGCGTCGCGCCGTCGAAGACGGGTGAGGCGACGGGCGACGGCTCGCTGCGGTCGTCGCCGTTCTCGGCGAAGACGCCGTGCGCCGCGGCCCAGCCGAGATGCGTCTCGAGGATCTGGCCGATGTTCATGCGCGACGGCACGCCGAGCGGGTTGAGCACGACGTCCACCGGGCGGCCGTCCTCCATGAACGGCATGTCCTCCTCGGGGACGATCTTCGCGATCACGCCCTTGTTGCCGTGGCGGCCGGCGAGCTTGTCGCCCTCGGAGATCTTGCGCTTCTTGGCCACGTAGACGCGGACGAGCTCGTTCACGCCGGGGCTGAGGTCGTCGCCGGAGTCGCGCGAGAAGGTCTTGACGTCGATCACGACGCCGCCTTCGCCGTGCGGCACCTTCAGCGACGTGTCGCGGACCTCGCGTGCCTTCTCCTTGAAGATCGCGCGGATCAGCTTCTCCTCGGCGGTCAGCTCGGTCTCGCCCTTCGGCGTGACCTTGCCGACCAGGAGATCGCCGCTGCCGACTTCCGCGCCGATGCGGACGACGCCGCGGTCGTCGAGGTTCCGGAGCGACTCCTCCGAGCGGTTCGGGATGTCGCGCGTGATCTCCTCGTCGCCGAGCTTCGTCGAGCGGGCGTCGATCTCGTACTCGTGGATGTGGATCGAGGAGAGGACGTCCTCCTTGACGAGCCGCTCCGAGAGCACGATCGCGTCCTCGAAGTTGTAGCCCTCCCACGGCATGAAGGCGACCAGCAGGTTCGCGCCGAGCGCGAGCTCACCGTCGCGGGTCGACGACCCGTCGGCGAGCACCTGGTCCTTCTTCACGCGCTCTCCGAGCCCGACGATCGGCTTCTGGTGGATGAGCGTGCCCTGGTTCGACCGCATGAACTTCGTCAGCGGGTAGGAGTCCTTGCCGTCCTTCGTCTCGACGGTGATCGACTCGGCGTCCACGTCGACGACCTGGCCCGCGGAATCGGCCAGGATGACGTCGCCGGTGTCGACCGCGGCGCGGTACTCGAGCCCCGTGCCGACGAGCGGCGCCTGGGCGATCATCAGCGGCACGGCCTGCCGCTGCATGTTCGCGCCCATGAGCGCGCGGTTCGCGTCGTTGTGCTCGAGGAACGGGATCAGCGCGGTCGCGACCGAGACGATCTGCGCCGGTGCGACGTCCATGAAGTCGACGTCCTTCGGGGCCGCGATCACGGCCTCGCCGCCACCGCCGCCCGGGCGGGAGAGCACCGCCTCGTGCTCGAACTTGCCCGTGCGCTCGTCGATCCGCTCCGAGGCCTGCGCGATCGTGTACTGCGCCTCCTCGATCGCGTCGAGGTAGACGATGTCGTCCGTCACCTTGCCGTTCGTGACTCGACGGTACGGCGTCTGGATGAAGCCGAACTCCGACACGGTCGCCATCGACGCGAGCGACGAGATGAGGCCGATGTTCGGGCCTTCCGGCGTCTCGATCGGGCACATGCGCCCGTAGTGCGTCGGGTGGACGTCGCGCACCTCGATCGGCGCGCGCTCGCGCGTCAGACCTCCGGCACCGAGCGCCGAGAGGCGCCGGCGGTGCGTGAGGCTCGAGAGCGAGTTCGTCTGGTCCAGGAACTGCGAGAGCTGCGAGGAGCCGAAGAACTCCTTCAGCGCCGCGACGACCGGACGGATGTTGATGATCGTCTGCGGGGTGATCGTGTCGACGTCCTCGGTGGTCATCCGCTCGCGGACGACGCGCTCCATCCGGTAGAGGCCGACCCGGAACGCCTCCTGGATCAGCTCGCCGACCGTGCGCAGGCGCCGGTTGCCGAAGTGCTCGTACTCGTCCAGCTCGCTCGCGATCGGTGCACGCGGAAGCGAGATCGCGTCGGCCGCGTAGTCCTTCGACTCTTCCTCGAGCCCCAGGAGCTTCGGCAGCTCGACGAGCTTGCCGACGAGCGAGACGATGTCCTGCTTCGTCAGCACCCGCGTGTCCTCGGGGACGTCGACGTCGAGGCGCTGGTTGAGCTTGTAGCGGCCGACCTTCGTCAGGTCGTAGCGCTTCGGGTCGAAGAAGAGCGACCGGAGCAGGTTCCGCGCGTTGTCGAGCGTCGGCGGCTCGCCGGGACGCTGCTTCTTGAAGACCTCGATCAGGGCCTGGTCCTCGGTCGTCGCCGGGTCCTTCTCGAGCGTGTTGACGATGAACATCGAGTTGTCGAACAGCTTGAGGAGCGCCTCGTTCGTCGAGGTGTCGATCGCGACCCCGGTCGTCGGGTCCTCAGCGGGGAGTGCCCGGAGCAGGGTGGTGATCGGGAGCTTGCGCTTCCGGTCGATCCGTGCGAAGACGATCCCCTTCTTGTCGATCTCGAGCTCGAGCCACGACCCGCGGGACGGCATGAGGTTCGCCGTGAAGACCTGCTTGGTCGGGTCCTCGGGCTCCATCAGGTAGGCGCCCGGGCTCCGGACGAGCTGCGTGACGATCACGCGCTCGGTGCCGTTGATGATGAACGTGCCCCACTCGGTCATCATCGGGAAGTCCCCCATGAAGACCGTCTGCTCGCGGATCTCGCCCGTCTCCTTGTTCACGAAGCGGACGGTCATCGAGAGCGGAGCCTGGTATGTCATGTCCTTCTCGCGGCACTCCGTGATGGAGACCGGCGGCTCGCCGAAGCGGTACTCCCCGAACTCGACAGCCAGGGTGCCCGTGTAGTCCTCGATCGGCGAGATGTCGTCGATCGTCTCGCGGAGACCCTCGTCCAGGAACCAGTCGAAGCTGGCCTTCTGGATGTCGATCAGGTTGGGGAGGTCGAGGACGTGCTTGAGGCGAGAGAAATTCTTGCGCGCGCGGGGCGCAGTGACCCGAGTGGTCAAAGTGCGAACAGCCTCCCTTGAAGAAACGGCGTGGTGTTTGGGCGGACGGACGGACGAGCGGAAACGGCGCGGAACCGCTCAGGGTACCGAAGTACCCCCTCCATGCGCAAGGGATTCCGGACGGGTTCGCCGTCGGCGGTCACCGGATGGTAGCGCGAGTGCCTCCGGAATTGCCAGCAGACGCCCCGGTCGGGCGTCTCTGGCGGGGAGGTATCGCAGAGGCCTGAAGGCCTGCTGGCGGACTAGGGCGAGCTCGTGGTGGTGCCGGTGGAGGTCGTCCCTCCGCTGCCGGCCCCGGCGCAACTTCCTGCGCCCTTGGCCTTTCCGGTCGTCGTGCCCGACGTCGTGGTCGACGCGGTGCTGGCCGTGGAGGTCGTCCCGGTCGAGCCGCGGCGCGGCCTCGAGGGCGCGGTCGCCGTGGCGCTGTGCGCCGGCCAGGCCTGCTTGTTGATCCGCATCTTGACCCACTTGCCGCTGCCGGTCCGGTGGCAGATCCAGAGCTTCTTGGCGGAGTGCTTGTCCGTCGTGGTCGTCCCGCGGTCGACGCCGTCGAGGACGTTGTCGTCTTGTTCTTGCCCTTGCCGGGGGGCGGGCCCTTGGCGACGGCCACCGATGCGGCGACGCCGGCCAGGAACAGGGCTGTGATCACGAGTGCTTTGAGCTTCACGGGTTCAGGTCTCCTCGGGGTCTTTGGGGCTGACGCCCAACTAGATGCTTCGGCGCCCGAGAACCTGCGCTCTACCCGCGCCGATCCCTGAAACGAGGGAGGGCGCCCTGGCGGGGCGCCCTCCGGAACCGGCTGTCAACCAGGAGCGAGGCTACTTCACCTCGACGGTCGCGCCGGCCTCCTCGAGCTGGGCCTTGATCGAGTCGGCCTCCTCGCGGGGCACGCCCTCCTTGACCGCCTTCGGCGCGCTGTCGACCACGTCCTTGGCCTCCTTGAGGCCGAGGCCCGTGATCGCGCGGACGACCTTGATCACGCCGATCTTCTGCTGGCCGGCCTCGGTCAGCACGACGTCGAAGGCGCTCTGCTCCTCCGCCGCCGCCGCGTCGCCGCCGCCGCCTGCCGGAGCAGCGGCCGCGACCGGCGCTGCGGCCGTCACGCCCCACTCCTCTTCGATCTTGTTCTTCAGCTCGACGAGCTCCAGGACGGTCATCTTCCCGAGCTCGCCGAAGACGGTGTCGACACCGCTAGCCATCGGACTCCTCCTTTTCTGCCTCGTCGGAAGCTGTCGCTTCCTCCGCGGGTTCAGCACTGGTTTCCATGGTGGGTTCCTCGGGGGCCGCCTCAGGGGCGGCCGCTTCCGCCTGCTCCGAAGCCTCCGGTGCTTCAGCCTCGCCGCCGAGCTGCTCGATCCGGGCGTCGATCAGCCCGACGAGGTTGCGGAGCGGCGCGTTGAACAGCCCGACGATCGCGTAGAGCGGTGCCGCGATCGCGCCGACCACCTGGCCGCGAAGCTGGTCGAGCGGCGGCAGCTTGGCGAGGGTCTCGATCTCCTCCGCCGTGATCGGGCGGCCGTCGAGGATGCCTCCGCGCACCGCGAGCACCTTCGTGTCGCGGGCCGTCGCCCCGATCGCCTTCGCGACCGCGACGGGATCGCCGTCGGTCTCGAGGAACGCGATCGCGGTCGGGCCCTCGAGCAGCGCGAGCAGCGCGTCGGCGCCTGCGGCCTCGGCCGCGCGGCGGGTCAGCGTGTTCTTGACGACGGTGAACTTCGCCCCGTGTTTGAGCAGTTCGGTGCGGAGGTCGTCGATCTGGGGCATCGTCAGGCCGCGGTAGTCCGCGACGATCAGCGTCTCGCTCGACTTGAGCCGATCGGTCAGGTCTGCGACGACCTTCTGCTTGTCCTCTTTGTGCACTGGGTCATTCCCTCCGGGAATGACTAGGCCCGCCGGAGGCGGGCCAGGACGAGCGCAGCTGCGCCCGGACGAGCCCCACCTCGACTGGACTTCTGCCTTGCGGCTGCCAGTGGTCTTCGGCGGTCTAGTCGGTTACGTCGTAACTGTAGCGACCTCGCTCGAGGAGTCCGCCTCTGCGAGCTCCTCCAGGATCCCGCGCGTCCGCGCGGGGTCGACCTTGATCCCCGGGCCCATCGTGCTGGCCAGGGTGATCCCCTTGATGTAGCGGCCTTTCGCCGCCGACGGCTTCGCCCGCACGATTTCTTCCACGAGGGCGGCGTAGTTCTCGATGAGCTCGCGCTCGCCGAAGCTCTTCTTGCCGATCGAGACGTGGACGTTCGCGCCGCGGTCGGTGCGGTACTCGAGCTTGCCGGCCTTCGCGTCGCGGACGGCCTTGCCGACGTCCATCGTCACCGTGCCGGTCTTCGGGTTCGGCATCAGCCCGCGGGGGCCGAGCACCCGGCCGAGCCGGCCGACGACGCCCATCTGGTCGGGCGTCGCGATCGCGACGTCGAAGTCGATCGTGCCCTCCTCGATCGTCTTGGCGAGGTCGGCGGTGCCGATCAGGTCGGCCCCGGCCTCCTGCGCCTCCTTGGCCTTGTCTCCCTCGGCGAACACGGCGACGCGCATCTCGCGGCCGGTGCCGTGCGGGAGCATCAGCGTGCCGCGGAGCTGCTGGTCGGCGTGCCGGACGTTGAGGCCCAGACGAAAGTGCGCCTCCACCGTCTCGTCGAACTTCGTCCCCTCGAACGTCTTCAGAACTTTGACTGCCTCGACCGGCGAGTAGAGCTTCTCGCGGTCGATCGCGGCGCGGGCCGCGCGGTAGAGCTTGCCGTGCTTCGGCATTACTTGTCCACCTCCACGCCCATCGAGCGCGCCGTGCCGGCGATCACGAGCATCGCCTGGTCGACGTCGCGCGCGTTCAGGTCTTCCATCTTCGCCTCGGCGATCGAGCGGAGCTGCGCCTGCGTCAGGCGGCCGACCTTCTCCCGGTTCGGCTCGCCGGAGCCCTTCTCGATCCGCAGCGCCTCCTTGATCAGGACGGCGGCCGGCGGCGTCTTCGTGATGAAGGTGAACGAGCGGTCCTCGAAGACGGTGATCTCGACCGGGATGATCCGGCCGTTCTGGTCGGCGGTCTGCGCGTTGAACGCCTTGCAGAACTCCATGATGTTGACGCCGTGCTGGCCGAGCGCCGGCCCAACCGGCGGCGCCGGGTTGGCCTGCCCGCCCGGAATCTGCAGCTTGATCGTGGTGAGGATCTTCTTCGCCATCAGTCGATCTTCTTTACCTGGTCGAAGCCGAGCTCGACGGGGACCTGGCGCTCGAAGATGTCGACGAGCACCTTCAGCTTCTGCTGGTCGGGGTTGACGTCGACGATCTCGCCGTCGAAGTCGCTCAGCGGGCCGGAGGTCACCTTCACCTGCTCGCCGAGGATGAACTCGACGAGGGTGCGCGCGCGCTCGGCGGTCGAGGCGCCCGTGTGGAGGATGCGGTCGACCTCGGGCTGCGAGAGCGGGATCGGCTTGCTGCCGGCGCCGACGAAGCCCGTCACGCCCGGCGTGTTCTTCACGACCGTCCAGGCGTCGTCGTTCAGGTCCATGTTCACGAGCACGTAGCCCGGGAGCACGCGCTTCTCGGCCTGCACCTTCTGGCCGTCCTTCGTCTCGATCACCTGCTCGGTCGGGACGACGACGCGCCGGAAGCGCGGGCGCTGGTTCATCGAGTCGATCCGGTGCTCGAGGTTGGCCTTCACCTTGTTCTCGTGGCCGGAGTAGGTGTTGATGACGTACCAGCGGAACATCAGAGGATCGCCTCCACGACTCGCTGCCAGAGGAGGTCGTTCAGCCAGAGGTAGGCGCCCGTGATCGCGCAGGCGATGATCACGACGACCGAGCCCGTCGTCACCTGGCGCTGGTCGGGCCACTCGACCTTGCGGAGCTCGGCATACGACTCGCGGATGAAGGAGCCGCGCTGCACCTCGCGCCGGCCGGTCTGGCCGCGCTGCGTCTGCGCGGCCGGGCGCACCTGCGCCTGACGCGAGCGGGCGCGCTGCGAGAACGACTTGTCGCCGCCCGCGGCTGCGCCGCCGGTGCCACCGGTGCTGCCGCCGGCGGCGGCGCCGCCGGCTGCGCCCTGCGCGCGCCGCTGGGCGCGCCGCTGTGCGCGGGAAGCCATCAGCGGGTCTCCCGGTGGGGCGTGTGCTTGCTGCACCAGCGGCAGTACTTCTTGAACTCGATCCGGTCGGGATCGTTCCGCTTCGACTTCATCGTCTGGTAGTTGCGTCGCTTGCACTCGGTGCAGGCGAGGGTGATCCCGACTCGTACTCCAGTGGCCATGTGATCTCTCTCTGAGGGCGCGGAAAACCAGGGCTACCGCCCCGCGAATCGCGCATGGTAGCGAAGATCGGCGGGCTGGCTGATAGCGGCGGGTGGATTCGAACCACCGACCTACGGGTTATGAGTCCGTCGCTCTAACCACTGAGCTACGCCGCCGAGCCGGCCGATTCTAGCCGGAGCCTCCGCGACCCGAGCTCACGACGAGGGACACGGTCCACGCGAGGCGGCGCTGCGAGATCACCCTCCCCCGCCCGACCTTGGCCGAGCGCCGCTGGGTCACCTTGCCGAGGCGGAACCCCGCGGCGACCAGTGCGCGCCTGGCGCTGGCGAGCGTCAGCCCGACGACCCTCGGGAGCGCGCAGGGCAAGGCGCCGTCGAGGCCGGCAAAGCTCACAGTTCCATTGGGGACCGAGTAGCGGCCGCGCCGCTCACGGATTCCACCCGTGGCGGCGAGCAGGCGCGCGCCTCTGCACGCCAGCGAGATCGAGTCCCTCGGGCTGCCGCCGCGGTCCGCGATCGTCGCTGCGACGCCGCGCGCACCGGCATCGAGCACGTAGGAGTCGTCGCCGGGGCCGCCGTCGAGGCGATCGTTGCCGCCGTCGATCGCGAGGATGTCGTTGCCCGGCCCACCGAGGACCGTGTCGTCGCCCGGTCCACCACGCAGCCGGCCGCCGACGGCGATCCCGCGCAGGACGTCGGCCCCCTCGCCGCCGGCCGCGAAGGCCGCGACGAGCTCGTCGTCGCCTGCGCCGCCGTCGACGAGCGCGATCGGGGCGGCCGACACGTCGACGAAGTCGTCGCCGTCCCCCACCTCGACGATCAGCGTCTCGGCGATCCCGGGACAGAAGACCTCGTGGTCGTTCACGAGCGTGCACGTGCTGGTCCTCAGGATCGAGCCGGTGTCGACGAAGCGGAATCCTCCCGGCTCCTCGCGCACGACCACTCGGTTCGCCTCGGCGGGATCAGCCGTGAACGTGACGTCCGCAGAGTCGACGTCGTCGCGGGTCACGGTCGCGGCCGTTGCGGGGGACACGGCGAGGAACGCGATCGCCGCCGTGACGCCGGCCGCAACGAGACCCCGCATGTCCGGAGCGTAGCGCGCTAACTCGAGCGAGCGTGGGCGCGGATCGCACCCGAGAAGAGCTCGGTCAGCTCCAGCGCTCCGTCGACGCTGAGGTGCTGGGCGTCGCGGTAGATCGGGGTCCCTGCCCGTGACGAGACGCACAACCCGTCCGGACAGAGGACGCCGGTCAGATCCAGGGCGAACGCCGAGCGACCTGCGTTCGCGGCTGCACGTTCGATCCGGATCGCCTGCGCGAGCCGCTCATCGGCGACCGAACGCGGAGTCGACGAGCTGCAGCGCTCCAGGAGGATGCGGAGCACCGCGCACTGTTCCGGCATCGGTGGCACCGAGGGAACCGGATGGACGAGCACGACGGGCACGCCCGCGGCTTCGAGCTTTCCGAGCAGCGCGCTGAGTGCGCCGAGCCAGAGCTGCGCTTTCGCCGCCGGGTCGTGCGTCATCGAGCCGCCAACCTCCCCGAGGCCGACCGACGGGTCGCCGAGATACTTGTCGGTGCGAGCGGCGATGACGACGAGGTTCGGTCGGCTCGAGATCAGCTGCTGCAGCGCCTGGGAACTGAAGCCGTGGGCACGCGCCGAGCTCGCCGGTCGTTCGCTCGACGCGAAGGCCGACCGGCGGACAGGACGAGTACGTCATCACGGTGAAGTCGAGCCCAGCTCTGTTGGCTGCGCGGGCGACGGGCTCCGTGAACTGGCCGGCGTTCGAGTCGCCGAAGAGAACCGCGCTTCCCGTCGAGCCGGCGACGAACCACGTGCAGCGTCGAAGCGCAGCCGCGTCGGTGGGCGACGACCGGTCGCAGCCACGGACGACGTCGGCGTGCAGCGCTGCTCCGCCCTGCCAGCTCTTCACGCTGTCGGTTCTGCTCAGCGACTCCGTTGCGAGGAGCAACGCCCCGCACGCGGCGATCGGGACGGCGACGCAGACTGCGGCCAGCACGACGACGCGGCGACCGACGAGCTTCGGGCTGAACCGCAGCGGATTCTCGACGTAGCGAAACGACGCCCAGGCGGGGACAACCGAGACGATCGCGGCCAGCGGCGCTGCCAGGCGGCTCGCCGGCCACAGCGCACCCGCGAACACGATCAGCGGCCAGTGCCAGAGGTAGAGGCTGTACGACCGGTCGCCGACCCAGACGAGCGGACGCGACGACAGCGCACGCCCGACGCCGACCACCGCTCCACAACCAGCGGCGAGGAGCACGCAGCTGCCGATGACGGGCAGCAGCTCGTTGGCCTCGGCGCGTCCTGCGGCGACTGCGACGGCAGCGATCCCGCCGGCCCCGAGAACGAGACGCGCGCTCGGAGAGAGCCGCATGGCCAGCGGCGCCAGCAGGGCGACCAGGGCTCCCGCCCCGAACTCCCACGCGCGTGCAGGTGCGGCGTAGAACGCGAGGCGCCCGGCGAAGTCGGCGTCCGCCACGAGGCCGCCGCCCGAGAGGAGGAACGAGACGGCGAGCGAGCCGACGCAGGTCGCGAGAACGCCCGCGACGACGAACGCGCGCGACATCCGCAGGCGCCTGCCCACGAGCCAGCCGGCGAGGAGCACGACCGGAAAGAACACGTAGAACTGCTCCTCGACGGCCAACGTCCACGTGTGCAGGAAGGGGTCGAGTGACGCGCCGACGTCGAAGTACCCGGCGTCTCTCGTCGACAGCTCGACGTTCGCTCCGAACAACGCCGCAGCGATCCCGGTCCGCCCTGTGGCCCATTGCGACGCGGCTGGAGCAGCGAGTGTCGCGAGCAGCGCGACGCCGCCGACCATCACCGCAAGCGCCGGCAGCAGGCGCTTGGCCCGGCGGCCGTAGAAGCGCAGCAGATCGATCGAGCCGGTCGCCTGCAGCTCGGTCAGCAGCAGCTGCGTGATCACGAAGCCGGAGATCGCGAAGAAGACGTCGACGCCGACGAACCCGCCCGGCACGGGCAGCCCGGCGTGGAAGGCGATCACGAGCAGGACGGCGAGCGCGCGCAGCCCCTGGATGTCGCGACGCCGAGGCTGCGGAGTCGCGATCGGTGCAACCTGCTCGCCGACGCGGAACGGGATGTGCCGGCCGAGGCCGGCGTCGCGTCAGTGGAGCCGTCTCGGCGACCACAGCAGCGCCGCGCTACTGGATCAGGGTGAGCATCTTGAACATCGGCAGGTACATCGCGATGATGATCACGCCGACCATCAGCCCGACGCCGATCATCATCAGCGGCTCGATGATCGCGGTGAGCGACTGGATCGACGCGTCGACCTCGTCCTCGTAGAAGTCCGCGATCTTCGAGAGCATCTTCTCGAGCTCTCCGGTCTCTTCGCCGATCTTCACCATCTGCGCGACCATCGGCGGGAAGATCGGGATTGTCGATCAACGGCTGCGCGATCGGAACGCCCTCGTGCACCTTGACGCGCACGTCGGCGAGCGCCTCCTCGACGACCCAGTTGCCTGCGGTCTGCCCGGTGATCTCGAGCGCCTTGATGATGTCGACGCCTGCGGCGACGAGCGTCGAGAGCGTCCGCGAGAAGCGCGCCATCGTCACCTTGAGGACGACCTGGCCGATCTTCATCGGGATCTTCAGCTTGAAGCGGTCCCAGATCTTCCGTCCGTGCTCCGACTTCTTCCAGCGCCGGAACGCGACGAACGTCCCGATCATCCCGGGGATGATGATGAACCAGTAGGCGCGAATGATGTTCGACGCCTTGACGACCCACTGCGTCAGCACCGGCAGCTCGCCGCCGAGGTCGGCGAAGATCTTCACGAAGATCGGGACGAGGAACATGAGCATCCCGACCAGGACGAGCGTCGCGAAGATCAGGACCATCGTCGGGTAGATCATCGCGCCCTTGACGCGGCGCTTGATCTGCGTTTCCTTCTCGATCTGGTACGCGACGCGGTCGAGCACCTGGTCGAGGATTCCGGCCGCCTCGCCCGCTTCGACCATCGAGACGTAGAGGCGCGAGAAGACCTTCGGGTGACGCGAGAGCGCCTGCGAGAGCAGCAGCCCTCCCTCGACGTCCGCGCGCAGCTCTGCGATGACCTGCATGAGGTACTTGTCGTCGGTCTGCTCCTCGAGGATCACGAGCGCGCTGACGACGTTGAGGCCGGCCTCGATCATCGTCGCGAACTGGCGCGAGAAGATCTGGAGCGACTTCGGCTTGACCGCCTTGAAGAACGTGCGCGCCGAGTCCTCGCCCGATGCGGGCAGCTCCTCGAGCATGTTGGCGAGCAGGCCGCGGACGCGAAGCTGCTCGCGCGCGGCGTTCGCGTCGGGCGCGCTGATCTGACCCGACGAGTCGAGCCCGCTCGCGTTGATCGCGGCGTACGAGAAGGTCGCCATCTATGACCCTGTGGCTTCGTCGAAGGTCGAGGCGACTCGCGCCCAGACCTTCGTCGGCGTGTTGCCGTCGCGGATCACGACGGTCACGCGCTTGAGCGGGCGCGCGGCAGCGACCGTGTCGGCCGCGATGTAGACGTCGACGCGATAGCGCTTCGAGTCCGGACCGGTGATCGTCAGGCTCGGCTTCGAGTCCGCCGGCGGGGTCGCACTCGTGCACGACGGGTCGTTGGCCGGCGTGAGCGGCGGTCCGGTGTACGCGGCGGTGTCGCCGGTGTACGTCGAGTCGACGCCTGAAACGTCGGACGCGGAGAAGAGGATCCCGCAGTACTTGTACCCGCGGTAGCGCTCCATCTGGATGTCGGCGATCGCGGCCGCCGTGGAGACCTTGCTCGCGCGCTGGAGCGCGAACGCCCCGGACTGGAACGCGGCGATGAGCGCGAGGATGCCGACGTTCAGCATCGTCATCGACATCAGGAGCTCGATCAGGCCGAAGCCGGACTGCTCTTTACGGGCGCGCAGAAGCACACCACCGGTATCGGCAGCTAGCGCGCCGGGCCTTAGGAGCGCTACCCGACCGAGACGAGCTTGAGCTCGTACCGCGTGCCGTCCGCGGTGTTCACGAGCGTCACGGCCTTGCCCTTGCGGATCGTGACCGTCGGAGATCCAGAGGCCAGGGCGCCGCCGGCGATGCCGATCTTGGCCTCGCCACCGACCACCTTGACGAGCCTGAACACGGGCGAGTCCTTGGGGAACTCCCCACCGGTGGTGACCGTCTCCTGGACGCCGTTGACCGAGATCACGGCGCTGCCGGAGACCCCGGGCGAACCGCCCGACGGGCTGACCTGGACGACGCCCCCGGCGGGGGTCCCGCCTGAGCTGGTCGGCGCGGGCGTCGAACTGCCGCCGCCGCCGCCGGCCGTCGTCTCGTCGATCTGCTCGACGAACGGGTCCTTGCTCGAGAAGCGGCCGAAGCTGATCAGCTGGCCGTCGGCGGCCACCGGCACCGGGTCCGAGTCGACGAGGGTGCCGTCGCCCGAGGCGGTGGGCGCGGCACCCCCTCCGACTGCACCGGGCGTCGGTAGGACGCTCGGATCGCTGGGGACGGAGCCCGGCGCGACCGCCGCGGGCGGGGGCGGCGCGGGCTTCGCGTTCAGCATCGCCATCGTGCGAGGAACCTGGAACGCGAGGACCGCGAGGAGCAGCACGCCGCCGCCTGCGGCAATGATCTTCTGGCGCTTGGCCTTCGCTTTCAGGTCGACCTTCTTCGCCATTACGGGCCCACCGCCTCGGGCGTGACCGGCGGAACCTCGGCGGTCGTCGGTCGTGTCGGTCGAAGTCGTGTCGGTGGACGGGGGTGCGAGCGCGGCCGGCGGCGCTGCGCCGGCGACCGGACCGCTGCCGTAGAGGAACGCGCTCACCGTGAGGAAGGCGCGGATGCTCGGGAAGCCCGAGGGCGACTCCGCGAAGGCGAGCTTCTCGACCGCGAACAGGCGGCCGTTCGCAAGCAGGCGGCCCTTCTGCACCGTGACGAGGTTGCGGAGCCGGTACAGGAAGTCCGAGAGCGAATAGAAGTTCCCGGTGAAGATCAGGTCGATCAGCTGCGCGCGGTTCGCGCCGGCGGCCGTCGTCGCCTGAGGCTTGATCGCCTCGAAGACGATCCCGGTCTCGGCTGCGACCCGGCTGAGCTCGAGCATGACGCCCGCGATGTCGTTGTCGGACGGCATCGCCTTCGTCAGGCGGAACAGGTCCGCGGATCGGATCGGCTGCGCGCCGCTCGACTGCATCTGCGCCGTGCGCGACTCGGAGATCTGCTGCTCGACCAGCACGAGCTCCGCGTCGATCGCCGTCGCGCGCGAGCGCTGCGGCGAGACGAGCACGAACCACCCGAAGAGGGCGATCACGAGCGTGATGGCGACACCGACGCCTGCGGTCGCGACGGGCGAGAGCTTGCGCTTGGTCACCTTCACGACGTCGCTCCGGACTGCCGCACGTCGGCGAGGATCGTGAAGCTGACGATCGGGCGGCCGGCAATGGCACCGAGCTCGCTCTTCGTCAGCCAGACGTTCTTCAGGTCGGGGATCACGGACAGCCGGGTGATCAGCCTCGCGACGGCGTCGTGGGAGTACGTGGAGCCCTCGATCGTCATCAGCGTCGGCGGGAGGCCCGGAGGCGTCACGGCGGGTGCCGTTCCGCTGGCCGGCGTCGGCGAGGTCGCGCTCATGTTCCGCAACCAGACGTCGTTCGGGAGCACGAGCGAGATCTCACGGAGGATCCGGTCCCAGGAGACGCGACGGGTGAGCGCGCTGGAGAGCGCCGTGACGCGAGCGTCGTGCTCGGTCTTGAGCGTCCGCCTCGGTGCGTCCTTCGCGTTGATGTCCGCAACGGACGGCAGCAGCGCCAGCTCGGCCTTCGCGCCGTCGAGCTCGGAGCTCTTCGACTCCGCTGCGCCCTTCGAGGAGAGGTACGTCACGCCGATCAGGCCCGTGACGAGCACGATCAGCGCGGTCGAGATGAGCACCGGCACGTTCTGCTTCCGCGTGGTGCTGTACTGGTCGATCTTGGGGAGGAGGTTGACGGCGCGCATGTCGACCTAGTCCTCGATCCCGAGTCCGATGGCGACGGCGAGCGAGCCGAGTTGCTCCGGCTCGCGAAGCTTCTGCGCGATCTTGACGCGGACGAGCGGATCGCCCACGCGAACCCGCACGCCGATCAGGCGAGCGAGCTCCTCGGCGAAGCCGCCGAGATGCGCGGTCCCGCCCGTCAGCACGATCTCTCCGATGCCGAGCGAGCCGGGTTGGTTCTGGTAGAACTGGAGCGAGGACACGAGCTCCCGTGCGAACGACTGCACCTGCCGGTTGAGCGCGTCCCGAGCCTTCACGGCCTGCTCTTCGCGCAAGCCCTCCGGCACTTCGCTGCCGCGCAGTGACAGCGCGCGCTTGATGTCGCCGACCTCCGACGGAGCCATGTCGAGCGCGCGCGCAAGCCCGACGTTGAGCGTGTGTCCGCCCCAGTCGAGGACGCGCGTGAACTCGCAGGTTCGGCCGTCCGAGACAGCGAACGTCGTGCGGTCGTGCCCGACGGTCACGGCCACGAGCGCGGCCTGTGCGGGCGTGCCCTCCTCGCGCGGCGCAGCGAGGGCGCGCAGCAGCGCAAATGCTTCGAGGTCGATGCCCACCAGCTGGATCCCCGCCTTCTCGCACGCGGCGACGTAACGGTCGATGAGGTCGCGGTACGCGAGCACGAGCAGGATCCGGTGGGTCGTCTCGCCTGCCTCGTTCACGGTCTTGCTCAGTACCTGGTAGTCGAGGACGGCCTCGTCGATCGGGATCGGCAGGGCCTCCTGCGCGCGGAACCTGACTGCGTTCGCGAGCTGCTTCGCGTCGCTGATCCCCGAGATCTCCAGGGTGCGGACGCCGATCCGGTTCGTCGCGATGCCGAGCCGCACGCCGCGCTTCGGAAGCTTGTGCCGCTTGAAGAAGTCCTTCAGCGCCTCGGCGAGCAGTTCGGGCTCGCGGAGCTCGCCGTTCGAGACGATTCCGTCGCCGAGCCGCTCGCGCGCGAGCTGGAGCACCTCGGCGTGGCCGTTGTTCGAGACGGTCGCGGCTGCGAGCTGCGACGCGCCGATCTTCAGGCCGACGAGGCGCTTCGGGCGCTTGCCCCCTCGGGGTGCGCGCGGAGCGGGACGCGGGATCGAGAACGACCTGGACGCGCGCTTGGCTTTCGGCTTCGCCTCGACGGTCTCGTCGAAGTCGGACTTCGCCTTGCGGCCGAGCGAGAGGTTGCGCTTGTAGAACGGCACGTGGGCCGCGCCGTCGCCCTGCTTGGCCTTCTTCTCCTTCTTCTTCTTGGCCTCGGGCTCGGGCTCTTCGGGAAGCGGCGGCAGCTGCGCGGCGGAAACGGGCGGGTGGACGACCACGGCCGCGGCGACCGCGGCCGGCGCAGGTGCCGGCGGTGCGACGGGAGCAGGAGCAGGGGGAGCCACGGGCGGAGCGACCGGAGCCGGGGTCTCGGCGATCGGAGCGGGCGCGGGCGGCGCGGGCGCGGGCGCCGGCGCCTGAGCGACGGGCTCCGGGAGTGCGGCGGTCAGCAGGTCGACGAACTGGACGTCGTTGTCGGGCTCGAGGTCCGGCACGGCGACCGGGAAGGTCTGCTCGGCCGGGGCAACCGGTTCCGGCGCGTAGTGCTGGACGAGCTCGACCGCTGCGGGCGCGTCGGGCTCGAGCGGCGGCGTCACCTCGACCTCGGGCGTGACCTCGACGGGCTCGGCCTTCGGCTGCTTCTTGCGGCCGAACGACAGCTCCTTCTTCCAGATCGAGGTCGGCTCGGGCTTGTCGGGCTGCAGAACCGGCTCGACGGCCTCGGGGGCCGTCGCGTCCTGCTGCTGCTTCTTCTTGCCGACGAGGTCGGAGAACTTGACCTCTTTCTTCCAGTCGACCACGGCTCAGCCCCCCGCCACGCGAAGGCCGCTGCCGAGCGGCTGCAGCGGCTGCTGCTCCTGCTCGGGCTCGGCGTACGCAGAGCTCGTGTCGTAGTTCGCGCGCTCGAGCAGGCCGAGCAGCTGGTCGGGGCGAGAGGAACGCGCGAGCGCGGCGTCGAGCGTGACGACGTGGCGCAGCGTCAGCTCGGCGAGCGCCTGCTCCATCGTCTGCATGCCGCGCTGCGTGCCGGTCTGCATGATCGTGTAGATCTGCTCGACCTTCCCCTGCCGAATGAGATTCCTGGTCGCGTCGTCGGGCAGGAGGATCTCCAGCGCAGGGACGCGCCCGGTACCGGTGGCGGTCGGCAGCAGCGCCTGCGTGATGATGCCCTGCAGCGAGCCGGCGATCTGCATCCGCACCTGCTCCTGCTGTGCGGGCGAGAAGACGTCGATGATGCGGTCGACCGTGCTCGAAGCGCTCTGCGTGTGCAGCGTGCCGAGCACGAGGTGGCCGGTCTCCGCCGCGGTCAACGCGGTCGCGATCGTCTCGAGGTCGCGCATCTCGCCGACGAGGATCACGTCCGGGTCCTGGCGAAGCGCGGCCCGGAGGCCTTCGGCGAAGCTCGGTGCGTCGACGCCGATCTCGCGCTGGTTGACGATGCACCGCTTGTGGCGGTGCACGAACTCGATGGGGTCCTCGATCGTGAGGATGTGCTCGGCGCGCGTGCGGTTCACCTCGTCGATGAGGGAGGCGAGCGTCGTCGACTTGCCCGAGCCCGTCGGGCCGGTGACGAGCACGAGGCCGCGCGGCTTCTCGGCGAGCGTGTGGAGGGACGCCGGCAGGCCGAGCTCCTCGAGGGTCTTGATCGCCTCGGGGATGAGTCGGAAGGCCGCGCCGACGGAACCGCGCTGGAAATAGACGTTGACGCGGAAGCGGGCGAGCCCCGGCACGCCGTGCGCGAAGTCGAGCTGCCGCTTGATCTCGAAGTTTTTCTGCTGCTCGCTCGAGAGGATCTGGTACATGAGCTGCTGCGAGTCCTCGGGCGTCAGCGCGTCGTACTCCTCGAGGCGCTGGACCTGGCCGTGCACGCGGATCGCCGGGCACGAGCCCACGCTGACGTGGAGGTCGGAGGCGCCACGCGCCACCATCTGCTCCAGAAGATCGTCTATTGAGTTGGTCCGCATGCCGGTCAGTCCCTCGTCCGAGCTATCGGCAGTGGATCCGGACTCCTTGAATGCCTGTCTCTGCGGGCTTCCGGCGGTTTCCAGACGCTCGTCGCCCGCCGCCTGAGGTCACCTGCTTCGGGGGAACCGGTATCCCCTCGAAAGGGCTAATGCCCAGTCGCAGGGCGTCGATGGGGCGAGAGCCACATCAAAAGACCTAGAGAAGGACTCAACCCCATGAACGCACTCAAGAATCGTCTGGCTCGGAACGAGAGCGGCTTCACGCTCATCGAGCTTCTCGTCGTGATCATCATCCTCGGCATCCTGCTGGCGATCGCGGTGCCGTCGTACCTCTCCTTCCGCGACCGGGCGAACAACTCGGCCGCCAAGGCGAACGTGCGCGCAGCGATCCCGGCCGTCGAGGCCTACAACGCCGACAACTCGAAGGGCTACTCGGGTCTCGACCTGACCGACATGCAGACCTACGACCAGGGCGTCAAGAACGTGACCATCCTGGGCACTTCGAACACCGTCTCGTACTGCCTCCGCAGCTCGGTCGGGACGAAGTCCTGGTACAAGCAGGGCCCCGGTGGCGACATCACCACCCTGGCCTGCGCCGGCCCGTAACACCGGTCAGCGCTTGCACTTGCCGAAGGGCGCGGGAGACCGCGCCCTTCGGCGTTTTCAAGGCAGGGGATCCCCCAGCGCAGGTGATGCGATCCCTCATTCGGGGCTACTGCCTCGCCTTCGCACCGGCCGATACCTGCCTAGACCAACCACTCACCCCAAGGAGCGTCAATGGTGCAGTCAATCAGGCAGCGGCTGGCTCGAAACGAGAGCGGCTTCACGCTCATCGAGCTTCTCGTTGTCATCATCATCCTCGGCATCCTGCTGGCGATCGCGGTGCCGTCGTACCTCTCCTTCCGCGACCGGGCGAACAACTCGGCCGCCAAGGCGAACGTGCGCGCAGCGATCCCGGCCGTCGAGGCCTACAACGCCGACAACTCGAAGGGCTACTCGGGTCTCGACCTGACCGACATGAAGTCCTACGACCAGGGCGTCAAGAACGTGGTCATCCTGGGTACTTCGAACACCGTCTCGTACTGCCTCCGCAGCTCGGTCGGGACGAAGTCCTGGTACAAGCAGGGCCCCGGTGGCGACATCACCACCACGGCCTGCGCCGGCCCGTAACACCGGCCGTCACTTGAGTGCTGAAGAGGGCGCGGGAGACCGCGCCCTCTTCGTTTTTCAAGGGGAGCCAGCCCGCTGCCGATAGCCGGAAGGTGGCCGCTGTGGACGTTGTCACCCGCCGCGTGGGCGTTTCCGCGCGAACGGTGCCTTTCGCGCTCTCGACCTTCGCCCTGCTCGCGGGGATCGTCGGGGTGAGCGCGCTGGTCCGGTTCCTGCTCGCGCTCTCGCACCCCACGCCCCTCTTCTTCGCGGACGAGTACATCTACTCGACGCTCGCGCACGAGCTCGCGACGACCGGCCGGCCGACGATCCGCGGCGAAGCCGCCAGCTTTCCGGCGCTCCTCGAGCCGATCCTGACCGCACCGTTCTGGCTCTTCGGCGACGCGGGCGTGGCGCTGCGCCTGACGCAGGCGCTGAACGCGGTCGCGATGTCGCTCGCCGCGGTGCCGGTCTTCCTGCTCGCTCGCAAGCTCGACCTCGCCAAGGGCTTCGCGCTCGCTGCTGCGGTGATCACGGTGCTCGTGCCCGACCTCTTCTATGTGGCGTACATCCTCGCGGAGCCGATCGCCTACCCGCTCGTGCTCGGGGCGGTCTACGTCGGGGTGCGCGCGCTCGACCGGCCGACCTTCTGGAACCAGGCGGGCTTCATGGCGCTCGCGGGGCTCGCGACGTTCGCGCGGATCCAGTTCATCGTGCTCCCGGTCGCGTTCGTGGTCGCGGCGCTCATCGCCCGCACCGGCTTTCGGCGCCTGAAGCTCACGTTCGGCCTGTTCGCCCTCGCCGCGATCCCGGTCGCCGCCAAGGGCGTCGGCTACTACTCGGGGATCGCGGACTTCCACGTCGACCCGAGCGCGCTCCTCCATTGGTTCGCGGTCGATTCGATGCTCCTCGCCTACGCGGCCGGCTGGCTCGTCGTGCCCGGCGCGCTCGTCGTTCTGGCTCGCCCCCGGCCCGGGATCGAGCGCGCGTTCGCGGCGCTCACCGTCTGTTTCGCCGCCGGCCTGTTTCTCGAGGCGGTGCTCTTCGCGACCAACGCGGACCGCGCGCCGGGCGGTCGCTTCCAGGAGCGCTATCTCTTCACGCTGATCCCGCTGCTCCTGCTCGCGTTCGGGCTCTCGCTCGGGCGCGGCGGCCGCGTGCGCGGCGCGATCGCGCTGATCGCCGCGGTGCTCGTGGCCGTGTCGGCGCGCTTCCCGCTCGCGGGGTGGGTCGACGACCACGGGCGTCAGGACTCGCCGATGCTGATGGGCGTCTACCGCCTGTCCGAAGGCGTGGGCTACTCGAGCGCATCGCTCCTCGTCGCGGGCTCGGTGGCCCTGCTCGCGGGCCTCGCAGTCGCCGTCGCCTACCGCCCACGGCTCGCCGTGCCGGCCGTCGCCGCGATGGGAGTCCTGCTCGCGCTCGTCGGGTACGGCGCCTGGTCGCTCGACTCGCGCTACGCGCAGCGGGCACGTGAGACGTACTTCCCCGCGGATGCGCGGTGGATCGACAACGCGGACGTCGGTGACGTCACGCTCGTGAACACGCCCGGCTCGCGGCGAGAGCTGCCGCTCGAGCAGATGTTCTGGAACCGCTCGATCGACCAGCTCGCCAGGCTCCGCGGCGCCGACGGGCCGGACAAGTTCTCGGCGCCTCGCGTCGTGATCCGCCGCGACGGCGCGCTGCTCGTCGAAGGCCGGCCGCTGCGGCGCGCGCTCCTGCTCAACGAGTACGGGGTGACCGCCGAGCTGAGCGGCGCGGTGAGCGTTTCCGACAACGGCCTGTTCGAGCTCTGGCGCCCGGTCGGCACGCCGCGCCTGCGGCTGCTGGCGGGCGGCCGCTTCTACGACGGCTGGCTCGCGAACTCGGGGTTCGTGCGGGTCTGGGGGCCGGCCGGGACGCTTCGGTTGCGGCTCGCCCTGCCCGAGCAGGCCCCGTCCAGCCGCGTGGTCTTCCGCTGGCAGGGTCGCAGCCGGGTCGTCGTCGTGGAGCCCGGATCGTCCCGCCTCGTCGAGTTCTCGGTGCCTCGCGGGCCCTGGACGATCCGCTGGAAAGGTCCCCTGAACTACCTGCCCGACGGGCGGCCGGTCAGCGTCCGGGCCGACGAGCTTTCCCTGTCTGGCTGAGGGTTCAAGGGTCCCTTCCGGGGTGCCGATACGTCTGTTGTGAGCCTTGCGGTCTCCCCTGCGGTCAAAGTCTTCGCCCTCATCGGCGTCCTCGGCGCGCTCGTGCTCGGCATGGGGATGATGCTGATGGGCGGCGAGACCGAGACCGAGCCCACCGCCGCAGAGCTCTCCGCCCAGACCCAGGGACTCCTCGCCGCCCCCGCCCGCGCGAAGCAGGTCGCGGCGAAGGCGAAGGCAGACGCCGCCGCCAAGAAGGCCGTCGCGACACCGGCGGCGACGAAGCCCGCCGCGAAGGCCGCGGCGAAGGCTCCGGCTCCGAAGGTCAAGCCCGCCAAGCCGGCCCGGGCGCCGGTCACCCGTGTCCTGGCGACCAACGGCCTGCCGATGCAGATCATGGTCGCGCTCCGCAGCCACAACGTCGTCGTCGTCTCCCTCTGGGGAACCGGCGGCAAGATCGACGGGATGTCGCGTGACGAGGCCGCGGCCGGCGCAGCCGCCGTCGGCGCAGGGTTCGTCTCGCTCAACGTGATCGAGCGCGGCCGCGAGGCGGAGGCGCTGACGCTCGAGCTCGGCACGATGCTTCGCGCGCCGACGGTGCTGCTCTTCACGAGCGGCGGCAAGCTGGCGAACACGCTCGAAGGTTTCCGCGACCGCGAGACGGTCGGGCAAGCCGCGCTGAACGCACTGCGCTGATGAGCACGGGCGAGGCCACCACGGGGCAGCAGCTCTTCGTGCGCCACGCGAAGCGGGACGGCCGCTCGATCGCCGTCCTCCGAGCGATCGACCACGGCGACACCTGCGTCGTCGAGGCCCAGGTCTATCCCGCGGGCTCGGGCGCGAGCACGCTGCAGCCGGGCCCGTACACGTTTGCGAGCGCGACCGAGGCAACCGCCTTCGTCACGGAAGCCGTCGAGGCGCTGATGTACCTCGGCTGCGACATCACTGCAGACTGACCAGCAGACGCGTCGCATCGGCCGTATCGGACCTGCCTGGTGCCAGGCACCGGCCGTGTCCAAAGGCGCCGCTCAAAGTCCGGTCTCGACGTAGCGTCGCAGCCGAGCTCGCCCCGCTTCGCCCTCGCCGAAGTGGCGGAACAAGTCTCGCTCCTCGGACGGAAGCTCCATAGCCGGTCGCCCGAACAGCCACGCAAACGAGCTCCATCGCCACTGCTCGGGCCGCTCACACAGACCTGCCTTCACCGGGTTCAGAGCGATGTACCGGTAGCACCAGCGAAGGTGCTCGTCGGTCTGCACATGCCGCGCGCCGTACCGCCTTCGGAAGACGTGCCCAAGCTCGGCGTGTTCGTAGTTGAACCAGTGCGCATACCGGGATTGCAGGCGGTGCATCCCCGCCGCGAGATCCCCCCGCGGTGTCGTGATCAGAAGGTGGTAATGCGTCGTGAGCGCGCACCAGGCATGGACGTTCCAGCCATGGTGGTCGACGGTCCGGCAGACGAAGAGGAAGAACATCCGACGGTCGTTTGAGTCGAGGAAGAGCGCTTCACTCCGGTTTGCCTGCGCGGTCACGTGGTAGATCGCGCCGGGTTGTTGGATGCGAGCGGGACGGCCCACGCGTCGACCGTACCCAGACTGTCGCGCGGGCTTCGGCTCGTGGAACGATCGTTGCGATCTTGGCGCGAAGGACACGTCCGGTGCCTGGCACCGGACAGGCCCGATACGGCCATGGACGGCGTTAGGTTTCGCTCATGCCGGAGACCCCCACTGCGTTCGTCCACGAGGCCGAGTTGCGGCTCGAGCCCGGAACAGATCCGGCGGCCGTTGGGGCTGCGGTGACAACGGCGCTCTGCGGTCACTGGGAGCACGAAGGGCCGTGTCGATGGCCGCACAACAACGCGACCGATGGTTCCGACGCAGGCACCAGCTTTCGAACGCTCTTCGTCGCCGTCGCCACCGACGAGGACCGAGGTTCGGAAACGCATCGAGCAGGGTCTGCGGGAAGCCTCGGGTTGGGTCGTGCTCGAGACGCGCGCGCGGCCGGTCTCGACTCAGGAGCGGCCGTTGGCGCGGAGGCTCGCTACCACCTGAGGTCGATCGTTCGCGCGCGCACGTTGCACCCACGCGTCGGATCGTCGTAGAGTCGCCACGCCCCAACGAAAGGACCACGTGCCAACCTGGCTCTGGATCGTCATCATCGTCATCGTCGTCCTGGCCGCCCTCGGCTACTTCCGCCGGGGCCGCGCCTAGAGAGTCGCAATGCCGCGCGGGCGGGCTTTGCCCGTCCGCGCTCGGTGCGCTGGGCGAAGTGATCTGAGAAGTTGAGCCGGCGCAGCCGGCGACTTCTCAGATGCTCACGCGGGCGAGCTCTTCGATCGACGTGAGCCCGGCGGCGACCTTGGCCAGGCCGTCGTCCCAGAGCGTCCGCATGCCTTCGGCGAGGGCGGCGCGCTCGAGGTCCTCGCGCGAGGCCTTCTGGACGGCCAGCGACTCGAGCTGCTCCGACATCGCGAGCAGCTGGTAGATGCCGATCCGGCCCTTGTACCCGGTCTGGTTGCACCGCGGGCAGCCGCGCTTGCGGTAGAAGGCCATCCCGTCGGAAGCTGCCGCGACGTCGGGCGAGACGCGCGCCCGGAGGAGCTCGTCGACGGACGGCGTGTACATCTCGCAGCAGTGCGTGCAGAGCTTTCGCGCCAGCCGCTGGGCGAGGACGCCGGTGACGGCCGCGCCGACGAGGAACGGCTCGACGCCCATCTCGTTCAGCCGCGTGAGTGCGCCGGGGGCGTCGTTCGTGTGCAGCGTGGAGAGCACGAAGTGACCCGTGAGGGCCGCCTCGATCGCCATCTTGGCGGTCTCGCCGTCGCGGACCTCGCCGACCATCACGACGTCGGGGTCTGAACGAAGGATCGACCGTAGCGCCGACGCGAACGTGAGCCCTGCGCGCGTGTTGATCTGCACCTGGTTGATCCCCTGGAGCCGGTACTCGACCGGATCCTCGACCGTGATGATGTTGATCTCGGGCCGGTTGATCTGGCTCAGGGCCGCGTAGAGGGTGGTCGACTTACCGGAGCCCGTAGGCCCGGTGACGAGGAGCGCGCCGGTCGGACGCATGACGAGCTCAGTGAGCTTCGCCTGCATGTCGATCGAGAGACCGAGCTCCTCGAGCGTCGGCGGCTTCTTCGACTTGTCGAGCAGACGCATGACGACGGACTCGCCCTCGACCGTCGGCAGAGTCGCGACACGGACGTCGAGCATTCGGCCGGCGGCGGCGGCATTCAGCGAGATGCGACCGTCCTGCGGCTTGCGTCGCTCGGCGATGTCGAGCTTCGCGAGCACCTTCAGGCGGGTCGTCACGCCGGGCGTCATCCGCTTCGGGATGCGCTGCACCTCCTGGAGCACGCCGTCGATCCGGAAGCGGACGACGAGCGAGTCTTCCTGGGGCTCGAAGTGAATGTCGGAGGCGCCGTCCTCGGCGGCCTGGAAGATCACGGAGTTGACGAGCCGAACGAGCGGCGCGTCGGAGATGCCGTCGTCGACCTCGAGGTCGTCGGCCTCCTCCTCCTCGACCAGCCCGAGCTCCTCCTCGACCATGGCGCGGGCGCCGAAGGCCTCCGAGGCACGGACGAGGCGGCGGAGCTCGGACTCGATGTCCTCGCGGCCGGCGACGCCGATGTCGAGCGGGAAGCGGGTCGCGAGGCGGAGCTCGTCGATCGCGTGGACGTTCGACGGGTCGGCGACCGCGATGCGAAGCGTGCCGTTGTCGAGGAGGTACGGGATCGCGACGACGCGCTCGAGGACGTGGAGCGGCACCTGCTTCGCAGCCTCGTCGTCCACCGGGTTGACGGCGAGATCGACGAGCGGGAGCTGGAAGCGGGTCGCGAGCGCGCGGGCGATGCCCTCGCTGGTCGCGACGCCCTCGTCGAGGATCGCCTGGGACAGCGAGCCGCCCTGTTGGGCGCGGCCACGGACGAGCGCGAGCTTGTCGGGCGGGACGAGACCCGTCGCGGCCAGGAGATCGACCACGAGCTCGGCCACGGCGTTGATCGGCATGCCGCCACCGAGCGGCTGTGCGCCGCCCTGGAGGCCCTCGTTCCCGACCGTGCGGAGCGAAGGCGGCTGCTGCTGATCGAACTCGTTCACCGCTTCAATCCCTCGAACGAGTTATCGGCACAACCGCCGAAAGTGCTGAGCACTTTCGGCGGCTAGAGGAAGCTCAGATACGCCTCCAGCAGCTGGTCTCCCCAAAACAGGGCCAGAATGGCTCCCAGAGCCAAAAACGGCCCGAAGGGGAAGCCCATCTTGCGGGCGGCCGCGCCGTGGCGGGCCAGCAGGTAGATGCTGGGGACGAGCGCGAGCAGCATCCCGAGCATCAGGCCGACGGGCACGACACGCCCGAGCATGGCCCCCAGGAGCAGCGCGAGCTTGACGTCCCCCATGCCCATCCCGGCCGGATAGACGATGGCCGCGATCAGGAGGAACGCACACGCTCCGAGGGCGGCCAGCGCCCACTCGGGGCTCGGGTGGAGCAGGGTCTGAGCGGCGAGCACGACGCCGAAGGCGGGGATGACGATCCGGTTCGGGATGATCTTGTGCTCGAGGTCGATGGCCGAGATCACGACGAGCACGGCGCAGAAGAACGACGCGACGAGCGCGTCCAGGGTCACGCCGAAGGCGAGGACGCAGCCGGCGACGAGCGCCGCGGTGGCGAGCTCGACGCCCGGATAGACCCAGGGGATCGCGGCCTTGCAGTGCCGGCAGCGCCCGCGGAGCAGGAACCAGGAGAGCACCGGCACGTTGTCGTACCAGGCGATCCGTTCGCTGCAGGACATGCAGGCCGACGGCGGGCGGACGATCGAGCGCCGGAGCGGCACCCTGGCCGCAACGACGTTCAGGAAGCTCCCCAACGCAAGGGCAGGAGCGAACACGAAGGCGGCCGCAACGGCGTTCACCCTCTCCCTATCGGGCGGGCGGGCGAGCCGCTTTAGCCCGAGAACAGGCGCGGCTGCTGCGTCTGGGCGAAGACGTTCGTGTTGCCGGGCATCCCGGCAGGCGCCGTGGTGATGAACGGGAAGGCGTCCGGCGTCACGTTGTTGTCGACGATCATCGTGCTCCCGATCATCGGGCCGTCCACCTTCGAGTTGTTCACCAGCTGGATCGCGTTCGTCGCGTAGAGCGCGCCCTGGAAGCGCACGTTGTTCGAGAGCTTCGTGCTGTTGCCGCCACCGTCGGCCGTGGAGCCGGTCTGGCTCTGGGCGCCGGCGATCGCGCCACTGCCACCGGCCACGATCGTGAACATCTGCGTGTTCGGGTCCCAGCCGACGTACTCACAGTCCGTTCCGCCGGCGTTCTTGACGGCGCAGAACTTCGCACCGTTGTCCATCAGGAAGGTTCCTGAGACGTAGAGCGTCGCGTAGCCGTCGTACTGGAGGACGGCCGTGTTGACCATCTTGACGCTTCCGTCGATGAAGATCGTCCCGTGGGCGGTCAAGGTGTTGGTCGTGTGGTTCCACGTCAGCTCGCCGAGTGGGGTCCCTGACGGGCCGACACGGCAGCTGTAGCTCGAGTTCGTGGGCGTCAGATCGAAGACCGTCGCGATGCTGTTGTTCCGCGTCGTGTCGCCGTCGAACACGGGCGGCGTCCCGCTCGACGAGGTGCAAACCTGCTTCGGGCCCGGGATCGCGGCCTCATACCAACCAGGCCAATCGACGGTCGGAGGCGCGATGTTCTGGGGCGTCGGGTTGACGGTCATCGCGCTCGACGTCGAGTTCTTCGAGTACACATGCTCTAGGTCGCCGCAGAACGGGCTCGAGGAGATCGTCGTCCACGACCCGGTCGCGTACTTGCAGAACTGACCGCCGGCACCACCGATCTGAACCTCGACGCGCGTCGACCAGTTGTTGGTCCCGGAGGTCCCGATGCGACCGTTGTTCGCAACATAGATCTTCCCCAGCGCGATCAGCTTCGGGGAGCTGAGGACGACGTTGTTGTCCAGGCAGAGGTTCCCCATCGCATACACGTTGCTGCCGATCGTCACGTTGTTCGAGAACGTCAGGTCGCAACCGCTCGCGGTCCCGGTGCGGGTCGCGAACATGAAGTTCCAAGCCTGGTTCTGAAGCGGCTGGGTCTCGATCGGCGTGATCGGGATCTGAGCCGACAGCTGGCGCGTCGTCGTCGCCGCGGTGCCGTAGTGGTTCTTGACGATCCCGCGCGCGTACACGTTCCAGGCCGCGTTGGCCGGTTCGAACGTGGCGCACCAGCGGACGTCGCCGCCTTCGTACTTCATCGCCGGACTGCCGCCGTCGTTCAGCTTCCAGGTCGACTCGGCCGTCCATTCGTTGTTGCCGTTCTTGCACGGCGGAAGCAGCGCCTGGTGCATGTTGTCGTTCCCGGTCTTGGAGAGAACCGCGACGGCGTTGTTGATCCCCGCTTCAGCGAGCGCGAAGGCGACCTTGTCGCCCTTGCTCCGAGTCGAGGAGCGCGCATTCGTGCTGGAGGAATCGAGGACGACGACGGCGCTGATCGAGAGCACGGACAGGATGCCCAGGGCAATGGGCAGGACCATGCCACGTTCACTCTTGAGCTTCCTAAAACGCATGACGCCGGTTCTCAGCATCGGCGGAGCCCCTCCGGCCCCGCATCCCTCAATCGGTTCAGCAAGCGGTGAGGGCAGTTCCAGCGGTGCCCAACCTGAGTGTGTTCCGGAGCACGATGTGGTCACAGAGCCGGTACGCGGGGGTCGCGTCGCCGCTCTTGACGTCCACGGGGAACGAGACCTTGACCTTGGCAAGGCTGTCCGTGCTGGCGGTCTGGTACTCGAAGAGGTTGGCCTGCGTCAGGTAGTCCGCCCAGCGAACCCCCGTCGCATCGCAGGTCACCCCAACCTTGCGGTAGAGGCGGTAGCGGCCCGCCGAGACCAGGACCGAGCACCACATGACGTTCGTCTGGGCGGCAGCGACCGCGGTCGGGCACTGGCCGGGCAGGTCGAGCCTGACGCTCGGCGAGGCGCCGCTCGCGGGGTTCGTGACCGCGCCCTGGGCGCAGTGGATCTCGCGCCGGATCTTGTCGAGCGCGACGCGCGCGTTCTGCTGTGCCTCGAAGCGGCGGTTCATGTCGAGCTCGGCGTTCGAGCCCTGGACGAAGAGCGTCGTCAGGCCGGTGAGGACGACGCTCATGATCGCCATCACCGTGATCATCTCGACGAGCGAGAAGCCGTGCTCCCCTCGCGACCTGCGGGGGAGGCTCATCGCGCGCTCTTGGCCTTGACCCGTTCGAGCGCGGCGCGCGCGACCGACTCGCTCTTCGCGCCGTAGCCCCAGCGCTGCTGCGCCTGGCGATCGACCGCGACGAGGAGCTCGAGCGCGTCGGCTCCACGCCACCAGCCGAGCTTGGCTCCGGCGACGATCCATGAGTGCTGGTAGAGAAAGTGGTTGACGCTCGCGGTGTTGGCCGGATGCGACGCGACGTAGCGGCCGAGCGCCTTGGCGCGGTCGGGCAGCGGCATCTCGTCGAGCGGCTCGGCCTTGCCACCGGGCACGGCGAACGCCGGCGGACGCTTGGCGGTGGCCACCTTCGGCTTCGCTGCGGGCTTCGGTTTCGCTGCCGGGGCGGCCGGCTCGACCGCGGGCTCCGGTGTCTCGGCAGGCGCGGCGGCACCGGCGATCCTGAGCGCCGAGCCGGGGTAGG
The DNA here is from genome assembly GCA_963809175.1 of uncultured Actinomycetes bacterium. Classification (GTDB taxonomy): domain Bacteria; phylum Actinomycetota; class Thermoleophilia; order Gaiellales; family Gaiellaceae; genus JACCTU01. The sequence continues at coordinate 221,091 of CAWEIK010000001.1, forward strand.
GCGCCCCGTTCTCCGGTGAGCCCTCCTGCTTGTAGCGGCCGTTGGCCGCAAGCGTGACCTGGATCGTCGGGCTGCCGGTGTCGACGACCCGCGTTCCCGGCGCGGGGAACTGGCCCGCGACGAGGTTGGCCGCGAAGCCCTGCACCGACCCGGTCACCTTCCAGGAGAAGCCCGCGTCCTCGAGCGTGCCCTTCGCGAAGACGAAGGCCTGTCGCCGGACGTCCGGGACGACGAGCACCGAGGGCAGCGAGGCGGCCGCGGGCTGCTCGGGCGTGCTCGGGCTCGTGAGCTGCGAGTTCGCGGCGAACGTCAGCGTCGCCGTGCAGAGAAGCGCGACGAGGGGGAGCGCGACAAAGCGCGGCAAGAGAGAAGCCAGTCTGGCCATACCTACCTCTGCAATCGGCAGAAAACTGCTCGAGGTTGAGTGCCTCTAGCGGTTGAAGAAGACGACGCCGTCTTTGGTGAAGGCTTCGTCCGCCTCGGTGAAGACGTCCCCCGAACGAGGGACTGCCCCGGCGGCGAGCGGCGGGGGGTCGCCCTGCCACTGGAATGCCGTGCCGGCAAACGACTGGAACCAGGCCATCGACTGTGGATACATCGTCGACGGCTTGAGCCCCAGGTGCAGATGCGGGCCGGTCGAGTGGCCGGTCGAGCCGACGAGCCCGACAGGCGTGCCCGCCGCGAGCATCGCACCAGCGACGACCGCCGGCTCGCGGTAGGCGAGGTGGCAGTACACCCAGGTGAGTCCGTCCATCGTCTGGATCGTGAAGCCGATCCCGCAGAGAGAGTCGTAGCGCCACGCTTTCGTGACGACGCCGTTCGAGAGCGCGTAGAGCGGTGAGCCCGCGGGGGCGGCGATGTCGGCGGCCGGGTAGTCGTGGTGGTCCGCGCCGACCGAGACGACGCTGGCACCGCCGCCGACCGGAAAGACGTAGTCGCCCGAGTAGGACGGCGCGCCGAGGAGCGACCCGGCGGCGGGTGCAAAGGCGGCTCCCTGCGCGCGAGCGCGGGCGTCGGCGAGAACCTGCTCTGCCTCTGCGAGCGTCTCCCGGAGCGCGTCGACCCGGCTCTGGACTGCAGCGTGCTCGACCCCCGCGAGCGTCGCGCGCTTCTGCGCGGCGAGTCGGTTCGAGAAGAGTTTCTGACGGTCGACCTGCGCGAGCAAATCTGCTTCGACGCGCGCCGCCGCCTTGCGTTCCTGCAGCGCCGCGGTCAGCGCTTCGCTCGCCTGCACGATCGCGAGCTGCGCGCCGCCGAGGTCCTGCTGCATCGTGTCGTAGACCAGCGTCGCCTCTCCCCCGCCCTGGCCGAAGACGGCCGCGAGCTCGAGCACGTCGTCGACGTACCACTCGGCGTGGTTGTAGGCGAAGATCGATCGGCGGAGGTCTGCCATGCCGCCGGCAGCCGCGAGATAGCGAGCCGCGGAGTACACGCCGTCCTGCGGATCCCACGGGTCGGCGATCCGGTCGCCGTCGCCGTCGGTGCCCCAGCGAAGCCAGGTGTCGGGCATGAACTGCATCCAGCCGACTGCCCCCGCGGAGCTCGGGCCCATGTTCCGGCCGAAGTTCGACTCGATCTTGTTGATCGCCGCGAGCACCTCCCACGGGATCCCGTAGGCGGTGCCGGCGCTCCGCCAGAGCGCCTCGAGCTCGGGGTACGTCAGCAACGGCTGAACGGCGGCGCGCTCACGCCACGTGAGCGGCAGGAGCAGCGAATCGGGGGCGTTCGGCGTCTCGGCGCTCGGGAGAACGAGCGGCACACCTGCGCCGGAGCCTGCGGGCACGAGCGCAAAGACGTCCGCGCGGGCGGTTCCCCCCGTCACCGCGAGGACGAGGGCAGCGGCGAGGGCGAACCTCTTCATCCCTCGAGCGGCTGGACGATCCGAAGCTCGGGGACCCCGAGCTCGTTCGGCTCAGGCCGACTCGCCTCTTCGGCGGCCTGCATCACATCGGCGGCCTGCTGCTTGAGCGAGCGCTCGAGCGTCACGAGGAAGTCGTGCCGGTTGGTCGAGGCGTCCGCCGCAACCTCCCGGTCGACGGCTCCCGAGACCACGAGCTCGATCAGGGACTTCGTGAAGGTCTGCATGTCGAAGAACGAGCCCTCGTCGATCGCCTCGACGATCTGCTCGGTCTTGTTCTCGCGGATCAGCTCCGCGATGCGCACGTTGTTCACCATCACCTCGACCGCCGCGATGCGGCCGCCGTCGAGCTTCGGGATCAGGCGCTGGCTGACGACGCCGCGGAGCACGCCGGCCATGACGGAGCGGATCTGCTGCTGCTTCCCCTCGGGGAAGAACTCGATCATCCGGCCGATCGTCTCGGTGGCGTCGACCGTGTGCATGGTCGAGAGGACGAGGTGGCCGGACTCGGCGGCCTGAAGCGCGGTCTGCGCCGTCTCTGCGTCGCGGAGCTCGCCGATCAGGATCACGTCGGGGTCCTGGCGAAGCGCGCGGCGGAGCGCCTGGCCGAACGACTCGGTGTCGAGCCCGACCTCGCGCTGGTTGACGATGCACCGGTCGTCCGAGTGGAGGATCTCGATCGGGTCCTCGATCGTGACGATGTGCTGCGTGCGCGTCCGGTTGATCTCGCCGATCATCGCGGCGAGCGTCGTCGTCTTGCCCGAGCCGGTCGCGCCGGTGACGAGGATCAGACCGCGATGCTCGTCGGTGAGGCGCGCAACGCCGGGAGGCATGGAGAGCGCTTCGAACGTCGGGACGGTCTTCGGGATCACGCGAAAGGCGAACGAGATCGACCCGCGCTGGCGGAACGCGTTGACGCGGAACCGCGGCAGGTCGAGCGACTGGTAGGCGACGTCGAGGTCGCCGGAGTTGTGAAAGAGCTGGAGCCGCGCGGGCGCGGCCTTGCCGACGACCTCGAGGATCGCCTCCAGGTCGAAGATCGTGAGCGGCTCCGCGGCCTCCATCGGGCCGAGCGCGCCGTCGCGTCGGAGGATCGGCGGCTTGCCTTCCTTGAGGTGCATGTCGGTCGCGCCGAGCTCGACGGCACGCCGCAAAAGGGCGTCGAGGTCCATGAACCCCTTTTCGGCAGGCGCCGGACGTGCCTTGAGCCGGGCTAGAATGCCGCCTCCCCGGGGGTGTGCCCGAGTGGCCAAAGGGAACGGGCTGTAAACCCGTCGGCTCAGCCTACGGAGGTTCGAATCCTCCCGCCCCCACCTTCTTTAAGGCGCAATCAGGATCGGGATCTGCGTGAGCAGATCCCGATCCGCGCCAAGACCCCTAAAGGGTCGCTCCGCTCCCGTCGAGGAGAAAGTCCAGCAGCAGCGGGTTGACGAGTTCCGGCGTACGGATGTCGGGCCGGTGTCCGCCGCCGGGGATCAGCACGAGCCGTGCGTTCGCAAGCGCGGAGACGATGCTTTTGGCAAGCGCAACCGGGACGGGTGCATCGGCTTCGCCGTGTACGACGAGCGTCGGGCACATGACGCTCCCGAGGAGGCGGGCTGGACGTCTCCAGTCGAGCTCGATCTCCTGGGTCGCGATCACCTCCGGTGTCGCTTCGAGACCAATCGCGATCATCTCGTCGATCACATCGGCCGAGTCCGGCTCGGTGAAGACCGAGTGCATGAACGGCACGATGAATCCGCGCCAATCGTTCCGCAGTGCTTCGAGGCTCTCCGTGTCGGGAGCCGGCGGATCGGGCTCGAGGTTCAGGTACGGCCCGACGACCGCGATCCGGTCGAACCGCTGCGGGTCGCTGGTGGTCAGCAGCACCGCCGTGCCCAGTCCTCGCGACGCCGTGAGGAGCGCCGCGCGCTCGATCCCGTTTGCGTCGAGAACAGCGAGCGCGTCGTCTGCGTGGTGCGGAAAGTCGTAACCGCGTTTTGGCCGCTCGCTGGCGCCGGCGCCTCGCGGGTCGTATGTGAGCACGTTGACGTGCGACTCGAAGGCGACGACTTGGTGCCCGACGACGCGAGCGTCGACGAGGTTCCAGGTTGGCACGAACAAAATGGTTCGCTCGCCACCGCCGTACCGGTACCAGGCAATTCGTGTGCCATCGGCGCTCGTCGCCATGCCCTCCGCCAACCGACGGGGCGCGGGAATCACGCGCGCCGCGCGTCGAGGCGGATCGTCCACGGCTCGATCGTGTCGATCACGAGATGCGTCTCGCTCCACGGGTCGCGCGCGAGCGTTTCGCGGATTGCGGCTTCCGACTCGGCCTCGACGGCGTGCGCGACGCGGTGCTCGTCGGAGAGTGGGCCACCGAGCACGATGAAGCCCGCGTCCACGAGCCCGTCCATGAAAGCAGCGTGCGCGGGCCAATCCGACTGCTCCTCCAACGGCCGTGACGGGTCCCACTGAGGGCCGGACCGGCGCACGACGACGAGAAACATCGCCACGCTCGCGTTCTACCACGCGGCGGCTACCGTCACCGCGCGTCGCATGATGCGGCAGCTGCTGGCGGAGAACGCGCTGCGCGCGAGCGGAGAGGAAGGTCGGATCGACCCACACCGAGGGATGACGCAGTCGGGTCAAGACGTGCGCGCGCCCATTCGTGAAGATCACGCCTGCCTCCCCGAGAAGCCGCGCCAAGGAAGCCTCCGGTGGTACCCCGGCCGGCGGCCGCCTCGCGGGACGCCAGCGTTCCGATGGAAGACCTTCACCTCAACGACCACGTCCGGCTTCGCGACGACTACCTCGACCTGCCGCGTGGAGCGGTCGGTGTCGTGATCGGCTTCTACCGCACCGAGCAACCGGCCGTTGCCGTGAGGTTCGAGCTTGGCGTGCGACAGGTGCCGCTCGATCGACTGGGGCTGCTCGGCGAAGACGAGTAGGTCGAAGACGAGTAGGTCAGTCGATCAGGCCGCTGCGGCGGGCCACGGCGACCGCTTCGAGCCGCGAGTGTGCGCCGAGCGCACGCAGGAGGTGGCGAATGTGGTTGCGCACCGTCTCGCGGCTGAGGTGCAGCGTCTCCTGGATCTGCGCCGTCGAGGCGCCCTCCGCGAGCAACTGGAGCACCTCCGCCTGGCGAGGCGTCGGCACGGCGACAACCTCCGTGCTCTCGCGGACTTGCAAGGGTTGCAGCAGCCCGAAGACGCCGACGACGCGCCGCCGATCGCGAACGGCGACCGAGCTCACTTCCGCGAGCACGCGCCGCCCGTGGGCGCCGGCGAGCTCGAGCTCGTAGTCGGTCGCGCCCTGGCCATGCAGCTTCCGAAGGAACTGCTCGCGCGCCCGGCCGGCATATTCGCGGGCGACGACCTCGGTGAAGTGCCGGCCGACGGCGTTCCCGACCAGCGCGCGGGCCGCGGTGTTCAGCCACCGGATCGTCCCTTGAGAATCGATGACGTAGCTCGGAATGCTGAGCGGCTCGAGCGTGTCGAGCAGGTCGAGGCCCGCGAGCTCGTCGCGTGAACGCGCCGGCGACTGCGCCGACGTCACTGCGGCTGCGCCGCTTCGTGACCGCCCGCTGCCTTCGACGGAGCGGTTCCGGAGGACGGCTCCTCTGCTGCCAGCGACCCGTGGACGGCGGCGACGACGGCGGCCACCGGCACGGCCAGGAACGCACCGGCGATCCCGAAGAGCGAGCCGCCCGCCGTCACGGCGAGCAACACGACCGCAGGGTGCAGGTGGACGCTGCGGCTCTGGATCGTCGGCTGGAGGAACGTGCCCTCGAGGAGCTGGACGGCGACGACCAGGCCGAGGACCGCGAGTGCGAGCTCCCAGCCGCCGTCCGCGAAGCCGACGAGCACCGCGACGAGGCCGGAGGCGAGCGCGCCGACGTACGGCATGAACGAGCCCATGAACACGAGCACCGCTAGTGCGAAGGCAAGCGGGACGCCAAGCAGCCAGATCCCGACCCCGATCAGCAGCGCGTCGACCGTCGCGACCTGCGCCGTCGCGCGTACGAACCCGCCGAGGGCACCCCACGCGCGGCGGCCCGCACGATCGGTCGCCGGGCGCGTGTCGGACGGGAAGCGCCGCAGGATCGACGCCCAGATACCGCCGCCGTCCCGCAGCACGAAGTAGAGCATCGCGACGGCGAGCGCGACGCCGGTGACGATGCCGGCGCCTGCCTGCACGCGCGAGGCGGCATAGCTGGACGCCTGCCGCCACGAGTCCTCGAGCGTCGACCGGAAGTCGTCCGCGAGCGTGAGGTTGAAAGGCTCGCTCTCGAGCTGGGCGACGATGTCGTCGACGGCGCGGGCGACCGAGGCGACGAGCTCGTCGGACTGCTGAACGACCGAGACGGCCACGATCGAGACGAGAACCGCGACGACGGCGAGTCCGGTCAGCAGGGTGAGCCCGGCCGCCGCCCGCTCGAGGTGGCGCCGACCGCGGAACCACGAGGCCACTGGCGACAGCGCCGGCGCGATCGTGAGCGCGACCGCGATCGGCAGCACGATCACGCGCAAGTACCACAGCAGCGCGAGGAGGGCGGCGAGCGCGGCCGCGCAGACGAGCAACCGCCACGTCCAGGCCGCCGCCCGGTCGAGGTTCTCGCTCACCGGCGGCACGTTCACCGCCCCCGCTCCCTCGACGGCCCCATGCCGCTCAATGGACACTCCGCTCCGCGACGAGCAGGAGGACAGCGAGCACGCCGTTGCCCGCGCCCAGTACCGTGGCAATGAGCCAGCTCCCTCCGCGCCGCCTGCCCGCAGCGACTCCCCACCCGACGACCTGCACGAGCGCTGCAGCGAGCGCGAGCGTCGCGCCCGTCGAGCGAGACCACGCTCCGGCCCACGCGAGCGCGAGGAAGATGGACGGCAGGGCCGCGGCTTCGACGAGAGGCCATTCGCGACGCGCGATCAGGAGCAGGTGGCGCGGTCCGAGCGCGTCGCCGCGCCGTATCCGCTCGCCGACGACCTCCGACCACACGTGCGCGGCCCAGAAGACGAGCATCGACCCAAGCAGTGACAAGGTCATCGTGCGCGCGCCCGCGCCCGACTCGTAGGCGACGCCGACAATCGACGCAGCCAGGAACGTGCCGTAGACGGCCGCGCCGAAGCGGACGTCTCGGCGGAGAACGGGCGGCAACTGCGGGCCGGCCGCACCGCGCCCGCGACGCTCGAGCACGTCGAGACGCACCGGCTACCTCGTCCCTCGTGGCGGCGTGGTGACGGCGTGGATCGCCGCCGTGAGCTCGAGGATCCGGTTCGAGAGGGCGAGCAGCTCCTCGTTCTGCCGGTCCTCTTTCTGCACCGTCTGCCACTGCTGATCCGCGATCACCTGACGCTTCGAGTCCGCCCGGTTCTGGCTGATCATCACGAAGGTCGAGAGGAAGATCGCCTCGAGCGAGACGATCATCGTCAGCAAGCCATAGGGGTAGCGCTCAACGCCGAACGCGATCCAGCAGCTGAACCAGACGATGTGGATGTAGACGAACCGCATTGACCCGGCGAACGCGGTGATCCGATCCGCGATTCGGTTCTCGACGCTCTGCGCTCGCTCTTTGGCCTCCTGGACAAGTGCCGGGTTCGGCTCGAGCGGGGGGTGCGAGAGCCGCCGGGGGTCGAGGCCGGCCCGCCGCGCACGCGTCCCACCGGCCTCTGCACGCCGGATCGCCGCCGCCGCCTCCCTTGCCGGCTTGTCCTTTGCGCCTGCCACGAGAGCTGACGCTTCGCGAGGCCGGCCCATCAGCACTCCACGCAGGCCGCGATGATTGCGGCTACCAGGGAGTGATAGATCGTCTGCATCTGTGCTCCGTTCAGTTGAAGTTGGCCGACAGTTCGCCGGCCTTCCGGTCGAGCACGTCACGAGCCGCGCTGACCTGGTTCCTCTGCTCGTGGCAGGCGCCGTTGACGTCCGCGCGCGCTTGCGCGAGGCGGTCGTAGACCGCAATCCGTTGGGTGCGGACGTCGGCAATCGCCGCCTCGGCCCGCTCGCGCGCATTCCCGGCCTTCGCCGCGGCCGTCGCCTGCAGCCGCTCGAGGTAGGTGTCCCAGCTGCGGAGCTCGTCCTCGACGGCGGCTGCGAACGTCGTCCACTCGTCGGAGACGTCTGCGAGCAGTGAGTTCTCGGCGACTGCGAGCCTCGTCCTCAACTGCCCGAGCTTCTCGTCGACCTCGTCGGGGGCCTCGCGGGCCGCGGCCAGGACCGATGCCTCCTCCCGGTGCATCGCGTCGAGGTGACGCCGGATCCGTGAGCTATCCGCAGCGGCACCAATTTGTGCGAACGCCTGCAACCGATCGATCCGGCGGCGGGCGTCCTTGATCGAGTCCTCGATCGTGGTCGTGCTCATGTTCGAGCCTCCGGTTGGGTCTGTTTCTGACGCCACGAAGACTCGTCAGAGCCGATGCCAACGCTCTGCCAGGCGCGGCGGCGCTCCTGCCAGCTCTAGGTGAGCGCGGTGTCGGGGCGGGGCTCGATCTCGGCGAGCCCGCGCTCTGCTGCCGTGGCCGGGTTGCCGGCGAGCGCGACGAAGAGGCTCTCGCGCGCCTGGTGCGGCCGTTGCATCGTCGACCACTCGAGGACCTCGCGGTACAGGCGATCGGCTTCGTCAGTGTTTCCGGACTCTGCGGCGATCCGCGCGAGCTCGACACGTGCCTGGGCCACGACCCACGGCGCTTGGGCTGCCTCGGCTGTCGCAAGCGCCTGCCGCTGGAGCTCCTCGGCCTTGCGCAGATCGCCGTTCGCGAGAGCGATCGCTCCGAGTCCGACGAGGGCGAACGCCGCGTGGTCGCCGAACCCGATTCGCCCGGCGAGCTCGAACGCGCGCCGGTATGCATCCACCGCGGCCGCGTCTTCCCCGCGTCCCTCGGCCGCCCACGCTTCGAGCAGCAGCACCGGGGCGCGAAACGCGTCGTATCCGACCGCGTCCGAGTGACGGCGGGCGACCAAGGCCGTCGCAGTGACGGTGGAGACGTCGCCGGCGTGCGCCGCACCGATTGCGCGAATGAGGCTGCTCGCTGCGATGCCCCAGTCGTCTCTCAGCCGCCTCGAACGCGGCGGCCGCGTCGTCCGCCATCGTGGCAGCGCGTTCGACGTCGCCCGATTGCCCAAGGGCGAGCGCGAGCATCAGTTGAGCGAAGCCGCGCTGCCATGGTGCCGCAGCGGTCGCGGCAAGCGAGACCGCGCGTTCGCCGGCCACGAGCGCGGGGCCGAGATCGAACTCTTCGGTTGCGATGTAGCAGAGGTCGGCGAGCTGCTCGATCCGCAACTCGACCGGAGCGTCATCGTCCGTGGCAGAGAGAGCGAGCTCGAGGAAGCGCCGTCCCTCGGAGACGCGGTCGGCCAGCGCGAAGTACCACCCCAACGTGCCGAGCCGAACCGCGACGGCAGGGTCGGGCGCGTCGCGAGCGTAAGCCAGCGCAGCCCAGAGATTGTCGTTTTCCAGCTCCAGGCGGCGTTCCCAGCGCAGCCAGTCCGGCCCGCGTAGCTCGACGCGCGCCTCGTCGGCGAGCGCCGCGAAGTATTCGGCGTGCGCGCGACGGGCGGCGGCGAGCCCGCCGCTCTCGGCGAGACGCTCGAGCACGTACTCGCGGACCGTGTCGAGCATGTCGTAGCGGGCGGCGCCGCCGGTGAACGAGGCCGACACGATCGACTTGTCGACCAGCGCTGCAACGAGATACGCGACGGTGGGCTCGTTGAGGCCGTGCCTCGCTGCGAGCGCGACGAGCGACGGCAGGGACGCGCCGCCGCGGTGGACGGCCAGCTGCTGGAGCAGCGTCTTCTCGTCCCCGTGCAAGAGGTCGTAGCTCCATTCCACGAGCCCTTGCAGCGCAGTGCGGGCCGGGTCCGAGGCCGGGCTGTCACGCAGGAGCGCCGCGCGCCGCTCGAGGATGGAGACGAGCTCCGCGAGACCGAGCACGTTCACGCGCGCGGCGGCGAGCTCGATCGCCAGCGGCAATCCGTCGACGCGCCGGGCAATCTCGGCAGCGAGCGCGACGGCCTCGGCGTCCGGCTCGAATCCGGGTCGTGCCGCGCGCGCACGCTCGAGGAAGAGCTCGACCGCCGCGGCCTCGAGCGGCGCCACGGGAATTCTCACTTCGCTCGCCACGTGAAGCGCCTCGCGGCTCGTCGCCAGGATCCGCGCCTGGGGACACTCTGCGAGGACCGTCGACGCGATCCGCGCTGCCTCGTCGAGCACGTGCTCGCACGCGTCGAGAACGAGAGAGCGCGGCTGCGTGGCGAACCGTGAAGTCACGCGCGCGAGCGGATCGGAGCCGCGAACGTCGACGGCGTGTGCGAGGAGGCGGACGGCGTCGTCCGCACCGCCCGCCCGCGCGAAGTCGACGAGCCAGATGCCGTCCGGGAACTCGGCCTCAAGGGAACGCGCGGCCTCGACGGCGAGCCGACTCTTGCCGACGCCGGGCGCGCCGGTGAGCGTCACGAGGCGGTGCTCGTGCAGAACGCCCGAGACCTGTGCGAGCTCGTCCTCGCGTCCGACGAACGACGTCGAGGGCGCGGGGAGATTGCCGCGGCGCCTGCGGTCGACGGGGACGCTGGCGATCGTCGGGATCGTGCGCGAGGATCGCCTCCTGGAGCCGCCGTAGCTCCGGCCCAGGCTCGAGCCCCAACTCGTCGGCGAGCACGCGCCGCGCCTCCTGGAACGTCTCGAGCGCGTCGGCCTGGCGGCCGCTGCGATAGAGCGCCAGCATCAGCTGCCCCCAGAGCCGCTCCCGGAAGGGATTGTCCGCGAGCGCCGAACGGAGCGCCGGCGTGAGCTCGCGATGCTCGCCGAGCGCGAGCCTGACCTCGAAGTCCTCCTCGAGCGCGTCGACGTGCAGCGCCTCGAGCCGGCGTGCCTCGGCGCTGAACCACGCCGTGCCGGTCAGACCCTGGAGCGCCGGCCCGCGCCAGAGGGCCAGCGCCGACGCGACCGCGTCCGCCGCGGCAGGGCGTCGCCGTCGCGCAGCGCGTCGCGCGTCTCCGCGAGCAACTCCTCGAACCGCAGCGCGTCCACGCGCGCGTTCTCGAGCGCGTAGCCGTCGGGCGAGCCGACGATCGACCCCTCTCCGAGCGCGGCGCGAAGGCGGGCGACGTGATGATGGAGCGCGTTCCGCGGAGCGGCGGGCAGCTCCTCGCCCCAGAGGCCGTCGACGAGCGCGTCCACGCCGACCACACCGCCGTTTCGCAGCGCGAGCATCGCCAGCAGCGCTTGACGCTTCGAGCCGCCCACGTCCGCGAGCGCCCCGCCCGCGAGCACCTCGAACGGGCCGAGAAGCCGGATCTCCAGCTGGTCGTGCATTCGCGGGCTGTTGCCTCCTCGGGCGAGTCTCGCACGCTCGCGCGTCTGCGTGAACCCCCGAAGAACGCCGAAACCCGCCGACCATGAGATCAGCGGGTTTCGGTGACCGGGAGGGCGTTCGTCAGGAGACCTGGAGCTTCTCCTTCAGCTTCCCCATCCGCTCGTCGATCCCGGCGTGCAGCTCGGCCTTGCGCTGCTCGTTCACCGTCCGCCGCGCTTCGCGCGCAGCGGCGTCGGCGGCCGCCTCGACCGCCTCGAGCTCGACCATGACGTCGGCGACGGACCGCCGCGTGACCTCGCCGCCCAGCTTCGTCATCTCGCCGTCGATCACCTCGACGGCCGACTCGTCGACGCTCGCGATCACGGCGGTCGACTCCGGCGGAATCGCGCGGCCGAGAACCGTGAGCGCCTCATCCGACGTCACAGCGCGATCGATGTCGAACGCGCCGCCGATCAATGCGCCGCCGCCCCAGCCGAGCATGACCCCGACCGGTCCGCCGAGGACGCCGACGAGCATCCCGATCAGCGAGCCACTGGCGGCGCCGATCGGGCCGAGGTGGTCGGCGCCCTCGGGGATGCGCAGCGCGCCGTCCGGGGTGCGCTCCACAATCGCCGCGGACTCGAGCGCGATGCGACCCTCGGCGTCCGTCTCCTTCAAGACGCTCAACGCCTGGTAGGCCTTGCTCGGCTCGGTGAACCGAACGACCACCACATTCTTCTCTGCCATTACCACTCCCTTCACTAGAACATCTCTGACGACCGCAATCTGTCGCGCCTCGCTGCCAAACCGATGCCATGAGAGAGCGCGCGCCTGCCAGAGAGGGTCGTCCGCAGCATCCGTCGTCGGAGTGGCAGCGGAGGTCGTTCCCCCTGGGACAACTTCGGGGAACCGACGCATGGTAAGGAGGGGGTCGACGGTTCGAGTCCGTCAGAGGGCTCTTCGGAAGGGCCGGAACGTCAGCCGGTAGGACACGGTGCTTCGATGCATCTTCCGGTCTCGAGCTCTTCGACCGAGCCGGTGTCGCTCGGCGTCGGCGACCAGATCTTGTTGCCTCTGTCGGGCGACCTCGTAAAGCCAGGGCTCGATCATCTACTCCACTCCTCCTCCGTCGTTAGCCTCTGCAGAAGAGTCGGAGCGGCCTTCCGGGTTTCGACAGCCTGCGCGCGCGATGTCGAGAACGCGTCGCCGGCTTCGACTACTTCATGAGAGCGACACGAACCCAGGAAAGGAGCGACGCGTGAAGTACATCGCGCTCATTCACAACAACCCGGCGGCCTGGCAAACACTGTCGCAAGCCGAACGAGACAAGCACAACAGCGACGCCGACGTCTACCTCGAGCGGCTGGTCGCGTCCGGGGAACTCCTCGGCGGAGCCGTTGTCCTCGCTCACCCGTCGAACGCGAGAACGGTGCGGGTGCGGAACGGCGTCCCGGCCGTCACCGACGGGCCCTTCGCGGAAGGCAAAGAGCACCTGGCCGGCTACTACCTGCTCGAGTGCGAAAGCATCGAGCGAGCGAGCGTGATAGTCGAGGGCGATCCGTCAGCGCGGCACTTTGCCGTCGAGGTGCGGCCGATCATGCACATGTCGGGCGAGGACGTTTGACGAAGCAGGACGAGCTCGAGGACCTGCTGCGCCGGTCGGCGCCTCAGGTCCTCGGCGTGTTGGTCCGCCGCTATGGCGGGTTCGACGTCTGTGAGGACGCGGTGCAGGAAGCGCTGCTCGCCGCCGCTCTCCAATGGCCCGATCAAGGTGTGCCCGAGAGCCCGCGGTCGTGGTTGATCACCGTCGCGTCACGGCGGATCGTTGACGAGTTTCGGAGCGCTCACGCACGCCGGCACCGGGAGGAGACCGCCGCTGCACAGGTGCCGCGCGACGAGCTCCTTGGGCCGGCGCCGGGCGACGACGAGAGCTCGGACGAGGACGACACTCTCACCCTGCTCTTCCTCTGCGCTCATCCGACGCTCTCTCCCGCTTCCCAGGTCGCACTCATTCTGCGCGCGGTCGGTGGGCTCACGACAGCCGAGATCGCACGTGCGTTCCTTGTCCCCGAAGCGACGATCGCGCAGCGCATCAGCCGTGGCAAGCAGCGGATCAAGACGAGCGGCATCCCGTTCAACCTCCCCGCAGAGTCCGAGCGAGCCGAGCGGCTGCGCGTCGTGCTGCACGTGCTCTACCTGATCTTCAACGAGGGCTACACCGCCACGTCAGGTCCTGACCTGCAGCGGAACGAGTTGACCGCAGAAGCAATACGCCTCACTCGCGAGGTTCGCCGACAGCTTCCCGCGGACGGCGAAGTCGCGGGCCTGCTCGGGCTGATGCTGCTGACCGAGGCGCGGCGGGCCGCGCGCAGCCGCTCCGACGGAAGCCTCGTCCCGCTCGCGGAACAAGACCGACGCCAGTGGAACCGGGAGCTCATCGACGAGGGTCTTGCTCTCGTCGCCGACGCACTATCCCGGACCGCGCTCGGGCCGTACCAGCTCCAGGCGGCGATCGCTGCAGTCCACGCCGAAGCGGCTCGCGCAGAGGACACAGACTGGCCGCAGATCCTCGCCCTCTACGAGCTGCTCGAGCGCAGCGCTCCGAATCCCATAGTCACGCTCAACCGTGCCGTCGCGGTCGCGATGGCGCAAGGCCCGCAGGCAGGCCTCGACCTATTGAAGACGCTCGACGACGAATCGATCGCAGAGCATCACCGCCTCCACGCGGTGCGCGCGCACCTGCTCGAAATGGCTGGCGACCGCGAAGCGGCCCTGGACGGTTATCTGGCCGCGGCCCGTCGGACCACGAGTCTTCCCGAGCAGCGCTACCTCGAGGCCCAAGCTGCGCGGCTAGTCGACGAGCAGTAGCGAGCCGACGACAGCGGCTCATTGCAACGAGTGTCCGTGCCGCAAAGACTGTCGATGGCAGCGGCGGCTCCATGGCTGGCAGTGGCTTGGCAGGGCCGGCACCCATCCTCGCAGCCATGGTTGTGCTCTCGGACGGACTGCGCGCTACGCGCTTCCAGATCGGCCTCACCGTTACGGTGATCCGTGGCCAGCACGGTGCCGGGAGGCGAGGTCGTTGACTGAGCTGCCCGTGGGGCGGCGGCGCGTGGTCTTCGGCGCGTTGCTGCTCGTGCTGTTCGTCGCGGCGCTCGACCAGACGATCGTCGCGACGGCGCTGCCGACGATCGTCGGCGAGCTGGGCGGCTTCGAGCACCTCTCGTGGGTGGTGACCGCGTACCTGCTGGCATCGACGGTGGTGGGACCGATCTACGGGAAGCTCGGCGACATGTACGGGCGCAAGCGCGTCCTGCAGGCAGCGCTCGTGCTTTTCCTCGTCGGCTCCACGCTGTCCGGGCTCGCCGGGAGCATGCTGGAGCTGATCCTCTTCCGAGCGGTGCAAGGGCTCGGCGCCGGCGGCCTGATCGTCGTCTCGATGGCGGTCGTCGGGGACATCGTGGCGCCGCGCGAGCGCGGCCGCTACCAGGGCCTGTTCGGCGGCGTCCTCGGCGTCGCGGTCGTCGCCGGGCCGTTGCTCGGCGGCTTCTTCGTGGACAACCTCTCCTGGCGCTGGATCTTCTACATCAACCTGCCGCTCGGCCTCGCCGCGCTGGCGGTGATCTCGAGCGTTCTCGAGTCGCGGCAGGTGACGGAGCGATGCCGGATCGACTGGCTCGGCACGCTCGTGCTCGCGGTGGGGCTGTCGGGGGTCATCCTCTACACGAGCCTCGGCGGGACGAGCTACGCCTGGGACGCGCCGTGGATGCTCGCGGGGATCTCCGCCAGCGTGGCGCTGCTCGCGCTCTTCCCGCTCGTCGAGGCGCGCGCCGCGGAGCCGATCATGCCGCTCGAGCTCTTCCGCAACGCCACCTTCCGGACGACGAGCGCGATCAGCTTCGCGATCGGGTTCGCACTCTTCGGCTCGGTGACGTTCATCCCGGTCTACCTCCAGTTCGTCAAGGGCCACAGCGCCACCGGCTCGGGGCTGCTGCTGACGCCGATGATGCTCGGCGTGCTCGTGACCTCGACGGCGAGCGGCTACCTGATCTCGCGCTATGGGAGCTATCGCCGTTTCCCGCGCGCCGGTACGGCGCTCGCGGCGGTCGCGCTCTACCTGCTCGCGACGCTCGAGCCGGGAACCCCGACGTGGGTCGCAGGCCTGTACATGCTGCTGCTCGGCCTCGGGCTCGGGCTGGTGATGCAGGTGCTCGTGCTCGCCGCGCAGAACGCGGTTGACTACCGGCTGCTCGGCGTCGCCACCTCGGGCGCGACGATGTTCAGGCAGGTCGGCGGCTCGATCGGCGTCTCCGTCTTCGGCGCGATCTTCACGAACCGCCTCGGCCAGGAGCTCGCGCACCGCCTTCCGCCCGGCACTCACGCCCCGACCGACGCAACCCCCGCTGCGATCGAGCACCTGCCTGCCGCGATCAACGCCGTCTACGCCGCAGCCGTCGCCGCCGCGCTCCACCCTGTCTTCCAGACGGCGGCCGCCGTGATGGTCGTCGCGTTCGCGCTAAGCTGGCGCCTGCGCGACGTGCCGCTGCGCGAGACGACGCAGGCTCCAGTCGGGGCCTCGGAGCCCGCGCCGCGAACGCTCGCAGGATCGAGGACAGGCGGCTGATGAACGCGCTGACGGCAGACGGGTTGACTCAGCGCTTCGGGGATCTCGTGGCGGTGAACAACCTCACGTTCGAGGTTCCTGCCGGTGGTGTGGTCGGCTTCGTGGGGCCGAACGGCTCGGGGAAGTCGACGACGATCCGCGTCTTGCTCGGTCTGATCGAGCCGAGCGCTGGTTCGGGAACGGTTCTGGGCGAGTCGATTCAGCACCCCGAACGCTTTGCCGACCGGGTGGGCGCGCTGATCGAAGCCCCCGCGTTCGTGGGTTCGTTGTCGGGCCGGGACAATCTGCGCAGTCTGGCCGCACTGCGCGGCTTGCCCACCAAGCGCGTTGACGAAGTGCTCAAGATCGTGGGTCTGGCCGGGCGGGAGGACGACAAGTCCTCGACCTATTCGCTCGGAATGAAGCAGCGGCTCGGCATCGCGGCTGCCTTGCTGCCGGATCCAGAACTGCTGGTGCTCGACGAGCCGATGAACGGGCTCGATCCGGCCGGCATCGTCGAGGTTCGCGAGCTGCTGAAATCGCTGGCCGCCGGCGGCCGGACCGTGGTGGTCTCCTCCCATCTTCTTGGTGAACTCCAGGCGATGGTGGACAGCCTGGTCGTGATCCGGTTCGGGGAGCTCGTGTACGCGGGCAGCCTCAAAGGTCTCATGCAGCACGCGACCGAACGGGTGGTCGCAGCGCCCGAGCCGGCGTCCGACCTGCCCCGCCTGGTCGAGATCGTCGAGGAAAACGGCTGGACGCACGAGACCTCCGATGACGAGGTGATCGTCACCATGCCGTCCGAGCGGTCCGCCGATCTGTACCGGGCCACCGCCGCAGCTGGACTCACCCTGCGGATGCTCAATCCAGAAGCCGACACGCTCGAGACGGTGTTCCTGCGCCTGACCGGAGCGACTGACACCGAGCTTTCCGAAGAGCGTCGCGTCCAGCGGCACGGAGACGGCGGCTGATGCGCGCCTTCCGCTCGGAGCTGATCCGGATCCGCCGGCCGGCGTTTCTCTTCGGGGGGATCGGACTGATGGCGGTGTTCGCGGGCCTGGTCTCGATCTTCATCTTCACGTCGGCCGTGGACACACCCGCTGCTCCGACGCAAGCCGGACAGGGCGCCGGCGCGTACACCGTCGCCGAGATCGCCAGCCCGGGCGGCTTCCTCACCGCCTTGCCGACCGTGAGCACGCTGGCCGGGGTGATCTTGCTCGCGCTCTGGGCGATCGCCGTGGCCACCGACTACAGCACGGGACTGATCCGCATCCTCACCCAGGCCCATCCGAACAGGATGGGCCTCCTAGGCGGCAAGATCGCCGCCCTCGGTGCCTTCACGCTGTTCGCCACGACCGTGACGACGCTCGTGGTCGTCGTCTTCGCGCGGCCCCTTGCCAAGCTCGAGGGGATCCCGATCGAGGCCTGGAAGACCGACTTCGCGTCCCAACTCGGAGAGAGCTTCTTCAACTTCTCGGTCGCAGGGCTCGTCTGGGGACTCATCGGCCTCATGCTCGCCGTGCTCACCCGCAGCTCGGCCATCGCCATCGGCATCGGGCTCGGCTTTCTGCTCGTAGTCGAGGGCCTGATCTCCATCGTCGCGCCGAACGCCCGCTCCTATCTACCCGGCGGCACGCTGGACACGCTCGCTGCCGGCGGAAACGACCAACTCGCCTGGGGTGCCGCGCTCGGGCTGGTCGTCCTCTACGGAGTCATCGCCGCCACTGTCTCCCTTGCTGTGTTCCGCACCCGCGACATCACCTCCTGACGTAATCAGTCATCGCCCGCCAAGAGACGCGATCACCCTAGTGCTCCGAGCCGACCGGCAGCTAGGATCGAGCCGAGCGGGCCCGGAGGAAACGCGATGGCAGCGGTCGACTACTTCATCAAGTTCGACGGCATCAAGGGCGAGAGCACCGATGCCAAGCACAAGGACGAGATCGACGTCGAGTCGTGGAGTTGGGGCGAGACGCACGCCACCCCTGCCCCGTCGGGTAGCGGCGGCGGAGCCGGCAAGGTCGCGATGCAGGACTTCCACTTTGTGATGGGCCTGAACCGGGCGAGCGTCGGTCTCATGAAGGCGTGCGCCACGGGGCAGCACATCAAGACGGCCACGCTCTCGGCGCGCAAGGCCGGCAAGGGCCAGCAGGAGTACCTGACGTTCAAGTTTCACGACGTCCTCGTCAGCTCGTACCAGACGAGCGGCTCCGAGGAAGCGTTCGTCCCGACCGACTCCGTGTCGTTCAACTTCGCGAAGATCGAGGTCGAGTACAAGCCGCAGAAGGCCGACGGCTCCTTGGGGTCGCCCGTCGAGTTCAGGTACGACCTCAAGACGAACAAGACCTTCTAGCGCGACTCGGCCGAGCGCCCGCCGTGGAGCCAGTCCGCGCCGTCCCACCTCCCGGGCGCCCCGACCCCCCGCGCGCGGAGAGCCCGCAGGCGGCGGTCGAGCTCGCCCGGCTGTTACGGGTCGCCGGCTACGAGTCGCACCGAATCCAGGAGCGGCTCGCGACCGGGGACCAGCTCCTCGCCCGCTCGCCCGAGTTGCCGTCGTACCTGCGACGGCTCGGCGACGCGGATGAGCTGGCCGTGCTGCTCCGACTCTTCCTGCTCGGTGTTCCCGTCGCACGCGCGCGGTTCGACGAGCTCGTCGGCGCAAAGCTGCAGGCGCAGCTCGCGGGAGCCGGGCTGCTCGTCGCACGACGCCGACGTCGTGCACGGGGCGGCGCGAGTCGTCCCGCACGACGAACTGCTGATCGCGTCCGACCACGCGGGCGCGGCCGAAGCGCACGCCGACCATGTCCCGGGCGTGCATCGCCCGTCCGTCGCCCTCGCGCATCTGACCGTTCGGGGCCAAGGCGAGCAGTGCCCTCGACCTCTGCACCGGCAACGGGATCCAGGCGATCCTGCTCGCCGCGCACGCCGAGCGCGTGGTCGCGACCGACGTGAACGAGCGCGCGCTCGCCTACGCGGCGTTCAACGCAACGCTGAACGGCGCCGACAACGTGGAGACGCGACCCGGCAGCTTCTTCGAGCCGGTCGAAGGCGAGCAGTTCGACCTCGTCGTCGCCAACCCGCCGTACGTCGTCTCGCCCGAGAGCGCGTATCTGTTCAGGGACAGCGGCCTGCCCGGCGACGCCGTCTCGGAGCACGTCGTGCGATCTGCACCGGCCGCGCTCGCGCCGGGCGGGTTCGCCTGTCTCCTGATCGCGTGGGCGCTCGATCCCGACGACCCTGCCGAGCGTCCTCGGAGCTGGCTGGAAGGCTCGGGGTGCGACGCGTACCTCCTCCACACCTCGACGGACGACCCGATCGAGACCGCGACGGTGTGGAATCGCGACCTCCTCGACCAGCCGGAGGCCTACGCCCAGGCGCTCGATCGCTGGCTCGCGTACTACCGCGAGCTCGGGATCGAACAGCTCGGCTATGCGTGCCTCGTGCTGCGCAAGCGAAGCGACGGCCGGGACGGCTGGCTGGAGGCGCAGCAGCTGCCGCGCGCGGCGCTTCGCCCAGCGGGGCGGCACGTCAGGAAACTCTTCGAGACTCGCGACCGGATGTCCGAGGTCGACTCGGACCGCGCGCTCCTCGAGCGGCGACTACGCGTCGTCGACGACGCGGTCGTCACGCAGGACACGCGTTTCGCTGCAGGCCGCTGGCAGGCGGAGAGCTTGACCCTCCGACTCGAGAACGGGCTGCCCTTCTCCGCGGAGCTCGATGGAACCACGGCGCGATTGATCCGCGAGCTCGACGGCTCGAGGACGCTTCGACGAGGCACTGGCGGCAGTCGTCGACAGCGACGCCGCGCACGAGACGGGTCTCGCCCTCGCCCGCCGGATGCTCGAGATCGGCTTCCTCGAGTTCGCCGAGTAACGCGGCGGCTACCGTCACGAACATGGTGTGGATTCGCCTCGCGCTCGTCGTCTTCGTGCTCGCATGGCTGTTCGACATCGCCGGGTCACGGGCGTACGTTCCGATCTGGGCAGCGTTCCTCGTCGCGCTCGGGCTCGAGCTGCAGTACTTCTTCGGCGCTCGGCGCGTGCAGCCTCGGGCGCGCGTGCGCGAAGAGGCCGAGGAGCTGCTGCTCGTCCGCGACGGGGACGACGAGTTCTGGATCCCGTACTCCGGCGAGAGCCCGGAGGAGATCGAGGAGCTCGTCGCGAAGGCGCGGGCAGAGCCGGACGTCGAGGAGACCGTCGACGTTCCGCCGCCGCGACGGTCGTTTCGCCCCTTGCTCGTCGGGCTCGGCGTGATCTTGGCATTGGCGGCGATCGTGTGGATTGCCGGCCCGCGCGGCTGGGACGGACTCGACGACGACCAGAAAGCACAGGCGACGGCGCGCTTCTCCGCCGAGGCGTCGCGACTCGTCGGCCGGCCGGTCGAGATCCGCTGCGACGAGTCGGGGCGAATCGTCGGCGCGGTGCAGCACTCCGACGGCGTCGCGGAAGTCGGCGGGAACGTCGCCTACCTCACCCCGAACCGCTGTCACGATCTGTACCGGCAGGCGTTCGAGGGAGGCGGGCCGTTCAGCCAGACGGCGCGCGCCGTCGCCGTGCTGGCGCACGAGTCGTGGCACCTGCGAGGCGAGCGCGACGAGGGGAGAACGGAGTGCTTCGCGCTCCAGTCGGGAGTCGAGCTCGCGAGGCGACTCGGCGCGACGGACGACACGGCGCGTCAGATGATGCGCCAGCAGTTGGCCGAGAACGCGCTGCGCGCGGCCGGCGCTGCGGAGTATCTCGTCCCGCCCGAGTGCCGCGACGGCGGCGAGCTCGACCTCAACCCGGACTCGTCGCGGTTTCCTTAGCTCAGCGGCGAAGTCGCGACCAGCGACGAGAAGTCGCCGGTATCGCGAATCGCCGTGGCTGCGTCCGCCATCGCGGCGATCGCAACCCAGGTGAGGCCGCTCCCGACGCTCACCCGCTGCGCACCGGCTTCGACGACCTCGGACAGCGACAGCCCGGGCCGCGCCAGAACGTTGACCGGCTTCGAGACGGCACGGCAGACAGTTTCGATCTCCTCTGCACTTCGGAGGCCCGGCGCGTAGAGAACATCGGCACCGGCCTGTTCGAAGGCCTGGAGACGCGCGATGGTGTCCTCGAGATCTGGGTTGCCTCGGAGGTGGTTCTCGGCTCGCGCGGTCAGCGTGAACGGGAACTCCAAGCCCCGAGCGGCCTCCACCGCAGCGACGATTCGCTCGACGGCGTGTTGGAACCCGTAGAGGTGTCCCTCGCGGTCGTAGTCCTCGATCGAGCCGCCGACCGCCCCGGCCTCGGCGACGCGCGTGATCGCCAGCGCGGCGCTTGCCGGGTCCGGGCCGTACCCGTTCTCGAGATCGACCGAGAGCGGAAGGTCGGTGGCACCGTCGAGCGACGCGGTGTGCTCGACCACCTCGTCCAGGGTGACGCTGCCGTCTGGACGTCCGAGCGTGAACGCGAACCCGGAGCTGGTCGTGGCGAGCGCCTTGAACCCGAGCGCCGCGAACACCCGAGCCGAACCGGCGTCCCAGGGGTTGGGCAGCACGAACGGCTCTCCGGTGTGCAACGCCCGAAAGGCCTCTGCCTTCTCTTGTCTAGTCATCGGCAACGTGAATCACGACCTTGCCTCGCTTCCCGGACGCAAGACTACGCTCGAACCCCGCCCGCGCCTCGGCGAGCGAACACCGAGCCGAATACGAACGAGGAGCGCCTCTTGCGCTCGCTCACAGCCGCCGACCGCCACGCCCTCGACGGCTCCTCCGAAGCCTCCTGCTCGACCTCGAGCGAGCGGGCGCCTGACCGATCACCAGAGGCGGGGCTACAATCGGCGGCCTGCCCTCTTAGCTCAGTTGGTAGAGCACCTCCATGGTAAGGAGGGGGTCGACGGTTCGAGTCCGTCAGAGGGCTTTCGAAAGTTCCGGCGGGTGAGCATGGGCTTAGTCGCGGACATGGCAGCATCTCCGCGTGTCGCAGACGCCGACGAGCATTCGACAACATCGCCGCCAGCGTTTTGCGGGGCGTGATCCGGACGAGGAGCACCGCAGCGCCACGCCGCTCGAGCTTCTCTACGACCTGACGTTCGTCGTCGCGTTCGGGACGGCTGCGAACGAACTCGCGCGTTACCTGGCGGACGGCCACGTCGGGACGGCGATTCTCGGGTTCGCGTTCGCCTCGTTCGCGGTTGCCTGGGCGTGGATCAACTACTCGTGGTTCGCGTCGGCCTTTGACACCGACGACTGGGTCATGAGGCTCGCGACGATGGTGCAGATGGTCGGCGTGATCGTCCTCGCGCTGGGCCTCGAGCAGGTGTTTGCGTCGATCGACGAGAGAGGTGCCATTGACAACCGGGTGGCGGTCGCTGGTTACGTCGTGATGCGCGTTCCCATGATCTTTCTCTGGGCGCGAGCGGCCCGCGACGATCCTGCGCATCGTCGAGCGGCGATCACGTACATCTGGACGATCGCGGTTGCCCAGCTGTGCTGGGTCGGGCTCGCGATCGCGGCTCTCCCGATCGGGCCAACTTTCGCGCTCTTCGCCGTCTTCATCGGGGTCGAGATGGTCGGCCCCTTCGTCGCAGAGCGCGGGAAGGGAGGAACACCGTGGCACGCGAACCACATCGCGGAGCGCTATGGCCTGCTCGTGATCATCACGCTCGGGGAAGGGGTCATCGGCACGGTCGCCTCCATCAACGCGGTGGTGCACGGCGACGCCGGCTGGACGGTCGAAGCGGGCGTCGTCGGGTTCGCCGGCGTCGGGCTGATCTTCGCGACCTGGTGGACGTACTTCCTGATCCCGTGGGCACGTGTCCTCTCGGTGCACCGGGAACGGTCTTTTCTCTGGAGCTACTCGCACATCGTGGTCTTCGGCTCACTCGCGGCGATTGGAGGGGGGCTCCACGTCGCGGCCTACTACCTCGAGCATCAGACGACGCTGGAACCGGTGGGGACCGTGCTCAGCACCGCGATCCCGTTTGCGATCTACGCCGCCGCGCTGTACGCCCTCTACGCGGCGTTCACTCGACATGCGGACCCGTTCCATCTCGCACTTCTGGCCGGCACGTTGGCCGTTCTTCTCCTCTCCGTCGCGCTCGCCGCTCTGGGTGTCGGTGTCGCCGCGTGCTTGCTGGTGCTGATGTTCGCTCCGGTGGTTACCGTGGTCGGGTATGAGACGGTAGGGCACCGTCATTTAGCGGAAGCGCTCGACACTTGAGCCCGTCAGAGGCTTCGCGGTTCAATCACCTGCAAGTGCAGCGCGCGCGGCTGCGGCGATGTCGGCATTTGTGTTCGCGTGCCCGGCGATGCCCCAGCCGCCCTCCGGCGACTCGGTGAGAAGCACCCAGACACGCTCGGCGAGGCTCGGGTCGCCCGCCGCCGCCGCGACGATCTCCGTGAGCTCCTTGACGACCCCGAGCTGCTTGTCGCGGTCGAGCACGCCGACGGGCGTCAGCACCTGGACTCGGACGTAGTTGCTGTCCCCCGCGACGTTGGAGATCGCGGCTGCATCCAGGTCGTGAATGAACGCGGCCGTGTTGTTCGCGAACAGCGGCAAGTCCGGGACCTGCTCCCAGCGCATCACTGCCGCCGCTAGGTCCCGCGCGAGCGTGTGCGAATCAGAGAATGTTCCTGCCGCGGCGTACACGTCGATCATCGGCATCTGTCCACCTCCTCGGGCGTGCCGCACGTATCGGCGGCTCCGTTCGTACCAACGAGAACGTAGCGGTGGGAATGCTTGGTGGGTGTCGGTCGTTAGTTGCGGCGTCAAGCAAAAGGAGGCGTCGCCATGGCAACCGCGATCATCGGCACCGGCAACATCGGAGGAGCGCTGGCCCGGCATCTCGTCCGCGGCGGCGAGCCCGTCGTCCTCGCGGCGAAGGACGAAGCGCATGCAGCAGCGCTCGCGCAAGAATTGGGGGACCTCGCGCGCGCCGCCACGGTCGAAGAGGCGATCGCGAATGCGAACGCCGTCGTCTTCGCCGTCTGGCTCGACACGATCAAGGAGCTGACCGCGAAGGACGCGGACCTCCTGGAGGACAAGGTGGTCGTTGATCCCTCGAACCCGATCGGGGTCGACGAGAACGGCGAGATGACGCGGACGCTGCCCGATGACCAGTCCGCGGGGTCCGTGGTCGCCGCACTGCTCCCCACGGGTGCGCACTACGTGAAGGCATTCGGCACGCTCGGGGCCGACTCGCTCGCAAGCGCCGCGAACCGCGACCCCCGGCGGGCAGTGCTGCTCTACGCCACCGATGACGACACTGCGGCGACGGCGATCGAACGGCTGATCAGCGCCGCCGGCTTCGACCCGCTCAAGATGGGCGGCGTAGCCGACGCGGGCCGAATCGAGGTCCCCGGCGGCGACCTCCATCAGGGCGGCGGGCTGAACGGCCGGCTCCTCGACCTCGACCAGGCACGGGCGGCCGTCGCAGCCGGCCGCTAAGCCATCACGCCACTCGGCTTGCGAGCTGCGTGCGCGACCTCACTCCCAACTTGCGGAACACCTTGCGCAGGTGATACTCGACCGTGCTCGGGCTGATGAACAGCTGCGCGGCGATCTCCCGATTCGTATTTCCCTCCGCTACGAGACGGGAGATCTGTGCCTCCTGCGGCGTCAGCTGACCGAGGGTGTCGACCGTGCGTCGGCGAGCATGCTCGCCGGTCGCTTCCAACTCGACGCGTGCACGCTCTGCGAACGCCTCCATGCCGAAGTCGGCAAAGAGATCATGCGCCGTCCGCAATTGACCGCGTGCATCGATGCGTCGGCGTTGACGCCTCAACCACTCGCCGTACAGGAGATGAGCGCGCGCCAGATCCGTCCTGATTCGTGTTCTCCCGAGCCGCTCGATCGCGTCCATGTAGAGCGCCTCGGCCCGCTGATCTTCGACCAAGAGCGCCTCCGAGCGCGCCGTGAGGCCGAGGACCCAGTCCGTCCCGCTCACTCGGGACCTTTCCACGAGGCGTCGCTGCGTTTCTGCGGCCAACTCGGGTGTTCCGGCACGGACGGCGGCCTCGATCATCTCCGGCATCACCCAAGTCGATGGATTGAGGTCCGGTTGGTCGACGACCCTCAGCGCCGCGGAGCAGGCGTCCTCGTAGCGGGCGAGGCCGTTGTACAGCACCGCCTCAGCCCAATCGACGACCGAGGCTCCGATGCCCTCGCCGCGCCGGGTCACCTCGGTACGAGTGCGGCTGATGAGGTCGACGGCCTCGACCTCGCGGCCGCGCAGCACAGCAAGTCCCACCTTGCCGTAGGGGGCCAGGGTGCTACCGATTGCGTCGGTTGCCGCGTCGATCTCGTCGACGAGCCACGCCGCTTCCCTCAATTCGCCCGCGAGGAGATGCATGTACACGCGCTGCGTGAGGGCCAGCGGGAGATCGCCGAGCGCTCCGGTCCGACGGGCGAGTCGAACGTGCCGCTCCGACAGCGTCTCCCAGCCCGCGTCGTCCCACAGCTGGACTGACGCGATGGTCGCCAGCCAGAGCCAACGCAGCTGTTCGATCGCAGACTCGTCGGTGCCGAATGCGACCTGCGCACGCCGCAGGATCGGCACCGCCGACTCGTAGGTGTCGCTGAACAACGCCGCCAGAGCGTCGAGTAGCAGGTCGGACCCGCGCGGCGCATGCGGCCGTGGCGCTGCGCTCGCAGCTTGGGCTACCTCCCGCGCGCTTCCGCCTGGTCCTGCGAATCGTCCCGCGAACATCGCGGCAGACAGTGCGTCCAGATAGGTCTCGCGGGCAAGGGTCGGATCGAGCGTCGCCAGCCGTTGCGCCGCCTCGAGCAGCAGCGGTGGCGCATTGCTTCCGCGCGTCGCGACGAATGCAGTCTGCGCGCGCAGCAACGCGACCCGCGCACGCTCCAAGTCGTCGAGGGCGCCTGTCTCTGCCAGGCTGAGCAGGCTGAGCGCGTCGTCGAGCTCACCTGCCTGGAATTTCGTCTGCGCTGCGGCAAGGGCACGTCGCGCACGGCGATCGAGGGCGGGTGTCAGCGCGGTAGCGCGTTCGAGGAATGCGGCGGCCGCGGCGAGCCCGCCGCGCGCCTGCGCCTGCGCCGCTGAGCGCTCGAGCTCGCCGGCCAGCTCTTCGTCGGGCTCGGACGCCGCTTGCGCGCGGTGCCACGCGCGGCGATCCGGGTCGATCTGCGGATCGGTTGCGTCCGCAAGCGCGCAGTGAGCATCGCGTCGTTCGTCCGGCCCGGCCGCGCCGTACACCGCCGAACGCACGAGGGGGTGACGAAACACCACCGAACCGTCCAGTGCCAGCAAGCCTTCGGACTGGGCGGCGTCTGCCGCCGTCTCCGGGATCCCGAGCTGCTGGGCGGCCCGCCAGAGCAGCGCCAGGTCGCCGACCGGTTCTGCCGCCGCGAGCAGCAGCAATCGCCTCGAGTCGCGCGGGAGCCGCGCCAGCCGGCGCGTGAAGCTCTGCTCGATCCCGGTGGACAACGGCAGCGCCGACGGCAGACCGAAACCGCCTGCAAGCTGGGCCGGCGTCAGCCCGCGCGGCAGTTCCAGGAGCGCGAGCGGGTTGCCGCCCGTCTCGGCGACGATCCGCTCGAGCACGGCCTCGTCCAGCCGCGCTGCGAGGACCGACTCCAGGAGCGCCCGCGCATCCCGGCGGCCCAACGGCTCGACACGGATCTGCGGGAACCGGACCAAGGCACTGTCCACGTCACGGGTCGCGAACGCGAGCGCGATCCGCTCGGCTAGCAGGCGGCGCGCGACGAACGCGAGCGCTCGCGCCGATGCGCCGTCGAGCCACTGTGCGTCGTCGACAACGCAGAGCAGCGGCTGCTGCTCGGCAGCTTCGGAGAGCAGGCCGAGAACGGCGAGCCCGACGAGAAACGGAGCAGGCGGCTGTCCTCCGCCGTTGAGCCCGAAGGCGACGCCGAGCGCGTCACGCTGCGGATCAGGGAGACGCTCGTTGAACTCGAGCAGCGGCGCACAGAGCTGTTGCAACGCCGCGTAGTCGAGCTCGATCTCCCCCTCGACGCCCGCCGTCCGAACGACCCGAAAGTCGTCCCCCGCCTCGATCGCGTACTCGAGCAGCGCGGTCTTGCCGACGCCGGGCTCTCCGTGCACCACAAGGACGGCGCCGTGGCTGTCCCGCGCGGTGTCAAGCAGCCGGTCGAGTACCGCCAACTCGCGTTGCCTGCCGAGCAACTGCCCCCTCTGCGCAGCTACGACCATCACAGGAGCATGCCACCGGGGACACGGACTACGGATTTCCTGGATTCGAGCGGCCCGGCTGTGGCGGCACGATCGGCCCATGAGCGAAACAGCCACAGACACGCTTCCGGATTACGCGCCGATCCCGAAGTCGGCGCTCGGCCCTGCGCTCAACGAGCAGGGCTACTACGTCGGCCGGGTCGAACGAAACCTCTACTGGATCACCGACGGCACCTACCAGTCGGCCTTCCTGACGACCTCGGATGGCGTCGTCGTACTCGACGCGCCGCCGACGATTGGGAACAACATCCAGCGGGCGATTGACGAAGTCGCGTCCGCTAACGGCGTCAGCAACAAGGTCACTCATCTCGTCTACTCGCACCACCACGCCGATCACGCCGGCGCATCCTCCCTGTTCGACAAGAACGTCACCCGCATCGGCCACGAGGAGACGCGGCGGCTGCTGCTGCGCGACGACGACCCGGCGAGGCCCCCGAACGAAGAGACGTTCGGCGACCGCCGCACCCTCGAGATCGGCGGCGACCGCATCGACCTGGCCTGGCACGGCGCCAACCACTCGCCGGACAACATCATCATCCACCTGCCCGACCACGACACGTTGATGCTCATCGACATCGTCAACCCGGGCTGGGCGCCGGTCTACATCGCGAACCTGACCGAGGACATCCCCGGCTACATCGAGGCTCCCGCGAACGCGCTCGCCTACTCATGGAAGCACTTCATCGGCGGTCACCTCGGGCGGCTCGGCACCCGCGAGGACGTGACGTTGCACCAGCAGTACATGGCAGACATCTCCGAGAGCTCGAGGAAGGCGATCGACACCGTCGATCCGACCCGGTACTTCGTGAAGTACGGCGAAAACAGCTGGGCTGCGGTCAAGGGGTACCTCGACGAGGTCAGCGCGGTCGCCGCGGCACCCGTGATCGAGAAGTACACCGGCGTGCTCGCGGCCGCAGATGTCTTCACGGAGAGCACGGCGTTCTGGGTGATGGAGTCGATCCGGCTCGACCTCGGTTACGGCTCCCAGGTTCATCCGTGAGTACCGAGCAGCGAGAGAACCTCGACGCAATCCTTCGGCAGTCGGCCTTCCCGGCTGACAGCGATGTCAGCGAGCAGCGGCGTGCCCTCCGGGAGTTGCTTTCGGCGTATCCGCTGCCTGCCGATGTGACCGTGACCACAGGCGAACTGGGCGGCGTTCCAACCGCCGAGATCACCGTCGACGGAGTTGAGCCTCGCCACGTTGTTCTGTACTTCCACGGCGGCGTGTACGTGATGGGGGACGCGTTCCTCGCCGCCGACCTTGCCTCGCAGGTCGGCCGGCGGACGCAGGCCAAGGTCAGCTCCGTCAACTACCGGCTCGCGCCCGAGGACCCATATCCGGCGGCGGTCGACGACGCTCTTGCGGCGTACGAAGCCCTCCTGCACGACGGCATCGCCCCTTCGGACATCGCCTTCGCGGGAGAGTCCGCCGGAGGCGGCCTCGCCATCGCCACCCTGGTCAACGCCCGCGATCACGGGCTGCCCCTGCCAGCCGGGGCCCTCGTCATGTCACCGTATGCCGATCTGACCCTGGCCGGGACGACGATGGAAACCAAGCGCGAGGTCGATCCGCTGATGAGCCGAGAAGCACTCCAACCCCGAGTCACCGACTACACGGGCGGACAAGACGCCGCTCTCGGCCTCATCAGCCCGATCTTCGCCGAACTGTCCGGCCTGCCGCCCCTGATCATCCAGGCCGGAAGTCACGAGGTTCTCCTCGACGACGCCCTCCGCCTCGCGAAACAAGCCGCCACCGCCGACGTCGAGGTCACGCTCGACATCACACCTGGGGTGCCGCACGTCTTCCAGGCGTATTACCCGCTCCTCGACGAAGCGGCCGCGGCGCTGGATAGGGCCGGGCAGTTCCTGTCGGTGCGGCTCGCCGCTGCAGCCCGCGTCACCTCCCAGGTGCGTCCCTGATGGCCGTCCGCATCGAACTCGCCCCGGCCGAGGCCGCCGACCGCCTCGCGTTGCGTGAACTGTTCGACGCCTACGCTCACTGCGCAGACCGGCGGGACGCCGAAGGTCAAAAGGCGCTCTTCACCGCCGACACGCGCTTCGCGGTCTACATGGACGGCGAGGGCAGCGACCCGACATACGTGATCGAAGGACAAGAGGCACTCACGCCGGTATTCGCCGATCTGAATCGCTACGAGGCGACGACGCACTTCAACGGACAGAGCATGGTCACGATCGACGGCGACCGCGCGACAGGCGAGAGCTACACCATCGCCCATCACCTCTTCTCCGAAGACGGTGAGCGGAAGATCATGATCGCCTCGCTCCGCTACCTCGACACGTTCGCGAAGCTTGACGGTGGTTGGTACTTCGCCGAGCGGAAGCTCCTCCTCGACTGGAGCGAGACGCGATCGTCGACTCCGGGGACCTGACCCCCGGACGAAACGATTCGTCGGCGTCGGCGCCAACCGCCCCACCGACGCGTCCTCCCGCGCGCAGACGAGCTTCGCGACGACGCGGGCTACCGGGTCGCGCGGAGAAACGCTGCGCGGAACGGTCCCGCCAGCTGAGCCGAGTAGATGCCGGTGAGGTGGCTGTTATCCATCCAGACAATCGTGCGACCCACGACGGCCGGACACTGTCGCTGATGGCAGACAAATCCGCGTGTCGGAAGGAACCCGACCCGCATGCTCGTCGTGACTCCCGCGACGCGATCGTAGGCAGCGAGCGCCGCGGGCGCCCAGGTCGTCGTACAACTCGACATCGACGCGTGCGGTCTGAGGACACACCGAACCGGGTCGAGCGCGAGACCCTCTGGATCTCCGATCACGACGAGCGGCCCAAGAGCGCGGAGCCGCTGCGCTGCGGCGATCATCCCGGACGTTGCGGCCCGCGTTACGGCTGACGGTTCCTCCGGGATGCTTCCTCCGAGCAACGTGACCGCGGGCCGGAGCCGCCGGATCTGGCGGGTGCTCCAGCCGTACCACTCGCGACACGCGGCCGACCCGAGGCGACCGAACCACTTTCCGGGAGTGCACCCGAACCGGATGAGGGGCACCACGGCCCACCCATCGCGTCGCGCCATCTCGAGGACGGCGGGCAGCCACATGAACGCGTGCGAGTCCCCCATCAGGACGACGAGCTTCTCGCTCGACGTCCGGCCAACACGGCAGACCCTGCTCGTCGCTTTCGCGCTTGCGTTGTGACCGATGCACGCGTAGGGGATGCGGTACCTCCGCGGGAACAACTTGATCGTCGCGAGCGGTGGGACGAGTTTCGCGGGGATGGGCGCCCCGCGCCGCGCCGCCTCGACGGCGCGTGCGACGGCCGGAAGCGCCGTCGATGCGGGAGAGGTGTGCAGTCGGTCGGTTGCGGTGATCGCGGTCGCACCTGACGTCGCCGCGATCGTGAGCACGCTTGCCACGTAGAGGCCGGCCGCGCCGACCGCTGCTCGGGCTCGCGCCGACGATCTCACTGAGTTCCCCGTGGGAGGCGAACGCGACGCCCGGCGTCGTGAAGCTGTCGTCGCGTTGCACGAAGACGACCGCGAACCGCTTCTTCAGCCAGCGGCTGAGCCACGCCGCGATGCATTATTCGCAACTGCTCGGAAGAAGCCTGCCTCGAACGCGCCCGCGATCTGAACGCCGTACGCGGCGCTCAGGTGCGTCTCGTCGGCCCACGCGATCGTCCGACCGATCACGGACGGGCACTGCCGCCGGAAGCACACGAACCCCCGCGTCCGAAGGAAGCCGGCTCCTGAGCGCGTGACGCGGCGAGCGACGTCGTCGTACGCGACGAGCGATGCCGCGGGCCACGTCGTCGTGCAGGTCGCCATCGAGACGTTTCGGGAGAGGAGGCAGTCGACGGGGTCCCGGTCGAGGCTTTCCGGATCGCCGATCACGACGACGCTGCCGACCGACTTGAGAGCGCGTGCCGCAGCGACCATGCCATCGACCGCCGCCCGCGTGAACGGTGTCGGCCGTTCGAGGATGCTTCCTCCGAGGGCGATCACCTGTGGACGGAGCCGAGCGGCGACGCTCGTCGCCCAGCGGTACCAGTCGCGACACGCCGTCCGGCGAGCGCTCACCCACTTTCCCGGCGTGCAGCCGAGCCGCAGCAACGGAACAACCGCCCACCGATCACGTCGGGCGACCTCGAGGAGCGAGGGCAGCCACATCATCGCGTGCGAGTCGCCGATGAGCACGATCAATCTCCGACTCGCTCGGTCGCCCATGCGGCAGATCCGGGTCGCGCTCTGTGAGCTCTGGTCGTGCCCGATGCATGCCGGCGCAGGTGCGTACTCCG
This sequence comes from uncultured Actinomycetes bacterium, assembly GCA_963809175.1. Lineage (GTDB taxonomy): Bacteria > Actinomycetota > Thermoleophilia > Gaiellales > Gaiellaceae > JACCTU01. Next base: position 252,271 of record CAWEIK010000001.1, read on the forward strand.
GCGGAAGCCCTTTGAGCTGGTCGAAACGAGGGGTGAGACCTGACGGAATCGGTGCGCCGCGCCTGGCGGCATCGACTGCGGCAACGACAGCGGAAAGCGCTCCGTTCGAGACAGGCTCCAGCTCAGCGGAGTCGAAGTCGAGCGGTGCAGTCGACGACGGCGCGCCGAACGAGCTCTCGAACCGCGTCTGCGCGCGGTCGATCCCCGCAAGGGAAATGGTTGCACTGCCGAGGAACGCGGCCGTGCAGGCGGCGACGACGAGGGCGGTCGCTCTGCGACTGCGCACGCGCCGCCGGATCGGATTCTCGATGAGGGCATAGGTAACGCACGAGAGGACGAACGCGCCGATCACCAGAGCCAGATTGACGGAGACCGGTAGGTCGTGGCCGACGTAAGCCGCAGCGAGGATGAGCACGGGCCAATGCCAAAGATAGAAGGCGTACGACCGGTCGCCCACGATGGACAGCGGGCGCAGCGCGAGCACACGCCCCGCGGCGAGCCGCGAAGTACGGGTGCCGATCCCAGCAATGATCGCCAGTGCGGCTCCCGCCGTCGGCAGGAGCCCCGCGGAACCCGGAAACGACGTTCGCTCGGTGAACAGCACAGCCGAAAGAGCGATCGCCACAAGTCCCGCCCACCCCGCTACGAGCCGAACCACGTCCGGAGTGCGTCCGAGCGCCGACGCACCGATGGCGATCGCGGCTCCGAGCCCCAACTCCCACGCGCGCGTGAACGGCGAGAAGTAGGCCGCGGTCGGTGACACCTCCGTGAAGTGGATCGACCAGGCGAGCGACCCGCCGGCGATCACGAGGACGGCGGCCAGCAGGCGCCGCTCTCGCCGGTCGGGGGCGGGCGGCCTCCGGAGCGCCGCGACGCCGAAGAGCGCAAGAGCCAGTAGCAGCGGCCACACGAAGTAGAACTGCTCCTCGACGGACAGCGACCAGTAGTGCAAGAACGGCGACGGTGGGTCGCTCTGGGCGAAGTAGTCGACTCCTCGATCCGCAAACCGAAAATTGGCCGCGAATGCCGCAGCATGGAGGCCGTCGTGGACGGCCTCGCGCGCGCGCACGAAGTTGAGGAGTACGAACGCCGCGACGTTCGTCGCGAGCAGCGTCAGTGCCGCCGCGGGGAGGATTCGCCGCGCGCGCCGGACGTAGAAGCCCACGAGCGAGATACGGCCCTGCGCGCGCGCCTCGGTCAGGAGCAGGCCGGTGATCAGGAACCCTGAGACGACGAAGAACACGTCGACGCCCACGAAACCGCCCGAAACAAAGCCGACACCAGCGTGCCCGAGCACGACCAAGAGCACCGCGACGGCGCGAAGGCCCTGGATGTCCGCGCGATGTGACCAGGCCGCGTTGGTCGTCGAAGCCACTTCCGTCCGACCAGCCTCCGGGCGTGCGGTCGCCGAGGCGCGCCGAGGAAGATGCGCAGCGTTCGTGGCTGCTCGGTCGCCGGCGCGGCGATGCGTCGGCCGCGGTGCGCGCGGACCTGCCTTCGAAGGTGGCCGGCGAGTGATGGGGATGCCCGCGCGTCGTGTCACGACCGCTCCATCGTCCGCGGGCAAGCTCACACGCCGCTCACACGCGGCGAACGCGGGGCCGAGCGGGGCGTGACGACGTATTCGGCTGCTCGAGTCCGACGAACTGCCGGCTCGCGTCCAGGCCTGCTACCTCCGGCCAGCCCTGCTGATGTGCATCAGTGCGGAGACGAGCGCCGATCTCCGTGTGAGTCGTCCCGAGCCGTTCCCGGCCAGGCTTGCGCCTGGCCGGGAAGAGGCGTGGTTATGCGAGTGCGCCCTCGGGGACGGCCGACCGGGCGGCCTGAGCGATCAGGCTGGCGACGGCCTTGGGGTTCGAGACGTAGATGGCGTGACTGCCGGGCGTCTCGGTGACGGTGGCGCCGGCGCGCTCCGCCATCGTGCGCTGTGCCGACGGGGGAATCATGTGGTCGTCGGTGACGACGAGGTAGTAGCTCGGCTTGCTCCGCCAGGCGGCGTCGCTGATCGTGCCGCCAAGCGCGTTCAAGCCCCACGGGACCTGCGAGTCGGCCATGAACGCGGCCTGCTCGTCGCTCAGGTCGCCCGCGAACGAGGCATGGAACTTCTCGCGGTCGAGGAGCAGGAAGCCGTCCTCCGGCGGAAGGATCGGCGGCTGGGGGCCGTCGGTCGGGAAACCAGCGATGAGGCCGTTGACCGACTCGCCCTGGTCGGGGACGAAGGCGGTGATGTAGACGAGCCCTGCAACGTTCTCGTGCGTGCCGGCTTCGGTGATGACGGCACCGCCGTACGAGTGGCCGACGAGAATCGTCGGGCCGTCCTGCTTGTCCAGGACGCGACGCGTCACAGCGGCGTCGTCTTCGAGCGACACCGTCGGGTTCTGGACGACGCTGACGTTGAAGCCGTCCTCCCTGAGGAGGCGGTAGACGCCCTCCCAGCCGGACCCATCCACGAAGCCGCCGTGCACCAGCGCGACGTTCCGTGCCTGACTCATGATGACCTCCTTCGAGTTTGACTGCCTGTACGTCCGCCACCGTCGCAGGCCACTCGAACGGCGTCACTGCCGTCAGCTAGCGAATCGGCAGGCAGCTAACGGGCGCGTTCGCCGTAGTGCTAGCTGCATTGCGCTTCCGCGCACCGTGAGGAACTTTTAGGTGGTGAACATGCGCTGCCTGCTCATCGACGACAGCCCGGAGTTCCTCGCCTCTGCAGCGCGGCTGCTCGAGTCGCAGGGCATCGACGTGGTCGGCTGCGCGACCTCGACGGGCGAGGCGCTCGAGCTGGTCGCGGCGCTCGAGCCGAACCTCGCGCTCGTCGACATCGAGCTCGGCCGCGAGGACGGCATCGCGCTCGCCCTGCAGTTGGAGGCACGCGCCCCCTCGCTGCGGGTGGTTCTGATCTCGGCGCACGACCCCGCCGACGTCGGCGAGCTGATCGTCGAGAGTCGCGCGGCGGGGTTCCTGCCCAAGAGCGCGCTCGGCGCCGAAGCGATCGCGGCTTTCCTCTAGTCGCGTACCGCGAGGAACGTCAAGACCGCAAGCACGCGGCGATGTGCGTCCTCGGTCACGGGGAGCCGCAGCTTCATGAGGATGCTCCGCACGTGCTTCTCGACTGCGCCTTCGGTGACGAAGAGCCGACCCGCGATGCCACGGTTGGAGTGGCCCTCCGCCATCAGCGCGAGCACCTCGCGCTCGCGCCGCGTCAGGTCCGCGAGAGGATCGTCACGGCGCCGCTGCGCAACGAGTTCCTGTACGAGCGCCGGGTCGACGACCGACCCGCCGTCGGCGATCCGCTGTAGCGCATCGACGACGTCGTTCACCTTCATCACCCTGCTCTTCAGCAGGTAGCCGATCCGTTGACCGTCCTCGAGCAGGTCGAGCGCCTCCTCGATCTCGACATGCGCCGAGAGGACCAGGATTCCGATCTGCGGGAACTCGGCGCGGATCGCCCGCGCCGCGTCGAGCCCCTCCCATGTCTGCGTCGGCGGCATGCGGACGTCGACCGTCACGAGATCCGGGACCTGCTCGCGCACGACGCTCACAAGCGCGGACGCGTCCCCCGCCTGGCCGACCACGTCGAAGCCGGCACCAGTCAGAAGGCTGCTGATCCCCTCGCGCAGGAGGACATCGTCATCTGCGACCACGACCCGACTTGCCGACATCTCGCGCCAAAGCTTACGCCGGTGTAGAAATGACTTGCCGTGATTCAGGAGGCAGACGCCGATCGCGCGCGGCTCCTCGAGGAGCAAGCCGCGCTGCGGCGAGTGGCGACGCTGACCGCGCGCGAAATGACGCCGGTTGAAGTGCTTGTCGCGGTCACCGAGGAGGCGGCGCGGGCCCTGAACACTGAGGCGATCGGAATGCTTCGCTTCGAGCAGGACGGGGCCGCGACGCTCGTCGCGCAGTCGCCGACTCCCTGGGATCCGCCCCCGTTGGGCACCCGCTTCACGCTCGACGGTGAGAATGTCGTCGCCGCGGTGCATCGAACAGGGCAGACCGCCCGCATGGACGACTGGACGAATGCAACCGGTGCCGTCGCCGCAATGGCACAGGTAGTGGGTGTGCGCTCCGCCGTTGCCACTCCGATCATCGTCGAAGGGCGGCTCTGGGGGACGATGGTCGCGGTGACGAGCAAGAGCGACCCTCTGCCGGCCGACATCGAGGAGCGGCTCGGCGAGTTCACCGAGCTGGTCGCGACCGCAATCGCGAACGCACAGTCGCGAGAGGCCCTCGCTGAGCTCGCCGAGGAGCAGGCGGCCCTGCGACGGGTGGCGACGCTCGTCGCGAACGGCGTCGAGCCGGGACCGCTGTTCGACACGCTCGCCGGAGAGATCGAGGCACTGTTCGGGGCCGACATCTCGGCTGTGCTCAGATTCGAGGGGGACGGGACGGTCACGGTGATGGGAGCACACCGCGGCCCTCACAGCCGCGGCGCCCGCGTGCACCTCGATCCGGACTATGTCGTCGGTGCCGTGTACCGGACAGGTCAGTCCGCGAGCTTCGATTTGCAGAAATGGGACGGCGAGCCGCCGGCGGTCGCGCGCGAGTGGGGCGTGCGCTCCGCACTTGCAACTCCCGTCGTCGTCGACGGCGAGTTGTGGGGGGCGATCACGATCGCATCGCTCGAGAGTGCGCTCGTCGCTGGAACCGACCGGCGTCTCGCCGACTTCAGCGCGCTGTTCGCGACGGCAATCGCGAACGCACAGTCGCGAGAGGCTCTCGCCGCGCTCGCCGAGGAGCAGGGAGCACTCCGCCACGTGGCGACACTCGTCGCCGAGGGCGTCGAAGCCCAAGACATCTTCGACGCGGTGTGCGAGGAGACGTGCCAGCTCCTCGGCGCGACGGGGGTGACCCTCTCGCACTACACGCCCGACGGTTTCAACGAGATGGTGGCAGGCTGGAGCCGGAACGAAACGCAGCTGCCGATCGGTTCGCGGCTGCCGATCGAGCCCGAGACTGTGGGCGGCGAGATCGTCCGTACGCGCGCCCCCGCGCGTGTCGACAGCTGGGACGGACTGACGAGCGAGATGGCAAGGCTTGTGCGTGGGCGCGGCGTTCGGTCGTCGCTCGGCGCGCCGATCGTCGTCGAGGGGAAGCTGTGGGGAGCGCTTGTCGCCGCCACCGACCGCGAGGAGCCGCTTCCCGTCGGGACCGAGCTCCGCCTTGCGCGCTTCACCGACCTGATCGCGACGGCGATCTCGAACACCACAACGCGCTCCGAACTGATCGCCTCGCGCGCGCGCATCGTCGCGGCGGGAGACGAGGCGCGCCAACGGATCGAGCGCAACCTGCACGACGGGACGCAGCAGCGGCTGATCGCGCTCGGCCTGGACATCCAGCGCGTTCGCGCGACGATCCCGGAAGGCCAGCGCGACGCGCACCTCGAGTTCGAACGCCTGGAGAAGGATCTCGAAACGGTGCTCGAGGAGCTGCGCGAGCTCTCACGGGGCCTGCATCCACCGCTCCTCTCCCGCCGCGGCCTTGGCTCGTCGTTGCGCGCACTCTCGCGCGACTCACCGATCCCCGTCGAGCTCGAGATCGACCTCCCGGAGCGACCGCCCGCCCCGCTCGAGATCGCCGTCTACTACGTGGTGTCGGAGGCGCTGACGAACGCGATCAAGCACTCGCAGGCGTCGGTCATCTCGATCACCGTCGAGACCGACCACAAGCTCCACGCAACGATCGCCGACGACGGCGTCGGAGGCGCCGATGCGAGCGCCGGCTCCGGCCTCACGGGCCTCGCCGACCGCGTCGAGGCGCTCGGCGGACGGTTCGCACTCGACACGCCCACCGGCGGCGGGACACGCATCTCGATCGAGCTGCCGCTCGAAACCCGCTAGGTCGGTCCGAACCACGTGGTGAGCGCGTCCGCGAGCCCGAGCTGGGTTCGGTCTCCCACCCAGGCCACATATCCGTCGGGTCGAATCACCATGGCGGTCGGAGCAGTGACCGCACCGAGTGCGGGAAGCTCCCACGGGCCGGCGTAGGCGGCGTCGATCAGCTGAACCCGATCCGCCCAGGGAGTGATGTCGACGCTGCCGGGCTCGCCGAGGTTGAGGAGCACCGGCCGGGCCTCGTGCAAGAGGGTGAAGACCCGCAGCGGACCGTCGGCGGTGACGAGGTCGAGATCGGGCATGCGGCGTCCGAGCAGCGGGTGCCCCTCGCCGAGGTCGTAGTGAATGCCCAGGCCGGACAGCTCCGCGGCGAGTCGTCGGCGCGGCTCCTCCAGGCTCAGCAGCTCGGACAAGGTGTCGCGCAACGCCTCGACGCGATCGTCGACGCGCATGAGCGCGACCTGCGCCATCGTGGTCCGCAGCACGCGGGCAGCGACCGGGTGGCGCTCGGCGTGGTAGGTGTCGAGGAGGCTCTCCGGCGCTGTCCGGTCGACCACCTGGGCCAGCTTCCAGCCCAGGTTCACCGCATCCTGCACTCCGGTGTTGAGCCCCTGTCCACCGACCGGGGAGTGCACGTGCGCCGCGTCGCCGGCCAGCAGGACCCGTCCCTCGCGGTAGGCCGCGGCCTGCCGGGTCAGGTCGGTGAACCTGGAGATGAAGGTGGGACTGTGGATCCCGTAGTCGGTCCCGTACACGGCGACGAGGCCCTCGCTGAGGTCACGGAGGGTGGGCTCGCTCGTGCCGATCTGCGACTCGGTCAGCATGACCCCGACCGTCCCGCCCGGCTTGTAGACCACCTCGCCGTCCGTGATCTCGTACTCGACCTTGCCCAGGGCGTGGGTGCCCGAGGGAGTGCGGCGCATGCCCAGTTCCGGCTCCTCGGTCATTTCGACCTGGGCGATCAGACTGCTCGTTGTCGGATCCCACCCGGGGAACTCGATGCCGGCTGCTTTGCGGACCACGCTGCGTCCTCCGTCGCACCCGACGAGGTACTGCGCCCGTAGCGACCGGCCGTCCGACAGCGCGACGTCGACACCGGTGTCGTCCTGCGCGAAGCCGGTCACCTCGGTGCCGTAGTCGATCGGCACCTTCAGCTCATGGACCCAGCCGGCCAGGATCCGTTCGATGTGGTTTTGCCACAGCCCGAGCCCGTAGGGATGCCTCGTGGGGAAGTCGCTGATGTCCAAGCGGACGCTGCCGAACCCCGCGACCTGAGCCACCTGTCCCTCCGAGAGGAACCGATCGGCGATTCCGCGCTGATCGAGCACCTCGATCGTGCGTGAGTGCAGACCTCCCGCGCGCGAGCCGGGAAGCTCCTGGTTGGCGCGCCGCTCGACGATGACGACGTCGACCCCCGCCAACGCCAACTCGCCCGCCAGCATCAGCCCAGTCGGACCGCCTCCGGCGATCACCACTTCATGCTCGGTCATGACGTCCCATCGTAGGGGCGGTTTCGATGAGTCTCGGCAGCTCGCGCAGTCTGTAGTTGCACGAGGCTGCTACCGCAACGAAGGGTGAGTTCGATGACCAAAGTGCTCGCAGGGATCACGACGTCGGTCGACGGGTACATCGCGGGACCGAACGACGGCCCGGGCCAGGGGCTCGGCGAGGGTGGCGAACGATTGCACTACTGGGTGTTCGGCGGTCCGTGGACCTACGACGCCGAGCCGAGAGGCGAGCCGACCGGCGAGGACGCCGCGTGGCTGGCAGAGTTGATGCCGAAAGTCGGAGCGGTCGTCAGCGGACGCTGGACGTACGAGGCCGCCCGGCACTGGGGCGACGAGAACCCGTGGGGGCTGCCGGTCTTCATCGTCACGCACAGGCCGGAGGAAGAGCCGGTGAGCGGCGCGTTCACGTTCGTGTCCGGAGTGGAGGAAGCCGTCGCGCGAGCGAAGGCTGCGGCAGGCGACAAGGACGTCCACGTCATGGGAGGAGCCGACGTCATCCGCCAGGCGCTCGACGCCGGTCTGGTCGACGAGCTGACGATCATCGTCGCGCCGGTCGTGCTCGGCGGCGGGAAGCGGTTGTTCGAGGGCTTCACGAGCTCGCTCGACCTCGAGCACACCGGCGTGCGCCAGTCGCCCTTCGCGACGTTCATCGACTATCGGGTGCGACGGTGAACCTGGCCACAACGAAATCGCCGTTTCGCCCCAGCTCGTCCAGACGCAGCTCGAGCCGGCGCGGCAAGAGCGGCGCGCCCGCGCCGAGCGTGACCGGCGCGATGTAGACGATCACCTCGTCCAGCAGGCCCACGTCCGCAAACTGCCCGGCGAGGTCTCCCCCGCCGACGATCCAGACGTTCCGGTCGCCCGCGGCGCGAACGAGCTCCGCGTGCACGGTCGCGACGTCCTCGCTGGTGAACTCGATCTTCGCGTCCGGAACGACCGGCAGCTCCCGGTGCGTGAAGACCCAGCACGGGATCTCGTACGGCCACTTCCACTCCGAAGGATCCTGGTCCTTGAACTCGTGGTCGAGGATCCACTCGTACGTCGTCGAGCCCATCGCCAGCGCGCCGACGCCCGCGAAGAACTCCGCGTAGTTCAGCAGGCCCTCGCGATCCTGGTCGCGCGTGAACAGCCACTCCAGCGAGTTGTCGGGGTCGGCGATGAAGCCGTCGAGCGTCGTCGCCGTGTAGTACTGCGTGAGGCTCACGATGTGCTTCCCTCCTTGACCGGCGTTCGCCATCGGTGAACGGCCGCGGGGACAGTCTCCATCGGCGGCAGCTCTTCGTGCGCGTGGGACGCGTACCACCTGACGTAGCGGTCGGTCAGCGGGCGCGAGCTGAGCCCGTGCGCGAACACCGAGAGGCCGATCGTCGCGACGACGGCGAGCAGCATCGTGCTCTCGTGCGGCAGCGCTGACTCGTCGATCAGGATGACGGCGAAGACGATCGTCGCGAGCCCGCGCGGGCCGAACCACCCAACGAACGCGACCGTCGGGCGGCGTGCGCCGGTACCGAGCAGCGACAGCGCCACCGGCACCATCCGAACGACGGTCAGGCTGAGCAGCGCGTAGAGGACGACCTCCCAGCCCAGGTCGTCGAGCACCGGGCCGAGGATCGCGGCGCCGAAGACGATGAACGTCACGGCGTTCAGCAACTCGCCGCCCTCGTCGACGAGATACGACACCTCACCACCACTCCCGCGTGCGATGACCCCGAACACGAACCCACCGGTGAACGCGGCGATGAAGATGCTGCCTCCGAGGCCCGTCGCGATCCCCGCAGCCAGGAGTGCCGTGGCCACCGTGAGGATCTGCAACCAGTGTGGTTCCACGAACGAGCGACGGGCAGCGAACCGGACCGCGAGCGCACCGAGGGCGCCGGCCGCGACGCCTGCGACGAGGCCGTAGCCGATCTCCTCGAACACGAGCTCCGCGGCCGCGTGCGCCGTCAACGACCCCTCCTCCGCCTCGGCGATGGCCAGCGCGATGAAGAAGAGCGGAACGCAGATCCCGTCGTTGAGGCCGCTCTCGACGTTGAGGCCCTGCCGGATCCGCGACGGGATGCGCTCGTCGGTGACGACCGCCTGGCCGAGCGCAGCGTCGGTGCAGGCGAGCATGATCGAGAGGACGAGCGCCTCGACGAGGGAGACGCCGGGGAGCACGGCGACGCCGACCAGCAGGCCGGCCGCGATCGTCAACGGCAGTCCGATCGCGAGCAGGCGCAAGGGGACGACGAACTCTTTGCGCAGGGCCGGGAGCGAAATCCGCGAGGCGTCGGCGAAGAGAACGAGTGTCAGCGTCGCTTCCGCCAGCAGCTTGACCGGCTCGGCGCCGATCCGCAGGTCGATGAGGCCGAGCACCGGACCGGCCAGCAAGCCCGCCGAGGTGAAGAAGATCGCCGAGGTGACGACCGTGCTCTCGAGCCGGCGCGAGACGGCCGCGAACGCGAGCAACACGAACGCGATCGTCGCGAGGTCCCAGGCTCCCACTCGTCAGCCTGCTGTTTGGCCGACTAGGCGACTTCGGTTTGCAGCCGCTTCGAGAAGAACTCCAGCGCCTTCTTCGTCTTCGTCTCCTGCGCGCCGGTGAGGTCGATGCCCCGTTCGGTCAGGAACGCTTTCGCCTCTTCGGCGACCTGGAACGCGTCCGCCGGCGCACACTTCGTCGACAGCTCGAGGATCATCGAGTTGTCGGGATAGAGCCACAGCTCCGCGACCAGCCTGCGGTCGTAGCCCTCCGGCGCGAACTTCAACTTGAGCACGAAGATCGGACCGAGAATCGAGAGGTCGTCCAGCGCGAGCCCTTCGGGTGCGTGCGCCGCGTACAAGGCTCGCTGCTCCTTGGAGAAGAGCTTGCGAATCGGCTTTGCGCCGAGCGCGACGTCCTTGACGTTCGCCGTCTTCAGCGAACGCTTCATCGACCCCGAGCAAACGTGCCCTCCGGGCATGGCGTCGACCTCGACGGCGAAGTTCGGCGAGTCGCGCAGATCCGCCGCGAGCTCGTGCGGGACGACGGGGCGCAGCTTGACCACCGAGTCGTCGCCCTTCTGCTGGACCCGACGCGCGCGAACGACCAGGCCGCTCTTGTAGAGCGTGAGGTCCGGCGTGTCGAAGAAGTAGGCCTGACGAATCTGGCCCTCGAGGGGGTCCACGCCCAGCGCCGAGCTTGCTCGGCTCCGGTGGGTCATCGGCACCGTCAGCTTGAGCTCGACGCTGTCGGCGCCGCCGATCAGCGCGAGCAGGTCCGCACGCTCGTCGGTCAGCGTGGGAGGTGTGGTGGTGGTCGCAGCCATGGAACGAGACGATATCGTGCGAAGAGCGGATGGGGAGGATCGTCGTAACGGAGTTCGTCTCGCTGGACGGCGTCGTCGAGGCGCCCGGCGGGGGTGAGGCCTTCAAGCACGGTGGCTGGAGCTTCGAAATCAGCCGCGGCGACGAGGGCGACAAGTTCAAGCTCGACGAGACGATGTCCTCCGAGGCGCTGCTGCTGGGGCGCGTGACCTACGAGGGGTTCGCCGCCGCGTGGCCGACCCGGGACGGCGAGTTCGCCGACAAGTTCAACACGATGCCGAAGTACGTCGTCTCCTCGACCCTCGAGGATCCCGAGTGGAACAACACGACCGTGCTGAGCGGCGACGTCGCCGAAGAGGTCGCGAAGTTGAAGCAGCAACAGGACGGCGACATCGTCGTGCACGGCAGCCCGCAGCTCGTGCAGACGTTGATCGAGCACGATCTCGTCGACGAGTTCCGGCTGATGGTGTTCCCGGTCGTGCTCGGGAGCGGCAAGCGCCTCTTCGGCGACACCACCGACAAGAAGCCGCTGCAGCTGGTCGACTCGAAGGTCGTCGGTGACGGTGTGACGATCCTCGTCTACAGGCCCTCGGCGTCGTAGTCCTCGAAACCCCGCACGGGCCGGCGAAGGCACATCTGCAGCCCGCGGTGAAGCCGCGGGGCGCGCTCGTTCTCGGCCACGGAGCCGGTGGCGGGGTGACCGCGCCCGACCTCGTCGCCGCCGCGGAAGTCGCGGTCTCGGAAGGGTTCAGCGTCGCGCTCGTCGAGCAGCCGTACCGCGTCGCCGGGCGCCGTGCCCCTGCTCCTGCGCGGCAGCTCGAGGCCGCGTGGACCGCGGTGGTCGATCAGCTCGCCGCCGACGCGCTGCACGGATTGCCGCTCGTCGTCGGCGGTCGGTCGCTGGGAGCGCGCGTTGCGTGTCGCACCGTGGAGGCGACCGGCGCCGTCGCGGTGCTCTGTCTTGCGTTCCCGCTGCAGCCGCCGAAGCGACGAAGCGCCGCGACCGCGTCACCGAGCCGACTGTCCGAGCTCGACGCGGTGACGGTGCCGGTGCTCGTCGTGCAGGGAGCACGCGACCAGTTCGGCATGCCACCCTCCGGCCCGCGTCGCACGGTGGTCGAAGTTCCCGGCGACCACAGCCTGAGAACGGACCCCGACGCGGTGGCCGCGGCGGTTCGTGCGTGGCTGCCGAGCGTGCTCTAGAGGGATTGGCGGAACGGGCCTCGTCGCCGGGGCGCGATGGGTGGTGCGAGGCAAGGACGCAGGGAGCGTGCGTATCCGATGGATACGGACGCGACTGAGGACGCCGCATCGCGCCGCCCAGCGCGACCCGGGGGCACAGCGCTTGTTCCGCCAAGCCCTTCTAGCCCTCGAGCTCCACCTGGATCATCACCGGGGACGCGTGGATGCAGAAGATCTCGAGCCGCTCGTCGCCGGTCCCGATGTTCTTGAACTTGTGCGGCGTCTCCGGGCCGACGACCATCACGTCCCCGGGACCGACCTCGACGTCCTGGCCGTCCGCGGTCATCCGCGCCGCGCCGCTCCGCACGATCCACGTCTCGGAGTACGGATGCTTGTGCAGGTCCGGCCCCTCGCCCGGCAGGTTGTTGACGAGGAAGAACGAGATGTCGGAGCCGTGGGGCTCCCCCTCGAACCTCACGGTGCCGCGATTGCTCGGTGGCAGCTCACTCGCTCGAATCAGTGCGTGCACGACGCCTCTCCTCTCGTTGCGTGGGTCTTTGCGTAGGCAGCGGCGACGCTCTTCGGCACGACCATCGCCCACGCATCGACGACGAGCTCGCGCAGCTCGGTCGCGTCGAGCGCCGCCATGCGGACGACCGCCCAGTTGTAACGAAGGTCGGACGCGTCCGGCAGCCTGAACTTCTCCGGCTCGGCCTCGACGAGCGCTTCGCGCCACTCCTTCGGAAACGCGAAGCCAAGCTCCGTCTCGTCGCGCGAGAACGCCAGGTACACGATCCGCCCGACGCGGAACTTCACCCTGCCCCGGACGAACGCCTCCGTCGAACGCGGCAGGCCGGCTGCGACCGAACGCACGTCCTCGACCGTCGGCATCGGCTAATCGACGAGCTTCCGGGTCATCGCACGGATCGCGAGTCGCCACATGGCGAGGCCGAAGGCGACGAGCGACCCGAGGCGCAAGAGATCGGTCCAGCCCTCGAAGCCGAACACGGCGTGGCGGACGAGCTCGACGCACTGGTGCAGCGGGTTGAGCTCGCCGAGGGTCTGCGCCCACTCGGGGAGCTGATCCAACGGGAAGAACGTGCCGGCGACGAGAAAGAGCGGCGTGAGGACCGCGCTGACGATGTAGCTGAAGCTGTCGATCGAGTTGGCGAAGCCTGCGACCGCGATCCCGAAGCTCGCCCAGCCGTAGCCGGAGACGAACGCGATCACCGGCACCGTGAGCATCCCCCACGACGGGTCGAGGCCGAAGAACATCCCGACGATCAGCGGAAAGCAGCCGTAGACGCTTGCGCGCATCGCCATCCACAGCGCTTCGGCGGTGACGAGCTCCTCGGTGTCCACCGGCGCGGCGAGGATCGCGTCGTACGTGTGCTGGAACTGATACTTGACGAAGGTCCCGAACATCGCGGGAAAGGCGCTCGAGAACAGCACCGCGGTGGCCACGATCCCGGTGGCGACGAAGTCGACGTAGTCGTAGCCGCCGATCGTGCTCACCAGCGAGCCGAAGCCGAATCCGAACGCCAGCAGGTAGATCGTCGGCTCGACGGTGGACGAGAACGTCGATGCCCGCCAGTAGGACGAGTAGTTCACGATCTCGCGCACGAGCACGCCGGTGAGCGCGGAGCGCTCGAGCCGCCCGATCCGCGCGCGAGGCTGAGCCACGGTGGCCATCAGGCGATCTCCTCTCCCGTGAGCAGGACGAACACGTCCTCGAGGTTCGCGGGGCGCCGCTCGCCCTCGGGCGCACGACCGTCGGAGCCTTCGATCCCGAGCACCGAGACGCTCGTCCCGGTCCGACGCGTGCGAAAGCCTGCAGAGCGCGCTTCGCTCTCGACCTCGGCGAGCCGTTTCGGCGGCCCGTACACCTCGACGGCCTCGCTTCCCGCGTGCTGCGCAACGAGGTCGGCCGGCGAGCCCGCTGCAACGGCTTTGCCGTGCGACATGATCAGCACGGTGTCGGCGAGGCGCTGCGCCTCTTCGATGTAGTGCGTCGACATCAGGATCGTCGTGCCCTCGGACCGCAAAGCGTCGATCAGCGCCCAGAGCTCCTGGCGCACCTGGGGATCGAGGCCGACGGTCGGTTCGTCGAGCAGGATGAGTCTCGGCCGGTGCACGAGCGCACGCGCGATCAGCAGGCGCCGGCGCATGCCGCCGGAGAGCTTGTCCACGCGGCTGTCGCGACGGTCCCCGAGGTTCGCCATCGCGAGCGCGCGCTCGATCGCCGCGCGTCGATCGGCGCGGCCGATCCGGTAGAGGTGCGCGAAGACGAGCAGGTTCTGCTCGACGGTGAGCGTGACGTCGAGGTTGTCGAGCTGCGGCGTGACGCCGAGCTGCGCGCGCGCCTGCTTCGACTCCTCGGGCAACCGGAACCCGAGCACCTCGAGCTCACCCTCGTCGGCGATCGCCTGCGCCGTGAGCATCCGCATCGTCGTCGTCTTCCCCGCGCCGTTCGGGCCGAGCAGGCCGACGCACGTGCCGTACGGCACCTCGAGATCGAGCCCGTCGACCGCGGTGATCTCGCCGTAGCGCTTGACGACGCCCTGAAGGCGGATCGCAAGGTCGGTCACGGTGACATTCCCCATCGTCGAGAAGTTGGACTGTGGCGCAGGTCGGAACTCATCGACGAATGCTAGGCAGGGGAGCCGCCGCCACCGATGCCGTCAAATGGCTCTGCTAGCCTTTTGCCTGCACAGCGGGCGCAAACTGGGTCGCACGCTATGCCGGCCGGAGTCCAAGACCAGCGGCTCCGATGGAGGAACCACCCCAAACCTCTGGTGGTCACGTTTTCAGGTGAGCGAAAACGGAGGAGGTCCATGGGCTCGCTTGCACGCGGCTCTTCAATCGAGGGACTCACGGCGGCCGAGTTACGCGTTCGCGACCTGCTCGAACAGCAGAGCGCGTTGCGCGAGCTGGCGGTCGCGGTGGCGGAACTGCGCGCGCCCGAGGTGATCTACGAGCTCGTCGCAAGACAGGCCGCGCGAGTCGCCGGTGTCGACTCGGGCGCCGTGGTTCGCTTCCGCGTGGACGGCGTCGCCGAGGTCGTCGGCTCCTGGCGCATGGGGAGCAGACACACCGGCAGCCTGATCCCGCTCGACGGCACGGCCGGCGTGGCGGTCGTCGCCCGCACGGGGCGTCCGGCACGCACCAACGGCGCCGCCGCACACGCGAGCACGGTCGGACCAGGCGCCGCGAGGGCGGTGTCCTCGGTCTCGCTGCCGAACGGCGTTGCCGTTCCGATCCGGGTTCGCCGGGAGCTCTGGGGCTCCCTCCTCGTGGTCGGAAGTACCGACGAGGACGTCCCGCCCGATCTGGAGGAGCGGCTGGGGATCTTCGCCGACCTGGTCGGGTTGGCGATCACGAACACCGACACGAGCGCTCGACTGCTGGCGCAGGCCACCGGCGATCCGCTGACCGGGCTCCTCAACCACCGCGCGTTTCAGGAGCGGGTGGAGAGCGAAGTCGGACGCGCGCAGCGCTACGGACGGCCGCTCGCGCTCGTGCTGCTCGACCTCGACCACTTCAAGCTGATCAACGACGCCTACGGACACCAGGCGGGCGACGCGGCGCTCATGCAGGCGGCACGCCTGCTCGAAGGAGGCGCGCGGGCCGGCGACGTTCTCGGCCGGATCGGCGGCGACGAGTTCGCGCTCCTCCTTCCGGAGACGTCGGCAGCAGGCGCGCTGCCGATCGCCGAACGCTGGGCGGAGCAGTTCCGCGCAGCGCCGGTCGGCGTCGCGACTCACCTGACGATGTCGGCGGGAATCTGCGACCTCACGCATGCAAACGGCAGCCAGGAGCTGCTGCGGTTCGCAGACGGTGCGCTCTACTGGGCGAAGAACGAAGGCCGCGACACGATCGTCGTGTACTCGCCCGAGATCGTGCTCGAACTCTCCGACGGCGAACGAGCAGACCGCCTGCACCGCTTGCAGGCCCTGATGTCGATCCGCTCGCTGGCGCACGCGATCGACGTGAAGGAGCATCCGACCGACGAGCACTCCGAGCGGGTCGCCGACCTCGTCCGCCGACTTGCCGAAGCGGCGGGTTGGCCCCACGTGCGGGTTGCGCAGCTGATCGAGGCCGCCCGAATCCACGACGTCGGGAAGATCGGCGTGCCGGACGACGTGCTGCTCAAGCCGGCTTTGCTCACGCCGGTCGAGTACGAGCTGATCAAGCCGCACGCGGCGCTCGGCGCACAGATGGCTCGGGAGGCTCTCACCGGCGAGCAGGCGATGTGGATCGAGCAGCACCACGAGCGTCCCGACGGCACGGGCTATCCCAACGGCCTGTCCGGTGCGCAGATCTCGGAGGGGGCCGGCCTGCTGGCGCTCGCCGACAGTTGGGCCGTGATGACGGCCGTCCGCAGCTACAGCCCCGCGAAGCCCGAGCGGGAGGCGATCACCGAGTGTCTCTCGCTCGCCGGCAGCCAGTTCACGCCGACCGCGTGCCAGGCGCTCGCGGCGATCGCCTAGGAGGGTTCGCGCCGCACGAGCAGCAGGTGGCTCTCGACGACGGCCTGGGCCACGTCGTAGAGCTTGCGCCCGCTCCGCTGTGACTGCGAGCGCAGGAGCTCGAAGGCCCGGTTCTCGTCGATCTCCTGGCGGGACATCATGATCCCCTTCGCACGCTCGATGACCGCGCGCCGCGCGAACGCGCCCTCGAGGTTCGCGTACTCGGCGTAGCGGCGCAGCGTGATGTCGATCGCGCTCTGCATCTCCTCGGCGCGGCCGTCGACGATGTAGGCGAAGATGCCGCGCTTCGCTGCCTCGTTGACCCACGCGGGATCGTCCGCTTCGAGCAGCGCGATCACCGGGCACGAAGCCTCGTGGACGATCTCGGAGATCATGTCGAGCGCGTGCTCACCGCTCACGCCCAGGCCGACGAAGGCGAGATCCGGATGCTCACGCTCGGTCGCCTCGGCGACCTCCGAGACTTCGAGCTCCCGTGAGATCACCTCGTGGCCGAGGCCGGTCACGATCGTCGCGATTCGTTCCAGCCGGTCTTTGCGCTCGTTCGCGATCAGGATCCGGAGCGAAGGGCGAAGTTCCTCGGTTTCGGACTTGCGGTCTGGCGGCGGCACAGACGGAGGGTCTCCGGCGGAGGGTACGGACACGGCGTCGAAGATCGCCTGAGCGGATTGTACCGGCGGCGGTCGGAACTTTTGACAAGTAGATAGACGTCGATTTTGCGATGATCCGGCCGTGCCGACGATCGCCACGATCGGCGTCTACGGCTGGACACTCGACGCGTGGCTCGACGCGCTGCGCGCCGCGGACGTTCGGCTCGTGGTCGACGTGCGCCAGCGCCGCGGGGTTCGCGGCAGCGAGTACTCCTGGGCGAACGCGCAGCGCCTGCAGGCTGCGCTCGCCGACGCGGGGATCGCGTACGAGCACCGCAAGGAGCTCGCACCGACGACGGAGCTCCGACAGCTGCAGTACCGCGAGGACGACAGGGTCGGCACCGGGAAGCGGTCCCGCGTGGGCCTGGCGCCCGAGTACGTCGAGCGCTACAGCCTCGAGGTGCTCGGGCAGGTCGACCTGCGGCCGATCGTCGACGCGCTGCCCTCAGACGGGTCGGCCGCGTTCCTGTGCGTCGAGCGAGACCCGGAGGCCTGCCACCGGTCACTCGTCGCCGCGCGACTCGCCTCCGAGTTCGGACTCCCGATCACGCACCTGCTGCCGAGCTGAGGGCAGCCGCGGAGACCAGCGCGCCGCGAGCAGCCCGGCACCGAGAAGGAGAGCTGCCGCCGCGGCCAGGAACACGTACGTCACCTCCACGTTCGAGCTGCGGCGGCCGAGGTTGGACCCGAGCTTCTCGTACGCGTCGTCCAGCGTCTCGGCGTCGCGCGCTTCCGTGAACTCGCCGCCGGTCGTCTCCGCGATCGCCCGCAGGGTGACCGGGTCGGGCGGAACGGAGATGCGGTCACTGCCGAACCCGAAGAAGCCGCCGCCGGCGACGGTCCCGCTCGGCGTCCCGAGCGCGACCGTGTAGACGGGCATCGACGCCTCCTTCGCAAGCTGTGCGCCCTCGAGCGGCTGGAGCACGCCCTCGCGCTGCGCGCCGTCCGAGAGGAAGAGAATCGAGACGAGGTTCGAGCCGCCGTCGTCGCCACCGGTCGGCGCCGTCTCGGCATCGCTGCGGTCGCGCTCGAGCGTCTCGCGGCCGACGTCCACGGCCAGGCTGAGCGCGTCGCCGATCGCGGTGCCGCCGAAGGTCGCGTAGTCGCCCGAGGTGGTCGAGCGAGACGCTCACCTGCTCGTGGTCGGTCGTCGGCGGTGACGCGACCTGCGGCACGCCTGCGAACACGACCATCCCGATGCGCAACCGGTCTGGAGCTCGGTCGAGGAAGAGCCTGATCGCGCGCTTCGCTGCGCCGAGTCGCGTCGGCTTGACGTCGCGCGCCTCCATCGAGCGGGAGACGTCGAGCACGAGCACGACGGTCGCCCGGTCCTGCGGCACTTGCCCACGGACGTGCGGGCGCGCAAAGCCCCCGACCAGCGCCGCGAGCGCGAGCAGGATCAGGACGGGCGGGACGTAGCGTCGCCACGCTCGCCCCCGCGCCACCTCACGGAGAACCGCGAGGTTCGTGAACGTGACCGCGTAGCGAGCGCGACGCCGTTGGAGGACGACGTAGAGCCAGACGAGGAGCGGCAGCGCGAGCAGCGCCGCGAGTGCCCAGGGGCGCTCGAAGGTCACCGGCCCGCCCCCGCGCAGAGCGCGTGCACCTGGACGACGGCGCGAACGCGAAGCGAGGCGTCCGCGCGGACGACCACCGAGACTCGGCCGGCGCGCACCGTTCGCGTGACGGAGACGGAGGTCGCGACGGTCGTCGCCGGCACGGTCTGCGTGTACAGCCCCACCGCGTGGGAGGCGCCGACCAGCCGTTCGTTCCGCGCGCACCCCTGTCCCCCGCGCGTCGTCCGGCCGGCGAAGGCGTTCACCGTTCGCACGCGCCGCGTGACGGGACGTCCGGGCGGGAACGCGGCCGGCCGCAACCAGACGAACGCAGGCGGGCTGCCCCCTCCCCCCGACGCGGGGATGCACCCGATGTGCGGACGAAACGACGTCACCTGCCGAGTGGCGCCCGTGTAGAAGCCGTCGAAGACGGCCGAGGTCGAGGTCGTGATCCCCGGGTTGACGGGACTTCCGAGCCGGCCGGGAAACGTGACGTCGATCGCGCGATGGCTGAGCTCAGCGTCAAGGCCGCCCACGGTGTAGCCGCGCGGACAGGCGACCTGGTACTGCACGTGCCGCGTCGCCGGGACGATCACCCACGGGCCCGCGACGGGGACGCACACCATCAGCCCGCGGCACTCGTTCGTCGCGCGCGCCTCACTCACGCCGGCGGCGAGCGCCGTCACCACGCACGCAAGCAACACGACGACGCGCGTCACGGAACCCTCCGGAACCACGCGGTCGAGAGGATCGCCCCCACGAGCAGGAACACCCCCGCGCCCGCGGAGAAGTAGTCGGTGATCTCGCGCTCTTCCTTGCGCGTCCCGAGCTGCGAGCCGAGCTCCTCGTAGACACGCTTCAGCTCGTCAGAGTCCGCCGCGGTGAAGAACCGTCCGCCGGACGCGCGTGCAACCGCGTCGAGCGCTCTGGGGTTCGCGGGAACGCGCGTGACCTCCTTGAAGCCGCCGACGAGCGTGCGCTCGATCGTGCCGTTCGGCGTGCCGAGCACGACCGTGTAGACCGGCGTGTTCAGCACGCGGGCTCGCCGCGCGGCCGCAGGCGCCTGCACCCGGCCCACGGTCTGCGCGCCGTCGGACACGACGACGACCGCCGCGGGCGGCGGCTTGTCGCTCCGCTCGCCGGATCGGCGGGCGAGGTCGACGGACAGCCGAATCGCGTCGCCGAGCGCCGTCCCCTCCGCGGGCCTCAGCACCGCGAGCCCGTCCTCGAAAGCGGCTCGGTCGACGGTCGGCGGAACGACCGGAATCGCGCGACCGGCGAACGACACGAGGCCGACGCGGAACTTCTCGGGCACCTCGCCGACGAACGCGCGCGCCGCGCGGCGCGCGGCGACGAGCCTCGTCGGCGCGACGTCCTTCGACGTCATCGAGGTCGAGACGTCGATCGCGACCACGATCGTCGCCTCCTCGCGCGGGACCGAAACCGTCGCGTGCGGTCGCGCGACTCCGACGAGCATCGTCGACAGCGCGAGCAGGAGCAGCGCCAGAGGCACGTGTCGCTTGCGCCCGACCGGTCGCGAGACCAGGTTGGGGAGCAACGCCGGGTTGGCGAACCGCTTCGCGAAGTCGGTGCGGCGCCGCTCGCGCCGGATGTACAGGAAGACGACCGCCGGAACGACGAGCAGCGCCAAGAGCGCGATGGGCCACTCGAACGTCACCGCGGCCGACCTCCACGCAGGAACACCGCGAGCGCGCGCAGCCAGTCGCCCTGCGTCGACACGACGACGTGGCGCACGCCGAGCGCGGCGAGTGTTCGCGCGAGACCGCTGCGCTCCTGCTCGGCGGCTGCGGCGAAGCGCGAGCGAAGCTTGGCGTCGCGCGTGTCGACGCGCAGCTGGTCGCCGGTCTCGGGATCGACGAGCCAGAGGTCGCCCACGTTCGGTAGTTCCTGCTCGCGCGGGTCACGGATCTCGACCGCGATCACGTCGTGGCGGCCGGCGAGCTGCAGCATCGGCCCGCGCCAGTCGAACGGACCGCGAAAGTCCGACACGACGACGACGAGCGAACGCTGCCGGGCCAGTGCGCCCGCACGCAGGAACGCCTCGCCGAGCGACGTTGCGCCGCTCGACTCGCCCTCCTCGTCCACGCGAAGGGTGCGGAGCAGCCCGATCAGCCCACCGCGCCCTTGACGTGGCGGCTCGGAGCGTGGGTCGGCTCCGCCGAACGTCACGATCCCGAGCCGGTTGCCGCGCCTCGTGGCGACGTGGCCGACAGCGAGCGCGACACCCTCCGCCACGTCGGCCTTGCGCCGGTCGGCGGTCCCGAACTGCATCGAGGGCGACGTGTCGAGCACGAGCCACGTGACCATCACGCGCTCGGCGAGCTGCACCCGCACGTGCGCCTGCCCCGTTCGCGCGGTGACGTTCCAGTCGATCTGACGTGGGTCGTCCCCCGGCGCGTACGGCCGAATCTGCGCGAGCTCGGTGCCCGCGCCGAGCAGCGACCGACCGGTAGTCGCCGGCGAGCAGCCCTTCGACGCGACGTCCGATCGTGACGTCGAGCGCGCGGAGCAGCGCGTCCGGCATCGCGCCAGGCCCAGGCCGGTCGGGCGTGGGCTCGGCGCGCAGCGCGCGGAGGATCGTCACGCGGCGCTCATCCGTCCGAGGTCGAGCTGGGGCAGCGGTACGGTCGCCAGCACGCTCTCGAGGATGCTGTCGGCGGTCACCCCCTCGGCAAGCGCCTGGTACGTGAGCACGAGCCGGTGTCGAAGCGCGTCCTTGGTGAGCGCCTGCACGTCTTCCGCGAGCACGTAGTCACGCCCGCGGACCACGGCGAGCGCGCGCGCGGCCTGCACGATGCTGATCGGGCCGCGCGGGCTGACGCCGTACGCGACGTAGTCGCGCAGGTTGTCGACCGGCTGGCGCGTCGCGGTCGCGACGTCCACCGCGTAGCTGATCAGCGAGGGGTCGACGTACACCTGGCGCACCGTCTCCTGAAGCGCCTTCAGCTCGTCGAGCGTCAGCGCCTGCCGCAACTCCGGAGCATCCTCGAGCTGCCGCTGCACGATCGTCAGCTCCTCGTCGTGCTCGGGGTAGCCGATCAGCACCTTGAGCATGAAGCGATCGACCTGCGCCTCGGGCAGCGGGTACGTGCCCTCGGACTCGATCGGGTTCTGCGTCGCCATCACCAAGAACGGCGAAGGAACCGGGTACGTCCCGTGACCGATCGTCACCTGGCGCTCCTGCATCACCTCGAGCAGCGCGGACTGCACCTTCGCCGGCGCACGGTTGATCTCGTCGGCGAGCAGGAAGTTGCAGAAGACCGGGCCGAGCTCGGTGTCGAACGAGCCGGCGTCGGGCCGGAAGATCCTCGTGCCGACCAGGTCGGACGGGACGAGGTCGGGAGTGAACTGCACGCGCGAGAACGTCCCGCCGAGCACGCTCGCGGCGGTCTTGATCGTCAGCGTCTTCGCGAGGCCGGGCACGCCCTCGAGGAGGAGGTGGCCCTGGGAGAGCAGGCACACGAGCACCCGCTCGAGCATCGCGTCCTGGCCGGCGATGACGCGGCGGATCTCGAACAGGGCCTGCTCGAGCCGCTCCTTCGCCTCGGCGGGGGTCGGTGCGGTTGCCTCTGCGGCCACGGCGGCGCTCCTTCTGGTCGAGGGGGAGCCCCTAAAGGAACCAGAAGAAGCTAAGACTTGGCTGAGAGAACGCTTAGACCGAGCAGGCCGGCGAGGCTCTCGCGGTCGCCGACGAGGCCCGCGAGCGCGTCGAGCGACTCGTCGACCGCCCTCGCGAAGCGCTCCGGGCCGCCGAAGCGCTCCAGGGTCTCGGGCGGCAGGAACTTGAGCAGGAGCGCGGACGTCCCGGGCGGGAGCGCCGCGAAGTGGACGGTCAGGATCCCGTGGTCGCGGAGCAGCAGCATCGCGAGCGCTGCCGTGGCCTCGTACGGCACCAAGTAACACTGTGTTACTTGCAGTCCGGCTCTGGCTGCGGCCTCGGCCAGGACGTCCTCGCCCTCGAGCTTGACGGCGACCGGCGTTCGCGCGACCCACGGGAACCGCGTCTCGAGGGCGTCCGCCAGCGCCATCGTCGAGTCCACGAGCTCGCGCACACGCTCGGGCCGGTACTGCTCGAGCGAGTGGACGACCGCGGGGTAGAGCAGCGGCCGCGCCTCGAGGCCGAGCTCGACGCCGCGGGCGCGGATCCGACCGACGAGCTCCGCGCGCCCGGCGAGGAGGCCGAGGCGTGGCCCCGTCGTGCCGTACTTGTCGAGGCCCGTCGCGCCTGCGACCGCTCCGAGCTCGAGCGTTCGCGGCTGGCCGAAGACCGCGGGGCCCACCCGCGCGCCGCCGGCGTCGTCGACGAACAGCGGCAGGCCGCGGCGCTCCGTCTCGGCGACGATCGCCTCGAGCTCGTCGGCGCCGAGCGCCTCGTACGAGACCGCGAGCCGCGTCAGCACGACGAGCTGCGGATCGCGGTCGAGGTGGGCCGCGAACTCGTCGTAGCCGGTGGTGTCGAGCAGCTCGCCGCCCGCCAGCTTCACCGCGCGCACGACGACGGGGTGCGAGTAGCGCGCGGAAACGCCGAGCACGGTGTCGCCCGGCCGAACGAGGATCTGCATCGCGGCGACGATCGCGGCGGTCAGCCGGTTCGCGACGAAGACGTCGTCGCGCCCGGGCTCGCCGCCGAGGTGCTCCAGCGCGAGCTCGGTCAGCCGCTCGCCGAACAGCGCCGGCGCAAGGTCGTCGTCGAGCACGGAGGCGTCCGCACCACCGAGGTCGAGCGAGCGCTCGAGCCCGCTGAAGTTGAAGAGCGTCCCCTCGGGTTGCCGCCGCTCGACGATGCGCCACGCTGCGCGCAGCTTCGCCATGTCCGCTGCCGTGTCGGGCAAGAGGCTGCCGCGCTCGTACGGGAGGCTCACGCGACCAGCTTACGTTCGAGGTAGGCGGCGAGCCGCGTCAACGGAAAGCAGATCAGGAAGAACACGACCATCACCGCGCCGTAGATCTCGATCGCGTGGATCTCGAACTGGCCCGACGGCGGCGGCGCGGCGAGCCGTTCGACCGAGCGCTCCGCCGACTCGAGCAGCTCGTTGGCACCGATCACCTGCGCGAGCGTCGAGTTCAGGATGATCCCGACGAGCAGGCTGACGAGCGGCGGGATCAGGCGCCGAAGCGCCTGCGGGAGGATCACGTACACGTGCCTGCCGACCCAGCCGAAGCCGAGCGCGGCGGCCGCCTCGTGCTGCTCGCGCGGGATCGACTGCACGGCGCCGCGCGTCGCCTCGGCGACCTGCGCGCTTCCCCACAGCGTCAAGCCGATCGTCGCCGCGGTGAACGGGTCGAACTCGAACTGGTCGGCGATCAGCGGCCCCAGGAAGAAGATCATGAAGAGCGTCACGATGATCGGCAGGCCCCGCCAGACCTCGATGTAGAAGCGGATCAGCGCGCGGGTCGGCCAGAAGCGGATCGTGAGCACCGTGCCGAGCACGACGCCGATCACCGTGCTCGCGACGACCGAGATCACGGCGATCCGAAGCGTGCCCCTCAGGCCCTCCTGGAGCATGTAGCGCGCAACGGGCTCGACCCAGTCGGGAAGGCTCACCTAGCGCTCCTCGGGCAGTGCCAGATGGGTCTCGAGCTGGCGGATGGCGATGGACAGCGACCAGACGAGCGTCAGGTAGACGACTGCGAGCACGGTGAACGTCTCGGCGGTCTCGAGCGTCAGCGCGTTGACCTGCAGCGCGACGGTGGTCAGCTCCGGGTAGCTGATCACGTAGAGCAGCGCGGTGTTCTTCAGCACCGCGATGTACGTGTTGATCGACGACGGGAGAGCGATCCGGCCGCCGATCGGAAGCGTCACGTTGAAGAAGGTCGCGAGCCTGCTGAACCCGAGCGCGAGCCCCGCCTCGCGGAAGCGGTGCGGAACGGCCTCGAAGCCGGCGCGAAAGTTCTCGGTGTTGAACGCGCCGCCCCAGATCATCACCGAGAGCCAGGCGACGGTGAAGGCGTCGAGCCGCACGCCCGGCCAGGGTCCGATCGGCTGCGGCAGCGCGAAGTAGAGGAAGAAGATCTGGACGAGGATCGGCGTGTTCCGGACGACCTCGACGTAGACGGCAGCGATCTGGCTGAGGATCGGGACCCTGTGAGCCCGTGCCGCGCCGAGCACCGCTCCGATCACGAAGGCGCCGACGATCGCGATCGCGGACACGAGCAGCGTCCGGCCGAGACCTTTGAGCAGCGGCTCCCAGTTCTCGGCGATGTACGACCCGAGGTCGTACGTGATCCCGACGACCATCTAGCAGGGGAGCGGCCGCACTGCGCGGCCGCTCCCCTCCCACGTCTTCACTACGGGCAGACCGTCTCCACGGCGGGCGCGGACGCCGGCGCGTAGCCGAAGGTCGCCTTCGGGCGCAGGATGTTCTTCGAGAATGCAGGCACGAAGCGCGCCGGCACGTTGTTACGCAGGATCTGCATGAACTGATCCTTCTGCTTCATGAGCGTGAGCCGGGAGTTCACCCAGCTCGTGAGCGCGGTGTTCCCCTGCCTGATCCCGATCCCATACGGGAGGAACAGGAACAGGTCGTTCGTCAGCTTCGAGTTCGGGTCGGCGGCCGCGATCCCGACGAGCACCGTGTCGTCGAACATGATCGTGTCCGCGCGGCCCTGGTTGAACGCGATCGCGGCGTTCGTGAAGTTGTCCGTCACGATCAGGTTCGTGCTCGTGAAGCACTTGCGGACCCAGCGGTCGTAGATCGAGCCGCTCGTGGTCACGACCGTGCGGCCGCCCAGGCTGCCCAGGCCGGTGATCGGCGAGTTGTTCTTGACGAGCAGCCGGCCCGTCGCCTGGTAGTACGCACGCGAGAAGTCGATCCGCGTGTCACGGTCGCGCGTGTAGGTGAACGTTGCGATCACCATGTCCACGCGCCCCGTGGTCAACGACGGCTCGCGCGCCGGGGTCGGCGTGCAGACGAAGCTGACCCGGTTCGGCCGACCGAACGCGTAGCGCGAGAACCAACGGGCGACCTCCACGTCGAAGCCGGCGTTCTCGCCGCGAACGTTGATGTAGCCGAACGGCGGTGCGTCGCACTTGACACCGATCACGAAGCGCTTCCGGGCCTTGATGTTCGACGGCAGCGCCGGCAGCTTCGCGTTCTGCGCGACGGGCGACGCCGGAGCAGACCCCGATGTGGCGGCAACTCCGAGCGTGGTGACCACCGCAGCCGCGACGGTCGCAAGGACCATCACGACGATGAGCTTCTTCATCCAACCCCTCCTTGTGCCTCGATTGACAACTCCTCCAGTGAATCCGCCAACTGGAGAGTGCGGCGCAGGAACCTCCGCGTCCTCTCCTCTCTAGGACGATCGAGCACGTCGAGAGGTTTGCCCTCCTCGACGATCCGCCCTTCGTCCATGAAGATCAAACGGTCGCCCACCTCGCGGGCGAACTGCATCTCGTGGGTGACGACCAGCATCGTCATCCCGTCGCGGGCCAGGTCGCGCATCACGACGAGCACCTCGCCGACGAGCTCCGGGTCGAGCGCGGAGGTGACCTCGTCGAACAGCATCACGTGCGGGCGCATCACGAGCGCGCGCGCGATCGCGACCCGCTGCTGCTGGCCACCCGAGAGCTGATGTGGGTAGCTCCGCCGCTTGTCCTCCAGCCCGACCTGCGCGAGCAGCTCCTCGGCGCGCTGCTCCGCCTCTGCGCTTCGGCATCTTCTTGATCCTTCGCGCCGCGAGCGTCAGGTTGTCGATCACGCGCAGGTGCGGGAAGAGGTTGAACTGCTGGAAGACGATCCCGATCCGCTGCCGCACCTCCGGCAGCGAGACGCCTTTCGCCGTGAGCTCCTCACCCTCGAAGAAGATGCGGCCGCTGTCGACCGGCTCGAGGAGGTTGACGCAGCGCAGCAGCGTGCTCTTGCCGCTGCCGCTCGGCCCGATCACGACGAGCACTTCGCCGGAGGCGACCTCGAGGTCGATCCCGTCGAGGACGAGATTGTCGCCGAAGCTCTTCCGCACGCCTTCCAGGCGCACGACCGGCTCGGCCGAACTAGCCGCAAGTGGTTCCGCCACCGCAGCCTTCTTACCACGGAAAGCGGGGAAACCGCTAGCTAGGAGAGCGCGGCTTCGCCCGGGCGGGGCTCGTCGAGGCCGCTCTCGGGCTCGCCCACGACCGGAACCACAGGTCCGCGCAGGTACAGGAAGTCGTAGAGCAGCGCCGCGAGGCCGCCGCCGGCGAGCGGGCCGACCCAGTAGACCCACCAGTCGGACCAGAGGTTCTGCACGAGCTCGGGGCCGAACGCGCGGGCCGGGTTCATCGCGGCTCCGGTGAGCGGTCCGCCCATGAGGATGTCGAACGTGATCGTCAGCCCGATCGCGAGCCCGGCGATCGACTTGAAGGCGCCGCCCGGGTCGGCGGCCGTCGCGAACACGACCCAGACGAGGAAGAAGGTGAGGATCGCCTCGGTGAGCACGGCGGGGCCGAGGTCGACGGCCTCGTTGACCACCGGCACGCCGTTGTCGAGGTTCGCCTGGCTCGGGAAGATGAAACGCAGCGCGAGCGCGGCGATCGTCGCCGCGAGCAACTGCGTGAACCAGTACACCGCGGCCAGCGGGAGCTCCATCCTCCGGGTGACGACGAACCCGAAGGTGACCGCCGGGTTGAAGTGCCCTCCCGAGATGTGGCCGACCGCGGAGGCCATCACCGCGATCACGAGCCCGTGCGCGAACGCGATCGGGAGCAGCTGGCCGCCGGAGAAGAGGATCGAGCCCGACGCCGATGAAGATGAGGGCGAACGTGCCGACGAACTCGGCAATCGCGCGGCGCAACCAATCGATCGGCACGGCTGCAAGGCTACGAAGCCGGTCGGACGGACTTTGCTAGCTTGGCAACTTGACCCAGCCGGCGGAAACCAGCTCGCACGAGGTCACTTGCCCTCACTGCAAGAAGTCGTTCGAGGCACCGCTCCTCGAAGGTAGCGCGGAGCGTTACAACGGGTTCAAGTGCCCGCACTGCCGGTTGTTCGTCCCGCTCGAGCGGGTCAAGCCACAGGCTTAGACGCAGTCCTTCAGCCCCTGCGCTTCCGGTAGGGACTCGAGCTTCTTGAGCGTGTTGTTCTCGATCTGGCGGATGCGCTCGCGCGTGACGCCGAACGCCTTCCCGACCTCCTCGAGCGTGCACGGCTGCGCGCCCGAGAGACCGAAGCGCATCTCGATCACCTTGCGCTCGCGGTCGGGGAGCGAGTCGAGCGCGCGGTCGATGTCGCCGCGCCGGAGCGAGAGCGTCGCGGTGTCGTAGGGCGACTCCGCGCTCTCGTCCTCGACGAAGTCCCCGAGCTCCGACTCCTCGTCCTCGCCGATCGGCTTCTCCAGGGAAATCGGGAGCTGGGACATGCGCTGGATCTCGCGCACCTCTTCCGGGGTGATCTCGAGCTCCTCGGCGATCTCGTCCGGCGACGGCTCGCGCCCGAGCCGCTGGACGAGCTGGCGCTCGATGTGCACGACCTTGTTCAGCTTCTCGACCATGTGCACCGGGATGCGGATCGTCCGCGCCTTGTCCGCGATCGCGCGTGTGACCGCCTGGCGGATCCACCAGGTCGCGTACGTCGAGAACTTGAAGCCCTTGCGGTAGTCGAACTTCTCGACCGCTCGGATCAGGCCGAGGGAGCCCTCCTGGATCAGGTCGAGGAACGTGAGCCCGCGGCCCAGGTACGACTTCGCGATCGAGACGACGAGGCGCAGGTTCGCCTCGATCATCTGCGTCTTGGCCGACATGTCGCCGCGTTCGATCCGCTTCGCGAGGTAGACCTCCTCGTCCGCGGTCAGCAGCGGCACCTTCCCGATCTCGCGCAGGTAGAGCCGCAGCGAGTCGAGCGACGGCTCGACGGTCAGGTCGAGCTTGGGTGACACCTTCTCCTCTTCCGGCTCCGGCTGCTCGTGCGGGGGCCGCTTGTGCGTCTCGCCTTCGAGCAGCTCGACGCCGTGGTCGATCAAGTAGGTGTAGAAGTCCTCGATCTGCTCCTTGGTGAGCTCGACCTCCTCGAGCCCCGTGGCGATCTCGTCGTAGTTCAGAAACCCCTTCTCGATGCCGTCCTGAACGAGCTTCTGAAGCTCCTCGACCTCGGGGAGCGAGATGTCGACGGTGAGCATGGACCTCCTCGCGCGGGGATGAAGACGACGCCTATGACCGCAAAAGAGCCGGCGCAGTTCCCCGGCTCACCCTCTCCAAGGGCCGGATGTTACACCGGTTCTTCACGAATCGGTAGAGGTTTTCTTACAACACGCTGACGACTTCTCCGACGTCCTCGCCGTGCGCGTTTCGGACCGGCACTCGGGCGAATCCGTCGGGCAATTCCAGGCCGATCCGGCCGAAAAAGGCCTGCAAAGCGGGACGCATCGGGCGGTGGCTGCCGTCCTCGACCTTCAGCGCGACGCCGAGCCCGTCGGGGCCGGCGGCGCCCAGCAGGCCCTCCGCTCCGCCCTTCGCGATCCAGCCCGTCAGCGCCCGCATCAGGTCTGTGTCGGCCTGGCCGGCCCCGCCGACCAGCTCCGGGTGAGCCCGCATCGCGTCGGCGATCCGCTCGCCGCCGGGGAGCCCCTGCACCCGCGCGAACGCTCCCGCCGTCCGCTCGAGGGACAGGGCGAACGTGACGACGCCGCAGCCGTCGACCGCCGTGGGCATGGAGTCCTCGTGCACTCCCGCAGCCTCGGCGTGCGCCGCGGCCATCGCGCGCTGGACGCGGTGCGCCGCGTGCCGGTAGCCCTCCGAGCGCCACCCACGAGCGCGGCAGAGCGCGAGCATCCCTGCGTGCTTGCCCGAGCAGTTGTGGTGGAGCGCGTCGGGCGGCCGGCCCTCCTGGATCCCGCACTCGAGCTCGCGTTCCCGCGCTGGCGCCTTCGCCAGCAGTCGGCGAACGGCGTCGAGCTGTGCGGGCTCGGCGCGGTGGGAAGCGCACGCGATCGCGAGGTCGCGGGAGTCGAGGTCGTCCCGCGCGCGTGCGAGCGGCAGCGCCTGGATCGGCTTCGACGAGGAGCGCAGGAAGGAGACGAGGCGCGGGTCACCCGCCTGCTCGACGATCGCGCCGTCGCGCCACGCGACCGCGTGAACTCGGTGCCGGGCCTCGACGACCGAGCCGCGACGCACCACGACCTCGATCGGGCCCATTGACGGAACCCTACTGGGGCGATAACGTCCGGCAATCGTCGAACGTCCGGCCATTCCCGACTATTCGCTCGAGGACGTGCTCGAGGTGCGCTCGCAGGAGCAACTGCACGCCGTGGCCGATCCGACGCGGCGCCGGATCCTGTCGCTCCTCCGCGAGCGAGCCGCCTCGACGACCGAGCTCGCAGAGGCGCTCGGCCAGCCGAAGGGAACGGCGGGGCACCACGTCAAGGTGCTCGAAGAGGCGAAGCTGATCCGCGTCGTGCGCACGCGCAAGGTGCGCGCGATGACCGAGAGCTACTACGGCCGGCTCGCGCGCCTGTACCGGATCGTGGCGGACGAGTCCGAGCCGTACAACCCCGCGGGAATGGGCGCGATGATGCTGCGTCACGCCGCGGACGAGGTCGCTCCCGACGCGGGCCTGGACGACGACCCGTCGAGCCTCGTCGTCGTGCACGCTCGTGTGTCGAACCGCGACGCGCGCCGGTTCGCGCAGCGCCTCGAGGAGCTTGCGAGCGACTTCCAGTCGTACGACGACGAAGACGCGCGCGTGTTCGGGTTCGTCACGGGCGTCTACGCGACGAACCTGCGCGACCTGCCGAAGAAGAAGCAAGAAGCGCGCGAAGAAGTCGTGAGAGCGTTCTGGCCCTCGGGCGGCCTCTGGCGACATCCAGACTTCCTGAAGCTGTGGTCGGCCGAGACGATCAGCCAGTTCGGCACGCAGGTGTCCGGGCTCGCGTTGCCGTTCGTCGCGATCGTGGTCCTCGACGCGAGCGCGTTCGCGGTCGCTGCGCTCGGGACCGTCGAGTTCCTGCCGTTCCTGCTCTTCACGCTGCCCGCCGGCGTGTGGGTCGACCGTCTGCGCCGTCGCGCGATTCTGATCGTTGCCGACTACGGGCGAGCGGTGCTCCTCTTGTCGGTCCCGATCGCGTACGCGTTCGACGCGTTGACGCTCCCGCAGCTCTTCGTCGTCGGGTTCCTGGTCGGAACCTTCACCGTCTTCTTCGACGTCGCCTACCAGTCGTATCTCCCGTCCCTCGTCGAACGCGAGCAGATCATCGACGGCAACTCGAAGCTCGAGGTCAGCCGCACGATCGCGCAGATCTCCGGCCCGGGTGTGGCCGGCGGGCTCATCGGCGCGATCACGGCGCCGTACGCAGTCCTCGTCGACGCGATCAGCTTCTTCGCGTCCGGCGCGTTCCTGACCGGAATCCGCAAGCAGGAAGAGAAGCCCGCCGTCCCGGAGGGCGCCAAGCCGCGGATGCGCACCGAGCTCTGGGAGGGGCTGCAGTACGTCGTCCGGCACCCGCTGCTGCGACCACAGGCGATCTGCACGGGTACCTCGAACTTTTTTTCGAACGTGATGTTCTCGGTCTTCCTCGTCTACGCGGTCCGCACGCTCGACCTCTCGGCTGCGGAGATCGGGATCATCTTCACGATCGGGAGTCTCGGCGGTCTGTTCGGGGCGCTGACGTCGCAGCGGCTGTCGAAGCGCTTCGGCGTGGGGCGCACCACGATCGCGATGACGTTCATCTTCGGCACCGCCGGCTTCCTCGTGCCGCTGGCGTCGCAGGACTTCCCATACCCGTACCTGATCGCAGGGTTACTGATCTCCTCGTTCGCGATCGTCGTCTACAACATCACGCAGATCAGCCTCCGCCAGGCGATCGCGCCCCGGCGGATTCAGGGCCGCATGAACTCGGTCATGCGCTTCCTCGTGTGGGGGACGATTCCGCTCGGATCGCTGACGGGCGGAGTGCTGGCCTCGACGATCGGGCTGCGGCCGACCCTGTTCGTCGGCGCCGCCGGAGGACTCCTCTCAACGCTTCCGATCCTCCTCTCACGCGCGCAGCGCACGCTCGTCGAGTTCCCGGAGTCGGAGGAGCCCGAGCTCGGTCTTGGCGCGGAGACATGGTGGTCGTGCCGGTCGTGCCAGGCACGGAGCCGTAGCTCAGCAGATGACGACGGCCGTCCGGACGTTGTTGAGCTCGTTGGACTCCGTGACCTGGTTGAGCGAATCGGCGGTCGCCGTGTAGGTGCCCTCGCCGCATGACCCCGACGCAAAGGTGCGCGTCGCCTCTGCGCCGGCCGCGAGCCCGGTGAAGAGGATCGGCGGAAAGCCGAGCACGGTGACCCTGAACGCCCCGGCCGCGCCCGTCCCCTGGTTTTTCACCGTGAACATCCTCCCGTCGAGGTAGGTGAGGACGAGATCGGGTTGGCCGGGCGGGGCCGGTGGCACGGGCGGCTTCGGCGGCTCGACGGGTGGCACGGGCGGCACCGGTGGTACCGGCGGGGCGGGCGGCGCGGGCGGCGGATCGGTGGACAGGGTGTCGATCCGGTAGTGGATCTCCGCCTTGTCGCTGTCGAACGAGAGCGGGCCTGCGTCGAGTTGCCCACCGACCGTGGTCTGGTCGTAGATCGTCCCGAGCTGGTAGAGAACGCCGACGTTCTTCCGTCGGAAGTAGGGATTGATGTCGGCGTGGTCGTCGCCGCCGTACAGGAAGCTGTCCGCCTCCCAGAGGGCCAGCCAGACCGGGATGACGGACGAAAGCGCCTCGCCGGGTGCGGCGAAGTCCGGTGACCGCCACGTCCTGGCATCGCCGCGGAGCCAGGTCTCGACGGCGCTGTTGCGGTAGAGCACCCGACCGCTCGCGTAGAGCGTGACGCCGCCGAGCTTCCAGGCGCCGGAGCTCCCGTCCTTCGACTTCTCGAGCTGGAGGTAGCGGATGTCCCGGAGGAAGTAGCCGGCCGGGCTCTGGTCGAAGGGCGTGCTCGTGTCGACGGCCAGGCTGTAGGTCCTGTTCGAGTCCCGCTCGAAGTCGTCGATGCCGGTCTTGTCGAGCTTGAAGCGAAGCGTGTCGCTGACCCGCAGGTAGACGGTGTCGTCGGTGCCCGCGCCGTTGACGTTCGACGTCCGCACCTCGACTCGAAGCGACGTCAACGCCTGGGGTCGGCTGTCGCCGGCCGTCACGGCCTTGAGGAAGGTGAAGGGAGCGTTCGGCCGCTTGAACGAGAACGAGTCGTACCCGTGGATGAACCCCGACAGGAACTGCTGCCCGCCGACGAGCGCCTCGGCGTAGAAGTCGGCGTCGTCGGGACCGATGTCGCCGGCACCGCGTCCCTTCATCTGCAGGACCCGGACCCTGACGAAGCGCGTCGACTGCTGCATCGATCGACTGGACGGAACGTCGTAGGTCTGGATCGAGGGCGGGATCACCCGCAGCGTCTTGACGACGCTCTCGAAGAGGTTCCGGTACTGCGTTCGCCTGCTGAACAGCGGATACGCGAAGTACGCCCTGGTCGAGAAGAGCGCGTCGTCGAGACTGCCGCCCGGCCCCGGATCTGCTGCGCCGAAGGGCTCGCCCTGCCCTTGCCAGTGGCCGGTCCAGTACGAGACACCGAGGGCGCCCTTGCGCAGGTCGTGCCGCAGCTCCGTTCGGGCAGTGTTGTTCGGCGGCGTGTAGCTCCGGACGAGGTTCCAGAACGCCGCGTCCCCCACTCCCCTCTGCACCGCCTGGACCCACTGCCGCGTCGCGAAGTACGAGGCCTGGTACGCCTCGAGGAACCGCGGGCGTCCCGGCCAGTCCTTGTTCATCTTCGTCCCCAGGTGCTTGTTGCTGTCGGAGCGCCAACTCCCGTGGCCACGGTTGAACAGACGGTCGGTGTAGTCGACTGCTCCGCTCGGAACTCCGTTCGTGTACACGCGCGACCGCGCCGGGTCGCGGTCGGCAGCCGGAAGGTCGAACCAGGTCGGCGCGCTGCCTCGACCTGTAGCGGCCCAGCCCGGGCCGTCGTAGCCGGGGAGCTCGCCGTAGCGCGGCTCCACCCAGTTCGTGTGGGCGTAGAAGTCCTGAACCTGGTGCAGGCTCGCCCCGAGGGCCGTCAAGCACTGCAGAGGATTGCCGGGCCTTGCGCTCCTGCACGTCCGGATCGTCATGTCGAGCAGGCGGTTCCACTCGCGTCCCAGATCCTGGGCTCGCCGGTAGCCCATGCCCCCGCCCTTCGAGTCGAAGTGCATCGACGCTGCTGCGTCGACCACGTCGTCGGCCCAGTTCTCGATCTCGCCGAGGAACCAGTTCGTCCCGATCAGCGTCTTCCACCACGACGAGTGGCCACTCGCAGGGACGTCCTTGGAGTTGACGTAGAGATCGACGAACCAGTTGTTGACCTGCGCGACGCGCGTGGCGTCGACGCCGAACCCTTCCGCGGTCAGCGCGTCGCCGGTGAGGTCGAAGTGCGGCGACGTGTCGAACGCCGCGGCGGGCTGGGAGAACAGTGCGAGCGCGACGACTGCCACCGCGCCCGAGACGGCTTTCCGGCGCATGCCTACCTGACGGCCGCGGTGGCCCGCGTCTTCCGTCCTAGGATGGAGCGGTGCCCGAGTTGCCGGAGATGGAGGCGTGGCGGCGCCAGCTCGACGACCCCGTCTCCGCGTTCCCGATCGAGAAGGCCGGGCCGGCGCACGTCGCGACGCTGAAGACGTTCGACCCGCCGCTCGCGACGCTCGAGGGTCGCCGCCTGGCGGGTGCCGAGCGCCGTGCGAAGCGGCTGCTCTTCCCCACCGAGGACGGCGAGCTCGTCGTGCTCGTGCACCTGATGACGGCCGGGCGGCTTCGCTACCTCCTCGCCGGCGAGAAAGGGCCGAAGGTGCCCGCGTTCCAGCTCGTCTTCGAGGGCGGCGCTCGACTCGTCCTGACGGAGGCCGGGTCGAAGAAGCGCGCCGGCGTGTGGCTGCTGACGCCCGAGCAGGCCGAGGCCGAGCTCGCGCACCTCGGCCCGGAAGCACTCGGGCTCGGCGCCGACCGGCTGGCGGAGATCTGCGCCGCCGAGTCGCGACGGCTGCACTCGCTGCTGCGCGACCAGAAGCTGATCGCCGGCATCGGCCGCGCGTGGGCGAACGAGATCCTCCACGAGGCGAGGCTCTCGCCGTACGCGCTCGCTCCCGACCTCTCACGCGAGGAGATCGAGCGCCTGGCGACGGCGATCGACACCGAGCTCGCGCGTGGGCTCGTCCTTCGGGAAGCGGGCGCGAAGGACGACAAGACCTATCGCGTGCACAAGAAGCTCGGCCAGCCGTGCGACGTGTGCGCGACGCCGATCGCGCAGGTCGACTTCGAAGAGCACACGATCTTCTACTGCCCGCAGTGCCAGACGGGCGGGCGCGTGCTCAAGGACCGCCGGTTGTCGCGTCTCCTCCGCTAGTTGTTTGCACAAGTCGCGAATCCGCTCACGCGGATCCACGACGCGCGAAGACCCCTAAAGGCGGCCGCTTCGCGGCCGCTGTCGCAGCGATTTCACATCACACGTCCCCGGCGCGCTCTTCTGCTTCCCACGCGTCGACGAGCGCGAGGACGTGCTGCCGCTGCGCATCGGAGAAGTCGCCCACCTGCTCGACGAGCCGGCGCGCCTCGGCGGGGTCGTCGTTCTGCACGGCGGCCTCGAGGTGCTCGCGGAGCGCAACGGGCTGACGGAGCTGGCGCCGGAGCCAGCGAAGCAGGCTGACGCGAGACGCCGAGACCGTCACTCGGCGGGGAGGCGAACGAGCAGACGGCCGCCTTCGAGCTCGACGGTCCCGCCGATCGCAGTCACGACGCGCAGCGCGATCAGCGCTCCGAGGTCGCGCGCCTCCTGGCCGAGCAGGATCGGCGCTGCGGCTTCGGTGACCGGCGCGATCGCGATCTCCGGCCCCGCGACTGCGACCTCGAGCTCCTGCAGACCGCCGTGTCGCACGGCGCAGCGCGCCAGCAGCCTGAGCGCCGTCTCGGCAGCGTCACGGTCGACGCGAACCGGCGCTCCGCTGCCCTCTGCACGTGCTCCCTCGACGGCGCCGGCCGCGCTCTCCGCGAGCTCGAGCGAGTCGACCTCCTGGACGTTCGGCTCCCAGCGTCCGCTCTCGATCCGCGCGGCGAGGGCGACTTCCTCGAGCAACTCGGCGAGCTGGTCGCTCGCCGCGACCATCATCTGCACGTACTTGTCGGCGGGGTCGCCGAGCGGCGTGCGTTGGAGCGTGCGGGCGAAGCCCGACACGGTTGCGAGCGGCGTGCGCAGGTCGTGGACGGCGAGCGAGACCAGCCGCGCGAACGTATCCTCAGTCGGAGCCATGGGCGGCAGTAAGAACCTTCTCACACCGGACCTGCAAGCCTCCTCGCCGGAGATTCGGATCGGCCTGTCCCGCGCGGGAGTGACGCGCGTCCAGAAGGCGATCCGACTGCGCTTCGGCGGCGTGGAGAAGCTGATCCCGGCCGAGATCGACTGCACGGTCGACCTCGATCCGGCGCAAAAGGGCGTCCACATGTCTCGCTTCCCCGAGCTCTTCGAGGAGGCGATCGACGAGGTCGTGATCGGCGAGTCGTTCCTCGTCGAGGAACTGGCGGAACACATCGCGCAGCACATCGTCGAGCGGCAGCGGGCGGGGCGCGCCGAGGTGCGCATCGTCACGCGGTACCCGCGGGAACGCCGGACCCCCGTGACCGGCCTCCCGACGCAGGAGCTGATCACGCTGATCGGGATCGCGGCGGCGACGGAGCGCGGCACGCGCCGGGTCGTCGGGGTCGAGGCGCCGGGGATCAACGCCTGCCCTTGCGCACAGGGGCTCGTCCGCGGACGCGCGTCGGAGCGACTCTCGGAGGCCGGCTTCGACGACGGCGACGTCGAGCGGATCCTCGAGCTCGTGCCGCTCGCGACGCACAACCAGCGCGGTCTCGGGACGCTCTACGTCGGGACGCAGACGACCGTGAACGCGGAGCAGCTCGCCGACGTCGTGGAGGGATCGATGAGCGCGCCGGTGTACGCGCTGTTGAAGCGCCCGGACGAGCTGTTCGTCGTCGAGCACGCGCACCTGCAGCCGCGCTTCGTCGAGGACTCCGTCCGCTTCTCGCTCGCCGGCGCACTCGAGCGCTACCCCGCGCTCGACGACGGCGACTTCCTGCTCGCGCGCCAGGTCAACTTCGAGACGATCCACGACCACGACGTCCTCGCGGAGCGGTACGGCACCGTCGGGGAGCTGCGTGCCGAGCTGGACTCGGGCGAGCCCGCTCCGCGGCACACCGAGCTGCGCGACTGGCTCGCGGCGACCAAGTAACAGTCTGTTACTAGCGCTTGAACATCGCCGCGAGCTGCACCTTCGGCTCGCGGTGCGCGAACAGTCGCTTGATGTTCTCGCGGTGCAGAAAGAGGATCGCCGCGGCAGCGAGGAAGGTCACGATCCGCACCGGCCACGACTCCGCGAGCGCGAAGGCGAACACCGGCAGCGAGAGCGCCGCCGCCATCGACGCCACCGACACGTAGCGCGCGACGACGAACGTCACGAGCCAGACGATGAGCGCACCGAGCGCGACGAGCGGCGCGAGCCCGATCATCATCCCGCCCGTCGTCGCCACCGCCTTGCCTCCCTTCTCGAACTTCAGGAAGACGGGACGCGCGTGCCCGACGATCGCAGCGAAGCCCGCGAGCACCCCGGCGATGTCGTTCACGAGCAGCGACGCGACGAGCGCGGGCACGAGCCCCTTCGCGACGTCGACCAGGATCACCGGGACACCGAGCTTCCACCCCATCGCGCGCCAGACGTTCGTCGCGCCGATCGAGTGCGAGCCGATGCGACGAATGTCGATCCCGCGGAAGATCCGAACGAGCCAGTAGCCCGTCGGGATCGACCCGGCGAGGTAGCCGCCGAGCACGGCGGCGAGGTAGCTCACTTCAGGGGGATCTGGTAGCTGGAGACCCAGTCGTTCACGGTCGTCCAGTCGAGATTGTCGAAGAACCTGTCGATGTACGTCGCCCGGTCGGTTCGGTAGTCGAGGAAGTACGCGTGCTCGTACACGTCGAGCGCGACGAGCGGCGTCGCGTTCCAGATCGGGTACGTGTTCTGTGCGTCGCCGATGTAGTTGAAGAGCCGAGCCTCGTCCCAGTCGTACGCGGTCCACGCCCAGCCGCGCGCCGCGAGTCCCGTCGCTTTCAGGTCGGCGCGCCACTCCTCGGCCGAGCCGAAGTCGCGCTCGATCAGCTGCCCGAACGCCCCATCAGGGTTGCCGCCGGCTCCACCGAGGTGCTCGAAGTAGAGCTCGTGGTTCTTGATCCCGCCGACCGCGAAGGTCAGCTCGACCTTGAGCACGCGGAGCCGGGAGTACACCTGGTTCGCCGCGCCGAGGTCGACTTCGCCGAGCTCGCGGAGGATCTCGTTCCGCTTGTTCACGTAGCCCTCGTACAGCTTGTAGTGCGCCTCGACGGACTCGCGCGAGATGCCGTCGAGCTCGAGGAGGCCGGGCTTCAGCTCGCGGGGGACGATCTCTTCGAAGGCGGGCGCAGGCATCGATCTCCTTCAGACGGGGGCGGGTGCGCGCGGCGGAGCATAACGGTTAGCCTCACGAAAAGACCCCGCGACGAGGGAGGCTGAGACATGGCGCACGAGGTTCCCGCGCTGCCCTACGACTACGCCGCGCTCGAGGCTGCGATCGACGAGCAGACGATGCGCGTCCACCACGACAAGCACCACCAGGCGTACGTGGACAACCTGAACGCCGCGCTCGCCGGAACGGAGTGGGCGGACACGCCGATCGAGGAGCTGCTGCAGAGTCTCGACTCGCTCCCCGAGGACAAGCGCACGCCCGTTCGCAACAACGGCGGCGGTCACTACAACCACACGCTCTTCTGGCAGTGGATGAGCCCCGACGGCGGCGGCGATCCACCCGACGGGCCGCTCAAGGACGCGATCGAGCAGTCGTTCGGCGACGTCGCTTCGCTCAAGGCGCAGATGAACGAGGCGGGCGTGAAGCGCTTCGGCTCGGGCTGGAGCTGGCTCGTCCGTGGCGCCGACGGCTCGCTCTCGGTCGAGTCGACGCCGAACCAGGACTCGCCGCTGATGGAGGGCCGCACGCCGATCCTCGGGATCGACGTCTGGGAGCACGCGTACTACCTCCGGTACCAGAACCGCCGCCCGGACTACCTCGGCGCCTGGTGGGACGTCGTGAACTGGAGCGCAGTCCAGGACCGCCTCGGCTAGGCGCGCCGAAACCGTACGTCCGCTTCCCTCGTAGAACCAGGGAACGTGGCCACAAATCTCGCCCTTCGTCAGGGCGCCTTGCCGCCTGCGGCCGGCTCAGCCAGGATCCGACTAGTGACCGAGCATGAGCTGACCGACTCGGAGCTGCTGCTCCGGGTCGGGAACGGGGACGGCGGGGCGTTCGAGACCCTTTACCGGCGCTACTCGCGACCGGTGTTCGGGCTCGCGCTGCGCCGGCTCGGCGACCGCACGCGCGCGGAGGAGGCGGTCCAGGAGACGTTCACGTCCGTCTGGCGGTCGGCTCGAACGTACAAGCCCGAGCGCGGCCCGGGCGCACCGTGGCTCTACGCGGTCGCCCGGAACGCGATCGTCGACGGCGCACGCAGCCGGGTCGACCCCGTCGTCGCGGATCCGCGCGACGAGCCCTCCACCGACGCCGGGCCGATGGAGCGCGCCGAGCAGAGCTGGACCTCCTGGCGCGTGCACCGCGCGCTCGAGGAGCTCCCGGAGACCGAGCGCGTCGTGGTCGAGCTCGCCTACTGGAAGGGGCTCTCGCAGAGCGAGATCGCGGAGCGGCTGAAGATCCCGCTCGGGACGGTCAAGACGCGGACGCGCAGCGGGCTACACCGGCTCGCCGACCTGCTGGAGGGAGAGTTCTCGTGAGCGGGCCGCCGAATTTCGACGAGCTGATCGGCCCGGACCTCCCGCCCGGCGACCGCGAGCGCCTGCTGCGCGTGCACGAGCTGCTCGTCGCGGCAGGGCCGCCGCCAGAGATGCCGGAGCTGACCGCTTCGCCGCCGGTGCGCTTGCAGCCACGCCGCCGCGTGGCGGCGCTGCTGATCGCCGCTGCGCTCGCGCTTGCCGCGTTCGGTGCGGGTTGGCTCGTGAGCGGTTCCGATTCGGACTTCGACGTCAGAGCTGCGGTCGCGATGCACGGGACCGGCGCCACGCCGGCGGCCTCGGGAACGATCAAGCTCGGCTACGGGGAC
The DNA here is from genome assembly GCA_963809175.1 of uncultured Actinomycetes bacterium. Classification (GTDB taxonomy): domain Bacteria; phylum Actinomycetota; class Thermoleophilia; order Gaiellales; family Gaiellaceae; genus JACCTU01. The sequence continues at coordinate 291,882 of CAWEIK010000001.1, forward strand.
GACGAGGGCAACTGGCCGATGCTCGTGGAGGTCTCCGGGCTCGAGCCGCTGCCCGAGGGCGGCTACTACGAGCTGCTGCTGACCAAGAACGGCGAACCCGTGGTTGCGTGCGGCTCCTTCAACGTCGGCGACGACGGCAACGCGAACGTCCGGCTCGGCGCGTCCTACAACCTGCGGAACTTCGACGGCTGGGTCGTCCGCCCGTGGGTGCGAGGGCGAGACGCGCTCAACAAGACGGTCGTTCTGACGACCTAAGGCGCGGTGCGGTCGTTCGCGACGAACGCCGCGTGCGTGATCGGCATCTGGTCGGCGAGGAAGCGCTCGACCGCCTCGGCGTAGCGCCGGATCTCGCGCTGCGCGTTCTCCGACGCGCGTAGCGAGACGAAGTTCATCAGCGCGCGCGCGTTGACCGTCCAGTAGAACTCGGTGTAGGCGCCGACCGGCAGCGCCGCCCGGGCGAGCTCGCGCGCGACGCCCTGCTCGACGAGCCGCTCGTACGCCGCGTAGGCCGCGTCGTACACCGCCTGCAGCTCCTCGCGCGTCGTCTCGGCGAGCTCCGCGTCGACCGGCTCGAACGAGTACGACCCCGGCTTGCCGACCTGCGTCCGCACGTCCTCGGGCTCGGGCACGTAGAAGTCGTCGGTCGCCCTCGCGTAGCGCATCGAGAACTCGTTGAACGAGCCGATGCGGTGCCGGAACCACTCGCGCGCGACGAAGATCGGGCAGCGAACGTGGAAGCGGAACGAGTTGTGCTCGAACGGCGTGCCGTGCCGCTCGCGCATCAGGAACTTGATCAGCCCGACGTCGGCGTCGGCGAGCTCGGTCACCCGCCGCCCGAAGCTCACCCGCGCCGAGTTGACGACGGAGAGGTCGTCCGCCATCGCGCCGTCGAGCCGCACGAAACCGTGGTCGAGCACGGAGATGCTCCCGTCCGGCAACACTTCTGGCATGACCGCCACGGCGACGAGGGTAACAGGCGCATATGTCGGCGCTTCCGGCTTCTCCTACCCGAGCTGGAAGCCCGGTTTCTACCCCGCCGACGCGAAGCCGCCGGAGTTCCTCCGCCGCTACGCGGAGCGGCTCCCGTCCGTCGAGCTGAACACGACGGGCTACCGCCTGCCCGCCGAAGGGCACTTCGAGCGCTGGGCCGCCGAGACGCCGGCGGACTTCCGGTTCGCGGTCAAGCTCCCCGCCCACTTCACGCGGCAGCTCGGCGTCTTTCAGGAGCGCATGGCACTGCTCGGCGAGCGGCTCGGCCCGATCCGCGTCGCCGTCCAGCAGGCGGCCGACCCGGGGTTCCTCGTGCTCCTCTTCGGCTCGCTCGACCCCGCGCTCCGGATCGCCTTCGACTTCAACCACGAGTCGTGGGACGGCCTCGACGTCTCGCCCGGGATCCGCGTGAACGACTGGGACGCCGACGCGCCCTTCCGCTACCTGCGCTTCCGCGAGCCGCCGTACTCGGACGACGAGCTCGAGCACTTCGCCGCGCGGATCCGCCCGCTCCTCGACGACGGCATCGAGGTCTTCGCGTACTTCCGCCACGAGGACGAGCCGACGGCGCCGCGGTACGCCGAACAATTGCTCACACTGTTGGCATGACCGCGATGCGGATCCAGCTCGTCCCGCGGCCCGGCCAGCCGGACTTCCTCGACCTCCCCTGGGACGAGCCGCTCGAGGACTGGCAGTCGGAGCGGCTCGCGGTCGTCGAGCGCGGGATCAGCCGGCACGTCGTTCGCTTCGTCGAGTACGACGGCACGTTCTACGCGCTGAAAGAGATCAACCACGAGCTCGCGCACCGCGAGTACCGGCTGCTCCGCGCGCTCGCGCACGACGGGATGCCGGTCGTCGACGCGGTCGGGATCGCCCACCGACCGAACCTCCAGGACATCCTGATCACGCGGCACCTCGAGTACTCGCTCCCGTACCGGATCATGTTCGCCCGCAAGCCCGTCGCCGACCTGCGCGACCGGCTGATCAACGCGCTCGGGAACCTGCTCGTGCGACTGCACCTCGACGGCTTCTACTGGGGCGACTGCTCGCTCTCGAACACGCTGTTCCGTCGCGACGCGCACAAGCTCGCCGCGTACGTCGTCGACGTCGAGACCGGCGAGCTGCACGACCAGCTGAGCGACGGCCAGCGACAACACGATCTCGACGTCGCGCAGGAGAACATCGTCGGCGAGCTGCTCGACCTCGAGGCGGAGCTCGGCGACCTCGGCATCGACGACCCGTTCGAGCTCGCGACCGAGGTCGCCGCGGAGTACGCGCGCGTCTGGAACGAGCTCATGGCCGAGGAGGAGTTCCGCTCCGACGAGCGAGACCGTCTCCAGGAACGGCTGAAGCGGGTGAACGACCGTGGCTTCGACGTCGAGGAGGTCGAGCTCGAGGCGACCGACGACGGCTATCGCCTGCGGATCCGCCCGCAGGTCGTCGAGGCCGGACACTTCCGGCGCCGCCTGCTCAAGCTCACCGGTCTCGACGCGCAGGAGAACCAGGCGCGCCGGCTGCTCGAGGACATCGAGTCCTTCCGTGCGTCACTCAAGGCCTCCGGGCAAGAGCCGGTCTCCGACACCGCAGCCGCCGGTCGCTGGCTGACGGAAGTCTTCGAACCGACCGTCGTGAAGGCGATCCCCCAAGAACTCCACGGCAAGCGCGCCGCCGCGCAGGTGTTCCACGAACTGCTCGAGCACCGCTGGCACCTGTCGGAGGAGGCCGGCCGCGACGTCGGCATGGACGAAGCGGTGGACTCGTACGTCGAGAACGTGCTGCGGGCCGCGCCGGAAGAGCGCGTGATCGTCGAGGAGAACACGGGGGAACCCGTGGTTCCCCCGTGAGCCCCCTCCTTCTTCGCATCTAACCGCGCGGTCAACCGCGACGGATGCCGTGCGAGATGGCCTCGACGATCGCTGCCGCCGAAGCAACGCGGCGCACATCGCCGACACCAGTACCGGCGTACATGGCCATCGATTCGATGTCGCCGTCGGTGGACATCGTCGGCTGAGCCTCGCTGTAGCGCAGGACCTGAGTGCGGCCGCGCTTCGCGATGACGTCACCTTCGCCTGGCCTGCGTCCTGCCGGTGGCCGGCCGGCAGCCTCCCATTCGGTCACGGCCCGGTTCCGAATGACGCGATGCGGTGCGTTCGGCCAGCCGAGGTCGAAGAGGTCGGTGAGCTCCGTGTCGGACGCGCCTGCGGCAAGAAGACGATCGCGATAGTGCCGATGTACGTCGGCCTCGGACGCAGCCAGGAAGGCCGTGCCACACGCGACTGCTTGCGCACCGGCATTCAACGCGCGTTGAGCGGCAACGGGGTCAGCGATTCCGCCTGCGGCGACGATTGGCAGTCCGAGCGCGGCGCTGATCTCCCGGACCAGAGTCAGGACGGGCGTCGTTCCCTGCACGTGGCCTCCCGCCTCCACTCCCTGGGCAATCACGCCGCTCGCGCCGGCGGCGGCAACCGCCTTCGCCTCTTCCGAGTCACTTACCTGCACGAGAACGAAGGCCCCGGCCGCGCGGGCCCGTCCAATGAGCTCCGCGTCGGTTCCCCATGCGAAGGAGACGACGGGAACGCGCTCCGCGAGCACGAGTTCGAGGCGCTCGCGCTGATCGAATGCGAGTACGAGGTTGACGCAGAACGGGTTAGACGTCGCCGACCGAATCGCCCTGATTTGATCGCGCAGCTTCGCGGGCTTGGTCCAGGAAGCGGCCACCGTTCCGAGCGCCCCAACAGCGGACACCGAGGCGACGAGTTCGGGGGTCGTCGCAGGGCCAATCGGCGCCTGCATGATCGGCAGGTCCCACGGAAGCTGCACAGCATCGCCCACCTGCCGAGCGTACTCACGCTCACATGCCCCAGTGTTCGGGAATGTCCCCCGAGGACGTGACGCTGGATCCTCCGGAGTCGATGAATTGTCGGTGGTCGGCCAGTCTCTACCGCGTACGGTCTAAAGAGTCTCGCCTGCAGCAATGACTTCAGGAGGCACGATGAAGATTCTCCTCACATCCAGCGGCATTCGGAATGCGAGCATCCACGATGCGCTGGTCGCTTTGCTGGGCAAGCCGATTGCCGAGTCCAGTGCGCTCTGCATACCCACTGGGGTGCAACCTTTCCCCGGCGGACCGTCACACGTCTACGGTTTCATCAACGGGTCGAGCGGCGGCCCCATGTGCGGTTTGGGTTGGAAGTCGTTGGGAGTGCTGGAGCTGACCGCCCTGCCCAGCATCAAAGAGGAGTACTGGGTTCCGGCGGTTCAGGAAGTCGACGCTCTGCTGGTTTGGGGTGGCAGTCCTTTGTATCTCTGTTACTGGATGCGGCAGTCCGGGCTGGCGGACCTCTTGCCGTCGCTGCGGCCCGACATGGTCTACGTCGGCACGAGTGGTGGTGCGATGGTCGCGACTCCCGACTTCGGAGGAGAGACTTACGACGACAGCGATCCACTCACAGGCAGCGACAAAGCGCTAGGGCTTGTTGGTTTCTCCGTGTTTCCACACCTTTATCGTGAGGATGACATTCCGGTTACCCCTCTGGCCGAGATAGAGGCATGGGCCGCCGGGTTGTCAGTGCCTGCGTACGCGATTGACGATCAAACCGCCATCACGGTGGTTGACGGCGCCGTCGAGGTCGTCTCCGAGGGGCACTGGAAGCTGTTTACCCCCAGCCCGGAAGCAAGCTAGTCAGCTCGGAAGACATGCGCGGTGGCCTGAGCCAGTGCGCCCTCGCCTGAGTGCGCTCGGAGCCTGCAGCCCGCTACGCGGGCGTCGCGGCGCCGTGCTTTTGGCGCAGGTAGGCGAGGTACGGCTCGGGGTCGATCCGTGAGCCGACGGCGCGCTCGAGCGTTTCCTGCGGCGTGAACTTTCGGCCGTGCTTGTGGATGTGCTCGCCGAGCCACTCGCGGAGCGGCGCGAACTCGCCGCGCTCGAGCTTGTCGTCGAGGTCGGGGAGATCTTCCTTGATCCGCTCCCAGATCTGGACGCTCATGACGTTGCCGAGCGAATAGGTCGGGAAGTAGCCGATCGTCCCCGTCCCCCAGTGCATGTCCTGGAGCACGCCGTCGGCGTCGCTCGGGACCTCGATCCCGAGGTACTCGTCCATCCGCCGGTTCCACTCGCTCGGCAGATCGCGCGCCTCGACGTTGCCGGCGAGCAGGTCCTGCTCGAGCTCGAACCGGAGGATGATGTGCATGTTGTAGGTGATCTCGTCGGCGGCGATCCGGATCAGCGACGGCTGCACGATGTTGACGGCGCGGAACCACTTCTCCTCGTCGACGTCGTCCAGGAGCGGCGAGAACCGTTCCTGGAGCCGCGGGTAGAAGAAGCGCCAGAACGGGCGGCTGCGACCGACGAGGTTCTCCCACATGCGGCTCTGCGACTCGTGCATGCCGAGCGAGACGCCGCCGCCGAGCGGCGTGCGGTCGAGCTCGGGCGCGACCTGGTGCTCGTAGAGCCCGTGCCCGTACTCGTGCATCGTCGCGAAGAACGACTCGAGGCCGGTCGGCTCGTACTTCGTCGTGATGCGGATGTCGTCGACGCCGCCGCCGCTCGCGAACGGATGCACGGTCGGGATCGAGCCGCCACGCGTTCTCGCGGTGGCCGAACAGGTCGATGATCTCGCGCGCCATCGCTTCCTGCTCGCCCTTCGGGAAGGCGCGCGCGAGCGTGCCGTCGTCGTCCCCGTACAGCTCCCTCGCCTCGGCGACGAGCGGCACCAGCTCTTCCTTCATGCGCTCGAAGACGACGCGGACCTCCGATGCCTTCATGCCCCGCTCGTAGTCGTCGAGCAGCACGTCGTACGGCTCGTCGGCCTCGGGGAACAGCTCGACGTAGCGGCGGCGCAGCTCCAGGTGGTGCTCGAGGTGCGGGCGGAACGACTCGAAGTCGTTCGCCGGGCGCGCGAGGCGCCAGGCCATGAAGCCCTCGGTGCCCGCCTTGACGATCTCGGTCCGCAGGTCGGCCGGGATCCGCACGGTCTTGTCGAAGTCCTTGCGGGACACGCGGATCAGCGATGCGTCGTCGGAGTCCGGGTCGAGCGAGTCCTCGTAGGAGGCAAGCTCTTCGAGCAATCGCCCGGTCTCGGGCGCCGTGAAGATGTCGTAGGCGATGCGGTCGAGAGTGGCCTGCTGCTCGCCGCGGGCACTCGCGCCGGCCGAGGGCATCATCACCTGCATGTCCCAGCCGAGGATCCGGCGGACGCGGCTGACGTCGGTGACCTGGGCGAGCCGTGCCTTCAGCTCGTCGAATGCCTTTGGCGCGGCCACGAGATCGAAGCCTACATTCGGACGCCGGCCGGGGCCAACCAATCCCTCGCGACGGTGCGGACTGGCTCGTCCAGCTGACTAGACTCGGCACTGGTCGTGGGCAACGAACCCGAACACGAGGGTCTGCGCGAGCCACCCGTCACGGGGGTCGAACGAAACGGTGACGCGGTCGTCGTCTCGCTGGCGGGCGAGCTCGACCTCTACAACGCCGAAGCGGTGCGCTCCGTCCTGCTCGAGGAGTGCGCGCGGCGGCCCGAGCGCGTGGTCATCGACCTCTCGCGCGTCGAGTTCATCGACTCGACGGCGCTCGGCGTCCTGATCGAGGCGCGAACGAAGCTGGACAACCGCCACGGCTTCCTGCTCGCCTCGCCCGCGGTCGAGACGCGCCGCGCGCTCGAGATCTCCGGCCTCGACCGCCACTTCGGCATGCACGACACGCTCGACGGCGCTCTCAGCGCGAAGCTCTAGCCGCAAGTCTGGCCACAATCGCGAGCGCACCCGCCGCCGCGACCACGCCGAGCGCGAGGTCTCGCACCTCGCCCGCGCCGAGCCCTGCGACTCCGAGCAGCAGCGCCCCGACGCCGGCCGCGGCGGCCACCATCCCGACCGAGAACGGCCAGACGCGCCGAGCCGGCGGCTCGACCGACGTGTAGGCGAGCTCTCCGACCGCGAGCAGCGCAGCCGCGACGAACGGCGCGCGCAGGTCGACCTCGCCGCGGTCGAGCAGCGAGACCGCGTACGCGCCGACCGCGATCGAGAGCGCGAGCTGAAGCAGCGGCCCCCAGCGGCCGGCGAGACCAACCGCGAGCGCGACGAGCGCAGCGCCGCCGGCGATCGCCAGCGGCACGCGGAAGAGATCGGCCTGGAGCGCCGACCAGGCACCGACCGCCGCCAGGAGCAGCAGCGCTCCCGCTGCGGTCAGCGCGCGCTTCGCGCGTAGCGTCTGAATGCCTTCACCTCCTCGAGTGCGCCCGCAAGCGATCCCTCTGCCGTCCACACGGCGACCGGCACGCCCGCCCGCTCGTAGCGCGTGCGCTGCGCCTCCCGCTTCAACTGCCAGAGCCGATGCGCGAGCCGATCCGAGGCCGCCGGGCCGGCGGCGACGTACTCGACCGGAGACACCTCGATCACCGCGAGATCGAACCCGCGCGCGCGCAGATCGAGCAGCGCGTCGGTCGCACGCTCGTCGAGCAGCGGCGAGACCGCGAGCACGAGCGCGTGCGCAGGCAGCGTGCGGCGCGGGACGACGTCGAGGTTCCGCCACGCGTAGTTGAGGACGATGCGGCTGTCGAGCACGGCGTCGACGATCCGGTACAGGTGCACGAGCCCGGTCGCGGGCAGGAGCCAGTTCAGCGTCCCGCCGAAGCTGATCAGCCCGACGCGATCCTTCTCGCGCAGGTAGCGCGCCGCCAGCGCCGCCGTCGCGCGCACGCCCTGGTCGAGCGTCGACGAGCCGTCGCGCCGCGCCTCGGCGAACGAGTCGACGAAGACGATCACGTCGGAATTCCGTTCAGGGTGGTACTCGTTGACCCACAGCTCGCCGCGTCGCGCGCTCGCGCGCCAGTTCACGCGGCGCGGCAGGTCGCCCGCGACGAACGGGCGAAGGTCGGCGAACTCGATCCCGTCGCCCTTCTCGCGCGCGACCTGGTTGCCCGCGAAGACCTGCGTGCGCAGGGGACGGACGAGCGTGCGCAGGTACTCCGCGTGCGGATAGACCTTCAGCGGCGCACGCCGATCCAGCTGCGTCTCCCAGCGGACCACGCGGAAGCGGTCGTACGCGCGGACGAACACGAGCCCGGGGAGGTACGCGCCCCAGCGGGTCGCGCGCACCCGGAGCGTGACGACCTCGTCGCCGTCGACCGCGAACGGGTTCGCCCCGTCGACGAGCTCGAGCTCTCGCGGCAGCTGGACGTACAGCTCGGCCGGCGCGGAGGCACGAACGTCGAGCTCCAGCTCGACCTCCTCGCCCTCGAGCACGCGCTCGCGGGCGGGACGCACCGTCACGTCGACGGTGGGGCGGCGCTCGACGAGCAGGCCGAGCGCGACGACGAGCGCAAACGGCGCGCCGACCGCGACGAGCTCGGGCAGGCGCAGGGCGAGACCGAGGAAGAGCGCGAGCGCGGCGAGGCCGGTGTAGCCGGCGAGCTTCGCCGTGGCGCCGCGCGTCACGCTCGCGCGACGTCCTCCGGCGCCGGCGTCGGCACCGTGTCGAGCGCGGTCGCGACCACGTCCTCCGGGCGCACCCGGCGCACCCACAGCTCCGGCCGGAGCATCAGCCGGTGCGCGAGCGCCGGTACGGCGATGCCCTTCACGTCCTCCGGCGTGACGAAGTCGCGCCCGAAGAGCGCAGCACGGCAGCGCGAGAGCTTGAGCAGCGCGAGCGAGCCGCGCGGGCTCGCGCCGACCTCGACCTGGCCGCTCGATCGCGTCGCGGCGACGAGGTCGACGATGTAGTAGCCGATCGACTCCGACACGTAGACCTGCTCGATCGCGCGCTGCATGCCCAACAGCGTCTGCCGGTCGACGACGCGCTCGAGCTGGACGTCGTCGCGCGCGCGCTCGATGCGGCCCTCGAGCATCCGCCACTCGTCCTCGCGTTCCGGATAGCCGACGCCGAGCCGGACCATGAAGCGGTCGAGCTGCGCCTCGGGCAGCGGGTACGTGCCCTCGTACTCGATCGGGTTCTGCGTCGCGATCACGAGGAACGGCGGCTCGAGCGGATGCGTCGTGTTCTCGATCGTCACCTGCCGCTCCGCCATCGCCTCGAGCAGCGCGGCCTGCGTCTTCGGCGGCGCGCGGTTGATCTCGTCGCCGAGGAGCAGGTTGGCGAAGATCGGGCCCGGCCTGAACTCGAAGTCGCCCGCGCGCTGGTCGTAGACCGCAGACCCGGTGACGTCGGAGGGCATGAGGTCGGGCGTGAACTGGATCCGCTGGAAGCGCATGTCGCACACCTGTGCGAACGAGCGCGCGATCAGCGTCTTCGCGAGCCCCGGGTAGTCCTCGAGCAGCACGTGACCGTCGGCGAGAAACGCGAGCAGGCAGGTCTCGAGCGCACCGCGCTTGCCGACCACCGCCTTCTCGACCTCGTCGAGGATCCGCTCGGAGTGCTCGGCGACCTGATCGATCGAAAGCTCGCTCACGGGCCTATTCTCTCGATCTCGTCGACCAGCGCGGAGATTTCTTCGATCCGCGGGCCCGCCGCGCGCCGGTCAAGGGGCGCCTCGCAGTCGGGGCGGACGACCGCCCAGAGGCTCGCCGGCATCAGGTCCTCCGCCCGCTCCAGCGAGACGCCGTGACGGCGCCAGACCGCGGCGTCGGCGGCGGCGACGAGCGTCGGACGCAGCCGGTAGTGGAAATCCGCGGCGTTCTCGACCGAGAGCGCGACGTGGCGCTCGAGCCGCGCGAGCTCCTCCGGTCGTCCGTACCGAACGGGCTTGCGCCGGAGCGCCGCCGCGAACGCTGACGGCGTCCGTCGCGTTGCGAAGCCCGTCGCCGCGGTGAGCGTCGCGAGCGCGAGCCCGCCGACGACGAGCGCATAGATCCGAAGCACGAGCTCGCGGTCGACCGGCAGCAGGAGGAGCGCGAGCAGCGCGAGCGAGCGTCGCCACCACGGCGAACGGCGCCCAGCGGAGCAGCACCCGCCTCACGCGGCTGCCCTCAGGTCGTCCCGAACCGCCGCGAGCGAAGCGATCGCCTCCGCGCGCATCGCTTCGTCGATCTCGTGGTGGCTGAAGCGCGCCCGCTCGAACAGCTCCGTGAGCGCGTGCGCAGCCTCGGCGCGGACGTCGAGCTCGCGGAGCACGCGCGCGAGGTACTCGAGCGGCGCCTCGTGCGGCAGCCGCGCGTGCCCGTGCTCGCCGAGCACGGCCTCCATCCGGACATACGCCTGGATCACCGCGCGCCGCGGATCCGGATCGAGCTCGAGCTCGCCGAGCGTCTCGGTCAGCACCGCCTCGAGCTCCTGGGCAGCTCCCTGCTCACTCGGCTCGGGGCGCCGCCGCCACTCGTTGACGACGACCGCGCCGATCGCGAGCGCGACGCCGAGGGCGACCCACCACTGGAACTCGGGGTTGTCGGGGGCGCGGTTGGCGACCGTCTGGCCCTCGGGCCCCGTCGACGACGCCTGCGGGACGCCTCCCTGCTCGGCCTCGCCCGAGAAGCGCGGGTTCGGGTCGGTGTAGGCGAAGTAGACGAGCAGCGCGACGAGCACGACGGCATAGCCGGCGAGCCCCGTCCTGCGGGGGCGCTTCTGCTTGTGGCCCACGCTCGGCCCGGTGAACGCCCAGACGACGACCGCGACGAGCAGGACGACGATCAACACCCCGAACGTGAACGCGTAATCGACGAAGGCGCCCGGGACGCTCCGCTCCTCGAGCCCGCCGCCCCACTCCCCGCCCGCGCTGCCGGCCGCGACGAGCGCGAGCAGGCCCAGCAGCGTGACGCCGACGAGTGCGGTGCGCATCGCACCTATCTAAGACGACCGGAGGCGCGGTTTGGCCGTGACACGCCCGATACGCTCGGGCCCTTGGAGATCCTCGAAGCGTTCAACACGGACGTACTCGTGGTCGCCGTCGCGATCTTGCTCGCCCTCGCGACGTTCAAGCTCACCCAGTGGGTGCCGGTCCCGGCGCCCGCGCTCCTGCTGATCGCCGCGGCGATCGCGTCCGACCTCTTCCCGGAGCTCGGGATCAACGTCGCGACCGTCGAGCGGATCGGGATCGTCGCGCTGATCGTGATCCTGCTCGACGGCGGCATGCACGTCGGCTGGACGCGCTTCCGAGGCTCCGCCTATCCGATCGCGATGCTCGGCATCGTCGGGACGTTCCTGACCGCGGCACTCGTCGCCGTCGCCGCGCACTCGCTGCTCGACTTCAGCTGGACGACCTCGTGGCTGCTCGGCGCCGCGCTCTCGCCGACCGACCCGGCGGTGATGTTCTCCGTGCTCGGGAACCGCGAGGTCGGCGGACGGAGCGGCACGATCCTCGAAGGCGAGTCGGGCGCGAACGACCCCGTCAGCATCGTGCTGATGATCGGGATGATCGAGTACGCGACGTCGAACCAGGGGAGCGCCTGGGGCATCGCGAGCGAGATCGTCGTCCAGATGGCCGTCGGCTTCGTCGTGGGCGTCGTCGGCGGCCGGCTGCTGATCCCCGCTGATGCAACGCGTCACGCTCCCGCGCGAGGGTCTCTACCCGATCAGGATCCTCGCCGTCGGCGCCGCCGTGTACGGCGTCGCGTCGGCGCTGCACGGATCGGGCTTCCTCGCGGTCTTCATCGTCGGGCTCCTGATCGGCGACGTCCACGCGCCCTACAAGACCGAGATCGACCGCTTCCACACGGCGCTCGCCAGCCTCGCGGAGATCGCCGTGTTCATCGCGCTCGGGCTGACGATCTTCGGCCCGACCGACCTGTGGGACGACCTGCCCGAGGGCGTCGTGCTCTTCCTCTTCATCGCACTCGTCGCGCGACCGCTCGCCGTCGCACTGTTGCTCTCCCGCGCCCGTCTACGACGCGCGGAGAAGGTCTTCATCGCGTGGGGCGGCCTGAAGGGCGCGGTGCCGATCCTGCTCGCAGCGTTCGCGATCGTCGGCGACGTCCCCGATGCGCCCGCGATCTACAACATCGTCTTCGTCGTGGTCTTGCTGTCGGTGCTCGTTCAGGGGTCGACGATCCCCTTGGTCGCGCACCGGCTCGGGATCCCGATGCGCCTGGTCGAGCCGGAGCCGTGGGACGTCTCGATCCGGCTGCGCGAGCCCGGTGCGATCCAGCGCTACACGGTCGGCCCGCGCTCGCGCGTGCTCGGCAGCGCGATCCGCGACCTGCCGCTCGGCGAGCGCGCGTGGGTGTCGTTCGTCGTCCAGGACGGCAAGGCGCGGCAGGCGCGCGGCTCGCACGTGTTCCGCGTCGGCGACGAGGTGCACGTGCTCGGCGACCCGGACGACGAGCGCGTGCTCCAGCGCTTGTTCGAGGGGCCTGACTAGCGGACGACGACCGCGGTGATGCGCCCCGCGGGCGTGACGCGCACGACGCGGCGTGCTTCGAGCTGCGAGACGTACGCGTTCTCACGCACGTCGACGGCGATCCCGATCGCTCCGGGCAGGAACGCGACGACCGTGGGGGCACCGCCCTCGGGCCCGACGCGGAGCACGCCGCGCTGGGCATCGGCGGCAAACAGCACGTCGCCCGGCGCAGCCGTCACGTCGATGACCGCGCCGAGGCCGGTGGCGAAGGTCGAGATCCGTCCGGCGGCGTCCACGCGTCGCAGGACGCCGTTGTGCGAGTCCGCGATGATCAACACGCCGTCGCGGCGCCAGAGCACGTCGTGCGGGTGACCCATCAGCGCCTCTCGCGCCGGGCCTCCGTCGCCCGCGTACCCCTCGCCGCCGTTGCCGGCCGCCGTCGAGATCGAGCCGGCCGGATCGACGACGCGGATCCAGTTGTCGTACTCCGCGATCGCGATCGCCTCGTCGTGGTCGACGTCGACGCCGCCGGCGCCGCCCAGCCTCGCCGCGGTGGCCGGCCCACCGTCGCCGGAGTGGCCGCGCACGCCCGTTCCCGCGACGACGACCTTGCGCTTGCCGTCGATCCGGTAGACGCGATCGCCGGACGAGACGTAGAGGCGCCCCATGTCGTCATAGGCGACGCCGACGATCGCTTCCGGGAAGCCCGAGGCGAGCACCGTGCGCCGCTTCGTGCGCAGGTCGAACCGAACGACGCGCTTGAGAGCCCGGTCGCCGATCACGAGCGCACCGCTCGGGTCGAGGGCGAGCGGGCCGGGCGACGCGACGCGAATCGGCTTCGGTTTCGGCTTCGGCTTCGCGTCGGCCTCGAGGCACGCCGCGCCGACCGTGGAGATCGCGAGCAGGATCAGGGCGAACTTGCGCACGTGACGTCGATACACCGGCGAGGCGCCGGCGGTCACGGGGAGCCCACGATCGTCCGGATCCGGCCCGTTGCCGGGTTGAGCGCCCGCACGCGCGGCAGGAGGCGCTCGGTGAGGTAGATCGTCCCGCCCGCACCGACGGCGATGCCGTTCGCGCCGACTCCGGCCGCGACCGTGACGCCACGGCCGTCGACCACGCGCGCGACCCGGTTGTTGCCGTAGTCCGCGACGTAGAGCGTGCCGTCGCGCGCGCGCTCGACGTCGACCGGCGTGTCGAAGCCCGTCGCGTACGTCCGCGCGGTGCGGCTCGCGAGGTCGATCCCGACGAGCCGGTTGTTGAACGTGTCGCAGACGACGAGCGTGCCGCCCGCGACGACGAGCCCGTGCGGACGGTCGAGCCCTTCGGCCAGCAACGTCGTGATCGCACCGGTTGCGCGGTCGATTCGGCGCACGCGCCCGACGAGCTCGGAGAAGTAGACGTTCCCGTCCGCATCGAAGGCGAGGGCAGTCACCTGTGCGAGCCCGGACGCGAGGGTCGTCACTCGCCCGCGCGGATCGACGCGACGGATCCGCGTCTCGTTGTTCAGCGCCGCGAAGCCGCCGCGCGGGTCGACCGCGACCTCGACCGGGAAGCGGATCGAGGCTGCGACCGTGAGCTTCTTGCCGCGGAACCGGAACACGCGGTCCGACACGTCGCCGATCAGACAGCGACCCGTCGCGCGCGACTGCGACGTCCATCGTGCCGCGGAGCTTCGGCTTCGCCGGCGCGGCCGCCGTCGCCAGCGAGACGACCGCGAGCAGCGCGAGCAGCTTCACGACTCCTCCCCCAGCGATCGAGCAAGCTCGAGCGCGCGCTGCTTCGGCACGTCGGCCTCGAGCCGGTAGACGACGTCGCCGACCCGCCAGGCGAGGACGTTGCCCGCGAGATATCCCTCCGCGCGCCAGTGCTCCTCGTGCTGACCGCCGGTCGAGCCGGGTGCGAAGTACCAGACACCGTGGTCGTACCCGTGGATCCAGACGCCGAGGTTCGACCCGACGCTGACGAACTCGGCCTCCGAGTTGCCGCCGAGCACCTTGTAGAAGAGCGTGGGACCACCCGTCTTCCACTGGCTGAAGACGAGCTGCGCGCGGCGTTCGTCGCCGCCGAAGATCGCGGTGATCATCTCGCCCGGCTGGTCGGCGCGCACGTACACGCGGTCGGGCTCGCCGAGCCGCGCCGGGAAGCGAAGCGGCCGGCCGAAGCGCTCGCGTGCTTCCTCCAGCTCGATCGCCGTGCCGTAGTACGGCGGGTCGTTGAAGCGGGTCACGGGCAGCGAGATCTGCTGCTCGATGTGGATGCCCGGGATGCGGTCGAACAGGTCGGCGACGGCGCTGCGGGCGCCGGGCGAGAGTGCGAGCACGGCCCCGCCGAGGAGCGCGAGGACGACCGCGAACGCGAGCGCGACGCGCGCGCGAGACCGCGGCCGGCGCTCCGGAAGCCGAGCGCGCGCGGCGCCGGCGAGGGCCGGGGTCTCGGGGAAGGGATAGAACGGCGCGGCGGCCTCGAGCCGCCGTTCGAGCTCAGGCATCGCCGGCCCCCAGCTCCTGACGCAGGTGCTCGAGCGCGCGGTGGACGCGCATCTTCACGGCGCCGCGGCGAACGCCCAGCGCGGCGGCGGTCTCGTCGTCCGTGAGCCCGATGAAGTAGCGCGCGACGATCGCCGTGCGCTCGTCGTCCTTGAGCCGAGCGAGCGCGGCGAAGAGCTCGTCGCGGCGCTCGGCGTCGACGAGCTCCGCCTCGGGCGACCGGGCCGGGTCACCCGAGGCGGCCTCGTCCGCAGCTCGGCTGAGCAGGTGCGCACGGCGCCCGAGGGTGCGCCGCCGGTTGCGGGCCTCGTTCGCCACGATCCGGAGCAGCCACGGCCGAAAGGGCGAGCCCGTCCGGAAGCGCGGCAGCGCGTTGTACGCCTTGACGAAGGCCTCCTGCGTCACCTCCTCGGCGTCAGCCGCGGACCCGACGATCGCGTAGGCAGTTCGAAAGGCGATGTGTTCGTGCATGCGTAGCAATGCCTCGTAGGCGTCGGCGTCTCCACGCTTGGCGCGGATGACGAGGTCGGTCTCCGGCGGTCGGCCCACCACCGACGCGTATACACCGCCGGGGCGGCGAGGGTTACCGGCTGCGGTTTCCGGCCCGGTCGACCGCGACGACGCGAACCGGCCGCCCGGCGACGGTCGCCCGCGTGTCGGCCTGCACGACCGTCCTCCCGAACGAGCGCCACGCCGGGACGATGCGCACACGCGTTCCCGCGTGCACCTCGTAGCGCGCGACGCCGCTGCCGCTGTCGACGACGGGGTCCCACTGCACGACCCGACCTCTGACCCGGGCCCGCGGGCGCGGAGGCCTCGTGCGGTCGAGCCAGCGGAACGCGAGCGTCGCCTGCTCGGGATCGCTCGCGGCAACGCGAACCTCGAACGCGCCGGGAACACCGAAGCTCGTGCCGACCGGGCCGAGCAGCACGTTGCGCCCCACGAAGCGGCCGGGTGCCAGCCCGTTCGCGCCGCCGTAGGCGAGCACGCCGTGTGCGGGTCGGTACTCGAACCAGTACTCGTCGCCCGCGATCGTGACCGCAAGCGCCTGCGGGTTCTGCGAAGGCCGCTCGAGCGCGTCGATCGAGAACGTCCCGGCGCGCACCGGACGCACGACGCGGTCGAGCCAGCCGAAGACCCACTTCTCCCACGCCGTGAAGTGCTCCCGGCCGTGGCCCATGACGGTGTACGGGTTCGCGTAGTTCTCCGGCACGTCCCCGACGAGCGCCGGGCCTTCCTCGGGCAGCCCGTACGTGTGGCCGAGCTCGTGCGCGAGCGTCGTGAACGGCATCGCCCAGTTGATCCAGATCACGTTCCCGTTGTAGCTCCCGCCCCAGCGGCACGCCTGCGAGGTACGGGAAGACGAAGACGAGGTGCGAGAAGCGTGCGAGGTCGTATCCCGACTGCCGGGCGACCTCGGTGGTGAACGCGAGGAGCTGCGAGTAGTCGCACGTCCTCGGTTCCTCGGCCCACGCGTGGAGCCAGCGCGTCGTCTCGTGCGTCAGCCACGTCTTGCCGTACGACGACTCGCGAACGTGGGCCGACGCCAGCTCGACGGAGCGGGCGATCGTCGCCTCGCTGAGCTCATCGGTCTCAGGCCCCCAGGTCAGCCGCAGGATCAAGAGCCGTTGCTCGCCCGCCGGGGCGTCCGGCCGCCCCGGCGGGGCGAGCATCAGCAGCAGCAACGCGGCGACGGTCGAGAAGAGGATCGTCCGAGCCACGTCACCGATACACCGCTCGGAACACGCAGGTTACGAGGGTTTTGCAGACGAGTCGCTAGTCTGACACCGTCCTAGCAGCCCCCCTCGAGGCTCCTCCGCCCGAGCCGTGAGCTCCGCAGAAATGAGACGACGCCGATGACCATTGCGGCTCAACTCCGGGTCGCTATCGCCCTGCTGATCGCCCTGCTCTTGGCGATCCTCGTGGCTGCCTTCTATGTGCCCTCGCAGCTGCAACGCAGCGCGAACGAGAAGTACGTCGAGGACGCGATCCCGCTGCGGTACTACGTCCAGGACCTCGCGATCCAGACCGCGCGTCAGCAGGCTGCAGTCGAGGGCTTTCTGCGGACGCGCCAGCCGGGGCGCCAACAGCGCTACTTCGTCGCCGCGGACGAGGCCAACGCCGACCTGGCAAGGATGAAGCCGCTGCTCGGCCGCCACCCGCGGATGTTCGCGCTGACGCGCACGGCGACCACCCAGATTTCCGAGCTGCAGGGAGCGTTCGACCAGCAGATCGACGCCGTTCGGAGCGGGAGCGGCCGCGAAGAGGCGGCGCAGCGCGCCGATGTCGCGCTCAGGCGGTTTTCGTCGACCGTCAACAGCATGATCGACGAGACCGACGCGTTCGTCGCCGACGCAGAGCGGGAGCAGCGCGATCTGTACCGACAGCTGCTCTTCGTGCTCGGGTCGCTCGGCGTGCTCGCGCTCGGAATCGGCGTCGCGCTCTTCTTGCTCGTCCCGCGCCGTCTGGGCCAGCTGTACGAGGCGGAGCAGCAGTCGCGGCGCGAGGCCGAGTCGCGCGCCGAGGCCGCCCGCGCGCTCGCCCACGTCAGCGACGGCGTCATCCTCACCGACGCCGAAGGCCGCGTGCGGTTCTGGAACCCCGCAGCCGAGAAGCTGACCGGGGTCGACGAGGACGGCGCGATCGGCCGGGAGCTGGCGCGGCTCCTGCCGGGCTGGGAGCGGCTCGCGCAGCAGCCGGAGGGGCAGTCCGGGTTCGGCGGCGCGGCCGTGCTGCCGATCCACCTCGGCCGCGAGCGGTGGCTGTCGGTGATGAGCGTCGACTTCGGGGACGGGGTCGTGTACGCGGTCCGCGATGTCACCGAGGAGCGCGCGCTCGAGACGCTGCGCAGCGATTTCGTGGCGACGGCGTCACACGAGCTCCGAACGCCGATGACGTCGATCTCCGGCGCGGCGCGGACGCTGCTCCGCCACGGCGAGCAACTGCCGCCGGAGCGGCATCGCGACTTCCTCGAGATGATCGTCGGCGAGTCGGACCGGCTCGCGCGCATCGTCGACCAGATCCTCGTTGCGAGCCGGATCGAGGCGGGCAAGATCGACGTGTTGTTCGAGCGAGTCGACGCGACCGGAATCGCACGTTCGGTGGTCGAGTCGGCGAAGCATCGTGCGCCGTCGGGGATCGAGCTGCACCTCGACGCACCCGACGCGCTCGAGGTCGACTGCGACCCGGACCGGCTGCGGCAGGTCCTCGGCAACATCGTCGACAACGCGATCAAGTACTCCCCGGACGGGGGCGACGTTCGGGTCGGGTTGCACGGCGAAGGGGACACGGTGCGGTTCGTCGTCCAGGACGAAGGCATGGGCTTCGAGCCATCGGCCGCCGAGGCGATCTTCGAGCGGTTCCACCGACTCGACCCCCAGCAGACGCGAGGGATCGGCGGCACCGGCCTGGGGCTCTACATCGCGCGCGAGCTCGTCCGGCGCATGGGAGGACGAATCTGGGCCGAGTCCGAGCGCGGGCGCGGCGCCGAGTTCTCCTTCGAGCTACCGCGCGTGCGTGAGCACGCTCCGTCGACCTAGCGGCACTTCGGGATCGCCGGATACGCGATCGCCGAGTTCTTCCCGGTTTCGAGCCCGAGCCTGACCGCCGCGAACGAGAGCTGATCGTCGAAGACCATCGTCAGGTTGGCGAGCAGGCGCGCCGTCGGGTCGTACACCCATCCCACGACGTTGCCGTTGACCTCGGAGCGCTCGGTGATCACGCCGTTGACGGTCGCGCGCATCCGCACCCTGCGGCCACTGTCGCGGATCGTCAGCGTGCCGGTGGCGACGCCGGTCGTGCCGCCCGGGTGAAGCGAGATCCGCCCGACGTACGTCACGACGCCGGCGAGCCGCGCATCGGGGCTCGAGGAGCGTCCGGTGTAGGTCCCCGACGTGATCGAGTAGCCGCCGCAGCGTTGCATAGAGAGCTTCCCCTGCTTGAGCAGCGAGAACGCCGCGTAGATCGGCTGCGGGCTGGCCTTCGTCCGCCCGACTTCCGCGCTCAAGGCGCTCGGAAGTGCGAGCAGAAGCACGACCATCGTTGCGATCAGGACTCGCTGTCGTTTCAAAGCTGATGTCCCCCCTGGGAAAGAACAACGGGACTCTAGCGCCGCCGCGCGGCACGCAATAGATTCTGCGTCGGGACGTGATGGCACTCGAACGACCCCAGATCGAGAAGCCCGAGGGCGACATCCCCTTCGAGCTCGGGATCGACGACCTCACCGTGGGCCAGGGAGCCGAAGCCACCAAGGGCACCAAGGTGTCGGTGCACTATGTCGGGGTCGCGTTCTCCTCGGGCGAAGAGTTCGACGCGTCGTGGAACCGCGGTCAGCCGTTCGAGTTCAAGCTCGGCAAGGGCCAGGTGATCCCCGGCTGGGACGCGGGCGTCGAGGGCATGAAGGTCGGCGGACGGCGCAAGCTCACGATCCCGTCCGCGATGGCGTACGGCGCACGAGGAGCGGGCGGCGGCGTGATCAAGCCGCACGAGCCGCTCGTGTTCGTGGTCGACCTGCTGTCCGTGGACTGAGCCCGCGCAGCTCACTCGAGCGCGCTGATCGCGAACGCGAGCGCGAACCCGATCGTCGTGAACACGCCGACCAGGGGCCCGCCGTGCTCGAACGCCTCCGGCATCATCGTGTCGGCGAGCATCGTCAGGATCGCGCCGCCTGCGAAGGCGAGGACGAACGCGAGCGTGTTTCCGGAGGCATTCTCGAAGAGCGCGTAGCCGGCGAGCGCCGACAGTCCGGAAACGACGGTCACGACGATCCAGAGGGCCATGATTCGCGACTTCGCCCAGCCGGCGCTCAGGAGGCCGGCGGTGGCGGCGATCGCTTCGGGGAGGTTGGAGAGGAACACGGCGACCAGCACCGCGACGGAGACGCCGACGCCCTGGAGCAGGCCCACGCCGATCACGACCGACTCCGGGATTCCGTCGAGCACCATCCCGAGCACGATCGCGAGCCCGGAACCCGAAGCCTGTTCGCCGTCGATGCTCTTCCGGTCGCCGCCGCCCATCCGGTCGACGAGCAGGTCCCCGGCGAAGAAGACGCCGCAGCCGGCAAAGAGCCCGAGCGCGACCGCCAAGCCCCGGTCGGCGGTCGCCGAGGCCTCGCCGACGAGCTCGTACGCAACTGCGCTGATCAGCACGCCGCTCCCGAAGCCCATGATCAGCCCGAGCGCCCTGTTGCTCACCCGGATGCGGAGGGTCAGCCAGCCCCCGAGGAGAACGGACGAGCCCGCAAGCAGGCCCCAGCCGAGCGCCGCGCCCACCGGGCGAGACTAACGCTGAAGAGAAGCCGACGCCCGGACTCGAACCGGGTGCTTCGATCGTCTAGCGTGACGCGATGTCGGTCGGGCCCTCGGTCGCGATCGCGGCGGCGCTTCTCGCGTCCGGCGCGCTCTCGGCGGGGCCGCAGGCGCCGGCGCCGGCCGTGGTCGGCAAGGTCACGGGCCGACTACCTGCGCCGTCGCGCGCGGTGGTCGAGATCCGGGCCTTCGACGCCGCCAGCGCACGCGTGGTCGCCAAGGCGACGGTGAGCCGGACGGGGGCCTTCCGACTGTCGCTGGGTCCCGGCGGATACGTCCTGATGACCGATGTCGTCCCGCGGTCTGGCGGTAGCGGCGCGGTCGCGTCGGTTGTGACACCTCTGACGCTCGCTCCCGGCCAGAGGCGGACTGGCGTGACGATCGCGCTGCCGCGGGCCCGGGCTTTTCAGTCTGCCGGCAGGCATCCGGCTTACACCCAGGAGAGCGGCGCGATAACGCCGGGAAGGATCGCGTTCTCGGTGGAACGCTTCACCGGTGCCACCGGCGATCTCGGCGTGATGAACCGCGGGCTGACAGACATGCTGCAAACCGATCTGTCCCGTACGCCGTGCCGCACGGCACTCGTCGCCAACTCGAGTGATCGAGCGGTCATCGAGGCCGAGCTCGGGTTCCAGCGATCGCGGTACGTCGACCCGTCCACCCGCGTCGTGCGCAACTTCGTCACCCCCGACATCGTCGTGCGCGGCCGCCTGCAGACCCGTGGCGCGGATCTCGTCTACACGCTCGTGCTCGTCGACCGGCGCACAGGAAGGACCCTGGAGACGGTCTCCGGTGCGCTGCGCGGCGACATCTTTGCCGCCGCGCAGGGGCTCGCATCGCGGCTGGCGAGGCGGATCTGCACATACGGCGAGGTCTTCGAGGTCACGTTCACCGGGACCGGAACGGGGATCTTCGCCACCCATTCCACCAACGGGACGCTGAGCGCCACACTCATCACCGCTCGGCCGGTCGCGAAGGACACGGGCGGCGCGATCCGCTGGGAGGGTTCGGCGCCGGTCAGCTGGACCAACGTCGTGATCACGAGCACGACCGAGTGTTCCTACGACGACCCGGTGTCCGGCGGGACCTGGGGCGCCAGACTGGCCCGCGTCGGCGAGTCCCTCGAGGTCGAGTGGTTTGCCGGTCCCGTGGGCACGGCGACCGTGGTGTGCCCGGACGGCGAGGGCGGCGAGATCCGGATTCCGGGGCAGCCGACGCTGGCGCTCCTCGGCAGCCAGCCGGCCAAATTCAGGCTGCCTGCCACCGCCATGCAGCCGGTCCGCGGCGGACTCACGGACCAGGGCTACGGCTGGGACAACGCGCTGGAACTGAAGGTCCGCACGATCCGCGTGGAGCCGCTGCCTTGAAGGTCGTTCTCGAGAGAGCCGACGCCCGGACTCGAACCGGGGACCCCTTCATTACGAGTGAAGTGCTCTACCAGCTGAGCTACGTCGGCAGCGTCGGCCTAGTGTAGCCCGCGGTTTTCGGGCCGACCGGCTACTTCTTCGGGCCGTTGTCCTTCTCGTCGTTGCCGCCCTGGGCGTTGCTCGGCGCGGCGTGGGGCGCCGCCGGTTCGGCGCGCTCCGGCGGGGATGCGGGTGCCGGCTTCGGGTCGACCTTCGCGCTCTTGGCCTGACTCGGCTTCTCCTTGCGCGCGTTCCCGTTCGCCCGGGCTGCGGGCTGCTGCTTCTTGGCCTGACCGGGCGGAGTGGCCTTGGGCTTCGCCTTCTCGCTTCGCCTGCTGCTTCTCGGGTCGCGCCACGGGAGCCTGCGCTGCGGCCGCGGGCGGAACCTCGACGACCGGCGTCGACTTGACATTCAGCGCTGCGGCGGCGCTGCGCGTCGCTGGTCTCCGCGACAGCCGGCTGCGGACGCGTCCGCTCGAACACGACCGGTGCCGACGGGCACGGCCTGCACGACCGACCTCACCGCCTGCTTCTGCGCGGCCGGCTTCGCGACCGGAGTCGGCGGAGCGGTCGCGAGCACGACCGTTCCCGAAGCGGCGACCGCAACCGTGGCGACCTTCACCGCTGCGCCGCCCTCGAAGAGCCCCTTGAGCATCGCGAGCAGCCCCCCGGCGTCGAGCACCCTGCGCATCCGCGAGACGCTGCTGGGCCGCTCCGGCTCGGCCTCGAGGTTCGAGGCGAGCGTGCGACGCGCCCGGAAGATGAGCGTCTCGACCGCCGACTGCGAGAGCTTCAGCTCGTCGGCGATCTCGTGGTACGACAGGCCCTGCCACTCGCGCAGCAGGATCGCGCGGCGCTGGTTGTCGGGCATGTGCTCGAGCGCTTCGGTCAGGCGCAGCAGGTCCTCGCCGGACTCGCGCGAGGGCGCAGGCACGACGTCCTGCACGGCGGCGAAGTCGCTCGGCGACTCGACGCGGCCACGGCGACGCGTCGAGCGACGACGCGTCAGGCAGACGTTGTGCGCGATCTTGTACAGCCACGCGAGCTCCGCTTCGGGCGTCACGCCGCGCTGCAGCGCGCGATGCGCGTTCAGGAACGTCGACTGGAGCGCGTCCTCGGCTTCGTCGCGCGAGCCGAGCTGGTTGATGCAGAACCCGAAGATCTGGCCCGAGTAGCGCTCGAAGAGCTCGTGGGTCGCGTCGGCGTCGCGGGCTGCGCGCTCGACCTGTGCTGCACGACCGATGGAGGGGACTGCGGCGATCGCCGACCTCGACAAGCTCGTTGGCTGGGGCAGAGCCGCAATCCACCCTAGAGGACCGACGCAGTGTGGTTCAGCCCCGCGGCAGCTGCAAGTCGCGCGAAAGCCGTACGGCTACGACTCGTAAACCAGATTCGCTCCCAGCTCCCGCCGCAGGCGGACGAACAGCGCCTCGAGCGCGAGCTCCGGGTTCAGGTTGAACTCCTCCAGCTCGCGCCAGACCTGGCGGACGACCTCGCAGGCACCCTCCGCGCCGGCGAGCCGCTCGAGCGTGGCGTCCTCGGTGAGTGCCGCGAGCCGGTCGGAGTGGATCGCGGCGCTCTCGGCGCCCGTCGCGACCACGACGAGGTCGCGGTACCACGCCGCCAGCTCCTCGAGCGAGGCGAGCAGCTCCTCGCGCTCGGCACCGCGCTGCGCGCGGCGAAGTCGCTGATCGGCGTCGCGCTGCGTCAGGTCGAGGCGCTCGAGCTCGGTCTCTGCGGCGGCGCGCGCTTCGGCGCCGCACTCGGCGGCGGCCTCGAGGATCCGCGCCGTCGCCTCGGCGGGTTGGAACTCCGGATCGCGGTAGACGTCGCGCGCGAGCTCGAGCAACGCGTCGCGTCGCGTCGACGACGCGGGATCGAGCAGGCGATCGACGCGGTCGAGCCGCCCGCCGGCGACGCGCGCGAGCGCGGTCACCTTCGACGGTGCGAGCTCGGGCTCGCGAGACTCGATCTCCTCGCGCACCGCGCGCTCCGACAGGCGCCGGAACGGCACGTGCTGGCAGCGCGAGCGGATCGTCTCGGGCAGCGGGCCGAGCTCGTCGGCGATGAGCACGATCACCGCGTACGGCGGCGGCTCCTCGAGGTCCTTGAGCAGCGCGTCGGCGGCGTCCTCGTTCATCGTGTCGGCGGACTGCAGGATGTAGACGCGGCGCTGCGCCTCGAACGGGCGCATGTGCAGGTCGCGGTGCAGCGTGCGGATGTCGCCGATCCGGATCTGGTCGCCGACCGGCTCGAGCTCGTAGACGTCGGGGTGCGCGTGGCGGAGCACGCGGTCGGGCTCGCCGATCACCTCCGCGGCGAACGCGAGCGCCGCCGCGCGCTTGCCCACCCCGCGCGGGCCGTGGAAGAGATACGCGTGCGTGTGCCCGTCCGCGAGCGAGGCGCGGAGGAGGCGCTTCGCCTCGGGCTGCTCAGGAAAGGTCTCGAAGCTGTCCATAGATCGTGCGCGCGAGCTCCTCCGGCTCCTGGGTTCCGTCGACAGCGAGAATACGGCTCGGGAAGAGCTCCGCGAGCTCGCGGTACGCGCGATCGACCTTGGCGACGAACTCGTCGTTCTCCCGCTCGATCCGGTCGGGGCTCTCGGTGTAGCGCTGGCGTGACTTGGCCGGGTCGACGAGCAGGAGCACGGTCTTGTCCGGGAGCAGGCCGCGCGTCGCCTGGAGGTTCAGCTCGAGGACGGGCTCGACGCCGAGACCGCGTGCGATCCCCTGGTAGGCGAGCGACGAGTCGATGTAGCGGTCGCAGAGCACGGTGGCGCCGCGGGCGAGGGCCGGGGCGATCACCCGCTCGACGAGCTGCGCGCGGGCCGCGGCGAACAGGGCGGCCTCGGCCCAGGGGACGATCTCCTCGTGGCGGTGGAGGACGACCTCGCGGACGTGCTCGCCGAGCTCGGTGCCGCCCGGCTCGCGCGTCGCGACGACCTCGCGGCCCTCCGCCTCGAGCGCGCGCTTGAGGAGCTCGACCTGCGTCGTCTTGCCCGAGCCGTCGAGGCCCTCGAAGGTGATGAACACGCGGGCCAGCATAGGGAGGAAGGAGGCGCGACGAGTGGGGCGAATCTGGACCGCCCGTGGACTACCCCGTTCAGGCCAACCGCTGGCGGACGCGCGCCCTCCTGTTCGCGGCGATCGCGACCCTCGAGCTGCTCGCGCTCGTCGGGGTCGGCTCGCTCGTTGCGGCCCGGCTCCTGGCGGGCGAGGTCGAGACGGCCGCGCGGGCGCGCGAGCTCCCGGCGACGAAACGCGAGACACCGCCGCCGACGTCACCCAAGCGGCCCCTGCTCGAGCGCACCGAGACCTCTGTCGTGGTCTTGAACGGCAACGGCATCTCCGGCGCCGCGGGTGAAGCCGCTGGACGACTCCGCACGCTCACCTACGTCGTCGCCGGCGCGGGCAACGCGCCGCGCACCGACTACGCGAAGACGATCGTCGAGTACCGAGCCGGCTACGAGCGAGAGGCCCGCCGGCTCGCCGCCGATGTCGGCGTCAAGCTCGTCGGGCCCCTCGACGGACTCCGCGCGAAAGACCTGATGGGCGCGCACGTCGCGCTCGTGCTTGGCCGCTAAGACGCCAGCAACTCCTCGAGCACGTCGTAGCTCTCCGCGACTCCGGTCGCCATGCCGGACTCGAGGACGGCGTCGCGGATCTGCTGCGACTCGTAGACCACCGTCGTCGTGACGGTCGTCTTGCCGTCCTCCTCCTCGAAGACCAGCGTGTCGAGCGCCTCGCCCTCGTACCACGGGTCGTCGAACTTCTCGGTCGAGACGAGCCGCTCGGGCGCCACGATCTCGCGGTAGACGCCGCCCATCCCCATCTCCGCACCGTCCGGCCCGCGCCACACGAAGCGGTACGCGCCGCCGACCTTCAGGTCGACCTCGCACTCGGCGAGCTCCCAGCCGTTGCGGACCCCGAGCCACCGCTTGAGCAGCTCGGGCTTCGTCCACGCGTCGAAGACGAGCTCGCGCGGAGCGTCGAAGACGCGCGACATCACGATCTCGCGCTCGGTCGGCGTCGTCACCTGCAGTGTTTCCGGTTCGTCATCGCTGCACTCCCTTGTCGTCCTGCAGTTCCTCGAGCAGCTCGTCGAGTTGCTCGAAGCTGTCCTCCCAGAAGCGCCGGTAGCCGCCCAGCCATTCGGTGGCCTCCGCGAGCCGCGACGCCTCGAGCCGGCTGGGCCGGCGCTGCGCGTCGCGGCCCCGCGAGATCAGCCCGGCGCGCTCGAGCACCTTGAGGTGCTTCGAGATCGCGGGCTGGCTCATGGCGAACGGCTCGGCCAGCTCGCTCACCGACGCCTCGCCAGAAGCGAGCCTGGCGAGGATCGCGCGGCGGGTGGGATCGGCCAGCGCGGCGAAGGTCGCGTCGAGTGTCGCTGTGGCTTCCATAACCAGTCGGTAATATAAAGCCAGCGGCCGACGAGTGTCAAGTGCCCATAATCGACCGCGTGGACGAGCGCAAGCAGGCCGAGGTCGAGTACCCCGAGCGGATCGGCGAGGCCGGGCGCGAGTGGCTCCGCACGAAACCGTTCGCCAACGAGCCACGCGAGACCGCACGGCACCTGATCGACGCCGGCTACGTGATCGAGCTCCTCGACCTCCGCGCCGGCCAGCGCTTCGTCGAGCTCGGCTGCGGCCCCGGCTGGATGACGCGCTTCATGGCGCGTCACGGCCTCGACGCGCACGGCTACGACATCTCGCCCGCGATGATCGAGATCGCGCGCGAGGAGGCCCGCCGGGAGAACGTCGACGCCCACTTCGACACCGCCGACTACGAGCAGCTCGACCTCGGGCACGCCTTCGACGCGTGCCTCACCTACGACGCGCTGCACCACAGCCCGAACCCGGAGCGCGTGCTCGCAACCGCGCACCGAGCCCTCAAGCCGGGCGGCGCGCTCCTCGTCTCCGAGCCGAACTGGAAGCAGCGCTTCCAGGGCCGCGACGCGACCGCCGAGTACGGCACGACCGAGCTCGGCTACTCACCGCGCCGCCTCAAGCGCCTGCTCAAGGACGCCGGCTTCACCGAGATCCGCCGCTTCCACAACAACCGCAAGCGCCTCTTCGGCAACCGCCCCGCGGACGTGCTCGCGCACCTCGCCGAACCGCTGACCTACCGCCTGCTCGCGCCGTTCTGGACGCAGATCTGGTTGCGCGCCAGAGCGCGCTGATGCTCTTTCGCCCCGAAGACTTCGAGCAGCTGACGACGGAGGCGTGGGATCCCGAGCGCGTCCGCCAAACGGTCCGCGCGATCGTCGCGAACGCGGAGGCAGAGTTCGATCCGGACGGCCTCTGGCCGACCGACGAGCGAGACCTCGCCTACGGCGAGTCGCCGCTCAAGGATCTCTACGCCGGCGCGGCGGGAGTCGTGCTCGCTCTCGACGCGCTGCGCCGTCGCGGCCACGCGGATGTGACGGTCGACCTCGGCGGCGCGGCGCTCCGCACGCTCGAGCTGTCGCAGCCCGCAGACGACGAGCCCTCGAGCCTGTTCTTCGGCGAGGCAGGAATCCTGATCGTTGCCTATCGCCTCGCGCCGAGCGACGAGCTCGCCGACCGACTCTTCGCGCGTGTCCGCGAGAACGTGCACAACGAAGCGAACGAGCTCATGTCGGGCGCGCCGGGAACGATGCTCATCGCTCACGCAATGCATGAGTGGACCGGCGAGCAACGGTGGCGTGACGCGTGGACCGAGAGCGCCGACGAGGTTCGACAGCCGGCGAGACGAGCACGGCCTCTGGACGCAGCACCTCGCCGACAGGCCGCCGATGCGCGTGCTCGGCGCCGCCCACGGAGCCGTCGGAAACCAACTCGCGCTCCTGCAAGGCTCGCCGATCGAGGACGCACGCGATGTCGCGGAGATGCTCGAGCGAACCGCGGTCGTCGAGGGGCCGCTCGCGAACTGGCCGAGAGTCGACGGCCCAGAGCTGGCCGGCGCCGACGGCCAGATTCGGGTGCAGTGGTGCCACGGCGCGGCGGGGATCGTCAGCTCGGCGGCCTCGTACCTGACGGAGGAGCTCGTCCTCGCCGGCGCGGAGCTCACGTGGCAGGCCGGCCCCCACGGGAAGGGGCCCGGGCTCTGCCACGGGACGGCGGGCAACGGCTACGCACTGTTGAAGGCCTTCGAGCGCACCGGCGACGAGCTCTGGCTCGCGCGTGCACGGCGCTTCGCGGTGCACGCGCTCGAGCAGGTCGAGCGCCGCGGCCGCGGCAACTACTCGCTCTTCACCGGCGACGTCGGCGTCGCGCTCTACGCCGCCGACTGCCTCGACACCCGCGCGCGCTTCCCGATTCTCGACGGCTTGGGCTAGCAGATGCTCTATCGCCCCGAAGACTTCGAGGCGCTGACCGACGACTCGTGGGACGCCGAGCGCGTTCGCGAAGCCGTCCGCACAATCGTCGCGCGCTCCGAAGCCGCGTTCGATCGCGACGACCTCTGGCCGACGGACGAGCGAGACCTCGCCTACTCCGAGTCACCGGTCAAGGATCTCTACACCGGTGCTGCCGGCGTGGCGTTCGCGCTCGACGCGCTGCGCCGCCGCGGTCATGCAGACGTCGGCATCGACCTGGCCGGCGCGACGCTCCGGGCGCTCGAGCTGTGGCAGCACGCTCCGGACTACGCCGACTACGCGGCGAAGCCGACACCGAGCGACTCCAGCCTGCTCTGCGGCGAAGCCGGAATCCTCGCGGTCGCGTTTCGCCTCGCACCGAGCGACGAGCTGGCCGATCGACTGTTCGCTGCGCGTGCGCGAGAACGTGCACAACGAGTCGAACGAGCTCGCGTGGGGCTCACCCGGAACGATGCTCGCCGCGCACGCGATGCAGGAGTGGACCGGTGAACAGCGTTGGCGCGATGCCTGGACGGAGAGCGCCGACGAGCTTCGGAAACGCCGAGGCGCGGACGGACTCTGGACGCAACGCTTCGGTGACCGAGAGCAGCGGCTGCTCGGCGCGGCCCACGGCGCCGTCGGAAACCAGCTCGCGCTTCTGCAGGCTGCACCGGCCGAGGACGCACGCGACGTCGGCGAGATGCTCGAGCGCGCAGCGGTCGTCGAGGGACCGCTCGCCAACTGGCCGACGGGCGAAGGCCTGGGACTCGTCGAGCCCGACGGCTCGATCCGGGTGCAGTGGTGCCACGGCGCACCGGGGATCGTCATCTCCGCGGCCTCGTACTTGCCGGAGGAGCTCTTCCTCGCCGGCGCGGAGCTCACGTGGCAGGCAGGCCCCCACGGAAAAGGGCCCGGGCTCTGCCATGGCACGGCGGGCAACGGCTACGCACTGCTGAAGGCCTTCGAGCGCACCGGCGACGAGCTCTGGCTCGAGCGCGCCCGGCGCTTCGCGGTGCACGCCCTCGAGCAAGTCGAGCGTCAAAGCCGCCCGCGTCACTCGCTCTTCACCGGCGACGTCGGGGTCGCGCTCTACGCGGTCGACTGCCTCGACGCCCGCGCGCGCTTCCCGATCCTCGACACGTTCGACTAGCAGCCCGTCGGGTTGATCTTGCACCGCGCCTTCTCGACCCACTCCACGTGCGGCCCGTGCGGGTCGAGCGCGTACATCCGGTTGAACCGAATGTACGCGTCCTCGTACCGCTCGAACTCGTACTCGAGCGAGCCGAGCTGGAACCACGTCTCGCGGTTCTCCGGCTGCACCTCGGTCGCCCGCGCGTAGTACTCGCGCGCGCGGTCGAACTGGCCGAGCGCGTCCTGGACGAAGCCGAGCGCGAACAGCGGCTCGACCGACGTCGGGTTCAGCGTGCGAGCCTGCCGCGCGTTGTCGACGGCGAGCGCGAGGTCGCCGTCGTTGATCGCGCGATACGCGTCGTCGATCCGCCGATCCGCGAGCCACGGCGCCGAGATCGAGTAGACCCCCGCGAGCGCGAGCGCGACGACGCCCGCGGCCCAGAGCGTCTCGCGTCCCCCGTCCTTCCACCCGCGCGCGAGCAGCGCACCGAGCGTCGCGAACACCACGGCACCCGCCGCCGTGAAGTCCCAGTGGATGTCGTAGAGCACGCCGATCCCGAACAGCGCGAGCACGAAGAGCAGCGCGCGCTCGTCACGGCGCACCGCCAACGCCGCGGCCACCACCGCGCCCGCGAAGAGCGCGAACCCGATGAGCCCGGTCTCGCTCAGGAGCTGCAGCGGCAGCGAGTGCGGCTCGCGCACCTCGACGTTCGACTCGCGATACCGGCGGTGCGTCACCTGGAACGCACCCGCGCCGTTTCCGATCACCGGGTTGTCCGCGAACCCGTGCACGGCCTCCTCCCACCACTGCGCGCGGTTGTTGCCGCTCCCCTCGGTGAAGCGGCTCGGGCTCTCCGGCGTCACCGGGTCGGAGAAGTCGAGCACCGCACGCACGCCGAAGAAGAGGAACGCCGCAATCCCGAGCGGCACGACGACCCACGCCGCGCGCCGCAGCAGCGGCCACGGCAACTCCCGCCGCGCGAGCACCGCGACGACGGCAGCGCCCGCGACCAAAGCGAGCCCCAGCCACAGACCCGCGGCCAGGCCGCTCCGAGTGCGGCTGCCCGTCCTTGGAGAGCCCGTCGAACGACAGGCCGAACACCCCGACCACCAACGCGGGCGGCACGGAGATCGCCAGCCGCAGCGCCGGCTCGTAGCGCGAGCGCTCGAGCACGAGCCACCCGGCGCCTGCCAGCGTCGCGAGCAGCAACCCGCCGCGCGACTGCGTCAGCAGGATCGCGACCACCGAGCCGTAAAGAAGCAGCGCAGCCATGAGCCGCGACGAAAGCCGCAGCGCAAGCGGCACCCCGAACGCCGCAACGAGGCCGAGCGTGTTCCAGTACCCGATCGGCTCGTGCAAGCGCGCACGCCGTCCGTCGTCGAGCGCGAACACCTTCACGAAGAGCGACCACGTGACGAGCAGCGCGACGAGCCCGGCGAGCGCGTCCGCGAACCGCCGGCGCTCGACGAACAGCCCCAACGCGAGAAACGCCAGGTAGACAAACGTGCGGTTGAAGAAGTCCCACGAGCGGTCGGGAGCCTCCGACCAGAGAATCGACGAAGCGCTCCAGAGCGCGAACGCCCCGAAGAGCGCGAGGCAGACGGCCCCCGCGCGCGTGAGCACCGGCCGCGGCAGCAGCCCCCAGAGCGACGCGCCGAGCACGCAGCCCGCGCAGACGACCGCCCCGACGCCGACCCAGAAGAACCGTCCCTCCCCGAGGACGAGAGCCGCCGCGAGCAGGATCCCGAGGGCGGCGAGGACCGCATTGCCGCCGCTGCGCACGCGGCGACGCTACCAGTGCCGATTGCCGCTTACAAAGCCATTACTTCGGTATCACTCCAGGTTCACCCCGAGCGGGAACACTCGTCTAATCGGGCCTCGCCCGTACCCCAGCATGCTCAAGCGCCTGACCCTCCTCACGATCCTCCTTGCCGGCCTGGTCGCACTCGTGCCGGGAACGGCGTCGGCGGCGACCTGCTGGAAGGAACTGGTCAACGACTACTGGGCCGACAACCGCGTCGACAGCTCGTACCCGATCTCCTGCTACCGCGAGGCGATGGAGAAGCTGCCGCGCGACGTGCAGGAGTACTCGGACGCGCAGGACGACCTCCGCCGCGCCCTCCTGCTCGCGATTCGCGACGAGCGCGACAGCGGCGGCAGCGAGTTCGACGAGGGCGACCAGACCGCAGTCCCGCCGACCGCCGGCGACGACGAGGGCCCCAAGGGCTTCTTCTCCGAGGTGCTCGACAAGCTCGGCCCGAAGAACGCCGACTCGATCCCCGTGCCCCTCCTGGTGCTCGGCTCGATCGCGCTCCTCCTCATGGGCGCAGCCGGCGTGAGCTACCTCGCCCGGTACCTCCAGGCCCGCCGCCTGGACGTCCCAGACCCCCGCCCGTAGGCCTCCGGAACCCTCGCGGGTTCCGTCCGAGGTCCGACCTACCCTGGTCCTCCCGCCGCATGCGGCCACAACGCCCATCTGCAGTTAGCCTTGGAGGAGACAGAAATGGCGAGCGCAGCAAAGACCAAGACCCCCGAAACGGCCACCGAGGAGGTGGTCAACACCGTCGTCGACGAGGCTCGCCAGGTCGGCGTTCGCCGCTATTTCACGATCGCCGGGCGCGACCCCTTCGACGAGATCGAGTGGGAGATCCGCGACGCGTTCATCCCCGGCAAGGACAAGCCCGTCTTCGAGCAGAAGGGCGTGGAATTCCCCAAGTTCTGGTCGCAGACCGCGACCAACATCGTCGCGCAGAAGTACTTCCGCGGCCGCATGACCTCGCCGGAGCGCGAGAGCTCCGTCAAGCAGATGATCGGGCGGATCGTCGACACGACGAGCGCGTGGGGCCGTGCGGGCGGCTACTTCGCGGACGAGGCCGAGGCGCAGACCTTCGAGGACGAGCTCAAGGCGATCCTCGTCAACCAGATGGCGGCGTTCAACTCGCCGGTCTGGTTCAACGTGGGCTTCGAGGAGAAGCCGCAGTGCTCCGCGTGCTTCATCCTCTCGATCGAGGACTCGATGGAGGACATCCTCGACTGGATCCGCCGCGAGGGCGTCATCTTCCGCGGCGGCTCGGGCTCGGGCGTCAACCTCTCGAGGCTGCGCTCCTCCAAGGAGCAGCTCTCGAAGGGCGGCTACGCGAGCGGCCCGGTGTCGTTCATGCGCGGCGCCGACGCGTCCGCCGGCACGATCAAGTCCGGCGGCAAGACGCGGCGCGCGGCGAAGATGGTCGTGCTCGACATCGACCACCCCGACGTCGAGGAGTTCATCTGGTGCAAGGCCAAGGAGGAGCGCAAGGCGCGCGTCCTCGAGCAGGCGGGCTACGACATGTCGCTCGACTCGTCCGACTGGGCCTCGATCCAGTACCAGAACGCCAATAACTCGGTGCGCGTCACCGACGCGTTCATGGAGGCGGCCGCTGCCGACGCCGAGTGGAACCTGATCGCGCGCACCGACGGCACCGTCGTCGACACCGTCCAGGCGCGCACGCTGCTCGACCAGATGTCCGAGGCCGCGTGGGAGTGCGCCGACCCGGGCGTGCAGTACGACACGACGATCAACTCGTGGCACACGCTGCCGAACACCGGGCGGATCAACGCGTCGAACCCGTGCTCGGAGTACATGTCGATCGACAACTCGGCGTGCAACCTCGCCTCGATCAACCTGCTCAAGTTCCGCAAGGAGGACGGCGAGTTCGACGTCGAGGCGTTCGAGCACACCTGCGACACGGTCTTCCTCGCGCAGGAGATCCTCGTCGGCTACTCGTCGTACCCGACGCCCGAGATCGAGGGCAACGCGAAGGCGTACCGCCAGCTCGGCCTCGGCTACGCGAACCTCGGCGCGCTGCTGATGGCGCGCGGGCTCCCGTACGACTCCGACGAGGGCCGCGCCTACGCGGCGGCGATCACGGCGCTGATGACGGGCCGCGCGTACCGCAAGTCCGCGGAGATCGCGGCGCGGATGGGCTCGTTCGCCGGGTACCAGAAGAACGCGGCGGCGATGCTCGGCGTGATCGCGAAGCACCGCGCCTCGGTCGGGAACATCGAGAACCAGACGACGATCGCGTCCGATCTGCTGGTCGCCGCGCGCAAGTCGTGGGACGAGGCGCTCGACACGGGCGAGGTCGCCGGCTTCCGGAACGCGCAGGCCACGGTGCTCGCGCCGACCGGGACGATCAGCTTCATGATGGATTGCGACACGACGGGCGTCGAGCCCGACTTCTCGCTCGTCAAGTCGAAGAAGCTCGTCGGCGGCGGCGAGATCACGATCGTCAACCGGACGGTGCCGATGGCGCTCGACAAGCTCGGCTACACGCCGAACGAGACGGGCGAGATCGTCGCGTTCATCGACGAGCGGAACACGATGGTCGGCGCGCCGTACCTGAAGACCGAGCACTACCCGGTCTTCGACTGCGCGGTCGGCGAGCGCGCGATCCACTACATGGGCCACGTGAAGATGATGGGCGCCGTTCAGCCGTTCATCTCGGGCGCGATCTCGAAGACGGTCAACCTCCCCGAGGAGACGACGGTCGCGGAGATCTCGCAGCTCTGGATCGAGGCGTGGCAGCTCGGCGTGAAGGCGATCGCGATCTACCGCGACAACTGCAAGGTCGCGCAGCCGCTGTCGGGCAAGGGCGACAAGACCGCGCAGCTGCCGGCGATCGCACCCGCGCCGCTGACGCAGCGCCGCCGGCTGCCGCTGGACCGCGTCGAGGTCGGCCGCAAGTTCAGCGTCGGCGAGTACGAGGGCTACATCCACGTCGGCCTGTACGACGACGGCTCGCCCGGCGACATCTTCGTCGACATCGCGAAGGACGGCACGACGATGGCCGGCCTGATGAACTCGCTGATGATCGCCGTCTCGATGGGCCTGCAGTACGGCGTCCCGCCGGAGGTCTACGTCTCGAAGCTCTCGCACATGCGCTTCGAGCCGAGCGGCCTCACGAACGACGCGGACATCCGCGCGGCGAAGTCGATCGTGGACTACATCTTCCGCTGGTTCGGCAAGAAGTTCCTGACGACGGAGCAGCAGGAGGAGGCGGGGATCCTCTCGGCGGAGGTCAAGGCGAAGCTCGCGGCGGGGTACGCGGCGGGCGAGGCGCCGGCTGCTTCGCCGGTCGAGGCCGCGTCACCGGGCCAGACGGCGCTCTTCAACGCGTGGGAAGACGCGGTCGAGTGCGCGAGGTGCGGCGGGCGGATGGTGCGGACGGGCAGTTGCTACACGTGCCGCGATTGCGGGACGAACACCGGCTGCAGTTAACTGGTTGGAGTCGGTCGAGTGACCGACTCTCGAGGAGCGGGACGTCGGCGAGTTTCGCTGAGGGCGGCTCAGCCTTTTGCCAAGAAGGCCGGCGCTGTCAGTTGCGTCGCGAGCGCACGTCACACGGGTGCCGTCGGAAACGGAACCGGACAGGCGTGCTCGATCAGTAGTATCTGCTTGATGTAGCCGTACGCCTTCTCGAAAAGCTCTTGATCGCGATGGAGCTTGTACTTGAGAAGCGCTCGTCGGAGGGCTCGCTGAACCTCTCGCCACCGGCTGTCGTGTGCTGCCAGCCGTCGAAACGCGACCGAACGATCTCGTCGATGTCGTCAACGACTCGCTCGACGACGATCGGCGACTCGGCGATCATCACCGACTGGAAGAGCTCGTCAGCGCCGCCTTTCCACGGTCGACCTCTTCCTCGGGCCGAGTTCTCGCTCTGCCGGAACGACGTCCTTCGCGAGCTCGAGTAGGTGCTTCAGGAACGCGATGCTGGTGAGCTGCCCGCGAAGATGGCGCTCGCGCAACGGCTCGAGCCGATCACCGAGCTCCACGAAGCGGGGATCAACTGCGTGCTTGCGCAGCCGATAGATGATCTTGACCTCAACCTCACGCGCCTTCTTGGGATCCGCATCGAGGATGATGTCCTCCAGCAAGCCCGCGTCGAGCACGATCGTGTCGAGGTCGTCGCGGATCGTGTCCACGTGAGACATGCACGTTGATCAAACGCTGTCGTCTCTGCGCCAGTGCCGCTCGCGCGAAGCGGAGGGCTCAAAGCGGTCGTCGTGCCCATCTCGCCGTGGGTCGTGTACGTGATCGAGAACCGCCGGCGCATCGGGGAGGACTCCGAGCTCTGCGACGACGGCGTGCTCGGTCTGGATCGTCGACGGCAGCCGGTGGAACGTCGACCGGAACGCGATCGTGCAGCCCGCGCGACGCTCACAACGACGAGTGCGGTGCGATCTTCGATGCGGGCTACGACCTCGGAGCGAACGAGGTGTCCGTCTTCGAAGACGCGCTCGTGCGCGTCGAGGTGCTCGCGGAAGCGGTCAACGGCAACTACCGCGTCCGCGTCACGGGCAAGTAGTCTCCTCCACTTCGGCGAATGGAAGTCCCGCAGACGCAATACGCGAAGAGCGGCGACGTGAGCGTCGCGTACCAGGTGCTCGGCGACGGGCCGTTCGACCTGGTGCTCGCGCCCGGTTTCGTTTCGAACCTCGAGGCGGCCTGGCAGGAGCCGCTACTCGCCGACTACTACCGCGCGCTCTCGTCGTTCTGCCGGCTGATCGTCTTCGACAAGCGTGGCACGGGCCTCTCGGACCGCGTCTCCGACATTCCTGACCTCGAGACGCGAATGG
Organism: uncultured Actinomycetes bacterium; assembly: GCA_963809175.1. Lineage (GTDB taxonomy): Bacteria > Actinomycetota > Thermoleophilia > Gaiellales > Gaiellaceae > JACCTU01. Next base: position 327,375 of record CAWEIK010000001.1, read on the forward strand.
ACGACGTCCGCGCGATCCTCGACGCCGTCGGATCAGAGCGCGCGGCAGTTCTCGGCAACTCGGAGGGGGCGGCGCTGGCCGCGCTCTTCGCAGCAACGTACCCGGAGCGAACGCCGGCGCTCGTCCTCTACGGGACGTTCCTCACCTGGGAGTGGCTGCACCGCGACGTGCCCACGTGGGACCGGGCGGCGCGAGAGCGCGAGATCGAAGACGCGGGACGACTCTGGGGCACGCCGGAGTACGGCGACGCGCAGGTGCGAAACGACGCGCCGTCGATGGCGGACGACGAGGAGTTCCGATTGCGACATGCGGCGCGGCTACGGCTCGGGGCCAGCCCCGCCGCCGCGGTCGCGCTGATGCGTACGTCGACGGAGACGGACGCTCGGCCGGTGCTGCCATCGATCCAGGCGCCGACACTGATCCTTCATCGCGTGGGCGACCGAAGTTGCAGCGTCCGCAACGCGCGCTACGCGGCGGAGCAGATCCCCGACGCGACGTACGTCGAGCTCCCGGGCGACGACCATCTCCCCTGGGCCGGCGACTCCGCGACCATCGTTCGCCACGTCGAGCAGTTCCTGACGGGCCTCTGGGAGCGTGGAGCCTGGGACGAGCCGGAACCCGAGCGAGTGCTCTCGACAGTTCTGTTCACGGACATCGTCGGGTCGACGGAGAAGCTCTCGGAGCTCGGCGACCGCGCCTGGAGCGAGGTCGTCCGCGACCATCACGCGATCGTGCGCAGAAAGCTTGCGCGCTACCGGGGACGCGAGCTCGACACCGCCGGCGACGGATTCTTCGCGAGCTTCGACGGCCCCGCGCGTGCGATCCGCTGCGCGCGCGACATCGTCGAGACGGTGCCCGACCTCGGCATCGAAGTCCGCGCCGGTCTCCACACGGGTGAGTGCGAGATCGTCGACGGCAAGGTGGGAGGCATCGCGGTCCACATCGGCGCGCGCGTCGCCGCCCAGGCAGGCCCGGGCGAGGTGCTCGTTTCCAGCACGGTCAAGGACCTCGTCGCCGGCTCGAAACTCGAGTTCGCGGACCGCGGCGCGGCGGAGCTCAAAGGCGTGTCGGGCGAGTGGCGGCTGTTCGCCGTCGTCAGCTAAACGACGATGCGCTAGTCGAGGTGAGCACCGTGTTGCTGCTTCACGCCGGGATCGCGGACAGCCGAATGTGGGAGCCGCAGGTCGAGGTGCTTCGCGCGGCCGGCTATCGGGTGCTCGCACCTGACCTGCGTGGGTTCGGGCAGCGGGAACTGGAGCCTGTGCCGTTCTCGCACGTGCGCGATGTCGAGGCGCTGCTCGACGGCCCGGCCGCTGTCGTCGGCAACTCGATGGGCGGCCGGGTGGCTCTCGAGCTGGCGGTGCTCCGGCCGGACCTCGTGGAGCGGCTCGTCCTGATCGCGCCGGGCTTGCCTCGCTGGGAGTGGTCCGATGAGACGCGCGCGGGCTGGGCGAGGAGGAAGCGGCCTTCGAACGCGGCGACTTCGCGGCGGCAGCCGAGGCGAGCCTGCGTCTGTGGGTCGATGGGCCGCGCCGCTCCCCGGAGGCGGTCGACGCGGACCTGCGGTCGGCCGTGGGCGCGATGGTGCTCCGCTCCTACGAGCTCCAGCAGCACGCGTGGGAGGCCGGCGCGGAAGAGGAGGAGCTCGAGCCTCCGGTCAACGATCGGCTCGGTGAGGTCCGCTGCCCGACGCTGGTGCTCGTGGGTGACGAAGACGTGTCGGACATGCACGGCGATCGCCGCCCACGTTGCCGACTCCGTCAGCGGCGCCCGACTCGTGACGGTGTCCGGGGCGGCGCACCTACCGAGCCTCGAACGAGCAGACGAGGTCAACGCGCTCCTGCTCGAGTTTCTGCGCGAACGCTAGGGAGGGCAACGGGATCAGCTGAAGCCGACTGACCGAGTCGCCTCCGAGCAGGAGGATGCCGATCAGGCCTCAGCGATCGTCGGCGATGTCCTCGTAGCCCGCGAGACAGCCCTCGTAGAAGTCGCGCCGCTCGTCGTCCGTCTCCATGCCCTCCAGCCCCGCGCCTTGGCGGACGTCACCGCACTTCTCCTGCGGTGTCCCGCTCTTGAACAGCGCCACGCCGACGGAACGGCCCGTCTTGTACGCCTGCGACTCGCGGCCGACAAGCGCGGCGGTGACTCCGACCACGCGACAGCGACGATCGCCGCAACGACGATGAGTACTCGCCTGTCGACACGCCGTTGCCTCCATCGGCTCGCAGCATGCAGAGACCATAGAACTGCCGGCCCGCCGAGCCGAATAGGGCTTACCCTCGACACACGGAACGCGTCCGGGTCCGCGTGCAGAATCGTTGCGTCCTGAGACGAGCATCTGCTCGCACATGTTGCCTGTGGCAGCAAAACGACCGGCCTAGACTCGGCGCATGAGCCCCACGAGCGAGCGCGTGCCGCTCGCGGCCTTCTTCGCCGGCGCGATCCTCGCCGGAGGGAACGGCGTCGGTGTCCGGTTCAGCAACCGTGAGCTCGAGCCGTTCTGGGGAGCCGGCTTCCGCTTCGCGCTCGCGGCGGCGCTCCTGCTGGCGGTGATGGCCGTGCTCAGGCTCTCCCATCCCGCGCGGAGAAGCCCTGGCCGGCGCGATCGTCTTCGGGGCGCTGAACTTCGGCGGCGCGTTCGCCCTCGCCTACTACGCGCTCGTTCGGATTCACGCCGGGTTCGGCAGCTTCTGCTCGCGTTGGTGCCGCTCGCGACGCTGCTCCTCGCCGTGCTGCAGCGGCAGGAGCGACTCCGCGTCGCAGCTCTCGGCGGCGCGCTCGTCGCGCTCGCGGGGATCGCGATCATGTCGCGCGAGGCGCTTCGCGGAACGGTTCCCCTGCTCTCCGTGCTGGCCGCCGTGGGCAGCGCGCTCTGCTTCGCGCAGGCGGCCGTCGTCGTTCGGCGGTTTCCTCCGGTTCACCCCGTGACGCTGAACGCCGTCGGCATGGCGGCGGCGCGCTGCGTCCTCGTCGTCGCGTCGATCATTGCCGGCGAGCAGATCGAGCTTCCGGACCGCACAGCCACGTGGTTGGCGATCGCGTACCTGGTCGTGGCGGGATCCGCGCTCGTCTTCGTGCTGTACCTGGTCGTGCTCCGGTACTCGGGAGGCCTCCCGCGCGGCCTACACGTTCGTCGTCATCCCCGTGGTCACGCTCATCCTGTCCGCGTGGCTGGACGACGAGCCGATCGGCGTTGGGCTGTTGCTCGGTGGGTCGCTGGTGCTCGCGGGCGTCTATATCGGTGCGCTGCGTCGCGCACGCTCAGCGAGCTAGCGCCCGCTCGAAGCGCAGCTCCTACGTCGAGAACGTCTGATCGATCGCGACCTCGTAAATGTCCGCGCTCTCGCGTCTGCCGCCGCCATCGCCGGGCGACATCGCGTCGAACAGCCTGTCGACGCCGCGCGCGTCTTCTTCGGTCTCACAGAAGAGCACCATCGCCGAGCTGCCCTTCTCCGCGTCCGCGAGCACGATCGTTCGCTTGATCGCCCCCAGCAGCCTCGCGACCTCGTCGCGCTCGAACTGGCCTTTCACCTGCTCGGCCATCTGGTCGATCGACTCGTCCGAGAGGCCACGCTGCATCTGGTCGCGCATCTCGCCGAGCTCCTGCTTCAGCTTTGCCGGCTCCGAGCCTTCGAACCGTGTCACGCGTGCGTACATCGTCGCTCCTTTCGCTTCAGCGCCGATACGGCGAAGCGCTTCATCGGAAGGTATCCGTAAGAGCGTCAGCGGCATGCATTCGGGCGCCAGGTCGTGCAGCGAGGCACCGACCTGACCGGCTTCGCCGTTCCGAAGCTGGCTAGCTCTCCCAGTCGCCGTAGAGCGAGTCGTGGAGATAGCCCTTGGTCTGCCAGATGGGTGGGACGGTCCCCCCGGGCGTCCCTGCCATGCGCACGAGCGAACGTGTGCCGTCCACACCGACCCACTCGGCGACCATCGACCCAGCCGACGAGCAGCGCGCCCTCGAGCTTCTCGTTGTACTCCGCGCTCGCTTCGATTGCCTGGTGGATCGTTTCCTCGCCCATCTACCGATCGTAGATCGGACGTCGGCGAGCAGACGCTTGAGCACAGAGAGAGGCCCCGAACGGGGCCTCTCTCACGTCGCGTAGCCGCCGACGCGGCTAGACGCGGCTGACGAGCTGCTTGAGCTGCTGCTCGATCTGATCCTTCGGCTGACCAGTCTTCTGCTCGATCGTGGACACCAGCTGATCCGGATTGCTCTGCGCCTTGCGTCAGCTCCTGCTCCGGCACATCCGGAGAACGCCTGCTGAATCTGCGGCTATGATCTGCTCGGAGAGTTCTGCTGGAACTGTTGCTTGGTCGTGCTGCGTCGAGCATGCGACGCGCTTACACTGTTGCTTTCGATGTAGGCATACCGCGAGCTCGTGACCCGAAAACGAATCCTGCTCCAGCAGGCGTTTTGCGGAATCGGCGCGCTTAGCGAAGCGCGGGCTCAGCTGAAGCCGAACAGCAGCGGCAGGACGACCACGACCGCGGCGGCCCACAGGGCGAACACGGGCAGGTAGGTCGTCTGCCAGCGCTCGAGCCGGTGGAGCCTGCTGCGCCCGGTGAGGAACCGCGCCGAGAGCCACGCGGCCCCGGCCAGGTTCACGAGCAGGACGAGGTTGAGGCCGAGCGCTGCCGTTCGGTTCGGGGTGAACCCGAGGTCGCCGATCCGGGCGATCATCGAGCCGAGCACCATCACGTCGAGCACGAGCGCGCTGACGACGGCGACCAGCTGGATGCGGTCCATCCAGCCCGGCGACTCCGACGGGTCGCGCGCGGACATCCCGTACAGGACGAGCGCGAGCACGACGACCAGCAGCGCGTCGAAGACGCTGACGAGGTCGCGGTCGAACGCGTCGCCGAGCCCGGTCGCGGCGTAGGTGACGGCGGCGGCGACCAGCATCACCGCGAACAGCGGCGTGAAGAGCATCGTGAGCACCGGCGCCATGTTCTCCACGACCCGCTGCTTCGACTCGACGAGCCACGCGGCCACGACCACGGCGCCGGCGGCGCCCGACGGAATCACCCACTCGAAGACGCGCTCGACGTCGACGCCCGTCGGCTCGAGGATCGCCGCGGTCAGCCCCATGAGCACGCCGCCGCCGAGCGCGATCAGCACGTAGTAGATGAACCACTCGCCCGTGAAGCGGACGAAGTCCATGCGCCGCTCGTGCGATCGGAGCGTGCCGCCCATGTACGGGTACGCGACGACGAACCAGAGCACGACGGGCAGGTGGAGCGCGACGAGCGTCTCGGTCGTCGAGTCCGCGTCCCACGGATAGAGGTTGACCACGAGCGCGGCGAGCGCGAACGGCACCGCGGTCAGCACCCAGCCGCGCGCGTCGAGCTCCCGCCGCCGCGCGAAGTACGCCGGCGAGGAACGGCAACACGAACAGGCTGACGTTTCGAAGCAGCCAGTACGGCTCCTCGTCGGGGAAGCCCGCGGCGAGGCGCGCGATCTGGAGCGCGACGGCCGCGGCGAGGCCGAACAGGAACGCCTCGAGCCAGCCGCCCATCGCGCGCGCGGGCTCGTCGCCGCCGCTCAGGACGAGCTGCTTCCAGAGCCGGCCGCTGTGCTCGCGCGCGAACTCGCGGGACAGCGCGTCGAGGTCGCCCATCCGCTTCACGGCGACGAGGAACGCCTCGTCGTCCGCGAGGCCGGCCTCGTTCAGCTCGGCGATCTGGCCGCGAAGGTGGTCCTCGAGCTCGTCGACGTCGCGGCCGTTCACGCCGGGCGCGCCCGCGACGTACGCGCGCCACTCTGCGATCTGCGACTCCACGCTCTCCATCACGCCTCCACCGCCGCCAGCCGCCAGACGTCGTTCAGCGCGCGCGTCACGGTCTCCCACTGCCGCTGCTGGTCCGCGAGCGCGGCGCGCCCGTCCTTGGTGATCACGTAGTACCTGCGGCGTCGCCCTTCCGGCGGCGTCCGCCAGTCCGTCTTCACGTGCCCGAGCCGCTCGAGGCGGTGGAGCAGCGGGTAGAGCATCCCGTCGGTCCACTCGAGCTCGCCGCCCGAGAGCGCGCGCACGCGCTTGAGGATCGCGTAGCCGTAGCTCTCATCCTCCGCCAGGATCGAGAGCACGAGCGGGGTCGCCGAGGCCGCGACGAGGTCCTTGTCGATGTGCATACCTCGCGATACTATACATAGCACCGCGAGGTATACAAGTCGCTCAGCCGCCGATCGCCGCCATGTTCTGCTCGACGACCTCGAGCGTCTGCTGGAGCTCCTTCGACGGGCTGAACTCGACGACCTCGGACCCTGCGTACAGGTAGGGGAGGTGCCCCGGCGGCGCGTAGTACGCGTCCCCGGCCTCGTAGATCTCCTCGCGTCCGTCGCCGAACGTGAACTTCACCTTCCCCTTCACGACGTAGCCCATGTGCGGGCACTGACACCGGTCGTCGGGCAGGCCCGCGAAGAGCGGCGCCAGGTCGGCGTCGGCGGTGTACGTCTCGAACCCCACGGTGTACGGCCCGAAGTCCTCGAAGTGGCCCTCGTACCCTTCGAGCTCGATCGACTCGGATGCCGTCGTCTTGGATGCCTTGGCCATCGGATCTCCTTTCGGGCTAGGCCGTCGCCGGCACGGGCTCTTCGGTGAGCTGGCGCATCAGTCCGGCGACGTTCGTCATGCACCAGTAGCCGGCGAACCTGCCGTCGGCGATCCGGAACACCTCGGCGCACTCCGCGGCGACATGGCGTCCCGTCGGCGGGATCCCCTTGTACTCGCCGTCGTGCGTCCCGGTCAACGTCGAGCGCAGGAACACGCGGTCGCCCTCGGCGATGAGCTCGTCGAGCGACACGTGCATGTCGGGGAACGCCTCGAAGTAGCGGAAGCACCCGCCCCTCACGCCCTCGACCATGCGCTCGTCCGCGAAGAACTCCTCGACGGCGTCGAGGTCGCGTCCGTTGATGACGCGCGCGTAGTAGTCGCGGACGATCTCCTTGTTCTGCTCGGACATTCCGTCCTCCTTTCTCCTTGACCGCCGGAGCTTCGCGCGGTGGCGGCGCGGCCGGTAGGGGGATCTCCCCTATTCGGCCCCGAGATTCCGCGTGGCGTACGCCACGGCCTCGGCACGCGAGCTCACGCCGAGCTTCCCGTAGATCCGACTGACGTGGTGCTCCGCGGTCTTCGGGCTGATGAACAGCCGCTCGGCGATCTCGCGGTTGGAGAGGCCGTCGCCGAGGAGCCCGAGCACCTCGCGTTCGCGCCGGCTCAGGAGGCCTGCGGCCCGCGGCCCGGCTCGACCCTTCGCGCCCAGCGAGCGCATCAGCGCGGCGGCGGCGTCGGCGTCGCGCAGCGCGCCGAGCGCTTCGAGCTCGGTGCGCGCGTGCCTTGCCGTGTCGACGGCGATCTCCGGCGAGGGCACGGCGAGCGCGCGGGCCAGCTCGAGGCGCGTCCGGGCCGCGTCCAGACGCGCGCCGAGCGCGGCGAAACGGTTCACCGCCGCGAGCAGGAGGTCGGCCGCGTCCGCGCGACCCTCGGCGAAGGCGATTCGGCCACGGGACGCCGTCGCGAGCGCCTCGACGCGCTCCCGCCCTCGGACCTCGGCGATCTCCTCCAGCGCGGAAGCCGCCGCCGTCGCACCGTCGAGACGGCCCTCGAGCAGGCGCGCCTCGACGAGCTGCGCGAGGAGCGGCGCGGCGAGCAGGTTCGTCCACCCGAGCTCGTCGAGCCGGCGCGCCAGGAGCGCCGACGCAGCGGCGGGCTCACCGCGGGCGATGCGCACGGCGACCCGGGCGCGCAGGGCCTCGGGCTCCGCCTCGAGCCCGTCGAGCAGCTGCTCGGCCTCGTCGAAGCGGCCCTGGAGCACGCGAATCTCCGCCAGGCGAGCGGAAGGAGGGATGCAGCGTGAGCGCTGGCCCGCCGCGGTGAGCTCACGCACCGCGAGCTCGAGCTCCTCCTCGGCGGAGTCGATCCGTCCGTTCGCCGCGTAGACGTCCGCACAGCACGTCCGACAGAACGCGAGCAGCGTCACGTGGTCGTGTGCTCGGACGAAGTCGTCGAGGACGGCGCTCCACTGCTGCGGACGCTCGCTGTCTCCGGCGCGCTCGCAGGCGAGCATCAGGGTGCAGCAGATGTCCGCGAACGTCTCGAGCGTGGCGGGCTCACCGCTCGTCGCCGCCGCCATCGCCTCGTCGAGCCGAGCGAGGCCGCGATCGGACTCTCCCAGCGACACCTCCGCGAGGCCGAGCTGCGCCAGCGCACGGAGCTCGAGGTCCAGGTCGCCGGTGACGAGGGCGACGTCGAGCGCCGCGGAGGCGAACGACGCGGCCTCCCCCGGGTCGCGCACCCCTTCGGAGCGTGTCAGGTCGAGCCAGCCCGCCTCGGCGCCCGGAGCCACGTCACGCAAGAGGCGCTCCGCCCGTGCGAGCCAGCCCCGCGATGCGGCGTCGTTGTCGAACGCGAGCAGGTACTCGCGCGAGAGCCAGAGCGCGATGCGCGCCGCGCGCGCGAGGTCTCCGTCCCGCCGGAACCCCGCATAGGCGCGCTCTCGGTGGACGACCGCGCCGCGTTCGTCCCGGAGCCACCACAGCGCGCGGCCGAGCCCGTCGAGCGCCTCGGCGGAGTCGGTCAGGTCGAGCGCTTCCTGAAATGCGGCTCGCGCGTCGCTCCAGCGGCCGGCCACGAGCGACTCGTACCCGCGACCGAGGGCCTCGTCCGTGGCGGTCGTCGACACCCGCTCATCGTGGCACTCAGAGTGTTCTCCTGTCTAATCGGGCGAACAGAGGAGGCGAGATGGGCAGCGTGGTGATCGACATGAGCATGTCGCTGGACGGCTACATCGCAGCGCCGAACGACAACCCGGAGCAGGGGCTGGGCGAGGACGGGATGAGGCTCCACAACTGGGCGTTCGACGACCCGGCCGTGTTCGAGCGCTTCCTCGGCGACCTGACCGAAGGGACCGGCGCGGTGATCATGGGCCGCCGTTCGTACGACAACTCGATCGACAACTGGGGCGGCAAGGGCCCGCTCGGCGAGGTCCCGTGCTTCGTCGTCACGCACAACCCGATCGCGGACGCGGACCCGGTCTTCACGTTCGTCACCGACGGGATCGAGCGTGCGCTCGCGAAGGCGCGGGAGGCCGCCGGCGAGAAGCGGATCGGGCTCATGGGCGCGAACATCGACCAGCAGTACCTCGCCGCGGGGCTCGTGGACGAGCTCAGGATCCACGTCGTCGACGTCCTGCTCGGAGGCGGTCGCCGGCTGTTCGACGTTCTCCCGGAGCGAGTCGAGCTGGAACAGACCGGGCTCAGCCGGGACGACGACGTGACGCACCTCGAGTACCGCGTCGTGCGGTAGCGCTCAGTCGGCGACTGCGGCCGTGCGCCGCGGCAGAACCCAGTTCGGCCGCGGGAAGTGGCACGTGTACCCGTTGGGATACCGCTCGAGGTAGTCCTGATGCTCGGGCTCGGCCTCCCAGAACGGGCCCGGCCGGCTCAACCTCGGTGACGACCTTCCCCGGCCAGATGCCGGACGCCTCGACGTCCGCGATCGTGTCCTCCGCGACGCGGCGCTGCTCGTCGTCGACGTAGTAGATCGCCGAGCGATAGCTCATCCCGCTGTCGTTGCCCTGACGGTTCCGCGTCGTCGGGTCGTGGATCTGGAAGAAGAACTCGAGCAGGTCGCGGTACGAGGTCTGCTCAGGATCGAAGACGATCTCGATCGCCTCCGCGTGCGTGCCGTGGTTGCGGTACGTCGCGTTCGGGACGTCGCCGCCCGAGTAACCGACCCGCGTCGACACGACACCGGGACGCTTTCGGATCAGGTCCTGCATCCCCCAGAAACACCCGCCGGCGAGGATCGCCTTTTCGACCGAACCGTTCATCACCCGTCAACTCCTCTCGAGACGAAACCGACGCACTCAGGGTACCCACGGCCGCTTCAGCCGACCGAGCGGGGTTCGAGGTTCAGGCCACGGCGGTAGGCGCCTGGTCGCCCGCCCACTCGTCATCTGACTTGCTCAGAACCGCCCAACCGAGCGGCGCGAGGGCGACGAGGTAGAGCGCGAACGCAGTCGCGAAGATGACCGGGTCGTCTGTCACTTGGCCGAGGAAGAATCCGATTGCGGCGGCTGCGACGGCCGGCGCAATCCACAACCGCGCGACTCGCGCCTGCCACAGCCCGTACGCGAGCAGGAGCATCCCGAGCAGGAACGACAATGCACCCACGACTGCGATCGCGCGCGCGCCGGTGGACTCCATGATTCGGTCGAGCAGGGCAACCATCTGCTCCGCATTCGCGTCCGACTGACCGATCTGCGTGAAGGCGATTCCGTCGACGGCGACGATCGAGGTCGCGCCGAGGACACCGACCGTCGCGAGCACACCGCCGAGGTTCGCCAGCCGCCGGCGATCGCTCCTCGAGCAGGTGAACGAGTCCGAGAATCGCACCAATGAAGAGCGCGAGCCCCACGAGGATCAGGGTGTGCGACGCGTAGTTTCGACTCGGGTTGTCGGCGATGGCAGCGACGTGCGCGCTCGCCGAGTCACCCGGATCCGGATGGAGGAGCGCGCCGACGAGCAGCGTCAGCGGAGCGGCAATCAAGCAGAGGCCGGAGCCGAGCCGAGCGAAGCGACGCGGGTCAGAGAGAATGCGCATCGGTGAGTTCTCCGCGAATTCGTGACAGCGTACGCTCCTCATCGCCGCTCGCACAAGAGCGTCCGGCAGACGTCAGGTCCCACCGAGGAGACGTTTCTCCTTCGCGAGCGTGCGGCACCCACTCGAGCCGCTCGCTGCCGCGCGAAGCGGAGGTACGCTCGAGCGCGTCGCGCATCGCGTCGACGAACCCGTCGGCGCGCTTCGGCTGGAAGCCGTCCTCCCACCAGAGCCCGATCACCTCCACGCGGCCACCGGCGCGGTCGATCCGCGGCTCGATGCGGCCGACGAGCCGGTCGCCGAAGAGGATCGGCAGCACGTACCAGCCCCACCGCCGCTTGGCCGGCGGGTGGAAGAGCTCCCACACGTAGTCGAACCCGAACAGCGAGCCGAGGAGGCGACGGTCCCAGACCACCGGGTCGAACGGCGGCAGGAACGCGACGGACGCGGGCGGCTCCGGCGGCGCTTCCAGCAGCCCGACCTCCTCGCGGAGCACGAACCGCTTGCCCACGCCCTCGACCTGAACCGGAACGAGGTCGCCGTTCTCGACGAGCTCCTCGCGGAGCGCGGTTCGGCCCGGATTCCCGGGCCACCGCGGGTCGGGCTTCGCGGGGCCGATGCCGCTGAAGATGTCTCCGCCGCCACTCACGCTGAGCAGCCCGTGCGAGCGGTAGCGCGAGTGGACCTTGTGGCGCAGCTGTTCGTGCAGCGGAATGTCCTGCCGAAGGACCTTCGCCGGGAGCAGTCGCTCGAGCAGGTCGTAGTACCGGCGCTTGCCGTCGCGTCGCGCAAGCCCGAGCACGCCCGTCAGCGTGTACGCCTCGAGCAGCGCGCGGACCGTGTTGGTCGGGATCCCGAACCAGTCGGTCGTGCTCCCGCGCTCGCTTTCGAAGTCGAGCGACGACAGCGGTCCCTCGACTTTGATTCGTTCGAGCACTCTCGCCCCCACCTCAGGGTTCTCCGCGATCACGGCCGGCTGGCTCCCGCGAATCGGCGCGCGGAACCAGGGGAACTCGGGCGTGTACACGAAGGAGAGCCCCTTGTTGAACGCCTCGAAGATCTCTCGCCGCTCGTAGAGCTCGTCGCACCAGGCGGGGTCGTAGCCGGCGACGCGCGCGTGCAGCATGAGATCGTGCGTGCGCCCGGCGACGTCGATCGGGTCGTACTGGACCGATCCGAACCGGCGGAACACCTCGAGCACGGCGTCGCGGCCACCCTCGAGCGAGCGCGCCGGCGCGAGTAGTTGACGCGCGACGAGGAAGCGCCGCGCGGACTCGGCCGAGACCTTCACTCGTACTGGAGAGCCCTGAGCGGGTCGAGCTTCGCTGCGCGCCGCGCGGGCGTGATCGCAGCGAGGATCCCGGCGACCACGGCGACGATCGCGAGCACCACCAGCTGCCCGAGTGGCACGGCGAAACTCAGCTCGTACTGGCCGAGCGCATTCGTCACGAGCGCCGCCAGAAGGATCCCAAGCGGCAGCCCGAGCGCGGCGCCGATCAGCGCGGTGATCACGCTCTCGTGGCGGATCATGCGGCGCGTCTGCCGCCGGGTCATCCCGACTGCGCGCAGCATCCCCAGCTCGCGCGTGCGCTCGAACACCGACAACGCAAGCGTGTTCACCATGCCGAAGAGGCTGATGATCACCGACAGAGCGAGCAGGACGTAGAGCAGCAGCAGGAACTGCTGGATCTCCTGGTCCTCTTTGGCGATCCACTCGGGCCGCGTGAAGACCCGCGTGTCCGGGAAGCCCTCGAGTGCCTGCTCGACGCTCGCCCGGGTCGCCGTCTCGTCGCCCTCGACGTTGACGAGCGTGAAGCGGTTGCGCGGGCGGTCGTAAAGGTCGTCGAACGCCTGCTGGGAGATGCTCAGCGTGCCGAGCAATGGATAGAACGGGCTGCCCTCGTAGATCCCCCGGACGACGAACTCCTTTTGCTCGTCGCTCGTCGAGCGCACGGCCACCGTGTCGCCGACCGAGAGGTCGCGGTCCTCGGCGACGTTGCTCGGCACGACAGCCCCATTCGCACCGAGCTGCGTGACGACGTCGTCCGACCCCTCCTCCCAGCGCAGGTCGTAGACCTCGTTGATGTGCTCGTCGAGGCCGGTCAGGTTCCCACCCCGGCCGGCGACCTCTGCGATCTCTTGCCGGACGTTGCTCGCGAGAGCGACACCGTCAGCCTGCGCGATCGCGACGCCGGCGGCGGCGGGGAACTCCGAGTAGCCGTCCTGCGAGGTGACGATGAGGTCCGACTGGATCTGCCGCTCGATCGCGTCGCTGTTCGAGACGCGCACTCCGTTCGCGAGCACCGAGACGAAGGTGACGAGCGCGATCCCGATCATCAGCGCCGCGGCCGTCGACGCCGTGCGGCCCGGGTTTCGCTGTGCGTTGCCCTCGGCGATCTTCCCAGCCGCCCCGCCGATTCGCCGCGCCGGGAGGCCGACGATTCGAACCAGCGGCCGCACCAGCCGCGACGAGAGCATCGCGACCCCGACGAACAGGGAGAGCACGCCAACGCCGAGCAGGCTGAACCGCTCGCCGACCGGTATCCCCTCTGCGAGCGTCCCGTAGGCGAGCGCCACCACGGCGATCGCGACGATCACTGCGGCGATGTACGGGGTCCAGCGGGCGAAGCGGCCACGTGGCAGCGTCGCGCCCTCACGCACCGCGGCGATCGGAGGAACGCGCGTCGCTCGGAGCGCGGGCAGGAGCCCAGCCGCAAGCGTCACCAGCGTCCCGATGAGCAGCGAAACGACGATCGTGCGCGTCGCGAACACCGTCTCGGTGCGAGGGAGGTCCAAGTTGAGCGCCCGGAAGAGCTCGTTGAGCCCAACCGCGAGCCCGAGCCCGGCGAAGAGGCCGACGACGGAAGCGCCGAAGCCGATCACGAGCGCCTCGAGCGTGACCGAGCCGAGCACCTGGCGGCGCGACGCGCCGAGCGTCCGCACGATCGCGAACTCCCGCATCCGCTGCGCCACGGTGATCGAGAGCGTGTTGAAGATGACGAACGCGCCGACGAAGAGCGCGATGCCGGCGAACGAGAGCAGGAAGTAGCGGATGATCGAGGTGAAGGTCGCGATCTCGCTCGACTGCTCGTTCGCCTGCTCGACGCCGCTGCGCACGGTGAAGTCCGCGCCGAGCTCAGCCGCGATGCGCTGCGTGAGCTCCTCAGGCGTCGTGCCCTCGGCTGCGGCGGCCTGCACCGAGTCGAGCTGCCCTTCCTTGTCGAGCAGCGCTTGCGCGGTCGGGACGTCCAGAATCGCGAACGCGGCGCCGCCGATCGAGCTGAGGTCGCCGTACTTCGCGATGCCGACGATCGCGAACTCCCGCGCAGGCCCGAGCGCGGCCACCCCGATGCGGTCTCCGAGCTGCAGGTTCTCCTCGTCGGCGAGCCCCTCGTCGATCGCAGCCTCGCCGCCGCCGCTCGGCCAGCGGCCCTCGACGAGATTGAGCGGGTTGAACCGCTCGTACTCCGGCGCGGTGTCGATGCCGAAGGCGAACGACGGGGAGCCGCCGCCGCCGATGCGCTCCCCGTCGGGTCGCAGCAGCTTGACCTGGAAGTCCAAGAGCGCGCCGGTCGCGACCTCGACCCCGTCGACCGCGCGCACGCGCTCGAGCGTCTGCTCGGGGATCGGCGGCGGTTGCGCGGACTCTCCCTCGAAGCCGAAACCCGGGTCCTTCCCCGTCACGACCGTGTCCGTCCCCGCGTACGAGTCGACGAAGATCGCGTCGAACGCCTTGTCGATCGTGTCCGTGAGGACATAGCTGCCGCTCACCATCGCGACGCCGAGGACGATGGCGAGGGCGGTCAGCGTCGTGCGGAGCTTGCGGCCGGCGAGGCTCTTGAGCGCGAAGCGGATCATCGTCGAAACGTTAACCGGCCGCTCAGTCCGGGAGCAGCGGAACGGTCAGACCGTGGTCACGCCCGAGCAACACCGCGCGGATGACCGCGTTCGGGCCGAAGCGCTCGCGGATCTCGTCCAACGCCTCGTCGAGCGTGACCCCGTCGTGCCCGTCGAGCGGGAGCACGAGCTGGAGGGCCCCGTCGTCGTCCAGGTTCGCGACCGAGATGCCGACGAGCGTGATGCCCTCGCGCTCGATCATCGGCATCGCCGCGGCCAGGAGCTCGCGCGTCGTCTCGAGGATCGTGCCGGTGTGCGCGGTGGGGCGAGGGAGCGTGTGCGAGCGGGTCGCGCGGGAGAAGTCGTCGAAGCGCAGCCGCAGCACGACCGTGCGGCCGACGCGACCCGCGGTTCTCATCCGGCGGGTGACACGCTCGACGAGGCCGATCGCGACCGCATCGATCTCGGCCGGTGACCTCGGCGAACGGCCGAGTGCGCGCTGCGAGCCGATCGAGCGTCGACGCCGTCCCGGGTGGACGGGGCGCGGGTCGCGGTTGTGGGCGAGCGCGTGCAGGTGGCGGCCCTGCGCGCGGCCGAGCATGGCCTCGAGCGCGGACTCGGGGAAGTCGGCCAGCTCCCCGACGGTGCCGATCCCGCAGCGACGGAGCTTCTCGGCCGTCACCGCGCCGACACCCCAGAGCCTCTCGACCGGAAGCGCGTGGAGGAAGTCGAGCTCGCGGTCGGGCGCGACGAGCAGCAGCCCGTCGGGCTTCGCGACGGCGCTCGCGACCTTCGCGAGGAACTTCGTCCGAGCGACGCCGACCGTGATCGGCAGACCGACGCGCTCGCGCACCGCACGTCGTAGCCGCTCGGCGATCTCGACGGGCTCCCCGGCGATCCGGCGCATGCCGCGCACGTCGAGGAACGCCTCGTCGATGGACAGTCCCTCGACGAAGGGCGAGATGTCGTCGAAGACGCGGTACGCCGCCTTGCTCGCCGCGGAGTACGCCTCCATCCGAGGCGGGACGACGATCGCCTGCGGGCAGAGGCGCCGCGCCCGACCGAGCGGCATCGGCGTCTGCACGCCGAAGGCCTTCGCCTCGTAGCTCGCCGCGAGGACGACGCCGGCGCCGACGATCACCGGCCGCCCGCGCAGGCTCGGGTCGTCGCGCTGCTCGACCGACGCGTAGAACGAGTCGAGGTCCGCGTGGAGAATCGTCGCCTCCATGCGAACACATGTTCGCATACGTCGTCGGCAGGCTCCACCTGTGGTTCCCGAGTCTCGGCTCGACGCGACGGCACACGGACTCGTCCCGAAGGGTGAGGGCTGGTTCGTCCTCAACGCACGCGAGGCGCGCTGGCTCCACACGCCGGGGCGGTCGGCCATCTGTCCGTTCGAGGGCTACGCGGAGGGCGAGCAGGACTTCCACCAGCTCGGGATCAACCTCAGCGTGCTCCGGCCGGGCGAGTCGATGGGGCTCTACCACTGGGAGGCCGACCAGGAGGACTTCCTCGTGCTCGCCGGTGAGGCGCTGCTGCTCGTCGAGGGCGAGGAGCGCCCGCTACGGCAGTGGGACTTCGTGCACTGCCCTCCCGAGACGAAGCACATCATCGTCGGCGCCGGCGACGCGCCGTGCCTGGTGCTGGCGGTCGGCGCGCGCGACCACGCGGACGGGCCGGGCTGGGGCGGCTACACGGTGGACGAGGCCGCGCAGCGCCACGACGTCAGCGTCGAGCAGGACACGACCGACGCGAAGCAGGCGTACGCGCGCTTCACGCGGCGCGAACCGACCCGCTACGTCGAGGGCTGGCTGCCCGAGTAGCGCGGCCGGTGGAACGGCAGTCACTGGTCCCGCCGGACCTGTTTCTGTCTTAGGGCTGTTCCGGGATCTCCTCCACCTCCATCCGAACGGCCGTCGCGGTACCGCGCAGCCCCCCGAGGATCAGCGCGCCCGCCGGGTCACGCAACTCGGAGATCGAGACAGCCGCAAAGGTCTGCCGGTCCGGCGCGACCCGTGCCGTCGCGTTCACCTTCGTCGTGCCGATGAACGCGCCCGTCGTCGGGTTGAACCGGAAGAAGACCCTTGTGACGGAGTAGAGATCGTTCCCGGTCCGCTTCCACACCCCGTGCGACGCGCCACGGGTGGTCGGCGGAGCGGCGGCGCTCTCCACGGTCGTCCCGTCGGCGTTGAAGGTCGCGAGCACGCGCGCGGGCGGCGCGCCGGGGAGCATCAGCGTCACCTCCCACGTCCCGACGAGCGCGAACGGCTGGCCCCTCGACTGCCCGTCGTCGTCCGCGGCAGAAGCCACTCCTGTGGCGGCGACGACCAGGATGACGAGCATGCTCGCCACGGCGATCAGTCTCCTCCTGTACATCGTTCCTCCCTTACTCGGTCGGATGGCTCCCAAAAGCATCCCACTAGGCGGGAGCCGTGTCGATGCGCGATTCTGCGAATCTTCGAGACGGGTGATGTGAACGGTGCGTACGGGTGCAGAGGTGGCCGTGTTCGTGACGCGACGCGGCGGCCGGGACGTTCTGCTCGTCCACAGGTCGCCGAAGCAGGGCGGCTACTGGCACGTCGTCGCCGGTGGCGTCGAGCCCGGCGAGACGGCGGTGGAAGCCGCCGAACGGGAGCTGCGCGAGGAGACCGGGCTCGCGGCCCGGCTGACGACGGGGATCGAGGCGACGGAGTACGTCTCGACGCTGACCAAAGAGCCCACTGACCGAGACGAACCATCGGTGCTTGCAGTCGGAGTGACGTGCTTTCGCGTGGCGGCGCCGGACGACTGGGAGCCGACGCTCGACTGGGAGCACGACGGCCACCGATGGTGCAACGCCGGCGAAGCGGCGAGCGAGCTGCGCTGGCCGGGGACGGCAGGAGCGCTTCGAAAGCTCCTGGCGCTGTAGCTAGGAAGGGACCGCGCGTTTAAGCGCTGCTTTAGCCGCGTGCACACTGCAGCGCAAGGCGACGGCCGCACGATCCCGGTGACCGGCAGCTAGTGCAGGGAGAAGACGATGGAGACCACCACTGGGAATCGGACGCGACGGTTCAGCCGCGTCCTCGTCGTCGGACTCGCGGCCGCAGCGGTGCTCGCGCCGAACGCGACCGCGTATCCAGACAGCTACGACCCGGCGTACGACGTCAGGCGCCTCGACGACTCGGGAAGCGTGTCGAGTAAGCCGAGGTTCGTGATCGACATGCAGGTCGTCCCCGCAGCGACGATGACGACGTCAGAGGCGCGGACCTCAGGCGACTGGAGTCTTCGCAGCGTGGCGATCGGTTTCGGCGGTGCAGCCGTGCTCGTGCTCGGACTGATGCTCGCGGCGGCGCGGGTCAACCGTCTGCGCGCGGCGCATCCGTAGACAGGGTTTCAGGGCGATCGTCGCGGCCCCGGGAGGGCGGACGCTCGTCCGCCCTCCCTGCTGCTTCCGTCTCTACCTCAGTGCGCCTTCTTGAAGTAGTGGTGCTTGCGCCACTTCGCGATCGTCCTTCGCGAGGTCGAGCAGACTGCTCGTCCGCCCTGCGGAAGTGGATGCCCGACCAGACGCGCACGCTGATGATCTCGTCGAGCGCTTCGGAGAGGCGGGTGTACGACATCGTGATCGCCGGTGTCGTTGCCGTTGCCGGGACCGTGTCCGTCCACGCCATGTGGTCGGTGTGGAAGAACTCCGACAGCGTTTCGATGTGGCTCCCACTCAGTCCGAGGTGACCGGACGGGTGGTCCGGGTACGGCGGGCTCGCGATCAGCGAATCCCAGGTCGGATCCGCGTCTGTTCTCGAGTTGCCGTCACTCCCGGCCTCTTGGATCGCCGTGAGCGGCCTCCAGAACCCCCAGTACTCCTTGTCGGCCCAGACGCTGATCGCCGAGTCGGCAGCGGTCAGATAGATCTGGGCGTAGAGGCGTGCACCGTCGGCGGTCGAGAGCCCACGCTCCGTTTCCAGACCACGAACGATCCGAGACCAGGTCCTCCCCGGGTGCTGGGCCCAGTACACCGCCGCGTCGGTCTGGTGCTGCGTCCGCGTCGAGTTCGTCTTGGCCCCGAGCGCCTTCACCTCGTCGAACTCGCGCGCGTATTGCGGGCTCGTCAGCGGCCATGGACCCTTCGTGCGGAACTGCGCCGCGCTGTTGATCAGGAAGGGCGTCACGTTCCGGATCCAGCCGTTCGGGTCGTTCCCGCTTGCGAGCGGACGCCAATCGCCGGGTCCCGGCACGGCGGGCACGGTGAAGCAGCACGCCCCGAACCGTCCGTCGCCCGTTCTCGCCACGATCATCGCGTTCGCGGCTGCCACCCCGACGGCGATCCCCCGGGTCTTCGCAAGACCGTCGGGAATCTGACTGGGGTGAAGCGCAGCGGCGTACATCGCATCGAGCGTCGTCTGCACCGCCGACTGATCCCCCGGCACGTCGATCAGGATGCTGGTCAGGACGTGGTACGCAGCTGACGCCGCCGCTGCGTCCTGCGAGTCGAACGGTGTTGCGCTCGGCGACACGAGGTACGGCGCATAGCCGCCGTCGATCGCGTTCACTGCGTCGTACACCGCAGCGTGCACCATCGCGAGATGCAACATCGAGACAGGCGGTGCCTGCCAACTGGCAGGGCCGGTCAGTACGGTGGTCGCGTTCAGGTTCCATTGCGTCGCGGCGCTCGCCCCTGCGGACGACGGCGCAGCGAGCGCGGTCAAGGCGGCGACGGCTACGACCAGGCCGACGGCACGCCTACGGAATGACTTCACCTCTCCTCCTCGGTTTCCGTGGGACGGCGAGGGGACTATCCGCCTGTAGCCGGTGCGATGTCAAGCTGCGCTAGATTCGCGTCGTGGCCGTCACGCCTGACGCGCAGCGCTTCGCCCGGCGGACGGGAGGTGATGTAGGCGAGGGTATCGCCGCGATTCTCTCGCTGCTCGGCCTCCCCGGGCTGATCTCGTTCGCCGGCGGCTTCCCGGATCCCTCGACGTTTCCGCGCGAACGCGCGGCTGCGCTGCTCACCGAGTTCGCGGCAAGCGGGGAGACGAGCGCGTTCCAGTACGCACCGACCCGCGGCCTGGCCGGACCGCTCGACGCGGTCGCGTCGCGCCTCGAGGCGACGCAGGGACGCAGGCCCGCCGAGGACGAGCTGCTGATCGCGAGCGGCGCGATCGAAGGCCTCGAGCTCGTCTCGAAGACGTTCCTCGACCCGGGCGACGTCGCCGTCGTCGAGGCGCCGACGTACCTCGGCGCGATCATGGCGTTCCGCGGCTACGACGCCGCGCTGGTCGCCGTCCCGATGGACGAGCACGGGCTCCGGGTCGACGAGCTCGAGCAGCGGCTCGCAGACGGCGTGCGCCCGAAGCTGCTCTACACGATCCCCGACCACCAGAACCCGGCGGGCGTGAGCATGTCGACCGACCGTCGCGAGCGGCTCGTCGAGCTCGCGCGGCGCCACGGGTTCCTGATCGTCGAGGACGTCGCGTACCGCGAGCTCGCGTTCGAGGACGACGCGCTGCCGAGCCTCTGGAGCCTCGCGCCGGACACGGTCGTGCAGCTCGGGACGACGTCGAAGACGTTCTTCCCCGGCGTCCGGCTCGGGTGGGCAGTCGGGCCGGCCGAGATCTCCGCGCAGCTCGTGAACGCGAAGCAGAACACCGACCAGTGCGCAGGCGCGCTCGGGCAGAGGCTGTTCGAGGAGTACGTGCGCCGCGGCTGGATCGAGGAGCAGCTCGCGCAGTCGCGCGCGCTCTACCGGCGCAAGTCGGAGCGCATGCTCGCCGCGCTCGAGCGGTTCATGCCGCCCGGCACGACGTGGACGCGTCCGCAGGGCGGCTTCTTCTCGTGGCTCACGCTCCCGGACGGCGTCGACTCGTCCGACCTCGCGCAACGAGCGGTCGAGAACGGTGTCGGGATCGTCCCCGGCGGCCTGTTCTACGCGGACGGAAGCGGCGCGGACAAGGTGCGCCTGTCGTTCAGCATGGTCGACGAGTCGCAGATCGACGAGGGCATCGAGGTCCTCGCCTCGCTCGTCGCAAGGTCACTGACATCGGTGCGGACGACCACGAGCTTGTCGGCGCCGGACTCCGTCACCGCACACCTCGCCACGACGAGCCGCCGAAGAGCTGGTCGCACGGCCGCGCCGGCCGTCGGCAGCTCGGCCGACCATGAACCGGTCGACGTTCGTGGGCCGAAGCGGACGATGCGT
Organism: uncultured Actinomycetes bacterium; assembly: GCA_963809175.1. Lineage (GTDB taxonomy): Bacteria > Actinomycetota > Thermoleophilia > Gaiellales > Gaiellaceae > JACCTU01. The sequence goes on from CAWEIK010000001.1 coordinate 347,988, forward strand.
TCGTCGCCGAAGTCGGTGAGCCAGGACGACGTCGCGGTCTGTCGACGTCGGGACGCGACATCGGCTGCGCCGCTCGGGCCCCGGAACCCCAGTCGGCCACGATCGCGCGGGCGGCTCGTAGCTCGACGAACTCGCCGATCGCGACGTTGCCCGGGATCACCTCGACCCGATAACCCCCGCCGGGGCGCGGGTCGAGCGAGGCCGACATCCCCATCCAGCGCGTCGCCTTGTCCGCGTCGACGAAGAACTCCCACACGGTCTCGGGGCTGGCGTCGATCGCGAGCTCGCGCTCGACCGTGGTGCTCTCAGTCGCAGCGTCCACGTTCCTTCCTCTCCTCTCGTTCCGCTTCACGTTTGAGTGCGTCGAGGCGTTCGTCCCAGAACTCCTCGAGGAATGCCTTGAGTGGGGCGAGCCCTTCCGGGCGCACCCGGTACAACCGCCTGTGCACCGTTCCGCCGCTCGGTCACGAGCCCCGCCTCCTTCAGCAGCGTCAGGTCCTGGGAGACCGCGGGCCGCGTGACGTCGAACTGCGCTGCGATCTCTCCCGCCGAAAGCTCCCCGTCGCGGACGAGGGTCAGGATCTGCCGTCGGCGCGGAGCGGCGATCGCCTTCAGGGCCGCTTCCATGTCGTGCAGTGTAAGCGATTTCTAACGTTAGGTCAAGCTAACGCTCGCGGAGGCCAACTCAGCCCGACGGCGCGCCGCGCGGGTCGTCCGCGACGATCGGCTCCGCGGCGTCGACCTTGTCGACGATCACGTACTCGTCCGTCCAGGTGACCGCGCGCTCGAGCTCGATCGTCTCGTGGCCCGGTCGAACGACGAAGCGATCGTCCTGCGCCCGGACGGTCTCGTAGACGTCGAGCGGCACCAGGACTCGCTCGCCGCAGCCCCCCTCGACGCCGCACTCGCACATGAACTCCACGGCGCCGTCCGGCGACCACGCCTGCGCGGCCTCTCCGAGCTGCGCGATCCGCTCGTTCACCTCGCGGAAGAGCGCCTCGTTTCGCGCCTGACGCCGGAACCGCTCGCCGAGATCGTCCACGCGGCGCATCTAAGCGCATCCGACGTTCCGGCGCGAGTCCGAGTCAGGGCCGTTCCGTCGCCAGCCGCAGTCCCAACGCGACCAGCGCTGCGCCGACGACTGCGTCGACCGCCCGCCGGATCGCCGGGCGGCGCAGGAAGTCACCTGCCCTTGCGACCACCGCGGCGTACGCCGACAGCCACACGAACGTCAGCGCGCAGAACACGAGCCCGAGCGCGAGCAGCGCACCGAACGACTCGCCGCCGAACTGCGGCAGCAGGCTCGTGAAGAAGACCGCCATCTTCGGGTTGCCGAGGTTGCTGAGCAGACCCTGTCGGAACGCGCGCGTCGTGTCTGCGCTCGCCGGCTCGCGATCGGTGCCGGCGCGGCGGCGCACCGCGTCGCGAAGCGACTGGAGGCCGAGCACGACGAGGTAGGCGGCGCCCGCGAGCTTGACCGCCTGGAACACCGGCTCCGACGCGGCGACGACCGCGGCCAGGCCGACACTCGTCGCGAGCGTCCAGACGGCCTGCCCGGCCGAGACGCCGGCGGCGGTCGCAACGCCTGCGCGGCGCGCACCCGCGAGCGTGTTCCTGATCGTCAGCGCCGTGTCCTGTCCCGGCGTGGCGATCACGACGACGGCGACTGCGAGAAACGCCAACCAGTCCATCCGCGCGACCTTACGAAGACTCGGCCGCCGGGTCTAGGGTTGCGGCGTGGAGCTCCCCACGATCAGCTGCGACGAGATCCAGCGCAAGCTCGAGAGCGACGACCGCGTCGTCATCGTCGACGCGCTCCCGCCGATGTCGTTCGCGCACTCGCACCTGCCCGGCGCGATCAACATGCCGCCCGAGCGGGTCGAAGCGAAGCGGATTCCCGACCAGAACGCGGAGATCGTCGTCTACTGCGCCAACCCGGAGTGCGAGAGCTCGCTCGACACGGCGCGCCGGCTGCTCGCGCTCGGCTTCACGAACGTTCGTCACTACCCCGGCGGCAAGGACGAGTGGAGAGCCCTAGGGCTGCCGCTCGAGCGCGCCGGGAAGCCGTTCGTCGCCTAGCGGAGGCCCCCGCCGTGGCACCGGCGCCGAGTGGATGATCGACGTCGTCGTCAAGCCGTAGGGCGTGAAGCGGTCGAGCAGCTCCTCGAGGTCGTCGATCGCGCGGAGGTGGAGCTTGAGGAGGTAGCAGTCCTCGCCGGTGATGCGGTGGCACTCGGCGACCTCGGGCGTCTCGCGTGCGAGCTCGGGGATCCTCGCGAGCTGCCCCGGTGACGGCCTGATCCGCACGACTGCGGAGATCGGGAAGCCGACGGCGCGCGGGTCGATCTCAGCGTGGTAGCCGGTGATCACGCCGGCGCGCTCGAGCCGCTGCACGCGCTCCGCGACGGCGGGAGCGGACATCGAGATCCTGCGGCCGAGCTCGGCGACCGTGAGCCGGCCGTCCGCCTGAAGCTCCCTGAGCAAGCGAAGGTTGATCGGGTCGAGCAGGTTCGCTTCGTAGGCGTTCGCGTCGCGGGTCCGTGCATTGCGAGCCATTCGGGCCACCGATCCCTTCGTTTTCGTCTTCCGCGGGAACCTCGACGCGACCAGTATGACGGCCGTGCGATCCGAGCGGGTGCGGCCCGAGCTCTACTTCGTCGGGAGCGCGATCTTCCACTACCTCGGGCCTGCGTTCGCCGTGCTCCTCTTCGCGCGAATCGAGCCGCTCGGGGTCGCCTGGCTGCGGATCGCGAGCGCCGGCCTCGTGTTCGCGCTCTGGCGCCGTCCGTGGCGCGCGCTTCGCGCCGCCGACCGCGAGACGAAGCGCCTCGTCTTCGCGCTCGGGCTCGTGTTCGCGGTGATGAACAGCTGCTTCTACATCGCGATCGACCGGCTTCCGCTCGGCACCGTGGCGGCGATCGAGTTCCTCCCGGTGATCGGGCTCGCGGCGCTCGGCGCGCGCACCGTCAGGAACGCGCTCGCGCTCGCCCTCGCCGTTCCGGGTGTCTACGTCCTCACGGACGTTCAGCTCGAAGGAGAACCGGTCGGCGTCGCGTTCGCGTTCGCGAACGCCGCCCTCTTCGCGCTCTACATCGTGCTCGCGCACCGCATCTCTCGCAGCACCGCCCTGAACCGGATCGACGGGCTCGCGGCGGCAATGCTCGTCGCGACGATCGCGATCACGCCGATCGGCGGCTGGGCCGCCGCGCCGGCTCTGCTCGACCCGGTCGCGCTCGCCGCGGGCATCGGCGTCGGTCTCGCGTCGTCGGTGATCCCCTACGTGTTCGACCAGCTCGCGATGGCGCGACTGACCCGCGCGACGTACTCGCTGATGGTCTCGCTCCTGCCCGCGACGGCAACCGTGATCGGCGTGCTCGTGCTCTCGCAGGTTCCCTCGCCGCTCGAGGCGCTCGGCGTCGGGCTCGTGGTCGCTGCGGTCGCCGTCCATCGCGAACCGGACGAAAGGCAAAGGGTGGAGTAAAGCGCCCTGCAACCGGTCGAAGCAAATGCCTGCTACCGTGTGACACAAGATCTAGAGCGAGTCGGTGTTCGCGCTTGTGCGCCTCCCTTACTTGTTCGTGAAGTGATGTAAGGAGGTGTTTCATATGGCTAGCGGAACCGTTAAGTGGTTCAACGACAGCAAGGGATACGGGTTCATCGCCCCTGAGGACGGTGGCAAGGATCTCTTCGTTCATCACAGCAGCATCAGTGGTGACGGCTTCAAGACCCTCGCTGAGGGCGCGAAGGTTGAGTACGAGTCGCGCCAGGGCGATAAGGGCCCCGAGGCGACCAACGTCGTTCTCGCCTCCTCGTAACGAGGAGCGAGATTGAGTAACCGGCTGTGGCCGCTTCGGCGGCCACAGCCATCCGAATACGAAAGGTAATCATCGCCGAAAAGGAAGCGAAGGTCGAGATGGAGGGCGAGGTGATCGAGGCTCTCCGCAACCGGATGTACCGCATCCAGCTCGACAACGGACATGAAACACTCGGCTACATGGCCGGGAAGATGAAGCGATACCGAATCCGGATCGGGCTCGGTGATCGCGTGAAGATCGAACTGTCGCCGTACGACCTCGAGCGCGGCCGGATCGTCTACAGGCTGTCGTGAGGATGCTCGGCAAGAACCCGCGCGGGAAGATGCTCTGGTTCAACGAGGACAAGGGCCACGGCTACATCGAGACCGAGGAAGGCGAGCGCCTCTACGTCGAGGGCACCGGCTTCGTCGCCGACCCTCCCGAAGGTCCCGTCGCCGGCCTCGTCGTCGAGTTCAGGATCGTCGAGGGCCCCGGCGGACGCTTCGCCGAGTCGACGCGCTTCGTCGAAGACATCTCGCCGCGCCGCGCCAGACGCCGCGGCTCGCGCTAGCGCGTCCCTGCTAGAAGTCCGACCGTGAACGGGTTCCCGCTACCCGGGTCGAGCAACGCCGTGGTCGCCGTGCCGGCACCGGGCGAAGGCGTCGGCTGGTGGGCCGGATCGTCGAGTGCGGCACTCGACGAGGACGGGACGTTCGTCGTCGCGTATCGCGTTCGCACCGGTGAGAAAGGACGCGGCTCGACGGTCGTCGCGCGCTCCGAGGACGGCGAGCGCTTCACGACCGTCGCCAACCTCGACCAGGCGCGCTTCGACGCGGACTCGATGGAGCGCCCTTCGCTCGTTCGCACCGACGACGGGCGCTGGCGGCTCTACGTCTGCTCGGCTTCGCGCGCGCCGAGCAAGCACTGGTGGATCGACGTGCTCGAGGCGGACGACCCCGCCGACTTCGGCGACGCCGAGGCGCGCACCGTCTTTCCGGGCGACGAGCACACCGGTGTCAAGGACCCGCTCGTGCAGCGCGTCGACGGCGGTTGGCGCGCGTGGATCTGCTGCCACCCGCTCGACGAGCCCGACGAGGAGGACCGCATGACGACGGCGTACGCGACGAGCGCGGACGGGCTCGAGTGGACGTGGCACGGCACCGTCATGACCCCGCGGCCCGGGACCTGGGATCAGCGGGGCGCCCGCGTCACCGCGGTCCTCGCCGACGGCCGCGTCGCGTACGACGGGCGCGCCTCGAAGGAGGAGAACTGGTTCGAGCGCATCGGGCTGGCGCAACTTCACCCGGACGACACGCATCGAGCAGACGACCGACGACGCCGTCTACGACGCGCGCTACCTCGACGTCGTGCCGCTCCCCGGCGGGGGCTACCGCATCTACTACGAAGCGCGGCTCCCGGACGAGAGCCACGAGCTCCGCACCGAGCTCGTTCCCTAGTCGAGCAGGCCCGCGGCTCGGGCCGCGGCGATCGCCTCGACCCGTGAGTGCGCGCCGAGTGCCGCGAGAATCGCGCGGACGTGGTTGCGCACCGTCTCGCGGGCGATGTGCAGCTCTGTCGCGATCTGATCCGTCGTCGCACCTTTCGCAAGCAGTCGGAGCACGTCGCGCTGGCGCGGGGTGAGCTTGACCGGCTTGGGCTCTGCCGGGAGCGGTGGGGCCGCGACCAGCGCGAGCACGCCGACGACCTGGCCGTCCCGAACGAGCGGAACCGAGTTGACCTCGACCTGCACCGGGCCGCGGACGGAATGCAACTCGACGTCGTACTGCGTCGACGGAGCTGTCCCGACAACCTTGCTCATGAACGCTTCCTGCGCGCGCCGGCGATCCTCGGGCGCAACGAACTCGTTGAAATGCGAGCCGCGAGCCTCGCCCACCACACGACGATGCGCGTGGTTCTGCCAGAAGATCACGCCGTCGCGGTCGATCGCGTACGCCATGACGCCCACGTCCATCAGCGCGCGCTCGACGTCGGCCTCCAGACGCCCGCGGGCGGGGTCCACGCGCCTAGTCTCTCACCTCGGCTCGTCCTGGCGTACCCAGAGCGTGACCAGGCGTGCCACAAGCGTCACGAGGAAGACCTGGCCGAAGAGCGCCTCGAGCACGGTCAGCGCCTGAGGGAGCCCAACCGCGGGCGAGAGGTCGCCGAACCCGAGCGTCGTCAGCGCGACGAAGCTGAAGTAGAGGTACTCCGATTGCGAGTGCGGCCCCGGCTGCGCGAAGAACGGCTCGCTGCGGAACTCGCTCACGGCCAGATAGAGGAACGCGAACAGCAGCCCGACGAGCACGTAGGCGCAAAGCGCGCCGAGCACGGTCTCCCGCGAAACCCGGCGGTGCTTGAGGATCCGCCTCAGGGTGACGGGCAGGGTCGCCGTCACGAGCAACACGGCCGGCAGCAGGTAGGTCAGCCCGACGACCGAGGTCGAGTTCACGAACAGGACGAGCGGCGCAAGAGCGACGCACGCACCGATCAGCAGCCAGTGGCGCCTGCTCACCCGGTGGCCCGACTCCGGGTCGCTGATCGCGACGACGAGCGCCGCGGCGGCGAGCAGGGTGCTCCCGAGCGCGCCCCAACGTTCGTCCTCGACGAGCTCGAGCAGGAAGAAGTTCGCCAGCAGAAGCACGAGCAGGCTGGCGTTGCTGTCGATGAAGCGGACCGCGTCCCGCCTCGCGATGCTGCGGAGTGCGGGCACGCGGGCATTATCCCCGCCGCTCGCCGCAAAGACCGAGCGCGCCGGGGCCGGCGCGCTCGTTCGCTTGGGGTCGACTCCGAGGTGGGCGATGGAGTCGGGCGTCGGGGGCTAGGGAGGCCCGTCCCGACGGGTCACCATGGTGTCCTGCCAGGGCCGGTGGTTCCATGACCCGTCTGGGTCATTCCGCCAGGCTTGAGGTCGCCTAGGGTGGGGTAGGAAGGGCAAGGCGCCGGCACCGGGAATACCTCAGGAGCCCTCGGCGTTCCCTCTTGTACGGGGCAGTGCGCTCTCCGCGCGCGCCCCCTCTCTACGAACGTAAGGAGTTGAACCGAACTGAGCACCCTGCTTGAAGCACCGTTTCAGGCGCTCCTGGATGAAGCCGAGGAGCGTGGACAGATCGACGAGGCCGCCATCGAGGCGTTCGCGGTCGAGCACGACCTCGATGAGGAGGCCGTCGCAGCGCTTCGCGCTGAGCTCGACTCCCTCGAGGTCGAGATCCTCGCTCCGGCTCCTGCCGAGGAAGTCGTCTACGAGGCTGGGCCGACCACCGGCACGGCCGACGCGCTGACCCTGTTCATGAACCGGGCCGGCAAGTACCAGCTGCTCAACGCGGCCGAGGAGGTCGCGCTCGCGAAGCGAATCGAGCGCGGCGACGCGGCTGCCAAGGAGCTGATGATCAACTCGAACCTCCGCCTCGTGGTCTCGATCGCGAAGCGCTACCAGGGCCACGGGCTGAGCCTGCTCGACCTGGTCCAGGACGGCGTGATCGGCCTGAACCGCGCGGTCGAGAAGTTCGACTGGCGGCGCGGGTTCAAGTTCTCGACCTACGCGACCTGGTGGATCCGTCAGGCCTGCCAGCGCGCGGTCTCGAACCAGTCCACCGTGATCCGCGTTCCCGTGCACGTGCACGAGCGGCGCGTGAAGATCTCCCGCGAGCGCGGGAAGCTCGAGGCCCGGCTCGGCCGCGAGCCGACGCGCGAGGAGCTCGCCGAGGCGACGCAGCTGCCGCTGCAGCACGTCGAGGAGGCACTCGACGCGGCGCAGGCGAACGTCTCGCTGAACCAGACGGTCGGCGGCGACAACGACGGCGAGCTCGGCGACCTGTTCGCCGACCAGACGTCGGCGGACCCGTCCGACGAGGCCGCGGACTCGTACCGGCGGCTCCAGGTGCGCAAGGCAGTCGCGAAGCTGCCGGAGCGCGAGGCGCGCATCGTCACGCTCCGCTTCGGGCTCGACGGCGAGCCGCAGTCGCTCGAGGCGATCGGCAAGGAGGTCGGGCTGACGCGCGAGCGCGTGCGGCAGCTCGAGACCCAGGCCTTCGCCCGCCTGCAGAACGAGCTGGCCGGCATCGCCGACGAGCTCGCAGACGCGGCGTAGGAAGCCCATCGAGGTGCGGGGCCGCGTGCGCGGCCCCTCACTCATCCGTTGACTCGTGTGCGCCGGTGCGATATGCCACCCGTATGCGCGTCGCCGCCCGCGCTGACGGTCTCTCCGCCCACGCAATCGTCGGGACCCACGTCGTGCTCTTCGGCATGGACGTGCCCGACGACCGCGTCGACGGGCTCCTCGGCTTCGCGATCAGGCGGCGGGAGCACCAGGGTCGCAAGCGGACGCGCTACCTGCCGAACTTCCTCGTCTTCAAGGTGAACGACGAAGGCGACGACACGAACCACTCGAGCCTGCGGAACCCGTTCCAGGAGTTCCTCTGGGGCGACTACACCTGCTTCCCGGACCGCGACTACACGTACACGGTCTCAGCCATGTACGGCGTTCCCGGCGACGTGAAGAAGCAGGCATCGGTCGATCTCGACGTGCGAACCGAGAGCGAGGACGACGGGACGCACGCGATCTTCTTCAACCGCGGGGTCGTCGCGTCGCAGGCCTACGCGAACCGGTTCGACAACAAGCCTCCGCACGAGATCGGCGCTGAGGCCTACGAGTGGCTCTCGCGCGGCCTCTTCGAGGCGATGGACGAGTTCATCGGCCAGGCCAAGAACTCGCGGTATGCGATCCGCGCGGCCGTGTACGAGTTCACGCATCGCGACACCCTCGACGCGTTCGGACGCGCGAGCGACCGTGGCGCGGACGTGGAGATCCTCTTCGACTGCGCCGACGTGGCCGCCCCGCCCGGCAAGAGCAACCTCACCGCGATCCGCTCGGAGGAGCTCGACGCGCTCTGTGCGCGCCGGACTCAGGCCAAGATCGCGCACAACAAGTTCATCGTCCTCCTCTACGACGGGAAGCCGAAGGAGGTCTGGACCGGCTCGACGAACTTCACCGAAGGCGGGATCTACGGCCACTCGAACCTCGGCCACATCGTGCGGAGCCCGCGGGTGGCCGCTCGCTACCTCGCCTACTGGAAGCAGCTTCGCGGCGACCCCAAGGCAGCCGTGCTCCGGCAGTGGACGGAGCAGGAGACCGTGATCCCTCAAGGGCGGCCGCGACGACGGTCGATCACGTCCGTCTTCAGCCCCCGCCGCGGCTTCGGAGCACTCAACTGGTACGCACGGCTGATGGACGGTGCCGAGAACAGCGTCTTCCTCACCGGCGCGTTCGGCGTCAGCAAGGAGCTGACGGAGATCTTCAACAAGGAGAAGCCGTACCTCCGCTACCTGCTGCTGGACAAGCGGAAGGCGAACGTGCTCGCGATCGCGCGGAACCCGAGCAACCGGGTGACTGCCGGCGCCTACCTCGGCGAGGGAGGCTGGCGCCAGTGGCTCGAGGAGGTGACGACGCGCAGGCTCGGCCTGAACAACCACGTGCAGTACATCCACACGAAGTTCATGCTGATCGACCCGCTCGGCAAGGATCCGATCGTCGTCAGCGGCTCGGCGAACTTCAGCCGTCCCTCGACGAACGTGAACGACGAGAACATGCTCGTGATCCGCGGGAACACGCGCGTCGCCGACATCTACCTCGGCGAGTTCATGCGGCTGTTCACGCACTTCAGGTTTCGCGGGAAGACGGAGACCCCGGACGACGCGCCCGCGCCGGGTCCGGGCGGGCCGGCCGTCACGTCCTCGAGGAGCGGCAAGAAGTACCTCTGGAACGACGACGGCTGGGCGCGGCGCTTCTACGTCAAGGACTCGCCACGCGAGAAGGAGCGGCAGCTCTTCCGAGCCTAGGAGAGCGTCTCTTGCCCCTCGGGATGCGGGGCGCCGCGCGCTTGCTCGAAGAGCAACGTGACGACGGCTGAGCGAGACAAGCCCCAGGCGGCGAGGCGATCCTGCCCGCGATCGGCGACGGCCGAGTACGCGGAGCCGGACTCGCTGACGTCGACCTGCCAGCCGGAGAGGTCAAGGTACTGCAGCAGCACGAAGCTGCTCAATGGATGGGCCGCAGAAGCCACAGGAGCCGACCCAGCGTGGCTGAAGTCGGCCCCTGCTCGCATCACCCATTCGGGCGAACCTGACTGACGTCGTTACGGGATGTAGGCCAGGTCCTCCCAGACGGTCGACGTCGGCGTCTCGAAGAACGGGCCGGCCGGCGTGTCGGGGTCGATCGTCGTCGCACCGTCGCTCGCGAAGAACGTCGCCATCTGCGCCTGGCCCATCAGCGCGTAGATCCCGGCTGACGCGCTCGCGATGTTCGTGATGAACGCGTGCGGGTTCTTCGGCACCAGCGGGTTCGCCGCGAACGCGAGGTCGTTGCGAAACACGGTCGTGCGGAGCGCAAGGCCGCCCGCGCGGATGATCGCGCTCGTCGTCGGGTTCGGCACGGTCTGGTCGCCGCGAGCGAACTGGACGATGATCGGGCTCGTCAGGTGCGGTGCGTACGCCGCCGGGTTCGCCGACTGCTGAGCCCACTCGTTCCAGTCGATCACCTGCTGGATCGCCGACGCTCCGGGAACGGTGTCGACGAGGAGCGGCAGGTTGCGAAGCGGGATGTTCTCGTTGAAGTTCGTGAACGAGCCGTTCGGGGGCAGCACGTTGTAGATCGACGGGTTCCGAGCGAAGAGCGGGAACCCGACGAGCGGCCGGAAGCCGGGCGCGAGCCGCGCGATCTCGATGATCGGCCCGCCGGGCACGTTCACGAGACCGGCGCGAATCGCCGGCTCGAGCCCGAGCAGCTGCGTTCCGTAGATCCCGCCGAACGACTGCCCGCCGTAGTAGATCCTCGACCCGCTGAGGTCGCTCGCGCCGTCACCGTCGACGTCGACGCCCGCCTGGAGCTGACGGACGAGCTGCATGATGTCGACGACGGTCTGACGCAGCCCGTCGCGGTTTCCGATCAGGTTCTGCGGGGCGGCTGCGTTGACGCCTTCGGTCGAGTCGAAGGTGCCGCTGCCGTTCTGGTCGATCGCGCGGCCGCCGGCCGGGAGCGTCACCGTGCCCGTCGGCGTCGTCACGACGTACGTCCCCGCCGGCCCGAAGCCGTGACCGACGACGTTGATCGCGATCGACGCGAGGCCCGCGTTGGCGAGCGACGATGCGACGGCCCACGGCGCGCCGTTGCGGCTGTCGCCGAAGCCGTGGCCGAAGATCGCGACCGGCCAGCCCCCTGCCGGCTTCGCGCCGGAGGGCGTGAACAGCGTCAGGCCGATCGTGTTCGTCGCGAGCGGTACGGGTGTGCCGCTCGCCGTCCCGTACGCCGGGATCACCTTGCTCGCGTTCTCGTAGTCCGGCGACGCGTACGAGCCGAACGCGATCGACGAGATCGAACCGGGGAACACGAAGAGCGCACCGATGGGCAGCGTCGAGTTCGACGAACGTCGCCGTGCCGGTCTGCCGCCGCCAGACGACCGAGGTGGATGGCGCAACCGGGAAGACCGTTCGCTCGCCTGCGCTGCCGAGCGTGAACGACACCGGCCCCGGCGTCGAAGCCTGGATCTGCGCGCGGATCTTCTTCGAGATCGCGGTGATCGTCTGCGTCGTGAACAGGCTCGCCGCGGCGATGTCGTCGGAGTTCACGCCGACGGCGCGCGCCATCGACAGCCCGTCGAGCAGCGCCTTGCGGTACGCCTTCAGCGCCGGATCCTTCGTCTGGCCGAAGTTCAGGTCGTGGCGGAACGTCGTCGTGTCGAGCGGCGCGCCGTCCGCACCGTGGACGCCGTTCGTCACGACGAGCAGATACGTCGAGCTCTGGTCGAGCTGCTCGTCGCTCTCGAAGTGGAGCGTGTTCGCCGCCGGCTCCCACACGACCTGGTTGATGTCGACCACGTGATAGCCGGGCCCGACGAGGAAGATGTTGTCGCTCGTGGCAGTCGCGAGGTCGATCGGGCCCGAGAACGGGACCGAGATCCGCGGCTGGATGTTGAAGCCGTCGAGCGTGTTGAGCACGTCGATGTCGGCGCAGTCCGAGGGTCGCACCGCGCAGTTCGGCTTCGCGAGCGCGACGCGGACGCCGGTGATCTGGCTGTCATCCGGAGTCGTGTGGAGGTTGCTGGGGAAGGGCTGGCCTGCCGAGGCGGCGAAGGCGGCTGTCGGCAGGACGAGCGCGACGACTGCGAGCAGCGCCGCGCGGCTGAGAATGCGCAAGAGAAGGCCCCTTTCGAAGGACTGGTAGGGCGACGCTACTCCTCTCCCGGCCGGTCGGCAACGAGGGTCGGGAGCCCCCGTTTCTTTACCGGTTTCCCAGCTTCTTCTTAGGAAGGCTGCTGATACTGCTTCCCGGATGACGTCTCGGCGCCGGTGTGCCTCCCTCCTCGTCGCCCTCGCGGCTGCCTTGGCCCTCGCGACAAGCGCCGGCGCCGAGATCGTCACCAGGGCCGACACGGAAGGCCGCACGATCACCTTCGACGTGCAGGCGCCGGGCGTCGAGGTCGACTGGTACGCCGCGCTCCTCCGCGCTGCGGCACACGGCGACGAGATCACGCGCGTGACGATCCGCATCGTCCCGGAGGAGGACATTCCGGCGCTCTGCGGCGGCGCCGCGGCCGCCTGTTACTCGCCCGGCAGGAACGGCGGGAGGATCGTCGTGCCGGCGGGCAAGGACCTCAGGGTCGCGAGCACGTTCCTGCACGAGTACGGACACCACCTCGACCGCGCGTGGAGCGTGAGCGGCGTTCCGGAGCTGAACGGCACGCCCGTCTGGTGGCAGCTCCGCGGCATGGCCGCGCTCTTTGCGCAGGGGACGGTGGCGTTCGACTACTCGCGCGGCTGGAACCGGAGCATCGGCGAGGTCTTCGCCGAGGACTACGCCTGGATCCACATCCAGTACCAACACGCGATCCCGTGGCTCACACCGCCGGACGACGCGCTTCGCACCGCGATGTTCGCTGAGCTCGGCGGTCAGCCGACGGCCCAGCTCCCGGAGACCCCCGCGGCCGGGCCGCTCGTGATCAACCGGCGCGGCACGCTCGCCGCCAGGGGCTCGCAGGTCGTGCCGTTCGGCCTGCTCGGCCCGGGCCGCCGGGTCACCTTCACGGCGACGGTCAACCGTCCGACCCGCGCCGGGGCCCGCGCGCGGATCGACGTCACCTGCAACGGCACTCGCGTCGCGAGCCAGACGTTCACGAAGGGCCGCTCGACGCGGACGATCAACGTGCCGAACCTCGGCCCCGGCGAGTGCAGCGCGCGTCTCGTCAGCACGACCGGCGTGCGACTGACGTACACGCTTCGCCTGCGGCTCGCGATCGAAACCTAAGTACTCTCGGGCCGTGTGTTTCGAGCTCGACTCGGCGCCGCCGATCCCGGTGCTTCGCGGAGCGGCCGTCTCGCACGAGGACCTGGTCCTCGAGTCGCGCGACGGAACTCGCTTCGCTGCCTTCGCCGCGTACCCGGACGAGCCGACCGGGATCGGGATCGCCGTGCTCCCGGACGTCCGGGGGCTCTACCACTTCTACGAGGAGCTGGCGCTGCGCTTCGCCGAGCGCGGTTACACCGCCGTCGCGTTCGACTACTTCGGCCGGACCGCGGGCGTCGGCAAGCGCGACGACGCGTTCGACTACATGGAACACGCCCGGCAGACGACGTCCGACGGCGTCCAGACCGATCTCGCGGCGGTCATCGCCCACCTGCGCGAGACCTGCAGCGTCATCTTCACGGTCGGCTTCTGCGCCGGCGGGCGCCATTCGTGGCTGGCTGCGGCGAGCGGCCACGACCTGCACGGTGCGATCGGGTTCTACGGGCGCACGGGGACCGGACAGGACGGATCGCCGGGGGCGACGGAGCGCGCCGGCGAGATGCAGGCGCCGATCCTCGGGTTGATGGGCGGCGACGACCCGATGATCCCGCCGGAGGACGTCGCGGCGTTCGAGCGGGCGCTCGAGAAGGCCGGCGTGGAGCACGAGCTCGTGACGTACCCCGGCGCGCCGCACAGCTTCTTCGACCGCAAGCAGGAGGAGTTCGCCGACGCATCGGCGGACGCCTGGGAGCGCGTCCTCGCGTTCATCAAGCGGTACGCAGTTCCCCGTTAAAGCAGGACCAGCGCCCGAAAGTCGTGCTGGTCGAGCTCCCAGCTGCCCGCGGCGGCGTTCGCGCGCACCTGCTCGGGCTTCGTCGCCCCGGCGATCACCGACGACACGGCGGGCTGCGCGAGCAGTCCTGCGAACCCGAGCTCGAGCAGCGTGTGCCCGCGCTCCTTCGCGAACGCCTCGAGCGCCTCGACCTGGTCGAAGACCTCGTCGGTGAGACGTTCGGGCCGCAGGGCGAGGCGGGTGCCGGCGGGCGCGGGCTCTCCGCGGCGGTACTTGCCCGTCAGCAGCCCGCTTGCGAGCGGGAAGTACGGGAGCACGCCGATCCCGAGCCGCTCGCACACCGGCAACAGCTCCTCCTCCACGCTCCGCTCGAGCAGCGAGTACTCGTTCTGCGCGCTGACGAAGCGATTCGATGAGTGCTCGCGCGCGAGCCCGTCGGCTTCGGCGATCAGCTCGGCGTCGAAGTTCGACGAGCCGATGAAGCGCACCTTGCCCTCGTCGACGAGCTCGCTCATCGCGCCGAGCGTCTCCTCGATCGGCGTCACGCCGTCGGGACGGTGGTACTGGTAGAGATCGACGACGTCGGTGCGGAGGCGCTTCAGCGACGCTTCGATCGCGACGCGAACGTACTCGCGCGAGCCGCGGTTCGGCGGCGCGTCGTCCGACATCTCGTGCCCGAACTTCGTGGCGAGCACCACGCGGTCACGGCGACCCTCGAGCGCCTTGCCGAGCAGCTCCTCGCTGCCACCTCGATTGCCGTAGACGTCCGCGGTGTCGAAGAGCGTGACCCCGGCCTCGAGCGCCGCGTCGACGACCGCACGCGTCCCTTGCTCGTCGACGCGCGAGCCGAAGTTGTTGCAGCCGAGCCCGACGACGGAGACGTCAGGCCCGCCGACGCCGAGTGAGCGGGTCCGCACGGCCCGCAGCGTAGCTAGCAGCTCAGCTGCGGAGCTTCTCGGTCGGGGCAGTCGTCGTGCTCGTCGAGCGCGTCGAGGTACAGCTTGACCTCGGCGATCTCCTCGATCAGCTCTCGGACACGAGTGTCGAGTTGTTTCGGTGCTGGATACATGGTCTCTTCAGGACGGGCGAGCGACCCGGTTTCTTCCCTCGGCTCAGCGCACGACCTTGCCGGGGTTGAGGATCCCGTTCGGGTCGAACGCGTCCTTCACCGCCCGGAGGTACGGCAGGAGGTCGCCGTGCTCGCGCTCGAGGTAGTCGAGCTTGCCGAGGCCGATCCCGTGCTCGCCCGTCGAGGTGCCGCCGCGCTCCAGGGCCCAGTCCACGAGCTCGGCGTAGAGCGCCTGCGTGGCGGCGACCTCGTCCGCATCGTCGGGGTCGACCATCAGCACGAGGTGGTAGTTCCCGTCCGCTGCGTGGGCGACCACCGCAGCGGGGATCCCCCGGCGGTCGGCGGAGGCTCGGCCGTGCTCCACGGCAGCCGGGAGGACGGAGAGCGGCACGCAGACGTCCGTCGCGAACCAGCGCTTGCCCGGCGACGCGGCGGCGACCGCGAACGCGGCGTGGTGGCGCGCCTCCCACAACCGCGTGCGCTGCTCGGCAGCCGTCACGGCCTCGAAGGCCGTCGCTCCCTCCCACCCGAAGACCTCTCGCGCCGACGCGATCTCGTCGTCACCCCCGTCGAGCTCCACGAAGAGGCTCGGGGCCTCGGCGTACGACGTGCCCTTGTACGCGTTCACCGCGCGAAGGGTCGCCTCGTCGAGCAGCTCGCAGCGCGTGACGGTCAGGCCGGCACCGACGAGCGCCACCGCGGAGCGGCAGGCCGCGCCGACGTCGGGAAACGCCGCGCGAATCGCCACCGGCCGCTCGGGCAGGCCGTGCAGCCGGAGCGTCAGCTCGGTGATCACGCCCAGCGTTCCCTCCGAGCCGACGAAGAGCGACCGCAGGTCGTAGCCCGCGGAGGTCTTGACCGTGCGAGAGCCCGGCCGGATCACCGTTCCGTCGGCGAGCACCACCTCGAGCGCCAACACGTTCGCGCGCATGCCGCCGTAGCGGACGGTCGTCGTTCCGCTCGCGTTCGTCGCCGCCATCCCGCCGAGGGATGCGTCGGCACCGGGGTCGACCGGAAACCACAGGCCGTGCTCGGCGACGGCGAGGTTCAGCTCGCTGCGCAGCACGCCGGGCTGCGCGCGGGCCTGCAGGTCGCCCGGCGGAGATCTCGAGCACGCGGTTCAGCCGGGCGAGGTCGAGCGTGATCGCGCCGTCGGCGGGGATCACGTGACCCTCGAGCGACGTCCCGGCGCCGAAGGGGACGACGGGAACGCCGCGCTCGTTCGCCCAGGCGAGCGTGCGCGAGACGTCCTCGGTGGACTCCGGGAAGACGACGGCCGCGGGTGTGCGCCGTGCGTGGTAGCTGAGGTCGCCGGCGTGCAGGTCGAGCACCGACACGCTCGTCGCGACCTTCGCGTCGCCGAGCAGCGCACGCAGGTCGTCGGCGACCTGCATCACCGCTCGACCAGCTGCGGCCAGGCCGACGCGGGCAGCTTCGCGAGGAGCCGGTAGCGGCTGTCGCCCAGCGGCTCGAAGACCGCGGAGTCGCCCTCCTCGATCTCGACCTTCGTCGCCGCCTCGAGGTTCGCGATGTGCCCGACGATCACCGTGTTCTCGCCGTCGGGGGGTTTCGTGCCGAGCAGCCTGCGCAGTGCGCGCACGCGGCCCGTGTACGTGCCGACCATCTCCGTCGGGATGCCGGTCAGCGTGGGAACGATCGTCGCTCGGCCGAACGCGAGCTCGGCGGTCTGGCGTGTGCGGCAGTAGCCGCTCGACAGCACGTCGCCGAGCGGGAGCTCGAGCGCGCGCCAGGACTCGCCGATCGAGCGCGCCTGGGCACGGCCCGCCTCGTTCAGGTTGCGCTGCCCGCCGCAGTCGGTCAGCGGCACGCCCAGGCGGTCCTTCTGCGAGTGGTCGGTCGCCGCGTGCCTCAGGAAGACCACGTAGCCGCCGTCTCTCAGGCGGTCGACGACCTCCAGCGGGCCGGTCGGAGCAGCGGCTCCGTCGGCGCCGCCGCAGCCGGCGAGCGCGCCGAGGAGCGCGAGAGCGAGCAGCGCGCGCACGTCGCGGAGCATAGAGCCCGCACGCGGGGGTACACCTTGCCCCTGTGACCCTTCTCGATCGTGTCTCGATCCACGGCTTCCGCGGCGCGCGCGACGTCGAGCTCGCGCCGCCTCGGCTCTGCGCCCTCGTCGGCGAGGCGTCCGGCGGCAGGTCGACGGTTCTGACGGCGATCTGGATGCTGCTCGAGTCGGGGGCGCCGGTTCCGAACGCCACCGACGTGACGCGCGGAACGAACAGCGGCCGGATCCGGCTCGAGGCGTCCGCCGACGGGCAGACGTTCTTCCTCGACGCGCGGCCACCCGCAACGCTGAACCTCAACCGCGAAGGCGCGCCACCCGTCGTGTTCCTTCCCACCGCGCGCCGAGGGGGTGACCTCGTCTCCGTCTCGACGCATCCGCGGGCAGCGAGGCCGGCCGAGCTGATCCGGACGGCGGGCGACCTCGGCGAGTGCGGTCGAGCGGCTCGTGGAGTCGCGCGTGCGCGGGCTCGTCGTGCTGATCGAGGAGCCGGAGCTCTATCTCAGCCCGCAGGCCCAGCGTCACGTGTATCGCCTCCTCCGCTCGCTCGCGGAGCGCGGCAACCAGGTGCTCTACTCGACCCACGCGTCGACGTTCCTCAGCGTGGCGCACCTCGACGAGCTCGCGCTCGTGCGACAGGGCAACGCGTCGGGGATGGCGCTCCTCCAGCCGGAGTCGCTGCCCTCGGACGAGAGCTTCCGCGCCCTCGCGGAGTTCGACGCCGAGCGCGCCGAGATGTTCCTCTCGCGCGCGGTGCTCCTCGTCGAGGGTCTGACCGAGAAGCTCGCGCTGCCCTTCGTGTTCGAGGCGCTCGGCTACGAGCCCGACAGCGAAGGGATCCTGATCCTCGAGACCGGCGGCAAGGCCAACATGTCGCTGTTCGCGCGCATCTGCAACGAGTGCGGAATTCCGTACATCGTCCTGCACGATCGCGACGCGCCGCGCGGGAAGCCGCCCAACGAGTCCGAGCGAGTGACGAACCAGGCGATCGCCGACGTCGCGGGACGCGCGCGCATCGTTCAACTCGTTCCGGACTTCGAGAGCGTGATCGGGCTGAAGCCGCGCAGCCGCCGCAGCCGGAAGCCCGAGCGGGCCTACCGGCGCTTCAGCGGCGGCCGCCCGGTGCCGGAGGAGCTCGTCGACGCGGTCGAGCGCGTCGTCGCCGCGGCGCGCGGCGAGCGCCGCAAGCGTTAGCCCCTGCGGATCACGTTCGCGAAGCGCGGCCGGCAACCGGCGCCGCGACGTCCGGAGCGCCTCGTGCAGCGCAGCCGACGCGTCCTCGTGCACTCCTTCGCCGTGGCCGGTCAGGACGTGCTCGGGAAAGACCCGCCGGAGCGCGCGGGGCGGGCGCAGGCGCAGGAGCGGATGCACCCCGAGGCGCTCACCGGGCGCGCAGAAGAAGGGGATCGTCCCGAGCGCGTCCGCGCAGACGAGCACCCGCTGCTCCGGCCACCAGAGGGCGACCTCGCGCCAGAAGCGGCTGCGCGAGACCCGGAGGAACTCGAACGGCGCGCCACCGACCTTCCAGGTCGGCACGACGTGGTGCGGCACGCCGAGCCGCTCGGCGACCGACGCGCAGTCGCGGTTGTGACGGTCGAGCAGCTGCAGCACTCCGCGAGGGTCTCCCGCTGCGCGGGCCCGATCCTCCGCCTCGGTCCACGCGACAGGGTCGATCAGCCACACGCCGCCGTCGGCAACGAGCGCATGCGACGTGCGTTGCATCCGCTCGTCGTCGTGCCAGCCGAACCCGAAGTCCTGTTCGTCGCAGAAGCGCATCGTCGTCAGTCGCGAAGCTTGCGCGTGAGCGGCACCGCGTACCAGAACGCCACGATCACGCCTGCGACGAGCGCGGTCAGCAGCGCCGGCACGGGCGAGGCGAAGAGAAAGTCCGTGACGAGGAACAAGGCGCAGCACATGGCGATCGCAACGCAGAGCGTGCCGGCGAGCGCGAGATTGTTCGCGATCCGGAGCAACGCGTCCTTGTCTTCGTCGCGGAACCTGATCCGGTGGTACGGCGTCGGCGCGATCAGGAGTGCCGAGCCGAGCGCCGTGAACGTCAGCGCGGCGAGATAGGCGTACTTCTGCAGGTCGTTGATGTCGCCGAAGCGCTGTGAGAACGGTGCGATGAGCAGGAAGGCGAACAGCACCTGCACGCCGGGGAGCGTGACGCGAAGCTCGTTGAGGAGCTCGATCAGCTCCCGGTTGAGGTCCTCCTTCGACTTTTGCTCGGCCACACCGGGACTCTACGGAGCGAGCCGCTCGACCAGCCAGCTCGTGCCGTCGCGGCGATAGCGCAGTCGATCGTGCAGGCGGTCCTCGCGGTGCTGCCAGAACTCCCAGGTCGCGGGGACGAGCCGGTACCCGCCCCAGCTCTCGGGACGCGGCGGGTCGTCGCCGTGAAGGCCGCGCAGCTCGTCGACTCGTCGTTCGAGCTCGGCCCGGTCGGCGACGACGGCGCTCTGCGGCGAGGCGGCGGCGCTGACGCGGCTCCCTGCGGGCCGGGTTGCGAAGTACGCGTCCGACTCGGACGGGTCGAGACGAGTTACCTCGCCCTCGACGCGGACCTGTCTGCCCGCAGCCGGCCAGTAGACGAGAACGGCGGCGCGAGGGTTCGACGCGAGCTCCTGGCCCTTCCGGCTCTCGTAGTTGCTGAAGAAGGTCAGCCCGTGCTCGTCGGCGGACTTCAGCAACACCATGCGCACCGACGGGGCGCCGTCCGGCGTCGCGGTGGCGAGCGCGACGCCGCCCGCCTCGTCGCCGGCTTCCTCGCGCCAGCGCGCGAACTGGCGCAGCGGATCGGGGTCGACCTGGCTCTCGAGCAGCTCCACCCGGCGAGCCTAGGCGGGGCTTGACAGGGTGTGACCGTAAGCGTACACTTACGTAAGTGGGAACTTACGCAACGGCGATGGACGCACTCGGAGACGGTACGCGCCGCCTGATCCTCGAACGCCTGAGGAGCGGCCCGCGGGCCGTCGGCGAGCTCGCCGCGGAGCTCCCCGTGAGCAGGCCGGCCGTCTCGCAGCACCTGCGCGTCCTGAAGGAGGCCGGCCTCGTGACCGAACGCAGGAACGGCACGCGACACCTGTACAGAGTCGACACAGACGGCCTGGCCGAGGTGCGCGACTATCTCGAGAGCTTCTGGACCGACGTGCTGGCCGCCTTCGAGGCCGCCGCCGGGGCCGAGGCGGAGAAGGAGGACGAATGACGATGCACGCGACCGAGACCGACGCGATCCGCAAGACCGTGACAGTGCCGCTCCCCGTGGAGAAGGCGTTCAACCTCTTCACCGCCGGGGTCGACACGTGGTGGCCATTCGAGTCGCACTCGATCGGCGGCGACAAGACCGAGTCGGTCACCTTCGACGTCGATGCGAAACGGTTGTACGAGCGCGACGCCGACGGGTCGGAGCACGACTGGGCCGACATCGTGGCCTGGGAGCCGCCGAATCGGTTTCTGCTCAACTGGCGCGTGAACCCGGCGCGACCGGAGACCGAGCTCGAGGTGCGGTTCGCCGCTGACGGCGACGCGACGCGCGTCGAGCTCGAGCACCGCGGCTGGGAGAAGAGCAGCCCGGACGACCGTTCGAGCTACGACCAGGGCTGGGACGTCGTGCTCGGCAAGCTGGTCGACGCGACCTAGGCTCGCTCACGGAGCAGGGCTGCGACCTCGTCGTGGCCCTGCTCCTCCGCGATCGCGAGCGCCGTGCGGCCGTCGTCGGTCGGTTCGTCCGTGGCGCCGTGGTCGAGGAGGTCGCGTGCCATCGCGGCGTCGCCGTTCTGAGCGGCGGCATGGAGCGCCGTGAAGCCGAGGTTCTGACGAGCATTCGCGTCGGCGCCGGCGGCGAGCAGCACGTGGACGATCTCGGCCGAGCCGCCCGCGGCAGCGCTGTGCAACGGCGTCACGCCGCCGAAGGTCGGCGAGACCGCGTGCAGGTCCGCGCCGTGGTCGACGAGGAGCCGTGCGGTCTCGGGTTGCGCGAAGAACGCAGCGAAGTGGAGTGCGGTCGCGTCGTCGGGCGAGCGCGCGTCGAGGAGTTCGCGGGTCGTCGTGGAGCAGGTCGTGCAGCGTGTCGACGTCGCCGAGCGTCGCGGCCTCGAACACGTCGAGCTCGGCGCGAGCTTCGCGAATCGCCGCCGTCGCCTCGTGCGCGCCGTGGTATCGCGAGAGCATCAGAGCCGACACGCCGTTCTCGTCGCGTGCGTCGGCGAGGCTCGCGTCGGCGGCGAGCAGCTCGCGCACGCGCGCACCGTTTCCATCCTTGATCGCAGCGAGGAACTCCTCCCGCACGGCTGGAAGGCTAGTAGCTCACCAGCGAAACAGGTCGCGGTCCGCAGGCATCACGAGCTCGCTCGCCGTGCCCTCCCCCGCGACGTCGAGGCCGCGAACGACCGCGACGGGGATCCCGTCGGCCTTGCCCATCACGAGCTGTGCCGCGCTTGCGAGCTCGTCGGCGATCGCGATCTGGGTCGACTTGAGCTCGTAGCCGATCCGATCGCGCGTGCCGCGCAGGTCCTCCATGACGCGGATCCCGGCGGCGCCGAGCGCGACGTCGATCGTCCCCTGGCGCCACGGGCGCCCGAACGAGTCGCTGACGATCACACCGACGCTGCGCGCCGGTCAGCTCGCGAACGCGTTCGCGGATCCTTGCGGCCGACGCGTCGGGGTCGACTGGGAGCAGCACCAGAGTCCCCGGCTCCGGCGCATTCGAGGCGTCGACACCAGCCGATGCGCAGATGAAGCCGTGCCGGGTCTCGACGATCAGGAGCGGCGGGCGGATCCGGACGATGTCGACCGCCTCGCGCAGGATCACCTCGGTGCGGCGGGGATCCTCGTCGTCGCCGGCGAGCTCGAGCGCGCGCTCCGACGGCTCGACGTCGTCCAGCCGGACGATGCAGCCCTCCGCCTTCGAGACCGCTTTCTGCGCGACGACGAGCACGTCGCCGTCCTCGAGCGGCTCGCGTTCGACGACGAGCGCGGCGAGATCGTCGCCCTCGCGGATCTCGGGGAGACCTTTGACCGGGAAGATCCTCAAATGCCGGTGAGTCGAATTCCGGCGTGCGCCTGGTAGCGCTTGTTGACGGCGACGATCACGCCGGTCAGGCCTTCGAGCGCGCGCGCGTTGCGGAGCTTGCCGGCGTCGATCGCGCGGCCCGCAACGGCGCGGCCCGCGAGCTCGAGCGCGAGCGCCTTCGCGGCGTCGTCGTCACCGCAGACGAGCGCATCCTGCTCTTGGCCGATCGTGCTCGCCGCGACGGTGTGGAGGCCGGCGGTGACGGGAGCGTCGAGCTGATCCGCGATCCGCTCGGCGAGCGAGCGCTCGCCCTTCACGGTCAGCTCGCTCGCGACGGAGAGCACGGGCGTCGTGCCGATCGCGTTGCGCAGCTCACCCGCGATGTCGACCAGGCCGTCGGCGTCGCAAGCGAGCACGACGAGGTCGACCCCGGCGACCGACTCCGCGTTGCTGCCGCCCTGCACGCCGAGCTCGGCAGCGGCGGCCCGCCCGCGCTCGGCGTCCCGCGACCCGATGACGATCTCGTCACCCTCCGCGGCGAGCCGACGTGCGAGCGCGGTACCGAACTTCCCGGTCCCGCCGACGATCGCGACCTTCACGCTGCGAGCACCGCTTCGGCGAGGCGCCGGCTGGCATCGGCGTCGGACATCAGGGTCTTCGTGATCACCGGGCGCACGGCGAGATTCTCCACGTCGTGGGCATCGGCCTCGTCGAGAACGAGCGCGTCGATCAGGCCGGCGTAGCAGGAGGCGACGTGCGCGGGGCTCGTCCCGCCGGCGAGCCTGGCGAGCATGCGGTCGGCCGGGCCCTTCACGGCGCGGCCTCCGATCAGCGGACTGACGGCCACGACGGGCACGGTGCGGGCGCGGAGCGCGGCCTCGAGCTCCGCGACGGCGAGGATCGGGCCGATGCTGACGTACGGGTTGCTCGGCGCGATCAGGATCAGGTCGGCGTTGCGCAGCGCCTCTACGGAGCCCGGCGCGGGACGCGCGGCGTCCGCGCCGACGTAGCGGACGGCGTCGACCTCGTCGCGATGACCTCGCGCGACGAACCACTCCTGGAACGGGAAGCTCCCCGCCGCGGTGTCGAGCCACGTGCGGAGCTCGTCGTCGGTTGCCGGGAGCAGCGTCAGCGCGAGCCCTGCGCGCTCGACGAGCTGCGCGGTGACCGCCGAGAGCGGCGTCCCGCCTCGGAGCAGCTCCGTTCGCACGAGGTGCAGCCCGATGTCGCGGTCGCCGAGCCGGAACCAGCCCGCGCCGCCGAACGCGACGGCCGACTCGAGCGCGTGCCAGCTCTCGTCGGCCCGGCCCCAACCCCGCTCCTCGTCGGAGAGACCCGCGAGCGCATAGAGGATGCTGTCGAGGTCCGGCGAGACGTGGAGGCCGAGGATCTCGACGTCGTCGCCGACGTTCCCGATCACCGTGAGCTCGGCCGGGTCGACGACGTCGATCAGGCCGCGGAGGAAACGGGCGCCGCCGACGCCGCCGCTCAGGACCGTGACCTTCATCGTGCGCGTACCGCCGAAGTGCGTGGCCCGACGCGACCGTCGAGCCGTTCGAGATCGGCCATCGAGTCGACGTCGTCGACGAGGTTCGGGATCGTCGCGGGCACGACGTCGGCGCCCAGCGTGTGCGCGTGCCGGCGAAAGCGCTCGGCGCTCCCCGGGCCGTAGAGGGGGGCAAAGAGCGTCGGGGCGGACAGACCGAGTGCGTTCGTCGTCCCGTCGCGCGCTGCGACGTACGCGAGCCCGTGCTCGGGCGTCGCTGCCTCGAGCGAGCGCAGGTCTTGCGCAACCACGCAGGGGACGTCCGCGTTCACGACGAGCACCGGACCGACGACGCCGATCAGCGCGGCGGTGACGGCGTCGCCCTGGCCGCCTCCGGGGTCGTCCACGACCTCGGCGTCGTGCTCGGCGGCGATGCGGGCGCCCTCCTCGTCGGGCGTCACGACGACCGTTGCGCCGACGCCGCGGCACGCGGCGAGGACGTCCGCGAGCATCGCGAGGGCGAGCGCCTGGCGCTCGTCGTCCGGGAGGGAGTCGAGCCGCTGCTTGCCACCCGCCCCGCGGAAGGGAACGACGATCGCGGCCATCTCTCGTGGACACTATCCGCGTGGAGAACGCCGAGATCGCTGCGCAGCTCGAGGCGTTCGCCGCGCTGCTCGAGCTGAACGGCGCCGGCCCCTACACGGCGCGGGCCTACCGGCGAGCCGCGGAGCTGATTCGCGACACCCGCGCGCCCGTCGCCGAGCTCGTGGAGCAAGGCCGCGCGCGCGAGCTGCGGGGGATCGGGCCGGGGATCGAAGCGAGGCTTCGGGAGCTCGTCGAGACGGGCGAGCTCGAGGAGCTTCGCGAGCTGCGGGAGACGCTGATGCCGGAGCTCGTCGGGCTCGGGCAGCTGCTCGGCGTCGGCCCGAAGCGGATGCGTGAGCTCGGGGAGGCGCTGGGCGTGCGGACGACGGACGAGTTCCGCACTGCGGTCCTGGAGGGACGGCTGCAGTCCGTGCCGGGGATCGGGCCGAAGACCGAGGCGAAGCTCCGCGCCGGCCTCGAGCGCGCCGGGAAGCCGAAGCCGCGCCGCGGGTTGCTCCTGAACCGGGCGTGGGCGCTCGCGAGCGGTGTCGCCGAGGCGCTCGGCGGAGAGGTGGCCGGCGACGCTCGGCGCTGGAAGGACTCGTCCGAGGACTTCGCCGTGGTCGTCGCTGCGGACGAGCCGGAGCCGATCTTCGAGGCCTTCGAGGCGCTCGCGCAGATCGTCTCGATCGTCGAGCGCGACGAGCGGCGCGCGATCGGCGTCACGGTCGAGGGCGTGCCGGTCGAGCTCGTCGTTTCGCCGGTGGCGTCCTTCGGCGCCGCGCTCGTGCGCGCGACCGGTTCGGCGGAGTACGTGCGCGCTCTGGAGCCGTTGCCGGACGCGGCTGACGAGGCGGGCGTGTACGACGCGCTCGGCGTGCCGTGGTGCCCACCGGAGCTGCGCGAGCGTCCGCACCGCGACGAGCCGCCGCCGTTCCTGCTCCGGCTCGACGACGTGCGCGGCGATCTGCACGTGCACACGACGTGGTCGGACGGCAAGGCGAGTGTGCTGGAGATGGGTGAGGCCGCGATCGCGCTCGGCTACGAGTACGTCGCGATCTGCGACCACACGACGAACGTGCGCGTCGTGCCCGGGCTCGACGGCGACGCTGTGCGCCGTCAGGGAGAGGAGATCGCCGCGGCGAACGAGCGGCTGGCTCCGTTCCGCATCCTGCGCGGGATCGAGTGCGACATCCTCCCCGACGGCTCCCTCGACCTGCCCGACGACGTGCTCGCAGAGCTCGACTGGGTGCAGCTCTCGCTCCACGCGGGGCAGCGCCAGGCCGGGCCCGAGCTGACGCGGAAGGTGACCGAGGCGATGCGCCACCCGGCCGTTCGCTGCCTGTCGCACCCGACCGGGCGGCTGATCAACCACCGACCGCCGAACGCGCTCGACCTCGAGCGCGCGATCGAGGTCGCGCTCGAGGAGGGCGTCGCGCTCGAGGTGAACGGGCTACCCCCCAGGCTCGACCTGCGCGACGAGCACGTGCGCCTCGCGGTCGAGGCGGGCGTGCAGATCTGCGTCAACACGGATGCGCACTCGGTGGGAGGGCTCGGCAACATGCGGCTGGCGGTCGCAACGGCCCGACGCGGCGCCGCACAGCTCGGCGACGTGCTGAACACGAAGCCGCTCGAGCAGGTGCTCGCGCTCAGGAAGGGCTAGCGAGCGCGGGGAGCGATCGTCACGGACCCGGCACGAATTGGCACGGACCCGGCACGGGTTCGTGGGTACCGTCAGCGCCGGGAGGCGGGTGGAACCGCCATTCCCCACCCCAGGGGTGGGGAGTCGCTGATCAGGATGGGCCGGTTTGGCCCTGGCCTGACGTCGACCACTCCGCCAGGTCGTACCAGTGCGTGGCGCGCAGCGCGGCCGCGACGCCCGGGTCGGTGTGCTCGCCGTAGAAGACGTGGCGCTCGAGGTCGCAGCAGATCGCGACGGTGTCCTGGTCGACGTCACCGATGTCCACGACCGCCTCGCTCGGGAGCTTCGCCTCCGCGAGCGTGTAGTGCTTGAACTGGAGCTCGGGTGCGAGCTCCATCAGGCGCGGCCAATCGGGGCAGGTTCGAGAGCTCATCGGGAGTGGACTTCGGCGGGGGCGCCGATCTCCTCCCTCGTCCAGCGGCCCTCGAGCCGGACCAGCCCGGCGTCGCGCTCCTGCGGAATCACGTAGAGCCGCAGCGCATCGTCGAGCCAGTGGTACAGATGCACGCCGTCCGCCGAGACGAGCCCGAACCGGAGCTTGAAGCGGCCCTCGGCGAGCGGGAGCTCGTCCACATCGAAGCGGAAGACCTGCTCCCCGGCCCCGTCCCACCCCAGGAGGGACGTGTCGTGCGAGCCGCCCGCGATCAGCGCGCCGCCCCACTCGCGCAGCTCGAACTGGAGCTGCGGCGGCGGAACCGAGCTGTCGGACACGACCCGGAGACGCACGGTCAGCTGCTCGCCCGCAACGAACTGCATCCGCTCCTCGCCGTCCGCGCCTCGGAGCGAGACCTCGGCGATGCGCGCCTCGCCGCTGCCCCACTCGGTCAGGCCGGCGCCACGCTCGGCCGGATCGCGGTCCTCGGCGAGGTGCGAGCGGTAGCGGAGGATCGCCTCGTGCGTCGGCCCGTCGAAGTCGAGCATCCCGTCGCGCAGCAGGACCGCTCGCTCGCAGAGCCGCTCCACCGACGCGGCGTCGTGCGAGACGAAGACGATCGTGCCACCGCGCTGCTTGAACTGAGAGATCCGCCCGAAGCACTTGCGCTGGAACTCCTCGTCGCCGACGGCAAAGATCTCGTCGAGCAGCAGCACGTCCGCGTCGACGTGCGCGGCGACCGCGAAGCCCAGCCGCATGTACATGCCTGCGGAGTAGGTGCGAACCGGGAGGTCGACGTAGTGGCCGATGCCCGCGAACTCGACGATCTCGTCCATCCGCTCGCGGATCTCTGCGCGCGAGAGGCCGTGCAGCGCGCCGTTCAGGAACACGTTCTCGCGCCCGGTGAACTCGGGGTGGAAGCCCGCGCCGAGCTCGAGGAGCGACGCGACCCGCCCGCCGACCTCGAGCTGACCGAGGCTCGGCTTGATGATCCCGCCGATCAGCTTCAGCAACGTCGTCTTGCCGGAGCCGTTCCGCCCGACCAGCCCGACCGCCTCGCCGGGCTCGACCGCGAGGGCAACGCCCGAGAGCGCCCAGACGTCCTCCCCTCGCCCGCGGCCGCGCGTGACGATCAACTCCTTGAGCGTGCGCGCATCCTTGGGATAGACCCGAAAGCGGCGCGACACCTCCTCGATCCGGATCTCGCCGGGGCGGATCACGCTCTCGAAGGTACCGAAAGGGCCCGTCGCACCAGGCCCGCGAGCACGTCGACGAAGCGGGGATCGGCGTTCGGCATCTCGATCCGCCCGAACTCGAGCCCCAGCTCCTGCGCGAGCTCCGCCGCCTCGACGTCGAGGTCCCACCGGATCTCGAGGTGGTCCGCGACGAAGCCGACCGGGCACACGAGCACACGCGGCACGCCCCGCTCGTGAAGCGCGCGAAGGTGGTCGAGGATGTCCGGGCCGAGCCAGGGCACACCCGTCGGCGACTCGGACTGGAACGAGAACGACCAGTTGTCGCCGAGCGCGGCGCGCTCCGCGACGGCCGACGAGGTCTCGAGCAACTCGCTCTCGGTAGTCGCCGGCTTCCCTCGACCGGAAGGCTGTGCGCTGTGAAGACGACGTGCGCTTCCGTGCCGCGCACCCGGTCGGCGAGCAGCTCCACGAACCCCGGCTCCGTTCCCCAACGCTCTACGAACGCGAGCTCCGCACCGCCGCCGAGCGCTTCCTCGACCTGCCGCCGGTACCCAGCGATCGAGAGCGGTGAGTAGTGCGGCGCGAGCACCAGGCCGACGACCGTCGACGCGCCGGACTCGACCGCCTGCGCGACCGCAGCCGCGATTCGCGGCGTCCAGTGCTTCATCCCCGTGAACACGGGGATGCCGAGCTCGCGTTCCAGCGCGGCGCGCGTCTCTTCCGTGATCGCGTTCAACGGCGACCCG
This sequence comes from uncultured Actinomycetes bacterium, assembly GCA_963809175.1. Taxonomy (GTDB): domain Bacteria; phylum Actinomycetota; class Thermoleophilia; order Gaiellales; family Gaiellaceae; genus JACCTU01. The sequence goes on from CAWEIK010000001.1 coordinate 376,037, forward strand.
TCCTCGATGCCGAGGCGCCGGTACCGCTCGACGAGCTCCGCGAGGCGCTCCGGCTTGATCGGGCGCCCGCCGCGGATGTCCGCGTAGTACGCCGGAACGTCCTCGAGACGCTCCGGTGACCCGTAGGCCATCAGGACGACCGCGGCGCTCAGACGCGGACCTCGGTCGTCAGCTCGTGCACCAGCTCTCGCAACCGCGTCAGAACCGAAGGGTCGGTCGCGGGCAAGACGCCGTGGCCGAGGTTGAAGATGTGGCCCGGGCGCGCAGCCGCGCGGTCGAGCACGTCCCGCGTGCCGGCCTCGATCCGCTCCCACGGGCCGAGCAGGAGCGTGGGGTCGAGGTTCCCCTGGACACCGTGCTCCTCGCCGACCAGCGACCAACCCTCGTCGAGGGGAACACGCCAGTCGAGCCCGATCACATCGCCGCCCGCGTCGGACATCGAGCGCAGCAGGTGGGTCGTCCCGGTGCCGAAGTGGATCGTCGGAACGTCGAGCGCGGAGAGAATGCGTGCGGAGTACGGAGCGACGAACTCGACGTAGTCGGGGACCGAGAGCGCGCCCACCCACGAGTCGAAGAGCTGCACGACGTCGGCCCCCGCATCGGCCTTCGCGCGAACGTAGGTCGCAAACGTCTCGGCGAGCTTGTCGCAGAGCGCGTGCCACACCCGTGGCTCGCTGTACATCAGCGTCTTGACCTTCGTGAAGTCGCGGCTCGGCTTTCCTTCGACGAGATAGCCGGCGACCGTGAAGACGCCGCCGCAGAAGCCGACGACGGCCTGGTCGTCGCGAAGCTCGCGACGAACGATCCCGATCGCCTCCAGGATCGACGGATCGGGCTCGCCGACGCGCAGGCGCTCGACGTCTGCGGCGCTCGCGATCGGCTGCTGCACGACCGGCCCGACGTTCTCGACGAGCTCGACGTCGACGCCCATCCCGAGCACCGGCAGCATGATGTCCGCGAACATCACCGCAGCGTCGACGTCGTGACGCCGAACCGGTTGCAGCGTCACCTCCGCACACAGTTCCGGGTCTCGAACGACGTCGAAGAGCGTTCGGCCCCGGCGGACCTCGCGGTACTCCGGCAGCGAGCGGCCCGCCTGCCGCATGAACCAGACCGGCGTGCGCTCGACCGGCTCGCGCCGGGCGGCGCGCACGAGGAGCGGTTCCATGCTCCCTACACTAGTGCCGGATGGGACGGCCGCTCGCGGTCAGATGGGGCGCCCACGAGCTGCCCGAGCTGCACGCAGGCGTGCGGTCGAGTGTGCGCGTGGAGCTCGAGAACGCCGGCGACACCCCGTGGCGCGGCGATCGCTTCACGGTCTCGTACCACTGGCTCGACGAGCTCGGCAACGCAATCGTCTGGGACGGGCTGCGCACGCCGGTTGTCGCCGAGCCCGGTGGCAGCGCCACCGTCGACGTCGCAGTTCGCGCACCGATCCCGCCCGGGCACTACCGGCTCTCGATCGACGTCGTCGACGAGAGCCGCTTCTGGTTCGGCGAGCTCGGCGAGGAGACGCTCGACTTCGAGGTCGACGTGCTGGAGCGCGCGGGCACGCCGGTCGCGCACCTCGGCGAGGCGATCGCCGCGCCCGACTGGCACGACCGCGTGCTCGCGGCGCACCGGGAGGGCTACGCGGTCGTCGGGGGCTCGGTGGAAGGTCGCCGTCGTCCGGCCGAGCTCGCGGCGTACGCGCCGCCCGGCCGCGTGCCGGGCTTCGCGCACCCGCTCGTGTGCCCTTCGGTGCTCGAGGGTGCAGCCGTGCGCTGGACGGAGGTGGCGGGACTCCCCGCGGCCGTTCCGCTCGACGGCGAGCCGGCGCTCTACGACGGGCGGATCACAGTTCGACTGCCATCCGGTCGTCGACGCGGCTGAACGCCCACGCGCCGAGCGCGAGCGCGACAACCGCGGCCACGCAGAGGTAGACGACGTCGCCCACTGCGGGCCACTCGCCGAAGAAGAGCGGGTCGCGGATCGCGTTCACCGGCGGCGCGAGGAAGTTCACCCAGCGCAACAAGTCGGCGAGCCAGTCGTAGTCTGCCGCCGCGCCCGGCAGGTTCTCGATCGTGTAGAGGATCGGCGTCAGGAAGAACAGCGGGAGCAGCAACGCACTCACGAGGTGCTCGACGTCGCGGAACACGACCGTCGCGCACGCGACAGCGAGGGCGAGCCCCGCGACGAGCAGGACGAACACGGCCGCGAGCGGGATCGCGACCCACTCGGTCGTGCGCACGCGCGGCAGGAACGCGAAGTTGAGCGCGAGCACGACGACGAACATCACCACGAACGCGACGAGGTTCGTCGCCACGGACGAGAGCGGCACGAGTTGCCGGGGAAAGCGCGTCTTGCGAATGAGCGCCGCCGCCTCCAGCAGGCTCTTCGACGCAGCCTGCATCGAGTTCGCGAAGAAGACCCAGAGCACGAGCCCGGTGAGCAGGAACAGGCCGGGGTAGTCCTGGTCGATCACCTGCCAGAGCAGCGAGAAGACGACGAGGTAGATCCCCATCAGCAGCAGCGGGTTCGCGAGCGACCAGAGCACGCCGAGCGCGGTGCCCTTGTACTTCGCCTCGAGGTCGCGCCGGAACAGCGACGAGAACAGCTCGCGGTAGCGCAGGACGTCGACGTAGGTGCTCATAGCGACGCGCCGCCCGAAGATCGTGATCCCCGAGTACTCGCTCAGGTTCTGCGTGGCGAGCGTCGCTGCGGTGCGGCCGACGAGCGGCACGCGCAGCACGTGGCGCAACTTGCGCCGCTGGCGGATCACGTCGTAGCCCTCCGCCTGCTCGAGCCGCGTGATCGCGACGCCCGCGGAGACGAACGCGCCGACGTAGGCCCACATCGTGTGCACGTGCTCGTTGATCCCGTACGCCTTCTCCGAGGACTGCTGCGGGTTGTCGTCGCTCGCGCCGGGCGCGCGGGTTCCCTCGTTCAGCGCCGCGACGATGCCGCCGCGACGAGCGACTCGCGCCATCTCCTTGACCATCTTCCGCGCGTCGAGCGCGTGGTGCAGGCTGGCGACGCAGTAGACGAGGTCGAACGACCGGTCCGCGAACGGAAGGTTCTCTCCGTCGGCCTGAACGCGCTCGAACGGACCGACGTGGCGCTCGTAGAACTCGCCGCGGCCGAGGCCGATCACCGGGTCGGCGAGGATGTCGGTCGCGACGTAGTCCACGCCTCGCGGGACCATGTGGAGCGCGCCCCAGCAGCGGGCCGCGCCGACCTCGAGCACGCGCTGGCCCGGCTTCACGTAGTTGCGGAGCAGCAGGTTGAAGGAGTGCTCGTTCGCCGACCACGTCGGGTCGTCCCAGGGCACGGCGGGCAGGAGGAGGTCGGTCGCGTCGTCGTCGCCGTACCACCCTTCCTCCTTGGCCTTGGCCGGCCAGGCCTCGATCTCCCTGCGCTTCTCCACCATGCCCGGCAGCCGGTCGTCGAGCATCCGGGGCACCCCGTCCTCGATCTCGAAGGCGCCGCCGCAGCCGGGACAGGCGAGGCCGTCGCCGTCGAAGTCGAGCTCGGAGGAGCACACGGGGCAGCGGAGAACCGCGAGGAGCGAAGGCCGCACGGAGCTAGGTTAGGCACACAACCCGCTAACAGCCCTTCTTTACCCTTTCCTTTCGTGATTGCGCTCGCCGCGATCGCCGCCCTGGCCGCCTCGTACGCGGTGATCTGGGCGGCGCTCCGATCCCCCGTCTTCCGCCGCCTCTCCGCTGCGCCTAGCGCCGATCGCTGGCACGAGCGCGAGACCCCGCTCGTCGGCGGGCTCGGCATCTTCGCGGGGCTGCTCACGGGTGCTCTGGTCGCGGTCGCGACCGGTGCGCTCGAGCCGAGCTCGGAGCTCTGGGGGGTGCTCGCGGGCTGCACGCTCCTCTTCCTCGCGGGGTTCGTCGACGACCTCTACGCGCTGCCCGCCTGGGCGAAGCTCGCGGCGCAGTTCGGCGCGGCTGCGATCGCGTTGTGGAGCGGGCTGACGGTCGAGATCGTCGGGAGCGACTGGATCGCGGTGCCGCTCGGCGTGATCTGGCTCGTCGGGATGACGAACGCGTTCAACCTGCTCGACAACATGGACGGGCTCGCGGCGACGCTCGCGGCGATCGCGGCCGGCTACTTCGCGCTCGACGCCGTCACCGTCCACCCGAACGACACGGTGCTCGTGCTGGCGCTCTCGCTCGCCCTCGCCTGCGTCGGGTTCCTGCGCTTCAACCTGCGCGTGCGCGGGTCCGCCGAGGCGTTCATGGGCGACTCGGGCTCGCAGGTGCTCGGGTTCGCCGTCGCGTGCTTCGGGCTCCTGACGAGCTACAAGGTCGCCGGGTCGACGGCGGCGACGCTTCTGCTCCCGGTCCTGATCCTCGCCGTGCCGATCCTCGACACCACGCTCGTCACGGTCGTGCGACTGCTCGAGGGACGCCCGGTTCACCAGGGCGGGCGCGACCACGCGTCCCACCGACTCGTCTACCACGGGCTCTCGGAGAAGCGCTCGGTCGTCCTGCTCGCGCTCGTCGCGGCTGCGCTCGGTGGGACGAGCTTCGCGTACTCGGTCCTGAACAACACGCTCGTGACGCTCTTCGGCGTCCTGTTGACGTTCGCGCTGCTCGTCCAGTTCGCGAGCCTGCTGTCGGACGCCGACCGCGACCGGTCGTCGGGGACGTCGTTCTTCGCGGTGCACCGCAGGCGCTTCGTCGAGGTCGTCGTCGACTTCGCGCTGATCTGCGCGGCGTTCCTCGCGGCGTACCTGCTTCGCGTCGAGGGCGAAGGGACGGTGACGCAGCGGTTCATCTTCACGACCGCGCTGCCGATCCTGCTCGTCTCGCGCTACCTCGCGTTCATCCCGTTCGGGCTCTACCGCGGCGTGTGGCGCTACGCCGGCGCGCGCGACGCGACCGCGGTCGTGGCGGCCGTCGTCACGTCCGAGTTCGTCGCCTTCGGCGTGCTCGCGGCGACCCGAGACCTCGGAGACTTCCCGAAGAGCGTGTTCGTGATCGACGCACTCATCTGCATCGTCCTCGTCGGCGCGTCGCGCTTCTGGGAGCGCGCGGCGGCGCGAGGGCTCTCGTCGTTCCACACGACGCGCCGCCGAACGTTGATCGTCGGAGCCGGGCGAGGCGGGCGCAGCCTGCTCCGCGAGTTGCGCGAGACGCCGGGCGAGCACGTCGTCGGCTTCGTCGACGACGATCCGCGCCTTCGCCGCAGGCGACTCCAGGGAGTGCCCGTCGTCGGTGGGAGCGCGGACATCGTGCGCGTGGTGGAGCGGACGCGTCCCGACATCGTGCTGGTCACGATCCCCGATGCCGAGCGCGAGCGGCTCGACGCGATCGTCGCGGCGTGCGCGGACGCGGACGTGCCCTGTCGGTTCGTGCGACGCGAGGTCGACCTCGACCCGGTCGTCGTTCTCGGGTCGGCCGCCGAGTGAGCGTCGCAACCGCACGCGCCGCGGCCGTACCGAGGCCGTGGGTCGGTCGCCTGCTCGCGGCGGTGCCGATCCTGTCGATCTACCTCTGGCTCTGCGTGCTCTACGGCTGGGAGGCCTGGGGGCACGTGACGCCGTGGCTGAACAGCGACGAGCTCGAGACCGCGCAGCTCTCGCGCGCCGTCGCCGAGACGGGCGAGACCGCGCGCCGCGGCGTGCCGTACCCGTCGCACGGGCTCTATCCGTACGTGCTCGCGCCGGTGTGGTGGGTGCAGGACGTCGGCCAGGCGTACGGCGTCGCGAAGTTCCTCAACGTGCTCCTGATGACGTCGGTGGTCTTCCCCACCTACGGCCTCGCGCGGATGGTGGTCTCGAAGCCGTGGGCGTTGTTCGCCGCGGCCGGGGCGGGCGTGATCCCGGCGCTCTACTACTCGTCGATGCTGGTGGAGGAGCCGCTCGCGTACCCGTGGGCGACGCTCTGCGCGTACCTGATCGCCAAGGCGCTCGCGCTGCGGACACGGTGGTGGATCGGCGCTGCCGTGCCGGCGTCGCTTGTCGCGCCGCTGGTCCGCGAACAGCTTGCCGTCGTACCTGCCGCGTTCGCGATCGCGGCGCTGGCGCTCGCTGCAACGAGCCCTCGCGCGAAGCGCGAGTACGCCCGCTGGTCGCGCTGGGACTGGGTCGGAGGGGTGCTGCTGCTGATCGGCTTGGTGATCGTCGTCAACGCGGCGGTCTCCCACGTCTCGTTCGCCTGGCTGGTCTCGACGCAGCACTACAAGGACCGGATGCTCGAGAACGGGCTGTGGGCGGTCGGCGCGCTCGCGGTCGGGATCGGCGTGCTGCCGATGATCGCCGGCATCGCGGGGCTGATCCGGCCGCGCGGTGAAGCGTGGTCGCGCGAGCTGCGCGCCGTCGTCGCCACGGCCGGCTCGCTGATCGTCGGGTTCGGCTGGTACACCGCCGTGAAGGCCGCGTACATCTCGACGACGTTCTCGACGCTCGTCGTCGAGCGGAACCTGATCTACATCGCGCCGCTGCTGTTCGTCGGCACGGCGCTGTTCTTCGAACGGCCGCTCACACGGTGGTGGGCGGTCGCCGGTGCAGCCGGGTTGACGCTCGCCGCGATCCTGCTCGTCTACCCGTACCAGATGCAGTTTCGCGTCTACTCGGATGCGCCTGGGCTCTCGCTGCTCCAGGCGGCGAACCGGTCGTATGCCTGGACGCCGGACCACGCGCGCAACGTGATGATCGGCTTCGTCGTCCTGTCGCTCACGGTCATCGTGCTGCCGCGCGTGCTGCCGTGGGGAACGCGCCAGGTCCTGGCGCTCGTCGCCGTGCTGCTCCTCGTCTGGGGCGTCGCGGGCCAGATGTCGGCCGCGAGCGCCTCGAACACCTTCTCGGAGGAGATCTCCGCGGACATCGAGCCGCCGTTCAACTGGATCGACCGGGCAACCGGCGGGGCGCCGACGCTCTACCTGGGACAGCGGCTCACCGACTACAACGGGATCTGGCAGATGGAGTTCTGGAATCGCTCGCTGGAGCACATCTGGTCGACGGACGGCAGCGCACCCGGCCCTGGGCCGACGCTGTCGCCCGACCTCGTCGACGCTGCCACCGGCGAGATCACGCAGCCGCCGACGGCGGTCGAGTACGTCGTCGTCGACCCCGGGATCGACATCGTCGGGACGCCGGTCGAGAGCCACGTGCACTTCGCCGCGGGGACGAAGACGTTCTGGCGGCTCGTCAAGATCGTCCCGCCGCTCCGGCTTCAGAACTCGGCGCGAGGTGTCTCTCAGGACGGCTGGGCGGCCGACCAGACCGACTACACGCAGTTCTCGACGCCGGGGAACCGGCCCGGGTTCGCGGTCGTGCGGGTCCACCGCCTCGGCTGGGGCGGCAAGGACGTGCCCAAGGGCGGCTCCCGCGTCGAGATCCGCGTCGGCGAGCTCGTCCGCAAGGACAAGCAGCCTGCGCTCGGGCGCATCACTGCGCGCTGCACGTTCAAGATCAACCGGCTCGAGGATCGCACCTTCCTGCTGCAGACGCCGCCGCCGCCGTTCCACGTCGATGTCCGAATCGATCCGACGTTCGTGCCGCGCGAGATCGACCCACGCGACCCGGACACGCGTGAGCTCGGCGCGCAGGTCGGCTACAGCTTCTCGCCGGCTGCCAGCGTGCCGCCGGACCGCCGAGGCTGCGCCGCAGGGCTGCGCGGTCCCGGCCGCTGATCCGGCTCACAGCCGCAGCCTGAAGCTCCGCCGCGCGACGCCGTCGACCTCGACGCGGGCGAGCACACGGCCTCGTAGTCGACCCGTGTAGCGCGCGGTCAGGATCGCGCGCGTGCGGGGCAGGATCTCGCGAAGCTCGGCGTGGACCCGTTCGACGCGGCCGCGGCCGGAGAGGACGACGGTCACCCCGCTCGTCTCGATCAGGTCGCCGAGGTTCGCGACCGTGACATCCAGGTTGCGGGAGCGGCCGCCGCGGCGCACGCGGAGGTCCCGCACGACCACGCGCCGAACGATCTTTCCCGGCACCCGGACGGCGACGCGCACGCCCAGCCGCATGCGGACTCCGACTCCGCCGACCTGGCTGGGACGCGTGGCCAGGAGGACGAGCGCGTGGTGGTCGCCCGGCCGTGCCCGTGCGGGGACGCGCGCCGCGACCTCGAGCTCGGCCTTGCCGCCCGGGGCGATCGACAGCAGTGAGGGCCGGAATGCGAGCCACGCCTGGGCGCTCCGCGGGCCGGGTCGTCCAACCGTGGGCCGTCCGCGCAGGTCGAGCGTGAAGCTGCCGCGGCCGACGCTCACCTGAGCTCGGGTCGCCCCGAAGTTCGTCAGCGTGACCGACGTTCGGTTGGAGCCGCTCAGCGCGATCCGCGTGGGCGAGGCCGAGAGCGACGCGAGCGGTCGCTCCCGGCTCGTCCCACTGGGTGCGCCTGCGGCGACGAGCGCCAGAACGGCGATCGCCGCGCCCGGCGCGAGGATCACCGGCCGATCACCGTGAACGTGATCGTTGCGGCGTAGCGCCCCGGCGCAACGGTGGGGAACGGCGGGGCGAACCCGACGTTCGTCGGCCACACGTCGCCGCTCGGCGCGCTGATCCCACTCGTCTGCCCGATCGTCAGCACCGACGGCCCGATCGGCACCGGCGCGAGTGCGCCGCCGGCGAGCGCCGACCCGAGCGTGCCTCCCGCCGGAGCGGTCGCCTGCAGCGCCAGCGGCAGGTCAGCGGGCGTGAAGGCGGTGCGGTGGACGGTGAGCGCGTAGCCCGCCGCGTGGTTGCTGAGCACGGTCACACGCTCGGAGACCGGAGCAGGTGCAGCACCGGCGGTCGTCGTGCCGAAGTTGAGCGTCGCCTTCTCGAGCGACAGCGAGAGCGCGGCCTCGACCTGGACCTCGACCGCCGCCGTCTGCGTCGCGCTCGGTCCGCCCGGAGGCGTCGTCGAGCACGCGTGCGCAGCCGAGGCCGAGTTGCGCGGCGCCGGAGCTCCGGCCGCGAAGTCGGCGGCGTTCGCGTCGGTGTCGGAGCAGCCCGAGCTCCCACGGATGGCGGCAGTGGTGCTGCTCAGCGCGGGCGCCGCGCCGCTGCCTTCGTAGTCACCCGCGGTCCCGAACCCGATGAGATCTTCGACGAGCGCGGCGGCGCTGCAACTTCCCGCCGTCGCACCGCAGGTGAGGTCGGCCGTGTCGCGGACGAGCGCGATCTTGCCGCTCGTGGCGCTCAGGTTGGTCGTACCGGTTGCGTCCGGTGCCGGAAGCGCGCTGCCCACCGTTCCACCCGCGAGCTGGACGAGGTAGTACTTGCCCGGCTGGACGGTCCCCGTCAGCGGTGTGGCGGACCAACTCGTGCCGGCCGCGGTGGCGTACTGCACCGACCACCCCGCGACGCTGACGGGTGTCGTCCCGGAGTTGAAGAGCTCGACGTAGTCGTTCGCGTACGGCGCGCCGGCGTTCCCGCCGCCGCCGTACACCTGGCTGATCACGAGCGCGGTCGTCCCGCTCGCGGCGGCGGGTTGGACGAAGAGGACGAGCAGGGTGAGCAGGACGAGCAGACGGGCACGTGTCATCGGCGGCTCCGTTTCGTGGCGGGGACTGATGTGTCCGTCCGTGGTAGCCGCCGGCGAGCCGGCCCGAAAGTGTCCGTTACGGAATCGTCACGCTCTTGACACGAAGTCGGCGCTAGCCGAGGTGAAGCAGTCGCTCGGGGTGCTTGCGCACGAACCGCGCCATCCCGCGCAGGTGCCACCACGTGTGGCGGGTGAGGAACCTCCGGTCGATCACGGCCGCGTAGTCGTGCGTCACGCGCGCGGCCGGCACGTACCACCGCTCCCACCCCGCGCGAAACGCGCGGTACGACAGGTCGATGTCCTCGCCGTAGTGGCGGAAGCCGCCGTCCCAGCCGCCGAGCTCGTCGAGCATGGCGCGGCGCATCAGGAGGAACGCACCGAGCAGCCAGTCGGCCTGCACCGGCTCGCTCGGCTGCTCGTCGAGCTCGTAGTGGCCGCGCTGCGTGTACGTCGCCGAAGAGCGAGCGAAGCGGCGTGCGGCGCACGAGCGTCCCGCCGACCGTCGGGAAGCGCCGGCGCGACGGCTGCCAGCGGCCGTCGGGCCACTGCAGCTGCGGCCCTGCGATGCCGGCACGCGGGTGCGCCTCCATGAACGCCCGCAGAGTCGAGACGGCATCCGGCGCAGGCACGGCGTCCGGGTTCGCGACGAGGACGAACTCGCCGCTCGTCGCCGCGATCCCCTGGTTCACGTTGGCCGCGAACGGAAGCGGCCGCACGTTCCGCAGCACGCGAGTCCCGACGGGCTCGCCGCGCACGCTCCCCGGCAGGTTCTCGATCAGCACGAGCTCGTCGACCTGCGGGAGCAGCTGCGGCACGAGCCGCTCGACGTCGTCGGCGTGGCCGTGCGAGACCACGATCGCGGAGACGGTCACAACAGCTCCCGGTAGACCTCGAGCGTGCGCCGCGCTGTCGCCTCCCAGGTGAACAGGCGGGCGCGCTCGAGCCCGGCGGCGACGAGGCGCTCGCGATCGTCGAGCGCGGCCCGGACCGCCCCGCCGAGCTCGGACGGCTCCGCAAAGAGCGCCGCGTCCCCCGCGACTTCGCGGAGCGCCTCGTCGGGCGCCGCGACGACCGGCGTACCGCTCGCCATCGCCTCGACGACCGGCAGTCCGAACCCCTCGTAGCGCGACGGGAGCACGAGCACGGCAGCGCCGCGGTACAGCTGCGCCAGCTCCTCCTTCGCCACGTAGCCCCGGACGTCGGCGCCGGCGAGACGCAGCTCGTTGGCGAGGCCGGCGTCCTTCTCCGGACCGACCACGACGAGCCGCAGCCCGTTCGCAGACGCAGCGGCGGCGGCCGCGAGCGGGTCCTTGCGCTGCTGGATCGCGCCGACGAAGAGGAGATACGTCCCTCGACCCTCGACACCGGGACGAAACGCCGGATCGACCCCGAGCGGCGTGACGACGATCTTCTCCTCGGGGGCGCTGTAGAGCTCGACGAGGTCGCGCTTCGTCCGCTCGGAGATCGCCAGCACGCGCGCCGCGCGGCGCACCGAGCGCGGGACGACCCGACGAAAGACCGCGCGGTCCTTCCAGCCCATGAGCGCCCGGTCCCGCTCGAAGCTCAGGTCCTGGACGGTGAGCACCGCCGGAGCGCTCACGCCCAACGGAAGCGCATGGACGAAGTGCACGAGGCGCGGCTTGACGCGCCGGAGGAGCCTCGGCACCGACCACGCCATCCGCAGCTCCTGCGAGCCGGTCGTCAGCACGAGCGGCTCGATCCCATCCGGGACGAGCGCCGCGTCGCGCGTGATCGCGGCGATCCGAAGATCGCCCTTCAGCTCACCGAGCGCGCGCAGCAGGTTCGCGACGTACGTCTCGTCGCCCGTCCGGCTGCGGCCGAGCACGTCCGCGTCGACGACGATCACAGCGCTGCCTCGTAGACCTCGACCGTTCGCCGGGCGACGTCGTCCCACGAGAAAGACCGCGCACGCGCGAGGCCCAGCTCGCGCAGCTCGTCGCGGCGGCGGTCGGCAGTCGTCGATTCCCGTCGCGATCGAGGCCGGGTCGAGTGGCTCCACGAGCACGGCCGCGCCGCCCGCGACCTCCTCGGTCGCGCCGCCGCGGGACGTGACGACGGGCGTTCCGACCGACATCGCCTCGAGGATCGGGATCCCGAACCCCTCGTACAGCGACGGGTAGACGAGCGCCCGCGCGCCGCGAAGCAGCCGCGCGAGCTCGTCGTCGCCCACCTCGCCGAGCCAGCGAACGCCGTTCGGGGAGACACCGCCCCAGCCGCGAGCGCCGACGACGCGCAGCTCGACGCCGGCGCGCGCAGCCGCCTCCGCGGCGCGCTCCAGGTTCTTGCGCGGCTCGAGCGTCCCGACCGCGAGCACGTAGTCGCCCTCGGCGCGCGGACCGTCCGGGGAGAACTCGACGAGCGGCGGGACGCCGAGCACCGTGACCTTGTCGGGGTCGACGTCGAGCAGCTCCACGAGCTCGCCCTTCGTGAACTCGGAGATCGCGATCACGCGACGCGCTGCGCGCACGACGCGCGGCACCGTCACCTTGCTGTACGTGCGGTTCCACCGATTGAAGAGCTCCGGGTGCCGCAGCACGGCGAGGTCGAGGACGGTGACGACCAGCGGGACGGAGCTGCGCAGCGGGGCGCGAAAGGTCGGGCAGTGGAGCACGTCGGCGCCGCGCGACGCACGCCGCAGCCCCGACCGGATACCAAACGGAGTCGCGGAGCGCGGCCGTCGCGCGGCCCGAGCCGCCCCACGCGAGCTCTCGGAGCTCGACGTGCTTCGGCAGCTCCCGCCGCAGGCCCTCGACGTAGCGCGCGGAACCCGCACGCGTGAGCCGCAGCGGCGAGACGTCGAGCGCGACCTTCATGCGGCCGCCCGGTACCCGGCGAGCAGCGCGTCGCCCGTCGCGCGCCACGTGAACCTGCGTGCGTGCTCGAGCCCTTTCGGGACGAGCTCCTCGCGGCGCTCGCGCGCCTCGTCGATCCCTGTGCGATCGACTGCGGGTCTTCGGGATCGACCCGCACGGCCGCAGCGCCCGCCGCCTCGTCGAGCGACGGATGGTTCGAGCAGACGACGGGCGTCCCGCTCGCCATCGCCTCGACGACGGGCATCCCGAAGCCCTCGAAGCGCGACGGGAAGACGAACACCGACGCACCGCGGTAGAGCCGCGGGAGCTCGTCGTCCGTCACGTAGTCGACGACGCGCACACCGAGGCCGTCGAGCACCTCGAGGTTCTTGCGCGGCTCGCGCGTGCCGATCGCGAGCACGTCGACGCCTTCTGCGCGCGGCCCGTCGGGCGTGTAGCGCTCGTCGACTCCCGGGTAGGCGACGCGCGGGCGCACGCCGAGCCGCTGCTCGACGTCGCTCGCGGTGAACTCGGAGATCGCGAACAGGACGTCCGCCCGCTTCGCCTCGCGGTAGCTGCGCCCGTGGAGCCTGCGCGTGCGCCGGTGCGACCACTCCGGAAAGTGCAGCGGCGCGAGGTCGTAGATCGTCATCGCGCGCAGGCCACCGCGCTGCGGGACGTGGAGCCAGTCCGAGAGGTGGAACACGTCGAAGTCGCCGAGGACGCGCTCGAGGCGCGGTCGCTTCACGGCCGACCACGCTTCGCGCCACGCGTACGACACGGGCAACGTGCGAATCTGGCGCTCGATGGGAATCCCGTCGAGCGACTCGTCGATCAGGCGCGCGCCGCGTTCGCTCGCCGGCGCGAACGCGACGACGTCGTCCGCCCCGGCCTCGACGAGGCCGCTCAGCATGCCGCGAATGTAGTTGCCGATCCCGGTGCGCGGGTGCGAGAGCGGCGAGACGTCGACGACGATTCTCAGCGCGAGTAGCGGAACGAGTTGAAGTGGAGGCCGAGGGGCCGCGGGTCGTTCGGGCCGGGCACCGTGACCGGCGAGACGGCGAAGCGCGCGACACAGCGGCCCTGCACCGGCACGAGGGGCGCGACCACGACGTGCGGGCGACCATCCGGCGGAACGGTCGCCGAGACGTTCGTGCCGAGAACGCGCACGCGCGAGGGTTCCTGGTAGAGAGCGGGATCGCTCTGCAGCGCGACGGCCACCGTGCCTCCGGCGCAGTCGAAGCGCGTGTAGGTCACGCTCGGGCCCGACCACGTGTCGGCAGGGTGCAGCCCTTCGACGAGCGCGGCCTGCCGCAGCGGACGGTCGACCTCGTAGAGGACGACGTTGCGCGCGCCGTCCTTCGCGACGACGTCGCCGACGAGCTCGGCCGACCCGTCGGTGAGGACGAACGGCACGTCGGGAGCGCCGTGCAGCACGCCGGTGCGGCGGTCGAGCGTCACCTTCGTCGCGGGCAGCCCGCCCTCCATCGGCGTGCCCGCGTAGAAGACTGGGCCGACGCTCCGGTTGAAGAACTCGTTCTGCCAGACCGAGAAGCGCGAGCCGTTGCCGGTCCAGAGCACGCCGACCTCGCCGCGCCCCGCCACGGCGTGGTCGATCCACCGGCGGTCCTGCTTGTGCATCCCCTCGGCGAGCGCGCCCGCAGCGGCGTACTCCATCCGCGCGGAGATCGGCCGGGCGACCGCCAGGAAGAACGCGAGCACGCCGAGCGGGAGCAGGATCGCCAGCCGCCGCGGCACGACGAGGAACGCGAGTGCGGCGAGGACCGAGCAGACGACGACCACCGCGACGACCTCGTCGAGCTCGACCCAGCGCTCGTGCACGCGCCACAGCGCGAGCATCAGCAGCGTGTCCGACTGGCTCGGAACACCGATCAGCCGCTCGTAGGGGATCACCGCCGGCAGCGCCGCGGCGAGCACGGCCGCCGCGCCGGCCGCGAGCGGCGGTCGCGGCGCCCCCTGGTCGACCCAGACGAGCAGCCCGATCAGCAGCAGCGGCGCGAGATAGAAGAGGTTGCGTTCCTCGATCCGCTGCACCGACGGGAGGGACGCGAACGCGGACACCTCGAGCAGCAGGAAGGTCGAAAGCGACGCGGTCGCCGCGAGGAACGGCCGCAGGGTTCGCGGCAGGCGACTCCACAGCGCGAAGAGCACGATCAGCGCCGCAAACGGGAAGACGCCCACGTAGAGGTCGAGCTCGGCAACGTGGTAGACGAGCCAGCGCAGCACCTCCGCCGGCTCGTACGCGTAGTCACCGGCGACCGAGTACGCGCCGAGCAGGCCGAGCGGCGACTCGCCGCGCACGAGCTGGGCGAGCAGCGCGACGAGCGCCGCACCGCCGAGCGTCCCGTAGAGCACGCGGAACGAACGCCACGTGCCGAGCAGGACCGGCGCGGCGACGATCGCCGGGAAGAACGCGAGCGCCTGCGCTCGCGTCAGGTACGCGACGACGCAGCAGCCGAGCAGGAGCAGCTGGCGCGCCGGCGTCGGTCGCTCGAGCGTCAGCACGAAGACGAGCACGACCGCGAGAAAGATCGGGTAGAAGACGTTCTCGGTCATCACCTCGCCCGCGTAGAGGAGCGACGGCAGCGCGACCGCGAGCAGCGCTGCGAAGAGCGACAGTCCCACCGGCAGGACGCGCCGCGCGAGGAAGTACGCAGGCACGGCCGCGAGCGACATCGCGACCGCGTTGATCGTCTTGACGGCGGTGTACGCCTGCGGCAGCGAGTCGAAGAGCACGTACGCGGGCGCGATCACGAGCGGGTAGACGAGCCCGTAGCCCGTCGTGGCGACGCCGCGGATCGAGTAGCCGTCGCCGGCCGCGAGGCCGCGCGCGAGCTCCGAGTAGATCAGCTCGTCGACGACGATCCAGGGCGCGTCGATGCGGAGCGCGAAGAAGAGCCGCGCGACCGCCGAGACCGCGACGATCGCGGTCAGCCACGCCCACACCGGGACGGCTCTGACCAGCGACAGTGCCGGTGAGCCGGTGACGGCCCTAACGGCCAAGGCCGACCTCGCGGAGCGCCGAGCCGATCGCCTCCGAGTCCTCGAGCCCGACGTCGGCGGCGCCCTGCGCGACCTCGCGAAGCAGCTGCTCCCGCACGGCCGGGCCGCCGGCCGCCTCCTCGAACGCGCGCACGTAGAGGTCGGCGACGCGGTCGAGGCCGTGCTCGCTCGCGGCGTAGCTCCGGGCCGCCGCGCTGAACGACTCACGACGAGCGGGGTCGTCGGCGAGCAAGAGCAGGGACGCGGCGAGCGACTCCACCTCGCGCTCGTCGGGCGCGACCTTCAGCACGACGCCGTCGGGAAGCTCTCCGTACGCGTCGACGTCGCTGACGATCAGCGGCTTGGCGAGCGAGAGGACGCGGATCGCGCCGGCTGAGGTCTCGCCCATCGTCGGCCAGCGGAGCGAGACGGCCACGTCGCACGCGGCCAGCAGCGCCCAGAAGCGCGCCTCGTCCACGTAGCCGTGGCGCTCGACCGCGTCCTCCAGCCCGAGCGAGGCGATCCGGCGCTCGAGCTCGAGCCCGGGCGTCTCCGGCCCGACGAGCAGCAGGCGCGCGCGCGGGTGGCGCGCGCGGACGACCGCGAACGCCTCGAGCAGCTGCGGGATCCGCTTGTTCGCGTTCAGGAAGCCGAAGCTGCCGATCACCGGGTCGCCTTCGACCGCAGCGGGCTCGGCGGGCGGCGCAGGCCACACCGGCATGGGGATCCTCCAGATCGGCCCGTCGAAGCCGGCGGAGCGCGCGCGGTCGTGGACGTGCTCGGAGTGGACGATCAGGCCGTGCGCCCTCGCCAGGTCGAGCACCTCGCCGGCGAGCGGGAAGTCCTCGGGACGCGTCGACCAGAGCGGCGGGACGCAGCCGTCGACGACGCCGAGCCCGAGCAGGCGGCCGGGGAGGCCGGCGTCGCGCTCCATCGCGTTCAGGTAGCCCGCGACGTCCTTGCGCGCGAGCGTGAGCCCCGCGACGAGGTGGTGCAGCACGAAGTCGTGCAGGACGACGACGCCGGGCGTGCGCCGCAGCGCGTCGACGATCCAGCCGTGCACGTCGGGGTTGTTGCCGACGTGGTAGACGGAGAGGTCGGTGCCGCGCGGCGGCTTCGTCGTCCCGCGCGCGGGCACGACCAGGTCGACGCGGTCCTGCAGAGCCGGCACGAGGAGCGCGCTGTAGTCCGCGATCGCCCGAGCGCTCGGGCGGCAGCGGCGAGTAGTACGCGACCTTCATCCGAGCAGCCGCTCGATCGCCGCGTCCCACGTCACGCGCTCGGCGACCGCCTTGCCGGCACGCCCCCACTCCTGCCCTTCCGCCGGGTGGTCGCGCAGGTAGCGGAGCGCCACCGCGAGCTCGCCGGCGCGCGGCGCGGTCACGAGCCCGGTGCGGCGGTCGGCCACGACGTCGAGCGGGCCGCCGGCGTCCGTCGTCGTCACGACGGGCTTGCCCGAGAGGAACGCCTCGTACGGGACCATCCCGAAGTCCTCGTCGACCGGCGCGTAGTAGACGGCGCCGCAGCGCGCGTAGAGGTCGGCGAGCTCGTCGCCGTCGACCCGGCCGCGGAACTCGACGCGGCCGTTCAAGCCGTGGCTCTGCGGCGACCTGCTCGAGGCGCTCGCGGTCGGGGCCGGCGCCGGCGACGACGACGCGGAGCGCCGGGTCGGCCGCGGCGGCCTCGAGCAGCAGGTCGACGCGCTTCGCCCGGTCGAGCCGCCCGACCGAGAGCACGAAGTCGCCGTACTCGTCGAAGCGGTAGTCGAGCTCCTGCGGCGGCGGGAGCACGACCTCGGCGTCGAGGCCGAGCGACGCGCTGAGGCGATCGGCGACGTTCTGCGAGATCGCGAAGCGCTTCTCGGCCTCGCCGAGCGTCCGCCGGTCGAGCTCGTGGATCGCGCGGCGCGTGCGCGCGGTCGACCGCGCTCTCGCCGAACTCCGCGAGCTCGGTGCGGTCGAGGTCGTACGCCTGGCGGAACTGGTGCACGAGCCAGACGCGCTTGCGCGGGTGGCGCACGGCGTAGCTCGGGAACTTCGTCGCGATCAGCAGGTCGACCTTGCGGCCCTCGACCTCCGTCAGGTCGAGCATCCGCCAGACGAACGCGCTCTCGAGCACGCGCTCGCGCGGGTACCACTTGAACGGCACCGTGACGAGCGCCGCCTCGTGCCCTCGCTCGTTGAGCTCCTCGGTCAGGCGCTCCGCGAGCACCTCGGCGCCACCGTGCGCGAACGGCACCTGCGGATGCGTGACGACGATCCTCATCGGCGCGCGTGGATCGCGTAGTCGAGCGGCGCGAAGAGGACGTCGGCCACGGGCCCGGTCGCGTCGCCGCGGTCGGGCTCGTGCAGGTACCGCGTCTCGACGTCGCGGAAGCCGGCGTGGCGGACGAGCTGCGCGAGCGTCTCGGGGACGAGCGGCTGCGCGTGCGTCAGGTCGGCGAAGTAGTTGCGAAGGGCGAACGGCGAGAGCGGGTTGATCGTCTCGGCGATCAGGACGCCGCCGTCGCGGAGCTTCGCGCGCGCGAGCTCGAGGAAGCGGACGAGCGCCGGCGGCGGCAGGTGCTCGACGACCTGCCCCGCGAAGATCGCGCCGAGGCTCTCGTCGGGTTGCGCCTCGAGGTGCGCCAGCAGGTCCGCCTGCTCGACGTCGAGGCCTTCGCCGCGCGCGTACGCGACCATGTCGCCGTCGGCGTCGACTCCGCGGGCCTCGACTCCGGCGTCGCGGAGCAGCGCGACGAGCTCGCCGCGGCCGCAGCCGACGTCGAGCACCGGCGCGTGGTCTCGCAGGTCGTCGACGTAGGGACGCTGGCGCTCGCGCACGAGCTCGATCGGGCCGCGCATGCGGCTCTCGAAGGCGAAGTAGTCGGGGAGGGCCGCCGCGGCCGGCTGGGCGGCGACCGTCTGCTGCGACCCGGCGGGGCGACGCTCGAGCCGCAGGAGCCGCTCCTCGAGCTCGGCGATCAGCTTGCCGCGCGTGTCGCGGTCTGCGGAGACGCGGTCGAGCTCCTCGAAGAGCGCGTCGATCAGCTTCAGCGTCGCGTCGTTGAAGCTCCGCTGCTGCTGGGCGAGCGGCTCGACGTACCAGCGCATCGCCTTGCGGAGCACCTTCTTCAGGAACTGGACGGGCGGGCTCCCGTGGGGCGGGCGCTCGGCGGTGACGGCCCAGAACTGCTCGGCCGCGGACCGCGCGCGGGCACGCGTGCTGAGCTGGGAGCCGTTCGCCCCCCAGCGGAGCTCGTCGCGGAGTCGTTCGAGCAGGGCCTGGACGTCGACCTGCTCCGTGGGTGGAGCGGGCATTGCGGAAAGTGTAAGGAGGGCGGGTTACGGCGCTGTTAGCGCGAAGATGGCGCGTCGTGGTCGGAATCTCGCTCCTCACGCTGGTTCCCGGGGTCGTCGGGGGCTCGGAGACCTATGCCCGCGAGCTCTGCCGGGGGCTCGCCCGGGTCGGGGAGCTCGAGTACCGGGTGTTCCTGCCGACGATCGCCGAGGACGCCGCCGACGGGCTCGAGTCGCGGGTCGTGCGGGGGTACCCGGCGAGCTTCTCCACGCCCGGGCGGATGCGCGCGATGGCGAGCTCGATCGTCCGGGGCGGGCGGCTCCGCCGGGAGCTCGGGCTCGACGAGCTCGACGCCGTCCACTTTCCGCTCAGCGTGATGCTCCCGCTGGTGTCGGATCCGCCGGCGGCGACGACGATCCTCGACCTCCAGCACGAGTTTCTCCCGAAGAACTTCCCGCGCTGGGAGCTCGCGTACCGGCGCGCGCTCTACGGCGCGAGTGCCCGCAGGTCGCGGATCGTGATCGCGATCTCGGAGCACGCGCGCGAGACGCTCGTCGAGCGGCTGTCGCTCGAGCCCGAGCGGGTGCGCACGATCCACCTGGGCGTCGACCTCGAGCGTTTCTCGCCGGCCGACGTTCCGCGCGAGCCGTTCCTGCTCTACCCGGCCAACGCGTGGCCGCACAAGAACCACGAGCGGCTGTTCGAGGCGGTAGCGCTGCTGCGGCGCGAGCACCGCGACCTGCGGCTCGTGCTGACGGGGGAGCACGGCGAGCGTCCCCGACTACGTGGACGTCGCGCGGACGCGTGTCGCAGGACGAGCTCGTCGAGCTCTACCGCACGCGCGTCGGCGCTCGTCTTCCCGAGCCTCTACGAGGGCTTCGGCCAGCCGGTGCTCGAGGCGCTCGCGTGCGCGTGCCCGGTTGCCTGCTCGGACCTGCCGCCGCTCCGCGAGGTCGCGGGCGAGGCGGCGGCCTACTTCGACCCGCTCGACCCCGAGTCGATCGCGGCGGCGACGCTCGAGGCGATCGCACGCGGTGGGGCGTCAGGCCCCGAGCGCGCGTCGCGGTTCACGTGGGACGCGTGCGCCCGCAAGCACGATGCGGTCTACCGCGAAGTCGCGGGCTGAACCTCGCCGCGCAGGCGCTCGAGCTCGGCGTCGACCATGAGCTGGACGAGCCCCTCGAACGAGACCGTCGGCTCCCAGCCGAGCTTCTGCTTCGCCTTCGCGGGATCGCCGACGAGGTTGTGCAGCTCGGCCGTGCCGCGCTGGAGCGACTCGTCGATGTGCACGTACTCGCGCGAGTCGAGCCCGACGTGCTCGAACGCCGTCTCGACGAGGTCGCGCACGGAGCGCGTGATGCCGGTCGCAACGACGTAGTCGTCGCCCTCGTCCTGCTGCACCATCAGCCACATCGCGCGCACGTAGTCGGCGGCGTAACCCCAGTCGCGTCGCGAGTCGAGGTCGCCGAGCCAGAGCTCGCCCTCGAGCCCGAGCGAGATCGCCGCGGCGGCGTGCGCGACCTTGCGCGGCACGAACTCGAGCGGGCGTCGCGGCGACTCGTGGTTGTAGAGGATCCCGGCCGACGCGTGCAGGCCGTAGCGGATGCGGTACGAGCGGACGATGAAGTGCGCGTACGCCTTCGCGACGCCGTACGGCGTGAGCGGCGAGAGCGGCGTCTCCTCGGTCTGCGGCGACTCGCGCGGCTCGCCGAAGATCTCGCTCGACGACGCCTGGTAGAAGCGAATCGTCGAGTCGACCTCGCGGATCGCCTCGAGCAACGCGGTCACGCCGACGGCTGCGAGCTCGGCGGTCAGCACGGGCTGCTCCCAGGAAGCCGGCACGAACGAGCCCGACGCGAGGTTGTAGACCTCGTGCGGCCGGGCCGCGCGCAGGGCACGGACGAGCGCGAGCTGGTCGCTCAGGTCGGCCTCCACGAGGTCGATGCGCTCGCGGATCGGCTCGAGGTTCGGGTAGCTCGCGCCCGAGCGCCGCACGATCCCGGACACGTCGTAGCCCTGGTCGAGCAGCAGCTCGGCGAGGAGCGACCCGTCCTGGCCGCCGATCCCGGTGATGAGCGCGCGCTTCTGCATCGGCGGCGATGATAGGCGCGTGGGGGCCCTGACCGACCAGCTACGGCACGATCCGCCCGGTCTGCACGCGGGCGGGTCGGAGTACTGGGGGCTCGCCTGGGAGGCGCTCGAGTGGCTCGAACGCGAGGTGCGGCCCGGGCTGGCGACGCTCGAGACCGGCTCCGGCGCATCGACGCTCGTCTTCGCAGCGGGAGGCGCGGACCACGAGGCGGTCACGCCCGCCGCGGACGAGGAGGAGCGCTTTCGCGCGCAGGCGGCCGCCCGCGGGATCGACGCGTCGCGGGTCGCGTTCCACATCGGCCTCTCGCACGACGTCCTGCCGACACTCGGCGAGCGCCCGCTCGACCTCGTGCTCGTCGACGGTGCCCACGGCTTCCCCTACCCGACGCTCGACTGGTGGCACGTCGCGCCGCGGGTGAAGGTCGGCGGACGAGTGCTGCTCGACGACGCGTACCTGCCGCCCGTTCGCGCGATCGTCGACGCACTCCGCGCGGACCCGTCGTGGGAGGTCGACGCGCCCGCGAGCTTCCGGACTGCCGTGGTGCGCAAGGTCGCCGATGCGCCGCCGTCGTTCGACTGGGAAGGCGGCGGCCACCTGAGCTTCGCGTACCTCCCGCCGCGCGCGCGCGTCGTCGCGTCCGCGCGGCAGCGCGTGTTCTCGACGCGCCTCGGACTGCGCGCCGTCGAGCTCGCGCGCCGTCGCACGGGCCTGCGCTTCCGCCGGCGAGGGCTAGTGCAGCTCGCGCATGTAGCCCCACGCCTCGCGTAGCCCGCGGGGCCGGACGACCGCGAGCAGCACGACGTAGAGCGCGAGCCCGCCCGCGGCGGCGAGCGCGTCGCTCGAGATGAGCGCGAACGCACCGAACGACAGCAGCGCGAGCCCGCCGACGGACACGGCGACCCGGACGAGCGAGGCAACAGCCGCGAGCAACGCGCGACGCGACAGCGCCAGGAGCAGGGCGCCGAGCACGGCGAGCGTCGACAGCCCGAGCGCGAGGGCGAGCCCCTCGAGCCCCCAGAGCTCGCGCAGCGCGACCGAGAGCCCCACGTCGAGGACGAGCGCCGCAATCGCGACCGGCACGAGCACACGGCTTCGCTCGAGGACGTAGAGGAGCGGGAACGCGAGCGAGAAGCCGACCGCTGCGATCGTCCACGGCGCGAGCACGACGACGAGCCGCGCCAGCTCCTCTCCGACCTCGCCGGAGAACGCGTCGCCGAGGACCGCCGACGCGATCCGGTCGCCGACGAGCGCGAAGACGCCGGCTGCGGCGGCGATCGGCGGCAGGCAGAGCCAGGAGCCGTGCACGACGTGCTCGACGGCGGCCTCCGCCTCGACCTCGCGACGCGTCAGCTCCGCGGTCGAGATGATCGAGAGCGACGTCGCGGTCGCGGCGACGAGCACCGCGGCGAAGAAGTACGCGTACGAGAGCGAGGTGACGGCGCCGACGCCGATCGCGGACGCTCCGCGCAGCGCGATCAGGAAGAGGCACTGGAGCGCGAGCGGGACCGCGGCGGCCTCGGCGAGCAGCACGAGCCGTTTGAGGACTCCCCCGAACCGGAGCCGCCCGAGCGTGCCGCCGAGCGCGGCGAGCGGCACGGCGAGCGAGATCGCCGCGTTCACGGCCAGGCCCCAGGCGAGCGCGACGAGGCCGTGCTCGTCCGCGAGGGCGACGAACACGACGAGCCCGGCGATGCCTCCGGCCGAGAAGCCGACCGCAGCAGCGCCGAACCGGTTCCGCGCCGCGAGCGTCGCCGCCGCGAGCGCGGCGAGCACCTGCACGAACGCCGCCCCGACGAGCCACGGGAGCGCAGACGCCGCGAGGTCGGCGGCCTCCTGCGGCAGCTTCCCGGTCAGCAGCTCCGCGAGCGGCTCGGCGAAGAGCCACGCGGCGAGCGTCGAGGGCAGGCCGACGACGAGGATCGCCGCCGCGTACGAGCCGGCGGCGGCGCCTTCGGTCCGGGTCAGCTCCGGCACCGCCGTCAGCCGAAGCGCCTGCGCGGCGAGCACGAGCGTGACGTAGACGCCGTACGCTGCGAGCAGCCCGTCGGTGTCCGCGCCGCGCCCGAACTTCTGCGCCAGGATCGCCGCGGCGATCGCGCCGGACGCGCTCAGGATCAGGCTGGAAACCCCTGTAAGGATTCCGCTAGCCAGGGCGCTGCGCCGTTCGGGGGCGGTAGTCTCTCCGCTGCGGCTGGTCCGCATCCTTCCGATCATGGCGAACAGAAACGACTCGGTCTGGACAGAGGAGTCGCTCGCGCAGCTGCGCGAGGACTTCGGCCCCGCGTACGAGGACCGAACGGTCCTCGTCACGGGCGCGGACGGCTTCATGGGCTCACACCTGACCGAGGGGCTCTGCCACCTCGGCGCCCACGTCCACGCCTTCGTCCGGGCGACCTCGAGCGGCGCGCTGAACAACATCGGCCAGATCCGAGATCGCCTCAAGGTCCATTGGGCCGACCTGACCGACAAGCACTCGATCGACCTGCTCGTGCGGCAGCTGAAGACCGCGCCGGACACGCCCTTACATCTTCCACCTCGGCGCGCAGGCGCACGTCGGCGAGTCGTGGCACCGCCCGTACGAGACCGTGATGGCGAACACGATCGGGACGCTCAACCTGCTGCAGTCGGTCGTCGACCACGAGCTCGAGCTCGAGAAGTTCGACACCGCGGGCACGTCGGAGGAATACGGCAACGTGCGCGAGTCGGTCTCGCACCATCACGACTTCGACGACGCGGGCTCGCTGATCCTCCACGAGCGCTCGCCGATCAACCCGAAGTCGATCTACGCGACCGCGAAGGTCGCCGCGGACTTCCTGACGATGAACTACCACGACGCCTACGGCGTTCCCGGCGTGGTGACGCGCATGTTCAACAACTACGGCCCGCGCCAGAACCCGCGCTACGTGACGGGCACGATCATCACGCAGGCGCTCGAGCGCGAGCACATCGAGCTCGGCGCGCTCGACCCGCTGCGCGACTTCTGCTTCTGCACCGACGGCGTGCGCGGCCACCTGATGGTCGCCGCGAAGGGAACGCCCGGCGACGTGTACGTGTACGGGCAGGGCTCGAACATCTCGATGGCGGACTGGGCCGCGATGATCCTCCGCATCGGCGAGGAGGACGGTCACTGGGGCCCGCGCGAGATCGTCACGAACCAGGAGCGCTTCCGCCCCGGCGCGACGGACGTGATGGCGCTTCGCGTCGGCTACGAGAAGCTCAACCTCGAGACCGGCTGGGAGCCGCAGGTCTCGTGGGAGGACGGTGTCCGCAAGACGATCCAGTGGTACGCAGAGAACCGCGAGCGCTGGCTCGGGCGCGTCGACTGGCTCCCGTACACCGCGCCCACCGTCAAGACGGGGTAACGGATGCGGACGTTGGTCACCGGGGGCGGCGGCTTCCTCGGGGCGCACGTCGTCGCGCGACTGCAGGCGGAGGGGATCGACCCGATCGTCGCCCGACGGCGCCAGTACGACCTGACGCGCTGGGACGACACGGAACGCCTCTTCGCCGACGCGAAGCCCGAGCTGGTCGTGCACCTGGCCGCCGAGGTCGGCGGCATCGGCGCGAACCGCGACAACCCGGGCCGCTACTGGTACTCGAACCTGATGATGGGCGCGCACGTGATCGAGCAGTCGCGCCTGCACGGCGTCGACAAGCTCCTCGTGCTCGGGACGGTCTGCGCCTATCCGAAGTTCGCGCCGGTCCCGTTCAACGAGGACGACCTCTGGAACGGCTATCCGGAGGAGACGAACGCGCCGTACGGCGTCGCGAAGAAGACGCTGCTCGTCGGGGCGCAGGGCTACCGCGAGCAGTACGGGCTGAACGCGATCTTCCTGCTGCCCGTGAACCTCTACGGCCCGCGCGACAACTTCCACCCCACGAACGCGCACGTGATCCCCGACCTGATCCGCAAGATGAGCGACGCGCAGGCGCACGGCGAGCGCGAGGTCGTGCTCTGGGGCGACGGCTCGCCGACGCGCGAGTTCCTCTACGTCGACGACGCCGCGGAGGGGATCGTCCTCGCGGCGCTCCGCTACGACAAGCCGGAGCCCGTCAACCTCGGCACGGGCGAGGAGATCTCGATCAAGGAGCTCGCAGAGCTGATCGGCGAGGCGACCGGCTTCGAAGGCGAGATCGTCTGGGACACGACGAAGCCGAACGGCCAGCCGCGGCGCAAGCTCGACACGACGCGCGCGAAGGAGCTCTTCGGGTTCGAGGCGCAGACACCGTTCCGCGAAGGCATCGCGCGCACGGTGGCGTGGTACCGCGAGCACGCCGCTGCCTATGCGGGTCGCTGAGCGACTCTCACTCGCGCGCAACGAGCCCTGGATCGTCCTCGCGCCGCTCGTCGTCGCGCAGTGGGTCGTGCTCGCGGTGTTCGCGCTGACGGTTCAGCGAAACGGCTGGCTCTTCTACCAGGGCGGCGACCAGACGTGGTTCTACACCTCGGCGTGGGAGCTCGCGCACGGTCGCATCCCGGAGACGCTCGTCGGGTACCTCTGGCCGTTCGCGTTCGTGCCGCTCGTCCTGCTCGCCGGCCCGAACTTCCTCGACGGGCTGCCCGTGATCATCCTCGTGCAGGTGCTCGTGCTGGTACCGATCGCCGTCCTCTGCGCCTACTTGGTCGCGGCTCGCGTCGGGGGAAGGCTCCTCGGCTACTTCGCGGCGGCAGCGTGGATCATCGCCCCGTTCGCGGTGCAGCCGCTCTTCGTCGGGCGCTACCACGAGCGTTGGAACGAGCAGACGCTCCCGCAGGCGCTCGGCTTCACGGCGCTCGGCGACTTTCCGTCGATGGTGCTGCTGCTGGTCGCCGCGGTCTTCGTGCTGCGCGCGCTCGACGGCGGGGCGCGGGGAGACGTCATCGCCGCAGGGATCGTGGTCGGGCTCGCGATCGCGCTGAAGCCGGCGAACGGCCTCTTCGTCTTCGCGCCGCTCGCCGCCTTCGCACTCGCGCGCCGCTGGCGTGCGGGTCTCGAGTTCGGGCTCGCGCTCGTCCCCGCACTGGTGACGCTCCTCGTCTGGAAGTACCGCGGGACCGGGATCTCGGTGCTCGCGCTCGACCCGTCGGTGCTCGCCGCCGCGGCCGAGCCGCCTCCGCACCCGTCCGAGCTTCCGTGGTGGGAGCAGGTTCGGGACTTCGTCCCGCTCGACATCCACCAGCTGAACCACCAGTTCCTCGGCTTTCGCGAGTACTTCTGGAGCGCGCGGCTGCTCGAGTTCATCCCGATCGCCGGCACGATCGCCGTCGCGCGGCGGTCGATCCCGAAGGCGGCCTTCTTCGCCGTGTGGCTCGCCGCGTTCTTCGTCATCAAGGGGTCGTCGGAGACGGTGAGCGTCGAGACCGCGACCATCTGGCGGCTGCTGATGCCGGCCTGGCCCGCGTACTTCTTCCTCGCCGTGTCGCTGCCGCTGCTCGTGCCGGTCTGGGGCGCACGGCTGCCGGAGCGGTTTCCCGCGCCGCTTCGGGTCGTGCGGTGGTCGCGCCGCGCGCTGATCCCGGTCGCGATTCTGCTCGCGATCCCGCTCGTCGCCTCTGCGCTCCTCCCGCCGTCGAAAGGCCAGGGAGCCGCCAAGCTGCCGCTCCAGTCGCTCTTCCTCCCCATCGACCAGGACGTCGGCCTCGCGGTCGAACCGCTCGAGGACGGGCTCGACCTGAGCTGGCAGGCTCCGAAGCCCTGGTCGGCGGACTCCTTCTTCATCGTCTACCGCTCCCCGCTCGAGTACACGCTGTCCGAGGGCGACCCCCGCGTGATCCGGCAGGGGAAGCTCTGCGAGCCGACCGGCCACGCACCGCGGTGCACGATCGAGATGACCGAGGTCGGGCGCACGCGCGGGTCGCGCTTCGTCGACCGGGTCGGGCCCGGACAGTGGACGTACAGGATCGGGACCGCGGCGAACTGGCTCGACGACGAGAGCCGCGGTGACCCGTTCGTGATCTCGCAGCCGCTCAACGTCAGTGTCGAGTAGGCGCGCGTTCGTCGTCACGGCGCTTGCGGTGCTCGCGGCCGCGGCGGTTCCGTGGTCCGACGGGCCGTTCCGGCGTCTCGCCGGCGAGGAGGGCGAAGGGCCGCAGCCGAGCTTCGACGTCGCCGCTCGACGTGCGCACGCTCGCAGAGGCGGGCACATCGTTGCCCGACGACACGCTCTACGCGACGAGCGCGCCCGACGCCTCACCGCTCGTCCAGGGGAACCTCAAGGCGGCAGGGCAGCTCTACCTCTCGCGCCAGCTGCCCGTGCTCGACATCGGTCGCGCCTCGGTGGTCTTCACCTACCGCAACGGCGTCGTCGTCTCGATGCCCCGATGAGTCGTCGGGCGTCATCGCGGTCAACGCCGTCTTCGCGGTTGCCGGGTACGCGCTGCTCGGCCCGCCGCGTCGGCGTTTGTCCTGGGCAGGCGTCGCGCTCCTCGTCGGCGCCGGCGCGGTCGGGACACTCGTCTTCTTCGCGACGATCGTCGGGCCTGCACGCAAGCCTCGCGGTCGCAGCGGCGTGCGCGGTCGCGCTGGTGGTCGCGGGCACGCTCTTCTGGCGACGCGTGCCGGCGGCACCTGAGCCGAGCGTCGAGCGGTCGCTCGGCCCGCTGTCCGCGGCCGCGTTCGGCGTCGTGGCGGCGGTGTGCGTCGTCGGGGTCGTCGGCGGCTTCCGCTCGAGCCCCTGGCTCGACGACGTGTGGGGGATCTGGCTGCCGAAGGGGCTCGCGCTCTGGCACCACGGGCTCGACGAGCGGCTCTTCGCGCCGAACGGCGAGTACGTGACGTTCGGCGTTCTCGACTATCCGTTGTGGTGGTCGGTGATCACGAGCCTCGACGTGCAGGCTGCGGGAAGCCTCGACGTGCGCGTCGTGTGCGCGCAGCTCGCGCTGTTGACGGTCGCGTTCGTCGGCGCGGTCGCGCGACTGCTCTGGGACTGCGTCCGGCCCCCGGTGCTGGCGGGGTCGCTCCTCCTGCTCGTCCTGTCCCCCGAGCTGTGGCGCCACGTCCAGGGAGGCCTTGCGGACCTGCCGCTCGCGATCTACCTCGCGCTCGCGGTGCTGGCGGGCGCGAGGTGGCTGCAGACCCGCGAGCCGTTCCTGTTCGCGCTCGCCGGCTTCTCGCTCGCGGTCGCGCTGCAGATCAAGACCGAGGCGCTGGTCGAGGTGGCGGCGCTCGTGCTCGTCGGCGCCCTCTTCGCGCGGCGCCTGCTCTGGGGCGCGCTCGCCCTGCTCGCGGCGTTGCCGTGGTTGGCGTGGCGCTGGGCTCACGACGTGCCGGGCCGCGCCGAGCTCGACCTGACCCGCGTCGAGCGCCTTCCCGACGCCGCTCAGGCGCTCGCCGAGCACCTCTTCGACCCGACCGAGTGGCTCGTCCTCGTCCCGCTCGCGATCGTGCTCGCGCTGGTCGCGCGACAGCCGAAGGTGCTGCTCGTGCCGGGAGCGCTGCTCGCGGTCGTCCTCGCCGCCTACTGGATCGACCGCGACGAGATCAACTTCGTGCTCGCGACGTCCGCGTACCGCGTGATCGACCCGGTCGTGCTAAGCGCTGCGGTGCTGATCCCGCTCCTCGCGGAATCGTTCCTCCAGCAGCGCGAGTCGCTGCGCGAGGATCGTGCTCTGGTCGGAGAGCCGTGAGATCACGGTCGAGTAGTGCAGCAGCACGAGCAGGATGAAGAGGATCCCGACCGCGAAGAGGATCGCCGGCGGGTAGCCGCTGATCCCGAACCAGCCGGCGATCGTGTTCAGCCCGCCGCGCCAGAGCGACAGGACGAGCAGCACGACGCCCGTGAGCAGCCAGAGCAGCGCGTAGCGCTCGCGCAGGCGCCGCGAGCGGATCAGCTCGAAGACGACGAGCAGCAGGAGCACCGACGCGATCGCCGCCGCGATCGAAACGCGGAGCGGGGTCAATCGAGTGGCACCGCCTTGCGCCGGAACAGCGCAACGAAGATCGCGAGCACGACCTTGACCATGTAGTACACCGAGCGAAGGGTCGTGATCGACGAGCGGCCGCTCTCGCGCGCGCGCATCTTGACCGGGACCTCCTGCAGGCGGAGCCGGTGCTTGAAGACCATGACCGTCGCCTCGGCCTCGGGGTAGTCGTGCGGGTAGTCGGCGGCGAAGAGCCGGATCCCGAGCCGGTTGGCGGCCTGGAAGCCCGACGTCGGATCGGTGATGCGCTGCCGCGTCAGCGCGGAGACGATCCACGCAAGCAGGCGGATCCCCGCGCGCCGCGACCGCGAGGAGCGATACCCGTCCCCGCCCATGAAGCGCGAGCCCACGGCGATGTCCGCCTCGTCGGCGAGCACCGGGCGCAGGATCGCGTCGAGCTCGGCCGGGTCGTGCTGGCCGTCGCCGTCGGCGCGGACCGCGACGTCGAAGCCCTGCTCCCACGCGTAGCGAAAGCCGGTCTGCACCGCGCCGCCGATGCCGAGGTTGAACGGAAGCGAGATCACCTTCGCGCCTGCCGCCCTGCCGAGCTCCGCAGTGCGGTCGGTCGAGCCGTCGTCGACGACGACGACGCGAAGACCGGGGTCGTAGGCCAGCGAGCTCGCCGACGACGCTCGCGATCGAAGCCTCCTCGTTGAACGCCGGGACGATCGCCACGCGCCGAAGCGACGCGAGCCCGTCCGTCACGCGACGGTCTCCCGCACGCCCAGCCCGATCAAGTCCAAGAGGCGACGGGCACGGTGCGCGTACGTGTGCTCGTCGAGTGCGCGCTCGCGCGCCCGCGCACCGAGCTCCTCCGCCGCGCCGGGGTCGCCGAGCAGCTCGCGGTACGCAGCGGTCGCAGCGTCGGCGTCTTCGACCACGAGGAGCTCGCGGCCGGGCTCGAACCACGTCTCGATCCCGTCGTGCGGGTTCGAGACGATCGCCGCCCCCGCCATCGCGAGCTCGAACGGGCGCGCGGTCGACGATGCACGCACGGTCGCGTGCGCGCGACGCGTCACGTTGAGCGCGACGCGCGACGCGGAGATCGCGCGGTTGAACGCGTTGAACGGGATCACCCCGAGCTGAGCGGGCGTTGCCGATGTCGCCCTGGAAGTCCTCGCCGCCGAGGGCGAAGTCCACCTCGGGCAGGCGGCGCGACGGCTCGCCGACGAGCTCGCGCATCCACTCGCGGCGGAACTTGTCCCCGTAGCCGTAGAAGAAGACGTCGTGCTCCTTCTCGACCGGCAGCGGCTTGAAGAGCTCCGGGTCGGCCGCCCAGAAGAGCGCCTCGGCGCGGCGCGCGCCGAGCTCGCGCAGCCGCTCGAGCCCGCCCTCCGAGTTCGAGACGACGAGGTCGTACTCGCCCGGGTCGGCGCCGTAGTAGTAGTTGAAGCCGGTGTCCATCCCGCCGAACTCGGGCAGGCTCATCGGGACGTCGCCGTCGTAGAAGACGACGGGCACGTCGAAGCGCTCGCGAAGGACGGTCGGGATGCCGCGCAGGTGCGACATCGGCACCGTGAAGACGAGCACCGCGTCGACGTCGCCCTCCCGCTCGAGGATCCGCTCGACGTGCCGCTGCCAGCGCGGCGTGACCCAGCGCCAGACCACCTCTCTGACGAGTCTGTCGGTGTCGCCGGGGTCGGACTCCTCGGCGGCGGAGGTAGCGGTCGCCCTTCAGCCGCGCCCACGTGTCGCGCGCGCGCGCGAAGCTCTCACCCTCGAGGTAGGCGGGGTTCGGCGCGGTCCGCCACCACGGCGACTCGACGGCGCGGCCGCGGTAGGGCGTCACGATCAGGTCGACGCCGACCTCGTACAGACCTTTCCAGAGCTGCCACCACGCCGGCGTGCAGCCGTACCGGAAGTCGAGGTCGATCGCCGAGGCGACCGCGAGGATCTTCGGGGCCTTCACCGCGCCCGATTTTGCCCGAGTCAGCGGCTGTGGCCCGTAAAGACTTTGGTCACGTACGGAAACTCGAACGTCCCCGGCGGAGCAAGCGCGCGGATTCGCTCGAGCAGCGCAGCCCGCTCGTCCTCGCCCAGCCGCGCGATGAAGCTGACCGAGGCGGCGCGCGCGACGAGCCCGTCCGCGTCCAGCAGCTGCACGTGCGGGAACGTTCGCTCCTCGACGTCGGTGAACAACGGGGAGTCGAGCGGCTTGCCGGCGGGGTGACCACCTCCCGCGGGATAGGCCTTCCCCCTGTACGGCCTGATCGCCTCCGCGTACGACGCGTGCAGCGGGTGCGACTCGTCGCGCACGTTCCAGATCAGGGCGATGCCGCCGCGCGGCCGGAGGACCCGCCTCAGCTCGGGCAGGGCGCGGTCGGGGTCGAACCAGTGGAACGCCTGGGCCGCGGTGACGGCGTCGGCGCTGCCGTCGTCGAGCGGGATCGACTCCGCTGTCCCAGAGACGACCTCGGCGTCCACGACGCGCTCGAAGATCTTCCGCATCTCGGCGATCGGCTCGACGCCCGTCACGTTGAGACCGCGCGCGACGAGCTGCCGCGCGAACTTGCCCGTGCCCGCGCCGACGTCGACGACGTGCGCGCCCGGCTCGAGCCCGAGCACCTCGACGATGTGGTCGATCGCCTCCGACGGATAGTCGGGGCGCGCCTGCTCGTACACCTCCGCCGCCGTCTCGAAGCCGCGCGCGGTCGGGTGGATGCTCAGTACGCGCCTCTGCGCCCGAAGACCGCGGGGATCGTCTTCAGCAGGATCGTCACGTCGAGCCAGATCGACCAGTTCTCCAGGTAGTAGAAGTCGAGCCGCACCAGGTCGTCGAAGGTGAGCTCCGAGCGGCCGGAGATCTGCCAGAGGCCGGTGATCCCCGGGAGCACGAGGTAGCGCTTGCGGTGCCACGGCTCGAGCAGGTGGTAGTCGCGGATCGGGAGCGGGCGCGGGCCGACGAGGCTCATCTCGCCGCGCAGCACGTTCAAGGCCTGCGGGACCTCGTCGAGGGAGAGCGCGCGCAGGAGCGCACCGACGCGCGTCACCCGCGGGTCGTCGCGGATCTTGAACAGCGGCCCCGACGCCTCGTTCTGCGTCTCGAGCGAGTCCTGCAGGTGCTCCGCCCCCGCGCGCATCGTGCGGAACTTGATCATCCCGAACTCGCGCTCGCCGAGCCCGATCCTCCGGTCGCGATACAAGACAGGCCCGCGCGAGTCGAGCTTGATCGCAGCCGCAATGAGCAGCCAGATGGGCAGGCCGACGATGAAGACGACCGACGAGACCGCGAGGTCGAACAGCCGCTTCGTCGCCCAGTCGACGCCGGCGAAGACCGGCGGGCGCAGCTCGAAGAGCGGGACCGCCTGACCGGGCACGTACTCGGCGCGCTGCGTCAGGATCTCAGCGGTCGTCGGTGCCACGCGCACCTGGACGCCGCGCTGGTGCGCCTGCTCGACGAGCTCGACGAGCTGCTCGTCGCTGACGTCGCCGCCGTTCACGATCAGCTCGTCGACCCGGCGCCCCTCGAGGACGCCGCCGAGGTCGTCGAGCGAGCCGAGCCTCGGGATCGGGATCCCGTCCTGCGTCGGCGAGATCGCTCCGACGAACGAGTAGTCGATCCCGCCGCGCGTTTCGCCGAGCGTGCGCAGCAGGTGCTCGACGTTCTCTCCCCTGCCGACGAGCACCGCGCGTCGGCGCACGCCGAGCACGTGCATCAGGTCGCGGGTCAGCCGCTCGTAGCTCGCGCGAAGGACGCTGATGATCGCGGCGCAGGTGACGACCGCCGTCGGCGCGAGGCCGTACGTCCCGAACTGGTGGTCGACACCCCACGCGAAGACGACCGTGAGCACGGCGACGAGCACGAGCGACGACACGACTCGCCCGACGCCGGCGCGGTGCTCGCGCTCGGCGTAGAGACCCGCCTGCCAGAAGACGAGGATCGTGATCAGCGCGAGGAACGGGAGCCACTGTTCCTCGGCCTGCCAGGGCACGCCCCAGAGCGGGAGCTCGTGCTCGTAGTAGAGCCAGCGGAGCACGAGCGCCAGGTAGAGCCCCAGCGCGAGGCCGCAGACGTCGATCGTCAGGAGCGCCCCGATCGAGGCGAGCCGGCGCAGGAGCGTGCGGAGTGGAGGTCGGGCGAGGAACGAGGTTCGCGTCGCGCGGATGTCCGACGAAACGCGGGTGCGGTCCTGCTCCGGCGGGGCCTCAGGGTCCGCCGCGGTGGTCACGAGGGTCGATTCTAGCCCTGCGTAGAGTGAAGCCCCGTGGAGCACCTCGAGCAGCGCTACCGGGACCACCATCGGGACGCCCGATCGCCCGACTTCATCTGGGCCCAGCCGGAGCGGACGAAGCTCTTCAGCGAGTTCGTCGGCGGCCCCGGCCGCCGCGTCCTCGACCTCGGCTGCCGCTACGGCGCGCTCACCGAGTACTACGCGGCGGGAAACGACGTCACGGGCGTCGACATCGACCGCGAGGCGCTGGAGCACGCCGAGGCGCGGCTCGGGATCCAGGCGCTCTGGGCCGATCTCGACGACCCACTCGCGTTCATGGACGAGACGTTCGACGTCGTCGTGATCGGCGAGCTGCTCGAGCACATCCGCGAGCCGAGCCGGCTCATCGACCAGGCGTACCGCGTGCTGCGTCCGGGCGGAAGGCTCGTCGGCTCGACGCCGAACGGGTTCCGGCTGAAGAACCGGCTGCGCTTCCTCGCCGGGCGACCTGCCGAGGTCGACCCGACGCACCTGCACCTGTTCTCGCCTGCGGACGTCCGCGAGCTCCTCGCCGACTTCGCCGAGCCGGAGCTGCGGTTCGTCGCGGGACGCCTCGCCCCTCTGCACTCGCGCTGGTTCGCGAACGTGATCTTCTTCACCGCGACGAAGCCCGACTGAGCTCGTCGAGGTCGCGCACCGGACGACGACGCGCGAGGTGACGCAGGCCGAACGCGAGCGCGAACGCGCGCTTGCGGTCGAGCAGGTCGGTGTCGTGGAAGTACACGTGGACGTAGGCCGGCAGGCGCACGGCCCGCACGAGCATCCCGATCGTGTGCGTCGCGGGAAGCAGCCCGGGCTCGGGACCCTCGACGACGCGGCCGCCGCCGTACGAGAGCGGAAACGTCGTCGCCGTCAGGTCGACGAGCCCCGCCTCCGCCACCGCCGAACGGACGTCGTCGTCGGTGTACCAGCCCCCGCCGGCGAAGAAGTGCGGCGCGAGGTCGTGCGAGCGGAGCCAGGCGAGCTCGCGGCGGACGCGCGCGGCGGGGTCACCGCCCGTCGGGCGCGCGTGCGAAGGCGAGGTCCAGTGCGTGTGCAGCCCGAACGGCACCTCGAGCGAGCGGGCGCGCTCGAGCCAGAGCTGCTCGTCCTCGCCGTGCTCGGGGTCCGGCGGCCGGACGAGCGCGGCGATCCGGAATCCGCCGGGCGGGTCTTCGACGAGACGCCGAAACCGCGCCCAGACGTCGTCGTCGAGCAGCCGCTCGACGTGGCAGGAGGCGACCGCGGCTCGCACGGCTCCGTACGCTAGTGCGCCGATGGGTCGACGCAGCGCATATCTCGTCCTGGCGGCCGCCGCTGCGCTGCCGCGGCTCGTGGCGCTGCTGGCCGAGCGGAGCGACATCACGGACGCGTTCGTCGACAAGGGCGACGACTTCGCGCTGACCTTCCTCGAGAGCGGGACGTACGGGTTCATCCCGGGGATCCCGTCCGCGTACACGCAACCGCTCTACGGCTTCTTCCTGATCCCGCTCTACTGGGTGTTCGACCGGCACTGGCTCGTGATCGGGCTCGCGCACACCGCGGTGGCGGTCGCGACGGCGTGGCTCGTCTACGAGGTCGGCCGGCGCGTCGTCGACAGGAAGGTGGGTCTCGTCGCGGCGCTGCTGACGACCCTGCACCCCTACCTCGTCTGGCACGACGTGCACATGAACCGCGAGATCCTCGACCACTTCCTCGCGGCGGCGGCGGTGCTGCTCACGCTCGTCGTCGTTCAGCGCGGCGGACTGCTCTGGGCCGCGCTGCTCGGCGGCGTGCTCGGCCTGATGATCCTCGGCAACGTGCGGACGCTGTTCCTGCCGCTCGTGTTCGGCGCGTACGTGCTCTGGCGGCGGCGCGGCTGGACGTGGGAGCCCGCGGTCGCGCTCGGCGTCGCGGCGCTCGTGCTCGCGCCGTGGGTGATCCGGAACGAGGTCAGCGTCGGCTGCGTGGCGATCACGACCGACGCGCGCGCTCTCTGGAAGGCGAACAACGAGCAGACGCTCGAGACGCTGCAGCGCGGGGGCTGGATCGACGACGTCGACAACATCCCGGGCGCGCCGATCACGCCGCAGGACGCGGGCGAGCTCTACCGGGAGACCGGGCGCATCGTGCGCACGGACGAGTGCGCCCAGATGCGCTTCTACCGCAAGCGCGCGCTCGACTTCATGGTCGACCACCCCGGCGAGAAGGCGAAGCTCGCGGCGTACGGTGCGAAGCTCCTCTGGCAGCCGAAGGTCCCGAAGACCGAGGGCCGACCAGGCAAGGGCACGTTCCTCGACGTCGCGCGCGACTGGGCCGAGCCGCTCTTCATCGTCCCGCGTCTTCCTGCTCGCGCTCTACGGGCTCGTGCTCGTCCCGCGACACTTCGCCGTGCTCGCCGTGGCGCTCCTCGGCTACCAGACCGTGATGGCGATGCTCTTCATGGGCCAGACGCGCTACCGCGTGCCCTGGGACTTCCTGATCATGATCCTCGCCGCCGCCGCGGCGGTTCAGCTCGCGGGCCGGCTGCCGTTCAGGAACTCGCGGTAGAGCAGCTCGGTCCGCTCGATGTTGCGATCCTCGGCGAAGTGCTCGAGCGCGCGGGCGCGACCGGCCTCGCCCATCGCCCGGCGTCGGGCAGGGTCGCTCGCCAGCGCCACGAGCGCGGCGGCCAGCGGCTTCGCCTCCGCCGTCGGGACGAGCAGGCCGGTCTCGCCCTCGACCACGAGCTCGCCGAGCCCGCCGATCTCGGCCGCGATCACCGGGCGCGCCCGCTCCATCGCCTCGAGCGCGACCATCCCGAACCCCTCGCCCAGCGAGGGCACGACGACGATCGCCGCGTCGTCGATCGCGTCTGCGATCGGCGAGACGAAGCCGAGGAAGCGCACCGCGTCCTCGACGCCGAGCTCCAGCGCGAGCGCCTTCAGCGCAGGCTCGAGCGGCCCGCGGCCGGCGAGGTCGAGCGTGAGCTCCGGGACCTGCTTGCGCGCCTCCGCGAACGCGCGGAGCAGGACGACGTGGCCCTTGATCGGGATCAGGCGGCCGATGCAGAGCACGCGCGGCTCGTCGGGCGCCGGCTTCGGCTCGCGTCCGGGGACGATCCCGTAGTGCACGATCGAGAACTCCGTCTCGTCGAAGCCCTCGACCTCCGAGAGGTAGCGCGCGAGACCGCGCGAGATCGCGATGTGCAGGTGCGCGAGGCCTGCGACCGTGCGATCGGCGAGCGCGAACCCCGGGTTCTCGCGGAACTCGTTGAAGCCGTGCTTCGTGCTCACCCGCAGCGGGACCGCGCGCCACCGCGCCGGCGACCTGGCCGTAGACGTCCGCGTGGACGAGGTGCGTGTGCAGGATCAGCGGCCGCGAGCGGGCGAGGTAGCGCGGCGACGCGCGTGAAGGCGAGCGGGTCGACGTCGGCGCGCAGGCGGATCATGTCGACCGGCACGCCGCGGTCGCGCAGCTCGTCCGCGAACTCGAACGCGCCCGGCTCGTTCTCGTGCAGCTGCAGGAGGCGAACGTCCCAGTCACGCTCGCGAAGTCGCGGCAGGAGCGAGAGGAGGTGCGTCTCCGCGCCGGAGATGCCGGCGATCTTCGCGAGGTGCAGAACCGTCGACCTCATCGCGTCAGCTCCAGGATGCCCTTCGCCCACGACTCGACGGAGTGCTCGCGCGCGACGGTGGCGTGCAGCGTGCGGCC
Organism: uncultured Actinomycetes bacterium; assembly: GCA_963809175.1. Classification (GTDB taxonomy): domain Bacteria; phylum Actinomycetota; class Thermoleophilia; order Gaiellales; family Gaiellaceae; genus JACCTU01. The sequence goes on from CAWEIK010000001.1 coordinate 412,453, forward strand.
GAGTGCCGCGCGGTCCTCGGCCGAGCGCTCGGCGAAGGCCGCGATCCGCGCGGCGAGCTCTGCCGGATCGTCCCGCGGGAACCGAAGCTCGTCGGGCAGCAACGTGTCGAAGACGGGGTTCGACGCGAGCACGGGAACGCAGCTCGCGGCCGCCTCGTAGACGACCTTGTCGGGCGCACCGGCGCGCATGTTGTTCACGAGCAGGTCGTTCGCCGCGAGGAGCTCGGGTACCTGCGAGCGGTCGACCGGCCCGCCCAGCTCAGCCCGGTCTCCGAGCCGGAGCTCGTCCCGCAGCGTCAGGAGGTGACGGCGGTGCTCCCGCTCCAGCTCCGACAGCGTCGGGCCGTGCACGGTCAGCCGGACGTCGAGCCCGCGGTCGAGCGAGCGGCGGACCGCGCGCAGCACGGTGTCGAGCCCCTTCGCCGGGGAGTAGCGCCCGAGCGCGAGCAGGCGGAGCTCGTCCCGTGCGGGACGGTCGTGGCACGGGAACTCGGCGAGGTCGATCCCGTGGCCGATCGCGTGCACCTTCGGCGAGTCGAGCGGGAACGAGCGCCGGTCGACGCTCGCGACCGCCGACGAGAGCGCCGCGGCCGCACGCAGCGTCGGGCTCGCGCGCCAGTGCGTGAACCAGAGGACGAGCGGAATGCCGAGCGGCCGCACGAGCGGCGCGCCGAGCACGGCGTAGATCGGGCACATGTGCGCGACGACGCCGACGGGCTTCGGGCTGAGCTCGCGCGCGAGCGCCGCCTCGAAGCGGAGGCCGCGTCCGACCTTGCGCCGGTCGCGGAAGAGCCGGACGCGCGCGTTCGGCGGCAGCGCGCCGTCGGCCGCGCCGTCCGCGAGCACGACGAGCTCGTCGACGTGCGCGGCGAGCGCCGCGCAGCATCGGGACGGTCGCGGCGAGCGCGTGGTGCGCCGGATCGACCTGCTGCGTGATGAAGACGAGCTTCCGCATCAGAAGAAGTCCGTGTCGCCGAGCGTGAAGTGCCACTTCTTCCGTCCGAGCGGAAGCGCGCCGTAGTCCAGCGCATGCCCGATCAGCCGGATCGTCTCGGGCGTCGGGACGAACCCGGTCGACGCGTACGCACCGGCGTGCACGGACGGCAGCAGCGCGAGCAACGCCCGCGCGCCGTGCGCTGCGCGCACGCAGCGTCGGAGCAGCGACCGCGTCTCGCGGAACGTCGGCGCGACGAGGTCGGCCACGTACGCGGTCTCGACGCCGCGGAACCGCTTGCGCCCGACGACCGCGTAGCCGTTGCGCGACGCGAGCAGCGTGTACGCGCGCGGCGAGTCGGCGTAGCGCCAGTTGAGGTACGCCGAGTCGCGGACGAAGTGGCTCGACAGCCCCGGTCGCAACGCCCGGTACGCGGCTTCCTGCTCGGCGCCGAAGCGCTCGAGCACCTCGTCGTCGTCGTGGCTGCCGCGGCCGGGCAGGAGCGGGCGCGCCCAGATCCGCAGCCGGGCGACGTCGAGCCAGCCGAGCTTCGCGATGTAGATCGGGCCTGCGAGCTTGTTCGTGAACCCGAGCTCGAGCGCCGCGCCCGTCTCGAGCGCCGCACGCTCGACCTCGCCGTTCAGCCGCTGGAAGATGCCGCGCCCCTGGAAGGCGGGGTCGGTGACCGCCCAGAGCGGCAGCGTCGCGATCGCCTCTCGACCGTCCACGACCGCGCGGTAGTGGCTCGCGCCGAGCACGCCGACCACGCGGTCTTCCTCCTCGGCGAGCGCGATCGTCCGCGGGCCGACCGGGTTCCCGTCGAACCACCAGTCGAACTCCGCCGGATCGAGCTCGTAGCCGCGCACGCGGTCGAGCAGCGCGAACACCTCCGCGCGTCGCGACGGCTCGTACGCCAGCGTCCGGCCGCTCACTTCGAGGACGTGCCGAGCGCCGCGTTCAGGATGCGCCGCGCGTGCGTGCCGGCGACGGTGTCCTTGATCCCGATCAGGTCGCACGCGCCGGCGAGCACGAGCTCGAACGTGCGCGGTGGGTACGGCTCGATGTTGTAGCGGTGCAGGCGCAGCGGATCGGTGTCCGGGCCGTTCGTCCCCGACACCGACGTGAACGCGAGCTCGTAGCCCGCCTGGCGGACGAGGCTCAGGTGCACCGCCTTGTAGTGCGCCTCGGAGCCCTTGACGTAGGCGAACGCGCGCACCTCGCGCCCGAGCCGCTCCTCCAGCCTCAGCTTCGAGAGCGACGATCTCGCGCGCCGCCTCGTCGACGGCGAGCTCGGCGAGCGGCCGGTGGCTGATCCCGTGCGACTCGACCCGCACGCCGGCCGCCTCGAGCTCGCGCAGCTCGCCCCAGTCGACGGTGCGAGTTCAGCAGGCCGCGCGCCGCGCGCCGCTCTTCGTGCGGCAGCGGCCGCGCCGCCGTCGAGGTAGCCGATCGGCACGAAGATCACCGCCGGGTAGCCGTGCTTCTGCAGCACGGGCGCAGCGTTCTCGAGGTTGTCGCGGTAGCCGTCGTCGAACGTGATCAGCACGGGGCGCGCGGGCAGCGAGGCGCCGTCGCGATAGTGGGCGAGCACGTCGTCGAGCGAGACGACCGTGTAGCCGAGCTCGCGCAGCTGTGCGAGCTGCTCGTCGAACGCGGAGACGGGAACGGTGAGCGGGTTCTCCGGCAGGTCGTTGACCTTGTGGTACATCAGCACGCGCAGGCGCGCGTCGGCGGCGCCGTTTCGCGGCGACAGCGTCGAGGTCGTCTCTCCGATCGTCCGGTAGACCCCGTTCTTCAGGAGTTGCTTCGCCCGCTCTGCGCGCACGGGATCAGTCTAGGGAGGCGACGAGGTCGCGAACCCGCACGGCGTACTCCGTCGGGTGTCGCGAGCCAGTCCGCTGCGCTGCGTGCGGCGCCCTCCGCGAGCTCGTCGGCCCAGGCGGGGTCGAGGAGCACGTCGACGAGTGCGTCGGCGAGCGCCGACGGGTCCTCGACGTCGACGAGGACGCCGTTCTCCCCGTCGCGCACCAGGTCGACCACGCCGCCGGCCCGCGCGGCGACGACGGGCCGGCCCCGACAGAAGGACTCGAGCACGATCCGCGGGAGCCCCTCCGACCGCGAGGGGAGGACGAGCGCCGTCGAGCTGTCGAGCTCGCCGACGAGCTCGGCCTGCTCGAGCTGGGGGTACCACCGCGTCTGGCGCGGCAGGTCGACGAGCAGCTCCTCGACCAGTTCGCTCTTCGGGCCGCGGCCGACGAGCTTCAGCTCCGCATCGGGCACGCGCGGAGCCGCCTCACGCCACGCCTCCGCGAGCACGTCGATGCCCTTGTAGTCCTCGAGCACGCCGACGAAGAGCAGCGTCCGCGCGCGCGGGCAGCGGCACGCGGGGCAGCTGGCGGTAGAGGCCGAAGTCGACGAAGGCCGGGAACTCCGCGAGCGGCTCGACGCCTTCCTCGCGCACGAGGTCGGTGGTGAAGTCGGAGAGCGTGCGCACGCCGTCTGCACGTCGCACGCCGGTCTTCGCGAACAGATCCACGAGCGGCGCGACGAAGCGGCGCAGGCTCGACCCGTAGAGCCGTGCCGACGCGTGCCAGTCGCCGTGCAGGTCGAGCACGATCCGCGCCTTGCTGCGCGCGAGCCGTCTGCCGAGCAGCACCGCGGGGACATCGTGCGCGCCGTGCACGAGCACCGCATCCGGTTCGAAGTCGCGCAGCTCGCGCGCGACGCGCATCGGCAGCGACACGTGAAAGATGACGCCGTCGAGCAGTCGCGGCCGGACCGGCTTCACGAGGTGGAACGTCTCGTCGTCGGGAGGATGCGCGTCGGCCGCGCTGGCGAGCACGCGAACGTCAGCGACGCGCTCGAGCGCCTCGAACTTCTTCCGCGTGGCGTCGGCGAGCGGCATGCGGTAGCGAGTTCTTCCGACAAACAGAATGCGCAGCGAACTTCACCCCTCTTCGTCTCCGGTCACCAGGGCACGTACCCGGGCGGCGTACTCCTCAGGCGTTGCGAACCAGTGTTCCGATCCTGCCTTCGCGACAAGCCCGAAACCGGACGCGAGCTCACGATTTGACAGAACCCTTACGAGCGCGCGCGGCGAGCCCGTCGGCGTCGTCGGAGGCGAACGAGCAGGCCGTTCTCGCCGTGCGTGACGAGATCCTCGATCCCGCCGCCCCGCGCGCCGACGACCGCCCGGCCGCGGCAGAACGCCTCGACGACGACCCGCCCCATGCCCTCGCGGCGCGAGGGGAGCACGAGACACGTGGCCGCGTCGAGCGCGTCCGCGATCTCCTCCGGCGCGAGGCCGCTCTCCCAGGTGACGTCGGGTCCGCGCTCGACGAGCGTGCGCGCGAGATCTTCGCGCGCTCCCGCGCCGATCAACCGGAGCGACGCGCCCGGCACCTGCTCCGCGACGCGAGGCCACGCGGCGACGAGCAGGTCGACGCCCTTGTAGAGCTCGAGCACACCGACGAACAGCGCGACGGGCCGCTCGGGCAGCGGCACGGGCGGAACCAGGAACGGATCGAGGTCCATGAACGCGGGAAAGGTCGCCGCGGGCTCGACGCCTTGCTCGCGGACGATCCCGGTCGTGAAGTCGGAGACGGTCCGGACGGCGTCGACGTTCCGCACCGCCCACGCGGCGACGCGGTCGGCGAACGGGTTGAGCACGCGTCGCGTCCTCGAGCCGTACAGCCGCGTCGCGGTGCGCCAGTCGCCGTGGACGTCCAGGATCACCTTCGTGCGGCTGCGCGCGAGCCTGCGCGCGATCACCGCCGAGGCCGCGTCGTGCGCACCCTGGACGAGCACCGCGTCCGGCTGGAAGTCGCGCAGCAGGCGGCGAATGCGGAACGGAAGCGACGCGTGGAAGAAGAGGCCGTCGAGAAGCCGCGGGCGGAGCGGCGGCACGAGCGTGAACGTCTCGTCGCGGAGCGGTGACCCGGTCGCCGCGCTCGCGAGCACGTGCACGTCGAGGGCGCTCGCCATCGCATCGAACTTCACCTGTTCGGACCAGGGCAGCGGCAGCTTGTAGCGCGTCGGCCGACGAGGAGGAGGCGGGGCTTCACGCCCCCGCAGTCTCGCGCAGTAGCTCCTCCAGACGCCCGTAGATCCGCTCCGGCGAGAACCGCTCCACCGACCGCGGGCCGGCCGCGCGGAGCCGCTCGCGGAGGTCGGCGTCGTCGAAGTAGCGCCGGATCGCCGCGCGAGCGCCTCGGGGTCCTCGGGCGGGACGAGCAGCCCGTTCTCCCCGTCGCGGACGATCTCGGTCACGCCGCCCGCCGCGGTCGCGATCACCGGCGTGCCGACGGCGAGCGCCTCGACGAGCGATGTGCGGGAAGTTCTCCCACTTCGAGGGGAGCACGACCGCGTCCCCGCGCGGACAGAGCTCGAAGACGGTCGACCTGGGCTGCGGCCCGAGGAAGCGCGCGCGCCCGTCGAGGCCGAGCTCGCCGGCCAGCGCACGCAGCTGCTCGGCATCGGGCCCGTCGCCCGCGAGGACGAGGTCGAGCCCGTCGAGTCGCGTCAACGCCTCGAGCGCGACGTCGACGGCCTTCTGCACCGAGAGGCGGCCCGCGAAGACGAGCGTCGGGCCGTCGAGCCCGTGCCGGCGGCGGAGCTCCTCGCGCTCCTCGAGCCCGGCCGGCCGCTCGACCGGGTTCGGCAGCACCTCGATCCGCTCCGACCGGATCCCCCACGCTGCCGCGAGCTCCCGCAGCGACTCGCTCGGGATCAGGATGCGCGACGCACGCCGAAGCGCGAGGTTGCGCGCGGTGCGCAGCGTGCGCACGCGCCAGCCGCCCGCGCGCTGGAACGAGTCGAGGTCGCCGCCGTACAGCCCGTAGCGGATCGCGCGCTCGTAGGTCGGGTCCGAGGTGAGCTTCTGCACGATCGGCGCGTGCACGAGCGCCGAGCCGAGAGCGCTGCGGCCGAGCATCCCCGTCGAGTAGACGACGTCGGCGCGACGCGACGCCGCCGCGATCAGCTGCACGGCGCGCGCGTGCCGCACCCCGCGCGGGAGCGAGCGCGAGGCCCAGTGCACCGGGTACGCCTCGAGCGCCGGCGCGCGGTCGGCCGTCGTGACGACCTCGACCTCGTGCCCACGCCCGACCAGCATCCCCGCGACCTCGGGCGCATGGCTCGCCGGCCCGCCGACGTCCGGCGGCCAGATCCCGGAGACGATCAGCACCTTCACGCCGTGGACACCTGCACCGGCGGGTGCGCGCGGATGCGGGCGAGCAGCACCGTCCACACCACCGCGAACACGATCGTCGACGCGAGCACGGCAAACGCCGCGCCGGTCGCGCCCCACTCGCGCCCGAGGACGACGAGCAGCGGGATGAGGACGATCGTCTCGATCCCGTGCGCGACGACGCGCAGGTTCGGCCGTCCGATCGAGATCGGGAGCGACTTGGTCCAGCCGTAGACGAGCTGGATCGCCGCCGGCGAGCAGCACGATCCGCGCCGCGTCGACCGCGTCCCCGTAGTCCGGCAGGAGCAAGTCGATGAGCCAGGGCATCAACAACCAGAAGACCGGGACGGCGACGGCCATCAGCGCGGCGGCGCCGAGCGTGTAGCGCTTGACGCCGGCGAGCACCGCGTCGGGCCGCCCGCGCTCCCAGTGGCGCGTCTGCTCGGTCAGGAGAATCAACCGAACCGGGGAGCTGAGCGCGCCGAGCCCCTGCTGCGGAGCCTGCGCGGCGCGGAAGAGCCCGACCTGGTTCACGGTGCTGACGACGCCGAGCAGGATCTGCGCGATCCACGCGCGGACCGAGACGATCCCCGTGCCGAGACTCGACTGCAGGACGAAGGAGACGATCTCCTTGCGATCGTCGCCGAGCGGAACTCGCCCCGCGCGCGGGAACCGCGACAACGCCATCAACCCCATGACGCCGAGCACGGCGGTCGCGACGACCTGCGCGAGGACGACGCGACCACGGTCTCGGTGACGCCGTACTGCGTCCCGACGACGATCGCGACCAGTCGCAGCGCCATCGACACGAAGAGGAAGAACGCGCGCACGTCGTAGCGGCCGCGAAGGAGCAGCGCCGCCGCCGCGGTGCCTTCGATCGAGTAGAGCAGCGGCAGCGGCGACGCGACGAGCAGCGGCACCGTCAGGTCGGTGTCGAAGAGCGCCTCGCTCGCCGGTGCGAGCGCGCAGATCAGTGCGCCCGCGACGAGCGCGCTCGCGCTCTTCAACCCGAACGCGAGCTGGAACAGTCGGCGGAAGCGCCCCCAGTCGGCCGCCTCCGCGTAGCGGAACCCGTACTTGACGAGGGCCTCCTCGCTCGTGAGGTCGAGCAGCAACTGGAAGAGCGCGACCGTCGCCAGGACGAGGGCCAGTCGGCCGAAGTCCGCGATGCCGAGCACGTTCGCTGCGACGAGCGTCCCCGCGATCCCGAGCGCCGTGGCCCCGTAGCTCCCCAGCGCGGTCGCGAGCCGCCGGCGCAGGAGGTTCATGCGCCCCACGGTACTGAACGTTTGTGTTGGACTCGTGACAGTGCTGCGCCCCTATCCCGTCCTCTTCGCGCTCTGCGTGCCGCTCGTCTTCCTGCACGCGGACTATCAACCCTCGCTCAGCGTCTCGGTCGGCGGCAGTGACGCGACGTTGTTCCTCTCCGACGTCGCGGTGCTCGCGGCCGGCGCCGTCGGGCTCGCCGCCGGTCTGCGGCTCGGCTTCGCGCCGCTCCGGGCGGGTCGCGCGATCTGGATCGCGTCCGCGGTCTTCCTCGCGTTCGTCCTGGCGGGGACGGCGGTCGGCGCCGCGTCGATCGACGGCTATCCGCTCGCGGACAACCTGCTCACCGCGGCGAAGTTCGCCGAGTACTCGGTGCTCGCGCTGGCCGCGCCGCTCGCCGTCCGCGGCGCGCGGGAGCTCACGCCGCTGCTGGTCGCGCTCACCGCGTGGAGCACGGCCGCGACGTTCGGAGCGCTGCTGCAGTTCCTCGGGGTCGTCAACGAGTTCGAAGGCCGTCGGCCGGGCCAGCGCGAGCCGTCGTTCCTCGGGATCCACGACCTCGCCGCGCTCTCCGGCGCGACGCTCGCCGTGGGGCTGCTGGCGCTCGCGCTGGGCGAACGGCGGCGACTCGGCGTCGTCGCCGGGATCGCGGGCGGGCTCGGCGTGATCCTCTCCGGCGCGACCGCTGCCGTCGTGGGCGTCGCCGCCGCCGGCGCGGCCGCTTGGCTCCTCGGCCGCAGGCGCGCGCTCGCGATCGCCCTCGTCGTGGTCGTCGTCGCGGGCGGGACGATCGCGATCCGCACCGTCGACATGCGGCCGATCCTCGATGCGCTGCGGATCGACCGGCCGCGCGACGTGGCGACCGACCCCGAAGCGAGCTGGCAGCAGCGTGCGGCGCTCGCCTACATCGGCGGCCGGATCTTCCTCGACCACCCGCTGCTCGGCGCCGGCTGGCAGGGCTCCTCCGAGGCGGAGCGGTACGAGCCGTACCTCGCCGACGCGCGCGCCCGGTTCCCGGACCTGCCCGAGCGGGCGCTCCCCTCGCCGGAGCACGAGTGGGGCGTCCAGAACGCCTACGTCCAGGCGGCTGCCGACCTCGGCATCGGCGGCCTCGCGGCGTGGCTCGCGCTCTTCCTCGTCCCACTTGCGGTCGCCTGGCGGTCGGGCCCGCACGGCGGGCGTCCCTATCCTGTGGCTGCTCGTGAGCATGGGAATCTGGATCGGACTCGGTCTCGTGGCGGGGATCCCGCTCGTCGGCCTGACGTGGCTCTCGATCGGGCTCGCAGCGGCCTCGGCAGCCTGGCGTGAGCTCGTCTAGCCGGCCCGGCGAGGGCCGCCGGAACCCGCCGCGCGGCACGCCGACGTTCGCCCTGCTGAGACCGCTCTCGGACTGGATCCGCGCGGAGGCGGAGTCGTTCCACGCCGAGCGCGGGCCGTACCGCGTGCTCGACGTCGGCTGCGGCGTCAAGCCGTACTACCCCTGGTTCGAGCCGTACGTCTCCGAGTACGTCGGCCTCGACATCGGCGACAACCCGAACGCGGAGCTCGAGGGCACGATCGAGTCGATCCCGGCCGAGGACGCGAGCTTCGACCTCGTCCTCTGCACGCAGGTGCTCGAGCACTGCGACGACCCCGCGCAGGGGGTCCGCGAGCTGCGCCGCGTCACGAAGCCCGGCGGCCGCGTGCTGCTCTCGACGCACGGCGTGCAGGTCTACCACCCCTCCCCGAACGACCTGTGGCGCTGGACGCACGCGGGCCTCGAGCGCCTCTTCCTCACAAACGGCACATGGGAGAGCGTTAGCGTGCGCCCGGCGACCGGAACGACCTCCTCCCTCGCACTCTTGCTCTCCATCTACGTCGATCTCGCCACCCGCCGCGCGCACGTCGGTGCCGCTCGGCCGGGTCGTCACGCGCGGCCTCCAGTCCGTCGCGGCCGCGGTCGACGCTCGCGCCGCGATCCTGCGCGAGCCCGGGCCGGGCACGCTGCACGCGAACTACCACGTGACGGCGGTCGTATGAGCAGGCGCGTGCTCGTCACGGGCGGCGGCGGCTTCATCGGCTCGAACCTCGTGCGCGCGGCTGCTCGAGCGCGGCGACGACGTGCGCGTGCTCGACAACTTCTCCACCGGCAACCGGCGCGAACCTCGCCGACGTCGTCGAGGAGCTCGAGGTCGTCGAGGGCGAGCTGCGGAGCTACGAGCGCGTGCACAACGCGATGCGCGGCGTCGAGGTCGTCTTCCACCACGGCGCGCTCGGCTCCGTGCCGCGCTCGGTGCAGGACCCGCTGACGACGAGCGCCGTCAACGTCGAGGGCACGCTGAACGTCCTGCTCGCCGCGCGCGACGAGGGCGTGCGGCGCGTGTCTTCGCGTCGTCGCTCGTCGGTCTACGGCAACACGCGGCGACGCTGCCGCGCGACCGAGGACGCAGCGCCCGACCCGATCTCGCCGTACGGCGTCTCGAAGCTCGCCGCCGAGCGCTACTGCGTGTCGCTTCGCGCGCGTCTACGGGCTCGAGACGGTCGTGCTCCGCTACTTCAACGTCTTCGGCCCGCGGCAGAGCCCGACCTCGCAGTACGCCGCCGTCGTGCCGCTCTTCATCACCGCGATCGACGCGGGCGAGCCCGTCACGATCTACGGCGACGGCGAGCAGTCGCGCGACTTCACGTACGTCGACAACGTCGTCGACGCGAACACCCGCGCAGCCGAGGCGCCCGAGGCGCATCGGGCGCATCTATCAACGTCGCCACCGGCGACGCCGCGCGAGCGTCAACGCGCTCGCCGACGCGATCGGCGAGGTGCTCGGCAAGCCCGTCGAGAAGGAGTACCTCCCGCCGCGCACCGGCGACATCCGCGACTCGTGGGCCGACGTCGCGGCCGCGCGCGACGCCTGCTCGGCTGGGAGCCGCAGATCGGCCTCGAGGACGGACTGCGCCTGACCGCCGAAGCGTTCCTCGCGCGTGCCTGACGAGCGGACGAGGTCCTGCGCGTGATCGCCCGCCTGAACATGGGCGGGCCTGCGCTGCACGTCGCGTACCTCTCGGCCGGGCTGCGAGGAGCGCGGCTACGAGACGACGCTCGTCGCGGGAAGCCTCGCGCGCGGCGAGGACTCGATGGCGTTCGTCGCCGACGAGCTCGGCGTGAAGGTCGTAGCGGCTGCCGGGCCTTCGGCGCGACATCTCGCCGCTCCGCGACCTGGTCGCGGTCTTCCGGCTCGCGCAGCTGATCAGGCGCGAGCGGCCGCACGATCCTGCACACGCACACCGCGAAGGCCGGCGCGGTCGGGCGCCTGGCGGCGCTCGCCTCGGGCGACGCGCGCCCGCCGATCGTCGTGCACACGTTCCACGGCCACGTGCTGCGCGGCTACTTCGGGCCGCTCGCGCACGCTCGGCTTCCGCCTGCTCGAGCGCTGGCTCGCACGCGGCGACGACCGCGCTCGTCGCGGTCAGCCCCGAGGTGCGCGACGACCTCGTCGCGGCTCGGCGTCGCGCCGCGCGAGAAGTTCACCGTCGTCCGGCTCGGGATCGAGCTCGAGGAACGGCTGGGCGGCCGGAACGGCCGCGACGAGACGCGGCGCGTGCTCGGCATCCCGCCCGAGCGGTTCACGGTCGGCTGGATCGGCCGCATGACGGGCGTCAAGCGCACGGGCGACGTGCTGCTCGCCTTCAAGGAGCTGCGCGAGCGCGGCGTCGACGCGTGCCTCTGCATGGTCGGCGACGGCCCCGACCGCGACCAGGTCGAGCAGCGCGCGCACGACCTCGGGATCATGCGCGACACGCTCTTCCTCGGCTACCAGGAGGACGTCGCCCCCTTCTACGCCGCGTTCGACGCGATGATCCTCCCGTCCGGCGAACGAGGGGACGCCGGTCAGCGCGATCGAGGCGCTGGCCGCCGGGCGGCCGGTCGTCGCGACGCGGGTCGGCGGCGTCCCCGACGTCGTCCGCGACGGCGAGGACGGCTTCCTCGTCGAGCTCGGCGACGTCGACGAGCTCGCGGGTGCGCCTCGTGCGGCTCGCCGAGGATCCCGAGCTGCGCGGGCGGATGGGCGAGGCCGGCCGGGCGCGCGTGCTCCCGCGCTACGCCGTCCAGCGGCTCGTCGACGACGTCGACCGGCTCTACCGCTCGCTGCTCGCCGCGTGACGCCTCGCGTCGTCGCGGTGTGGGCCTGCGTCGCGCTCGCGCTGCTCTCGAGCGCGCTGACGCTGCCCGACACCTGGCGCTGGCTCTCCGACCAGCGCGCCGACCTCGAGGAGCTCACGCCCGCGGACCGCATCCAGGCGCCCGGCTTCAACAACCGCCTGCCCGTCGGCGGCTTCGACCTCTTCCGCGCGAACGTCCGCCGCGGCGACAAGGTCTTCGTGCTCGCGCGCCCCGGGACGACGGTCCGCGGCGTCGACTTCCCGACCGGCGCGCGGACGTTCGCGCGCTACTACCTCCTGCCGGCGATCGTGGTCGACGGGCTCGAGGACGCGACGGTCGTCGTCGGGATCGGCCTCGACCCGCGAGAGCTCGGGCTCCGCTACCGGAGCGAGCAGCGCGAGCCTCCCTTCTACGTCGCGCGCATCAGGGATCCGTCGTGACCGGGCTCCTGCTCGCGAACGCGCTCTACTTCGCGATCGGCACCGGCCTGCTGCCGTTGCTTCGCATCGCGCCGGACCGGGCGTCGCTCGTCGCGCGCCTCCCGCTCGCGTATCCCGTCGGGGTCGCGGCGACCGGGATCCTCGCCGCACATCTCGCGCTGATCGACGTGCCGGTCGGGCTGGTCGAGCTCGTGGTGCTCGCGGCGGTCGTCCTCTTCTTCGGGCTCCGGCGGGCGCGCGGGGCGACCGCAAGTAACACAGTGTTACTTGCCGAGCCGCGCTGGAGCAGGTGGGTCGGCGCGGGCACACTCGCGGTCGCGCTGGTGCTCCTCGCGCACGCGTGGGGAACGTACGCGATCCGCCCGCTGCTCGAGTGGGACGGCTGGGCGATCTGGGGGACGAAGTCGCGCGCGCTCTACGAGTTCGGCGGTGCGACCGGGCCTGTCTTCACGAGCGACGTCTACCTCCCGCTGCAGCATCCGCTGCTGCTGCCGTCGCTCGACGCGATCGACTTCCGCGCGATGGGCACGTACGACCCGACGCTCGTGCACGTGCAGCTCGCGCTGCTTGCGTTTGGCTTCCTGCTCGGCTTCGTCTCGCTGCTGCGCGACCGCGTGCCGCTCGCGCTCATCGGTGCGTCGGCGCTCGCCGTGCTGAGCGCAGAGCCGGTGCTGAAGCAGCTCTCGACCGGCCTCGCCGACGTCCCGCTCGCGTTCTTCGTCGCGCTCGGGTTGCTCGGCACGGGCCGCTGGCTGGCTTCCGGGGAGCGCTGGGCGCTCGTCGCCGGGACGCTCTTCCTCGGCGCAGCGACGCTGACGAAGAGCGAAGGCCTCTTCTTCGCGCTCGCGGCGCTGCTCGCCCTCGCCCCGTTCGCGGGGGGCCGGCGCCGAGAGCTCGGGGTCGCCGCCGGCGCGGTGGTCGCGATCGTGCTGCCCTGGCGGCTGTTCGTCTCGCTGCGCGACCTGCCGATCGTCGAGTACCGCTTCCGCGACGCCGTGTCGCCCGCGTACCTGTCCGACCATGCGGACCGCGTCGGGCCTGCGGTCCGCGGCCTCGGCGGCGAGCTGCTCTCGGGCGACTGGGGACTGCTCGTGCCGCTCTTCCTCGTCGCGGTCGTCGCCGCAGTGCTGGCCGGCCGCTACGCGCTCGCGGGCTTCGCCGTCCTGTGGACCGCGCTCGCGTTCGGCGGGCTCGTGCTCGTGTACTGGATCTCGACGATCCCGATCGACCTCGCGCTCGTCTGGTCGGGGGACCGGACGATCATCACGGTGGTGATCGGCGCAGCCGCGCTCGCGCCGCTCCTGGCGGGAGCTGCCTGGTCTACCCGCGGGGGAGCAGGCGAAACACGTTGAACGCGGGCTTCTTCTGGCCGGTGCGCGTCAGGAGGCCCGATTGCCAGCCGCCGAGCCGCGGCTCGTCGCGCAGCAGGAACCAGAGCATCATGTCGATCCGCGGGTTCTTGCGCGCGATCGCGTAGGCCTGCTTCATGTACGCCGCCTGCTGGGCGTACGAGACGCCGAAGGCGCGGTCGGGCGGGTTCGTCTGGTAGCCGTACTCGGTGATCCAGAGCCGCTTGTTGCCCCAGAGCCGCGTCAGCTGGACGATCAGCGTGTTGATGTTCCCCATCGTCACCGCCGTCGACGAGGGGTTTGTCGTCGGCGTCTCGGTCTTGCGGCCGTAGTACGGGTGGTGGGCGTACGCGTCGAACTTGCGCAGGCCGGCGGTGTGCAACGCCCGCATGAACGCGAGCGGCGAGATCGTCGGCCTGGACGAGGTCGGTGAGTTGTTTCCGCGCGGCGCGGTTGCCCCGCACGCGACCCGCTCGCCCCTGATCAGCGTCCGGTGCACGCCGCCGTAGATCGCATTGCAGATCTTGGTGTAGTCGATCGGGCTCTGCATCACCCAGCGTCCGCCGACACGGCGGTACTGAGTCTTGAGCCCGATCGAGAGGTTGGGCTCGTTCCACGCCATCCAGAGCTTCACGGCGGGAAGCGCGCGTCCGTCCGAGGCCGGGTAGAGCCCGCTGTAGCGCTTGGCGGCCGCGTAGGCGAAGTTGTTCAGGTCGGCGATCGCACGCGGCGGGACGTTCAGCCCGGCGCCGCGGTTCGCCCAGCTCGGCGTCCCGTAGATCGAGAAGAGGATCCGGATCTTGTGCTGGGCCGCGTAGTTGACGGTCCGGTCGTAGAGCGTCCAGTCGTACGCAGGATCGGCAGGGTCGGTCGCGCGTGTGGGCCGACGGTCGGCGACGCCGATGCGGCCGCCCCAGTAGAGGTTGACGCGGAGCACCTGCGTGCGCGCCTGCTCCATCAGCGGAAAGACCGAGGTCGGCTCGTCGTAGAGCGCGGCCTCGTCGAGGAGCCCGACGAGCATCCCGCGCGCTGCACCGGCCGTGGGCACGCAAAGCAGGGCGACGGCGAGCGCCGCCACCATGACGCGGAGGCTTTTAGACACGCGCGGGCGCTCGTCCCGAAACGGGTTGCGTCGTGTCCAGCATGCGCCGGAGACCGTCCTCGAGCTCGATCTCGGGCTCCCAGCCGAGCAGCTGCTTCGCGCGCGTGATGTCGGGACGGCGCACCTGCGGGTCGTCGACCGGAAGCGCCTCGTGCACGATCTCGCTCGACGAGCCGGTGACGCGGATGACCGTCTCCGCGAGCTCCTTCAACGTGAACTCGCCGGGGTTGCCGAGGTTGACCGGAAGGTGCTCGCCGCTCGTCGCGAGCAGGTAGAGCCCGCGGATCAGGTCGTCGACGTAACAGAAGCTCCGTGTCTGCGACCCGTCGCCGAACACCGTGAGCGGCTGGTTCCCGAGCGCCTGGCGCACGAAGGTCGGGATCGCGCGACCGTCGTACGGCCGCATGCGCGGCCCGTACGTGTTGAAGATCCGGACGATCGCGGTGTCCACGCCCTGCTGGTTGTGGTACGCCATCGTCAGCGCCTCCGCGTAGCGCTTGGCCTCGTCGTACACGCCGCGCGGGCCGATCGGGTTGACGTTGCCCCAGTACGTCTCCTTCTGCGGGTGCTCCTCCGGGTCGCCGTAGACCTCACTCGTGGAGGCGAGCAGGAAGCGCGCACGCTTGAACTTGGCCAGGCCGAGGGCGTTGTGGGTGCCGTAGGAGCCCACCTTGAGCGAGTGCAGGGGCATCCGCAGGTAGTCGATCGGGCTCGCGAGGGCCGCGAAGTGGAAGACGAAGTCGACCGGCTCGTCCAGGTCGAGGTGCTCCGTCAGGTCGTGGTTCACGAAGGCGAAGGCCTCGTCGCCGATGTGCTCGATGTTCGCGAGCGAGCTCGTGACGAGGTTGTCGACGCAGACCACGCGCAGCCCCTGTCCGAGCAGGTAATCGCAGAGATGGGAGCCGAGGAAGCCGGCGCCGCCAGTGACTACGGCGGTGGGCATCGCGCGGATGATACGTATGGGTCCACGATGCCAGGCCCGCTCTTACGAACTCCTTACCCTCGTTCGAGGGATGAAGAAGCCCGGAACTCACCCGAAAGGGGGGTTGTCCTTCCCCTGGATCGGGGACAACTTGTACCCATGGCGTCTCTGCGGACACTGTGGATCTCTCTTTTGGCTGCTCTCATGCTGGCGGCCGCCCCGACCGCCTCGGCGATCGTGGACGGAAGCGACGACACGGAGCGCGACTACGTGGTCTTCGTCGGCCAGCAGGTGCAGCTCCCGAACGGCGCGTGGGTCAACGGGAGCGCCTGCAGCGGCGTCCTCGTGGCGCCCACGATCGTCCTCACGGCAGCGCACTGCACGCTCGGGCCTCCGCCCTCCTTCCCCCAGCGCGCGGTCGTGCGCCAGGGCGAGAGCATCTTCGCCCCGGAGGCTGCGGCCCTCGGCACCTACAACGTGCACTCGGGCTTCTGCATCGGCTGCGCCGGCGCGCCGGAGGGCTTCGCGAACAACGACCTCGCGGTCGTCGTCCTCTCCAGCCCGCTCCCCGGCCCGTACGCGAACCTTCCGAAGCTCGGCTTCACGGAGAAGCACTTCGAGAAGAAGGAGAAGAAGCTCCTCGCGGCAGGGTATGGCCTCTCATCGCCCGACGGCACGGGCCTCGGCACTCGTCGCTCGGCTCAGGCCGGCGCGGTCATCGCGTCGAACGCCCCGAACTTCCTGCTCCTCCCGATGCCCAGCAAGAAGAAGTACGGCACGGTCTGCGCAGGTGACTCGGGCGGTGCGGCGCTCGTCGGCGACACGCTCGTGGCGGTCCACTCGATCGGCGACGACGCGTGCGGCGGCCCGAGCTACGCCTACCGGCTCGACACGCCGGACGCGCAGAGCTTCCTCTCGAAGTACCTCGACGTCCGCGGGTAAAGAGAAGGCCCCTTGACGGGGCCCTCTCGATGACGTCGTAGCGTGCTTGTCGGCTATTCGTTGTGGTTCGTGTAGCTGACGCAGTCGCCCTGGTTCTTGAACGCGTTGCCCTCGTCGTCGGCGAGGTTCATCCAGCCGCCGTCCTTGCAGTCGTCCTTCGTGGCGGGATGACCCAGCTCGTCGTACGTGACGAGGTGGCCGTCGATGTTCGTGTTGTCGAAGAGCGCAGTCTGCTCTCCGTCCAGGGCGGTCCAGCCGCCGTCGACCACGAGCTGCACGCCGGTCACGGTGTAGTTGGCGTACTTGATGGCGGCCGCTGCGTACGGGTCGTAGAAGATGCCGCCATCGAGCTGGGAGGTGTCGATGAAGTTGATGCCCTCGAGCAGGTCACCCGTGTTGAGCCACACGTTCGGCGGGCAGGCCGTGTACGCGGGCGGCGGGCCGATGTAGACGAAGATGTTGCCCGTGTCGGTCCCGCTCGGGCTCACGACGTTGATCTGGAAGCGCGGCGAGCCACCTCCGCAGGTGTCGTCGGCCTCGAACTTGTAGTCAGTCGCCAACGTGGTGAACTGCGCGAACGTCGTGCCGGCCGGGATGTCGTAGTCGACACCGCCGAAGCCAGGTGTGGCGTCCGAGCGAAGCTGGGCAGCGTTGCCCGAAACCCCGCCGGAAACGATCTCGGCGTCCCCGAACAAGCTGTACCCCTCGTGCGACGCGAACGCCGCAGTGAGCCCGACCGTCAGTGCAAGCGCACCGACGACCGCCAAGCTCGTGAAGAACTTCCGCATTCTCTCCCCCTTGTGGATGTGCCCGCAGACCCCAGTTGGCGGCGGGACTCAGACGCACTTGCCCCGGGTCAGCGGGAAGAAAACCTGCAGAAACCGATATTTAGTCGGTCCGGCGCCGACCGCGGCCGCCGAGGTCCTTGTTCGACTCCATGTCGAACCACATCGCGAAGAGCATGAACTGCGACCCCGAGATCAGCAGGAGCGCCACGAGCACGATCGTCGGCGTGGTGATCGCGTTCCCCATCAGCCGCAGCACGACCTCGACGATCCCGAGCGCGAGCCCGAGCGTCGTCATCAGGAAGCCGAGGAAGTAGAAGAAGACGAGCGGGTGGAAGTCGCGGATCACGTACTTCTCGCGCATCCGGAAGAAGAAGCCCTTCACGAGCAGCCACGAGATGCGCGGGACGACCTTCCGCAGGCGGATCCCGGAGCGCTCGCCGACGTTGTAGATCGGTCGCGACGGGAAGTCGCGCACGCGCGCGTTCCAGATGTTCAGGTGCACGAGCATGTCGTTCGGCATCCCGTACCCCTTGTAGATTCGATCGAGGTCGAGCAGCCGGAGGTACTCGAGCGAGATCGCCGTGTAGCCGGTCTGCGAGTCGGCGACGTGCCAGTAGCCGGACGCGACCTTCGTCAGCAGCGAGAGCACGGCGTTCCCGAGGTAGCGCGTGCGCGGGATCAGGTCCCAGGCCTGGCCCGTGAAGAGCCGGTTCGCCTTCGCGTAGTCGACCTCGCCGCGCGCGACGGGCACGACGAGCGTCTCGAGGTCCGCGGGGTCCATCTGGTTGTCGCCGGCCATCACCGCGGTGACGTCGATCCCCTCGTCGCGCGCCCGCTTGTAGCCCGTCACGATCGCGGCGCCGACGCCCTGGTTCCGCTCGTGGCGGATCAGCTCGACGCGAGGATCGTTGAGGGCTTCGACGGCCGCGGCCGTTCCGTCCTTCGAGCGGTCGTCGACGACGACGATCCGGTCGACGAAGCCGGGAACGCCCGAGATCGTCGCGCCGATCAGCTTCTCCTCGTCGTGGGCCGGGATGACGACGGCGACCGTCTTGTTCTCGAGCATCGGTGTGAGGCTAACTGGGCGGTCGGGTGAACCGGACCGCGATCGCGCCGGCGACGATGTACGGGATCAGGTTCACGGCATGGAGGGTGAAGGCGTAGGACAGCGCCGCCGAAGCCGGGACGTCGTAGGCGGCGAGCGCCACCACCGTCGCAGCCTCGAAGACTCCGAGGGAGCCCGGGCCGGCGGGCAGGATCACCGAGAAGCCGACGGCGGCGAGGATCAGCACGCCGGCGACGAGCGGCAGGTCGAGGTCGAAGGCGAGGGTCAGGAGCCAGAACGACACGCTCGTGAGCACCCAGCTGACGGTCGTGAGGACGAACGCCGTCAGCGCCAGCTTCGGGTCGCGCAACGCGACGAGCCCGCGGCGGAGGCTCGCTCCTACCTGTCCGACCCACGCGTGGTGCCCGAACGGCAGCCGCGTGAGGAAGCGGTCGAGCGCGTGGAACGGACGCTCGCCGTAGAGGGCGAACGCGATCGCCGCCCCGACGAGCACGGCCGTGAGCACCAACGCGACGGCCGCCGCGGCGCCGACCCAGTCGACCTCCGGCAGCCACGGCAGGGCCGCGAGCAGGAGGAGC
This sequence comes from uncultured Actinomycetes bacterium, assembly GCA_963809175.1. Taxonomy (GTDB): domain Bacteria; phylum Actinomycetota; class Thermoleophilia; order Gaiellales; family Gaiellaceae; genus JACCTU01. The sequence continues at coordinate 431,166 of CAWEIK010000001.1, forward strand.
AGCAGACACAGGACGTCGAGGATGCGCTCGAGCGCGACCGTCGCGGCGGACTCGACCGGCGACGTGCGCGCACGGCGATTGAGCGCGATCACGCGCGCCGCCTCACCGGCGCGAAGCGGCAGCAGGCTGTTCACCGCCAGGCCGACGAGCGATGCGGCGGCGGTCGCGCCGTACGAGGGGCGCGTCTCGCGGTGGAAGAGCAGCTGCCAGCGAAGGATGCGAACGGCGACGGCGACCACCAGCACCGCGAACGACGGGACGACCCACCAGATGTTGGCCCGCTCGAGCGCGTCCCAGACCTCGTCCGGGTGCGCGTCGCGGATCGCCAGGTAGCCGAAGCCGAGCGTCGAGGCGAGCGCGACCGCCCAGATCAGCGCGCGCCGCACGCCGCCCTCAGCGGCGGCGGAGCGCCAGCGCCGACTCCCAGAGCAGCGCGGCCGCGAGCCCGAGCAGCAGCCCGAGGAAGGCGCCCACCACGACCTGGTTGCGCCGGCTCTGCGCGGTCACCTTCCGCGCGACGGCTTCCTCGACGATGCTCGACCGCTCGACTTCCTCGGCGAGCGCGAGGTTCTCCTTGTGGGTGACGAGCTGGTCGAAGAGCTCGCCGCGGCGCAGGACGAGGAAGCCCGCCGACGCGTCGGCCGGGGCGCGGTCGAGCTGCGCGTCGAGCCGCACGAGCTCGGCTTCGCCCTGCTCGATCGCGTCCTCGAGCACCGCGATCTTCGCGTCCGCGTAACCGGAGACGCGCTTCACGACCTCTCGAGACAGCGCGGTTGCGGCGGGCGCGACCTTGCGCGAGTCGCCTTCGACGCGAACGCGCACGAGCGGGTTCTGGCCGAGCCGGGAGACGTTGCCCTTGACCGCTGCGACGGACACGCGACCGTTCAGCTCGCCACGGCTCATGCCGACCGCTCGCTCGACGCGCCGCTGCGCGGCGGCGGAGCCCACGATCTCGCCGGCCGTCGCCGGGTTCGTGCTCAGGCTCTGGACCTGCGCGCCCGAAGGCGTGACCGGCTGGCCCAGGTAGACGAGAGCGTTGCCGCGCCAGACGTCGGCACCGCCGAGCGACACCGCGTAGCCGATCGCGGCGCCCGCGATGAGCCCGAGCACGGGCAGCCACCAGCGCGCGGCGATCGCCGACCAGTAGCGGCGAACGTCGATCTCTTGCTCACTCATCGCGCGGCGACTCTATCGACGGCCCAGGCCCACTGAGCCGCGAGCCCGTCCTCGAGCTTCGTCGTCGGCGCCCAGCCGAGCTCTCGCGCGATCAGCGAGACGTCGGCTGCGGTGCGCTTGGCGTCGCCGCGCGCCGCAGGCTCCGCGCGCACGTCGAGCTTGCGCCCGCTGACGCGCTCGAGCACGCCGATCGCTTCGCGCATCGTCGCCTCCTCGCCGCCGCCGACGTTGTAGACCGCGCCGCTCGTCCCGCGCTCCATCGCGGCGATCGTCGCAGCCACCGCGTCGGCGACGTACGTGAACGAGCGCGACGCGTCGCCGTAGAGCTCGAACTCGCGCCCCTCGAGCGCCGCGTCGACGAGTCGCGCGAACGCCATGTCGGGTCGCTGCCGCGGTCCGTAGACGGTGAAGTAGCGCAGGCCGACCGCGTCGCTGCCGTATGCGTGCGCGAGGTGCTCGCACGCGAGCTTCGTGATGCCGTAGGGGGAGATCGGCTTCGGGCGCGCGGACTCGGACGTCGGGTACGCCTCCGCGTCGCCGTAGATCGACGACGACGACGCGTAGACGACGCGCACACTCGACTGCTCGAACACGCGTTGCGTGGCGAGCACGTTGCGGTGCAGGTACACGTCGAGCTGCTCGAAGCTCGCGCGGACACCCGGCTGCGCCGCGAGGTGGAAGACGCCGTCGACGCCCTCGAGCGGCAGGTCGTCCTCTGCGACGTCGAGGCGCGCGACCTCGAACGCGCGAGCGTTCTCCTCTTTCAGCGACGGGTCGTAGTAGTCGGTGAACGAGTCCACCGCGACGACGTCGTCGCCGCGGGCCAGCAGCGCCTCGGTGAGGTGCGAGCCCATGAAGCCGGCGGCGCCGGTGACGAGGTAGCGGCTCATCTGCTCCGGCGAATGTAGACCTGCCGGGCGCGCCAGAGCGGGGACTTCCGCACGAACGGCAGCGCCTTCGACCAGACCGCCAGGCGCGTGGAGTACGCGCCTCGCTCGGCGAGCGCCCTCGCCGAGCGCCCGGGCCGGGGATGCGCGCGCTCGTAGCCCAGCTCCGAGAGGAGGTCGCCCGCGATCGCCTCGAAGAGCTCCGCGTCGGCGGGCCGCAGCTCCCTGCGCCAGGAGCGCGTGTCGCGGACCGGCGGTTCCGCGAGGCGAGGGTGGTCGGCGTAGAGCGAGGGGTCCTCGCGGCGGTGGTACTCGAGCATGCCCGGCTCGTACTCGAGCTCGAGGAACGCGCAGACCTCACGGAGGCGTGCCTCGGGCTGGTCGACGAGGTCTTCGTAGCGGACCTCGTGGTACGGGTGCGTCCGGCCGAACTCCTGCGCGGCACGCACCTCGCGCTGCCACGCGACCGCGAAGTCGCCGACGCCTCGCGGGCGCGCGAGGTTGAAGCGCGGCTTGCGCGTCATCGCCAGCAGCGAGACCGCGGCGTCGCGGCCGTCGCGCACGATGTGCACGTAGCGAGCGCCCGGAAACGCCCGCTCCAGCACGTCGAGGTGCTGCAGGTAGAGCGGCGTCTTGTCGCCGAAGCGCGACTTGCCTTGCGACTCCGCGTAGAGCCGGTAGATCGCCTGGATCGCCTCGGCGAACGTCGGCCGCTCCGAAAGCCGCGCGCGCACGTCCTCCGGGATCGACGCCCCACTCGCGGAGGCGCTCGAGCCGGCCGAGGTCCTCGACGAAGGCGTCGCGCTCCGGCCGCTCGCCGTGCCGGTCCCAGAGCTGCGGCAGGAAGTACGACTCGCTCGGAATCGCGAGCTGCGAGTGCGCGTCGAGCATCACCTTCAACAGGGTCGTGCCGCTGCGCGACACACCGAGGACGATGACCGCGCTCATCGCTCGTCGAGTGCGTACACGCGGTGGTACCCGGTCAGGTAGATGCGCTTCGGGTCCGCGACGACAGGCGTGTACTTGCCGTCCGCGAACTGCCACACGAGCTTCCCGGTGCGGGCGTCGAGCCCGTAGGTTCGCTCGTTCAGCGTCGAGAAGTAGACGATCCCGTTCACGACCGTGGCCGAGCCGGAGATCCTGCCGTTCGCACGAAACTGCCAGCGCACCTTGCCCGTCGCAGCGTCGAACGCGTAGAACCGTCGCGAGTAGGAGCCGATCAGGACGAGACTGCGCCAGATCGCGGGCGACCCGTACACGTAGCCGCCGGTCGAGTGCGACCAGCGCAGCTTCCCCGTCGTCGCCCCGAACGAGTACACCTTGCCGTCCGTGCCGCCGATGTAGACGCGGCCGTACGCCGCGGCGGGCGTCGAGTAGAACTGGCCGCGCCTGCCGAGCCGCTGCTGCGCCGACGCCCGCCAGAGCAGCTTGCCGTTGTCGCGCCTGAGCGCATAGAGGTGATGGTCGTACGAGCCGACGTAGACGCGGTCACCCGAGACCGTGACGGCGCCCTTGATCTTGTCCTTCGTCTTGAACGACCACTTGAGCTTTCCCGTCCGCGCGTAGAGCGCGTACACGCGGCCGCTCCAGTCGCCGAGGTAGACGACGTCGTCGACCACGACCGGCGACGACTCGCTCGGCGCGATGCGCGCCTGCCACCGGAACTGGCCGAACCCCGCGAAGCGCGCGATCACGAGACCCGTGAGACCCTTCTGGTTGCCGCGGTTGCACGGGTGCTTCGCGAGGTAGGTCTGGATCACGAGGTGCTCCCAGACCGCGGGCGAGCTCGCGACGCAGCGGCCCGAGTCCTTCTTCCACGCGCGCTTGCCGGTCTCGGTGTTGACCGCGTAGAGGCGCCCGTAGTTGTTCGTGAAGTACAGGCGCCCGTAGCCGATCGCGGGCGGGAACTCGACGAGCGTGCGCGCGCGGAAGAACCAGCGCACCTTGTACGGCGGCCGGTGCGGGTAGTTGACGACCGCGTGATGCTCCGGGTCGAACCCGAACGCCGGCCAGAAGACGCCCGGCTCCGGCGGCGGCGGGGGCTCGGCCTCGGTCGGAGTGAATTCCTCCGTCGAGGATCCGCGCACGTCCTGACCCTGGCTGTAGCGGAGCCCGGCGAAGATCCCGACGGCCACGAGCCCGAGGAGGAGCAGCGCGGCGCCCGCGAGGAGCGCGCGCTTCACCGCGCTCGACGCTTCGGGTCGACGGCGTACAGGCGCGAGTAGCCGTGCAGGAGCAGACGGCGCCCGTTCCCGGAGACGGGGACGTACTCGCCGTGCGGGAAACGGAGCAGGACGCGGCCGGACAACGCGTCAGCGCCGACGATCCGCCCGCGGGTCGAGCCCGCGTACGCGACGCCGCTGACGACCGTGACCGCGCCGGAGATCGGCCCGCCGGCGCGCACCGACCAGAGCACGCGCCCCTTCGAGGCCGAGACCGCGTACATCCGCCCGTTGTACGACCCGAAGAACACGCGCCCGGCCCAGACCGCGGGCGACGAGTAGACGTAGGAGCCCGTGCCGACGCGCCAGAGGTAGCGCCCGCCGGTGGAAAACGCGGTCAGCGAGCCGCCGGTGGAGGACGGCACGAACACGCGCCCGCCGAGCACGGCAGGCGTCCCGTAGACCTTGCCGTTCACGCCGCGGGTCCAGATCCTTCGCCCGTCGCGCGTGCGCACCGCCAGCACACGGCCGCAGTAGTCGCCGATGAAGAGCGTCCCGCCGGTGATCGCCGCGCTCGACGTGAGCTTGCAGTTCCCGCCGCGCACCCAGCGGAACTTCCGCCGCTCGAGGTCGAGCGCGTAGAGGCGGCCGTTGTGCGCACCGAAGTAGTCGACGCCGTAGCGGACGATCGGCGACGACTCGATCGCCGAGCCCACGTACTTCGACCACAGCACCTTTCCGTTGGAGCGTTGGAGGACCCAGACGCGCCCGCGCATCGTGTGCAGGACGAGCTTGTCGCCCCAGATCGCGAGCGACGACGCGTTCTTCTGCCGCAGGTTCCGGCGCCAGCCGACCTTGCCGTCGCGCATCGAGATCGCCCGCACCGTGCCGCTGTAGTTCGCGATGTACGCGACGCCTTCCGAGACGACCGCCGGGAACTCGATCAACCCGCCGAGCCCCCGCGTCCAGGCGACGCGGAACGGCGGCCGGATCGCGATGTGCTTCTGGGTCTGGGAACGCGCATGCGTCGCGCCGTACATCGTCCACTGCAGCGAGCGGCGGTAGACGCGAACGACGACCCGCTTGCGCTGCTTGAACGGCGGGCGCGCCAGCTTCGCGAGGTAGCCCTTGGCGGAGACGCGCACCGGCACCGAGCGGCGGCACTTCAGCCGGTGCCACACCTGACCTTTCGCGTTCGACTCGGCCACGCGGTTCCCGACCGAGACGCGCGCGCCTCGCACCGGCCGGTGCGTGTCGCCGTTCATCACCGTCACCCGGACGAGCGCAGGCTTGCACGCCGCGGCGGGCGCGACGGCCTCGTCGCTCTGCGCGCTGCCGCATGCCGTGGCCACGGCCGCGAAGGCCGCAAGCAGAGCGATGCGGCGCTTCACGCCTGGCTTGGTTCCGAGACGCCGTCGAACGGTTCGAGGGTACCGTCGGCGTCGGCGAGGAGGGTCAGGCCGGAGAAGTAGCGGGTCATCACGACGCCCTCACGAAACTCACCGAGGCGCGGCTCGGGCCGCTCGCCGCGGGCCAGGGCGAGCGCGAGCTCCGGGTAACGGCTCCCCGCGGCCGTCGGCAAGCGGGAAACCGCCGCCGAAGCGTGGGTTGATGTCGGTCACCTGGTGGGAGCCGTCGCTCTCCCGGAAGCACTGCACGTTCGCAGGCCCGACGAGACCGAGCGTCTCCGCCACGCGACAGCCGAACTCGATCAGCGTCCAGTCCTTGATCGTCGCGCCCTTGATCGACTCGCCGCCCTTCGACTCGATCATCGTGCGAGGGATCGCGTTCAGGCAACGGCCGTCCCAGTCGCAGAAGACGTCGATCGAGAACTCCTCGCCGAGGCAGAACTGCTGCACGCACGACTCGACCGGCGTGTAGCGAAGGAAGAACTCCAGCTCGCTCGCGTTCTCGCAGCGATAGATGTGCCGCGACCCGAAGCCGTGGCGCGCCTTCACGAGCACCGGGAAGCGCAGGTCGTCGGGCACCTCGGTCGGCAGCCACGTCGGCGGCGACGCGACCCCACGCTGCTCGAGCAGGCCGTGCGCGAGGTACTTGTCGCCGAGCCGCTCCACGACGTCCGCGTCGGGCAGCAGCACGAGCGCGTGCAGCTGGTCGCGTGCTCGTGCGAGCGCGAGCTGGTCGAGGTCGGTGAGCGGCACGATCAGCTTGACGTCGTGGCGCCCGACGAGCTCGCGCAGCGCAGGGATGTAGTCCGGGTCGTCGACGCGAGGGACGAGCTCGAAGGCGTCGGCGAGGTAGGGCGCCGGCGCGAGCCGGTTCGCGTCGGCGGCGATCGTGGTGGCGCCGGCGGCCCGGAAGGCTTCGATGATGTCGACCCGCTGGCCGGCGCACGTGAAGAGAACCGCGGTCACGGCGGGTCAGGTTAGCTTCGGTCTGTGCTCGAGCGTTTCCTCTACCCGCTGTTCCGCCGCGTCGACTTCCGCGGGAAAGGCCGGCTGCGCCGGATTCTCCCCGTGCGAGCCGAGGGAACCGCCGAGGCGCGCTTTCCCGGCGGCTTCCGGCTCCGGCTCGACCTGCGCGAGTCGCTCCAGCGCGACTTCCTCTTCGGGCTGTACGACCGGCGCGAGCTCGACCTCGTGCGCGAGCACCTCGCCGACGGCGACTTCGTCGACGTCGGCGCGCACATCGGCCTCTACACCGTTGCAGCCGCGTTGCACGGGCCTGGTCGCGTGCTCGCGTTCGAGCCGAACCCGTCGGCGCGCGCGCAGCTCGATGGGAACATCGCGCTGAACGACTGCGCGAACGTGCTGGTCGTCCCGAAGGCCGTCGGCGACGCGCCGGGCACAGCGCTCCTCCACGTGCCGCGAACGCCGGACCCGTCGTTCTCGAGCCTCGCCGGCGGGCGCTTCGCCGAAGGCGAGCCGATCGACGTCGAGGTGACGACGGTCGACGCCGAGGTCGAGGCGGTCGGGCTGCGGCCGAGCGTCGTCAAGATCGACGTCGAGGGCGGCGAGCTCGCCGTCGTCGCCGGCATGCGGCGAACGCTCGAGCGACATCGACCGGTGCTGCTCGTCGAAGTGACCGAAGCGAGCGCGCGCGAGCTCGCGGAGAAGCTCGACGGCTACTCGGGCTTCCGCGTCGGCAGGCGGCTCGAGCCGTTGGCGTCGGGCCGCGGGCTGTTCAACGCGCTCTTCTTGCCCCAGCCGCCGGTCTGACCCTTGTACGTGCCGCCGAAGAGCGCGCGCGGCGTCTTCGCGATGATCTTCAGGTCGAGCCAGGGCGAGCGGTTCTCGACGTACCAGACGTCGAGCTCGATGCGCTCGTCCCACGGCAGCGCCGCGCGGCCGTGCACCTGCGCCCAGCCGGTGATGCCCGGGCCGCACGTCGAGCCGCTTCCGCTGACGCGGCGTGTACTGCTCGACCTGGTAGCGCAGCGTCGGCCGCGGGCCGATCAGGCTCATCTCGCCGCGGACGACGTTCCAGAGCTGCGGTAGCTCGTCGATCGAGAGCCGGCGCAGCACGCGGCCGACGCGCGTGATCCGCGGGTCGCCGCGGTCGACGGCGTAGCCCGCCCCTTCGCGCTCGGCGCCGACGACCATCGTGCGGAGCTTCAGGAGCTCGAACTCCTCGCCGTCCTGGCCGACCCGACGCTGCCGGAAGAGCAGCGGCCCGCGGTCCTCGAGCTTGATCCCGAGCGCTGCGAGCAGCGAGCGCCGGCGACGCGACGACGAGCCCGACTGTCGGCGCCGATCACATCTCGAAGACGACTACCCACGACGCGAGCGAATGTTGACGCTGTCGGCGAGCGTCGTAGCGGTGCGTGCGCGCGCTTCAAGCAGCTCGGAGACCTGCACGATCGCGCGAAAGCGGGGCGGCAGCAGGTCGAGGTCGCGCTGTCTGCGGATTCAGCGTGAAGAAGCCGTCAGTCGAGAGCTCGGTCGGCCCGATCCGGCCGAAGACGTCGCTTCAGCTCGGAGGGCATCCAGTAGCGCACCTCGAACGCGTCCGCCCTCGCGGAAGCGACGCTGCGCGAGGCGAACGAGGTTGAGCGCGCCGAGCATGTTCGGCATCTGCACCCAGGAGTAGCCGCCGGGCTTCAGCACGCGGCGGATGTCGACGACCGAGAGCGCGACGTCGGACTTCGAGAAGTGCTGGAGGACGCCGTACGAGAAGACGACGTCGAAGGTGCCGTCCGCGAAGGGCAGCTTGCGCGCGTCGGCGACGACGTAGCGCGCGTCGGCGACCCCGAGCTGGCGCGCGATGCGGCGCGCCGCGACGATCGCCTCGAAGGACGGGTCGATCCCGATCGGCCGGTAGCCGCGCTGCGCCGCCGCGATCGTCCAGCGCCCCCAGTTGCAGCCGATGTCGAGCAGCAGCTCGCCGTTCCCGCGCGGCAGCGGGAAGTCCGGGATCGGGTAGCGCGGCATCCCGCCGGAGAGGTGCTTGTAGAGGTTTCCGTGCGTGCCGAGGATCAGCTCCGCGACGTACGGGTCGACCGCCGCGCCCTCGACCGGCGGCGGCTCCGCGGCGCGGACGCGCTCGATCTGCTCGGGGTTCGACCAGTAGCCGGGCTGGGTCGGCTCGATCTCGTCGTCGACCACCATCACCGGGATGCCGTCGACGAACGGGTACTCGTGCCCCTGCTCGCAGACGAGCGTCTCGCCTCGCGGCTCGAGCCGCGAGCGGTCGCGCGGACACGCGAGCTCCTGCCAGAGCTCCACCGCGGTCTGCATCACCGCGTTCCCGCCGCTTTCTCCCAGACCGCCGGCACGCCGGAGCGAAGATAGCCCGCGAGCGCCTCGACCGTGGCCCAGGTCACGAGCACGTAGTACCGCGGCAGGCCGGGCCGGAGCGCGGCAACGCCGAGGAACGCGAGCTGGCCGGCGAAGATCGCGCGGTAGAGCGTGCCCTGGCCGAGCAGGGCGGCATTCGCTCCGAGCGCGACGAGGTGGAGCAGGCCGGACGCGTAGCGGAGGTGCCGGTGCGAGACGATCTCCGTCAGGTAGAGCGGGCCGAGACCGCGCAGCATCCGACCCTCGAGCACGATCGCCCAGCAGTGCTCGAACATCCGCACCTTGCGCCGGTACTCGTCGCCGATGTTCGGCGTCGGCTTCTCGATACGCAATCGCCTGAGGCTCGTAGACCGCGCGCCGGCCGCGCTGCACCATCAGGTACGGGAACGAGAGGTCGTGCCCGAACCGCGGGTCGACGTCGACGTAGTCCGAACGGCGCACGGCGTAGATCGAGCCGTTGCCGCCGGTCACGGAGTGCAGCTGCGACTCCGCCGCGCGCACGCCGAGCTCGTAGCGCCAGTACGCGCCTTCACGGTTGGTGCCGTCGGGGTCGTCCAGGCGGAGCTGCCCGCAGACGTACGCGACGTCGGGATCGGCGAAGTTGCGCACGAGCGCTCGCAGCGCGCCGGGTGCCCACGTTGCGTTCGCGTCGGAGAAGGCGACGATCTCGCCGCTCGTCTCGCGCACGGCCTGGTTCTGCGCGGCGACCTTGCCGCCGCGCGGGCAGCGGATCAGGCGCACGCGCGGCTCCTGCTCGACGAGCTCGTCGGTGCGCGTCGGTCGACGCGTCGGACGCGACGGCGAGCTCGAGCTTGTCGTCGGGGTAGTCGAGCTCGAGCAGGTTCTCCAGTCGCCGCTCGATCACGTCTTCCTCGTTGTGTGCCGCAACGATCACCGACACGGACGGAAGGTCGTCGCCCTTGCGCACGGGTCGCGGACGCAGCCGCGCCGCGGCGACGGCGGCGGCGGGGTAGGCGACGTGGGTCCAGGCGAGCGCGGCGAGCGAGCCCCAGAAGAGCGTCTTCACGAGGAACAACGGGTCGATGCTAGTCGCGGAGCGACTTGCGAACGTGGAGGTAGTCGCCGAGCGTCGGTGTCGTGCGGTGCTGCCCGCCGGAGGGTTGGGGCTCGCCCGCGAAGGCGGCTGCGCCGAGCACGGCCTCGAGCGCGTCGAGGCTCGCCTCGTGCAGGCGGGGGATCGTCGCGGCGAGCGTCTCGGCGAGCGTCGGGCGTCGCTCGATCGGCACGTCCCCGCGCGCCAGAACGGGGCCGGTGTCGATCCCCGCGTCGATCAGGTGGATCGTGAACCCGACCCGGTCGAGCCCGTCACGGAGCTCCCAGAAGACCGGCGGGCCGCCGCGGTAGTCGGGCACCGCGCCGTGGTGGACGTTGATCGTGCCGTGCGCCGGCAGGCCGAACGTCTCGGGCCGGATGATCGCGTTGTCGAGCGAGATCGCGACGTCCGCCCCGAGTCGGCGCAGCGCCTCGCGCGCCTCGTCGCCGTTCAGCGTCGGGACGCGCACGACCTCGGTCGCGACGTCGTCGAGGGTCGGGCCGCTGCCGGCGTCGGCGTAGGCGCGCCGCAGCGCGAAGCCGACGGGCGCCGCCGTGATCCCGACGCGTCGCAGCTTGCGGAGCGTCCGCCGCACGTCGCGCCGCCCGACCGCCTCGTCGAGGATCGCCGGCCCGGGACGACGCGCGAGGAAGCGGGACGCGATCCCGTGCGGGTTCCGCGTGAGCACGACGACGTTCACGCGAGGAAGTACCCGAGCTCGCGAATCGGCCAGGACGCGCTCAGGTGGTGGCGGTGGAGCGTGTAGAGGTCGAGCGCCGAGCGGTTGACGCCACGGATCGCCGACGCGCAGCTCTCGTACCCCGCGGTCCGCGCCGCGTCGGCGACCGCTTCCGAGAAGCGCGCGCGGTCGCCGTAGGGAGCGCTCACGTGGCGCACCGCGCCGAGCCGCTTCGAGAGCTCCTCGCGCGACGAGGACAGCTCGTCGAGGACGCGCGTCGGCCGCGAGTGCCGTCAGGTTCGGGTGCGAGCGCGTGTGCGACCCGATCTCGTGGCCGAGCTCGAGCAGCCGCGAGGCGCCGTCCCAGTCGAGCGGCTCGACGGGCAACGGCAGGTGCAGCTTCTCGCGGCAGAACGCCCGCGCCTGCTCCTCGTCCGCGTCGAGCAGCTCGCTGACGAGGAAGAAGCACGCGCTGAACCCGTGCTCGGCGAGCAGCGGCGCGGCGTTGTCGAGCTGGTTGCGGAAGCCGTCGTCGAACGTGACGACGACCTCGTCACCGGAGGTCTGTCCGAGCCGCAGCCGCTCGACCGCCTGCGAGAGCGACACCGGACGGAACTCGCGAGCGAGGAAGCGCAGCTGCTCGCGCGAAACGCTCGCGTTCGTCGTCGAAGACGTAGTGGTAGTGGACGATTCGCACGCCCGGGCCGGACCCCCGCGGCAGCCTCGACAGCGCGGCGAGCGCCGCCCGCCGCGCGACGGCGCGAGCGCGGGCGGGCAACGGCCGCGCCCGCTCGAGCGCGCGGCCTTCAGTTGCGAACGAGCTCACGCGCGCGCGACTCGAGACCGGACCGCCAGAGCGAGAGCATCGTCAGCGCGTACGTCTGCGCGGGTGTCGCGCGCTCGGCGAGGCGCCGGTCGACGAGCCCGTCGAGCGACGGCGAGCGCGTCGCCCGCGAGGTCGCGCAGGTCGGTTTGCAGCCAGCGCTCGACCGGCGGGTCGAAGCCCTGCTTCGGGCGCCGCGCGATCGAGCGGCCGAGCCGCTGCTCGACGATCCGGCGGATCGCGACCTTCGTGCGCACGCCGCGGACCTTCTCGGAGTCCGGCAGCGCAAGGCCCGCCTCGACGACGTGGTGGTCGAGCAGCGGGACGCGCAGCTCGAGCGAGTGCGCCATGCTCAGCTTGTCGGCCTTCAGCATCAGGTTGTCGGTCGACGAACGACTCGAGGTCGACCCACTGCAGCCGGCCGAGCTTCGTCAGACCCGTCCGGCGCCTCCGCGAACAGCCGCTCGAAGACGTGCGCGCGGGCGTCGCCGTCCATCAACGCGAACCACGAGAGGTAGCGCGACGCCTCGGGCTTCGCCGGCGTGCTTGAGGAGCTTCGACGCGCGCCGCACGACGTTCTTGCGCCCGCCGCGCTCCGGCGAGCAGCCGCGCGAGCGGCGCCGAGCGCTCCGAGGCGGGCGGCGACCGGGTCCCACGCGTAGCGCGAGTAGCCGCCGAAGACCTCGTCGCCGCCGTCGCCGGCGAGCGCGACCTTCACCTCGGACGCGACCGCGCGGCAGAGGTACCAGAGCGGGATCGCGGCGCGGGTCGGCGCACGGCTGCTCGAGCCGCGCGGCGATCGTCGGCAGGTCCTCGGCGACGTCGGTCTCGACGATCAGCTCCTCGTGCTGCGACCCGATCGCGCGCGCGATCTCGCGCGCCGGCTCGCGCTCGTCGTAGCGCGGCATCCGCGAAGCCGACGGTGAACGTGCGCAGCGGCAGGTCGAGCTCGTGCCGCCGCGAGCGACGCGATCAGCGACGAGTCGAGCCCGCCGGAGAGGAGCACCGCGAGCGGCACGTCCGAGCGCAGGTGCAGGCGCACCGCCTCCGCGAGCGTCTCCTCGAGCGGCTGCTCGCGCGGCTCGGGCCGCCACCACTGCTCCTCGCGCGTCCGCCCGTCCTCGTGCACGAGCAGCGCGCCGGGAGCGAGCTTCCGCGCGCCGAGGATGCCCGTCCGCGTCGCCGGGGACGTAGCCGAGCACGAGGTAGTCCGCGATCGCCTCGGCGTCGGGCTCCGACGACGCGCCGAGCGCGAGCAGCGGCGCGAGCTCGGACGAGAACGCGAGGCCCGTCCTCGAGCGTCGGCGAGGTAGAGCGGCTTGATCCCGAAGCGGTCGCGCGCGAGCAGGAGCCGGCCGCGCGCGCTCGTCCCAGAGCGCGATCGCGAACATGCCGCGCAGCCGCTCGACGAAGCGCTCGCCGTGCTCCTCGTACAGGTGCGGGACGAGCTCGACGTCCCCGACGCCGCGGAAGACGTGTGCCCCTTCGCCTCGAGCTCGGCGCGCAGCTCGCGGTAGTTGTAGAGCTCGCCGTTGACGACCGCGACGACGTCGCCGCGCTCGTTCGACGACCGGCTGGTCGCCCGTCTCGAGGTCGATGATCGCGAGCCGCCGCATCGCGAGCCCGGCGCGCTCGCCGAGCCAGCGCCCGTCGCCGTCCGGCCCGCGGTGGCGCAGCAGCTCGACCGCGTCGAGGCTCTCGGGCCGCGGGCTGCCGACGATCCCGAGGATCCCGCACATGGCGCCCTAGGGCTAGTGCGGCTTGCGGCCGACGACCATCAGCGAGCCGCCGACCGGCAGCGAGACGCCGCGCTCGATCAGCCGCCGCTCGCCGTCGAGCATCCGCTCGAAGACGCCGTTCAGCGGGCCGGGCTCGAGGTTCGCGACCGGATCGTCCGCTTCCGCGAGGCGGTCGCACGACGCGCGAGACGACCATCGCCGGCAGCAGCGACGTGACGAACGACGTCGTCCCGACCACCTCGATCCCGGAGCGCCCCACCTTCGCCACGAGCTCCTTGCCGCGTGTAGCGGCGGCGGTGCTCGACGAACTCGTCCTTCGCGCTCCAGAGCCGCGGGTGCTGCGGCACGAGCACGAAGATCCCGCCGCCCGGCCGCACGGCCGCGCAGCATCTGCGCGAGCACCTCCTCGTCCTCGTCGATGTGCTCGAGCACGTCGAACGCGCCGACGACGTCGAACTCGTTCGCGTACGGCGAGCGCGCGCGCGTCGAGCGCGACGAGCTCGACGTCCGGCAGCCGTCGCCGCGCGATCGCGAGTCCCTCCTCGTAGAGCTCCGAGCCGACGAGCCGGCAGCGACGGGAACGCCTCGCGCAGCGCCTCGAGCACGAACCCGATCCGCAGCCGATCTCGAGGAACGACGCGGCGTCGGGAAAGTGGCGGCGGATCGTCGAGACGATGAGCCGGTTGCGCGCCCGGAACCAGAAGCTCTTCCTCGACGTCGGCGAGCGGCTCGAAGAACTCGGGGTCGAAACCCCGTCGGTCCCAGCTCACAGGCGAGGCACTGGCTCGCCGCGCCGGTAGACCCACGCGATCGACACGACCAAGGCCGCTGCGGCCGCGATCAGGACCGCATCGGTGACGTACGAGTTGTCCTCGAGCACGCGCCGAGACTGCGAGCCGAGCACCGCCCAGCCGACGAGCGCGAGCACGAACGCCGGCGCATCGGGGGGCGAAAGAACGGTATGACGGCCGCGACCCCGACCGCCGCGACGAACCCCAGCGCGAGCAGGAACGGCAGGTCGGCGGCGCCCCCGCCGATCCCCACGAACTCGAGCACGGAGCGAACGTAGCCTCCGGTGCGGAGGCGGTGAATCACCTGTGAGTCGAAGGCCGCCAAGGGCGAGGTGATCGTGGCAGCGGCGAGGAACAGACCGGTCGCCGCCGCAACGCCGAGCGTCGCCCCGGGGATCCGCCGGAGCGCCGGCCCCAGCGCGACCGCGAGGAACGGCAGCGTCGGGATCAGATAGCGCGGGCCCGGCGACGCGCCGCCGAACGGGTTCAGCAGCACGGTGTTGTAGACGAAGTACGCCCCGGTGATCCCGAGCACGAGCAGCGACTCGGCGCGAACGCCGCGGCGGTAGAGGAGGACCGCGCCGACGAGCGCGCACGCGAGCGCGCCGAGGCCCGCCGGCGCCAGGAGCAACGCGAGCGCCACGTGTGGGTCCGGCAGAAAGCTCTCGAACTGGCCGCCGAACGGCTCGGCTGCGGCCGCGTCGTCGGACTTCCAGCCCTCGTAGGCCAGCCGCGTCGGTGATCCGAACGCCCAGTAGTTGAACGCGAGCATGGGCGCGACGCCGGCCAACGCTCCGGCCGCGTAGGCGGCGGCGCGGCGAACGCGGTCCTCCTCGCGAAGCGCGTAGATGCCGACCGCGATCGCGACGAGCCCGAGCGGGTACTCGACCGTGATCGCGAGGCCGGCGAGCAACCCGGCGAGCGCGACGCGCGAGAGCCGTCGTTCCCCGCGCGGCTCGAAGAAGAGCAGCGCAATGCCGCGAAGCCGAGCGTCGCGGCGAGGACGTGCGAGAAGAACACCGTCGCGAACGGGAGCACGAGCGTCGCCACGCCGAGGATGAGCGCGGCCGACAGCCCGTGCCGGGCTCGAGCCGCTCCGTCACCCTGCGCACGAGCAGGACGAGCACCATCGCCGGGAGCACGACCGACCACAGGTGCAACGCCCAGACCATCGTCACGGGCGTGGCTTCGTCGACGGCCCGGCCGCCTCGAGCACGAGGTACATCGGCAGGCTCGCGAAGGCCAACCCCGGGGCCTTCGTCGCGTAGAGGCGACCGTCGACCTCGGTGACGTCGATCGTCCGGAGCTCGGGGTCCCGCACGTAGTCGTTGACGTACGGCTTTCCGTCCGCGAGCGCGAGGACGAACGCGTAGTGCGCCTTCTGGTTGTCACCGCCGGGTTGGACGAGGTACGAGAACGCGAACGCGAGCGCGAGGAGGGCGGCGACCTGCAGGCGGCGACTCGGCACGGCGGCCTATTGTGCCGCCGCGGCTGCTCGCAACCCGTCGGCCAGGGACCGCGGGTCGACGCCGAGCTCGCTCGCAACGTCCGCAGTCGGACGCTCCTTGGGAGCCCGCAGCCGCGCGAGCTGGTCCGGCACGAGGGGCAGCGGCACGACGGCCGCCAGCCGCGACAGAACCGCCACGACCGGCTCGGGAACGCGCACGACGCGGCTGCGAGACCCGAAGGCGGCGAGACACGCGTCCACGAACTCCGCCACCGTCAGGCACGTACCGCCGACGGTGTAGACCTTGCCGGCTGCCTCGGCAGCGTCCACGGCGGCGGCGACGGCCGCCGCGGCGTCCAGGCCGTGCAGCGGGCACAGCTCGTGGCCGCCGCGCCCGACGACGAAGAGCGGACGGCCGGCGCGCGCTGCGGCCACGAGCGCGTCGACACCCTCATTCGAGTCGATCCCGTAGACCTCGCCGACGCGAACGATCACCCAGTCGAACCCCGCGTTGCGCACATGGGCCTCCGCACGTGACTTCGAGCGGCTGTAGGCACCGCCGCGCTCGTCGATCGCGCGCGTGCTGACGTGCACGAACCGCTCGACGCCGGCCGTCGTTGCCGCCTCGACGAGGTTGCGCGTGCCGACGTCGTTCACGAGGTCGTAGCGCGCTGCGCGCCGTGCGTGCGTCACGCCGGCGAGGTGCACGACGGCCTGCACGCCGTCGACGGCCGCCTCGACCCCGCGCCCGACGCCAGGTCGGCCTGCGCGACCTCGTCGGCCTCCGCAGGCGGCGGTGCGACGAGCGCCCGCACGCGGTGCCGGCCGCGCAGCTGCTCGACGACCAGCCGGCCGAGACTCCCCGCCGCACCCGTCACGAGAACCGTCTTCACGGAGCGCGCGCAACGATCGCGCCATGTTCACGAGGAACTCCCAGATCGCGCTCGGCTTGACGAGCGACGCACGCTGGTCGTTGCGCATGAACTCGACCGGCAGCTCCGCGATCCGCAGCCCGGCTGCACGCGCCTTGAGCACGAGCTCCGCGTCGATGTACCAGTCGTCCGACTCCAACTCGAGCGTCTCGTAGGCACGGCGGGTCAGCCCCTTCGGCTTGCCGTTGATGTCCCAGAGGCCGCGGGTCCGGAAGAGCAGCCGAAACAGCAGGTTGTAACCGAGTGAGACGAAACGCCTGTAGGTACGTCGTGGCGCAGCGTCCGACGGCCTTTCATCACGTCCACGTTGCGGCCGCGCATCGCCTGGTACATGCGGAGCACGTCCTCGACCGGGTTCTGAGCGTCTCCGTCGATCACGACGAGGTAGTCGCCGGAAGCAGCGGCGAGGCCGCGCTTCATGTCCCACCCCATCGCGCCGGCCTTTGGCTCCGCGAGCACGACGGTGCCCGGTCGGCGCTCCGCGAACCGGCGCGCGACGTCGGGCGTCGTGTCGTCGCGGCCCGGCCAGTAGTTCGCGACGACGACGAGCTCGAACTCGACGTCCGCTTCGCTCAGCAGCGAGTGGAGCGGCTCGAGGACGTCGAGGAGGCTCTCACCCGAGCGGTATCCGAGCACGATCGCGGACAGGTCGGCCGCCACGGGAGGCCACTATGCCGGAATCGAGAGGCGCCGAGCGCTCAGTGCGAGCCACGTGGTCAGCGCGATCGCGAGCACGAAGAATCCAGCCGAGCACGCGACCCAGGTGACGTCGTAGCGCGGGAGCGCGAACGGGTACACGAACTCGTTCGCGACCGCGGCCGCGGCCATCACGACGCCGACCCACAACTGCTCGCGTCGTGTCTGCACGACGAGCGCTGCTGCGAGCGCCCACCCAGCAAAGGCGACGAGCACGAACTGCGGGCTGAAGATCCGGTTCGTGAGCAGGAACGCGACGGGCGCGAGCGCGGCGAGGGCGACCGCGGCCCGCTGCGTGCGTGCGCGCGCGGCCGCGACGACCAGCGCGAGCACGACGGCGGCCTGCAGCACACCGGCGGCGACGTTCGCCCACCTCGGCGCGCCGGCCGAGAACGAGATGTGCGTCCGCACGTGCGCGAGGTCGAACGGGCGGAGGAGCAGGTACCAGACCGACTCCGGCGTGATCGAGCGGCCGCTCTGGCGCTCGTACGCGGCAAGCACCTCCGACTGGCTCCAGACGATGAACGGCACGTAGACGACGACCAGCGTCGCCGCGAACACCCCGGCGTGCGTGATCGCGTCGCGCACGCGCCTCGTCGTGAGCAGCCACGCGACGAGCGCGACCACCGCGAGCGCCGGCGTCCACTTCACGAGCGTGCCCACCGCCAGCACGGCGCCGGAGAGCCCCCAGCGCCCCCGGAGCGCGAGCACGAGGCCGACGACCAGCAGCGCGGCGGGCGCGAGGTCGAACTTGTACTGCCAGTAGAACGAGTTCGCGGGCCAGAAGCCGATCAGCGCGGCGAGCCAGGGCGCGTACGGCATGCGGGTCAGCCAGACGGCCGCCGACGTGGCCAGCGCCAGCGGGACCATCAGCAGTGCGTTCGCGTTGCGCGTCGTGCCGCCGCCGAGCCACGCCTCGAGGCCGAAGAGCAGCACCGCCCCGAGCGGGTACTCGGACCGCGGGTAATCGCCGCGCACGAGCCCGTTGCCCTGCCACCGGTAGACGACGCTCGAGTCCTTGTCGCCGACGACGTCGAGTGCGAGGTGGACTCCGAAGAGCGCGAGTTGAAGGCCGCCGATCACCGCGAGCACCGGGCCGAGCCGCAGCCGATCCTGCTCGCGCCACGCGTGAAACAGCGCCGCGGCCGCGACGAGAGCCTCGAGCACCAGCCAGGCATCCGAGATCCACGTGCGGTATCCGGCCTCGGCCGCGACGATCGCGACCGCGGCGGCTGCGAGCGCGAGATTCGGGTCGAGCCGCTCGAGCTGCCGCACGGACGCGACCCTAGCCGAGGCTAGAGTCGCAGGCGTGCGGCTGAGGCGACCGTCCTTCCGACGCAGCGCGCTGCTGCTCGCCGCCGTGGCCGCCCTGCACGGCCTCGTCTACATCCCGCTCGTGGACACGAACGAGAAGACGGACACCTGGTCGTACGTCGCGTCCGCGAACGCGCTGCTCGACGGCAGCTACTCGACGCCGCTCCAGGCCGGCTTCTACTTCGTCTACCCCGCTCGCTGGTTCGACATCACGGGCGCGCGCATCGCGGAGTCCGCCTGGGACGATCCGGAGCGGCAGGTGTTTCGTCCGCCCGGCTACCCCGCGTACCTCGCGCTCTTCGGCAAGGACAAGGTCTTCCGCGGCGACCACACGGCGGCGCTGATCGGCCAGGCGCTCCTCTTCGGGCTCGGCGCGTACCTGCTGATCCTCACCGTGCGCCGCTGGTGGGGGGAGAACGTCGCGCTGCTCGGCGGGCTGCTCTACGCGGTCGACCCGTGGTCGAAGCACTACGTCGCGCTCGTCTTGAGCGAGACCCTCGCCGGGACCGTCGCGCTCGCGCTGCTGTACGCGTTCACGCTCGCGTGGGAACGGCCGACCTGGGCGCGCTGGCTCGGCGCCGGCGCGCTGGCCGGAGCGCTCGCCCTCGTCCGCGCGGTGTTCGTGTTCACGCCGATCCTCCTCGTGCTCGCCGCGCTCGTGCGTCGCGGGACGACGCGCGAGCGGTCTGACGCGAGCCGCCGCGACGGCCGCCGCGTCCGCGGTGCTCATCGTCCCGTGGCTTGCGTGGACGCACAGCGTCGTCGGGCGGGCGACGATGTCGGTCTGGGGCGAGGGCTACAACCTCGTGCTCGCCGCGAGCGGCGAAGGGCACGGAACCACCGCCGGCGACGTCGAGGCCGACCCGGCGTTCCAGGCGCGCATGGACCGCATCCGCGCGCAGGTCCCGAGCGCTGAGGCGATCGCAGCTGATCCGACGGCGCACCCGAAGTACCTCTCGAGCGCTGACGAACAGGTGCGAGACGATGCGCTCGAGCTGTACCGCGAGCGCCTCGCGGACGAGCCGCTCGACGTGCTCTGGGACGGCGTCTACCGAATGTGGTTCCTCTGGAGCGCGCACGAGGACTGGTACCAGCCCTCCGGCACCGCCCTCCTCCCGTTTCGCGTGCTCGACGCGTTGCTGATCCTGCTCGGGCTCGTCGGCGCCGCAATCGCGGTCGCGCGCGGCGGAGCAGGGCGCGCCGCCGTCGCCTTCCTCGCGGCCTACACGCTCATCCTGAGCACGCACCACGTCGAGGCGCGGTTCGCGATGCCGTTACGCGGTGTGTTCCTCTCGCTGGTCGCGCTCACGCTCGCAACCGCGTGGCGTCAGCGTCGCGCTTGACCGAGCGGCTGCCGCGCTCGTTCGAAGATCGCCTCGCAGTCGTCACACATCGTCGAGACGACGCGCTCGAACGCCCGGCGATCGACGCGCACGCGCGCGTCGGCCGGGTCCTCGCGCAGGCTCCAGATCTCGACCTCCCCGCCACGGCGGTCGATGCCCTCGACCACGCGGCCGTCCCAGTCGACGCAGAGCTCGAGCGCCGAACGTGCGTGCCGTCGCGGCGGTAGATCAGGCACTGGAACTCCTCGAGGAAGCGGAAGCCCGCCAGCGTCGGGCCGTCGAGCTCTCCGACGGCGGCGTAGACGCGCTCGATGCCGTCGTTCTCGCGGTCCGCGTGCCGGGTCCGCTCCCACCGCCCGATCGCAACTGCCACGAGCGCGGCGACGAGCACGACGACCGCCCCGACGGCGAGCCGGCGCCTCATGCTCTCACCGACGAGCTCGTGGAGCAGCGAGCGGTAGCGGCCGATCGCGACCCGGCTGTTGCCTTCCGCAGCGACGAACGCGCGGCCGCGCTCGCCCATCGCGGCCAGGTCGAGCTCGCCGTCGTGGGCGCGCCTGATCGCGCGGGCGAGCAGCTCGGGACGCCCCGGCGGGACGACCACGCCGCAGTCCGCGCCTCGCACGACGTTCGCCGTCTCGCTCGAGTCCTCGGCGGCCGCGATCACGGGCCGACCGACGGCGAGCACCCCGTAGAGCCGGCTGGGCACGACGAAGCCCGCGAGGCCCTTGGCCAGTCCGACGACGTGCAGGTCCGCGGCCGAGAGCGAATCGGCCAGACCTTCGCGGGCCTGGTAGCCCATGAAGACGACGTTGACCTCGAGCAGGCGGGCGAGCTTCTTCAGCTCCTCGCGCCTGGCGCCGCCGCCGATCAGGACGATGCGCAGGTCCTCGAGGTCGCGAAGGAAGGTCGCGGCTCGGATCAGCGAGTCGAGGTCCTGCGCGTGGCCGATGTTCCCCGAGTGCATGACGACGAACTTGTCGTTGAGGCCGTGCTCGCGCGCCCACCCGTTGTCGCGCGGCCCCGGCTCGAGCTCGTCGACGTCGACCCAGTTCGGGATCACGACGATGCGGTCGCCGTCGGCGCCCTTCGTCTCGAGCCGCTCCCGCATCCGCTCGCCGATCGCGACGACGCGGTCGGCTCGCTGGAGGTAGACGCGCGTCGCCAGGCGAAGCGCGAACACGAGCGCGCGGCTGTCGAGCCGCTTCAAGGCGACGGCCACCTCGGGGAAGACGTCCTGCGTCACGACGACGAGCGGCGCGCGGAAGCGCTTGGCCAGGACGAGCGCAACGTCCGCGATCACCGGCGGGTCGGTCATGCACAGGACGACGTCCGGACGAGGGACGCGTAGCCCTTCGACGGCGGAAAGGACGAGGTAGGTGAGGTAGTTGAGCGCACGCAGCGAGAGCTTGCTGCGGTCGAACGCGGTCGAGCCGACGCGCACGACCTCGACGCCGTTCAGCTCGCTCCGCCCCTGCTTCGTGACGCCGGGGACCATCCCGGTCACGACCGTGACGTCGAACTCGTCGGTCAGCGCCTCGCACAGCTCGCCCAGGAGGTGCGCGGTCGCCTCGACCCCGGGGCGGTAGTACTGGTTGAGCACGAGCACTCTCGGGCGGCGCTTGACCACGGAGTGATCATGCCTGGGCCGCCGCTACGCTCCCGCCGTGAGGCGTGCCTACGTCGCTGCGCTCATCTGGGTCGCCGGCGGCGCTCTGCTCTACGCCGCGCAGATCCTTCGCCGCATAGCCGACCTTGCTTGAGTGCGCCGTCCACCTCGCGCTCGCGGCGCTGACCGCGGCGTCGTGGCTGGGTCTCGGGTCGTTGCTGCTCGCCCCGTTCGGAGTGGGCGACGGAGTGTTCAAGCTCCTGAATCGCATCGGCGCCGGCGCCGTTGCGGTCGCGCTGCTCACCTTCGGCCTGGGTCTCGTCGGCGCGCTCTACACCGCCGTCTACGTCCCACTCTTCGCGGTCACGGCGGCGATCGGGCTGGTCGTCGCGGTCCGCGAGGTGCGCGCGTTCGAGCGGCCGCGACTGCGCGAGTGGTCGAGGTGGGAGCTCGCGCTCACCGCGCTCCTCGCCGGCTACGTCCTGCTCGAGCTGCTGATCACGTGCGCGCCGGTTTCCTCGGCAGACGCGCTGCTGCACCACGCCGCGGCGCCGGAGCTGTACGCGCGCGTGCACGAGTTCCGCGAGCTCCCGTGGACGTGGAACTCGTACCAGCCGTACACGGTCGAGATGCTGATCCTCGACGGCGTCCTCCTGAACGACGTCGAGCAAGGCGCGTTCGCACCGCTGTTGCTCGGTCTGGCCACGGTCGCCGCGATCGCTGGTGCCGCGTACAGGCTCTTCGGACGCAAGGCAGCGGTCCTCGCCGCCGCGATCTTCTGGGCGCAGCCGTTCACGGCGTGGATCACGACGTCGACGTTCGTCGAGTCCGGGACGACGCTGTTCGTCGCGCTCGCGATCTGGAACCTCGTGGAGTTCGCACGGACGCGCTCGAACACCTTGCTGGTCCTCGCCGGCGGCTTCGCCGGAGCAGCCGCCGGCACGAAGTACTTCGGCGCAGTTGCCGCGCTCGTGCTCGCGATCGTCGCGATCCTGATCCTGCGCGACCGGTTGAGCCTCCGGCGCGTCGCGCTCGCCGTCGGCGCGGCGGTCGTCGTCGCGGCGCCGTGGTACCTGAAGAACGCCGTTTTCACCGGCGATCCGCTCTATCCGTTCCTCCGCGGGTGGCCCAACGAAGCGGCGCGCGCCGACGCCTACGACTCGGTCGACAACTACGGGCACGGCTCGTCGGTGCTCGACCTGCTCGTGCTTCCGTTTCGCCTGCTCGGTGACGCTCAGGCCTTCGACCGCGGCGAGTTCATGTCGCCGCTGCCGCTGCTGTTCGCACCGCTCGCGCTGTTCGTCCCGAGAGGGCGCTCCGCGATCGCGCTCGTGCTCGCCGGGTGCGCGGCGTTCCTCGTCATCTGGTTCTTCGGGGTCCAGCACGCTCGCTACCTGCTGCCGACGCTGCCCGTGCTGGCCGTGCTCGCCGGGCTCGGCGCCCTCACCTTCGCCTCGACCGGCCGACTCGCGCGCTGGGTCACCGTGGCCGCCTGTGCCGGCGCCTTCGCGAGCGGCGCGGCGATCACGCTCGTGTACTCCGCGCAGTTCCTCCCGGTCGCGCTCGGGCTCGAGAGCCGCGACTCGTTCCTGCGTGAGAACACGCCGTACTACGAAGGGCTCGAGTGGCTCAACGCTCGCGCCCCGGACGCCGGCGGAGTCGCGCTCGACCACGTGCTGGTTCTCTACGCCGACGCGCCCGCAGTCGCGTGGACGGCCGACGCGCTCTCGCCGAACGCCGGCCCCGCAGAGACGCGGAGGTTCTTCCGGCGCTACGGCCTCACCCACGCGGAGGTGTTCGCGCGCAGCGGCGGCAAGCAGCGTCAGCTCCGCGCGATCGGCGCACGCCCGATCGGCCGCGTGACCGTGCACAACGTCGAGTCGCGGACGCTCAGCCGACGGGTCCGGCGCAGACGATGATCGTCTACGAGCTGCCGGAGAACTGACGGCGAGCGCAGCGAGGAGGAAGAGCACGACCCAGAACGCCGCGGTGGGCGGGCTGCCGACCGCGGTGAGGTAGGACTGCGGCACCGCGAGGATGACCCCTGCGGCCACCGCGCCGGCGCACGCGGCCGCACAGTCCGCCGTCTCCGGATCGAGCTTCGATCGCGCGCGCCACCAGGCTGCGAGCGGCAGCGCGAGCGCGAAGAGGATCAGCGCGACTCCCACCGCTCCGAGCTGGAGGAAGACGCCGATGAAGGAGTTCTCCACCGCCTGCGAGACGAACATGTACGAGCGGTCGACGAACGTCTCGTCCTCGATGCCGAACCCGTACCCGACGATCGGCCGGTCGAGCCCTTGCCCGACGGCGCTCTCCCAGGCTTCGAACCGTCCGCTCGTGAAGAACAGCGTCCGCGTGTGGCCCGTCTGCGCGTTCTCGCCGGGGAAGCCGAACTCGCTCTCGAGCGGCAGTTGGTTGTTCAGATCCCTCGGACCGAGCTTCGGCGTCTGTCCGAACTCGGCGGGGAGGTCGGGATCCTCCGCGGACGGCTGCGGCAGCTGCGTGGCCACGAGCGCCAGGACGAAGAGCGCCGTCGTCCCCACGAGCACCAGCCTTCGCCGCCGCGGCGCGGCCACGAGCAGGTAGACGAGGCAGCCCACGAACGCCCCGATCACCGCACCGCGGGAGCCGGACGCGACGAGCGAGCCGCCGAGCAGCAGCACGACCGCGACCGCGACCCACCGTGCGCGCCCGCGCACCTGACGCAGCGCCCAGAGCGCGAGCGGCAGCGTCAGCCCGATCAGCATCGGGATCTGGTTCGGGTTCTGGCCGATGCCGTTGTAGCGTGCGCCCTGCCCCTTCGTGGCGTACAGAATCGCCTGGTCGTACGCGTGCCAGAGCTCCACGAGGCCGGCCAGCGCGATCAGCGTCGTCGCGGCCACGAGCGCGAGCATCAGCTGGCCCGCCACACGAGGTCGGTCGACCGCGCCGAGCGCGAGCGCGGCAGCCGCGACGACGAGCGCCGCGAAGCCAACCGCGCGGTCGACCGTGAGGCTCGCGTCCGGCGACCACGCCGTCGAGAGCAGCGCGAGACCCGTGAACGCAGCCGTCACGAGCGCCCCGGGAAGGAGTCGCGGCCTCGTCCGGGTGACGACGAGGTACGCCAGGGCGAGCGCCACCAGCTCGAGGAGCACGAACGTGCGCATCGGGCGGAAGCCCGGCGTGTTCCACGGCTGGATGTGGCTCGAGACCAGCGCGATCACGACGATCAGCCCGGCGAGGGTCGCCTGGATCGCGCCTTCCAGCTGTTCGCGCACGCGTGGCGTCATGCGTCCGGGAGGTACTCGTCGGGAACGTTCATCCGTCGCAGCAGCCGGTTCACCTCGGCGCGGTCGACGACGACCTCCGATCGCGACGGGTCGTCGCGAAGGCTCCACACCTCGGCCGTCCCGTCACGACGATCGATCGCCTCGATCACACGGCCGTCGTCGTCGACGCACAGCTCGAGCGCGAAGTCGTTGCGCCCGCGCTCGTAGACCAGGCAATCGAAGTTGGCGAAGATCCGGAAGCCACGCAGGTCCTGCGAGTCGAGCGGACCGACCTCCTCGAGCACCGTTCGCATACCCGCCGATTCGCCGTCGGCACGCCGCTCGCGTTCCCACGCACCGATCGGGATGAGCGCGACCAGCACGACGAGGCCGATGAGGACGACGCGCCTCACGAGCGCACCGCCGCCGCCCCGGAGACAGCGAACGCACAGACCCACGCGGTGAGCGTCGCGGCGTTGCCGGGCGCGTAGAGGTACGACTGGAAGAGCGCGAGCACGAGCGCGGCCGCGAAGGAACCGGTCGCTGCCGCGGCGATGCCGCGCGAGCCACTTCGGACCGCAGGCCCCACGAGGACGACCGCGAGCGCCAGCAGCAGGATCAGACCGACCAGGCCGAGCTGCAGCAGGATCCCGAGGTACGAGTTCTCGGGAACGTTCGAGTTGAAGAAGACGTAGCGGTCGACGAACGTCCGGTCCTCGGTCCCGAAGCCGTAGCCGACGAGCGGCCGGTCCGCGGCCAGGCCGAGCGCCCCGCGCCATGCTTCGGTCCGGCCGCTCGAACCGGTGAGGCTGCGCTGGCCGGCGTTCGGGTCCGCGGCGCCGACGCCGGGGTGGCCGATGTCGTCCTGGAGCCGGATGCCTTGCACGTTCGCGTCCACGTAGCCGGGCGCCGGCTCGACCTGGGCCGGTGCGGGATCCTGACCGGTCGGCTGCGGCGGGTTCGAGCTCGCGGGCGACGGCAGCACCGCGAGCGCGAGCGTCGCGCCCGCGAGGGCCGCCGCCGTCCCGAGCACGAACGGCCGGCGCGCGAGCAACGCGTAGACGGCGAGCCCGGTGAAGACGGCGGCGAGCGCACCGCGCGAGCCCGACAGCGCAATCGAGCCGAGCAGCAGCCCGAGCGACGCCGCCCACACCACCCGCATCGTCCTCGTCCTCGCTTCGAACAGGAAGTGGAACGCGAGCGGCGCCGCGAGCGCGAACACCATCGCCGCCATGTTCGGCCCGCCGCCGAGCCCCTGGTAGCGCGCGGGCGAAACCGTCGTCGCCGCTTGCACCGCGCGGTCGTAGTCGAAGACGAGCAGGAGCAAGCCGCCGACGGCGACCGCGACCGCGCCGAGCACAACGCCCTCGAGGACGAGCTCCGGCGACTCACCGCGGGACAGGGCAACGGCGACGAGGAGCACGAGCGCGAACGCGACGGCGCGGCCGAGCGTGAGCCGTGGGCTTGCCGACCACGAGACAGAGACGACCGCGACGGCGACGAGCGCCCCCGCCAGGAGCGGCGGTGCGAGCGGCCACGAGCGCTCCCTCGACCGCGCGGCGTAGACGAGCGCCAGGCCTGCGAGCACGAGCAGGGCGACCCACCTGAGCGTGCGGGCCGGCTCGAGCCACTGCAGGATCGAGCCCCCGGCGAGCAGCATCGTCACGATGGTGGTCGCGAGCGCGAGCTGGACCGCCCGCCCGAGCGTCATGCGCCTGAGGAGCTCCAGCAAGGCGGTCGAAGGATACTTTCGAGTTGTGAGCGATCGTTGAGCCATCCGGAGCGCATCGTGCCGGACGAGACCGAGCCGGGAATCGTCGCGCTGCACCTGAAGCGGTACGAGTTCGCCCGGCCGTACTGCGTCGGCAAGCGCGTGCTCGACGCCGGCTGCGGCGTGGGCTACGGCAGCGCGTTTCTCGGCGAGGCCGCACGCAGCGTCGTCGGCGTCGACGTGAGCGGCGAGGCGATCGACTACGCGCGCTCGCGGTACGGCGGCGGCAACGTCGAGTTCGCAGTCGGCGACCTGCAGCAGCTCGAGGGCGCCGACGCCGAGTTCGACGCGGTCGTCGCGTTCGAGGTGATCGAGCACCTGCCACAGCCGGACCGATTCGTGGCCGAGGCTCGCCGCGTGTTGAAGCCGGACGGCGTGCTCGTCGTCTCGACGCCTCGCTCGGAGGACGGCGCCACGTCGCCGACGAATCCGTTCCACGAGCGCGAGTTCGCCCGCGACGAGTTCGAGCGCCTGCTGCGCGCGTCGTTCGGACACGTCGACGTCTACGGGCAGCGACGCGTGCAGACGGGACGACATCGTGCGCTGCAACGGCTCGACGTGCTGGGCCTTCGCCGCCGCCTGCCGTTTCTGCGGCGCGCGTCGAGCCTCGTCACCGGGACGGAGCCGATGGACGCCGTTTCCTCGGAGGGCATCGTGATCTCCCCGCGACGGAGTCGACGAGGCGACGGAGCTGGTCGCGGTCTGCCGCCCGTGAGGATCGTCCAGCTCGTGATCGGCGGCGAGATCGCGGGCGGTCAGCTCGTCGCGCTGCAGCTCCGCGCGCGGCGCGCGCGATCGCGGCGACCTCGTCTCCTTCGTGTCGCCGGCGGACGGGCCGTTCGCGGCGCGCGCCCGCGAGGAGGGCTTTGCCGTGGACTTCGTCGACGTCGGGCGGACGTACCGGATCGACGGCGTGCTGCGCCTCGCGCGGCTCCTGCGGCGCGAGCGCGCGGACGTCCTGCACACGCACACGCTCGCAGCCGCGAACGCGCTCGCACGAGTCGCCGGACGGCTCGCGCGCGTGCCGGTGGTCTCGCACCTCCACATCGCGAACCACTTCCGCCCCGCGACTCGCGCGCTGCTCGCGAACCTCGACAACGCCACCGCGCGCTTCGCCGCAGCGCTGGTCGCGGTGTCGGAGGACACACGCCGCGCGTACGAAGAGCAGGGCTACCCCCGCCGGATCCGCGTCGTCTACAACGGCGTCACCGCGACGACGGCCGACGCGAACGGGCTGCGCGAGGAGCTGTCGATCCCGGCGGACGCGCCACTCGTCGCCGAGGTCGGGCGGCTGTGCGACGTCAAGGGCCAGCGCGAGCTGATCGACGCGATCGCCCTCCTGCCCGGCGCGCGCGCCGTCCTCGTGGGTGCCGACCTCGAGCTGGGCGGGGCGTACGAGCGAGCCCTTCGGGATCACGCCGACGAGCTCGGCGTCACCGAGCGCGTCGTGTTCGCCGGCTACCGCGACGACGCCGCGCGTGTCGTCGCCGCCGCGGACGTCCTCGCGCTGCCGTCGTGGACGGAAGGCTTGCCGCTCGTCGTGCTCGAGGCGATGGCGCTCGGACGCCCGGTCGTCGCGACGGCGGTCGGCGGCACGCCCGAGCTCGTCGCCGACGGCGAGACGGGCCTGCTCGTGCCGCCGCGCGACGTCGCCGCCCTCACCGCCGCGCTGAAGCGCGTCCTCGACGACGAGGGACTGCGCCGCCGGCTCGGCGAAGCGGGAAGACGCCGAGTCGCCGAGCGCTTCTCGTCGGAGGCGATGACGCGCGACGTCCTCGCGGTGTACGACGAGGTCACGCGATGAAGGTCACCGCCGCGATCACGACCTACAACCGGGCTGCGTTTCTCCCGGGCGCGCTCGAGAGCGTCTTCGCGCAGACGCGGCAACCCGACGAGGTGCTCGTCGTCGACGACGGCTCGACGGAGGAACCCCGGAAGTCCTCGCTGCATACGGCGACCGCATCCGCGTCGTGCGCCAGGAGAACGCCGGCCGCTCGGGCGCGCGCAACCGCGCCGTCGAGGAAGCGCGCGGCGAGCTGCTCTCGTTCCTCGACTCCGACGACCGCTGGTTGCCCGACAAGCTCGCGCGGCAGGTTCCGGTGCTGGAGGGCGACGAGCGCGTCGCGCTGGTGCACGGGCACGTGGACGTGATCGGCGCAGACGGCGAGCTGCTCGCCGACGAGACGGCGCGGCACCACGAGCTCTTCAGCGCGGCGCACCGGAACGGCGTCACGTACGCCGGGTACGCCTTCGACTGTCGCTGCTTCTCGTCCGCGCTCACCGCGCGGGTCGCCGCGATCCGCGACGTCGGCCTCTACGACCCGGCACTCCTGCTCGACGACTACGACCTCTACCTCCGGCTCGCGCTCGAGCACGAGATCGTCTTCCTCGAAGGGCCGCCGATGACCCAGTACCGCCACCACGAGGGGCAGATGACGACCTACGAGCTGACGATGGGCCAGATCCAGACGGCCGAGAAGCACCTGCGCCTCCTCGACGGACGCAACGACGTTCCGCAGGGCGAGCTGGCCCGCCGGAACTTCGAGTTGATGCTCGCGCGCTCCTGGGCGGTGCTCGGCGAGCAGGGAGCCTCGCGGCGCCACCTGCTCCGGGCGCTTCGCCTCGACCCCGGGCTCCTCCGCCGGCCGTGGGTTCCGCGCCGGCTCGTCGCGTCGCTCGTGAAGCGTTGAGACTCGCGCTGCTCACCGAGATCCCGGCGCCCTACCGGATCCCCCTCTTCAACGCGCTGTCCGAACGCGTCGACCTGCGCGTGCTCTTCCTCGCCGAGCGCGACCCGCGTCGCGGCTTCTACGAGCTGCACCGGGACGAGTGGCGCTTCGACAACCGCGTGCTGCGGGGCGCGCAGCTGCAGCGCGGTGCGCGCTGGCTCGTGCTCAACCGGGCCGTCGTGCGCGAGCTGCGACGTTTCCGCCCCGACGCGGTCGCCGTCGGCGGCTGGAACCAGCCCGCCTTCTGGCTCGCGCTCGCCTACTGCAGAGTGCGGCGCATCCCGCTGCTGGTCTGGATCGAGTCCACCGCCCGCGACGCCCGCTCGGAGGCGCGCCCGCTCGCGCTCGCCCGAGCGGTGATGGTGCGCGGCGCCTCGGGCGCCTACGTCCCCGGGACCGCCGCGGCCGAGTACGCGCGCTCGCTCGGCGTCGAGCTCGTCGAGACGGCGCCGAACGCGATCGACGCCTCGGTCTTCGAGCGGGCGGCGGTCGACCGCTCCGAGCGCGACGGCTGCACGTTCCTCTACGCCGGGCGGCTCGACCCGGAGAAGGGGCTCGACACGCTGCTCGAGGCGTTTCGCGACGTGCCCGGCGAGCTCGTGCTCGTCGGCGGCGGCAGCGACGAGCAGCGGCTGCGCGGGCTGGCGGGCGAACGCGTGCGCTTCGAGGGCCCGGTGGACCGCGACGAGCTCGTCGGGTACTACCGCGACGCCGACGTCTTCGTCCTGCCTTCGCGCTCCGAGCCCTGGGGCATGGTCCTGAACGAGGCCGCCGCCGCGGGGCTGCCGCTCGTCGCGACGGAGGAGTCCGGTGCGGCGCACGACCTGATCGACGGCAACGGCTTCCGCGTCCCCGCGGACGACGTCCCCGCCCTGCGCGCTGCGCTGCTGCGGCTGGCCGACGATCCCGAGCTCCGGCAGACCTACGGCGCGCGCTCGCGCGAGCTCGCGAAGCGGTTCACGCCAGAGGCGTGGGCCGAAGGGGTCGCTAACGCGGCCGGTCGTGCACTGCGACGAACTGATCGTCGCTGAGCTTCGAGTCGTCCGCGCCGGTCAACTCGACGGCACGCTCGACGTACGGCTTGCCCGACACGTAGTGCGCGACCAGCAGCAGACGTTCGCCGCTCTCGGGCTTCAGCTGCTTGTGGTACCCGCACGTGTCGGCGAAGACGACCGTGCCCGGGCCTCCCTCGCAGAGCACCCACTCGCTCTCCGGGACGACCTCGCGCAGCTGCTCGTCGTTCGAGCGAGCCTGGTCGTCGCGCTCGGGCAACTCGCGTCGCGAGCCGTAGGGATGCGTGCGCGGCGCGTACATCAACGGCCCGGCGGGCGCGCGCACGTCGGTGAAGTACACGAACATCTTCGCGTTCACGACGTCGTCGCCGTCCCGGTGCCAGAGCTGCGTCTGGATCGCCGGGCCTGCGGTCGGGTGCGTGTGCCAGACGTCGAGCGCGCGAAGCGTCGAGCGCAGGTCCAGGTAGCCGTTGACGACCGCGAGCGCACGCGGGTGCAGCGCGATCCGGGCGAAGACCTGGTCGAGGTCGTAGCTCGGGTCGCCGAGCTTCGTCAGGAACGTGCCCTTGCTGCCCTCGGCCGCGTCGCCGTCCTGCTGCGGTCGCGCTTCGTAGCGGCGCTGGACCTCGGCGGCGGCCTCGTCGAAGAGCGCGGTCTCGCCGAACACCGTCGCGAAGTCCGTGATCACGACGCCGTCTCGGCGGAGGCGGCCGATCACGTCGGAGAGCTCGGGAGGTGCGGCCGACGGGCCGGAGCGGTCCCGGTTGCGCAGCCGCCAGCGCGTCTGCGTCAGGCGATCGTCGAAGCGGGTCTTGATCGCGGACACGACTTTGAGCCTAGCGAGGTACGCTCGCCGGCGTGAGCGCCACCGTCGCGGTCGTGGGGCGCGGGTTCGGCGCCGCAGTGCACGCACCGGGGTGGGAGCTCGCGGGCGCCCGGGTGCTCGGCGTCGCCGGACGCGAAGGGTGGCGCGACCTCGTCGGCGAGGCAGACGTCGTCAGCGTGGCCGCACCCCCGGCCGCGCACCGGGAGGTCGTGCTCGAGGCCGTCCGCGTCGGCGCGCGGGTGCTCTGCGAGAAGCCGCTCGCGACGACGCTGGGCGACGCCGAGCTCCTCGAAGACGCTGCGCGCGGGCTGCCGAACGCCGTGAGCTTCGGCTATCGGTTCGTCCCCGCGTTCGCGCGCTTCCGGGAGCTGCTCGACGCGGACGAGGTTCGCGTCCTGTGGACCGCGGGGTCGCGGCTTCGACCGGGGCCGGCCGGTTGGAAGGACGACCCGCTGCAGGGCGGCGCCCTGTCGGCCTACGGCGTCCACGCGCTCGACTACGCGCGCTGGCTGCTCGGCGAGGCCGAGGTCGAGCAGGCGACCGTCGCTCCCGACGAGGACGCCTTCACCGCGGTGCTCGCGCACGAGGGCGGCGGCCGCACGCGACTGACCGTCTCGCTCGTCGCGGAGGAGCGCGTGCACCGGCTGGAAGCGGGCGACCTCGTGCTCGAGAACCGGCACGCGACCGACCCGGTCGGCGCGTTCACGCTCACCGACGGCGGCCGAGCGGTCGACGTCCCGGGGTTGCAACCGCCGCCGGGAGCGGACCCGCGCGTCGCGCCGTTCGCGGCGCTCGCGCTCGCGCTCCTCGAAGACCGCGAGCGTCCGACGTTTACGGACGGCTTACACGCACAGCGCTTGCTGGACGAAGTGCGCAAGCTAGGCTCCTCGTCGTGAGCACCGGCGTCGAGCGGGCGAACGAGGTCGTCCTCGGGAAGATCACGAGCTGCCAGGGTTGCGGAGCGAGCGCGCTCGAGCCCGTCCTCGATCTCGGTCACCACGCGCCGTGCGACTCGCTCCTCACCGAGCAGATGCTCGGCGAGCCGGAGACGCACTTCCCGCTCGTCTTCTGCCGCTGCACGAGCTGCGGGCTCGCGCAGCTCGACTACGCAGCTCCGCCGGAGGTCGTGTTCTTCCCCGAGTACCCGTACCGCACCGCGATGACGGGCCTGCTCAAGGAGCACTTCTGGAGCCTCACGCACGACGTCACGGAGCGCCTCGGGCTCGGCGCGGACGACCTCGCGGTCGACATCGGCTCCAACGACGGCACGCTCCTGCAGGGCTTCCAGCAGGAGGGCGTGCGCGTGCTCGGCATCGAGCCGACCGACATCGCGAAGATCGCGGTCGAGAACGACGTGCCGACGGTGCAGGCGTTCTTTTCAGAGGAGGTCGCGGAGCAGGTGCGGGCCGAGCACGGCAACGCGGCCGTCGTGACCGGCACGAACATGTTCGCGCACGTGAACAACCTGTTCCCGGAGCTGCGCGGCGTCGCGACGTTGATCGGCGACGACGGCGCGTTCGTCTCGGAGTCGCACTATCTCCTCAACCTGATCGAGGAGCTCCAGTACGACACGATCTACCACGAGCACCTGCGCTTCTACTCGCTCAAGCCGATGATCGAGATCTTCAACCGCGCGGGCTTCTCGATCTTCGACGTGGAGCGCGTGCCGACGCACGGAGGCTCGATCCGCGTCTGGGCCGATCGCGGCAAGCGGGACGTCTCGCCTCGCGTCGACGAGCTCGTCCGGCTGGAGGAGGAGAGCGGCCTGTACGACGGCGTCGCCTTCGACCGCTTCCGGCAGCGGATCCAGGACGGGAAGCTGCGCCTGCTCGAGCTGCTCGTCGAGGCGCGGAAGGAAGGGCCGATCGTCGGCCTCGGCGCGCCGGGCCGCGCGAGCACGCTGCTCGCCTACACCGGCGTGACGCCCGAGCTCGTCGACTCGATCTGCGAGCTGACCGGCTCGCTGAAGATCGGCCAGTACACGCCCGGGACGCACATCCCGATCGTCGACGAGCGCACGCTGTACGAGCGGCAGCCGCCGCACGTGCTCGTGCTCTCGTGGCACATCGGCGAGGCGATCATGCCGAAGATCCGCGAGCGCGGATACCGCGGCAAGTTCATCGTGCCGCTGCCCGAGCCGCGCATCGTCGACTAGCGCACCTTGCGCGTCTTCTTCATCGGCGCGCACCTGCCGCTCGCCGGGCACTCGGTGCGCGCGCCGACGGTCGTGATCCGCGAGGCGCTGCTGGCGTTCCGCGAGCTGGGCCACGAGGTGGTCTTTCAACCGCTCCTCTCGCACGACGCCGAGGAAGGCTTCGAGGCCGAAGGCGAGCGCGCGCTCGAGTGGGCGCACGCGAACGGCGTCGAGCTGCTGCCTGCGCTGTACGCGAGCCCCGACGCGGTCGGCTCGACGCCGCGCCTGCTCCTCCGCCAGGCGTTCTCCTCCGATCCCGAGGTCTTCTACCCGTCGTACGCGCTGCGGGAGGAGATGGCGAAGCGCGTGGACTCCTCCGGCGCGGACGTCGTGCTTCCACCTCTGGTCGAGCGCCGCGTTCGGCGCGTGCGCCGAGGTCGAGACGCCCGTCTTCGCGTACGCCGGCAACCCCGACCACTACTCGATGGCCGCGAGGCTCAAGCATCCCGAGCTCTTCGCGATCCCGCAGAAGACGCTCCGCAACCGCGCGAAGCTGGTGCTGTGGCGCCGCGCCTACCGCCGCTTCGAGGACGTCGTCGTCCGGCTCGCGCTCCGCTCCACGTGGATCGCCTGCGCGTCCGCGCCGAACGCCGACTACTACACGCAGAAAGGCCACCCGCGCGCGTTCTATCTCCAGAACATGTGGCCGGAGCTCGTGGGCGAGCGCCGCGAGATCGAGCCGACCGGCAACCTGATCGCCGGCAACCTCGGCGGCCAGTACGCGACCGGGAACACGTTCGGCGGGTGGCTGCTCGCGACGGAGGTCCTGCCCGCGCTCGATCGACTGCTCGGCGACGACTACGAGGTGCAGCTGTTCGGCGCGGGGAGCTTCTCCGAGCCGGTGGCGCGCGCGCTCGAGCATCCGCGCGTTCGGAACCGCGGCTTCGTCGACGACATCGACGCGGAGCTGCAGGCGACGAAGGTCTTTCTCCTCTGCAACAACGGCAACCCCGACTTCATCGTCGGGCACACGCGAATCCTGCACGCGTGGTCGCTCGGCTCCTGCCTCGTCGCGCACGTGAACATGGCTCGTGCGATGCCGGAGATCGTGCACGGCGAGAACGCGTTGCTCGGGAGCACGGGCGAGGAGATCGCGGAGCACGTCGTCGCAGCGTGCCGCGACGAGACGTTGCGCCGCAGGATCATCGAGGGCGGACGGAGGACCTGGGAGCGCGAGTTCCGGCCGGAGGTCGTCGTGGAGCGAATCGTCCGCCGGGTCGAGTCCGACCTCAGACTCGGTTCGGCGTCCCCTGCCGCAGCTCGCCCCACTCCTGCTCCACGCTGACGAGCCCGAGGTGGTCCCGCATGTGGCGCGGGTCGCCGCCGGGCTCGCTCGAGACGACCACCTCGAACGTCTTCGCGCCGACGAGGTAGTCCTGCGGCTGCGCCGTGAGCACGTAGAGGTCGAGCGTGTACCGGCCGATGCGCAGCTGGTTCCGCGGGATCGTGACCTTGAGCTCGGCGGAGCCGGGCCGTAGGTCGACGTCCAGCAGGCCCGACGTGAGCGTGAAGACGAGGATCCCCTCGAGCGAGGAGACGAAGCAGAGCGCCTCGAGCCGGCTCGAGTCGATCGTCGACTCGAGCCCGAGCTCGATCGTCAGCGGGTCGCCCTCGAAGAAGACGTCGGACGGCTTGCCCTCCGCGTCGACGAGCCGGACCCAGTCGAAGAGGACCTGCTTGCTCGTCTTCTTCGCGCACGCCCTCGCGGAGCTTCGGATCGGAGAGGTCGGCGAACCCCGGCCGCCCCGCGACCGCGTCGCCGGACAGGTAGTCGGCGACGATCCGCGTCGGGTCGCCCAGCTCGCGCACGCGCCCCTGGTCGAGCCAGAGGCACCGGTCGGCAAGCGACGTGATCGCGGACATGTTGTGGCTGACGAGCAGGACCGTGCGCCCCGCTCCGGCGACCTCGCCCATCTTCCCGAGGCACTTGCGCTGGAAGGCCGCGTCGCCGACGGCGAGCACCTCGTCCACGATCAGGATCTCCGGCTCGAGGTGCGCGGCGACGGCGAACGCGAGCCGCAGCTGCATGCCGCTCGAGTAGCGCTTGACGGGCGTGTCGATGAACCGCTCGACCTCGGCGAACTCGACGATCTCGTCGAACTTGCGCTGGATCTCCCGCCGCTTCATGCCGAGGATCGCGCCGTTGAAGAAGACGTTCTCGCGCCCGGTCAGGTCGGGGTGGAAGCCCGTGCCGACCTCGAGCAGGGCTCCGACGCGGCCCCAGACGCGCGCCTCGCCCGAGGTCGGGTCGGTGATGCCCGAGAGGATCTTCAGGAGCGTCGTCTTGCCGGCGCCGTTGCGCCCGATGATCCCGAGCACCTCGCCGCGCGGGACGTCGAAGCTGACGTCCGCCGAGCGCGACGAGGTCTTCCCGGTCGGGGCGTGGAGTGCCTCGCGCCAGGTGCAGCGCGGAGCGCGCGCCTCGCACGATCGCGTCGCGCAGGCTGCCGTGCAGCACGTCGCGCTCGCCGAGCCGATAGGTCTTGCTCAGGTCGCGAACCGAGAGCGCGAGGTCAGACGATGTCGGCAAAGACGCGCTCCATGCGCTTGAAGTAGATGAGCCCGGACACCAGCAGGACGAGTCCGCTCACGCTCGCGAGCACGATGTGCGAGAGCTCCGGCCGCACGCCGCCGAGCATCGCCCAGCGGAAGCCCTCGACCACGCCGGCCATCGGGTTGAGCCAGAACAGCGTCGCCCACGGCTCCGGCAGGTTCAGGCCGTCGAACGAGATGAAGACCGCGCTCGCAAAGAGCCAGAGCTGCAGGATGAACGGCACGACGAAGCGGATGTCGCGGTACTTGACGTTCAACGCGGCGAGCCACGCGCCGACGCCGGCGGCAGTCCCCGCCGCGAGCAGCACGAACGGGATCGCCGTCCACACGCGCTGCGGTGACGGGAACTCCCCGTAGCCGGCCATCACCGCGAGCAGGACGAGCGTCGCGAGCGCGAGATCGACGAGCGCCGCGAGGATCGGCGCGAGCGGTGCCAGCAGGCGCGGGAAGTAGACCTTCGTGAGCAGCGACGCGTTGCCGACGAGGCTGCCCGCTGCCAGCGTCACCGAGTTCGCGAAGTACAGCCAGAGCACCGACCCGGAGAGCGCGAGCAGCGCGTAGGGCCCGGGCGAGTACACGTCGAGGTAGCGCCCGAAGAACAGCGTGAACACGACCATGTACATGAGCGGCTGGACCACGGCCCAGACGACGCCGAGCAGCGTCTGCTTGTAGCGCACCTTGAGCTCGCGCCACGCGAAGAAGTAGAGGAGCTCGCGGTTCCGCCAGACCTCCCGCAGCCCGAGTCGCGGGCGTCGCGGAGCGGGCTTGATGACGTGGGGCTCGACGCCCGGCACCACGGTTGACGTTGCGGCTTCCACGGGGAGACTGTAGCGACGCCCCAGGTACGCTCTCGACCCGTGAGATCGCGCGTCATCTCGATCCTTGCGCGAGTGGCGGCCGCCGTTCCCTCGCACGGGTTTCGCCGTCGGTTCGTCGAGCTGATGCTCCAGCGCGACCCGCACGCGGTGCTCCAGCCCGTCGGGGCGGCGCAGAACCGCGACCGGCGTCTGGCGGCGGCGCCGCTCGACCTGGCGCCCTCGTCCAAGCTCGAGTTCGAGGACCTCTCGGGGCTCTTCGCCAGCTCGATGCTCAACCACGCCGTGATCGGCATGACGATCCGGCAGGCCGCATACGTCTTCGGCGTCACGCGACGTTCCGGCGCCAAGAAGGCGATCGAGGTCGGGCGTTGGCGCGGGGGCTCGACCGTCGTCCTCGCGGCCGCGATGGGAGCCGGCGGCAAGGTCTGGTCGATCGACATCGGGGAGAAGGCCGAGCGAGTGCTCGGCGAGCCGGGTTCGGCGCTCGACGACGAGACGCGTGCGTTCTGCGAGCGCTTCGGGCTCGACGTCGACCTGGTGGTCGGAAACTCGCGCACGCTCGAGCTCGACACCGGCGAGGTCGACGTCGTCGTGATCGACGGCGACCACACGTACGAGGGAACGAGGATCGACGCCGACCGCTGGGGACGCAAGCTCCGCGTCGGCGGTGCGCTGCTCGTCGACGACGCGTACGACGACTACTTCGTGCCGGGGCACAAGGACACCGCAGGGCGCGTGGTGAGCGAGCTGCAGGCCGAAGGCGACTTTCGGCTCGTCAAGGCCGTCGACCGCCTCGCACACCTCGAGCGCGTGCGCTAGCGCTTGACCGCGAGACAGTGAAGCTTGTACCCGAGGTCGAGCTCCTCCAGTAGCCGCTCGACCTCCGGGCGTCGTGCGGCCACGGCCTGCACGAGCGGATCGGCGTCGTCGGGCTCGCCCGAGTACGGCTCGCGGTAGGTGAGCCACTCGAGCACCGGATCGAGCGAGGCGACCCTCGTCCGCAGCGCGACGACCTCGAAGCCTTCGCGCGCGAGCAGGTCGCGAAGCGTCGCCGGCGAGAAGTAGAGCAAGTGGTTGCGGCCGTCGAACGTCGCCGCGCGCTCGTGCAGGACGCGCGTGGCGAGGCTGTCGACGTTCGGGACGAT
Organism: uncultured Actinomycetes bacterium; assembly: GCA_963809175.1. Classification (GTDB taxonomy): domain Bacteria; phylum Actinomycetota; class Thermoleophilia; order Gaiellales; family Gaiellaceae; genus JACCTU01. The sequence goes on from CAWEIK010000001.1 coordinate 468,872, forward strand.
CAGGAACGTCGCGCCGCCGGGCGCGAGCAGGCGCGAGACGTGCCGGAGGAACTCACGCGGGCGGTTCACGTGCTCGAGCACCGAGAGGACGCTGACGACGTCGTACTCCCCTGTCGAGCTCTTCGATCGGCGAGTCGTCGACCGGAACGCCCAGCTCGCCCTGCGCGTACGCCAGGGCGCGGCGCCCGAACTCGGTGCCGTGGCCGGTCCAGCCGCGGTCGAGCGCGAGGCGAAGGAAGAGCCCGATCGACGTGCCGACGTCGAGCAGCCGCCCCTCGCCTCGGTGCGGCTCGAGCTCGTCGAGGATCTCCTCGAACTTGGCGCGGTCGAGCTCGAGCTGCCGCGGCGACGTGAGCACGTCGACCCACAGGTCGTTCGAGCCGCCCTCGCGGTACTCCTCGAGGACGACGCTCTCGTCGACCTGCGGGTTCGAGAAGACGAGCGAGCACTCGTCGCAGCGAACGATCGGGTAGCCGCCCTTGACGAACAGCTCGGTGTGCGCGCTCGAGCCGCAGCTCGGGCAGTCGACGCGCTTCGCGAAACGCTCGGAGAGCAGCCCGGTCTCGGGATCGACCAGCTCGCGGAGCTCGGCCTCGCGCGCGGCGAAGTAGCGGTCGCGCCCGGTCTCGGTGTCGAGGCTCACGGCGACAACGCTACCGCGGTCGCACGCAGACGTCGGCGTAGCGGGCGCCCCCGTGGCCGACGTACCGCTCGTGCAGGTGCGCCGGGAGCTCGACGGTCGCGACGTGCTCGCCCGTGTTCTCGTACCAGTCCGCGGTCGCGTAGCCGATCTCGTGCAGACGCTCGAAGATCGCGGGAGCAGCGCCGAGGTGCGGGTCGTACTCGAAGAAGAGCACCGGCCGAAGCTCCTCGAGCAGCGGGAGGTTCGCGAGCAGGATCGGCACGTCCAGCCCGTCGGTGTCGAGCTTGATCAGCGCCGGCCTCGAGAACGCGGGGTGCTCGTCGAGGATCTGCGCGAGCGGCTTCGACGGAAGCGCGTCGTCCCCCTCGACGACGCGTGCGGTCCCGGCGCCGCGCTCGATCCGACCGCGGGCGGGACCCTCGACGAGCGCGCGCTCGAGCTCGACGCCGCCGAGCACCCGTGCGTTCCGCTCGAGCAGCGCGAAGAACGTGGCGTCACCCTCGACGCAGAGGATCGGGACCTCGGACTCCGCCCGGATCGCCGCCGCGCTGTCGCCGACGTTCGCGCCGACGTCGACGACCGGCCCGCCGAGCTCGGCGGCGATCGCGCCGAGCTGCCGGTCGTATTGCGGGTGGTCGTGCTGGTAGAAGGGCAGCTCGTGCGAGAGCGGGAGCTCGAGCTCCACCGCGCCGACGCGGTAGCGCACGGTCGGGTCGCCGAGCCGGACGAGGAGCTGCCTCGCCCTGATCGCGCCCTTCAGCTTCGCCCGCCCCGCGAGCGTCGTCGGGTTGCCGGCGAGGATCGCGCGCTCCACGCGCTCCGCAAGCCTCACCGCCGGAGCAGGAGGTCCGCGAGCTCGAGGTCGAAGGCGTCGTCGACGTCCAGCGAGTCGCGCTCGTCCATCAGGTACGGCCGGCAGTCGCCGTCGTAGAGATCGTCGCCGAGCCGGTCGCTGCGCAGCGCCAGCACGGCCGGGCCGTTTCGCGCGTAGACGAGCGCCTTCTCCTGCCGCGTCCGCGCGCTTCCCCGCGCGACGACGCGACCGTCGACGACGTCCATCAGCGCCTCGGGTGAGTAGCGATGCGGAACCGCGACGACGCTGACGACCGAGTCGGCGCCACTCTCGAGCAGCAGGCGAACAGCGGCATCGACGTGCTCGGCGCGGCGGAGCGGCGACGTCGGCTGCAGGAGCACGACGACGTCCGGGGACAGCTCGGCGATCGCGTGACGGACGACGTCGAGCATCGGCGTGTCGTCGGCCGCGAGCTCCGCCGGACGGCGCAGCACCTCGACTCCCGCCGCGGCCGCGATCTCGTCGTCGTCGGTCGAGACGACGACGCGCGTGAGCTCGGAGGCCTCCTGAGCCGCCTCGACGGTCCACGCGAGCAGCGGCTTGCCCGCCGACCGGCGCCAGGTTCTTGCGCGGGATCCCCTTCGAGCCGCCGCGTGCGGGGATCAGGCCCAGGACGTCCATCAGTACGTCATGCGCTTGCGGATCGAGAGCTCCCGCTTCGCGAGGATCTCCGCGATCTGCCTGCCCGCGGTGCCGTCGCCGTAGATCGGCTCCGACTCGTAGCGTCCGTGCTCGACCTGACCCCGGATCGCCGTCGGCGATCTGCGCGCGGTCGTAGCCGACGTCGACCACGTTCGAGCCGCGGTCCCGCCCTTCCTGGCGCGGCCCGATGTTCACCGCGGGCGTCCCGATGAACGCGCCCTCGCGGATCGCCGACGACGAGTTGCCGACGAGGCGCCGCGGTCTTCGCCATCAGCTTGATGTAGTCGCTCGTCGGCAGGTTCTTGAAGAAGTGGACGTTCGAGTCGTCGTTGTGCTCTCGCCACTGCCGCATTCCCGCAGCGATGTGCTCGGAGCCCGCGTCGGCGTTCGGCCACAGCACGATCGCCGGCAGGCCGACGTCCTGCAGCGCCGCGAGCGTCTCGTTGATCTGCGCGCTTGCCGTCGCCGTACTCGGTCGTGACCGGGTGCTGCGAGAGGATCAGGAACGGCTCGTCGAGGCTGAACCGACCGCCGACGCCCGTGTCGAAGAGCTCGCTCAGCCCGTCTCCGTCCTGCTGGAGGACCTCGGCGACGAGATCCATGCGCGGGCAGCCGACGAGGTGCACGGACTCCGGGTCCTCGCCGAGCTTGACGATCCGATCCGCAGCGCCCTGCGAGGCGGGAAAGTGGACGTGCGCGAACTTCGTCACCGCGTGACGAATGGACTCGTCGATGTTCCCGGAGACCTCGCCGCCCATCGTGTGCGCGAGCGGGATGTTCATGTACGTCGCTGCGAGCGCGGTCGCCATCGTCTCGAAGCGGTCGCCGACCGTGATCACGATGTCGGGCTCGAGCCGTTCGAACGCGGTCGGGAGCTCGAGCAGGCCGAGCCCCGTCGACTTCGCCATCGTCGCCGGCGTCTCGCCTTCGATCAGCATGAACACGCGCTCGTCCGCCTCGAAGCCGTCCTGCTCGATCAGGTTCTCGACGCTGCCGTAGCGGTCGAGCAGCGCCGAGGCGCCGACGACGAGCTGCAGCTCGAGCTCGGCGTGGTCCGCGACGGCACGCATCGCGCTCTTGATGCTCGAGTAGTTCGCGCGCGAGCCGACGACGACGCAGACCTTCCTCACGCGAGCAGGTCCTCGGTGAGCACGGTGTCGGCGGCGATGTCGACGCGCGCCGTTCGGCCGACCACCTCGGGGAGCATCGCGCGCGGGAATGCCCGTGCCCGGCTTCTTGGCCGCCACCATGTCGCGCGAGATCTCGGCGCCCGCGGGGATCTCCAGCGTCGTGACGACCGACTTCTCGAACACCTGCTTCATCTCGCCGAACGGCTCGAGGTCGTCCTTGTCGACCGGGTTCGCGAGCATCGTCTCGAGCTCGCGGATGCCGTCGACGAGGTCCTCGAACTCGTGCGGCTCGGTCGCGAAGCGCGCGTCCGCGCCGTACAGATCGCGGGAGAGCGTGAAGTGCTTCTCGACGACGGTCGCGCCGAGCGTCACGGCGGCGAACGCCGCGTAGTTCCCGAGCGTGTGGTCGGAGAAGCCGACCGGCTTGCCGTAGCGCTCGCGCAGCTCGGCGAGCACGTTCAGGCCGACGCGCTCCGACGGCGTCGGGTACTGCGACGTGCACTGCAGCACCGTCACCTGGTCGCCGGCCGCCGCGACGGCGGCGTCGAGCTCGGCCCACGAGGACATCCCCGACGTCAGCAGCACGGGCTTGCCGGTTGCGGCGGCGGCACGCACGAGCTCGAGGTTCGTGACCTCGCCCGAGCCGATCTTGTAGCGCGACGACGCCGATCCGCTCGAGCCGCTCGACGGCACGGGTCGAGAACGCGGAGCAGAGGAACTCGACGCCCGGCGGCCTCGCAGGCGGCCTTCAGCGTCGCCCACTGCTCGTCGGTGAACGCCGTGCGCTCGAAGTACTCCCAGCTCGTCTCGTGCACGAAGTACGGCGGCGACGGCGCGTCGCGCGTGGTCTCGGCCTCGGCGTCGTGCAGCTGGAACTTGACCGCATCGACGCCGCACTCGGCCGCGACCTCCGCCATGCGGATCGCGTGGCCGAGGCTCCCGTCGTGGGTCATCCCGACTTCGGCGATGACGTTGACCGCGCTCACCGGGGCGATGCTAGCTTCGCCTCGTGAAGGACTATGTGAGGGACTACTTCGACCGGCACGCCCACGAATGGGTCGAGGCGGCGTACGACGCCGACGTTCGGTTCCCCGTCGGCTCCGAGCGCGTGCGCCTGGCGATCGAGGGCGTGGCGCCCGCGATGCAGGAGGGCTCGCGGCTCGTCGACCTCGGCTGCGGCGGCGGCCAGCTCTGCATCCACGCCGCGAAGCTCGGCTGGAGCGCGGTCGGGGTCGACAACGCGCCCGGGATGATCGACGAGTCCAGGGCCAACGCGGGCGAGCTCGAGATCGAGTGGCGCGTCGCCGCCTACGACGACTCAGGGCTTCCAGCGAGCGAGTTCGACGCCGTCACGGCGATGGGGCTGATCGAGTACCTGCCCGACGACGACGGCCTCTTCGCGGAAGCGGCGCGGCTGCTCCGACCGGGCGGGCGCTTCGCCGTGTCGTGCCGCAACCGCCTCTACAACCTCCTGAGCGCGAACGACTACACGGCGCAGGAGCACGAGGGGGATGCGTCGAGGCTGCTCGAGGAGCTGCGCGACCACCTGGCGCGAACGAAGCCCGACGAGCTGCACGCGCTGGCGGAGTCGCTCGCCGCGTCGGCCGACGAGCTCGTGCGCGCCGCCGCCGCCGACCGCGAAGTGCCGCCGAAGGAGCTGCACGACCACCGGCGCGCGTTCCAGCGCGGCCGGCGGCAGCACACGCCGCGCGACCTCGCGCCGGCCGCGGAGCGGCACGGCTTCCGCGAGGCCGAGCTGCTCGCGCTCCACCCGCACCCGCTGCCGCCCGCGCTCGAGCCGCTCGCGCCGCGGACGTACAACCGCCTCGCCGACGCGTGGCAGCGCGGGCTCGAGCGCTCGCCCGCCGGGCTTGCGTTCTCGACCGCCTTCGTCGCGGTCTTCGAGCGCGGCTGACGTGCTGACGATCGTGATGTACCACTACGTGCGCGACGGCGCGCGCGTGCATGCGCGCACGGTCGCCGAGCTCGAGGCGGAGCTCGATCACGTCGCGGAGCGCTACACCTGCGTTCGGCTCGACGACGTCGTCGCAGGCTCGTGGCCCGACGACGCGTGCCTGCTCACGTTCGACGACGGGCTCGTCGAGCACCTCGCCGTCGTCGCGCCCGCGCTCGAGCAGCGCGGGCTGACCGGCGTGTTCTGCCCGCCCGGGCGCGCGGTGGTCGAGCGCCGCCCGCTCGACGTGCAGCGAACGCAGTTCCTGCTCGCCGCGACGCAGGACCACGAAGCGCTCGGCCGCAGGATCCTCGCCGCGGCCGACGACCCGGAGCGACTCTGGGCGGAGAACACGCCGCCGCACCGCTACGACCGGCCCTCGACGGTGTTCGTGAAGCGCGCGCTCCAGGAGGGCCTGCCGGAGGGTCAGCGCGAGGAACTGCTCGACGACGCTCTTCCGCGAGCTCGTCACCGACGACGACGAGGAGTTCGCGGACTCGCTCTACCTCACGCTCGACGGCTGCCGCGAGCTCGTCCGGCGCGGGCACGAGGTGATCGGCCACGGCTGGGAGCACCGGCGGCTCGGCCTGCTGGACGGAAGGAGAGCAGCGCGTCGAGCTCGGGCGCACGCGCGGCTTCGTCGAGGACGTCGGCGGGACGTGGGCGCTCTGCTACCCCTACGGAAGCCGGGACGAGACGACGCTGCGGCTGCTCCGCGAGCTGGGCTGCGCCGCCGGCCTCACGACCGAGCCGCGTCGCGCAACGCCCGCCGACCCGCTGCTCGAGTTGCCGCGGATCGACACGAACGACCTACAGCGTGAGGTAGTCGAGCTCGCGGGAGCGGACGGCCCACGCTCCGAGCAGGCGTAGGTCCTCGGCGCGCGCGAGCGCACCGGCGTCGCGCAGGTTCAGCTCGATCGTCGCCTCGGACGGATCGTCGATCTCCTCGACGGACTTGAAGACGGAGCGGAAGCTCGTGAACCGCGTCTGCCGGAGCTTGAAGAGGGCGTACGCGTGCTGCTTCGCGAGCTCGACGCTCTCCGCGCTCGGCGGGTCGAGCTCGTGGACCCGAGCGAGCCGCCCGAGATACTCGTCCGCGGTCTCGGAGTCGACGGTGAAGCCTCGGCCCGAGTAGAAGCCGGTCCCCGCGGTGAGCGCGGGCTTGCCGAAGCACGGCAGCTCGAAGCCGATCGAGCCGCGGATCGTCACGCCGTAGTCGGTGACGTCGAACAGCGACCACGTCGAGATGTCGGTGTCCGGATCGAGCAGCTTCACGTGCGGCGGCAGCTCGCCGACGTGCTCGCGCACGGCGACGTGCTCGTCGAGCTCGCCGCTCACGCCGTCGCGCCTTCGCTTCCAGACGTTCGCGGGGTGCAGCTTGACGATCCAGTTCACCGCGTCGTTCGCGCACGCGGCGCGAACCGACTCGACGAACCACTCCTCCTGGTCGGCGAAGAGGTCGCGCCCGAAGAACATGTTCGCGTCCCAGAGCACGTGCGAGAAGATCACGGCGGTCTGCTTGGCCGGGATCGAGGCCGAGCGTGCGCGGCGATCTCCTCGCGCGGCTGCCGTCGCGTCCACCCCTGGTTCCACCGCGCGAGGAACGTCGCGTCGCGGTCGTAGCGGCGCGCGAACTCCTGCTGGAGCTCTGCCTCGCGCTCGGCCGTCCATTCGAGCTGCTTGCACGCGCTCCCACGACGCGTCGGAGAGCGAGCGCGGGTGGATCGCCTTCGTCTCGGCGGTGTAGCGCTTGAAGACCATCGTGTCGTCCTCGAAGCCGCTCACGAACTGGACGACGTTCAGGCCGCGCAGCAGCGCGATGTCGCACAGCGGGCCCTGGTCGGCGTAGTTGCGCTCGTTGAAGAGCACGAGCTCCGGCTCCAGCTCGTCGAACAGCGATTCCGCGGCGAGCGCGGTCTTCACCGCCGCGGGCAGCAGCCTGCGCAGGAGCTCCTGCGAGCGCGGGTCCGCGAGGTCGACGCCGCCCTCGTGCAGGTAGCGCGAGACCGTCGAGAGCGCCTCGCGGCCGACGTCGGCGCCGCGGAAGGTCAGCGTCTTCAGGTCGCTCGGGCGTCCGCACCCGGTCGAGCAGCTGCTGCCGCCTCGCGGTCGCGCCTCGTCGCTCGAGCTCCGGCGCCGAGGTAGCGGTCGAGCGTCACGAAGCGACGGATCCCGAACGTCTCGAAGTAGCGTCGCGGCAGCTCCGAGTCGTCGGGCACGAGCACGACGGGCTCGAGGCCCTGAAGCTGGAACGCCTTCGCGAACATCCCCTCGAGCTTCAGCTGGTAGGTCGAGTAGCGACAGGCTGGCGATCAGCGCCACGCCGCCCGTCGGGGCAGGCGCAGGGCCGAGGACGTCGCCGTAGCGGCGGCGAAACGTCCCGGAGGTCGCGCTCGTTGATCGCCCGGGAGCGAAACGCGCGACCGTAGACCCGGATCGTCTCCGCAAGCGACATGGGTGTGTGTTGTACCGACCGAAGTAGCATCCGCGCGCCGTGACGCTTGCGCTCTCGACTCTCCTCCACGCGCTGCTCGGGGTCGCTCTGGCGGCGGTCGTCTGGCTCACCGGCGTCACCGTCGCGCTGCGCGTGCCCGGCAGGCAGCTCGCGAACGCGTACGCGGCCGGCCTGCTGATCGTCGTCGCCGCGGCGTTCGTCGCGCTGCTCTCCGACGTGGCTGATGCCGGTCTCGCTCGTCGCGATCGTGCTCTTGGCCTGGCGCGGCGCGAGCAACGCCGGGCGCGACGCCGTTGCGCGAGCGAGGCCGATCGCTCGCCGCTGCGCTGCCCGGGACGCTCGGCGTTCGCAATCGCGCTCGGGCTGTTCCAGCACGGGCCGGACGCCGAACGTGGCTCGAACGCGTTCGGCGACCTCGTCTTCTACGTGGCCGAGCTGCGATCGGCCACGCAGTCCGTTGCTGCCGTTTCGCGACCTCTCGCTCGTCGGGTTCGACCACACCTACGTGCAGTCGGCGCCCGCGCTCATCGGGGCCGCGCTCGAGCGTGCTGTCCGGGCCTCGACCCGTTCCTCTTCTTCACCGCGACGCTGCCCGCATGCCTGTTCGCGTCGCTCGCGATCGGGCTCGGCACGATCGAGCGGCGAGGTGCGGTGTGATCGCGGCACTTCTCGCGCTCGGCGCCTTCGCGTATCCGACCTGGTTGAGCGAGAGCCCACCCGTGACACTGGCGGGGCCGGTTGCGTTCAGCCTGCTGGGCGTTTGCGTTGCCTTCCCGGCTCTCTCGACCGCCGCTCTCGCCGCCGCAGCGCTCGTGCTGACGAAGGGCGTCGGACTGCGTGGCCCGCTCGCCCCCCTGGTCGTCATCGGTCTCGGCCGGCGGGACAAGCGTCGAGGCGATCGTCGCCCTCGTCGCGGTTGTCGCGGTGGCCGTCGTCGCGCTGCTGGCCGCCGACTGGCTGACCGAGCTGCTCGTGCTGGAGTTCTTCCCCAGGGAGGCCGCTCGACGGCCTCCGCGACCAGCTCGATGCTCGCAGCACACAGCAGATGGCCCCGGCGTTCTTCGTGGCCGGCCACGTGCTGCTCGTCGTCGCGACCGCGCGACTCCGACGACCCTCGAGCTCCTCGGCGCAGTCGTCGCAGGCGTCAGCGCCGTGTGGTTCGTCGGCGGCCACGGCGCGGACGCAGCACTCGTGCTCTCCGCGCTGCTCGTCGCGTTCGATCTTCGGCAGCGACAGCTCGGAGCGCACGACCGGGTTGCTCTTTCTCGCCGCGGCTGCATGCCTCGTCGCGGGCGCGTGGTTCCGCGAGGTCGCCAGGCTCGGCACGGGCGCCGCGCTGCTCGCGCTCGCCGCGCTCGCATTGCTCGGCGGCGTTCGGCGCGGTGCGGCCCCGCACGCTCGCCGTCCTCGCGACGGCGACGCTGCGGCGTCGCGCTCGCCGCGGGCTTCCTGCGGCTCGACCCCGCGGCGCCACCGCTCACGAGCGAGCACGCCGAGCTGGCGCGACCGCGCGTCCAGAGCTGCCCGACGGACGCGCTCGTCTTCACGAGCCTGACCGGGCGAGCGGATCACCTCGGACGAGGGCTGGAACTACTACAGCGCCGTCTCGGGCGCGGCAGCACTACATCGCGGGCTGGGCGAACAGCGAGCTGCGGGTGCGGCCGGCGGAGCTCGAGGAGCGCCTGCGCCTGAACCGTCTCGCGCTCGCCGGCGAGCCGGGACCGGCGCTCGCCGAGGCCGGCATCCCGGCGGATCGCCCGCTGTACGCGGTGCTCCGCGCGGGCGAGCAGGCGCCGCCGGGCGCCCGCCGCGTCTACGCGAACGACCGGTTCGCGCTCTACGAGCTGCGGGCGCCGTAATGCTCGCGGGGTACGATCGAAGGCCGTGAGCCGGATCCGCTACTCCTTCGTGATCCCGGTGTTCAACGAGCGCGAGACGCTGCCGGAGCTGCACCAGAGGCTCTCGCACGTGGTCGACGGGCTCGACGGGCCGGCCGAGCTGCTGTTCGTGGACGACTGCAGCTACGACGGGAGCTACGAGCTCCTTGCGGACCTCGCCCGCCGAGACCCGCGCGTCCGGGTCCTCCGCTTCGCGAGAAACTTCGGTCACCAGATCGCGATCACCGCGGGCCTCGACCACGCCGCGGGTGACGCGGTGATCGTGATGGACGCCGACCTCCAGGATCCGCCGGAGGTCGTGCCCGACCTCGTCGCGCGCTGGCAGGAGGGCTACGAGGTCGTGTACGCCGTGCGCTCGCGCCGCTCGGGGGAGAGCTGGTTCAAGCGGAAGACGGCGGCCTGGTTCTACCGCCTCCTACGGTGGATCGCGCACGAGGAGATGCCGCTGGACGCCGGCGACTTCCGACTGGTCGACCGCCGGGCCGCTCGACGCGTTCCGGTCGATGCGCGAGCGCGCGCGCTACGTCCGCGGGATGTTCAGCTGGGTCGGCTTTCGACAGATCGGCGTGCCGTACGAGCGCGCCGAGCGGTTCGCGGGCGAGCCCAAGTACTCGTACCGCAAGTCCTTGACGCTCGCGATCGACGGCCTCGTCAGCTTCTCGAACGCCCCGCTGCGCCTGGCGCTCATGGCCGGCTTCGCCTTCTCGACGCTGTCGTTTCTCGTCGGCGTGGGCTCGATCGTCGCGAAGCTCGCGGGCGCCTTCGTCGTCCCCGGCTGGACGTCGATCCTGGTCGCGGTCTCGTTCCTCGGCGGAATCCAGCTGATGTTGATGGGGATGCTCGGCCTCTACGTCGGCCGAATCTACGAGGAGGTCAAGGCGCGGCCGATCTACATCCTCCGCGAGGACGACGAGCCGATCGCAGACGTGCCGGGCTTCGTACCTGACCAGAGCTCGCTGCCCGCGGGATAGCATCGCGCTCCGTGACCGAGGTCGCGGTCGGAGTCGTTCTGCACGCCGCGTTGGGCCTCGCGCTCGCGGCGCTCGTCTGGCTCGTCGGCCGAGGCTGTCTCGTGGCCTGCAGACGGCCGCTCGAGGGGCGGTCGCTGCTCGACGCGTATCCGCTCGGTCTCTTCGTCGTCATGGCCGGCGGCCGTGCCGCCGCTTCTCTGGCGACCGCTCGGAGTGCTCTCGGCGCTCGTCGTCGTCGCGGCGATCGTCGCGGGCGCGCGGAACGCAACGCTGCCGTTGCGCGGCGTCACGCTCGCGTTGGCAGGGCTCGGCTCGGCGGCGTTCGGCGGCGGGCTCGGATTGCTTCTGCACGGGCCCACCGACGACCTCGACTCGGCGGCGTACGGCGGCATGCTCTGGTACGTCGCGAAGGTCGTCAGCGCGGCCGAGTCGATCGTCCCCTTCCGCGACCCGCTCGTGGAGGGCGAGAAGATCATCTACAGCGAAGCGGGCACGAGCTTCGTCGGGACCGTGCTCTCGTGGCTACCGGGGTTCGATCCGATCCTGTACCACGCAGCGACGCTGCCGACGTTCGCCGCCGCTTCGCTCTGCATCGGGCTTGCACTCTTCGTCAACGGCCGGCCCGTCGTGCCGCCGCTGGTCGGCATCGCCGCCTCGCTGCTCGCCGTCGCGATCGTCGCCTACCCCTCGTGGATCACCGAGACGCCGCCGGCGGCGTTCGCGCTGCCGCTCGTCTTCTCGCTGTGGCGCGTCTGGCGCGACGAGCTCAGCACGCGCTGGCTCGTGCTGTTGAGCGCGGTCGTCGCCCTCGACTACTTCCAGACGAAGGTGATCGCGATCATGGTCCTCGGGCTGCTGCTGCTCGCAGGGCTCGTCGAGCGACACAGGCATCGCCCGGACTTTCGGCGGGTCGCCCTGATCGCCGCCGGCCTGCTCGCGCTCGGGGCGGCCGCGGTGATCGGGCTCCTGTTCGCCTTTGCGAGCTGGTACGCGGGGCTCGCCAAGCCGAAGACGCTGCCGCTGGACGCGGTGCGCGGGCTCACCGACGGCGACCCGGACGTCCGCTCGCTCGGGCTGGTCTGCCTCGTCGTCGGAGAGGTCTTGCTGCTCGCCGCGCTTGCTCGCGCTCGGTGCTGGGGGCTCTTCGTCGCGTTCGCCGCGTCCGTGTTGCCGTCGTGGTTTCTGTCCGGCTACGGGTTCGAGGTCGCGCTCGTGAGTGGCGTCTTCCTCGCCGCGCTGCTGCTCCTCGACGGCGTGCAGCTCGACCTGCGGCTGGCGCTGGCCGCGGGGGCCCTGCTCGCGTTCGCGGCCGCTGCGAGAGAGCCGCTCGGGCCGCAGACCGGCTTCGTGCTCGTCGTCGCGCTGCTGGTCGCGCTCGGCGCGGTCGCAGTTCGCTCACCGGCCGTGGTCCGTGCGGGCGCCGTCGCAGCGGCCGCAGCGGTCGCGCTCGTCCTCGCGGTCAACGGAGGTCTCGACGACCCCGCCGTCGCGATCACGACCGCCGATCACGACATCTGGGCGGAAGTCGAGCAGCGCGTGCCCGAGGACGGCCTCGTCTTCACGTCGCTGACCGGCCGCGAGGTCACGCCGCACGAAGGTTGGAACAACTACCCGGCAGTCGCCGAGCGGCAGCTCTTCATCGCGGGCTGGTACGACGGCAGGCTGGTCTCGCACGAAGACGACCGCGATCGCAAGCTGGCGGAGAATCGCTCGGTCCTGACCGGACGCACGCAACCTGGCGAGCTGGAGCTGTCGCGCGAGTACTCCTCGTACTACGCGGTCACCCGCGGCAGCGAGCAAGTGCCGCGGTCGTTCAGGCGCGTGTACGCGAACGACGAGTACGTGCTCTACGAGATCCCGTAGAGCGCGAGCGTCTCCGCGACCATCCGCTCGACGTCGAACTGCGCGGCGACTCGCGTGCGCGCCTCGGCGGCGACGCGCCGTGCCTCCTCGGCGTGGTCGAGGCACCACGAGATGCGCTCGGCGAGCGCCTGGGGATCGCCGACCGGGACGAGATAGCCCGTCTCGCCCTCGACGACGGTCTCGCGGATCCCGCCGACGGGCGTGGCGACGACCGGCACGCCCGCTGCCTGCGCCTCGATCACCGCGAGGCAGAGGCCTTCGAAGTGCGACGGGAAGGCGAACACCTCGAACGACGCGAGCAGGTCGGGCACGTCGCGCCGCTCGCCGAGGAGCTCGAAGCGGTCGCCGAGCGGAGCCGCGAGCTCCTGGAGCTCCGCGCGAAGCTCGCCGTCGCCGGCGACGACGAAGCGCACGTCCGGATGACGCTCGAGCACGCGCGGCGCCGCCGCGACCAGGTCGCGATGGCCCTTCTGCTCGGCGAGGCGCGCGACGTTGCCGACGATTCGGCCTTCGAGGACGCGGCGTCCGCTCGCGAAGCGATCGAGCTCGATGCCGAGCGGCACGACGTGCGTGCGAAGCCGTCGGTCGTCGGACGCGCGATCCGTCTCGGACGTGTACACGACCTCGGGCCACGTCAGCCAGCCGAGCCGCTGCCAGGCCCGCCCGGCGAGGTTGTCCCGCCGCGGGAGCTCCGGCGTGTGGTGCGTGACGAACAGTCGCCGCACGCCCGCGAGCCGTGCCGCGAGCTGCGCCTGCGGAAAGACGTCGGTCGCGTGGACGATCGCCGGACGCAGCCGGCGCAGCTCGCGTCGAAGTCGCAACGTCAGTCCCGGCGCATCGAGGTCGAAGGTCGCCGCCCGCAGCGCCGAGCTCCGCGAACGGCGCGAGCACCGGATCGTCGGGATAGAGCAGCGCGACGTCCTCGCCGCGCTCGCGCAGCCCGCGCACGAGCGCGGCGACGTACTCCTCCACCGCTCCCCAGTTGCGGAGGCCCTGCACGAAGACGATCACGCGCGCGCCGCTTCCTCGACGGCGTCCGCGAGCTGCCGAGCCGTTCGGTCCCAGGTGAACTCGGCTGCGCGCGCGAGCCCGCGGCGCCGCAGCTCGTCGGCCAACCCGTCCTCGCTGCGCAGCCGCCGAAGCGCGGCGGCGAACGCGTCGACGTCGCCGGGCGGGCAGAGCAGCGCAGCGTCGCCGACGAGCTCGGGGATGGACGTGGTGTCCGACGCGACGACCGGCGTGCCGCACGCCATCGCCTCGAGGACCTGGAAGCCGAAGCCTTCGTAGAGGCTCGTGTCGACGAACGCGTCGGCGCGGCGGTAGTGCTCGACCAGCTCGTCGTCCGTGACGCGCCCGACGACCTGCGCGCCGTCGGCCGGACCCGCGTAGCCGCCGACGACGACGAGCCGCTCGCCCGCAGCGCGCGCGGCGGCGAGGGCGGTCGGCGTGTCGTCGCGAGGGTCGTTCGAGCCGATGTGCAGCACCGAGCCGTCGCGCGTCGAGCCGGGCGAGAACCGCTCGTCGAGGCCCGGGTACAGCGGCCGCGCGGCCGCGACGTCGCGGACCGCGTCGGCGGTCGCCTGCGAGCCGGTGAAGACGAGGGCGGCGCGACCGAGGCTCCGCCGCCAGAGCAAGGACGTCACGGCGTCGCTGCCGCGCTGCCACGCGCGCGCGCCGACGCGGCGGTTCTGCTCGATCCGATGCGTCGGCGGCTCGAACATCCAGACGACGAATCGTCCCGAGCCGACGAGCGGCAGCCGCTCGGTCCACGTGAGCAGGACGTCCACCTCACGCGCCGCCCGTGCGAGCCCGACCTGCTCCCACGCGAGCGTCGGCCGCGACGTCACGCGCTTCGCGCGCACCTCGGGCAGCTCCTCCGGATGACGCGCGTAGACGACGAGCTCGAAGCGATCGAGCTCCGCGAGCGCACGAACGGTCCCGCGCTGAACACGCGCGATGCCCTTCCCGTCGGGGGCCACCGAGGTCGCGTCGATCCCGAGGCGGATCACGGCACCACCGAGCGGGCCAGCGTTCGCGCGAGCAGCCCCGCGCCTCGCCTCGTCGGCTTCAGGCGCAGCGAGGCAAGCAGCGCGCGCCTCGCCTCGGCGAGCTCGCCCGCGTCGTAGAAGTAGTCGCCGGCCGCGAGATACGCGCTGCCGCGACCCTCCGCGGCGCCGGGCAGCCCCGAGCCGGCGAGGAACTCGTCGGCGAAGCGCACGTAGTCCCGCGCCTTCAAGAGCGAGCCGCCGCCCGACTTGGACTCGGGATGCACCCGGTACAGCGCGAGCCGGTCGGGGATCGGCACGACCGGGCCTTCACGACCCACCGCGAGCGCGAACTCGAAGTCGAAGAGGTAGTGGCCGTGCTCGTTCAACGGTCCCGCCAGCTCCCAGGCGCGCCGCCGGAAGAGCGAGCCCGGCTGCACGACGTGGTTCGCGCACGCGCGCACCATCGCCTCGACGTCGAACGCGCGCGGCTCGAGCGGGAAGAGCTCCGCACCGCTCTCGTCGACGAACAGCGCCTCTCCGTAGACGAGCATGACGTCGGGTCGACGCTCGAGCTCGTCGACGACCCGCGCGATCGCGCCGGGGACGAGCACGTCGTCGGAGGCGAGCCAGCCGAGCACGTCGCCGCGTCGCGCGCGCGAAGCCCTTGTTCAGCGCGTCCGCCTGGCCGCTGTCCGCCTCGCTCGTCCACCACGCGAGCCGGTCCTCGTAGCGACGGATCACGTCCACGCTTCCATCGGTGGATGCGCCGTCCACGACGATCACCTCGAGCGGCTCGTACTCCTGCTCGAGCACCGAGCGAGCGCCTGCTCGAGGAACCGGCCCTGCTGATACGACGGGACGACGACGCTAACGAGCGGGCGGGCCAACGGCGAGCTCCTCGTAGAGCGCGGCATAGCGCTCCACCTGCTGCTGGACGGCGAACTCCGTCTCCGCCACCTCGCGGCACCGGCGCGACGAGCCGCGCGAGCAACTCGGAGTCGCCGAGCAGCGTGGTCAACCCGCGCGCGAGATCGTCGACGTCGCCGAACTTCGCCTGGTAGCCGGTCTCCAGATGACGCACGACGTCGATCACGCCGCCGCGATCGAACGAGACGCACGGCGTCCCGCACGCGATGCTCTCCGGCGCGGTCTGCGTGAGCACGTCCGCGAGCGTCGGCACGGCGAACACGTCGGCGGCGCGGTAGGCGTCCGCCAGGATCTCCTCGTCGAGCACCGCGCCGAGGTAGCGCGTCTCGATCCCACGCGAGACCGTGCCGTTGCCCGCGACCACGAGCAGCGGCGGCTCCTCGAGCCGGCGCAGCGCCTCTGCGAGCAGGTGCAGGCCCTTGCGACGCTCGTTGATGTTGGCCGCGGCGAAGAAGATGATCCTGCGGTCGAGCGGCAGACCGAGCCGCTCGCGCGCTTCGTTCTGGTCGCCCGGCTTGAAGACGTCGATGTCGATGCCCGTCGGGATGTAGTGCACCGGGAAGCGGTTGAGCAGCGGGCTCGCCGCGACGATGTCGGCCATCCAGCGCGACGGCACGACGAGGTTCAGGCGAGAGCTCTGGTAGACGCGGTCCTTGAGGCGGTAGAGGAGCGCGGTTCTGTCGTTGCGCAGGCGCGGGTACTCGCCGAGGTACGGGCACATGCCGCAGCCGTGACGCCAGCGCTCGCAGTCGAGCGAGTACGCGACGTGCCCGGTCAGCCCCCACTGGTCGTGCAGCTGCCACACGACCGGTCGCAAACGGGAAATCGCAGGCAAGGCGGTGAAGCCGAAGTACGAGCCGTGCAGGTTGTGCAGCTGGACGACGGACGCCGAGCGGAACCACGCATCGGCCAGCACGCCGAACGACGACGGGTAGAAGACGTACTGAAGGCTCAGCAGGTCGAACAGCTCGCCCGAGGCGCGGTCGAGCGCGCGCCAGAGCAGATTTCGCTTCAGCGGACGAATGTCGGTGTCCGGAGTCACCTTCCGCCCGACGAGCATGCGCGACACGTGCCCGAGGCCGTTGAGGCCGCGGTGCAGCTTGTACGCAGCGCGGCCTGCGCCGCCGGCCGCGTCCGACTCACTGATGTGCAGGACGTTCAGCGACGACACAGCGGCTTAGTATGGCGAGCCGCCCCTGTTCTCCCGCGAACCACTCACCGTCCGGAACGGGATTCCGCGCTTCGTGCCCGACGACGGCTACGCGGAGAGCTTCGGCGATCAGTGGAACCGCTGGCGGAGTGTCCAGCTCGACTCGGTCACCGGCAAGCCGCTCTCGCGCGCACGGCTCTTCGAGGGGACGCGCTGGCCGGAGGACCTCACCGGCCAGAGCGTGCTCGAGCTCGGCTGCGGCGCGGGACGCTTCACGGAGGTCCTGCTCGACGCAGGCGCGGAGGTCTGGGCGGTCGACGCGTCGTCCGCGGTCGACGCCGCGCGCGCGAACCTCGGCGAGCACGAGCGACTGCACCTCGCGCAGGCCGACCTCTTCGACCTGCCGTTCGCCGAGGGCACGTTCGACCGCGTGCTCTGCTTCGGCGTCCTCCAGCACACGCCCGACCCCGAGCGCGCGTTCATGACGGCGACCCGCTACGGCGAGTTGCTCGCCGCCGACGTCTACCGCAAGCAGCCGTACGTCGACCGCTGGTCGGCGAAGACCCTGTGGCGCCCGCTCACGACGCGCATGCCGCGCGACCGGCTGCGCCGGATCGTCGAGTGGTACGTGCCGCGCTGGCTTCCCGTCGACACGCGGCTCGCGCGGGTTCCGAAGCTCGGTCGCTTCCTGACGGCGGTCGTTCCCTGCTGGAACTACACCGGCCTGTACCCGCTCGACGAGGAGGAGCTCGTCGCGTGGGCCGTGCTCGACACCTTCGATGCCCTCTCACCGCGCTACGACGAGCCGCAGACGCTCGAGACGGTGCAGGCGTGGGTGCGGGATGCAGGCCTCGTCGACGCGGACGTGCGCTACGGCGGGAACGGGATCGTCGTCACCGGACGCCGGCCGTCAGCTCGCGCCAGCTGAACGTCGGCGCCTCGGTCAGCGCCTCCTCGACGTAGAGCAGGTGCCAGAGCTGGAACATCAGCACCGGCCAGAGCCGCTCGGCGTCGAGCGAGAGGAAGTTCGCGTCCTCGCGGAAGATGCCCTGCTTGCGCAGATGCTCCGGCGAGACGAGGCGCTCCGCGAGCGGCCGCAGCTCGCCGCGCAGCCAGCGCTCGAGCGGAAAGACGAAGCCCTGCTTCGGCGCCTCGAGGTGGGCCGGCGTCACGAGGTCCGCGACGGCCGTGCGCAGCAGCCGCTTGGGGTCGTCGGCGTCCGTGCGCAGCTCCGGCGGCAGCGACGCGACGTACTCGACGAGCTCGTGGTCGAGGAACGGCGTGCGCGCCTCGAGCGACCACGCCATCGAGAACCGATCGGTCACGTGCAGGAACTCGTCGGGAAGCTGTGTCGCAACGTCCAGGTACAGGACCGAATCGCGCGGGTGCGAGCTGCCGCTCTCGTCGTAGACGCGCTGCAGCAACGCCGAGGTGTCCGGCCCGTCGACACCGAGCGTGCGCTTCTCCTCGTCGGTGAAGTAGTACGACGGCTCGAAGTGGTAGCGGCGCACGTCGCCGCGGCGAAGCGCCCGCAGCCGCGCCCGCTCGAACGGGACGAAGCGGCGATAGTTGCCGAAGAGCTCGTCGCCGCCGGTCCCCGTCAGGCCGACCTTCACGTCCTCGGCCATGAAGCGGTACACGTACCAGGAGGGAAGCCCGCCGCCGTAGGGCTCGTCGAGCGACCAGACCATCTGCAAGAGATCGTCGAGCAGCTCGTCCGCGTCGACGACCGCCTCGTGGTGGTCGGTTCCGAAGCGGTCGGCCAGCGCGCGGGCGAGCGGCAGCTCGTCGTCCTCCCCTGCGAAGCCCAGCGAGTAGGTGCGCACGTTGGCGCCGCTCTCCGCGAGCAGCGCGGTCACGGCCGACGAGTCGAGGCCGCCCGAGAGCGAGACGGCGACGGGAACGTCGGCGAGCGTCCAGCGAACGACCGCGTCGCGCAGCCGTTCGCGCAGCTCGCCCGGGTCGGCGCCGCTGCCGAACTCGAGCTTCCACCAGCGCTGGACGGTCGGCACTCGGCTCTCGAGGTCGTAGCGCAGCAGGTGCCCCGGAGGAAGGCGCTTGACGCCCGCCAGGATCGAGCGCTCGCCGGGGACGAAGCGCAGGCTGAGGTAGTGGAAGAGGCTCTCGCGGTCGAGCTCGCGCTCGATCCCCGGAACGTGCAGCAGCGTGCGCAGCTCTGAGGCAAACGCAAACGGCGCGTCGCTGTAGTAGAGCGGCTTGATCCCGAGTCGGTCGCGCACGAGGACGAGCTCGCCCTGCTCGCGATCGAGCAGCGCGAACGCGAACATGCCGTTCAGCTCGCGCAGGCCCGCCGCCCCGCGCTCCTCCCACAGGGCGACCACGACCTCCGTGTCGGAGTGGTCGGTCGCGAAGACGCGCCCGTCACGCTCGAGGCGTGCGCGGAGCTCCGGTGCGTTGTAGATCTCGCCGTTGAAGACGATCGTCGAGCGCCCGCTCGGCGAGGTCATCGGCTGCTCGCCGGTCTCGAGGTCGAGGATCGCGAGGCGGCGCGCGACGAGCGCGACGTCGCCCTCGGTCACGGCACCGCCGCCGTCCGGGCCGCGGTGGCGCAGGGCTGCGCCCAGACGCTCGAGCAGCGCGTCGTCCCACGCTCCGACGACACCCGCGATCCCGCACATCAGGCGTGGCGACGTCGTCGTACAGGTCGGCGAAGCGCTTCGCCTCGAGCTCGGCGCCGAACTCGGCCTCCGCGAGCGCGCGACAGGCCTCGCCCATCCGATCGCGCAGCGGCTCGTCGGCGAGCAGCGTCCGGATGCCCTCCGCGAGCGCGTCGGCGTCGCCGAGCTTCGCGAGGTAACCGGTCTCCATGTGCCGCACGACGTCCGGCACGCCGCCGACGTCGAAGGAGACGCACGGCGTGCCCGACGCGACCGACTCGAGCGCCGCGTTCGGCAGGTTCTCCGCGAGCGTCGGCAGCACGAACACGTCGGCGGCGGCGTACGAGAGCGCGATCTCGGCCTCGTCGACGAGGTGCGTCAACGACCAGAACGAGCGCGGGAAGGGCGGCGTCTCGTTCGCACCCGCGACGAGCAGCCGAAACGGCAGCCCGTTCAGCCGTTCGAGCGCGGCGTTCAGGAGCGCCCCGCCTTTGCGCCGGTCGGAGACGTCCGGTGCGCTGAACAGCACGACCGGGCCTTCCTGCGGCAACCCGAGCCGCGCGCGCGCCTCCTCGCGCGGCACGCGACGGAAGCGTTCGAGGTCGATGCCGTTCGGGATGCGCACGATCGGGAAGCGCGAGAGCAGCGGGCTCTCCGACGCGAGCCGCTCGATCCAGCGCGACGGCGCGACGATCGTCAGCTTCGAGCGCTTGTAGACCGCGTTCTTCCAGCGCCACAGCGCGGCGGTCGTGTCGCGTGAGAGCGCCGGGTACTCGCCGAGGTACGGGCACGACCCGCAGCCGTGCCGCCAGCGCTCGCAGTCGTACGAGTACGCAACGTGTCCGGTGAACGCCCACATGTCGCTCAGCCTCCAGACGACGGGACGAAGCCGCGAGAGAAACGGCAGCGCGGTGTGGCTGAAGTACGAGCCGTGCGTGTTGTAGAGCTGCACGACGTCGGCGTCGCGGAACCACGGGTCCGACGCGACGCCGAAGGACGACGGATAGAAGACGTACTGCAGATCGAACGAGTCGGCGATCGTCCCCGCGATCCGGTCGCCGGCGCGCCAGGCGATGTTGCGCTTGAGCGGGCGAACGTCCGGGTCGGTCGTGCGCCGCTGCCCGACGAGCATCCGCGACGTCATCCCGTGCTTGCGCAGCGTCGAGTGCAGGCGGTACGCGGAGCGCCCGGAGCCGCCCAGCGCGTCGGATTGGCTGATGTGGAGGACTGTCCGGGGCACCCCGGCGCTAGCATAGGCTCGCCGCCGAGAGGCCGGTTTCCCCATGTCCAAGCGCCTCCGCACGCCCGTTCTCTACGTCCACCACCGCTCAGAGCTCGGGGGGGCGCCCGCATCCCTTTCGTACCTGATCCGTGAGCTCGACAACGAGCAGTTCGAGCCGCACATCTACTGCCCGCCCGGGCCTGCGGCGGAGCTGTTCCGCGAAGCGGGCGCACACGTGCACACCGGGCCGGTCGCCGGCTTCACGCACATCTGGGCTTCGACCTACCGCGGCCGGCGCTGGCTGCTGTTCGCGCGCGAGCTCGCGCTCCTGCCGCAGCACGTGCTGCGTTTCCGCCGAACGCTGCGTCGCAACCAGTTCGAGCTCGTGCACTTCAACGACTCGCCGCTGATCCCGGCTGCGTGGCTCGCGCGCCGCGAGAACCTGCCGGTCGTCTGGCACCTGCGCTCGGCGCTTCCCGACGGCGGGAAGGATCGCCGCTCGGCGTTCGTGCGCGCCGCGATCCAGAAGCTCGCGACGACGTCGATCGCGATCACCCACGACGTCGCGAACGTGTTCGGCGTCGGCTCGACGGTCGTCCCGAACTCCGTCGACCTCGCGCGCTTCCGCCCGGGCGACCCCGCGAGCGCCAAGTCCGCGCTCGGGCTTCCGGCCGACCGCCCGGTGGTCTCTTACTTCGGCTTCATCTACCCGTCGAAGGGCTTTCGGGAGTTCATCGAGGCCGCCGCGCGCCTGCGCGACCGCGGGCTCGACGCGAGCTACCTGATCGTCGGCGGCGCGGTCCGCGGCGAGGAGTTCTTCCGCACGCTCGTCGGCCGTTCGCTGCAGCTCGCCGACCTGACGCGCAACTACGAGTCCGAGGCGAAGCAGCTCGTCGACGAGCTCGGGCTGACGGAGCTCTTCCGCTTCGTCCCGTTCACGCAGGACACCGCGAACCTGTACCAGGCGAGCGACGTGGTCGTGGCGCCGTCACAGGGGCCGGAGCTCGGACGTCCGGTGATCGAGGCCGCCGCGTCCGGCGTGCCGGTCGTCGCGTCGGGGTCTCGTACCGGCGGCGGCGTCATCGTGCCCGGCGAGACGGGCGTCCTCGTCGACAACTTCGGGGCGGAGACGCTCGCCGACGCGGTGGCCGACCTGCTCGCCGAGTCGACGCGGCGCGAGAGCTTCGGCCGGCGCGCGCGGGCTCACGCCGAGGAGAACTTCGACCCGGCGAAGAACGCGCGGCGCATCGAGAGCATCTACCGCCGCATCGCGCCGCCACGCGAGCGGATCCCGGTGCTCTACGTCCACCACCGCCCGCAGCTCGGCGGCGCGCCGTCGTCGCTCGCGCAGCTGATCCGCAACCTCGACGACCGCTTCGAGCCGCACGTCTTCTGCCCGGAAGGCCCCGCCGCCGACCTCTTCGCAGACGCCGGCGCGATCGTGCACAAGGGCGAGGTCTCGATCTTCGCGCACGCGTGGGACTCCCCCTACGAAGGCCTTCGCTGGCTCGTGCTCGGGCGCGAGGTCGCAGCGCTGCCGCCGCACCTGCGCCAGCTCGAGCGGCTGATGCGGACGCATCGCTTCCCGGTCGTGCACCTGAACGACTCGCCGCTGCTCGCGGCCGCGATGGTCTCGCACCGCAACGGCGCGAAGGTCGTCTGGCACCTGCGCTCCGCGCTCGCCGGCGAAGGCCGCGACCATCGGTCGCGCGCGATCGGGGCGATGATGGAACGCTGGGGAGACGCCGCGATCGCGATCGACCGCGACGTCGCGGAGCGCTTCCCGATCCGGCTGCCGCTGACGATCGTGCACAACTCGGTCGAGCCGCCCGTGTCGCGGAACGGCGCCGGCAAGGGCGCGCTCGGGCTGCCGCCGGACCGCGTCCTGATCGGCTTCGCGGGCTTCGTCCGCCGCCAGAAAGGCTGGCCGGAGCTCGTCGAGGCGGCCGACATCCTCGTCCGGGAAGGCGCCTCGGCGCACTTCGTGATCATGGGCGGCGGCGTTCGCCCGCCCGAGTACTTCCGCACGTTGCGCGGGCGGGCGCTCGAGGCGACGAACCTGCTGACCGACGAGGAGTCGGCGATCAAGGCGCTCGTGAGCGCGAAGGGCCTCGACGCGAACTTCTCGTTCCTGCCCTTCACGGCGGAGACCGGCGAGATCTACAGCGCCCTCGACGTCGTGACCTTCCCGAACCAGGGCGTCGGGCTCGGGCGCCCGGTGCTCGAGGCCGCGACGTACGGCAAGCCGGTCGTCGCGTCGGGCTCGCGCGACGGCGCCGGGATCCTCCTGCCCGGACGAACGGGTTTCCTGCTCGACGACGCACGTCCGGAGCGGATCGCGGCAGCGCTGCGCGAGCTCATCGCCGAGCCCGAGCTCCGTGCGCGGCTCGGCAGCGCGGCGCTCGAGCACGCGCGAGAGCGCTTCGACCCGGTGCGCAACGCGCGCGCGGTCGAGGCGGTCTACGACGAGCTGCTGGGCCTCGAGCCCGAGCCGGAGCCTTTGCCGCGCGCCGAGCGCGTCGCTGCCTGATGTGCGGCCTCTGCGGTGTCGTCGATCTCGGGCGGCCGGCCGAGACTGAGACCGTGAGCCGCATGGCCGCGGCGCTCGACCACCGCGGCCCCGACGGCGACGGCTCGTTCGCCGACGACGGCGTCGCGCTCGGCTTCCGCCGGCTCGCGATCATCGACCTGAGCGACGCGGGGATGCAGCCGTTCGCGAGCGACGACGGAACGCTGCAGCTCGTGCACAACGGCGAGATCTACAACTACCGCGAGCTGCGCAGCGAGCTCGAGGGTCACGGCCATCGCTTCCGTTCGCAGTCCGACACGGAGGTGATCGTCCGCGCGTACGAGGAGTGGGGCGACGACTGCGTGCGGAGGTTCAACGGCATGTGGGCACTCGCGCTGTGGGACGGACCGCGGCAGCGGCTCTTCTGTTCGCGCGACCGCTTCGGCGTGAAGCCGTTCTACTACTCCTGGGACGGCGGGCGGCTCGCGTTCGCGAGCGAGCTGAAGGCCTTCCGCGCCGCGGGCGCGCTCGAGCCGCACCTGCCCGCGGTGCGCGACTTCCTCGAGCAGGGCTACGTCGACCACACGGACGACACGTTCTTCGCCGGGATCCGCAAGCTCCCGCCCGCGCACTCGCTCGTCGTCGACGAGCGCGGGCTGCGTCTGAGCCGTTACTGGGAGCTCGAGCCGCGCGACGTGGACGGCGACTCCGCCGACGCGGTGCGGGAGCTCTTCCTCGACGCGGTACGCCTGCGGCTGCGCAGCGACGTCCCCGTCGGCACGTGCCTCTCGGGCGGGATCGACTCGTCCGCGATCGTCTGCGCCGTCGACCACCTCCTGCGCACGGAGGCCGAGAACGCGCGGCCCGTCGGCGACCGCCAGCGCACCTTCACCGCGTTCTTCGAGGAGCGCGGGTTCGACGAGCGGCCGTTCGCGGAGGCGGTCGTCGCGCAGACCCGGTCGCAGCCGCACTGGGTCACGTTCGACTCGCGCGAGCTCGTCGACGTCCTCCCGTCGATCGTCCGCACCCAGGACGAGCCGTTCGGCTCCACGTCGATCGTCGCGCAGTGGTTCGTGATGCGGGCGGCCAAGGAGGCCGGGCTGAAGGTGATGCTCGACGGTCAGGGCGCCGACGAGACGCTGGCGGGCTACCACGGCTACTTCGGGCCCTTCTTCGCCGACCTGCTGCGCAGCGGGCAGCTGCGAGAGCTCGGCGCGGAGCTGCGCGCGTACCGGACCGTCCACGGCGCCGGTGTCGGCACGACGGCGGTCGCGTTGGCCCGCCCGTTCCTGCCCGAGCGGGTGCGCTGGGCGGCACGCGGTCGCGTTCGCGGTGGCACCGCGCTCGTGCACCCCGACCTGCCCGCGACCTCCGCCGAGCATGCGAACGGCTTCGACGGCGGCTACCTGCGCCGGCAGATGCACCTGATCCTGACGCGCCGCGGCCTGCCCGAGCTCCTGCACTACGAGGATCGCAACTCGATGGCGCACTCGCTGGAAGCCCGCGTCCCGTTTCTCGACTACCGCCTCGTCGAGCTGCTCTTCTCGCTCGGCGCCGGTGACCTGATCGAGCGCGGGAAGACGAAGGCCGTCCTGCGGCGTGCGCTCGGCGACCTTCTGCCGCCGGTCGTTCGCGACCGCGTCGACAAGCTCGGCTTCGTCACGCCCGAGGCGGCGTGGCTTCGGGGCGAGCTCGGCGACTTCGCCGCCGACGTGTTCGCGTCCCGCGAGTTTCGCGAGCGCGGCTTCGTGAACGCAGACGCCGCCCGGCAGAGCCTCGAACGTCATCGAACGGGCGAGCAGGCGGCCGGCTTCGAGCTCTGGCGCGCACTCTGCGTCGAGCTCTGGGCGCGAGAGTTCCTCTAGGGTCAGCGACCGTGACGACGCAAGAGCAGGTCCGCGACTGGTGGAACCGGAACCCGATGTCGTACGACGTCGACGACCCGATCCCGTACGAGGAGGGATCGCGCGAGTTCTTCCGTGAGATCGACCGGCGGATCTTCCATCCGCGCTACATGCGCCTGACCGCCGACAAGAGCGGCAAGCCGTTCTCGCTCTTCGTCGACTTCGACTCGCTTGGCGGCAAGGACGTGCTCGACGTCGGGATCGGCAGCGGCATCGCCACCCAGATGTTCGCCGAGGCCGGCGCGAAGGTGACCGGCGTCGACCTCACCGAGTGGGCGGTCGAGACGACGCGGCGCCGCCTCGCGACGTTCGAGCTCGACGGCGTCGTTCAGCAGGCGGATGCCGAGCAGCTGCCGTTCGCCGACGCGAGCTTCGACCTCGTGTTCTCGTGGGGCGTGATCCATCACTCGAGCAACATGGACCAGGCGCTCGCAGAGCTCGTGCGCGTGACGCGCCCAGGCGGACAGATCGTCCTCATGGTCTACCACCGCCGCTCGCTCTTCTTCGTCGTCTATCGGGGCTTCCAACGCTTCCTGCCGATCGCGAGACGGCTCGGCCTGCACTTCGAGGGAGCCCGCGCGGGCGAGACGGAAGGGCTGATCGCGCGCCACTTCACCGTCGACGAGCTCCGCCGCAAGCTCGAGGGCGCCGGCCTGACGAACGTGTGGATTCAGCCGTACGGGCAGGACGCCGAGCTCCTGCCGCTCCCACGCCGGATCCGCGTGCCGATCACCGAGCGCCTGCCGCGGCGGCTGAAGGATCCGATCTTGCGCCGCCTCGGCCATCAGCTCGGCGTCGCCGCGACGAAGCGCTAGTGCCGCAGCTGCTGCTGCTCACGCCGGCGGAGCTCACGCGTGACGTCCGGGCAGCGCGCGCGGCCAGAGCAGCGCTCGCCGAAGGCTACGAGGTGGTCGGCGTGTCGGGCCAGATCTCCGGGGAGACTCCCGTCCCCCTCGAAGGCGTGCAGGTCGTGCGCGTCGGAAAGCCCGCGCGCATCAACCCGCTCTGGTTCGGCGCGTCCGGCTCCGCCGCGACGAACCGTGTGCTGCGCGAGTTGCGCGCGCTCTTTCGGCTGGGCCGCGTGCTCGCTCGCTCCGTGCGGCTGTGGCAGGCGGCGCGCGTCTTCGAGTCGCCCGCCGTCGTGCACGCGAACGACCTCGACACGCTGCCGGCCGGCTACGTCCTCGCGCGTCGCACGAACGCGCGGCTCGTCTACGACGCGCACGAGCTGTACTCCGAGTTCGACGCGCCCGCGCCGCTGCTCGCCCGCCGCCTGACCCTGCTCCTCGAGGGAGCGCTCGCCCGCCGTGCGGATGCCGTCGTCACCGTGAGCGAGGGCATCGCGAAGGAGCTGTCCGTCCGACTGCGGCTGCCCCGCCCGCCGCTCGTCGTCCTCAACGCGCCGAACCGGTCGGCGGGCGAGCCGCGTCCGTCGGCAACCGGCCCGCTGCGCGTCGTGTACCAGGGCGGGCTCGGCCCCGGCAGAGAGCTGGACGACCTCCTCGTGGCCGCGCGCGCGGAGGGCGTCGAGCTGACGATCCGGATTCGGATGGCCGACCCCGTTCGTCTGCGGGCGGAGATCGAGCGACGCGGGCTGACCGACCGCGTCCACGTCGCCGACCCGCTCCCACCCGACGAGGCGCTCGCCGCGCTGACCGCGTTCGACGTCGGCGTGATCTTCGACCGCCCACGCACGCGGAACAGCGACCTCTCGGTCCCGAACAAGCTCTTCGAGTACCTGATGGCCGGGCTCGCCGTCGTGGCGCCGCACCTCGAGACGCTCGGCCCGTTCATCACCGAGGAGCGGGTCGGCCGCACCTACGACCCGCACCGTCCCGACGAGCTTCCGCGTGTGCTCGAGGAGCTTGCCGCCGACCGGGCGGGACTCGCGGAGGCGCAAGCCCGCGCCCGAGCGCTCGCTCTCGGCAGGTTGAACGCCGAGTCCGCAACGGCGACGCTCGTGCAGGCATGGAGCGGAGCACGGTGACTCTCTCCACTGCCGCACAGAGGCACATCGACGACACGGTCCGGGTCTGGCTCGGCCTTCGCGGCGGCGCCGACGTGCCGACGCTGCCCGAACCGCTTGCGCGCCTGGTCCTACGGCTCGAGGAGTACGAGCGCACGACGCGCGACCGCTGGGGCCTCTGGGATCACACGTTCTCCGAGAACCGGGAGCGGCTCCAGGTCCCCGAGCTCGACCACTGGCTCGCGACGCAACCCAGGGAGCTCCCGCTGTGGCCGGACGGCAGACCCTTTGCGATCTGCCTGACGCACGACGTCGACCTCGTGAGCGACAAGCTGACCCCGAGGCAGGTTGCGCGCACGATGCGCGCAGCGCTCGCGCCGGACGGTCGACGGTCGCCGTTGCGCGTCGCCCGTCCCGTCGTGCGCGCCGCGCGCGCTCTACGCGCCGGAGTCGTTCGCGCGCCCTCGGTCGCCTCGACGATCGAGCGAAGCGTCGCGCTGGAGGCCGAGCGTGGCTTGACCGCCTCGTACTTCTTCACGGTGCCACCCGCTGGGCCGTGGACGCGCTGGGACTGCGTCTACGCACCCGACGATCGCTGCACGTTCCGCGGCACCGAGCAGCGGATCGGCGACGTCATGCGCACGCTGCGAGCGGAAGGCTTCGACGTCGGCCTGCACGGCAGCTACGAGTCCGCGCGAACGCCGGGCGTGCTCGAGCGCGAGCGCGCGACGCTCGAAGCGGCGACGCGTGCGCCCGTCGAGACGACGAGGCAGCACTTCCTCCACTGGGACGTCCGCTGGACACCGCAACTCCAGGAGCAAGCGGGGCTTCGCGCCGACTCGAGTCTCGGCTTCAACCGCACCGTCGGTTTCCGAGCGGGCACGTCCCTGCCGTTCCGGCAATTCGACGTCGCCAACGATCGCGGCCTCGACGTCGTCGAGGTGCCGCTTGCCGTGTCCGACGCAGCGCTGCTCGGACCGATCGGGCTGCAGCGCGGGATGCAGGAGACGCGCGACCTCGTCGAGCAGCTGCTCGCCGAGGTCGCTGCCGTCGGCGGGCTGTTCACGTGCGTCTTTCACCCGGACAAGCTCGACCGCCCCGAGTGGCTCTCGCTCTACGAGTGGACGCTCGACCGCGCGGTCGAGTCCGGCGCCTGGGTGACGTCCGTCGCCGGGATCGACGCCTGGTGGCGCGAGCGTGAACGAGAGTTGCTCGCGTGACGGAGATCCGGACGGTTGCAGGCCTGAGCTCCGAGCAGCTCGACTGGGTCGCGCGCCTCTACGGCCAGGCGGACCCGAAGTACCGGGACCGCGCCTTTCTCGAGCACCTCTTCCTACGCAACCCGGTCGGCCCGAGCCTGCACGCGTTCGCCGTCGACGGCGAGACACCGGTCGGACACCTCTGCATCGTGCGCACGCCCGCGCGCTACGGGGCCGAGGACCTGACCGCGGGCAAGCTCGAGGGACTGTGGATCGAAGCGTCGCACCGCGGACGCCCGGAAACCGGCGAGCCGCTCGTGCGCGTGCTGCTCTCGAGCCTGTACTCGTTCGCCGACGAGCAGGGCATCGAGCTGGTGCACGCGCTGGCGACGCAGCACATCGGGGGGATCATCAGGTTCACACCTCTTTCGCCGGTCGGCGCGCGCAGTCTCGTCAGCGTCGTGTCGCCGGGTCGCGCCGTGCCCGCGCGCGCCCTCGCTGCGGCGCAACGAGTCGCGCGCGAGGTGGCAGGTGCGCCGGTCGGGCGCGCCCAGCTGCGTCCCGCGGGCAGCGAGGACGCCGACCTGGCCGAGGTCGCGGAGCCACCCGCGGGTCGCTGGGCGGTCGTCGGGGACGGCGCCTGGGAGTGGTACCGCTCGTCGCCGCTCGTGCGCGTGCTCGAGCTCGACGGCTGCCGTGCGCTCGTGCAGCTCCCCGCGTCACCCCACGAGCCGTTGCGCTTGGTCGGGTGGCGTGCCGAACGGCCGCGGCTCCGACTCGCCCTGCGTCTGCTCGCCGCGGCCGGCCGACTCGCGCGTGAGCACGGCGCGGCGTCCTTGCGCTTCCAGCCGTGGCCGAGCACCGCCGGCGACGGCAGCCTCGCGCGCGCGTGCAGGATCTCCGGTTTCCTCCCGCGCAACGACCTGACGACGGTGTGGGTGCGCGCGACGCGGGAGGAACTCGTGCGCGCGGACGCGGTCGTGTCGACGCCGTTCCTCTACCTCGGGTTCTGATGCACCGCGTCCTCGTTCTCACGACCGCGTTCCCGACAACACAACAGCCGGTTCTCGGCACGTTCGTGCGAGAGCACGCGCGGGCGGCTGCCCTGCGACAGGAAGTCGCCGTTGTCCATCTCGACGGGACGCGGTCCGACACCTTCGGCCTCCACCTCGAGCAGTCGGAGGTCCCGCCGGTCTGGCGCCTTCGTTACCGTCGCTTCCCGCCGCCCCTGAGCTACGTCGCGCTGGCGCTCGGGCTCGTTCGCGTCGTCAGGCGATTCGGGCGGCCCGACATCCTGCACGCCCAGTCGCTGTTCGCGGCGATCCCGGCGCTCGTCCTCGGGACCGTGCTGCGCCGACCGGTCGTCTACACGGAGTACTGGAGCGTGTTCCTGCCGGAGGATCCGAACACCCTTCGCCCTGCTCTGGCGCGAGCCGCGAGCCTGGCACTCAAACGGTCGGCGGTCGTCCTGCCGGTCAGCGCAGCGCTGGAGAGCCGGCTTCGTCGGATCGAACCGCGGGCGAACTACCACGTCGTGCGGAACGTCGTGGACGCAGAGCTGTTCGCGCCTGCCGACACGAAGCAACGTGGCCCGACGATCGAGCTGATCTCCGTCGGCCTCATGGACGACGACTCCAAGGGGTTCGACCTCTTGCTCCAGGCGCTGGCGCGGCTGCGACAACCGCGCCGGCTGCACCTCGTGGGTGATGGTGTGCTTCGCCGGCGCTACGAGCAGCTCGCCGACGAGCTCGGCCTCTCCGACCGGGTCTCGTTTCACGGCATCGTCGACAAGCCGAAGGTCGCCGAGCTGATGCGCGGGGCTGACGTCTTCGTCCTGGCCAGCCGCTTCGAGAACAACCCGGTCGTCCTCCTCGAAGCGCTGTCCTGCGGGTTGCCGGTGGTGGCTACGGCGGTCGGCGGAGTGCCCGAGGTCGTGACGGACGAACGCGGCGTGCTCGTTGCGCCGCACGACCCGGACGCGCTCGCAGCCGGCATCGAGGACGTCGCGAACCGGCTTGCGACGTTCGACGGCAAGAAGCTCGCCGCGCGTGCACACGCGGAGTTCGGCCGCGAAGCGATCGGCGACGAGCTCGCGCAGATCTACGACCGGGTCGCCCGTTCACGAACCGGACGCCGCTAGCATCGGTCGCCCGTGACGGAACGATACGACCCGCAGGCGTTCTGGGATCGAACCCTCGCGGACCACTTCCACCTCCCGGGAATCGCGCTCGCGACCTTTCCTGCTTCGCTCAATCGCGCGTGGTACGCGAGCACGGCGGCCTCGCTCGACCGCTTGGTCGAGGATGGACAACTCGGATCGCTCGCCGAGCGCAGCGTGCTCGACGTCGGCCCCGGGATCGGCATGTGGCTCGACTTCTGGCGCAGCAGGGGCGTCCGTGACCTCGCGGGACTGGACCTCACGTCGGCCGGCTTCGATCGCCTGCACCAGCTGTTTCCGGACGTCGAGCTCGTTCAGGCCGACATCGGCGACGCCGGGCTCGCCGTCACGCGGACGTTCGACATCATCTCGGTCGCGAGCGTGCTCCTGCACGTGACCGACGACTCGAAGTGGGAGCAGGCACTCGCCAACCTGGCCCGCCTGCTCGCGCCGGGCGGGCTGCTGCTGGTCGTGGACGTGCCGATCTTCACCACCGCACGGGGCAGCGCCCTGGACGAGACGTCGATCGAACGACGGCGGCACATCCGTCAGTGGCGGGACGCGTTGGCTGCGCACGAGCTGGCGATCGTCGGCGTCGAGCCGGCAACGGTTTTGCTGTCTCCGCCCGTCGAGGCGCGAACGAGCATCACCTGGAGCGTCTGGTGGTTCTACTGGCGCGCGCTGATGAAGCTGGCGACCGGTCGCGAGGCGGTCGGCCGGATCATCGCCTTCCCGCTCGGGCCGATCGACCGGGCGCTCGTGCGAATCGTGCCGCGCGGCCCCGCGGCGAAGTGCCTGGCGATTCGCCGAAGCACCTAGAGCCGTGACCGAGGCGACGGCTCTCAACCACGTGCGGGGCCTGCGCTCCGTCGCGGGTGACACGCTCATCTACGGCGCGAGCATCGCTGCCGTTCCCGTCGCCCTGATCCTCGCGACGCCGATTCTCACCCGCGCGCTCGGGACCTCCGATTTCGGCCTGATGGACGTCCTCAGCGGCGCCGTGGGCGTCACGGCGATCGCCGCGATGCTCGGGATGGACAGTGCGATCACGCGCAGCTACTTCGACGTCGGCGACAACCGCGGCGGCATCGCTCGGGCCGGCGCGCTCCTGGTCGTCGCTGTCTCGGGCCTCGCGGCCCTGGTCGGGGTCGGCGTCTGGGCGCTCGTCGTCGGGCACGACCTCGACGCCGCAGCGCTCGCGTTCCTGACGGTCCCGCTCGCCAACGCGCTCGCGATGGCCCGCTTGGCCCTGCTGCTCCCGCGGCGACGAACTCGGTATCTGGTCACCGCCGTGGCGACGGCAGCCGTTGCCGTCGCTGCAGCCGTCGCCGGAGTCCTTGCGGGCGGTGTCGCCGGCTATTTCGCGGGACTGTGCGTCGGCACCGCGGCGGGGGTCGCGCTGACGCTGGCGGCCGGACGAGGAGAGCAGCGCGTTCGCGCGCTCGACTTTTCCGGCACGCGCAGTCTCCTCAGATACGGGCTTCCACTGGTGCCCGCCTCGGCAGCCGTGTGGGCGCTCTTTGCGGTCGACCGTGCCTTGGTCGCGGGTCTTCGCAGCTATGAAGAGGCCGGCCTGTACGGCCTCGGCGCCAAGGTCACGGCACCGATGATGCTCGCGACGAGCGCGTTCGCGATCGCGTGGGGCCCCTTCATCCTGTCGCAACAGCGCGAGCGTCACGACGTCCTCAGGGCCCGCGCGCTGACCGTCGTCGTTGCGGCGGCGGCCGGGGTCATGCTCGTCCTCGTCCTCTTCGCGCCGCTCTTCGTGCGCATCCTCGCTCCGGAGTCGTTCGAGTCGGCTGCGCGCGCCGTGCCCGGCGTCGCACTCGGTTGGCTCTTCTGGGCTGCGGCGACGGTGCTGGCTTCGGAGTTCGCCGTCATGAGACGGACGCGCGTGATCGCCGGGGCCACGCTCGTCGCTGCAGCGGTCAACCTCGCTCTCAACCTGGCGCTGGTCCCGCAGTACGGCTTCGTCGCCGCAGCCTGGACGACGGCCGCCTCGTTCGCCACGCTGGCCGCGCTGTATCTCGTCCTCGAACGACGGACGGCGCGGCCGCCCTATCGGTACGGGCGCCTCGCGCTGATCGGCGCGATCACGGCTGCCGGCTGCAGCGCGACGCTCGTCGAGGCGGACGGAATCGGTCTGGCTTTCCGCGCGGCAGTCGCCGTCGGAGCGCTCCTCGCTCTCTGGGCGGTCGCTGCAACCGGCCGCGGGCCGGCCGACTCTCACTACGATCGCTCGCCGTGACGGCGATCCTCGGCCTGAACGCCTTCCACGGCGACGCCGCGGCGGCGCTCGTCGTCGACGGCGAGCTCGTCGACGCCGTCGAGGAGGAGCGGCTCAACCGCGTCAAGCACTGCGCCGGCTTCCCGGCGCTCGCCGCGCGCTGGTGCCTCGAGGACGCGGGCCTCGACGCCGGGCGAGCTCGACCACGTCGCGATCGGCCGCGACCCGCGCGCGAACATCGGCGCGCAAGGTCGTCCGCACGATCCTGACGCGCGCCGAGCCCGCGCTACGTGATGGAGCGCGTCTCGGAACGCGACCAAGGTGCGCGACGTCGAGACGCACGCTCGCCGACGGCGCTCGGCGTCGAACCGGACGACCTGCGCGCCGCACGTCCACAACGTCGAGCACCACCTCGCGCACGCGGCGAGCGCGTTCTTCGTCTCGCCGTTCGACGAGGCGGCCGTGCTCACGCTCGACGGCTTCGGCGACTTCGCCTCGACGATGTCGGCGCACGGCCGCGGCAACCAGCATCGAGGTGCTCGAGCGCGTCGCTCTTCCCGCACTCGCTCGGCATCTTCTACACGGCGGTCACGCAGTGGCTCGGCTTCCCGAAGTACGGCGACGAGGGCAAGGTGATGGGCCTCGCGCCCTACGGCGACCCGGAGCGGCTACCTGCGACGCGATGCGCGAGCTCGTCCAGCTCGACGGCGACGCGCTTCGAGCTCGAGCTCGACTACTTCGTGCACCACGAGGAAGGCGTCGACATGACCTGGGACGAGCGGCACGCCGACGATCGGCCGCCTCTTCTCGCGACCGGCTGGAGCGAGCTCGTTCGGGCCCGCGCGCGCGAGCCGACGCGCCGAGCTCGACGAGCGCCACGACGACGTCGCCGCCTCGCTCCAGGCGATGCTCGAGGAGGCGTACCTCCACCTCGTGCGCGACCGCTGCAGCGAGCGCACCGGCTCGACGAACCTCTGCCTCGCCGGCGGCGTCGCGCTGAACACCGTCGCCAACGGCCGCATCCGGCCCGAGACGCCGTTCGACGAGCGTCTACGTCCAGCCGGCCGCCGGCGACGCCGGCACCGCGGTCGGCGCGGCGCTCTACGTCTGGCACCAGCGAGCTCGGCCAGCCGCGCGGCTTCGTGATGGAGCACGCGTACACCGGGCCCGAGTACACGCGACGCCGAGTCGCGGCGGCGCTCGCGCGCGCGCGGGCTTCGACGTCCGAGCGCCTCGACGACGACGCAGCTCTTCGCGCACGTCGCGCGAGCGGATCGCCGACGGCGACGTCGTCGGCTGGTTCCAGGGCCGGATGGAGTTCGGCCCGCGCGCGCTCGGCAACCGCTCGATCCTCGCCGACCCGCGCCGGCACGACATGAAGGACATCCTCAACGCGCGCATCAAGCACCGCGAGCCGTTCCGCCCGTTCGCGCCGTCGATCCTCGCCGAGCACGACCGGCGAGTTCTTCGAGCAGGACTACACCGTCCCGTTCATGATCAGGTCTACAAGACGCGCGCCGGAGAAGCGCGAGCGCGATCCCGGCCGTCACCCACGTCGACGGCACCGGCCGCCTGCAGACGGTCGAGCGGCGACGTCGAACCCGCGCTACTACCGGCTGATCGAGGCGTTCGGCGACCGACCGGCGTCCCGATCGTGCTCAACACCTCGTTCAACGAGAACGAGCCGATCGTGATGACGCCGGAGCACGCGATCGAGACGCTTCGCGAAGACGAAGATGGACCTGCTCGTGCTCGGCAACCTCGTCGTCCGGCGTGGCTGACGAGCCGATCAGGCTGGCGCGACCCGACGTCGGCGTCGAGGAGGCGCGCGCGGTCGCGGAGGTGCTCGAGAGCGGCTACCTGACGATGGGGCCGAAGGTCGCCGAGTTCGAGCAGGCGCTCGCGCAGGCCTGCGAGGTGCCGCACGCGGTGGCGGTCTCGTCCGGGACCGCAGCGCTCCACCTCGCGGTGCTCGCGCTCGGGATCGGGCCCGGCGACGAGGTGATCGTCCCGGCGTACACGTTCCCGGCGACCGCGAACGTCGTCGCGCTCGCGGGCGCGCGGCCGGTGCTCGTCGACGTCGACCCCGCGACGATGAACCTCGATCTCGCGCAGGTGGCCGACGCCGTCACCGAGCGCACGCGGGCGGTGCTCGCGGTCCACCTGTTCGGCCGGCCGCTCGACTGGGACGGCGCTCGTCGCCACGGTGCCCGACGCGTCGCGCTGCTCGAGGACGCGGCGGGCGCGCTCGGCGCGCGCTCGCGCGGACGGGCGTGCGGCAGCCTCGGCGTGCTCGGCTGCCTCTCGTTTCACCCGCGCAAGATCGTCACGACCGGTGAGGGCGGCGCCGTCACGACCGCCGACGACGAGATCGCGGACGCCGTGCGCCGGATGCGCCACCACGGGATCGAGCCGCGCGGCGACTTCGAGATCGCGGCGCCCGGCCCGAACTACCGCCTCGCCGACATCCTCTGCGCGGTCGGGCATCCCGCAGCTGCGTCGCCTCGACGAGCTGCTCGCCGCCCGGACGCGCATCGCGGGCCCTACACCGAGCGGCTGGCGGGCGTCGTGGCCACCCCGTCAGCCGACGAGGGCGACGTCCACGGCTGGCAGGCGTACGTCGTGCAGCTCGACCGACGCGACGAAGCGCTGCGCTCGCTCCGCGAGCAGGGCATCGAGGCGCAGATCGGCACGTACGCGCTGCACCGGCTCGCGGCGTACCGCGACGCACGGCTCGTTCCCCGGCGCGGACGCGGCCTACGAGCGCGCACTCGCCCTGCCGTTCCACACGCGGCTCACCGACGCACGAGCTCGACCGCGTCGCCGAGGCGCTACGCCCGTTCGCCTGAGCGCACGCTCGTACGCGGCGACCGTCGCGTCGGTGACGGCGGCCCACGAGAAGCGCTCGCGCACCCGCTCGCGGCCCGCTTCGCCGAAGCGGCGCCGCAGCTCCGGTCGCCGAGCAGCCGCTCGAGCGCGTGCGCGCAGCGCGGCGACGTCGCCCGGCGGGACGTGGATGCCGGTCTCGCCGTCGGCGACGAGGTCGAGCAGGCCGCCGACCGCGCTCGCGACGACGGGTCGCGCGTGCGCCATCGCCTCGGCGCAGACGACGCCGAAGCCCTCGCGGTACGACGGGACAGCGACGACCGCGGCGCGACCGTAGAGCTGCAACAGCTCGTCGTGCGCGACGAAGCCGCGCGCGCCCGGCACCCGCTCGCGCAACGGCCCGTCGCCGACGATCACGAGCGGGATCCCGTTCGCCGCCTCGACGAGCTCGAGCACGCCCTTCTCCGGCGACAGGCGGCCGGCGTAGAGCACGAACGGCGGCGTCGTCCTCGTCGCCGACGTCGTCCGCGACGTCGACGCCGCTCGGGATCACGCGCACCTCCCGCGCGCCGAGCGCGCGCGCCTCGTCGGCGAGCACGTTCGACGGCGCGACGACCACGCGCGCGCGACGGAGCACCAGCCGCGCGAGCCACGGCACTCGCCGCGCAAGCTCGACGTCGGTCCCCCAGACCTGCGCGACGACCGGCTTCCGCGTCAGCAGCGCGACGGCGGCGGAGGGCAGCCAGTGCGCGTGGACGAGATCCGCCCCCCGCGCGGCCCGCACGGCCGCGACGGCAAACGAGAGCAGGAAGAGCGGCAGCAGGAGCGCGAGCCAGGGGCGGCGCCGGAGGTTCCCGACGATCCCCGAGCCGTACGCGAGGCCGAAGTGCGGAAAGTCTGCAGGCGACACGACCTCGACGTCGATCCCTCGCCCGCGCAGCCGCTCGACGGCGTCGGCGATGAAGCGCCCCGCCACGTCGCCCGGGACGCGGGGGTACGACGTGGTCAGGACGAGAACCCGCATGGAGCGATCATTCTGCTCGACTACCATCGGTCAGCCTCATGGCCACCGCAGTCGCCCCGCCCGGGCGCGTGACGGCGGACCCCTACGCAGAGCTGGCGGAGTTCTTCGACCGGTTCGCGAGCGAGGAGTCCCGCTGGA
Source organism: uncultured Actinomycetes bacterium (assembly GCA_963809175.1). GTDB lineage: Bacteria > Actinomycetota > Thermoleophilia > Gaiellales > Gaiellaceae > JACCTU01. The sequence continues at coordinate 505,137 of CAWEIK010000001.1, forward strand.
AGCGCCGGAACAGCACGTACCACCGGCTGATCGCCCAGCTGATGCGCTTCCACGTGCCCGAGGACGCCCGCGTGCTCGAGATCGGCTCGGGCTCGGGCGACCTGCTCGCCGCGCTGAAGCCGAGCGTCGGCGTCGGCGTCGACGTCTCGCAGCGAATGGTCGACCGCGCCCGAGAGGCGCATCCGGAGCTCCGGTTCGAGCGCATCCCCGGCGAGCAACTCGAGCTCGGCGAGACGTTCGACTACATCGTCCTCTCGGACCTGATGCCGTACGTGGACGACCTGCTCGAGCTCTTCCACCGCGTCGCCGAGCACTCGCACGAGCGCACGCGCGTCATCGTCAACTCGTACAGCCGCGCTCTGGCGGCCGGTGTTCCGGCTCGCGGAGCTCCTGCGCCTGAAGCCGCGCAAGCCGCTGCGCAACTGGGTCGCGCCGCACGACGTCGTCAACCTGCTCGAGCTCGCGGGGTTCGAGCCGGTGCTGTCGCGGACGAGGATCCTCTTCCCGAAGCAGATTCCCGTTCGTGACGACGTTCCTGAACGGCTTCGTCGGCAGCCTGCCGCTGATCAACCTGCTCGCGGTCACGAACTGGATCGTCGCGCGCCCGTTGCCGCGCGAGCTCGCCGGAGACGAGCGTCTCGATCGTCTGCGCCTGCCGGAACGAGCAGGGCCACATCGCCGAGCTGATCGACCGCGTGCCGGACTTCGGCGTGCCGACCGAGCTGATCTTCGTCGAGGGCAACTCGACCGACGACACGCGCGGCGAGATCCTGCGCCAGATCGAGGCGCATCCGGAGCGCGACATCCGCTTCGTCCCGCAGACCGGCAAGGGCAAGGGCGACGCCGTTCGCACCGGCTTCGCCGCGGCGAAGCACGACGTGCTGATGATCCTGGACGGCGACCTCAGCGTCCTGCCCGGAGGACCTGCCGAAGTTCCACCGCGGTCTGGTCGACGGGCGCGCGCGAGCTCGTGAACGGCTCGCGGCTCGTCTACGACATGGAGCCCGGCGCGATGCGCTTCCTGAACATGATCGGGAACCGGATCTTCGCGCGGCTGCTCAAGGGGATCATCGGCCAGCAGGTGAAGGACACGCTGTGCGGGACGAAGGTGCTCCTGAAGCGCGGACTACGAGCGGATCGCCGCGGGCGCGCTCCTACTTCGGCGAGTTCGACCCGTTCGGCGACTTCGACCTGCTCTTCGGCGCGGCGCGGCTCGGCCTGAAGATCGTCGACCTGCCGGTGCGCTATCACCCGCGCACGTACGGCGAGACGAACATCAGCCGCTGGCGGCACGGCGTGCTGCTCCTCCAGATGACGGTCTTCGCCTTTTGGAAGTTCAGAGTCGCACCGCTGACACGCCGCGGGTCTGAGCCGGCGCGTCCGCGCGGGCGTGGGCCGCGCCGTGCGGCGGCGCTCGCGCTCGCGGCCGCGCTCGTCGTCGCCGCGCTGATCGTCGCCGCCCAGCCCGCTGCGCTCGCCGTGGTGGACGTACGCCGACGCGGACGCGAGCTACACCGGCGCGGCGCTCAACCTCGTTGCTCGGCGACCCGCGTACGTTCGTCGACCACCCCGGCCTGCCGCTCGACCGAGGTCACGCGCGCTCGTCTTCGGCGTCGACGCGCTGCTCGGGGAAGGCTCGCTCTCGGACTCGCGCGCGCGTACGTCGACCGCGCGCTGCTCGACCTCGACCGCACGCGCGCGGTCTTCCGCGGCCTCTCCGGTCGCCTCTACCTCGCTCGGCGCGCTGCTCGCGTTCGTCCTCGTCGGCGCGGCTGCTTCGGCCACTGGACGCTGGGGGCTCGCGGCCGGGCTCTGCTCTGGCTCGCGGCGCCGGGGCTGCTGGCGATGTCGATCCAGCTCCGGCCCGACGTCCCGCTCGCCGTTCTGCTGCCTCGTCTTCGCGTTACCTGATCGGTCGAGCGGTCGAGCACGCGACGCCGGCTGTCGTACGCGCGGCGCGGCGTTCGTCGCCGGGCTCGCGACGATGGTGAAGCTGCACGCGCTCGGGCTGATCGTGCCGCTCGTCGTGGCCGCGCTCTGGCGACCGCCGCTCGCCGCGCTGGCGAGCCGGCGCGTGGCCGACGGCTTCGCCTGCGGCGACCGGTCGCACTGGCGGCGTTCGCGGTGCTCGTGCTAACTGGTGACCGTCTGCCGTTACACGCCGACCGCCGCCCAGCTCGCGGCGCTCGCCGCTGCGCTCGGGCTCATCGCTCGTCGCGACGCTTGTCGCTGCGAGGAGCCGGGCCGCCCCGGTGGCGCTCGCGTTACGCCGCCGGGCGTGCTGCTGCCGGTGCTGCTCGACCCGGAGGACGGGCCTGCAGGCGCTCGTCGCTGCTCGCGAAGTACGCTGCCGGCCAAGGCGTGCAGCAGGACGTGCCGTCGTTCCGGACGCCGCTCGCCGGACTCGACGACCTCGTCGGCTTCGGCGGCGACTCGTGCTGTTCTGCGGTCGCGGCGCTCGCGGTCGTGTTCGGGCTCAGTGCGCGGCGACCCGCGGCCCGTCGTCTGGGCGGTCGGGGCGCTGACGCTCGGCGTGCTCGCGTTCGGCGCGCCCGCCGCCCCCCACTACCTCGCGCCGTCGTTCGTGCTCGCGGTGCCTGCGCTGCTCTGGCTCTTCGCAGCGCACGCCCGCGGCACGCGCATCCCTCCTGGTCTGGCCGATCGTGCTCCTGATCGCGTGGCCGGCGTTGCGAGGACCGCAACGCGCCGGCGGAGCACGCGGCGCGACTCGAAGCGGCCGGCAAGGCCGCGCGCGCCGAGGCGCTCGTCGGCCTCGCGCCGAACGAGGTTCGCCTCGTGCTCGTCGTACCGACCTGGACTCCCGACGTCCGCTACTTCGAGCTCGGCAGCACGCTACGTCCGCCACTCGCCGACGTACCCGTACCGCCTCGCTTCCGAGGACGGACGGCCGGCGATTCGCCCTGACTCCGCCGAGATCGCGCGGGTCTGGAGCCGAAGTGAGCGCGAGCGCTACGACGACGGAGCGCCGGCAGGGCGAGTTGATCGCGTCCGGCGAGGAGCACGTCTGGGGTTGGTCGGGCCCGGCCGGAACGCTGCGCGCCGAGCGTCGCGCGCGACTGCTGACCGAGCCGGCCCGGCTCGCCCCCGGAGTCCGCTGCCTCGAGCTCGGGTGCGGCACCGGAGAGTTCACGACGAGGCTGCTCGAGAGCGGCTGCGAGCTCGTCGCGGTCGAGCTCAGCGAGACGACCGCCGCGATCGCCCGCGAACGCGTCGGCGATCGTGCCGAGTCGTGGTCGGGAACGTCGAGACCGGCGAAGGCCTCGAGGGACGCGAGTTCGACGCGATCGTCGGGGTGAGCGTCCTGCACCACGTCGACCTCGACGCGTGCTTCGCGCACACGTTCTCGCTACCTCCGAGCCGGCGGGCGCTTCGCCTTCAGCGAGCCGAACCTCGCGAACCCGCAGGTCTGGGCCGAGCGCAGCGATCGAGCTCGTCGGCAGGCGCGACACGTCACGCAGCACGAGACCGCCTTCCTGGCGGGCGACCTCCGCGCGCGTTCGAGGCGGCGGGCCTCGACGTCGAGCGTCTGCCGGCCGTTCGAGTTCCTGCACCCGGCAACGCCGGCCTGGCTGATCGGCGCCGTCGATCTCGTTCGAGCGCTGGCTGGAGCGCGACGCCGCTACGCGCGATCGCCGGCTCGATCCGGTCGCCGGCCGATCGCCCCTGCCGTCACCACGGGCAGCGCGAGCGCGAAGATCGCCAGCACGTAGAAGTAGTAGAACTGCATCGTCAGGTAGAAGAGGTTCGCCGCCATCGTTCCCGCGAGCGCCGCGGTGAGGCCCCACGCCAGCTGCGGCTCGAACGCCCGCGCGTCGCGCAGGCGGCGGAAGAGCCACACGAGGAACGCACCGAAGAGCAGCGTCCCGACGAGCCCGGTCTCGACGAGCAGCGCGACGTAGAACGAGTGCGGGCCCCAGTTGTCCTTCCCGGTCGCGAACTCGTAGTAGACGCTGAAGTTGTTCAGCCCGAGCCCGAAGAGCGGATGCGACGAGAGCACGTCGGGGATGAAGCCGTAGACGTCGAAGTGCGCGGACGTCGACGCGTCGCCCGTCGAGATGCGCGAGCGGATCACCTCGAGGAAGAAGTCGGCGCGGCGCGAGACGATCCAGACGACGAACGCCGCCACCACGGCAACGGGAACGGCGATCGCGCGTGAGAGCAGCTCGGTCCGGTACTGCGTGAGCAGCACGAGGAAGCCGACGCCGAGCCCGACCAACCCGCTGCGTGACAACGTCGCGAGCTCGACGACGAGCAGGAACCCGAGCAGCGCGGCCAGCCACGGCGAGCGATTCCGAAGGTAGATCGGCGTCAGAGCGAGCAGCGGGACGAGCAGCATGATCCCGAGGTGGTTCGGGTCGCCGGTGAGGGCGTTCGGCCGGTAGACGCTCTGGTCGCCGCCGACCGAGCCGTAGACGTTGATCTGGCTCGCGCCTCGCGTCAGCGGGCTCAGGAGCAGCGTGTCGAGGTTGAACCCGGCGCGCGCCAGCACGAGCTGCACGATCCCGTACGCAGCGTTGGCGGCGATCCCGGCGACGAAGACGCCGAACGCGGTGAACGCGAAGCGCCGGCCGTGCCGGATCACGTACGCGACGCCCGCCGCCAGGAAGCCGAAGTGGAGCCCGAACTTGTAGATGCCCTTGCCGAATTGCGCGATCCCCTGCGTCGTGTCGAGGTTGAAGAACCCGACGAGGTAGACCGCGAGGAACGCGAGCCCGAACGCGAGCGCGACGATCGCCGTGTGCGCGAGCTTCCAGTCGCCCGCCGCGACGCGGTCGATCACGAACGAGGCGAGGAAGAGCGTGGTCAGGACGTCGGCGAGCGTCAGCGTCCCGCCGACCGACCAGTGCACCTTCTCGAACGTCACCGAGAAGATGGTTGCGAGGAAGAGGAAGCGGGTCATTGCGCGAGGTCCCTCAGCACGCGCGCGAGCTCCTCGGCGCGCGTTCGCCGGTCGAGCTTCGTGCGGCGCTCCGGCGAGAGCGGCGTGCCTGCGAGCGAGCCCGCCTGCCAGCGCGCGTGCAGGTCGCGGAGCGCCGACTCGATCGCGTCGACGTCGTCGGGCGCGACGATCACGCCCGCCTCGGCGTCGCGCACGAACGCCGCGGTCGCACCGTCGGGCGGGACGGCGGCGATGATCGGCCGCTCGGCGGCCAGGTACTCGAAGACCTTCGCGGCGATCACGCCCGAGCCGCGGCCCGGCACCTCGGGCATCAGCAGCAGGTTCACCTCGGAGTCGCGCTGGAGCTCGAGCGACCGGCGGCGCGGGACGTACGGGAGCAGCTCGAGCCGCTCGCCGAGGCCGAGCCCTTCGGCCCACTCGCGGTCGGCCTCGCGGAAGTCGCCGACGAACCGCGCGACCGAGTCCGGGAGGTCGGCGCGCGCGAACGCGGTCAGGAACGGGCGCGGGTCGCGCTTGCCGAACATCGCGCCGGTGTGCGTGACGCGGAAGCGGTCGTTCGGCCGGTACTCGAGCCCCGCGAAGTCGTCGAAGTCGGCGCCGTTCGAGATCACGGTCACCTCGCCCTTCGCGCCGAGCGAACGGAGCTCCTCGGCGATGAAGTCCGAGACGGCGACCGACTCGTCGGCGTAGCGCGCGATCAGCCGCCCGACGGTCTCCTGCGTCCGCTCCTTCGCGCGGGCCGCAAGCGTCTCGACGGGACGGTCCGCGTTCCGCACCATCGAGTCGCGCACGTCGGCGACCCACTTGACGCCGGTCAGGCGCTTCACCGCCGCGCCGATCAGATGCACCGAATTCGGCGGCGAGGTCGTGAGGACGACGTCGATCCCCTCGGCGCGCACGACGCGAACAGCGGCGGGGATCGCGGTCGCGTTCCACGTCACGTTCTCATCGGGGACGAGCACGCGTCGGTACGTGAGCAGCGCCATCTTCGTCGCACGCTCGAGCGTGCCTGCACCGTGCAGCTCCTCCGCGGGCCGTCGACCCTTCGGCCCGACGTAGCGCGCACGGTGCACCCACGCCTGCGTCGGCGAGACCAGCTCGTCGTCGCGGTGGATCCACTTCGGATCGTCGGGCGCGAGCACGTGCGTCTCGATCCCGAGCGCCGGCAGGTGCGTCGCGAACTTCAGCGGCCGCTGCACGCCGGCGCCGCCCGCGGGCGGCCAGTACATCGTGACGATGAGGACCTTCACCTGGAGCGGCGAAGCGCGCGCACCGCGTGCACGACCGCGGGCTTGGGGTCCCGCCACGACCACGTCGCCTCGACGAACGGCGGCCGCGGCACGACGGGCCGCTCGCCGGGCATCAGCAGGATCGCCCACTTGCGGCGGCCGCCGTTCATCCGCACGGCCTCGACCGGCTCGCCGGTCAGGTCGCGGTAGGCGATCAGCGGCAGGTCGACGCCGCTCGCGCGCGCGAGCGAGTGCCACTGCCAGAGACGCGGGTTCACCTCCATCAGCTTGAACTTCCCGTCGCGCGGGTCGCGCTTGAACTCGACCTGCGACAACCCGTTGCAGCCGAGCGCGCGCAGCAGGTGCAGCCCCGCGTCGACCACCTCGTCGACCCACACCGCCTCAGCCAGCCGAGCGGTGCCGATCCCCGGCGGCGTCTGGATCAGCTTGCGGCCGCAGAAGAGGCCGAGCGGCTCGAGCGACTCGCTCAGGTACGCGCCGAGCGTGTAGAGCTCGTCGTCCCCGCCCGGGATCAGGTCCTGCACCATCGGCTCCCACGGCTCGATCTGGCCGTACGCCTCCTCGACCTCGGCCGCCGTGTTGCAGATCACGGCCTGCTTGCCGTACTGCTGCCGGAAGCCGACCGGCTCCGACGGCTTCAGCAGGACGGGGTAGCCGATCTCTGCCGCCGCGGCGACGGCTTCGAGCCGCGCTCTCGGGGTAGCGCGTGTCCGGCGTGTGGAGCGCCGCGTCGAGCTGCACGCGCTTCTTCTGGAGCCGCTCGAGGTCGCGCGGGAACGGGCAGAGGAGCTCGAGCGAGTCTCGGTGGCGCGCGATCGCCCGCAGGCCCTCGTCGTGGGTCGCGAAGACCACGCCGGGGCCGAGGCCGCGGAGCGTCTCGACGAACCCCTCCTCGTCGGCCAGCGGGCTCGGGGCCACGACCTTCGTCGCGTAGCGCGACCGGAACCCGAGGGCGCTCGGCTTGTGGTCGACCGCGAAGACGCGGACGCCGGCCCGTCGAAGCGACCTGATCGCGGAGAGGCCGTTGACGAAGCCCACGTCGACGACGATCGCCGGTGGCCGCACGTTCAAGAGCTTAGAGGCGCCCGCCGATACCTCTCCTGTGGGTGTTTTCGCCTCTCCCCTCCACGAGCGCAGGCGGCAGGGACGGCCTTGGGCCGACCGGTCGGCCGCGCTCCGCGTCGCCGTCTTCACGACCTCCTTCCCCGCCGGCGACCACGACCCCTCGGGTCGCTTCGTGGCCGACGCGGTCGAGCGCCTCCGGGCGCAGGGCGTGGCCGTCCAGGTCGTCCACCCGACCCTGGCAGGCGAGGGCGGGGTCGTCGCGAAGCTGCGGCGCCGCCCCTGGCTCGCCCCGCTCTTCCTCGCGCGCTCGGTGCTCGCCCTGCGCCGGGCCGACTGCGAGCTCGTCCACGCGCACTGGCTCCTCTCCGGCCTCGTCGCCGCGCTCGCCGGCAAGCCTTTCGTCCTGACCCTCCACGGCTCCGGCTCCGCCGGCCGGTTCGGCGACCTCGAGCTCGCCGACCGAAGCCCGCGCCTCGTCGGCGCGATCCTCCGCCGGGCGCGGCTCGTGATCGCCGTCTCAGAGCCTCTCGCCGCGGCCGCCCGCCGCTGTGGTGCCCGCGAGGTCCGCGTCATCCCCAACGGCATCGTGTTGCCCGCCCAGACGTCAGGAGAGGTCGAGCCCGCCGAGATCCTGTTCGCAGGGCCGCCTGAGCCCGGAGAAGGGCATTCAGGAGCTTGTGGAGGCCTGCCGTGGGCTCAACCTCGTCGTCGCCGGGGACGGGCCCCTGCGGGACCTGGTGCCCGACGCGCTGGGCTTCCTGTCCGCGGCCGAGCTGGCCGAGCGCTACCGCCGCGCGGCCGTCGTCGTCTGCCCCTCGCGGAGCGAGGGCTTCGGGATCGTCTGCGCCGAGGCGATGGCCCACGGCAAGCCCGTCGTGGCGACCGCGGTCGGCGGCCTGCAGGAGCTCGTCCGCCACGCCCGAACCGGCTTCCTCGTGGAGCCCGGCAACCCCGCAGCCCTGCGCGTCGCGGTCAAGCTCCTGCTCGCCGACCCTGCGCTTCGGCATCGGCTCGGGGAGAACGCCCGCGCCGACGTCGCGGAGCGCTTCGCCTGGCCGGCCGTCACGCAGGCCACGGTCGCTGCCTACCGCGCGGCCCTCGGCGTCGAGGCGCCCGAGCCCGCCCCGCTCGAGGCGGCCGCGTGATCGCTCTCCGCAAGGCGCCGTCGAGCTACGACGAGCGCTTCATGGACACGATGGCGAACGAGTACCTCGAGCGGACGCCGTGGACCGAGCTGCGCCTCGAGGCCGTGCGCGACCTCGTCGACCCGCAGCCAGGCGACCGGATCCTCGACCTCGGCTGCGCCGCCGGCGCGATCACGCACTACCTCTCGTCGTTCGGCGCCGACGCCGTCGGGATCGACTTCGAGGAGCTCGCGATCGCGAAGGCCCGCGAGCTCTTTCCCGAGTGCGCGTTCGAGGTCGCCGACGCGACTGAGCTTCCGTTCGCCGACGCGAGCTTCGACAAGGCCGTCGCGGCCGACTTCGTCGAGCACATCCGCGACGACGTCTTCCTCGCGATGTGCTCGGAGCTGCAGCGCGTGCTCGTGCCCGGCGGGACGTTCGCCGTGTACGCGCCGAACCCACGCCATTTGATCGAGCGAATGAAGGAACGAGACTTCGTGCTCGCGCAGAACCCGACGCACATCGGCCTGCGCGACGCAGACCACATGACGCGCGTGCTCGAGCAGGGCGGCTTCCGCGTCCTGCGGAGCGAGTGGCGGCCGAGCTTCTTCCGCGGGCTCCGCGCCGTCGAGAAGGTCGCAGGCCCGCGGCTCGACCTGTTTCGCTACCGCCTCTGCGTGCTCGCGCAGAGCGTGTAGCGGCCGTCCGAGAAGAGCCTGGGCGCGCACGTGACCTGGTTCACGCGTTCTCGATCGAGCACGACCCAGTCGTAGCGGTCGGGGAAGCGCCCCGTCCGCTTGTAGTCCTCCCAGCTCTGGACGCGCTCGTACGGCCGGTTCGCCTTCGTGTCCCCGACGTGCGTCGGCGCCGAGACGGCGACGTACACCGGCGCGTACGCGGCGATCCAGTACGACGTCTCGGGATCCGAGAGCACGACGTCGCCCGGCTGCACGTGCTCGTCGAGCGCCGCCCGAAGGCCGGGGCTCAGCTCCTGGTGCGGCTGCGGCCGCTCCCAACCCGAGGTGACGGCCATCGGGACGACGAAGAGCACGCACGCCGCGGCCGGTAGCCAGTCCGCCCGCTCCAGCGTCGGCAGCCTCGAGCGCAGCAGGAAGCCGAGCACGATCGCGGCGAGCGAGCCGACGAGGGCGATCCAGACCGGCCACGTCGGGCCACCCTCCTCGAGGCGGTAGCCGAAGTCGCCGGGCCAGGCCCACTCGAGCGCGATGCCCGCCGCGAGCGCGAGCGGCAGCACCGCCCACGACAGCACGCGCGCGAGCACGGCGACGCCCCCCGCCAGCGCGAAGGCCAACGGCAGGAAGGCGGCCAGGCGCCGCGCCTGCGAGAGCGACACCGCGTCGACGAAGCGCGGGAAGAGCACGTCCGACAGCAGGACCGCGAGGACGACGAGCGTTCCGCCGAGGACGAGCGCGGCCCAGCGTCGACGCACCGCGAAGAGCGCGAGCGGCACGAGGCAGAGCGCGGCGAGCGGCACCGGGCCGGCCCGCGTCAGGACCTCGGGGTTCAGGTGGAAGCTGCTCTCCGACTCCACGATGAACTGGCCGGGATAGCGCTCGAACCCATGCCGCTTCGACAGCACCTGCTCGCCGGACGGCGTGAACGACGCGGTGTCCTGCACGACGGGGAAGAGCCACGCGAGGAAGACCGCGGCGCCGACCGTGAAGGCAGCGCCCGCGAGGAGGAGCCTCCGGAGCTCCGACGGCTCGATCACCGCGCGGACGACGGCGAAGCCGACCAGCACGAGCAGCAGGAACAGCGCGTAGGTCGGGTGCACGACCGCGAGCACGAGCCCCGCACCTGCGACGAGCGCGAGTCGCGCGCGCGTCGGCTCGTGCAGGTAGGTGAAGACGAGCGCAAGCGCGGCCGGCACGAGCAGCATGCGTCCACCGGCGGTCGCAGGCAGCGCGAGCAGCCGGAGCGCGCCGCCGGAGCCGGACGCGAGCGCGGTGACGCCGATCGTCCCCGCGAGCGTCGCGACGCCGAGCCAGCGAGAGCGGAAGACCGCGACGCCCGCTTCGTAGACGACGAGGAACGAGAGCGGCGCGAGCACGGCCGCTTCGTGCACGACGACCTGTGCCGGGTCGACGCCCGCGAGCTTCGCGACCAGCGCGAGGAACGCGTGCCAGAGCGGGAACGCGTAGCCGGGGTGCAGCCCGCCGTCCACGAACTCGCCCACGCCTTCGAGCGAGAGCTCGTCGAACGCGACGAGCTTCCGCACGCGCGCGAGGTGGAACAGCGCGTCGCCGGAGGGCTCGGGGAGCACCTGCCAGAGCAGCACGCCGACGAGCACGCCGACCCCGAGCACACCGAGCCAGATCGGATCCGGCCTGCGGAGCGGTCGGCCTCTGAGGCCGACCGGGATCGCGACGAGTCCCGCCGCGAGCAGCAGCCAGAGGGCGAGCGTCAGCGACGAGCCCGTCGCGAACACGACGACCATCGCGCCGAAGATCAACGCCAGGCTCGTCACGACCGCACCGGAGGCCGACCGTGCGAGCAGCGCGCCGGGCAACAGGAGCAGGAGCGTCGCCCCCAGTAACCGAAGATAGAGCTCGATCACGGCTTCAGCAGGCCGCGGGCCGCCTGCCGGTAGCTCCGCCCGCGCGGGCCGCGGAAGATGAGCCCGCGAACCGCGAGCGCGACGACGAGCAGCACGCGCGTGAGCGCGGCGGGGCCGGCGCCCTCGTGCTTGCGCACGAAGCGCACGTGGCTCCGCACCTGCGTGGTGAACATGCGCCCCCAGTCGCGTTTCGTCGCGTCGCCGCCGACGTGCACCACCTCGGCGCCGGGGAAGAACACGACCTGCCAGCCCGCGTCGCGCATGCGGTACTGCCAGTCCGACTCCTCGTTGAACATGAAGAACGACTCGTCGACGCCGCCGACCTGCTCCACGGCGCGCCGACGCACGAGCATCGCGGCTCCGCTCAGCCACTCGACGTCGCGTTCCGTCGCGTGGTCCCAGTTCGCGGCGTAGAAGGCGTTGAAGAGCCGCGAGCGCGGCGCGAGCTTGCGCAGGAAGAAGAACTCGGTCGCGAGCCGCCACGGCGTCGGAAAGCCCCGTGCCGAGCGCTGCAGCGTCCCGTCGGTGTTCAGCAACCTCGGGCCGACGAGCGCGGCCCGCGGCCGGTCGTTCGCGAACTCGACGAGTCGCGCGAGCCCGTCGCCGAGCACCCAGGCGTCGGCGTTCAGCAGGAACACCCACGGTTCCGTCGACTCGGCGACACCGCGGTTCCACCCCGCGCCGACCCCGTCGTTCGGCTGCTCCACGACGCGCACGTTCTCGAAGCGCCGGGCCACCTCGAGCGTCTCGTCCCTCGAGCCGTGGTCGACGACGACCGTCGGGTACTCGCGCACGCTCTCGAGGCACCGCTCGAGCCACGGCATCGCGTTGTAGGTCACGACGACGACGGCGACCTCACTCACGGCGCAGGTTCTCCCAGGCGAGGATGGCGAGACCGGGAAGCGAGAGCACGATCGTCACGAGGAAGAACAGGAACCCCGCTGCGAACGCCTGGTCGGACGGGACGCCGAGGTTGCCGAGGAAGCTGACGAAGAACGCCTCGCGCACCGCGAACCCGTTCAGCGTGAACGGCACGAGCAGCACGAGGAAGAAGAGCGGCCCCATCACGTAGAAGACGCGGACGGAGAGGTCGATGCCGACCGCCTCCGCGGCCGCCCAGATCGCGAGCACGCGCACGGCCTGGACCGCGAGCGTCAGCGCGAAGACGCCGACGAGCAGCCGAGGCGTCGACCGGTACGAGTGGATCGCCTCGTAAACGGCGCGCACGATGCGGTCGAGCCGCAACGGCCGGAGCAGCGGAGCGAGCCGCGCGAGCAGCGGCCGCAGCGAGCTCGAGAAGAGCACGAACGCGAGCACCACGGTCGCGACGACGAAGGCCGCCTCGATCCAGAGATACGCGCCGACGTCGTAGTTCCCGACCGCGAGCGCGAGCCCCACCGCTCCCAGCGCGAGCGTGGCCGCACCGCCGAGCGCCCGCTCGAGCAGCACGGAGCCCGCGACCGGCCCACCGCGCCCCGGGTGACGCCGCGACGTCTCGAAGATGCGCATCGCGTCGCCCCCGATCGAGGTCGGGAGGATCTGCCCCGCCGCGTACGAGACGAGGTACGCGCGGACGAGCCACGGCAGGCGGTCGTGGATCCCGTGCGCGCCGAGCAGCCACTGCCAGCGCCACGCCATCGGCAGCACCGTGACGAGCATGATCGCGGCGGAGAGGAAGAACCAGGCGAGGCTCGCGTCGGCGATCGTGGCCAGCGCCTCGCCGACGTCGACCTTCCAGAGGATGTACGCGACGGCGAGTCCGGTGACGAGAAGCGTCGCGAGGACGCGCGCGGATCTGCTCATCCAGCGAAGCGCTCGTGCACGCGCCGGAGCGCCGCGATCGCGTCCTCGACGTCCTCGTCGGAGTGCGCCGGCGAGAGCGGCAGCGAGAGAACCTCCGAGCCGGCGCGCTCCGCGACCGGGAGCGAGACCTCCGGCCACTGCTCGCGGTACCACGTCAACAGATGCACGGGCAGGAAGTGGATCGACGTGCCGATGTTCTCGTCCGTCAATGCGCGCTGGTACTCGTCACGCGTCGCGCCTGCTTCTTCGGCATCGACGCGCACGACGTAGAGGTGCAGCGCGTGCACGTCGCGCGGGTCACGCGTGAGCGGCGTGATGCCGTCGAGCTCGGCGACGGCCGCGTCGTAGAGCGCGACGTGGCGCTCGCGGATCGCGCGGTGCGCGTCGACCTTCCCGAGCTGCACGAGCGCGATCGAGGCGAGCACGTCGCTGAGGTTCGCCTTGTAGCCCGGCACGCCGATGTCGTAGAGCGACCCGTGTCCGCGGCGCATCAACCTCCGGTCGCTGATCGCCTCGGCGATGTCGTCGCGGTCGGTCGTGACGATCCCGCCTTCCCCCGCGGCGATGTTCTTCGTCGCGTAGAGCGAGAAGCACGTCGCGTCGACGATCGAGCCGACCTTGCGGCCGCGGTACTCGGACTCCGCGGCATGCGCCGCGTCCTCGACGATCGGCAGGCCGAGCTCGAGCAGCGGATCCAGGTCGGCGGGCTGACCCGCGAGGTCGACGGGCATGATCGCCTTCGTTCGCGGGGTCACGGCCTCCTTCACGAGGTCCGGGTCGAGGTTGAGATCGCCCTCGCGCACGTCGACGAAGACGGGCGTCGCGCCCGCGTGCACGATCACGTTGGCGGTGGCCGGCCAGGTGATCGGCGTCGTGATCACCTCGTCGCCGGGACCCACCCCGAGCGCGAGCACCGAGAGGTGCAGGGCCGCCGTGCCCGACGAGAGCGCGACTGCGTGCTTCGCGCCGACGTACTCGGCGAAGCGCTCCTCGAGCTCCGCCGTGCGCGGCCCGGTCGTCAGCCAGCCCGAGCGGAGCGTCTCCGCGACGGCGTCGATCTCCTCCTCGCCGATCGCGGGAGGCTGGAACGAGAGGAAGGTTTCCCGCCTACGCGAGAGCTTTGGCGTCGACATCGGCGGTGACGAAGCGTATGCGCTCCGCGGCGGCCGCGGCCCGCTCCAGCGCCTGCGCGCGGCTGTCGCCGACCGCCTGCACCGCGCCCGCCCGGTCCGAGCCGATGCGGAACTCGCCGAAGCGCCAGCCCGGCGTGCGGTAGATCCGCGCGCGCGCGACACCCTCGACCGCGAGCGCGTCGTCGACGCCCTCGACCGCGCGCAGCTCGCCGGGCGGCGCCGTGAGGAACCGCGTCACCGCACCGCCGACCGGCTCGAGCGGCGCGAGCACCTGCGGCGGGATCGGCTCGCCGAGCGCCGCGGCGAGCGCGAGCTCGTTCAGGTCGACGCCGAGCGCGGCCTCGCAGAGCTCCGCGTCGTGCCCGCCGCCGAGCCGCGCGGCGAGCTCGACGACCTTTGCCCCCTGCGAGCCGACGACGACCTGCGTGTACGTCGGGCCGTTCTCGATCCCGAGCGCGGCCGCAGCCTCCCGCGCGGCCTCGACGGCCGTCCCGACCTGCACCGGCGCGAGCGCGCTCGGCCAGACGTGCGCGAGCGCGACGCCGAACGCGGGCGGCTCGGCGCGCACGCGGTCGGTCACGGTGAGCGGGTGAAACCGCCCGTCGAGCGAGAACGCGTTCACCGTCACCTCCTGCCCGTCGATCAGCTCCTCGACGAGGCACGAGCTCGAGCGCGACGCCTCGATCGCGGCGTCCACCGCAGCGGCGAACGCCGACTCGTCCTCGACGAGCGCGAGCCCGCGCTGTCCCTGGCGGTCCGGCGCCTTGACGACGCACGGGAAGCCGAGGCGCTCGACCGCGGCGCGCGCCTCGGCGAGGCTCTTGGCGATCTCGGTGCGCGGCTGCGGAACGCCGGTCTCCGCGAAGCGCTCGCGCTGCTTGACCTTCGAGATCGCCAGCTGCGCGACCTCGGGCGTGAGCGGGTGCGCGAGCCCGAGCCGCTTCGCGACGCGCGCGGCGACCGCGACCGGCCAGTCGATGCCCGGCGCGATCACGCCGTTGATCCGCTCGGCTTCGGCGAGCCGCTCGATCCCCGGCTCGTCCTCGGTCGAGATGATCGCGCGGCGGTCCGCGAGCGGGAAGCCGGGCGCGGCGGGATCGCGGTCGACCGCGATCACGAACAGGTCCAGCGCGCGTGCGGCCTCGAGCAGCCCGAGCTGCGCGGCGCCTGCGCCTAGGACGAGGAGGCGCCTGCGACGCCGCTCGGGCGCGCCAGTACTTCTCTCCACCAGGCCTCGTTCTCGCGGTACCAGTCGATCGTGCGCGCGAGCCCGTCGTCGAACGAGGTCCGCGCGCGCCATCCGGTCAGTTGCTCCATCTTGTCGGTCGAGCCGATGTGCCGGTCGACCTGCCCGAGCCGCTCCGGCACGTGCGTCGTCAGGTCGCGCGGCTTCCCGAGCGCGTCGAGCACGCGGTTCGCGATCTCCGCCACGGAGATGTCGACCCCGGTCGCGACGTTCAGCACCTCGCCCGCAACCTGTTCGCGGGGCGCGGAGATGATCGCCTCGATCGCCTCCGCCGTGTCGTCGACGTAGAGCCAGTCGCGGGACGCGTGACCGTCGCCGTGGATCGTCAGCGGGAGGTCCTGCAGCGCCTGCGTGATGAACCGCGGGATCACCTTCTCCGGATGCTGGCGCTGGCCGTAGTTGTTGAACGGGCGCACGATCACGATCGGCAGGCCGTAGGTGACGAAGTACGAGTACGCGAGTCGGTCGGCGCCGGCCTTGGTCGCCGCGTACGGCGAGCGCGGCTCGAGCGGATGGCGTTCGTCCATCGGCGCAGACTCAGCCGTGCCGTACACCTCGCTCGACGAGATCAGGATGAAGCGCTCGACGGGGCTGCGGCGGATCGCGTCGAGCAGGATCTGCGTCCCCTCGACGTTCGTCGTCACGAACTCGGAGGCGCCGTCCTCGATCGACTTCTCGACGTGCGACTCCGCGGCCGCGTTCACGATCACGTCGCACTCCGAGACGACGCCGGCCACCAGCTCGACGTCGCGGATGTCGCCGTGCACGAACGACAGGCGCTCGTGCGCCATCACGTCTTTGAGGTTCGCGACGTTGCCCGCATACGTGAGCGCGTCGAGCGACACGACCTCGTACGGCGTCGCGCGAAGCAGGTGATGGATGAAGTTCGCGGCGATGAACCCGGCGCCGCCGGTGACGAGCACGCGCTTCGTCGGCAACTACAGCTCCTTGTCGATCGTGTAGAGGGGTCGACCCTCGACGTCCCGCTGGATTCTGCCTAGGTACTCCCCGACGAGCGCGAGGATGAAGCCCTGAATCCCCAAGACGAACAGAACGGCGACGCCGCCCAGGAGCGGGCCGGGGAAGTTCCCGCGGTCGATCCACCACCACACGCCGTAGGCCCCGAGCGCAAGGGCGAGGAAGCTGCAGACGAGGCCGAGCGCGATGCCGATCCACTGGATCGGCTGCGGCCAGAAGCCCGCGAGGACGTGCAGCGCGAGCCTCGTCAGCCTCAAAGGGCGAGTAGCGCGACCGGCCCTGCCGCGGGGCGTGACCGACGTCCACCTCGACGACGCTCGCGCCGCCGGAGAGGATGAGCGCCTTCGTGAACTTCTGCTTGCCGATCGAGCCGAGCATCGGCTCGACGACGTCGCGGCGGTACGCGTTGAACGCGCAGCCGAAGTCCGAGATGTCCACCCCGGTGAAGCGCCGGAGCATTCCGTTGATCATCCGGCTCGGCAGCGTTCTGCCCCACGAGTCGTGACGAGCCTGACGGCGCCCACTGGCGACGTCCGAGCCCGCCTCGACCGCCTGCACGAGCTTCGGGATGTCCTCCGGCTCGTTCTGGAGGTCGCCGTCCATCGTGACGAGGATCTCGCCGCGCGCACGAGCGAGGCCGGCCTGCATCGCGGGATGCTGGCCGAAGTTGCGCTTGAAGCGGACGACGCGCACGCGCGGGTCGGCGGCGTGCAGGCGCTCGAGCCGCGCGAACGTCCCGTCGCGCGAGCCGTCGTCCACGAACAGGATCTCGAAGGAGCGGCCGTCCTGCTCGAGCGCAGCGACCGTGCGCCGGTAGAGCTCGTCGACCGTCGCCTCCTCCTCGAAGATCGGGACGATCATGGAGACGCTCGGCGCGGGCTCCGGCTCGGCAGACGCCGAGGGAACCGCGAACACCTCGGGTTCGGCCATCGTCGGCCTGAGCCTACACTCAGACTCCGTGGCGAAGACCTTCGCGCCGGGAACGCCCGTCGTCGTCCGTCACGTCTGGCGGGACAACACGTTCATGGTCTGGTCTGCGCTCGCGGTGCGCGACGACGATGAGCTACTCGCGCTCTGGCTGCCGCCCGGTGCGCCGTGCCTACGGCCCGAGGTCCGCTCCGAGCTGCCGTACGAGCAGCAGCTCGTCGAGCGTCCGTGGCGCGCGCCCGGCGTGTTGCAGCTCTGGCCCGTCGGCGCAGCGCACGCCGTCTGGCTCTTCGAGACGAGCTGGTACGTGAACCTCCAGGAGCCGTTCCGCCGTTCGGGGGACGGAGTCGACACCGCCGACCAGCTGCTCGACCTCGTTCGCAGCGAGGACGGCGAGTGGCGCTGGAAGGACGAAGACGAGCTCGCGGCGGCGGTCGTGCAGGGCTACCTCTCGGAAGCCGAGGCGCGGGCGATACGTGCCGAGGCCGAGCGGGTGATCGCGGCGGACGCGTTCCCGACCGGCTGGGAGGGCTGGGAACCGGACCCGACGTGGCCGGTCCCCAGTCTTCCTGCGCGTCTAGGCGGCTTCCGCCAGCGCGGGCTCGGCCGCTGCGGCCTCAGCGCGCTTGCCTTGCCCGGGATCGCGAGCGCGGCGACCGCGCCTGCCGCGACCACGGCCGCGCCGACCCACGTCGCGACGACGAGACCGTCGTTGAACGTCTCCGGCGACGCGTAGCCGCCGTAGCGCGTGAACACCGAGGCGAGCACCGCGACGCCGAACACGCCGCCGACCTCGCGCACGGCGTTGTTCGCGCCGGAGGCCTTGCCCTCCTCGGCCGGGCGAACCGAGCTGAGGATGACGTTCGCCATCGGCGCGAAGAACATCCCCATGCCGATCCCCGACAGGATGAACGGGCCGACGAGCGACGCGTAGCCGACCGTCGCGGTCGAGGCCGCCGCGATCCAGGCGAGCCCGATCGCCTGCAGCGCGAGCCCGGTCGCAAGAATCGGCCGCGAGCCGATCTTGTCGGAGAGCGCGCCGGCGATCGGCGCGACCACCATCGGCATCGCGGTCCACGGCAGCACGCGCAGGCCCGCCTCGAGCGGCGAGTAGCCCTGCGCGGTCTGGAAGAACTGCGTCAGCAGGAAGATCGAGCCGAACATGCCGAAGGACATCGCGAGCGACGCCCCGTTCGCGGCCGCGAAGCCGCGGTTGCGGAAGAACCGCATCGGCAGCATCGGCTTCGGCGTGCGGAGCTCCCACAGGACGAACGCGACGAGGAGCGCAGCTCCGACGGTCAGCGAGGCGACGATCGACGGGCTCGCCCAGCCGTCGCCGTTGCCGTTCACGAGGCCCCAGACGACGCCGAGCAGACCGAGGCTCGCCAGCGCGAGGCCGGGCAGGTCGAGCGCCTTCTCCGGCCCGTGGCTCTCGCGCAGCTGCGTGATCGCGAGCGGGACGAGCGCGATCCCGACCGGGACGTTCAGCCAGAAGATCCACTGCCAGGAGATGCCCTCGATCACGGCGCCGCCGACGAGCGGGCCGCTCGCGATCGCGATGCCGCCGACCGCGCCCCAGATCCCGAGCGCGACGCCGCGGCGGGCGGCCGGGAACGCGTCGGAGAGGATCGTCAGCGTGAGCGGCATCACGAGCGCGCCGCCGAGACCCTGCACCGCGCGGGCGGCGATCAGCGCCTCCATCGACGGTGCGAGTGCCGCCGCCGCCGAGGCGAC
This sequence comes from uncultured Actinomycetes bacterium, assembly GCA_963809175.1. Classification (GTDB taxonomy): domain Bacteria; phylum Actinomycetota; class Thermoleophilia; order Gaiellales; family Gaiellaceae; genus JACCTU01. The sequence continues at coordinate 523,896 of CAWEIK010000001.1, forward strand.
GGTGAAGAGCGCGATCCCGGAGGCGAACATGCGCCGCCGTCCGAAGCGGTCGCCGAGTGCGGCGCCCGTCAGGAGGAAGACCGCGAAGGTCAGGGTGTACGCGTTCACGGTCCACTCGAGCTCCTCGATCGACGCGCCGAGGTCGACCCGGATCACCGGGAGCGCCGTCGACACGACGAGGTTGTCGAGGACGACCATGAACAGGGCGATCGACGTGATCGCGAGCGTCCAGAGCGTCAGCGCCCTGGATCCGGTCTTGTCGAACATCGTGCTGCTCCTTCCGCGCTCGTTGTCTAGGTACTGACTCATCACTACCTTACGGACGAAAAAAAGAGGCCGATCTTCCCTACCCGGCCCGGCAGCCGTCGACCAGCCGGCGAGCCCAGGGCTCGTCCGAGTTGAGGAGGTCCATCGCCGCGACGACGTTCAGCAGCATCCCCTTGGCGAAGAACTGGCCGAGCTCCTCTGGGCCCAGGCCCGAGACGCGCTCGGTCCAGGTGAACAGGTCGCCGTAGCCCTCGCGAACGACCGCCCGGATCTCCGGGTCGTCGCACGACGCGTAGGCCTGCATTTGGGCCATCAGCCGGCTCCGGTCGGCCAGCAGACCCAGATACGCCTCGCCCATCGCGGCCAGCGCCTCCTCGCCGCGCTTGCCTTCGGCGGCCCGCTGGAACGTCTCGAGCGTCTCGCGGAAGCAGCGTCGGACGCTCGCGATGAAGAGCTCCTTCTTCGTCCCGAACAACCGGAACAGATACGGCTGGGAGATCCCGGCCCGCTCGGCGATCGTCTCCGTGGAGGTGCCGTGGTAGCCGGTCGAGGCGAACTCGTCACGCGCCGCTTCGAGGATCGCCTCGCGGCGCTCGTCGGCGGACATCCGGGTGGTCGCGACGGGGCTCATCCGCCGAAAGAGTAAGTGGTCACTTACTACCTGTCAAGGCCCTGCTGCGGTACCACGCGACCGTCCGCGCGAGACCCTCGTCCAGCTCGACCTGCGACTCGAAGCCGAGCAGGTTCCGGGCCTTGTCGACGTTCGGGATGCGCAGCTCGACGTCGGTGTAGTGGAGCGGCCGGAAGACGATCTCGCCGGCCGCCTCGGTCGCGCGCTTGATGCGCTGCGCGAGGTCGTAGATCGTCACCGCGGAGCGCGCGTTGCCGATGTTGAAGCTCTCGCCGACCGCGTTCGGATGCTCGAGCGCGAGGAGCGTGCCCTCGACCATGTCGTCGACGTAGCACCAGGCGCGGATCTGCGAGCCGTCGCCGTGGATGGTCAGGTCCTGGCCACCGAGCGCCGCCTCGATGAACGCGCGGATCGCGCCGCCACCCATCTGCTCGGGGCCGTAGACGTTGAACGGGCGAACCGAGGTCGTCGGCAGCCCGAGCTCGGCGTGGTAGGCGTGCGCCATGTGCTCGCCCGCGAGCTTCGAGACCGCGTAGGTCCAGCGCGCCTCACCGACCGAGCCCGTGACGCTCAGGCTCGTCTCGGCGACGCGGAACGCCTGCGAGCCGAAGACCTCGCTCGTCGAGAAGTCCACGAGCCGCTCGAGCGTGTCGTTCGTCGCGAGCCCCGCCTCGAGCACGTTGTACGTCCCGATCACGTTGACGCGCATCGTCCGCACGGGGCTCTCGAGCACCGTGTCGACGCCCGCGATCCCCGCGCAGTGGACGATGTGCGTCACGCCTTGCGCGTGCTCCCGAAGCGAGTCGGCCTCGAGGACGTCGCCCTGAACGAACGTGAGGTTCGGGTGCTCCAGCAGGTCGCTCGCCGAGAGCGCGTCGCGGTGGAGGTTGTCGAGCGCGACGATCTCGTTGCGGTCGACGAGCCGACGGGCGAGCGTCGTGCCGATGAAGCCCGCGCCGCCGGTGATCAGGATCCGCTTGCCTTCGAGCGCCACGCGGCCACTCTACCCCGGCTACCCTGACGCTCATGACCGTCCTGGCGACCGCCGTGACGGCGCTGACGATCACGGTCTGGCCGCAGGGGCTCGATGGGCCGTCGGACCGCTGGACGCTGCGCTGTGGGCCGACCGGCGGCACGCTCCCTGCTCGCGTGGCGGCATGTCGCAAGCTCAGCTCGCTCTCGGCGCCCTTCGCGCCCGTCGGGAAGAACAGGGTCTGCACGGAGATCTACGGGGGGCCCGGAGTCGCGCGTGTCACCGGGTGGTTCCGCGGGCGGAAGCTCTGGGTCGAGTTCCGCCGCCGCAACGGCTGCGAGATCGACCGGTGGGAACGGGTGCGACCGCTCCTGCCGCGGGCCGCCAACACGTAGCGTTTCGCCGTCGTGAAGACGGTTCTCTTCGTCGGCGCAGGCCGGCACCAGCGCAGAGCGATCGCGCAGGCCCGCGCCTTGGGGCTCCGCGTCGTCGCGGTCGACCGCAACCCGGACGCGCCGGGGCTCGGGGAAGCGGACGTCGCCGAGGTCGTCGACTTCAGCGACGTCGACGCCGTGATCGAGGTCGCCCGTCGCCACGCCGTCGACGGCGTGCTGACGATCTCGGCCGACCGCGCGGTGCCCGTGGTCGCCGCCGTCGCCGAAGCGCTCGGCCTGCCCGGGATCGGCACGGAAACGGCGTACGTGATGACGCAGAAGATCGCGATGCGGCGCGTGCTCGCCGACGCGGGCGTCCCCCAGCCGGAGTTCGCGGCGGTGCGGAACGTGCACGAGGGCTACGCGGCCCTGGAGCGCGTGGGGTTGCCGGCGGTCTTGAAGCCGGCCGACTCGGGCGGTCAGCGCGGCGTCTTCCGGCTCGAGACCGCCGACGATCTCGAGCGGCACCTGCACGTCGCCCTCGGAGAGTCTCCGACGGACGAGGCGATCATCGAGTCGTACGTCGAGGGGCTCGAGCTGAACGGGCTCGTGATCGTCCGCGACGGCGAGGCGTTCCCGCTCACGCTGTCCGACCGGCTGCGTCCGCCCGGGATCGGCTTCGGCGTCGGCTGGATCCATGTCTACCCGGCGACGATCTACGGGGACCAGCTCGAGGAAGCGGAGCGCGTGGCGGTTCACGCAGTCCACGCGCTCGGGCTGCGCGACGGGATCGCCTTCCCGCAGCTCCTCGCAACGGACGACGGGCGCGTGCTCGTGATCGAGGTCGCCGCCCGGATCCCCGGCGGCCAGATGGCCGACCTCGCCCGTCACGCGGTCGGCGTCGACCTGATCGAGATCGCGCTGAGCCAGGCGCTCGGCGAGGAGGTTCCTGACGAAATGGCGCGCCCGCGCTTCATGCAGCCGCTCGCGATCCGCTTCCTCACCGCCGCGCCCGGCCCGCTGCCGACCGGGAAGGTGACGGAGATCGGAAGCCTGGAGAAGGTGAGCGCGTTCCCGGGCGTCGTGCAGGCCGACGTCTATCTCTCCGTGGGTGAGACGATCCGTCCCGTGCAACTCGACGGGGATCGGCGCGGCTATGTGATCGCGGTCGCGGACACGAACGTCGAGGCGCTCGAGCGCGCCGAGGCGGCGGCACAGCTCGTGGACGTGGTGGTCGAGTGAGCTGCGCGTTCGACCTGGCGCACTACCGCGAGCTGCTCGATGCGGCGAAGGCGGGTGGCTATCGGTACGCGACCTTCGACCGGTCGCCTCTGGCGGGCGACCTCTTTCTCCGCCACGACGTCGACCTGTCGCTCGGGGCTGCGCTGCAACTCGCCGAGCTCGAAGCGGAAGCCGACGCGCAGGCCACCTACTTCCTGATGACGCGCAGCGTCTTCTACAACCTCGCGTCCGAGGAAGGCGAGCACGCGCTCTCGCGTCTGCGCGAGCTCGGGCACCGCGTCGGGCATCACGCGGTGAACCCGAACATCGACCTCGACGCGCGCTTCGACCCCGTGGTCGCGTGGCACAACCCGAACCCCGAGTTCATGGCGGGCCTCGTCGAGGGCGCGGTCAACGTGATGTCCGTGCCGTGGTTCTCGCGGGACCACTATCGCTCGGACTCGAACCAACACTGGCGCGCGGGCTGTCCGCACGCCGAGCTCGCGGCGGGTGAGTTCGAGTGGCTGCAGCTGCTCACGCATCCCGAGATCTGGGTGTATCCGGGCGAGACCATGCGCGAGACGATGCTCGCCATGCTCGACGCCGAGCGCGAGCACGACCTCGAGCGGCTCGCTGCGGACCGGATCGACCTGACGTGAACGACCTGACGGTCCTCGTCACGGCCTCCGGGTCGCCCGGCACCGCGGCGCTCGTCCGCGCGCTGCGCGAGAACGGCGAGCGCCGCATCCGTGTCGTCGGGACCGACATGGCGGAGCTCGCCGTCGGCCGTCACCTGTGCGACGCGTTCCACGTCGTGCCTCCCGGTGACGACCCGGGATTCGCCGACGCCCTCGTCGAGTTGGCCGAGCGCGAAGGTGTCGACGCGGTGCTGCCGCAGTCGTCGTACGACCTTCCCGGGCTCGCCGCCGCACGCGAGCGCTTCCCGTGCGCGGTGCTCGTCGCCTCGCCCGACGCGGTGCGCCGTTCGAACGACAAGGCGGAGACCTACGCGCTCCTCGACGCGATCGGCGCGCCCGGCCCGGCCTGGCGCCAAGCCCGCGGGAGAGCGGGCGTCGAGGCGGCGGCGCGCGAGCTCGGCTACCCGGGCGAGGAGGTCGCGGTGAAGCCGCTCGAGTCGTCCGGCTCGCGGGGCTTCCGGATCCTGTCGGCGAGCGCCGATCCGCTTCAGCAGCTGCTCACGAACCGCCCCGGAGTCGCGCCCGCGCTGCAGCTCGAGGAGCTGCTGGCGCTCCTGCCCGAGGACGGCGGCCCCGAGCTGCTCGTGATGGAGCTCGCGCGCGGCAAGGAGCGCACGATCGACGGAGTCGCGCGCGGCGGCCGGATCGTCATCGGGCATCCGAAGACGCGCGAGGCGATGCGCGCCGGCCTCGCGATGTACTTCGAGACGCTCGACGACCCTGCGCTGATGGCCGTCGCCGCCTCGATCGTCGCGGAGCTCGAGCTCGACCACTTCTTCAACATCCAGCTCGTCGGCGACACGGTGATCGAGATCAACCCGAGGATCTCGACGGTCGTCTACCAGGAGAACCTGAACCTCCCGTACCTCGGCGTGAAGCTCGCCCTCGGGGAAACCGACGAAGCCGAGCTCGCCGCCGAAGCGGCAAAGCTCCGCCCGACCCGCCGAGCCCTGCGCTTTTTCGACCAGGTCGAATGGGACGAGTAAGCGCCGGCCGAGCAGGCCCGTCCCCCACCCACTCACCCCCCACCCTCCCTTTGGGGGAACAGGGTGATGCTCTTCGAGCCTACCGGCCGGGGTGTGACGTGTCTGTGCACGGGGCGTGCCGAGTTCGGAACGATTCGTGAACACGACGGCACCGCCGGAGCCGCTGCGGGTCACGCACGCTCCCGTGAACATGGCCGGGATCGCGTACAAGAACGTCGAGGCGCTCAAGCGCCGCGGCGTCGACGCGCGGCTCGTCGTCTTCAAGCCGCAGCCGTTTCGGCCGACCGAGTTCGACTGGAACCTGAACCGCCCGGACGGGTTCCTCCGCGCGCAGCTGACGCAATGGCGCGCGCTCGCGCGGCTGCTCCCGCGCACCGACGTGTTCCACTTCTACTTCGGGCTCACGCTCGTCCCGCGCAAGTTGCAGTTCCCGATCCTGCGACTGCTCCGCAAGCGCGCCGTCTTCCACTTCGTCGGCTCCGACATCCGCGGCAAGACGCCGGAGCAGCTCGCCTACGCGCGCGCGGCCGACGCTCGCGTCGTCGGCTCGTACGACGCGATCCGCTGGGTGCCCGATGCCGAGGTGATCCCACCCGGCATCGACCTGCGGCACTACACGCCCTCGCCGGGCCGAGGCGGCGAGCGCCCGCTCGTGGTGCACGCCCCGTCGCGCAAGGCGAGCAAGGGCACCGAGTTCGTCGAGGCCGCGTGCGCCGAGCTCCCCGTCGACCTCGACGTCGTCCACGGCCTCCCGCACGAAGAGGCGCTCGAGCGCTACCGCCGCGCGGACATCGTCGTCGACCAGCTCAACGCCGGCTGGTACGGGATCTTCGCGATCGAGGCGATGGCACTCGGGAAACCGGTCGTCACCTTTCTGCACGAGGAGGCTGTTCGCCGCACGGAGGAAGCGTTCGGCGTCCAGGTGCCGATCGTGAACGCGACGAAGGAGACGCTCGTCGACGCGCTCCGCCCGTTGGTCGAAGACGCGGGCGAGCGGCAGCGCCGGGGTGAGGCGAGCCGGGCGTACGTCGAGGCAGTGCACGACGACGAGCAGATCGCCGACCGCCTGCTCGCGCTCTACGCTCGCATTCGATGATCGGCGCGCAGCTCCGGCGGCTCGGCAAGCACTCCGCGATCTACGGGCTCGGCGGGCTCGTCTCCCGGTTCCTCGCGGTGCTGCTGCTGCCGCTCTACACGAGCTACCTCACACCCGCGGACTTCGGCAAGGTGGAGACGCTCGTCGCGCTGGGCGCGCTCCTCGTCACGCTCCTCCGCGCGGGGATCTCGACCGCGTTCTTCCGCTTCTACTTCGACTCGCCGGACCCCGCCGACCGCGTCCGGGTGCTCCGGACGGCGTTCTGGTTCACGATGGCGACGGCGACGCTCGGCCTCGTCCTCGGCTGGCTCTTCGCGCCGTGGGTCTCGGACGCGCTCCGAATCGACGACGTCACGCTCGTCCGCGCTGCGTTCGTCGGCATCTGGGCGCAGATGAACTACGAGCAGCTGACCGCGCTCTTCCGGGTCGAGGAGCGCTCGGTCGCGTTCGTCGCCGCGAGCCTCGCCAACGTGCTGCTCACGATCGCGACGACGGTCCTGCTCGTCGTCGTCTACGACCAGGGGCCGCTCGGCGTCGTCGTCGGCAACTTCACCGGAACGCTGCTCGTCTACCTGGCGCTGCTCGGCTACCGCCGCGAGCAGCTCGGCCTCCAGTTCGACCGCGAGCTGCTGCGACGGATGAACCGGTTCGGCCTGCCGCTCGTGCCGTCGGGCATCGCGCTCTGGGCCCTCAACTTCAGCGACCGCTTCTTCCTGGCACGGCTGTCGGGCCAGGACGACGTCGGGCGCTACTCGATCGGCGTGCGCATCGCGTCCGCGATGGTGCTGCTGCTCGTCGCGTTCCGGACTGCCTGGCCCGCGTTCGCGTACTCGATCGACGACGAGCGCGAGGCCAAGCGCACCTACGCGTTCGTGCTCACGTACCTGCTCTTCGTCGCCTGCTGGCTGTCGCTCGCGCTCGGCGTGCTCGCACCGTGGATCGTGCAGGTGCTCGCGCGGAACGAAGCGTTCTGGCCCGGCGCAGACGTCGTCGCCCCGCTCGCGTTCGCCGGCGCGCTCTGGGGCGGGTACACCGTCGTCGCGATCGGGATCGGGCGGCTGCGACGGACGCAGTTCAACTGGGTGATCACCGGCTCGGCTGCTGCGATCGACGTCGCCCTCAACCTGCTGCTGATCCCGACCTACGGAATCCGGGGCGCGGCCGCGGCAGCGCTGACCGCGTTCGCGTTCATGTTCGTCGCCATGGCCGCGTACTCGCAGCGGCTCTACCCGGTGCCCTACCAGTGGCGCCGAGTCGCAACGGTGCTGCTGACCGCCGGCGCGCTGACGGTGGCAGGCAGGCTCGTCGACCGCCTCGACGTCTCGATCGCGCTCGTGCTGGCCTACCCGCTCGTGCTCTTCGCGCTCGGCTTCTACTTGCCGTTCGAGCGCGCCCGGCTCGCACGCGTGCTGCTGCGCCAGGCGTAGCCGAGCGCGGTCAGGCCGAGCAGGCTCCAGCTCATCGGGTCCTCGAAGAACGCGTTGTAGAACAGCGAGTGCACGAGGATCGCCAGCAGGGCGAGACCGAAACAGAGCGACGCGCGGCCCGCGAAGCTCCGGGACGCCCTCCGAAACGGGAGCCAGAGCGCGGCAGCGACGAGCCACGCGAACAGGAGCAGGCCCGGGATGCCGAGCTCCGCCGCGACGGTGACCGGCGTGTTGTGCGAGGCGGCGCGCGCGGGGTCTGCCGCGCGAAAGCCGACTCGCTCGCCGTACGCACTCTTGAACCCGCCGAGCCCGACGCCCGCCACCGGGTGGTCGGCCGCGATGCGCAGCCCTTCACGCACGAGCGACGACCGATTCCCGGTCGCGCGGTCGGTGTTGTCGAGGATCTCCGCCCGCACCGACGGCACGACGAAGCCGGCAGCGAGCAGCGCCACGACCGCGATCCCCAGCGCGACGACGGAGCGTCGCTCCCACGACAGCGCGATCGCCCCGAGCACCCCCGCGACGAGCGCGACGAAGCTCGACTGGGAGAACGAGAAGACGAGGCCCACCCAGAGCGCGACGACGACGACAGCGGCGACGATGGAATCGCGCCGGGCGCCGTAGAGCACCGACACGAGCGCAACGAGGATCGCGACCACGAGGAAGCGTCCGTAGATCGAGGGGTCCCAGAAGAGCGAGTTGACGCGGTAGAACGGCGCGTACGCGTTCGAGATGATCACCTTCGGGTTCCAGAAGACGTCGCGGGTCACCCACTGGTAGACGCCGGTCCCGGCGAACACGACCGCCATCGCGATCAGCTGGACGGTGAGCGCCTTCAGCCAGCGTCGCTTCCAGGGCAGGCGCGCGAGCATCAGCGCGAGCAGGCCGAAGGGAAGGTAGAACGCCGCCAGCGACACCGCCCCCTGGCGCGCGCCGTCGCTCCAGACGAGCGAGACCCCGGCCCACGCCAGGAACGCCGCGAGCGGCCACGCAAGCGGGCCGAGCTCTCGGGCCCGGACGTCGCCCCGGAGCAACTCCCACGCGAGCGCGAGCATCCCGGCGAGAACGACGACGTACAGCGGCAGCAGCAGATTCGCTTCCTCGCCGCCGACCTTCACCGGCACGCGTGCGGGAGCACACGCCAGCGTCGCCATCGGGAGCAACCACGGCCAGCGGAGGAAGAGCGCGGCGAGCCCGACGGCCACGGCACCGCCGAGCACCGCGCCGGCGGCGATCAGCGTGTCGTTTCCCTCGGGCCTGAGCGTGACGACGAGGATCGACCCGCCGACGAGCGTCGCACCGAGTGCCGCAAGTCGGGCGACGCGCCCCCGGGCGAGGACGAGCACCGCCAGCCCGAGCGCACCGAGGACACCGCCGACGATCACGGCTGCGCCCTCACGAAGACGGGAATCGCGTCGCGATGACCGCCGTACGACACGGTGAGCGTGTACCGGCCCGGCAGAACCGGCGATCGAAGCGCGAGTGTCCGAGTCCGCGAGCTACCCGTACGCGCGCCGAGTCTCCAGCGGTAGCGCTCCGCGTCCGTCGAGACGCCCACGCCGAAGCGAACGCCGGGCGGAACGGCGATCCGTTGCCGCAAGAGCTCGATGAACCGAAGCCGAACCAGCGCCCGAGCTGCCGTCGACCGGTTCCCCGCGAGGTCGTACGCCACGACCTCGAGCGAGTGCTGCCCGACTCGAGCGCCGCGCCCGTACCACTCGATCTTCCCCTCGCCGCTCGGTCGCACGGTGCTCCGGACGACCTCGCGTCCGTCCGCCAGCAGCACGACCCGCCCACGCTCCGAGAGCCGAAAGCGCACCCGCACGAAGTCGGCGTTGCCGTCTCCGTCCGGCGAGAACACGGTCGGAGCAATCTGCACGACCGTGAGCGTCGGCGGCGTCGTGTCGATCCGCAGCTCGTTCGGGATGACGATCGTCCGTCTCGCATCGTCGAGGTGAACGCGCGCGCGATAGGCGCCTTGAGGCGCGCCACGACCAGACCAGACGAACTCCACAGGCCCGGCCGGGAGCGACTCGGCGTCCGCGATCGTGGCAACCGGATCGCCGTCCTCGTCGATGATCGTGACGGTCAGGCGATCGGCGTCGCGCAGGCCGAACCGGATCCGCGCTTCGTCGGTCGCGCAGTCGCAGACCGGGGAGAAGGCCTCCGTCACCTTCGGCGCGATGATCGGCGATGGGACGAGCTTCAGCCGCTCGGTGACCGCGAACGCCGCCGCGGTTCCGCCGAGCAGGCCCAGAACGAGAAGGGTCGACAGGAGGCGCGGCAACCCGCGCGCGAGGCTATCCGAAGACCTTCGCGTGCCTTGGGCGAACACGCACTCGTGCGCCCTCGACGAGCTCGAGCCGCTGAGCCTCCTCGCGCGTCACCTGGGCCCAGAGCTCCTCGCCGTTCGCCAGCCTGAGCTCGACGCGCACCTCGAACCCGAGGTGCACGACCCGCTCGACGCGCGCCTCGTCGCCCTCGCCGAACTCGACGTCGTGGGGGCGCACGAACGACCTGCCGAGCTGGTTCACCTCGCCGACGAAGGTCATCACGAACTCGTTCGCCGGGTTGTCGTAGAGCTCCCGCGCGCCCCCGACCTGCTCGACTTGCCCGTGGCTCATCACGACGATCTGATCCGCGAGGTCCATCGCCTCTTCCTGGTCGTGCGTGACGAAGATCGTCGTCACGTGCACCTCGTCGTGGAGACGGCGGAGCCAGGCGCGGAGCTCCTTGCGAACGCGTGCGTCGAGCGCGCCGAACGGCTCGTCGAGCAGCAGGACGTCGGGCTCGACGGCGAGCGCACGGGCGAGGGCCATCCGCTGGCGCTGTCCGCCGGAGAGCTGCGCGGGATAGCGATCGGCGAAGCCGTTCAGCTGCACGAGCTCGAGGAGCTGGCCGACGCGCTCCTTGATCTCCTGCTTCGGACGCCGGCGGATCTCGAGGCCGAACGCGACGTTCTTCGCGACGGTCATGTGCTTGAACGCGGCGTAGTGCTGGAAGACGAACCCGACGCCTCGCTCCTGCGGTGGACGGGAGGTCACGTCGTGTCCCTCGATCAGCACGCGTCCGGCGTCCGGCCGCTCGAGCCCGGCGATGATGCGCAAGAGCGTCGACTTGCCGCTGCCGCTCGGGCCGAGGAGCGCCGTGAGTGACCCCGCGGGGACCTCGACCGAGACGTCGTCGAGCGCGACGAACGAGCCGAACTGCTTCGAGACGGACCGTGCTTCGATCATGCGCCCTCCTTGGGCTTGAACAGGTTCATCGCGACGAGCGTGGCGATCGCGAGGATTGCGAGCACGACGGACGCCGCGTAGGCCCCGACGTAGTCGAACGACTGGAAGCGTTCCTCCACGTGCAGCGTCATCGTCTCGGTCTTACCGACGATGCGCCCGGAGACGACGCTGACGGCGCCGAACTCGCCGAGCGCGCGCGCCGTCGTCAGGACGATGCCGTAGGCAACCGCCCAGCGAATCGCCGGGAGCGTGACTCGACGGAACGTCTGCCACGACGACGCGCCGAGCGTCGACGCGGCCTGCTCCTGCTCGATGCCGATCTCGCGCAGCACCGGGACGACCTCGCGCACGACGAACGGCAGCGAGACGAAGATCGACGCGAGCACCATGCCCGGGAGCGCGAAGACGACGTCGAACGGCACGTCGTGGAGCCACCCGCCGGTCCCGAAGAGGAGCAGGAACGCAAGGCCGACGACGATCGGCGAGAGCGCGAGCGGCAGGTCGACGACCGCGTTGAGGAGCCCCTTGCCGGGGAAGCGATGCCGGACGATCACGATCGCGCAGGCGATCCCGAAGATGGTGTTCGCGGGGACGACGATCAGCGTGATCAGAATCGTGATCCAGAACGCGTGGATCGCCTCGGGTGTCGTGACCGACGCCCACGCCGCAGCGAGGCCGTTCTCGAACGCCCGCCCGAAGACCATCGCGACCGGCAGGAGCAGCAGCAGCGCGAGGTAGCCGAGCGCCGTGAAGCGAAGGACGTACTTACCCAACGCGGTCGTGCCTCGTCACGCGGCGGCGCAGGCCGCCGATCAGCAGGAGGGCGGCGAAGGAGACGACGAGCAGGACGACCGACACGGCGGCCGCGCCCGACGGGTCGCCGCTCTCGATCCGCCCGAAGATGTACACGGACGCCACCTCGGTCTCGAAGGGCAGGTTCCCCGAGATCAGCACCACCGAGCCGAACTCGCCGATCGCCCGCGCGAACGCGAGCGCAACGCCGGAGAGCACGGCCGGAAAGAGGTTCGGGAAGACGACGCGCCTGAAGACCTGAAGCGCGTTCGCGCCGAGCGACGCTGCCGCTTCCTCCATCTCGCGGTCGAGCTCGAGCAGCACGGGCTGCACCGTCCGGACCACGAAGGGAAGCGTCACGAAGAGCAGCGCGAGCAGGATCGCGGCCCGGGAGAACGCGACGTCGATGCCGAACGGCCCCTCGGGGCCGTAGAGGGCGAGCAGCGTCAGCCCGGCGACGATCGTCGGCAGCGCGAACGGCAGGTCGATCACCGCGTTGACGATCGACTTGCCCGGGAACTCGTCGCGGACGAGCACCCACGCGATCAGCGTCCCGACCACGGCGTTCACGAGCGCGACGAGGACCGAGACCACCAGGGTCAGCTTCAGGGCCGCCACGGCCTGAGGGTCGCTGACGGCGTCCCAGAAGCTGCGCTCACCCTTGGTCGACTGCCAGACGACGGCCGCAAGCGGCAGCAGGACGATCAGCGTCAGGTACGCGGTGACGAGCCCCTGCGTGATCATCGCGCCCGGCCGCGAGACGGCGGCCGGGCGCGGGGACGGTTCGGCGTGCGTGCTCAGCGGGTCCCGACCTCGCGCTGGATCCTCGTCACGATCCCGCTGTTCGCGTTGAAGAAGCGGTTGTCGACCTTCGCCCAACCGCCCAGCCACTTGATCGAGAACAGCTGCGGGCGCACCGGGAACGAGAAGCCCTTCGCGGCGGCAGGCACGACGGGCCGGTAGCCGTTCTGCGCGAAGATCTTCTGCGCGGCGGTCGTTCGGAGGTACCGCACGAAGGCGTTCGCGGTCGACTTGTTCTGCGAGTTCGACGTGACCGCGATCGGGTTCTCGATGCGGATCGTCGCCTTCGGGATCACGTACGGGACGTCCTGGTTGTTCTGGTTCGCGAAGATCGCCTCGTTCTCGTACGCGAGCAGAACGTCACCGCGGCCGGCGAGGAACGTCTGGAGCGCCTCGCGCGCGCTCTTGTCCTGCGACACGATGTGCTTGTAGAGGTTGCGGAGGTACACGACCGCCTGCGCATGCGTCTTCTGCTTGCGCAGCTGCGCGCCGTACGCGGCCATGATGTTCCACTTCGCACCGCCCGAGGTCTGGACGTTCGGCGTCACGACCTGGACGCCGGGCTTCACGAGGTCCTCCCAGTCGCGGATCTTCTTCGGGTTCCCCTTCCGCACCGCGAAGACGACGACGGAGCGCGTGACGATGCCGCCCCACTTGTCGTTCTTCCAGTTCCGCGAGACGATGCCCTTGTTCACGAGCGTGGTCACGTCGGGCTCGAGCGAGAGCGCGACGACGTCGGCCTTCAGCCCGGAGATGACCGCTCGGGCCTGTTCGCCGGAGGATCCGTAGCTCTGCGAAATCGACGTGTCCTTGCCCGGCTGCGTCTTCTGGAACGCGGGGATCAGGTCCGCGTACGCCGCGCGTGGGGTGGAATACGCGACGAGCGAGATCGAGCCGCCGCCCGTGCGCGCCGAGGTGCCGGCGGCGAACGCCAGGGCAGAGGCGAGGAGGACGACCAGGGCGAGGACTGCGAGAATGCGTTTGGGCACGAGACTCCTTGAATAGGCAGGTCTAATAGTCGGTATTAGGAATGTCTATCGAGAACTCCGTGCCCACGTCAAGCGAGAACCGAACCTCGGACCCGGTCAGCCGGCCGGCCGGGGTGGGATCGGGCAGGAGACGAAGGGCCGCCCGGTGAGCCGCCGACCCAGCTTGTAGGCCTCGCAGCCGGTGCAGAAGCCGGTGACCGCGGCGAGCAGGGCGAGCGCGGCGACCAGCAGGCCGAGCGCGGCCCCCGCTGTCCCCCACCCGGCTGCGTAGGCGACCGACGCGGCGCCGAGCACCGCGATCCCCACCAGGTTCGCGGCCCTCGGTGGACGCGAGTCCTCGAGCTCGCCCTCGCCGAAGCGCGGTTGGACGAGCTCGAAGTACGCCAGGCACGGGAGGCAGAAGCGCCTCCCGAACGTGAGCCCGATCGTGAGCTGCGCGGCGAGGAGCGCGAGCAGCCACCACCACCCGGTCAGCACCGCGAGCAACGACACGACTCCGACGACCGCCTGGTTGAAGCGCGGCGCGCGCGAGTCGATCACGTCGGTGTCGCGGTACGGATCCGCCAGACGCGCGCTCACGAGGCCTCCAGCACCATCCCGGCGCCGACCGTGTCGTTCGTCGCCTCGTCGACGAGGATGAAGGCCCCGGTCGAGCGGTTGACGGCGTACGGGTCGACGGCGAGGGGCTCTGCGAGCCGAAGCTTGACGACGGCGAGGTCGTTCAGCTCGAGCCGCTCGGGGCCGGGCGCGTCCTCGAGCGTCTCGATGTCCACCCGGGAAACGAGCTCGTCGACGAGCGCCCGCACGTGTCGCGTCGTCTGCTTGACGAGCAGCTTGGCGCGCGGCTCGAGCGGCTGCTCGCTCATCCAGCAGACGCGCGCGACGAGCTCTCGCGCCACGACGGGAGGCCGCTCGGGGTCGGCGAGCAGGTCACCGCGGGAGACGTCGAGCTCGTCGTCGAGCCGGATCGTCACGGACATCGGCGAGACGGCCGCGTCGAGCGGTCCGTCGGCCGTCTCGACCGCGGCCACGCGGGAGCGCAGCCCCGACGGCAGCACGACGACCTCGTCGCCCGCGCGCCAGACGCCGCCCGCGACCTGCCCTGCATAGCCGCGGTAGTCGTGCCCCGGGCGGATCACCCACTGGACGGGAAAGCGTCGATCGTGGAGGTTGCGGTCGGTCGCGTTCGGCACCGACTCGAGGTGCTGCAGCAGCGTGGGGCCGTCGTACCAGGGCATCGCGTCGGTGGCGTCGACGACGTTGTCGCCCCGAAGCGCCGAGATCGGGATCGCGGTCGGATCGTGCAGCCCGAGCTGCGCGCCGAGTCGCTGAAGGTCGGACTCGATGCCGCGAAACGTCTCCTCCGAGAAGTCGACGAGGTCCATCTTGTTGACCGCGAAGACGACGTGCGGGGTCTCGAGGATCGACGTGATGTACGCGTGCCGCCTCGTTTGCTCGACGACACCCTTCCGTGCGTCGACGAGGATCACGGCCAGATCCGCGGTGGAAGCGCCCGTGACCATGTTCCGGGTGTACTGCACGTGGCCCGGTGCGTCCGCGAGCTGGAAGCGCCGGCGCGGCGTCACGAACGAGCGGTACGCGACGTCGATCGTGATTCCCTGCTCGCGCTCCGCGCGGAGCCCGTCCGTGAGCAGCGCCAGGTCGACGTAGTCGTGCCCGCGCCGGCGGCTCGCGTCCTCGATGTGCTCGAGCTGGTCGGTGAGGATCTGCTTCGTGTCGTAGAGCAGCCGCCCGATCAACGTCGACTTGCCGTCGTCGACCGAGCCGGCGGTCACGAGCCGAAGGAGATCGGCGTCCAGAAGCTCCTTAGAAATAGCCAACGCGCTTCCGGTCCTCCATCGCAGCCTCGCTGACGCGGTCGTCTGCACGCGTCTCGCCTCGCTCGGTGACGCGGGTCGCGGCGATCTCGGTGACGACGTCCTCGAGCGTCGCCGCCTCCGAGAGCACGCCGCCCGTGCAGGTCATGTCGCCCACCGTCCTGAAGCGGACGGTCGCGCGGAACGGCTCCTCGTCCGGGTAGCGCTCGACGAACTCGCTCGCCGCGTAGAGCATCCCGTCGCGACGGAAGACGTCGCGCTCGTGCGCGAAGTAGATCCTCGGCAGCTCGAGCTGCTCGCGCGCGATGTACTGCCAGACGTCGAGCTCGGTCCAGTTCGAGATCGGGAAGACGCGGATCTGCTCGCCCTTCCGGATCCGCGCGTTGTAGAGGTTCCAGAGCTCGGGGCGTTGCGCGCGCGGGTTCCACTGGCCGAAGTCGTCGCGGAAGGAGAAGATGCGCTCCTTCGCACGTGCGCGCTCCTCGTCGCGGCGCGCACCGCCCATGGCGGAGTCGAACCCGTGCTCCTCGATCGCGTCGAGCAGCGTCGTCGTCTGCAGCTGGTTGCGCGACGCGCGCGGGCCGGTCTCGTCGGCGACGCGGCCCTTGTCGATCGACTCCTGCACGCTCGCGACGACGAGGCGCTCGTCGAGCTCCCGCAGCCGCCGGTCGCGGAACTCGACCACCTCCGGGAAGTTGTGGCCCGTGTCGACGTGCATGACGGGGAAGGGGAACTTGCCCGGGCGAAAGGCCTTCTCCGCGAGGCGCAAGAGCACGATCGAGTCCTTGCCCCCGGAGAAGAGGAGAACCGGTCGCTCCCGCTCCGCAGCGACCTCGCGCATGATGTGGATCGCCTCCGCCTCGAGCTCGTCGAGGTGGGTCAAGGTCATGGGCAAGGTCGTGCTCATACGTGCGTCACCGCCAGCTGCTCCAGCCGCTCGAGGACGACCCGTGCCGACTCGCTCGGGCTCGACCCCGGTCGTGTCGATGCGGACCTCCGGATTCTCCGGCTCCTCGTACGGCGCGCTGACGCCGGTGAAGTCCGGGATCTCGCCGGCGAACGCCGCCGCGTAGAGCCCCTTCGGGTCGCGCCGCGCGCACTCCTCGAGCGGCGTCGCGACGTACACCTCGATGAACGGCGCGTGGGGCTCGACGAGCCCTCGAACACGCCGCCGCGCAGCCTCGTAGGGCGAGATCGCGGAGACGATCACCGCGGCTCCCGCTCGGGCGAGGCGCGACGCCACCCAGCCGATCCGCTGGATGTTCTCGTCGCGATCCTCCTTCGAGAAGCCCAGGCCCTTCGACAGGTGCGTGCGCACGATGTCGCCGTCGAGGTGGTCGACGACGTGGCCGCGCTGTTCGAGCTCGGCCTCGACGACGTTCGCCACCGTCGTCTTCCCGGCACCGGAGAGCCCGGTGAACCACACGACGAGACCGGTCAGGTGAGGAGCTCCTTCACGTCTTCCGTCGCGACCGTGTGGATGCCGCACTCGACCTTGTCGGTCCCGGCCCAGCGGCCCTCGCGCCCTTCGCCCGGCTGCGTCGAGTGCGTGTCGCCGATCGACGCGTAGCCCTGGTCGTGCAGCGGGTTGTACGGGAGGCCGCGTTCGCGGATGTAGGCCCAGCAGTCCTCGTCGCTCCAGTCGGCGAGCGGGTTCACCTTCCAGAGCTCGTGCTGCTCGTCCCACCCGAGCTTCGGCGCAGTCGCTCGCGTCGGCGACTGGTCGCGGCGGACGCCGGTGATCCAGGCGTCGAGGTCGCCGAGCGCGCGCACGAGCGGCCCGATCTTCGCGACCGCGAGGTAGAGGTCGGGGTTGGTCTCCCAGACGTTCTCGCCGTGAGCCGCGGCGAGCTCCTCGGGCGACGGGCCTTCGAAGACCTCGATCGTCGTCCCGTACCGCTGCTCGACCTCGCGCCAGTGGGCATACGTCTCCGGGAACAAGTAGTGCGTGTCGATGCCGAAGACGCGCGACGTTCGGCTCGAGCGCGAACAGCATGTCGAGGAGGACCGTCTCCTCCTTCTGGAACGAGCACGCGAGCGCGACCTTCCCCGGGAACTGCTCGAGCAGCCACTCGAGGATCTGCTCGGCCGACCACTGTTCGACGTTATTGGGAAGCAAGGAGAACCTCCTTCAGGGTGTCGCCACGGAGCCCGCGGCGGAGCGTCTCGAGCGGGATCACCTCGTCGGGCGGGATGTTCCCGAGGTTGACCTCGGGGCCGAGCGTCTTCACGAACCACGCCTGCGCGGACTTCGTCGGCGCCTCGAAGATGACGTTCGTCGGGGTCGACCGCGTCCGCGATCTCCGCGATCAGCTCGGTGCGCATGCCGCCGGACGAGTCGAAGATGCCGGCGGTGCCGCCCTCGCGCGCCTCGGTGATCACCTTCCACGCGCCGGCGTCCAGCTCCTCGCGGAGCCAGCGCGTCCACTCGTCCGCGCGAGTACTCGACCGACGGAGTCCTTCGACCCGACCTCGGAGAGCACGGTGAAGTCGCGCGCGAAGTCGGCGATCAGCTCGAGCTTCCGCTCGCGCGGGATGTCGACCGTCCCGTCGGAGATCTCGACGTGCGTCAGCCCGAGCTCTCGCAGCCACGACTTGTACTCGTCGAGCTTGCCCTTCGCGTAGACGACCTCGAAGAACGTGCCGCCGATCACGACCGGCTTCTCGCGCAGCACCTCCAGCTTGCGCTTGAGGTTCGGGGTGACGTACGCGGTGCCCCAGCCGAGCTTGACGACGTCGATGTAGACGCCCGAGGTCTCGAGCACGTCCTCCCACGCCGCGCGGGCCGAGGCCCTTGTCGATCACGTGGGTCAGGCCGCCGGCTGCGGGGCTCAAAGTCGAGCAAAGAGCTCCTTCAGCTTCTCCTGCGCGCGCTCCTGCACGTCGTGGTAGAGCGAGTTGCCGTGCGCGTCGATCCCGACGGTCAGCGGGCCGAAGTCCTTGACGCGGAACTTCCAGAGGCACTCGGGCATCAGCTCTTCCCAGGCGACCTCCTCGATCTCCTCGATCTGCGTCGTCTCGAGCGCGGCCGCGCCGCCGACGATCGCGAAGTAGACCATCCCGAGCCGGCGCATCGGCTCGATCGCCTCGTCGGGGAAGCCGCCCTTGCCGCAGATGGCCCGAACGCCGTACTGCGTCCCGAGCGGCTCGGTGAAGCGCACCATGCGGGCGCTCGTCGTCGTGCCGATGCAGACCTTCTCGTACTTGCCGCTCTCCAGCTTGCGGACACCGGGGGCGGTGTGGAGCAGGAACGCGCCGCCCAGGTCCATCGGCGGCTCGACGCCCTGGTCGAAGATCCGGACCTGCGTCCGGTCGCGGATGCCGATGATGTGGCCCTGAACGGTGACCTCGTCGCCGGCGCGGAGCTTGAGGATCTCCTGCGGGTCGGTGATCGGGAACGTGACTTCGTGCGTGGCCATCAGAACTCCCGGTCGAAGTCGACGGTGCCGTCGGGCGCGATGTGCGCGGACGCGCGCCGCGCCGCCCAGCACTGGTAGTTGACCGCGACGGGGTTCAGCGTCATGTGCGTGTCCGCGTGCTCGATGTGGCACTGCAGCACGGTCACGTCGCCGCCGAGGCCCATCGGGCCGATCCCGGTCTCGTTCAGCAGCGCGAAGAGCTCGTCCTCGAGCTGCGCGACGAGCGGGTCGCCGTTTCGCGTGCCGATCGGGCGCATGATCGCCTCCTTCGCGAGGTACATCGCGTAGTCGGCGCTGCCGCCGATGCCGACGCCGACGATCCCCGGCGGGCACGGCTTGCCGCCGGCGCCGACGATCGACTCGAGCACGAACTGCTTGACGCCCTTCACGCCGTCGGCGGGGACGCACATCTTCAGGAAGCTCATGTTCTCCGAGCCCGAGCCCTTCGGCACGCACTTCACGTCGAGGCCGTCCCAGTCGTCGATGAACTCCCAGTGCACGATCGGGAGGCGGTAGCCGATGTTCGGCCCGGTGTTCTCGCGCGTGATCGTGTGCACGGCGTTCGAGCGCAGCGGGTGCTCGATCGTCGCGCGCGCGGTGCCGTCGCGCAGCCCCTCGTAGATCCGCGCCGGGTGGAGCGGGAAGTGCTCGCCGACGCGGCAGTGGTAGACGGCGATGCCGGTGTCCTGGCAGACGAGGTTCTTCTCGCTGTCGGCGATGTTGATGTTGCGGTGGATCGTCTCGAGCACGCGCTTGCCGGGCACGGACGTCTCGAGCGCGCGCGCGTCCGAGAGCGCGTCGCGGAGGTCCTGCGGGATGTCCTTCAGCGCCCAGACGTAGAGGTGCGCCGCGGCGTCCTCGACGGTGTGCTGCAGGTCTGTCGTTGTGATCGTGCTCATGCCTTCGCTTTCTCCGCGGCGGCCTTGCCTGCTCGGCGGCCGAACACGGTGCACTCGAGGAGGGAGTTGCCCATCATGCGATTCCGTCCGTGCGTGCCGCCCGCGATCTCGCCGGCGGCGAAGAGCCCTTCGATCGTCGTCTCGCCGTGCTCGTCGATCACGAGCCCGCCGTTCTGGTAGTGGAGGACCGGGTACGTGAAGAGCGGCTCGCGCAGCGGGTCGATGCCCCCGCGCCGGTAGCGCCGCAGCATGTACGGGAGCGAGATCTCTGCGTCGGCCTCGGAGATGCGCGTCGTGTCGAGGTAGACGGCAGGTCGCCCGTCGGGCGTCTCGACTCCCTTGCCGCTCGCGACCTCGTCGACGATCGCCTGCGAGACGGCGTCGCGCGGTCCGAGCGAGTCGGTGAACTCCTCGCCGTCGGCGTTCAGCAGCACGGCGCCGTAGGCGCGCGTCGTCTCGGGGATCGAGTAGCCCTGCATCGTCTCCGGCCACGCGCCGCCGTTCGGGTGGTACTGGAGCGCGTCGAGGTCGCGGGCCTCCGCGCCGAGGCCGAGCGCGATCTGGGTCACCTCGCCGGTCGCGCCGGGGTGGTTCGTCGAGAGCTCGCCGCGCTCCTCCGCCTCGCGGAAGCAGCGGCCGCCGGCAGCGAGGACGACGGTCGCGGCCTCGATCGTTTGCTCGCCGACCCGGGCGCGCCAGCCGTGCTCCGTCTGCACGAGCTCGGACAGCGGCGACTTCGGGAACGTGTCGGTCGACGAGGACTCGACGGCTTGGCGCAGCGCCTTCGTGATCGCGTGCCCCGTCCGGTCGCCGACCTGCAGGAGGCGCTTGCGCGTGGCGCCGCCGCAGCGTGCGAGGCGGTAGCCGCCGTTCTCCCGCGTGAACTCGACGCCGAGCTCCTCGAGCCAGTGGATCGCAGAGGGCGCCTCGCTGGTCAGGACCTCGACGAGCCGACGGTCGGCGGTCTCGTGGCTCGACGTCCAGACGTCCTCGGCGTGGGTCTCCGGCGAGTCGTCGTCCCCGAAGGCGGCCTGGATCCCGCCCTGGGCTTTGGCGGAGTTGCAGCTCTGCAGCGCGTCCTTCGTCGCCACGGCGACGCTCGCGCCGGCCCGCTCGGCGGCGACGGCGGCGGCCAGGCCCGAGGCCCCGCTGCCGATCACGAGCAGGTCGTAGGGCACGCATCGACTCTACCTGCTATTCGCTAATCAATCACATGAGGTTTGCTTATACCTCACCAGATCGAGCGGTAGAGCGCCTCGAGCTCCTCGACCGTGGCTGGACGGGGGTTCGCGAGGTTCCCGGCGCGCGCGGCAGCCGCCTCGGCCAGCCCCGGGAGGTCGGCTTCGGGGACGCCGACGTCGCGAAGGCGGGTCGGCCCGGAGAGGGCGGCGAGCTCCTCGACCTTCGCCGGCGGGATCGTCTGCCGCGCCGATCGCCTCGCCGAAGCGACGCACGGCCTCGGGGGCGAGCTCGGCGTTGAACCGAAGCGCGGCCGGCAGGACGATCGCGTTCATCGTGCCGTGCGGCAGCCCGTAGGTCCCGCCGACGGCCTGGGCCATCGCGTGGCCGAGCCCGAGCCCCGCGAGCGCGAGCGCCTCGCCGGCGTGCGCTGCGCCCTCGAGCAGGTGCGTTCGCAGCTCCAGGTCCTCGGGCTGCTCGAGGACGAGCGGCAGCAGCTCGGCGATCAGCCGCGCCCCAGCGAGCGCTTGCTCGTCGCCCTCGTCGTTTCGCCCCTTGACGTAGAGCGCCTCGGCGGTGTGAGCGAGCGCGTTCATCGCGGTGCCGCCCGACTCCGCCCGCGGCAGTCCGAGCGTGAGCTTCGGGTCGTAGACGATCCCTGCCAGGCGCGCGCCGCTGCCACCGCCGACCATCTTCCGCTCGGGGTCGCGCCTGCCGAAGGTCGGCGTCCACTCCGAGCCCGAGTACGTGGTCGGGACCGAGACGAGTGGGAGCTCGCGCGCTGCGGACGGCGCCTTCGCCGTGTCGATCGCGCTTCCACCGCCGACCGCGAGCACGCCGTCGACGTCGTCCGGTGCCTCGATTTGGTGCGAGGGGATCTCGCGCCAGGTTGCCGCGGCAGGAAGGTCGAGCGACGACCACCGCTCGCTCGCGACGAGGAGCGGGCGCTCGATGCCGAGCTCCGCGAGCACCTCCGGGAGCGCGTCGAGCCCCCAGCGGACGATCACGCCAGGCGTTCCTTGCCGAACGCCACGAAGGCCTCGGCGACGCGGGTCGGCGACTTGCGCGCGGCGCGCACGAGCGAAACGTCGCGCACGAGGTTCAGCCCGCGCACGCGTGCCTCGCCGAGCCGGTTCGCGGCGAGGTCGGCCTCGACGGCCGACCGCGAGATGAACGTGACGCCGTAGCCCGCCAGGACCGCGCTCCGCACGGACTCCTGCAGGCCGAGCTCGAGCGGCACGTCGAAGTCGCGCAGGCGCTCGCCGCTCCGTCGCAACTCGTCCTCGAGCAGCTGGCGCACGCCGCCGCCTTCCTGCATCACGATCAGCGGTTGCTTGCGGAGCTCGTCGAGCGTGACGGTGCGGCCCGCGAAGGGATGGTCCGGCGGCGTGGCGAGGATCACCTCGTCGCGGAAGAACGGCTCGAACGCGACGCCGCGCTGCCGGCGCGCGGCGCCGACGATGCCAAGCTCCAGCTCGCGCGCAGCGACGTGCTCGACGACGGCGTGCGTGTCGGCCACCGTCAGCGAGACCTTGACGCCGGGGTTCTCGGCCTGGAACTCGCAGAGCAGGAGCGGCAGCACGATCGCGGCCGGGCCGGTCGAGGCGCCCAGGTCGAGCGTGCCCGTGAGCTCGCCTTCCCCGACCGTCGCGACGTCCTCGAGCAGCTGGTCCTCGAGCGCGAGCATCCGCTGCGCACTGCGATAGAGCCTGCGGCCGGCCTCGGTGGGCTCGACGCGGCGCCCCGAGCGGTCGAGCAGCTGCCGACCGAGCCGCTTTTCCAGGGCCCTGATCTGAAGGCTGACGGCGGGCTGCGTGACCCCGAGCCGCTCGGCCGCCTGCGAGAAGCTCTTCCGCTCGACGACCGCGCAGAACGCGGCGAGCTGACGCGTGTCCATAAGCAACGATTATGACTGGCGTGACCCTTCCTACGCCAGCGCCTAGGTGTCCAACCGCAGCTGCTCGAGCGCGAGATCGCGCAGGACCCGGTGCATCACTTCGTCGGAGATCACGCCGGCGCGGCGCGCTTCGAGCACGGCCTGCTCCTCCGCCTGCAGCAGCTCGCGGCGGACGTGCTGGTACGCCTGAGAGCGCTCCTCGATCTCGCTCCGGTCGTCGTCCAGCCGCTCGCGGAATCGGTTCGCTCGGAACTCGTACTGCCCCCGGAGCCGCTCCGCGGTGTCCGGCGCGGACCTCACCGGACTCGACCAGCTCCTCGAGCCGAACGAGCGCGGCCTCGGCGGCGCGGATCCTCGCTCTGGCCTCTTCGACCCCCGCCGCTCCGTCGTCCTCGAGGCCGACGAGCTTGATCAGGAGCGGCAGCGTCAGCCCTTGCAGGACGAGGGTCGCGAGGATCACGGACGAGGCGAGAAAGATGATGATGTCCCGTCCGGGGAACGGCGCGCCGCCCTCGATCGTCAGCGGGATCGCGAGCGCCGCGGCGAGCGACACGCCTCCACGCATCCCCGCCCAGCCGAGGACGAGCGGGATCCGCCAGGTCGGGTACGGGTCGCGCTCCCTGATCTTTCGGAACAGGAAGCGCGGGACGTACGCGAGCGGGAAGACGAACGCCAGCCGGATCAGGATCACCGCCGCGCAGACGCCGGCCGCCGAGAGCGCGAGCTCGCTCGTCGACCACCCGTCGAGCTCGCCGAGCACGCGCGGAATCTGCAGCCCGATGAGGGCGAAGAGCGCCGCGTTGAGAATGAACGTCAGGATCGTCCAGAAGGCCTCACCGTGCAGCCGGGTCTCCGCGTTCGTGAGCTCGGGCGTGTACCAGCCCATGTACAGGCCGACCGTGACCGCCGCGAGCACCGCCGAGACGCCGAGCGCCTCGGCAGGAAGGTAGGCGAGGTACGCGGTGATGAGCGCGACGGTGATCTCGGTCGGCGGGTCGTCGAGGCGCTTGCGCACCTGACGCACGACGTAGCCGACGGCAAGGCCGACTGCGATGCCGCCGACCACGTTGATGACGAGCTCCGCGCCCGCCTCCCAGAGCGAGAACGTGCCCGCCACCGTCGCGACGACCGCCGTCCGGTAGAAGACGAGCGCGCTCGCGTCGTTCACGAGGCTCTCGCCCTCGATCACGGTGATCAGCCGACGCGGGACGCCGAGGCGTCGCCCGATCGAGGTGGCGGCGATCGGGTCGGTGGGAGAGACGATCGCACCGAGCACGAACGCCGCCGGCCACGTCAGGTCGTCGACGAGCCAGTGCGCGACGACGGCGACGCCCGCCATGGTCGCGGCGACGAGCCCGATCGCGAGCAGGGAGATCGGCCTCAGGTTCGCGCGGAGGTCGCGCACCGAGGTGAAGAACGCCGACGAGTACAGCAGCGGCGGCAGGAACCCGAGCAGGATCACCTCCGGCGGGAGCTCGAACTCGGGCAGACCGGGGACGAACGCGAGCGCGAGCCCGCCCAGCACCAGGAGGATCGGGTACGGGATCCGCAGGACGGGCGCGAGGACGACGAGAACCCCGACGCCGAGGAGCAACCCGACGAGTTGCCACAGCTCGCGAGAGTGGAAATCCACCCGGCAACGATAGTTTGCCCCGGTGAAGGTCTGGATCGACATGACGGCGGCCGCGCACGTGCTCGTGTTCCGGCCGTTGATCGAGCTGCTGCGGGCACGCGGTGACGAGGTGGAGATCACCTCGCGCGACTACGGACAGACACTCCAGTTGCTCGAGCTGCACGGCCTTCAAGCGGAGGTGATCGGCCGTCACGCGGGCCGCGGACGAGTGAACAAGGCGCGCGCGATGGTGTCGCGGCTACGGGCGCTGCGGCGATGGGCGCGCGACAGAGACTTCGACGTCGCGTTTGCGCACGGCTCGCACGAGCTCACCATCACTGCGCGGCGGCTCGGCATCCCGAGCTCGAACACGTTCGACTACGAGTGGGCGCGGCTGCAGCATCAACTCGGCTGCCGTGCGGCGACGAAGGTGGTCGTGCCCGACACGATCCCGCCGGAACGCCTCCGGCCCTACGGCGTCGACGAGCGCAAGCTGCTCCAGTACGAGGGCCTGAAAGAGGAGTACTACCTCGCCGACTTCGAGCCGAACTCCGCGGCGCTCGAACCCTGGGACCTCGACCCGAACCGCCTGCTCGTGGTGCTCCGACCTCCGCCCGACGTCGCGCTCTACCACCGGCACGCCAACCCGTTGTTCCCGCAGACGCTCGACGTCCTCGGCCGTCGGGATGACGTGCACGCGTTCGTCATCCCCCGCACGGATGAGCAGCGCCGTTTCGTGCAGGGGCTCGAGCTCCCGTCCGTGATCGTTCCGGAGCGCGCCGTCGACGCGCAGAGCCTGATCGCGTTCTCCGACCTCGTCGTCTCGGCCGGCGGGACGATGAACCGCGAGGCGGTGGCCCTCGGCGTCCCGGTCTACACGACGTTCGGCGGACGGCTCGGTGGCGTGGACGAGGCGCTGATTCGGGAGCGGCGGCTCGTGCCGCTGACCGACCCGCAGGCTCTCGAGCTACGGAAGCGGGAGGGAGATTTGCCCCGAATCCGGCGGGATCCTCGGATCCTGCTCGACCTTCTGCTCGCGGCCTGTTAGAACCTCCCTCGTCAAGGACACCTTCGAGGGGAGAGGGTTGTGAAACGACTGCTTTCGGCTGTCGCCGTCCTGGCGGCAGCGCTGGTCGTTGCTGCGGCGGCAACCGCTGACAACGACAAGAAGAACGGCTTCAAGACCGCGGCTCCGTCGATGCTGATCGGCGTTGCGCCGGGGTCGACCACCGAGGCGATCATCTCGACGGGCGACCTGGTCGGGGGATACCGCTTCGAGTCGATCCCCGACGGGATCGCGCTGCAGAGGCACGACAACAACCGAGTCGAGGCGTACGTCAACCACGAGACGTCGCTCGTCCCGTTCCCGTTCCCGATGCCGCCGACGACGACGACCGAGGCGAACGCGCAGAACGACTTCGAGAGCGCGCAGGTCAGCCTGCTCACGCTGAACCGCGCGACGGCGGGCGTGCTCGACGGCAGGCTCGCCGTCACGAGCGCCGAGAACTACCAGCGCTTCTGCTCGAGCTTCCTCGCGACGAAGGCGGCCGGGTTCAACCGTCCGATCCTGCTCACGAACGAAGAGGGCATCGACTGGGTCAAGCGTTCGGGCCAGCCGTGGCCGACCACGGTCGGAGCCGCCGACTCGCGCCAGATCGGCGTGGTCGTCGCAGTCGACGCCCGCACGGGCAAGTCGAACCCGATCTGGGGCATGGGGCGCCACAACCACGAGAACAGCCTCGCCGTGCCGGGCTACGGACATCCCGTCGTGCTCTCCGGCGACGACTCGTTCGTGAACAACCCGGCCCAGTCGCAGGTCTACTCGTACATCGCGGACAGCGCCGACGATGTGCTGAACGACCGCGGCGAGCTCTACGCGTTCGTCTCCGACGTGCCGGGCAAGGACGACTACTTCGACTTCGCCCCCGGCGACACGACGTCGATCCAC
The DNA here is from genome assembly GCA_963809175.1 of uncultured Actinomycetes bacterium. Taxonomy (GTDB): domain Bacteria; phylum Actinomycetota; class Thermoleophilia; order Gaiellales; family Gaiellaceae; genus JACCTU01. The sequence continues at coordinate 550,179 of CAWEIK010000001.1, forward strand.
GGCCACTTCGAGCTGGTCCCGAAGGACATCGCGACCGGCCGGCGGCCCAACGGCACCGACCTGATGGCGGCCGACAAGGGCTACCCGCTGCCGGTCTCGCCCGCTCCGGGCACGGGCTGGCAGCGCGACGCGGTCACGGGCATCCCGATCGACGGGCCGCAGTGGGTGCTCGAGCACTGGGGCGACGAACACACCGAAGACGAGCCGGCGTTCCAGTTCGTGCGCATCGAGGACATGGCGTACGACCGGCGGCCGGGCATGCAGAACGTCGTCTACCTCGTCGACTCGGGCCGAGGAACCGCCGGGGCCTCGCAGCCCGGAAGGTCGACGAACGGGCGCGTCTGGAGGATGGTGCTCGACGAGAACGACCCAAAGAAGGTCCTCTCGCTGTCGATCCTCATCGAAGGTGACGATCAGCCGGTCAAGACGCCGACCGAGATCCACCAGCCGGACAACATCGAGTCGACGCCGCAGGGCCTGCTGATCACCGAGGATCCCGGGTCGAGCCAGCAGTTCACGCCGACCGAAGCCAACGCGACGACCGCTCGGCTCATGCGCTACACGTTCGCGACCAACGCCATCGACATCGCGGCGAGGGTCGACCAGTCGCTCGACGAGAACACCGGGGCACCGGGCATCCCGAGCGACAAGGACGCCGCAGCCGGCCCGGGCTCCTCGGCGCCTGGGAGTCGAGCGGGGTGATCGACGCGTCGCCGTACTTCGGGTTGGGATCGTTCCTCGTGACCGTCCAGGCGAGCACGTACTGGATCGAGAAGGCGACCACCACCCACGACGACCTCGCGCCGTTCGGCGTGCCCGACTACGTGCACAAGCGGAACGGCGGTCAGCTCGTGCTGCTGCGCCTCCCCGGCTGGGGAAGCACCAGCACGGTGGACGACTGACCGAGGGCGAAGCGGAACGAACACCGAGGGGGCGGCGAGAGCCGCCCCCTCTCGTTTCAGGCGGCCGCGGCTGCGACGGCGGCGAGCAGGTCCTCGCCGTAGCGCTCGAGCTTCGCGGGGCCAACCCCTGACACGCCGCCGAGCTCGGCGAGGCTCGCGGGACGGCGCGCCGCGATCTCGGCCAGCGTCGCATCGTGGAACACGACGTACGCGGGCTTGCCCTCCTCCTTCGCCCGGTCGAGCCGCCAGCGCTTCAGCGACACGAGCAAGGGATCGTCGGCGACGACAGGCGGCGCGGAGCCGACCCCGAGCTCGGTCAGGAACCGGCTCGGCTTCGCCGACCACGTCAGCGTCAGGTGACGCCGCGCCCGCGTGATCCCCACGTAGAACAGTCGCCGCTCCTCCGCGATCTCGTCGTCCGTCTTCGCGCGCTTCGAGGGCAGCTCGCGCGAGTCGAGCCGGGGGAGAAAGACCGCGTCGAACTCGAGCCCCTTGGCGCGGTGATACGTCAGCAGGTGGACGCCTCCGGCCGACCCGCTCGAGAACCGCGCCCGCAGGTCCGCGACGAACTCCGCGACCGTTCCGGCATCCCGCGACAGCGACACGAGCAGCTTCAGGTCCTTCTGCCTCGTCTCCTCGCGCTCGCCGATCCGCTGTGGAGGCGCCGCCAGCAACCCGTGCTCGAGCGCGATGCGCCGCACCTCGTCGTGCGCCGGCAGATCGTCGCGACCGCGCAGCACCTTCAGGAGCTGCCGCGCAGCGTCACGCTCGAGGAGCGCCGCGCCCTGGAAGGGGATCTTCGCCTCGGCGAAGGCCGCCTCGAAGTCGGCCGAGCGAGCGTTCAGCCGGTAGAGGACGGCCATCTCGTCGTACGCGACGCCGTCGGCGTGCAGGGCACGAACTCGCTCGACGACGAAGTCGAGCTCGTCGGTCAACGACGCGAACGGCCTCGCGACGGGCTCGGGGCCGCCCTCGCGGACCGCCCGCAGGGTCTTCGAGGCCCCGCCGAGCTTCGGCACGAGCCGGTTGGCGAGCGCGAGCACCTCGGGCGTCGAGCGGTAGTTCGCCTCGAGCCGGACGACGGTGGCGTGCGGATAGCGATCGGGCAGCTCGAGCAGGTGACGCGGCGTCGCTCCGGTGAACGCGTAGATCGCCTGGTAGTCGTCGCCCACCGCGCACACGTCGTCGCGCTCGCCGAGCCAGAGCTCGAGCAGCGACTGCTGGAGCAGGTTCACGTCCTGGTACTCGTCGACGGTGAACGCCCGGTAGCGCGCCTGGACGACACCGAGCGCGTCCGCGTCGCGCTCGTACAGCTCGACCGCGCCCGCGAGCAGATCCTCGAAGTCGACCGAGCCGCGCTCCTCCTTGCGTCGCTCGTAGTCTCGGAACACGCGCTGCATCAGCTCGGGCGGGATCGGCGGCTCGTGCTCGTCGAGGCCGTCGAGGTACGTCTCGGGCGTCAACCGTCGGTTCTTCGCCCACTCGACCTCGGTCGCGAGATCGGCCGCGGCCGTGAACTTGTACGGCATCGGCAGCGAGTTGCCGATCGCGCGGAGCGGCAGCACCTTCGACGAGAGGATCTTCAGGTTCGGCACCTTCCCGAAGAACGAGAGCTGCGCGAGCGCGGCGGCGTGGAACGTCACTGCGCGCACCCGCTCGACGCCCAGCGCTGCGAGCCGCGCGCGCATCCCGCCTGCGGCCTTGTCGGTGAAGGTCACCGCGAGGACCTGCTCGGGGAGAAACGCGCCGGTCGCCACCTGGTTCGCGATCCGGTGGGTGATCGTCGTCGTCTTGCCCGAGCCCGCGCCCGCGAGGATGCAGACCGGCCCGCGAACCGCCTCCGCGGCCCGCCGCTGCTCCGGGTTCAGCCCTCCGAGAATCCGTTCTTCGTCCATCAGGACGCTCAACCGTAGAGGCGGCGCGGGACGGAGCCCGCCCAGGGCCGTTACGCGGGCGTCACAGGAGTCGAACGAGACGGTGACGATGCGCGCACAGGCGCCCTCACGATCGTCGCGAGCCGCGAGACGAGCTCCAACGTGTCCCCTTCGGCGACGAGCCGCTCCAGCGCATTCAGCTCCTCCTCGAGCCAGGCGGGGTCGACCGGCTCGCGGGTGGCGCGCGAGATCTTCGGATACGGCGTCGGGTGCACCGTCTCGCCGTCGTTCCAGAGCTCCTCGTGGAGCTTCTCGCCGGGCCTGGCCCCGACGAACTCGATCCGAACGTCGGCGCGGCCCGAGAGGCGGATCATGTTCTCGGCCAGGTCGATGATTCGCACCGGCTCGCCCATGTCGAGCACGTAGACCTCGCCCCGGCCGCCGATCGCGCCCGCCTGGACGACGAGCGACGACGCCTCGGGGATCGTCATGAAGTACCTCGTCATGTCGGGATGCGTCACGGTGAGCGGCCCGCCGCGCTCGAGCTGGCGCCGGAAGATCGGCACGACCGACCCCGAGGAGCCGAGCACGTTGCCGAAGCGGACCGCCACGAAGCGCGTGGGGACGTCGTCGCGGTGCCCGTACGTCTCGACGACCCACTCGCACAGCGCCTTCGACTGGCCCATCACGGTCTTCGGATTGACCGCCTTGTCGGTCGAGACGAGCACGAATCGTTCAGCTCCGAACTCGACGGCGACGTCCGCGACGGACCGGGACGCCAGCACGTTGTTTCGCACCGACTCGACCGGGTTCGCCTCCATCAACGGCACGTGCTTGTACGCCGCGGCGTGGAAGACGACCTCCGGCCGGTAGCGCTCGAAGACCTGGCGGAGCTTCGCGCGATTTCCGCAGTCGGCGAGCACCGGCACGCTCGCCGGGAACTCGCGCTCCTCGACGAGCTCGCGCTCGATCTCGAACAGCGGCGTCTCGGCAGAGTCGACGAGCACGAGCCGAGCCGGCTGGACGCGCGCGATCTGGCGGCAGAGCTCGGAGCCGATCGAGCCGCCCGCGCCGGTCACCAGCACGGTCTTCCCGGCGAGGTACGACGCGACGGAGGGCAGGTCGATCTCGACCGGCTCACGGCCGAGGACGTCCTCGACCTGCACGGGCCGGATCTGGGTCGCGAGGTCGAGGTCGCCGGCGATCAGCTCGTGGAGCCCCGGCAGCGTCTTCACGGGCACGCGCTCGGCGCTCGCCATCTCGACGATCTTCCGGCGGAACGCACCGGGCGCGGACGGGACCGCGATCAGCACCTCGTCGGGCCGGTTGTCGCGCAGGAGGTGCGGGAGCTCGTCGGTCGTGCCGAGCACGCGCACGCCGAGCAGGCGCATCCCGCGCTTGCGCGGGTCGTCGTCCACGAGCCCGACGGGCGTCGAACGCGCGAGCTTCGAGCGCTGCAGCTCCTGCACGATCAGGCGGCCCGCATCGCCCGCGCCCACGACCAGAACTTTCTTGCCGCGCGTGACGATGCCGCCCTTCGGGCGTTCGATCACCGTTCGCGCGAGCAAACGCGAGCCGGCGACGAACGCGAGCAAGAGGAGCGGGTCGACCAGGGCGACGCCGCGGGGCAGCCGCAGCCGCTCGACGGGGTAGAAGAAGTACACGGCCGCGATCGCGAGCACCGACGCGACCGCGACGCCCGCGACCGCACGCCACATGTCTCGCGTCGAGACGTAGCGCCACCACCGCTGGTAGAAGCCGAACGCGACGAACACCGCGAGCTTGATCGCGACGACGAAGACGATCGTCTCGCGGAGCATCGTCTCGTAGAAGACCGGCACCTCGAAGTCGAAGCGGAGCTGGAACGCCAGGTACCACGCGGCGGCGATCAGCACTGCGTCGACGGCGAGCTGCCAGAGCCGGTGCCGCGTGATCGGCATCACACGCGAACGCCTACGGCAGAGCGAACGACGTCGACGACGCGCTCCTGGACCGCCGGGTCCATGCCGGGCCAGAGCGGCACCGAGAAGTTCTCTGCGGCGGCCCGCTCCGTCTCGGGCAGCGACCCGCGCTCCCAGCCGAGATAGCGCAGTGCGGGCTGGAGGTGCAGCGGCGTCTTGTAGTACGTCGCGGACGAGATCTCCGCCTCGCCGAGCGCCGCCCTGATCGAGTCCCGCTCGGGCGAGCGGCAGACGAAGAGGTGGTACACGTGACCCGCCTCGTCCGCGGGCAGCTCGACGAGCTCGCCGAGCCCGAGCTCCGCGTAGCGCGCGGCGGCCTCGCGCCGGCCACGAGTCCACTCTCCGAGGTGCTCGAGGAACAGGCGCAGGAACGCGGCCTGCAGCTCGTCGAGGCGCGAGTTGTAGCCGACGAGGTGAAAGTCGATCTTGTCGCGGGAGCCGTGGAAGGCGAGCATGCGCACGCGCTCCCCGAGCTCGTCGTCGTTCACGGCGACGAGCCCGCCGTCGCCGAGGCAGAAGAGGTTCTTGGTCGGGTAGAAGCTGAAGGTGGACGCGATGCTCGTCCCGATCCCCGGCGAGCCGAACGCCTGCGCTGCGTCTTCGATCACCGGGAGGCCGAGCTGCGCGAGCTCGCCGAGCGGCATCGGCCGGCCGAACAGGTGCACGGGCATGATCGCCTTCGTACGGTCGGTGACGCGCGCGGCGACGTCCTCGGCGTCGAGGTTGAGCGTCGCCGGGTCGATCTCGGCGAACACGGGAGTCGCACCGCGCCGCGCGATCGACTCCGCGGTCGCGTAGAACGTGAACGCCGGGCAGATCACTTCGTCGCCCGGTCCGACCTCGAGCGCGTCGAGGACGAGGACGAGCGCATCGGTGCCGTTCGCCACGCCGATCGTGCGCTTGACGCCGAGGTAGGCCGCCGCCTCCTGCTCGAACGCCGCGACGTTCGGGCCGCGGATGAACGCTCCCGAGGCGAGCACCTCGTCGAACCGCGTCCGCAGCTCCTCGATCAGTGGCGCGTACTGCGCCTTGACGTCAACGAGCGGGATCTGCACGACGAGAAAGGGTACTGGAGCGCCGACGGCGCACCAGCAGATACGCCACGCCGATCACGATCCCTGCCGCGACCGCGTAGTCCACGTAGTGGAAGTTCTCGTGGAAGGTCTCCCAGCGGGTTCCGAAGGCATAGCCGACCGCCGCGAAGACGACGCACCAGATCGTCGAGCCGATGAACGTGAGGACCGTGTAGCGCCCGAGCGGCGCCCGGAAGACGCCGGCGGGGATCGAGACGAACGAGCGGGCCACCGGCGTGATCCGCCCGAGGAAGACGGCCCAGTCGCCCCAGCGCTCGAACCAGCGCTCGGCCTTCGCGAGCTTCGGCGGCGAGAGGTGCAGCCAGCGCCCGCGGCGCTCGAGGAACGGTCGACCGCCGTAGATCCCGATCGCCCAGCCGAGGATCGAGCCGATCGTGTACCCGATCGTCCCCGCGAGCACGATCGCGAGCCACGCTCCGAACCCGCTCTCGAACTCGTGACCGAAGAGCACGACGCCGGACGAGAACGCTCCCGCCGCAAGCGCGCCGCCGTAGACCATCACGAGCTCGCTCGCGGCCGGCAGGACCGCGTCGACGAGCATGAGCAGAAAGACCGCGTAGAGCCCGTAGCTACCGAGCAACTCCGTGACCCTGTCGGTCACGACCGAGGTGACGGAGGCCAGCAGCACCTAACGGCGGCTGATCGTGAAGGGGGCGGTCAGCGAGACCGTGCCGACCGCGTTCTGGGCCGTGACCCGCAGCTGATATCGACCGGCCCGCACGAGCGAACCGTACGCGCTGCGCCCGTTCCACGTGACCGCCTGGGGCCCGGCCGCGAGGCTCCGGGCAGGGAGCGCACGAACCGTCGAGCCCGACGCGCTGAGGATCGTCCCCCGCACCTGCGCAGCGCGACTGAGCGTGACGCTTCCGCGCACGGTTCCGCCGCGGCGCACGGAGCCGACGGTCAGCGATGCGAGCGTGTTGTTGAGCGAGAACGAGCGCTCTGCCTGCGACGCGCGGCCGGCGTCGTCGGTCGAGTCGACGACGAAGCGCCAGGTTCCTTCGGGCGCCGTCGCGGCGAGCGGAAAGCGGTAGGTCCCGACAGCGGTCTTCGCTCCGACGTCGATCGGCTGCTCGCTTCCGTCGGGCGCGATGAGCCTCGCGTTCACCGTCGAGGGACGCACGATCTTGTAGGCGAGCGTCTGGCGGTCGTTGACGCCGTCACCGTTCGGCGAGACCACGTCGAGCGGGAGCTCGGGCACGTGCACGCCGTAGTAGAAGAGGCTGAGCGACTCCGCGATCGAGCGCTCGCCGCCGGGATCGGAGGGTCGGCTCAGCAGCGTGCCCTCGTACGCCATCGTCGAGGAGCCGCCGCCGTCGAGCGCCGACCCGGTCCAGACGCCGAGGCGCATCAGGAGCAGCGCGAGCTCGAAGTTCGTCATGCCGACGCTGTAGCCGGCGCGCCGGCCGTCGACCGTGACGAGCACGATGCGCCCGTCCTGCGTCTGGCCGACCGCGGTCCGCGGCGCCCGCGGCACCAGCTGGTCGGTCGTGAAGCCTTCGTTCGAGCGGAAGATCGGCCGGCCCTCCCGCATCAACACGGCCCGCCGCCGACGGCGTCGACGAGCCCCGACCAGTCGGGCGTCAGCGTCAGGCGAACGGTCACGTTCGACCCGAGGGGTGCCTCCGTCGCGAGCCGGCCGGCGCCGGTTGCTCCGCGGCCGACGAGCACGGCACCGCCCGGCGGGATCGGCGTCGCGCCTCCCTGCTTCGCCTGGACGACGGTGCCGACGAGATCGCGCAGCGGCGCGGACGGCGGGAACGGCGTCAGGAGGACCTCGACCGTCTCGGTCGCCGCCGGCGTCGCAGGCCCGTACGCCGACGTGTACAGCGCGGTCCCGCCCGCGACGGGCTCCTTGTTCAGCACGAGCGGCCGGCGCTGGCCGGCGCCCTGCCACGTTCCTGCGAACTTCACCCGGTCGACGACGAGCGTGCCGTCGGACGAGATCCCGGTGCTCGAGCGGTCCGGGTTCGGCGGTGACGCGAGCACACCGTTCATCAGCAGCAGCCCGCTCGGGTAGCCCACGCTCAAGTTGAAGAGGTCGCCGTTCACGCCGGCGACCGTCGCGGTGGTCGCCAGGCGCCGCTGCATCTGCGTGACCTTCTCGCGACCGATGATCACGTCGTTCGAGAGGATCGGCTTGAGCGCGTAGAGCCCGACGGGCCGCGGCCCGCGCAGCACGTGCGCGACGACGGGCCCGCGGGGCGTGAACTGAACGGTCTTGTCGTACGTCACGCCCGGCATCAGCACGCGCGTCTGCGCCTGCGACGACGGCGCAAGCGCGAGCGCCGCCAAAGCGGCTGCAAGGACAGCCTTTTTCACCACGACCCGCGCAGACGGTAGCGCAAGGCCCGGCCAAATCGGCCGGGCCTTACGCGTTGCTTACCTCTGACGTCGTTAGTTCGCCGGAACCGTCACGTCGACCCAGACCGCACGGTGGTCCGAGGTCGGGGCCGGGAAGCCGAAGCCCGTGAGATCCGTGAGGTACGGGAACTCGTACGGATCGCCGTCGTTCGGGTCCGTCGTCGGCCAGAACACACCTGCCCCGACGATCTGCATCGTCTTGCGCGGGAGGACGTAGTCGGCCCTCAGATTTCCCGGCCCGGTGCAAGGCTGGCTGGGCGGGTTGAAGACGGCGAAGTCGCAGAAGTCCGCGGTGTCGTTGAGCGGATTGCTCCGGTGCCCGAGATTCAGGTTGCCCTGAATGCTCGCCGCCCACGGGCCGCCCTGGCTCGTCGGCGTCACCTTCGAGTTGATCAGCGGATGGTCGAGCAACTGCTGGATCGAACCGGGGATGCTGTCGCCGTCGAGCGGGTCGGAGTTCTGGTCACCCGCGATCACGAACAGCTCGCCCGGCTTCAGCCCGCCGCGAGCACCTCGATCGTCGTAGATGTAGCCCGACCCGCCCGGAGTGATGTAGTCGGCCCAGAAGCGGATCTCGTCGCTGTTCCGACGGCCGTTTCGATCCTCAGGCCCGTCGAACACCGGCGGGGTCGGGTGCGAGACCAGGAAGTGCACGGTTTTCTTCCCAATTGTGATCGGTAGGTCCCAGTGGCTCTTCGACGAGAGGCGGAAGATCGCCGCCTCTTCGGGCGAGTAGAACGGCGTCGGCATCAGGTTGCCCGGCATGTCCGTCCACCGGAAGAGCTGGAACGTCCGCGCGGCGGCCGCGTCGATCGGGTACTTGGAGTACACGACCATCCCGAACTTCCCGGGGAACTCGCCGAACCCGTAGGCGTCGTCGCCGTACCCGGGCGCCAACGGGGTCGAGACGATTCCTCCGAAGTTGTTCAGGTCGAAGCCGGAGTGGATGCCCGTGTTGGACGGCGCGATGAACGAGTACGGGTACTCGATCGGCGCGGCGCCGTTCTGCGAGATCTCGAGGTAGTTGTCGCGGAACAGGTCGACCGGCCGTTGCGGGTTCGTGGCCCAGTAGTCGAACTCGTTGATCAGGAGCACGTCCGGCCGGTAGCGCTGGATCGTCTCCGCGACGTTCTTCGCCTGCTGGTTGTTCGGTGTGGAGAGATTCATCTCCAGCTGACCTTCGAAGAACCGGTTCAGCGACGCGTTGAACGTCGAAAAACGCACGTCCGCGTCCTTCGCCTGGGCGGCCGGCGCCAACACGAGCGCGCACAGGACCGCGAGTAGCACTCTCGTCATCTTCAGCTCTCCCCTCGTAGCTGTCCGGGGCTGTCTACAAGGTCGGCGGCCGATCTGCAACTCGCCTTCACCGCAGTCCCGCCGAAACTTCACCAAGCCTCGTACATGAGGGTGGTCATCGTCGTGTCCTCGGTCCAGAGCCGGTGGGGCACGTCGCGAGGCCAGACGACGAACTCACCTGCTCGGAGCGGCGAGCGCTCCTCGCCGACACTCGTCCAGCCCTCACCTTCGAGGCAGACGACGTAGGCGTCACGCTCGCCGGGGTGCTCGTGGATCGTTCCGCCGGGCTCGAAGCGCAGGAGCGAGAAGAAGAAGCCGGGCTCGCGGACGAGCACCTTGCCTTCCACACCCACGCAGCCCTCGAACGGCAACGGGCGCCAGTCAGGACTGGCGAACGGCTCGATCTTCACCGGCGTTCGCTCAGTGCAGGAAGAACGGCGGGTCGTCGAGCGCCGCGTCCGCGATGATCGCGATCACGTAGCCGACGACGAGCAGCAGTCCCGTCACGAGGTGCAGTTGGATGTTCTTGCCCATCGCGGGCATCAGCGCGTACGGCTGGTCGTACGACTCGCGCAGCGCCCGCACGACCGGGAGCGCAAGCGGCGCCGCGAGCAGCGCGATCAAGGTCGGGCGGACGATCAGGTCGGTCACGGCGAAGACGACGATCAGGCCGAACGTGACGACGACGGCGACCTCGTAGCCCCGCACGACCGCGTCCTTCGACCAGCGCACCGGCAGCGTCCGCTTCCCGCTCGCGGCGTCGCCCGCACGGTCGGGCACCTCGTTCACGTACAGGATCAGCGCGATCAGGATCGCGACCGGCAGCGACGCCAGCGCCGGCTCGAGCGCGTACTCGCGCGCCTGGACGAAGTAGGCGCCGAGCGCCATGATCGGGCCGAAGCCGACCGCAACCGCGACCTCGCCGAGGCCGCGGTGCACGAGGCGAAGCGGCGGCGCGGTGTAGAAGAAGCCGATCAGCGCACCGGCGACGCCGAGCCAGAGCAGGTCCCACCCGCGCGTGGCGGCGAGGAAGACGCCGATCCCGATCCCGACGGCGAAGAACGCGGACGCCAGCAACGCCATCGTGCGCATGCTGACGAGCCCGTAGAGAATCACGCGCGAGCCGCCGCTGAACTGCGTCGGGTTGACGTTCGCCTCGTCGGCGCCGCTCTGCGTGTCGAAGACGTCGTTGAAGACGTTCACCCCGAGGTGGATCGCAGCGCCGCCGACGAGCGTGAGCAGCGCGAGCCACCAGTTGAAGCCGTTGACGTACGCGGCGACCGCGATCCCGAGCAGGATCGGCACGAACGTCGCCGACAGGAACGGCAGGCGCGTCGCCCGCAGGAACAGCCAGCCGAACGAGAGCTTCGGCCGCACGTCACGACCGGTCTCGGCGGAGACCTTCTCGAAGTAGCGCCGAGCCTGCGGCACGCTGCGCTCCGAGAACTCGAAGAAGGGAACCTCCTCCTCGTCCCAGCCCAGTGCGCGGTCGGGTGTGAGCACGAGCTCATCGCCGTCGGCCTGCGTGAGCCTCCCCCACAGCGACACGTACCTGCGCTCGTCGTAGCCGATGCCCGGCTGCGGCCTGATGTGACTGAAGACGACGTTCACCTGCTCGCCGATCGGCGGCTGCACCTCGTCGCCGGCGACGGCGCGAAGCGCAACGACGCCGCGCTCCGGATCGGCGCGGAAGTCCGTCGCGACCGAGAGCGGGTAGCCCTCGTCGTCGACGAACACGATCACGGCATGCTCGAAACGATCGGCGAGCCGTGCGAGGAGCTCGGCCGACGGCTTCAACGCGCGACCCCGGCGAGCTCGAAGACCTGCGGCGCGCGATCGGTGCGTCCGTCCTCCCAGAGAAACGCGCGCCGTGGGCTGATCTCGATCACGGCCCGTTCGAAGAAGAGCGGCAGCGCGACGCGCTTGCCGAGGAACATGTCGATCACCGGCTCCTTCTCGCGCCACAGCGGCAAGACGCGCTCCCAGCCGGAGTGAAGGTCGCTGTCGTCGACGACGGCGTCCCCCTGGATCGTCGCGCGGTGGAAGCGGTCGCCCTTGACAGCCGCCGGGTCGCTGATCGAGAGCGACACCTTCGGGTTGGCCTTGATGTGCTCGAGCTTGCGGGAGAAGAGGACGCTCGACGTGAGGTAGATCAGCTCGCCGTCGTAGAACGGGATCAGCGGGTGCGTGACGAGGCGGCCCGCTTCGTCCAGCACCGTGAGCTCGCCGACCAAGGCGGTCGCCAGCAGCTCTTCGATCGGCTCGGGAAGCACGCCCACGCTGCGGACGATAATGGAGCGCCGCGAGTCTGTGTTAGCTCTTGCGCTCGATCACGATGTGCGTGAGCGCTTCCAGGCGGGGCTCGTCCCGGAGCAGGTCCCGCGCCTGCCGCGCGTAGTCGAGGGCGACCTCCCGCGAGCGCTCGAGCGCGCCCGTCGCGGCAACGCGCACGAGCGCGCCGTCGACCGGCCAGCCGGCAAGCGCCTGGCGGACGACCTCGTCCTCGCGCGCCGCGAGGAGCAGCGGCAGCGTCGGCGTGCCCTCGCGCAGGTCGGTGCCCGCGACCTTGCCCGTCTCGATCGTGTCGCCCGAGCAGTCGAGGATGTCGTCGACGATCTGGAACGCCATCCCGAGCGCGAGCCCGAACCGCCCGAGCCGCTCCTCGCGCGAGCCGAGCAGGCAGGACGCCTCGAAGAGCTTCCCGGTCTTCAACGCGATTCGCTCGAAGTACGCCTCCTCGGTCGTCGCGGGGTCGTGCTGCTGCGTGCGCTGAAGCGCTTCACCGCGCGCGAGCGCGAGGCACGTGTCCGCGAGGATCCGCACGCCTTCGAGGTCACCCGCCTCGGCGAGCTCGGCGAACGCGGTCGCGAAGAGGTAGTCGCCCGCCGCCCGGGCCGCACCGGCGCCGTGCGCGTGCCAGACCGCCTCGCGACCGCGTCTCAGTTCGGCACCGTCGACGAGGTCGTCGTGCACGAGCGTCGCGGTGTGCACGAGCTCGACCGCGACACCGCCGCGAAGTGCACGCTCGCGATCGTCGGAGGTGAGGTGCACGAGCAGCGGCCGGAGCCGCTTGCCGCCCGCGTCGAGGGCGTCGGCTCCGACGCGCGCGGCCACCCCCGGGTACCGCGCGCTCGCGCGGCGCAGGCGCGCCTCGAGCTCGTCGAGGTACGGCTCCGCCTGAAGGAGCACGGCCTCCGCTTTCATCGTCGCCCCACGTGGAGCGAGACGATGCCGCCGGCGAGCAAGCGGTAGCTCACGTCGGCGAAGCCCGCGCGCTCGAGCGCAGCCGCCAGGTCGTCCGGGCCGGGGAAGCGGCGAACGCTTGCGGGGAGGTAGCTGTAGGCGACGCCGCCGCCCGGGAGCACCTTGCCGGCGAGCGGGATCAGCACGTCGAACCAGAGCCGGAAGAACGGGCGCAGCAGACCCTTCGGCCGGGTGATCTCGAGGACCGCGAGCCGGCCGCCCGGCCGCACGACTCGCGCGAGCTCGCGCAGCCCCGCGTCGAGATCGTCGACGTTCCGGATGCCGAAGCCGATCGTCGCGGAGTCGAACGCCGCGTCGTCGAACGGCAGCGCGAGCACGTCGCCGCTGGATCCACTCGATCTGATCCGACTTCCGCCGTGCGCGCTCGAGCATCCGCTCGGAGAAGTCGAGGCCGGTCACCTCTCCGCCCGACGTCGGCAGCGGCCAGTGCAAGGTCGCCGGTTCCGCACGCCGCGTCGAGCACCCGGTCGCCCGGCCGGACCGCGCTCGCCGCGGCGAGCCGGCGCCAGCGCCCGTCGAGCCCCATCGTGAACACCCGGTTCATCGCGTCGTAGACCGGCGCGATCCGGTCGAACATCGCGCGAACGCCGTCGGGCGAGAGCGTCCCGGAGGAGCGGGCTATGCGGGGGACGACGTGCATGGACGGGTCAATTGCCGCCCTTCGACTCGAAGAGGAAGGTCGCGACCGCGTTCAGGTTCTCGTCGCCGAGGTTCTCGAACGCGGGCATCACGTTGTTCCCGAACGCCGACGGGTTCGCGACGTAGCGGTGGAAGTAGTCGATGCTCTGCCCGGACGCGCCGATCTCCGAGAGCTCGGGAGCGCCGACGTTCGCGGACCCCGAGCCGAGGTAGACGTGGCATTGCAGACAGCCCACCTGCGCGAAGATCTCGGCGCCGCGCCTGGCCTCCGGCGAGAAACCGCCCTGCTGTTCCGACCAGCTGTCGACCGCCGCGACGGCCTCGCTCCCGAGCGACTCGCGCGCGGTCGCGCCCTTGTAGGTGAGCACGCCCATCGAGACCGCGGTCAGCACGGCGGCGATCACGGCAACGGGGCGGTGCGAGAGCCGGCGTTCCGGCCGCCGGTCGATGAACGGCAGCGCGAACAGCATGACCATCAGCAGCGTCGGGATCCCGACCGTGCCGAGGATCACGGACTCCGGCCACTTGAAGATCCGCAGCAGGTAGAAGAGGAAGTAGAAGTACCAGTCCGGCCGCGGGATGAAGTTCGTCGTCCCGGGGTCCGCCTTCTCGGAGTACCACGGGCCGATCTCGCCCGGCGTCGTCCCGTCCGCCGTGAAGTACCAGACGCACGCGAGCGCGATGATCACGGCGACGACGACGAGGCTCATCACCGTGTCGTGGAACATCGCGTAGGGGAAGAACGGCTTCCCCTCGCGCTCGACGTCCTCCTTGTAGCGCTTGAAGCCCTCTCTGCGCTCGTCGGCGGCGCTCATTCGCGGCCTCCGCGCGTCAAGCCGGAGCGGCCGTTGGGCGGCTCGGGCGGGCGCTCACGGCCGGCTGCGACCTTCGACCAGGGCGGCGACGAGACGCCCAACCTCGTCACCAGGTAGAGGTGCAGCCCGATCAGGGCGAACAGCGCCCCGGGGATCAGGAGCATGTGCAGCGCGTACCAGATCGAGAGCGTGTTGGTTCCGATCTCCGCCCCGCCGCGCAGGAACTGCGCGAGGAACGGCCCGGCGAACGGGGCGCTGGCGTTGATGTTGACCCCGACGACGGTCGCCCAGTACGCCGTCTGGTCCCACGGCAGCAGGTAGCCGGTGAACCCCGCGAGCATGCCGGTGATCAGCAACGCTGCGCCGACGAGCCAGTTCAGCTCGCGCGGGTACTTGTACGCGCCGAACAGGAACACGCGCGCCATGTGGAAGAACATCAGGATGATGAACACGCTCGCGCCCCAGCGGTGCATTCCGCGCACGAGCCAGCCGAGCGTCAGCTCGTTCGTGATGTGCTCGATCGATTGGTACGCCTTGTCCGGATCGGGCTTGTAGTAGAAGGCGAGGATCACGCCGGTGCCGGCCTGCACGAGGAACGCGGTCAGCGTCGCCGAGCCGAGCGTGTGCCACCAGCTCGAGTCGCGCGGGACCTTGCGGAAGAGGAACCACTTGACGCCGCCGACGAGCCCGGAGCGCTCCTCGAGCCAGTCGAGCGGGTAGAGGAGAAGCCCGACGAGCTGCTGCTGCTTGCCCTTCTGCTTGCGAGGAGGCGCCGCCGTCGCCATCAGTGCGGCGGCTCGAGCGGGTAGAGGATCGCCTCCACGCCGTCCACGTGGACGCTCGGGTTCACCCAGTCGTACGCGTGGATGACCGCGTCCGCGCCCGTGCCGTCGACCTCGCCGACCGAGTACGGCTCGGTCAGCACGAGGCGGCCGTCGCGGATCTCGAAGCGGTAGCGATCGAGCGCGCGCACCGGCGGACCCGCCGTCCGGTTGCCCTCGGTGTCGTACTGGCCGCCGTGACACGGGCAGCCGAAGCCCGACGCGGCCTGGGTCGGCGTCAGCGAGACCGACGGGCCGTCCTCGACCGCGACGACCTGCTGCTGGTCCTCGAGCGAGAGGCCGTTCACCTGCACGGGGCAGCCGAGGTGGACGCAGCGGTTCGAGAGGATCGTGAAGCTCGGGACACCGTCCTTGAACCCGTTGTTGCGAACGTACGCGGTCCGCCGAGAGACCTCTCCCTGCTCGGGCTTGCTGAGGAACGTCGCGACGACGAACTCACCCTCCGGGTAGTCCTCGATCGGACCGATGTCGATGTCGTCGCTTCCCTGGTCCACGAACGCGGGCAGGACGGCGAAGCCGGCAACCGGGAGGGCGACCAGGCCGGTGATCACGCCTCCGAGCCCGAGCGTTGCCAACCCGATGAAGGTGCCTCGGCGATACAGGGTGGGGTCCTCTTCTTCCTCGACGACCGTCGCGTCGGCCGGTGCCGGCGCTGCGGCGGCGACCTCGGCCGGCTCGCCGCCGTTCATCGCGTCGCGCACCCAGACGAACCCGAAGCCGGCCATCAGGACCGCGCCCACGCCGACGGACACCCAGCTGCCGATCACGAGGCCGACGAGCGCGACCGTCAAGCCGACCGCGAAGCCGAGCGGCCACAGGCTCGGGGCAGGCCCGTGAGCCGGTCCGGTCGGCCCCTTGGTCTCGACCACTAGCGCCTCACCTCGAGCGCCGCCGCTGGATGACGTAGTGGGACAGCTCGCCGACGGCGATCACGCCGATGAAGACGAGCCCGACGATCAACATCGCCGTGATCACCTTCAGGCCCTCCTCGGCAGCGTCGGGCGCGGCCTCGAAGAGCGGCAGAATCGCTCCGAGCGTGCTCACCGGGCGGGAATCTATCCGACCCGCCGGGCGTGCGCGGCAAGCGCGGCGGCACGCGCCGACGCCTCGGCACCGCCGCCGTCGAGACGCTCGGCGGTCTCGGCCCAGACCTCCCCGTCACCGGGCGCCCCCTCGGCGCGCAGATGCGCGCAGCGCGCGATCAGCTCGGCGAGCTCCCGGATCGCCTCGACGTCGCCGAGCTCCGCGATCCGCACGAGCCCGTGCGCGTAGAGGTAGTCCCCGAGCAGGAGCGCGACATCGGGGTCCTCCGGGTCGAAGAGCCTGGATGTGCCGTAGTGCACGAGGTACCCCTCGTAGATCGTCTCGAGCCCGAGGGCGTACCGCTCGTCCGCGAGCGGGGAGAAGACGGCCTCGAGCTCGGGCTCGGGGCGAAGCGCGTCGCCCCAGAGCGGGCTCTCCCGCCGGGCTTCAGCCGCGATCGTCTGCCAGGGCATCCCGCACCGCCTCCACGGTCTTGTCGATCTCCTCGTCGCCGTGCGCGAGCGAGACGAACATCGCCTCGTACTGCGACGGGGCGACGTACACGCCGCGCGCGACGAGCCCGCGGAAGAGCTCGTCGTACCCCGGCCTGAAGAGCGTCAGCATCGCGCCGACACGTTGCACCTCGCCGAACGGACGCAGCCCGAGCTCGAGCTTCGCCGCGCGCGCCTCCAGCTCGTCGTACACGGCAGGGTCGCGCAGGCGCCGGAGCACCGACAGCCCGGCCGCGGTGGCGAGCGGGTTGCCCGGAGAGCGTGCCCGGCCTGGTAGACGTTCCCGCCCGGCGCGAGTCGCTGCATCGCATCGGCACGGCCGCCGAACGCGGCGAGCGGCAGCCCGCCGCCGACGATCTTGCCGAGGATCGTGAGGTCGGGCTTCACGCCGAAGCGTTCCTGCGCGCCGCCGCGCGCGACGCGGAAGCCGGTGATCACCTCGTCGAAGATCAGCAGCGCGCCGGACGCGTCACAGAGCGCGCGCAATGCCTCGAGAAAGCCCGTGGCCGGCGGGACGACGCCGATGTTGCCGGCGACGGGCTCGACGATGATCGCCGCCAGTCCTTCGCCGTAACGCTCGACCGCTGCTGCGGCGGCGTCGATGTCGTTGTACGGCGCCACGATCGTGTCGCCCGCGGCGCCGCTCGTCACGCCCGCGCTCGCCGGGATCCCGAGCGTCGCGAGCCCCGAGCCGGCGGACGCGAGCAGCGCGTCGGAGTGGCCGTGGTAGCCGCCCTCGAACTTGAGGATCCGGTCGCGGGCCGTGAACCCGCGCGCGACCCGGATCGCGCTCATGGCCGCTTCAGTGCCTGACGAGACCAGTCGCACCATCTCGATCGAGGGGACCGCGTCGGCGATCTCCTCCGCGAGTTCGACCTCTCGCTCGGTCGGCGCGCCGAAGCTCGTGCCGTCGCGCGCAGCGTCGGTGATCGCCTCGACCGTCTCGGGATCCGCGTGCCCGAAGACGAGCGCACCCCAGGACATCACCCAGTCGACGTAGCGCCTGCCTTCGACGTCCTCGAGGTACGCGCCCTCTCCGCGCGCGACGAAGAACGGATCGTCGCCGCCGACGGCGCGCCACGCACGAACCGGTGAGTTGACGCCGCCCGGGATGAGGCGGCGCGCCCGCGCGAAGAGCGCCGAGCGGGTCACTAGAGCCAACCCGCGAGCTCCTTCGTCCAGTACGAGACGACGAGGTCGGCGCCGGCGCGCTTGATCGCGGTCAGCGACTCGAGCGCCGCGGCGCGCTCGTCGAGCCAGCCCTGCCGCGCACCCGCCTTCACCATCGCGTACTCGCCCGAGACGTTGTACGCAGCGAGCGGAGCGTCGAATCGCTCCCGCACCGCCCGGATCACGTCGAGGTACGGCAGCGCGGGCTTGACCATGATCACGTCCGCGCCCTCGGCGAGGTCGAGCTCGCACTCGCGGAGCGCCTCGCGGACGTTCGCGGGATCCATCTGGTACGAGCGGCGATCGCCGAACGCCGGAGTCGACTCGGCCGCCTCGCGGAACGGGCCGTAGAACGCAGAGGCGTACTTGGCCGAGTAGGCGAGGATCGGCGTCTCGGGCAGCTGCTCGCGGATCGCCGCGACGCGGCCGTCCATCATGTCGCTCGGACACACGGCGTCCGCGCCGGCCTCGACGTGCGAGACCGCCGTGCGCGCGATCAGCTCCAGCGACTCGTCGTTCGCGACCTCGCCGTCGCGGATCACCCCGCAGTGCCCGTGCGACGTGTACTCGCAGAGGCAGACGTCCGTGAGCAGCACGAGCTCCGGGAACCGCGGCCGCAGCTCGCGCAGCGCGCGCTGCACGATTCCGTCTTCGTCCCAGGCGCCGGAGCCCTCCTCGTCCTTGTCTTCCGGGATGCCGAAGAGGATCACGGCCGAGACGCCGAGGCGCGCGAGCTCCTCGACCTCGCGCGAGAGGTCTGCGACCGAGAAGCGGCCCAGCGGCGGCAGCTCTGCGTTCGCGCGCGTGTCCGGGCCGACGAAGAGCGGCTGGACGAAGTCGTCGAGGTCGAGCCGCGTCTCGCGAACGAGCGAGCGAAGCGCTCCGGTCCGGCGCAGCCTCCGCAGGCGGGTGGCGGGAAAAGCGCTCACGCGGTCAATCTTCGCATCAGGGTGCGTGCTGCGACGACCAGGACGGCCCCGATCGCGAGCAGCCAGCCGGCCTCGACGAGCACGGTCCGCCACGGATCGAGCTCGTAGAGCAGCGCGTCGAAGAGCCTCACCTCGTGCGCGAACGGGAGCAGGTCGCTCACCCACCCCGCTGCCGGAGCGGCTTCGCGGGGCACGATCCCGAGGAAGACGATCGGGAGCACGACGAGGACCGCGACGAGCGTCGCGGAGCGGGCTTCTCGCGCGAGCGTCGCCACGAGGGCTCCGAAGGCGCCTGCAACCGCTCCGGCCAGGAGCAGTGCGGGCACGAGCGCGGGGACGCGCGACCACGGCTCGCCGCCCTCGACGCCGGCAGCCTCGACCGCGATCCCGAACGCGAGGGCGACCCCGAGCCCGAGCACGGCGGCCACGAGGGCCGCGAGCGCGACCTTCGACGCCAGCACCTCCCCGAGCGACGCGAGGCCGCGGGCGAGCCGTTGCAGCACCCGCTCGTCGCGTTCGGCGGCGAGCGCCGCAGCCGCGAGGACCGCCGCGAGGAAGGTCGTCACGAGCGCGAGCGCGTACGCCTGGACCTGCGCGGAGAGCGCCCAGGTGCGCCCTCGCGCGCTGTTGACCCGGAGCTCGATCGGGTTGGCGGTTGCCTCGAGCGCGTCGTCCGTCTGGTCGAGCGCGAGCTGCGCGACCTGCGATGAACTCGCGCACCTCGGGGTCGCTGACACGACTCTCCGCACGTTCGAGCCCGAGCACGTCGAAGCGTCGCCCGAGGAACGTTCCCTCGCCGCCGTGCAGGATCAGGTCGACGTAGCGGAGGTTCGCGGCGATGAACGCGTCCTGCAGCTCGCGGTTCAGCGAGTAGACGAGCGCCTGCATCTGCTGCGTGACGCGCGAGGCGAGCAGCCCGCGCGTCGTCTCGAGCTCGAGTTGAGGGCTTCGCTGCATCGCCTTCAGCTGCGCGACGAAGCCGGCGGGCACGCGCACGATCGCGACGACCTTTCCGTTCCGCAGCTGTCGCTCGGCCTCGTCGCGGTCGAGCGGGACGAGCACGACGTCGTCGCTCACCCTGCGGATCGTGCGCTCGACGTGGAACGTCCGGCCGCCGATCTCGACCTCCTCCGGCAGGTTGTCGTCGTCGACGAAGGCGACCCGGGGCTTCGCGTTCGCGTAACCCGCGACGAGCGCGAGCAGGAGCGCGATCAGCAGCGGGTACGACACGAGCACCGCGAGCAGGAGCGGCGAACGGCGCAGCACGCGCAGGTCCTTGCGCAAGAGAAGCGACGCACGTCTCACTCGACGCGACCGCCGTGGAGGTGCACGACGCGGTCGGCCCGCTCCGTCTCTTCGTGCAGCTGGGTCGCGAAGACGACGGCGCCGCCGTCGGCGCACAGCGCCGCCACCTGTTGCCAGAGCGCCGCGCGCCGATCGTCGTCGAGCGCCGCCGTGGGCTCGTCGAGCAGGAGCACGCGCGGGTCGCCGAGGAAGGCGAGCGCGAGGTTCAGCCGCTGCCGCTGGCCGACCGAGAGCTCGGCCGACGGGCGCTCCGGCAGGTCGACGTCGTCGGCCGACGCGCCGGCGAGCTGTGCGAACAGCTCGATGTTCTCGCGCGGCGTGAGCCTCGAGTAGAGCGCCGGCCGTTGCGGCGCCCAGCCGGTCGACACCCGACGCTCGACCGTGCCCGTCGACGGCGCGAGCGCGCCGGCGAGCACGGACAGCAGCGTCGACTTGCCGGCGCCGTTCGGCCCCACGAGCGCGACGAGCTCTCCCTCAACGAGGTCGAAGTCGGTCTCGTGCAGCGCGACGTGTGCGCCGTAGCGCCGGGAGACGCCGCGAGCCCGGATCAACGACGGGCGGCCCTGGGCGGTTCGAGCTCCACCTCGACCGGCACGGTCGCCCCGGCCTCCCAGCTCTCGAGCGCGACGCGGTTGCCGAAGAACTCCCAGATCGCGCGGCCGGCGGCGAGCGTCGGCAACGCGACGAAGACGCCGGGAAGCCCGTAGATCTCACCGCCGGCGAGCAACCCGAAGATCACGAGCAACGGATGCAGGCGCAGCGCACTCCCCATCACCTTCGGGATCACGATGTGCCCTTCGATCTGGTGGATCGCGAGGAAGAGCAGCACGACCCAGACCGCGGCGAGCGGGTCGACGACGAGGGCGTAGAGGACCGGCGGGATCGCGCCGAGCCACGGACCGAGGTACGGGATCAGCTCGGCGACCGCGACCCACGCGCCGAAGAGGATCGCGTACGTCTCGAAGCCCTCCGGGAGCCAGCCGATCATCCCGAGCAACCACAGCGCGACGCCGGCGCTCGTGCCGATGATCGCCGAGACGAGCACCTGGCCCTTCACGTAGCTCCCGACCGCCCGCTCGACGCTCGGCAAGAGCGACGGCAGTCCCCGGCGGCGGCGGAAAGCGCCGGTCGAGCGCCTGGTGCAACCGGTTGAAGTCGAGCAGCATGTAGACCGAGACGACGAGCACGAGGACGAGCCCGAACAGGAACGCGAAGATGCCGAGTGCCGCACCCTCCGCCCAGTCGATCGCCGTCCGCGTCGAGCGCTCGACGTTCAGGTCCGTGACGAACTGGCGACCCTGCTCCTCGATCCGGATCCGGCCGAGCCGGTGGTCGTCGAGCCAGAGCTGGAGCCGATCGATGTCGCGCTCGGCGGCGGTGTCCCCGGTCTGTCCGTCCTCGTTCGTAACGTAGACGTCGATCCGGTCCGACGCGTTCTGGGACTGCTCGACGACGACGGTCGCCAGGGCCACCACGGCGATGACAAGCCCCGCGGCAAAGGTCAGGTACACGATCGCGACCCCGAAGCCGCGCGGGATTCGAGCCCTCGCGAGCGCCCGGACGAGCGGGTTCAGGAGCAGCGCCACGATCGCCGCGACGAGGAAGAGGAAGACCGCGTGACGGACCGCGCCGGCGACCGCCCAGGCCAGCAGGAGCACCAGCGGGAGGGCGACCAGCTGGATCCAGCGTGGGATCTGGATTGGGGCGGGTTGACGGCTCCCGCCGACGATCGGAGGCGGCGTTTCCGTCATGAGAGCGATCGTACAGCGCGCCCCCACCGAGCCCCGGGGCCGGTCTGGGACTGGTCTTTCGCCGAAGACGGCAACCTCGCGCTCGACCGTCACGATCTCTGGGAGGAAATCCCCTCCACTCCGCGCTTGCGTCTGTTACAAAGTCCGGCCGTGGAGCACTCCTTGCGGCAACCCCGGGCGTCCGTTAGCGTCCCCGCGATGCCCCAGCCTTCTGGGTCCGCTCGCCGTGCCCGCAGGGCACGGCACCGCTCCGCGCACCGGCTTCGCCGCTTCGCCGGGCTGACCGCCGTCGCCGCGGTCGGCGTCGTGACGCTGCTCGTGACCGCGTTCGGCCCCGACGGGGCCCAGACCGCTGCCCGCTCGGCCCCGGCCCCGGCCAACCGGCTCCTGCCTTCAGGACCGCCGGAGCCGCTCGTCGTCGCGACCCAGGGCGCGCTTCGGGTGCAGCTCCCGATCGAGCAGAACCGCGTCACGGCGATCGGCTACCACGGAGGCTCGTCGGGCTCGCTCGCGCTGGACCCGCTCGGCCGCCGCGGCAACCAGGGTCTGATCGGACGCTTCTTCGATCGCGTCTTCGGCTCGGGCGACTCGAGCATGACCTGGTACCAGCTCCAGGGCGGCACGGGCTCGACCTCGGCGCTCGCCGTCGGGGCCGCGCCGGACACCGACGTCTACTCGCCCGTCGACGGGACGATCGCGGGGATCACCGACTACGTGCTCAACGGCCGGACGCAGGGCAAGCGAATCGACATCCGTCCGCTCGCCGCACCCGCGCTCATCGTCTCGATCACGCGGCTCGCCGCCGACCCGGCGCTGACGGTCGGCTCGTCCGTCGCCGCGGGGAGGAACCGGCTCGGCGAGGTGCTCGACCTCTCGCGGCTCGAGCGCCAGGCGCTCGCGCGCTACACGCAGGACGCCGGGAACCACGTGACCGTCCAGGTCTTCCCGGCCACCGCGCTCGCACTCCCCTGACTAGGCCGCAAAGAGTGCTGCGCACTTTTCGCGGTCGATGAGATGAACATCCTCTTCGTCGCTGACGTCGTCGGGGTGCCGGGTAGGACGGCGCTCGAGACGCGACTCAAGAGCCTCCGCGAGGAACTCGACGTCGACCTCTGCGTCGTGAACGGCGAGAACGCCGCCGACGGGGTCGGGTTGACGCCCAAGCTCGCGCGCAAGCTGTTCGAGTTCGGAGCGGACGCGATCACGCTCGGCAACCACACGTGGCGGCGGCCCGACCTCGCGCCGTGGATCGACTCAGAGCCGCGCGTCGTTCGTCCCGCGAACCTCTCGCGCCACGCGCCCGGTCGCGGGCTGACGGTCGTGCAGGCGCGCGACGACACGCCCGTCGCGGTGATCAACGTGATGGGCAGCCTCTTCCTCGAGGTCGCGTGCGGCCCGTTCGAGGTGATCGACGGCCTCGTCGACGAGGCGCGGGAGCAGACGCCGGTGATCTTCGTCGACATGCACGCGGAGGCGACGAGCGAGAAGGTCGCGCTCTCCCGCTGGCTCGACGGGCGCGTGACCGCGGTCGTCGGCACGCACACGCACATCCAGACGAACGACGCGCGCGTTCAGCCCGGCGGGACCGCCGCGCTCACGGACGCCGGCATGACCGGCCCGCACGACTCCGTGATCGGCGTGACCGCGGAGCAGGCGATCTCGCGCATGCGAACCGGGCTGCCGGTGCGGTTCGAGACGGCGCAGAACGACGTGCGGATCGAAGGAGCACTCATCGAGTGCGGCCCCGACGGTCGCGCTACGCGCTGCGAGACGATCCGCGTGCCGGTTCCCTGACCGCTCGCACGAGCGTCACGAGGAGCGCCACGAGGACGAGGTCGCGCGCGAGGACGAGCCACGAGACCCGCGGGTCGAGCTCGCGCACGAGGTCCCAGTACCGGAACGGAAACCAGAGCTGCGTCAGCACGAGCGCCGCCAGGAGCATCGCGTTCGCGCTCCAGCGGTGCGCGAGGACGACGACCGGGACCAGCCAGATCAGGAACTGAGGCGAGAGCACCTTCCCGAGCGCGACGAAGGCGGTGAGGGTCGCCGCGGCAGCGACGGCGAGCCCCGCCGGCGACGGCGTCTCCGGCGACCGCGCGAAGCGGAGCCAGAGCCAGGCGAGCACCCCGACCTGCGCGACCGAGAGCGCGACGGCGAGCACGTCCGGGCTGGTTCCGATGAGGTTCTGCGAGCCGTGGCTCGAGCCGATCTCGACGGCGGTCCCGAAGAGATCGTGCGCGGCGAGCAGGACCGCGGAGCCGAGGCTCTCCACCTGCAGCGGCCTCGACAGCTGGCGCCCGACGCTGCGCACGACTCCCTCGGGCGCCAGCACGGCGAACGGGAGATACGCGACGAGCGGAACGGCGACCGCGAGCACCGCGCAGACGATCCCCTCCCGTCGCCCACGGCGTCGCCACACATACGCGACGGTGAGCGGGAGGAAGACGGCGGGGTAGAGCTTCGCCGCGATCGACGCGCCGAGCAGGAGGTGGCCGAGCCGGAGCCGGTCGTGCACGAGGGCGGCGAGCGCGAACGACGCGAGCATCGCGGGCCAGAGGTCGAAGCGCGTCAGGATCACCGACCCGATCGCGAGCGGCGAGAGCGCGACGAAGGCGAGCGTCCCGAAGCCGAAGCCGAGCCGGCGTCCCGCGAGCGCGACCGCCACGATCACCCCGCAACCGCAGAGCGCCATCAGCCACTCGAAGACCGTGCGGAAGTCGGAGTCCGCGAGCGCCGGCACGAGGAACACGGGCAGCGCGCCGGGCGGGTACTCGACCGCGAAGTCGCGATACGGGACCTGACCTTCCTCCATCGCCTGCCCGTAGCTCTCGTAGACGGGCGTGTCGACGATCTGCTCGCGCTCGTAGAAGCCGACGTGCAGCACGCCCCACGCGACGAGGAACAGGAGCACGGCGAGCGCCGTGCGCGCGAGGTCAGGGGTCCGAGCGGTCACGGGCGAGCAGCGCGAAGACGGCAAAGGCGAAGAACCACGGGATGTAGAGGTAGAACCAGTGCGTCAGCACGAGCTCGAAGGCAGCGATCAGCGCCGCGGTCAGCGCCGCGAGCTGCAGCGGCGACTTCCGGCGCGGAACGAACGCAGCCGCAAGCGCACCCGCGAGCACGAGCGCCTTCACGAACTGGTGCGGCACGTGCAGGTCCGGGATTCCACGCGCGTGGTACTGACCCCAGTCCCAGATCGAGAACGGCGACTCGCGCCCGAGCTGCCAGCCGAGCGTGCGGTCCCAGAACGTGCGTGCCGCGTCCACCACGTTCGGTTCGAGCAGAAAGACCGAGAACGCGAGCACCGTGCCGACGAGGTAGCCGACGACGAAGCGCGCGACGCGTCGCGTGTTCCACTCCGGGTACGTCGCCCACAGCGGCGCGACGACGAGCGCCGCGAACTTCGTCCAGCCCGCGAGCGCCGCGAAGCCCCCTCGCAGCGCGGGTTGCGCCGCGAAGAAGAAGCCGAAGATGAGCAGCGCGGGAAGAATCGTGTCGTTCGTGTTCGAGCTCGACGCGTACTGCGTGAAGGGGTAGGCCGCCCAGGCGAACGGCAGCGTCGCCGCGAGCCGCTGGCCGCCGAATCTCCAGCCGACGAGTGCGAGGCCGAGCATGCACAGCAGGTCGAACGCGATCGTGGTGAAGTGCGCGGCCGGAAGGCTGTCCCACTTGCCGGTCCAGCCGAGGGCGAGGTAGCCCGGGACATACGCGAGGTACGCGACGGGGCCGTACGTGTCGCCGCGGTCGTTCGACGACTCGCAGCGCCCGTTCGTCTGTACGCGCTCGCGGATCTCTCCCTCCGCGTCGGCCGGTCCGCACGCCTTGAGGTTCCCCTGCACGGGCATGTGGCCGTACGGCGCCTCCCCGTTGACGATGCGGTGCGCGCCGATCACCCCCGCGTAGCCGACGTCGATCACGTTCGAGGTCTCCACGTTCAGCCCGATCCGAAAGCCCGCGAGGAAGACCGCCCCCGCGACCAGCATCCAGACGGGCCAGACGGGGCGTGTGGGTTTGAGGCGCGCAGTGGTGCCGATCCACGCCATGCGCGCGATCACGTAGAGCAGCGGCGGATAGGCGAGCGGCACGCTCGTGAAGATGTCGCCGCGGTTGAAGAACCAGAGCGACACCGAGAACGACAGCAGCACGATCAGGTCGAGGTTCCGCAGGGAGAGCGGCCGGCGGAGATCGGCCGAGCCCGACCAGGAAGACCAGGCAGAAGCCGAGCCAGACGAGCGGCTTGTTGATGTCGCGGCCGCCGAAGGCGCCGGGTCCGCCGCGCGCCATCTTCCACGCGACCTGCGGCCCGGTCCAGGCCTCGGTCACGAGCCCGGAGCGATCGTCGACCCTCCCGTCGGCGATCTGGCCCGCCTCCCCCCACCACACCTTGACCCGCCAGACCCCGTCCTCGTCGTCGAAGTCGGCCTGGATCGTTCGACCTTTCGTCGGGTAGCGGTCCAGCCAGTCCCGGATCTTCGGGTAGGCGAGGAAGATGCGCTCGACGCGCTCGTTGCTCAGCCTCGCGGGCTCGGGTGCGGGGATGAACGGCGTCCGGACGAGGTTGCCCTTGCCGTCGAAGACGGGCCCGGTCGGAGTCGTCGCCGCGTCCGCGACGGAAGGCCACGCAAGCGCGGCGGCGAGAATCCCGTATCGAAGAAAACGCGTCAGCGTCTTCTTCGAAACGTCCAGAGCTTGTTGCCGACGAAGTTGATCGGCGTGACGAGCACGATCGCGATCGCCTGGGCTACGACCTCGTTCAGGCCGAGTGCGATCAGCACCTCGAGCGCGACGAGGTTCGCGACCAGCGCCAGCAGCGCGACGAAGAAGAACCGCGCGCCCTGGTACGCCACGTGTCCCCGCTCGCCGTGGAAGGTCCAGAGCCGGTTCCACGTGTAGTTGTTCGTCACCGCGACGAGGAACGAGCACACGGCGGCGAGCCGGTGGTCCATGTCGACCCCGAGGACGAGCGCGGTGAAGACCGCGAGGTTGACGACGTAGCCGCTCGCCCCGACCGCGGTGAACTTCGCCAGCTGGATCCAGTTCTTCTGGCGACGGAGCGCGCGACCGGCGCGGGTGCGCGCCAGCGCGGCGGCGACGCCGACGGAGGTCGAGCGCTCCACGACGGGGGCGAGCCTAGCCGCTCACGAAGCGGCGCGGACGTTCGTGCCTGCGGGGACGAGCGCCACGTCGGCGGCGTAGTCCAGCTCTTCGCAGCCGTCGGGCGTTGCCACGACGAGCGAGGCGATCGTCCCGTCCCCCGCGAGTGTCAGGTCCACGAGCTCGCCGAGCAGCGTCCGCCTGCGCACGACGCCGCACCCCCTGAGCGCGGCGAAGGTGCTGCCGCGCTTCGTGTAGAAGGCGAGCTCGGCCTCGTCGAGCAGGCCGAGGGCCGACTGGAGCTCGAGCTCGCTCTCGCGAACCGTCGCCACCGCGAGCGGGAGGAAGCGCCGCTCCTCGTCCCCGCAGAGCACCTCGAACCCGAGTGCACGCGTGTGCTCGCGATCGAGCACCAGGTCGACCGGTCGGCCGAGCTCGATCCCGCGCACCCGAACCGGCAGTCGAAGCAGGCGCTCTGCAGAGACCCCTCTCATGCCCAGAACAGTCTGCCTTCCCGGGCGACGGTCAAACCGCGAAGCCCTCCTCGCCGAGCAGGGGAACGAA
Source organism: uncultured Actinomycetes bacterium (assembly GCA_963809175.1). Taxonomy (GTDB): domain Bacteria; phylum Actinomycetota; class Thermoleophilia; order Gaiellales; family Gaiellaceae; genus JACCTU01. The sequence continues at coordinate 577,578 of CAWEIK010000001.1, forward strand.
CCGACACGACACCGACCGCACCACGGCAGGCCCCTCGGGGCTCCGCACGATGACCTGGAGCTGCTGGCCGTGGCGCTTGCCCACCGGCAGGACGATCCGTCCGCGCGGCTCGAGCTGGTCGTACAGGCTCGGGGGCAGCTCCGGCGCGGCCGCGGCGACCGCGATCGCGCCGAACGGCGCCTCCTCCGGAAGACCGAGCGTGCCGTCGCCGACGTGGACGTGCACGCGATCCCCGTAGCCGGCCGCCTCGAGCCGGCCGCGCGCGGCGTCCGCGAGCTCCGGGATCCGCTCGATCGTGTGCACCTCGCGCGCGAGCTCCGCGAGGACCGCCGCCTGGTAGCCCGAGCCGGTACCGACGTCGAGCACGCGCTCGTTCCCGTGCAGCGAGAGCGCCTCGCAGATCCGGGCGACCATGTAGGGCTGCGAGATCGTCTGCCCCGAGCCGATCGGCAAAGCCGCGTCTGCATAGGCGCGGCCCTGAAGCCCGTCCGGGACGAACAGATGTCGCGGCACGCGCTCCATCGCCGCGAGGACGCGCTCGTCCTCGACGTCGCGGCTTCGTAGCTGCTGCTCCACCATCTGCCGCCGCTCCTCCGACCGGTCAGACATGAGTGAGCGCACGCGCGTAGTCCGGGCGCTCCAGGCCGAGCTGCTCGAGGAGGAGCGGCGCGATCCCGGTGATGCTCCCCGGCGCCGGTCCGAGCCCGATCGTGAGCACCGGAACCTCCGAGTCGCCGGCCAGCAGCGAGCCGTGGCTGCCGCCGCCCGCGTGGTGGCGGCCGGCGAGGTCGGTGAACTCGTACCCGGGAGCGGCAGACACGAGCACGTCTCCGCTGTTTCGGTTGCGAAGTGCCGCGGTCGCGCGGGCGAGACCGTCCGGGTACTCGGCGAGCACGTCGAGCCCTTCGCCTCCGTCGCGGCGAGCGACGAGCTCACCGTCCTCGAGGAAGAGCACGGTCTCCGCAGCAGGGTCGCCGTCCAGGCGCTGAGCCAACTCGCGCGCACGTCCGCCGCGAAGGTCGTAGACCATCCCGGCGCGGTTCGACGCCGTGATCACGACGTCGTCGACGCCGCCGAACGACTCGTGCAGCGACGTGGGCCGCTCGACGCGCGTCTGCCCATGGTCTGAGCAGACGACGACTGCGTAGCGCTCGAGCAGCGCGTCGGCCCCACCCGCCGCGTCGAGCAGGGCGCGCACGGCATCGTCCGCTCGCGCGAGTGCGGCGTGCGCCGAGTCCGGGCCTGCAGCGTGCGACGCGTAGTCGTAGTCCGGGAGGTAGTAGACGAGGAGGTCGAAGCCGTCGCGCGTCACGAGCCAGCGCCCGACCGCGCCGGCGTAGCGTGTCGTTCCCGCCGACCCGTCGCGTGCCCGGCCGGAACGGCGCACCGGTCTCGTCGGACTCGAAGAGATTGAAGAAGAAGAACCGCTTCGGGCCGTGCGCGGCGCGCGTCACGCCGGGGATGCGCGCGACATGCGGCGTGCGTCCGCGGTAGCAGATGATGTTCACGGCCGCTGCAACGCGACCGGCGTCCTCGACCGACTCGTAGAGCGTCACCGCGTTCCGAGAGAGATGCTCCTCGTTCATGCGGAAGATCGCGTCGAGGATGCCGCGGCGGGTGCCCGCGCGGCGAAGCGCGGCGAACGACGAGCCGTACTCGACGAGTCGCTGCTCGCCGCGGTGGTACCAGACCAGGTGCGGGATCTCGTGCACGTCCGGGTAGGCGCCGGTCACGAGCGACGAGAGGCAGACGGGCGTGAGCGAAGGGAACACCGTCGCCGCGCGGCGGTACTCGCCGCGCTCGTGCAGCTCGGCGAGCGCGGGCGCGGTCCGACGCTCGACCGCGTCCTCGTACATCGCGGGGGTCAACCCGTCGATGACGATCAGGAGCGCCTTAGTCGCGGGCAAGGATCCGGAGCCCTGCGTGGCGCTCACCTGCGCGCCTGCGGACGCGGAGCCCGAGCACGGGCAGCGCGAGCGCGACGACGTAGCCGAGCACCGGAACGAACGAGAGCCCAGCGAGCACGAGCGCCGCGACCCCGACGAGGAACGCCGTGCCTGCACGGGTGCCACCGCGTGCGAGCGCGCCGCGAACGGTCGGGCTCGCACCGACGGCACCGAGCGCGCCGCCGACCGCGCCCGCGATCGCGCCCGCCCACTCGGCGAGGAACCAGCCCGCCGCTGCGGCGGTCACCAAGGTGACCAACAGCGCTACCCGAAGGTCGCGAACCACGGCGACTGCGAAGACGCCGAGCGCCGCGCCGAGCCCCGCACAGACGCCGAGCCAGTACCAAGTTCCCACCCGTTCGAGTGTACTGACGGAGTTTGAACCGCCAGTCAAGCGGGAATCAATCGGTTCCCTCACGTTTCACGCGTTTTACGGACCCGGCAACACCAGGAGGAGAGAACGTGACCGACGACGCTCGGCCCTTGCTCGTCTTCTTCACGAGCGAGCGCTCCGGCCCCGCGCGCCGAATGGAGAGCTTGCTCGCACACCTCGCCCGCAAGGAGCGTGACCGCCTGCGCACGACGCGAGTCGACGTCGACGCCCGGCCCGAGCTCGCGGCCAAGTTCAAGGTCGAGGTCGTGCCGACGCTCGTCCTCGTCAAGGGCAAGCGTGTCGTCGGGAGGGTCGAGGGCCGCGCCAGCGCCCCCAAGATCGAGGAGATGCTCGCGGAGCACCTCCCCGAGCCGCCGCCGCTCGCGCCGGCTCCCGCAGCCGCCTGAAATCCGATTTCCCCTCGCCCTGGGTAAGGACCCTTGCTCAGTACTGGGTACACCCAGGGGAGGAGGGAGCCACACATGAGGAAGTACCTGTTCGCTCTGCTCGTGCTCGTCGCGGCAGGGTCAACGCTGCTCGTCGCCGCGTTCGCGACCGCAGGCAGCGGCTCGCACAACGTCGAAGCCAAGGATGGGCTGAGTGGCTACGAGGAGACGCCGCTCACGTTGTCGACGACCGGCCACGGCTCGTTCGAGGCGAAGGTGTCGAACGACGACTCGAGCTTCGACTGGACACTCAGCTACGACAATCTCGAGGGCGATGTCACGCAGGCGCACATCCACTTCGGCGGGCGTGGTCTCAGCGGCGGCATCTCGATCTGGCTTTGCGGAACGGCGAGCAACCCCGGCCCCGCTGGGACGGCGGCGTGTCCGGCGGCAGCCGGGAGTTCGGTCAGTGGGACAGCTGACGCGGCTGACGTCGTCGGTCCAGCTGGTCAGGGGATCGAAGCCCTTGCGCTGGTCCGAAGCCCTCGCGGCGATCCGCGCCGGCAAGGCGTACGCGAACGTCCACAGCACGAAGTGGCCCGGCGGCGAGATCCGCGGGCAGTTGAACGACCCGAACGGCAAGTAGCTCGAAGTCGAGCGAACGTGCGAGAGCCCGGCCTAGCCGGGCTCTCCGCGTTCCAGGCGCGAGATCACGTCGAGCCCGAACTCCGCGGCGCGCTTCCCGTCGAGCACGCGGTGGTCGAACGTGACCGACACGTGCCCGATCGGGCGCGCGACGATCTCCCCGTCACGGACGACGGCACGCTCGGCGACCCGGTGGATCCCGAGGATGCCGACCTCCGGGTCGTTGATCAGCGGCGTCACGAACGAGCCCGAGAACTTGCCCGCGCTCGTGACGGTGAACGTCGAGCCGCGCAGCTCCTCGGGCTTCAACGTGCCGGCGCGCGCACCGTCCGCGAGTCGACGGACTTCGGCGTCGAGCTCGTCGAGCGACAGCGCATCGCAGCCGCGAACGACGGGGACGACGAGGCCCTGGTCGGTGTCGATCGCGATGCCGAGGTCGCAGCGCTCGAGGAAGACGATCTCGTCGCCTTCGAGGCGCGCGTTCAGCTCGGGGAACTCCTGCAGCGACGCCGCGACCGCGTGCAGCACGGTCGGCACGAGGCGCTGCAGGTCGACGTTGCCGAAGTCGCACTCCTCGACCCACGTCACCGCGGGAATCGACTGCGCGCGCGTCATGTGCTCCGCGATCACGCGCCGCACGCCGCGCAGCCGCTCGCGTCGTCCTTCGGAGCCGCGTCTCGGGACCAGGTCCGTGGTCGTGGCCGCACCTCTCACGTCTTGTTCGGTGACACGACCCTGAGGCCCCGTTCCTCCGACGTTCTCGAGCTCGACGCCCAGCTCGTCTGCGAGCCGTCGCACGAGCGGCGTCGCCCTGACACGTCCACCACCGGCCTGTCCAGGGACCAGGTCCCGAGACGCGGCCGGCTTGGCCACGGCCTGGTCGGTTCTCGACTGCGCCGGCTCAGCGACGGCGGCGGAGCCGTTGCCGATCACCACGATCACGCTCCCCACCGGAACGACGTCGCCCTCCGCCGCGAGGATCCGCGAGACGACGCCGGCCGCGGGCGACGGGATCTCGACCGTCGTCTTGTCGGTCTGGATCTCGACGAGCGGATCGTCCTCCGCGATCTCCTGCCCCTCGGCGACGAGCCAACGCGCGATCTCGCCTTCGGTGAGGCCCTCGCCGAGGTCGGGCAGCTTGAACTCGTAGGCCACGCGCCGAGGTTCTACCGGATCGCGTCGTCGCGGAGCACTGCGTGCACCCCTTTGACCCCGTTCACGATCTGCGTCACGCGCAGATCGACGACGACGCTCGAGAGCGCCAGCGCGTAGTCCCGGTCGAGCTCGAACTCGCGCTCCATCAGGTCGAGCATCGTCGCCATCGCCTCCTCCGCAGCCAGATCGAGGTCGGCCGAGAAGCCGAACGCGATCCAGGACGCCCCCGTGCGGGCGATCGGGGTGCGAAGCTCGAGGTCCGAGAGCTCGAGCGTCAGCTCGGCGCGCTCGACGGGGCACTCGATCGCCGTGCCGGACACCTCGCCGTCGCCCTGCGCCGCGTGACCGTCGCCCGCCGAGAAGAGCGCGCCGTCGACGCTGATCGGGAGGTAGAGCGTCGTCCCGGCGACGAGCTCCTTGCAGTCGATGTTGCCGCCGGATCGGCGTGGCGGAGCGGTGGAGTGGCGCCCGGCTTCGTCGGGCGGCATGCCCATCACGCCGAGGAAGGGCGCGAGCGCGACGCGCAGCCCGCGCTCCGTGACACCGACGTCGTCCTCGAGCCGCCACTCGATCCTCGTCGGCTCGTGTGCGAGCGTGACGCCCCAGGACCCAGGCACGACGCTGCGCACCCGAACGACGAGCGTGCCGCCGGCCTTGGCCCCGCGCACCTCGACGGGCCCGATGAGCGCGTGCCCCGCGTCGAGCTCCTCGTCGTACGGCTCGAAGCGCACTCCGTGCTCGTACTCCCAACCGGCGTTGGGACACGAGAAGGCGATCGTGTCTCCGGGATCGACCGACACGACCGGAGCAAGCTCGCGGGAGTAGTGCCCGTGCAAGACCCGACGCTCGTGCGGCAGCTCGTGGATCACGAGCGCGGGCTCCCGATCCACGCGTCGCGAGGCGCGAGCAGCACGCGCAGCCCGCCGCGCCGCCCCTCCTCCGCGAACTCCCTGAGCGAGACGGCCTGCCACTCGTCCGCGCGCAACGTGCGCGCCACCTCCGCGGGCACGTACCCGGCCTGCACGCGCCGCTCGGCGTCCCAGATCGCGATCGCGTTCGGGTCGTGCTCGTTGTCGGGCTCCGGCACGAGCGCGAGCGGCCGCCCGGGCGCGAAGCCCTCCGCCTGCACGTCGTCCATGCGGTAGCTGACCCCCGCGACCGGAATGACGTGGATCCGGGGGTCGTCTTCGCGAACGAACTGCTCGGTCGCGGCGTCCCGCAACCGGTAACCGGACCCGGCCCGCTCGAGCCACAGGCGCAGCCGCTCGCTCAGTATTCGAGCAGCTTCCGCGCGGCGTTCGCGACCCGCTGCACCGACGGCATGTACGCGTCCTCGATCTGCCAGTACGGGTACGGGACGTCGTACCCCGTCACCCTGAGCACCGGCCCGCGCAGGTCGAGCATCGCCTTCTCCGCGAGCACCGCGGCGAGCTCGGCGCCGTAGCCGGCGGTGCGCGGCGCCTCCTGCACGACGACGACGCGCCCCGTCTTCGCGGCCGTCGCAAGGAGCGCGTCCTCGTCGAGCGGCTTGAGCGTGCGGATGTCGAGCACTTCGCAGGAGCACTCGCCCGCGAGCTCGTCCGCGACCTGCTCGCAGAGCGGCACCATCGACCCGTACGCCACGAGCGAGACGTCCGTGCCCTCACGCGCGAGCCGCGCCTTGCCGAGCTCGACCACGTGCTCGCCTTCGGGAACCTCGCCGCGCATCGTCCGGTAGTGGAGCTTCGGCTCGAAGAGCACGACGGGATCGTCGGAGCGAATCGCCGCCGCGAGCAGCCCCTTCGCGTCCGCCGGCGTCGACGGGATCGCCACCTTCACGCCCGGCGTGTGCACGTAGTACGCCTCGGGCGAGTCGTCGTGCAGCTCCGGCGCGCGCACGCCGCCGCCGTAGGGCATGCGCACGGTGATCGGAAACCGCATCTTGCCGCCGGTGCGCCAGCGGTAGCGCCCGACGTGCGTGATCAGCTGATCGAGCGAGGGATACGAGAACGCGTCGTACTGCATCTCGCACACCGGTCGCCAGCCGGCCATGCAGAGCCCGACCGCGGCGCCCATGATCCCGGCCTCGGCGAGCGGCGTGTCGAAGCAGCGATCCGGCCCGAAGCGGTCGCGCAGTCCCGCGGTCGCGCGGAACACGCCGCCTGCGCGGCCGACGTCCTCGCCCAGGATCATCACGTCCGGGTCTCGCCCGAGCTCGACGTGGAAGCAGTCGTTGATCGCCTCGAGCAGCGTGAGCTCAGCCACCGCGCAGCTCCCGGAGATCGTCCTCGAACGACGGCAGCGGCTCGACGTGCGCATGGTCGAACACGAGCGACACGTCGGCGGGCGGCTCGGCCTCGGCCTCGGCGATCCCGCGTCGCATCGTCTCCTGCGCCTCGACCTTGACCTTTGGGTCGACCGAGATGCCCAGACGCTCGAGGTAGCGCTCGTACCGGCCGACGCACTCGTTCTGCCTCTCCTCCTCGACGCGCTCGAGGTCGATGTACGCGCTCGGGTCGTCGGCCGTCGCGTGCGGCGCGGCGCGATAGGTGACCGCCTCGATCATCGTCGGGCCGCCTCCCGTGCGCGCGCGCGCGACCGCCTCGCGCGTCGCTTCGTACACCGCGAGCACGTCACCGCCGTCGACGCGGATCCCGGGGATCCCGTAACCGACCGCCTTGTCGACGAGCGCTTCCGCGCGCGTCTGCGCGGTGATCGGCGTCGAGATCGCCCACTGGTTGTTGTTGCAGAAGAGGACGAGCGGCGCGCCGGTGACGGCGGCGAAGTTCGCGCCCTCGTGGAACGCGCCCTCGGAGGTCGCGCCGTCGCCGAAGTACGCGATCGCGACCGCCGATTCGCCGCGCAGCTTCTTCCCCCACGCGAGCCCGGCCGCGTGGGGCACGTGCGTCGCGATCGGGACGCAGATCGACGCCACGTTGTAGTCGGCGGGATTCCACCAACCCGACGGATGACCGCGCCACCACTGGAGGATCACGCTCGCCGGCATCCCGCGGAGCAGCGCGATCGCGGACTCGCGGTAGCTCGGGAAGATCCAGTCCTCGTCCTCGAGGGCGTAGACCGAGCCCGCCTGCATCGCCTCGTGGTTCCAGAAGATCGCGTACGTGCCGATCCGCCCCTGGCTGTGGTAGACGACGGAGCGCTCGTCGTAGGTCCGGAGCAGGACGAGCGAGCGATGGAGCTCGACGAGATCCTGTTCGGTGAGCCCGTCGACCTCCCCGTCGGGGACCGCGTCGCCGTCGCCGATCACGCGACGGAGGTCGCGCTCGGCCGGAAGCACCTGCGCCATCGCAGGGAAGTATCTACAAGGAACGGGTCAGCGAAGCGCCGCCTGGAGAGCCGGGTCGCGGCCCGCCAGCCAATCGGCGCTCGAAAGCTCCACGCGAACGTGCGGCTCGAGCGCGGCACGGGTGTCACCGTCCCGACCACGCTCCACGTACTGGGTCGCGACGAGCACTTCCAGGCCGAGGTTGGGCAGGACGAACGGAGCAAAGTCGCCCCACTGGCTGGGCGAGCCGCCTGGCGGCTCCCCGATCAGCCGAGCGCGGGTCGATTGCTCGACGTCTGCGGCGAAGTTGCCGGCGGCGGAGAACGTGGTCCGTCCCGTGAGGAGCACCGGCCGAGAGCGCCGGTTCACGACCTTGCTCGCGATCGCGTCGAGCAGCGCGAAGTACCTCGTGTTGTCACCGCCCCCGTTCTGGCGCACGTCGACGATCAGGCGCCGGAACGCCGGCTTGCGGGCGAGGCGCTTGATGCGCGCGGCGAGCTCACCGGCGTCACCGGTTTGCGTGTACGCGACGTAGACGAAGCGCCCTCGTTGCAGCGTCGTGACCGCCTGCTCGGTCCCGCGATAGCGGACCCAGAGCGGATCGCGAACACCGGGCGGCGCGGCCGGCGGCTGCCAGTAGTAGGGGAACCGCGCCCTGTAGCTCGCCGCGGCGATCGGGGCGAGCTCGACGTCCCGCCTGCCACTCGCCGACTGCAGCGTGAACGTCACGCGCTCGCTGTTCGTGATTCCGAGCCCGCGCAGCACCTCGGCGCAGACCAGGTAGTACGGGATCCGCTCGCGGAAGCTCCACTCGTTGTCGCGCGTGATCAGCGGTCGGACGCGGGCGACGACCTCGTCGATCGGCACGCCTTCGATCGCGACGAGCTTCGCGCCCGGCTCGTCCCCGCCGACGACCGTGAGCCCGTCCGAGAACCAGTAGGTGCGAAGCGGGTACAGGCGCAGCGGCCGCGGGTGCGTGTGCAGCGTGTAGATGCCCGAGTGGCCGTCGCGCTCGCCGAGCAGCGCCAGCGTGCGCATCAGCTCCACCACGAGCTGGTCGCGGTCGAGCGAGGCGGCGCGGGCGGCGAGCTCGTCCACGCGGCGCGCGTACTCCGCGCGGGGAGTCGCGTGGTAGGGGTTCGGGTGGATCCGCTCGAGCTCCGCGGCGAAGAGCCGCACGTCGGACTCGGCCCCGGGCACCGCCTGCGGCGAGCTCCCCGCCGCGCAGCCGACCGTCGCCGCGACGAGCAACACGAGGAGCAGCCTCATGCGTGCGGTCGCCTCAGCGCTCGCAACACCCAGTCCGCCCACTCGAGGTCGAGCTCCGAGTACTGGATCCCTCGGCGCAGCAGGAGGTAGTGGTAGAAGTCCGGCCCGCTGCGGCTGTTCGTCGGCTCGATCGCGCGGTACTCCGCGAGTCGCTCTGCGGTGTCCGCGCGGAACGCCTCGACGTGTCGGATGAGCACGTCGTCGTCCGTGAGCACGCCGACGAAGAGCCGGAGCTGAAAGGCGGCGCGGTCGGTCGGGTCGACGTGCGTCAGCCAGTCGTCCAGCGCCCGGCGCCCTTCCCGCGTGATCTTGTAGAGGGTCTTGTCGGGCCGCTCGGCCTGTGTGACGGCTCGGCTCCGTGCGTACCCGTCCTTCACGAGCCGGGGCAGGAGGCTGTAGAGCTGCGAGCGCGCCGGCGCCCAGATGTAGCCGATCGCCTTCTGGACGTACTTGAGCAGGTCGTAGCCGGAGTTCTCGCCCTCGATCGCCAGGAGCGCGAGGACGGCCGCTTCCGTCGTGGTCAGCGTCCGGGTCGCGGTGCGGGTCGCCGGCATGCTTGACGATCATACTCCGTTCCGGAATACTCCGCAACGGAATGATTCGGCTCCTCGCCACCGCCGTCGTCGCCTCCGCGCTCGCCGCGTGCGGGTTCGCGGCCGCGGCCCCGCCCGAGACCGCCTCCGACATCGAGCACTACCTCGTCGAGCTCGAGCGCATCCACCCCGCCCCGTACCACGCGGTGTCGAAGGCGGAGTACCGCGCGGCCGCCGACCGGCTGATCGCTCGGCTCCCCGACCTCGACGACGACCAGCTGATGGTGGAGCTCCTCCGACTGGTCGCGCTCCTCGGCGAGCGTGACGGGCACGCGAACATGAACCCGCTCGCCGGCGGGCACCGGCGCGACCTCCACCTCTACCCGATCGCGACCTACGAGTTCGCGGACGGGGTCTACGTCGTCGCCGCGCCCGGACGTCCGCAGCTCGTCGGCCGCAAGCTGGTCGCGATCCAGGGCCGGCCGATCGCCGATGTGCTCCGGCTCGTCGACCCACTCGTGACCTACGACAACGCGCTCTCGCTCGCAGCGCACCGCAGCCCGTACCTCGTCACGGCCGAGCTCCTCCACGGGGTCGGGATCACGCCGACCGCCGCGCGCGCGGTGTTCTCCGTTGAGGGCGTCGCCGACACCGAGCTCACGCCCGTCACCGCGGGCGCGTACATCAACGCGCTGCGTCCCGTCTATCCGAACTACCTCGACGGGATGCCGAAACGGTCGAAGCCGCTCTTCGTCCAGAAGCGCGGCGCGTCGCAATGGGTGACCACGCTCGACAAGGGTCGCGTCGTCTACTTCGTCTACAACACCGTGACAGGCGACCCGATGGGGACCGCGGACCGGATCCTCCGGCTCGCGCGACAGAAGAAGACGCGTCGCGTGATCGTCGACCTGCGCAACAACGGCGGCGGCGACATCAACACGTACCCGTACCTGCTCCAGACGCTCAAGTCGCGCTCGATCAACAAGCGCGGCAAGCTCGTCGTCCTGATCGGGCGCACGACGTATTCGGCCGCAGTGCACTTCGCCGTCGATCTGAGGCGCGGGACCCGCGCGATCCTCGTCGGCGAGCCGACCGGCGGAAGTCCGAACCACTACAGCGACACCGACCCGGTCGCGCTGCCGGTCAGCGGCTACACGATCAACGTCCCGCGGATTCACTTCGTGAAGCTCCCCGGGCAGAGCGGGCTGCAGCTCGACCCCGACGTCGCCGTCCCGTTGAACGGCGCGGACTTCTTCGCCGGGCGCGACCCCGTCCTCGCGCGGGCGCTGACGCTTCGTTAGACCAAGACGGTCACGGCATCGCGCTCGGCCTCGAGCAGCGTCTCCGTGACGTCTCCGAGGTCCTCGCCGTCGGCCTGCAGCGGCAGCGGCCGGTCGCAGACGATCTCGACGCGGTCGACGTCGCGCACGTAGAGGATGTCGCGCGCTCGCTCCTGTCCTGCGCCTCGCACGACGTACACGGCAAAGCGCGGCAGAGCGGACGGCTTGAGGGCCCTGGCGCCAACGATGTCGAGGCCGCCTTCGAAGCTCGCGAGCGGCGCGACGTGGAGTGGAAGACGGCCCGCGTACGAATACGGGTCGCAGTTCGCAGCGAGCGCGAAGGCGGCGCGCCCGTGGCCGCGCACCTCGAGCACGGGCTCGAGGCGGAACCGACTCGCCGCGAGCAGCCCGAGTCCCTCCATGGCGAACCGCACGTTCCCGACGCGCCCTCGCTCGCGCGTGCGTCCCCGCGCGTCGACTCTCCGCACGAGCTCGGCGTCGAAGCCGACTCCGGCCGAGAACCCGAAGCGCCTGTCGTTGACGCGGCCGAGCGAGATGCGGCGGGTCCTGCCTTGGAGCAACCTGCGCGCGGCCGCGACAGGGTCGCGCGGTAGTCCGAGCGCGCGAGGGAGCACGCTCGCACCCCCGCCTGGCACGAAGCCGACCGGCGTGCCGCCGGCGACGCCGTTCAGCGCCTCGTTGAAGCCGCCGTCGCCGGAGAAGACGTAGATCGCCTCGACCTCGCCGTCGGCCTCGCGCGCGAGCTCGGTCGCGTGGCCCACGCGTTCCGTAACCCGCAACGTCCACGTCTCCGAGCGTTGCGGCAACGCGGTCGACCAGTTCGTCGGTGACCCGCGACGCGAAGGGATTGACGATCAGGACGGCTCGCGCCATGCCGGCTACCGGCTCGCGTAGCCGCGAAGGCCGTCGAGCAGCACGTCGCAGAAGCGATCGGCGAGCGCGTCGGTGTCGCGATCAGGCGTCAACCAGGTGTAGGCCCAGTTCGCCGCCGAGAGCGCGAGCAGCGCGGAGGTTGCGTCGTCGAGATCGGTGCGGAGCTCCCCGAGCTCGCGACCCTCGCGGAAGAGCGCGCGGAAGCGCTCCTCGTAGCGCCGCCGCTCGGCGAGGATCTCGTCGCGCCGCTCGCCCTCGAGGTAGCGCCACTCACGAGTGAACACCGTCGCGACGTCGAGTTGACCGGCGACGGTGCGCAGGTGGGCGCGTAGCGCGAGGCGGATCTTCTCGGCGGCGGGCAGCTCGTCCGGGATCGCGTCGAGCCCCGCGTGGAAGGCCGCGGCGCCGTCCCGCATCGCCTCGAAGAGCAGGTCCTGCTTCGAGTCGATCCAGGTGTAGACCGTCGGCTTCTGGACGCCGAGCGCCTCGGCCAGGTCGCCGATCGACGTGCCGTGGTAGCCCTTCTCGGCAAAGAGCCGGGCTGCCTGGCGGGTGAGCTCGGTCCGGCGGGCGGAGATACACTGAGCCTAACGATCGTTCGGTAGGGAGGCCAAGTGGACGCGCGCACCCAGGAGTTCGTGGACTACGTACAGGGCGGAGGCCAGGTCGAGACCGGCGACTGGATGCCCGACGAGTACCGCGCCAAGCTCATCAAGTTCATCGAGATGCACGGCAACTCCGAGCTGATGGGAGTCCTCCCCGAGCGCGAGTGGATCCTCCGCGCGCCGACCCTGCAACGCAAGTTGGCGTTGACGGCGAAGGTGCAGGACGAGGTCGGCCACTCGCAGCTGATCTACCGCGTCGTCGAGGACCTCGGCAAGCCGCGCGCCGCGTGTCTCCAAGATCTCGTCGACGGGAAGTCGAAGTTCCACAACGTCTTCCACTACCCGACGAAGACGTGGGGCGACGTCGGCGTGATCGCCTGGCTCGTCGACGCGGCCGCGATCATCTCGCAGAAGGCGCTCCTCAAGTGCTCGTACGCGCCGTACGCGCGGATCATGAAGAAGATCTGCTGGGAGGAGTCGTTCCACATCCTCCACGGGCGCGACGTGATCCTGACGCTGATGAACGGAACGGACGAGCAGCGCGCGCTCGTGCAGGAGGCGCTCGACCGTTGGTGGGGCCCGCTGATGACCTTCCACGGCACGGCGATCCCCGCGGACGAGGACCCGATGGTCTACTGGCGCATCAAGTCGCAGGGCAACGAGGAGGCGCGCCAGCAGTTCCTCGACGGCTACGTGCCGCAGATCTGGGAGCTCGGGCTGACGGTTCCCGACCAGGAGCTGCGCAAGAACGACGACGGCGTCTGGGAGTACTCGGAGCCGGACTGGGACGAGCTGAAGCGCGTCGTCACCGGACACGGGCCGATGACGGCCGAGCGGCTCGAGTTCCGCCGGCGCTTCCTCGAGCAAGAGGCGTGGGTGCGCGACGTCGTGCTCGCGGAAGCCGCGTGATCTTCGAGGTCTTCCGGCAGGAGCGGCGCGGGCAGCCGTTCGCGCACGCGGGCTCGGTCGACGCGCCCGACCTCGAGTTCGCGGAGGCGTGGGCGCGCGAGCAGTACGGGCGGCGGCAGGAGTCGGAGGCGCTGTGGGTCGTCCCGCGCGAAGCGATCCTCGAGGTGCACGACTTTCCCGACGAGCTGAACAAGACGTACCACCGCGTCGACGGCTACTCGTTGAAGGCGAAGCTGAAGGAAGCGCGTGAGCGAGCGGGCACAGCAGCTCCTTGAGCTCGCCGACGACGAGCTGATCCTCGGCTGGCGCGACTCCGAGTGGACGGGGATCGCGCCGACGCTCGAGGAGGACGTCGCGTTCTCGTCGATCGCGCAGAACGAGATCGGCCACGCGCGCGCGCTCTACGAGCTCGCGGCGCGCGACCTCGGGACGACGGCCGACGCGCTCGCGTTCGACCGCTCGCCCGAGGAGTACCGCAGCGCGCCGCTCGTCGAGCTGCGCCGGCTCGACTGGGCGCGCACGATCGCGCGGCACTGGCTCTACGAGTGCGCGGACGAGCTTCGGCTCGCGGAGCTCAAGTCGTCGGACGACGCCGAGCTTGCGGGACTCGCGGCGAAGATGGACCGCGAGGAGGTCTACCACCGCATGCACGCGCAGATGTGGGCCGATCGGCTGCGCGGCGACGAGCGGTTCGAGGCGGCGGTCGAGGAGCTCTGGCCGTACGCCGTCACAGTCCTGCCCGAGTCGCTCAGACCTGCCCTCTCCGAACGGGTCGGCAGGCCGCTCCCAAGTAACAGTCTGTTACTTACTCTCGAGCGCGGCGGGGAAAAGGACGAGTTGCGGCAGCTCCACGCCGAGATGACGATGGTGCGTCGCAGCATTCCGGGTGCGACGTGGTGACCGAGGCGGCGGTCTGGGAGGCGCTCGCCGAGATCCCCGATCCGGAGATCCCGGTGATCTCGCTCGTCGACCTCGGCGTCGTGCGCGATGTCGCGATCGACGGCGAGAACGTGCGCGTCGAGTTCACGCCGACGTTCCTCGGCTGCCCCGCGCTCGAGGTGATGCGCGACGCGATGGCCGAGAAGGTGCGCGAGCTCGGCGGCGAGCCCGACGTCCGCGTGATCTCCGACGACTCGTGGTCGTCGGACAAGATCACGCCGGCGGGCCGCGAGAAGCTGCGCGTCGCAGGCCTCGCACCGCCGGCACCGCGCGAGGCGACCGCGCCGACGCTCGTGCAGCTGCAGTCAGCGGCGTTCCGCTGCCCGTACTGCGGCTCGACCGACACGAAGCTCGAGAACATCTTCGGCCCGACGCCGTGCCGGTCGGTGCGCTACTGCAACGGCTGCCGCCAGCCGTTCGAGCAGTTCAAGACGATCTGACGGCGTGACCAGACGGGGAGCGGCGGTCGGGAGTTTGCTGTTCACGGTGGGGGAGCCCGGCGTGATGGGCGTCCTCGTTCCGTACTTGCTCACGGGCTGGGACGGCACGGACCCGCCGCTCGCGCTGAAGGTCGCCGGCGCGGCGCTGCTCGCCGCCGGCTCCGGCGTACTGGCGCACACGGTGATCCGTTTCGCGGTCGAGGGCCTGGGCACGCCCTTTCCCGCCGCGCCCACCGAGAACCTCGTGGTCGGCGGCCTCTACCGCTACGTACGCAACCCGATGTACCTCGCGGTGCTCGCGATCATCCTCGGCCAGGCGGCGATCCTCGGCCGCGTGGCGCTGGTGGCCTACGCCGCGGTCTTCTGGGCCATCGTCGCGAGCTTCGTCAGCTTCTACGAGGAGCCGACCCTGTCCGAGCGCTACGGCGAGCAGTACGACGCCTACCGCCGCGCGGTCAGGCGCTGGTGGCCGCGGGCGACACCCTGGAGCGCCTGACGTTCAAGACGATCTAAGGCGTCCAGTCGTCCTCGACCGGCGGCTCCTCCGCGGCCGGTGGCTCCTCCGACTGCTTCCGGGCCGATCGTCGCCGCCACCACCAGACGATCCCGCCGATCACCACCGCGGCGGCAAGGCACGCGAACGCGATCCAGCCCCAGGGAGTCTCCTCCTCTTCCTGCGCCGCAGCGGCCGCCGCAGCGACGGCCGCGGGACTCGGCCCTTCTGACTCGGACGTCGTCGTGCCCGGCGGCTCCTCCACGGCAGTCTCCGTCTCCGTTTCTATCGTCTCCGTCACCGTTCTGACGGTCGTCGTCGCAGGCTCGGTCTCCACGGTCGTCGTCGTGGGCTCAGGCTCGGTCGTCGTCGCAGGCTCGGTCTCGGTCTCAGTCTCGGTCTCGGTCTCGGTCGGCGCCGTGCTCTCGGGCCGCGTGACGGTCGGCGTGGGCCGCGTCACCGTCGGCGTCGGGACCGTCACGTCGGTCGGGAGCGTGCGGACGGCTTCGCCGTCGCCGCCGCAGGCGGACAGCCCGACGAGGAGGAGCACGGTCGCGATCGACGAGAGGGATCGCATGCAGCCACTTTGGCGAGTCGCGTCCGGCCCGGCATCACCCCACAGGGATGATCGCGGCGAGGCGTTGCGCGACGACGTCCGCGTGCGGAAGGCGTGCGTCGAGCCCTTCGCGCACGAGCTCGCGGACGGATGCGGCGAGGGCGGTCCGGAGTGGGTCAGGCTCGAGTGCGGCGACGTGGGCGTCCTCGAAGCGCGCGAGCGTCTCGGCGGAAAGGTCGTCGTACCCGCGCGCCTGCACCGCCCGCTTCCCCTCACGAAGGCAGGCGAGCGAGAGTGCGTGGTCCCGCACGGCACCGACGTAGTGCTCGGCCTGCCAGACACGCCCGCGCTCGATGCAGGCGCGCGCGTGGAGCGCATAGATGACGCCCCACCCGAAGAGGTCTCCCGCGACCGGTGGCTTGGACACGTCCGCGTCGCCCGCCGCCGTCTCGCCGAACAGCAGCCGGAACTGTGGCGAGAGGGGACGAAACTCCGTTTCCGGCGTCATCGAGAGGTCGAACTGCAGCGCGTTCGGCAGCAGAAACACGCGGTACGTCGTCGAACCGCGCTCGAGGTCGACGAGGTGCACCGCGTCGAGCTCGTCGACGAGCGTGCGCGTCCAGTCGTCGAGCACGGTGGCGACCGGCACATCCTCGGCGACGGCGAAGGTGAGATCGAGGTCGGAGTGGTGGTCTCCGCCGCCCAGCGCGAGCGATCCCACCGCAGCTCCGGCGACGACGCGCGCGTCCTCCTCTCCGAGCCGCAGCACGCGCTCGCGGAGCGCATCGCGCTCCTCAACGCTGAACACGCGCGCGCTCCTTGATCTCCTGCACGACGGCGGTCTTCGCGTCGGCGTACTGCTGCACGTACTTCCACGGATACGCGGCGAGCTCGCGCTTCGTTCGCGCGTAGAGCTCGCGGTCCTCGGCGCTCTCGCGGAGATGGTCGCGGAAGAGGAGCATCTCGTCGACCTCCTCGCAGCCCGCGGTGAACGTGTGCAGGTTGACGTTCGTGTCAGGTCCCTTGAAGACGCGATGCTCGAACCACTCGGGCTCGCGGATCACGACGCGGTAGCCGGCCGCCTCCAGGTCGGGCACGTAGGACGCCTCGTCGCTCGAGTCGGGCACCTCGAGGACGATGTCGATCAACGGCTTCGCGGGGAGCCCTGGCACCGACGTCGAGCCCGCGTGCTCGATCCGCACCACCCGGTCCCCGAGGGCCGAACGGATGCGCTCCTCTTCGCGCGCGTAGAGGCGGGGCCACTCGGGGTCGTACTCCACGATCTCGATCGGACGCGAGAGGAACTGGACGTCGGTCGAGACCTTCGGAAGGTGCTCGTCGTACCAGGCGACGTCGTACGGGTCGGGGCTCATCGTCGCGAAGGTAGCCTCTCTGCGTGCGCGTCGAGATTCACTACTGCCCCGTCTGAGGGGGTTACGACCGCCGGGCTGCGAGTCTCGCAGCCGCGATATCGGAGCGCACCGAGCACGAAGCCGAGGTCGTCGAGGGCGCGAAGAGCCAGTTCGACGTGATCGCCGACGGGAGGCTCGTCTTCTCGAAGCAGCAGGAGGGGCGCTTCCCCGAAGTGGACGAGATCGTCTCCTCCCTATAGCATTCTCGCTATGGCCGCCCGGAAACCGGCGATCGAGCGGCTCCGTGAGCGGGCGGCGCAGGCGATCGCTCCCAAAGAGGGCTACCTCTTCGCCCAGATCGCGGACGACGTCGCGACGAGGCGCGCCGAGCAGAAGCTGTCGCAGCGCGAGCTCGCCGAGCTGACCGGCACGACTCAGTCGGCGATCGCGCGGCTCGAGCGCGGCGGACGACCGCCGCGGATCGACACCTTGCTGCGGATCGCGGAGGCGCTCGACTGCGACCTCCGCGTCGAGCTCAAGCCCCGCTGAACTTCGGCGCGCGCTTCTCCAGGAACGCGGCCACGCCTTCGCGGAAGTCGGCGCTCTTCGTCGCGGCCGACTGCAGCTCCGCCTCGAGCGCGAGCTGCTCCTCGAGCGTCGCGTTCTCGGCGTGGTCGAACATGCGCTTCGTCATCCCGATCGCCTTCGTCGGCAGCGACGCGTAGACCCCGGCGACCTCGGCGACGTGGGCGAGCAGCCGGTCGGCCTCGACGACCTCGTTCACGAGCCCCCACGCGTCGGCCTCTGCAGCGCTCAGCTTGCGGTTCGACGTCATCCACTCGAAGGCCCGCGCGGTGCCGAGCAGGCGCTGGATGAAGTAGGAGCCGCCCGAGTCGGGCACGAGGCCGATCCCGATGAACCCCGGCACGAAGCTCGCCGTGTCGGCCGCGATGCGGAGGTCGCACGCCGCGGCGAGCGAGAGGCCCGCGCCCGCGGTCGGGCCGTTGACTGCGGCGATCACGGGCTTCTCGAGCGCGCGGATCGCACGGATGTTCGGGTGGTACGTGCTCTCGAGCCGCTCGCGGATGTCGTCGGCGACCTCGCGGAACTCGGTCAGGTCCTGGCCCGCGCAGAAGCCGCGGCCCGCACCGGTGATCACGACGGCACGGACCTCGTCATCGGCTGCGTCGGCGAGCGCGTCGGCAAACCGCGCGTGCAGCGCCGCGTTGAACGCGTTGAACACCTCGGGACGGTTCAGCGTGATCGTCAGCACCGCACCGTCGCGGCTCGTCTCGACCTCGGCCATCAGCGCCCCTTGAACTCCGGTTGGCGCTTCTCCATGAACGCGTTCAGCCCCTCGCTCGCGTCCTCCGACGCGAACGCGAGGTACAGCGCCTTGCGCTCGTCGGCGACACCCGCCGCGAGCGGCGTCTCGTCGGCGTGGTCGACGAGCTCCTTCGCGATCCTCGTCGCGATCGGTGCCTTCGAGGCGATCGCGTTCGCGACCGCCTTCGCCTCGCCGAGCCAGTCCTCCGCGACGCGCGCGACGAGCCCTGCGCGAAGCGCCTCGTCCGCGGTCAGGAACCGTCCGGCGAGGATGACGTCCATCGCGAGCGACTTGCCGACCGCCCTCGTCAGCCGTTGCGTGCCGCCCGCGCCGGGGATGATCCCGACGCCGGTCTCGGGCTGGCCGAACTGCGCCGTCGGCGACGAGACGATCAGGTCGCACGCCATCGCGAGCTCGTTGCCACCGCCGAGGCAGTAGCCCGAGACGGCCGCGACGATCGGCGTGCGCACGTTCTTGATCCGATCCCACGCGTCGATCCGGTCGCGCAGCGCGTACATGTCCATCGCGGAGGCGGTGGCCATCTGGCCGATGTCCGCGCCGGCCGCGAACGCCTTCTCGCCGCCGGCGAGCACGACGCAGCGCACGTCCTCGTCGCGGTCCGCCTCCTCGAGCGCGTCGACGACGAGCCCGATCAGCTCGTCGTTGAGCGCGTTCAGCCGCTCGGGACGGTTCATCGTCACGAGGGCGATCGGGCCCTCGCGCTCGGTCAGGACGAGCTCACTCACGCTCGAGAAACTTCCTCACCGCGGCCTGCGGCTCCTCGGTCGCCATCGAGAGCGCGAGCCAGTCGCGGGCGTGGTTGATCGTCTCGTGCCACGCGAAGTCCTTCCAGAAGTTCAGGTGCTGCTTCGCGTAGCGCGTCGTCTGCGGCAGCTTGCGCGCGAGGTTCTCGACGACCGCGTCGACCTTCGCGTCGAGCTCTGCGGCGGGAACCGCCCAGTTGACGAGTCCCCACTCCTCGCACGTCTTCGCCGGGATCGGCTCGCACATCAACACGATCTCACGCGCCCGGCGGTCGCCGACGAAGATCGTGAGCCACTGCGTCGCGCCGCCCGCAGGCACCGAGCCGTGCTCCGGACCGACGTGCCTGATGAACGTGTCGTCCGCCATCACCGCGAGGTCGCACGCCATCTGCAGTTCGTTGCCCCCGCCGACGCAGACGCCGTTGATCCGCGCGACCGTCGGCTTGCCGATCTCGCGCAGCCGGTCGTGCGCGTCCTTGAACGCGCCGAACCACTTCCAGTATTCGTTCGGCTTGCCGAGGTAGTCGTCGGCCCACGACTTGAGGTCGGCGCCGACGCAGAAGGCGCGGCCTGCTCCCGTCAAGACGACGACGCGGATCTCGTCGTCCCACGATGCGTCCTCGCACGCGCGCGCGAGCTCGCGCAGCATCTGAAAGTCGAACGCGTTCAGTCGCTCGGGCCGGTTGAAGGTGATCGTCGCGCGCGGGTAGGCCTTCTCGTAGACGATCCGCTCGAAGCCGAGCTCGGACGGGTCGCGCGGGGCGGGGTAGTCGGGCTCGGTCACGCGAGCTCTGCGAAGTGGACGTGGAACGGGATACCCATCTCCATCGCGTCCTTCCCGGTCGCCATGAACTCGGGCGCCCGGCCCGCTGCCTCGAAGGCGTCGCGATCGGCGAACTCCCACTCGGCGTAGTACGGGTACTTCGGCTCTCCTCTCGGCGCGCCGAACACCGCCCCGTGGCGGAACGTGCTCCCGGGCACCTGGCGGCACAGCTCGGCGTGCCGCTCGTAGCGCTCGGGGTCCGGCGACTGCTCGTACAGGACGAAGACGCGAATCACGAGACCTCCCTTGACATCGACCCCGAGAGCTTAAGCTTGCCGCCGTGTCGGGAGGGACTGCACTCGCCGTCGCGATGACCGCCGTCGCGGGCCTCGCCGGCTCGGTGCAGGTCGCGATCATGGGCCGCTTCGGCGAGCGCGTCGGCGTTTTCGAGGCGCTCGCCTTCTCGACCCTCGTGACGGCGGTGCTGTCGTTCGCCGTCCTGCTGGCCGCTCGACAGACCGTTTCGGGCTACGCCGACGGGCTCCGCGCGCCGGTCTGGCTCTGGGCCGCGGGCGTGATGGGGCTGATCGTGATCCTGTCGATCACCTACGCGGCGCCGCGGATCGGCGCGGCGGCGACGATCGGGCTGCTGATCGCGGGCCAGTTGGCGATGGGCGCGGCGATCGACCGCTTCGGGCTCTTCGGGGTCGAGCAGATCCCGATCAGCTGGGAGCGCGCGGTCGGCATCGCGCTCCTCGCGGTCGGCGCAGCGCTCTCGCTGCGGAAGTAGTCACGCCCGCACGCGGCCGAGGAGCACCCACCCGGCGAGCGGTGCGAGCGCGGCGAGCGCGAACCCGGCACGCCACGAGCTGAAGGCCACGAGCGTCGCGAAGAGCGGCGGGACGACCACGCCGGACACCGAGAGCACCGTCTGCTGGAACCCGATCGCCGCTCCGCTTCGCGCGGTCCCCGCAAGCTCTGCGGCCGCGACGAACGAGAGCCCGTTCCACGCCGCCGACAGCGCCGTCGCGAGCACGAGCAGCGGCACGACGACGGCGTTCGACGCGTCGAGCAGGATCGCTGCCGCCGCGAAGACGATCGTCGTCGCGAGACCGATGCGCCGCAGCGGCACGATCCGCGAGCCGATCACGTCCGACCAGCGGCCCGCCCCGATGCGGAACACCATCGCGACCGCCTGCGACGCGGCGAGCACGCCGGCGGCACCTGCGGCCGAGTAGCCGCGCTCGTCGTGCAGGTAGAGGACGAGGAAGCTGAACAGCACCATCTGCGCGGTCACGTACAGGCCACTGCCCCCGGAGAGCAGCCAGAGCCGCCGGTCGCGCAGCGTCCACTCGATCTCCGCCGGCTGCACGCCTTCGCTCGGCAGCTCGCGGACGACCGCGTAGCCGATCAGCGCGGTCACGACGCAGAAGCCGCCGAGGAAGAGGAAGGCCGCACCGACACCCGACGACTCGGCGAGTCGCGGCAGCACGAGCGCCCCGATCACGCCGCCGACCGGGACCGCCGTCTGCCGCACGCCGAACGCGAGGCCTCGCTCGCTCGGGCCGAACCACTGCATGACCGCGCGGCCGCTCGCCGACTGCACGCTGGCGCCGGCCGCAGCGGCGAGCGCGAGCACGGCGGCAGCTGCGAGCGCCGACTCGAACAGTCCCATCGACGCGACGAGCAGGCCGCAGCACGCGAGCCCGATCGCGAGCGCACGACGCTCGCCGATCCGGTCGGTCACGAGCCCCCACGGGAGCAGCGCGAGCGTGAGCCCGACCCACTCCGCTGCGAGGAAGAGCCCGACGCCCTGCAGGCCGAGGTCGTACTCCTCGCGAAGCGCCGGCGCCATCGCCGGCAGCCCGAGCGTGATCGTGGAAAAGCTCGCCTGCGCCGCCGTGCCCGCGGCGAGCACCGCCCAGCGGTACCGCGAGCGTCCCGTTAGAGCTGGAAGGGGTTGTACGGCCTCGCGCTCGTCGAGACGAGCACGCTCTTCGTCTCGAGGTAGTCCTCGAGCGTCTCGAGGCCGAGCTCGCGACCGAAGCCCGACTGCTTGTAGCCCCCGAACGGGATGCCGGGGAACGCGGTGTAGGGCGTGTTGATCCCGACCATCCCGGACTTGATCTGCCGGGCGAGTCGGTGACCGCGCGCGGGGTCGCCGGTCCACACCGTCGCGAACAGCCCGTACTTCGTGTCGTTCGCGATCCGCGCCGCGTCCTTCTCGTCGTCGAACGGGATCACCGCGACGACGGGGCCGAAGATCTCCTCCTGCGCGACCTCCATCGAGTTCTCGACCTGCGCGAGGACGGTCGGCTTGTAGAACGCGCCCTTGCCCTCACCGTGCTCGCCGCCCGTCACGACCTCGACGCCCGCGTCGCGACCGCGCTCGACGAAGCCGTGCACCCGGTCGCGATGGCCCGTGCTGATCAGCGAGCCCATCTGCGTCTCCGGGTCGAGCGGGTCGCCCACCTTGATCGCGCCTGCGTTCTCGGCCAGCTTCGCGACGACGTCGTCGTAGATCGAGCGCTCGACGAGCAGGCGCGAGCGCGCCTCGCAGCTCTGACCGGCGGCGTAGTAGATCGAGAAGGCCGCGCTCGGGATCGCGTCGGCGAGGTCGGCGTCGGCGAAGAGGAGGTTCGGGCTCTTGCCGCCGAGCTCGAGCGTCAGGCGCTTGATCGGGTCGGAGCAGAGCCGCATGATCTCGCCGCCGGTCTTGGTCGAGCCGGTGAAGGCGACCTTGTCGACGCCCGGATGCCGCACGAGGTACGAGCCCGTCGTCGGACCGTCACCGGGAACGACGTTGAGGACTCCCGGCGGGAAGCCGACCTCGATCGCGAGCTCGGCGAGTCGAAGCGCGGTCAGCGGCGTCTGGGGATCGGGCTTCAGCACGATCGTGCAACCCGCGGCGAGCGCGGGCGCCAGCTTCCACGTCGTCATCAGGAAGGGGTAGTTCCAGGGGACGATCTGAGCGCACACGCCGACCGGTTCCTTCTGCGAGTAGAAGAGGAGCGAGCCACCGATGGGGTTCGAGCGTCCCGCGATCGACGCGATCGCGGAGGCGAAGAACCGGAAGTGCTCGACGGCGCCCGAGATCTCCGCCTTGACCGACGAGATCGCCTTGCCGACGTTCCGCGCTTCCAGGTCGGCGAGTTCCTTGCGGTTCGCGACGATTGCGTCGGCGAGCGCGTGGAGGAGCCGGGACCGCTCGTTCGGCGGCGTCTTCGCCCACGGCCCCTCGAGCGCCGCGCGCGCTGCGTCAACGGCGCGGTCGACGTCGACCTCGTTCGCCATCGCAGCGCGGGCGAGCGGCTCCCCGCTGGCCGGCTCGCTCAGCTCGCGAACCTCGCCGGAGGCAGGCTCCGCGAACTCGCCGGCGATGAAGAGCCCGTACTCGCGCTCGGTGGCGACCGCCATCGCGGGGAATCTATCCGAGCGGCTCGTTTTCCCGACGACGCGAAGGGGGTAGGGTCAGGTGATGACCGACCCCGTCCACGTCGAGGCGGCGCGGATCCCCGACCGGGACCGTCTGCTGGCGACGCTGCAGGAGCACGGCCACTCCGCCCGCCCGCTCGGCGAGGTCGAGATCGAGATCCCACTGGACAGCGACGGCGAGGGCGACGATGTCTACGCCGACGTCGAGCAGGTCGTGATGAACCTCGGCGCGCCGTTCGTGCCGATCAAACACGAAGGCGTCATCTACATCCGACCGCCGGTCGGCTAAGCGCGTCGGCCGAAGAACCAGCGCTCGAGCGGGCCGAGCAGCTCTTTGCGCGTGAACGGCGCGATGTGCTGCGGTCGCCCGTCGTCCTCCGAGACACGCAGGTCGTCCTCGAGCACCTCGTTCGCCTTCTCGAGCGCGTCTTCGAGCTCGTGGCCCTCGAACGCGTAGTCGTCGGCGCGAGGCTCGTCCGAGGAGCGGTGCTGTGGGTTGACTGCCCGTCCAACGGCCCAGAGCGCCCCTTCGCGCCGCTCGATCCAGACCACGATGCGCTCCTCGGCGCCCTGGTCGTCGAATCCGCGGATCTCCCGCTCTGCGAACCGCCCGGAAGTCGCCCTCCGCCTCACAGGGTCTACGATACGGCCCGTGGGGCGCTTCTCGCAGTTCTTTCGGAACCCGCTCGCGTTCCTCTTCGAGCGACCGAGCCAGGAAGACCGGCTCGCCTCCTACGTGATTCGCGAGCACGACCGGGGGCGCTCGCTCGACGAGATCCTGAACGACCGCTACATCCTGAACCGCACCACGCCGCAGCAGCTCCGGCGGCTGCTCGAGAACCCGGACCTCATCCGCGCGCTCGGGAACGACACGATCGAGTCCGTGCGCACGACGATGACCTCGGTCTAGAGGGTTCGGCCGACGCCGCGCTCGCGCGCGCGCTCGACCACTGCTGCCCCCACCGCGACGTCCCACGCGGCGATGCCGTTGGACTTGAACACGACGATGTCCTCGTCGCTCTCGCGTGCGCCGACCTCGCCCGCAACGATGTCCTGCAGCTCGTACACCTCGAGCCAGTCGAGCAACCCTTGCGCCACCGGGTCGATCAGGTCGCCCGACTCGAGCCGGGCCTGTTCGCGCGAGTCGCAGCACACGAAGCTCGCGCGCTCCAGAACCGCGTTGTCGAGCTCGCGCGCGTTCGGGTCGTTCGCACCGACCGCGCAGACGAGCGCGCCGGGCTGAAGCCACTCGCCTCGCAGCACGGGATCCTTCGACGTCGTCACCGTCACGACGACGTCCTGCTCGCCCGCGTCGCGATGCGACTCTCCGGCCTCGGCGCCGACGCGCGCGCAGAACGCCTCGAGCCGCTCCTCCGAGCGGCAGTACGCGACGACGCGCTCGATCGCCGGGACCGCCTCGCGGATGCAGGCGACCTGCGTCTCGGCCTGCCACCCACAGCCGATCACCCCGAGCGTCTTCGCGTCGGACTTCGCGAGGAACTTGGCGGCGACGCCGCTCGCCGCGCCGGTTCGCAGCTGTCCGAGCTTGTCCGCCTCGATCACCGCCGCGAGCTGCGCGCTCGCGAGGTCGAAAAGCACGACGACGAACGGCGTGCCACCCGGGAGCCAGGCGTAGGTCTTGAGCCCCGCGAGCCCGAGCTCGCGATCGACCGCGGCCATGTAGGCGAAGGCACCGTCCTCGAGCTGGAACCCGCGTTCGCGGCCGGTTCTCGACGACGCCGCGGGCGAGCCGGATGAAGCACGCCTCGATCGCGTCGAGCGCCTCGCGCGGCGAGAGCAGCTCGGCGACCTCGCTCTCGGTCAGATACAGCGGCACAAGCCGAACTTCGTCGGCAGCCTGTTGGGTCCTACCGCCGTCAGGTCGGGCCGTGCCCGATCTGACTCACTGCGCAGGAGAGAGAAACACGACGCGACGAAAATTGAGACCGCCGACAGGCGGTCGATTTTCGTCGCGAGTGCGCCCGGCAAGATTCGAACTTGCGACCTCTGCCTCCGCAGGGCAGCGCTCTATCCCCTGAGCTACGGGCGCGAAGTGGCCAAGTGTAGCCGCGCTCGTGCGGCGCCGATCTCGAGGACGGCGTCGTCCGGCACCTCGGTGCGCACGTAGGCGAGCGCGAGGCCGGGAACGACGCTCGTCACGCGGCCGACTGCCTTCTCGCCGAGCCGGATCTCCGCGTCCGGGTCGACCTCGCCCTCGAGGTCGAGCACGCGCAGCCGCCGGTTCAACTTTCCACGGTAGTGCTGGCGCGCGATCGGCTCCTGGCCCGGGTAGCAGCCCTTCGAGAAGGACACCGCCCGCTCGGTCAGGCCCGCTTCGGCGGGAAGCACGCGGTCGTCGATCTCAGCCCCGAATCGAGCAGTGCCGGCCTCGATGCGCAGTCGCTCGAGCTCGACGGGCTCGATCGGCTCGCCCGCGACCTCTGCGTCCAGCACCTCCCAGGCCTCGCGGCCGTAGTCGGCGTTCGGGAGCGCACCCTGCGGGCGCTCGCCGAAGACGAGCGTCGACGCGTGCTCCTCGGGCTCGACCTCCGCCTTGGCCGCCAGGCGCATGCGCACGAGCTCGACCCGGACGCGATCGCCGAGCTCGGGCTCGGTCAGGAGGAGGAAGTCGTCGGCCGAGCGCCGCAAGACGCGGAGCGGCGCGATCACCCGCGCCTTCGCCGTCAGCAGCAGCGCCTCACAGCTCTCGCCCGGTGCGAGCGCTTCGACGTCGTTCGAAAGCATCCGCTGCAGGTAGTCGGCGGCGTCGGGGCCGGCGACGCGGACGAACGCGCGCGGCCGCTTCGCTGTCACGGGCTTCATCGCAATTAGTGTAGGCACGGTGTTCAGGGGTAGGGCCGAAAAGAAGGTCGCTGACGCCGGGTACGACCCCGCGCGCCTCCCGCCGGGCCAGTACCTCACGGAGAAGTGGCCGGTGCTGCACGCCGGCTCGGTCCCGAACACCGATCTCGCGACCTGGGACCTTCGCGTCTTCGGGGAGGTCGAGAACCCGATCACGCTGACCTGGGACGAGCTCGCCGCATTGCCGAAGACGGAGAACGTCCAGGACATCCACTGCGTCACGCGCTGGAGCCGGTTCGACGCGCGCTTCGGCGGCGTGCACTGGCGCGAGCTCGCGAAGCTCGTGCGCCCGAAGCCGAGCGCGCGCTTCGTGATCGCCCACTCGGAGCAGGGCTACACCGCGAACGTGCCGCTCGAGTTCCTCGAGGACGACAACGCGCTGCTCGCGACGGAGGCCGACGGCGAGCCGCTGACCCCCGAGCACGGCTGGCCGCTGCGGCTCGTGATCCCCGGCAAGTACTTCTGGAAGAGCGCGAAGTGGCTCCGCGGGATCGAGCTGCGGGCGACGGACGAGCCGGGGTTCTGGGAGCGCTACGGCTACCACAACGACGCCGACCCCTGGCGCGAGGAACGCTACGGCTTCTAGAACGCGAAAGGGCGGCCGAAGCCGCCCTTTCGACTCCTGATCCGAGCTTCCGCTACTGGCTGCGGATCCAGCTGTTGATCGCGGGCAGGTCGACCCGGAACGAGAAGCCCGAGCCGGCGCAATTGCCGTTGACCACGAACGAGTTCACGGCGTAGACCGTCGAGCCCTTCAGGACCGGGCCGCCGGAGTCGCCGAAGCACAGCCCGCCCTGGTGAGGCTGGCCGTTGTTGTTCGACAGGTGGAGGTTGAAACCACCGGAGTTCCCGCTCTTGGCATTGACCAGCTTGGCCTGGCCCCTGATGCGCTGAACGACCGCGACCTCGACCGGGCGGACGTCCTGGAGCCCGTAGCCGACGATGTCGAAGATCTCGTGCTTGGCCAGCGCCCCGAGCGTGTTCGGGCCGGTGAGCGTGCCGTACGGACCCGGAACCGTCGTGGCGAACTTGACCACCCCGACGTCGCTCGTGTTCGGGAACGTGGCGAACTCGTCGTAGCCGGGGTTCGCGATCGGCGTGCCGACGACCCCGCCGGTCCGCGGATACCCGGCCGGACGACCGCTGTCGAACCAGACCATCGCCTTGGCGGCACCGAACACGCAGTGTCCGGCGGTCAGGAAGACCGTCGGCGAGATCTGCGTCCCCGTGCAGCGCCACAACGGCGTGTTGTTCGCGTCCATCGCAACCATCAGCCCGACGTACGGATGGGCGTTTCCGTCCGGCTCGCCGTAAAAGACGGCGTTCGCCGGACTCGCGACCGCCGCAAACGCGGCGACCACGGCAAGCAAGCGTGAGCAGTTTCCGCACCCTCATCCCCCCTCGATTCGATCGACTCCCAGTCGTGCGGTGGGGAGGTTAGCCAGGTTCCAGGGCGATGTCGAGGTCTCGATATCTTCCGTCGAATCCCTCAGTCGAGGTAGCAACCGCGCGCCCGGCGCGCCCGATACGTGGGTTGACCCACCTCCCCCACCCCTCGAAGAGCCCGCCCCCCTCGGCGGGCTCTTTGCTTTTCGGAACGAAGAAGGACAAAGGGCCCGGCTTTGCCGGGCCCTTTGAGAGAAGCCGAAGAAAGTTGAGCGCCGAAGGCGCGACTTTCTTCGGTTACATCATGCCGCCCATGCCGCCCATGTCGGGCATGCCGGCGCCTGCGCCGGCCTTCTCGGGCGCCTCGGCGACGATCGCCTCGGTCGTCAGGATGTTCTTCGCGATCGACGCGGCGTTCTGCAGCGCCGAACGGGTGACCATCGTCGGATCGATGATCCCGGCCTTGACCAGGTCCTCGATCTCGCCGGTGACCACGTTCAGGCCCTCGCCCGGCTTGGCCGAGCGCACCTTGTCGACGACGACCGAACCCTCCAGGCCCGCGTTCTCGGCGAGCTGACGAACGGGCTCCTCGAGCGCACGCACGATGATCTGTGCGCCGGTCCGCTCGTCACCCTCGAGGCTGTCGGCCTTGATCGCGGAGATCGCGTTCAGCAGCGCAACGCCACCACCCGGCCCGATGCCCTCCTCGAGGGCGGCCTTCGTGGCCTGCAGCGCGTCCTCGACGCGATGCTTCTTCTCCTTCATCTCGGTCTCGGTCGCAGCTCCGACCTTGACGACTGCAACGCCGCCGGCGAGCTTCGCCAGCCGCTCCTGCAGCTTCTCGCGGTCGAAGTCGGAGTCGGTGTTCTCGACCTCCGCCTTCAGCTGCTTGATCCGGCCCTTGATCGCGTCCGAGTCGCCGGCCCCGTCGATGATCGTGGACGAGTCCTTGTCGATCACGACCTTGCGGGCCCGGCCGAGCTGGTCGAGCTTCGTGTTCTCGAGCTTGAGACCAAGCTCCTCGGTGATCACTTCGCCGCCCGTGAGGATCGCAATGTCCTCGAGCATGCGCTTGCGGCGATCGCCGAAGCCCGGCGCCTTGACGGCGACGGCCTGGAACGTGCCACGCAGCTTGTTGACGACGATCGTCGCGAGCGCTTCGCCCTCGACGTCCTCCGCCACGATCAGCAGCGGGCGACCCGCCTGGATGACCTGTTCGAGCACCGGCAGCAGATCCTTCACGGCACCGATCTTCTGGTTCGCGATCAGGATGTACGGGTCCTCGAGCACGGCCTCCATGCGCTCGGCGTCGGTGATCATGTACGGCGACAGGTAGCCCTTGTCGAACTGCATGCCCTCCGTGAACTCGAGCTCGAGGCCGAACGTCTGGCCCTCCTCGACGTTCACGACGCCGTCCTTGCCGACCTTCTCGATTGCGTCGGCGATCACGTCGCCGATCTCGCGCTCACGCGAGACCACGGCGCCGACCCGGGCGATGTCTTCCTTGCCCGAGACTTCCTTCGACTGCGACTTCAGGTGCTCGACGACCTGCTCGACCGCGGCCTCGATCCCGCGCTTGAGACCCATCGGGTTCGCTCCTGCGGCCACGTTCTTCAGACCCTCGCGGACGATTGCCTGAGCGAGGACGGTCGCGGTCGTCGTGCCGTCGCCGGCAACGTCGTTCGTCGACGTGGCGACCTCGCGCACGAGCTGCGCACCCTGGTTCTCGAACACGTCCTCGAGCTCGATCTCACGGGCGATCGTGACGCCGTCGTTGGTGATCGTCGGCGCGCCGAACTTCTTGTCCAGCACCACGTACCGACCCTTCGGGCCAAGGGTGACCTTGACCGCGTCGGCGAGGATGTTCACGCCGCGCTCGAGGGCGCGCCGTGCCTCCTCGTTGAACTTCAGTTCCTTGTGAGCCATGTCTGCTTCTTCCTCTCGCGTCTCTGACTAGGCGGCGGCACCGGCAAGCTTCTTCTTGCCCTTGCTCTTCTCGCCGGTGGATAGGACCTTCGCGAGCACGTCCGACTCGCGGAGGATCAGGACTTCGTCGGCGCCGAGCTTGATCTCGGTTCCGCCGTACTTGGAGAAGATGACCTCGTCACCCTCCTCGACGTCCATCTTGATGTACTCGCCGTCCTCGTCCCGCGGACCCGGGCCGACCGCCAGCACGCGACCGCGCTGGGGCTTTTCCTTGGCCGTGTCCGGCAGCACGATCCCGCTCGTCGTCATTTCCTCTTCATCGAGGACCTCGACGATCAAGCGGTCACCGAGCGGCTGGAGATTCATATGGTTTCCTCCGTCTCTTGCCGACTTTGTGACATCTTTGGCACTCTCAGCACGGGAGTGCCAGGCCATCCTAGCCGCGACCGGGCCGCGTTCGCAAGCAGGCGACCCCAACGTGTTACAAACAGAGGGTGCGGCGCGAGTTCTCGGCCGGCGGTGTGCTCGTCCGGCAGATGGCGGGCAGGAGCTGGCTCGCGGCGATCCGGCCGGGTGGAAAGCCTCCCGGCACGTGGGCGCTCCCGAAAGGCCTCATCGAGGGAGAGAGCCCGGAGGTGACCGCGCTCCGTGAGGTCGAGGAGGAGACCGGCTGCCGAGGCCAGTCCCTCGGGCAAGCTGGGCGACGTTCGCTACGTCTACACGTTCGCGGGCGAGCGGGTCTTCAAGGTGGTCAGCTTCTTCCTCGTCCGCTACACGGGCGGCCGGATCGGCGACATCCCGCCCGAGTTCCGGCAGGAGGTCGCGGAGGCCCGCTGGCTGCCGCTGGAAGAGGCGCCCCGGCTGCTCGCCTACAAGGGCGAGCGAGAGATGGCGGAGAAAGCGCTTATGATGCTCGCGGCCGGCGCCGCCCCCTCGTGAACGCAATGTACGCCCTCAACTTCTATTCACCGATGGTCGCCGACCAGCTCCGGAGCCATCGCAAAACCGCCACGATCCGGCTGGGCGACAAGTCGAGCAAGTACAAGAAGGGGATGATCGTCTCGGTGCTCTGCGGGGTGCGGTTCGGGCCCCGGGAGAAGGTGTTCGACGCCGTGATCGACAAGGTCGACGTCAAGCCGCTCCGAGATCTCTCCCCGCGCGAGATCGAGCACGACAATCCCGAGATGCGCCGACCCGAGGACCTGGCGGCCTTCCTCTCGCAGCTCTACAACCAGGACATCAACGAGGAAGACACCGTGACCGTGATCCGGTTCTCGCAGATCGTCACCCGTCCCGCCTGATCCGAAGGCCGAGGAGCTCGTCGGGGCGCAGGGCGGTTCCGCAGGCCTCGCACGCCGTGGCGAAGGCGGATGCGAACCTCGCGCTGCACGCGGGGCAGCGCGCCCGGATCGGGCCCGCGCACTGCGGGCACTCGACTGCCAGGTCTTGCTCGGTCTCCTCGAAGTAGCGGAGCGTGTGCCCGCAGGAGAGGCAGAACGCGGCCCAGTGGCCGAGCGTGCTCCGGCGCTCCTCGATCAGCCAGTCCGGAGGCTTTCGGGCTCTCACGCCGTTCAGGCTAGTCGTTAGAGTCTCCTCGTCCAGTCCCACCACGGGGGTTTGCGCATGGCAGTCAGAGAGGCCGAGCCGGTCGCCTCGCTGAGCGAAGTGAAGGAGGCGGGCCTCGACCGCGAGGACCTGCTCCAGATCTATCGGAACATGGTGCTGACGCGCGGAATCGAGGAGCGCGGGCACATCCTCTACCGGCAGGGCAAGATCCCGGGCTCGTTCTACACGGGCCGCGGCAACGAAGCTTCGGCGGTCGGGGTCGCGACGGCGATGAGCGCCGACGACGTCGGGACGCCGCTGCACCGGGACATGGGCGTGCACGTGACGCGCGGGGTCGAGCCTTGGCGGGTCCTCGCGCAGTACATGGGCCGCCGCGACGGCCCGACGAAGGGCAAGGACGGCAACGTCCACATGGCCGACGCGCGCCTCGGGATGATCGCGATGGTCAGCCATCTCCCGGCGATGCTCCCGGTCGCGGTCGGTTGCGCGCTCGCCTTCCGGATCAAGGAGGAGCCGCGCGTCGCGGTCGGCTGGTTCGGCGAAGGCGCTTCGGCACGTGGTGACACGCACGAGGCGATGACGTTCGCCGGCACGCGCCGGCTCCCGGTCGTCTTCATCTGCGACAACAACCAGTGGGCGTACTCGACGCCGACGCACCTCGAGTACGCGACCGAGCACGTCGCCGACCGTGCCTCGGCCTACGGGTTCGAGGGTGTCGTCGTCGACGGCACCGACGTCCTCGCGGTCTATCGAGAGGCGAAGCGCGCGATCGAGAAGGCGCGCGCAGGCGGCGGGCCGACGCTGCTCGAGTGTCAGACGCTCCGCATGGAAGGCCACGCGGTGCACGACGACGCGTTCTACGTCCCGAAGGAGCTCTTCGAGGAGTGGGCGAAGCGCGACCCGCTCGAGCGCTTCCGCCTCTGGCTGCAGGAGCACGCGAACATGACGAACGAGGAGGACGAGGAGATCTCCGCGGGCGTCAAGAAGCTGCTGAACGACGCGCTCCAGCGCGCGGACGAGTCGCCGCTGCCCGATCCTTCGGAGCTGCTCGACGGCGTGTACGCGACGCCGGAGGACCTCGACACGCCGCACCACAAGTAATGGCCGAGAAGACCTACCTCCAGGCGATCAGCGACGGGCTCCGGCAGGAGATGCGCCGCGACAAGCGCGTCTACGTGATCGGCGAGGACGTCGGCGTCTACGGCG
The DNA here is from genome assembly GCA_963809175.1 of uncultured Actinomycetes bacterium. Classification (GTDB taxonomy): domain Bacteria; phylum Actinomycetota; class Thermoleophilia; order Gaiellales; family Gaiellaceae; genus JACCTU01. Next base: position 609,853 of record CAWEIK010000001.1, read on the forward strand.
GCGCGTTCAAGGTGACCCTCGGCTTCCAGGAGGAGTTCGGCCCGTGGCGCGTGATCGACGCGCCGCTCGCCGAGACGGCGATCGTCGGCTCGTGCACCGGCGCGGCGATCATGGGCCTGCGGCCGGTCGCGGAGATGCAGTTCGCGGACTTCGTGTCGTGCGCGTGGGACCAGCTCGTGACCGTCGCCGCCAAGCAGCGCTGGCGCGCGGGAACGCCCGTGCCGATCGTCGTCCGCTTGCCGTCGGGCGGCGGCTTCTCCGGCGGGCCGTTCCACTCGCAGAACCCCGAGTCGTCGTTCGCGCACATCCCCGGGTTGAAGGTCGTGTGCCCGGCGACGCCGGAGGACGCGAAGGGCCTGATCGTCTCCGCGATCGAGGACCCGAACCCCGTCCTCTACATGGAGCACAAGCACCTCTACCGGCGGATCAAGGGCGAGGTGCCGGACGAGCGCTACACGGTGCCGATCGGGAAGGCGCGCACGCACCGCGAAGGCGAGGACGTCACGCGTGATCACGTGGGGCGCGATGGTCTACACGGCCGACGAAGCCGCGAACCAGCTCGACGACGTGTCGGTCGAGATCATCGACCTGCGCACGATCCTTCCCTGGGACAAGCAGGCGGTGCTCGAGTCGGCACGAAAGACGTCGAAGGTGCTCGTGCTGCACGAAGACACGCGAACCGGCGGCTTCGGCGCCGAGATCGCGGCGACGATCGCGGAAGAGGCGTTCGAGGATCTCGACGCGCCGCTGAAGCGGATCACGGCGCCCGACTCGCCCGTTCCGTTCTCGCCGACGCTCGAGAAGGCGTATATCCCGCAGGTCGAGGACGTCGTCAAGGGATTGAAGGAGCTCGCGGAGTACTAGATGGCAGTCGCAGGCGCAATCGACGTCGTCATGCCCCAGATGGGCGTGTCCGTCTCCGAGGGGACGGTCACGAAATGGCTCAAGCAGGTCGGCGAGCAGATCAGCGCCGACGAGAGCCTGCTCGAGATCTCGACCGACAAGGTCGACACCGAGGTTCCGTCGCCCGGGTCGGGCGTGCTCGCCGAGATCCTCGTCCAGGAGGGCGAGACGGTCGAGGTCGGCACGAAGCTCGCGGTGATCGCGCCCGAAGGCACGGAGGTCGCACCGTCGTCCGACGGCGACGTCCCCGAGCCCGCGACCGCGCAGGCCGCAGCCGAGTCGAACGCAGCCAGCGACTCGCCGGCGACGACGCCGACCGCCGAGACGGTCGAGGAGGCCACGCCCGCTCCGGCCGCAGCGTCCGAGACGACGAGCGAGCCCTCGGACGACGACGGGGACGCGAGCGGGAACGGGAAGAGCTTCGTCTCGCCCGTCGTCGCGCGCATCGCCGCCGAGCACGGCGTCGACCCCGGCCAGATCCAGGGCAGCGGCCGCAGTGGACGCGTCACGAAGAAGGACATCCTCGCGTTCGTCGAGGGCGGCGGGAAGGCGCAGGCCGCACCGCAGGCCCCCGCTCCTCCGTCCGCGCCCCCGGCGGCACCCGCCGCTCCCGCCGCTCCCGCTCCCTGCCGCTCCCGCACCGGCTCCGGCTTCGGCACAGGCGCAGGTCGGCGAGTCGCTCGAGCCGATGAGCGCGATGCGTCGCGGGATCGCCGAGCACATGCGCCGCTCACTCGACACGAGCGCGCACGTGACGAGCGCGATCGAGGTCGACATGTCGAAGGTGGTCGAGATCCGCAAGAAGCTCAAGCAGGAGTTCGAGAAGGACTACGGCGTCAACCCGACGTACCTCGCGTTCATCGCGCGCGCGGCAGTGGAGACGTTGCGCGAGTACCCGTGGGTGAACGGCGAGATCCGCGGCGACCAGATCGTCACGCGCCCGTACGTGAACCTCGGCTTCGCGGTCGAGCTCGCCGACGGCAAGGGCTTGATCGTCCCGGTGCTGAAGAACGCCGAGACGCTCAACCTGCTCGGGATCGCGAAGGGCGTGACCGACATCGCCCAGCGCGCGCGCGACAAGAAGCTGCTGCCCGACGAGGTGCAGGGCGGGACGTTCACGATCACCAACCCCGGCGGCTACGGCACCTTCCACGGCACGCCGGTGATCAGCCAGCCGCAGGCTGCGATCCTCGGCACGTACGCGGTCGTCAAGCGCGCGTGGGTGATCCAGGACGAGCTCGGCCAGGACGTGATCGCGATCCGGCCGATCATGAACCTGACGCTCACGTACGACCACCGCCTGGTCGACGGCGCGCTTGCCGGACGCTTCCTGCGCGACCTCCGCGCGAAGCTCGAGAGCTGGGGCGAGTCGGACTACTAGCTGGGCGGCGCAAGTCGCGCATCCGCTTGCGCGGATGCGCGACCGCTTGGCACCTAAAGGCGGCCGCTTCGCGCCCGCTGCTGGGCGATCTCCGCAGAAGCTCTAGAGGACCGCCTGCGTCTGGGTGACGCGGGCGACGTGCTTCCCGTCGGCGTCGCGTAGGTCGGTCTCGACGACGATCGTCGTGCGGCCCTTGTGCAGCACGCGCGAGACCGCCTCGACGTGTCCCGAGGAGACCGGCCGGAAGAAGTTCGTCTTCGACTCGATCGTCGCGGTTGCGTTGGCGCCTTCGGGGAGGTTGAGGAACGCGCAGAGGCCGCCGGTGCAGTCGGCAAGCGCCATGAGCGCACCGCCGTGGAGGATCCCGCCGGCGGTGCAGCGCGACTCGTCCCAGGCCAGCCGCGCACGCACCTGCTCGGCTTCGAGCTGCTCGAGCTCGACCCCCAGCAGCGCGGCGAAGGGCATCGCTCGCTGTGTGCGCTCGGTCAGCTCCTCGTCCACGACGAGCCCATTCTCGCGAATGAACGTGAGGATCCGGTCCCAAGCCGTCGATGTCGGACCGGATCCCCTGGGGAGTAGGCTCGACCCTTACGGTCGAGCTCTCTGCCTAGCGTGGTCGACGACCGGCGCCGCGTCCTGACCCAAACGCATCAACCGGGCAGAATGCTCAGGAATGGCGACTCCACCCGGCAGCATCGAGGAGCTCCGCCGGATCGCCCCCGACCTGGCTCCGTCGATCGCGAAGCTCACCGTCCCGGCGTACATCCTCGATCGCAACGCCATCGTTCGCTGGCTCAACAAGGCAGCCGTCGACCAGTTCGGCGACCTGCGCGGGAAGCGCGCGAGCCACGTGGTCGCACCGGAGGACGCCGATCGCGCCCGACGGGAGTTCGCGGGGAAGATGCTCGGGACGATCGAAGCGACCGAGGGGACGACGGATCTGCGTACGGCCGACGGCCGCACGGTCCGCGTCGACATCAGCTCGACCCAGCTCATCGACGACGGCGTTGTCGTGGGCGTCTTCGGCCTGGCCGATCCCGTCGACCTCCCCGACGTGCCGGTTGCCAAGTCGTTGGACCTGACTCCGCGCCAGGTGGAGGTCCTTCGGCATCTGGCGACGGGCCACTCGACGGACCGCATCGCGGAGACCCTCGGGATCGCCGAGGCGACGGTTCGCAACCACGTGCGCGGCATCCTGGCCGGGCTCGAGGTGCACACGAGGCTCGAAGCGGTGATCCGCGCGCACGAGCTCGGCCTCGTCTGACGCGGGTACGCTGGTCCGGTGGCCAGGGTCGCCCACCTCCTGAACCTCGGCGTCGTCCCGTACGACGACGCGCTCGAGCTGCAGCGCTCGATCGCTGCCGACGTTACGAGCGGCGCGCCCGACACGATCCTCTTCCTGGAGCACCCGCCGACGATCACGCTCGGGCGGCGTGCAGACGAGAGCGAGCTCCACGTGCCCGAGGACGCCGACGTCGCGATCGTCTACACCGACCGCGGCGGCAAGTCGACCTACCACGCCCCCGGACAACTCGTCTGCTACCCGATCCTCGACCTCACGCGCCACGGGCAGGACGTGCAGAAGTACTGCCGCGATCTCGAGGAGGCGCTCATCCGCACGATGCAGCCGTTCGGGCTCGACGCGACGCGTATCGAAGGGCTGACCGGCATCTGGCTCGAACGGCCGCCGCGCAAGATCGCGTCGATCGGCATTCACATCTCGAAGTGGGTGACGACGCACGGGTACGCGCTGAACGTCGATCTCGATCCCGCGCCATTCACGGAATGGATCACCGCGTGCGGGCTCGAGGACGCGTCGTTCACAACCTTCGCACGCGAGCTCGGCCGCCCAGTGAGCGTCGACGAGGTCGTACCGCACGGGGCGCAGGCACTCGCCGAGGTCTTCGGCCTGGAGCTCACGGAAGCCCCGGCCGCGCAGCTCGTGAGCTAGCTAGGAGGGCTTGGCGGAGGGCGAAGCCCGTCGAGAACGATCCCGACGCGGGGCCGCCACTGTTCCGCCGGAGCCGCTGCCATCACGGCGCCGAGCAGGTTGCGTACTTCCTCGGGACCGATGTCGTCCCGTACTGCGCCTGCCTCCTGTGCACGAAGCACGATCCGTTCGGCCAACGCGACGATCTCCTGCGTCTTCTCGTCCTTCAGGCACCGGTCTATGCATTCGAACAGCCCGCGGTCGCGAGCGTTGAGCTCCGTCGCGGCCCAGACGTATTCCGTGAATGCCTCGCCCGGATCCTCCGCTGCAAGCGCCGCCTCCGCGAGCGCGCGGAACTCCTCGAGACGCTGTTCGACGACCGCGCGGATCAGCGCATCCTTGGTCGGGAAACGGCGGAAGACCGTCGCGTGCCCGACGCCGGCGCGACGAGCGATTTCGTCGACGCTGACGTCGGGCCCGCGCTCGGCGAATACTTCAGCCGCCGCTTCGAGCACGCGGGTCAGGTTGCGCTGCGCGTCGGCGCGAAGAGCGGTCACGCCGCTACCGGTACCGCCTGCTCCTGCTGAGCTTCGCTCTCGATCCGGGCGACATGGCGGGTGCGGAGCAGCGCGAGCATCACCACGAGCGCGCTGAGCACGAAGACGGCCCCGCCCGCGAATGCCCAGTGGAAGCCCGTGACGAGCGCCTCCTTCTCACTACCCGTCGCAGCCGACGACTTGCTTGCCGCGAGCGTCGAGAGGATGGCAAGCCCGATCGCGCCGCCGATTTGCTGCGACGTGTTGAACAGGCCGGACGCGAGCCCCTGGTCGGAGTCGTCGAGCCCGGTCGTCGCGATGAGCGTGAGCGGCATGAAGACCGCACCCATTCCGAGGGACGTGAGCAAGAGCGCCGGCAGCACGTTGGCGAGGTACGTTCCGTCGACCGGCAGCTGCGTCAGCAGCAGCATCCCGATCGAGCTGACGACCATGCCGGTTGCCGCCACGGGACGCACGCCGATCCGCGGCGCGAACTGCGAAGCGAGACCGGCTGAGACCATGATCCCGGCCGTGAAGGGCAGGAACGCGAGCCCGGCCTCCAGCGGCCCGTAGCCCAGCACGCGCTGGATGTAGAGCGTGTTGAAGAAGAACATCGCGAACATTCCGGATGCGACGAGGAACATGACGACGTTCGCGGTCAACAGCGACCGGATCCGGAAGATCGAGAGTCGCACGAGCGGAGCTGCCGAGCGCTGCTCGATCAGCACGAAGGCGGTCAACAGGACCGCCGCCGCCACGAAGAAGCCGACGGTGGTGGTAGACGTCCAGCCGCTCGTTTCGGCCTGGACGATCGCGTAGACGAGCGCCATCAAGCCGCCGGTCGCGGTGACGGCACCAGCAATGTCGAACGCCTGCGCGGCGTGCTCGTCCCTCGACTCCGGGATGAGGCGCCACGAGAGCACGAAGGCGGCGATGCCGACGGGAATGTTGACGAAGAAGATCCACGGCCATGAGAACGCCTGCGTCAACAAGCCGCCGAGGATGAGGCCGACGGCCGAGCCGCCGATCGCGATCGCGGCCCACACGCCGAGTGCCCTGGCGCGCTCCTTGCCCTCCGCGAACGTCGTCGAGATGATCGACAGCGCGGCGGGCGAGATCAACGCGGCACCGAGACCCTGGGCCGCACGAGACGCGATCAGCATCCCGGAGTTGACCGAGACGCCGGCGAGGAACGAGGACACGGTGAAGATGACCAGGCCGATCAGGAAGAGGCGCTTGCGCCCGAGCAGATCGCCCGCGCGGCCGCCGAGCAGCAGGAACCCGCCGAAGGTGAGGGCGTAGGCGTTCACGATCCACTGGAGATTCGCCTCGCTCAGATTGAGATCCGTCTGGATCGATGGAAGGGCGACGTTGACGATGGTCGCGTCGAGGATGACCATGAACTGGGCGACGCAGATGAGGACGAGGACGACCCACGGATTCGTTGAGAGGCGCATCTAGCGTTCTCCGATCAAAAGCGGACGGGTAAGTCCACTTACCGTACCAGAAGCGGACCGGTTAGTCCGGTTACCCACCGGTGTCTACCCGCGCCCTCTCTAGAGTGCAGGCGTGGAATCGCTGCCCGTCGCAGAGCGGCCCCGCCGGCCGGAGTGGATGAAGGTCCGCGCGCCGAGCGCGGACGGGCGCTACTTCGACGTCAAGAAGCTGATCCACGGCGCGAGCCTGAACACGATCTGCGAGGAGGCTCGCTGCCCGAACATCGCCGAGTGCTGGGGCCGCGGCACGGCGACCTTCCAGATCCTCGGCGAGACGTGCACGCGCGCGTGCCGCTACTGCTACGTGCACTCGGGCCGTCCCGAGTCGCCGCCCGATCCGCTCGAGCCGCTGCGGCTCGCGCAGACCGCGAAGCAGATGGGGCTCAAGCACGTCGTCGTCACGTCCGTCGACCGCGACGACGTCCCCGACCGCGGCGCGGGCCACTACGCAGCGACGATCCGCGCGCTCAGGCGCGCCGTTCCCGCCGCGTCGATCGAGATCCTCACGCCCGACTTCCTCGGCGTCGAGGAGGAGGCGCTCGCGACGATCCTCGCCGAGCGGCCACACGTCTTCAACCACAACATCGAGACCGTCCGCCGGCTGCATCGAAAGATGCGCGGCGCGAAGGCGAGCTACGACAAGGCGCTCTGGCTGCTCGAGCGCGCGAAGGCGCTCGCCGACTACCCGGTGCTGACGAAGTCGGGGATCATCGTCGGCCTGGGGGAGACGAACGACGAGGTCGTCGAGACGCTGCGCGACCTCCGCGCACACGGAGTCGACGTCGTCACGATCGGCCAGTACCTGCAGCCGAGCCCGAAGCACGCGACGATCGACCGCTGGGTGCACCCCGACGAGTTCCGCTGGTTCCGCGAGCAGGGCGAGGCGCTGGGCTTCGGCTCCGTCTTCGCCGGCCCGCTCGTCCGCTCGAGCTACCGGGCAGACGAGCAGCGCCACGCCGCGGAGACCGGGCGTGGCGCCGTCGCCTACTAGACGTCCCTAGCCGGCGTCGGGCCGGTTCGGGTTCGTGATCCAGCTCAGGACCTCGCCTCGGTCGAGCCGGTACGAGAAGTCGAGGCCCTTGCACTGCGCGTTCATCCCGAACGACGTCACCGCGGCGATGATCCGCGTCCCCTGGAAGAAGATGGGGCCGCCGGAGTCGCCGTTGCACGTGCCGCCCTTCCCCTGAGAGGGATTCGCGGTCGTCTTCAGGTTGTACGTCGTGATCGGCGCCTCGTTGTTGACGAGGTACGACGTCGCCATCAGCCGCTCACGGAAGGAGACCGGCACCGGGTCCTGGTCTGACAGCCCGTAGCCGCTGATCGTGAAGCGCGCGTCCTGCTTCTTCCGCATGCGCGTACGCGTCGATCGCGCCGACGGTCGGCAGCTGGCCGAAGAGGCCCGACGGCGCCGTGTACGGCGCGTCGAGAATCACGACGCCGGCGTCCCTCGTGTTCGGGAACCCCGCGAAGTTGCTGAACCCGTAGTTGTCGGCACGGCTGAACGTCGACGTGTCGGCCGGGCCGAAGTCCGCGTACGGGTAGCCGGTCGTCGGATCGCCGCCGAGCCCGCCGAAGGCGGTCGGGCTGTAGTTCGGAGCCGCCGACTGCGCCCAGTAGATGCGGCCCTCGTCGACGCCCTCCGTGCAGTGCCCCGCCGTCACGACGACGGTCGGCGAGATCAGCGTCCCCGAGCAGCGATGGCTGAAGATGTCGCCGTTCGCGTCGGGCTCGGTGTAGAAGACGAGCAGCCCGACGTAGTCGTGGACGAAGTCCTTCTCGTAGTTCCCCGTGACCGCGGTCGCCGACGGCACGAGGCTGGCCAGCACCGCCGCGCAGGCGGCGGCCAGGATCAGCAGCTTCTTCATGTTCTCCCCTCTGGTTCGATCCCCGGCGGCCAGGTGCGGCCGACCGATGCAGGATCGTATATCGAATTAGCCCTATCGTCCAGGCCGCTTCGCTACCAGAGGACGACGACCTTGAAGGCGATGAAGCCGAGCTTTCCGGCGAGGGCCGAGGCCGTGACGAGGGTGAGGACGGGGAGAAGCCGCTTCATGTGCGCTCCGGAGGGTTTGGGGGCGGGGACGCCATTCTGGTCGTTGAGACGCCGCGCTTCAAGCGCGGTTAGCCCGGACCACAGGAAGGGCCGCCCGAGGGCGGCCCTTCCTCCTCACTCCGAGCTCGGAGGCGTTACTTGATCAGCACGTAGACCGCGGCGTGCGCGACCTCCGTGCCACCGCTCGAGATGCGGAGGATGCCCTGGCGGCTACCAGCCGCAGAGCCCTTCGCAGCGGTCATCGTCACCGTGATCGTGTTGCCGGAGACCGTCGCCGCGAACGCGACTCCGCCGCCGGTCTGATTGGTGACCGTGGCCGTGTACGGGCCCGCACCGAGCAGGTTGCTCAGCGTGATCGAGCTCGACAACGACTGGCCCGAGCCACCCGGCACTGCGCCGAAGCTCACGCTGACCGGATCGAGCGCGACCTTCGCGAGCGTCGACGACTGGGCGTTGGCCCGGCCGGTGCCGACCTGGTTGACGTCCGTGACGAGGGCGCCACTGCCGCTCGAGTTCGTCAGCACACCCTGGTCGGCCGTGTTGACGATCGCCGAGCGGATCTGCGCCGCCGTCCAGCGCCGGATGCTGGCCACGCACGACGGCGGCGATGCCCGCGAGGTGCGGAGTCGCCATCGAGGTGCCCTGGAAGAACGCCCAGCACGGCGTCGTGCCGGTGCCCGTGTTGCACGTCCAGCGCGGCTGCGAGCTGAGCACGTTCACGCCGGGAGCGACGACGTCCGGCTTGACGCGGAAGTCGACGTCCGTCGGGCCCCAGCTCGAGAAGCCGGCCATGATGTTGCTGTTCGGCGTCTGGAAGTACGCCTTCGTCGCCGAGATGGTCGTCGCGACGCCGTCGTTGGCCTTCAGCAGGTTGCCGTCGCTGAGCGAGACCATGTACGCCGGGAACGGTGGGCTCGTTCGGGATTCCGCCGAGGCCCATCGCCGTCGCGTCACCACCGGTGTTGTTCACGACGAGCACCGCGACCGCTCCCGCGTCCTGCGCGTTCCGGATCTTCTCCGAGAACGTGCAGACACCGCGTGAGATCAGCGCGATCTCGCCCGTGAGGCTGCCTGCAGCCGGCTTGGTCGCGCCGTTGCAGGCGGTGCTCAGCCCGCTCGGCGTGCCGGTGCCCGTGACGACGCCCAGCGGGGCAGTCAGGTCCGCCGTGACCGTCGGGAAGTCGCCGGCGACCGCCGGGACGTTGAGCGCACCCGACGTGACCGGTGCGGCGATGAAGTGACCGACCGTCGACGCACCGGCCGTCAGCGCGCGGGCCGCCTTGCCGGGCGACTCGATCGTGCTGAAGCCGGGGCCGCTGTTGCCGGCCGCAACCGCGACCACCATGTTCGCGCGGTCGAGGTTGTCCGTCACGCATCGCGAGCAGGTCGTTGTTGCCGTGCGAGTCGCCGCCGAGGCTCATGTTCGCGACGTGGAAGCCATCCTCGTACGCCTCTTCGAGCGCGTCGACGATGTCCTCGGAGCGTGCGTCCGCGTCGTCGCCCGGGAACACGTTGTAGTTACCGAGCAGCGCGCGCGGCGCGACGCCGGACGGGTCGTAGCTCACCACGACGCCGTCGACGACGGCATCGGTGTGCTCGTTGCAGCCGACCGTGCCCGCCACGTGCGTGCCGTGGCCGTTCAGGTCCTCAGGCGTGAAGCCCTTGTTGGCCGCCTTGTTGTTGAACACCTTCGCGACGATGACCTTGTTGTTCGTCAGCGACGCGGGGCCCTGCTTCTGCTGAGTCGGGTAGCCGGCATCGCTGAAGCACGGATGCCTCACGTCGATCCCGGTGTCGACGATCGCGACCTTGACGCCGTCGCCCTTCGCCGCCGGAGTTCCGCCGCCCGCCGCCCACGCCTCGAGGGCGTGCACGAGCGCGGAGGTCCGGATCGTCGTGCGCCAGCGGCCGGTAGAGGGCCTGGAGCTGCGCGCTCGCAACCATCGGCGCCGCGGCGATCGTGCCGAGCGTCGCGCCGTTGAGCTTGACGCCGACGGCGTTCAACGCGATGTCGAACTCGCCGGTGACCTGCGCGCTCGGCGCGTTGGCCCTCAGCCACTGCTTGAAGTCGTTCCGCAACGCGTTGAGCTGCGCGCGGTAGTTCTTGACCGCGGTCGAACCGAAGTCGATCTTCTTGCCGTTCGCGGGCTTCGTCTTCTCGGACGTCGCCAGCGGGTCACCCTTCAGCACGACGAGCGCGCTGCCGGTGTCGACGGACGGTGTCGTCGTGCCACCGTCGGTCTCGCTCCGCATCCCTGCTGTTGCAGCAGTCGCGAGCATCGCAACCGCAATCAGGACGCCAAGCGTCAGAAGAACAGTCCTCTTCAGCACCTCTCCCCTTTCAGTTATGAACCTGCGTCGCGCCGTGCATCCCCCTGGCGCGATGCATCCCCTCCGAGCCGGCGCAACGTAGCAGCGCTCTGAGGGGCCTTCAATGAAGGCGCCTCTATATGCGGCGCGGTATCGCGCTGGAACGACGGCGGCGGATCGGTGGCACCATGGGACGCATGAAGCTGCTCGCTCTCGTCGGCATCGCCCTCGTGAGCGGCGGAGCCGCCAAGCCCGCCCTGCGTCCGGTCGATCTCGATCCGTTGACGCTTCGAGCGACCAACTTTCGCGCCAACGAGCGCGTGAAGCTCTTGTTCTCGGCGCCTCCGGTCAGCTCTTCGCCGCGTCGTTCGCGCAGGGCCCCGTGGCGGGTTCCGGGTTGTGTATCGCGTCGCCGTCGGACGCTGCGACTCGGTCGTCGTTCAGGCGATCGGCGCCCGCGGCAGTCGCGCGACGTTCCAGCGCGACGCGCCTGACTGCATCGAGCCGTAGTCATGGAGAGGCCGCCGCGGTTGCGGCGGCCTCTCCACGTTTCGTTCCGTTCCTACGGAGTGACGCTCTCGACGATGACGTCACCCTGGCCGACGAGCACGTTCGCGTCCGTCACGCACGTCGACGTTGCCGAAGAGCACCCGGCCGGCACCCGGCGACGGCGTTCGCCGTCACCGAGCCCGGCGACCGTCCAGGACGCTCCGGACGGGCGCAGCGCGTTCGCGTCCGTGACCGAGATCGACCCCAAGCGCCGCCGTCTTGAAGAAGACGTCGATGTACTTGTACGTCGTGCTCCCCGCAGGGACGTGAAGCCGTCGACGACGACCTTCCACTCTCCCGCTGCCGGGTTGGCGATCGTCACCGACTCCTCGGAGTCTCCGTCCGCGGCCTGTCCGGCGAGGACGCAGGTCCCGGTCGTGCAGTTGTAGACGAAGAGATCGAGGTCGGCTGCCGGATCGCCCGGGCTCCCGATCGTCGCGCGAAGCGACGACGCTCCCGTCGGCACCATGACCGTGCGCGTCTCTGACAGCCAGGTTCGCGATGGTCGGAGTCAGGCGCAACGCGCTACCCATGTTCGAACCCACTGCCCGGCCGGTGAACGCGCCGAACAGGTTCGTCATCGTGTAGCTCCGCGCGACCGGCACCCCGATCGTCGCCGACGCGATCATGTCGGGGTTCGGGGAGACGGTCGCACCGAGGATGGTCGCCGTCAACGTGTACGGCGCCGCCGCGGGATACGAGTCCGACCGCCGGTGAGCATCGACGCTCACTTCCCAGACACCGGCCTGCGGGTTCGACGTCGTCCGACTCAACGCGCCACCCGTGCTGGTACAACCACCGAAGTTCGGGTTGTAACAGTTGGACACCGCGTTCGAGTCGATCGCGAGGCCCCACGGATGCCAACGCAGGAAGCGAATCGCTCCCGCACCCGCCGCTGTGCCGCCACCGGTCATGTCGACCTTGAGCGCCGGAACGCCGGCCGGAACGCGGAAGAAGTAGTGATCCGTCTGCCCGCGGTGGATCGTGCCGGTGAGTGCGACCGAGAAGTTGTTCCCGACGTTGAACTCGTACGGCACGATCACCGTGTTCATCGTCTGGTACTCGATTCCCGGCTCGCTCGGATCGTTCAGCGTCAGGATCGCCGAGTGGTACCCGACGGCTGACGGGTTGACCGTCACCGCGCAGCGTCGCCGAGCCGCCCTTGGCCAGCGTGATCGTGCCGGCGGACGAGAACGTCCCGTCGTTGCCGATCCAGCCGACGTTGTAGGTGATCGAGCCGCCGGGGCCGTCGTGCCGCGTGAACGTGTAGTTCCGCTGTACGGCTGCCCGAGGACGACACCCTCACGGTCGTAGATGCCCTCACCGGCACCCGGCGTCGCCAGGAAGCTGCTGAGGATCGTGTTGACCGGCACCGAGGAGGTGATCCGGACGGTCTTCAGGTTCTGCCGGAGCAGGTTCCATGCTCGCCTGGATGTTGATCAGGCCGAGACCCTGGTCGTGCGCCTGGAACCGCGACCCCTCGGTCGAGGTACGGTCGCGGTCGAGTACAGCGCCTGCCGGATCTGGTCCGGCTGACGCTGCGCGCCGGCCTGCTTCGCAGCGCTCACGAGGAGCGCCCCGACACCGGTCGCCTGCGGCGCCGCCATCGAGGTGCCGTTGAACATCGCGTAGCCCGAGGCAGGGTGTACGTCCCGGCAACCGGGCCGGGCGCCTGCCACATCGGGGTCGACGAGATCGCCGCGCCAGCCGCGACGAGGTTCGGCGAGAAGCCGCCGTCCTCACGCGGACCGCGCGAGCTGAAGTAGTGCAGGTTGTGCGTGAACGGCATCGGCGTGCCGTAGTTCCGCTCGTACGTCTCGGACGTGATGTACGCGCCCATCCCGACGACGTCCGTGCAGAGACCAGGGTCGCCGGCCGTGTTGATGCCGGGGCCGCTGTTGCCGGCAGAGAGGAACATCTGCACCTTCGACTGGTCGATCAGCCGCGTCGTAGAGCGCGCAGCGGGCGTTGTTGCCGTCGTTCAGCGCCGGCAGGCCGCCGATCGACATGTTGATCACGTCGACGTTCTTCTGCTTGGCGACGAAGATCATGCCCTCGAAGAGCGCGTGGGCCGTGCAGCCGGCGACGAAGAGGCACGCACGCGAGGAGACGATCTTCGCTCCAGGCGCGGCACCGCTCATCGGGCCGCCGAACAGCCTGTTCCCGGCCGCGATGCCCGCGACGTGCGAGCCGTGCGCGCCCGCGACGATGCCGAGGTTCACGTACTTGTTCTTGCCGTCGGTCTGGACGACGAACGGCACGCGATCCGCGGCCGGAGTCGCGGCGTTCTCGGTGCCGAAGTAGCCGACGTCCTTGTTGACGACGTAGTCCCGCATCGCGGTCTGGTCGGCGAACGAGAGGTCGTCGTCGGTGTCCCACCAGACCTGCCCGGTCGCGTCGTTCCAGAGGACCGCGAAGGTGTCGGTGCGGTCGCCGTCGCGGTTGAGGTCGCCGGTGGCGCCGCTCGTAGCGGAGTTGTACTCGCCGCCGAACGTCGCGGTCGCCTCGCGGAACTCGCCGATCCGGTACGAGCCGGCGGCGGGAGCGGTGTAGGTGGCGCCGCCGAACGTGAACGTCGCGCCGCTGACCTGGGTCGCCATGTTGATCCAGGTCGGATCCGGATCCGTCAGCGGGTCGGTGCCGGTGACCCAGTCGACGATCTTGCGCCTCGCCGGTGCTGGTGGTCGTGAGGCTCGGATGGTCGAGCGAGACGCCGGTGTCGACGATGCCGATCGTGACGCCGCGACCGTCCCAGGTCGGGTTCGCGTCGACGAACTGCGCCGCGCCCGTGTCCCGGGTCGGCATGTACGGGTTCTGCCGCGGCGTCGCGGCGCCCGGAGCCGGCTGCGCGAGCGACCGGCGAGATGTTCTCGGGCCGCGGGTCCGGCAGCGGAATCAGTGTGTCGATGTCCGAAGCCAGGACGCCCGAGAGCGCAAAAGCTTCCTTGACCTTGTCGGTCGGGACGTCGGCGCGGATGTAGCCGAGCTCGTCGTCGCGATACCGAATCGTCGCGCCGAGACCCTGGAGCCCGTCGACGACGGTCTTCGTCTGGCCCGGCTGCGCGGCGACGAGCAGCGTGACGGTCTTGTCACCGCTGACGTGCGCCTTCTGCAGCAGAGCCGCCTCCTCCTTCGACAGCTTGCCGCCCGGCGTCTTGGCCGGCGCGACCGCTGCTGTCAGGACGAGCGTGAGTACGGCGCCTGCCAGCAGCAGGACCGCACGAATCACCTTTCGTGGCATGCCTCTCCCCTTCTTGATGTTTGGAGCCGAATTGCGGCCCGGCCCCCCTCTGAACCCGAGCAATCTAGCCGGGATAATGACCGGATTTCAATCGCGGTTCCTCTATCGAGCCGATCTCGCCCCGAACGTGAAAGGAGGGCCGCCTTGCGGCGGCCCTCCTTCTTGACGCTGCTACGGCCTGGTTACGGCCGGTCGATCACGAACGACACCGTCGTGGCCGTCTCCCAATGCGCGGGATTGGCCGGGTCGCCCAGTGCCTTCAGCAGCTTGACGGTCAGCGTGTACGTGCCGTCCGGAACGAGCTTCCGGTGGTCGCCGTTGCCGCCGCCGTTGTCGTGGCTCCGGTTCCCGTCCCACGGGAACGCGAAGATGCCGCCCGCCGAGGCGTTCCGCGGCAGGTAGTCGGACTCCAACCCGTTCGAGAAGACCGGGTGCACCGTCTGGCCGGCCGAGTTCTTGATCTCGACCTCCATCCGCCTCACCTGATGGTGGAAGTGGACGAGGATGTTCGGGATCTGGCCGGCGTTCTGGAGCGTGAACACGCTCCCGGCCGGTGCGATGTCGAACAGTCCCGGCCCGACCTGACGGCCGAGCACGAACAGGCCCGTCAGGATCTGGATCGACTGGTAGTCGCCCTTGAAGCCCGCGTACGGGACGCTGAACTGGCTCCCGTCCGAGCCGCCGAGGACGACGTAGCCGCCGTACATGCTCCGGTCGGTGAGGCCGGCGCTCGGCGTGATCGTCACGTCGACCGTTGCCGAGCCACCCGCCGGCACCGTGACCGACGACGCGCTGAACGTCGCCGACGAGGCAGGCAGCAGGTACGGCGCCCCGCTCGCGAACGTGTTGTTGCTCGTCGCCGCCGCACCGAGGTGCGAGAGCGAGTACGTCTTCGCGGACGAGCTGCTGTTCTGGATCGTCAGCGTCCGGGTGCCTCCCAGGCCCTCACCGAGCGAGAGCTTGCCGGGAGAGACGAGGGTCGTTGCCTGGATCGCATCGTCGATGTCGAGCATCCCGGCACCCTGCCGGTGAACGGCGTCCGGGATCGTCGGGAACCCGAAGAGCGGCTTCGGATCCGCGCTGTTCTGCAGGATCGTCCGCACGGTCACGGCGTCCAGCGTCTTGCCCTTCGCCTCGAGGAGCAGCGCGACGGCACCCGCCACGTGCGGTGACGCCATCGAGGTGCCGCTGATGTTCGCGTAGCCGTTCTTCTGAAGCGGATACGTCGAGAGGATGTTCCCTCCCGGTGCACCGATGTCCGGCTTCACCGTCAGGTCGGCGGCGAGGCCCCACGACGTGAACGACGACGCGGTCCCTACGGTCGGCACGGCCTCGCTCGCGAACTGGTCGGTCCACGTGACCTGCTGTGGGCCTCCCGCCAGGAGCGTGTCGATTGCGTTGCCGCTGGCCTGCGAGATGAAGACCACGGGGATCGTCACCGGCTGCGTGTGCGGCGCCGCGATCGCGACCGTCGGCGTGAGCCTGCCGGGCTGGTTGTTGTAGAGGATCACGGCCGCCGCACCCGCACGCTCAGCCGCGAGCGCCTTGTGGTAGAAGCCGCACGTCCCGCGGCGGATCAAGGCGACCTTCCCGGTCATGCTCGGGAGCGTTGCGATCTCGAACAACCCGGTGGGCGGCGGTGGAATCGGAGCGCCGCAGCCGTCGTTGGTCGTCGTCTGGGTCCCCGTCCGGAAGAGATCGAAGGTGCCGGAGAGCGGCGGAACACCGGGCGTCCCGGATGCCGGGCCCCACGGGTGAAGGACGCCTCCGACCCTCAACGCGTACATCTCGGCCCGCGTGTTGTCGAACGACGCGACGCCGATCACCTTCTCGCCGACGCCGGGGGCGCCCGCGGAGTAGAGGTTGACGGGACCGCTGTTGCCGATCGACGCGACGACCTTGACGCCGCGCTCGGCAAGCCGAGTCGCCGCCTTGGCGGTCGGCGTGTCCGGCCAGTTGTTGTTGGCGTCGCCGATGCTCATGTTCAGGACGTCCATGTTGTCCCTGAGCACACGCTCCATGGCGGCGATCATGATGTCGGACGTCGTGTCGCCTTCACACCCGAAGACGCGGTAGGCACCGAAGGTCACGCCCGGCGCGACACCGTCGATCCTGCCGTTCGCGCCGACGATCCCCGCCACGTGCGAGCCGTGGCCGTTGCAGTCGTCGGGATTCGGATCGGGGTTCGGGATCGGGCTGATCGGAACACCCGCAGCGCTCGCGTTGTACGCGTCGCCGACGAAGTCCCAGCCGTTCGTGACCCGGCAGCCCGGCGCCGAAGCACCCGCCGAGGTCCGGGTGGTCGTAGTCGATTCCCGTGTCCATGACGGCGACCCGGATTCCGGAGCCGTCGAAACCGAGATCGCTCTTGACGAGGTCGGCCCCGGTGAGCCTGCCCGCGAAGTTCAGGTCGGGTTGGTAGTCAGGAAGCGAGAACGTCTGGTTCGGATACACGGCCGCGACGCTGGGCAGCGACTCGATCGTGCCGACTTGTGCGGCGTCGGCGACGATCGACACACCGTTCCAGAGCTCGCTGAACGCGAACCGCTCGCCGTACTTGACTCCTGCCTTCTTCGCTTCGCCGCGGAACGACGCCGCTGAGCCCTTGAGCTCGACGAGCCACAGATTCGACCCGTTCTCCGCCTGCAGCGTGTCGCTACCGGCGCCCGAGGCGGGTGTCGCCCCGAGCGCCGTGAGCGCAAGCGCCAAGACGGCAGCGCGCACGACAACGTTTCTGATCGAACGCATTCGCAGTTCTCTCCCCTCAATCAGTGTCTTCGTGCCCCGGGACCAGCCGGGGCCCCCTCTGCTGATCTAGAAGCTAATACTTTGCTTTCGCGAAAGTCAATGAACCGCGGACGGAGCCCCTTCGACCGGCTCGCAGAGCGAAAGGGGAGTCGCTACTCGTGCGGCTTGGCCATCCGGCGGTAGTCGAGCGCCTCGTCCAGCACCGAGTCCTCGACGCCCTTCTCCTTTGCGACCTCCCGAAGCGAACGCCCCGATGCGGCCGCTTCCTTGACGATCTCCGCGCCGAGGTCGTAGCCGATGTACGGGTTGAGTGCGGTCGCGGCCGCGAGCGTCTGCTCGGCGTAGCGCTCGTTCTGCTCGCGGTTCGCCTCGATCCCGTCGACGCACTTCTCAGCGAGGAGTCGCGAGGCGCTCGAGAGCAGCCGGATCGACTCGAGCAGGTTCCGGGCGATCAGCGGCACGTACACGTTCAATTCGAAGTGGCCGTTCATGCCGCCGATCGTGATCGCCGCGTCGTTGCCGATCACCTGCGCGGCGACCTGCGTGACGACCTCGGGAATGACCGGGTTCACCTTGCCCGGCATGATCGAGCTCCCCTTCTGGAGCTCCGGCAGGAAGAGCTCCGAGAGCCCGGCGCGCGGGCCCGAGCCCATGAAGCGAAGGTCGTTCGCGATCTTCGTCAGCGAGACGGCGACCGTCTTGAGCGCGCCCGAGGCCTCGACGAGCGCGTCGCGCGCGGCCTGCGACTCGAACGGATCGGCGGGCGGGTTGATCTGGAGCCCGGTCTCCGCCGACAAGAGCTTGCGGACGCGCTCGGCGAACTCGGGGTGCGTGTTCAGGCCGGTGCCGACGGCGGTGCCGCCGAGCGGGATCTGGCCGACGCGGCCGAGCGTCGCCTCGACACGCTTCTGGCCCTGGCGCACCTGAGCGGCGTAGCCGGCGAACTCCTGGCCGAGGGTCACGGGGACCGCGTCCATCCAGTGCGTGCGGCCGGACTTGACGACGTCGTCGAACTCGCGCGCCTTCGCCTCGAGCGAGGTCGCGAGCTGGTCGAGCGCAGGCAGCAGATCGTGCGTGAGCTGCTCGAGGGCGGCGAGGTGGACCGCCGACGGGAAGACGTCGTTCGAGGACTGGCCCATGTTGACGTCGTCGTTCGCGTGGACGTCGTCGCCGGCCAGCGTCGCGAGGACCTCGTTCGCGTTCATGTTCGAGCTCGTGCCGGAGCCCGTCTGGAAGACGTCGATCGGGAACTGATCGTCGAGCTCGCCCGCAGCGACCCGCTCGGCGGCGGCGGCGATCCGCTCGGCCTTGTCGGCGTCGAGCAGGCCGAGCTGCGCGTTCGCGCGCGCGCTCGCGCCCTTGATCCGTCCGAGCCAGCGCGCGACGTGGACGGGGATCGGCTCACCCGAGACGAGGAAGTTCGCGACCGCCTTCGCCGTCTCTCCGCCCCACAGCTCCTTGCGCTCCGTGGTGGCCACGGAGGCCAGCTTAGCTAGGCGACTGCGCGCAGCCTGCGCTGGTGCGGCGGCCGCTCGCGGAGGATGCGACGGGTGCGCTCGTCGAGGTCGGACACGTGCGCCCAGCCGAGATAGCCGCAGCGCGGGCAGTCCGGTTCGTGGTTCAAGTCGGTACGTCGCTGGCCACAGCCGAGGCACTCGATGAGACGTGTCTCCACACTCATTCTTTCGGAGCGAAGGGGCCTTCGGATTACCCGCGGAGTCCCTCGTTTCAGGGATGCTCGAAAGTCGTGTTCGGCCCGGTTCAAATCAAGAGGAGTCCGGGCGCGCGGCCGCGAGCAGATCCTCCCAGCTGTGGAGCTTGACCCGCGGGCGGCCGTGCGGCTCGCCGGCCGCCTTCTCGACGCGGTCGATCTCCTCCCAGCCGGCATAGAGGACGGGATCGCCGCCCCGCTCGGCAAGCACTTCGGCGAGGTCACGCGGCTCCGGGACGCGCGGCAACCTCCCGGCGGCGGCGTCCGCGAGCAGGAGCTGCACCGTCTCGGTTGCATCCTTCTTGTTCGTGCCGATCACGCCGGTCGGACCCCGCTTGATCCAGCCCGCGCAGTAGACGCCCCCGAGCGGTGCGCCGCCCTCGTGGAGCACCCGGCCGCCGTCGTTCAGGAGCGTTCCGCGCGCGAGATCGAACGGGAGCCCGGGCAACGCCACGCCGCGGTAGCCGACGCTGCGGAACACGATCCCGGCCGGAATCGTCTCGCGCCGCTCGGTCGCGCGCGCGCTGATCCGACCGTCCTCCGCGACGAGCTCGTTGTGCACGATCTCGACCGCTTCGACCGCGTCGTCGCCGACGATCGCGACGGGGGAGACGAGGAAGCGCAGCACGACCCGGCGCGGCTTGCCCGTCGGCGCGCGTGCAGCGAAGTCGCGCAGCACCTCCATGTTTCGCGTGCGCGTTCGTGTTGCCCTCGAGCGACGACGCGCTCGCGGCGTCCAGCTCGAGCTCGGCCGGGTCGACGACGATGTCGGCGCCGGCGAGCTCGCCGAGCTCCTTCAGCTCCGGCGTCGTGAACGCTGCCTGCGCCGGGCCACGCCGCGCGAGCACCACGATCTCGCGGATCCCGGACTCCGAGATCGCCTCGATCGCGCGGTCGGTCGTGTCCGTGGGCGCAAGCTCCTCGCGCGTGAGCGCGAGCATCCGGGCGACGTCGAGCGCGACGTTGCCCGCCCCGACGACGACCGCGCGCTCACCCGAGAGGTCGAACTCGAGCTCCTGGAAGTCGGGATGGCCGTTGTACCAGGCGACGAACTGGGTGGCCGACCACGAGCCGGGGAGCTCCTCACCGGGAACGCCGAGCCGGTTGTCGGTCTGCGCTCCGACGGCGTAGACCACGGCGTCGTAGAGCTGCACCAGGTCGTCGTGGGTGATCGCCGCTCCGAGCTCGACGTTGCCGAAGAACCGGAAGCCGGGGCGGAGCGCCGTCCGCTCGAAGGCGCGAGAGACGTCCTTCAGCTTCGGGTGGTCGGGCGCAACGCCGAGGCGGACGAGCCCCCACGGCGTCGGCAGCCGCTCGATCATGTCGACCTCGGCCGGCGGATCTGCCGTGAGCAGCGCGTTCGCCGCGTAGAACCCGGCCGGCCCTGAGCCGACGACGGCGACGCGAAGCGGACGGTCGCTCACGCGGGCGATGCTAGAGCGGGAAGCGGCGCGGGCCTAGCCGCAGCCGGAGCCGCAGCTGCCGCCGGCCTGTGCTTCGGCGGCGGTCTCGTCTTCCACCTGGAACGAGTGGCCGCAGCCGCACGAGGACGTGGCCTGCGGGTTCTCGATCTTGAAGCCGGACTCCTGGAGCCCGTCGAGCCAGTCGATCGTCGCGCCGGTCAGATACGGCGCGCTGAACGGGTCGACGACGATCGTCACGCCGTGCTGCTCGAGCTCGTGGTCACCCTCGAGCGCCCCGCGGTCGAAGCCGAGGCCGTACTGGAAGCCGGAGCAGCCGCCGCCCTGGATCGCGATGCGGAGCACACCCGCCTCGCCCTCGGGCTCTGCCGACTGGATCTCGCGCACCTTCTCGGCCGCGCGCTCGGTCAGCTGGACGAGGGTTTCGACGGTTGCCATGACCCCATCGTACCCCAGGGTCGGGACGCTGCAATCCCCCGAGTTCGTGACACCCGCTACACGCGTGGTTGAGCCGTTTCTCGCCTCGCTCGTAACCACAAGGGACCTGTTAGCGTTCGGCGCCGGGTGGTGGTCGCGGCAACGCTGGACAGCTGGCTCCCGTTCCTGATCTACGGGTCGTTGGCGCTGATCATCCCGGCCTCGATGATCGCTCATGTCGTTCGTCTTCGCGCAGCGGCCGGCGCGGCGGGTGAAGGCGCGGACGATCCCCTTCGAGTCGGGCGTGAGCACCGGGCCGCCCGAGCAGCAGCGCTTCACGGTGAGCTTCTACCTCACGGCGATGCTCTTCATCGTCTTCGACATCGAGATCGTCTTTCTCTATCCGCTCGCGGTGATCCTCGACCAGCTCGCCTGGTTCGGGCTCTTCGAGTTCCTCTTCTTCATCGGGATCCTGGTCGTCGCCTACGTCTACGTCTGGCGGAAGGGAGCTCTGGACTGGCAATGAAGCCGCTCAAGCAGTACGGCCTCCAGTCCGAGCGCGTCCTCGGCGTCGGCAAGCAGCCGGGGGTGTTCGAGCAGGAGGTCACGGCGCTCGAGGACCGGCTGATGCTGACGACCCTCGAGAAGGCGATCGCGTGGGCGCAGACGAAGTCGATGTGGCCCGACACGTTCGGGCTCGCGTGCTGCGCGATCGAGATGATGTCGATCGTCTCGTCGCGTTACGACATCGCGCGCTTCGGGATGGAGGCCTTCCGCTCCTCGCCGCGCCAGGCAGACCTGCTGATCGTCTCCGGACGGGTCGTGCACAAGATGGCCGCGCCGCTTCGCCAGATCTACGACCAGATGCTCGAGCCCAAGTGGGTGATCGCGATGGGCGCTTGCGCGAGCTCCGGCGGGATGTTCAACAACTACACGACGCTGCAGGGCGTCGACAAGATCGTCGCCGTCGACATCCACGTGCCCGGCTGCCCGCCGCGGCCCGAGGCGCTGATGGAGGGGATCGTGCGGCTGCACGAGAAGATCAACGCCGGGATCCCGCCCGCCTACGAGATCCGCGGGGTCGCCGAGTGACGTACGAGGGAGTCCCCGGCGTCGTGCGCACCAAGGAGCAGCACGGCGAGACGACGCTGATCGTCGACACGCCGCGCCTGGTCGAAGCCTGCGTGCACCTGCGCGACGAAGAGGGCTTCAACCTGCTCGCCGACATCACGGCAACCGACTACCTCGGCTGGCCGTCCGGGCCGGAGGACGTCGCCGGCTACATCGGCGACGCGTCGGGGCGGAGCGTCACGGCCCCCGGCTCGTGGGGCCTCGAGCGGCTGCCGGAGCCCAAGCCGAAGCGCTTCTCGCTCTCGTACCACCTCCTGCGGGTCGGCGCCGACCCGGCGCGCGTGCGCGTGCAGGTCTGGCTCGACGAGGCGGAGCCGGTTGCGAGCGTGATCGACGTCTGGCCGACCGCGGACTGGCACGAGCGCGAGGCGTACGACCTGATGGGAATCACGTTCGAGGGTCACCCGAATCTCACGCGAATCCTGATGGACGACGACTGGGACGGCCACCCGCTGCGCAAGGACTTCCCGATCGGCGGCGAGCCGGTCCGCTTCTCGGGAGAGGAGTAGCGATGGCGATCGCGCCGCGGCCGGGGATCTACGAGGGGACGCGCATCCCGCACCCGATCCCGACGGTGCTGCACGTCGACGAGCGGCTGCGCGAGCGCGGCGACATCCTGCAGATCAACTTCGGACCGAACCACCCGTCGACGCACGGCGTGCTGCGCCTGATCGTCGACCTGAGCGGCGAGGAGGTCGTCGGCCTCTCCGCGGTGATCGGCTACCTGCACACCGGGTTCGAGAAGTCGATGGAGCAGAAGACGTGGTGGAAGGGGATCACGTACCCCGCGCGGGTCGACTACGTCGGCTTCCAGAACAACGAGCTCGTCTTCGTGCTCGCGATCGAGAAGCTGCTCTCACTCGAGGTGCCCGAGAAGGCGACCTGGATGCGGATGCTGCTCTGCGAGCTGAGCCGCATCCACTCGCACCTCGTCTTCCTCGGGACCGCCGCGCTCGAGCTGGGGGCGATCTCGATGTTCTGGTACTGCTTCCGCGAGCGCGACCTGATCCTCGACCTCTTCGAGATGGTCTGCGGGACGCGCATGCACACGCGCTACTTCCAGACCGGCGGGCTGGCCGAGGACATCCCCGTCGGCTTCTACCCCCAGGCGCGCGAGTTCGTCGAGTGGATGCCGAAGGCGATCGACGACTACGAGCAGCTCCTCTCGAACAACGAGATCTGGCTCGAGCGCACGCGCGGGATCGGGCTGCTGTCGGCCGACGACGCGATCGCGCTCGGGCAGTCCGGCCCGGTGCTGCGCGCGTCGGGCGTCGACTGGGACCTGCGAAAGGCCGAGCCGTACCTCGCGTACGACCAGGTGCAGTTCGGCGTTCCGGTGTACCCGAACGGCGACGTGTACGACCGCTACAAGGTGCGCGTCGACGAGATGCGCGAGTCGACGCGCATCGTCGAGCAGTGCCTCGACCGGCTCGACGGCATGCACGGCCAGCCGTGGATCGCGGACGACCGCAAGGTCGTGCTGCCGCCGCGGCACGAGCTGCACACGTCGATGGAGTCGCTGATCCACCACTTCAAGATCGTCACCGAGGGCTACCGCGTTCCCGAGGGCGAGGTGTACGTCGCGACCGAGTCGCCGCGCGGCGAGTCCGGGTGCTACGTCGTCTCCGACGGCGGCGCGAAGCCCTGGCGCGTGAAGTTCCGCGCGCCGTCCTTCGTCGCGCTCGAGGCGACCGCGACGTGCATGCGCGACGCGCTCGTCGCCGACCTGATCGCGATCGTCGGCTCGCTCGACTCCGTCATGGGGGACACCGACCGATGAGCGTCGCCGAGTTCCGCGCGCGGGTGCAGGAGATCGCGGCCCAGTACCCCGACAGCAAGTCGGCGGTGCTACCGGCGCTTCGACTGGCGCAGGAGCGCGACGGCTATCTGACGCGGGAAGGGTTCCGCGACGTCGCCGACGCGCTCGACCTGACGCCCGCGTACTGCGAGGGCGTCGCGAGCTTCTACGACATGTTCCACCTGGAGCCCGTCGGCGGCCAGCTCGTCGAGGTCTGCACGAACGTCTCCTGCGCGCTCGTCGGTGCGCAGCAGGTGCTCGAGGCCTTCGAGTCGGAGCTCGGCGTGCGGGCCGGCGGGACGACCGACGACGGCGCGGTCACGCTGCGGACGATCGAGTGCGCGGGCGGCTGCGGCTGGGGGACGGTCGTGGCGGTCAACCACCGCTACCGCGAGCCCGTTCGGCCCGAGGACGTTCCCGCGATCGTGCAGGAGGTGCGAGGTGCCGGTTAGCGAGCTCGTGCTCGACGGCGCGGACGACCGCGACCTGACGCAGATCGCGGCTTACCGCGAGGTCGCCGGCTACGCGTCGCTCGAGCAGGCACGAGCCATGGAGCCGAGCGCCGTCCTCGAGGAGATCCTCACCGCGAACATCCGCGGCCGCGGCGGCGCCGGTTTCCCGATGGGCAAGAAGGCCAGCTTCCTCGCGAAGGACACCGGCAAGCCCGTCTATCTCGTCGTGAACGCCGACGAGTCCGAGCCCGGCACGTTCAAGGACCGCGAGATCATGTTCCGCGTTCCGCATCGGCTCCTCGAGGGCTGCCTGATCACGGCGCACGCGATCGCGTCGCAGAACGTCTTCATCTACATCCGCGGCGAGTACCTCGCCGAGTTCGAGGTGCTGCGCGCCGCGCTCGATCAGGTGCGCGAGGCGAAGTTGCTCGGCGGCGTGACCGTCGTGCTCCACCGCGGAGCAGGTGCGTACATCTGCGGCGAGGAGACCGCGCTCCTGGAGTCGCTCGAGGGCAAGCGCGGCCAGCCGCGCTCGAAGCCGCCGTTCCCGGCGGTGCAGGGCCTCTACGCCTCGCCGTCGTTGATCAACAACGTCGAGACGATCGCGACCGTCCCGAAGATCATCGAGCTGGGCGGCGCCGAGTACGCGAAGCTCGGCGTGCCGAACTCGACCGGCACACGGTTGTTCTCGCTGTCGGGCAACGTCGTGCGCGGCGGGAACTACGAGCTGCCGCTCGGCACGTCGCTCCGCGAGCTGATCTACGACCTCGGCGGCGGGATCCCGGACGGGCGTGAGCTGAAGGCGATCATCCCCGGCGGCTCGTCGGTGCCGGTGTTGACGGCCGAGAACGTCGACGCGCTGCTCGACTTCGACTCGATGGCCGCGCTGAAGACGTTCCTCGGCTCCGGCGCGGTGATCGTCATCGACGACCGCTGCTGCATGGTGCAGCTCGGCCTTCGCGTCGCGCAGTTCTACATGCACGAGTCGTGCGGCAAGTGCACGCCGTGCCGCGAAGGCACGCGCTGGATGGTGCAGATCCTCGAGAAGATCGAGGCCGGGCGCGCCGAGCACGAGGATCTCGACCTGCTGCTCTCCGTGTGCGACCGCATCCTCGGCAAGTGCCTCTGCCCGCTCGGCGACGCGGCCGCGATGCCGGTCGCGAGCTACGTCGACAAGTTCCGCGACGAGTTCCGGCGGCACGTCGACGACGGTGCGTGCCCGTTCCCCGACTCGCCGCTCGACCACGTCCTCGCTCCCGTCGACCAGCACGGCCACGAGCATGTCCACGCCTGAGCTCGTCACCGTCGTCGTCGACGACCGCGAGGTGCAGGTCCCCAAGGGGACCGGTCTCGTCGAGACGGCGATCGTCGCGGGGATCGAGATCCCGGTCTTCTGTTACGAGCCGCGCCTCGGCGCCCCGATCGGGGCCTGCCGGATGTGCCTCGTCGAGATCGAGGGGAACCCGAAGCTGCAGGCCGGCTGCACGCTGACCGCGCAGGACGGGCTCGTCGTGCGCACGGCGCAGACCTCGGCGAAGGCCGCCGAGGGTCAGAACGCGACGCTCGAGTTCATCCTCGTCAACCACCCGCTCGACTGCCCGGTGTGCGACAAGGGCGGCGAGTGCCCGCTGCAGGACCTGACGTTCCGCTACGGGCCGGGCAGCACGCGGATGACGTTCTCGAAGCTGACGGCGGACAAGCCGATTCCGATCTCGCCGCACATCGCGCTCGACCGAGAGCGCTGCATCCTCTGCTACCGCTGCACGCGCTTCTCGGAGAGCGTCGCCGAGGACGGCGAGCTCGTCGCGGTCAACCGCGGCGCGAGCACGGAGATCGCGACGTTCGGCGAGGAGCCGTACCGCGACCGCTTCTCCGGCAACGTGATCGAGCTCTGCCCGGTCGGCGCGCTGACCTCGACGGAGTACCGCTTCGAGGCGCGGCCGTGGGAGATCCAGAACGTTCCGTCGGTCTGCGGGCTCTGCCCCGTCGGCTGCAACATCGGCGTGACGACGCGCGAGGGAAAGGTCAAGCGGATCCTCTCGCGGAACCACCCGGAGGTCGACCTCGGGTGGCTCTGCGACAAGGGGCGCTTCGCGTTTCCGTCGCTGCGCGCGAGCGACCGCATCGTCGATCCGCTCCGGCGCGTCCGGAGGCACGGGCTCGAGGAAGCCTCGTGGGACGACGCGCTCGACGAGGCCGAACGGCTGCTGCGCGAGGCAGGCGCCTCGGTGCACGTGGTGCTCTCCGGGTCGGAGACGAACGAGCTCGCCTACGCGCTCGCGAAGCTGGCGGCGGCGGTCGGCGGGTCGGTGCAGGTGCCGGATCCCGACGCGCAGCCGCTCGGCCGCCCGCTCTCCGAGCTCGCAGAGCACGGGCGCGGTCGCGGACGGGAGACGTTCCGCTCGACGAGCTCGCGCCGGTCGCGGAGCTGTGGGCGAAGGAGGCGCGCCGCCGCGGCGCGAACGGCGACGAGCCGGCGCTTCGCGTCCCGCGCACCCCGAACGGGATCGGGATCAACCACGCGGTGGCGCGCGCCGGGGCGAGCGCAAGTAACACTGTGTTACAAAGCCCTCCGGCCCTCCTGATCGTCTCCGGGGACGAGGCTGCTGCCGACCCGGGCGTTCGGGAGCTGGCCGAGAGCGCCCAGTCGGTGATCGCGCTGACGATGTTCCAGGGGCTCGCGGTCGGCTGGGCCGACCTCGTGCTGCCCGGGACGAGCTACCTCGAGCGCGACGGCTCGCTCACGAACATGGAAGGCCGCGTCCAGCGGCTGCGGCGGGCGGTGATCCCGCCGGCCCCGGACGAGCTCGCGTGGCTGTCGAAGCTCGCGGAGCGCTTCGACGTCGCGCTGTCGCCCTACGCGTCGCTCGTGCACGAGGAGCTCTTCGGCACGCCCTTCGAGGAGTTGGGAGAGACCGCGGCGCTTCATGCCTCGGGCGGCGAGCTACCGGCCGGGGGTCAGGCTCCCGCGGCCGACGGGCTCCGGCTCGTCCGCTACCGGCCGCTCTTCTCGGGCCCCGCCGTCGAGCGCGTCGAGAAGTTCCGCTTCCAGCGGCCCGACGGGCTCGTCGACCTCGCCCGCGACGACGCGCACCGGCTCGGCGTGCGCGACGGCGACGAGGTGAACGTGCGCACCAACGGCACGTCGGCCACGCTGCGCGCTCGCGTCCGCCGCAACCTGCGGAACGGTGTCGTCCTCGTCCCCGAAGGCTCCGCCGACGAGCTCGTGCCGGGCACGGTCGAGGTGACGCGCGCATGACCGAGCCCTGGTGGATCAGCGCGATCAAGGCGGTCGTGATCATCAATCTCGTCCTCGTCGGCTTCGCGTACCTGACGCTGATCGAGCGGAAGGTGCTCGGGCGGATGCAGCTCCGCTACGGACCGAACCGCGCCGGCCCGTACGGCCTCCTGCAGCCGGCTGCCGACCTGCTGAAGCTGATCCGCAAGGAGAGCTTCTTCCCCGCGGCCGCGATCGACCTCCCGTACATCATCGCGCCGATCATCGCCGCGTTCACCGCGCTCGCCGCGTTCGCCGTCATTCCCTGGGGCGGCGGCTGGGAGATCGCCGGCTACACCGTCACGGGCTACGTCATCGACGTGCCGATCTCGCTCCTGCTCATCTTCGCGCTCGGGTCGATCGGGATCTACGGGTTCATCATCGGCGGCTGGGCGAGCGAGTCGAAGTACTCGCTGCTCGGCTCGATGCGCACGTGCGCGCAGCTCGTCTCCTACGAGGTCTCGCTCGCGCTCGCAGTGCTCGGCGTGATCCTGATGTCCGGTTCGCTCTCGCTGACGGACATCGTCGCCGAGCAGCACAGCGCCTACTGGTTCATCGTGCCGCAGTTCGTCGGCTTCCTCACGTTCTTCATCGCAGGCATCGCCGAGACGAACCGCGCGCCGTTCGACCTGCCCGAGGCGGAGCAGGAGCTCGTCGCCGGGTACCACACCGAGTACTCGGGGATGCGCTGGGGCCTCTTCCAGATGGCCGAGTACATCAACATGCTCACGCTCTCGGCGCTCACCGTGACGCTCTTCCTCGGCGGCTGGCACTTCTTCTGGCTCGACTGGCTCGGGCCGGTCTGGTTCATCCTCAAGCTCGGGCTCGTCGTGTTCGTGTTCATCTGGCTGCGCGCGACGTTCCCGCGCATCCGCTACGACCAGTTGATGGCGTTCGGGTGGAAGGTTCTCCTGCCCGTCGCGACGATCAACGCGGTCGTCACCGCGGTGCTGGTGGTCGCGCTGTGAGCCCGCAGCCCTTCTCGACGATCCGCGGCTTCGGGGTCACGTTCAAGCAGATCTTCAAGAAGCCGATCACGCAGCAGTACCCGGAGTACAAGCGACCCGTCTACCCGCGCTTCCGCGGTCGGCACCGCCTCAACCGGTACGAGAACGGGCTCGAGAAGTGCATCGGCTGCTCGCTCTGCGCCGCCGCCTGTCCCGCCGACTGCATTCGCGTCGTCGCGGCGGAGAACACTCCCGACAACCGCGTCTCACCCGGCGAGCGCTACGCGCGCATCTACGAGATCAACCTGTCGCGCTGCATCTTCTGCGGCTACTGCGAGCTCGCGTGCCCGTTCGACGCGATCACGCTCGGCAACGAGTTCGAGATCTCCGAGTACTCGCGCGACGACCTCATCTACACGAAGGACATGCTGCTCGCCGAGCCGGTCAAGCAGGTGCCCGTCGCGGATCCGACGATCTACGACACGCCGATCCCCTACTACAAGACGAACGCGTAGATGGACATCGACGTCGGCAACCTCCTCGTCTGGGTGGTCTGGTTCGCCGCGGCGTTCGCGTGCCTCGGCTCCGGCGTCGCGGTCGTCTGGTTCTCCAACCCGTTCTACTCCGCGCTCGCGCTGATCGGGAACCTCGCGGCGCTCGCGGTGCTCTACCTGCTCCTGAGCGCCGAGTTCGTCGCGGCCGCACAGGTGCTCGTCTACGCGGGCGCGGTGATGGTGATGTTCCTGTTCGTGATCGCGTACCTCGGTGGCCGCGCGGACGCACCGTGGGCAGGCGGGCCGTCGTGGCAGCAGGTCGCCGCGGTGAGCGCCGCCGGGGCGATCCTCGTCGAGGTCGTCGTCGCCGTCGGGATGACCGCGGACGGGCGCCTCTCGAACGAGCCGCCGGTCGACGCGTTCTTCGGCGGGCCGCACCAGATCGGCGAGCTGTTCCTGACGAACCACCTGCTCGCGTTCGAGATCACCTCGATCGTGCTGTTGATCGCGGCCGTCGGCGGCGTGATCCTGGGCGCACATTCGCGCAAGCTCGACGTGAGGGACGACCGATAGACGGCCCCGACCTCACCTGGTACCTCGTCGTCTCGGCGCTCCTGTTCACGATCGGAGCGCTCGGCGTGCTGATCCGTCGCAGCCCGCTGATCATCCTGCTCGCGCTGGAGATCATGCTCAACGGCTCGAACCTCGCGCTGATCGCCTTCGCGCGCCAGCAGGGAAGCGCCGACGGCCAGGTCTTCGCGCTCGCCGTGATGGCGGTCGCCGCCGCCGAGGTCGTCGTCGGGCTCGGGCTGATCGTCGCCATGTCGCGCCGCAAGCTGCCGCTCGACGTCGACCGGATGACGACGCTCCGCGGATGACGATCGCCACCGCCGCCTGGGTCTGCCTGCTTGCGCCGCTCGCGCGGCGCGCTGCTGATCACGCTCGCGGGCGAACGCCTTTCGCGGCGCGGCGCCGGGTACCTCGCGACGCTCTCGACGTCGATCGCGTTCGTCGCAGCGCTCGTCGGGTTCGTCGCGATGCTCGGCGAGGACAGCGAGGAGCGCAGTCACGTCACCACGGCGTGGACCTGGCTCAAGGCCGGCGACTTCGAGGCGGGCCTCAGCCTCCTCGTCGACCCGCTGAGCATGCTGATGATGCTGATCGTCTCCGGGGTCGGCTCGCTGATCGTCGCGTACTCGATCGGCTACATGGACGGGGAGGACGAGGAGCGCCGCTACTTCGCGTACATGGCGTTCTTCGTCTTCTCGATGCTGCTCCTCGTCGAGGGCGCGAACCTCGTGCTCCTGCTCGCGGGCTGGGGCCTCGTCGGCCTGGCGTCGTACCTGCTGATCGGCTTCCACCACGACCGCCCGTCCGCGATCGCCGCGGCGAAGAAGGCCTTCGTGATGAACGCGATCGGCGACGCGACGATGGTGCTCGCGATCTTCCTGCTCTTCTGGAAGACCGGCGTCGTCGACTTCGCAGGCGTGTTCGAGCGCGTCGACGGGCTCTCGAGCACGGTCGTCACGCTCGCCGCGCTCGGGCTTCTCGGCGGGGCGGTCGCGAAGTCGGCGCAGCTCCCGCTGCAGACGTGGCTCCCGGACGCGATGGAAGGCCCGACGCCGGTCAGCGCCCTCATCCACGCGGCGACGATGGTGACGGCGGGCGTCTACCTGCTCGTCCGGCTGCACCCGATCTACGAGGCCGCCGAGTTCGTGCAGCAACTCGCTGCGGGGATCGGCGCGGTCACGCTGCTCGTCGCGGGGCTGATCGCGCTCGTGCAGACGGACATCAAGCGCGTGATCGCGTACTCGACGATGTCGCAGATCGGCTACATGTTCCTGGCCGCCGGGATCGCCGCGTACGGCAGCGCGATGTTCCACCTGATGACGCACGCCTTCTTCAAGGCGCTGCTGTTCCTCGCCGCCGGAATCGTGATCCACGCGCTCGCCGGCGAGCAGGACATTCGCAAGATGGGCGGGCTGCGCGACGCGCTGCCGCGCACCTACCTGTACATGCTGATCGGCTCGCTCGCGCTCGCGGGGATCTTCCCGTTGTCGGGCTTCTGGTCGAAGGACGCGATCCTCGCCTCTGCGCTCGCGAGCGGCGGGTACGGGATCGTGCTCTTCGTCGCGGGCTTGATCGGCGCGTTCCTGACCGGCCTCTACACGTTCCGGATGATCTTCCTCGTGTGGCGCGGCGACCGCTCGCCGTACGTGCGCGAGCACCTGCACGACACGAGCCACGGCGAAGCCCCGTTCTCGATGTACGCCGCCGTCGCGGTGCTCGCGGTGCTCTCCGTCGTCGGCGGTTGGCTCCAGGTGGCCGGGATCTGGCACCCCTTCTCCGACTGGCTGCACCCGGTCGCCGAGCCGCTCGTCGAGCCGAGCGTGCTGCAGGACTGGGTGACGTCGGCGGTCGCGATGACGCTCGGCCTCGGCGGGATCTACCTGGCGTGGCTCTACTACGGGCAGAAGAGCGTTCCGGTTCCGAGCTTCCCCACGGCCAAGCGCGCTGCTCGAGCACAAGCTCTACTTCGACGAGCTCTACGACGCGGTCTTCTACCGCCCCGCGGTCGCACTCGCGAAGGCGCTGCGCGGCGGTGTCGAGCAGCCGCTGGTCGAGGGCTCGATCGACGCTGCCGCTGCCGGCGTCCGGGAAGCCGGCCGAACCGCGACGCTGATCCAGACCGGCTACCTGCGGAGCTACGCGCTCGCGCTGACCGCCGGGCTGGCCGTCCTCGCCGTCCTCTTCGTGGCGCTGCGATGAGCGGCTGGCTGACGACCACGCTCGTCTTCCTGCCGATCGCCGGCGCGCTCCTGCTCTGGCTGGTCCCCTGGCCGCGCCTGTGGGCCGGCTCGATCGCAACACTCATTGCGCTGATCGAGGTCGGCCTCTGGATCGTCGCGGTCTCGAACTTCGACTTCCAGGCCGGGATCCAGGGCGAGCAGCGACATGCGTGGTTCAGCGACCTCGGGCGTCTCGTACCACGTCGGGCTCTACGGGTTCTCGCTCTGGCTCGTCGGCCTCACGGTCGTCGCGAGCGCAGCCGCGATCGCCTACGCCTGGTGGACCGGCCGCGACAGGGAGCGTGCGTACTTCGGCCTGATGCTCTTCCTCGTCGGCGCGGTCGTCGGCGTGTTCGTCGCGCAGGACCTCATCCTCTTCTACGCCTTCTTCGAAGCGATGCTGATCCCGCTCTACGTCTTGATCGGCGTCTGGGGTGGTGCAGGACGGACGCGCGCGACCTTCACCTTCGTGATCTACACGATGGCCGGCTCGCTCCTGATGCTGGCCGCGATCGTCGTCTTCGGGCTGCGCGAGGGCACCTTCGACCTGATCGACTCGGGCACGAGCGACAGCCCCTGGCTCTTCCTCGGGTTCCTCGCCGCGTTCCTCGTCAAGGCGCCGGTCTTCCCGTTCCACGGCTGGCTCCCGCTCACGTACCGCGAGTCGCCGCCCGAGGTGGCCGCGCTGCTCTCCGGCGTGATCTCGAAGGTCGGGGCGTACGGGCTGCTCCGCATCGCGATCGCGAAGTTCCCCGAGCCGGCCCAGGACTTCCAGGTGCCGCTGCTCGCGCTCGCAGGGATCGGGCTCGTCTACGGCTCGCTGCTCGCCTTCCGCGCGACGGACCTCCGCGGCGTGATCGCGTACTCCTCGCTCGCGCAGCTGGGGCTGATCACGCTCGGGTTGTTCGCGCTGAACGACCAGGGCTTCGACGGCGCGGTGCTGCAGATGGTGGTGCACGGCCTCATCTCGACGACGCTCTTCCTGCTCGCGGGCGCGATCGAGCGACGCACGTCGACCGGTGAGTTCGTGCTGCTCGGCGGAATGGCGCGCGGCCGACCGGCGCTCGCGACGATGCTGATGGCCACGGGAGTGATCGCGCTCGCGGTCCCGGGGTCGGCCGCGTTCGCAGGTGAGTTCCTGATCCTGCTCGGCGTCTTCGACGCGGGCTGGGGCTGGGCCGTCGTCGGCGCGGTCGCGATCGTCCTCGCCGCGATGTACATGCTGCGGCTGATCTCGGCCGTGCTGCACCAGTCACGCGGCTCGGCGGTGAACGACGCGGCACTCGACCTCCGACCCGCGGAGCTCGGGATCCTCGTGCCGCTGCTCGCGTGCGTGCTCGCGCTCTCCGCGTGGCCTGCGGCGATCAGCGAGCGCGCGTTCCCCGGCGACGACGCGGCGCGCGCGGTGGAGGAGCAGTTCCGGTGATCCCGACCCCGTCGATCGACTGGCTCGCGCTCTCCCCGACCCTCGCGCCGCTCGCGGCCGCGGCGCTCGCGCTGCTCCTGTCCGTCACGTTGCCGCAGGGGTGGCGACGCGGCGTCGCCGCCTTCGTCGTCGCGGTCGGCTTCGCCGTCGCCTTCGCGCTCGCCGCCTACGTCTACTGGAAGAGCCCCGACGCGCGCGGGATCGTCGCGGACGCCGCACGACGCGACCGGCTCGCCGCGCTCGCGCAGATGATCATCGCCGGCGGCGGGCTGCTCACGGTCGGGATCGCCTACTCCGACAACCCGAAGCAGGAACACGTCGGCGAGTACTTCGCGCTGCTGGCGACCGCAGCCGCCGGGATGATGTTCATGGTCTCCGCGTCGAGCCTCGTCACGCTCTTCCTCGGGCTCGAGTGGTTCTCGATCAGCCTGTACGTGCTCTGCGCGATCGACATCGACCTCGAGACGTCGCTCGAGTCGGGGCTCAAGTACCTGATCGTCGGCAGCTTCGGCTCGGCGGTGCTCCTGTTCGGGTTCGCGCTCGTGTTCGGAGCGACCGGCCACCTCGATCTGGCAGGGATCGGCCGGGTGGGCGCGACCCTCGAGGACGAGCGGCTGCTCGTCGTCGGGCTCGCGATGGTGCTGACCGGGCTCGGCTTCAAGGCTTCGGCCGCGCCGTTCCACATGTGGACCCCCGACGTGTACCAGGGCTCGCCGACGCCCGTGACCGCGTTCATGTCGGCCGCGACGAAGGTCGCCGCGCTCGTCGTCACGCTGCGCGTGCTGAACACGGCGTTCCCGGCGCAGGAGGACCTCTGGACGGCGGCGGTCGCGGCGCTCGCGGTCGCGTCGCTCGCGATCGGCAACCTCGCCGCGCTCGCACAACGAAACGTCAAGCGGCTGCTCGCGTACTCGTCCGTCTCCCACGCCGGTTTCATGCTGATCCCGATCGCCGCCGGCAACGAGCTCGGGGGCAAGGCGCTCCTCTACTACTTGATCCCGTACGGCGCTGCGTCGCTCGGCGCCTTCGCAGTCGTCGCCGCGCGCGAGCGCGAGCTCGGCCAGCCGGTGACGCTCGACAACCTCGGCGGGATGGGCTGGGAGCGCCCCTTCCTCGGCTTCGCGCTCGCGCTCTTCGCCTTCGCGTTCATCGGGTTGCCGCCCGGCGGCATGTTCACCGGGAAGCTCTACGCGTTCTCCGCGGCGGTCGACGCGGACTGGACGTGGCTCGTGATCGTCGGCGTGGTCGCGACCGCGGTCAGCGTCTACTACTACCTCGCGATCATCCGCGCGCTCTACATGCGCACGGAGCTGGAGCTCCGCCTCGCGCCGGCCGGCGGATCGCCCCCGCGCGACCTGCTGCTCTCGATCTCGGTCGCGCTGTCGCTCGGCGTGGTCTTCGCGTCGTTCGTCTTCGTCGAGCCGCTGATCGACCTGGCCGAGAAGGCCGCGGCGTCGATTCCGCTCTAGCGCGCGACGAGCCTGACGGCGCCCTGCAGGCCGAGCAGCGCCAGCGAGGCGACCGCGGCCGAGATCCCGACCGGCGGGACCGCGCCGTGGGCGTGGACGGCCGCAGCGACGAGCACGAGGGAGAGCGCCAGCACGCCGAGCGCCGCATTGAGCCGCGCGGCGGCGAGCGTCGGCGCGCTGCCCGGGAGCTCGACGAGGCGTCCGTAGGCCTGGAGCGCAGCGTGGGCGGTCACCACGACCGCCGCCAGGAGCAGGTAGAAGGCCGCACCCTCGGCGCCGAGCGTGTCCGCGCCGATCGCCGCGAGCAGCAGGAGGACGGCCATGGCCCAAGGTTCGCGGCCGGTCCGGACCTTCCTTCCGGAGTAGATTCGCGGCATCCGAACAGCCCTCTGGACCCTCACAGTCACGTTGCCGCTCGCCGGGCTCGCGCTCCTGCTCGGCTATCCGTCGCTCGACGTCCGCTGGGAGCACCACCCGTCCCACTTCTGGCTCGTGCTGCTCGTCGCGGTCGTGAACGCGGGCCTCGGGTTGACGATGAGCGAGACGGCCCGGCGGCGTGGCGACCCGCGGATCTTCCTCGTCGGGCTCGCGTTCCTGGCGGCGTCGGGCTTCCTCGCTCTCCATGCGCTCGCGACACCGGGCGTGCTGCTCGAGAAGGGCAACGCGGGGTTCACGATCGCCACGCCGGTCGGGCTCCTGAACGCCGCCGTGCTCGCGGTCGCCTCGTCGCTCGACCTCACGGGGCGCTTCGGACAGGCGGTGATCCGCGGCCAGAACCTCCTGCGCGTCGCACTCGTCGTGCTGCTCCTCGCGTGGGGGATCGCCTCGCTCGCATCGCTCCCGCCCCTGGACGACCCGCTGACGCCGGAGGAGGCCGAAGGCCCGCTTCGCGTCGCCGCGCTCGTCGGCGTCGGGCTCTACGCGGCCGCCGCCTTCCGCTACGGGCGGCTGTACCTGACGACGCGCGAGCCGCTTCCGCTCGCTGTTCTCACCTCGTGGATCCTGCTCGCCGAGGCGATGGTCGCCGTCGCGTTCGGCCGCAACTGGCAACTGTCCTGGTGGGAGTGGCACCTGCTGATGGCGGTCGCGTTCGCGCTCGTCGCCTCGGTGGCCCAGGCGCAACGGCGGAGCCGTCGCGCGGGTGGGCCGTTCGCGTCGCTCTACCTGGACCAGACCGTCGCGCGCGCGAACGCCGCGTACGCGAACGCGCTCGGGCAACTCGTCGACCAGCGCGCGAACGCGGACGACGTCGCGCGCCGTTTCGGGCTGAGCGGCGAGCAGGCGGCGCTCGTCGAGGGAGCGGCAACTCGCATCCGCCAGCTCGACGACGCGTTCCGCCCGCACGTCTCGCCGCAGGTCGCCGACCGCCTCCGCGACGACCCGAGTGCGGGGGCGCTCGGCGGCGTCGAGCGCGAGGTGAGCGTGCTCTTCGCCGATCTCGAGGGGTTCACCGCCTACGCCGAGGGACGGCCGCCGGCGGAGGTGATCGAGATGCTGAACGAGTACTGGGGGACCGCGGTGCCGATCGTGCTCGAGCGCCACGGCGGGCTGATCGAGCGGTTCGCCGGCGACGCCGTGATGGTCGTGTTCAACACCCAGGGCGACCAGCCGGACCATGCGCGGCGCGCAGCGGCCGCCGCGCTCGACCTGCAGGAGCGAACGATCGCGCTCGCCGCGCGAAACCCCGACTGGCCGCGGCTGCGCGCCGGGGTCAACACCGGGCAGGCCGCGGTCGGCTACGTCGGGGCGGAGGCCCAGCGGAGCTTCGCGGTGATCGGCGACACGACGAACACCGCAGCGCGGCTCCAGACGGCCGCCCGGCCCGGCGAGGTCGTGATCGCCGCCGCGACGCGCCAGGCGATCGGCGACGACGCGGAGGTCGAGGCGCTGGCGCCGATCGAGGCGAAGGGCAAGCGGGAGCCTGTGCTCGCGTTCCGACTCGTGCGGCTATCCGGTCGATAGGCTCCCGCCGCCCACAACGCGAAGGAGGACGATGGCTGGCAACACTCTGACGTGGCTCGGCCACTCGGCGTTCCGGATGGACACGAGCGGCGGCAAGCGGATCTACGTCGACCCGTTCCTCGAGGGCAACCCGAAGTGCCCGGAGAACGAGAAGGAGCCGGAGCGCGTCGACCTGATCGCGCTCACGCACGGCCACGGCGACCACGTCGGCTCGACGATCGAGTTGCACGAGCGCTTCGGCTGCCAGGTCCTCGCGCCGGTCGAGCTCAGCGACTGGCTCGTCTTCAAGAAGGACGTGAAGGGCGCCGAGGGCAACGACCCGAACAAGGGCGGCACGTGGCGCTGGGAGGGCATCGAGGTCTCCCTCACCGACGCGAACCACTCGTCGAGCAGCAACGAGCTCGAGTACCTCGGCGAGCCCTGCGGCCTCGTCTTCAAGCTCGAGGACGGGAAGCGCGTCTACTTCGCGGGCGACACGAACGCCTTCGGCGACATGGCGCTCATCCGGCGGCTCTACGAGCCGGAGGTCGCGGTGCTCCCGATCGGCGACCACTACACGATGGGCCCGAAGGAGGCCGCGGTCGCGCTCGAGCTGCTCGGGGTGAAGCGCTGCGTGCCGTGCCACTTCGGCACGTTCCCGGTGTTGCGCGGGCACGCCGCAGGAGCTGCAGGAGCTCGCGCCCGACGTCGAGGTGCACATGATCGAGCCGGGGGACACGATCGCGCTGTGAGACAGCGCTGGTGGGGTGCGACGGGCCGACGCGTGCCGGAGATCTCGGTCGAGGGCGAGCTGCCGCTCGAGGAAGCGGTCGTCCTCGAAGGGGTCGACAACCCCGAGCTCCTGCGCGAGGCGCATCGTTCCGGCAAGCCGGTCGTCGTGCGTGCGGCGCACACCGCAGGCGCTGCTCGACGCGCTCGCTCACCCCGAGGTGTCGGCAGTCGTCGTGCCCGAGTGCGAAGCGCGACCTGCTCGAGCTCGACCTCACGAAGCTCACCTATGGCTGAGCCCGTCGTCGCGACCTACTCGATCGTCGCGTGCGACCTCGCCGCGGGACAGTGGGGCGTCGCCGTGCAGTCGAAGTTCCTCGCGGTCGGCTCGGTCGTGCCGTGGGCGGAGCCGGGCGCCGGGCGCGGTCGCGACGCAGTCGTACGCGAACCCGCGCTACGGCCCGGACGGGCTCGCGCTGCTCCGGCAAGGGCGCTCGGCGCAGGAGACCGTGGACGAGTTGACCGCCGCCGACGACGGGCGGGCGCAGCGGCAGGTCGGCGTCGTCGACGCGAACGGCGGTGCAGCGACGTTCACCGGCGACGGAGTGCCACGACTGGGCCGGCGGACGCACGGGCGACGGCTACGCCGCCCAGGGGAACATCCTCGTCTCCGCCGAGACCGTCGACGCGCTCGCCGAGACGTTCGAGGCGTCGAGCGGGCCGCTCGCGGAGCGGCTGCTCGCGTCGCTCGCAGCCGGCCAGGCCGCAGGCGGCGACCGGCGCGGGCAGCAGTCCGCAGCGCTACTCGTCGTCGAGCGGGACGGCGGCTACGCGATGCTCTCCGACACGCTCGTCGATCTCAGGGTCGACGACCACGAGCGCCCGATCGAGGAGTTGCAGCGGCTCTACGAGGCACACGGCCTGCTCTTCGGGAAGACGCCTCGCGACCGCTGGCTGCCGCTCGACGGCGAGTTGAAGGCGGAAGTGAGCGGCCTGCTCGCACGCCTCGGGCACGAGACGCTGGCCGACTGGGCGGGCGTCGCGAACCTCGAGGAGCGCGTCGACGGCGATGATGCGATCGACCCGGTCGTGCTGCGAGAGCTGAGGAGGGCGGGATGAGCGCGTACGAGGTGCGGCGGATCGACGACCTGGAGCAGATCCCGATCGCGGGAGCGGACATCAACTGGCGACCGATCCGCAGGCCGCTCGGCATCCGCGCGTTCGGGATCAACGCCTACACGGCCGACGAGGGAAAGCACGTCGTCGAGGAGCACAGCGAGACGCAGCTCGAGCACGAGGAGGTCTACGTGGTGCTGACGGGCCGCGCGCGCTTCAGCCTCGGCGACGACGAGGTCGAGGTGGCGGCCGGGCGCCTTCGTCTTCGTGCGCGACCCGCAGACGAAGCGGGGCGCAGTGGCGCTGGAGGACGGCACGACGGTGCTCGCGGTGGGAGGCAAGCCCGGCGAGGCCTACGAGCCGTCGGCGTGGGAGTCGTGGTTCGCGGCAGCACCGCATCGTGAGCGCGGCGAGTACGAGCAGGCGCTCGCGATCATCGACAAGGACCTGAAGCAACGACCGGAGCACCCGGCGCTGCTCTACGAGACAGCGTGCTACGAGGCGCTGCTCGGACGGCGCGAAGACGCCCTCGCACACCTGCGGGCAGTCGGTCGAGCGGGAGCCGCGCTTCGCCAAGTCGGCGGTCGCGGACGAGGACTTCGCCTCGCTCGCCGAGGACCCGGAGTTCCTAGCGATCACCGGGCAGGCGGAGCCCGGCGGCGGCGGCACGTAGCGCCGGCACCGGGTCGGCCTGCGGCTGCGCGACGACGAGCACGGCGCCGTAGCCCTCGACGAGCGAGTCGACGACGAGCTGGAGACCGACCGCAAGCGCGAACGCCTTGTGCGCCTGGTCGCCGCCGAACGGAACGACGTCCGCATCGGTTGCGAGCCCTGCGAGCACCTCGCCGAAGGTCGCCTTCGCGGGCGAGACGTCCGTCACGAGCGCGCGACCGTCCGAGCTCGGGACGCCGATCGCGAGCGGGTTCGTCCCCACGAGCGGCGCGCCGCCGTCCGGGTGCGCGAGCCGCGGCGGCGAGGTTGCGGTGAGGAGCGCGACCAGGCCACCGTCCGGCAAGCCGCCGGACGTAGTGGCCGAGCATCCCGGTGGGAAAGCAGTGCGACGCCGCGATCACGCGCGCGTGCTCGGGCGGCTGCGCGAGCTGCGCGTCGACGATCGCGGACAGGGTCAGGTAGCCGAGCGCGCCGCGGCCCTCCCAGCGCTCGAAGCACTCGGTCGCGAGCACTCCCTCCGGCAGCGCGGCCGGGGTCGAGGTCGGGCAGCGTCTCGAGCCAGGGGATGCGGGCGTAGCCGTGGCCGAGCTTGCCGCGCCGCTCGGCGTCGTCGAAGTGGCGGAAGAGCGTGTCCGCGTCGGCGTCGGCGAAGCCGAGCGCCGCGATCCGCGCACGCGCTTCGTCAGGCTGCACGCGCGCCGAACCTCAGCACCGGCCACCCGCGCTCGGCGGCGACGCGCCGCAGCGCTCGATCGGGGTTGACCGCGACCGGGTTGCCGACCACCTCCAGAAATGGCAGGTCGGTGTGGCTGTCGGAGTACGCGGTCGATTGAGCGAGGTCGTACCCGTGCTCGCGGGCGAGCTCGCGGACCGCGGCCGCCTTGTGCTCGCCGTGCAGCGAGCGCACGCTGCGTCCGGTGTAGACGCCGTCCTCCACCTCGCACACCGTGCCGAGCGCGCCGTCGAACCCGAGATCTGCCGCCATCGCCTCGACCACTTCCTGCAACGCGGCCGAGACGATGTACGACGGCTCGCCGCGTTCGCGGTGACGTTCGACGAGGCGCAGCGGCTCGTCGTAGACGAGCGGTCGCAGCACCGGCTCCAGCGACTCGGCCACGAGCTCACGCATCTGCGTCGGCGTGAAGCCGCGCAGGAGCATCAGCCCGTCCTCCGACGCGGAGCGCACGCGTTCCTGGCTCGTTCCGCGCACGACGAAGAGCAGCTGCCAGAACGCGGCCTTGGCGACCTGCGCATGGGTGATGACGCCGTGCCGGCGAAACGCCGGCGCGAGCGCGAGCGTCGACGAGCGGCGCAGCAGCGTGCGATCGAGGTCGAAGAACGCCGCCGCGCTCAGGAGAGGACGGGCAACGCCTTCACGATGCCGACGCCCTCTTCGCGGCGCGTGCCGTCGATCGCCTCTGCGAGCTCGACGATCGCGCGCGCGGTCGGCGAGCCGGGATCGGCCGAGACAAGCGGAGAGCCGAGGTCGCCCTGCTCGCGCAGCCGTGGGTCGAGCGGGATCTCGGCGAGCAGCGGCACGCTGAGTTCTTCGGCGAGTACGGCGCCACCGCCGCGTCCGAAGATGTCGCCCGTCATGTTCTCGATCACACCGATCAGGCGCATGTTCGTCTTCTGGGCCATGACCGCCGCGCGCGACGCGACCTCCTTTGCCGCGGGCTGCGGCGTCGTCACGACGACGACCTCGGCGCGCGGGAGCAGCTGACCGAGCGAGATCGAGACGTCGCCGGTGCCCGGCGGCATGTCGACGACGAGCAGGTCGAGCTCGCCCCAGTGCACGTCGGTGAGGAACTGCTCGAGCGCGCGGTGCAGCATCGGGCCGCGCCACATCACCGGTGCGTTGTCGTCGAGGAAGAACCCGATCGACATCAACTTCAGGTCCTGTGCGACCGGCGGCACGATCATCCGGTCGACGAGCACGGGCTTCTGGTCGATCCCGAGCATGTGCGGGATCGAGTGCCCGTAGACGTCCGCGTCGAGAATGCCGACCTGCCGGCCGAGCTGCGCGAACGCCGCCGCGAGGTTCACCGACAGCGTCGACTTGCCCACGCCGCCCTTGCCGCTCGCGACCGCGAGCACGCGCGTGTCGCGGTCGAGCGAGAGACCCTTCGACCGGCCCGTCACGCCGCCGCGAAGCCGCTCGGTCAACGCGGCGCGCTCGTCCGGCGACATCACGTCGAACTCGAGCGCGACGCGTTCCACGCCGGCAACGGGAGCGAGCGCTTCGGCGACCTGCTTCTGGAAGCTGTCGCGCAGCGGGCAACCGGCGACCGTGAGCGCGATCACGACGATGACGTCGCCGCCGTCGATGCGCACGTCGCGCACCATCTGCAGCTCGGTGACCGGGCGACGCAGCTCGGGGTCGATGACCTGCTCGAGCGCGGCGAGAAGTGCTTCGCGTGAAGGGGACATCTACGTCGAGCCTAGCAACGGCTCGACGAGCTCCGTGAGCGCGCGGCGATGCTCCTCAGTCTCGTAGTCGTGGAGCGGATGCGGCGACAACGAGTGCTCGGAGACGTGGTTCCGCAGGCGCACGTAGACGGCCGGGTAGATCGTCCCGTCCGCCTCCATCTCGACCGCGATCGCGCAGGCGTCGGGGCCGGGCTCGTCGACGAAGACCTGGAGCGGCAGGATCCCGTCGTCGCGCAG
The DNA here is from genome assembly GCA_963809175.1 of uncultured Actinomycetes bacterium. Taxonomy (GTDB): domain Bacteria; phylum Actinomycetota; class Thermoleophilia; order Gaiellales; family Gaiellaceae; genus JACCTU01. Next base: position 651,457 of record CAWEIK010000001.1, read on the forward strand.
GCCGTCGTCGGCGCGGTTGACGATCCGGCAGAGGTAGCCCTTCTGGATCCAGAGCTCGGGCGCGGTCGCGAGCTCGCGCAGCAGGAACGGGACGAGCCGGTCGGGCTCGACGAGCGGACGCGGCGGGTCGACGCCGAAGTGCTTCTCCGCCAGTGCCGGACGAGGATGCGCGCGTTGTAGCGAAAGCCGTTCACCGAGCCCGAGTTCGACGAGAGGCCCTGCTTGCGCAGTCCGGGAGAGCCGAGCGTCGCGTTGCCGGCGAAGTAGATGCCGGGGACCGACACGCTTTCCCAGAACGCGGTCTGCGCTGGGATCCTGCCGTCGGCGACCGTCGCGACTCCCAGCTCCGGGAGATCTCGAAGCGGCGTGCGGAAACCCGTCGCGGCGATCACGTCGTCGCAGTCGAAGACGAGCGGCCCGTCCCACGACGTTCCGAGCGCGTGCACGCGGAAGCCGTCAGCGGTTCGCTCGACCCGCTCGATCGACGCGTCGACGATCGACGTCCCGAAGCCACCGCGCACGTGCTCGTCGAGCGGCTGGAGGTAACGCGTGCGAAGCGGCGAGTGTCCGAGCACGTCGGTCCGGATCGCGCGCGGCGACGCGAGCACGATGCGCCGGGCCCAGGGCAGCAGGTTGTTCGCGATCTCGAACGCGGAGTTGCGCTTGCCGACGATGAACACGCTCCGGCCGTCGTAGTCGGCCGCCTCGCGCACGTCGACGTAGTGCGCGGCGTGCTCCAGGCCGGGGATCGGTGCCGTCCACGGAGTCGTCACGCCCACCGCGAACACGACCGCTCGGCAGCGGTACTCGCCGTCGGTCGTCTCGACCACGAATCCCTCGTCGTCGCGTCGCGTCGCCTCCCAGCGGCAGCCGTAGCGCACGCGAAGCCCCGCGCGCTCCGAGAACCGCGCCAGCGCCGCCTCCATCTCGGCGCGCGAGGGGACGTCGTAGCTGCGGTCCATCAGCGACGGCACCGACGCCTGGCTGTGTTCCTCCTCGGCGACGAGGCTGTTGTGGTCGTAGAGCTCGTACTCCCGGGAGCCGTACGCCTGCGGCGCCTCGGGCTTCGTCCAGCTGATCAGCCGCTCGAAGATCGGCAGCGTCCTGAACATCCCGCCCGGCGCGTCGTCGGCGGACAGAACTGCGTGGTCGACGCCGAGCCGCTGCAGCTCGTAGGCGGCCTGCAGGCCGCCCGGGCCGCTGCCGACGACGACGACCCCGTACGTGCCCGGAGGGAACGGGCGCTCTACGACTGCCACTCGAGCATGCCGCGCAGCCGGTTCGCCTCGGCCCGGAGCATCCGCAGCATCACGCGCGGGCGCTCGAGCAGGAAGCGCTCGACGTCTGGGCGCGGGATCACGAGGCAGTGGAGCACGCCCTCCGCGACGATGTCCGACGTCGGCGGGCCCTCGGTGAGGATCGAGATCTCCCCGAAGAAGTCGCCGCGGCCGAGACGCGCGATCTCCTCCCCGTTGAGCTGGACGACGGCCGCGCCGTCGAGGATCACGTAGAGGTTGCTGCCCGAAAGCCCCTGGCGCAGGACGCGCTGACCCTCCGCGAACGCCTCCTCGTCGAAGTCGTGCGCGACCTTCTCGAGCTCGGGGCGCGACAGGTCGGCGAAGAGCGACGTCTGCGCAAGCCTGTCGACGAGCGAGGCCCGGGTCTCCATCGCCCGAACCCTACGACAGACCGAGGCGCTGCTTCAGCCCGAGCGCGTTCTTGATCGCGTAGCCCTCCCAGTCGTTGTTGAAGTACGCGTAGACGTCGATCCCACGCCGGCGCCAGCCGTCGATCCGGCCGGCCCACTCGTCGAGCTCGCGCTCCGAGTAGTTGCCTCCCCGGCCGCGCTTCCCGTGGTGGAAGCGGACGAACGTCCAGTCGGCCGTCAGGTCGAGCGTCTGGAAGGGCCGGTCCGGATGGTCGCCGATCACCAGCGCGGCGTTCCGTGCGCGCAGGAACGCGAAGATCTCGGGCACGAACCAGCTCGGGTGGCGGAACTCGAACGCGTGCCGCCCGTCGGGCAGTTGGTCGAGCGCGCCGACGAGCCGCTCGTCGTTGCGGTGGAAGGTCTCCGGGAACTGCCACAGCACCGGGCCGAGCTTCGGCGTGCCGACGATCGGCGCGATCGTTCCGTAGAAGCGCTCGAGCGACTCCTTCACGCCGGCCAGGCGCTTCACGTGCGTGACGTAGCGGCTCATCTTGATCGTGAAGACGAAGTCCGGCGACGTCAGCGCGACCCAGTTCGCGACGGCGGTCGGGCGGGGGAGCCGGTAGAAGGTCGCGTTCACCTCGACGGTGTCGAACTGTTCGGCGTAGAACTGCAGCCACTTCGACGCGGGCAGGCGCGGCGGATAGAAGACGCCGTTCCGCCAGTGCTCGTAGTTCCAGCCCGAGCAGCCGATGCGGAGCTCGGTCACGCGAGCGCGGCGGCCAGGCGCGCGCAGAGCGCCTCGTTCGCCGCCGCGACGACGCGCGAGCGCGGCTCGAGGTCGAGCGGCGCACTGCCGAACGGCGGAGCTTCGAAGAGGTCGATCGCGAGCCCGACCTCACGGACGAGCAGCTGCGCCGCGGCGATGTCGACCGACCGCGCGCCTTTGAGCGAGCAGACGCCGTCGATTCGACCCGCGGCGAGGTTGCAGAGCGCGAGCGCGAGCGAGCCCATCACTCGGAGCCGATGCGCGAGCCCGACGACGTTCGACGCCTTCTCCGCGATCGACGAGGTGAGCGTCGCCTCGAACGCGAGCAGCTCGATCTCGTCCTTCGGTCGCACGGCGCCGAGCCGCGCGCCGTCCAACCACGCTCCCTCGCCGCGACGCGCGGTCCACTCCTCGCCCGTGCCGAAGTCGTAGACGTAGCCGAAGGTCACGTCGTTCATCGTCGGCCCGTCGGCGACGGCCAGCGAGAGACAGAAGTGCGGGACACCGCGCTTCGCGTTGAGCGAACCGTCGACGGGGTCGAGGACGAGCCACGGCCGCCCGCTCCCTTTGACGACCTCGCCGATCTCCTCCGAGACGAGCGTGTAGTCGTCGAGCCTCTCGTCCAGCAACGCGATCACGACGCGCTCGACCTCCGCGTCGATCGCCGTCGTCTCGTCGCCGCCCTCGCCCAGGCCCACGACCGGCTCACGCTCGACGCGCGTCGGCAGGTCGACGAGCACGCGCTGCACGTCCGCGACCGCCGCCCGGCACGTCGCGGGCCAGTCGGTCACAGCGGGTGGAAGAGGAGGCCGCTCAGCAGCTTCGGATAGAAGTAGGTCGTCTTCGGCGGCAGCACCTCGCCGCGCTTCGCGACTGCGAAGACGTCCTCGATCTTCGTGGGGCGGAGCAGGAACGCCGCCGCCGCGCGACCTTCGTCGACCGCAGCGATCGCCTCGTCGACGTACGCCGTGTAGCCGACGTCGGGGGCGAGCTTCTCGACGAGCTGCGTGTCGAGCTGTCCCGGCTCGCCTTCGGCGACGGCGACCCGCTCGCGCGTGTAGACGACTGCCGCTGGTCGGTCCGTCGGCAGCGAGTCGAGCGCAGCGCGCGGGTCGTTCCCGTCCGCAAGTAACACAGTGTTACTTGCATCGAACCGCGCCGCGGTGCGGTGCGTCGGGAAAATCGTCAGTCCGGGATCGCTCGTCGACACGAGCACGACCATCAGCCACGGGGAGCCGCCGGCCTGCGCGTACTCCACCGTGGTCTCGTAGCGGTGGTGCCCGTCGGCGATCATCAGCTGACGGTCGGTGAACGCTTCGGCGATCGCGTCGGTCTCGGACAGCCGCCAGAGCTTCGCGCCTTCGACCTCGAGGTCGGGCTCGCCCTCGGGGGGCGCGACGGGCGGGAGGCCCTCGTAGAGGAGGAAGATCGGCTCGAGCTGCGCCCCGACTGCGCGGACGAGCCGCAGCCGTCCCTCCCTTGCCTCGCGGTGCGTCCGCTCGTGCGGCAGGACGACGCCGCGCTCGTAGGGCTCCGCCTTCAGCGACGCGACGATCCCGCGCCGCGTGCGCGCGACGCCGTCCGGGCCGACGTAGTCCTGCTCGAGCGCCCAGAACGCGGGCCGCTCCTCGCGCAGCACCCCGTCCTCGCGCCAGGCCGCGAAGTCGGCGGCCGCCTGCTCCTCCGAGTCGGGCAGCGTCAGGTGGACGACGTTGTACGGGCTCTTCTCGAGATAGGCGAGCCGTTCCGCATCGGAGAGGACGTCGTACGGGGGCGCAACCAGCGACTCGAGCGGGCCGGCGCGCTCCTCGTCGTAGCGCAGGGCGGCAAAGGGTCGGACTTCGGCCACGCCCGGACCGTACCCTAGGATCACGGAATGAACGCGATCGCCGACCTGGCCGAGGACCGGGTCGTCGAGGGCGTCTACGCCGTCGCCCGGAAGCAGCGGCTCAGGACGAAGGGCGGCGCCTCCTACCTCGCGCTCGAGCTCGTCGACCCGAGCGGCCGCGTGGACGCGCGGATCTGGAACGACGTCGACCTGCTCGACGCCCGCTTCGACGAGGGAGACGCGGTTCGCGTGCTCGGACGGGTCGAGCGCTTTCGCGACCGGCTTCAGGTCGAGGTGCGCTCGCTCGAGAAGGCGGCCGAGACCGACCCGGCGGCGCTGACCCCGACGATTCGCCGCGACCGCGACGAGCTCGACGGCTTCCTCGAGTTCCTCGCCGGGGAGGTCGCGCACCCCGGGCTGCGCGCGACCGTCGCGCAATTCGTCGACGACGCCGCGGTGCGCGAGCGCTACCGCACGCTGCCCGCGACGCTCGACTCGCACCACTCCTACGCCGGCGGACTGCTCGAGCACACCGTCGGAGTCGCGACGATCTGCCGCGAGACGACGCAGCTGCATCCCCGGCTCCGCCAGGACCTGCTGATCGCCGCGGCGCTGCTCCACGACGTCGGCCGCACGCGCGAGCTGGGACCCGCGCCCGCGTTCAGGCCGACCGAGGAGGGACGGCTGCTCGGTCACGTGCACCTCGGCCTCAGGCTGATCGAGGAACGCGGGAGCTCGCTCGCCGCCGACGCGCGCGCAGAGCTCCTGCACGCCGTCGCCTGCCACCACGACCTGCGAGCCGCGCGAACCGCCGAGGCCGCAGCGCTCTACCACGCAAACCAGCTCGACGCCGTCGCCGCGACGCGGCCCGTAGACCACGCGTGACCGCGATCGGACTCGCCCTCGGGGCGAGCGTGCTGTGGGGGGTGGGCGACTTCCTCGGCGGCGTCACCTCCCGTCGCCTCGCGACGCTCACCGTGCTCGCGATCTCGCAGGCCGCCGGGCTCGCGGGGATCCTCGTCGTTGCGAGCTTCGCCGGGGGCCCGTTCCTCGGCGGCACCGCGATCGCCGCGGCCGTTGCCGCCGGCCTCGCAGGCGCGGTCGGGCTCGGCTGCCTCTACCGCGGCATGGCGATCGGAGCGATTGGCGTCATCGCGCCGATCTCGGCCTCCGCAGCCGTCGTGCCGGTCACGGTCGGGCTCGCGCGCGGAGAACGTCCCGGTGCGATTCAGCTCGTCGGGGTCGTGCTCGCACTCGCAGGCGTCGTCCTCGTCTCGCGAGAGCCTGGCTCGTCCGGCGGGCTCTCGGCCGGCGTGCCGCTCGCCTTCCTCGCGGCGCTCGGCTTCGGCTCGTACTTTGTGTTCATGGATCGCGCGAGCGCAGACGACGCGTACTGGGCCGTCGTCGTTGCGCGTGCGGCGGCGGCAACGCTCGCCGTCACCGTCGCAGTCTTGTTGGGCTCGCTGCGCGTGCCGGCGCGGGACCTCCCCGTGCTCGTTGCGATCGGGCTGTTCGACGTCGGCGCGAACCTCGCGCTCGCGCTCGCGTTGAACGAGGGCTTCGTCAGCCTCGTGTCCGTCCTCGCGTCCCTCTACCCGGTCGTCACGATCCTGCTCGCCGTCGCGATCCTGCGCGAGCGTCCCGCGCGGTCGCAGGCGCTCGGGGGAGCGGTCGCGCTCACCGGAGTCGGGCTGATCGCGGCGGCCGCCTGACATGCCGCTCGACGAGCTCACGATCGAGAGCGAGGCGCTGCGAGGGAACCCGCTCGGCGACTCGCACGTGCGGCCGCTCTGGGTCTACACCCCGCCGGGCTACGAGGGCGGCCCGGCGATCTACGTCCTGCAGGGCTACACCGGCCAGGTCGACATGTGGCGGAACCGCACGGCGTTTCGCCCGACGATCTTCGAGCTCCTGGACCGCGAGCAGATCGACGCGCGAATCGTGTTCGTCGACGCTTGGACCTCGGTCGGCGGCTCGCAGTTCGTCGACTCGCACGGCTCGGGCCGGTACCACTCGTACCTCTGCGACGAGATCGTCCCGTTCGTCGACGAGCGCTACGAGACGAACGGGCTCCGAGGCGTGGCCGGCAAGTCCAGCGGCGGCCAGGGCGCCGCGGTGACCGCGATGCTGCGGCCCGACCTCTTCGCGGGCTACGCGAGCCATGCGGGCGGCGGCCTGTTCGAGGTCTCGATCCGGCCCTTCTTCCGGCTCGCGGCGCGGCGGCTTCGCGACGCGTACGGCGGGTCGGTCGAGCGCTTCCTCGAGGAGCTGCGCTCGTCGCCCGCGCCGCTCGAGCACCCGCACGACCTGCACATCCTCTTGCAGTGGGGCTTCTCCGCCGCGTACTCGGCGGAGGAGGACGGCACCGTTCGCCTCCCCTACGACCCGACGACCGCGCAGGTGATCCCGGAGCTCTGGGAGCGCTGGCTCGAGTGGGACTACCCGACGATGATCCCGCGCCACGCCGACGCGCTGCGCGGGATGCGCGCGATCTACTACGACGCCGGCACGCGCGACGAGTGGTACCTCGATCTCGTCCTGGAGTGGATCCGCCGCGAGCTCACGGCGATCGGCGTCACCGACCTGCACACCGAGCTCTTCGACGCGACGCACGCGGGGATCGAGTACCGCTACCCGATCGGCCTGCGCTACCTCGCCGACCGCCTGCGCTAGACGTTGAAGCGGATGTTCAGGACGTCGCCGTCCTGGACGACGTACGTCTTCCCCTCGACGCGCTCGAGCCCCTGACGGCGCGCGTCCGCGTGTGACCCGGCACCGACGAGGTCGTCCCAGCGGATCACCTCGGCGCGGATGAACCCTCGCGCGATGTCGCTGTGGATCGCCTCGGCGGCGTCGAGCGCCGTCTCGCCCTTGTGCAGCGTCCACGCGCGCGTCTCCTTGTCGCCCGCGGTGAAGAACGTGATCAGGTCGAGCTCCTCCACGAGGCCGCGCACGACCGCGCCCAGAGCCGACTCGCCTTCGCGAAACGCCGCGGCCTCCTCGTCGGAGAGCTCGGCCAGCTCGGCCTCGAGCTTGAGGTCGGTGCCGTCCGGCCCGTTGACGATCTCCATGATCGGCTTGATCGTCAGCAGCTCGAGCTCCGGCGGGATCTCGACGTCGGCGCCGAGCTCGCTGACGGCCTGGAGGTTCTCGAGATGTGCCGCCAGCTGCTCGAGGTTCTCGACCTCCGCGCGCAGCTTCGTGTCGCCCGACTTCGCCTGCTTCGTCACGCGCTCGAGCCGGCGCTGCACGTGGTCACGGTCGGCGGCGAGCAGCTCGAGCGTGAGCTCCTCGGAGTCGCTGCGCGCGTCGCGCGTGCCCGACCACCCGTCGAGCACCGCGAGCATCAGGTCGACCTGGCGCAGGTTGCCGAGCAGCTCCGCTCCGGTTCCCGGGACGTCGACGACGCGCACCGCTGCCGGCGTGACCTTCTTCGCGCCGACCGTCTCGGCGAGCTGGCGAAGCCGGTCGTCGGGCACGGCCGCCATGCCGACGTTGTCGCGACCCGTCGTCTCCGCGCCCGTGAGCGCGCGAAAGAGCGACGTCTTGCCGGCGTTCGGCAGCCCAACGATCCCGACCTGGAGCGCCACTAGGCGGTGGTGATCTGCTTCTGCAGCGACGCAAGCGCGCGATGCTGCAGCGACTTGATCGCGCCTTCGGTCTTGCCGAGGATCGTCGCGACCTCGCCGTTCGAGAAGCCGAAGACGAACTTGAGCGTCAGCACCTGCTGCTGCTCCTCGGAGAGGTCCTCGATCAGCTCGAGCAGGCTCTGCCGGCCGATCGAGTGCAGCGCCTCGACCTCCGCGGAGTCCTGCTCGTTGCCGATCGGCTCCGGGACCTCCTCCTCGGGCTGCACGCGGCGCGACGCGCGAAAGTGGTCCATCGAGAGGTTGTGCGCGATCCGGAAGAGCCAGGCCGAGAACGGCGCCGACTGGAAGCGGAACTTGCCGATCGCCTCGAGCATCCGCAGGAAGGTCTGCGTCGTCAGGTCCTCGGCGTCGTGCCGGTTCCCGACCGTCATGTGCAGGTAGCTGTAGATCCGGTCGAAGTGGATCAGGTACAGCTCTTCGAGCGCCGCGCGGTCGCCCTGCTGCCCGCGCTCGACCAGCCGCCTGATCTGCGCGCCCGTCTCCTTGGCCCGCTCGGTCGTGCGTTCCGCCATCGCTCTGGTGTGCCCCTGCCGCAGAGCCGCGTAACTAGGGCCCGGGGGACCCGAAGCCCACCCGAGACTCCCGCAGGAACCGCTTCACGTAGGCGATGTGGCCGAGCACGACGGCGTAGCGGCCGTCCTCGGCGTCGATCGTGAACACGCTCTCGTCGCCGGCCGCGAGCCGCCGCTCGAGCTCGTCGGCGGCATCGTTCGACATCAGCGTCGTGAACGACTGGCCGCCCTGGTAGGCGACCTCGACGCGGACCTTGTCCTCAGCGGGCATCGCTCACCAGCTCCGCGAGGACGCCGTGGGCGGCGTCGGGGTGGACGAACGCGACCTCGAGGCCGAACAGGCCCCGCCGCGGCTGCGGGTCGATCAGCTCTGCGCCCTGGCGCTCGAGCTCCGCCAGCGAGGCGGGCAGATCCGCAACGGAGTAGGCGACGTGGTGCATCCCCGGCCCACGCTTCGCGAGGAACTTCCCGACCGGCGTCTCGTCGCCCAGCGAGGCGAGCAGCTCGACCCGGCTCTCGCCGACCCGAAGCGACGCGGCCTCGACGCCCTGGTCCGGAACGGTGTCGCGGTGCTCGACGTGCGCGCCGAACAGGCGCTCGTACGTCGTGACCGCCTCGTCGAGATCCTCGACGGCGACTCCGAGGTGATGGATCCCCTTGGCCTCCACGAGGCGATCCTACCGGGGGCTCAGTCGGGCAGCGAGACGACCTGCGGCGTGCCGACCAGCTCGGACGCCCTGGACTCCGCCACGAGGTCGCCGAGCATCGCCACGAGCTCTTCGCGGAGCAGCGTCTCCTTCTCGAGGAGCGCGTTCGAGAGTCGGTCGAGCGAGGCGCGGTGCTTCTCGATCAGCCGCACGGCCTCGGAGTAGGCGCCGTCCGTGAGGAGCGCCTGCTCCTGGTCGCGGACGCGCTTCGTCTCTTCCGAGAGCGCGTAGTTGTCGGCGCGGAGCGTTCGCGAGGAGACACTGTCCGACATGCCCCACTCGAAGACCATCGAGCGTGCGATCTGCGTCGCCTTCTCGAGGTCGCTCGCGGCGCCGTTGGTGACGCGACCGAACACGACCTGCTCGGCAGCGCGGCCGGCGAGGCAGATCTTCATCACGTCGACGAGCTCTTCCTTCGTCTCCATGTAGCGATCTTCCGACGGGAGGTTGAGCGTGTAGCCGAGTGCCTGCCCGCGGGCGACGATCGTCACCTTCTGCACCGGGGCGACCTCGCCCATCAGGAACGACATCAGCGCGTGGCCCGCCTCGTGGTACGACAGGATGCGCCGCTCCTTCTCGGTGAGGACCTTCTTCTGCTGCAGGCCGGCGACGACGCGCTCGATCGCGTTGTCGAAGTCGACGTGCGAGATGTACTGCGCCTCGTGGCGGCCCGCGAAGATCGCGGCCTCGTTCGCGATGTTCGCGAGGTCGGCGCCGGCGAGCCCTGCGGTCTGCTTTGCGATCTGCTCGAGGTCGACGTCGGCGGCCAGCGGCTTGCCCCGCGTGTGCACGCGGAGAATCGCCTCGCGCCCGGCGAGGTCGGGAGGCGAGACGAGCAGCTGGCGGTCGAAGCGGCCGGGACGGAGCAGCGCCTGGTCGAGATCCTGGATGCGGTTGGACGCACCCATGACGACGACCTGCGCGGCAGGGCCGAACCCGTCGAGCTCGACGAGCAGCTGGTTGAGCGTCTGGTCCTGCTCGCGGTTGAAGCCGCCACCGGTGCGCGCGGTCCCGACGGCGTCGAGCTCGTCGATGAAGATGATCGACGGCGCGTTCTTGCGCGCGTCGTCGAAGAGCTTGCGGATGCGGGCAGCGCCGAGGCCCGCGAACATCTCGACGAACGCGGACGCGCTCTGCGAGAAGAACTTCGCGCCCGACTCGTGCGCGACCGCCTTCGCGAGCAGCGTCTTGCCGGTGCCCGGCGGGCCGTAGAGCAGGATCCCGCGCGGCACGCGCGCTCCGAGACGCTCGAACCGTTCGGGATGCTTGAGAAAGTCGACGACCTCCTGCAGCTCGGCCTTCGCCTCGGGAAGTCCTGCGACGTCCTCCCAGCGGACCGAGGACGAGCCCTGCGCATCCTGCTGCGCCGGCTTGATCCGCGGCATCAGCTGCATGGTGCGCCAGAGCAGGTAGACGATCGCGATCATCAGGAACAGGAAGAAGACCGGCAGCCACGTCTGGGTGACGCCCGGGATCTGCGAGATCACATGCGTGACGTGATCCCAGAAGGTCGGGTCCGTGGGAGCTTCTTCGGGGGCGGGCGCGCGGTCCACGAAGGATGGATCGGCAGGAACCGCGTCGACCCTTAGCGGGTTCGAACGGCGGCGATCACAGCCTCGTTCGGCGAGACCTGGAGCTCGATCGCGGCCACGTCGGGATGATTGAGCCAGAAGTCACGCACTGCGTCCGGCCCCTCCCGCCCAGGCGTCAGGTCGTCCATCACGATCAGGCCTCTCGGCGCCAGGAGGCGAAGCGTCTCCTCGCCGTCCTGCTCGGGTTGGCGCTTCGAGCCGTCGTGGAAGAGCAGGTCGAACGGCGCGTGCGGGCCGAGCACGTCGTGCCAGTCGCCGGCGAGGACGTGCACGTGCTCGTCGTCGCCGAAGAGCTCGGCGGCTGCGGCTGCCCGCGTCTCGTCGAGCTCCGCCGTGAAGAACGGGACCGCGGGGTCGAGCGCCGAGACGATCCAGGCAGCGCCGTAGCCCACCCCCGTCCCGGTCTCGCCGACGCGCTCGCGGCCGCGCATCCCGGCGAGGACGTGCAGCAGGCGACCGGTCTCCGGCGTGCACGAGTTCTCGAACGCGAGCGCCGCCGCGAGCGCGGCCGCGCGCTCCACGAGCGGCGGCGTCACTCCCCTTCGAGTGCGAGACAAGCGCGAAGCGCGGCGTTCGCGACCTCGAGCTGCTCGGCGGAAGGCTCGTCGGTGCCGACGCGGTGCTGCAGCTCGTGACCCGGGCGCGACAGCGCGCGGGCGACCGGATGCTGCGGGTGGCGCACCATCCACGAGAAGATCTCCGTCGAAACGGCGATCGAGCCGAAGGCCGCGACGGCACGCGCGAGCGGCCGAATGTGCGCGGGGGTCTTCGCCGCGAGCGTGTTGCCGAGCGTCGTCGTGAGCAGGATCGGGCCGACCAGGTGCGAGCCGCAGCGCTCGTGCTCCTTCGCGCGCGGCTCGTCGTGCTCGTACGTCCCGATCGACATGTGCTCCGCGCCGTGGTACGCCGCGAGCTCCGAGCCGCGAAGCGCGAGCACCGCCGGCGCGAACGACAGCGCCGCGGAGAGCACCTCCTGCGTCGCCGTCCCCAGGCGCGAGCCGCGCACGGCGCGTAGGCCGAGCACGCTCCCAAGCATTGCCGCGGCAACCGCCGGACGCTCGAACGGCAGTCGCGCAGCGGGGAGCGCGCGCCGCACGGACGGCAGCACCGCCATCGCCTCGAGCAGCTTCAGCGGACCGCGGAGCAGCGGGGGCGTCCCTTCGCTGCTGACGAAGCGCTTGCGCTCCGCTGCGACCTCGAGCGTCCCGTCAGGAAGCCGGATCGCGCAGGCCCACGAGGTCGGACCGTGCACGAGCACGCCGTTGGGCAGCGCCATTCCCCCGAGCCGGATCTTGTCGGCCATTGCTCCAGGCTAGCCGCAGACGTGCTGTGCGGCGTCGCGGTAGAAGTCGACCGCGAGCTCGAGGTCGTCCACGGGGATGCGCTCGTTCGCCGAGTGGATGAGCCGAACCGCGACCTCGGCGTCCATCGCGCGCATCGGGAAGAAGCCGTACGCCACCGTGCCGAACGCCTCGCGCATCCAGTGGCTGTCGGTGAAGCCGGACAGGCACATCGGCGCGAGCCCCGCAGCCGGGTCCTTGGCGCGCACCCACGTCTCGAGCGCCTCCCAGAGCGGCGACTCGACCGGCGACCGCGTGCCGCCCGCCGCCTCGATCCAGTCGAGCTCGTAGTCGCCGTCGCCGAGCACCGAGCGGACGATCTCCTCGGAGTCGGCCGGCGTCTGCCCCGGCAGGATCCGCGAGTCGACCGTGATCTCGCAGAGGCTCGGGATGACGTTCCGCTTCTTCGACGCCTCGATCATGGTCGGGGCATACGTCGGGCCGACCAGCGCTTCCAGGAGCAGCCCGAACATCGGGTGCAGCTCGCCCGCGCGCTCGAGCGCCTGCTCGATCGGCGGCACCTCACCGGTGACCGCGCGGAAGAACGCCTCGGTCTCGGGCGTGTGCTGCGGCGGATGCCTGTACGCGCCGAGCCGCTCGATGAGCGGCGCGGCCTTGAGCAGCGCGTTGTCGGCGATGCTCGGCACCGATCCGTGCCCCGCGCGCCCGCGCACGCGGATCGTGAACGGCGCGCTCATCTTCTCCGCGGTCGAGACGAGGTAGAAGGGCTTGCCGCCGAGCTCGACGCGGTCGCCGCCGCCCTCGTTCAGCGCGTACTCGGCGCGCACCGCCTCGGGGTGCGCCTCGCAGAGCCAGGAGAGCCCGAAGCCGGTGTTCACCTCCTCGTCGGCGGCCGCGACGAAGATCAGGTCGCCGCGGGGCTCGAACCCGTCGCGCGCGAGCGATGCGAGCGCAACGGCGTTCGCCGCGACCTCGCCCTTCATGTCGAGCGCGCCCCGTCCCCACACCTCGCCTTCGTGCACGTCGCCGGACCACGGGCCGCGCTCCCACTCCTCCGCGTCGGCGAGCACCGTGTCGGTGTGGGAGAGCAGCGCGAGCCTCGGCCCGCCGCCCGTGCCGGGAATGCGCGCGACGAGGTTCGCCCGGTCGGGCGCCTTCGCGTAGAGCTCGCAGCGCACGCCGTTCGACTCGAGGTACTCGCGCAAGAGCTCTGCGGCGACGGTCTCGTTGCCGGGCGGGTTGACCGTGTCGACGCGGATCAGCTCCTGCAGGAGCTCGGTCACCTCTCCCCGCAACGTCGAGACGGCCATCAGCTGCGGTTCGCCCGGTCGGTCAGCTCGTTCCGCACGTCCCACAGCTCCGGGTACATGCGGCTGTGGATCAGCCGCCCGAGCAGCTCGACGGGCGTGCCCTGCGTGCCGATCGCGCCCGCGCCGATGATCCGCTCGACGACCTTGAAGTGGCGCACGCGCCACAGCGTGACACGTTCGTCCCACTCGACGAGCGCCTCGGCGAGCTGGTACAGCTCCTCGTGCTCTCGGCCGTGGACGTAGACGTCGACGAGCGAGATGTCGGCGTCACGCCTGAGCCGGTGGAAGGCCTCTCCGAGCATCGGCGAGACCCGGCGCACCTCTCGAAAACCAGGGGAGTCGAAGCCGCTTCCGTGACCGAGCAACGGCCGGACGAACGCCGTGTACTCCCACGGCGACATGTGCTCGAGCATGTCGAGCGCAATGAAGGTGTTCTGCAGGCAGTCGTGCGCCCTGCGCAGGAGCCGCAGCGCCCCGGCGAGCTCGCCGTCGCGGAGCAGGCCGACGGCGGTCTCGACCTCGAAGCTCGCGAGCTTCAGCCAGAGCTCGGACGACTGGTGCACGGTCATGAACAGGAGCTCGTCGCGGTGCGTCAGCTCGTCGGGCGCCTTCTGGAGAGCGAGCAGCTCGTCCGTCCGGAGGTACCGCTCGTAGTCGCTGGGTGCCGTCCCCGGGAGGATCGGCTCTGAGAAGTCCTCGACTTCGGGCACGGGTGGCGGGAGCATACTTCGTGTGTGAGCGACCTCTTCTCCGATGCGGCCAGGGAGCGCATCCCCGACATCGCACCGCTCCCGCTCCGCCTGAGGCCGCGCTCGCTCGACGAGTTCGTCGGGCAGGAGCACGTCCTCGGCCCGGGCTCGGCGCTTCGCCTCGCGATCGAGGAGGACCGGGTTCGCTCGACGATCCTCTACGGACCGCCCGGAAGCGGCAAGACGACGCTCGCCCGGATCGTCGCGAACGCGACCGGCGCAGAGTTCGAGGAGCTCTCCGCCGTCTCGGCGACGGTCTCGCAGGTCCGCGAGGTGATCTCGCGCGCCCGGGAACGGCTCGGCGCGCAGGGCCAGCGGACGATCCTCTTCCTGGACGAGATCCACCGCTTCAACAAGGCGCAGCAGGACGCGCTCCTGCCGGCGGTCGAGGAAGGCGTGATCACGTTGATCGGCGCCACGACCGAGAACCCGTACTTCGAGGTCAACTCCGCCCTCCTCAGCCGCGCGCAGCTCTACGAGCTCGAGCCGCACTCGCCCGAGGGCCTGGAGCGGATCGCACGTCGCGGCGCCGACGAGCTCGGAGTCGAGCTGACCCCGGAAGTCGCCGCGCTCGTCGCCGAGCGCGCAGGCGGCGACGCGCGAAATGCGCTCTCGATCCTCGAGCTGGCGTCGCAGACCGCGCGCGCCGAGGGCAGTGCGCTGGAGCCCCGACACGTCGAGGACGCGTCGACGAAGCGGCCGCTCGTGTACGACAAGGGCGGCGATCGCCACTACGACACGATCTCCGCCTTCATCAAGTCGATGCGCGGCTCGGATCCCGACGCCACCGTCTACTACCTCGCCGCGATGCTCGAGGCGGGCGAGGACCCTCGCTTCATCGCGCGCCGCATGATCGTCCTCGCATCCGAGGACGTCGGCAACGCCGACCCACAGGCGCTCGTCGTCGCGGTCGCCGCGGCGCACGCGCTCGAGCACGTCGGACTGCCCGAGGCGCGGCTCAACCTCTCGCAGGCCGCGATCTACCTCGCGCGCGCGCCGAAGTCCAACGCGAGCTACGTCGCGATCAACGAGGCCACCCGCGACGTGCAGGAGCGCGGCAACCTGCGGCCGCCGAAGTCGCTCCGCGACGCGCACTACGCGGGCGCGAAGAAGCTCGGCCACGGCAAGGGGTACGTCTATCCGCACGACGACGAGCGCGGGTTCGACGTCGACTACCTGCCCGACGAGCTGAAGGGCACGACGTACTATCGGCCATCGGGTTCCGGCGACGAGAGGGAGGGCGAGGATGGCGGTTGAGCATCACGCACACACGAGGTGGGAAGGCGACCTGGCGAGCGGATCCGGCGTGTTCACGCTCGGGTCCGGGGCGACGGGACCGCAGACGGTGACGTGGAAGGCGCGCGCCGAAGACGCCTCCGCGGGCACCAGCCCCGAGGAGCTCATCGCGGCGGCGCTGTCGAGCTGCTTCTCGATGGCGCTCTCGGGCGGCCTCGCGCGCGCGGGCACGCCGCCGACGTCGCTCGAGACCGATGTCGTGTCGACGTTCGAGGGCGGCGTCGGGATCACGAAGCTCGCCGTGACGGTCCGCGGGGACGTTCCCGGCGTCGACGCTGACGCGTTCCGCGAGGCCGCCGAACAGGCGAAGGAGAATTGTCCGGTCTCGAAGGCGCTGAAGGGGAACGTCGAGCTGACGCTGGACGCCGCGCTCGCCTAGTCCGAGCCGCGTTCGAGGCGTCGCGCGGAGAACTCGCCCATCTCGCCCAGGTCCCGGAAGGCGGCCACCGCGCGATCGACGTCGTACTCGGTGCGACGGAACGCGAAGTCGCCGTCGCGGGTCGCCCAAGCGGCGCGGCGGTCGCCGTCGAGCGGCATCCCGGCGCTGCCCGGGTTGAGGAGCTCGGTCCCGTCGGCCCCGGCCGCCGGAACTGCTGATGGCTGTGCCCGAACACGACGGTGCGGTCGCGCACCCCCGCGAGCAGGCGCTCCTCGTCCGGTTCCGGCTCCGGCGCGAAGCTCTCGACGTCGGAGAGAGGCGAGCCGTGCACGTAGAGGACGCCGTCGAGCTCGACCTGCGCGGGCAGTCGATAGAGCCGCTCGAGCACGTCGTCGGGGAGCACCCCGATCACGTACTGCTCGTACGCCGCCCGGATCTCCGGGATGTCGGGGAGCTCACGCGCCCACCGCTCGCCGTTCCCGCGGATCCAGACCGCGTTCGGCAGCGCCTCGAGCCGCTCGAGCGTCTCGAGCGGCCATGGGCTCGGGATTCCGTAGTCGCCGCCGAGCAGCCAGCTGTCGACGCCGAGCTCGTCGGCCTCCGCGAGCACCGCCTCGAGCGCGGGCAGGTTGCCGTGGATGTCGTAGAGCAGGCCGAGCACGCCGCGCTAGACCGCGTGCTCGAGCAGGGACACACGCTGACGGTAGCGAGGTCGGGTCTGCTTTTCTAGACCGCATGCTGCTGCACCTCCACGAGTGGGGCGACCGGGACGGCTCGCCCGTCCTCTGCCTCCACGGCGTCATGGGCCACGGCGAACGGTTCCGGCGACTCGCCGAGGAGCGCCTGGGCCGCTTCCGGGTGCTCGCCCCCGACCTCCGCGGCCACGGCCGCTCGAGCTGGGAGCCGCCGTGGACGATCGCCCGGCACGTCGAGGACCTCCGCGAGACGCTCGAGGCCGCGGGCGTGGAGCGCGCGACCGTGATCGGGCACAGCTTCGGCGGCCGCCTGACGCTCGAGCTGACCGCGGCCGGCGTCGCCGAGCGCGCGGTGCTCCTCGACCCCGCCGTCTGGGTTCCCCCGGCGATCGCGCTCGAGCGGGCAGAGCAGCACCGTCCGGACCGGTCGTTCGCGACCGAGGACGAAGCTCGCGCCGAGCGCGCACCCGTGTCGCCGCTCGCGCCGCGCGAGCTGATCGACGAGGAGTTTCGGGAGCACCTCGTCCGCGGCGACGACGGGCGGTTGCGGTTCCGCTACTCGCAGGCTGCCGTGATCGCGGCGTACGGCGAGCTCGCGCAGCCGCCGCCGGCCTGGGAGCGGCTGCAGGTGCCGACGCTGCTCGTCGTCGGCGCCGACACGGACGTCACGGTGCCCGCGGTCGTGGACGCGCTGCGCTCGGAGCTCGGCGACCTCGAGGTGGTCACCGTGCCCGGACGCCATGTCGTCCTCTGGGACGCGTACGAGCAGACCGCGGACGCGATCGAGAGCTTTCTAGAGGATGCGGGCGCCTAGGGCGCTTGCGACGAGCTCGACCGCAAGCGTCGCCGTCTCGTTCTGCCGGTCGAAGATCGGGTTCACCTCGACGACGTCGAGGGACGACGCGAGGCCCGACTCGGCGACGAGCTCGAGCGCGAGGTGCGCCTCGCGGTACGAAAGCCCGCCGCGCACCGGTGTGCCGACGCCGGGCGCGACCTCCGGATCGACGACGTCCATGTCGAGGCTGACGTGCACGAACCCGGGCCCCGCGACGTGGGCGAGCGACTCGCGGATCGCGCGCTCGACGCCGAGGCGGTCGACGTCGCTCATCGTGAACACCTTCGCGCCGAGCGCCCGCACGCGCTCGCGCTCGCCCTCGTCCAGCGAGCGCACGCCGACGAGCGCGACACGTTCCGGATCGATCGCGGGCGTCGGCCACGCAGCGCTCTCGAACGCCGCCCCGCCGAGGCCGAGCACGGCCGCGAGCACCATCCCGTGGACGTTGCCGGTCGGCGAGGTCTCCGGCGTGTTCAGGTCGCCGTGCGCGTCGAGCCAGAGAACCCCGCCGCTGCCGTAGGCCGCCGCCAGGCCGCCGATCGAGCCGATGGCCACCGAGTGGTCGCCGCCGAGCACGAGCGGCACCGCGCCCGCCTCGGCGGTGCGCCTCACGAGCGCCGCAACCCGCTCGCACGTGCGTAGGACGGGCAGCAGGTAGCGCGCGTTCGGCTCGCCGACCTCGGCTGCTTCGGCGACAGCGGTCTCGACGTTGCCCCGGTCCTCGACTCGTCGGCCGATCTCCGCCAGCCGCGTGTCCAGACCGGCGTACCGGATCGCGGACGGGCCCATGTCGACGCCGCGACGGCCTTGTCCCAGGTCGAGCGGCGCGCCGATCACGGCGACCGTCTGGCTTTCGTCGGCGGGCATCCGAGGGAGTAGGCTAGCCCCCTTGACGCCGGCGAACGTTCGAGTGCTGCTCGCGGACGACGACCAGGGGTTCCTCGAATCGCTGCGCCTGTTGATCGACGGTCAACCGCACCTGAGCGTGGCCGGCACCGCCGCGGACGGGCTCGCGGCGATCGAGCTCGCCGAGTCGCTCGACCCGGACGCGGTCGTGATCGACCTCCACATGCCGCTGCTCGACGGCGTCACCGCGGTCGCGCGGCTGCGGCGCGACCATCCGAGCCTCTGCCTGATCGCGCTGACCGGCGACGACACGCAGCGGATCCACGACGCCGTCCGGGAGGCCGGCGCGGACGCGGTGCTCGTCAAGGAGGACTTCGTCGGCACGTTGATGGACCGCCTCCGGGCTGTCCGGACGGCCTGAGGCGCCCGGGCTACACTTCGCCCCCCTGGCGAGGTAGCTCAGTTGGTAGAGCACACGGCTGAAAACCGTGGTGTCGCCGGTTCGATTCCGGCCCTCGCCACTGCCACCCGAAGCGCCGCGTTCGCAAACAGCGGCACTTCCGTTCCGTGCGGGCTTCGTTCCGGCCGACGCACCTCTTAGGTTCGCCTGGTCAGTCGTCAGTCCCCTCGGACGGTCCAAGGAGGAGCCCTATGACCACGATGGCGGCGCGGCTCGAGGCCGGTTTGCTCGAGCGCAGGTTCCGCTTCGCCGAACACGGCACCACGCTCGCCCGCGACACCTTCGCGGGCATGACCACCTTCGTGGTCATGTCGTACATCATCTTCGTCAACCCGGCGATCCTCAGCTTCGCGGGGATCACGGGCCTTCAGAACCAAGGTCTCGCCTTCGACGCCGTGCTCGCCTCGACCTGTCTCGTCGCCGGCGTGATGACGATCCTGATGGGCCTCGTCGCGAACAAGGCCTACGCGATCGCGCCGGGATGGGCCTGAACGCGGTCGTGGCCTTCGGCCTCGTCGCGGGGGCCGGGCTCTCCTGGCCCGAGGCGATGGGCATCGTCGTGCTCGAAGGAGCGCTCGTCACGCTCCTCGTGTTGACCGGGATGCGCGAGTCGGTCATGAAGGCCGTCCCGCTCGAGTTGAAGAAGGCGATCGCGATCGGCATCGGCCTCTTCATCGCGTTCATCGGCCTCTACAACTCGGGCCTGATCACGAAGGCCGCGGCGCCGGGGCTTCCCGTCGAGCTCGGCAGCTTCACGACCTGGCCCGTGCTCACGACGATCGTCGGGCTCGTGATCACGATCGTGCTGCGGGCCCGCGGCTACCGCGGCGCGCTGCTGCTCGGGATCATCGCGACGACGGCGTTCGCATTGCTCGTGAACAAGGCGACCGACTACGGCGCCGGGTTCACCGCGGGTGCGGTGTGGCCGAGCGACGTCGTCTCGCAGCCGAACTTCTCGCTGCTCGGCGAGTTCAGCTTCGGGGCGTTCGCGACGCTCGGCGTGGTCTCTGCGCTCGTGTGGGTGTTCGCGCTCTTCCTCTCGGACTTCTTCGACACGATGGGCACGCTCGTCGGCGTCGGCAAGCCCGCCGGGTACCTGAACAAGGCCGGCGAGATGGACAACGTCAAGCGGCCCCTGCTCGTCGACTCACTCGCGGCGATGGCCGGCGGGGCTGCATCCTCGTCGTCCGCGACGACGTACATCGAGTCGGGTGCCGGCGTCGCGGCCGGCGGCCGCACGGGGTGGACGAGCGTCGTCACGGGCGCGCTGTTCTTCCCGTTCCTCTTCCTCGCGCCGCTGATCGGGATGGTGCCGCCGCAGGCGACGGCGCCCGCGCTGATCATCGTCGGCTGGCTGCTGATCAGCTCGCTCACCGAGTCCGAAGGCGAAGCGGAAGAGGTCGAGACCGGTCGCACCGGCGGAACCGTGAAGCTCGCGGGGATCGACTTCCACGATCTCGCGATCGGGCTCTCCGCGGCGTTGATCATCATGATCATGCCGTTCACGTGGTCGATCACGAACGGAATCGGCTTCGGGTTCATCGCGTACACGCTGGTGCGCGTCGCGCAGGGCGACGGGCGAAAGGTGCACCCGTTCATGTACGGGGCGACCGCCGCCTTCATCCTCTACTTCATGATCCCCGTCCTCCAGGACAACATCTCCTGGATCTGACCAAGGCGCAGAGCACCGGTCCGGGCGCAGAAAAAGAGACGTCCGGACCGGTGCTCCGTGTCGCGAACGTCTCTGTGGCTAGGAGCTTAACGCTTGCGGGCTACGAAGGCCGAGCCGCGGCCTGCTTCGATCTCCGCAAAGTCCGTGAATCCCCGTGCGGCCAGTTCCTTGCGGATCCGGTCGCCCGGGACGTAGATCGGGGTCTGCGGGCCGAGCGAGAACGCAAGGACCAGCGTCCCGCCCGGACGGACGACCCGGGCGAGCTCGTCGAAGAACGGGATCATGTTCGCGGCGGTGACGAGATCGAACGACGCGCCGTCGAAGGGAAGTGCGGACGCGTCCCCGTGCTCGAACGAGAGGTTCGGGTTGTCGCGCGTTTTCTCCCGGGCACGCTCGACCATCTCCGGCGCGATGTCGACGCCGACGACTCGGGCCTCGGGGAAACGCTCCGCGATCACCAGCGCCGCGGACCCGGTGCCCGTGCCGACGTCGAGCGCCGTCTCGACCGGTCCGTCCACCGTGGCGAGCGCCGCCTCGACCGGCGCGAACGCGTCGGGGCTGCGCATCGTGTCCCAGACCGGCGCGAGCACGTCGAACTGCTTGCGGATCAGCGGGCGAACGAGCGGCCAGAGTCGCGGGTAGCGCACGGCGACGTTCGTCGCGAACCGGGCGTAGCTGCGGCCGAGCCGCTGCTTCCAGTCCCTCACGGCACGTCCAGGTTAATCCGGACGTCCTGCCCCGCGCGCGCGTTGAGCGTCTGCGCCGCGCTGCCGCCGTTCATCGCGACGGCGACGTTGCCGTACGAGTCCTCGTAGAGGATCAGGTCGCCGGTGCGGGCGTCGGAGAACGTGCGCGCAGCGATCGCGTAGTAGCGCTGCCCCGCGACCTCGAGCTCGACGCGCGCACCCGGATGCACGTCGGCCTCGCCGAGATGCTCCCGCGTCAGGTTCAGCTGGACGTTGCCGAACGCGTCGACGTACAGGACGGTCGCCGAGATCCGGTTCGGGCGCAGCTCCGCCTGTGGGAGCTCGAGCCGGACGAGCGCACCGGGATCGATCGGCGGCCCGAGCTCGCCCAACGCGAGCCCTCGCGCCAGGTGCGCGGCCGCCGGCGCAAAGATGTCGCGCCCGTGGAACGTCCGCGACACGGGTGACAGCGCGTACTCGGGGTTGACGATCTCGTGCGCCTCGGTGACGCCGGCGCGCTCCGCCGCCGGCAGCAGCAGGCCGTTGTCCGGGCCGACGTAGAGGCGGCCTTCGCCGTCGCGGAGCGCAAGCGCTCGCCGCGGTCCACCGACGCCGGGGTCGACGACCGCGAGGTGAACGCCCTGCGGCATGTACGGCACCGTGTTCGCGAGCACGAGCGCACCCTGCACGATCGCGCGGGCGGGGATCCCGTGCGTGATGTCGACGATCTGCACCTCGGGCGCGATTCGCTTGATCACTCCGTGGCAGGTGCCGACGAAGTCGTCCCGCAGGCCGAAGTCGCTCAGGAACGTGACGAACATGCCTCTGCGACGGCGTCGACCAGCCCGTCGAGGTCGTGGGTCTTGGCTTCGGCGACGACTTCGAGCCCGGCGGCGCGCGCGGCGCGGGTCGTCTGGGGGCCGATCGAGACCGCCGGGAGCGGAGCGCCCAGCGCCGCGAACGAACGCGCGGCCGAGCCGGAGGCCAGCACGACGACGTCGCCGCTCGGCGCCGGCGGCGTCAGCAGCCTCGTCCGGTAGAGCGGCAGAAAGTCGGCGTCGAGCGCGTCGACGAGCACGCGCCGAGACCCTTCGGCGCCGACGAACAGCACGCGTCCGGCCGGGCGCGGCAACTCGTCCGCGAGCCCCTCCTGCGTCGAAACGCGGGGCACGAAGTCGGGCTCGATCCCGAGTTGCTGGAGCGTCTCCGCAGTTCCGGGGCCGACCGCAGCGATCCGCGCGCGGTCACCGGAGCGGCGTTGCGCGAAGAGGTCTGCGCCGTTCGGGCTCGTCACGACCACCCAGTCGTACCCGTTCGTGTCGACCGCATGCGGCTCCTCGAGCGGCTCGATCTCGATCAGCGGGCACTCGACCACCTCCAGGCCGAGCGCCTCGAGCCGCTCGACGAGCGGCCCGGCCTGCTCGCGCGCGCGTGTCACCACGACCTTCATACCGTTCGGGCCGACTCGAGCGCCGCGAGCGCGAGGCCGAGCTCGGCGGGATCGTCCCCTGCGACGCGCTCGATCCACGAGCCGTCCTCCGCGGCGACGAGCGCCCTCAGCTGCACGCCGTCGTGGTGCGCCGCGACCGGTGCCGTGCACCCGCCGCCGACCGCGGCGACGCAGGTCCGCTCGGCCTCCACGCGACGGCGCGTCTCCCCGTCGTCGATCGCGGCGACCAGCTGCTCCTCTCCCGAGCGCACCTGGAGCGCGAGCGCCCCCTGGCCCGCCTCCGGCAGCAGCTCGTCCGGGTCGAAGCGATACCCCGCCTCCGCCGACGAGGCCGAGCCGGTCGAGCCCGCAGGCGGCGAGGACGATCGCGTCGAGCCCGCGCTCCACGCGCTTGCGCAGTCGCGTGTCGATGTTGCCGCGCATCGGCTCGATCTGCAGGTCCGGCTCGAGCGCGAGCAGCTGCGCGCGCCTGCGGACCGACGCGGTGCCGATGCGCATCCCCGGTCGAAGCTCGTCCGCGCCGCAGAGCGCGTCGCGCGGGTCCTCGCGCGGCAGGTACGCGCCGACCGCCAGTCCGTCCGCGTCCGTCGAGGTCATGTCCTTCGCGGAGTGCACCGCAACGTCGATCCGCCCCGCGAGCAGCGCCTCCTCGAGCTCCTTGACGAACACGCCGCGCGAGCCGATCTCCCCGAACGGCTTCGTCCGGTCGCGGTCGCCCGCGGTCGTGATCGGAACGAGCGCGATCTCGAGCGGTGACTCCGCAGCGGCGCGGAGAGCGTCGCCGGCGAGCTCCGCCTGCGTGAGCGCGAGCCTACTGCCGCGAGACCCGACGCGGATCAGCGCCACACCGTCTCCGACCCGCGCGCGCTTCGCCGCAGCCCTTGCCCCGCGGGCGAATGCGAACGAACGCCGTGGGCGCCTGGACCGGAAGCGGCCGACCGGTCAACGAGCGCGCGGCTGTGCTCACCGTTCGTCCTCCAGGCCGAAGAGGTGGCGCACCGCGTCAGCATAGACCACCCCATCGGCTGCCGCGGCCGCCTGTTTCATGCGAACGGTGGGCAGATGCAGGAGCTTGTTCACGATCTGCGAGGTCACCGACTCGACCGCGCGCCGCTCCGCGTCGGACAGCTCGCCGAGCCGCGACTCCGCCTTCGCGAGCTCGGCGCGGCGGATCTCCTCGGCGCGCGCGCGCAGCGACGCGATCGCGGGAACGACGTCGAGCGAGGCTTGCCACGTGCGGAACTCCTCCGCCTCCGCCGCCACGATCGCCTCGGCGGCAGCGGCCTCTCGTCGGCGCGAGCCGAGCGACTCGGCCACGACCGACTCGAGGTCGTCGATGTCGTAGAGGTAGCAGCCGTCGAGCTCGTTGATCGCCGGGTCGAGGTCGCGGGGCACCGCGAGGTCGATCAGGAAGAGCGGGTGGCCGCGACGCGCGCGCAGCGCACGCTCGACGTGCTCGCGGCGAAGCACGGGCTCGGGCGAGCTCGTCGACGCGACGACGACGTCTGCGCGCGCGAGCTCCTCTTCGACGCGCTCGAGCGGCAACGCGGCGCTGCCGAAGCGCTCCGCCAGCTCGGTCGCCCGCTCCAGCGTCCGGTTCGCCACGACCGCGATCTCCGCGCCGCGCGACACGAGGCTCCGCGCGGTCTGCTCGCTCACCTTGCCCGCACCGACGAGCAGGATCCGGCGGCCCTTGAGGTCGCCGAAGACCTGCTGCGCGAGCGCGGCGGCAGCCGCGGGCACCGACGCGGGCGACTCGCCGATCCCCGTCTGCGCACGCGCCTTGCGGCCTGCGTAGAGCGCCTGCCTGAAGAGTCGATCGAGGAGCGCACCGGTCGAGCCGACGTCGAACGCCGAGCGCACCTGGCCGAGGATCTCGCCCTCGCCCGGAACCAGTGAGTCGAGCCCGGCGGCGACGCGGAAGAGATGCAGCGCCGCGGCTTCGTCGCGCAGCCGGTACAAGGCGTTCGCAAGCTCGGGCTCGCGCTCGAGCAGAACGTGGGTCGCGCGCGCTTCGGCGTCCACGTCGTCTTCATGCGCGAGGTAGAGCTCGGTGCGGTTGCACGTCGAGAGACACACCGCTTCGCCTGCGCTCTGCGCGAGCTCCTCCGCAACTGCTCGTGCGTCTTCGAGGCGAAGCGCAACGCGTTCCCGAAGCTCGACGCCTGCGCCGTGATGAGACACGCCGACGAGCGTGACCCTCATCCGAGATGCCCCGCCGGCAGTCCGAGGAACGCGACGAGCGCGAAGCCCGCGAGGGTCAGGTACGCCGCGCGCCTGCCCCGCCAGCCGAGCTCGCGGCGAAGCACGAGCGCGGAGCCGAAGACGAGCCACGCTGCGATCGCGCCGGCGACCGCGAGGTCGAAGGAGTGTCCGCGGACGAGGCCGATCGCGATCCCGACCGTGAACGCGGCGAGTGAGATCACCGACACACGGGCGACGACACCGTCGAGCGTGACGAGCGACGGCGGCCCGAGGCGAAGCACGCCCGCGGGCCGGTCGCTTCAGCCGCCGCTCGAGCCAGAGGTAGAACCCGGCCAGCGCGGCCGCGAGCGCGAAGCCCGCGAAGCCGGCGACGACGAGCCCGACGTGCACGGCCGTGAAGAGATCGGAGCCGCTCTGCTCCGAGGCACCGCCGAGCCCCGCGAGTGCGAACAGCACCGCGGCACCGGGCATCACCGCGACGCCGAGCAAGCGATAGCGCGGACTGCTGCCGTAGACGAGGTACGCACCGACCGCGAACCAGACGAAGAGGTTGAGCGCCCCCGACCAGTCCGCCCACGGAAAGCCGTCGGCCTGCCACGCCTGGACGGCGAGCAGGGCCGTCTGGGCGAGCCACCCGATTCGCACGCCCCAGATCGCGAGGCGCGCGGCGAGCTCCGGCCGGCGAAGCACGCCGACGTACGCCACCGCCGCTTCCCCGTAGGCGATCAGGGCCGGCCAGAAGAGGAGCTCAGCCACGTCGCTCCCGCGCCCGCTCGGCCAGCTCGGTGAGCTCTCGCTCGAGCCGTGCGAGCTTCGCCGAGATGATCGCGACGTAGACGAGGACGACCGCGAGGACGACGAGGTACGCCGCCGCGAGGTACTTCTCACCCGAGCTCAAGTGACTCCCTCAGGTCGCGGAGGCGAAGGTCGAGACGCTTGCCCGCGAGCTCGTTGAGGTACAGCGTGCCGGCGAGCAGCAGCGTTCCTGCGAGGCACACGCAGAACGTGAAGAACATGTCCCCGGACATCTGCGGCCCGTCGCGCGTGAAGACGACCGGGTGGATGAGGTTCTCCGCGAGTCGGATCGCGAGAAAGCTGATCGGGATCAGCACGACGCCGAAGAGCGCGTACACCGCGGAGATGCGCGCTCGACCCGGCCCGTCCGGCAGCGAGAAGCGAAGCATGAAGTACGCGGCGTAGAAGAGGAAGAGGATGAGGAAGAGCACCAGCTGGCGCTCGCCCCAGCTCCACCAGACGCCCCACGACGTTCGCGCCCAGATCGAGCCCGTCACGAGCGTGAGCGTTCCGAAGATCGTCCCCATGTGGACGGCCGTGTAGCTCTCGAGGTCGTAGCGCTGGTTGCCGGTCCAGAGCAGGCGAAGCGCCTTCCACGCGCCCCAGCCGAAGGCGGCGTACGCGGTGAGCGCGATCGGGACGTGGAGGTAGAAGATCCGCTGGCTCGGCCCCTGGTCGGCGTCTTCCGGCGCCCAGAGCAGGGCGAGCGCGAAGCCCGCGACGAGCACGACCGCAGCCGCGACCGCCACGGAAACACCTCTATTCCGTGACCACGTACTCAAAGCTCGCCCACGCAAGTATCGCGAAAACGCCGTCGTACAAGGCCAGGAAGGCCAGGTAACGACCCGGGTCGTCGCTCACGGCGGCGCCGACGCCGCCGACGAGGATCGGCAGCGACAGGGGCAGGAACAGGACCGGGAAGAGCAGCTCGCGCGCCCGGCCGGCAGCGGCCATCGCGGCGAGGATCGCCCCGACAGCGCAGATCCCGACGTTGGCGAGCACGACCGCCGCGACCGTGCTCCAGGTGACCGGCTCGAAGAAGAGGGAGAAGGCGGGGAGCGCGACGAGCTCGGCCGCCCCCAGGAACGCGAAGGTCGCCACGACCTTCCCGAGCCAGATCGCGCTGCGGTCGACCGGTGCCAGGACGAGGCCGTCGAGGACGCGCTGCTCACGCTCGGGGGTGAACGCGCGAGTGATGCCGAGCAGGGCGGTGAAGAGAATCGCGACCCAGAGCAGGCCGACCGACGCGCGCTCGGACGCGTCGGCGGGAAGCGCGAACCGGAACGCGACGAGCGTCGCGAGAACGAACAGCAGCATCGCGGGCAAGGTCTCCCGCGCACGCAGTTCGAGCAGCAGATCCTTGCGCGCGAGCGCGACCACGTCGCGGGCGTAGGTCACAGCGCAAGCGCTCCCGACGCATGCGGGGCGAGTCGCTCCGGGTCGTGCGTCGCGACGAGGAACGTCGCCTTGCCGACTCGCTCCGCGAGCTCGCGGTCGAGCAGCTCCGCACCTTCGGTGTCGAGCCCGGAGTACGGCTCGTCGAGCAGGAGCAGCTCCGGCTCGTGCAAGAGCGCCCGGCAGAGCGCGAGCCGTTGCAGCATCCCGCGCGAGTACGAGCCCGCGCGCTGGTTGCGCGCGTCCCAGAGCGCGAAGCGCTCGAGCAGCATGCCGATCCGCTCGCGCGGCTCGGGGACGCGGTAGAGCCGTGCGTAGAGCCGCAGGTTCTCGATCGCCGTGAGCTCGCGGTACACGAGCGGCTCGTGGCCGATGAAGCCGAGCTGCCCGCGCTCGGCGTCCACCTCGAGCTCGCCCGCCGTCGGCGCGGCGAGCCCCGCGACGAGGCGCAGGAGCGTCGTCTTGCCCGAGCCGTTCCGACCCGTGACGAGCGTGAACCCGCCGCGCTCGACGTCGAGGTCGACGCCGCGCAGCACGCGCTTTGCGCCGTAGCGCCGCTCGAGCCCACGCGCGCGGATCACGGTGCGACCAGCTCGTGCCACAGCAGACCGCCACCGTGCTCGAGCTCGACCTCGGGGCGGCTCCGATCGCCGCCGTCATAGGTGGCGAGCTCGGTGAACGGAGATCCGGCGATCGCGTCGCGCCACGTCGACGACCCCCAGGAGGTCATCTCGTGCACCTCCTCGAGGACGGCGCCTTGCCGTGGCCCGTCGAGCACCTCGATGCGCGACCGATGCCGTTCGCGGCGTGCGGCGACGTCGCGCTCGACGAGAGCCCACTCGATCCGAAGCTTCGTTCCGTCGCGCTCGGCCTCCCACTCGTTCGGCGGCGGCACCTCCTCGCTGTCGAACACGCCCACCTGCACGAGGTAGTGGGCACCCGGCTCGAGGTGCTTCGCCATCAGCACGAGGTGCGACGCGAGCTCTCCTTCCGTGAGGTGCGACAGCGTGTTGATCGGGCAGACGGCCGCGTCGAAGCGGGCGTCGAGGTGGAAGCTCGTCATGTCGGCAAGCATCACGCCCGCGTGCACGCCGGCGTCGGAGAGGCGCGCGCGGGAGAACGCGACCATCGCGGGCGACGAGTCGATCCCGCACGGCGCGAGCCCGCGCAGCGCGAGCGCCTCCAGCATCCGTCCCGTACCGCTCCCGGGCTCGAGCACCGTCAGGCACGACGGGCCGAACCGCTCGATGAGCCACGAGACCTCGTCCTCGAGGTCCCACGTGAACGCGATGTCGTAGAGCTCGACCTCGTCGGTGTAGAGCCGGCTCACGTCTGCACGTGCTCTGTCGCCTCATCGGACAACAGGTGCAAGGCGTGGTCGAGCGCAGGGCGCAGCACCGCGTACCCGTCGCGACAACCGCCCGTCGAGCCGGGGAGGTTCACGACGAGCGCCGTCCCGCGGACGCCGGCGACCCCGCGTGAAAGCAGTCCGTGCGGCGTCTTCGCGATCGAGTCCGCGCGAATCGCCTCGGAGATCCCCGGCGCAAGTCGTTCGATCACCGACGCCGTCGCCTCGGGAGTGACGTCGCGCGGCGCGACGCCGGTGCCGCCGGTCGTGAGCACGAGCGATGCGTCGGCTGCCAGCGCGACGAGGACCCGCGCGATCTCGTCGACGATCGTCGGCGACGGTGCGACGCTCGACGTCGTAGCCGTCCGCCTGAAGCAGCTCTGCCAGCAGCTCGCCGCTCTCGTCCGTGCGCGTCCCCGCCGCGACGCCGTCGGAGATCGTCAGGACCGCGGCCTTCACTCCTTCGTCTTCTCCACCAGGCGCACCTCGGCGATCACCATCGACTTGTCGATCGCCTTTGCCATGTCGTACACCGTCAGCGCTGCAACCGTCGCGGCGGTGAGGGCCTCCATCTCGACGCCCGTTTGCGCGGTGGTCTCGGCGACGGCGCTGATCCGCACGACCGCGTCGTCCACCTCGAGCGAGACCTCGACGTTCGTCAACGGCAGCGGATGGCAGAGCGGGATCAGCTCCGCGGTCCGCTTCGCCGCCATGATCCCCGCCAGCTGCGCGGTCGTCAGCGCGTCGCCCTTCGGGAGCTCTCGGAGCTGCCGCGCCGTCTCAGGCGCCATCCGCACCTCGGCGGCCGCAACCGCGCGCCGACGCGAGGCCGGCTTGCCACCGACGTCCACCATCCGGACTGCGCCCGACGGGTCGACGTGCGAGAGACCGCTCATGCGGTAGACACTAGCTCCGCAGCGAAGCTGCGCCCTCGAGCGCGCGAAGCTCCCGCTCGAGCCACGTCGAGAGATCGTGCTCGCGGACGCGCGCGCGGATGCCCTCGATCCGCCGACGCCGCTCGTCGGCATCGAGCTCGAGCGCCAGGTGGATCGCGCGAGCCTGCCCGGCGACGTCGAACGGATTGATCGTGAGCGCGAAGTCGCCGAGCTCGTCGTGCGCGCCCGTGTTCTCGGAGAGCACGAGCACACCGTCGCGCGTGTTGACGAGCGGTGCCTCCTTCGCGACGAGGTTCAGCCCGTCGAAGACGGCGTTGACCAGCAGCACGTCGTACTGCTTGTAGGCGGCGACGGAGCCTGCGAAGTCGTCTTCGATGCGGAGGTCGATCGGCATCCAACCGGTCCGCGCGTAGCGGTCGTTCACGCGTCGCGCCTCACGCTGGATCGCGCCGAGGTACTCCGCGTACTCCGGGATGTCCTGGCGCGACGGATCGAGCAGCGCGAGCATCCCGACCCGTTCGCGCATCTCGGGGTGCTCGTCGAGGTAGAGCTCGAAGGCACGGAACCCGCGCACGACGTTCTTCGACGGATCCGTGCGGTCGACGCGGAGGATCAGCTTCTCGGGCCTGCTTCGCTCGAGCGCTCGCTCTGCTGCGAGCACCGCTTCGCTCTCGGCGAGCGCGTCGAACTCGCGCGCGTCGACGGAGATCGGGTTCGCGGTGACCCGAACCTCCCGCCCTCCGTGCTCGACGGTGCCGCGCACGTCGTCGCACGTCGCACCGACGAAGTCCTCGCAGCAGCGCAGGAAGCTCCGGCTCCAGCGCGGCGTGTGAAACCCGACGACGTCGTTCGCGAGGATCCCCTCGTGGATCTGCTGGCGGATCTCGAGCGGGAGCACGTGCCAGTAGTCCGCCTGCGCCCACGGGATGTGCACGAAGTGCTGGAGCGTCGCGTCCGGCTTCGCGTCTCGGACCTGCCGCGGCGCGAGGTAGAGGTGGTAGTCGTGGAAGAACACCGTCGCGCCCGGTTCACGCTCGAGCTCGTCGAGCACCGCCGCTGCGAAGTTCCGGTTCACGACCTCGTACCCCTGCGTCCACGCGCGATGCAGCCCGTCGTCGAGGCTCGGCTCGTCCTTCAGGTCCCAGAGGTAGTGCTGGATGAACCAGAGCGTCGGGTTCGAGACGACGTTGTAGAACCAGTCGTAGGCCCGCGGGTCGTGCGCGACCAGCCGCAGGCGGAACGCCGAGCCCTCGCGCGACGTCTCGTCGAAGGCCTCGTTGCTTGTTGTCTGATGCGACAACACGATCTTCGGCGCTCATCGCGCTGGCGATCCACGTCACGTCGTGGTGGTCGAGGAAGCCGCGAAGCGCCGTGACGAGACCACCGCCTCCACGACGCGCGATGCGCGTCCCGTTCGCAGCGCGCTCGTACGTCGCAGGCCCGCGGTTCGAGACGACGATCAGCTTGCGGCGCTCGGCCGCCATTGCGTACTAGCTCGCCGCGGCCGTCGCGAGCTCGACACCCTCGGTCTCGTTGCCGAGCAAGAGGTTGAAGAGCGCGAGCCAGTCGCGAAGGAGTCGCGGTGTGAGGAAGTGCCGGCGCACGTGCTCCTTGCCGGCGAGCGCCAGGCGGCGCGCGTGTTCCGGGTCGCCGAGCGCGACCAGGCAGGCCTCGGCGCACTCGCTCGAGGACGAGACGAGCCAGCCGGTCTCGCCGTGGGTGATCTGGTCGACGATCCCGCCCGCCTTCCCGCCGACGGTCGGCCGACCCTTCCAGAGCGCCTCGCTCACCGTGAGGCCGAAGCCTTCCCG
Source organism: uncultured Actinomycetes bacterium (assembly GCA_963809175.1). Classification (GTDB taxonomy): domain Bacteria; phylum Actinomycetota; class Thermoleophilia; order Gaiellales; family Gaiellaceae; genus JACCTU01. The sequence continues at coordinate 682,292 of CAWEIK010000001.1, forward strand.
GATCGACTTCTGGATCACCGCGGCCGAGTGCACCTGGAACGCGTTCACCTCGACCGAGCCGACGTTGTTCAGGTTCGAGAGGATGTAGATGTCCGGGTCGCCCGCGGCGTAGGCGACGGTCTGGTTGTAGAACTCCCAGCCCTCCGGGTCGTCGTGGGCCATCGAGCCGACGAGCGCGAGCTGGACGTCGGGGTGCTCCTCCTTGACGAGCCGGTACGCGTCGATCACGCCGAGCGGGTCCTTCCACGGATCGAACCGGGAGACCTGGGTCAGGAGCGGCCGCGTGACGTCGATCCCGAACTGGTCGACGATGTAGGCGGCGTCCTCGGGTGACAGCGCCATGTTCTTCGGCGCCAGCGGGTCGATCGCCGGCGGCCAGATGAACGCGCGCTCGGTCAGCTCCGGTGGCACGTAGTCGCGGCGATGGAAGATCGTGGCCGCGTAGCGCCGGATCGACGGGAGCAGGAACTCGAGCACCTGCCGGTTCGGCGTCGAGAGGTCGATGTGGCACCGCCAGATCCAGTGCGCGCGCGACGTCGGGAACCAGTCGATCATCGCGCCCGGTTGCGCGTCGTGGATGATCACGAAGTCGTACTCGTCGACGAACTCCTTCGCGTTCAGTTCGTTGTACCGCCGGAAGATCGCCTGCTGTTCGTCGTCCAACCCCTGCGGGTTGCCCTGGAGCGCGTTGTGGATCGTCTTCGTGACGTTGAAGAACTCGTCGGCGCCGCGGATGATCAGCCAGTCCGCCTCGAGGCCCGCGCTCTGCATCAGCGGCACGAGGGTGTAGTTGATCTCCGCGACCCCGCCGCCGAACGCCGTCGCCGAGACGTGCGCCACCCGCTTGCCGGCAAGCGGCTCGGCCAGCCGGCGGATCTCGTCCATCAACCCACGCGTGGCGATGGTCGCGTAGTCCGCGAGCGACTTGTGTCCGACGTTGACCGCTTGCAGCACGGCGGTGAGACTAGTCGCGGCGCCGGATCAACCGTCGAGCACCTTGACGAAGCGCAGCCGCGATCCGCGGCCACCCTCGCCTGCTCCGATCTCGACGTCGTCGGCGATCGAGCGGATGATCGCGATCCCGAGCCCGCCCTCGGCGAGCTCGTCGTCGTCACCGTTGGGGCCGGACTGTGCTGGATCGAAGCCTTCGCCGTCGTCGACGACCTCGATCACCAGGCGGTCGGCGTGCAGCTCGTACCGGATGTCGACGGAGCCTTCACCGTCGGCGTAGGCATGGCGGACGGAGTTGGAGCACGCTTCCGTCAGCGCCAGCTTGAGATCGGCGAGCGTCTCGTCGGCCAAGGGGCGAAGCCGCGAGATCCCGGTCAGGGCGAGCCGGCAGAGGGTGATGTACTCCGGCTTCGCCGGGATCCTCAGCCGAACCTCGCGAATCGCCGCGGCGTCGCTCATTCGTAGGGGATTTCCCGAGAAATACGCAAGTTAAACTACCGGAGCCTGTCGCTTTCCACCGCAGGAAAAGCGCGCTGTGACCGGCTTACTACCCAGATCCCGGCGCCGCTAACGCTCGCCGAGGCGAACGGCGACCCGAGCCCGCTTCCCGTCGCGGACGACGGTGAACACGGCCACCTGGTCGGGCTCCAGCTCCGTGACCAACCGAACGACGTCGTCGGCGCTCCGAACCGTGCGACCGTCGATCGCGACGATCACGTCCCCGCCGACGGGGAAGTTCAGCCCGTTGAACTCCTCCTCGCGGACGGCAGGCCGGATCCCGGCCCGGGCGGCCGGGCTGCGCGGCCGGACGACGTTGACGACCGCGCCGCGCAGGACCGGGTAGCCGAACCTGCGGGCGAGCGTCGGGGTCAGGTCGCTCGTCGTCACGCCGACGTAGGCGTAGTGGACGGTGCCGGTGGCGACGAGCTGCTCGAGTGAGCGCTTGGCGGCGTTGATGGGAATCGCGAAGCCGACCCCCTCGTTCTGGCCCGTCTCGGTGCGAATCTGGGCGTTGATCCCGATCACGCGACCGCGAGCGTCGAAGAGCGGCCCGCCCGAGTTGCCGCGGTTGATCGGGGCGTCGATCTGGATCGCGTCGACGACGTTGTAGATCGAGGTCAGGGAGGCGATCGAGCGCTTGGTCGCCGAGACGACGCCGACCGTCAGCGAGCTCTCGTTCCCGAAGGGGCTGCCGATCGCGGCGACGGGCTCGCCGACCACGACCGCGCTCGAGTCGCCGAGCGGCACGGCCGAGAGCTGATGCGCCGCCCGATCGACGCGCAGCACGGCGACGTCCGTGAACGGGTCGTACCCGACGATCTCGCCGGGGACGCGATCGCCGTCGGCGAACTGCACGTAGACGGTGCGCGCCGAGCGGGCTGCGCCGGCGGTCTCGCCGGCGGTCGTCACGACGTGCGAGTTCGTCAGCACGAGCCCGTCGGTCGAGACCACGAAACCGGAGCCCTGCGACGCGCCGGCCGCGTCGTCCTGCTCGTCGCCGAAGAACGCGAAGATCGTCACCACGCCCTGGGAGCGAGCCTCGTAGATCTCCGCCGGCTCGAAGTCACCGCCGACGAGGGGCTTGGCCGCGCCACGGAGCGGTGTCGAGGCCGGGTCGCCCGAGCTCGGCTGATCGGCCCCGACGATCACGGTGTCGGTGTCACCGATCCACCCGGCCGCGGTGCCGATCCCGATCGCCGCCAGGGCTCCGAGGAGCGCGGTCGCGAGCGAAACGAGCACGACGGACGCCGGGCGCATCGAATCACTGTAGCCACGGCCCACCGGGGCCGTTTCCCCGGGAAAACCGGCTACGCAGCCACGGGCAGCGCCAGCCGGAACACCGTCGACCCGTTCCCCGACTCGAGCTCGATCGCGCCGCCCATCAGCTCTGCGAGCTCCTTGGCGATCGCAAGACCGAGCCCACTCCCCGTCGTGACCCCACCGTCGACCCGGTAGAAGCGGTCGAAGACCTGCGTCTGCTGCGCGGCCGGGATGCCCGGCCCTTCGTCCTCGACCTCGAGCACGGCCCGGCCGTTCTCGCGCCCGGCCCTGATCCGGACGGTCGTCCCCGGAGGCGTGTGCAGGAGGGCGTTCTCGACGAGGATCCGGCCGATCTGAATCGTCCGTTGCTCGTCTCCGACCGCGTCCGCCGGCCCCTCGAGCACGGTCTCGAGCGAGTGGCTCTGCGAGCGGGCCACCGCCTCGAACTCGCGGCAGATCGAGCGCGCGAGGGCGCCGAGGTCGAGCTTCTCGCGGTCGAGCTGGACGCGGCCCGCGTCGAGGCGGGAGAGGTCGAGCAGGTCGGTCGCGAGCTTCGTCAGCCTCGCCACCTGCTCGCGGGCGGTGCCCAGGAACTCCTTCCGGGTCGCCTCGTCGAGGTCCTCGTCGTCGAGCAGCTCGAGGAAGCCGCCGAGGGAGAAGATCGGCGTCCGGAGCTCGTGCGACGCGTTGGCGATGAACTCGCGCCGGGCCCGCTCGAGCCCCGCGAGCCGTTGGCGCATCCGGTCGAAGGCTGCCGCCAGCTGGCCGACCTCGTCCCGGCCTCGGTCGACGATCGGCTCGTCGAAGCGGCCGCTCGCGATCCGGTCGGCGGCTCGCTCGAGGCGCCGCAGCCGCCGGGCGAACAGATAGGCCGCGCCGTAGCCGAGCGCCAGCGTGAGGAGGAGGGCGACCGCGCCGGCGATCAGCAGCCGGCGGCGGACGAGCTCGACGTTCGAGAGCGTGTCCTCCAAGGGAGCACGAAGGACGAGCACAGTGTCCTCTGCGAGCGGAATCGCGGCCTCCGCGTAAGGCTTGCCGCCACGGTCGAGCCGCCCGCTCTCGGTCTGGCGATTCTCGGCCGCGCGAACCGCGATCGGGTCGTCGATCTGCAGCGACGACGTCGACTGCGAGTCGGCGAGCGGGAGCACGGTCGGGTCGGTCGCCTCGAGCAGCAGTGGGTTGACGATCATCACCCGCGCGTTCACGCTCGGGGCGCTGTTCTCGACGAAGATCTGCCACCGCTGCTGGTCCCGCGGAACCCGAGCGGCGAGGTTCTCACCGAGCGGCACGAGCTGGTCGATCTTCGAGTCGACGAGGTTCCGCTCGAGAATCGGGACCAGTCCCGCGTAGACGATCGCGAGCGCCGTCGCGACGACCGCTACCAGCGCGAGGCTGAGCCGGGCGCCGACGCTCCGGAAGGGGCTCACGCCGCGAAGCGGTAGCCGGCGCCGCGCACGGTCTGGAGGTAGCGCGGTTCGCTCGGGTCGGGCTCGAGCTTCTCCCTCAGGTGTCTCACGTGGACGTCGATCGTCCGCGGCTCGCGGTAGTCAGAGCCGCCCCAGAGCGCCTCGAGCAGGCGCTGCCGGGAGAAGACGACGCCGGGGCTCGAGGCGAGGGTGCGGAGGAGCTCGAACTCCACGTAGGTGAGCTGCACCGGTCTCCCGGCAATCTCGACCGTCCGCCGCGCGAGATCGATCAGCACCTCGCCCTCCTCGATCGTCGAGCTTTCGCCCGTGACCTGACGCGGCGACGAAACGCGCCGCAGGAGTGCCCGCACGCGGCTCCTGAACTCCCGAATCGAGAAAGGTTTCGTGATGTAGTCGTCGGCGCCGAGCTCGAGCCCGAGCACCTTGTCGAACTCGTCGTCGCGGGCGGTCAGCATGATGATCGGCACCGAGCTCTGGGAGCGGAGCCGCTTGCAGACCTCGAGACCGTCGAGCTTCGGCAGCATCACGTCGAGCACGACGAGGTCGACCGGCTGCTCGGCGAAGCGGAGCAGCGCTTCCTCACCGTCGTGCGCCGGCACGACTCGGAACCCGTCGCGCTCGAGCGGGTACGTCAGGAGCTTCTGCACGGACTCCTCGTCGTCGACGAGCAGGATGGTCGACGCGTCTGCCACAAGGGCATGATGCCCGCCGCCCGCTGGCGCCGGGAGGCGGCCCCCCTACACTCAGTCGCCATGGCTGTTCCGCCCTCCACGCGGAGGCCGAGACCCGGTTCCGCCGAACGGCCCGTGAACGCCCGGATGTACCGCGGAACCTGGCTCATCCTCGCGATTCCACTCCTCCTGGCGGCGTTCAGCGTCGCGCGCCCGGCCCCGCTCCCCGAGCCGTTTCCACCCGCCTTCGATGCCGCGTCCGCGGCCACCCTCGCGGAGGAGCTCGCGACCTTCTACCCGATGCGGCTCTCCGGGAGCGACGGCGCCGGGCGGGCTGCTGAGTGGTTCCGGAGCCAACTCGAGCCGTACAACCTGAGCCTTCGGACGCAGCCGTTCACCGCCGACGTGCCCGGCTACGGACGGCTCCAGATGCAGAACCTGATCGCGACGGTTCCCGGTCGTTCGGACCGCCGGATCGTCGTGCTGGCCCATCGCGACGACCTCGGGATCGGGCCCGGCGCCGCGGACAACGCGTCGGGGACCGCGGCGTTGATCGTGCTCGCGCGCTCCTTCGCGACCCCGGCCGCCGTCGAGGACCCGCGCCAGGGGCCTGCGCACACGCTCGTCTTTCTCTCGACGGACGGCGGCGCGCTCGGCGGCTACGGCGCCGCGCACTACGCGGCCACCGAGCTCGAGGGCATCGACGCGGTGATCAACCTGGACTCGATCGCCGGCCCCGGGCCGACCCGGCTCCAGCTCGCCGGGGATCGCCCGCGCTCGCCCGGCTGGACGCTCGTGCGGACGGCTTCCGAGCGGATCACCGAGCAGACCGGGCGAGCACCGCTGCGACCGAGCGCCGCGCGCCAGCTCCTCGACCTCGCCTTTCCCTACAGCCTCTACGAGCAGGCGCCGTTCGTCGGGCGCGGGGTTTCCGCGCTGACGATCACGACGCAGGGCGACGCGCCGGAGCCCGCCGAGCTCGACAGCGAGGCGCGCCTCCAGCGGCTCCTCGCGACGCCGCGCTACGCGCAGCTGGGCGCGGCCGCGCAGACGCTGATCGGCTCGATCGACCAGGGTCTCGAGGTGACGCGCGGCGGGCCGCCCTACCTCTACTTCGGCACGCGCGTCGTCCGAGGCTGGGCCGTCCAGCTCGTGCTGGTCGCCGCGCTGATCCCGTTCCTCGCGGTGGCCGTCGACCTCTTCGCGCACTGCCGCAGACGCCGGATCCCGCTCGGGCCCGCGGTTCGGAGCTACCTCAGCCGGCTCGGCTTCTGGCTCTTCGTCGGGCTCGCCTTCGCCCTCGTCGCGAAGGCGGGCGGCTGGCCGCAGGGCGACCCGCTGCCGATCCCACCGGAGAGCGCGGCGGCGCACGTCTGGCCGGTCGGCGCGCTCGTCGTGCTCGCCGCGGCGTCGGCAGTCGCCTGGTTCATCGCGCGGGACCGGCTGATCCCGCGGCGCCCGGTCACGGTCGAGGAGGAGCTCGCGGGCCACACGGCTGCGCTCCTGATGCTGGGGCTCGTCGCGCTGCTCGTCGTCGCGGTGAACGCGTTCGCGCTCTGTTCGTCCTGCCGTCGCTCCACGCCTGGCTCTGGTTGCCGCAGCTCCAGGCACGCGGCGCCTGGGCACGCGGCGCGGTGATCGCCGCAGGGTTTGCCGGCCCCGTGCTGCTCGTCTGGTCGCTCGCGGCGCGGCTCGACCTCGGCTGGGACGGGATCGCCTACGTCACGGAGCTCGTCGCGATCGGCTACGTGCCGGCACCGCTCGTCGCGCTGTTCCTCGCCTGGCTCGCCGTCGCCGGCCAGCTGAGCGCGCTCGCCGCACGGCGCTACGCGCCGTACCCCTCCGCCCAAGAGCGACCGCCGCGAGGCCCGATCCGCGAGCTCGTTCGGACGCTGCTGCTCGCCGTCGAAGGGCGGCGCAGGTCCTCTGCCGAGCGACGCGCGTTAGGTTGAGAGAGCGATGAGACGACTCCTCCGGCTACTCGGCACGCTGATGATCGTCGCGGGCCTCTGCACGCTCGCGTGGGCGTTCGCCGTCTGGCGCTGGGAGGACCCGTTCACGAGCCTCTACACGAGCTACCAGCAGCGCGGCCTCTCGTCGGGGCTCGAGGAGCGCTTCGCGTCGTACGCGCCGGCGGTCGAGCCGGCCGAGTCGCTGGACCCCGCCGCGCTCGCGGCCGAGGCGCGGCGGTATCGCGCGCAGACGGACAACGGTGACGCCATCGGGCGCATCGAGGTCCCGAGACTCGGCGTGAAGATGGTGATGGTCTACGGCACCGACCACGACTCGCTGAAGCGCGGCCCGGGCCTCGACCCGCGCACGTTCTTCCCCGGCCAGAATCGGCTCGTCTACGTCGCCGGACATCGCACGACGTATGCCGCTCCGTTCGCGAAGATCGACTCCCTTCGAAGCGGCGACGTGATCCGCGTCGAGATGCCCTACGGCACGTTCACGTACAAGGTCACCGGCAGCCGCGTCGTCGCCGCGACCGATCTCTCGGTTCTGAAGTCGAAGCGTTTCGAGCAGATCGTGCTGCAGGCGTGCCACCCACGGTTCTTCGCGTCGCACCGCTGGATCACCTACGGCCGGCTCACGAACTTCGAGCCACCCGACAGCGACGGCAGCTCGGCCAACTAAGCGAGCGGCAGGTACGAGACCTCGCCGGCGAGCTCGCCCTCGCCTCGCGGGACGAGCACGAGCGCGTCCGCGGCCGCCGCGCGCACGATCATGTGCGACTCCTGCCCGCCGAGCGCTTCGAGCGCGCCGTCGCGCCAGCGCGCGCGCACGAGCTCGTCGCGGGCGTCGTTGCGCCGCAGCGGCCGAGCGAGCGACGCCTGACGGAAGCGCGGGCCCGGGTCGCTCTCTCCCTCGAGCGCGCGCAACGCCGGCCGGACGAAGAGCTCGAACCCGACGAGCGTCGACACGGGATTGCCCGGCAGCCCGAAGACGAGCGTCGCGTCGCGCACGCCGAACGAGATCGGCTTGCCCGGCTTGACCGCCACGCGCCAGAACACTTCCTCGACGCCGAGCTCCGCCGCGACGCGGCGCACGAGGTCGTGCGGGCCGACGGACACGCCGCCCGAGCTGACGACGACGTCGGACTCCAGAGCGCGCGCGAGGGCGTCGCGGTGTGCGCCCTCGTCGTCGCGCACGGGCGCGAGCCGTTCCACATCGGCACCGTGCGCGCGAAGCGCGGCTTCGAGCATCGCCCCGTTCGCCTCGTAGATCTCGCCCGGCTCGAGCGACTCTCCCGGCGTGCGCAGCTCGGAACCGGTCGCGAGCACGGCGACGCGCGGCTTGCGCGCGCAGACCAGCTCGGGAATGCCGGCCGCGGCAAGCGCGCCGATCTGCGCAGCTCGAAGACGCGTACCTGCCTCGAGCACGACGTCGCCTTCGCGTGCGTCGCCACCTCGCGGCCGGACGTTGTCATTTTGGCCAACGGATTCGGCAACCTCTACGCTGTCGTCTGTTGAGACAACACGTTCGATCGGGACCACCGCGTCCGCACCCTCCGGGACCACCCCGCCGGTGGCGATCCCCATCGCCTCCCCCGGCAGCAGCGCCCGCGGCGCGGGCGAGCCGGCTGCGATGCGCGCCACGACGGGAAGCCGGCCGGGGGTGTCGGCACTTCGGAGCGCGAAGCCGTCCATCGCGGAGCTCGCAAAGGGCGGCAAGTCGACCCGCGCCAGCGCGGGCTCTGCAAGCACGCGTCCGGCAGCCTCCCCGAGCGCGACCGGCTCGCCGGGGAGCCGCGCGCTGCGCGCGAGCACCGCCTCGATCGCCGCCTCGAGCGTGAGCAGGTCGGTCACGTGGGCACCCTAGTCCCGGTACCCTCGGCCCGTGCTCTCGGTCGTCGTGCCGGTGTACAACGAGGAGCGAAGCGTCGAGCTCCTCTACGACGAGGTCGCGAGTGCGCTCGACCCGCTCGAGCGCGCCTGGGAAGTCGTGTTCGTCGACGACGGCTCGACGGACGGGTCGTTCGGCGCGCTGACGCGACTCCACGCACGCGCACCGAACGTGCGGGTCGTCCGGCTGCGCAGGAACTTCGGCAAGGCCGCCGCGCTGGCAGCCGGCTTCGCGCAGGCCGGCGGCGACGTGATCGTCACGATCGACGCCGACGGCCAGGACGACCCCGCCGAGATCCCGCGCCTCCTCGCGAAGCTCGACGAGGGGTTCGACCTCGTCTCCGGCTGGAAGACGCGCCGGCGCGACCCGTGGCGTCGGCGCTTCCTCTCACGCGTGTTCAACACCGTGACCGGCTGGATCTCCGGCGTGCGCCTGCACGACATGAACTGTGGGCTCAAGGCGTATCGGGCCGACGTCGTCAAGGGGCTCGCGCTGTACGGCGAGCTGCACCGCTTTCTCCCCGTGCTCGCGTACGAGCGCGGGTATCGCATCGCGGAGCTGCCCGTCAACCACCGACCACGCGAGCACGGCCGCTCCCGCTACGGGCTCGAGCGGTATCTGCGCGGCTTCTTCGACCTGATCACCGTGACGTTCATGGGGCGCTACCGACATCGGCCGCTGCACCTCTTCGGGGGGCTCGGGCTCGCACTCGGCGGGATCGGCGTCCTCGTCTGCCTCTACCTGACGGTGCTCTGGCTGAGCGGCAGCGCGATCGGCCATCGGCCGTTGCTGACGCTCGGCGTGCTGCTCGTGGTCGTCGGCATGCAGTTCCTGTCGCTCGGCTTGATCGGCGAGATGATCACGACGCACCACGAGGAACGCGCGCTCGAGCGGGGGCGCGACGAGCTGCACGTCGACGAGATCCTCTCCTGAAGGTCCTCTACTTCGGGACGTACGAGCGCGGCTACCCACGCAACGCGCAGGTGATCTCGTGCCTGCGCGGCGCAGGGGTCGAGGTCGTCGAACGGCACGAGCCGGTGTGGGAGGGGACCCGCGATGCGTGGCGTGCCGGGCCGAGGACGGCGCTGCGCCTGGCGCGCGCAGAGCTCCGGTTGCTCCGGCGACCGTCGGAGCGCTACGACGCGGTGATCGTCGGCTACCCCGGCCACTTCGACCTGCCGGCGGCGAGACGCGCCGCGCGCGGCGCGCCGGTGCTCTTCAACCCGCTCGTCTCGCTCGTCCGACACCCTCGTGTCGGACCGCGCCCGCTTCCGCGCCGGCTCGCTCCCTGCGCGCGCACTCGAGCTCGTCGACCGGCGCGCGCTCCGCGCAGCCGACGTCGTCGTCGCGGACACCGAGCAGCACGCGCAGTTCCTCGCAGAGCTCGCGGATCTCGAGCGCGTCGAAGTCTGCTTCGTCGGCGCGGAAGAGCGCCTCTTCCAACCGGGTCCCGCAGGCGAGTTCACGCACGCGCTCTTCGTCGGCAAGCTGATCCCGCTGCACGGCCTGGAGACGATCCTCGAGGCTGCGCGGCTCGCGCCCGAGCTTCCGTTCCGCATCGTTGGCAGCGGCCAACTCGACGCGCTGCTCGCGCGCCGCCCCGAGAACGTCGAGTGGGTGCCGTGGGTCGAGTACGAACAACTCGCCGGCGAGCTCCACGCAGCCGGGGCGGCGCTCGGGATCTTCGGCCGCTCCGAGAAGGCCGCGCGCGTGATCCCGAACAAGGCGTTTCAGGCGCTCGCGTGCGCGACACCGCTCGTGACGGCCGACACGCCCGCAGCGCGCGAGTTGCTGGTCGACGGCGAGAGCGCGCTCCTCGTCCCACCGGGCGACGCCTCCGCGCTCGCGAGCGCACTGCGTCGGCTCGCGACCGACGACGCGCTGCGAGCGCGCATCGCGCAGGGCGGGTTGTCCGCATACCGCCGTCACGCGAGCGAAGACGTGCTCGGGCGACGGTGGCTCTCGATCCTCGAGCGCGCGCGTTGAACCGGCCGCTCGCGCTTGCGATCTCCGCTTTCGCGGCCGGCTTCGGCGCGCTGGCGGTCCTGCGACACCGCTCGTTCACGACCGGCCGCTTCGACCTCGGCAACATGACGCAGGCCGTGTGGTCGACGGCCAACGGCGACCCGCTCGCCGTCACGAACCTCGCCGGCGACCAGACGACGCGGCTCGCGTCGCACTTCGACCCGATCCTCGTGCTCTTCGCCCCGCTCTGGCTCGTCTGGCCGAGCCCCGAGGCGTTGCTCGTCGCGCAGGCGGTCGCTCTGGCACTCGGCGCGCTGCCCGTGTTCTGGCTCGCCCGCAAGCACCTCGAGTCCGAGCGCGCGGGACTCGGCTTCGCGCTCGCGTATCTGCTCTTTCCCGCGACCCAGTGGGTCGCGCTCTCGGAGTTCCATCCGGTTGCGCTCGCCTGCCCGCTGCTGCTGTTCGCGTTCTGGTTCCTCGACGAGGATCGCCTCCTGCCGTTCGCGATCTGCGCCGCGCTCGCGTGCACGACCAAGGAAGAGATCCCCCTCGCCGTTGCGGGGCTCGGGCTCTGGTACGCGCTCGCACGCAGGCGCCGGGTCGCCGGGATCGCGATCGCCGTCGCCGGCGTCGGGCTCGCGGCTTTCGCGCTCGGCGTCGTCGAGCACTTCAACGACGGCGGCAGCCCGTTCGCCGGCCGCTACGAGGAGGTCGGCGGCTCGCCGACCGGGATCCTGAAGACGCTCGTCACCGACCCGCTCGCGATCGCGCAGGCGCTGTTCGACTGGGACGGGCTCACCTATCTCCTGGCGCTCCTCGTTCCGCTGGCGTTCCTGCCGCTCGCTGCACCGCTCGCGCTCCTGCCGGCGCTGCCGGACCTCGCGCTCAACCTGCTCTCGTCGACGAGCACGCAGACGTCGATCCACTTTCACTACGTCGCACCGATCGTTCCCGCGCTGTTCGCCGCGGCGATCTTCGCGGCCGCCCGCCTCAGGCGACCCGTCGTGAAACCGCTCGTCGCACTCGTGCTGGCGTCGAACTTCGTGCTGGGAGCGATCCCGCTCTGGGCCGACATTCCGGGCGGCGAGGACCACCAGGCAGGCGCCGCGCTGATCAGCGACCACGACCGAACGGCCGCGCGTGCGCTTCGGTTGATCCCGGACGACGCCGTCGTGTCCGCGTCGAACTCGCTGGGTGCGCATCTCTCGGAGCGGAGACGCTTCCTCAGCTTCCCGATCCGCACGGACGCGACCTGGATCGCCGTGGACGAGCGCTCGCCCGGCTACCTCGACCGCTTCGCGCCGGGGCCGTACGCGATCGCGATCGCGCGCGTCCGCCGCGACCCGAACTGGCAGCTCGTCTTCGACGAGGACGGAGTGCTCGTGTTCAGACGGGAATCGTCTGCGGCAGCAGGTACGCCGTGAACGCCAGCGCAAGCCCCCGCGCGAGCTTGTCCTCCTCGACCGCGGCGAGCGGAACGACCCACGCGAGGTACCACGGCGTCACGTACGGCGCGCACGCGAGCAGCGCAACCGACGCGAGCGCGAGCCTCGCACGACCGCGCCACGCCGCCCGCGCGAGCACCAGGTAGACGACCGCGAAGAGCAGGGCGAACAACGCGATCGCGGCGCCCTCGGGAACGCCGAGCTGCGAGAGGCGGTGCGGGAGCGCGTAGCTCGTCGTCTCCCTCGCGTTGTCGGCGAGCGGTCCGAACGCATCGACCCAGGCGAAGCCGTAGCGCCACGTCGCGAGCGCGACGATCGCGCCCGAGGCGACGACGAACCCGCCCAGTCCGGCCCGCCGACGTGTCGCGAGCGCCTGCAGCGGCAGGAGCACGAGCGGGATCCACTTCACGGCGGCACCGAACGCCCAGCCGACTCCCTTCGCCTGCGTCGCCAGCGCGGCGAGGAGCAGCGCGCCGACCCACGCGTCGTTGTGGCCCCCGCCTGCGAGATGCACCGCGAGCAACGGGTTCCACCCGACGAACGCGGCCGCGAGCGCGGGCCGCGGCGCGAATCGCGCGGCCAGCAGGACCGTCGCGCAGGCGGCGAGCGCCGCGAGCGCCTTGTAGAGCCAGGCCGCCGCGTCGTGCGACTCGCCCGCGGCCAGAGCGATCGGCTCGGAAGCGAGCGTGAACCCCGGCGCGTAGACCGACGTCGAGTCGCGCCAGCGCTCGCCGGCCCACTCGTACGCCGGATCGTCGGGAAACGCCGACGGCGGGTCCTCGTACGGGTTCGCGTCGTGAACGGCGGCGATCCGCCCGTACATCCAGTACGTCCACGCGTCGCTCGAGAGCATCAGCGGCGCTCCCAGCGGCACGAGCTGCACGGCGAGCGCGAGCACGACCACCCAGCGAAGCGGCACGCCGCCGCGCGCGATCCGGTGGAGTCCCGCCAGGTACGCGACGAAGCCGAGCGCGAGCAGCCCGAGAAACGCCCACGCCCAACCGGCGCGGCCGACGAGCGCGCCGCCGGCCTGAGGAACGATCGGCGAGTCGCCGGGCCACGCGAGCGCGGTGCAGCCCGCGACGCAGGCGAGGACGAGAAGCCCCGGCGCGAGCCGGGTCAGGCCGTCATGGGGCGACGGCCCCGGGCTGGGTCGGCGGAGGCGGCGGCGGCGCGGTCGGCGGCGGCGGCGCGGTCGTCGGCGGCGGCTCGACCGGGGCAGGCGGCGGCTCGACCGGCGGCGGCGCGGGCGCCTCCGTGGTCGTCGTCGCCGGAGCCGGCCGCGCGACGTACTCGACGGCGTACTGCCCCTGCTCGAACGGCTGCCACTCCGGGCTGTGGTTCGGTTGCCGCCACTCGAACACGGCCCTGTTCTCCATCGCGACGAGCATGAAGCGGCGCCAGATGTCCGCCGGGAACGTTCCGCCCGCGACCGAGATGCCGTGCACGCTCGTCATCGGGATCTGGCCCTGCGGGTAGCCGACCCAGACGACCGTCTCGAGTTGTGGCGTGAAGCCCGCGAACCAGGCGTCGGCGTGGTTGTCGGTCGTCCCGGTCTTGCCCGCCACCGGACGGCCGATCTGCGCCCCGACGCCCGTCCCCGAGTAGACGTTGTCCTCGAGGATCTGCGTCACCTCATAGGCGACCCAGTCGGCCAGCACGCGCTTGCGCTGCGGCTTGCCCCAGTCCGTGTTCGTGTCCTCCTTGCCGTCCGAGAACACGACCTTCCGGATCGCCATCGGCTTCGAGTAGATCCCGCCGGAGGCGAGCGTCGCGTACGCGGACGCCATCTCGAGCGGCGAGACCGAGATCGAGCCGAGCCCCATCGCCGGCACGATCTCCTCGCGCGGCACGGTGACGCCCATCTTCCGCGCGACGGCCGCAACGTTCTCCGGGCCGAGGTCGAGCGTCAACTGCGCGTAGACCGTGTTGTCGGAGGCGAGCGTCGCGCGCGAGATCGACGTCGCGCCGAGGTAGCTCTTGCTGTACGTCTCGACCTCCCAGGGCTCCGTCAGCGGGTCCGGCTGGTAGCGGAACGGGCCCGAGCGGTAGTACGTCGTGTCGGGGTTCACGCCGCGCTCGACGGCCGCGGTCAACACGAACGTCTTGAACGTCGAGCCCGCCTGCCGACGGCCCTGCGAGACGAGGTTGTACTGATTCTTCACGCGCTGGGGCGTCACGGCGACCATCGCGCGAATCGCACCGGTCTTCGGGTCGATCGACACGACCGCCGCGGCGGGATCGTCCTTGTACGGCAGCGTGTCCTTGATCGCTCGCTGCGCGGCGATCTGCAGCCTGCGGTCGACGGTCGTGTACACGCGGAGCCCACCGGTGCGCACCGTCGCGGCGCCGTACTCCTTGACGAGCTCGTTGTAGACGTAGCGGAAGAAGTACGGCTCGCGGATCCGGCGGTACAGCTTGCCCGGCTTCAGCTTGAGCTTGCGGTCCGCGATCGCGACGTTGAACTCTTTGGACGTGATCGCTCCGGTCGTGAACATCGCGCGCAGCACCTCGTCGCGGCGCCCGAGGGCACGCTCGGGCTGCAGAAACGGGTCGTAGGTCGAAGGCGCCTGCGGCAGGCCCGCGAGCAGCGCCGACTGCGCCAGCGTGAGCTTGCGCGCCGGCAGCGAGAAGTACGTGCGCGCGGCTGCCTCGACGCCGTAGGCGTGGTTGCCGTAGTAGACCTGGTTCATGTAGCCCGTCAGGATCCACTCCTTCGAGTACGCGCGCTCGAGCTTGATCGCGAGACAGGCCTCGCGCAGCTTCCGCTCCAAGGTGCGCTCGCGCGAGATGTAGAGGTTGCGGACCAGCTGCTGCGTGATCGTCGAGCCACCCTCGGCCACGCGCTGCTCGCGAAGGTTCTTGTACGCGGCGCGCGCGATTCCCTCGACGTCGACGCCGTCGTGCGTGAAGAAGCGGCGGTCCTCGATCGCGACGGACGCTTTCGGCATCCACTTGCTGATGCGCGCCATCGCCACCGGCTGGCGGTTCTTCTCCGCGGGGATCGAGCCGAGCAGCGAGTTGTCCGCCGCGTAGATGAAGGAGTTCTCCTCGGTGCCGATCGCCTTCAGGTCGTCGAGATCGACGTTCGCGCACACGACCGCCGCACCGCCTGCGCCACCCGCCGGGAGGACGACCACGACGAGCGCGACCGCGGCAACGACGAGCAGCGCGAGCTTCTGCTTGTGGCGACGCGTCGCTCGACGCCGGTTGCGGCGGCGGCGACGGCCGTACCCTTGCGGCTCCGGGAGGCCGGGCAGACGCGGGCTCAACCGAGCACGCCTTCCTCACGCAGCCGGTGGTGCGCGCGCAGCCGGAGCTCGTGCTCGAGCTCCTCGGCGTTGCCGTGCGGCGACGGCACGCGGACGGTGAGCGTCGCGTTCCCTTCCAGCCCGCTCAGGACGACCTGTGCTCCGTCGTACTCGGCGATCTCCTCGCGAAGTGCGTCCATGGCGGCGGTGACGTCCTGCGCGAGCGGCACCTCAACCCTGATCTCTGCCACCGTGTTCACGCTCCGAATTGTCGAGTTCCGGATGGTATCCGAGGCCAGCGTGTCGTTCGGGATCACGAGGCGGGCCCCGTCGGTCAGGCGGATGAAGGTGTAGGTGAGGCCGATCTCCTCGACCCGTCCGCTCTGGTCTTCGACCGTGATCAGGTCTCCGAGCCGAAACGGCTGCGCGACCGCGATCAGGATCCCGGCGACGAAGTTCGAGAGCGTCTTCTGGGCCGCGAGCCCGATGATCAGCCCGAGGATCGCCGTCGACGCGAGCACACCGCCGGCGATCGCGCGCACGGACGGGATCGTCAGCAGGGCCGAGAGGATCCCGACCGAGACGATCACGGTCGTGACGGTCCGCCTCAGGACGCGGTAACGCGTTGCCACCACGGGGTCGAGCGTCCGCCGCGCCATCCGGCGGTCGACGAGCCGCGCAGCGACGATCGCGACGAGCACGAAGCCGGCGGCGATCGCGATGCCATCCCAGTCCATCCGCGTCTATTCCCTAGCGGTCGAGCGGCTTCCTGCCGGAGAAGCCCTCATCGATGCCGTGCCAGTAGGCGATTTCGGCCTCGCCGAGGCGCCAGCAAAGGAACGCCTCGGCACCGTCGACCCGCGCGGGGAAGTCGACGAGCCCGGCGTCCGGCGTCCTTGACCACCCCGCCGAGCTCGTGGATCGCGTTCACGCAGCGTGCGACGCCGGCGTGCTCGCCGGCGATCTGCTCGTCGAGGACGGCTGCGCTGGTCACGTCGACCCCGCCGCCGTTCCCCGCGATCTGCAGCGCCAGCCGCTTGCGGTCGGACTGGGCCGCCGCGAGCGCCGCGCGATGCTCGACGAGCTGCTCGGTCAGCGGTCGGACCTGCGCGAGCAGCGCGTTCGCCTCCTCGCGGGTGAAGTGCCTCGGCGCCACCCCCGTATCATCGGGAGGACGGTGGCCGCCAGTCAACGAGAGCGGGCGATCCACCCGACGAGGCTCGCGATCTGGCTCGCCCTCATTGCGCTGCTGACCTTCGCGCAGGTGTACGGCCGCTACGTCGCCGACTCCGAACCGATCGACGACCCCCTCTACAGCGGGAGCTTCGCGGCCGGGAGCCTCACACAGTGGATCCTGCTCGGCTCGATCGCGCTCGCGCTCGCCGCCGGCGCGCGACAGCTCCTCGCCCTCCGCGCCCCGAGGCGTGTGGGCCGCACGACCCTGATCGCGGTGGGAACCTTCCTGCTCGTCGTCGCCGCGGGCGGGATCCTGAGCGCACTCGGCCTCAATCCGTCGAGCGAGCAAGGGCTCGTCCCTGACGAGTGGCCCCCGCCGAACCAGTTGGTGTTCGCGGCGAACCTCGCGCTCGTCGTGCTCGTCGGCCCGTTCGTCGAGGAGCTGCTCTTCCGTGGGATCGGCTTCACGCTCCTCCGCCCGTTCGGTCGCGCGGTCGCGGTGGTCGGATCCGCCGCGGCGTTTGCCGCCGTGCACGGCCTGGTCGAAGGCTTCGCGCTGATCTTCCTCCTCGGGCTCGGGCTCGCGCTGATGCGCGAGGTGAGCGGCAGCGTCCTCCCGGGGTACGCGCTCCACGCGACGTTCAACGCGATCGCGGTTACGGCCGCGGCGGTGTCTTCCGCGGCAAACTGAGGCCGCTACCGATCGTCTTCTTCGTCGATCTCGGCGAACTGCTCGGGGGACACGTCCTCGAGGAAGCGCTTGAACTCCGAGACGATCTCCTCCTCGTTCACCTCGTCGCCCTCGAACTCGATCGCCGACTCCTCGATCACCTGGTCGGCGGCGAAGATCGGCGCCTCGGCGCGGATCGCGAGCGCGATCGCGTCGGACGGGCGCGAGTCGACCTCGACCTCCGTACCGTCCAGCTGCACCGTGACCTGCGCGAAGAACGTGTTCTCGCGGAGCTCGGTCACGGTGATCCGCGTGATGCGCGCGTCGAGCTCGCTCAGGATCTCGGTCAGGAGGTCGTGCGTCATCGGCCGCGGCGTCGATGCCCCCTGCAACTTCATCAGGATCGCGGCCGCCTCGGTCTGGCCGATCCAGATCGGCAGGTAGCGATTGCCGTCCTTGGTCTTCAGCAGCACGATCGGCTGCTTGCCAACCAGGTCGAAGCTGACCCCGTAGATGTCCATCTCATGCACCGGACGGCTCCTCGTCTGAGTCTAGCTCAGGGTTTTTCCGCCCAACGAACGCGAAAACGCCGGCGCAGGCCGGCGTTCGGAGTGGGCGATCGTGGATTCGAACCACGGACCTCCGCCTTATCAGAGCGGCGCTCTAACCAACTGAGCTAATCGCCCGAAGCAGGCCGCAGTGTAGCGAGGGCTAGTGGAAGTGCCGGGTACGGCGGAGGTAGTCCTCGACCACGAGCAGGAACGACTCGTCGCTCGCGAGCTCGGTGATCGTCCCCTTGGTGTCCTCGTCGAGCTCGGGGTCGTAGTTCAGCTCCGTCAGGAACTCCGGCAGGCGGCCGTTCTGGGACAGCGCGGCCATGCGGAGGAAGATTCGCTTCGCGTCGTCGTTCTGCGAGATCGCCTCGAGCGATTCGAGGTCGGCGTGCCACAGGCCCAGCATCCTGACCCTCCAACGGCCCGGAGCGGCAAATGGATACGGCCTAGGGGGTCAGGTTCTCGAGCGCCTCGGCGAGCTCCTCGAGCTCGTGCTCGTCCCGGAACTCGACGACGACCTGGCCGGGGCCGACCCGGGCGTGGAAGCCGGTCGCCCGCTCGAAGGCCTCGCGGACCCGCCCGGCGAGGGCCGGGTCGACGGAGCTCTTCTTGCGCGGCTTGCGCTTCGCGCCGGCGTCCTGCGCCGCGCGCTCGGCGGCGCGGGCCGAGAGCCCTTGCTCGACGATCCGCTTCGCGAGCTTCTTCTGGCCCTCGCGGTCCGGGACGGCGAGCACCGCGCGGGCGTGCCGCTCGGTCAGGTCGCCGCGGGCGAGCATCCAGAGGACGTCCTCCGGAAGCTCGAGCAGGCGCACCCGGTTCGACACCGTGGACTTGGCCTTGCCCACGCGCTCGGCGACCTCGCCGAGGCTGAGCCCGAACTCGTCGAGCAGCACCGCGTAGGCCCGAGCCTCCTCGACCGCGGACAGTTGCTCGCGCGCGACGTTCTCGACGAGCGAAAGCAAGAGCGAGTCGCGGTCGTCGGCCGTTCGGATCAGGGCGGGCAGGTTCGACAGCCCGGCGTCCTTCGCGGCACGCCAGCGGCGCTCGCCGGCGATCAGCTCCCAACCGCCCTCGGAGCGCGGCCGGACGACGATCGGCTGGAGCAGCCCCTGCGCGCGAACGGACGCTGCGAGCCCGGTGGCCGCGTCGGGCTCGAAGCGCCTCCGCGGCTGGCGCGGGTTCGCGTGGATCTGGTCGACGGGCAGCTCGGCGAGCTCCTGGCCGCCGTCGCGGCCGCCGATCAGGACCTCGAGGCCCTTGCCCAGCCCCTTTCGCTTAGGCGCGCTCGACAAGTTCCATCGCCACCTTCCAGTACGCGTCGGCGCCGGGTGAACGGCGGTCGTACGCAATCGCGGGGAGTCCGTGACTCGGAGCCTCAGCGAGACGGACCGAGCGGGGGACCGTCGTTTGAAAGACGAGGTCGCCGAAATGCGTGCGCACCTCGCGCTCGACGTCCTGGGCGAGCCGGGTGCGCGAGTCGACCATCGTCAGCAAGAGGCCGGCGACACCGAGGCGCGGGTTGAGGCGTGTCTTCACCAGCTCGATCGAGCGCATGATCTCCGCGAGCCCCTCGAGCGCGTAGTACTCGGCCTGCACCGGCACGAGCACACGGTCGGCCGCGGCGAGCGCGTTGACCGTCAGCGGACCGAGCGACGGCGGGCAGTCGAGGAAGACGTACTCGTACGCGTCGGTTCCCTCCGCGAGCGACTCGGCCAGGTAGCGGTCGCCGTCGTCGCGACGCGCGAGCTCGACGACCGCGCCTGCGAGCGCCGGCTTCGACGCCACCAGCGAGAGGTTCGCGAAGCGGGTCGGCTTCGCGAGCTCGGAGAGCGGGACCCCGTCGAGGAGGTCGTAGCTCGACGTCCCGTTCGCGCTCTCGCCGAGGCCGGAGGTCGCGTTCGCCTGCGGGTCGAGGTCGACGACGAGCGACTTCTCGCCCGCTTCCGCGAGACACGCGGCGAGGTTGACCGCCGTCGTGGTCTTCCCGACGCCGCCCTTCTGGTTCGCAACCGCATAGATCCTCGCCACCCGGCCAGCCTACTCAGGCGAGCGGACGCTTTTTCGCCACGCCCGGCCGGCGCGGAAAACCCTCCGGCGTGGGCGCGACTTTCGGGATCACGAGCAATCCACGCTCCTCCGAGACCCGGCCGCCGCCCACGCGGTCCGCGACCCGCTGGACGTGCTCGACGTCGGCGCTCGGCCCGACGTAGAGAACGACCGCGCCGCCCGGGGCGACGAGCGGCAGGCACCACTCGGCGGCGACCGGCGGGGGCGCGAGCGCGCGGGCGACGGCGACGCCGTATCGGTCCGTCTCGTGCTCCTCCGCTCGGCCCCGGCTGACGTTCACGTTCGGAAACTCGGCGGCCAGACGAACGAGTGCCTCTGCCTTGCGCTCCTGCGCTTCGAGCAGCGTCACCTCCCGCTCCGGAAACGCGACCGCGAGCGGAATTCCGGGCGATCCGCCCCCCGAGCCCACGTCGACGATCGGCCCGTCGAAACGAGCGACGACGTCCACCGCCTCGAGCGAGCGCTCGACGTGCTCGTGCCAGGCCTCGTCGGGATCCTTGATCGCGGTCAGGCCCGGTGTTGCGACGAGCTGGGCGATCCAGCGCCGGAGGCGCTCGTCACTCACTCGTCACGACGACGAACCGGTTCGGCTCGGCGCCTTCGCTCGCCGTCTCGACGCCGGGGAACTCCTTCAGCCGCAGGTGGACGATCTTGCGCTCGATCGACGTCATCGGCTCCAGCTCGGCGCGACCGTCCTCGAGCGCGCGCTGCGCCGCGCGAACCGCCATCGTCTCGAGCGTCGCGCGTCTACGGTCGCGATAGCCGGCAGCGTCGACGACGACGTCCTTCGCGCCCTCGACACCGCCTCTGCGCGCGACGGCGTTCGCGAGGTACTGGATCGCGTCGATCGTCTGCCCGTGCTTGCCGATCAGCAGGCCGAGCTCGGCGCCGCCGCAGACGACGTGGATCGCCTCCTCGTCCTCGCGCACGTCGATCCGACAGCGCACGCCGATCCCCTCGGCAACGCGAGCCACGAGCTCGCGCGCCTGCGCGGCCTGATCGCTCTCGTCCCGCACCTCGGGCACGGCGCTCTCATCCGCGACCGCCACGACGCGGGCCGGCAGATAGCCGACACCGAGGAGTCCACGCTCTCCCTCGCTCAGCACCTGGAACCGAACCGAAGCCTTGTCGAGGCCCGGGTGGAGGTGCTCGAGCTCCCGCAGCGCCGCCCACTTCGCCTCGCCGACGGTTTCGCCCGTCGTCTCGACCCGAAGCGGCTCGTCGCTCATCGCCGCGCGCGCTTCTTCTTCTTCTTGACCCGGCGCGGTGGGGCGGTCGCAACGGCCGGCGTCGCCTCGGGCTCGGCCTTCGCCTTGCCGTCCCCGCCGCCTCCGGGCGCCGTCCGCGAGCTGCGCTTCTCCGGGGGCACCGGCTTGGGCCGGAGCTTCCGCGTCACGAGCCCCTGGCCCGTCGTCCAGAGGTTCGTCGTGACCCAGTAGATCATCAGCCCAGCCGGGAAGTTGATCACGAAGAAGAGGAAGATCAGCGGCAGCGCGAGCAGCAGGTAGCGCTGCATCTTGTCCATCGTCGACGACATGAAGTACGTCGACGCGGTCTGGCTCGTCGCGTAGAGGATCAGGAGCACGACCGCCGACAGCGGGTCCGAGCTCAGCGGCTGGGTGATGTCCGGGACGAGGTCCCACAGCCACCCGAGGTCGGAGGCCGGGTACTGCGGAAAGACCTCCTTCTCGAAGTCCCTCAGCACGAAGAAGAGCGCCAGGAAGACCGGGATCTGGAACAGAATCGGCAGGCACGACGACGCCGGGTTGATCTTGTTCTCGCGGTAGAACTTCATCAGTTCTTCCTGCTGTTTCGCGCGGTCCTGCTTGTAGCGCTGCTGGATCGCCTTCATCTCCGGCGCGTGGGCCTGGAGACGCTGCATCGAGTGGATCTGCCGCACCGTCAGCGGCAGCAGGACCGTCCGGACGATGAGCGTGGTGGCGACGATCGCCCACGCCCACGTCAGCCCGCCCGAGGTGTGCAGCCACTCGAGCAGCCACGTCAGACCCTGCTCGAGCTCGTTCAGAACCGGGATGAAGAGCGGCAGGTTCACGCCGGGTCGTACCCTCCGTGACTCCACGGGTTGCAGCGGAGCAGCCGCCAGCCCGCCTTCAGCGAGCCCTTGACGAGCCCGTGGGCGTGGAACGCGTCGAGCGCGTACTGCGAGCAGGAGGGGTGGTACTTGCACGTCCCCGCGGGGACGAAGCGCCCGAGCGTGAAGCGGTAGCCCTGCACGAGCCCGATCCCGACGTACTTCATGCCGCCGCCTTCTGAAGAACCTCGTCGACGCGCTCCTGCAACCAGTCGAAGCCTCGGGACTGGACCGCTTCCGGCAGGCCCGGGCGGGCGATCAAGACGTAGTCCTTGCCCGCCGGCACGCGGTCGAGCATCGCGCGCCAGCTCTCGCGAAGCTGCCGCTTGAGCCGGTTGCGGACGACGGCGCCTCCGAGCTGCTTCGGCACCGCGATCCCGAGCCGCGGGTCCTCACCCGTCTCCGGACGGTCGAACCAGTAGAGGACGAGAAAGCGCGTCGACACGGATCGTCCCTGACGGTAGACGGAGTCGAAGTCCCGCGAGCGCGACAGGCGATGTCGGCGTTGCACGCCGCTCAGGCGGAGAGGCGCTTGCGGCCGCGCGCCCGGCGTCGCTTCAGGATCACGCGACCCGCGCGCGTCGACATGCGCGCACGAAAACCGTGCTTGCGCTTCCGGCGACGAACGTTTGGCTGGTAGGTGCGCTTCACGAGGAACTCGTTCGAGACAAAATTCGCGCCCCTTGCGGGGCGAGCGGCCAGTATAGACAAGCGGTTGTGGGCGACGTTTTCCACAGCATGAACCGCTGCAGAAGCAAGGAAAACGAGGCGCCGTCCACACCTGTGGAGAGTCATGTGGGCGGTGCTGTTCTCCCTGCAAATCGCGCCTTTTTCGTCCAGAGGTGCGCGTGTTGTGGCAACGCAGGGAGGCTGCTATTGTCGCTCGCTCGCACGCCCCCATGTGAAGGAGCTTCCCACCTCGGTGGAACACCAAGTCGAGCTGACTGCCGAGAGTCTGTGGGGAGAAGTCTCCAGTCGGCTCAGGGGAGCGTTGAACGACACCACGTACCGAACGTGGTTCGACGACGTCGAAGGTGAGGATCTCACCGACGACTCGTTCGTCCTCCGAGTGCCGAACGACTTCGCCCGCGAGTGGATCGAGGGACACTTCCTCGGTCTGATCAAGGCCGCCGTCAAAGACTCGATCGGCCACGAACGGCGCGTGAACCTGCGCGTGGTCGAGGGGCATTCGCCCGGCGGCCTGCCGGAGCCGCTGCCCGCGGAGGTCGAGCGGCCGCCGAAGCGCGGCGAGGCCGGCATGAACCCGAAGTACATCTTCGACCTGTTCGTGATCGGCTCGTCGAACCGCTTCGCCCACGCGGCCGCGCTCGCCGTCGCGGAAGCGCCCGCACAGGCCTACAACCCGCTCTTCATCTACGGCGGGACCGGGCTCGGGAAGACCCATCTGATGCAGGCGATCGCCCAGTACGTGATGCAGCACTCGAGGGACATGAGCGTCCGCTACGTCACGAGCGAGACCTTCATGAACGACTTCATCAACTCGCTCCGCGACAAGCGGATCGAGGGCTTCAAGCAGCGCTACCGGGCGTACGACCTCCTGCTCGTCGACGACGTCCAGTTCTTCGAGCACAAGGAGCGGATCCAGGAGGAGTTCTTCCACACGTTCAACTCGCTCTACGAGGCCGGCAGCCAGATCGTGATGTCCTCGGACCGCCCGCCGCGCGAGATCTCGACCCTCGAGGAGCGGCTCCGCTCCCGCTTCGAGTGGGGCCTGATCACCGACATCCAGCCGCCCGACCTCGAGACCCGGATCGCGATCCTCCGCAAGAAGGTCAAGACCGACGGGATCCACGTCCCCGACCCACAGGTGCTGACCTTCGTCGCGAGCAGGATCGAGTCGAACATCCGCGAGCTCGAGGGCGCCCTCACCCGCGTGGTCGCCTTCTCGTCGCTGACCGGCCGGCCGATGACCGTCGAGCTCTCGCAGGAGGTCCTGAAGGACGTCTTCCCTCAGGGCGAGGCCGCCGAGGTCTCGATCCGTCGCATCCAGGAGACGGTCTCGGAGCGCTTCAACCTCTCGTTGAGCGAGCTGACCGGCGAGAAGCGCTCGCAGAACATCGTCTACCCGCGACAGGTCGCGATGTACCTCTCACGCGAGCTGACGGACTCCTCGCTGCCGAAGATCGGGAAGGAATTCGGGGGTCGAGACCACACGACGGTGATCCACGCGACGTCCAAGATCGCCCGTCTGATCAGGGAGGACAGGTCTGTGTACAACCTTGTCCAAGAACTCACAGCTCGGATCAAACAGGTCCGTTAGCGCGAATGCCTGTGCAGAACCCCATTTCGTCCCCAGGTCCTCTCCCGCGCGCAACGCGGTCCCCAGAGCCGAGCAGCTCTGTCGTCCCCAGTCCCCACACCCCCTACTACTACTTCTAGAATCTTTTAAAGAATGAAAGACCTAGAAGCAGTAGCCATAGGATCGGGTATGAAACTCACCTGTTCGCGAGACGACCTCTCGCAGAAGCTCGCCGTCGTCGCGCGAGCGGTGTCTGCAAGGACAACGGTGCTCGTGCTCGGCGGGATCTTGCTTCGCGCCGAGAACGGTGAGCTCCAACTCGCAGCGACCGACATGGAGCTCTCGCTGCGAACGTCGCTCGAAGCGCAGGTGGACGGCGACGGTGCAGTCGTCGTGCCCGGGAAGATGCTGGTCGACCTCATCCGGCTGCTTCCCGACGAGGAAGTCCAGATCGAGCATCGGGCCGAGGAGGGCGTCGTTCGCGTCGACTCCGGGTCGTACAGCTCGCGGCTGCACACGTACAACGTCGAAGACTTTCCACGTCTCCCCGACGTCGAGTCGATCGGGACGTTCAACGTCGACCGGGAGGCGCTGCTCGACACCGTCGGCCGCGTCTCGCGCTCTGCGTCGCGTGACGAGTCGCGTCCCGTGCTGACCGGGATCCTGGCGCGCTTCGAGGCCGGCAAGCTCGTGATGGCCGCGACCGACTCGTACCGGCTGTCGGTCAAGGAGACGCCGATGGAGGGCGAGGCGCCCGAGCTGGAAGCGATCATCCCGGCCCGCGCGCTGACGGAGGTCACGCGCATCGCGGCGGGAGCAGACGCGCTCGAGCTCGGCGTGCACGAGAACCAGGTCGTCTTCGTCGCGGACGGCGTCACGTTGACCACGAGGCGGATCGAAGGGCAGTTCCCGAACTACCGCCAGCTGATCCCCGAGACGTTCGAGCACACGGTCGCGCTGCCACGCGCCGAGGCGATCGAGGTCGTCCGCCGCGTGGGCGTCATGGCGCAGCGGAACTCCCCGTTGCGGCTGCGGTTCGCCGAAGGTGAGCTGACCGTCTCCGCGCAGACGCAGGACGTCGGCGAGGCGCGGGAGTCGATGCCCGCACCGTTCACCGGCGAGCCGCTGGAGATCGGCTTCAACGCGGACTACCTTCGCGACGGCTTCGAGTCGGTCGGGGGCGACGAGCTCCTGGTGAAGCTGATCAGCCCGCTGCGACCGGCCGTCCTCCAGGGCGAGAACGAGGACTTCACGTATCTCGTGATGCCGATCAGGCTCCCCACCACCTGATCGTCGACACGGTCGCGCTCCGGAACATCCGCTCGTACGCGACGCTCGAGCTTCGGTTGTCGCCGGGTCTCGTGCTCGTCGTGGGGCCGAACGGCGCCGGCAAGACGAACCTGCTGGAGTCGCTGCACGTCGGGACGCAGGGGTTCTCGCCGCGCACGCGGAACGACGCGCAGCTCGTACGGTTCGGCGAGAGCGTCGGCCGCGTGTCGCTTCGCGGACGGCGCGCCGAGTTGGCGCTCGAGCTCGACGTCACGCTCGAACCGGGTAAGGGCAAGCGCGCGAAGCTGAACGGGGGGCCGCTTCGCGCGGCCGAGCTGTTGCGTGCGGAGGTGTCCACGCTCGTCTTCACACCGGACCGGCTCGGGATCGTGAAGGGCGCGCCTGCCGTGCGACGTGCGTACTTCGATCGCGCGCTCGGGCGACTGTTCCCCGCCCGCGCTGGTCTGTCCGCGGAGTACGGCGCAGTCGTCGGCCAGCGGAACGCGGCACTTGCGGCGCGTCGCGAACGGCGTGTCGTCACGCGATGCCGTGGATCCCTGGACCGAGCAGGTCGCAGCACTCGGGACCGAGCTCGCGGCTGCGCGCAGGCATGCCCTCGAGCTGCTCACGCCGGCCTTCGCGCGGCTGACCGGCGCCTTCGGGGTCGAGCCCGGCAGGCTCGCGTACGAGGGCGGCCCCGTCTCGCGCGAGCAGCTGGACGAGCGGCTCGCGCGCGACCTCGAGCGGGGCACGACGAGCCTCGGGCCGCACCTCGACGACATCGCCGTGCTCGCCGGCGACCGGGACCTGCGGAGCTACGGCTCGCAGGGCGAGCAGCGCCTCGCGGTGCTCTCGCTCCTCCTCGCCGAGGCCGAGATCCTGCTCGACCGCAGCGGCGTTCCGCCGCTCCTGCTGCTCGACGACGTGCTGTCCGAGCTCGACCCGGAGCGGCGGGCGACGCTGGCGCGACTCCTGCCCGAGGGCGGCCAGACGCTGATCACGTCCACCACGGCCGGCGCGCTGCCGCTCGCCCCCGACCAGCTGCTCGAGGTGGCCCCGGGGACGGTGCGGGCAGCGTGAAGAAGATCGCTTCGGACGTCGCGAGCGAACTCGGCCGGTTCGGGCCTGCTGCCGGCATGGTGCGGATCGTCGAGGCGTGGCCCGGGGCCGTCGGCGCAACGATCGCGCGCAACGCCTGGCCGGCGCGGATCGCGCGAGACGGAACGCTCCACGTCGCGACGAGCTCGTCCTCGTGGGCGTTCGAGCTCGCGCAACTCGAGGCGGACGTGTTGCAGCGCTTGCGCGCGGCTGCCGGGAAGGACGCGCCGGTCAAGCTTCGCTTCGCGGTCGGCAAGCTGCCCGAGCTCGGTCCCGAAGACGACGACCGCAGCACGCGGACAACGCCGTCACCCGGTCCCGAGGAGCTGCGCCAGGGCGAAGAACTCGCCGCCGAAATCAGCGACGAGGACCTGCGGAAAGTGGTCGCGAAAGCGGCTGCTCAGAGCCTCGCAAGACGCGGTGCTGACCGCGCATTCTGATACACTTTGACGCACCCGGTAAGGCCGCGATTTGCAGGCCTTTTTTGGTTATGACCCAAACTAGCTACACCGCAAAAGACATCACCGTGCTCGAAGGCCTCGAGCCGGTCCGTCTGCGCCCCGGGATGTACATCGGCTCGACGGGTCCGCGCGGCCTCCACCACCTCGTCTACGAGGTCGTGGACAACGCCGTCGACGAGGCGCTCGCGGGTCGCAACGACCGCGCCGAGGTCACCCTGCACCCCGACAACTCGGTGACGGTTCGCGACTGGGGATCCGGGATTCCCGTCGACATCATGGAAGACCAGGGTCTCCCCGCGCTCACCGTCGTGCTCACGAAGCTGCACGCCGGCGGCAAGTTCGGCGGCGAGGGCTACAAGGTCTCCGGTGGCCTGCACGGCGTCGGCGTGTCCGTCGTCAACGCGCTGTCGGAGTATCTGATCGCCGAGGTGCACCGCGGCGGAAAGATCTACCGCCAGGAGTTCGCGCGCGGCGTGCCGCAAGGCGACATGCAGGTGGTCGGCGAGGCCACGGAGACCGGCACGACGATCACGTTCATGCCTGACGCGGAGATCTTCGAAGAGATCGATTGGTCGACGGAGACGCTGATGCAGCGGCTGCGCGAGACCGCGTTCCTCACCCGCGGTCTGCGGATCACGCTCACGGACGAGCGCGCCGGCGGCGAGCAGGTGACCTTTCACTACGAGGGCGGCATCCGCGACTTCGTCGCGCACGTCAACGAGACGAAAGATCCGATCCACAAGCACATCGTCTACTTCGAGGGCGCGAACGACGAAGGCCAGCTCGAGGTCGCGATGCAGTGGAACACCAAGTACGTCGAGTCGGTCTTCTCGTTCGCCAACAACATCAACACCACCGAGGGCGGCTCGCATCTGTCCGGCTTCAACGCGGCTCTGACGCGCACGCTGAACAAGTACGCGCGCGACAAGAGCCTGCTCAAGGAGAAGGAGGACAACCTCGAGGGCGAGGACGTCCGCGAGGGTCTTGCGGCCGTCATCTCCGTGAAGCTCCAGGAGCCGCAGTTCGAAGGCCAGACGAAGACGAAGCTCGGCAACCCGTGGGTCCGCGGTTTCGTCGAGCAGACCGTCAACGCGCGGCTCGCGGAGTTCCTCGAGGAGAACCCGACGGACGCGAAGCAGATCATCATGAAGGCGATCTCGGCAGCCCGCGCGCGCCAGGCTGCGCGCAAGGCGCGCGACCTCACGCGTCGCAAGGGCGCATTCGGCGGCGGGATGGCGAAGAAGTTCGCGGACTGCCAGACCAAGGACCCCGCGCTGAGCGAGGTCTTCATCGTCGAGGGCGACTCCGCCGGCGGCTCGGCGAAGCAGGCGCGCGACAAGTCGAACCAGGCGATCCTGCCCTTGCGCGGGAAGATCATCAACAGCGAGAAGAACCGGATCAACAAGGTCCTGTCGAACGCAGAGATCCAGTCGCTCGTGCAAGTGATCGGCACGGGCATCGGCGACGAGTTCGACATCACGAAGCTTCGCTACCACCGCGTGATCGTGATGACGGACGCCGACGTCGACGGCGCGCACATTCGCACGCTGATCCTGACGTTCCTCTACCGGCACATGCCGGAGCTGTTCGACCGCGGCCACATCTACATCGCGGTTCCGCCCCTCTACCTCGTGAAGCTCGGAAGCCAGGAGACGTACGTCGTCAAGGACGCCCAGCTCGAGGAGCTGCTCGTTCGCGAGAAGTTCCCGGAGCTCGAGGTGACGTCGCGGGACGGCAGCGCGATCAAGCTCACCGAGGCCCGCTACGCACGCTTCCAGCGGACGCTTGCGGAGTTCGAGGGCTGGTCTGCGCGCCTGCGGTCCGACTTCGGCCCCGACGCCGCCAACTTCATCGTCACGCACCGGCTCGTGGAGTCGGACGCCGACAGCACAGCCGGGATCGCGACGCTCCTGCGAAACGTGGCACCGAACGGGTACTCGTTCGAGGTGCTGGACTCGGAGGACGACGCGGTCAAGGTCAAGGTGATCGAGATCGAGACGAGCGCCGCGCAGGAAGTCAGCGTGCCGCGCGAGCTGCTGCAGTCGCCGATCTACGCCCACGTGCGGCGCACGTACGAACGGCTGCGCGAGATCGCCGGCGGCGTTCCGCCCTTCTCACTGAAGCTCGGCAAGCACACGGCAGAGGCGCACACGTTCGAGGCATTGCTGGATCGCGCGTTCGAGCTGGCGAAGGAAGGGATCCACATCAGCCGCTTCAAGGGTCTGGGCGAGATGAATCACGAGCAGCTCTGGGAGACGACGATGGACCCCTCCCGGCGGATGCTGATCCGCGTCGACGTCGAGGATGCGTCGGCAGCCGATATGTGGTTCTCCCGCTTGATGGGCGACCAGGTCGAGCCGCGCCGTGACTTCATCGAGCAGAACGCACGCGACGTTCGCTTCCTGGACGTGTAGGCGATGTCCGAGGTGACCCAGGACCCGATCGGGGGCGGCCGCATCGAAAGCCGTGAGCTCGACCAGGAGATGCGGTCGAGCTTCCTCGACTACGCGATGTCCGTCATCGTCAGTCGTGCGCTGCCCGACGTGCGCGACGGCCTCAAGCCGGTGCACCGCCGAGTCCTCTACGGGATGCACGAGGACGGTCTGCAGCCGAACCGCCCGTACAAGAAGTCCGCGGCGACGGTCGGCACCGTGATGAGCCGCTACCACCCGCACGGCGACGGCGCGATCTACGACACGCTCGTCCGGATGGCGCAGCCGTTCTCGCTGCGCTACCCGCTGATCGACGGGCAGGGCAACTTCGGCTCGATCGACGGCGACCCCGCGGCCGCGATGCGCTACTCGGAAGCCCGCCTGTCGCGGATGGCGACCGAGCTCCTGCGCGACATCGACGCCGACACGGTCGACTTCGAGCCGAACTACGACGAGTCGCGGAGGCAGCCGACAGTGCTGCCGTCGCGGTTCCCGAACCTGATCGTAAACGGCTCGTCCGGGATCGCGGTCGGCATGGCGACGAACATGCCGCCGCACAACCTCGGCGAGGCGATCGACGCCGTGGTCGCGATGATCGAGAAGCCTGACATCGACGTCGAGGGTCTGATGAAGCACTTGAAGGGCCCGGACTTTCCGACCGGCGGCTACATCATCGGTCGCTCGGGCATTCGCGACGCGTACCGAACGGGACGCGGGCGAATCGTCATGCGCGCACGCGCACACATCGAGGAGCTGCGCGGCGGCAAGAGCGCGATCATCGTCACCGAGCTTCCCTACGGCGTACGCAAGGGCGGAGAGGGTGGCGTGATCGAGAAGATCGCCGAGCTCGTCGAGAACAAGGTGCTGACGGAGATCCCGATGAGCGACGACGCGCTCGCCGATCACTCCGACAAGGACGGGATGCGCATCTACATCGAGCTGAAGCGGGAAGCGATCCCGCAGGTGGCGCTGAACAAGCTCTTCAAGCACACGCCGCTGCAGAGCTCCTTCGGCTACAACGCCGTCGCGCTCGTCGGCGGCGTCCCGAAGACGCTGTCGCTGCTCGAGCTCGTTCGGCACTACCTCGACTACCAGCGCGATGTCGTCATCCGGCGCTCGAAGTACGAGCTGCGGAAGGCGGAGGCGCGAGCGCACATCCTCTCCGGCTACCTGATCGCGCTCGACAACCTCGACGCGGTCATCAAGCTGATCAGGGCCGCTGCGGACACCGACGCGGCGCGGGCGGGCCTGATGGAGCAGTTCTCCCTCAGCGAGCTCCAGGCCCAGGCGATCCTCGACCTGCGGCTGTCGCGGCTCACCGGGCTGGCGCGCAAGGAGGTCGAGGACGAGTACGCCGACCTGCAGGAGCGAATCGCCGAGCTTCGCGCGATCCTCGGCGATCGCGCGCGCATCGATGCGCTGATCAAGGAGGAGCTGCTCGAGATCAAGGAGATCTACGGCCGCAAGGACGAGCGCGTGACGGAGATCGTCGCCGCGGAGGACGAGCTCGAGCTCGAAGACATGATCGCGGAAGAGGACATGGTGATCGCCATCTCGCGGTCGGGCTACATCAAGCGGCTACCGGTCACCGCCTATCGCGAGCAGCGTCGCGGCGGCATCGGCGTCATGGGGATGGACCTGAAGGACGAGGACTACATCGAGCATCTCTTCGTCGCCTCGACGCACGACTACATCCTGTTCTTCACGAACGTCGGGAAGGTCTACCGGCTCAAGGTGCACGAGCTGCCGCTCGGGTCACGCCAGTCGAAGGGGCGCGCGATCGTCAACCTGCTTCCGTTCCGGTCGGACGAGGCGGTGCGCGCGGTGATTCAGACGCGCAACTTCGAGGAGGCCGAGTATCTCTTCTTCGGCACGAAGAACGGGGTCGTGAAGAAGACCAAGCTCGCCGCGTACAACACGACGCTGAAGTCCGACGGGATCATCGCGCTGAAGATGCGCGAGGGCGACGAGCTCGTCGGCGTGCGCCACTCGTCGGGCAAGGACGACATCCTGCTCGTCTCGAGGAACGGCCAGGCGATCCGGTTCCACGAGCAGGACGTGCGGGCGATGGGTCGCGACGCGTCGGGGGTTCAAGGCATGAAATTGCGCGCCGGCGACGAGGTGATCGCGGTCGGCGTGGCGCAGGACGACGCCGATCTGCTCGTCGTCACCGAGAATGGGTACGGGAAGCGGACCCGCGTCACCGAGTACCCGGTCAAGGGCCGGGGCGGGATGGGCGTGAAGACGGTTCAGCTGACCGAGGCGCGCGGCCATCTCGCCGGCGCGCGCGTCGTGCGCGAGGGGTATCAGGTGATGATGATCTCGACCGGCGGCACCGTGATCAAGATGGCCTCCGGCGACATCAAGCGGCTCGGCCGCTCCACCCAGGGCGTGATCGT
Organism: uncultured Actinomycetes bacterium; assembly: GCA_963809175.1. GTDB lineage: Bacteria > Actinomycetota > Thermoleophilia > Gaiellales > Gaiellaceae > JACCTU01. Next base: position 714,087 of record CAWEIK010000001.1, read on the forward strand.
GATGCGGCTCCGCGAGGGCGAGCAGGTGTCGACGCTTGCGCCGGTGGTCGAGGCCGACCCCGACCCGGAGCCCTCGCAGGTGTCGGGAAACGGCGCCGAGCCGGTCTGATCGTCGCTCGTTCGGGGGGCATTTGCGCGCCGTCCCCTTCCCAAACGCGAGAAAGGGTTCTATAACTCTCAAAGCGGGGTCGAAACAGCTCGCGCCCCCACTCTCAAGGAGTGTTCCGTGGCAGCAGGAAGACAGGTCGATCTGCTCGAGCCGATCAACCTCGCCGAGCACCTCGGCAAGGTCGAGCTCTATTTGGGCCAGGTGTGCCAGATCGCCGGCATCTCGAAGATGCAACTGGACTACTGGACGAACAAGGCGCAGATCCCCACCAAGGGCCGCAAGCAGCGCATCTACGACATCGACGCGCTCGAGACGGTGATGCTGATCAAGCAGGCGAAGGACAAGGGCCTGAACCTCGGCGCCGCGATCGACGCAGCGAGAACGTTCCGCGAACGAAGCTCGACGTCGTTCGCGGTCGAAGTGCCCGGCTCCTAGGCGCTCTCTCTCAGCTGCTCGGCGGCTTCCTCGGGCGCGACCGTGTTGACGTAGATCCCGGCGCCGAGCTCGATGCCTGCGAGGACGGTCAGCCGCGGGACGACTTCGATGTGCCAGCGGCGACCGGTGTGCAGCCACGCGTTCACCGGCACGGGTCCTTCGCAGACGTGGTGCAGGCGGCGAAGCAGCTCGGCCAGGAGTTGCAGCGCTCCCGGCAGGAAGTCGCTCGTCCACGCGTCCGGCTCCGGGTTCGATCGGTTCGATCAGCAACTCGTAGGGGACGCGGCCGGCGCGGGGGCACGTGGCGACGAGACCGTCGCGCTCGACGACCACGTTGTCGCGGTCGGCCTCGCCACGTTCTGCCTCCACCGCCGGTGGTGAGCTCGGGAGCCAGACGAGCTGCGAGTGCGAGTGCGCGAGGCTGCTGCCCGCGGCCTTGCCCTCGTTGACGAGCGCGTGCAGGTAGCCCGCGGGCTCGGCCTCGCGTCGCCGTCGCCACGCCTCCGCGACGAGCGCCGGCTTGCTCGTCGTCGAGCTCGGCAAAGGAGCGAACGTGTTCCGGTGCGTGGACGACGACCTCCTGCCGCTCGAACGCGGGGTACAGGTTCGGGACGACGCGAACCCGCCACGGCTCGCCGATCGTGAGCGTCTCCGGCGGAGTGCGGTCCTCCCGGCCGGCGTCGAACGGGCACGAGTCCAGCTGCTCCTGCGTCTCCGGCTCGAGGTGCGGCCAACTCGCACCGGGGCGCTTCGAGCGACCCGCCGCGACGACGACCTGACGACCGGAGAGCGAGTCCTCGCGGAGCTCTCCGCTCAGGTGGCCTGGCCCTGGTTGCTCTTCTCGATGAACGGTCGGAACAGGTCGATCGGCGCCGGGAAGACGATCGTCGTCGACGCGGACGGTCCGAGCTCGAGCAGCGTCTGCAGGTAGCGGAGCTGCAGCGCGATCGGCGTGTCGGCCATCACGAGCGCCGCGTCCTTCAGCCGCTCGGACGCCTGGAACTCGCCTTCCGCGGCGATCACCTTCGCGCGGCGTTCGCGCTCGGCCTCGGCTTGGCGCGCCATCGCGCGCTGCATCCCGGCGGGGATCTCGACGTCCTTGACCTCGACGATCGAGACCTTGATGCCCCACGGCGCGGTGGCCTCGTCGATGATCTGCTGAAGGATCGCGTTGATCTTGTCGCGCTCCGAGAGGAGCTCGTCGAGCAGGTGCTGGCCGAGCACCGATCGCAGCGTGGTCTGCGCGATCTGCGACGTGGCGACCATGAAGTTCTCGACCTGGACGATCGCCGCGGCCGGGTCGACGATGCGGAAGTACGCGACCGCGTTCACGCGCACCGGCACGTTGTCCTTCGTGATCACTTCCTGCGGCGGGACGTTGAGCGTGATCGTTCGGAGGTCGACGCGGACCATGCGGTCGATCACCGGGATGAGCAGGAAGAGCCCCGGGCCCTTGGGCGGTTGGAGCAGGCGGCCGAGCCGGAACACGACGCCGCGCTCGTACTCGCGCGCGACCTTGATCGCGGCGGACAGGAAGATCAGCAGGAGAAAGGCGGCTGCGCCGATCAGGATCAGGAAGGCCATCGAGTCCTTTCGCCGGGTGCGCCTGGATCCTACGCGCCGCGGGGGCGAACGACGAGCTCGAGCCCGTCCAGCCGCTCGACCTCGACCTCGTCGCCCTGGCGCAGCGGCTCGCCGCTCTCGGTCCGCGCGCGCCAGAGCTCGCCGTTCACGAACACCATCCCTCCGTTTCGGACGACGCCGCTCGTCCCGACGACGGTGTTCGGGCCCACCGCAACGGGGCTCTCCCGAACCTGGACGATCTTGACGACGATGAGCGCCATCAGGCCCGTCAGCGTCACAGCGGTGCCGATCAGCAGCGGCAGCGACACCTCGTAGACCCCGCCGGACGGCTCGAAGAGCAGCAGGCCCCCGAGCACGAAGCAGACTGCGCCGGCCACCGTCAGCGCCCCGTGGCTCGCGACGAACGGCTCTGCGCCGATGAACGCGGCCGCGAGCAGCATCAGCAGGAACCCGGCCCAGTTCACCGGCAGCACCTGCGCCGCGAAGAGCGAGATGATCAGCGAGATCGCGCCGACCGTGCCCGGGAAGATCAGGCCGGGGTTCCAGAGCTCGACGACGATCCCGATCAGGCCGATCGACACCATGATGAAGATCACGTTGGGATCGATCAGCAGGTCGAGGATCTGCTGCCAGAGGCTCAGCTCCGCGTGCGTGACGTCGGCGTTCGCGGTTTCGAGCACGAGGCCCTTCGGCTCCGTCGTGCGCCCGTCGGCCTCGTTCAACAGCGTCGCCAGGTCGGGCGCGATCAGGTCGATCACGTTCTCCTCGAGGGCCTCCTCGGCCGTCCAGCTGTCGCCGCCGCGCACGGCTCGCTCCCCGACGTCGGGGTTGCGGCCGTGGTCGCTTGCGAGCCCGCGCAGCTGGGCGGACAGCTTCTCGACCGCCTTCTCGCGCAGGTCGTCCGGCAGGTCCTCGCCGCCGCTCCCGACCGGGGTCGACGAGCCGATCGTGGTCTGCGGCGCCATCGCCAGGAGGTCTCCGGCCTGCGCGATGAACGCGCCCGCCGAGGTCGCCGAAGCGCCCTCGGGCGACACGTAGACGATCACGGGAACGGGGGAGGCGAGCTGGGCCTTGACGATGTCCTCCATCGACGAGACGAGCCCGCCGGGCGTGTCGAGCAGGATCACGACCGCGTCGTAGTCCTCCTCCTCCGCGCGCTTGAGTTGCTCCTCGACGAAGTCGCGCGTGACCGGGTTGACGTCGTTGGCGAACTCGATCGCGAGGACGCGGGCGGCGGAGGCTCCGGCGGGCGCGGCGAGTGCCGCGGCCGCTGCCAGGAGCAGCAGGGAAAAGCCCCGCACAACTGCGCTTTTCACTCGTAAGGATTCTATACGGAGGTGTCCTCCCGACCGGCGGGAAGTTGGTGGTTCCGTCACTCTGGACGTTCCTCCCGTGAAGCTCCTCGCCGCCATCGTCGTCGCTCTCGCCTTCCCCGCCGTTGCGCTGGCGGAGGACGCGCGGCTCGTGACGCAGGAGGTGCCGCTCGGCGGCGACGCACGCACGCTCGCGAGCGCGCGTCCGCCGGTGTTCGACCTCGTCGGCCTGCACTGGCGCGGCGCCGGCGACGTGCTCTTCCGAACGCGCTCGGTCGGCGGTCGTTGGACCGCGTGGCGACCGGCACAGCCGGAGCCGTTCGACGTACCGGATGCGGGCACGCCCGAGGGACGCTCCGCACTCGAGTGGAGGCTCGGCAACCCGTACTGGGTCGGTCCCTCGAACGCGATCCAGTACCGGCTTCGCGGCCGGGTGACGCGTTTGCGCGCGCACTTCGTCCAGAGCGCGGTTCGCTCGGTGCCCGCGCGCACGCTTTCGATCGCCGGCTCTCCGGCGTTGATTCCCCGTGCGAGCTGGCGCGCGAACGAGGAGATCCGGCGGGCCGGCCCGATGTTCTCGCAGTCGCTCAGGTTCGCGGTGGTGCACCACACCGCGGGCGCGAATGCGTACACGGCGGCGCAGTCTGCGGCGATCGTTCGGGCGATCCAGGTGTACCACGTGAAGGGAAACGGCTGGAACGACCTCGGCTACAACTTCCTCGTCGACAAGTACGGGCAAGTGTTCGAGGGTCGCTACGGCGGCGTCGAGCGCAACGTCGTCGGCGCGCATGCGGAAGGGTTCAACACCGGTTCCGTCGGCATCTCGCTGCTCGGCGACTACGGGAACACGAGGCCGACCGCGAAGGCGCTCGACGCGATCGCGGCGTTGCTCGCGTGGCGGCTGGACGTCGCGCACGTCGACCCGCTCTCCCGGCTCTCGTGGATCTCCGGCGGCAATGCGCGCTTTCCGTCGGGCACGCCGGTCCCGCTCGCCGCGGTCTCCGCCCACCGCGACACCGGTCCGACGTCGTGCCCCGGGAACGCGCTGTACGCGCAACTGCCGGCGCTCGCGCGCAAGGCGGCGGCGATCGGGTTGCCCAAGCTCTACGACCCGCTCGTCAGCGGCAGCGCAGGCGGGCTCGTCCGCTTCACGGCGCGGCTCTCCTCGGCGCGGCCCTGGACGGTGCGCGTGACCGACGCCCTCGGGGCGACCGTCGCCTCCGGCACCGGCACCGGAGCGAACGTCGACTGGACGTGGGACGCGACGTTCGCCGCGCCGGCCGGCTACACGTACGCGATCGAGGCGGGCGCTGACGTGCGCCCCGCGATCGGCACGATCGGCCAGGTGACGACGGCGCTGACGATGACGAGCGCGCAGGCGAAGCCCGCGACCTTCACCCCGAACGGCGACAGTCAGGCCGACTCGACGGTGATCAGCTACACGGTCAGCCTCGCGTCGCTGGTGACCGCGACGCTTCGCGACGCGTCGGGGGCGACGCTGGCGACGCTGTTCGCGGAGCAGAAGAAGGCGGGTCGGCAGTCGTTCAGGTTCACGGCGACCGGCGTCCCGGACGGCCGGTACTCGGTCGTGCTGAACGCGAGATCGCCGAGCGGCCGCGAGGCGAACGCGGTCGTGCCGATCGTGGTCGACCGAACGCTCGCGGCGTTCGCGGTCTCGCCGGCCGTCTACTCGCCGAACGGCGACAAGCGGCTCGACCAGCTCGCGTTCACCTTCGTGCTCACGGCCCCCGCGCACGTGAAGCTCGCGCTCGCCGGCGGCGACACCGTGTACGAGGGCGACCTTCCGGCGGGGCCGCAGGACGTCCGCTGGGACGGTCGCCTGCGCGACGGGAAGCACGCCGCAGTCCTCCAGGCGACGGGGCCGTTCGGCACCCGCTCGCAGACGGTCAGGTTCGCGGCGGACACGAAGAAGCCGGTGTTCGTGTTGCTCTCGAAGGCCCAGCTCCGGTTCTCGGTGAGCGAGCAGGTGACCGTGACGGGGACGATCGGCGGCGTCAAGGTCAGATCCGTAGTCGGGCCGGGGCGCTTCTCACTCTCGGGCGGTCGGGGCCCGATCGCCGTCACCGCCTGGGACGCGGCCGGCAACCGCACGACGATCCGTCAGCGGTAGCCGCCGACCCACGCGTCGTGCTCGCGCTCGAGGTGGTCGAGCACGGCTGCGAGCAGCTCCGCCCGCGGGATGCGCCGGCCCGTCTCGAGCAGCAGCGAGGTCGCTGGGTGCTGCGCGCGCTGCGGCAGCTCGTCCTCCGTCTGGAGCACGTTGATGCCGAACCCGAGCACGACCCGCCCTTCGCGGGCCTCGGCCAGGATCCCCGCGACCTTGCGACCGTCGATCAGCACGTCGTTCGGCCACTTCACCTCGGGGACGACCTCGGCCACGTCCGTAAGCGCCTGGGCGACCGCCCGGCCCGCGACGAGCGAGAGCTCGGCGAGCTTCTCGGTCGGCACGCGAGGGTGCAGCGCGATCGACGCGAGCACGCTCGAGCCCGGCGGTGCGACCCAGTCGCGGCCGAGCCTGCCCCGCCCAGCCGTCTGCTCGTCCGCAGCGGCGAGGGCCCCCTCGGGCGCGTCGTCCGCGAGCAGGCGCTGGGTCGACTCGCAGCGCTCGACGTAGGTGTAGGGCCTGCCGAAGCGGCCCCGGAGGAGCGGGAGCAGGGTCTCGGGGTCGAGCGAATCGTCCATCAGTCGTAGAGTGTGGAGGTGCAACCACTGCGCCCGAAGGGCCGTCCAATCAGGCAACCCCTGCGGGCGAGCACGTCGCTCGCCTACGAGAGGCTGAGCGACCCCATCTTGGTCAAACGCGCGAAGGACGGCGACCGGCAGGCGCTCGAGGCCCTGTGCGCCCGCCACCAGCCGGCAGTCGAGAAGATCGCGCGGCGGATCCTTCGCGACCCCGAGGACGCTCGCGACGCAGCCCAGGAGTCGCTCGCGAAGGTCTGCACGCGGATTCGGCAGTTCCGCGGGGAGTCGCAGTTCACGACGTGGCTGCACCGGCTCGTCGTGAACACGTGCCGCGACGCGCTCGCGCGCCGGCGCTCCTGGGACGAGCTCCCGGACGACCTCACCGCGGCCCCCGCCGGCGACGTGGGGGACCGCGACGAGCTCCGGACGTGTCTGCTCGAGCTTCCGCCCGCCCAGGCGCGCGTCGTCGTCCTGAAGGACGCGCTCGGCTACTCGTTCGAGGAGATCTCGGCTGCGAGCGGGATGCCGGTCGGCACGGCGAAGTGCTACGCACACCGGGCGCGGAACAGCCTGCGCGAGCGGCTCGAGGAGCGCGTGGCGTGAACGCGCCGTTCGGCAAGGCGCAGATCGAGGAGATCCTGCCCCACCGCGATCCCTTTCTCCTCCTCGACGAGGTGCTGGAGCTCGAGCCCGGCTCGCGGGTGGTCGCGCGGAAGGTCGTCACCGACGAGGACTGCGCCGGGCACTTCCCCGGCAACCCGATCATGCCGGGCGTGAAGATGGTCGAGGCGCTCGCCCAGGCCGGTGCGGTCGCCGTGCTCGTGCAGGAGGAGAACCGCGGCAAGCTGGCGCTCTTCGCGGGGATCGACGACGTGCGCTTCAAGCGGGTCGTCCGCCCCGGCGAGGAGCTGACCCTCGAGTGCCTGCTCGAGCAGGTGCGCGGCCCGATCGGCCGCGGCAAGGCCAAGGCGACCGTCAACGGCGAGCTCGCCGTTCGCGGGACGCTGACGTTCGCGGTGGAGCAATGATCGGCAAGGCGAACGGCGCGCGGATCGGGATCACGGGCCTCGGTGTGAACGTGCCGGCCAAGGTCGTGACGAACGACGATCTCCGAGAGTTCGTCGACACCTCCGACGAGTGGATCATCGAGCGCACCGGCATTCGCGAGCGCCGGTTCGCGACGCAGGACGAAGCGCTGACCGACATCGCGCGGCCGGCGTGCCTCCAGGCGCTTGCTGCCGCCGGCGTCGAGGCTTCGTCGATCGACCTCGTGCTCTGCGCGACGGTGACGCCGGACATGTTGTTCCCGACGTCGTCGGCGCTCCTCGCCGACCAGCTCGGCATGCCGGACGCAGCGGCGTACGACCTGCTCGCCGGCTGCACCGGCTTCGTCTACGCGATCGCGCAGGCCTACGGGATGCTCGCGTCCGGGCTGTCCCGGCGCGCGCTCGTGGTCGGCGGCGACGTTCTTTCCAAGATTCTCGACTTCGACGATCGCTCGACGCTCGTGCTCTTCGGCGACGGTGCCGGCGCCGTCGTGATGGAGCCGGTGGAGAAGGGCGGGTTCCTCGGCTTCGAGCTCGGCGCCGACGGCGGGGGCGGCGAGGCACTCTGGCTCCCGGGCAGCGGCTCGCGGCACTTCGAGGATCCCGAGTCGTTCGTGAAGATGAACGGCCGCGAGGTCTACAAGTTCGCGACGCGCGTGCTCGTCTCGTCCGCGCAGAAGCTGCTCGACGAGGTCGGGATGACGGTCGACGACGTCGACGTCTACGTGCCGCACCAGGCGAACATCCGGATCATCGACCACGCGGCGAAGAAGCTCGGCTTCCCTCCGGAAAAGGTCGTGGTGAACGTGCAGAAGTACGGGAACACGTCGTCGGGGTCGATTCCGCTGGCGCTCGCCGACGCCGCGAAAGACGGAAGGTTGAAGCCGGGGGCGAAGGTGCTGATGACGGGAATGGGTGCCGGCCTCACGTGGGGCTCCGGCCTGATCGAATGGACAGAGGAGATGGCTGCATGAGCAAGGTCGCGTTCATGTTTCCGGGCCAGGGCTCGTTCGAGGCGGGGATGGGCCGCGACGTCGCGCTCGCTGTCCCCGAGGCCATGGCGGTCTTCGACGCCGGCAGCGCCGCGTCCGGGCTCGACCTGAAGCAGCTCTGCTTCGAAGGGACCGCGGAGCAGCTCGTCGAGACCGAGCTGCAGCAGCCCGCGCTCGTCGCGACGTCGCTCGCCCTGAACGCCGCGCTTCGCGCACGCGGGATCAGCCCCGACTTCGTCGTGGGCCACTCGGTCGGCGAGTTCGCGGCGCTCTCCGCCGCCGAGTCGTTCTCGCCGGCGCAGGCGATCGCGCTCGTCCGCGAGCGTGGGCTCGCGATGGCGGCGGCGGCGCGGGAGAGCCCCGGCTCGATGGCGGCGATCCTCGGACTCGCCGACGAGGTCGTGGAGTCGCTCTGCCGGAAGATCGTCGGCGTGTGGCCTGCGAACTACAACTGCCCGGGGCAGATCGTCATCTCGGGCGAGGACCGCGCGGTCGGGGAGTGCTGCGTGGAGGCTGAGCGAGAGGGCGCGAAGCGCGCGATCAAGCTCCGCGTCTCCGGCGCGTTCCACTCGCCGCTCGTGGCTCGCGCGGCCGACCGCCTGCGGCCGGCGATCGAGAAGATCGACTTCGCCGCGCCGAAGGCGGCGTTCATGTCGACGGTCACCGCAAAGGTCGAGGACGTGCAGCGCTACCGCACGCTCCTCGTCGACCAGCTCACGGCGCCCGTCAAGTTCACGCAGGCGGCGCGCGCGCTGATCGGCAGCGGGGTCACGGTCTTCGTCGAGGTGGGGCCGGGCAACGTCCTCAGCGGTTTACTGAAGAGGATCGACAGATCGGTCAAGACCTTCTCGGTGAACGACCTGAAAGCGCTCGACGAAGTCACCGAAGCGCTGCGTGCCTGAGTTCGCCTCCCTCGAGGGAAAAACGGCTCTCGTCACCGGCGGCTCTCGCGGGATCGGCGCCGCGGTCGCCCGCGAGCTCGCCGGCGCGGGCGCGACGGTCGTCGTCGGCTATCGGTCGGGCGCGGAGGAGGCGGAGGCGATCGCCTCGGAGATCGGCGGTCGTGCGGTGCAGGCAGACGTCTCGAACGCCGACGAGGCGAAGCGCCTGGTCGAGGAGTCCGGCGACCTCGACGTGCTCGTGAACAACGCCGGGATCACCCGCGACGGCGTGCTCGCGCGGATGAGCGACGACGACTGGCGCTCGGTGCTCGAGACCAATCTCAGCTCGGTCTTCTACACCTGCCGCGCCGTCTCGCGCGGGATGATGAAACGGCGCGGCGGCTCGATCGTCAACCTCTCGTCGATCGTCGGCCTGCACGGCAACTGGGGCCAGTCGAACTACGCCGCGTCGAAGGGCGGCATCGTCGCCTTCACGAAGTCCCTCGCGCAGGAGCTCGGCTCCCGGGGCGTTCGCGCGAACGTCGTCGCGCCCGGCTACATCAAGACCCAGCTCACGGACGCGATCCCCGAGGAGGCCCAGCAGCAGATGCTCGGGCTGACACCGCTCGGCCGCTTCGGTGAGCCGGAGGACGTGGCCCGCGCGGTACGGTTCCTGAGCTCCGACGACGCCTCGTTCATCACGGGCGAGGTCGTGGTCGTCGGCGGCGGATTGGGCATGTGATGAACACGAACGGACGACGGAGAGTCGTGATCACGGGGCTGGGGGCGGTGACCCCGCTCGCCAACGACGTGGAGACGTCGTGGTCACGCCTGCTCGCGGGTGAGTCCGGCGCCGGGCCGATCACGCAGTTCGACCACACGGACTACCCGGTGCACTTCGCGTGCGAGCTGAAGGAGTTCGACCCGACGGAGTGGATCGACCGCAAGGCCGCTCGCAGGATGGACCGGTTCGCACAGATGATCCTCGCCGCCGCGCGACAGGCCGAGTCGGACTCGGGGATCGACATTGCGAAGGAGCCGGACCGCGTCGGCGCCTCGATCGCGACGGGGATCGGCGGGCTTCGCTCGTTCCAGGACTGCTACGACGTTCTGAAGGAGCGCGGCCCCGACCGGGTCTCGCCGTTTTCGATCCCGTCGATCATCCCGAACATGGGAGCGGGTTGGGTCTCGATCGAGCTCGGCACCAAGGGACCGCTGATGTCGGAGTGCACCGCCTGTGCCGCTTCGAACATGGCGATCGGCGACGCGCTCGACGCGATTCGCATTGGTCGGGTCGACACGATGATCGCCGGCGGCACCGAGGCGCCGGTCACGGCGGTCGGGATCGCAGGGTTCGACTCGATGCGTGCGCTGTCGCGCAGGAACGACGACCCGGCGAAGGCCTCGCGGCCATTCGACCAGGCGCGCGACGGGCTCGTGATGGGGGAAGCGGGCGCGGTGCTCGTGCTCGAGGAGCTCGAACACGCGCAGGCACGCGGCGCGAAGATCTACGCAGAGCTCGTGGGCTACGGCGTCTCGTCCGACGCGGCGCACATGACGGAGCCCGATCCGACCGGCGAGAACCCGGCGCGCGCGATGACGATGGCGTTCGCCGACGCGGGCGTCGACCCGAGCGAGATCGGCTACGTGAACGCGCACGCGACGTCGACGCCGCTCGGCGACTCGAGCGAGACGCGCGTCCTGAAGCTCGCACTCGGCGAGGAGAACGCGCGCAACACGCCGATCTCGTCGACGAAGGGGTCGACGGGACATTGCTTCGGCGCTGCCGGTGCGATCGAAGCGGTCTTCACGGTGCTCGCCGTGCGCGACCGGAAGCTCCCGCCGACGATCAACTACGACGAGCCCGACCCGAACTGTGATCTCGATTACATCCCGAACGAGGCCCGTGACGCCCCGGACATCGACGTCGCGTGCTCCAACTCGTTCGGCTTCGGCGGCCACAACGCGTGCATCGTGGTTCGCCGTTTCGCGGACTGAGCGCGCCGACTCGGTCGGTACCGTCGCGCTGGTGCGGATCGTGGACGTCGGAGGTCGGCTCGTCGAGGTGCAGGTGCGCGAGTCGCCTCGCGCGCGGTTGCTGCGGACGGTCTGGCGGCCGGGAGAGCCGGCGGAGCTCGTCGTGCCCGTCGGCACGAGCAACCGTGCGATCGACTCTGCGCTTCGAGCGCACGCTCCGTGGCTCGCACGGCAGCTGGACGCCGAGCAGGTCCGCGTGCTCGACCCGCCGCAGCTCACGGAACACGAGGGCCGACGGCTCGCGCGCGCGCTCGTGCGGGAGACGATCGCCGTCGAGGAGCCGCGCATCGGCGTCCGCTGCCGGCGGATCGCGATCCGCGACACGCGCTCGCGCTTCGGCTCGTGCTCGTCACAGGGCTCGCTCTCGTTCTCGTGGCGGCTGGCGCTCGCTCCACGCCGGATCCTCGACTACGTCGTCGTGCACGAGCTGTGCCACCTCGTCCATCTCGACCACTCGCGGCGCTTCTGGTCACTCGTCGAGCGCGTGCGCCCGGACTTCCGCGAGCAACGCGACTGGCTCGGCGACCACGGCTGGGAGCTCCTTGCGTATCGTCCTCCGCATGACGCGGTGGGCGACGTTTGACTGCTACGGCACGCTGATCGACTGGAACGGCGGGATCCGCGCGGAGCTCGTACGGCTCTGGCCGGACGAGGACGCCGACGAGTTGCTGCGCCGCTACCACGAGCTCGAGCCCGAAGTCGAGCACGCCGAACCGGGGCTCAGCTATCGCGAGGTGATGCGGCGCGTGCTCGCGCGGCTCGGCGAGGTGACGACCGGCGAAGACGACGCGCTCGGCCGCTCGTTGCCGGAGTGGAAGGCATTCCCCGAGGTACGTGAGGCACTCGAGCGTGCGCGCGGCCGCGGTTGGCGGCTCGCGATTCTCTCCAACACCGACCGCGACTTCATCGAGGCTTCGAAGGCGACGATCGGCGTCCCCTTCGACGAGACGGTCGTTGCGTCCGAGATCGGCTCGTACAAGCCGGCGCCGAAGCACTGGGAAGAGTTCTCCGCGCGGACCGGCGCGGACCCTGCGCGGCACGTGCACGTCGCGCAGAGCATGTTCCACGACATCGTCGTGGCCAACGACCTCGGGCTTCAGTCGGTCTGGATCAACCGGCTCGGCGAGCGCCACGACACGAAGCCGACGCGTGAGCTCACGGACCTCACGGCTCTCCCGGAGGTGCTCGATGAGCTCGTCGCTCCCTGACGGCTTCGACGTTCGCTTCGCAACCGACGCCGACGCTGCCGCGGTCACCGAGCTTGCCCGCGCGGCGGAGCACGCGGTGCTCGGCGTCTCTGTGCTCACCGAGGGCGACATCCGAGATTGGTGGCGTCTGACCGAGCCCGGTGAGAACGTCTGGTTGATCCACGGCGGCGGGCGACTGGTGGGCGCGGCGACGCTCTGGCCCCACGGTGACGCGCCGAACGTCTGGGGCGACGTCCATCCGGAAGTCCTCGGCCGCGGGCTCGGAACGGCGCTCGTCGAACTAGCCGAAGTGCGCGCGAGAGAACTCGGAGCCGCGACGGTTCGGAACGAGCTCTTTGCCCAGGACGAGACCGCCGCGGCGCTCTTGGAGAGTCGTGGGTACCGGGCTGTGAGGCGCCACTACGGGATGCGCATCGAGCTTGGCGACGAGGCCCCGCCCAAGCCCGAATGGCCTGAAGGTCTCACCGTCGCACCGTTTCGCGACGGCGACGGGCCTGCGTTCCACGCCGCGCTCGGCGAGTCGTTCGAGGACGAGTGGGGTCACACACCACTCGAGTACGAAGAATGGCGGCGCGCGAGGCTCGACGCCGACGACTTCGACCCAGAGGTCTGGGCCGTCGTGCGCGACGGCGATGAGGTCGCTGCGGTGATCCGCTGCGACGTCTTCCGCTACGGAGGTGGTTGGGTCGGAGCGCTCGGCGTTCGTAAGCCCTGGCGCCGCCGCGGGGTCGGTCTCGCGCTTCTCCAGCACACGTTCCGCAGCTTCCACGCGCGTGGCGAGCGCAGCGTCGGGCTCGGCGTCGACTCCGAGAATCCGACCGGCGCGACGCGTCTCTACGAGCGCGCGGGGATGCACGTCGAGGACGAGACGGTCACGTTCGAGAAGACGCTGTCATGACGCTCCGCCCACCGCGTGACGACGACTTCGATGCGATGCTCGAGCTGATGAACGCACACCAGCTCGCGATCTTCGGCAAGGCCGATGTGACCGCCGAGGAGCTCCAGACCTGGCTGACGACGCCGTCGGTCGACGTACAACGCGACGTCCGCGTGCTCGAGCAAGCCGGAAGGATCGTCGGATACGTCGACGCCGAGCAGACGAAGAACGAACCGGTGCGCTGGTGGTCAGACCTCAAGGTCGCGCCCGACGTCGACGCAGCGCAGGTCGTGCCGGAGCTCCTCGCGTGGCTCGAGCAACGCGCGGACGACGGGCTGCTCCGAGTGTGGACGAGCGCCGACGACGAGCGACTGCTCCCGCTCTACCGGGAAGACGGGTTCGACGTGACGCGGCACTCGTACCGGATGGAGATCGCGCTCGACGGCGAGGAGCGCGAGCCGTCGTGGCCCGCACGGCCTGCACGTGCGCACGTTCGAGCCCGACGACGAGCGCCGGCTCTACGAGGTCGTCGTCGAGGTCTGGCAAGACACGACGGAACCGATCGACGAGTCGTTCGAGGATTTTCGTCACTGGACCACGCAGCGCGAGGGCTTCGACCCGACGCTCTGGTTCCTCATCTTCGACGGTGACGAGCTCGCGGCGTTCGCGCTCGACAACCCCGACGACGTCGATCCCGACACGGGCTACGTCAACTTGCTCGGCGTGCGACGCGCCTGGCGGAAGCAAGGCCTCGGCGAGGCGCTGCTGCTGCACTCGTTCGACGCGTTCCGCAAGCGTGGGTACACGCGCGCAACGCTCGGTGTGGACGCTTCGAGCCCCACCGGTGCGACCCGCCTGTACGAGCGCGCAGGCATGAGCGTCTACCGCGACACCGTGATGCTCGACCGCCCCGTTCGTCGCAGCTAGGGTCTCGACGTGTCGCGCCTGCGCGCGAAATGCCCCGACTGCCGAACGTTCACCGCCGTCGCGCTGGGCCCTGAGTACCAGTGCCATTCGTGCGGGCGCGAGTTCGCAGCCGGCCTCGTTCGGGTGCCGCGCGCGTGGGGTGACGGCGGCGAGGCGATGGCGGAGGCCGCACACCTGCCCTTCGACTACCCCGAGGCCGCCGTGGTCGAGGAAGACTCCCTCGCCGACCAGAACCTTGCGATCGCCTCGGAGCTGCCCGACCGCCCGCTCGTGCTCGGTGGTTGCTGCTCCGCGCATGTCGGCGCGCTCGAGGGTCTCTCGGCTCGCCACGATCAGCTCGCGCTGATCTGGCTCGACGCGCACGGCGACCTGAACACGCCCGCGACGTCGCCGTCGGGGAACGTCTGGGGGATGCCGCTCCGGATGATCGTGGACTCCGGGATGGTGACGCCCGGGAACGTCGCGCTGATCGGCGCGCGGAACCTCGACCCGCCGGAGGTGACCTTCATCGCGGAGAGCGGGATCCACACCGGCCCCGATGCGGTCGACCGGGCGCTCGAGGACTGCAGCTGCGTCTATGTCGCCTTCGACGTGGACTCGCTCGACCCCAGCGAGATCACCCCGTTCATGCCCGAGCCGGACGGCCTCACGCTCGACGAGGTCGAGCGCCTCTTCGCAGACCTTCGGGCCCGCTCGACCGTCGTTGGCGCGGGCCTCAGCGGCCTGACTCCCGACCCGGACAACGTGGCTCGACTGGAGCGCCTGACCCACGCCCTGGGCCTGTAACTCGCCGCGCGGCCGTCAGGTCTAACATCGCGTCATGGCGGAGCCGGGAATCGACGTCCAGGTCGAGACGAACGACGTTCCCTCGACGGACGGGAGGAAGCACCCGAACACCTGCCCGAAGTGCCAGTCGCACTACCGCGATGACGAGCTCGAGGAGAGCCTCTGGGTCTGCTCGCACTGCGGGCACCACTTCCCGATGCGCGCCCGCGCACGCATCGTCAGCCTGGCCGACGAGGGCAGCTTCGTCGAAGAGGCCGCCGACGTCCGCTCCGATGACCCGCTCGAGTTCTTCGACCTGAGGCCCTACGGCGAGCGACTCGCGGAGGCGGAGCTCGGCACGGGTCTCGGCGAGGCGATCGTGATCGGCCGCGCGTCGGTGGAGGGGAATCCCTGCGAGCTCGCGGTCATGGACTTCGCCTTCATGGGCGGCTCGATGGGGAGCGCCGTCGGCGAGAAGTTCTCGCGTGCCTGCGAGAGCGCGGTCGAGCAAGAAGTGCCGCTCGTGTCGGTCAGCGCCTCCGGCGGAGCGCGGATGCAGGAGGGGATCCTCGCTCTGATGCAGCTGCCGAAGACGATCGTCGCCGTCGCCGACCTCCACGACGCCGGCTGCGCCTACATCTCGGTGCTCGCGCACCCCACCACCGGCGGCGTGCTCGCGAGCTTCGCGAGCCTCGGCGACGTGCTGCTGGCCGAGCCCGGGGCGCTCATGTCGTTCGCCGGCCCCCGCGTCGTCCAACAGACCACGCGCGAGAAGCTGCCCGACGACTTTGGCCTCTCGGAGGCGAACCTCCGGTACGGCCACGTCGACGCGATCGTGCCGCGACCCGAACTGAAGCCCCACGTGGCGCGGCTGCTGCGCCTCTTCGCCAATGGCAAGTGAAGCCGAGCTCCGGCTCCGCGACCGGCTCTCGAAGCTGAAGTCGATCGGGCTGCTCGGCGGCACGAAGGTCTCCGGCGAGCTCGAGCGGCTGCAAAAGCAGCTCGACCGGATCACGGCCGAGCCGAGCGAAGACGAGATCTGGCGCTCGGTCGAGCTCGCGCGCCACCAGGATCGCCCGTACACGCTCGACTACGTCGAACGGCTGCTCGACGACTGGGTCGAGCTCCACGGCGATCGAGGCAGAGCCGACGACGCCGCGATCATCGCGGGGCTCGGCAAGCTCGATGGCCGCACGATCGTGCTCGTCGGCCACCAGAAGGGCCGCGACGTCAAGGAGCGGACGAAGCGGAACTTCGGGATGGCCTACCCCGAGGGCTATCGCAAGGCGATGCGGGTGATGAAGCTCGCCGACCGGTTCGGCTTCCCGGTGATCACGCTCGTCGACACACCGGGTGCGTACCCGGGCGTCGCGGCCGAGCAGCACGGCCAGGGCGGCGCGATCGCGGCATCGCAGGCGACGATGCTCCGACTCGGCGTTCCGATCGTCACCGTCGTGATCGGTGAGGGCGGCTCCGGTGGAGCGATCGCGATCGCGGTCGGCGACCGGGTGCTGATGCAGGAGAACGCCATTTACTCCGTTATTTCGCCCGAGGGGTGCGCGGCGATCCTCTGGCGGGACGCCTCCGAGGCGAAGAAGGCCGCAGCGGCGTTCAAGCCGGACGCGGTCCACTGCCTCGAGCTCGGGGTGATCGACGGGATCGTCCCGGAGCCCGACGGTGGGGCCCACACCGACCCGGACGAGGCGGCCAGGCTCCTCGGGCTCTCGGTCCGGGAGGCCCTGGACGACCTCGAAGGCCTCCCTGCGGACGAGCTGAGCCGCCGCAGGCGGGCACGGTTCCGCTCGATCGGTGTTTTCGCCTAGAACAGGGGCTTCGCGGCCCGCTCGTCCACAGTGTCCACAGTGTTTTCCCCCGCCCCTTTTATGACTCGAGGCCGGGAAAACCCGGCCTCGAGCGTGGACCCCCACTAGGAGAGAGGCTCTCCGACTGGCTCTTAACCGGCCGGGCCGCAAACCAATCCCGACGGGTTTTCCCCCTGCTCCGAGCGGGCCGGGTGGCCAGGGCGTCCGGGCGCCTCGAGGGCTGCTCCTGGCTCCCGCCGGGCACCGCTGGTCGACGGGCCGCGCCGACGATCGCGGCCCCCGACGCACATTTCCTCCACAAGTCGGGCAGAGTCCAGACGTGCCGCCGCTCGCCGAGTACCGCCGCAAGCGGGACCCGAAGCAGACGCCCGAGCCGTTCGGCTCGAAGGGCAAGAGCGCCGAGCCGATCTTCGTCGTCCAGCGCCACGACGCGACGCGCCTGCACTACGACTTCCGCCTGGAGATCGACGGCGCGCTTGCGAGCTGGGCGGTGCCGAAGGGTGTGCCGATGGAGCCCGGCCAGCAGCACCTTGCAGTGCACGTCGAGGACCACCCGCTCGACTACGCGACCTTCGAGGGCGAGATCCCGAAGGGAAACTACGGCGCCGGGACGGTCGAGATCTGGGACCGCGGAACGTACGAGCTGCTCGAACGCAAGCGAAACGGTGGCCTGACCGT
Organism: uncultured Actinomycetes bacterium; assembly: GCA_963809175.1. GTDB lineage: Bacteria > Actinomycetota > Thermoleophilia > Gaiellales > Gaiellaceae > JACCTU01. The sequence goes on from CAWEIK010000001.1 coordinate 731,465, forward strand.
TCGCCTGCACGGCAAGAAGCTCGACGGCGTTTGGACGCTCGTTCCCGCGAAGCTCGGCGGCGAAGAGAAGAACTGGCTGATCCTGCGCAAGCGCGACGAGCAGCAGGTCGAGCCCGTGAAGCGCGCCCGTCGCTACGCGCCGATGCTCGCCACGCTCGAGAAGACGGTGCCGAAGGGTGAGGACTGGCTCTACGAGGTCAAGTGGGACGGCTACCGCGCGCTCGCGTACGCCTCGAGCGGTGACGTCGCGCTCTTCAGCCGCAACGAGAACGACCTGACCGCGCGCTTCGCCGACGTCGCGAAGGCGATCGGCAAGGCGCTGCGCACGCCGAACGCGGTGCTCGACGGCGAGGTGTGCGCCGTCGACGAACACGGCCGCGCGACGTTCTCGGCGATGCAGCAGGGCCGGCCGGGCACGAAGTACGTGTTCGTCGCGTTCGACGTGCTCGAGATCGACGGCGAGCCGGTCACCGACCTGGAGCTGACCGAACGGCGAAGCAGGCTCGAGCGCCTGCTCGACAAGCGCGTCAGGGCGGTGCAGTTCTCCGACTCCTTCGAGAACGGCGACGCGTTGTTCCAGGCGGCGAAGGACCAGGGCCTCGAGGGGATCGTGGCCAAGAAGCGACAGTCGACGTACCAGGTCGGCCGACGCTCGCGCGACTGGGTCAAGGTGAAGGCGACCAACAGCCAGGAGTTCGTGCTCGGCGGGTACACGCGCGGCGAGGGGCGGCGCGCAGGGACGTTCGGCTCGCTGCTGCTCGGCGTCTTCGACGAAGGCAAGAGCAAGCTGCGCTACGTCGGCAACGTCGGCACCGGCTTCGGCGACGCGGAGATCAAGCGCCTGCTGTCGCTGCTGCGGCCGCTCGAGACGGCTGAGCCGCCGTTCGACCCGGTCCCGAAGCCGCCGCGGGTCCGCAAGGGCGACATCGTCTGGGTCAAGCCGAAGCTCGTCGCCGAGGTGGAGTTCGTCGAGTGGACGCACGATCACCGCCTCCGGGCTCCGGCCTACAAGGGATTGCGCGAGGACAAGGGACCGAGAGAAGTGCACGAGGAGGAGCCGCTCCCGACCGAGCTGCGCAAGGGCAGCCGCGTGCTCAAGCTGTCGAACCTCGACAAGGTCTTCTTCCCGGTCGAGCGGATCACGAAGGGTGACCTGCTCTCGTACTACCGGGCGGTCGCGCCCGTGCTCGTGCCGCACCTCAAGGACCGGCCGTTCACGATGATCCGCTATCCCGACGGGATCGAGGGCAAGCACTTCTTCCAGAAGGACGCGCCCTCGCACATGCCGGACTGGATCCCGACGTTCCGCACGCTCGTGTCGACGCGCGAGTCGCCGCGAGCGCAGAAGTGGGTCAACTTCCCGGTCGTGAATGACGAACTGGCGCTGCTCTGGATGGTGAACATGGGCTGCATCGACCTGAACGCGTGGTACTCGCGCGTCGACAAGCCCGAGCGGCCCGACTTCGTGCTCTTCGACCTCGACCCGTCACCCGACGTCGGGATCAAGGAGGTCGCGCAGGTCGCGCTGCTCGTCAAGGAAGCGCTCGACGCCTTCGGGCTCGTCGGCTTCCCGAAGACCTCGAGCGCCGACGGCATGCACGTGCTCGTGCCGGTGGAGCGGCGCTACACCTTCGAGGACACGCGCCGCTTCTCGGAGATCGTCGCCGGGGCGATCGCGCGAACACATCGCGGGCTCGCGACGACGGAGTGGACGAAGTCGAAGCGACGCGGCGTCCTGATCGACTCCAATCAGAACGGAGAGGGAAAGACGATCGCCTCGGTGTACGCGGTGCGCCCGCGCCGCGGAGCCGTGGTCTCGACGCCGCTGCGCTGGGAGGAAGTGAACGCGGAGCTCGACCCGACGCAGTTCACGATGGAAGTCGTCCGTCGCCGGATCGAGGAGCACGGCGATCTCTTCGAGGGCGTGCTGAAGACGAAGCAGCGCCTGACAGCGGCGCTGGGCTAGACCGCGAGCGCGAGCTCGGGCTGTTCGCGGTCGAGAACCCGCTCGAGCGCCGCGACGCAGCGCTCGTCGAACTGCTTCCCGGCTTCCTCGCGAAGGAGCGAGATCGCGCGGTCGTGCGACCAGGCGCCGCGGTAGACACGCGGCGAGATCAGCGCGTCGTACACGTCGCAGGTGCCGATGATCCGCGTCTCGAGGTCGAGTTGATCGCCGAAGGCGCCGAACGGGTAGCCGGAGCCGTCGAGTCGCTCGTGGTGGTCGCGAACGAGCCGCCGAACGTCGCCCGGGAACCCGAGCTGCGCCAGCAACTCCTCGCCCCACTCGGAGTGGCGCTTGACGATCTCGTACTCCTCGTTCGAGAGCGCCGCCGGCTTGTTGAGGATCTCGTCGGGAACGGAGAGCTTGCCCATGTCGTGCAGGAGGCCCCCGGCGGCCAGCACCCGCAGACGCTCAGGCGGTAGCGCGAGCTCTTCACCCACCTGCACTGCGCGCAGCGCGACTCGACGTGTGTGCTCTCCCGTGTAGGCATCTCGCTCGGCAAGGCGTCGCGTCAGAGCGCTGACCTGGCCGCCGAAGAACGCTTCCTCCGCGGCGACGAGCTCGCACGCGCTGAGATCGCCGAGGAGCGGGCGCGATGCGACCGCGCGGCGCAGGTCGAGGGCGACCGGCACACCGATCGCCGCGATCCCGAGCACCTCGAGCCCATGGCCGAGCCACCAGCCGAGGTCGAGATACGTAAGCAGGAGCGACGCGGCGAGCGCGCAGGTGAGCCAGGCGGTTCCAACGACGACGAGCAGGTCGGCCGCTCGCCTCGTGAGCCGGTAGGTGCGAAACGCGCGCCAGCCGACCAGCGCGTAGAAGGCGAGACCGACGCCGAGCGTGATCCACGCGGGAGTCGAACGAGGCTCAGGGACGCCCGGGACGGTGTTCGGGAACGCCAGCCCGACGACGCCGAGCACCACGACCGCTGCGAGCAGCGCTCCGAGCATGAAGAGCAGCGGCTTGACCGCACGCGGGTGCCTGAGGATCGGCAGCGTGCAGAGCGCGAGCAGCACGCCTCCGGCGGGGATCGTCGCCGCCCCGGAGAACGCGACGACGCCGTAGTCGTCGAACAGCACGCCGGGCGTCGCGATGCCGTGCAGCACGAGCAGCGCCGCCATCACCGCGAACGCGGAGCCGATCATGACGCTGCGCCCGTCGTTGCGACGCGCGGCCGCGACGGTGAGCACGATCGCCGCGATCGCGGCGCCGCCGGCGCTCGCACCGACGAAGAGCGCGTGCGCGACACCGCCCCAGGCGACCTTCTCGGTCGAGAGGAAATGCAGGAGCGCGGGCGGGAGGATTGCAAGAGAAACGCCCGCCGCGAGGACCGGCTCGCGGGTCAACTGCCGCAGCATGACCTTTCAATCCTCGGCGGGGCAGCCGGGGCAGGCGTCCCCCGGACGAGGGACTTGGCTTATTCCAGGCGCCGCGGGTGTCCGAGCGTCCCGAGCTGCGCGATGTCGCGCCGGAAGAACATCGCCACCGTCCAGTCGGTGACCACGCGGAGCTTTCGGGTGAAGAGCGGCAGCTGGTAGAGGTGGTAGGAGCGGGTCGCGAACCAGCCGGGGAAGCCGCGGAGGCGGATGCCGAAGATCTCTGCGACGCCCTTGTAGCGGCCGAGCGTGGCGCCCTGCCCGATCATCCGGTACGCGTAGGGGCCGGGCTTGCCCCCGAGGTTCTTTGCGAGCTGGCGCGCCTGTCGGAGCGCGTGCTGGCTCGTCGGCGGGTCCGGCGACCCGGAAGCACCGTTCACGATCCGCGCGCAATCTCCGACCGCCCACGTCGTCTCGCGGCCCTCGACTCGAAGCTGCTCGTCCACCCGGACCCGGCCGCGGTCGTCCACCGGGAGGCCCCACTCGGCGAGCAGCGGGTGCGCGCGCACGCCGGTCGTCCAGACGAGCGTGTGCGTCGGGATCCGCTCGCCGTCGGAGAGGGTCGCCGACTCCGCGTCGAGCCGCTCGAGCCGCGTCGACGTTCGCACCTCGATCCCCCTGCGGGCGAGCAGCTTCGACACGTACTCGGCCAGCCTCGGCGAGAGCTCGTGCAGGATCCGGTCGCCCGCCTCGACGAGCACCCAGCGCTGCCGCGCGGCTCGGAGTCGAGGGTAGTAGCGGAGCGCGTCGCGCACGAGGTCGTTGAGCTCGGCGAGCGCCTCGACGCCGGCGTACCCCGCGCCGACGAAGACGAACGAGAGGTGCGACGGCTTTTCGGGCGCAAGGTCGGCCGACTCGAGCTCTGCGAGCACGTGGTTGCGGAGCGCGATCGCGTCGGCGAGGTCGTTGAAGCCGAGCGCGTGCTCGGCCAAGCCTGGAACCGGAAGCGTGCGCGCTACCGACCCGAGCGCCAGCACCAGTCGCTCGTAGCGCAGGTCGAAGCTGCCGGCGTGGGACTCGACCGTCACACTACGGGCCTCCTCGTCGAGCGCCGTTGCGCTGCCGACGACGATCTCCGCGCGCGGGCACATCTGCCGGAGGGGCACGACAACATGACGGGGCTCGAGCGTGGCCGACGCGGCCTCGGCGAGGAGCGGCCGGAAGAGCATGAAGTTCTCCGGGCTGACGACCGTGGCCTCCCCGACGTGCCGCGCGAGGATGCTGCCGGCGTAGCCGCCGCCGACGATCAGGGTGCCGCCTCGAGCCTCGCGCTCGGTCACGGCGTTATCGTCGCAGCGTGGCCGCTGTCCGTGTGCGAGAGCTCGACGTCGTTCGTGGCTCGACGCACGCACTGCGGGCCGTGAGCCTGGAGGTGCCGGAGGGTCGGATCACCGGCCTCCTCGGCCCGAGCGGGTCGGGCAAGACGACGCTGCTGCGCGCGATCGTCGGTGTTCAGGTGATCCGGAGCGGGACCGTCGAGGCCCTCGGCCTGACGGCCGGCGCGCCGGAGCTCCGCCGTCGCGTCGGCTACGTGACCCAGGCGCCCTCGGTCTACGGCGACCTGACGGCGCGCGAGAACCTCGACTACTTCGCGCGGATCGTCGGAACGGCGCCGGGACGCGTGGAGGAGGTCCTCGAGACCGTCGACCTCGTCCGGCTCTCTCGACGGCCGGTCCGCTCGCTCTCCGGCGGCGAGCGGTCGCGCGTGTCGCTTGCCGCCGCGCTGCTCGGCCGTCCTGACCTGCTCGTCCTCGACGAGCCGACCGTCGGGCTCGACCCGGTGCTGCGCCGTGATCTCTGGAACACGTTCCGCCGGCTCGCGGAGGCGGGCACGACGTTGCTCGTCTCGAGCCACGTGATGGACGAGGCCGATCGCTGCGATGAGCTCGTGTTGATCCGCGACGGGCGGATCCTCGCGCAGTCGCCGCCCGACGAGCTTCTCCGCAGCACGCGGACGGACACTCTCGGGGACGCGTTCCTCGTGCTGATCGAGGGAGCGTCGTGAGTGCGCGCGTGACGACCGCGACCGCGCTCCGGGTGCTGCGCCAGCTGCGGCGCGACCCTCGCACGATCGCGCTCCTCTTCGTCGTGCCGCCGTTGCTGCTGACCTTGTTCAGGTACGTCTTCGACGGGCAGCCACAGACCTTCGACCGGATCGGCGGTCCCCTCGTCGGGATCTTCCCGTTCGTCCTGATGTTCGTGATCACCTCGATCACGATGCTTCGCGAGCGGACGACCGGAACGCTCGAGCGCCTGATGACGCTCCCGCTCTCGAAGCTCGACCTGTTGTTGGGCTACGGCCTGGCGTTCGGCCTCGTCGCCGCGGTCCAGGCCACGATCACCGCCGCGGTCGCGTTCGGCTTGCTCGGTCTCGACGTGGAGGGATCGCTCGTCGTCGTGGTGCTGCTCGCGGTCGGCAACGCTCTGCTCGGCATGGCACTCGGGCTGCTCGCGAGTGCGTTCGCGCAGACGGAGTTCCAGGCGGTGCAGTTCATGCCGGCGTTCGTGCTGCCGCAGTTCCTGCTCTGCGGCCTGCTCGTCGCGCGGGACCAGATGGCGCCCCTGCTCGAGTGGATCTCGTACGCGCTGCCGCTGACCTGGGCCTACGACGGGCTGCAGCGCGCGGTCGACGGTGACGACGCCGCGCTCATCGCGCGCGATGCCGCGATCGTCTTCGCGGTGACCCTGCTCGCGCTGGCGCTCGCCGCCGCGACGCTGCGTCGCAGGACGCCGTGACGCAGATCTCGGTGATCGGCAGCGGCGCCGAGCACGTGGCGCGCGCGGAGGAGGTCGGGCGGCTGCTCGCAGAGCGGGGCGCCACGGTCGTCTGCGGTGGGCTCGGAGAGGTGATGGCCGCGGCTGCGCGCGGCGCGAAGTCGGCGGGCGGCACGACGATCGGGATCCTCCCCGGCGAGTCGCGCGCCGACGCCAACGAGTGGATCGACCACGCCGTCGTCACGGGCATCGGCCACGCGCGGAACCTCGCGGTCGTGGCGTCCGGCGACGCGGTGATCGCGGTCGGCGGTCGCTGGGGAACGCTGGCCGAGATCGGCTTCGCTCGGGCCCTCGGGCGGTACGTCGTGATCCTGGAACCGGGTCTGCAGGTCGAAGACGTACCGCGAGCGCAGACGCCCGAGGAGGCCGTCGACCTGGCGCTGGCCGGGATAGAACGTCGTTACTAGCCCCGAACGAGCGGGCGCGTCAGGCACGTCGGGCCGCCGTCGCCCTTGCGCGAGAGCTCCTCACCCGCGTAGACGAGCACCTCGACCCCGGCCGCCTCCAGCCGGCGACGCGTCTCCGGGTTGCCCTCCAGCGCGAGCGCCACGCGCGGGGCGAGCGCGAGCACGTTGCACGCCATCGACTCGAACTCGTCGTCGGGCACCTCGACGAAGCCGACCCCGCGCTGCTCGAGCAGCTCGACGAGCCGCACGGGCATGCAGCGGCAGGTAGACGACGGCGAGGTCGTCCGCGAGCGGCGAGATGAGCGAGAGCATGTGCATCACCTCGTCGCGGCCGTGGTAGTGCGGGAGGTCGACGGCGAGCACGTCGACGTCGGGGAGCGCTGCGCGCAGCGCGTCGATGCCGGCGTCGTTCGTCCGGTAGCCGCGACCGACCACGAGCGTCTGCTCGTCGAGCCAGAGCATGTCGCCACCCTCCGCCGTCGCGGGCGCTTCCAGCCGCGCGAGCACGTCGACTCCCGCGGCGGCGAAGTCGCGCTCGATCGCGTCGACCTCGACCCGTCGCAGCTCCTTGCCGGGTCGGAGCAGAACGGCGCCGCGGCTCGTGACGGCGGCGGGGTCGTGGACGTAGATCGCGTCGAGCGCCGAGTCGAGCGGTGCGCCGACGACGACCTCCGCGCCCGCGGCCTCGAGCACGGCGACGAACGCCTCGTGCTCCTCGACGAGGCGCACCGGGTCGGGTGCGGCACGCCAGCCGTACTCCCGCCAGCGCTCGACCCCGCCGGGCCGCCGCACGAGCACGCGGCGGAGGGGCGCGGTCATCGTCACGCGAGCGATTCTAGGCGCCCCTCCAGGAAGCGACGCTCGACGGGGTTCGTCGCGAGCTCGAGCGCGCGTCGGTACGCGACCGCCGCCTCCTCGGCCCGCTCGAGCCGGCGCAGGAGGTCGGCGCGCGTCGAGTGGTAGAGGTGGTACGAGTCGAGGCCTGACAGCCGGTCGACGGCGTCCAGGCCGACACCCGGCCCCCGGGCCATCGCGACCGCGACCGCTCGGTTCAGCGAGACGACCGGCGAGCCGGTGAGCTCCTCGAGCCGGCCGTAGAGCATGACGATCTGCTCCCAGTCGGTGTCGTCGGGCGTTGCGGCGCGCGCGTGGAGCGCGGCGATCGCCGCCTGCAGCTGGTACGGCCCAGGCCGACGCCGCGCCAAGGCGTGGTCGAGCATCCGGAGGCCCTCGTCGATCTTCGCGCCGTCCCACAACGCGCGGTCCTGGTCGTCGAGCAGCACCAGCTCGCCACCGGTGCCGACGCGCGCGTCCCGGCGCGAGTCCTGGAGGAGCATCAGCGCGAGCAGGCCGAGCACTTCGGCCTCGTCGGGCATCAGCACCGCGAGGAGCTTGCCGAGCCGGACCGCGTCGTCGCAGAGGTCGCGCCGCACGAGCTCCTCGTCGGAGGTCGCGGCGTACCCCTCGTTGAAGACGAGGTAGAGGACTGCGAGCACGGAGTGCAGCCGCTCGGTGAGCAGGTGGTCGGGCGGCACGCGGAACGGGATGCCCGCGTCGCGGATCTTGCGCTTCGCACGCACGAGCCGCTGCGCGAGCGTCGACTCCGGGACGAGGAACGCGCGCGCGATCTCGGGTGTCTGAAGCCCGCCGACCTCGCGCAGCGTCAGCGCGACGCGGGCCTCGGGCGCGAGCGCAGGATGGCAGCACGTGAAGACGAGGCTCAGCCGTTCGTCGGGGATCGAGCTCACGTCGTCGTCCTCCTCGGTTCGAAGCTCCTCCAGCCGTGCGAGGAGCTCGGTCTTCCGCGCGAGCGTGCGCTCGCGCCGGATGCGGTCGATCGCGCGGTTGCGCGCTGTCGCGACGATCCACGCGGACGGGTTGCGTGGCGTCCCGTCGCGCGGCCAGCGCTCGACCGCGGTCACGAACGCTTCCTGCACCGCGTCCTCGGCGAGCTCGAAGTCGCCGAGAACGCGGATCAGGATCGAGACGGCGCGTCCCCATTCCTCGCGGAAGAGGGACTCGACGCTCATTCGGCGATCGGTCGGATCTCGACGGAGCCGGTCGTCGCCACGGGCACGCGTTGCGCGAGCTCGATCGCCTGGTCGAGGTCCTTGCAGTCGACCACGAAGTAACCGCCGATCTGCTCCTTCGTCTCGGCGAACGGGCCGTCGGTGACCGCGGTCTCGCCGTCGCGGACTCGAACGACGCGCGCCTTGTGTGGGTCGTCGAGCTCGAGGCCGTCGAGCTCGATGCCCTGCTCGCCGGCCCAGCCGAAGAGCGCGTTCCAGCGCGGGATCTCCTCGGCGCGGAGCGCAGCGGCCTCCTCGGGCGACAGGCTGCGCCAGGAGTCGACGGCGGCGCCGTCGTTGTTCAGCAGCAGGAGGTACTTCACGGCCCCTCCTCCTCGGCTGCGGCGCGCAGCTCGACCGACCCGTGCCACGCGCCGGGGATCTTCGCCGCGAGCTCCGTCGCCTCGTCGAGGCTCTCGACGTCGAGGACGAAGTAGCCGCCGAGCTGCTCCCGCGTCTCGGCGAACGGACCGTCGGTGACGACCGTCTCGCCGTCGCGGACGCGTACCGTCGTCGCGGCCTGCGTCGGGGCGAGCTCGTCGCCGCCCGCGAGCTTGCCGTCGGCAGCCTGCGAGAACGAGCGGTACTTGCCGTACCACTCCTTGCGCTCGTCCTCCGAGAGCCGCTCCCAGTTCGACTCGTCGGACCAGATCAGGGCGAGCACCTTCACGCTCGCGCCTCCGCGGGGATCTGCATGATCGCCCGCACCTCGACCGTCCCGAAGCGCGCCGAGGGGATCTTCGCCGCCCACTCCGCGGCTTCCTCGGGCGTGTCGACGTCGATCACGTAGTACCCGCCGAGCTGCTCCTTCGTCTCGGCGAACGGGCCGTCGCTCAGGCTGATCTCGCCCTCGCGCACACGCACGGACTGGGCGGTCGCGCTGGGCTGGAGCGGGGCGCTCGAGACGAGCTTTCCCGAGGCCTCGAGCTCGTCGGTGTAGGCGAAGTACTCCTGCATGAGCCCTTCGCGCGCACCGGCGTCTGCGCTGTCGTAGATCAAGAGCACGTACTGCATCTCGCCCTCCAATCGGTTGCTTGCATCCTCTAGGACGAACGGGCGGAGGGGAAATCGACAAGGCGGCCGAGAAAGCGTCAGCGCTCCGTGCTTGTCGAGCGGCTCGTTCAGGTTGCCGCACTTCGGGCTCTGCACGCACGAGGGGCAGCCGTGCTCGCACGGGCAGCCGGCCAGCATGCGGACGGTGTCCTCGACCCAGCCCTCGAAGATCTCGAAGCCGCGCTCGTTGATCCCGACGCCGCCCGAGTGCCCGTCGTAGACGAAGATCGTGGGGCGCCCCGTCTGCGGGTGGATGTTCGTCGAGAGCCCGCCGATGTCCCAGCGGTCGCACATCGCCCAGAGCGGGAGGATCGCGATCATCGCGTGCTCCGCCGCGTGGAGCGTGCCGAGGAGGCGCGGCTCGCGCTCGAGCCCCTCGAGCTGCTCGGGCTCCGGGAGGTACCAGACCGCCTCGGTCTCGAACTCGGTGATCGGGAGCTCGAGCCGGACGAGGTCGATCGTCGACTGGTCGCGGATCGACTTGCGCTGGTACCCGACTACTTGCTCGGTCACGACGACGCGGCCGAACGTCACCTCCATCCCGAGCCGCCGCTCGACGCGGAGCGGCTCGGAGATCTCGGTCATCGTCTCCTTCTTCGCCTGCGTGTACCAGTCGCCCGAGAACGGCGCGACCAGCGCACGGCGGCCCTCGAGGTCGAGCTCCTCGACGAGGTAGCGCTCGCCCAGGTGGAGGTAGACGGCGCCGTCGTGGACGGTCGAGTACGCGCGCTCGCGCTCCACGAGGCCGAGCAGCGAGCCGGTCTCGACGTCGACGACGGTGAACGAGTCGGGGCTCGTCGAGCGGAGCGGGACGCGCGCGGCCGGGTAGTCGCGCCCGGCCCAGACCCAGCCGCGCGGCGTGTGCTTCAGCTCGGGGAGCTCCGCTGCGCGCTCGAGCGCCTCGTCGCCGAGCGTCGCGCGGTCGGCGTCGTCGATCGGCGCCTCGAAGGCTGCCGCGCGCACGTGGCCGTCGAGCACGCGCGGGTTCGCGTGGTCGAGGATCGCGGCCTCGACCTTTCTGTCGAGAAGCGTCTCTGGGAGACGCATGAAGTACTGGTCGAGCGCGTCCTCGCTCGCGACGAGCACCGCGAGGCCGTGCCCGCGGCGTCCCGCACGGCCCCACTGCTGCCGCAGCGAGGCCATCGTCCCCGGGAAGCCGACCGAGATCGCGCAGTCGAGCAGGCCGATGTCGATCCCGAGCTCGAGCGCGTCGGTCGCGCTGACGCCGAGCAGGTCGCCCTCGACGAGCCGCCGCTCGATCTCGCGCCGCTGCTGCGGCGTGTAGCCCGCCCGGTACGGCGCGAGCCGCGCCGCGGTGGCCGGGTCGAGCCGGTCGGCCGCGAAGCGGTGAATCAGCTCCGCGGCCTTGCGGCTCTTCGCGAAGCAGATCGTGCGCAGGCCGCGCTGCGCGAGCTCCGCGAGCAGGCGCGAGGCGTCGCCGAGCGCGGAGGCGCGCACACCGAGCTCCTCGTCGAGCAACTCGGGGTTCCACAGCACAACGGTGCGTTCCGCGCGCGGCGCGGCGTCGTCGCCGACCACCGTCGCCTCGACGCCGAGCAGCCGTTCCGCGAGCTCGCCCGGGTTCGCGATCGTGGCCGAGGCGAGCAGGAACTGCGGCTCCGCGCCGTACATCGCGGCCGCGCGTCGCAGTCGCCGGAGGACGTTGCCGACGTGCGAGCCGAACACGCCGCGGTAGACGTGCGCCTCGTCGACGACGACGTAGCGCAGGTTCTGCAGGACGTCGCCCCAGCGGTCGTGGTGCGGGAGCACGCCGACGTGGAGCATGTCGGGGTTCGTGAGGATCAGGTTCGCCCACTTGCGGATCTGCCAGCGGCGGTCGCCTTCGGTGTCGCCGTCGTAGATCGCCGCCTTCACGCCCGGCACGGCGAGCCCGGTGAGCGTGCGCAACTGGTCCTGCGCGAGCGCCTTCGTCGGGTACAGGTAGAGGGCGCGGGTCTTCGGCTCGCGCGCGAGCGCGTCGAGCACCGGCAGGTTGAACGCGAGGGTCTTGCCGCTCGCCGTGCCGGTCGTGACGATCACGTGCTCGCCGCGCCGCGCCGCCTCCCACGCCTCGGCCTGGTGCGCGTACAGCGCGTCGTGGCCGAGCCGCTCGCGAACCCGCGGGTCGAGCTCGTCGGGGATCGCCGCGAAGCGGGCGGCGCGCGGCGGCTCGGTGCGGGTGTAGGCGACCTCCTCGCCTTCGAGCAGCTCCGCCCAGCTCGCCGTCCCGGTCGCCATTCCACCCCAGGGTAGACTCGAGAGACCGGGGTGCCGCACCGCGCGGCTGAGAACACACCCGTCGAACCTGATCCGGGTCATGCCGGCGAAGGGAGGAGCCACGTCCATTCCGCACGCCTTGACGATCGCAACGTCCGACTCGGGCGGGGGTGCGGGCATCCAGGCCGACCTCAAGGCGTTCGCCGCCGCCGGCGTGTACGGCACGTCCGCAATCGTCGCCTTGACCGCGCAGAACACGAAGGAGGTCACTGCCGTCCACGAGGTGCCGAGCGACTTCGTCCGCGCGCAGCTCCACGCCGTCTTCGACGACATCGGCGTCGACGCGGCGAAGACGGGGATGCTCTTCTCGAGGTCGATCATCGACACCGTCGCGGACTTCCTGCACCAGCGCCGTGTCCCGCTCGTCGTCGACCCCGTGATGATCGCGAGCTCCGGCGCGAAGCTGTTGCTCGACGACGCCGTCGACACGCTCGTCTCGCGTCTCTTTCCGCTCGCGACCGTCGTGACGCCGAACCTGAGCGAGGCGGTTGCGCTGGCCGGGTTCGAGGGCACGCGCAGAGAGCTCGCCGAACGGCTGCACGAGCTCGGCGCGCCGGCGGTGCTCGTCACCGGCGGCCATGGAGACGAGGCCGTCGACCATCTGTTCGCCGACGGCCGGCACGTCGAGATCCCGGTCGAGCGCCACGACGTGGCCGCGACGCACGGCGCGGGCTGCACGCACTCCGCGACGCTGACGGCGGAGCTCGCGAAGGGCGCTTCGCTCGAGACAGCCGCACGCGAGGCTGCGCGAGTCGCCTCGGAAGCGGTGCGGAACGGGCTGACCGAGATCGGGCGCGGGGAAGGCCCGGTCGACGTCCTGAACTTGAGGGGAGCAGCGTGAGCGCCGGATCGACGCTCGCCGCCCTGCGCGAGCAGCGTCCGCTCGTCCACCAGATCACGAACTACGTCGTGATGAACGAGACGGCGAACGCGACGCTCGCGCTCGGTGCGCTCCCGGTGATGGCGCATGCGGTCGAGGAGGTCGAGGAGATGGTCGGCCTCGCGCGCGCGCTCGTGATCAACATCGGCACGCTGTCGCCGCCGTGGGTCGAGGCGATGCTCGCGGCGGGCCGGGCAGCGAACGCGCGAGGGATCCCGGTCGTCCTCGACCCCGTCGGCGCAGGCGCGACGAGCTACCGCACCGAGACGGCAAAGCGGCTGCTCGAGGAGATCGACGTCACGGTCCTGCGCGGCAACGCGGGCGAGGTCGCGACGCTCGTCGGCGTGAAGGCGGAGGTGCGCGGCGTCGAGTCGATCGGCGGAGCGGGCGATCCTGCGGAGCTCGCGCGCGAGGCGGCGCGAACGCTGGAGCTCGTCGCGTCGGTCACCGGTCCCGTCGACCACGTCTCCGACGGCGTGCGGACGCTGTCGGTCGCGAACGGCCACGAGCTGCTCGCAACCGTGACGGGGACCGGCTGCATGTCGAGCGCGATCACGGGCTGCTTCCTCGCTGCGAACGCGAACGCGCTCGAGGCTGCCGCGGAGGCGCTCGCGGCGTTCGGGGTCGCAGGCGAAGACGCCGCCGTGGGCGCGAAGGGCCCCGGGACCTTCCACGTCGCGCTCTACGACGCGCTCTACGCGCTGACCCCGGAGTCGCTCGACGAACGGGCGAGGATCACGTGAGGCTGCACGCGCTCGTCGAGGACGTCGAGACGGCGCGCGCGGCCGTGGCCGGCGGCGCGACCGTGGTTCAGCTGCGGGTCAAGGGCGCGTCGACTCGGGAGCTGGTCGAGCTCGGGCGACAGCTTCGCGAGCTCGACGCGATGTTCGTCGTCAACGACGACGTGACGGCGGCGATCCGGCTCGAAGCCGACGGCGTCCATCTCGGCCGCGGCGACGAGGGCGCCGAGCGTGCGCTGGCGGCGGGGCTCAGGGTCGGCCGCTCCGCGTGGGACGTCGGCGAGGCGATCGCCGCCGAGCGCGCCGGGGCGGCGTACATCGGAGCCGGGCCGATCTGGGAGACGCCGTCCAAGTCCGACGCGGACGCGCCGATCGGTCTCGACGGGCTCGCCGGGATCGCCGACGCGGTCGAGATTCCCGTCGTCGCGATCGGCGGGATCGACACGACGAACGCCGGTGCGTGCATCGCGGCCGGCGCGGCAGGCGTGGCTGTGATCCGGGCCGCGCGCGACGCGCGGGCACTTCGCGAGGCGATCGATGAAGCTCTCGCAGCTCGGTGAGCTCGGCCTGCTCGCGGAGCTCGAGCGCCGCGGGCTCGCGCAGGCGATCGAGAACGACGCGGCGCAGGTCGAGGGGCTCGTCGTCACGCAGGACGCACTCGTCGAGGGCGTTCACTTCCGGCTCGACTGGATCTCGTGGCGCGATCTCGGCTGGCGCGCCGCGGCCGTCAACCTGAGCGACCTCGCGGCGTCGGGCGCAGCGCCCGCCGGCCTGCTCGTCTCGCTCGCTGCGCCGGGCGAGACGAACGTCGACGACGTGCTCGAGCTGTACGAGGGGATCGCGGAGACCGGCGTGCCGGTGCTCGGCGGCGACACGACGCGCTCCGACCGGCTGCTGCTGAGCGTCACGGCACTCGGGCGCTCCGAGCGCGTCCCCGGACGCTCGGGCGCGCGGCCGGGAGACCTGCTCGTCGTGACCGGGCCGCTCGGCGGCGCCGGCGCGGCGTTCCGGGACTGCCCGCTACCTCCGTCCACCGCTTCGCCTCGAGGAGGGCCGCAGCCTCGCGCGCGTGGCGAGCGCGATGCTCGACCTCTCGGACGGCCTCGCGCAGGACGCCGGCCACATCGCCGCGCGCTCGGGCGTCCGGTGCGCGATCGAGCTCGAGCTCGTCCCGTTGGCCGAAGGAGCGACCGTCGAGGACCTGAGCTTCGGCGAGGACTACGAGCTGCTCGCGGCGTCCCCCGACCCGCTCGGCTTCACCGTGATCGGCCGCTGTGAGGAAGGGTCCGGGGTCGTCGGGGTCCCAGCCGGTGGCTGGGAGCACTTCCGCTAGAGCCGGCCGCGGAGCGCGGCGAGGCGCAGCTCCGGAACCTTCCAGATCGCCTCCAGCACGATCGCTCCGACTCATTTTCGAGCCGCCCTCTTCGCGGTCGACGAACGTGATCGGAACCTCGACGACGCGGAAGCCCTTGCGCAGCGTGCGGTACGTCGTCTCGATCTGGAACGCGTAGCCCTTCGCGTCGATCGCGTCGAGGTCGATCGCCTCGAGCACGTGCCGGCGGTAGCATTTGAATCCCCCGGTCAGATCGCGCACACGCACCTGCAGCCAGAGTTGCGCGTAGACGCAGCCGCCCCGGGAGACGAACCGCCGCAGCAGCCCCCAGTTCGGGATCCGGCCGCCCGGCACGTAGCGCGAGCCGAGAACCAGGTCGGCGCCCTGCTCCGCCCGCGCGATCAGTCGCGGGACGTCACTCGGCTCGTGCGAGAAGTCGCAGTCCATCTCGAGGATCAGCTCGGCGCCGTCGGCGAGCGCGCGACGGAAGCCCGCGAGGTACGCCGGGCCGAGCCCCTCCTTCCGCTCGCGGTGGAGCACGTCACGCCGTCGAGCTCCGCGGCGAGCCGGTCGGCGAGCTCGCCCGTCCCGTCGGGCGAGTTGTCGTCGATCACGAGCACCCGCACGCCCTCGGCGACGAGGGCGCGCACCATCCGCTCGACGTTCTCGCGCTCGTTGTAGGTGGGAAGACAGACGGTCGCCTGCACGCGCCTATGATCGCTGTCCGTGGCGAAGGCACTGCCGAAGAACCAGGAAGTGGCCGAACAGCTGGAGCTTCTCGCCGATCTGCTGGAGCTCGACGGCGAGCCGTCGTTTCGCGTCATCGCCTATCGCCGCGCGGCCACGCGGATCCGCGAGACCCCGGGCTCGGTGGCCCAGCTGGCGCTCGACGGGGCCGCCAAGGAGCTCCCGGGGATCGGCAAGACGATCGAGGAGAAGATCGTCCAGATCGTCGACGACGGCGAGATGCACGCCCTGACGAAGCGCAAGGCCCTCGTCCCGCCCGAAGTCGTGACCTTCATGCGCCTGCCCGGGCTGGGCCCGAAGTCGGCCGCCAAGATCTGGAAAGAGCTCGGGATCACCACCGTCGACGACCTCCGGGCCGCGGCCGAGGCCGAGCAGCTGCGGGCGCTCTCGGGCTTCGGCGCGCGCACCGAGGAGCGGATCCTGCACGCGCTCGCGCAGGAGACGACGCTCGAGCCGGTGCGGCCGCTGCTCGGCGCCGGGCTCGCGCCCGTGCTCGCGGTCGTCGAGGTGCTTCGCGCGCATCCGGCCGCGGACCTCGTCTCGGAGGCCGGGAGCGTCCGCCGGCGCAAGGAGACGTTCCGCGATCTGGACGTGATCGCCACGGCGAAGGATCCCCGCGCGCTGATCGACTACTTCGTCGCGCTCGAGTGGGTCTCGGAGATCGTCGCGCACGGCGACACGAAGGCGACGGTCGTCTCGCACGACGGCCTCCGCTTCGACCTGCGCGTCGTGCCGCCCGAGTCGTTCGGGAACCTGCTCCAGCACTTCACCGGCTCGAAGGACCACAACGTCGCGCTCCGCGAGGCCGCGGTCAAGCAGGGGCTCTCGATCTCGGAGTACGGGGTCAAGACGGTCGAGACGGGCGACGTCTTCACGACGCGCGACGAGGCCGAGCTGTACGAGTTCCTCGGCTACCAGTACATCCCGCCCGAGCTGCGCGAGAATCTCGGCGAGCTCGACGCCGCGCGCAAGGGCGAGCTCCCCGAGCTGGTCGAGGTGAAGCACGTGCGCGGCGACCTGCACGTGCACTCGACGTGGTCCTCGGACGGCAAGAACACGATCGAGGAGATGGCGCGCCGCTGCAGCGAGCGCGGCTACCAGTACATGGCGATCACCGACCACTCGCACTATCTGCGCGAGGGCCGGCTCGAGGCGCAGTGGCGCGAGGTCGAGCAGCTGAACGAGAAGCTCGCGCCGTTTCGCATCCTGCGCGGGATCGAGGCGAACATCCGCGCGAACGGCGAGGTCGACGTCGCCGAGGAGCTGCTCGCGCAGCTCGACTGGGTGGTCGCGTCGCTGCACCAGGCGTTCGACAAGAACCCGACCGAGCGGATCATCAGCGCGATGGAGCATCCGTACGTCCACTGCATCGGACACCCGACCGCGCGGAAGATCAACAAGCGCCCGCCGGCCGACGTCGACATCGAGCGCGTGATCGAGAAGGGGCTCGAGACGCGGACGTTCCTCGAGCTGAACTCGCAGCCCGACCGCCTCGACCTGCGCGACGTCAACGCTCGCCGCGCGGGCGAAGCGGGCCTGAAGATCCCCGTGGACACCGACGCGCACCAGATCAGCGCGCTCGATTGGATGGAGATCGGGATCGCGCAGGCTCGCCGTGCGTGGCTGACGAAGGATCACGTGCTGAACACGCGCACCTGGAAGCAGATCGAGAAGCTGAAGAAGCGCTAGCCCTGTGCGGGTCCTCCGGCTGCTCGCGACGGTCTCTGCCGCGCTCGCCGCCCTGATCGCAGCGCCCGCGGCGTTCGGTCATGCAGAGCTGGTCGGGTCACGGCCCGCGGACGGCGCTGTCGTCGAGGACGTCCGTGAGGTCACCCTACGGTTCAGCGAGCCGGTGGAGACCGCGTTCGGCACTGTGCGCGTCTTCGACCCGACCGGCCGGCGGGTCGACGACGGAGAGGTGACCCAGCCGTCGTCGCGCGAGGTCGCCGTTGGATTGAGGAACGACCTTGAGCAAGGGAGATACATCGTGCGCTGGCAGGTGGTCTCGGCCGACGCGCACCGCCTGCAAGGCGTGTACGCCTTCCACGTCGGGGTCGATGGCGACCTGGGCGTTTCCACTCCCATCCCGGCCGCCGAGGACACCGGCTCTCCCGTGGTCGACGTCACGTTCGCATTCACGAGGTTCCTCGTGTTCGCGTTGATTCTCCTCTGCTTCGGCGGCGCGGTTGTGCTCGCGAGCGTGGTGCGACCCGACGACGAGGTCGACGCTGTCCGTCGGCGGCTGCTCGGTGGGCTGGCGGTGGCTGCGGGCGGACTCGTCGCCGTCTCGCTCGTCGGGCTGCCGTTGCAGGCGGCGTCAGCGGGCGGGCTACCGCTTCGCGAGGCGGCTCGCTGGGAATCCGTGTCCGCTGTGCTCGACACCCGCTTCGGGCAGATGTGGGCGTGGCGTGCGTGGATCGCGCTGACACTGGCGGTGCTCGCGCTCTTCGCTCGGAGGGGCCATGAGCTCCCGCTGCCCTCGACGATCGTGGCCGCGATGCTCGCTGTGACCCCCGCCGCGGCGGGACACGCGAGCGTGGCTGGGGGTCCGCTTCCGTTCGTCTCGGACGTCGCGCACGTGCTTGCGGCGGGGGTCTGGGCCGGTGGTCTCGCATTCCTCGTCGCGGCGCTGGTGCTCGCTCGAACCGATCGATGGCGGCTCGCCCCACGCGCGATCCCGCGCTTCTCGTCGCTCGCAGTTGTCGCTCTCGGGATTCTCGTCGTCGCGGGGCTCGCCAACGCGTACTTCGAGGTGCGCGAGTGGCGCGGTTTGTGGGAGACGACGTACGGCCTCCTGCTCGTCGCGAAGCTCGCGCTCGTGCTTCCAGTCATTGCGCTGGGGGCGTACAACAACCGGTTCGCGGTTCGCCGGCTGCGCGAGGGGTCCGCGTCGCCCCGCGACCAGCGCAGGTTCCTGCACACGGCCGCCGCAGAGCTCGCGCTGCTGCTTCTGGTGGTCGGCGTGACAGCCGTGCTCGTGGACCAGCCGCCGCCCAGGACCCAGCTCGAGCCTCAGAGCGTGGGAAGCAGTTCGATGAGCTCCTACCGTTCGGCAGCGAGCCGCACGCCGAGCGCGATCAGCACGACGCCCGTCACTGCTTCCGTCACGCGGCGGAACGTCCGGCTACGCGCGACGACGCCGACGATCAGCGTGTAGAAGACCAGCCAAGTCAACCCGATCGCGAGGAAGATCGCCGCGAGCAGCACGGACATCGCGGCGGGATCGTCCTGCGAGATGAACTGCGGCAGCAGCGTCGTGAAGAGCACGGCGAGCTTCGGGTTCAGGAGGTTCGTCACGAGGCCCTGGCGAAACGGCGAGCCTGTGGGCTTCGGCGACTCGAGGCGTTCCTCATCACGCCTGAGCGAGCGCAGCGACTGCACGCCGAGGTAGACGAGGTACGCGGCGCCGGCGAGCTTCAGAGCGGTGAACACCGTCGCCGACGCGGCGAGCACGGCGGCGACGCCGAGCGCGCTCATCGTCGCCCAGACGAGCAGGCCGACCGCGATTCCGCCGACCGTGCGGAAGCCCGCGGCGCGACCGCCGCGGACGGTGTTCCGCAGGACGAGCGCCATGTCGGGTCCCGGTGAGATCGAGAGCGACCAGGGCGACCCCGGCGAACGCGAGTAGTTGGCCGTCGATCACAGCGTCCTCAGCAGCTCGACGAGCTCCTCCGGCGAACCCACGACGACGTCCGCACCCTCCTCGATTCCGCGTGGGCCCTCGTCCGACACCACGCCGACGCGCACGCCCCACTCGATCTCGTCGAGCGCGCGAAAGGCGTCGAGGTCGGTCGAGTCGTCGCCCGCGTAGAGCGCGCGCTCGAGTCCGCGCGCCCGGAGGAGGTGCCGAACCGCGGTCCCCTTGTTCGTCTCGAGCGGCGGCCGCAGCTCGAGCACCATCCGGCCGAAGCGAGGCACGAGGCCCGCGTCGCGCGCGCGCGACGCGACCTCCAGCAGGTACGTCTCGGCTGCCTCGGGGTCCTCGGCCGTGCGGTAGTGGAACGAGAGCGTCAGCCCCTTGTCCTCGACGGGCCACGCGACGCTCTCCGCGAACTCCCGCAGCCGGGACGACCACGCGGGCGCCTCGGGGTCGAGCTCGAGCCCGTGCTCGCCGACGTAGACGAGCTCGTCGAGCCCGACGATGCGCCGTGCGTCGTCGCCGGCACGCCCGCTCACGCAGGCGACGAGCGCGTACTTGTCGTTCAGCCTGCGGAGCTCCTCGCGCGTCTCGTCCGGGACGCGCGCGTCCTCGGGCCGGTCGACGATCGGGGCGAGCACGCCGTCGACGTCCAGCACGATCGCCGCGCGCTCGGGCGCCTCCCGCAGCCGCTCGAGCAGCTCGTCCGGCTCCACGCGCCTACGATACGCGGGTGAAGCTCGCGCTGATCGGGCTGGTCGCGGGCTTCATGAGCGCGCTCCTCGGGGTCGGAGGCGGTCTGATCGTCGTGCCGCTCCTGCTCCTGCTCGTCGCGTACACGCCCCACGTCGCGACCGCGACGTCGCTCGCGGCGATCGGCATCACCGCGCTCGCCGGGACGATCACGTTCGCGATCGCCGGCGAGGTCGACCCGGCGCACGCGCTGCTCGTCGGTCTGCCCGCGGCCGCCGGCGCGACCGTCGGCGCGACGCTCCAGCAGCGCGTCCAAGCGCGGGAGCTCTCGTACCTCTTCGCGGCGTTCCTGCTCGCGATCGCCGTCTGGCTGCTCGTATGACGTTCGCGCTCGCGGTCCTGCTCGGGTTCACCGCCGGGATCGTCGCCGGGATGTTCGGCGTGGGCGGCGGGATCCTCTTCGTGCCCACGCTGATCGCGCTCGGCCTCGGCCAAGTGGAAGCCCAGGCGACCTCGCTCGCGGCGATCCTGCCGACGGTCGCCGCCGGCACCTGGCGGCAGGCGTCGTACGGCAACGTCCGCTGGAAGCCGGCGCTCGTGATCGGGCTGGCGTCGGTCGTGGGGGTCCTGGGCGGCGCGCAGGCTGCGCTCGCCCTGCCGGAAGACGTGCTCAGACGGCTGTTCGCCGTCTTTCTGATCGCGGTCGCCGTGCAAGTGGCCTGGCGGGCGCGTAGCCGATAGGCCATCCTTCGAGCATGAGCGCCCCGGACGACATCTGGATCCCCCTCGTCGACGAGCCGATCGGCGGCATCGTCGAGCAGATCCAGCGCGACAACCCCGACATCGGGAAGCTCGTCGAGTCGCCGAACCGCGTGCTCGCGTTCCGGACGTTCGCGTACATCCGCGTCGGCATCGTGCTCGGCCAGCTGCTCTTCGACAACGACCTGCCGCCCTACGACGGGTCGGACACCTGGGTCGACCTGCTCCTGAAGGAGCCGAAGTACAACGAGGCGCTGCAGGCAGGAGGTGCTCGCCGTCGCCGAGGAGATCGCGGCCGACCCGAAGTACGCCGACGACGAGCCGCTCGGCCCGGACGACGACGCGCGCGCTCGCTTCAAGGAGTTCGCGCGCAAGCAGCTCGGCGACTAGCTAGGAGGATTGGCGAACAGCTATTGCGCCGGGCGTCCGCGGAAGAACCGCACGACCGAGAGCGCCCCGCCGACGATAGCCGCGGACGCAAGCCCCAGGACATCGGTCTGGACGCATGTCCGGCAGACATTGCAGCACACAGCGGCCATTGGAGCCTGATCGCCGTATTTCACGGCAGCCTGGTTTATCCGGGCCGTCCAGATCGTCTTCACGGACGTAAACCAGCTAGTGCGCTAACAGGCTGACCAGGAAGACGCCCACGAAACCCGCCGCCGTCACCGCAACTCGCTTGGCCGACGGGTGCTCATGCGCATGTGGGAGGAGGTCGGTCGCGCCCATGAAGAGGAAGAACCCGGCGTAGACCGCCAGCAGCTCGCCGAGGGATTCCTCGGAGATGTCGAGCGTCGCGCCGACGATCGCCCCCAACAACGGCGCGATCGCGACGATCGCGAGCCAGGTGAGCGCACGCCGCCGCGTTCCTCCCTGGTGAAGGACGAACGCGACCGAGTTCAACCCGTCTGCGAAGTCGTGCGCGACCACTGCGAGAAAGACGAGCACGCCCGTCGCCGTGTCGACGCTGAACGCGATCCCGATTCCCAGCCCGTCGATGAACGTGTGGATCGCGACCGCGCCCGCCCCGAGGGCGCCCACGTGGCTGTGAGCGCGCGCCTCCTCTGGGGCGTCGCGGTGGTGGAGGACGAGAAGTCGCTCGGCGAGGAAGAAGCCGATGAACCCTGCGCCCGACGAGCATCCCGACCCGTTGGGGATCGTCGAGGATCTCGATCGCCTCCGGCAGGACGTGGAACAGCGCGACCGCGACGACGACGCCGCCCGTGAGCGCGATCGCCGTCGTGAGGTCACGGCTCAGGCGGAGCGCCGCGAGACCCCCGCCGAAGGCTGCGAGGACGGTGACGAGCGCGAACGGGATCGCGATCCAGGTCATGCGCAGCGGGCGCAGAGCCCGTACACGTCGAGCTCGTGGGTCTCCGGCGTGAACCCGTGCTTTCGCGCGAGGACGGCGGCGGACGGCGCACCGCAGAGCTCGGTCTCCTCGACCGCGCCGCACGAGACGCAGACGAGATGGTGGTGATGACCCGTGTGGCAGCGAACGTACGCGCCCTCGCCCGCACCGGTGAGCTGGCGGATCGAACCGGTTGCTCGCAGCAGCTCGATCGTCCGGTAGACCGTCGCGAGACCAAGCGTCGGCTCGCGGCGGCGCGCGCGGTCGTACACCTGGACGACCGTGAACGAGCCGCGCTGGCGGTCGACCGCGTCGAGGACCGCCCGGCGCTGCGGCGTGAGGCGGACGTCGGCGGGAAGCTCGAGCTCGGCCATGGCGCCCAGCCTACTGAGAACGATTCTCATTCGCAAGTGTGCCGAGTGCCGCGCGGGTCTGCGGCCTGTAGATGCCTGTGCCAGAATCAATCGCTCGGTGGGGAAGCGGTTCTCGATTGCACTGGCGCTCCTCCCGCTCGCGCTGGCCCCGGGGATCGCCGGGGCGGAGTCCGCGGCGCGGGACGGCGGCGCAACCGCGCAGGCATTTGCGCTCAAGGTGGTCGTGCCGGGCGCCGCGGGCGCCGCGACGACCGTGGTGTCGGCGCCGGTCGACTCCGTCTCCTTCGGGAACGCCGGCTCCTTCCCGAGCTCCGACGTCGTCTCCTGGGGCGGCTCCGTTGCCTCGGCGTCTGCGAGCCCCGGCCAGCTCTCCACCGCGAACGCCTCTGCGGAGGTGACCTCGCTCTCGCTCTTCCAGGGCGAGGTGACCGCGACCGCGGTTCGTGGGTCCGCGCAGTCACGCGCCAGCGCCGCCGGCACCTCCGGTGACTTCGACGGTGCAAGCGTGGGCTCGCTCGTCGTGCAAGGGCAGCCGGCCGCGATCGGCCCGAACGCCCGCGTCGACCTCGGCACGTGGGGCTACGCGATCGTCCTCTCGCAGGGCACCGCTCCCGCGGAGCGCTCGTACCGGGGCAACATCACCGCGCTCGACATTCGCCTGACCGCCGAGCACGGCGGCCTGCCCGCCGGGACGCAGATCCTCGTCGGCTACGCGGAGGTCTCCGTCACAGCCCCGGAAGCGGCGAGCACGACGACCTCGACCGGAGCGATCCCCGTCCCGGGCCCGAAGGGGCCGAAGTCGAAGCTGTCACCGGCCGAGCCCAACGGAATCCCGCCGCTCGTCCGCCAGCCGCCGGTCGGGGTTCGGCCGAAGCTCACCCAGGCGCGCTACGTCTTCCCGGTCTACGGCCAGTCGTCGTTCACGAACACGTTCGGTGCACCGCGCGCCTCCACTACGTGGCACCACGGCGAGGACATCTTCTCCTCGCTCGGCGCGCCGCTGCTCGCGGTCTCCGACGGGACGCTCTTCTCGGTCGGCTGGAACGACGTCGGCGGCTACCGGCTCTGGCTCCGCGACCGCCAGGGCAACCAGTTCTACTACGCGCACCTCTCGGCGTTCTCTCCGCTCGCGCAGAACGGTGCCGAGGTGAAGGCGGGTGACGTCGTCGGCTTCATGGGCAACTCGGGCGACGCCGCGGGCACGCCGTACCACCTCCACTTCGAGATCCACCCGCTCGGGATGCTCCACATGGGCTACGACGGCGTGGTGTCGGCCTACCCGTACCTCGTCGCGTGGCGCCGCGTCGAAGACATCGTCTTCCCGGACGGCGCCGGCTGGGCTCCCGCAGCCAACGCGACCGCGACCGCGCCGAAGCCGGGCGCGATCCTGCTCCAGGTCTCCGACATCTCGAGCGCGAGCGGGCTGCGACCGGGATCGGTCGCGCGTGCGTTCGTCGCGCCCGTCTCGGCCGAGGGCGACGGCTCGTTGGTCCGCGCGTTCGCGCCGCCACCGGTCTCGCAAGGCGGCGGACGCGAAGGCTCGCGCGGGCAACGCTCCGGTGATTAGAGGCCTGATGGAAGTCGCTGCGGCAGCGGCCGCGAAGCGGCCGCCTTTAGGTGCCAAGCGGTCGCAAATCCGCGCAAGCGGATTTGCGACTTGCGCCTCTGCCGGCTACTAGGAGTTGTTGTTGCCCTGGTAGGTGAAGTCTTCGTCGCCGTCGCCGAGCAGGCCCTTGAGCCAACTTCGGGTCGCCGGGCCGGTGACGGGGTTGAAGAGGATGCCGATCGCGATCCCCGCGAGCAGCAGCGCAGAGTTCCGGCCGGAGTGATCCTGCTTGCCTTGCAGCCGGGTCGCCGCCTTGCGCAGATCCTCGACCGCTTTACGCATGCTGTCCTGGACGTCCTCGTCGGTCGCAACGCGGGCCGCGAGCGGAACCATTCCGCGCGGGCCGATCAGCTCGGCGTAGATCTCCCGGGCCGTGTCGAACGCGTCGCGCACGTTGTTCCGAATCTCTTGGTCCTTGACGGCCCGCTCGACGAACGGACGAATGGTGTCCGCGGTGTCCGAGAGCCGATCTTTTGTCTTAGCCATGCCGTTCGCGTCCTTTCGATTGCTTGCAGAGGGGTTCTACCCCTCGTCCTGGTCACCCTAATCCTCGCAGCCTGCGGCACCTCTGGGTCGAGCGCGGAATCGCAGCAGCTGCGCGGGATCGGCTTCACGGCGAGCGCCCCGCCGGGCTGGAAGGTCGAGCGGGCTCCCAGGACGGTTCTCGCGAGGAGCCCCGGCGGGCGCGAGTCCGTCGCCGTCGCGGTCTTTCGGCTCGCGAAGCCGTTTCGCCCGGAGCTCTGGGACGAGGCGGTGGGGGAGCTCAACGACGTCGCCGCCCGCCTCGCGGAGCGCCTGGGCTCGAGCGCGCTCGTCGTGCGAAGCGGCTCGGCAACGCTCGACGGCGATCGGGCGCGCAGCTACGTCATCGCCTTCCGCAGGGACGGGCGCCCGATGGAGGACCGCGTCGTCTTCCTGCTTCGCGGCCTGCGCGAGTACCAGCTGACGTGTCGCATCCTCGTGGACGAGAACGAGGCCGACGTCGAGGCGTGCGACGAGTTCAAGCGCTCGTTCCGTACGACGGGCTAACGCCCGAGGGCGGCGCGACGCTCCGTGCCCTGCGCGCGGCGGAGTCGTGCGAGTGCCTTCCCGTCGAGCGCGGCGTCGAGGACCTGCGGCAGCTCGTCCGCGAGGACGAACTCCATCGCCTCGCGCGCGTCTGCGGGGAGCTCTTCGAGGTCGGACTCGTTCTCGCGCGGCAGGATCACGCGCTTGAGGCCTGCCCGCTGCGCGGCGAGCACCTTGTCGCGAACGCCGCCGATCGGCAGCACCTGCCCGGTGAGCGTCACCTCGCCGGTCATCCCGACGTCGTTCGCGACCGGTCGCCCGGTGACGAGCGAGACGATCGCCGTTGCCATCGCGACGCCCGCCGACGGGCCGTCCTTCGGAACCGCTCCGGCGGGAACGTGGATGTGCACGTCGTGCGACGCGAACCAGCCCGGGTCGAGTTGGAGCGCGACGGCGCGTGAGCGCACCCACGAGAAGGCGGTCTGCGCGGACTCCTGCATCACCTCGGAGAGCTGGCCGGTCAGCTTCAGCCGGCCCTTGCCGTCGTACGCGCCCGCCTCGATGAAGAGGATCTCGCCTCCGGCGGGCGTCCACGCGAGCCCGGTCGCGACCCCCGGCTCGGACGTGCGCTTGCGCGCCTCGTGCGAGAACCGCCTGGGCCCGAGCCACTCGCGCGCGCGAGCCTCGTCGACCTTCAGCTTCTCGGTCTCGCCCTTCGCGATCAGCGTCGCCGCTTTTCGAAGCAGCGCGGCGATCTGTCGCTCGAGGTTCCGCACGCCTGCCTCTCGTGTGTACTCGCGGATCACCAGCCGGAGCGCCCGGTCGTGGATCGTCACGCGCCGCGTCGTCAGCCCGTGCGCGCGCAGCTGCTTGGGGATCAGGTACTTGCGCGCGATCCCGAACTTCTCTTCCTCGGTGTAGCCCGACAGCTGGATCACGTCCATCCGGTCGAGGAGCGGCGAGGGAATCGTGTCGGTCGTGTTCGCGGTGCAGATGAACAGCACCTTCGAGAGATCGAACGGGAGGTCGAGGTAGTGGTCGCGGAAGCTCGAGTGCTGCTCGGGGTCGAGCACTTCGAGCATCGCGCTCGACGGATCGCCGCGAAAGTCGTTCCCCATCTTGTCGATCTCGTCGATCAAGAAAACCGGGTTCCTCGACTCGGCGTCGCGCAGCGCGCGGATGATCGTCCCGGGCATCGCGCCGATGTACGTGCGCCGGTGGCCGCGGATCTCGGCTTCGTCGCGCACACCGCCGACCGAGATGCGGACGAACTTGCGTCCGAGCGTGTTCGCGATCGAGTGGCCGAGCGAGGTCTTGCCGACACCGGGCGGGCCGACGAAGCAGAGGATCGGCCCGCTCAGGTCGTCCTTCAGCTTCGAGACCGCGAGGTACTCGATGATTCGCTCCTTCACCTTCTCCAGGTCGTAGTGGTCCTGGTCGAGCACGGTGCGCGCGTGGTCGAGGTCGAGGTCGTCGGGGGTGGACGTGTCCCAGGGGAGCGTGAGGATCCACTCCAGGTACGTGCGGATGACGCCGTGCTCCGCCGCGGCGGCCGGGAGCCGCTCGAGCCGCGACAGCTCGCGCTCCGCGGCCTTGCGCACGTCTTCGGGGAGCGAGCTCGAGTCCAGCCGCTCGCGGAGCTCTTCGAGCTCGGCGCGCTCGGGGTCGCTCTCGCCGAGCTCGTCCTGGATCGCCTTCAGCTGCTGGCGCAGGAAGAACTCGCGCTGCCCCTTCTCCATCTCCGACTGGACCTGCGACTGGATCCGCGTCCCGAGCTCGAACACCTCGAGCTCGCGGTTCAGGATCCGCGAGACGTGGCGGAGTCGCTCCTCGACGCTCACGTCCTCGAGCAGCTCCTGCTTCTCCTCGGTCTTGAGGCGCAGCGTCGACGCGACGAGGTGGCAGAGCGCGCTCGGGTCGTCGACGTTCGCGGCCGCGAGCTCGAGCTCCTCGGGCAGGTACGGGACGAGGGCGATGATGCGCGCGAACTGCGCCTGCACGTTGCGGGTCAACGCCTCCACTTCGGGCGTCTCCTCGAGCACGTCCGGCACCTCGACGAAGCGCCCGACGAGATAGGGCTCGGACTGCACGGGCTTCTCGAGCCGGATCCGGCGTAGGCCCTGCACGAGGACGCGAAGCGTCCCGTCGGGGACGCGGATCAGCTTGTGGATCACCGCCGCAGTGCCGACCTCGTAGAGGTCGTCGAAGGTGGGGTGCTCGTTCTCGGAGTCGCGCGTGGTCAGCAGCGCGAGCATCCGGTCGCCGCCGACGACGTCGTCGACGAGCTTGATCGAGCGTTCCTGGCCGATCGCGAGCGGCGTCATCGACTCGGGGAAGACGACGGTGTCCCGCAGCGGGAGCACGGCGAGCTCGCGCGGGATCTCCACGAGGTCTGGCGCCGCGGGCGGTGCTTCGAGCTCGAGCTCGGGCTCGCTCATCCGATCCGCCTGATCGCGATCGTCAGCCGCGCCGGTGCGGGGGCACGTTCGACGACGGGCAGAACGACTCGCAGCAACCCGCGCTCGTACGTCGCTGCGGCACGGTTCGCGTCGACGTCGACCGCGAGCGAGATCTCGCGCTCGAACGGCCCGTACTCGATCTCGCTGCGGTACCAGACCTGATCGCCCGTCCGAGGGCGCGGCCGCTCACCGGCGATGACGAGTCGGCGCCCGTCGAGGACGACGCGGATCGAGTCGGCGTCGGCTCCGGGGATCTCGACGACGACGGTGAGCTCCGGCGGGTCCTCGGTGCGGACGACGTCGATCTGCGGCCGGTGGACGAGTCTCGCTCCTGCCGCGAAGCGCGGCACCTGCCAGAGGTCGGCGAAGAGCTCCTCGAGCTCGGTCAGCCGGTCGATGTCGCGCCGTCGTGCCATCCGTCACAGCGTAGAGTGCCCCGTTGTGCCCGGTCCGATGCGCATCCTGAAGCTCGCTGTGGCGGTCGTGGTCGGAGCGGTCGCGGTCTGGTTTCAAGCGGTTCTCCGCGCACCTGAGGTGAAACGCCGCAAAGCGGCACGGCGGCGTGCGCGAGCAGTTCCGAAGTCCTGAGCTCTCGCTTACTACTTGAAAACAGGGCGTGGCTACGTTGGCCGCATGCTTCGAATCATGCTCGCGGCGATCATCGCAATCGGCGCGTTCCTCGTCTTCGAGGCGCGCGCGGATGCCTCTCCCTACGTCCAGTACGGGATCCAGGACGACGCCTGGTTGCTCGGGGGGCCGGGGACGTTCGACGAACGCCTCGACCAGGTCGACGCCCTCGGCGTCGACGTCGTTCGCGTCAACCTTCGCTGGGACGAGATCGCCGCGAAGCGGCCGGCGAAGCCGTCGTCGCACCTCGACCCCGCGTACCGCTGGGCCGCCGGCGACGTTCTGCTCAACGGACTGCGCTCGCGCGGCATCGCGCCCGTCGTCACGCTCGTGGGCACGCCGCGCTGGGCGAACGGCGGCCGCGCCGCGAACTGGGCGCCGACGAGCCCGAGCTCGTTCGCGAACTTCGCCTACGCGGCAGCTCAGCGCTACCCCCACGTGCGGCGTTGGGTGATCTGGAACGAGCCGAACAAGTACTGGCAGCTCCGTCCGACGAGCCCCAAGACGTACGTGCGCGTGCTGCTGAACCCGGCCTACGACGCGCTGAAGCGCGCGAACCGTGCGAACCTGGTCGGCGGCGGGGTCACCGCGCCGCGCGGCGGGTCGGGCAGCGTCTCGCCGGTCGACTGGATTCGCGGGATGGACCTCGCACACGCTCGGCTCGATGCGTACGCGCACCATCCCTACCCGGTCAGCCGCGGCGAGACGCCGACCGCCGGCGGCTGCCGCGCGTGCGAGAACATCACCATGGCGAACCTCGAGCGCCTGCTCTCGCACGTCTCGCGCGCGTTCGGGCCGAAGCGCATCTGGCTCACCGAGTACGGCTACCAGACGAACCCGCCCGACCGGACGCTCGGCGTCTCGCAGGCGGCGCAGGCGCGCTACCTCGCCGAGGCGTCGCTCCGCGCGTACCGGGCACCGCGCGTCGACCTGCTGATCCACTTCCTCGTGCGCGACGAGGCGCAGGTAGCGCGCTGGCAGAGCGGCCTGTTCACGTTCGGGAACGCACCGAAGCTCGCGGCCTCTGCGTTTCCGCTGCCGCTCGCGCAGCTCTCGCGCCGAGGCGCCGAGGTCACGCTCTGGGGTCAGGTGCGCGCGGGCACCGGCAAGCAGACGTACCGCGTGCGCTATTCGCTCGGGGGCGCGTGGCGCTGGCTCGGCGGCACCCGAGCGACCACTGCTCGCGGCTTCTTCACGCTGAAGGCGCGGCTGCCGCGCGGGACCAGCGTCCAGCTCTGGTCACGAAGCGCGTTTGGCGTGCCCTTGCGACTCGGCTAGTTGAAGATCGCGTCGAGCACGATCGCGCCGACGACGATGCCGATCGGGAGCCACGCCCAGCGCAGCACCGAAAACGCACGCCGGTCGCCGGGCCGCGGGCCGGGCTCTGGCGTGTACGGATCGAGCTCCGACGCCGGCTGGCGCGGGATCTCGTCGTCGCCTTCGATCACCCCGGCTTCGGGATCGACGATGTGCTCACGGTCCTCGCCCACCGCAGGAAAGTACCATCGCCTCCCGTGGAGGCAAGAGGACTCATCGCTGCCGGAGGCGAGGCGACGCGGCTCGGCGAGCTGACGCGCGTCGCGAACAAGCACCTGCTGGCGGTCGGGCGCTGGCCGATGATCTATTACCCGCTCCAACTCCTGCAGCTCGCGGGGATCCGAGAGGTCCTGATCGTGACGGGCCAGGGCCACGCGGGTCAGTTGATCGACCTGCTCGGCGACGGCCACATGCCGGCCCGCGGCTCGGAGCAGCCGATGTTCGACCTCGATCTCACCTACAAGGTGCAGACGGAGCCCGGCGGGATCGCGCAGGTCGTCGGGATGGCGGAGGGCTTCGCCGGCGGAGGCAAGCTCGTGGTCTGCCTGGGCGACAACCTGTTCGAGTTCGCAGAGGTCGACGCGATCCGCGAGTGGGTCGAGGACGGAGAGGGGGCGCAGATCTTCGTCAAGGAGGTGCCCGACCCCGAGCGCTTCGGCGTCGTCGTCTACGGCGAGGACGGACGCGTGAGCGACGTCGTCGAGAAGGCGGGCGTCGTCGACACGCGCTACGAGTCGTCCGCCGACGTCCGATGCCGTGGTCGGGCTCTACTGCTACGACGCCGGCGTCTACGAGCTGATCCGTGGAGCTGCGACCCTCGAGCCGCGGCGAGCTCGAGATCACGGACGTCAACCGTGCGTACGCGGAGCAGGGCCGCCTCGACGTCCATCGCGTTCAGGGCTGGTGGCACGACGCGGGTACGCACGAGGCGCTCTCGGAGCTCGGTGCGCTCGTCGAGGAGACCGGGGCGAACAAGCCCGCATGAAGGGCCTCGAGGTGATCCCGCTCCAGCGGTTCGAGGACGAGCGAGGGTGGTTCGTCGAGCTCGCGCGTGCGTCCCGGCTGCCGAAGACGTGGGGGCAGACGAACGTCTCGTTCTCGCGCAAGGGCGTGATCCGCGGGCTGCACTTCCACGAACGCGGCCAGGACGACCTCTTCGCCTGCCTGCAGGGGACGGCGCGCGTCGTCGTGCTCGACCGCGAGACCGGCGAGACGTTCACTGAGGACATCGGCGACGAGAACCCGGTCGCCGTCTACATCCCGGGCCACTACGCGCATGGCTTCGAGGCGTTGACCGACCTCCTCTTCTGTTACCACGTGACCGAGGAGTACGACCCTTCCGACCCCGACGAGAACGCGCTCGCATGGAACGACCCGCGCGTCGCGCACCTCTGGAGCACGTCGTCGCCGATCCTGTCGCAACGGGACCTCGACGCGTCGTCCTGACGGGCGCCGGCGGCCAGCTCGGCCGCGCGCTCGCGGAGACGTTCGGGCAGGACGAGCTCGTGGCGTTGCGCCACGCGGACTGGGACGTCACGCTTCCGCCCCCGCCCATGCTCGCGCCGGATCTGGTGCTCCACGCGGCCGCGTGGACCGACGTCGACGGTGCCGAGTCCGACCCGCAGGCAGCCGCGGCCGTGAACGTCGGGGGCACGCAGAACGTTGCCTCGCTCGGCGCGCCGCTGGTCTACTACTCGACCGACTACGTCTTCGACGGTCGTAAGCGCGAGCCGTACGTCGAGTCCGATGGGCCCGACCCCGTGTCGGCGTACGGGCGCACGAAGCTCCACGGCGAGGCCGCCGCCGGCGAGCGTGCCTGGATCGTCCGGTCGTCATGGCTCTACGGCCCGACGGGGAACAACTTCGTCCGCACGATGCTTCGGCTCGGCGCAGAGCGGGACGAGGTCTCGGTCGTCGACGACCAGCGCGGTGCGCCGACCTACGTCGGGCATCTCGCCGAGGCGACGCGGGAGCTCGTTGCGCTGCCGTTCGGCGTGTACCACGTGGCCGGGCAGGGCGAGTGCACGTGGGCGGAGTTCGCGGAGGCGATCTTCGAGGAGGCGGGGCTCGACACGCGCGTGCGGCGGATCTCGAGCGAGGAGCTCGGGCGTCCTGCGCCGCCGGCCGGCCTATTCGGTGCTCCGCTCCGAAAAACCGGAGACCCCCGTTCTGCCGAACTGGCGTGAGGGCCTACGCGCATGCCTGGACAAGCTCACTACGCATTCCTGACCACCTGGCTCGTCGACGCGGCGATCGAGCGCGTCTGGGACGTGGTCTACGCGATCGAGCGCTGGCCGGAGTGGTGGCGCGGCGTGCAGAGCGTCACCGAGCTCGCCCACGGGGACGGTGACGGCGAGGGAACGGTCTACCGGCACGTCTGGCGCTCGGCGATCCCGTACGCCGTCCGGTTCGACTCGACGGTCGAGGAGGTTCGCCGCCCGCACCTGATCGTGGCTCGAGCGGAAGGCGAGCTCGCGGGGACCGGCACGTTTCGCCTCTACGAATCGCCGCTCGGCACCGCGGTGACGTACGACTGGCGGGTCGTGACCACGAGGCGCTGGATGAACGCGATCGCGTCGGTGGCGCGCCCGGTTTTCGCGTGGAACCACCATGCGGTCATGAATCAAGGTGGGATCGGGCTCGCGCGCGTCCTTGGCGTCGAGCTGGTCGCGCAGTCGTCGAGCTAGGGTAGGTCGCTATGCGCATGCTCGTCACCGGAGCGGCCGGCTTCATCGGCTCCAACTTCGTCCGCTACTGGCTCGACCGCCATGCCGGCGACCACGTCGTCGCGTTCGACCTGCTCACGTACGCCGGCAATCGTTCCAGCCTCGAGGACGTCGAGGATCGCATCGTCTTCGTCCAGGGGGACATCGCGGACGGCGATCTCGCCGAGCGCGTCGTCCGCGACGAGCGAATCGACACGATCGTCAACTTCGCGGCCGAGTCGCACAACAGCCTCGCGGTGATCGACCCGTCTCGCTTCTTCCGCACGAACGTCCTCGGCACGCAGACGCTGCTCGACGTGGCGCGCGCAACCGAGCTCGCGCGGTTTCACCACGTCTCGACGTGCGAGGTGTACGGAGACCTCGCGCTCGACTCGGACGACGCGTTCACGGAAGACCATCCGTACCGTCCGCGCACGCCGTACAACGCGTCGAAGGCAGCCGCCGACCACGCAGTGCGCGCGTACCACGAGACCTACGGGCTTCCGATCACGATCACCAACTGCTCGAACAACTACGGGCCGTACCAGTTTCCGGAGAAGGTGATCCCGCTCTTCGCGACGAATGCGCTCGACGACAAGCCGCTGCCGCTCTACGAGGCGACAAAGAACCAGCGCGAGTGGCTGCACGTCGACGACCACTGCCGTGCGATCGAGCTCGTCCTCGAGGAGGGGCGGGTCGGCGAGACGTACAACGTCGGCTCGGGTGTCGAGGCGTCGATCGACGAGATCGCGGACGCGATTCTCGACCTGACCGGCAAGTCGCACGACCTGCGGACGATCGTTCCCGACCGCCCGGGCCACGACCGCCGGTACCTGCTGGACTCGACGAAGCTGCGGCGGGAGCTCGGCTGGGAGCCTCGCTGGGAGTTCGCGGAAGGACTCGCCGACACCGTCCGCTGGTACACCGCGCACCGCGAGTGGTGGGAGCCGCTGAAGGAGCGCGCTCCCGTCGTGGAGACCGCCTGGCGCTAACGGGTCTCGGCGCCCGGCGTCGAAAGATGAGGATTCCGTGAAAGCGCCCCTCCACGTCCGAAGTTCTGCGCTAGCCTCGATGACGCCTCCCTCGCGGCCTCTCTTTCCGCCGATGCTTCGTCGAGCGCTCCTCCTCACCACGTGCCTCGCCCTCGCCGCGACCAGCCTGGCGGGCGCCCGCACGGCAACGCCCGCGAAGCGAGCGGCCACCGCGCCGCCGCCGAGCTTCTTCATCAGCGGGCGCGGCTGGGGCCACGGCATCGGGATGAGCCAGTGGGGCGCGTACGGCTTCGCGCAGCGCGGCACGGCGTACGACCAGATCCTGGCGCACTACTACCGCACGACGACGCTCGGCAAGGCACCCGTGGCGCGGATCCGCGTGCTGCTCGGCGAGGGGAAGAAGGCGCTCGCGGTCGCGTCGGACTCGCCGTTCTCCGTCCGCGACGGCTCCGGAACCGTCTACCAGCTCCAACCCGGCCCGTATTCGTTCGGCCCCGCCCTGAAGGTCAAGGTCGACTCGGCCAAGCCGGCGAAGGCGCTCGTCGGCCCGCTCGTCTTTCTGCCCGGCTCGACGCCGCTCAAGTACGGCGGCAAGGAGTACCGCGGGCAGTTCCAGGTCAACGCGAGCAAGACGTCGCTGCAGCTCGTCAACTCGGTCGGGCTCGAGCCGTATCTCTACGGGGTCGTTCCTCGCGAGGTTCCGTTCCTGTGGCCGGTCGAGGCGCTGAAGGCGCAGGCCGTCGTCGCACGCTCGTATGCGCTCGCGGTCCGCAAGAGCGGCGCGTACGACGTCTACGCCGACACGCGCAGCCAGGTGTACGGCGGCATCGCCGCCGAGAAGCCGACGACGAACGCTGCCGTCGACGCGACCGCCGGCCAGGTGCTGCTCTACGAGGGCAAGGTCGCGACCACCTTCTTCTTCTCGACCTCCGGTGGACGCACGGCGTCGATCGAAGACGTCTGGGCGCGCGGGGAGCCGGTCCCCTACCTCGTCGGCGTGCCCGACCCGTACGACACTGCGTCGCCGCATCACACCTGGGGACCGTTCGCGTTCACGATCGCGAAGCTGACCTCGACGTTCAGGGTCCCGGGCAAGCTGCTCGACGTTCGCGTGACGCTCAACCCGTCGCAGCGCGTCGACGAGCTGACGCTCGTGAGCACGAGGGGTGAGGTCGTCGTTCCCGGCGACGTCGTCCGCACGAAGCTCGGGCTGCGCTCGACGTGGTTCCGCGTCGGCGTGCTCACGCTCGCGCCGCCTGCCGCGCCGCTCGAGTACGGCGGCCAGCTGAAGCTCAAGGGTGTCGCACGCGGCGCGGGCGCGCAGGTCACGCTCGAGCAGCGGGTGTCGGGCGCGCTCTGGGAACCGGCCGCGCGGCTCAAGCCGGGCGCCGGCGGCGCTGTCGTTGCCACGATCAAGCCGCTCGTCTCCACCGACTACAGGCTCTCCACCGGCGCGGGCAAGCTCTTCGGCGCCCCGGTTCGCGTCGCCGTCTCGCCGCGGGTCAGGCTCTCGCCCGCGACGGTCGCGACATCGCTCCGCGGTCTCGTTCGCCCCGTGCTTCCGGGGGCGCGCGTGGACATCCAGCGACTCGACGGATCGAGCTGGCGCCCGGCTGCGACCGCGTCGGTCGATCAAGCAGGCGCCTTCGAGGCACGGCTGGACCTGACGCCGGGCACGTACCGCGCCCGCGTCGCGCCCGGACGCGGCCTCGTCGCGGGCTATTCGCCCGCGCTCCAGGTCGTCGCGGGGTGACCCGCCTGCTGCTCGCCGCCGGCGGCGGCGGCGCTGCTGCTTCCCGCACAGGCGACCGCGGGGCGCTACGCCGTCGGCGTGACGCCGGGCGCGTCGCTCGACGCGGTCGCAGCCGCGATCGAGCGGACGACGGGGTCGCGTGCGGAGCGGAAGCTCGCGCCGCTCGGGGCGCTCCTGGTCGACGCGCCTTCCGCACGCGGCCTGCGTGCCCTGGACGGCGTGGAGTACGTCGAGCGGCTCGACGCATCGCGGCGAGTCGCGTTCGTGCCGAACGACCCGATCGCGCCGAAGCAGTGGCACCTGGAGCAGGACCACGCGTTCGACTTCTGGCCCGAGCTGCCGGTGCTCGCGGGGCCGCGCGTCGCGGTGATCGACTCCGGCGTCGACGGCACGCACCCCGACCTCGCGTCTCGAATCGCCGGCTCGCGGAGCTTCGTCGGCGGCAACGCTCTGACCGACCAG
This sequence comes from uncultured Actinomycetes bacterium, assembly GCA_963809175.1. Lineage (GTDB taxonomy): Bacteria > Actinomycetota > Thermoleophilia > Gaiellales > Gaiellaceae > JACCTU01. The sequence continues at coordinate 766,867 of CAWEIK010000001.1, forward strand.
CAGGGGCACGGCACGTTCATCGCGGGACTGATCGCGGCGCAGACGAACAACGCGGTCGGCGTGGCCGGGATCGCGTTCCCGTCCCAGCTGCTGATCGCGAAGGTCGTGCGCGCGAACCGGCAGGTCTCGCTCGAGGCGGAGGCGGAGGCGATCCGCTGGGCGGTCGACAACGGCGCGCGCGTGATCAACCTCTCGCTCGGCGGCGTCCGCGACCCGCGGGACGCCGGGCGCGACACGTACTCGCCGCTCGAGGCCGCGGCGGTTCGTTACGCGTACACGCGCGGTGCGGTCATCGTCGCGGCGGTGGGGAACGCCGACCAGGCGCCGAGGGCGCCGTGGCCGTACGCGAGCTATCCGGCCGCGCTCCCGCACGTGATCGGCGTCAGCGCGTTGGGGAAGGACGGGTCGGTCCCGCTCTTCTCGAACCGCGACCCGATCTACAACGACCTCGCCGCACCCGGCCAGGAGCTCGTCTCGACCTTTCCGCGCCAGCTCACCGCGTCACGTGCGAGTTGCGCGGAGCAGGGCTACTCGATCTGCGGGCCGGACGACTACCGCAACGCGGAGGGCACGTCCTTCGCCGCACCGCAGGTGGCCGCGGCCGCGGCGCTCCTGCTCGCCGCGCGTCCGCTGCTGCAGCCGGACCAGGTCGCGCACCTCCTCACCCGCTCGGCAGAGGACGTCAACGCCGCGAGCGGCTGCAAGCCCTGCCCGCTCCAGCGCGACTCGTACAGCGGCTGGGGGAGGCTGAACATCTCGAAGGCGCTGGCCGCCCTCGCCGGGCCGATTCCGCTCGCCGACCGTTTCGAGTCGAACGACGACGCGGGCACGCAGGCGACGCCGCTGCGGCAGACCCGAGTCGACTTCACGGCGACGCTCGACTTCTTCGACGACAACGTGGACGTCTACAAGGTGCACCTGCGGGCGAAGCAGCGGTTGGTCGTCACCCTCGACGGTCCGCGCGGCGTCAACACCGACCTCCTGCTCTGGAGGCCGGGCACGCAGCGGGTGCAGGGACTGTCGCTCGCGCTGCTGCGCCAACGCGTCGCGCTCTCGGCGAAGCCCGGGACCCGCGAGCAGATCGCGTACCGCGCGAAGACCACGGGCTGGTACTACGTCGAGACGAAGATCGTGCAGCCCGGCGCCGGCTCGTACCGGCTCCGCTACACCAAGCGCTAGAGCAGCTCGTCGGCCGGAACGTCGCGGAGCACGCGGGCCGGGTTCCCGACCACGACGACGCGCGGCGGCACGTCCTTCGTGACAACGGCGCCGGCGCCGACGAACGCCTCTTCGCCGATCTCCACGCCCGGGCAGAGGACCGCGCCGCCTCCGATCCGCGCGCGGCGGCGGATCGTCGGGCCCTTGATCAGCTCGTGCCGTTGCTCGGTCCGGCCCATGAAGTTGTCGTTCGTCGTGACGACGCACGGCGCGATGAACACTTCCTCCTCGAGCGTCGAGTACGCCGTGATGTACGCCTCGGCCTGGATCTTCGTCAGCGCTCCCACCGTCGTGTCGTTCTCGATCAGCGAGCCGCTTCCGATCACGACGTCGTCGCCGATCACGCAGCGCTCGCGGACGCGTGCACCGTCGCCGACGATCACGCGCGCGCCGAGCTTCGTCCCGGCGAAGACGATCGCGCCGGTCGAGACGATCGTTCCCGGGCCGAGCTCGAGCGGCGGGAGCTCCTCGCGCTTCGCGGTCGAGCGCGGCGAGAGCGTCGGCTGCTTGCCCACCACTGCGTTGTCGCCGATCTTGCAGCCGTCGCCGATCACCGTCCCGGGGTAGACGACGGCGTTCGCGCCGAGCTCGTAGTTCATGCGGGGACGGCAGTCAGCGAGTGCTGCAGCTGCTCGAGCGTGCGGACGACCGCGAGCCCGTCGCGCGCGACCTTGCGGCGGTCGCCTTCCCCGCGCACGAGCGCGAGGAAGTGCTGGCACTCGAGCTTGAGCGGCTCGTCGTTCGCGATCTTCGGGCTGTAGATGTCACCCGTGCGCGTCTGCCACTCGCCGTAGGTCTGCGCGGGCTGCCACGGCCCCTTCTCGTAGACGGTGATCTTGCGCTCGAGCTCCATGTCGTCGAAGACGACCATCTTGTCGCGGCCGACGACGGTGATCCGCCGCATCTTGTGCGGGTCGAGCCACGACAGGTGCATGTGCGCGATCCTGCCGCTCGGGAAGCGGAGGTAGCAGAAGACGACGTCCTCGACGCCCGGCGTCAGGAACGCGTTGCCGTGGGCCCAGGCCTCGCTCGGCTCCTCGTCGAGCAGGTAGAGGATCACCGAGAGGTCGTGGACGCCGAGTGACCAGAGCGCGTTCTCGTCCTTGCGGATGATCCCGAGGTTCTGGCGGTTGCCGTAGACGCAGAGCACGTCGCCGAGCGCGCCCCCGTCGACGAGCTCCTTCATCGTGCGCACGCCCGGGTGGTAGAGCAGGAGATGGCCGGGCATCAGGGTCAGCTCGCGTTCCTCCGCGAGCGCCACGAGCTCCTCCATCTCGTCGGCGCGCATCGCGGGAGGCTTCTCGACGAAGACGTGCTTGCCCGCCTCCAGCGCCTGCTTGGCGAGCGGGTAGTGCGTCGGAACGGGCGTGGCGATCACGACTGCATCCAGCTCGGGATCGTCGAGCAGCTCGCCGAAGTCCTCCGTGACGCGCGCGTTCGGGTGACGCCGCGCGAACTCCTCGCGCGTCTCTGCGGAGACGTCGCAGAGCGCGCTTAGCTCGGTGAGGTCGTCGAAGTTGCGGACGAGGTTCTTGCCCCAGTGGCCGAGCCCGGCCACCGCGACCTTCACAGCTTCCAGACCTTGTCCGAGTCCCGCCCCTTGTCGCCCGTCGCGTTTCGCAGGTCGACGACGAGGTCCGCCTGGTCGACGAGCGCTGCATAGTCGATCGACGAATGGTCGGTCACGATCGTCACGCAGTCGTAGAGCGCTGGGTCGAGCGGGACCGACTCGAGCCCGAGCCCCGGCACGGACGGGACGTGCGGGTCGTGGTAGGCGACGTTCGCGCCGGCGTTCCGCAGCAGCTCGATCAGCTTGATTGCCGGTGACTCGCGCACGTCGCCGATGTCCGGCTTGTACGCGACGCCGAGCACCAGGATCCGCGAGCCGCTCATCGACTTCTGCTTCTTGTGGTTGAGCGCCTGCGAGATCAGCGAGCGGCAGTAGTACGGCATCGCCTCGTTGACCTTGCCGGCGAGCTCGATGAACTCCGTCGTGAAGCCGAACTCGCGCGCCTTCCACGTGAGGTAGAACGGGTCGACGGGGATGCAGTGGCCGCCGAGTCCCGGGCCCGGCTTGAAGCTCATGAACCCGAACGGCTTCGTCGCGGCCGCGTCGACGACCTCCCAGACGTCGATGCCCATCCGGTCGCAGAGCTGCGCGAGCTCGTTCACGAGCGCGATGTTGACCGAGCGGAAGATGTTCTCGAGCAGCTTCGTCAGCTCGGCCGCTTCCGGCGACGAGACCGTGTGCACGGTGCCGATCGCGGAGCCGTACAGCTCGGCGGCGCGGCGCGAGCACTCCTCGGTCACTCCGCCGACCACCTTCGGCACCTCCTTGACGTCCCACGGCGAGCCGGGGTCGACGCGCTCCGGCGAGAACGCGAGGCTGAAGTCCTCGCCGGCCTTCAGACCGGTCGACTCGAGGATCGGCAGCAGCTGCTCGCGCGTCGTGCCCGGGTACGTCGTCGACTCGAGCACGACGAGCTGCCCCTCGCGCAGGCGCTTCGCGATCTCCTGCGTCGCGGCCAGGACGATCGAGAGGTCCGGCTCGCGCTGCTTCGAGAGCGGCGTCGGGAGCGCGATCAGGATCGCGTCGGCGCCCCGGAGCGCGTCGTAGTCCGTCGTCGCGGCCAGGCGTCCGTCGGCGACGAGCGGCGCGAGCTCCGCGCTCGGCACGTCCTCGATGTGGCTCTCGCCCCGGTTGAGCCCGTCGACGACCTTCTGGACGACGTCGACGAGCAGCACCGAGCGTCCGGCCCTTGCGAACGTGCACGCCAACGGCACGCCGACGTAGCCGGCGCCGACGATCGCGACGTCCCAGGTCTTCGAGGGGGTGGACGCCGGAGCGGGGGTCTCCGTGCGCTCGATCATTGGAGAAAGAGTGTAGAGACGAGGTCAGCGATCTTCGGTGCGGCCTTACCGTCTCCGTACAGCTGCGGTCGCTCCGGCGGCATGCGCGCCTGCGCTACCGCCTCGGCGAGGGCAGCGGGATCGTCGTCCACGAGCCGATTTGCACCGACCGAGACCGTGTCCACCCACTCCGTGCTGGGTCTGAGCGTCACGCACGGCACGCCGTACCAGTAGGCCTCTTTCTGGAGGCCGCCGGAGTCCGTGACGATCACGCGTGCCTGCGCGGCGAGCGCAGCGAAGTCGAGGTAGCCGAGCGGCGGGACGAGCAGCACGTGCTCGTGGAGGGTGAGCCCGTCGCGCTCGAGCGCTGCCGAGGTGCGCGGGTGGACGGGGAAGACGACGGGCTCGGTGAGCCCGTTCAACCCTTCGACGATGCGGCCGAGCCGCTCGGGGCGCGTGTTCGCCTCGCGGTGCACGGTCGCGACGACGTAGCGTCCGGGTGTCAGTTCGAGCTCCGAGAGAAGGCGCGACCGCCGTCGGGCGATCGGCGCGAACTGCATGGTCGCGTCTGCCATGACGTCGCCGACGACTTCGACCCGACCCTCGACGCCCTCGGCTGCGAGCGTCTCGCGCGAGCGTTCGTCCGGCGCGAACAGCACGGTCGACAGGCGGTCGACCTCGATGCGGTTGCGTTCCTCCGGCATCTCGAGGTCACCGCTCCGGAGGCCCGCCTCGACGTGCGCGACCGGAACGCCGGACTCGACCGCCGCCCGCGCCCCGGCGAGCGTCGAGTTCGTGTCGCCGTAGACGAGCACCACGTCCGGCTCCGCTGCGCGAACGGCAGCGGCGATCGCCGGCGTCATCGCCTCGACGTCGGCGGTGTGGAGGTCGAGCCGGACGTCGGGCTCCGGCAGTCCGAGCTCCTCGAAGAAGACGGCGGAGAGCTCCGGGTCGTAGTGCTGCCCGGTGTGCAGGAGCACTTCGTCGATCCCTCGCTCGCGCAGCGCGACGGAGAGGGGCGCAGACTTGACGAACTGAGGGCGGTTCCCGACGACCGAGAGAACCCGCATCGCTCGCTACACTACGCGTCCCGCGCGGGCCGTTAGCTCAATTGGCAGAGCAGGGGCCTCTTAAGCCCAAGGTTGAAGGTTCGATTCCTTCACGGCCCATTCGTTCTGGGACTGACCCGTCCGCGCTGACGCTCTCGAGCTCGTGGGCGACGCAGCGGATCGTCGTAGAATCACCATCGAGACGCGTGGCAGTCGGCGTTCAGCACCTCGTCGGAAGAGAAGAGGAGCTCGCAGCGCTCTTCGATCTCCTCGATACGCCCGACGAGCTGCCGGTGTTCGCGGCGGTTGTCGGTGCCGCCGGGATCGGCAAGACGACGCTGTGGCTCGCTGCCACTGAGGCGGCGGACGCGCGCGGTTATCTCGTGCTCTCCTGTCGCGCCTCGGAGGCGGAGGCCCGATTCTCGTTCGTTGGGCTGGCCGACCTGATCGGTGACGTCGTTCCCAACGTGTTGCCGCAACTACCACGTCCGCAGCGACGGGCACTGGAAGCGGCGCTCGCGCTTTCGGAGCCCGACGGACGACCCGCCGAGGAAAGTGTCGTCGCATTCGCTTTTCTGAACGTGTTGCGGAAGCTCGCGGTCGGCAACCGGCTCCTGCTCGCGATCGACGACGTCCAGTGGTTGGACGCGCCGTCGCTCGCGATCGTCCGGTTCGCTCTAGCCCGGCTCGGCGCTGAGCCGGTCGCCGTTCTCATGACCGCCCGCGACGAGCCGCCACGCTGGTTGCGCAGAGGAGTTCCGGAAGCCCGACTCCGAACCATCGAGCTCGGCCCTCTGAGCGTCGGCGCGCTCAACGAGCTGCTGCGAACGCGCGCCGGCGTGGTTCTTCCCAGACCGACGCTCCTGCGTATTTGGGAGACGTCGGGCGGGAATCCGTTCTTCGCGCTCGAGCTCGCAAGCGCGGTTCAGCGGCGGGGCGGCAGGGTGGATCCCGGCGACGAGCTGCCGATCCCCGCAAATCTGGACGAGCTTGTTCACGAACGAATTGATCGCCTCGGACCTCCCGGGTTTCAGGTGGCGCGGGTCGTCGCCGTGCTTGCCGACCCGACGATGCGCCTCGTCGAGACAGCGGCAGGCAGCCGCGGAGAGACCGGACTGCGCGACGCGATCGACACCGGGATACTCGAGGTTGACGGGGAGCGCCTCCGCTTCACGCACCCCCTGCTTCGTTCCGCGGTCTCAGCTCGCGCCACGACGGCGGAACGGCGGTCGCTCCACGCACAGCTCGCAGAACTCGCTCCGAGCACGGAGGAACGAGCGCGGCACCTTGCTCTCGCCGCCGCCCGGCCGAGCCGCGAGATCGCTGAAGTAGTCGAGAAGGCGGCAGATAGTGCGCACGCACGGGGAGCAGCCACTGCCGCCGCCGAGTTGGCCGAGTTGGCAGTGGGGCTCACGCCTGTCGCTGATGTCGCGAACGTGCGGCGCCGCGTCCTCGTCTGTGCCGACAGGCTGTGGGCGGCAGGCGACGGTCGTCGCGCGATCGCGATGCTCGAGCAGGCACGTGAAGTCGCTCCTCCGGGGCCGGCGCGAGCTGCTGTTCTGGCGCGACTGGCACACACGGTGGCGGATCTCATTGGCGCACGCGAAGCGATCGACCTCGGCCGCGAGGCGCTCGCCGAGGCCGGAGGTGACGCGGCCCTCGAGGCCGAAATCCATCTCAACCTCGCCGATCTTGGGAAGGACCGGGATTGGGGCCTGGCAGACGCGGAGCTTGCCGTCGAGGCGGCGGCACGTGCCGGTGATGCTGCGCTCCGGTGCAGGGCGCTCGCGAACTTTGGCTACCTGCACTTTCGCGCGGGGCGAGGCATCCCGAGTGAGCGAATGGAGGAGGCACTGCGGCTCGAGCGGTCGTTGCCGCAGGGGCGGCTGACCGGCGCGGCGACGTTCGTCCTCGCGAACCAACTCATCTGGGCGGGTGAGCTCGAGCAAGCCCGGCCACTCCTCGAAGACCAGCGGGAAGCCATGGACGCGCTGGGCGACCCCGGGGAGGCCGGTGTGCTCTGGTTGCTCGCCGTCCTCGAGTGGCGCGCAGGGAACTGGGAGTTGGGCGCCCGCCACGCGGCCGACTCGCTCGCGCTCCGGGCGGCGTTCGGTCGCGAGGGGGAGCAGCCGATCGCCGAGCTGCCCGCCGCGGTAATCGCGGCGCACCAGGGTCGAGTCGAGGATGCTCGCGCTCGATCCAAGCGCGCGCTCGTGCTGTCGGAGGCCGAAGACATTCGCATCGCACAGTCGGGCCATCGCTGGGTGCTTGGCTTCATCGAGCTCTCGCTGGGCGACGCGGCGGCAGCGCTCGAGTACCTCGAACGTGCGTGGGAGATCCGTGACAGCGTGCGCGCTCTCGATCCGGGCCATCGTCTTGAGCTGGGTGACACGCTGGAGGCGCTGATCGCGGTCGGCGAGCTCGACGAGGCCGAGCAGAAGCTCGTCCCCTGGGAGGAGCGCTCCAAGGCGCTCGACCGGTCAGGGGCGTTGGCGATCACGGCCCGTTGCCGAGCGCTCCTCCACGCTTCGCGGGGGGATTTCGCCGGTGCCCACGCGGGCTTCGAGAACGCGCTCGTCGAGCACGCGCGGACTCAGGATCCGTTCCAGCACGCGCGGACGCTGCTTGCGCAAGGCGTCACGCAACGGCGCGCGAAGCAGCGCGGCGCCGCCCGCGTGACGCTCGAGCTGGCGCACGCCGGCTTCGAGCGGCTTGGTGCGCCGCTCTGGGCTCAGAGGGCGCAAAGCGAGTTGGCGCGGGTCGGCGGTCGCGCACCCTCGCGAGGTGAGCTGACCGAGGCCGAGCACCGGATCGCCGCGCTTGTCGCGGAGGGCCACACAAACCGCGAGGTTGCCGCCGCCCTCTTCGTCACCGAGCACACGGTTGAGGGTGCGCTGACGCGTGTCTATCGGAAGCTCGGTGTTCGCTCGCGTACAGAGCTCGCGCACCGGCTCGGCCACAGGACCTGAGCAGCGCCCGGCGCAAACTGTAGGGATTTCCAGCTTTTGCAGCGGGGCGTTTCCCGCCAGCCTTCATTCCGGTGACATCCGGACAGAAGGGAAGGCACATGAGTCTCCATCGGACGGTCGTCTTCGCGATTGCCGCGGTCGCGATGATCGCGCTCGGAAGTCCGGCAGCCGGCGCGCGAACTCTGCAGACGTCGGATCAGCAACCGGACCAGGTTCTGGAATGGAATCAGATCTTTATCGACACGCTCGTTGCGACCAACACGGCGAATTCGTCGAGCCAGCGTCTCGGAGCGATCGTTCACACAGCCATCTTCGACGCGTACAACGGGATCGAGCGACGCTACACGCCGATCTTCGTCCAGAACGTCGACGGCGACGGAGAGCGCCTCGTTCCTCCCGGAGCGTCGCGCCGAGCAGCGGTCATCGCTGCCGCGTACACCGCTCTGGTGACGCTGTTTCCCGCACGGTCAGGACAGCTGAGCGACAGTTACGCAGCTTCGCTCGCGGCGCTCAGCGACGACGGCGGAGACGGCGGCCAATCACGAGAGCGCGGCATCGCGTGGGGCACAGATGTGGCGCGGGCGGTACTTGCTTGGCGCGCGACAGATGGATTCAGCGCGAGCTACCCGCCGTTCAGCGGAGGAACAGCGGTTGGCCAGTGGCGTCCGATTCCGCCCGCCTCGTCGATGAGCGCGCAAGGGTTGGCGTTCACGGTGCCGTTCGTTGTCGACAGCAACACGCAGTTCCGGCCTGGCCCTCCGCGCGCGCTCGGGAGCGCCACGTACACGGAGGACTTCAACGCGGTGAAGGCGCTGGGTCGCCAAACCGGATCGACGCGCACTGAAACTCAGACACAACTCGCACCGTTCTGGGAGGGCAACGCCAGCGTGCATTGGAACCAGGCGGCAAACCAGATCGCACGCGCCAACCATCTGTCGATGTCGAACAGCAATCGGCTCCTCGCAGTGCTGAACATCGCCATGGCCGACACGGCGCTCACCATCTGGAGCGCGAAGCGGCACTACGGCGCCGATCCGGCCGCAGTGACCTGGCGACCGCTGACCGCGATCACGCTGGCAGACGCGGACGGCAACGCGGATACGACAGCGGATCCTGCCTGGCTGCCGCTCGTCACGACTCCGTCTCACCCGGAGTATCCGGCAGGACATCCGGCCCTCAACGGCGCTGCTGCGACTGTGCTCCTCGGCCGGTTCGTCGACGGCGACGCGTTCTCGCTGACGACGTCGGGCCAGCCCGGCCTGAGGACCTACACCAGCATCGTGCAAGCCCGCGCCGATGGGAACAACGCCCGGGTGTGGGGCGGGATGCACTACCCCAGCACCGTCGCGATCAGCGATGCAGTCGGCGAAGCGATCGGCGAGTACGTCAACGCGAATTCGATGCAGTTGCTCCGTACTCAGCGCTAGCGACAACAGCGGAAGCGCCCGAACGAACGCTGGGCCGGGCCTCACCGCCCGGCCCAGCCCACAGGACGGAGACCCCGTGCCGAGGTACCTCGTCGAGACGTATGTCCCGCGATCGCGCGCGCGGGATGCCCGCGCGGCGGGACGCGATGTTGGTGCGGCCGCAGCGGAGCTCGAACGCGAAGGGACGCCGGTCCGGTACGTGCGCACGACCTACCTCCCCGACGACGAGACGTGCTTCCACGTCTTCGAGGCGGCGTCGGAGGAGGCCGTCGCCGAGGCCTTCCGCCGCGCGGGCATCGGCTCCGGACGCATTGTTTCGGCGGTGGAGTGAAGCAAGCAGCACCTTGGCCTACGCTTCGGGGAGTGACTGAGGCCGAGGAACCCCAGCCCCTCCTCGACTCGCGCGCCGACCTCGAAGCGATCCTGCGCCAGGTCGCGGACGGGATCACCGTCCAGGACGTCAACGGCACGCTCGTCTACGCGAACGACGCGGCCGCGCGGCTGTCGGCTTCGGAACCGCCGCCGAGTTCATGGCGACGCCGATCACCGAGGTGCTCGCCCGCTTCGAGATGTTCGACGAGGCAGGGCCGCACCGTTCCCGCTCGAGCGGCTCCCGGGGCGCCTCGCGCTCCAGGGGATCGAGACCGAGCAGGTGATTCGCTATCGCGACACGAGGACCGGCACGCGAGCGCTGGTCGGTCGTGCGCGCGACGCCGGTCTTCGACGAGCACGGCGCGATCAGGTTCGCCGTGAACGCGTTCCACGACGTCACCGCGCGGCTGCTCGCCGAGCGTGACCTCGTCTTCGTCGCCGAGGCGGGACAGCGGCTGAGCGCGACGCTGGACTACGAGGAGACGTTGACGACGCTCGCTGCGCTCGTCGTCCCGAAGCTCGCGAGCTGGGCCGGCTTCTACATCGTCGAGGAGGGCGAGGTGCGCAGGATGTTCGGCGCGCACGTCGACGAGTCGAAGCGCCGCCTGGTCGAGGAGACGGCCCGCCGCCATCCGTTCGACGTGGCGGATCGGAGCAAGCCGATCCCGAAGGCGCTGCACGAAGGCCGCTCGTCCCTGTTCGAGCGGGTCACCGACGAGGCGCTTGCGGGTGCGGCGAACAACGAGGAGCACTTCAAGGCGCTGAAGGAGCTCGGCTTCACGACCGCGATCGTCGTCCCGCTCGAGACGAGCGGCCGCGTGATCGGAGCGATGACGCTCGTCCGCACGGAAGGCGCGGACTACACCGACACCGACCTGCGCGTTGCCGAGGAGCTCGGCCGACGTGCCGCGGTCGCGATCGAGAACGCCCGCAACTTCGAGCGGGCGCAGGCGAGGGGGCATGCGAGCCAGGCGCTCGAGTACGTCGGCGACGGCGTCTTCCTCACCGACGAGGACGACGTGATCCGGCTCTGGAACCCCGCGGCCGCCGAGCTGACGGGGCTCGAGGCGCAGGCCGTCGTCGGTCTCACGATCCCCGAGGCGCTCCCCGGCTGGCCTGAAGCACAGGAAGACGGGAAGCCGCACACGTCTCCGGTCGAGGTGAACGGCCGCGAGCTCTGGCTCTCGGTCTCGCGAGTCGACTTCGGCGAAGGCACCGTCTACGCGTTCCGCGACCTGACCGACGACCGAACGCTCGAGCTCCTGAAGAGCGACTTCATCTCGACCGTCTCGCACGAGCTCCGCACGCCGCTCGCCGCGATCTACGGCGCTGCGATGACCGTGCGGCGCGGCGGTCCCGGAATCGACGAGCGCCGCGGAGAATTGCTCGACGTGATCTCAGCCGAGGCGGAGCGGCTCGCGCGGACGATCAACGACGTGCTCTGGGCGAGCAGGCTCGAGTCGGGGACGCTGCACGTCTCGATCGAGAGCTGCGACCCCGCGGAGTTGCTCGAGGGAGTCGTCGCGGCCGCCCGGACGCACTTGCCGTCGAACCTCGAGCTCGAGCTCGGCGACACGAACGGTGTGCCCAGGGTCGCGGCGGACCCGGCCAGGGTCGGCCAGGTGCTCTCGAACCTGCTCGACAACGCGGTCAAGTACTCGCCGGACGGCGGCGTGATCCGGCTGTCGGCCGAGGAGGCCGGAGGGAAGGTGCGGTTCGAGGTGCGAGACGAAGGGCTCGGGATTCCGCCCGGCGAGCGCCAGCGGATCTTCGAGAAGTTCTACCGCCTCGACCCGAACCTGACCCGTGGCGTGGGCGGCACCGGGCTCGGCCTCTACATCTGCCGGGAGCTCGTCGACCGGATGGGCGGCCGGATCAGCGTCACGGCGAACGACGACGGCGGCTCGTCGTTCGCGATGGAGCTCCCCACCGCCTGAACACGCCGAGAGGCGGCCGGCCGGCCGCCCCTCGGGGCGATCGATCTAGAGCGGCGGTCCTTCGTCCACGTACGTCGTCCGCCGCCGCGACACGCCGGCAGGCCCGCCCCACGACGACCAGAAGATCAGCGAGACGATCCCGCCGATCAAGCCGACCACCATGAGGATGACGCCGATCGCGTCGATGTCGATGCCCGCGACCTCACCGGTGACGCCCCAGAGCAGGATCGCTCCGGCAGCGATCAAGAGCAGACTGACTCCAATTCCCACGCTGTGACCTCCGTTCGGGGTTCGCCCTTCCGGAATTGCCTTCGCCGGGCAACCGAAAACACCCCCTCGTGGTCGCGCGGCTCAATCTGGCAGCGGTCTGGCGCGTTCAGTAGGCTCGTCCGGCGTTGCGCAGGGGAGCCATCGTCGCGCTGATCTCGATCGCGTTGGTCGTCGCTGCGATCACGACGGGCATCGCGTACTTCGTCGACTGGCTGCCGGAGCAGGCGTCCGAAGAGCGGCAAGGGATCGACCTGGTGCTGTGGGTCACGGTCGGGATCTGCATCTTCTTCTTCGCCGTCGTGGCGGCCGTCTCGATCTACTCGGGCGTGAGGTTCCGGGTCCGCCCGGACGACCTGTCGGACGGGCCGCCGATCCACGGCCACACGGGCCTCGAGATCGCCTGGACTGCCGTGCCGACGCTCTTCGTCACGATCATCGCCGTGCTGAGCGCAGTCGTTCTCGCCCAGAACGACAGCGCGAAGGGTGAGCCGCTGCGGGTCGAGGTCCTCGCACAGCAGTACGCCTGGCAGTTCACCTACCCCGAGGAGGGCGGGATCAAGGCGACGAACCTCTACCTGCCGATCGACCGCTCGACGAAGCTCGAGCTGAGGGCCCGCGACGTCCTCCACTCCTTCTGGGTGCCGGAGTTCGGGCAGAAGCAGGACGCCGTGCCCGGGATCGTCACGACGGTCGTGATCACGCCGACCAAGACGGGTCAGTACCGCCTGATCTGCACCGAGCTCTGCGGGCTCGGGCACGCGCTGATGCGCACGCGGGCGATCGTCCTCTCGCAGGCCGACTTCGCCGCGTGGACGGAGAAGCAGCCCCAGGGCGGCAGCGCGGGCGGTGGCGCGGGCGGCGAGATCGACGCCAAGGGAGTGTTCACCGCGAACTGCGCCGCGTGTCACACGCTGACCAAGGCGGGAACGAGCGGGCAGGTAGGCCCGAACCTCAACAACCTCTCGATTGCGGCCGCGGCCGTCAAGCACCAGATCGAGCAGGGCGGCGGCGGGATGCCGCCGTTCGAGGGTCAGCTCTCCGCTGACGAGATCCAGGCGCTCGTGCAGTATCTGACGGGGTCGAACGGATGAGCGAGACGACCACCGCGAACTCGCACGCGGCGCCGCACGGGTCGCACGAACCGCCCAAGCGGCGCCATTGGCTGCTGGCCGCGGGTTGGCCGCGCGCGGCCTGGATGACGGGCTTCTTCTTCCTCCTCGGGATGGGGATCGTCGTCGGACTGCGCGCGCTCGGCGGCTACGACCCCACGCTCGACTGGAAGCCCGTGATCGTCGTCGGTGCGCTGACGATGGCGCCGCTCGGCTTCCTCTCGGGCCTCGGCGCGTTCGACTACTGGGTCTCGTACGCGATCGGCCGGCCGACGCCGCCCGAGGACCACTCGGCCCACGGCGCGTACAGCTGGAAGGACTACTTCCGCGTCAACACCGATCACAAGGTGATCGGGATCCAGTACGTCACGACCACGATCTTCTTCTTCCTCGCCGGCGGCCTGCTCGCGCTGCTCGTGCGCGCCGAGCTCGCGCGGCCGGAGACGAACTACGTCGACACACAGACGTACAACGAGCTGTTCACCGTGCACGCCTCGCTGATGATCTTCCTGTTCATCATTCCGGCGTTCGCGGGGCTCGCGAACTACGTCCTCCCGCTGATGATCGGCGCGCCGGACATGGCGTTCCCGCGGCTGAACGCGCTCTCCTACTGGCTGCTTCCGATCGCCGGGGTCATGCTGCTCACGTCGTTCTTCTTCCCCGGCGTCGGCGCGGGCTGGACGAACTACGCACCGCTGTCCGTCGACCAGCCGTTCGGCAACGTCTTCTTCTCGATGGCCGTCCAGTGGGCAGGCGCGAGCTCGATCATGACCGCGCTCAACTTCCTGGTCACGATCATCACCATGCGTGCGCCCGGAATGACCTTCTGGCGCATGCCGCTGCTCGTCTGGGCGAACTTCACGACCTCGTTGCTCGTCGTGATCGCAACCCCGTTCATCGCCGCTTCGCAGTTCTTCGTGATGTTCGACCGGGTGATGCACACGAACTTCTTCAACCATTTGGACGGCGGCTACGTGCTCGGGTACCAGCACATCTTCTGGTTCTACTCGCACCCGGCCGTGTACATCATGATCCTGCCCGGGTTCGGGATCGTCTCCGAGGTGATCTCGACCTTCTCCCGCAAGCCGATCTTCGGCTACCGGCTGATGGCGCTCTCGCTGATGGCGATTCTCGTCCTCGGCTTCTCGGTCTGGGCGCACCACATGTTCGTGTCGGGGATGGCGGCATACCTGCGCGTACCGATGATGGTCACGACGCTGTTGATCGCGATCCCGACGGGGATCAAGGTGTTCTCGTGGCTGGCGACGCTGTGGGAGGGGAAGCTCCACTTCAGCGCGCCCATGCTGTGGGCGCTCGGGTTCGTGACGAGCTTCGTGATCGGCGGCCTGTCGGGCGTCATGCTCGGCGCGGTTCCGATCGACATCCTCGTCAGCGACACCTACTTCATCGTCGCGCACATCCACTACGTGCTGCTCGGCGGTTCGCTGTTCACGATCTTCGCGGGCATCTACTACTGGTTCCCGAAGATGACCGGGCGGATGTACAACGAGCGCTTGGCGAAGCTGCACTTCTGGCTCACGCTGCTTGCGTTCAACGCGACGTTCTTCCCGATGCACCTGATCGGGGTCCAGGGCATGCCGCGGCGCGTGGCGACCTACGAGGAGCGGTTCGGCGACTGGAATCTGTTCATCTCGATCTCGGCGTTCGTCCTCGGGGCGTCGTTCATGATCTTCGTCTACAACATGATCGTTTCGTGGAAGAGCGGCCCGCTCGCGCCGGGGAACCCGTGGCGCGGGATGACGATCGAGTGGCTCGTCTCGTCGCCGCCGCCCGTGTTCAACTTCGACCAGGTGCCCCAGGTCGTCGGGAGCCCGTACGAGTACGGCGTCAAGGGCGCACGTCACGCGATCATGAACGGCGATCGCGCGCTCGAGACCGAGACCGAGCCGGTTCGGACATCGTGACCCGTCACGTCCTCGTGATCGCGAACGAGACGGCCGCGTCGGGCAGCCTGATCGCCAAGCTCGAGCAGACCGCCTCCGAGGGCGACCCACTCGTGACGGTGATCGCGCCCGTGAACCAGCCGAGCGAGGGGTACGTCGTGTACCAGGACACGCGGCGCGCGTCGGCGGGACGACGGCTCGACCGGACGCTCGAGCTGCTCCGGCGCTCGAACATTCGCGCGAGCGGGATGGTCGTCGAGACCGACCCGGTCGCAGCTGTGAAGGACGCGCTCGCCCAGCTCGAGCCGCCGGTGACCGAGGTGATCGTCTCGACGCATCCGAAGGAGCGCTCGGGCTGGCTGAATCGCAACGTCGTCGAGCGGATTCGGAAGGCGGCCGGGGAGATTCCGGTCGACCACGTCGTCGCCTCGGACGCCGCAGCTGACGGCGAGGCGAACGTGCTCGTCGTCGCAAACCAGACGCTCGCCTCGGCGCCGCTGCTCGACAGGATCCGCTCGCGGGCGCAGCGCGGGCCGGCGAGCTTCCTGATCATCGCGCCGCAGGGGCACGCGGACGCCGACCAGCGGGAGTCCGAGCGACGACTCCGCCGCCTCGTCGGTGGCCTGCGCGCCGAGGGGATCGAGGCGCATGGGCAGATCGCGCACCCCGATCCGCACACGGCCGTGATGCAGGCGGTCCACGACGAGCGGGTCGACGAGATCATCGTCTCGACCTTCCCGGGCCAGAAGTCGGGTTGGCTCCGCCGTGACCTCGTCGCACGGCTGCGCGGCGACACGGGCTTGCCCGTCGACCACGTCGTCTCGGAAGCGCGCGAGGAGGTGACCGCCTAGTGGCGACGCACGTCGAGGCCGACCACCACGGGCCGCCGGTCGCGAACCAGAGCTCGCGCGTCGACTCGCGCGTGCTCGGGATGTTCCTCTTCATCGCCTCGGAGGTCATGCTCTTCGGCGCGTTTTTCACGGCGTACTTCTTCGTCCGCGTCGTCAACGGCATCGAATGGCCACCCGAGGGGCTCCACTTGCCGGTGTTCGTTGCCGGCGTGAACACCTGCATCCTCGTCACCTCGTCGTTCACCGTCCACTGGGCGCTCCAGTCGATCAAGCGGGACAACCGCGCCGGGATGCAGGCCGGGCTCGTGCTGACGCTCGCGCTCGGGTTCGTCTTCCTGTTGACGCAGGCGCGCGAGTACTCCCGCGTGGGCTTCGCGCCGAGCGACGGTGCGTTCGGGACGATCTTCTACGGGCTGACGGGCCTCCACGGGGCCCACGTCTTCGTCGGGCTGATGCTGCTCACGTTCGCGACGATCAGGGCTTTCCGGGGCCACTTCTCGGCGGCGCACCACCATGGCGTCGAGATCCCGGGGATCTACTGGCACTTCGTCGACGTAATGTGGATCGTGGTCTACACGACGATCTACATCCTCTAGGGGGGAACCATGAAGAACCCGTTCCGGAGCGAAGCCGAGGCGTTCCGCTTCCTGATCCGGACGATCGTCTACTTCGCCGTGATCGCGGTCGCGGCGATGATCAACACCTGGCTGGGCGTGGCGGTGTTCGTCGTCGCCACCGGTGTCGTCGTCTGGTGGCTCTTCTTCCGCGGCGACGAGCAGCGGCCGATCCGGACGGCGCCGGCGCGCCGCGGCGGCGAAGGGGAGCGCCGGATCCTCGTCGTCGCGAACGAGACCGTCGGCGGCGCGACGCTCAGCGATCGAATTCGGGAACGGTCCGAGGGTGTGCGCGCGGTGGTGCGCGTCGTCGCGCCGGCGCTCAACACGCCGATTCGGCACTGGGCCTCCGACGAGGACGGCGCCCGGGCGGTCGCCGAGACGCGCCTCGAGGAGTCGTTGGGGCGGCTACGGGCGGGCGGCGTCGATGCGAGCGGCGAGGTCGGTGACGCGGAGCCGCTGCAGGCGATCGAGGATGCGCTGCGCACGTTCGGGGCGGACGAGATCATCATCTCGACGCACCCTGAGGGTCGTTCGCAATGGCTGGAACGCGGCGTCGTCACCGCCGCACGCGAGCGCTTTGCGGTCCCGATCACGCACGTCGTGGTCGACCTCGACGCCGACCGCGAAGACATCCGCTAGCGCGCTGCGCTACTTGCGGTTCTCGGCGACGAACTCGGCGAGCGCCTGGATCTGCTCGTCGGTCAGCTGGCCTTCGAACGGCGGCATGCCGCCGCCGCCCTGGCGGATCTGCTCGGCGATCCGGTCTGCGGTGAGCGAGAGCTGGTCGAGGTTCGGCCCGACCGTTCCGGTGGCCCCGGCCGCCGCGAACGTGTGGCACCCGGCGCAGTTCGCCGTGAAGAGCGCCTTCGGGTCGTCCGCCGAGGCATTGCCCGCCTGCTGACCGGCCTGCGCGATCGCCTGCTGGTTGGCCGCGACCGAGGCGACGTAGCTCGCGATCGAGTCCATCGCCTCCTCCCGCTCCGAATCGCTGAACTCGTTGGCGGGGAAGAGCTCGTCAGGGTCCGGCATCGGCGGGATCGGAAAGCGCATCTGGCCGAGCACGACCTCGCGGATCGTCGACTCGTCGAAGCCCTCCTCGCGCGACGCTGCGAAGGCGGCGTCGAGCGACGGGCCGATCGTCCCGCGCGCGCCGGCCGCCTTCAGCTCGTGGCAGCCCGCGCACTTCTGTTTGAAGAGCGCCTCGCCGTTCGAGCCCGAGGACTCGGAGTCCCCGAGACCGCCGGTACCGCAGCCGGCAAGGAGCAGAACGAGGAGGAGCGCGCCGCGCCGCAAGCTAGGCGGCGGGTCCAGACGTCTTGAGCTGGTCGACCGCTTCGTCCCGCGTCGGGTGGATCGTGAAGACGCGATCGAGCCCGGTGATCTCGAAGATCTTCGTGATGTTGCGGTCGCTGCAGACGAGCGAGAGCTGCCCGTCGTTCGTCCGCAGTCGCTTGATGCCTCCGACGAGCACCCCGAGCGTCGTCGAGTCGATGAACGTCGTGTTCGAGAAGTCGACGATCACGTTCTTGCCGCCCTGTGAGATCACGTCCAGGAGCTGCTGCTTGAACTCCGGTGCCGTGTAGAGGTCGACCTCTCCGGCAAGCGAGATCACGTACGTGTCGTCGCCCAAGTCCTCTGTCTTGATCTCGAAGTTCATCGCTCCCCCGTGGTCGCTGCAGCCAAGACGCGCGGAGTCTACCCCTCTGGCGTCGGCGCCAAGCGTTCTTCGAGCAGTGTGATCCGTTCGGCGACCGCCGGGGCCGTCTGGTCGTCCGGCGCCAGCTTCAGGAAGCGCTTGTAGGCGGCGATCGCGGTCGGCAGGTCGTTCGCCGTCTCGGCCGTCTGGGCGAGCTCGAACTGGATCGCCGAGTCGTTCGGCTGGGCGGCGGCGACGATCTTGTAGACGGCCACGGCGCTCGTGAGGGCGTCGGTCATCTTCGTGAAGGCGGCGTTGAGCGCCTCGTTGTGCCGGCTCGAGAGCGCGTCGGTGATCGGGTCGCTCGAGAGGGCGTTTCCGATCTGCGACTCGGACGAGGGCTCGAAGACCGCCCCCGGGACCTCGGTCTGAAGCGCGAGCTGCGCGAGCTGGGCCTGCGTGCGGTACTGGTCGGCCTGCTGGAGATAGAGCGCCGCAAGCTCCCGCTGGGCGTCGATGTCGCTCGGCTCGAGCTCCAGGTACTTGGCGAGCGGCACGATCGACGCCTCCGGCTCCTGTTGGTTCTGGAGCGCGGTCGCGAGGTCGCGGTAGGCCTGAGCGTCCTTCGGGTTGGCGGCGATCCGCTCGCGCGCGTCGTTCTCGGACGGCCCGCCCGCGACCCCGTCGTTCTGGAGCAGGATGTCCTGCAGGCCGCCGAAGCCGGTGCCGACGCCGAAGAGCACGAAGCTGAAGGTGAACGTGATCGCGAGGAAGACGAACACCCACTTCGCGCGGTTACGCAGCCGGATGAAGAAGAGCGCGTCGTTCGGGTCGGGAGCCCGCGAACCGGCTCCGCCGCCACCGCGAGCGTTCGGACGCGCGCGCGGGACGCTGCGACGGTCAGCTCGTGCCACTCGGTGACTCCATTCTCATCCCGGGGGAGGGTACCGGTCAGGCCCTTCGAGGCCTGCGACTCGGTCTACTTGATGCCGACCAAGGTGAGCACGCGCTGCACCTTGTTGCCGTTCACGTCGCCGACCTCGACCTCGAGCGTGTACGTCACGCCGCGGGCAGGCGTGAACCTCGGCCGGATCGTGATCCAGCCGTCGAGCCCGATCGTGGTGACCGGCTGCTCGACGACCAGCAGGCGGCCCCGTTGGAAGACCTTGTAGGTGAGCCCCACGCGGGAGCCGGCACCGCTGCGGTAGGCGAGCTTCGTCGTGGGCACGCGGACCGCGGGGTTCGCGACGCCGCCCTTCACGGTCAGAAACGTGTTTCGCGCGTCGAGTGGCTTGGCGAGCTGCGAGTAGATGTCGAAGGCCGGCTTCTCGAGCCCGAACTGCGTCATCAGCCCGCTCTGCCACGCGTTGACGGGGTTGTCGCGCATCGCGAACCAGATCAGCATCCCGACGCGCGGGTTGCGGCGCGCCATCGTCACGGCGGTGCGGATGTACGACGCCTGCTGCGCGTAGGTCACGCCCTTCGGGTCCTCGGGGCGCGTCTCGTGCCCGTACTCGGTCAGCCAGATCGGGATGTTCTTGCGCCCGAACCACTTGTCGAGCTGCACGCCGAACCGCGGCAGCGTCGTCATCGACACGTTGGGCCAGCGCACGAGCTGCGTCGGCGGCTGGTTCGCGGGCGACGAGTACGGATGGTGCGCGTAGGCGTCGAAGCGGAGCTTCGGGCGCGCCTTCGCGAGCAGCTCGGCGAACTTGCCGGGCGAGTGCGTGTCCGAGACGCCCGCCTTCTTCCGGTCGCGTCCGCGCGCCGAGGTCTCGCCGATCGCGACCAACGCCTGCGGCGAGCCCTGCTTGAAGCCGGTGTACGCGGCGCGGTAGAGCTTCGCGTAGTTCGCGGGCGCGACGGATTTGCCCTTCGCGTCGAACTGCGGCGTCAGGAAGAGGTTGAGGTTCGGCTCGTTCCAGACCGAGTAGAAGCGGACGAACGGAAAGCCACGGTTGCGCCCCGAGTAGCGGTTCGCGAGCGCGCGCGCGAAGTTCTGGATGTCGGCGAGGCGGTTGGGGAGCCGGTTCTTGGCCGGCCCCGCCCACGTCGGCGTGCCCCAGATCGTCAGCATCACCTCGATGTCGCGGTCGGCGGCCTGGCGGACGAACTCGTCGAGGTCCTCCCAACGGTAGGCGGGGTCGAACGGGTTCGTCGCGTTCGCGGGCCGCCTCGGCGCCGTGTTGAACCAGTAGACCGTCGTCTTCATGATCGTCGAGTTCGCGTGAACGGCGCGGTCGCGCATGAAGAAGCGCTCGGGGAGCCACCGGAAGTACGGGTCGTCCTGGAAGCCCATCCACAGGCGGGGCGCCGCGCTTGCGGCTGCCGGCGCGACGAGCGCAGCGAGAACGAGCAGTAGGGCGAGGCGGGAGAGGCGGGTCAACGGCGGCATCCTCCGATCAGACGAGCAAACGCGCCGGACGGTAGCGAGCAGACGTTCGGATTTCGTAAGGCCGCTTAGCCGGCAGAGGCGTCTGCCATCAACTCCGCCCGCTCCCACCGTCGCTCCATGTAGGCGGCGACCAAGATCGAGGCCTCGAAGAGCACGATGATCGGGATCACCTCGAAGAAGAGCGAGATCGCATCGACGGTCGGCATCGCGACCGCCACGAGGATCCCGATGAACCAGGCCATCCGGCGGTTCTTCCGCAGCTGGTCGACCGTCAGGATCCGCAGCCGCACGAGCGCGAGGATGAAGACCGGCAGCTCGAAGACGAGGCCCATCACGAACAGCGCCAGCGTGACGAACGAGAAGTAGTAGCTCGCTCGGATCTGGATGTTGTAGAGCTCCGAGTCGAACTCGGTCAGGAAGCCGATCGCCTTCGGCAGGACGACGAAGTACGCGAAGGCAACGCCGGAGGCAAACAGCACGGTGGCTCCGAGCGCGAAGATCGAGACGACCTTCTGGGTGTTCTCCTCGAGCGCCGGCGCCAGGAAGCTCCACAGCTGGTAGAGCACGACCGGCAGCGCCAGGGCGAGCGCGGCGAACGCCGCGACCTTGATCGAGGTCGTGAACGGCTCGGTGACCCCGAACGTGACGAGCTGCTTGTCGTCCGGGAGGGGGCCGGTCAGCCAGTCGATCAGCCGCTCGTGGAAGGCGAACGTGAACGGGAAGAAGACCGCGATCGCGCCGAGCGAGATCAGCAGGCGCGTGCGGAGCTCGCCGAGGTGCTCGACGAGGGTCGCCTCTTCGCCGTGACCGAGGCGCCTCGGCAGGCTACGGCGAGGCACAGGGAGCTACAGGGAGTCGCGCTCGCGCGCGGTGACGACCGGGTCGTTCTCGTCCACGGGCGGTGCCAGCTTGGGGACGTCGTCGTCGTTGTCCTTGCCTGAGACCCCGTCCTTGAACTCGCGCATGCCGCGGCCCAGCGAGCGCCCGAGCTCGGGCAACCGCTTGGGCCCGAAGATCAGCAGCGCTGCGAGCAGGACGAGAACGATCTCTGTGACGCCGATGTTTGGCATATCTCTGAGGGTACCAGGGGTTCGGTACAATCCAGCCACGGGGGGTAGCCACCACTCGTAACCTTTCGAAGGGGATGTCTTGGCCCTGCTGGAGCTGAAAAACCTGCACGTCGCGCTCGAAGACGGCACCGAGATCGTCAAGGGCGTCGACCTCGCCGTCAGCCCCGGCGAGGTGCACGCCGTCATGGGGCCGAACGGCTCGGGGAAGTCCACGCTCGCGTACGCGCTGATGGGCCACCCCGCCTACGAGATCACCGAGGGGCAGCTGCTGTTCGACGGCGAGGACCTGACCCAGGCCGGCGCGGACGAGCGCGCCCAGAAGGGCCTCTTCCTCGCCTTCCAGTACCCCCACGCGATTCCGGGCGTCACCGTCACGAGCTTCCTGCGGAGCGCGATCAACGCGATCCGCAAGGCGCGAAACGGCGGCACCGACGACCCGATCCCGGTCAAGGAGTTCCGAACCGAGCTGCTCGCCGCGATGGACCGCCTGAAGGTCCCGCGCGAGCTCGCGTCCCGCTATCTGAACGACGGCTTCTCGGGCGGAGAGAAGAAGCGCGTCGAGATCCTCCAGATGGCGATGCTCGAGCCTCGGATCGCCGTGCTCGACGAGACCGACTCAGGGCTCGACATCGACGCCCTGAAGATCGTCGCCGGCGGCGTGAAAGACCTGGTGGGGCCGAGCATGGGCGCTCTGGTGATCACGCACTACCAGCGGATCCTCAACTACATCACCCCCGATTTCGTGCACGTCTTCGTAAACGGACGTATCGTTGAAGAAGGTGGCCCGGAGCTCGCGCACAAGCTCGAGGCCGAGGGCTACGAGGCATTCACTCCCAAGGAACAGGAAGCGGTGACGTAGTGGCGCAGACCGAGACCGAAGTCGTCCAGGGGATCGGCTCCGACTACGAGGCGAAGTACGGCTTCTCGAACCCCGACGAGGCCAAGGACTACTTCTTCAAGTCCGGCCGCGGGCTGAACCACGAGATCGTCGAGGCGATCTCGCAGCACAAGAACGAGCCGGAGTGGATGCGGAAGTTCCGCCACAAGTCGCTCGACTACTTCCTCGCGCGCCCGCTGCCGCAGTGGGGCGGGAACGTGAACGAGATCGACTTCGAGAACATCTACTACTACATCCGCCCGACCGAGAAGCAGGCGGAGTCGTGGGAGGACCTCCCGGCCGACATCAAGGACACCTGGGACAAGCTCGGGATCCCGGAGGCCGAGAAGAAGTACCTCGCCGGCGTCGGCGCGCAGTACGAGAGCGAGGTCGTCTACCACAAGCTCCAGGAGAGCCTCGAGAAGCAGGGCGTGATCTTCCTCGACATGGACTCGGCGCTTCGCGAGCACGAGGACCTCGTCAAGCAGTACTTCGGGACGATCATCCCGCAGAACGACAACAAGTTCGCCGCGCTCAACTCGGCGGTGTGGTCGGGCGGGTCGTTCATCTACGTGCCGCCGGGCGTGAAGATCGAGCTGCCGCTCCAGGCCTACTTCCGCATCAACGCGGAGAACATGGGCCAGTTCGAGCGCACGCTGATCCTCGTCGACGAAGGCGCGTACGTGCACTACGTCGAGGGTTGCACCGCGCCGATCTACTCGTCCGACTCGCTGCACTCCGCGGTGGTGGAGATCGTCGTCAAGAAGGACGCACGCTGCCGCTACACGACGATCCAGAACTGGTCGAACAACGTCTACAACCTCGTCACGAAGCGCGCCGTTGCCTACGAGGGCGCGACGATGGAGTGGGTCGACGGGAACCTCGGCTCCAAGCTGACGATGAAGTACCCCGCGATCTGGCTGATGGGCGAGCGCGCGCACGGCGAGGTGCTCTCGATCGCGTTCGCCGGCAAGGGCCAGCACCAGGACGCGGGCGGCAAGTGCGTCCACGTCGCGCCGAACACGACCTCGGTGATCACGTCGAAGTCGATCTCACGCGGCGGCGGGCGCGCGGGCTACCGCGGCCTGCTCGAGGTCGCGAAGGGCGCGCACGGCTCGAAGTCGAAGGTCGTCTGCGACGCGCTGATCCTCGACGAGGAGTCGCGCTCCGACACGTACCCGTACATCCGGATCGACGAGAGCGACGTCAACATCGGTCACGAGGCGACGGTCTCGAAGATCGGCGAGGAGCAGCTCTTCTACCTGATGTCGCGCGGGCTCTCCGAGGCCGAGGCGTCGGCGCTGATCGTTTCCGGCTTCGTCGAGCCGATCACGAAGGAGCTGCCGCTCGAGTACGCGGTCGAGATGAACCGGCTGATCCAGCTCCAGATGGAGGGTTCGGTCGGTTGATCGCGAGCCTGGACTTCGTCGCGATCCCTTCGCGCGACGCTGACCGCTCCGCACAGTTCTACGCCGAGGTGCTGGGCCTCCGGCGCGATCCGAAAGCGCAGTACGAGTTCTGGGTCGGCGAGACATGCTGCGCGATCTGGGAGCCCGAGAAGATGGGCGGGACGTTCGCGCCGCAGAAGAACGCGCACCTCGCGCTGCACGTTGACGACATCGACGCCTCCCGCGCAGAGCTCGAGGCCAAGGGCGTCGAGTTCATCGGCGAGACGTTTGACACCGGGGTCTGCCGAATGGCGTTCTTCAACGACCCCGACGGCAACGACTTGATGCTGCACCACCGCTACTCGCCGCGCTGATGGACGTCGAGCGGGTCGACTTCGTGTCCTTCCTGACGCAGGACATCGCGCGCGCGAAGCAGTTCTACGCGGAGACGCTCGGCCTCGAGCTCGAGAGCGAGGGCGAGAGCGACATGGAATTCCGCTGCGGTCAGGTGACGCTCGACATCTTCGACCCGTCGAGCATCGGGCAGCCGTTCGCGCCGTCCGCCGGTCTCGCGCTGCGGGTTCCGGATGTCGAGGCCGCGCGCGCCGAGCTCGAGGCGAAGGGTGTCGTCTTCGACGGCGAGACGATCACCACGAACGTCTGCAAGCAGGCGTGGTTCAAGGATCCCGACGGCAACGCGCTCATGCTCCATCGGAGGTTCGACGCGTGATCGCGATCGAGAAGGTCGACTTCATCGGCATCCCGGTCGTGGAGAACGCAACCGGCGACGCGTGGTTCGCGGAGACGCTCGGGCTCTGGGAGCGCAATCCGCGTTCGAACGAGCGGTGGGTCGAGTTCGAGGCTCCCGAACGTGACGCTCGCGCTCGTGCCCGAGGCCTACAAGCCCGGCGATCACGTGCCGTTGCCGTTCGGAGCGTTCGCGATCCGAGTCGGATGACGTCGATGAGGAGAAGGAGCGCCTGTCCGCGGCCGAGGTCGAGTTCGTCGGCGAGCCGTTCGACTCGGGCGTCTGCAAGGGAGCGATGTTCACGGGTCTCGACGGGAACGGCATGCTGCTCCACCACCGGTATGCGCCGTTCGCCGACGGCCGCACGCCCGACGTGCCGCGCGGTCACATCGACTTCGTCGCGATCCCGGTGCAGGAGCGAGCGCCCGTCGAGGACTTCTACGGCCACATGCTCGGACTCGAGCGGAACCCGAACTCGACCGAGACCTGGGTCGAGTTCGAGACGTCGAACGTCACGTTGGCGCTCGTGCAGCCGGAGCAGATCGGCCAGCCCTTCGAGCCGCTTCCGGGCGGGACTGTCGCGTTCCGCGTCCCCGACGTCGAGGAGGCGAAGTCGCAGCTCGAGTCGATGGGCGTCGAGTTCCCCGCCGGGGTGATCGACTCGGGCGTCTGCCACATCGCACCGTTCTCGGATCCTGCGGGCAACGGGCTCATGTTCCACCGGCGCTACGCGCCCTTCGCGGACGGGACGATGCCGTGATCGCCGTCGAGCGCATCGACTTCATCGCCCGCCCCGTCGCCGACATCGCGCGCGCATCCGAGTTCTACGGCGAGACGCTCGGGCTCGCGCGCAACCCGAGCTCCGACGAGCACTGGGCCGAGTACGAGACCGGCAACCTCACGATCGCGCTCTCCGAGCACGGCGGGCTCGGGCTCGGGGTCCCCGACGTCGAGGAGGCGCGTCGGACGCTCGAGGGAGCCGGCGTCGAGTTCCCGCGCGACATCTACGACTCCGGGGTCTGC
Organism: uncultured Actinomycetes bacterium; assembly: GCA_963809175.1. Lineage (GTDB taxonomy): Bacteria > Actinomycetota > Thermoleophilia > Gaiellales > Gaiellaceae > JACCTU01. The sequence goes on from CAWEIK010000001.1 coordinate 792,577, forward strand.
CTCACGAGCGGTTTCAGCGATCCGGCAGGCAACAAGTTGTTCGTGCACAAGCGCTACGCACCGCTCGAGCGCTGGGACGGGGACGTCACCGGCGTCGAGCGGACCGACTTCGTCGGCATCCCGGTGACCGACCGGCCCGCCGGCGTGACGTTCTACAACGAGACCCTCGGGCTCGCGCGGAACACGCGCTCGAGCGACGAGTGGCCCGAGTTCGAGCCCGGCAACGCCACGATTCTGCTGAACACGCCCGAGCAGACCGGCACACCGTTTCGTCCGAGCAACTACGCCGTCGCGACTCCGCGTGCCCGACGTTGCGCAGTCGATGCAGGCGCTCAGGGACAAGGGCGTCGAGTTCCAGTTCGAGGAGCCGTACGACTCGGGCGTCTGCCACATGGCGTTCTTCAACGATCCCGACGGCAACGCGCTGATCCTCCACCACCGGCACAAGCCGTACTCCGACGGGTCGCTCCCCTAGCCATGCAGGTCGAACAGGTCGACTTCGTGTCCGTCCCGACGCGCGACATCACGCGCGCCGTCGCGTTCTACCGCGACGTCCTCGAGCTGCGCGAGAGCGCGTTCACGGAGGGCGAGGTAGAGGTCGGCGACCTCACGCTCTCGTTCTGGAACCCGGAGGAGCAGGGCGAGCCGTTCGTCCCGAACGCGAACGGGATCGCCCTTCGCGTCCCCGACGTCCACGAGGCGGTCGAGGACTTCCGAGCTTCAGGTGGAGAGGTGATGGGGATCGAGGACAGCGGGGTGTGCCACATGGGCTTCGTCAAGGACCCCGACGGCAACGTGATCATCCTGCACCGCCGCTACGCCGACAGGAAGCGCCGTGACGAGAGCTGAGCTGAAGGAGAGCTACGCGGCGCTGCCGCTGCCGACGACGAACGACGAGTCGTGGCGCTTCACCGATCTCAAGGGCTTCGACCCGGACAGCTACGCGTCGAACGGGCACGGAGACCACAAGCCGGCGGGGGCGATGCTCGACGTCGACGTCACGGGGCTCGCCGTCATCACGGAATCCGGGATCGAGATCGAGCGCGTTCCGCGACGGGATCGTCTTCGAGCCGCTCTCCGACGCGCAGGAGCGTCTCGGCACGCTGGTCGGCCACGACGAGAAGTTCGCCGCGCACAACGCCGCGCTGTGGAAGCACGGTCTGCTCGTCGTGATCCCGAAGGGCGTGCAGGTGGAGCAGCCGCTCTACGTGCGCATCGCGAACACCGTCGAAGGAGGCGCGCTCTTCTTCCGGCTGCTCGTGATCGCCGAGGAGGGCTCGCGCGCCACGCTGATCGAGGAGTACACGAGCGCGACGCCCGAGCTCGCCGGCTACACGAACGCCGTCGTCGAGCTCTTCGTCGAGCAGAACGCGAAGCTCGAGTACGTCTCGCTCCAGAACCTCTCGAGGTCGACGTGGCACTTCGCGAACCACCACGCGCGCGTCGAGCGCGACGCCGAGCTCGACTGGGTCGCCGGCGGCTTCGGCTCGAAGCGCGGCAAGACGCGGATCCAGAACGACCTCGCCGGCCAGGGCGCGACCTCGCGAGTGACCGGCGCGTACTTCGCCGACGGCGACCAGCACCTGGACTACGACACGTTCCAGGAGCACATCGCGCCGAACACGACTTCGGACTTCGCCTTCAAGGGCGCGCTCCGCGACGAGGCGACGGCGGTGTGGCGCGGGATGATCCGCGTCGAGAAGGAAGCGCAGAAGACGAACGCGTACCAGGAGAACCGGAATCTGATGCTGAGCGAGAAGGCGCATGCCGACTCGATCCCGGGCCTGGAGATCCTGGCGAACGACGTGCGCTGCACCCACGGCGCGACGCTCGGGCCAGGTCGACCGCGAGCAGCTCTTCTACCTGATGTCCCGCGGCCTCTCGCGAGCGGAGGCGGAGCGAATCATCGTGCGCGGCTTCTTCCAGGACATCCTGGACCGCATCGAGCTCGAGCCGGTGCGCGAGACGCTGGCCGAAGCGCTCGAGGCACGCATCCCGCAGGCCTGAGAGGCTGTGGTCTTGCGGTACCGCGACCAGCTACCTCAACTCGACGGCCGGCTGTTCATGACGGACGGCGGTCTCGAAACGACGCTCATCTTCCAAGATGGCTTCGAACTGCCCGAGTTTGCCGCCGTCGACCTGCTCCGGAGCGAAGCGGGCACCGACGCACTCAGGAGCTACTACACCCGATACGCCGAGTTGGCTCGCGAGCTCGGCGTCGGTTTCGTGCTCGAGAGCCCGACGTGGCGGGCGAGCCCGGGCTGGGCGGCGAGGCTCGGCTACTCGGTTGCCGAGCTCGATGCCCTGAACCGCGCTTCGATCGCGCTGATGGAAGAGATCCGCGAGCGGTACGAGAGCCCTGAGACACCGTTCGTGATCAGCGGCTGCGTCGGCCCTCAGGGTGACGGTTATGCCCCGGACGAACTGCTGTCCGCCGACGCTGCGGAGAGGTACCACAGCGTCCAGATCGCCACGTTCGCGGAGACGGCCGCCGACATGGTGACGGCGATCACCATGACGTACGTGGCCGAGGCCGTCGGAGTTCTCCGCGCGTCGTCGAACGCGGGTCTTCCCGCGGCGATCTCGTTCACGGTCGAAACAGACGGTCGACTTCCGAGCGGCCAGGCTCTCGGCGAGGCGATCGATCAGGTCGACCGCGAAACGGAGCACGCGGCCGCGTACTTCATGATCAACTGCGCCCACCCCACGCACTTCGAGCACGTCCTCGAGCCGGACGCGTCGTGGCTGGCGCGCGTGCGCGGGGTCCGGGCGAATGCGTCGACGAAGAGCCACGCGGAGTTGGACGAAGCCACGGTGCTCGATGACGGCGATCCTGACGATCTGGCGAGACGCCATGATGCGCTTCGGCTGAGCCTCCCGACCCTGAGTGTCGTGGGCGGCTGTTGCGGCACAGATCACCGACACGTCGCGGCGATGTGCCGCACGTTGCTGGTCTAGCTGCCTGATGGCGTGCGGGGAAAGCCGAGCGCCGTCGTATGCTCGGGCAGTGGTGGAGATCCGTCCGGCAGATTCGAACCGAATCGCGCACATCGCGGAGGTTATTGGCCGCGCATTCGTGACCGAGCCGATGATGACGTGGCCTCTCGGTGGACGGACGGACGACCTCGAGGAACGTTGCATTCGAGCGAACGCGCTGTTCCTCGAGCCGCTCATGGAGCGGGGGATCGTCTGGGAGACCGCGGATGGACACGGTGCCCTCGTGCTTGTGCCGCCCGAGCAGGCAGCCGCGTGGGACGACGCGAACGTGCACATCGCAGACTCGACGACCCACGAAACAGACGACGGCGGACGTCGCTACGAGCGCTTCTGGGAGTGGGTCGCAGCGAAGATTCCGCAAGAGCCGCTCTGGCATCTCGACTCCGTCGCGGTCGAGCCCGGTTGGCAGGGCCGTGGGATCGGGTCCGCGCTCATCGCGTTCGCGCTTGAGCAGGTCCGCGAAAGTGGGGTCGCTCTAGTTCTCGAGACGGGCACGCCGCGGAACGTTCCGCTCTACGAGCGCCTCGGATTCGAGGTCGTCGAGGAGGCGGACTCGCCCGAGGGCGGCCCTCACGTCTGGTTCATGCGCCGCAACCCTTAACCGGCGAACCAGCGGGCACGGGCGATCTTTGCGACCCGCGATAATGGCCGCGTGGCGCTTCAACGGATGGACAACGTCGGCATCGTGGTGGAGTCGCTTGATGCCGCTATCGCGTTCTTCGCCGAGCTGGGTCTCGAACTCGAGGGGCGAGCCATGATCGAAGGAGACTGGTCAGGGCGCGTCACTGGACTGCGCGACCAGCGTGTCGAGATCGCCATGCTGCGTATGCCGGACGGCCACGGCAAGATCGAGCTCTCGCGCTTTCTCACGCCGCCTCCGGTCGCCGATCACCGGAATGCGCCGGTAAACGCCCTCGGCTACCTCCGCGTCATGTTCGCGGTGGACGACCTCGACGAGACGCTGGCGCGGCTCCGCGAGCACGGCGCGCAACTCGTCGACGAAGTGGTCCAGTACAAAGACGTGTATCGGCTCTGCTATGTCCGAGGCCCCGAGGGCATTCTCATCGGGCTGGCCGAGCCAATCGGCTGACGCCCCGATGAACGTCTCGCTAAGGCCGCTCGAGGACCGGGATCTCGACACGATCTACCAGCAAGCGACGGATCCGGAGTCGATCCGAATGGCTGCCTTCACAACCGAGGACTGGACCGATCGCAGCGCGTTTCTCAACCGGATGTCGCGCCTGCTGGCCGACACGAGCGTCTCGAATCGAGTCATCGAGGTCGACGGAGCAATCGCTGGAACGATCGCGTCCTTCCGAATCGACGATCAACTCGAGGTGACCTACTGGGTCGACCGAACGCACTGGGGGAAAGGCATCGCGAGCGCAGCACTCCAGATGCTGCTTGCCGAGACTGCCGAACGTCCGGTGTACGCCCGAGCGGCCTCGGACAACGTCGGTTCGCTTCGGGTACTGGAGAAAGCTGAGTTCCGACGCGTCGGCGTCGACCGCGGCTTCGCGCGCGGTCGCGGTGAGGAGATCGAGGAAACGATCCTGCGCCTCGACTGATTCCCCCAGACGCGACCGCACGTGGCGAGCGTGGGCACCCGGCTTGCTGGAGCGCTCAGACCGGACATCCGCGACTGACAAGGAGCATCGAGATGGGGAAGCTGATTGCGACCACACAGGCCACGGTCGACGGCGTCATAGACCCGGTCGGCGAGTGGGTGCAGCCGGACGGAGACCACGGCGACTACTCGTTCGAGCGTCAGGCGCGATCCAGCGGGCTGGTGCTGGGCCGCAAGACCTACGAAGGGCTGGCGGGATACTGGCCGAGTCAATCGGGCAAGTGGGCGGACATGGTCAACCCGCTGCCGAAGTACGTCGGCTCCAACACCCTGTCCGGAGAGCTCGAGTGGAACGCGACCCTGCTCGAGGGGGACCTCCGAGACTCGATCCCGAAGCTGAAGAACGAGGTCGACGGTGACCTCTTCATGCACGGAAGCGGCGAGTTCGCGTACGCCCTCGCCGAGAAGGGCCTGGTCGACGAGTACGAGGTCTACGTGAACCCCCTCGTCTGGGGCAAGGGGAACGTCCACGTGCTCGGAGACAGGGGAACCGTGTGGATGGAGCTCGAGGACGTGAAGCGGTTCGAGTCTGGAGTCGTGCTTCTGACCTACCTCCCGAAGTCTTGAGCGGGGGGCGCGGGACGGAGGTCTGAGTCAGGCCGGAGTCGCCGGCAAGCCTGCAGCAGCCAACTCGGCACGCTCGGCAGATGTGACCTCGAACGGAGCGCCGGGCTCGGCGCCGATCACGAGCACGACGGTGTTGTCCGACAGCGCGACCGCAGAGCGGATCGTCTTCACGTCGACGGCGCCCACAAACGTGCCTGCCGGTGCGTCGACGTCCTGACCGTCCACCTGAAAACGCGCGTGTCCTGTGTGGACGAAGTACAACTCCTGATGCTGCTCGTCGGTGGGATCCGCATGGTCGTGCTCGCCGATGAGACGCTCGCCCGCTCTCCGCGCGGTGTAGGCGTTGACACCGAACGCGCTGATCCCGAAGTGATTGCGGACCGGCGTCCACTTCGCATCGGTGTGCGGGACGTCTGCAACTGGGATGTCGGTCAGCAAGGCGTGAGAAGCGGACATGAACGCGATTCTAGTGGCCGCACTTCGCAGGTACTGCCAGCATGATCTACCTGCAGTGACCACCCGACAGACTCGGAGGAGCGGATGCGCCGCTTGAACTTTCTGCAAGACGACCCCTGGGATGAGGTGAACGACGACATCAACCGCGTCCGCTGGTTCGGGCACCCGTTCGGGACCGACCAGCTCGGGGCGTCGCTGATCGAGTATCTGCCTCGGTCGCCCGACAGTCCGTTGCACATGCACTACGGCGTCGAGGAGATGTTCTTCGTCCTCAGTGGGACGCTGACCGTTCGCACGCCGGACGGAGAGGAGGAGCTGTCACCCGGCGACGTCGTCTACTTCCCGGAGGGCCCAGACGGGCTGCACACGTTCTCGAACCCCACGGATGAGCCGGTGAGGATGCTTGGCGTCTCGACGAAGCGTTTCCCAGATGTCGTCGCCTACCCGGAGCGCGGAGTCGCCTGGGTGGCGACACGCCATCCTGAACGCCCGGTGCCCGAGGGCGGCGACAAAGGAGTCATCGCTCGCTTCGAGCTGTCACCGGACGACCAGGACTAACCGATTAGCCGATCAGGCGTGCCCGGAGCTATTCCTCGTCTTCCCAGAACTCGACCGGCGGGTCCGGGCCTCGCGAACATGATGTCTTCGTCCTCGACGCCCTTGGCGAGAACCTTTCCGGTGTCGAGGTACTCGATGATCTCGCCGCGGATCATCGAGGAGAGCATGAGTACGCGAATCAGTCGAGTCTGTCCGGTTGATGATCTGATGCGCACCGTCCGCGCCCCGCGGAAGGCAGGCGACGTCGCCCTCCTTCAACACATGCTCGCCTTCGGGCGTGCGCAGCGTCGGCTCGCCGCGGAGCACGATCACCCATTCCTCGTTCAGGTAGTGCGTGTGGTAGGGCCAGAGCTTGCTGCCAGGCTCGACCTCGGACATGGTCGCGCCGATGAGCTCACCGCCGATGCGTTGGCCGACGAGCGCGCCCTTGACGCGCCAGCCCTCGCGGTCCCTCGTCCCGTCCCACTCGTCGCTGTTGAGGTTGAAAGTCTTCATTCGATGAACGGCCGGCATTCTCGCACGCTCGCGCAGCCGAGGCGTCACTGCTCGGTGGAGTCCGTCGGCGTGTGGAAAACCGCCTCGACGTTGTTGCCGTCAGGATCGAGGACGAACGCGGCGTAGTAGTGGCCGCTGTACTCGGGACGCACGCCGGGGGGTCCGATGTCTGTCCCGCCATGGTTCACCGCAGCTTCGTGCCAGCGCCCGACCGAATCGGCGTCGCTTGCGCGGAAGGCGATGTGCGCACCGGTGGTCACCCGGTCACGGCCGGGCTTGCTGCCGACCGTGTGCAGGGCGAAGTCATCGCTGGCGCCACGCCCGAACAAGACGTAGCGGTCACCCTCGAACTCGCCTTCGGACAGCACCACGAAGCCGATCTCCGCCAGCGCCGCTTCGTACATCCGCCGGCTCGCCGGCAGGTCGCTGACTCGGATCCCGACGTGGTCGATGACCTCGCTCACGGGCTGTTCAACTCTTCGCTAGACAGGTCGAGGCTGAGGATGATCTCCCCCGCTTCGTCGCGCTCTCCCGTCGGGACGAAGCCGAACCGTTCGTAGAACGGCCAAGGTTCGCCCTCGCCGGTGGTGTAGCTCGTCAAGAGCTCCGTGGCGCCGGCATTCCGCACGAGCTCGACGACCTGCCGCAGCGCCGCGCGCCCGTACCCGCGCCGCTGGTGTCGCTGATCGATGAGCAGCTTCCAGAGAAACCACGGACCGATGATCTTGCCGGGCACAGGCGTGACGTCCCAGCTCAGCATGACGAACCCGACCGGCTCTTCGCCGTCGTAGATCGCCCGATACCACGCCTTGGCCTCGGGATAGTCCTCGGCATCCTCGAGCGCACCCGCCACCGACCCGACGAAGCGGGCTTGCTCCGGGGCCACCCGCAGCGCGAGGACAGTCGTCACGGTTCGCGCTGCTCAACTCGCGCAGCGTCACGGAGTCGGCCATCATGGCCCTCAGTCTGATGGTTGTGGGCGAAGCGCAGCTTGAGGACGCCGGCTCAGGGCTGGCACCTGTCACCGAAGGTTGGTTTCGTCGTGATGCTGCTCCGTGCTCGATGCGAGAGACCAGCGCCTGCCCGTGAACTTGCCGAGCTGAGCGTTCTGCGGTTCGAATCGATGATCGAGCGCGTGAGTTGGCTGAGATCCCGCACGCAGGCGGCAGGATAATGGGTGCATGGAAGCGGTCAACGTCTTCAGCGCCGAGAACCTCGAGGGCAGGATCGACGTGGCGAGTGCCTTGGGATCGACGGCGACCGTCATGTTCATCTACGACCTGGCGCCCGGTCAGAGCTCATCCCCGTATCACTACGAGTACGAGGAGGAGTGGCTGCTCGTCATCGACGGCACCGTCGTTCTGCGCGCACCAGCTGGGGAGCACACCCTGGAGCGCGGAGACCTCGTCTGCTTCCCACCGGGTCCCGCCGGAGCGCACAAGTTGATGAACCGGAGCGACTCGCCGGCGAGGACGTTGATGTTCTCGAGCTCGCGGGCGCCGGCCGTCTCGGTCTATCCGGACAGCGACAAGGTCGGCGTCTACTTCGACGAGGCACACGAACTGATCTTCAGACGCGGCACGGCGGTGCCTTGGTCGGACGGAGAGGAAGGCTGGGAGAAAGCGACCTGACGAACGCACTCCGGCTGACCAAGGCGCAGGCCCGGCGCATCGCGGTGCGCGCGCAACTGCTCGACGCTCCCCGACCGACTGACCTGCTCGCGGTTGTGCGGCAGCTCACATTGCTGCAGATCGACCCGACAGCGGCGATCGCGCCGAGCGCCGACCTCGTCGCCTGGAGCCGCCTCGGCTCGGCGTACCGGCCGGAGGACCTCAGAAAGGCGCTCGAGCAGGACCGCACGCTGTTCGAGCACAACGCGCTGGTGCGGCCGATGAGCGACGTCGGCCTGATCCTCGCCCGCAGTCGGACGAGCCGCAGCCATGAGCGAACGGATCAGTGGATCCGCGACAACGACCGCTTCCGGCGCGACATCGTCAAGCTGCTCCGCAAGTCCGGGCCGCTGAGCTCGCGCGACATCCCCGACACGTCCGCCGTCCCGTGGGCCTCGACGGGCTGGACGAACGATCGCAACGTGACGCAGATGCTGGAGTTCCTGATGATGCGCGGCGAGGTCGCGATCGCCGCGCGCATCGGGCGTGAGCGGCTGTGGGATCTCCCCGAACGGGTGTACCCGGCCGACGTCGTCGTCCCGTCCGTCGACGACGCGCAGCGGATCAGGAACGAGCGGCGGCTCGCCTCGCTCGGCATCGCCCGTCAGAAGACCACCGCCATGCCGATCGAGCCGGTCGACGTCGGCGACACCGGGGAGCCGGCGGTGGTCGAGGGCGTCAAGGGCGAGTGGCGCGTCGACCCCGCCGCGCTCGGCGCCGACTTCGAGGGGCGAACGGCGTTGCTCTCGCCGTTCGACCGGCTCGTCTACGACCGGCGCCGCGCGGAGGAGCTGTTCGAGTTCGAGTACTCGCTCGAGATGTACAAGCCCGCGGCCAAGCGCCGCTGGGGCTACTACGCGCTACCGGTGCTCCACGACGACCGGCTGGTCGGAAAGGTCGACGCCGCCGCCGACCGCAAGGCCTCCGTCCTGCGCGTGCACGCGATCCACGAGGACGTGAAGTTCACGCGCGCCATGACCAAGGCCGTGCAGGCCGAGTTGGAGGACCTGGCTGTCGTGGCTCGGGCTCGGTGGGGTCGAGCGCCAATCCGTTGGGGCCTTCGGCACCTAGTACCCAACGCACACACAGTCTCGGCCTACCGGGCATCGTCACGGGGAGGAACGACATGACAGCGAAGAACGCTGCAGCGCGCCGTGGGGGAAGCGCTGCACTCGTCCTTGTTCTCGCGTTGGTCGTGGTCGGTTCGGTCGCCGCCGCGCCGCCGAAAGACCGAGCGCCGGCGGGAGATCGAACGCCGCCAACGACGCCGACGAATCTGCGGGTCACGAGCCTGAGCCACAAGAGCGTCACGCTCGCCTGGGATCCGTCCACCGACAACTCGAAGAGCTTCAGCTACTCCGTCAACAAGGACGGCCAGGGCTTCACCGTGCCGGGGACGCAGACGACGTACACGATCAGCTGGCTGAGCCCCGGCCAGACCTACACCTTCTACGTCACCGCCGTCGATGGCGCGCTCAACACGTCGGGGCGGAGCAACACGGTCACTGTGACCACTCTCAGGGACACGACGCCACCCACGACCCCGGCGCTCTCGGGGACCGTGCGAGGCCCATCGCAGGTCTCGCTGACGTGGACGCGGTCGACGGACGACCTCGCGTGGTTCGTCGGGTACCGCATCTTCGCCAACGGCGTTCTCGTGACCGAGCACGTGAACTGGTCCGCGGAGACCAGCGTCGTCCTTCGTCACCTCACGCCGGCGACGTCGTACACGTTCACCATTCGGGCGCACGACTCCAGCGGCAACTCGGCGACGAGCAACGCGGTCACCCTGACCACCGAGGCGACCAGCGACGTGACGCCGCCCTCGGCGCCGACCAACGTGCGCATCCTCGAGGACAATGGTGCCTGCGAGTTCTGGGTCGGCTGGACTCAGTCCACGGACGACACCGATCCTCAGTCCGCGATCGAGTACGAGATCTATGTCAACGGGGTGCTGAGCCCGCTCCCCGTCGGAGGGGGAATCGACCGAGACTTCGTCTACGGCACGGCGACTGAGAACACGTTCACCGTGAAAGCCGTGGATCGGGCGGGGAACACCTCGGAGGTGAGCAACGCGGCGACCGCGCCCTGCTGAGGTCGGACGTCGGCAGTCAGGTCACGACCTGCCGTTGAAGTCGACGTCCTTCGTCTCGACCGTCCCAGCTGTTCGTCCCGGAGCTTCCTGGTACTTCCAGTACAGGTTCGTGTGAGCGATCACCTGTTCCGGTGGCGGCGCTCCCCACTCCGTCTGGTCCTCCGTCGTGTGGGCGTCGCTCACGAGTGTCGCGTCGTAGCCCCTCGCGAGCGCGCCGTGGAGCGTCGAGCGAATGCATTGATCGGTCTGTGCGCCGACGACGACGAGGCGTCCGACACCGAGGCCCGACAGCACCGACTCGAGGGTTGTGTCCTCGAACGAGTCGCCGTAGCTCTTCTCCACCAGCGGCTCTGTGTCCTCCGGCGACAGCTCGGCGACGATCTTCCACTCGTCGCTCCCTTTCACGAGGTCGTCGTCGCCGTGCTGGACCCAGACGACCGGAACCTGCTCCGCCCGCGCCTTCTCGACGAGGCTGCCGACGTTCGCGACGACCGCGTCGCGTTCGGTTGCGCTTTCGACGACGCCGGTCTGCACGTCGACGACGAGGAGTGCGGTGTTCGGCCGGTTCTCGAGTGTGGTCATGGTCCTTATCGGACTGTGTGTCCGCAACGATAGACTCGCGGCGTGCCAGAGGCGCAACTCGAGGACTCCGGCTCGGGGCTTTCACCGACCAGCGAGGGCTGGTTCGTGGTGAACGTGCGAGACGCCACTTGGCTGACGTCGGAGAACGGCGAGAAGAAGCCGTCCGGCTCGGAGTGCAGCTTCGAGAGCCCGTACGCCGAGTTCCCGCAGTTCGGGATCAGGGTCCACGTCCTGGAGCCGGGCGAGCCGAACGGCCTGTACCACGCCGAGAACCAGCAGGAGGCGTTCCTCGTGCTGTCCGGAGAGTGCAGGCTGCTCGTCGAGGGTGAGGAGCGGCTCCTGCGGCCGTGGGACTTCGTCCACACGCCCGCCGGGACCGAGCACATCTTCGTCGGCGCCGGCGACGGGCCGTGCGCGATCCTGATGGTCGGTGCGCGTTCGGCGCCGTGGGAGGTGCTCTACCCGGTGTCGGAGCTGGCGGCGGGCTACGGCGCGAGCGCAGAGGAGGAGACGCCCGACCCGGACCAGGCGTACACGGGGTTCGAGCTCGTCACGGCGGGAGCGGCCCCCGTACTGGGACCGCCTCCCCTGGGCGTAGTCACGCGTCGGTAGGAGCCGGCGACCAGACGTACGGCGTCGTCGTCGTCACCGCGGTGAAGCCGAGCCGCTCGAGGATCGGCCGGCTGTCGCTGGAAGCATCGACCTCGACGAACCGGAAGCCTCGCTCCGCGGCCAGGTTCGCCCGATACGCCACGGCGGCGCGATAGATCCCGCGCCCGCGCCAGGCCGGCAGCGTGGCGCCGCCCCAGAGCGTCGCGAAGTCCGTTCCGCGCTCGAAGCGGACCCAGCCGGCGCACACGATCGCGCCGCCGGCTTCTGCGACGACGATGGTGATTCCCTCCGGGTCGGCGGTCCGCTCGGCGTCGAGGCTCTCGGCGATCCAGCTGTCGTCGTCTTCCTCCTCCCACGCGGCCCGCTCGAACGCGGCGATGCGATCGAGGTCGCTTCGGTCGGTCACCTCCCGCAACGACACTCCCTCGGGCAGCACCGGCCGGCCCGCGATCTCGTCCACCGGCGCGATCACGACCGTCTCTTCCTCCTCGGGGACGAAGCCCGCAGCACGTAGTCGCTGCGAAAGGTCCGGCGGCCGGTCGTGCGCGTGCAGCTTCCACTCGAAGCGCTCGCCGCGCTCGGCGAACACGCGCACCTGCCGTGCGATCAACGCATCGAGGTCTGCGCCGTCGAGCCCGTCGAGGTCGCGATAGGAGACGAAGCCGCGGTTCCCCTCACCGAAGAGGCCGAAGAAGCGCAGGAGCGGCCCGTCGCGCTCGACGGTCACCCCTGCCGGCAGCCGGTCGGAAACGCGGTCGCGGAGTTGCGCGTCGTAGGCGGCCAACCAGGCGGACGCTTCAGTTCGGCTCATACGGCTTGTAGCGGTGGTGCAGGAGGATGGGGTTGCCGGCAGGGTCGCGCAACCCGGCGCCCTGGCAGACACCGGAGTCCCACAGCTCGTTGACCTGCACGCCGGCCGCCTCCAGCTTGGCCTTCGCCTCGGCGACGTCGGGGACGCGGAACGCAAGCGTCCCTGGCGGCAACGGTGTGAACTCGTAATCGTGGGTGTGCGGCGTCATCACCGCGAGCGTCACGTTGCTGGTCTCGTACTCGACCCAGTCTTCGTGGGGCAAGTTCGGGTTCCGCTCGAGGCCGAGCACCTCGCCGTAGAAGTGGTTCGCCTGCTCCATGTCCGTCACGGGGACGCGGATGTAGTCGACTCGCTGGACGTCAATCATCGGACGAGCACCTCCTCTTTGATGGACGACACGATGGGTTAGAGTCAAGCGAATTCTCGACAAGGAGGCAGTCATGCCGCTGGCACGAGTCGTGACCTTTGATGGCGTAGACAGCGCCCGGATGGCGCAGATGAAGAGCGAGATGGAGGGAAGCGAGCGGCCGGAGAACGTGCCGGCCTCGGAGATCGTCGTTCTTCACGATCCCGACGCGGACAAGTCGCTCGTGATCGTCTTCTTCGAGAACGAGGACGACTACAAGACCGGCGACGAGACGCTGAGCGCGATGCCGGCCGGCGACACTCCGGGCAAGCGCACGTCGGTCGGGAAGTACCAGGTCGCGTTCCGCATGGCCGACTAGCTGGTCAGTTCCCCCAGAGCGGCCTGACCTCGATCGTCCCCAGCTGCGCGATGGGGTGCCCGCCCGCAATCTCGACGGCCTCTTCCAGGCTGCCGCACTCGATGATGTCGAATCCGCCGACCGCCTCCTTCGTCTCGACGAAGGGGCCGTCGGTGACGATCGCCTTCCCGTCGCGGACGCGAACCGATCGTGCCCGTCGCGGCGGCGCCAGTTGGTCGCCGGTGATCCAGCTGCCTCGCGCCTGGAGGTCGTCCAGCCAGGGGAAGCTCTCCTCGTCCGGCGTGTCGTTCGGGCCGGGCTCGGTCTGTGCGTCCATCCGCTCAGCGTCCCAGCAGACCAGCAGCAGGTACTTCATCGTCGTCCCCTCTCGTCGGTCGGTATCAGCCCTACCCAGGCACGACGAACGCGCCGGGGCCAGATCGACATCTAGGTGTCGTAGACTCGCCGCGTGAATCCACGCGTGAACACGGCCTTGCGCGTTCTCGGGATCGGGGCCCTGGTCGCCGGCGGGCTCGTCGTTGCGCTCGCGGCGCTCCTCGTCGTGCTCCTGATCGGCCCGGTGATCTTCTGGCTCGCCTGGAACGTGCTCGACTTCGCGGCTGCCGTGGGTCTCCCGGAGCTTGGCTTCTGGGGCATCGTGCTCGCGACGCTGTTCCTGGTCATCGGCTGGTTCGGCAAAGTCGTGATCACGGCCGTCGTCTTCCTCGTCGAGCCGTCCTGGTTCGAAGGTGCAGCTGAAGTCCACTGGCCGGAGCCGACGTTCCGAAACTTCGTCGCCGTCGTCCTGCTCGCACTGCTCGACGTCGCGGCCGCACGCCCACGCGCACGAGCGCACCCGTCCCACGACATTCCGGTGACCAGCACGCGCGGCACCCTTCGGACTAGTAGTCGCGTCGCGCGTAGGTCAGTCAGGCTCGCCGTCGTGGTAGTCGAGCGTCTCGATCCGCCCGATCACGCCCGAGGCCGCGGAACCAGACCTTCCGCGAGCGCGGGAACCAGGCCATGTCGTTCGGCTTCCGTGTTCCGTAGATCAGCATCGTGACGCCTTCCGGCCCGGCGACGAACGCGTGCGAGATCCTCGACCCCGGCGGTCTCGCGACCAGATGCCCGGGCCGCAGCGCATGCTCCTCCATGACCTCGCCGGCAGCCTCGCGCGGCGGTGACGGCCACAGCTCGAGCGTCGCGCTGCCCTCGAGGATGACGAAGACCTCTTCCTCCTCGGAGTGGCAGTGCGGAGGCGAGCCGCGAGCTCCCGGCGCGATCTGCTCCCAGTGAAACCCCGCGAGCTCCGAGCGGTCCGTCGTCGCCAGCGGCGCCGTGGCGAGCCGATCTTCCCAGCGCTCGAGCTCGACCTCGTCGACGTTGAGGATGTTCGCCGGCCGCGGCGCCGGTTCCCCGTAGGCGAGCGGCTCGCCCGCGGCCTCGACGTCCCACGGGTCGTCGTCGCGCCCCTCGACCCACGGCCACCCGAACCGGATCGCGCGCGAGCGCGGCAGCCAGCCGACCTCGGTCGGGTGCCGCGTGCCGAAGGCGAGGTACTCGAGCCCGTCCTCGCCCGCGATGAACGTGTGCTCGTGCAGGTTCGCACGGTGGATCACGCAGTCGCGCGGCCGGACCTCGTGCACCTCCCCGTCCTGCCACGCGAGCCCCGAGCCGGCGAGCACGAAGAAGACCTCCTCGGAGGCCGTGTGCGAGTGGGGCGGCGTCGGCAGCATCCCGGGCGCGACGCGCACACGGTTCACGCCGACGGTTCGCGTTCCGGCCTCCTGACCGAGCCGCTGCCACGTCGCGTCCATCTCGCCCTTCGCGCGGTGGACGGACTCGACCTCGTCCCAGTGCACGAGCGTCACGACAGCGAGTTTCGCAGACGCAGAACGTCATAGTTCGGGTCATGGTTCTTCGGACGCTCCGGACGAGCGAGCTCGACGAGGCGATGCGCGCGGCTGTGATCCGTCTCTGCATCGACGCACATCAGGAGGAGGACTTCCGGAATCTCTTCTCCTACCTTCCGCCCGACGGCCTGCACGTCGTCGCGGATCTCGGCGAGGAGCTCGTCGGGCACGCCGTCGTGACGACACGCTGGTTGCAGCCACTCGAGCTGCCGCTTCTGCGCACGGCCTACGTCGATGCCGTTTCGACCTCGCCCGCGCACCAAAACCGAGGGATCGGGAGCGCGGTGATGTCCCAGCTCGCTTCGACCCTCGACGACTACGACGTCGCCTGCCTGGAGACGGACCGCGTGTCGTTCTACGCACGCCTCGGGTGGGAGGAATGGCGTGGACCGCTCGCGGGCCGGACGGACGAAGGGCTGATCCCGACGCCTGATCAGAAGGGCGTCATGATCCTGCGCCTCCCGCGAACGCCGGAGCTCGACCTCGACACACTGCTGACGATCGAGGTGCAACCCGTGCGAATCTGGTGACGGCTAGCCGGCGACCGCCTGGCCCGTGACCTGTGCGATGTAGCCGCGCACGTCGCCCGCCGGTTCGGTGTACGCGTCGCCGAGCGCCGACTCGACCCGCTGCAGGTAGTCCTTCGTCCAGTCCGGCAGCTCGGTGTCCGTCACCGCCAGGAACTCGAGCGTGCACGCGAGCCGGATGTCGGCGATGCTCGGCTTGTCGCCGCCGATGAAGCCGCCGTCCGCGCCGAAGAACTCGCGGTACGTCTCGAGGATGCGCGGGATCGCGTCCTCTGCGGCCTTGCGGGCGCTTTCCTTGTCGTCGTCCGAGGCCTCCGACGTCGCGACCTCGCCCGGGTACCCGGCGAAGCTCAGGCGCGGATAGGTCGCGCGCGCGACGAGCGGGTAGAGCATGCTCATCGTGTAGAAGTTCGCGCTGTCCGTCATCGCGCGGCGCCCGAGCTCGGTCGGGTAGAGGTCGTCGCGCCCCTCGCGGCTCGCGAGGTACATCATCACCGCGCAGCTCTCCCCGAGGACGCCCTTCGGGAGCTCGTCCGTCTCGACCGTCGGCGTCAGCCCGGCCGGGTACTTGGCGAGGTACTCGTCGCCCTGCGTCTGGCCCCAGACGTTCTCCTCCTCGTACGGGAGCCCGGCTGCCCGCACGAAGACGCGGACGGACATGTTGTTCACGCTGGGCGGGAGCATGTTCAGCTTCAAGGACATGGCCAACCTCCGAAGTCGCTTGCCACGCCGAGCATATTCCTGTGCTCGATTGCCGCAAAGTGGTCGGTAGACTGGCTTTCCGGCTGTGAGCCGGCCCCGGCGGGCAGGACTCCGTCGGAACGACGACGAAGGGAAACCGATCGATGGCGACCAAGCGACAGACGACGATGGCCAAGCTCCAGCGTGAGCGCAAGGTCCAGGAGAAGCGCGAGAAGAAGCTGGAGAAGAAGCAGGCGGCCGCGGCGATGAAGCAGGCGATCGAGTCCGGCGAGCTGCCGGAGGGATACGTCGAGCAGCCGCAGGTCGAGGACGAACGCCCGAACCTGAACGCTCCCTAGTCGGTTCGGCTCATCTGCTCGACGAGCTTCGGCGGCGCCACCTCCGCGTAGGCGTCCTCCACGATGCCCGCGAGCTCGTCCCAGTCCAGCGCCCGGTCGAGCCGGAAGCCGAGCCAGCCTCGGTGGCCGACGTACGGCGGGACGAAGAACCGCTCCGGGTCGGCCTCGACGAGCATCGCCTGCGTCCCGGGCTCGGCGGCACACCAGATCGCGAAGCGGCCGTCGCCGTGGTGGTTCGAGAGCACCATCAGGAACGCGCGCTTGCCGCGCACGAAGAACGTCGGCGCGCCGTGGCTCAGGCGCTCGCTCACCTCGGGCAGCGCGAGGCAGAGCTTGCGGATCCGCGCGAGCGTCCGCTCGCGGTCGCGGGCGGCGACCATGACCGGGAGGCTAGTCGCGGGAGAAGTTCGGCCCGGTCCAGGCGTTCGGGTCGAAGCCGTACGTGGCGATGGGATCGAGCTCTGCGATCGGCTCGCCGCGCTGGTCGCACTGCCACACGCGCTCGCGCTCGGTGCCGCGCTGCCGAACGATCTCGAGTACCTCCGGTGACTCTGCGGCGAGGTACTCGAAGGCGAAGTCGGTCGCCTCGAGAAAGCTGTCGGTCGAGAAGAGCGCCGTCTTCTCGGGCTCCTTGACCTCGTAGAACGACTCGTCCGGGAACGAGGAGGTGACGGGACGGGCGGCGGCGTCGGCCCCGATCGCGAGGCCGTGCTGCTCGCTCAGCGCCGCGGCGAGGTCGAGCATGGTCACGCCGTGCTCGGTGACGAGCACCTCGCCGAGCTTGCGGTCCGAGCTGCGCTGGGTCGCGAGCGCCTCGTCGAGCGCGGCTTGCGAGATCGTCCCGCGCGTGACGAGCAGTCGGCCGAGTGGTTGCCACGGTGCCGGCGGCTCCGAGGGCTCCACGGCGGAAACCGTCACCGTGGGTAGCTCGATTCCGTACTGCTCCGCGAGCGCCCGCGTGAGCTGGGCTCCCGTGAGCGCTCCTCTCGAGACGAGCACCTCGCCGAGCCGGCGTCCCGTTGCGCGCTGCTCGGTCAGCGCGTCCTCGAGGTCGGCCGGAACGATCAGGCCGCGCTCGACCAGGAGCTCGCCGAGGAGCCGCGATGGGAACGTGAAGGGCATCACCTCGGGGGATATCGGCAGATCAGCGGCGCAGCATGAGCTACGGCGCGGCGAAGTCGACGACGATCCGAGCCGGGTTCTCGAGGGTGAGCACGCGGAACGGGACGCGGGCCTCGAGCCCGATCGCCCAGGTCAGTACCGCCTCGAAGTCACCCGTGCGGACGACCTCCAGCACCGGCGTGCCAGGTCCGGGAAGTCGCCTCGGGCCCGTGTAGATCAGCTCCCCCTCCGGGACCGAGAGGTCGAAGCCGGACGCCGGCTCCATCCGAACGACCACGAAAGCGTTGCCGTCCAACTCGACGACGTTGCCCGAGCCGTCCTCGCGGAGCGGGGGCTCGACGTACTCGACTCGGTAGCCGGGGAGCCCGTTCCGGAACTGGAAGACGACCCGGTCGTAGCCGTCGTGGCCCGCCGACCGCGACCCGCTCGAGCAGGGCCGTCTCGGAGATCTTCGCGGCCCCTGTGACCGGTCCGGTGGTGCCCTCGAAGGTCTCCCCGGTCGTCGTCGGCGCCGTTGTCGTCGTGGTCGGGAGCGACCCGGTCTGGTCGTCGTCGTCGGACCCCGCGCAGCCGAGCCCGGCGAGCACGAGGATCGCCGCTGTCACCACCAGTGCGAGGCGCGTTCCGATCGGCCAAATGTAGTGAGCGGTTGTGAAGATCGCGTATGCGGGGAGCCTCCAGGGCTACCCTGGCGAACGATGGGCCGAAAGCGCGACCTGACGACCCGGGGCGTCAAGAAGCTGACCGAGCGCGAGCGGACGGTCGGGCTCGAAGCGGACGACGAGGCCGCGCGCTGGCTCGGCGAGCACGACCCGAAGCCGCCTCCCGCAACGCCGAAGTCGGCGCACAAGTCGAAGCTGCTCCACCGCTGGCGGCAGCAGAACCGCTGAGCCTCCGTGCAGTTTGCGACCAAGATCGCGGTCGTTCTCCGCGACGATCTCGCCGTCTGGCAGAAGGCGAACGTGACGGCGTTCCTCGTCAGCGGGATCGCCGGCACCGACCCCGAAACAGTCGGCGTCCCGTACGCCGACGCGTCGGGTAACCACTACCTACCGATGTTCAGGGAGCCGGTGCTCGTCTACGCCGCGGACGCGGCGGGCCTACGCCGCGCGTACGAGCGTGCGATGCAGCGTGACGTCGAGCTGGCGATCTACACGCACGAGCTCTTCGTGACCGATCACGACGAGGCGAACCGCGCGGCGGTAGCCGCCGTACCCGGCGAAGACCTCGACCTCGTCGGGATCGCGATGCGCGCCGAACGCAAGGTCGTCGACAAGGTGCTCGACCGGCTCAGACCGCACCCATAGACGAGACGCCCGCGGCTTACGCGCGAACGAGCGGCTTGTACTTGATGCGGTGCGGCTCGAGCGCGTCCGCGCCCTTCGTCTCCTTGATCCAGTCGGCGTACTCCTCCCAGCCGCCCTCGAACCACGTCACCTGGGAGTCGCCGTCGAAGTGGAGGATGTGCGTCGCGATCCGGTCGAGGAACCAGCGATCGTGCGAGATCACCACCGCGCAGCCGGCGAAGTCGAGGAGCGCTTCCTCGAGCGCGCGCAGCGTGTCGACGTCGAGGTCGTTCGTCGGCTCGTCGAGCATCAGCACGTTCCCGCCCGAGCGGAGCACCTTCGCGAGGTGCACGCGGTTCCGCTCGCCGCCGGAGAGGTCGCCGACGCGCTTCTGCTGGTCGCCGCCCCTGAAGTTGAACCACGAGACGTACTGGCGCGAGTTGAGCTCGCGCTTGCCGAGCTCGATCGTGTCCAGCCCGCCGCTGATCTCCTTCCAGACGGTCGCGGCCGGATCGAGCGACTCGCGCGACTGGTCGACGTAGGCGAGCTGCACGGTGTCGCCGACGCGGAGGGTGCCGGTGTCCGGCGACTCCTCGCCGACGATCATCCGGAAGAGCGTCGTCTTCCCCGCGCCGTTCGGGCCGATCACGCCGACGATGCCGGCGGGCGGCAGCGAGAACGTCAGGTCCTCGAACAGCAGCCGGTCGCCGAAGCCCTTCGAGACGCCTTCGGCCTCGATCACGACGTCCCCGAGCCGCGGTCCGGGCGGGATGTGGATCTCGACCTTGTCGAGCCTCACGTTCTGCTCGTCCGCGAGCAGCTTCTCGTACGCACCGAGGCGCGCCTTCGACTTCGCGTGGCGCGCGCGGGGGCTCGCGCGGACCCACTCGAGCTCGCGCGCGAGCGTGCGCTGCCGAGCCGACGACTGCTTCTCCTCGATCGCGAGGCGCGTCTGCTTCTGCTCGAGCCAGGACGAGTAGTTGCCCTCGAAGGGGAGTCCCTTGCCGCGGTCGAGCTCGAGGATCCAGCCGGCGACGTTGTCGAGGAAGTACCGGTCGTGCGTGACCGCCACGACCGTGCCCTTGTAGTCGTCGAGAAAGCGCTCGAGCCACCAGACCGATTCGGCGTCGAGGTGGTTCGTCGGCTCGTCGAGCAGCAGGAGGTCGGGCGCGGAGAGCAGCAACCGCGCGAGTGCGACTCGGCGCCGTTCGCCACCCGAGAGCGAGACGACGTCGCGGTCGCCGTCCGGCGTGCGCAGCGCGTCCATCGCACGGTCGAGCGTCGCGTCGAGCTCCCAGAGGTCGCGTCGGTCGATCTCGTCCTGCACCTTCGACTGCTCGGCGAGCAGCGTGTCGAAGTCGGCGTCCGGCTCGGCGAACTGCGCGGAGATCGTGTTGAAGCGGTCGAGCAGGTCGCGCGCCTCGCGCACGCCGTCCTCGACGTTCTCGCGCACGGTCTTCTCCGGGTCGAGGTCGGGCTCCTGCGAGAGCAGGCCGACGGTCGCGTTGCGCGCGAGCTGCGCCTCGCCGGAGGACGGTTCCTCGACCCCGGCCATGATCCGCAGCACCGTCGACTTCCCCGCGCCGTTCGGCCCGAGCACGCCGATCTTCGCCCCCGGCAGGAACGAAAGCGAGACGTTCGAGAGCACCTGGCGCTCGGGGCCGTAGAACTTGTCGACCCGGTACATGGTGAAGATGTAGTCGCTGCTCATCGCGGGCGACGATAGCCGTAGGATGCGCTGCGATGCCGCGCTGCTGCTCGACGAGCGCGTACGGTGAGTTCTTCGACGAGAAGCTCGCCCGGCGCGATGCCGAGGGATATCGCACGCATGGGCTCAAGGGCGCCGGGCTGCGACTCGTCGACCTGATCGCGGCTCGAGGCGTCGAGCAGGCAGACGTGCTCGAGATCGGCGGCGGGATCGGCGCGCTGCAGCTGGAGCTGCTGGAGCGTGGTGCGGCGCGCACGACGAACGCGGAGCTCTCACCGGCGTACGAGGGCGAAGCGGTCGCGCTGCTCCAGGAACGGTCGCTCACCCAACGCGTTGACCGGCGGATCGTCGACCTCGTGAACGAACCGGACGCTGTTCCTTCCGCAGACGTCGTGCTGCTGCACCGGGTCGTCTGCTGCTACCCGGACTCCGAACGACTTCTCGGTACCGCGGCTCGCAAGACGAGGCGCCTGCTCGCATTTTCGTTCCCGCCGGATCTCGCCGTCGCCCGCGCGGCCATCCACCTCCTGAACCTCTGGCCGCGGCTCCGTGGCTGCGACTTCCGCTCGTACGTGCACTCGGAGCGCCAGATGCTCGCCGCAGTCGAGCAAAACGGCTTTCGCATCGTGTCTCGCGAGCGCTCGGGGCTCTGGCGCATTGCGCTGCTCGAGCGCGCCTCGTGAAGGCCCTCGTCGGGGCAAACCTCGCGCTGAGGTTCCTCCTCGAGCTCGCGGCGCTCGCGGCCGTGGGCTACTGGGGTTGGGAGACCGGCGACGGCGTGCTGGGTTGGGTTCTGGCCCTCGCCGCGGTCGGAGCGGTGATCGCGGTCTGGGCGCTCTTCGTCTCGCCGAAGCACACGATCGAGATCTCGAAGCAAGGCGCGTTCGCGATCGAGCTCGCCGTCTGGGTCGCAGCCTCGGCCGCCCTGTACGCGACCGATCACGCCGCGCTTGCACTAGCGTTCCTCGCGGTTTCCGTGATGCAGCGGCCTTCTGAACTACGTGTGGCGATGAGCGCGATCCCCGAGCTCGAGAGCTCGAACCGCTTCCTGATCCAACAGATCTTCAAGCCGCTCGCGAACGAGTACCGGATCAGCATCCCGCCGCCCGGGTCGACCGACGAGGGCCGGCCGATCCTGTTCGTCAAGCAGAAGAAGCTGAAGATCCGCGAGGACATCCGCTTTCGGACGAGCGAGAACGAGGACGCGCCGCACGTCTTCATGATCAAGGCTCGCACCGTGTTCGAGTTCCGCGGCCGTCACGACGTGCTCGACGGCGAAGGCGACCCGATCGGGGTGCTCGAGAAGGTGTTCGGCCTCTCGCTGCTGCGCAGCCACTGGCGCGTCAGAGACCCGGAGGGCAACGAGCTCTTCGAGGCGCACGAGGCGAGTTGGCCGATCGCGATCGTCCGGCGCATCGCGGACTTCGGGCCGGATCTCCTCTCGCTGCTCTCGTGGCTTCCGTTCAACTTCGTGCTGAAGCGCGAGGGCGAACAGGTCGGAACGTACAAGCGCGTGCTCGGAACGCTCCGGGACCGGTACCTGCTTGAGCTGGAGCCGGGGTTCGACGCAGACCGTCGACTCGTGATCGCGTTCGCGGTCGCGCTCGACGCGCTCCAGGACCGCTAGGCGCCCGCGTCAGGCGCCTTGCGGCGTATGTCGTCGAGGTGACGGACTTCCGCTCTGCCCGGTTCGCGACGACGCTCGAAGTAGTCCTCGCGGCTGAGCCGCTCGATGATCTTCTCGAGTCGGCCCAGCCTGCGGTCGACCATTCGCCACCCCTCCGTCGTCAGGTCGACGGTGAGCGCGAGGTCGTCGATGCGCTCGCGGCGGTTGCGATCGAGCCGAAGAACGAGCACCTCGAACAGCGAGCGCAGCTCAGTCGCGAGCTCGTTGCCCTCTATGGTGTTCGGGAGGTCCATACGCGCCCGGAGCGCCGGGAGCGCCGGGAGGGCTGCGGGCGCTGCGGGAGGCTCGTCCTCTGCCGAATGGACCTCGATGTGGCCGTCCGGGCGCGGGTAGTCGGGCAAACCGAGGGCTTCTACCGCCTCCGCGACCCGCTTCTGAGCGGATTCGTTCGTCGGCTCGCGCAGAAGGACACGGAGGACCGTCTCCGCGGGAAGCTCGGCGTACGCGGCTAGCTCAAGAATGGTGGTCACAGGCGCGAGAACGAGTACGTGTCCTCGTTCGAAAGCATAGGTCAGACCGGTCAGGATTCGTATGGCCCGGACGGCTCGACAAGGACGCCGAAGACAATGACGAGGACGGCCAGCACCACGATCGCGACCAGGACGACTACCGCGGCTGCGAAAAGGCGGCGTTCCCAGCGTGGGCGCTGAGTCCGGAGTTCAGCTGGACCCTCAGACGTGGCGAGGTCGGTGCGAACGGGCGCAGCGCAATTGGGACAGAACCGTGCGTCGGCCGGCACTTGACCGCCGCAGTTGGAGCACGTGGGCACGTGCCGAGATACTGCCTCGACGGTTGCCGGTTCGACCGGTGGCGGTGCTGCTGCTGGTGCCGGAGCGGGGGGCGCCGGGACGGGCGCGACCGACTCGGTGGGAGCCGCGACACTCTCCGGCTGGGGCTCGCTCGCGGCCGGCTCGAGCTCTTGTTCCTCGACCACGCGGGATGGTGCCTTCACGGTCATCGGCGGCAGCGCCTCGGCGACAGGAGCCCGGCTCGCCGCGATCGCGGCCTGCACGCGCCCGAGCGGCCTGTCGGCGACCCTCCGCACGTTCGTCGGGCGACCGTTCGACCGGCTCGGCGGTGCGCGGGGGCCGGCCAGCGCGACCACCCGTGAGGCGGGCGCCCGCAGGAACGCCGCGCCTCGCTGCTGCACGACGAGGTCGCGCGCGGCGGGCAGGATCGTCTTGCCCGCCCGCACCGCCAGCACGGCTCCGACCGCCAGGAGGGCGAGCAGCATGGCGAGCAGCGTGCGGTTGAGGTCGAGGCCCCCGTCGCTCGATGCCGGCTCTGGGGCCGGCGCCCGGGTCGCGGTCGCTGCGACCGGCTCCCACGGAGAGGCGCCCGGGTGCGTCTTCACCCAGTGCGCATAGCCGTGGTCGCGGCGCTCGAGCCAGGTCACGAACTCGGGCTTGGAGGTGAAGACTCGGCCGGCCCAGACGACCGCCTGGGGGTGTCGGGGCTCGACCGTGCGCGGCCCCGGCATCATCGTCGTCGCGACGTGGACGAACGCGAGCGTCGCAAGCGGTGCCAGCACGAGCGCGGCGAGCCCCCTCATCGCTTGAGTCTTGCGCGCAGGGCCCCTCGCCCCACTACCTAAGTGGCTAGGGCGTGCTGGAGATGTGGCTAGGACACCGAGGTGCCGGCGTCCGACCGCTCGGCTCCGGGGAGGTCCCGCGTCCGCGTCAGCGGCCGCACCATCCCGGCGCTCGGCAGCTCGAAGTAGACGTCACTTGCGCGCCGCCTCCTTCCGAGAACGCTCGCACCGCGTCGCCGAGGTCCGGAGTGCGCGTGGCACAGGCGCCGCGGCTCGACGCGAGCCGCGTCACCGTGAAGCTCGAGCAGAAGGCTCCCGGCGGGATCGCGGGTCACCGCGACTGCCTGGCACCCTCCCTGAGCTCCGCGACCTGCCGCTCGAGCAGGCTGACGCGTTCCTCGAGCGAGTTCTGCGGCGCGGCGGCCAGAGCGCCGGAGGTCTCGCCGAGCTGGTGCTCCCACCGCTCCTCTTTTTGGCCAGGACGTCGCTCGAGCCGCACCACGAGCTCGCGTCCGACGAGCGCGTGGAGGGTCTCGTCCACCTCGGCGAGCGACCCGAAGCGGTGCAGCCGCTCGGTGCGCGACTTCAGCTCGCCGACCGTCTGCGCGCCGCGCAGCATCAGCACCGCGAGCAGCGAGATCTCGGCACCGGAAAGACCAAGCGCCTCGTCGAACAGATGCCGGTACTTGACGGCGCGGCTCGATGGGCCGCTCGCGAGGCGCACCCAGCCCTTCGCCGAGAGCCGTTGGAGCGCATCACGGATCTCCGGCTCGTCGTAGTCGACGACCGGTTCGCGGTTGGTCGACTGGTTGCAGGCGAGCCGGAGCGCGTTCAGCGACAGCGG
This sequence comes from uncultured Actinomycetes bacterium, assembly GCA_963809175.1. Classification (GTDB taxonomy): domain Bacteria; phylum Actinomycetota; class Thermoleophilia; order Gaiellales; family Gaiellaceae; genus JACCTU01. The sequence continues at coordinate 817,409 of CAWEIK010000001.1, forward strand.
ATAGGCATCAGGTGTCGTCCGCTGCTTCTCGATCAAGCAGCCGAGGACGCGGAGCTCGACGGCGTCGCTAGCGGCTGGAACCGCGGCGATCCTCGAGCCGGTGGATCTCGGCGCCGACGCCGCGGTTGCGCTCGAACTGCTGGCGCTGGTCGATCCGCTCGATCATCTTCTCGAGCCGGCCCAACCGCCGGTCGACGCTCTGCCAGCCTTCGATGAAGAGATCGGTCGACAGCGCGAGGTCGTCGATTCGCTCGCGCCGCTCGCGGTCGAGGCGCCCAAGCAGCTGCTGGACGGCGCCGCGGAACTCGGTGACGAGCTCCTGGTCGGTCTGGCTCGCGGGGTCTCGGCTGGGAACGGAGCGGACTCGAGCGCGGCGCCGACTGCCGGCAAGACTTCGACGTGCCCGTCGGGGCGCGGGTAGTCCGGGAGGCCGATCAGCTTCACCGCCTCGGCCACCTTCTTCTCCGCGGCCTCGTTCGTGGGCTGGCGCAACAGCACCCGGAGGACGGTCTGGACCGGGAGGTCGGCGTGCTCAGCGAGCTGGAGTACGTAGGTCATGGCCGCAGGAGCGCTGGGGCGCTCAAGGAGAGCATAGGACGGAAAGTGCGAAATCGCCACGCGGGCGCTAGAGCCGCTTCCTGAGCATCCCGAAGACCCCGCGCACGATCTCCTTCTGCAGGGCCTTCCCCTGGCGGGAGGTCATGAAGTCCGTCAGCGGGTCGCTCGGCGCGGGCGGCGCCTGCTTGGCGCGCGTCGGCTTGGCCTCCGGCTCGGGCGTCGCCTCGACGCGTCTCGCGAGCGCTTCCGCGGCGCTCTCCCGCTCGAGCCTCGTGCCGTACTTCGCCCAGAGCGAGGACGCCTTCGCGACCGCGTCGAGGTCCGGCGCGGGCTCCATGCTCGCGCGCGGCGCGCGTAGGCGAGTGTGGACGACCGGCGTCGGCACGCCCTTCTCGTCGAGCACGGTCACCGCCGCCTCGCCGATGCCGAGGCTCGTGAGCAGCTGCTCGAGGTCGTAGAGCTCGGAGGTCGGGTAGGTCTTGACCGTCTTGCGGAGCGCGTCGGCGTCGTTCGGCGTGAACGCGCGCAGCGCGTGCTGGACGCGGTTGCCGAGCTGCGCGAGCACCGAGCTCGGGATGTCCGTCGGGTGCTGCGTGACGAAGAACACGCCGACCCCCTTCGAGCGGATCATGCGCACCGTTCGCTCGACGGACTCGAGGAACGTGTCGGTCGCGTCGTCGAAGAGGAGGTGCGCCTCGTCGAAGAAGAAGACGAGCTTCGGCTTGTCGAGGTCTCCGACCTCGGGCAGCTGCTCGAACAGCTCGGCGAGCAGCCACATGAGCACGGTCGAGAAGAGGCGCGGCTTCTCCTGCACCGCCGCGAGCTCGAGCAGGGAGATCACGCCGCGTCCGTCCGGTGTGGTGCGGAGCAGGTCGCCGATCTCGAACTGCGGCTCGCCGAAGAACTCCGTGCCGCCGCCGTCCTCGAGTTGGACGAGCGAGCGAAGCAGGACGCCGATCGTCTGCTTCGAGACGCCACCGATCCCGGTGAGGTCTGCTCTGCCCTCTTTCGACTCGAGAAACGCGAGCAGCGCCCGCAGGTCGGCGAGGTCGACGAGCGCGAGGCCGCGCTCGTCCGCGTAGCGGAAGACGAGCGCGAGGCTCGACTCCTGCGTCTCGTTCGAGCCGAGCACCTTGGCGAGCAATTGCGGGCCGAAGTCCGTCACGCTCGCGCGGACCGGGACGCCCGGGCCGATTCCGCCGAGCGACAGCAGCTCGGCCGGGTAGGACGCAGGCTCGTGCGCGAGGCCGAGGTCGGCCATCCGCTCGGCGGCCTTCCCCTCGGGCGGGCCGGGGACGACGAGGCCGGAGACGTCCCCCTTGTAGTCCGCGGCGAAGACCGAGACACCGGCCTCCGAGAGCTGCTCGGCCAGGAGCTGCAGCGTGCGCGTCTTCCCGGTCCCCGTTGCGCCCGCGATCAGGCCGTGGCGGTTCGACGTCGCGAGCGGAAGCCGCACGACCACGTCCGGCTCGAGCTTCCCGTCGTGGATCCCGCGCCCGAGGTCGAGCGAGGCTCCCTCGAACGCGTACGCCGCTGCGATCGTCTCTGTGAAGCTCGCTCATCGTGCGTACGATAAGCACGATGGCAGTGGAGGCCCGCCCCAAGCTCGACGCGCACAAACTGCGCGCGGACTTCCCGATCTTCGAGCGCGAGGTCAACGGGAAGCCGCTTGCGTACCTCGACTCCGCCGCGTCGGCGCAGAAGCCTCGCCAGGTCCTCGACGCGATCCGCGACTTCTACGAGACCTCCTACGCGAACGTGCACCGCGGCGTCTACAAGCTCGCCGAGGACGCGACCGCGGGCTACGAGGGTGCGCGCGCGAAGATCGCGACGTTCCTGAACGCGCCGAGCGAGCGCGAGGTGATCTTCACGCGAAGCGCCACCGAGGGGATCAATCTCGTGGCGTACGCATGGGGCCTCGACAACCTCGGCCCCGGCGACGTCGTCGTCGTGACCGAGCTCGAGCACCATTCGAACTTCGTCCCCTGGCAGTACGTCGCGAAGCGGACGGGCGCGGAGTTTCGGGCGATCCCGTTCGACGACAACGGCGAGCTCGTGCTCGACTCGCTGGACGAGATCGGGAGCGCGGGGAACGTGAAGGTCGTCGCGAACAACCTCGTCTCGAACTCGCTCGGCACGATCAACCCGAGCGAGCGGCTCGCGGCGTGGGCGCACGAGCGCGGGGCGATCATGGTCGTCGACGCCGCGCAGGCCGCGCCGCACCGGACGGTCGACGTGCAGGCGCTCGGCGCGGACTTCGTCGCGATCTCGTCGCACAAGATGTGCGGCCCGACGGGAGTGGGCGCGCTCTGGGGCAAGCGCGAGCTGCTCGAGCAGATGTCGCCGTTCAATCTCGGCGGCGAGATGATCCGCTCGGTCAAGCTCGACCGCACGACCTGGAACGAGCTGCCCTACAAGTTCGAGGCCGGGACGCCCGCGATCGCCGAGGCGGTCGGCTTCGGCGCCGCCGTCGACTACCTGACCGAGGTCGGGCTCGAGGCGATCGAGGCGCACGAGCACGAGCTCCTCACGTACGCGCTCGAGAAGCTCGGCGAGATCGACGGAGTCACGTCGTACGGACCGCCGCCGGAACGGCGCGCCGGGATCCTCTCGTTCAACGTCGACGGGATCCACCCGCACGACGTCGCGCAGGTGCTCGACTGGGAAGGCATCGCGATCCGCGCCGGACACCACTGCACGCAGCCGCTGATGACGCGGCTCGGAGTCGCGGCGACCTCGCGCGCCAGCTTCTACCTCTACTCCGTTCGCGAGGAGGTCGACCGGCTCGTCGCCGGCGTCGAGCGCGTGAAGAAGGTGCTCGGATGAGCGAGTTCGACCAGCTCTACCGCGAGGTGATCCTCGACCACTACAAGAACCCGCGCGGACACGGCGTGATGGAGGACGCCGACGCCGACGCCGAGGGGATGAACCCGCTCTGCGGCGACGAGGTGACGATCTACGTTCGCTTCGGCGAGGACTCCGACACGATCGACGAGGTGAAGTTCTCCGGGCGCGGCTGTGCGATCTCGCAGGCGGCGACGTCGATGCTGACCGAGATGGTGCAGGGCAAGAAGGCGTCCGAGGTCGCGGTGCTCGACAAGGACGAGCTGCTCGAGGAGATCGGGATCCCGCTCACGCCGATCCGGCTCAAGTGCGCGATGCTCGGGCTGACGACGCTGAAGGTCGCGCTGCACAAGGCGAAGGGCACGCCGCTGCCCCAGGGCCTCGCCGGCTACGACGACCTCGAGCTCACCTAGTGGCGCTCATCGACGTGTGTCCCGTGGAGGAGCTTCCTCCCGGGGCGATGAAGCTCGTCCCCGCCGGTCCGATCACGGTCGGCGTCTACAACTGCAACGGCGAGCTCTCGGCGATCGAGGATCGCTGCTCCCACGACGACGGCCCGCTCTGCGAGGGCGACTGGGACCGCGAGACGTGCGTCGTCGTCTGCCCGCGCCACGGCGCGAACTTCGACCTCCGCAGCGGCCGCCCGCTCACGCTCCCGGCGTACGAGCCGGTCGAGACGTACCCGGTCGTCGTCGAGGACGGCTACGTCAAGGTCGACGTGACCTGATCAACCGGACTCGAGGACCCGCTTGAACTCCTCGAGGTCCTTGACGAACTGCCGCTCCACCGCGCGGCGGACGGTGCCCTGCATCAGTCTCGGGATGCGGTTCGTCTCGCCGCGGCCGACGAACGTGACCCGCGTCCGGCCGTCGAGCGCCTCGAGACCGTGCTCGACGGAGTACAGGATCGGGCCCTCGACGACGCGGAGCGAGAATCGCCGCGGCGGCTCGTACTCGGTCACCTCGAGCGTCGAGGCCGCCCGGCGGCCCATGAACGTCCGCACCTCCTGGACGAGGGCGCCCTCGCGCAGCTCGCCCTCGAGCTCGGCCGACGCCGCGCTCGCCTGCCACTCGGGCAGCCGGGAGACGTCCGTCAGGTAGGCGAAGACCTCCTCGACGGGACGCCCGATCTCGACCGTGTGCTCGACCTCGATCACGTCGCGACCCTATCGTTGGCCCCGTGCTCGACGACCGCGTCCTCGAGGTGCTCGCTCGGCTCGAGGCCGAGGACGCCTCGGAACGCGAGCGCGGCCTGCCGGCGGCGGAGCGCTCGCGCCAGGTGGCCCGCACGACGGGGCAGTTCCTCTTCTCGCTGGCGGCTCCGATGAACGACTGCGGCGTGCTCGAGCTCGGGGGCTCGCGCGGCTACTCGACGATCTGGCTGGCGGCCGGGGTGCGCTACTTCTCGGGCCGGGTCGTCTCGATCGAGCACGACCCGGCGAAGGCCGAGGCCTGGCGGCGGAACATCGCCGACGCCGGTCTCGAGGAGTGGGCCGAGCTCGTCGAGGGCGACGCGTTCGAGGTGCTCGCGGAGGTGCAGGACGTCTTCGACCTCGTCTTCCTGGACGCCGAGAAGGACGACTACGAGCGCCTGTTCGTGCTGGCGCGGGACAAGGTGGAGCCGGGAGCGCTGATCGTCGCCGACAACGTCCTCTCCCACGCCGAGACGCTCGCCGAGTACTCGGCCGTCCGGCAGGCCGACCCGACGCTCGTCAGCACGACGGTGCCGCTCGACCGGGGTCTGGAACTCTCCGTTGTCCTCCGCTAGAACCGCTACATTTTCGCCTAACGCGGAAAGGAGGTGGTCCCGACAGTGAGCGATTCAAGTACGGGCAGCGGAGGTACCAGCGGGTAGGGACGCGTCCCCGGGACCTACGGGGAACCGCCTAGCCAGCGTGGGGGACTCGCGTTTCGCGCCGCCGGTCGGTACCGATCGGCAGGAAGCGCCTCTACCACTTCAGCGCTGGTAACCGGATTGAGGGCCGCGTGAGCGGCCCTCAATCGTTCCTAGGTTCGAGGTCCGCCGATGTTGCGGCCCCAGCCGGCTTCCGAGACGAGGAGGGCGGCAGCCATGACCGCAAGTCCGATCGCGATCCAGTCGCCGCCGGTGTCGTCGATCACCGCCACCAGGAAGAGGAGGATCGCGAGCACCAACAGCAACGTCTTCAAGCTCAACGCGTTCATCGCCACTCCTTAGGTTGACGGCGAGATCTTCGACTCCTGAGCCGTATGGCCTTCCACCTCGAAGTGCGGGATCCGAGGGCCTTACGCCGCCACGCGGCGGAGCTGCTCGTCCAACGGGACGAGCGGGAGCCCGAACGTCTCGACGGCGTCGGTGTTGGTGACGACGTTGTCGCCGTGCTCGAGCATCTTCAGCAGGTCGCGCGTCAGCGGGATGTTCCCCGGGCAGACGCTCGGTGACGAGCGCGTTCGCGCGCATGAACGCCATCGGCACGTGCACGGATGGCCGTCGCACGCCGAGCGCGCGCTTCAGCCGCGTCCAGAACTCGTCCCAGCTGACCACGTCGGGCCCGCCGAGCTCGAAAGTCCGGTTCGTCGCCTCCGGCTTGTCGAGGGCCTGCGTGAAGTGAGCGGCGACGTCGTCGACCCAGATCGGCTGGATCCGTTGCTTGCCGGAGCCGGTGATCGGGGTCACCGGAGCGAGCTTCGCGAGCTTGCGAAAGGTCGGGATGATGCCCTCCCTCCTTGCCGAAGACGAAGCTCGGCCGAAACATCACGTGGTCGAGCCCCGACTCGCGGACGAGGCCCTCCTCGAGCCACTTGGCGCGGTAGTAGGGGACGAGGTCTTTGCTCTCTTCGCTCGTCCCGAGCGCGCTCATGAGCACGAATCGCCCCACCCCCGCCTCGCCGGCGGCGGCGAGCAGGTCGCGCGTGCCGTCGACCATGATGCGCTGGAACTGCTCCTCGCGGCCTTGCCGGATCGCGACGAGGTGGACGACCGCGTCCACGCCCTCCGCGGCGCTTCGGAGGCTTTCCGCGTCGGTCATGTCACCTTCGGCGCGCTCCGCTCCGGGAACCGAGCCTTTGCGGACGAGCGCGCGCACGTCGTGCCCGGCGTCCTGGATCGCGCGAACCACGTGCGGGCCGATGAACCCGGTGCCGCCGGTGACGAGAACTTTCAAGACTCGACGCGCTGGAAGTTCTTCCAGTACTTCGACGGGGTCGGCCCGCGCTGGCCCTGGTACTTCGACCCGAGCTTGTCGGCGCCGTAGGGCGTCTCGGCCGGCTCGGTCAGCAGCACGAAGGAGAGCTGCCCGATCGGCATCCCGTAGTAGATCGTGATCGGGAGGTTGGCGACGTTCGAGAGCTCGAGCGTCACGTGGCCGTCCCAGCCGGGGTCGATGAAGCCTGCCGTCGAGTGGATCAGCAGCCCGAGCCGCCCGAGCGAGCTCTTGCCCTCGAGTCGCGCCACGAGGTCGTCCGGAAGCCGAATGCGCTCGAGCGTCGAGCCGAGCACGAACTCGCCCGGGTGGAGGATGAACGGCCGGTCGTCCTCGACCTCGACGAGCTCCGTCAGCTCGTCCTGCGGCTCCTTGACGTCGATGTAGGGATAGCGGGCGTTGTGGAAGACCCGGAAGTAGCGGTCGACCCGCACGTCGACCGAGGAGGGCTGGAGCAGCGTCTCGTCGTAGGGATCGATCTCGATCCTGCCCTCTCCGAGGAGCCGCGAGATCGTCCGGTCGGAGAGGACCACAGCTCGATTCTAAGTTCAACCCATCGTGCGACTGGTTTTTGCCGCCTGTGCAGGGAAGTTTCGGGGAGCAGCCGAACCGATCCAAGACGGGTCATACTTCCCGTCCCGTGGTTCTCCAGCCTGTCGATCGCGCGGCGCACTACCGCGAGCGCCGCCGTAAGCAGCGCCGGCGCAGGCGTGCGCGCCGGATGGCTGCGATCGGCGTGCTCGTCCTGATCGCGGGCGGCGTCGCCTACGCCGCGCAGGTCGCACGCGACCGCGGTGCCGCGACCGCGAAGACGCCGGAGCGTGTCAAGCAGGTCGTCCCCGAGGCCTCGACGCAGGTCGTCAAGCCGCTGTCACCGCCCGAGACGATTCGCGGCGTCCACGTCACGATGGCGCTCGCCTCGATCCCGGGCAAGCTCGACGAGTACCTGTCGCTTCGCGGGATCAACACGATCCAGCTCGACGTCAAGGACGAGAACGGGGAGATCGGCTTCGTCCCCTCGGCCGTGCCGCTTGGCGCGGAGCATCGGGGCCGCAAAGCCGTACTACAAGCCGCGAGCCACCGCGAAGCAGGTCCACGCGAAGGGGATGTACCTGATCGGCCGCGTGGTCGTGATGGAGGATCCGGTGCTCTCGTCGAAGCGGCCCGACCTGGCGATCCAGAACGCGAACGGCGGCCGCTGGACCAACCACGCCGGGCTCGGCTGGTCGAACCCGTACGACCGGCGCGTCTGGGAGTACAACGTCGACATCGCCGAGGCCGCGGCACGCGTCGGCTTCGACGAGATCCAGTTCGACTACGTGCGCTTCCCGAGCGACGGGGACATGAGCGCGATCGTCTACCCCGGCAAGACCTCGACCCCGCCGGGCTGGGTGATCGCGCAGTTCGTGCAGTACGCGTCGAAGCGTCTGAAGCCGCTCGGCGTGAAGGTCTCCGCCGACGTGTTCGGGCTCGCCGCGACCCGCGACCTCGGGATCGGCCAGATCCCGAAGCGGATCGGGCGCTACCTCGACGCGATCTACCCGATGGTCTACCCCTCCCACTTCGGGCCCGGCGAGTACAACCTCGACGACCCGAACGGGAACCCGGGCGGGACCGTCGCCTACGCCCTGCGGGACTTCAACCGGCAGCTGGCCGGGACGCCGAACGTCCGGATCGTGCCCTGGCTCCAGGACTTCTCCTGGGCGGGCCGGACCTACGGCATCGCCGAGCTTCAGGCCCAGATCGACTCGGCGCGCCGGGCCAAGGCCGGTGGCTACCTGCTCTGGAATGCAGCCGGGATCTACACCCCCGGGGCGCTCGAGCAGGCCCGCTGGGCCGTCAACTAGCCGCTATTCACGTATTCAGAGCGGCCTGGCGCTCCGGTAGATTCCGCCCGTGGCCACGACTCGGACAATCGAGCTCCGGACGGCGATTCCGGGGCCCCGCTCGAAGGCGATTCTCGATCGCAAGGACAAGGTGATCGCCGGCCCGCTCTCGATCACGATCCCGGTTGTCGTCGAGGAAGGGCGAGGCGCGACGCTCACCGACGTCGACGGCAACACGTTCATCGACTTCACCGGCGGCGTCGGCTGCCTCAACGTCGGCCACTCGCACCCGAAGCTCGTCGAGGCCGCGCAGGAGCAGCTCACGCACTTCGCGCACACCGACTTCACGATCGTGCCGTACGAGGTGTACGTCACGCTCGCCGAGCGCCTGATCGCGCGTCTCGCCGTTCACCGGCCCGGCGAAGGCGGCCTTCTTCAACGCCGGCACGGAAGCGGTCGAGAACGCGATCAAGTTCGCACGCTCGTACACGAAGCGGCCCGCGGTCATCGTCTTCGAGGGCGCCTTCCACGGCCGCACGCTCCTCTCGATGACGATGACCTCGAAGACGCACCCGTACAAGGCGGGGCTCGGGCCGTTCGCCCCCGAGGTGTATCGCGTGCCGTTCGCGCAGGACTACCGCGGCCCCGACACGCGCACGGCGCTCGCCGCGCTCGAGCGCGCGCTGGTGACGCAGGTCGCTGCCGAGCAGGTCGCCGCGATCGTGATCGAGCCGGTGCAGGGTGAAGGCGGGTTCGTCGTCGCGCCGCGGGACTTCATGGCCGGCATCCGCCGGATCTGCGACGAGCACGGGATCGTCATGGTCGTCGACGAGGTGCAGACCGGTTACGGCCGCACCGGGAAGATGTTCGCGATCGAGCACTACGGGATCGAGCCCGACCTGATGACCGTCGCGAAGTCGATCGCCGGCGGGCTGCCGCTCTCCGGCGTCATCGGCAAGGCGCGAGATCATGGATGCGCCTCCGGACTCGGCGATCGGCGGCACGTACGTCGGCAACCCGGTCGCGCAGGCGGCCGCGCTCGCCGTCCTCGACGTGTTCGAGGAGGAGAACCTCGTCGAGCGCGCCCAGCAGATCGGCGAGCGCATCCGCGAGCGGATGGTCGCGTGGCAGGAGCGGATCGCGCAGATCGGCGACGTGCGCGGGCTCGGCGCGATGCTCGCGATCGAGTTCGTCCGCGACCGCGACTCGAAGGAGCCGAACCCCGAGCTCGCGGCCGCCGTGGTCGAGGCCGCCACAGAACGCGGCTTGCTCCTGCTGAAGTCGGGGATCTACTCGAACTGCATCCGTGTGCTCTGCCCACTCGTCCTCACCGACGCCGAGCTCGACGAGGCGCTCGAGGTGTGGGAGGACGCGTTGAACCACGCCGTCGGCGCGTAGCCCTCGCGAACCATGACGGGCGAGGTGATCGCGGGCCGCTACGAGCTCGAGGAGCGCGTGGGGAGCGGTGGGATGTCCACGGTCTACCGCGCCCACGACAGCCTGCTCGAGCGCAAGGTCGCGCTGAAGATCCTCCACGCTCGGTTCGGGGACGACGAGGAGTACGTCGAGCGGTTCCGGCGCGAGGCGCGCGCGGTTGCGCAGCTCGCGCACCCGAACATCGTCACGGTGATCGACCGCGGCGAGGACGCGGGGCGGCAGTTCATCGTCTTCGAGTACGTCGACGGGGACGACCTCAAGCAGCTGATCGACAAGACCGGGCCGCTCCCGATCGACCAGGTGGTCGAGCTCGGCCGCGAGATCGCGGCGGCGCTCGCCTTCGCGCACGAACGCGGGATCGTGCACCGTGACGTGAAGCCGCAGAACGTGCTCCTGAGCGACGGGCGCGCGAAGGTGACCGACTTCGGGATCGCGCGCTCGCTCGACGTCGAGCACGGCGTCACGCAGACCGGCACCGTGCTCGGCACGTCGAACTACATCGCGCCCGAGCAGGCTTCGGGCCAGCCGATCGACGACCGCTCGGACGTCTACTCCTTCGGCGTCGTCCTCTTCGAGCTGCTGACGGGGACGGTCCCCTTCGAGGGCGAGAGCTTCGTCGCCGTCGCGCTCCAGCACATCAACGAGCCAGCGCCCTCGGTGCTCGACCGCCGTCCCGACACGCCGCCCAGGCTCGCGCGGCTCGTCGACGCGATGCTCGAGAAGCAGCACGACGCCCGCCCTTCGATGGACGAGGTCGCGGCCGAGCTCGGTTCGGTGGCCGCTCCGGAGACGGGCGAGCGAACGGTCGTCGTACCGCGCGTCCGGGCTCGCCGCCGCAGCAGGTGGCCGCTCGTCCTCGCCGTGCTCGGCGTGCTCCTGCTCGCGGGCGCAGCAGCGGGCCTGCTCCTCCCCGACGGCGAGAACGGGAACGCTGCCCCGCCCAGCCCGATCGCTCTCGAGGCCGTCGGCACCGACGACCCAGCAGGGGACGGCGAGCACGACGGTGAGGTCGGGAACGCGGTCGACGAGAACGGCGAGACGTACTGGACGACTTCGCGCTACAGCTTCCCGAACGGCGGCTTCGGCAAGGAAGGCGTGGGCCTGCGCCTCGCTGCGAACCGACCCCCGAGCGAGCTCGTCGTCGAGAGCGAGACGCCCGGCTTCACGGCCGAGGTGCGGAGCGGCGACCAGGTGATCGCGCCGGCGCGGCAGGCCGCGACGCAGACGACGTTCGAGCTGCCGGACGACCTCGACGCGACGGAGCTGTCCTCTGGATCACGAATCGCGGCGACAACGCCGCCGTCCGCATCAACGAGGTCTCGGCCCGCTAGCTGAGCGACAATCCGCCCGTGGAGCGGAAGGTCGCAACCGTGCTCTTCGCCGATCTCGTCGGCTCGACGACTATCGGCGAGGCCGACCCCGAGTCGGTGCGGGTCCTGCTCGACCGGTTCTTCGCGGCGATGGCCGAGGAGGTCGAGCGGGTCGGAGGCACCGTCGAGAAGTTCGCGGGCGACGCCGTGATGGCGGCGTTCGGCGCTCCCGCAGCGCTCGAGGACCACGCCGAGCGTGCGCTCCATGCCGCGCTCGCGATGCGCGAGCGTCTCCCCGAGCTCGACCCGTCGCTGGCGCTGCGGATCGGCGTGAACACCGGCGAGGTGGTCGTCGACGCCGACGCGCACAGCTCGTTCGTCACCGGCGACGCCGTGAACGTCGTGCGCTCGCCTCGAGCAGGGAGCGGAACCCGGCCAGATCGTCGTGGGCGAGCGAACCGCGCAGGCGGCCAGGGGCGCGTTCGAGTTCGGCGAGCTGCAGCACGTCGACGCGAAGGGAAAGAGCGAGCCGCGTCGCGTGCCGCCTGCTCGTCCGTGCGCTGGCGGCGGTCCGGCCCCGCGGCGCTCACGAGCGGCCGTTCGTCGGACGGCGTGACGAGCTCGACGCCCTCCGCGGCGCCTACGAACGTGCGGTCGAGGACGGCGAGCCGCAGCTCGCGATCGTCTTCGGCGACGCCGGCGTGGGCAAGAGCCGCCTCCTGCGCGAGCTCTGGGCGTGGCTCGAGGCTCGCGTGGAGAGCCCGTCGCTCCGCGTCGGCCGGTGCCTCTCGTACGGGTCGGCGAGGACCTACTGGCCGGTCCGGGAGATCCTTCAGGAGCAGCCCGGCGCGCTCGACGATCGGCCGATCCTCGGCCTCGCGTTCGGCCGCGACGTCGGCGTCGACCTGCACCCGCTGGCGGCGCGCGACCGCTTTCGCGATGCCTGGGTCGACCTCCTGACCGAGGCGTGCGCGCGATGGCCCGGTCGTCCTGCTCGTGGAGGACGTCCACTGGGCCGAGGCGCCGCTGCTCGAGCTGCTCGAGCGGACGGTCCGCGACGTGCGCGGCCCGCTTCTGGTCGTCGCAACCGCGAGGCCCGAGCTCGACTGGGGCGGTGGCCGTCGGAACGTGACCGTGATCGAGCTCGAGCCGCTCGCCGACGACGCGGCCGCGGAGCTCGTCGCGGATCTGCCCGAGGACGTGCGCGACGTGCTCGTCCGCCGCTCGGAGGGCAACCCGTTCTTCGTCGAGGAGCTGATCGAGTCGCTCGTCGACAGCGGCGTCCTCGTGCAGCGCGACGATCGGTGGGAGGTCGCGGCGCTCCCGGAGCGGCTCTCGATGCCCGACTCGGTCCGCGGCGTCCTCGCGGCGCGCATCGACCTGCTCCCGCCGCGCGAGAAGGCGGCGCTGCAGGCCGCGTCGGTGATCGGGCGTGTGTTCTGGGAAGCGCCGGTGCGCGAGCTGATCGGCGGCGACGCCGACTTCGCGCTGCTCGAGGAGCGCGACTTCATCCGCCGTCGCACCGGCTCGCGCTTCCCCGAGGACCGCGAGCACGCGATCAAGCACGCGTTGACGCGCGAGGCCGCGTACGCCGGGATCCCGCGGGCGCGACGCGCGCGCATGCACGCAGCGCTCGCGGAGTGGATCGAACGAAGCGTCGAGAACGTCGACGACATCGGCCGCTCTCCTCGCGCACCACTACGCCGACGCGGTTCGCCCGGAGGACGTGGAGCTCGCGTGGGCAGGCGACGACGCCGAGCACGAGCGGACGCGGGCGAAAGCGCTCGAGTGGCTCCAGCGCGCGGCCAGAAGCGCGATGCAGCGCTACGAGCTGGTGGACGCGCTCGACTTGCTCTCGCAGGCGCTGCCGCTCGCGCAGACGCGCGCCGACCGCGTGGACGTGCTCCGGACGACCGGCAAGGCGCACGCGCTCGGCTTCGCGGGCGAGCCGTTCTGGCAGTCGATGCAGGACGCCATCGCAGAGGCCGACGACGAGCAGGTGCGGAGCGAGCTCTACGCCGAGCTCGCCTACGAGTCGGCGCTCCGCTCGGGCATCTGGCAGCAGATGCCCGACCGCACGAGAGTCGACGAGTGGGTCGACCGTGCGCTGGCGGGGGCGCCGCTCGACAGCCGCGCCCGTGCGATGGCGCTGATCGCGCGAGCGCGCTGGCGGCCGGGCGAAGGTGCCCCGTCCGCGATCGAGGCCTCTGAGATCGCCGAGCGGCTCGACGACGCCGAGCTCCGCTCGGCCGCCTGGGACTCCCGCGGGATCGTCGCGTTCGTCGCCGGTGAGTACGACCACGGCCGCGCGTGGGCCGAGCGGCGGTTCGAGCTGCTCGACCGGATCTCCGACCCGGACATTCGAGCCGACATCTACGCGGCGCCGATCTCGGGCTGCATCTGGAGCGGGCGGTTCCGCGAGGCGCGTCGCCTCGCCGCCGCGCACGACGAGATCGTCGAGTCGCTCACTCCCCACCATCGCCTCCACGGCGTCGCGATCACGATCGAGGTCGAGGAGCTGCTCGGCCGCTGGGACGTCGTGCGCGAGCCTTCGCGAGCGGGTCGTCGACGGCGGTGAGCCGAGAACCTCGAGACCCCCTGCGTCCGCAATCCCCGGACCCTGCTCGTGGCTGCGGTCGCGAGCGAGCTGGACGGCGACGCGGCGGCGTCTCGCGCGCTCGAGGAGCGCGCGCTCGAGCTGTGGATGGAGGGGTACGGCCTGACGCTCGACACGCCGCGGCTTCGCCTCGCGCTGGCGCGGAAGGATCGCGACGAGGCGGAACGTCTCCTCGCGCTCTTCGACACCTCGCACGGCTGGCACCGCGGCTGGTTCGTCTTCGGCAACGTGTCGGCGCGGTTGGACGCGCTCGCCGACCTCGACCGACGCGACGAGCGTCGAGGAGGAAGCACCGGCGCACGCGCGCCGGCCGAACTACCTCCGGCCGTTCGCGCTTCGGGCGCTCGGCCGCGTGCGTCGGCGACTCGGACCTCGTCCGCGACGCGCTCGCCGACTTCGAGTCGCTCGGTCTCGACTGGCACGCCGCCGAGACGAAGGCGTACCTCTAGTACTCGAGCTTGGAGCGGCGCTCGTGGCGCTCGAGCGCGAGCTCGATCAGGCGGTCGAGCAGCTCGCCGTAGGGCACGCCGGACGCCTCGAACAGCTTCGCGTAGACGGACGTGGCCGTGAACCCGGGGATCGTGTTCAGCTCGTTGACGAGCACGTCGCCGTCGGCGGTCACGAAGCAGTCGACCCGCGCCATCCCTTCGCATTCGGTTGCGACGAACGCGTCGACCGAGACTTCTTGCACGCGCGCGACGACGTCGGCGGGGATGCGCGGCGGGACGATCAGGTCCATGCCGCCCTCGTCGTACTTCGCGGAGTAGTCGTACCAGTCCGCGCCCTCGAACCCGTGCGCGACGATCTCGCCCGGAAGCGACGCGATCGGGGTGCGGTTGCCGAGAACGCTGCACTCGACCTCGATCCCGTCGACGTTCTCCTCGATCAGGACCTTGTCGTCGTGGCGGCGCGCGACTGCGACGGCGGGCTCGAGCTCCTCCGCGGCGCGCACCTTGGAGATCCCCACCGACGAGCCCAGGCGCGCCGGCTTGACGAAGACGGGGTACTCGAACGGATGGTCGATCGGGTCGCCCTCGCGGATCGTGACGCTTCGCGTGACCGGGATCCCGCGGGCGCGAAGCACCGCCTTCGCGAGGTCCTTGTCCATGCAGACCGCGCTCGCCGCGACGCCGGCGCCGACGTACGGCACGCCGGCGAGCTCGAGCAGCCCCTGCACCGTGCCGTCCTCACCGAACGGGCCGTGCAGGATCGGCAGCACGACGTCGACGCCCGCGAGCGTCGCAGGCACCCCGCCCGCCAGTGGGACCGGGAGCGTCTCCACGACCGACCCTGATCCCAACTCGGCGCCGGCGCCGAGCTCCCACCGGCCGTCGCGACCGATCTCCACCGTGACGGGGTCGTAGCGCGCCGGGTCGAGCGCGGCGAGCACCGACCGTCCCGACGCGATCGAGATCTCGTGCTCGCTCGAGCGCCCGCCGAGGAGCACGGCCACGCGGACGCGCTTGCTCACGGCGAGAACTGGCCGACGACGATCGTCACGGCCGAGCCCTGTGGCGCACGCCCGCCACCCGAAGGCTCCTGGCTGATCACGAACCCGTCGAGACTCGGGTCCTCGGTCGGCTCCCGCACGACGTTCGCGGTGAAGCCGGACGCTTCGAGCGTCGCGACGGCGTCGCCCTCTGCCTGGTTCGTCACGTCCGGGACCGGCTGCTCGGTCGGGCCCTTCGAGACGCTGAGCGTGATCGTCGATCCGGCCGGCGCGGTGCCCCCGCCGTCGGGCTGCTGGTCGACGACGGTTCCCGCCGGCTCGGTCGAGTCGACGTTGCGGCGCACAACCTTGAAGCCCGCGCCCTGAAGCGCAGACGCTGCGGACTCGTAGGGCTCACCGACGACCGACGGGATCGTCAGCGGCCTCACGCCCCGCGAGATGTTGATCTGCACGCGCGTTCCGACCTTCACCATGTCGCCCGCGGCCGGGCTCTGGCCGGTCACGGTCCCCGGGTCCTTCTCGGAGAAGACCTCGACGATCTTCGCCTCGAGGTCCGCGCGCGCGAGCGCCGCGACCGCCTCGTCGCGGCTCTGGCCGATCACGTCCGGCACCTCGGTCTGCGGCGGTCCGGTCGAGACCTTGATGTCGACGGTGTCGCCGGGATCGACCTTCGCGCCGAAGGTCGGCGTCTGCTCGAACACGAAGCCCGCCTCGACGTCCGCGTTCGCCTCGCGGATCACGTTCGGCTCGAGCCCGGCGTCGAGCACCTGGCCCACCGCCTGCGTCTCGCGTAGGTCGATCAGGTAGGGAACGCCGACCGTGCCGGCGTCCGCGAGCTGGTCCTGGACCTGCTGGAAGACGAACCAGCCGGTGAGCGCTGCCGCGAGCACGAGCAGGAGCACCAGAAGCCACGGCCATCCGGGCCGTCCGCGCCGCGGTTGCTCGTATTCGTAGAGCACCTCCGCCGACGGTCTCGGCGGCGCAGCGACCATCGTCGCGGGCGTCAGCTGCGAGCGCGAGAGGATCATCGTCGCCGCCTCCTCGGTCTCGCGGCTCACACCGAGCCCCTGAGCGACGCGCGCGAGGTCCTTGTCCATCTCCTCCGCGCTCGGGTAGCGCTCCTCGGGGGTCTTGCCGAGCGCGCGCAGGACGATCAGGTCGAGGTCCTCGGGGACGTCCGGCCTGAGCGACGACGGCGGCTCGGGGACCGCGGAGATGTGCTTCATCGCGATCTCGACGGGCGAGTCGCCGGTGAACGGCACCTTCCCGGTGAGCAGCTCGTAGAGGACGATGCCGACCGAGTAGAGGTCCGACGTCTGGTCGACGGGCGCGCCCTTCGCCTGCTCGGGCGAGAGGTACTGCGCGGTGCCGATGATCGAGCCGACCTCGGTCATCTGCGACGTGCCCGCGCGCGCGATCCCGAAGTCGGTCACCTTGACGCGGCCCTCGGCGTCGACGATCACGTTGTGCGGCTTGATGTCGCGGTGGACGATCCCGTTGCGGTGCGCGAAGCGCAGCGCGTCGAGGATCTTGCGCGCGTAGTCGATCGCGACGTTGACGGGCGCGGGGCCGCGCGCGACGATCAGCTCCTTGAGCGAGCGGCCGTCGAGGTACTCCATCGCGATGTAGTAGGTGCCCTCCGCCTCGCCGCGGTCGTAGATCGCGACGATGTTCGGGTGCGAGAGGCCGGCGGCGTGCTTCGCCTCGCGGCGGAAGCGGTCGACGAACTGCTCGTCGTTCGCGTGGCGCTCGTTCAGGATCTTGATCGCGACCCGCCGGCCGAGCTCCTGGTCCTCGGCGAGGTAGACGTTCGCCATCCCACCCGCGCCGAGCTTCCGGATGATCTTGTAGCGCCCGTCGAAGAGCGTGTTGATCAGCGAGTCCGAGACGGCCATCTCATCCAGCCTAGGGACCCTGCAGGAGGGCCTGCAGGACCTGTTTGGCGATCGGGGCGGCGGTCGAGCCGCCCGTCCCGCGCTGGTTTTCGAGCATCACGGCGATCGCGAACCTCGGCGCCGGCACGGGCGCGAAGGCGATGAACGCGGTCTGGTTCAGGCCCGCGCGGCCCGTCTCCGCGGTGCCGGTCTTGCCCGCGACGCGGACCCCCGGGATCTGGGCGGCCGTTCCCGTGCCCGCCTGCACGACGGCTTCCATCGCGCCGGTGAGCTCGGCCGCGTTGTGAGCGCTCATCGTCCGGCCGAGCGCGTGGCGCTTCGTCCGGGTGACCGTCTTCCCGTCCGGGCCGACGACGCGCTCGACGACGAACGGCCTCATGACGACGCCGCGGTTCGCAACGGCAGCGGCGACCATCGCCATCTGCTGGGGCGTCACCTGCAGCTCCGACTGCCCGAACGCGAGCCGACCGGGGTCGACTTCGCTCGAGTCCTTGGGCTCGAAGAGCCGGCCGTTCTTGTAGAGCCCGCTCGCGCGCCGTTCGTCTTCGGGCGTCTCGAGCGGCGGGAGCGAGTAGAAGCCGAAGTCCTGCATCTCCTGCACGATCGGTTCCGGCCCGAGGTCCTTGCCGATCTCGCAGAAGTAGGAGTTGATCGAGTACTGGATCGCCTGGAACAGCGTCACCGATCCGAACGGAGACGTCGTGTCGTAGTTGTTCACGCGCTTCCCGTACTCGACGCAGTAGCCGGGATCGGTCTTGCGCGTCTCCATCGTGTACTGGCCGCTCTCGAGCGCGGCTGCGGCGGTGACGATCTTGAACGTCGAGCCCGGGACGTAGCGCCCCGCCGTTGCGCGGTTGAGCAGCGGCGCCGCCGGCGCGCAATCGGCCCGCGTGGCGAGAATCGAGCGGTAGTCGGTCTCGATCAGGTTCGGATCGTAGGTCGGGGAGTTCGCCATCACCAGTACGCGCCCGGTGGACGGCTCGATCACCACGACCGAGCCGCAGTTCCGCCCGAGCGCCTGCAGCGCGACGCGCTGCGCCCGGGCGTTCAGCGTGAGGACGAGGTCGTTGCCGACGATGTGCCGTCCCAGCAAGCGGTCCACGTTCGTGTCGACGACCGTGCTCAGGTTCTCGTTCGAGCCGGTCAGGAAGTCGTTCATCGACTGCTCGAGCCCTGCTCGCGAGCGCACCTGCGTCGAGTAGCCGACCACGTGCGCGGCGAGCCCACGCGTCGGGTAGCGGCGGAAGTAGAGCGTCTGTCCCTTCACGGTCCGCGGCCTGTTCGTCGCGAGCACCGTCCTTCCGTCGGCGGCAAAGATCTTCCCCCGCTCGATCGTGAACTGCGCGACGACCTGGATCGCGTTCTCCTTCCGGTCGGCAAGTCCCGGAGCTGCCCACGCCTGCCAGTACGTCGTGGCGAGGATCAACGCCCCGAGCAGCGCGAGCGCGAACACCGCCAGCCGTGAGATCTGCCTGTTCAATCGCGTGGCGCGAGCGCGCGGTTGGAGACGAGGAGCAGCAGCGCGAGCAAGACGAAGTTCGCGAGCAGGCTGGAGCCGCCGTAGCTGACGAAGGGGAGCGTGATCCCCGTCAGCGGGATCAGGCGCAGCACGCCGCCGACGATGATGAACGTCTGCAGCGCGAAGCCGAACGTCAAGCCTGCGGCGAGCAGTTTCGAGAAGCCGTCCTGCGCGAGCATCGCGACGCGGAAGCCACGCGCGACGATCAGCATGTAGACGAGCAGGATCGCGGCCACGCCGGCGAGCCCGAGCTCCTGCGCGAGCGCCGAGTAGATGAAGTCGGTGTTCAGGTCCGGGATGAGGTTCGTGCCCGCAGTCGTCGTGAACGTCCCCCGGCCGAGCCCGGTCCCGCCGAATCCCCCGAAGGCGATCGCGAAGAGCGACTGCACGAGCTGGTACGACTCGTCGTTCGCGTACGGCCAGGGGTCGAGCCAGATCATCACGCGGTCCTGCACGCGCGGGATCACCTGGTAGACGAACGCCGCGCCGGCGAGGAAGAGCGCCATCCCGCCGACGACGAAGACGATCCTCCCCGTCGCGACGTAGAGCATCCCGAGGAAGATCCCGAAGTAGAGGAGGCCCGAGCCGAGGTCGTTCGTCTGCACGAGCACGGCCATCGCGCCGCCCCAGATCAGGAGCAGCGGGCCGAAGTCCTTCAGGCGTCCCTGCGCGAGGACCTCGCGCTTCTCGCGCAGGTACCCCGCCAGGAAGATGATCAGCAGGATCTTCGCGAACTCGCCCGGCTGGAACCGGAAGGGGCCGACCTCGACCCAGAGGCGCGCGCCGCGGATCTCGCGACCGACCCCCGGCAAGGCGGGGAGCACGAGCAGCGCGATCGCGACGAAGCCGATCACGTACTTGTACGACTCGAGTCGCCGGTAGTCGTGGCGGAACGCGACGAGCGTCGCCGAGAAGAGCGCGACGCCGATCACCATCCAGATGCCCTGGCGGAACGCGTCGTCGGGATTGAGGCGGTAGATCTCGGTCAGGCCGATCGCGGTCAGCAACCCGGCCATCGGGAGCAGGTACGGATCCGCGTAGGGCACCGTGAGCCGCGTGACCACGTGGGCGACGAGGTAGACGAGCAGGAAGAACGCGGCGTACGTGAGCGACTCCGGCGACACGACCTCCGAGCGCGCGATGTAGACGCTCGCGAAGCCGAGGCCGGTCAGCATCCCGACGGCGATCAGGTTGAGGAGCTCGCGGTTGCGCGCAGAGAGCGTCCTCACGCTGCGAGCCCCCAGAGGATCAGGTACGCGACTCCGAACAGGAGCACGATCACGATCAGGAACGAGAGCACGCGCGTCAGGAGCCGCCGCCGGCGCCGCGGCTGAGGAGCCTGCTCCTGCTCGCGCTCGTAAACGGCCGCGAGCTCTTCGGCGCTGACGACCGCGGTATCGACCGCCGGCACGCGATCGGCTTCGGTCAGCGTGTCCTCGTCGTCGGGCTCGTGCTCCGTCGCCGTTGGCGCGGGGACGACCGCGGTGTCCTCGAGCGCCGTGTCGCTCGCCTCGCCGATCACGAACGCGACGACCGTGATGTTGTCCTCGCCGCCGCCCTTGTTCGCCGCCTTGATCAGCGACTTGACGAGCTCCTGCAGGTCGCCGCGCTGCTCGTCGACGAGGCGGAGAATCTCGCGGTCGTCGACCATCGACGTGAGACCATCGGAGCAGAGCAGGAAGAGGTCGCCGACGCGCGGCTCGACGGAGAACAGGTCGACGTCGACGTTCGGGTCGGTGCCGAGCGCGCGCGTGATCATCGAGCGCTGCGGGTGCGACACCGCTTCTTCGGCCGAGAGCTTGCCGGTCCGCATCAGCTCGCCGACGAGCGAGTGGTCCTCCGTCAGTTGCTCCAGCTTTCCGTCGCGGACGAGGTACGCGCGCGAGTCGCCGACGTGGCCGATCGAGACGACGCCGTCCTCGACCTCGGCGACCGTGAGCGTCGTGCCCATCCCGGACGTGTTCGGGTCCTCGAGCGAGCGCTGGTGGACGCGCCGGTTCGCTTCCTGGATCAGGCTCTCGACGTCGGCGCCGTGCTCCTTGACCGCACCCGCGGCGAGCTTCGAGGCGACCTCGCCGGCCTGCGCGCCTCCCATCCCGTCGGCGACCGCGAACAGCGGCGGGTCGATCACGTAGGAGTCCTCGTTCCGTCGCCGGCGGCGGCCCGGGTCGGTCCCGCCGGCGAAGCCCGCGAGCGTCAACGCTCGTACCTCAGGTCGGTCTCGCCGACGCGCACGACGTCCCCCTCGCTCAGCCGTCGCGGCCGGTCGAGCTGCGTGCCGTTCACGTAGGTGCCGTTCGTCGAGCCGCGGTCCTGCACCCACACGCCGTCGCGGCGCGGCTCGAAGCGCGCGTGTCGCGCGGAGGCGAACTCGTCCTCCTCGATCGGCACGTCGTTCTGCCCGCCCCTGCCGATCGTCAGCGCGGAGGCGTCGAGCTCGAACGTCGTCCCTTCGGGGATCGCGGGGCTCTTGAGCACGATCAGCCGGCCGGTCTGCAACGGCTGCTGCTGCGCCAGCGCGGCGCCGTCGCCCTCGCCGGGCCGGAGGATGAAGCTCTCCTGCGGCAGGCGAACGTCCCTGCTCGCGCTGCGCACGATGCGCCAGATGAAGAGGTAGAGCAGGACGAGGAAGAGGGCCTTGAGGACGAGCAGGGCCTCGTCGACGGCGATCGAGTCGCCGAGGATCATCCGGCCTCCACGTCGAACACCAGGTCGGTCGAGCCGATCGTGATCTTGTCGCCGGTGTCGAGCTTCGCGCGCTTCGCCCGCCTGCCGTTCACCTCGAGCCCGTTCGTCGAGTCGAGGTCGACGATCCAGTACGACGTCCCTTCCTGGCGCACCTCGGCGTGCCGGCGCGACGCGTTCGCGTCGTCGAGCTGGAGGTCGCAGTCCTTCGAGCGGCCGATCACGGTGCGGCGCTTGTCGAGCGGGTGCCGCCTTCCGTTCACGACGAGGTACGCGACCTCGCGCTCGAGCCCGAGCTCGGCGGGCGACGCAGCCTCTGTCGGCGGCGGCTCGGACGGCTTGTAGATCATCGTCGCGCCGGACTCGACCTGGGGTGGCGGCGCGGACGGCTGCGGCGCCGCGCCGGGCTCGGGCTGCGCCATGCGGACCGCGATCCCGAACTCGCCGACCTCGAGGTCCCCGTCCGTGTTCACGAGCACCCTCGGCGGGGAGAGCAGCGCGTATGTCTCGCGCCGCGCGTGCTCCGCGAGGTACTCCTGGAGCTCGCCGATCAGCGACTCCTCGTAGCCCTCGAACTGGGCGCGGTCGCTCTCCGAGAGGAAGATCGTGTACTCGTTCGGGACGTAGACGCGAGAGACGGAAACCTGCCGGTGGTCGTCCATTTCCTTCGCGAGCTTGCGGGCCAACTCGACCGGCTGGACGTTCGTCCGGAAGGCCCGGCCGAAGACACCCTCGACAAGGGCCTCGATCTTCTGCTCGATGAGGCGGAGAACCATGGGCGGTGGGGGGATTCCCCGCCCGACGATTCTAAGTCGCGGGCCTGAACGCCAAGACGGTTGTCCCCACCCAGACGACGCAGATCACGGGCAGGGCGGCCAGTTCCGGGTTCGGGACGAGGAGCGCGACCAGGAGCCCGGCGCCCCAGAACGCCGCCCGCCAGGGCGAGCGGACGAGCGCGAGCGTGGCTGCGGCGAGCCCCAGGGCGAGTGCGATCCGCCAGGCTTCCGGCCCGACGGCCCAGGCGAAGGCCTCGGCCGCGGCGAGCGGGGCTCCGCTCGCCGGCGACGTCGATCGGCCCGAGCCCGGCGAGGGCGATCACACCGGTTGCCGTCACGAGCCCGCGCCGCAGCGGGGCAGGCCCGGCGCTCGCGCCGAGCCAGGCGGCGACCGCGGCCGCGTAGGCAAGCGCGAGCCCGAGCGAGAGGTTCCCGACGGGGAGGACGCCGACGGCGAGCGCAGCGCCGAGGCCGAGTCGGGGCCGCAGGAAGCCGAGCAGCGTGGCGAGCGCGGCGAAGCCGAGCGCGAAGCCGGGCGGCCAGAAGGGGAGCAGCGTCGCCGCGAGCCCGGCGACCACCCCGGAGAGCGCCGCGGGTGCCAGGCGCTCTGGCGCAAGTAACAGTCTGTTACTTGCGCTTCTCGGCCCGCGCCTCGGTCGCGCGTCCCGGAGGAGGGCTGCGAGCTTCGCGGCCGTCGGCCGCTTGCGCGGGTCGGTGGCGAGTGCCCGGTCGACCGCGTCCAGCAGGGAATCCGGCAAGTCCGGCCGGGCCGTGCGAAGGGAAGGGGCGCCCTCCTCGATCGCCCGTCCCGTCTCCATCAGCGACGGCCGCCAGAACGGATGCCGCCCCGCGAGCGCCTCCCAGAGCATCACGCCCACGGCCCAGACGTCGCCGGCGGCGGTTCCCTGCTCGCCTGCGAGCCGCTCCGGCGAGATGTACGCGAGCGTGCCGGGGACGTCGCCGACGGCGGTCAGGGTCTCGGCCTCGGCGAAGGCCGCGAGGCCGAAGTCGAGCAGCCGCACGGAGACCGCTGGGTCGTCGGTGACCAGCACGTTGGCCGGCTTCACGTCGCGGTGGACGACCCCGCGGCCGTGCGCGTGCGCGAGCCCCTCCGAGAGCTGGGCGCAGGCCTCGATCAGGTCGGCGTCGCCGAGCTCCTTCGAGCGGAGGGCGTCGCGGAAGGTGAAGCCCGGGGCGTACTCGTAGGCGATGTAGACGTGGCCGCGCTCCCGGCCGAAGGCGTAGGCGCGCAGGCAGGTCGGGTGCCTGAGCCGCGAGGCCGCCTCGGCCTCCCGCTCCGCCCGGAGGCCCGCCTTGCCCTCCCGGGGCACGATCTTCAGGGCGACGTCGAGCCCCGTCTGCTCGTCCCTGGCGAGCCAGACAGAGCCGCTGGCGCCGCTTCCCAAGGGGCGAAGTGGGCGGTAGCGGCCCAGGGCCAGATCGGGCCCTGGGGCGTGGGCGAGGGCTTGGGCCATGGTTCACAAGGGGTTAAGCGACCCGGGCCGAAGTCCTGCGCGGGTTAGAGTCACCCACGCTCATGACCGAGCGCGACGACGACATCATCGAGTTCGACTTCTTCGACGAGCCGGAGACGGAGCAGGCGACCCAACGCCGGCCCGCCGCGAGCTCGCGCGAGGCCGGTCGGCCGGGCGGAGGCGGGGGCCCACGGCGCCCGACCTTCCGAGGCCCGCAGGGCGGCGTCACCCCGCTCCTGCGCCTGATCCTCCTGATCGCGCTCGCGATCTTCGTCGTGATCGTGCTCGTCTTCTGGGTGCAGAGCTGCCGCAGCGACAGCCGGACGAACGCCTACCGCGACTACATGGCCGACATGAAGACCGTCGGGGACTCGTCCGCCGCGATCGGCCGCGACCTGAACGAGCAGCTGCTCACGCCCGGGGTCGACCAGCAGGACCTGATCAAGGCGATCGAGGGCCTCGCCCAGCGGCAGAACCAGGTCACGACCAACGCCCAGGCGATCGACCCACCCGGCCCGCTCCGCGGCGAGCACGAGGCCTCGATCGAGTCGCTGCAGTTCCGCTACAGCGGCCTCAACGGCCTGGCCGCCGCCTTCGTCGAGCTCGCGAACACGCAGGACGCAACCCGCGCGGGAAGCGTGCTCGCGGCTCAGGCGGAGCGCTTCGTCGCCAGCGACGTGATCTGGGACGACCTCTTCGCGGAGCCGTCGAAGGTCGAGCTCGAGGCACAGGGGATCAGCGGCGTCCCGGTTCCGAACTCGGACTTCCTGATCACCCCGGACCTCTCGAGCCAGCGGTCGATGACCGCACTCTGGCGACGCCTGCAAGGTGCGTCCGAAGGCGGCACGCCGACCGGCCTGCACGGGACCGGGATCGTCTCGGTCACGGTGCTCCCGGCGAACGAGCAGCTCTCGGTGAACAACGAGACCGTCGTCGAGGCGACGAGCGACCTGGCCTTCCGCGTCGCGATCCAGAACAGCGGCGACTCCCAGGAGGTCGGGATCAAGGTCACGCTGACGATCCAGAAGAGCCCCGAGCCGATCACGCAGACGAAGACGATTCAGCTGATCAACGCGGGCGAGACGAAGACGGTGACGTTCGAGGACCTCGGCCAGCCGCCGTTCGGGCCCACGACGCCGGTGAAGGTGACGGTGGAGCCCGTCCCCGGCGAGTCGAACACCTCGAACAACACCTACCAGTACCCCGTCGTCTTCTCGCTCCCTCGCTAGTACCGGGGAGGCGCAAGTCGCGAATCCGCTCGCGCGGATCCGCGACCGCTTGGCACTAAAGGCGGCCGCTTCGCGGCCGCTGCCGCACGATCCCCCATCAGCCCGAGCCTAGGCTGGCCGTGGACCTCGAGCACGACCGCCGGGTGGATCGCCGCCGCAGCGGCCCTCGTCGCGATCCTGTCGCTCGCCGTCGCGGTCGTCGCGTGGCTGCGGGTGCACCGCGTCCGCTCCGCGCAGCTCGTGCTGCTCGGGGGCGGCAAGGCCGACCTCGTCGACTTCGCCGTCTCGCTGCAGGCCCGGATCGACGACCTGCACCGCGCGGTGGACGAGGTCGCCGGCGCGCTCTCGCGCGTCGACCGCCGGATCGACGACTGCGTCTCGAAGACGTCGATCCTCCGCTACGACGCGTACGCGGACAAGGCAGGGCAGTCGTCCGCGACCTTCGCGCTCCTGGACGCGGGGCGGTCGGGCGTCGTGGTGAGCGCGATCCAGGGCCGCGACTACGCACGGATCTACATGAAAGAGCTCGACCGCGGACGGCCATCGACCGCCCTCTCTCCCGAGGAGCTCGAGGCCGTCGAGCGGGCGATGGCGCACTGAGGAAGCTCCTCCTCGTCTTGCTCGTCGCGTTCGCCGCGGCGACCGCCTACCTGTTCGTCTGGCCCGAGACGGACACGCCGCCGCGCGGGGCGGACGCCGTCGTCGTGCTCTCGGGCGGCCGCGGCCACCGGCTCGACGAGGGTCGGCGGCTGATCGCCGAGGGAGTCTCGGACACGCTCGCCATCTCGGACGGGCTCGACCCCGGCTGGGTCGAGGCCAACCGACTGTGCGAGACCGGCCGGGCGATCTGCTTCACGCCCGATCCCTACAGCACGCAGGGCGAGGCCCGCTGGATCGCGCAGGAGGCGAAGGAGCGAGGCTGGGACTCGGTCGTCGTCGTCACCTCGACGTACCACGTCCGGCGCACGCGGCTGATCGTCGAGCGGTGCTTCGACGGCGACCTGGCGGTCGTCGGCGCCCGGCCACCGCTGGGAAACCAGGTCATCGGCGTGGCCTGGGAATGGCCCAAGAGCATCTACTACCTGACTCTGAACCGCGGTTGCTGAGGTCCCGAGCAGCTACATTTCCGCCGTATGCAGCAGGTCCTCGTGCTGAACGCAAGCTACGAGCCGCTGAACGTCACAACGCTCAGACGTGCCCACGTGCTCGTGTTCAAGGGCAAGGCGGAGGTGATCGAGGAACTCGATCGACCACTTCGCTCGGCCGCCAGCACGTTCCGGTGGCCACACGTGATCAGGCTCGTGCACTACGTCCGGGTTCCGCGCGCCATCCAGCGCAAGATCTCGCGCCGCGCGCTGTTCGCGCGTGACGGCTGGCGCTGCGTGTACTGCGGCACGACGAACGGGCGGCTGACGCTCGACCACGTCGTCCCACGTTCTCGCGGCGGCGACTCGGTCTGGGAGAACGTCGTCACGTCGTGCGCGACCTGCAACCACAAGAAGGGCAACCGGCTGCTGCACGAAGTGCAGATGGTCATGCGGGTGCACCCGCGACCGCCGACTCCCGTGCTCTTCATCCAGCTCGCGGCACCGAAGATCCCCGAACGCTGGCGACCGTACTTACCCGAGATCGCCGCCGCCTGACGTGTCCTGGACGTGTAGCCGGTGCGGCGAGGAGCATGAGGGGCTCCCGCACGACCTCGCGTTCGACGAACCGCTGCACTGGGACGGTGAGGTCGGAGCAGGATCATCTGACCGACGACCTCTGCGTCTGGACGGATGACGAAGGCGACGACGAACGTTCTTCATCCGCGGGTTGATCAGCATCCCGGTGTTCGACGCTGACGACGACTTCCGCTTACGGCGTCTGGTCGTCGCTGAGCGAGGCGTCGTTCGAGACGGTCGTCGAGCTCTGGGACGACCCGGCGCGCATCGAGGAGCGACCCGTACTTCGGCTGGCTGTCGAACTCGATCCCCGGCTACCCCGAGACGCTGAGCCTGCCGCTCGAGCGTGATCACGCGCGTCGCTCGAGCTACGCCCGAGCTTCTTGCTGCACGATGGCGAGCACCCGCTGGTCCGGGAGCAGCGCGACGGGATCACGACGGCACGCGTACGCGAGCTCGCCGAGCTGAACCTCCACCCGGCCTAGGGAAGCGATCGTGCCCGGCGCGTAGAGCAGGTAGACGAGCCCGCCGGTGGACTCCATCCACGCCTGCTCGAACTGCGCACGGTTGTAGGTGCGCTGCACGTCGGCGTCGGTGAGCGCGGCGGGATCGTTCGAGACGACGTCGCCCGACGCCGTGAAGCCGACGATCGTCAGCAGGTGGCCGTTCGTGCTCTTGAAGGGGAAGCCGTCGAGCTTGCCGGAGCCGAACGACAGCGACGCGACGAGCGGGATGCCCGCCTTGATGTACTGCTCGGCCTCCGCGAGCGAGCGGAGCTGCGTGACCGCGCCCTCGAGCCCGAACGTGTGCGCGTACGCGACGTTGAACGGCCAGTTCCCGGCGCCGTTGTAGTTGTAGTCGTACGTGTAGCGCGCGGCGTGGTCGACCCACGGGTCCGGGTGGTCGGGCGGTGTCACCCATGAGTAGTCGTCCGGCAGTCGGGCCGCGGTCCCAGAAGCCGAGGATCATCGCGGTCGAGGTCGGGCTGCACCACGCCTCGCCGCCGCCGTCGAACTCGGGGTAGTGCCCGGCGTGGATCTCCTGCGAGTACTCGGGTACCGACAACGTGATCGCGCTCGTCATCGTCGTCACGCTCGGGACGTACGGGTCGGCGTCGTTCGCGACGACGGTCGAGAGCTTCGTCACGCTCGGCGACACGCCGCTTCCGGCCTCGCGGTAGAGCGTGAGCCGCAGCTGGTACGCGAGCATCGCCCGCTTCGGGACGAACGTGTCGATCGCGATCGAGGCGTCCTTGTCGCCCTGTCCCGGGACGGAGGTTCGGTGGAAGTCGCCGTCGCCGGACGCCCAGCGGCCGAGCACGTACCACTTCGTCTCGCGCGCGTCCTGCGTCCGCGCGCGCAGCTCGACCTGGATCCACGTGCGCGCGGGCGTCGTCGCGTTCCACGACGGGACCGCCTGCGAGAACGCGAAGCCGGGGTCGTGCCAGCCCGACGTCCAGCTGCCCGACTCGTACGTCTTCGTGCCGTAGCCGTGCGGGTCGGTGTACGGCGCGCTCGTCAACCCGGCGGCCGCAAGCGTCAACGCGCTTCCCGTCGTCGCGGTGCCGGTCTTCGTGCCGCCGGCGAACGAGAACGACTCGAGCTCGACCTGGTACTGCGGCTTCGCCGCCGCGGACGCGGAACCCGTGAGCACGAGCAGCAGTGTGAACGCGACCAGACCCCGGCCAAGCACGGAAGCGATGCTACGCGGCCGAAGCCCCGGCCTCAAGGCCGGAGGACTCCACGACCTCGAGCAGCGCAGGGCCGGTGCGGAAGAGCGCGCCTTCGCCGGCCCAGCCGAGCACCTGCTCGAACCCGAGCCGCTCGTACGAGGCGACCGTCTCGTCCAGATGCTCGACGACCTGAACGAAGCGCTCGCGCAGCGCGACGTCCAGCTGCTCTGGCTGCTCCTGCATACCAGTTGCATAGTAGCACGTCTATCGGCATACTACGCAGATGCCGACCGCAGCCATCCTGGGCTCCTCTGGGTACGCCGGGCAGGAGACCCTCGACCGCCTCCTGGCCCACCCGGACCTCGAAGTGCTGGCGCTCGGCTCCGACTCACTCGCGGGCCAGGCGGCCTCGGCCCTCGACGTGCGGCTGAACGGGCACCTGCCGGCGTTTGCACCGAACGACGAGGCGCTCCAGGCGGGTGCGGACGTCGTCTTCGCCTGCCTCGGCAACGAAG
Source organism: uncultured Actinomycetes bacterium (assembly GCA_963809175.1). Classification (GTDB taxonomy): domain Bacteria; phylum Actinomycetota; class Thermoleophilia; order Gaiellales; family Gaiellaceae; genus JACCTU01. Next base: position 846,062 of record CAWEIK010000001.1, read on the forward strand.
CGGCGGCGGCGCTCGACCCCCCGGACGACGGCGTCCTCGTCGACCTCTCCGGCGCGCACCGCCTGACCGACGCCGGCCTCTACGCGCAGTGGTACGGCTTCGAGCACCCCCACTCCGATTCGTTGGCGGCGTGGAGCTACGCGGTGCCGGAGCTCGCGCCGCCGACCGGGCGGCTGATCGCGAACCCGGGCTGCTACGCGACCGCCACCCTGCTCGCGCTCGGCCCGGTGGCAGACCTGCTCGAGCCCGCGAGCGTGGTGGTCGACGCGAAGTCCGGCGTGTCCGGCGCAGGGCGCGCGCTGAAGGAGTCGTCGCACGCGGGCTTCGTGCTCGAGAACGTCTCTCCGTACCGCGTCGGGACGCACCAGCACGCGCCCGAGATCGAGCAGGTGCTCGGCTTCCCCGTGTGCTTCGTCCCGCACCTGCTGCCGGTGCGTCGAGGGCTGCTCGTCACCTGCTACGCGACGGCCGACGCCGACGCGCTGCGCACCCGGCTCGAGGAGACCTACGCCGGCTCGCGCGTCGTGCACCTGCTGCCCGACGGTGTCGCTCCGGAGCTCGCGCGCGTGCAGGAGACGGACGCGGCAGAGCTGGGCGTGTTCGAAGACCGCGCGACCGGCAAGGCGATCGTCATCTGCGCGCTCGACAATCTCGGCAAGGGCGCCGCGGGCCAGGCCGTGCAGAACGCGAACCTCGCGCTCGGGCTCGAGGAGACCGCCGGGCTTCGGTTGCAAGGGGTGCTGGTGTGAGCGTCACCTCTCCTCGCGGTTTCGTGGCGAGCGGCGTGCACTGCGGGATCCGGAAGACCCGGAACGACCTCGCGCTCGTCCGGTCGACCGTGCCGGCGACCGGCGCGGCCATGTTCACCGTCAACCGGATGCTCGCTGCCCCCGTCGTCGTGTCGAAGCGAAACCTCGAGCTCGCGCAGCCGCAGGCGGTGGTCGTGAACTCGGGGAACGCGAACGCGGCCACCGGTGAGCAGGGCGAGCACGACGCGCGTGCCACTGCCGCTGCCACCGCGAGGCTGCTCGGGCTCGTCGAGGCGCAGGTGCTCGTGCTCTCGACCGGTGTGATCGGCGTGCCGCTCCCCGTCGACGAGCTGCTCCGCGGGTTGCCGGCCGCCGTCGACGCACTCTCGTCCGAAGGCGGCGCCGACGCCGCGGAGGCGATCCTGACCACCGACACCTGCGCCAAGGAGTCGGTCGCGCACGCGGACGGGTTCACGGTCGGCGGGATGGCGAAGGGCTCGGGGATGATCCACCCCAACCTCGCGACGATGCTCGCCGTCGTCACGACCGACTACCCGCTCGAGCCCGGCGAGGCGCTCGAGTTCCTGCGCCCCGCGGTCGAGCGAAGCTTCAACGCGATTTCCGTGGACGGGGAGTGCTCGACCAACGACACGGTCGTGCTGCTCGCGAACGGCGCGTCGTCGGCTGCGCGCGACGACGCCGCGTTCGCGGAGGCGCTCGACGCCGTCTGCTCGAAGCTCGCCGGCATGATCGTCGCCGACGGCGAAGGCGTCACCGTCGTCGCGCAGATCGGCGTCACCGGCGCCGCGTCGACCGACGAGGCGAAGGCGATCGCACGGCGCATCGCGACCTCACCGCTCGTCAAGACCGCGCTGCACGGCCACGACGCGAACTGGGGCCGAGTGCTCGCCGCAGCGGGCTCGGCGCCGTTCAACGGCGGCTACGCCCGGCTCGATCCGTCACTCGTGACGCTCGACTTCGACGGCGTGCGCGTGCTCGAGCTCGGCGCGCCGCGCGGCGTGGAGCCGGAGCTCGCGGGGGCGAACGTGACGATCGACCTCGACCTCGGGCTCGGAACGGGCTCCGCGAGCTACCTGACGAGCGACCTGTCCTCCGACTACGTCCGCATCAACGCGGACTACCGCTCGTGAGGGTCGTCGTGAAGATCGGCGGCGCCGTCGCGGGCGACGCTGCGGCGCTGGTGCACGAGCTCGCGGCCGAGCACGAGGTGTGCGTCGTCCACGGTGCGGGTCCGCAGATCTCCGAGGAGATGGCGCGCTACGGGCTTCGCGTCGAGTTCGTCGACGGTCGCCGCGTGACGAGCCCCGCCGCGCTCGTGCTCGTTCGACGCTCGCTGGCGCGGGTCAACGCCGAGCTCTGCGCCGCGCTCGGCGAGCGCGCGGTCGGGCTGATCGGCGACGAGATCGGGCTGCGCGCCGAGCACCTGCCGGAGCTCGGACGCGTCGGCGAGCCGCTTCCTTCGCGGCCGCTCGCGATCGAGCTCGCGCTCGCTCAGGGCCAGATCCCCGTCGTCGCGCCGGTCGCGGAGGGGCCGCTGAACGTGAACGCCGACTCGGCCGCCGCCGCGCTCGCCGTCGGGCTCGAGGCCGAGCGGATCCTCTTCGTCAGCGACGTTCCGGGAGTCTTGCTCGGCGGCGTCGTCGCGCACACGCTCGCAGCGGGCGACGCGGATCGCCTGCTGGACGCCGGCGAGCTCGAGGGGGGCATCGTGCCGAAGGTCCGCGCCGCGATGGTCGCCGCACGCTTCGGCGTGCGCGCAGAGATCGGCGCGACGGCGGTGGTTGCGTGAGCACCGTCGTCTCGCGGGCCGTCCTGCCGACCTACGCCCGCCAGGACGTGACGCTCGTTTCCGGCGAGGGTGCCTGGGTCGTCGACACGGAGGGCCGCCGCTACCTCGACTTCCTCGCGGGGATCGCCGTCGTCGGCCTCGGTCACGGTCATCCTGCGCCACTCGCCGCAGCCCACGCGCAGCTCGATCGGCTCTGGCACGTCTCGAACCTCTACTGGACCGAGCCGATGACGCAGCTCGCCGAGCGGCTGTCCCAACGCTTCGGCGGCGCGCAGGCGTTCTTCTGCAACTCCGGCGCCGAGGCGATCGAGGCCGCGCTGAAGTACGCGCGCAAGTCGTCGGGCAAGGCGGGCGTCGTCGCCCTCGAAGGCTCGTTCCACGGTCGCACGTGCGGCGCGCTCTCGGTCACCGGCCAGCCTGCGAAGCGCGCAGCGTTCGAGCCGCTGCTTCCCGGCGTCGCGTTCGCGGAGCCGAACGACGTCGCGTCGCTCGAGGCTGCGGTGACCGACGAGACCGGCTGCATCCTGCTCGAGCCGGTGCTCGGCGAGGGCGGGATCATCCCGCTCGACTCGCGGTTCGTCGAAGCGGCGCGCACGCTCGCGGACGACGTCGGCGCGCTGCTCGTCCTCGACGAGGTGCAGACCGGCGTCGGCCGCACGGGCACGTTCTTCGCGTTCGAGCAGCTCGGCGTGCGTCCCGATGCGGTCACGCTCGCCAAAGGTCTTGCGAACGGATTGCCGATCGGCTGCCTGCTCGTCGCCGACTCGGCGGCCGGAGGATTTGAGCCGGGCGACCATGCGAGCACCTTCGGCGGCAACCCCGTCGCGTGCGCCGCAGCCGTCGCCGTGTGCGACACGGTCGACGACGAGCTGCTCGCAGGCGTGGTCGCCCACGGCGCGACGATCGCGGCCCGGCTGCCGAACGTCCGCGGGCGCGGGCTGCTGCTCGCCGTCGACACGCCGCGTCCGGCGGCCGACCTCGTTGCCGAATGCCTGGAACGTGGTCTGCTCGTCGGAACCGCCGGCGAGAGCTCTCTGCGGCTGACCCCGCCGCTGACCCTGACCGCCGACGAGCTCGAGCACGGGCTCGCGATCCTCGAGGAGGTCCTGTGAGCAAGTTCGACCGGCAAGGCGCGATCCTCCGGCTCGTCGACGACCGCAAGCTGGCGACGCAGGCCGAGGTCGCCGAGGCGCTTCGCGACCACGGCTTCGAGGCCGTGCAGACGACCGTCTCGCGCGACATCGCGCAGCTCGGGCTCGTGAAGGTGCGAGACGAGGACGGCCGGCTCGTCTACGCCCACCCCGGCGCGGGCGACCTCGACCGACTCAGCGAGCTGACCGCCTCGCTCCGCCGCTTCGCGCTCTCGCTCGTCCCGACCGGCAACCTGCTCGTCGTCACGACGCCGCCGGGCCACGCGAACGCGCTCGCCCGCGTGCTCGACGCCGCGACGCTCGGCGACGTCGCGGGAACCGTCGCGGGCGACGACACGATCTTCATCGCGGCCAGGGAGGGCGTCACCGGCGCCGACCTCGCCGAACAACTTCGACATCATCTGGAGGGAGAGACATGAGCCGGACCGCCGTGCTCGCCTACTCGGGCGGGCTCGACACGAGCTGCGCGATCGCGTGGCTCAAGGAGGACTACGGGTTCGACCAGGTCGTCGCCGTCCTGGTGGACGTCGGCCAGGACGCCGACTTCGAGCCGGCGATCGCGCGCGGGTACGCGGCGGGGGCGAGCGACGTGCTGCTCGTCGATCGCAAGCGCGAGTTCGCCAACGACCAGGTCGCCAAGGCGTTGCTCGCGAACGCGCTCTACGAAGGCCGCTATCCGCTCGTCTCCGCGCTGTCGCGGCCGGTGATCGCGGAAGCGGTGGCGGACGTCGCGCTCGAGCTCGATGCAGAAGCAGTGGTGCACGGCTGCACCGGCAAGGGCAACGACCAGCTTCGCTTCGAGCTCGCCTTCAAGGCGAAGTACCCCGGCGTGCACGTGATCGCGCCGCTTCGCGACAGGATCTGGACGCGCGACGAGGAGATCGCGTTCGCCGAGGCTCGCGGGATTCCCGGTCGAGGCGAAGGCGGAGAAGCCGTACTCGATCGACGACAACCTGTTCGGCCGCGCGATCGAGGCGGGGATCCTCGAGGACGCGTGGGTCGCGCCGCCGGAGGACGCGTTCCTGCTCACGTCGCACCCGTCGACGGCTCCCGCGCCGGTCGACGTCGTCGTCGGCTTCGACCAGGGTCTGCCGGTCTCGCTCGACGGTGACGAGCTCGAGCTGCACGAGCTGATCGCGACGCTCAACCCGCTCGCCGGCGCGTACGGGATCGGGCGGATCGACATGATCGAGAACCGCGCGATCGGGATCAAGAGCCGCGAGCTCTACGAGGCGCCTGCGGCGATCGCGCTGATCGAGGCGCACCGTGCGCTCGAGGACGTCGTATTGACGAAAGCAGAGGCGATCGCGAAGCGCGAGCTCGAGCCGAAGTGGGCGAAGGTGCTCTACGACGGGCTCTGGTTCAGCCCGGTTCGGTCCGCCTACGACGCGTTCTTCGCGGCCACGCAGACGCTCGTCACGGGAGAGGTGCGGCTCTCGCTCCAGCCGGGCGCCGCCGTCGTCACGGGGCGTCGCTCGGAGTACGCGCTCTACGCCGAGACGCTGGCGTCGTACGGCACCGGCGAGACGTTCCCGCACGAGGCGTCCGAGGGGTTCATCCGGATCGCCGCGCTCGAGGTCGAGCTCGCAGCGGCGAGGGAGCGGAGGCTCACGCCCGCATGACGCTCTGGTCCGGACGCGTCGGAACGGGGCTCGCGCCCGAGGTCGAGGCGCTCCTGCGCGCCGACGACGCGGAGCTCTTCTTCTACGACATCGAGGCGACGCGGACGCACGCCAAGCGCCTGGTCGCGGCCGGCCTGCTGAGCGGCGACGAGCTGCGCGAGGCGGAGCGGCTGCTCGACGGGCTGACGTGGGAACCGGGCGACGAGGACGTGCACACGCTGATCGAGCGGCAGGCTCGGCGAGGTCGGGCGGAAGATCCACGCCGGCCGGTCGCGGAACGACCAGGTCGCGGCGGCGTTTCGCCTGTACGTCGCCGACGCGTGCGCGGAGGCGATCGAGAACGTCGAGCGCTTCGTCCGCGTGATCCTCGACAGGGCCGAGCAGGAGGCGGAGACGCCGCTGCCCGGCTACACGCACCTCCAGCGCGCGCAGCCCGTGACCGTCGGCCACCACCTGCTCGCGTGGGTCGAGATGCTCGACCGCGACCGCGCGCGGCTCCGCTTCGCGTGCGCGCAGGCGGCGCCGTCGCCGCTCGGGGCCGCGGCGCTCGCCGGCTCGACGCTGCCGATCCCCGCGCCGGAAGGCCAGACGATGCGGAACTCACTCGACGCCGTCGCCGATCGCGACTTCGCGCTCGACTACCTCTACGCGTGCGCGATGCTCGCGTCGCACCTCTCGCGGATCGGCGAGGAGCTCGTGCTGTGGTCGACGAGCGAGTTCGCCTTCGTGCGGCTCCCCGAACGCGCAGCGACGGGCTCGTCCGCGATGCCGCAGAAGCTGAACCCCGACGTCGCGGAGCTCGTGCGCGGCAAGGCCGGCGCCGCGCTGGGCCGACTTGCCGGGCTGCTCGCGACCATGAAGGGACTACCGCTCGCGTACAACCGCGACCTGCAGGAGGACAAGCCGCCGGTGTTCGCGGCGAGGCGCGACCTGCGGCTGAGCCTCGACGCGCTCGCGGTGCTCGTCGGCGAGCTGACCTTCGACCGCGGTCGCCTGGCCGCGGCGTGCGCGGACCCGCTCCTGCTCGCCACCGACGCCGCCGAGCAGCTCGTCGGCGAAGGCGTGCCGTTCCGCGAGGCGCACGAGCGCGTCGCCGCGAGCGTGCGGGCGGGAACGTTCGAGCCTCCCGCCACTCCGGGCCAGCGTGGCGCGCCGGGACCCGGAGGCGTGCGCGACGCGCTCGCCGAAGCTCGCACGCGTTTCGGCTAGCCGCGCTCGACCGGCAGTCCCAGCGTCTCCCACTGGCTCCACGAGCCGGGGTAGAGCCGCGCGTCTCGGCCCGCGAGCCAGAGCCGGTGCACGACCGCGCTCGCGGTGACGCCCGAGCCGCAGTAGACGGCGAGCTCGCCGTGCCGGCAGGTCCGGCAGCGACTCGTTCCACGGTGCGTTCCGCGAGCCCGGGATGCGGCCCGGCACCTTGTCGATCGGGTTCTCCTCGCCTCGCCAGCGCGAAGGCACGCGTGCGTCGACGACGACGAGCTCGTCCCCGCGCTCGAGGATCTCGTCCGCGCCGATCGTGTCGTCGCTCCGCTCGCGGGGGACGAAGGTCGTCGGCTCGACGTCCTCGTCGCCTGCGCGAAGCGCGCCGCCCCAGCTCTCGATCCCTCCGAGCAGCACGGCGCACTCGGCGTGCCCGAAGTGGCGGAGCAGCCACCAGAGGCGCTCAGCGCCACCCATGTTCCCGTACGCGACGACGAACACGCCGTCCTCGATTCCCGCGCGTGAGGCCGCAGCGGCGAACCCGCGGGGGCTCGGCAGCGGATGCCGGCCGGCGCCTTGCACCGAGAGGTCGGAGAGGTCGGCGTCGACGTCGAGGAACACCGCGCCCGGGATGTGGCCGGCCCGGTAGAGCGCGTGTCCTCGCCCCGGGTCGGTGAGGTCCCAGCGGCAGTCGACGAAGCGGTAGTCCATTCCCGGACCGTAGAGCAAGTGACGAGATCGGCCCCCGGCGGCGTAGAAACGCCATGAAACCTCTTCGAATTCTCATCGCTGCCGTGTTCGTCCTCGCCGTCGCGGCACTCGCCGGCGTCGCCCAACCCCAGCAGGCGCGGGGCCAGGAGGCCGACGGCCCCACCCGCTCGATCACCGCGGCCGGCGTCGGCTCGGTCACGACCGTGCCCGACCGCGCCCACTTCTCGTTCGGCGTCCAGGCACAGTCTCGGACCGCCAGCCAGGCGCTCGAGGCCGCGGACGCGCAGCTGACCCGCGTCGTCGCCGCGCTCCGCTCGGCGGGAATCGCCCAGGCCGACATCCAGACCGAGCAGATCTCGCTCTCGCCGCGCACCTCCGAGGACGGTGTTCAGATCGTCGGGTACACCGCTGTCAGCTCCGTGTCCGTCCGCGTGCGGAACCTCGACCGAGCCGGCCCCGTGGTCGACGCGGCGGTCGGCGCCGGCGCGAACCAGGTGTACGGGCCCTCGCTGAGCCGCTCGGACCAGGAAGCGGTCTACCGCGGCGCGCTCAAGGCGGCCTACGCGGACGCGCGCGCGAAGGCGCAGGCGCTCGCCGAGGCGGCCGGCGTCACGCTGGGGGCGATGACGTCCACGGTCGAGGGCGGCGGGAGCGTCCCGATGCCCCTCGCCGCGGGCCGGGCCGAGGATGCCAAGGCGACCGTCGAGCCGGGCACGCAGGAGATCCAGGCGTCGGTCAGCGTGACGTTCGCGGTCTCATAGGAGGCTTGGCGCCGTCTGGCCAGAGGAGTAGGGTGAGCGACTTCATGGGCTGCCGCGCGAGGACGCTGTCGATTACCAACGTCTTTACGCGCGTCCTTACGCGCTAGCCGGCGCTCACCTCCCGCCCCGCCGGCTAGGTCGTCCGCAACAGGCGGGAAGCTCCTCTGAGACACACCGCTGAAGGGCGCGCCCGTGGCCAACCCGAACCACCGAACCGAGCTCGACTCCTGTGGCATCGGGTTTGTCGCGGACCTGCACGCGCGACCGTCACGCGAGCTGCTCGACCGGGCGCTGGAGGGGCTGCGGCGGATGCGTCACCGCGGCGCGGTCGCTGCCGATCGGAAGACGGGTGACGGTGCGGGCGTCCTGCTGCCGATCGCGCCGGCGCTCGTGCCCGGCCCGTGGTGTGGCCTCGCGATGGTCTTCCTGCGCGACGACAGTGCCCGGGCCGGGATCGAAGCCGCGTGCGAGGCGGAGGGGATCGGGCTCGCCGGGTGGCGGAAGGTTCCCGTCGACCGCGATGCGCTCGGCGACGGGGCGCTCGCGACCATGCCGGGCATCGAGCAGCTCGTTCTCGTTCGGCCGCTCGGGCTCGGTCCGGACGAGGCCGAGGAACGCGCCTATCGCGCACGCCGACGGGCCGAGCGCGTGCGAGGCGCATACGTTGCATCGCTCTCGTTTCGCACGGTCACCTACAAGGCGCTCTGCGCCGCGGATCAGCTCGACGCCTTCTACGCGGACCTGCGCGATCCCACGCTCGAGGTCCCCTTCGCGATCTTCCACCAGCGCTTCTCGACGAACACGTCGCCGTCGTGGGAGCGGGCGCAGCCGTTCCGGCTCCTCTGCCACAACGGCGAGATCAACACGCTCCGCGGCAACATCGCGTGGATGCGCGCGCGCGAGGCGAGGCACGGAGACGAGCTCCTCGGCCCCGTGCTCGACGAGTCCGGCTCGGACTCCGCCATGCTCGACAACGCCGTCGAGCTGCTCACGCGCGGCGGTCGCGACGTCCGGCACGCAATGGCGATGCTCCTGCCGCCCGCGTGGCAGAACGATTCGGAGCTCGACCCGGGAGTGCGCGCATTCCACCGCTACCACGCGGGCTTGATCGAGCCCTGGGACGGGCCGGCGGGCGTCGTCTTCACCGACGGGCGGGTGGTGGGCGCTGCAGTCGACCGCAACGGGCTGCGTCCGCTTCGCTACGCGATCACCGACGACGGCCTCGTCGCGTGCGCGTCGGAGGCCGGCGCGATCCCGCTGCCGCACGACGCGCGCGTGCGCCGCGGCAAGCTCGGACCGGGCGAGATGCTCGCCGTCGACGCAGCCGGGCGCGGCGTCGAGCTGGACGGGGACGTCAAGCGCAGGCTCGCCGCACGTCGCCCGTACCTGCGGTGGCTCACGGTCGGCCGACGTGAGCTCGACGCGGGAGAGCCGGTGCTCCCGCCCGGGAGCGACCTTCGCCCGCGCCACGTCCTGGCCGGCTACACGCGTGAGGATCTCTCGCTCGTCCTCAGGCCCGCTGCGTCACACGGCCACGAGCCGATCTCGTCGATGGGCGACGACACCGCGCTGCCACCGCTCGCCGGGCGCGCTCGGCCGCTCTACTCGTTCTTCCGCCAGCGCTTCGCGCAGGTGACGAACCCGCCGATCGACCACCTGCGCGAGCGCAGCGTGATGTCGCTGCAGACACTCGTGGGCCCGCGCGCGCCGTTGCTCTCTGAAGGCCCCGACGGCGCGAAGCTCCGCGAGCTCGAAAGCTTCTTCCTCTACCCGTCAGCACTTCCCATGCTTCACGCGAAGGTCCTCGACGCGACGTTCCGCGACGAGAGCCTCGCGTCCGCTTGCAGCCGGCTGTCCTCCGATGCCGTCGCGGCTACGCGCGACGGCGCGGCCTGCTTGCTGCTCGACGATGCGGCGACCGCCGAGGAGCGTCTTCCTCTCCCCTCGCTCCTTGCGGTCGCCGCAGTCCATCGCGCCCTGGTCGAGGCCGGGCTCCGCACCTCGACGTCGCTCGTCGTCGCGAGCGACGAGCCGCGAGAGGTGCACCACTTCGCCTGCCTGATCGGCTACGGAGCGGACGCCGTGTGCCCGCGGCTCGCGCTCGAGACGGTCGCCGACCTCGGGGCTCAGGACAAGCTCGGCGGCGCGACGCCGGAGGAGGCACAGCGGAGCTTCCGGCGCGCGGTCGAGGGCGGCGTCCTCAAGGTCATGGCGAAGATGGGCATCTCCGACGTCGACTCGTACCGCGGCGCCGAGGTGTTCGAGGCGATCGGCCTCGCGGACGACGTGCTCGGCGAGTGCTTTCCGCACACGCCCGCCACCGTCGGGCCGGTCGGGTTCGCGGAGCTCGAGCGCGACGCGCGCGCACGGTTCGAGGCGGCCCGCTCGGAGGCGCCGCAGCTCGAGAACCCGGGCTACGTCAAGTTCCGAAAGGGCGGCGAGCGCCATGCGTCGAACCCGGACGTCGTCGCCGCGTTGCAGCGGGCGGCGGCCCACAAGCTCCGCGCGGCGGTGAACGGCACGGGCTGGGAGGACTACGAACGGTTCGCGCAGCTCGTGAACGACCGCGAGCCGCTCGAGCTGCGCGACCTGCTCGTGCTCGTCTCCGCCGTCGAGCCGGTACCGCTCGACGAGGTCGAGCCCGCGGAGTCGATCCTGGCGCGGTTCTCGAGCGGGGGCATGTCGCACGGCTCACTCTCGGCCGAGGCCCACGAGACGGTGGCGATCGCGTTCAACCGGCTCGGCGCCCGCTCCAACTCGGGCGAAGGCGGCGAGGATCCCGCGCGCTTCGGCGACGAGCGCAACTCCCGCATCAAGCAGATCGCCTCGGCGCGCTTCGGTGTCACCGCGCGCTACGCCGTCTCCGCCGACGAGCTCCAGATCAAGATCGCGCAGGGGTCGAAGCCGGGCGAGGGCGGCCAGCTGCCGGCGCACAAGGTCAGCGAGGAGATCGCGCGCCTGCGGCACACGCGGCCGGGCATCGAGCTGATCTCGCCGCCGCCGCATCACGACATCTACTCGATCGAGGACCTCGCCCAGCTCGTCTTCGACCTGAAGCAGGTGAGCCCGCGCGCAGACGTCTCGGTCAAGCTCGTCTCCGAGGCCGGCGTGGGGCTCGTCGCGGCCGGCGTCGTGAAGGCGCTCGCCGACGTGGTGCACGTCGCCGGGGCGGACGGCGGTACCGGTGCGAGCCCGCTGTCCTCGATCAAGAACGCCGGCGCGCCGTGGGAGCTCGGGCTCGCCGAGACGCAGCGGACGCTCGTCGGCGAAGGTCTGCGCGGCCGCGTTCGACTGCGCGTCGACGGCGGGCTGAAGACGGGGCGGGACGTCGTCGTCGCGGCGCTGCTCGGCGCCGACGAGGTGTCCTTCGGCACGGCCGTGCTGCTCGCGGAGGGCTGCCTGCTCGTGCGCTCGTGCCACCTCGACACGTGCCCGGTCGGGATCGCGACGCAGCGTCCGGAGCTGCGGGCGAAGTTCGCCGCCACGCCCGAGCACGTGGAGGCGTATCTCCGGTTCGTCGCGGAAGAGGTGCGCCGGTACCTCGCGGTGCTCGGACTGAGACGGCTCGAGGACGCGATCGGCCGGTCCGACCTCCTGCGCCCGCGGGAGGGTGCTCCGCTGGCGGTCGAGGAGCTCCTCGGCACCGGCGGCGGCTACGCGGGCGAGACGCAGCTGCACGCCCCCGGCGGCGAGCTCGGCGAGCTCCTCGTGGACGACGCGAGGCCCGCGCTCGAGGAGGCGCGCCTGCTCGACCTGCGGTACCCGATCTGCAACTCCGACCGCGCCGTCGGCGCACGGCTCGCCGGCGAGATCGCGTCGCGGTTCGGCGACGGCGCGCCGCCGGGCCGCATCAGGGTCGGCTTCACCGGCAGCGCGGGGCAGAGCTTCGGCGCGTTCCTGACCGACGGCGTTCGACTTGCGCTCGACGGCGAGGCGAACGACTACGTCGGCAAGAGCATGTCGGGCGGCCGAATCGTCGTGCGGGCGCCGGCGGGCGACGCGGGGGACCCGGTGCTCGTCGGCAACACCGTCCTCTACGGCGCGACGGGCGGCGAGCTGTACGTCGCGGGTCGCGCGGGCGAACGCTTCGCCGTGCGCAACTCGGGCGCGAGCGCCGTGGTCGAGGGCGTGGGCGACCACGCCTGCGAGTACATGACGGGCGGAACGGTCGTCGTGCTCGGCGAGGTCGGCCGGAACGCCGGCGCGGGGATGAGCGGCGGCGAGCTGTACGTCTTCGACGCAAAACGCCTCGAGCGGCGCAGCAACGAGGACGTCGTGCTTCGACCTGCGACCGCAGCCGAGCTGCTGGGCGTCCGCGAGCTGGTCGAGCGGCACGAGCGCTCGACGCGCTCGCCGCGCTCGGCGGACGTGCTGGCCCGGTGGGACGAGCTGGCGCCGCGCTTCGTCCGGGTCGCCCCGCGCAGCGCCGTCGCCGCGACTGCGGAGAGCACGGGCTAGCTCAGTTGCGGTAGTCAAGTCGTCGGTTCAATGTTGTCTTGGCATGGCCGTCGACATCGTGGGCAGGGAGGGCGAGTTCGCCTCCATACACGCGTTCATCGAACGTCCGGCGGAAGGCCCGGTCGCGCTCGTGCTGGAGGGCGAGGCGGGAATCGGGAAGTCGACCCTGTGGCTCACGGGTGTCGAGGCCGCCCGCGAACGAGGATTCCGTGTTCTCGTATCGCGGCCGGCTGAAGCTGAACGCGGTCTGACCCACGCCGGCCTCGGCGACCTGTTCGAGAACGTGCTCGAGAGCGTCCTGCCGGCGTTGCCGGCGCCCAGACGCCACGCGCTCGAGGTGGCACTCCTCGTCGAGGAGGATCCGGACGGCTTCGATCCACGCACGCTCGGTGTCGCGGTCCGGAGCGCGTTGGAGGTTCTCGCTGCCGACGGGCCGGTTGTCCTTGCGATCGACGACGTCCAGTGGCTCGATCCGTCCTCGGCGAGCGCACTCGCTTTCGCGCTGCGGCGGTTGGGCGATCGGTCGATCCTCGTGCTGCTCGCCCGTCGCCTCGGCGAACGTGCGGAGACGCCGGACCTCGAGCAGGCGATCCGTGACGACCGACTGGAGCGGCTGCACGTCGGCCCGCTCAGCCTCGGGGCCATTCACCAGCTGCTCCAAACACACCTCGCACTCACGCTGGCACGCCCGACCCTCCTTCGTGTGCACGAGACGTCCGGTGGGAATCCCTTCTACGCACTCGAGCTCGCCCGGACTCTGGGCGCGGACGTCGACCCCACGCAGCCGCTCCGAGTTCCAGAGTCGCTCGAGGGACTGGTGCGCGCACGCGTCGACAAGCTGCCGCGGGCGACACGAGAGTCGCTGCTGCTCGCAGCGGCCGCGGGCCGTCCGTCCGTCGAGCTGTTGGCAAGCCTGGACGTCACCGAGCACGCACTCGATCGCGCGCTTTCCGCCCGCGTGATCGAGCGCACGGACGAGACGATTCGCTTCACACACCCCCTGCTCGCCTCGGTGGTCTACCACGGCGTGTCCGCGGACGAGCGACGGCGCGCACACGGACGCCTCGCCCTGGTCGTCGGGGATCCGCTCGACCGCGCCCGCCACCTCGCGCTTTCGACGGAGAGCCCGGACAGCCAGATCGCCGGTGCTCTCGAGGATGCCGTGACGTTGGCGAGCGCCCGCGGGGCACCAATCGCCGCGGCCGCGCTCGCGGAGCACGCGCTCAGGCTTACGGCGCCGGACGCCCACAGCGACCGGCATCGCCGTGCACTCACTGCGGCGCGCGTCCAGCGGACCGCGGGCGAGTGGACGCGCGCGCGAAGGATTCTCGACGATCTCCTCGCGGAGAAACGAGCGGGTTCCTGGCGCGCCGAGGCGCTGGTCGTGCTTGCCGAGCTGGAGAGCGAACGTCGTTCCGTCCCGCTGCTCGAGGAAGCCCTGCGCGAGGCAGCTTCGCGGCCGGCGCTTCAGTCAGTCATCCACTGTCGGCTCGCGTGGGCGGGCTCCACGCCAGGGTTCGACCATGCACGTCAGGCGCTCGAGCTCGCCGACGAGCTCGACGACGACCAGCTGCGAGGACAGGCCCGCGCGATGCAAGCCATCCTCAGTTGGTTCGCCGGCGAAGCGGAAGCACCGGAGGATCTTCCGGCGCGGGTCCGCGACTTCCCGAGCGCTGTCGGTGGCGAGTTGCTGGTGCGGGAGGCGACTCTGGCCGTCGTGAACACCCTCGCGCCCGCTCCGAAGCGGGACGAGGCCCGCGTCTTGCTCCAGCGCGAGTACGAAGAGTGGCGCGAGCGTGACGAGCCGAGGAGCTCCCGCGCGCTCTGGGGTCTCGCCTGGGTCGAGTTCTGGGCTGGACGTTGGGCGCTCGGGGCCGAGTACGCGGCTCGCGCACGCGACATCTCTGTCCAGTACGGGCTCGAGATGCCGCAGGACCATCTGCCGAGTGCGGTCATCGCCGTCCATCGAGGACAACTCGACCTGGCCCGGGAGCACTCGGAACGAGGTCTCGACCTCGCTCACGAGCAGTTCCGCGGAGACCCCGTGCAGCTCATGGCTGTCCTCGGGCTCGTCGCCCGCTGGAGCGGAGATCCGTCCGCGGCCGAGAACTGGTTCGAGAAGGCCGACCGGCGGGTCTCGGAGCTCGGGTGGGGCGAGCCGAGTGTCCGCTGGTGGACGGCCGACTACGCCGAGCTGCTGCTCGAGGACGGTCGGATCGACGACGCCGTTCGAATCGTCGATGTCTGGGAGGCGGATGCGGCGCGGGTGGCCCGCAAGTGGGTGTTGGCGAACGCGACCCGCTGCCGTGGTCTCATCGCCGCCGCGGAAGGGGACGTCGCCCGCGCCGGTTCCCTCTTCGAGCGTGCAGTTGCGCAGCATGAGGAGGTCGGAGACCCGTTCGGCACGGCGCGGGCGCTGCTCGGGCTCGGCATCGTCCAGAGGCGGGCACGGAAGAAGCGGGTCGCCCACGAGGCGATCCAGGCTGCGCTCGACGGATTCGAAGAGCTCGGGGCAGCGACCTGGGTCGAGAAGGCTCGCGGCGAGCTCGGACGAATCGGCGGTCGCAGGCGCGAGGAGGGGCTGACGCCGGCCGAGCGCCGCGTCGCCGCCCTGGTCGCAGAAGGGCGGCACGAACCGGGAGGTCGCCGCGGCGCTCTTCGTCACGGAGCGGACGGTCGCCAGCCACTTGTCCCACGTCTACGCCAAGCTCGGCGTGCGGTCGCGAACGGAGCTCGCCCGCCGGCTGCGGTGAGCTAGCTCGGGGCGAAAAATCAGTGGTTCTGACGTTTCGTATTCCGCGGACTGGCGCGTAGAGTCGGAGTGCAGGCCGGGGCAGGCCCCGTCCGAAAAGGAGGAGAAATGAGATCGAGACTGGTCTTGGCTTCCTTCGTGGTCGTCGTGGGCATCGCCGCGTTCGCCTCGGCCGTCCTGGCGACGCCACCCTCTGGCGTGACGCCAACGGAGTTCGGGATCGGAAAGTTCGGTTCCATCGATACGGACGGCAGGATTGGTGCGTGGAGGGCGACGATGAACATCAAGGGAGCCTCCGACCTCCATGTCCTTTCCAACACGATCGCGCCGGGTGGGTCGTTCGGGTGGCACAGCCATCCGGGGCCGAGCTTCGTGGTCATCAAGTCGGGGACGGCGACGGTCTATCTCGGCGCTGATCGGAAGTGCCGGGCGCACACGTTTCGGGCGGGATCGGGGTTCGTGGACAAGGGCCGCGCCGTCCACATCGTGCGAAACGAGGGACTCGTGGACCTCGTGACGGTCGTCGTCTCGTTTGTTCCTAGGGGCGCAGCGAGGCGAGTCGACCGAGCAGACCCCGGCAACTGCCCGTTTCAGGACTGACAGGCGGAGGGTGGGCCACCGCTCACCCTCCGGCCCAGCCACGAGCAAAGTTCAGTCGTTCGGACGGTTTCAACACGCCGGCGCTCACCTAGCGTCGATGGGGTGCCGAGCTACCTCGTCGAGACGTTCCTCCCACGCGGAGCCGCAGGTGAGCGCGCCGCGCGGGAGCGGAGGGCGCGCTCGGCCGTCGAGGAGCTGACGCGCAAGGGAACGAGCGTCCGCTTCGACCGAACGATCCACGTTCCCGAGGACGAGATCTGCTTCTTCGTCTTCGACGCCCCGTCGAGCCAAGACGTTGCTCTGGCGGCGCAGCTCGCGGA
This sequence comes from uncultured Actinomycetes bacterium, assembly GCA_963809175.1. Taxonomy (GTDB): domain Bacteria; phylum Actinomycetota; class Thermoleophilia; order Gaiellales; family Gaiellaceae; genus JACCTU01. The sequence goes on from CAWEIK010000001.1 coordinate 862,196, forward strand.
GCTCCGACCCCTCCGGGTCGTCGAGGCAGTCCTCGCCCGTGCGGGTCACTTCTATGAGGAGGATTCATGAAACGGCTCAAGCGCGTGAACGTACGAAAGCTGATCCCGCTCGCTGTCGTCGGTGTGGTCGCCCTGGTCCCGGTGGCGGCGGCGGTCGCGACGGCAGGTTCGGGTTTCAAGGAGCGCGTCGTGGTCGCTCGCGGAACCCTCGAGGATCAGTTCAAGATCAAGTTGCGGAAGACCTCGCTGCCGGGCGATGTCGTCGTCCAGAAGTTCGTGCTCGCTCCGGGGGGCCAAAGCGGCTGGCACTTCCATCCCGGGCCCGCGGTCGTGACCGTCCAGTCGGGTGAGTTGACGCTCGACCAAGACGACTGCTCGACCACGACCTACTCCGGGGGAAAGGTCGCCGTGGAGCCGACGGACGTCGTTCATCGCGTCCGCAACCTCGGCGCCACGGACCTCGAGTTCTGGGTGACGTTCCTCGACATTCCGGTCGGTTCGCCGCAGCGACTCGAGCCGGAGATCGTTGATCCCGGGTGGGTTGCGCCCGCCTGCTGATCGAACCATGACCAGGCGCCCCAGCCCTGCCGTCGCGAGGACGGTGGGGCTGGGGCGCCTCGTCGATCAGGACCCTTCGAGTGCCGGTTCGGGCTGCGGGTGCGGGTGCGCGTGCGCCGGTGCGCTGCGCGCGTGCGCGAGCCCCAGGTGGCCGTGGCTCTCGGTGCCGTAGCCGCCGGGGACCGGGATGTAGAACTCGGGATAGCCCCACATGCCGTGCTCGGAGACGTCGAGACCGGCCGTCTCGACCTCGGGCTCCACGCGGATCCCGAACGTCTTCTTCATCGTCCAGAGCGCGCCGAACGAGGCGCTGAACGTGAAGATCCCGACCGCGAGCAGACCGAGCGCCTGCACGCCGAGCTGGTGGAAGCTCCCCGTGTACACGAGCCCTCCCGTGCCGGTCGCGAGGTTGTCGGCGAGCGCAGGCACCGCGAAGATCCCGGTCGCGAGCGTCCCCCAGACGCCGGCGAGGCCGTGCACCGAGACGGCTCCGATCGGGTCGTCGACCCGAAGCCGCTCGACGCCGAGCACGCCGAGAACTGCGATCGAGCCGGCCACCGCGCCGATCACGATCGCCGCCCACGGCGCGACGAAGCCCGACGCCGCGGTGATCGCGACGAGTGCGGCGATCACGCCGTTCAGCATCATCGAGAGGTCGGGCTTCTTGATCACGATCCACGACACCGCCACTGCGCCGAGCGCACCGGCCGCGGCCGCGACGTTCGTCGTCAGCGCGACGTACGCGAAGTAGCCGAGCTTGTCGCCGGTGACGACCCCGAGCGTCGAGCCCGGGTTGAAGCCGAACCACCCGAACCAGAGGATGATCACGCCGAGCGTGACGAAGGCCATGTTGTGGCCGGGGATCGCGTTCGGCTTTCCGTCGGCGCTGAACTTCCCGATGCGCGGCCCGAGCAGCAGCGCACCGGCGAGCGCTGCGAGCGCGCCCTGGTAGTGCACGACCGTCGACCCGGCGAAGTCCTGCATGCCTCGCGCGAAGAGCCAACCGTCGGGATGCCAGATCCAGTGCGAGACGACCGAGTAGATGAGGGTGAAGACGACGCCGAAGGCGAAGTACACCCACAGCTTCGTGCGCTCCGCCATCGCGCCCCAGACGATCGCGAGCGCGACCGCGGCGAAGACCACCTGGAAGAGGTAGCCCGCACCGGCGGGGATCGTGCTGAACCAGCTGAAGGGCGAGGCGCCGATCGCGAGCAGCTCGTCGACCGAGGGGAAGAACCCGGAGCCGCCGACGATCGCGTTGCCACCGTCGCCGAACGCGAGCCCGTAGCCGACGAGGTAGTAGACGATCGAGGCGATCCCGAGCACCAGGACGTTCTTGGCGGCGACGTGCCCGACGTTCTTCATCCGCGTCAGGCCCGCCTCGAGGAACGCGAAGCCGGCCTGCATGAACATCACGAGGACCGCCGCGATGACGACCCAGATCGTGCTGGTGGCGATCACGAGCTCCTTGTTGGTGAGCGTCATGCGACCTCGACCTCCTCCAGGCTGTTGCCGGTCCGGTTGTGCGTGACGTTCGCGACGGTCGTCGTCCAGACGAGCCCGTCGCCGGACTCGTTGCCGCTGCGCGCTGCGTCCGCGGCCGCGGCAACCACCGCGTCCGCGATCTCGTCCGGGACGACGAACGTCAGTAGCGCCTTCGGCAGGAAGCGCGACTCGAACACGCGTCCGCGGTACTCGTGGGTGATGCCCCGCTCGCGACCGTGCCCGATCGCCTCGACGACCGTGACGCCCACGTGGCCCGTCTCTTCCTCGACCGCGTCGATCACCGTCTCGACTCGCTCGCGGATGACAACTGCTTCGACTTTGACCATGGCTTCGCTCCTAACAGTCGAAGTAGAGGGAGAACTCGGCCGGGTGCGGGCGGAGGCGCACCGGGTCGACCTCGTGCTCGCGCTTGTAGTCGATCCAGGTCCGGATCAGCTCGTCGCTGAACACGCCGCCCGCGGTCAGGAACTCGTGGTCGTGCTCGAGTGCGTCGAGCGCTTCCGCGAGTGAGCCGGGGACCTGCGCGACGCCGCGGTCCTCCTCGAAGAGGTCCCAGTCGGCAGGCTCGCCGGCGTCGAGGCCCTTCGCGATCCCGTCGAGCCCCGCCATCAGCATCGCCGCGAACGCGAGGTACGGGTTCGCCGCCGCGTCGGGGCAGCGGAACTCGATCCGCTTCGCCTTCGGCGAGTCGGAGTACATCGGGATCCGGATGCACGCAGAGCGGTTGCGCTGCGAGTAGACGAGGTTGACCGGAGCCTCGTAGCCGGGCACGAGCCGGCGGTACGAGTTCGTCGTCGGCGCGCAGAACGCGAGCAGCGCCGGTGCGTGCGCGAGCAGGCCGCCGATGTAGGCGCGCGCGAGCTGCGAGAGCCCCGCGTAGCCCGACTTGTCGGCCATCAGCGGCGTCCCTTCCTTCCAGAGGGACTGGTGCGTGTGCATGCCCGAGCCGTTGTCGCCGAAGATCGGCTTCGGCATGAACGTCACGACCTTGCCGGCGGCGTGCGCGACGTTCTTGACGACGTACTTGTAGGTCATCACCTGGTCGGCCATGCGGACGAGCGAGTCGTACTTGAGGTCGATCTCGCACTGGCCGCCGGATGCGACCTCGTGGTGGTGGAACTCGCACGCGATCCCGAGCCGCTCGAGCGTCAGCACCATGCGCGTGCGCAGGTCGTGCAGCGTGTCGTGCGGGGCGGGCGGGAAGTAGCCCTCCTTCTCGCGGATCGTGTTGCCGAGGCCGGGCTTGCCGGAGTTCCAGTAGCCCTCCGCCGAGTCGACGCTGTAGTGAGATGCGTTCGGCCCGAGCTCGTGCGAGACCTCGTCGAAGACGAAGAACTCGCACTCCGGCCCGATGTAGGCGGTGTCCGCGATCCCGGTCGAGCGCAGGTACTCCTCGGCGCGCTTCGCGACGAGCCGCGGGTCACGGTCGTACGCCTCGCCGGTCAGCGGGTCGCGGATCTCGCAGAGGAGCGAGAGCGTCGGCGCCTCGGTGAACGGGTCGAGGATCGCGCTCGTCGGGTCGGGCATCAGCAGCATGTCGGACTCGCTGATCCCCTGCCAGCCGCGGATCGAGGAGCCGTCGAAGCCGAGGCCCTCGTCGAAGGCTGACTCGTCGAACGACGTGATCGGCAGCGTCATGTGCTGCCAGCGCCCGAACAGGTCGCAGAACTTCAGGTCGACCATCTGGGCGCGCGTCTCGGTCGCCCACTCCAGCGCCTCGCGCGCGTCGGGCTGCGTCCCGTTCGCGAGGAAGTGCTTCGTCTCGAGCTCCGCCATGCCGTCCCTCCTGTCTCGGTCCACGAAAAAGGGCCCCAGGACTTGGAAGTCCTGAGGCCCCATTGCCTCGGCCGGCGCCTTCGGCGGCGACGACCTGGGCGGCACGTTAGCGAAGCGGCCGGACATGTCAAGATCGCCTGGTGTCGAACATCTGGTCCGACGACTGGGAGTCGCTCGGCGAGACCGAGTGGGAGGCGGGCGCGAAGTCGACCCGGCTTCCGCGCGGGGACGTCCTCGGCGCGAGCGTCTACGAGCTCCCGCCCGGTGGGCGCAGCACGTACCACTTCCACCACGGCTCCGAGGAGATCCTGGTCGTGCTGCGGGGACGACTCACGCTGCGCACCCCCGACGGAGAGCGGGAGCTCGAGGTCGGAGAGGTCGTCCACTTCCCGAGCGGTCCCGCCGGTGCGCACGAACAGCTGAACCACTCCGGCGAGCCCGTGCGGTACTTCGTCGTGAGCAACCGCGTGAGCCCCGAGGTCGTCGAGTACCCGGACACGCGGCAGATCACTGCGCAGGGCCGCCACGCGTCGCAGACCGGCGCGCCGCTGTGGTTGATCCACGGTCTCGAAGAAGAAGAAAAGGGCTAGCGCGCAGCCGGCGCGGCTGCTAGCCTCGTTGACCTGATGTTGCTCCGCACGGCCTGACCAGCTTCACCGGCGCCACGCGCTCCTCCTAAGAGAGCGCGGCTCACGCACGCCACCTGTCGGCCGTTCACGTACGCAAAGGAGCAACCATGTTGGACACACAAGCAATGAAGACCTCGCCGGACGCTCGCCGTAATGGGGCCGTGACGGCGGTCGAGGTCGTCGATCTCCGCAAGGTCTTCGTCCGCCGCAAGCGCCGCGGGCGGTTCCGACGCGACCGCAAGCGGGTCGCTGCGCTCGAAGGCGTCACGTTCACGATGATGAAGGGCGAGACCCTCGCGATCCTGGGCCAGAACGGCTCCGGGAAGTCGACGCTCGTCCGCCTGCTCTCGACCCTGCTGCTGGACGACGGTGGCAGCGTGACGATCTTCGGCCACGACGCCAAGACCGACCACCGAGCCGTGCGGCGCCTCGTGAACCGCGTGTCGGTCGAGGCGAGCTTCTTCAAGAAGATGTCGGCAATCGAGAACTTGAGCTACGCGGCGCGCTACTACGGGATGGCGCCGTCGCAGACGCGCGACCGGATCCCGGTGATCCTCGAACGGGTGCGCTTCCCGAAGGACCGCCTCACCGACTCGATGGAGAACCTCTCGCGCGGGACGCAGCAGAAGGTCGCGCTCGCGCGGGCGCTGCTCACCTCCCCGGTCCTGCTCCTGCTCGACGAGCCGACGACCGGTCTCGACCCGCGCTCGAAGCTCGAGGTGCAGGAGTTCATCCGCGAGATCCGGACCACGCACGACGCGACCGTTCTGCTCTGCACGCACGACCTCGCCGAGGCTGAGGCGCTCGCCGAACGGATCGGCATCCTCGACAAGGGGAGGCTGATCGCTCTCGCACCGGCGGACGAGCTGAAGCGCCAGTACGGCGTCGAGACGCTCGAGGACGCGTTCTTCGCGGCGACCGGCAAGACGATCGAGGACGAAGAGGAAGGAGACGACGAGTGAAGGGCGCGGCCACAACGATGAGAGCCGAGCTGATCGGCCTCGCCGGCGTCGTCGAGCGCAACGTCTACCTCACGAAGCGGTACTTCCTGTGGGACGTCGCGTTCTTCGTCTGGACGGTCGCGAACACGCTCACGATCGTCTTCATCGCGAAGGGGATCGAGGCGACGGGCGGCGAGATCGACGTCAACCGCACGACCACCACCCTCTTGATCGGAGCGGTGATCTGGGCCTACCTCGGGATCATCTTCGAGTTCCTGACCGAGACGGTCGCCTGGGAGCGCTGGGAAGGGACGATCGAATACACCTTCATGGCCCCGCTGTCGCGCGCGATGCACCTCGCGGGGCAGGGCGTGTTCGCGATCATCTACGGGCTCGCGCGGGCGGTGCTCTTGTTCGTGGTCGTTGCGATGTTCTTCGACCTGAGCCTGCCGAACGCGAACTACTTCGCTGCGCTGCTGGTCGTGGCGATCGCGTCGATCTCGTTCATCGGGATCGGGATGATGACCTCGGTGATGCCGCTCATCTCGCCGGAGAAGGGCATGCAGCTCGGCTTCATCGGTCAGGGGATCCTGCTCGTCGTGTCCGGTGTGTATTACCCCGTGGAGGTTCTCCCGCAATGGATGCAGATGATCGCCAAGATCTCGCCGGCCACGTACGCGCTCGAGGGTGCGCGCGACGCGATCATGGACGGAGCCGGAGTCGCCGACCTGTGGGACGAGATCTGGCCGCTGATCATCATCGGGGTCGTCTCGGTCCCGCTCGGGCTCTGGGTGTTCTCCGTCGGTGAGCGGTACGCCAAGCGACACGGAAAGCTCAAGCGGTCCGGCTAGAGGGGCCGAAGATCCTTGCGCCCTTCGGCGTGCGGGACTTCGCCCTCTACTGGACCGCGCGCACCGTCTCGTTCCTCGGCGACGGGGTGATGAGCGTGGCCCTGCCGTGGCAGGTCTACGAGCTCTCCAACTCGCCGACGGCGATGGGCGCTCGTCGGCGGGCTGCAGACGGCCGCGATCCTCGCGTTCGTGCTCCTCGGCGGGAGTCGCCTCCGACCGCCTCGAGCGCAAGAAGGTGATCATCGTCGCCGACGTCGTCCGCGCGCTCGCGGCGGGAGCGATCGGCGTGCTCGCGATCACCGGCGACCTCGAGCTCTGGCACCTCTGCGTGATGGCGGCCGTCTTCGGCCTGGGCCAGGCGTTCGCCGGGCCTGCGTTCGGCTCGATCGTCCCGCAGCTCGTGCCGGACGACCTGCTCGTGCAGGCGAACTCGGCGCTCTTCACGGTCAACCCGCTCGCGTTCCTCTTCATCGGGCCGGCGCTCGGCGGGTTCACGATCGCCGCGGCCGGCACGGGGGTCGCGTTCCTGCTGGACGCCGCCTCGTTCGCCGTCGGGCGCGGTCGCGATCGCGCTGATCGCCGCGCGCCCGGCGGCGCGCATCCTCGACGAAGGCGAACGGCGCACGATCGTCCAGGACATCCGCGAGAGCGTCCGCTACGTGCGTCGGCGGGTCTGGCTCTGGGGCACGCTGACTCTGGGAGCTGCTCGTGCTTCCGCTGGCCTGGGGCCCGTTCGTCGTCCTGCTCCCGTTCTTCGTCAAGAACGAGCTCGGCGGCGACGCTCGCGAGCTCGGGCTCGTTTTCGCGGCAGGCGGTGCGAGCTCGGTGCTGATGGCGCTCCTGATCTCGCAGGTCGGCCTGCCGCGCCGGCACATCGCCTTCATGTTCGCCGCGTTCGGGCTCGGCGCCGTCGATCTCGCGATCTACGCGCTGACGAGCGCGACCTGGCAGGCGATGGTGGTCGCCTTTGTCGCCAGTTGCGGCTGGACCGCTGGGGTCGTCACGTGGAACACGTTGCTCCAGCGGAACGTACCCGCCGAGATCCTCGGCCGGGTGCGGAGCCTCGACTGGCTGGCCGCGACCGCGCTCGTGCCGTTCTCCTTCGTGGTCGTCGGGCCGCTCGCCGAGTGGGCCGGGGTCAGGCCGGTCATGGTCGGCTGCGGCGTCCTCGGGCGCGGTCTTCACCGTGGCCGCCTTCCTGCTCCCGGGCATGCGCAACACCGAGGGGAAGGTCTCGCTCTCGAGCGGGTAGACTCCGGCCGTCCGGTAGGCGACGATGCCTCGGGCGCGACGATCGCGCCTGGGGCTTTTGTGCGTTCTAGGAGGCAAACATGGCGCAGGTGGAAACGCGGAACAGGGCGACGTCGAACGAGGACTCCCGCAAGGAAGTCCTTCGGCGCGTCGACAAGGAGAAGGCGGAGTTCGTGCTGCTCTGGTTCACGGACCTCGAGGGGCACCTCAAGAGCTTCGCGATCACACCGCACGAGCTCGAGGCGGCGCTCGACGACGGGATGGGCTTCGACGGCTCGTCGATCACCGGGTTCAACGCGATCGAGGAGTCCGACATGGTCGCGATCCCCGATCCCGAGACCTTCCAGATGATGCCGTGGCGGGAAGGCGAGACGCGGGTGGCGAGGATGATCTGCGACGTCGTCACGCCGGACGGCAAGCCCTACGACGGCGACCCGCGCTACGTCCTGCGCCAGGCGCTCGAGCGCATGCAGTCGATGGGCTTCGACACCTTCAACATCGGCCCCGAGCTCGAGTACTTCCTCTTCAAGGACGACACGGGTACCGAGACGCTCGACGAGGGCGGCTACTTCGCGATGACGACGATGGACGCTGCGGGCGAGCTGCGGAACGAGACGATCCGCGCGCTCACGTCGGTCGGGATCCCGGTCGAGTACCACCACCACGAGGTGGGGCCGTCGCAGCACGAGATCGACATGCGCTTCTCGCCTGCCCTCGAGATGGCGGATCACACGATCACGTACCGGCTGATCGTCAAGGAGGTCGCGAAGAAGGCGGGGTTCCACGCCACCTTCATGCCGAAGCCGATCTACGGCGAGAACGGCTCGGGCATGCACACGCACCAGTCGCTCTTCACCGACGGGCGGAACGCGTTCTTCGACGCCGACGACGAGTGGAACCTGAGCGAGGTCGGCAAGGCCTTCATCGCGGGGCAGCTGCATCACGCGCGTGAGCTCTCGGCCGTGTTCGCGCAGTGGGTGAACTCCTACAAGCGGCTCGTGCCGGGCTTCGAGGCGCCGGTCTACGTCGCGTGGTCGCGTCGCAACCGGTCGGCGCTGATCCGGATCCCGCTCTACAAGCCGGGCGCCGAGCAGGCGACGCGCGCCGAGCTTCGCTGCCCGGATCCGGCGTGCAACCCGTACCTGACGTTCGCCGCCCTGCTCCATGCCGGGCTCGAGGGGATCGAGAAGGGCTACGAGCTGCCCGAGCCGATGGAGACGAACCTGTACCACCTGACCGCGGAGCAGCGTCGGGAGCGCGGGATCGTCTCCCTGCCGGAGACGCTCGGCGAGGCGATCGACGAGATGGCGCAGTCCGAGCTGATGCGAAAGGCGCTCGGCCCGCACATCTTCGACCGCTACGTCGAGCTGAAGCGCAAGGAGTGGGACGAGTACCGCGTCCAGCTCACCGACTGGGAGATGAAGCGCTACCTCGCAGCGCTCTAGACACGTCGCCCAACCGCGAAATGATGCGTGACTCCGGCCCGGACGCTCTGCGGCGATTGGGCCGGCAACTGACGGCCGACCGCGGGGCGCTTGCTAAGGCGCCCCGTGGTCGTTCCGGGGCGAGAGTCTCTGGGTGAGGTCAGGCTTTAGAGGAAGCTCTGAACGTTCTCGCGCGGGACGCGGAGGCCGATCACGCCGCTGGTGGCGTCGATCTGCTCGATCGCGTCTGCGGGAACGAGGTGGCGCCGTCGCCCGAAGAAGCCCTTGCGGACGGAGATCGCGTCCGGCTCGTCGGGGCGGGTGCCGTACATCGGCGACTCGACCTTGCCCAGGACCCGTCCGCGAGAGTCGGCGACGATGTAGCCCATCGTGCGGCGGAGGTCATAGGCGAGGGCGCTCATTGATCTGAACCTATTCCCCGTCTGTGGGCAAAATCCCCTCTGTGGGGTAAGGATTCTGTTAGCCCAGATGGGCTAGTCCGGTTTGACGCTCATCGCCCAGACCGCGACGAGGTACGCGGCGAGGGCGATCGTTGTCAGCACGGTGCCGATCCGGACGAGGAGGCTCGGGCCGGGCTGGTCGTCGCGGCGAAGGCGCCGGATGCCGATCCCCGTCAGGATGATCGAAATCAGGAGGAGCAGGCCGCCGGGCTCGGCGGTGATGTAGCCGATCTCGATCCAGGTCGGCTCGAGGTCGTCGAAACCCTCCTTGGAAGCGATCCACTGGCCCCCGACAAACATCAGCCACCACGACGGGAACGCGACCACGAGGAGCGACCAGAAGCCGAGCCGCGAGAACGTCGCGGAGTCGCGCCTCCAGCCGAGCCAGAACGCCGTGACCGCGCAGGTCAGGCCGCCGACGAGCAGCATCGCGCCGAGCACGTGCAGCAGCAGCGCGAAGTTCCAGTCGTCCGGCCGGATCGCGGCGAGCACGTTCATGCCCCGGGCTTGTAGATCATGTCGATGAGCAGGAGCAGCACCGCGAGGCTCGAGATGCCGTTGAGCGTCATCCCCTTCGGGTCTTTGAGCCTCGCGCGAAGCTCGGGGCTCGACTCCTCGCCGCGTCCTTCGGCCGCGAGCTGTTCCGCGAGTTTCTGGGCCTCCATGTACGGGACGCCTCCCCGCCTGCCTGTCTCCGTGGAGATCGCCCAGAGAATGAGCGCGGCGATGATCCAGCCGTCCCAGACCTGGTACTCGTCGCGCTCGATCGCGAGCCAGACTCCGAAGATGACCGTTCCGAGCGAGCCGATGACCACAAGCACGTTGGCGGGCCGTGCGACCCGGAAGTAGCGCAACGACTCGGCCGGCCGGTCGACGGTTCGGGCCACGATCCCGATGACCCAGAAGACAACGAGCGCCGCCACGAGGGCGAACGCGGTCAGGACGTGCAGGAAGAGGAGCCAGTCGTAGAGCGACATGCCGGCAGAAACCTAGGACATCCGGCGGACGGGCACAATCGGCAGATGGACGAGAGCGCACGCCACCTCGGGCTCCTGACCGAGACGATCGCGGCGGTCAACTCGTCGCTCGATCTCGAGGAGGTGCTCGGGCTGATCGCGAGGCGCGTCGCGGTTGCGCTCGAGGCCGACGCGTGCTTCGTCTACCTGTACGACGAGCGCTCCGGCGAGCTCGTCCTGCGTGCGACCCACGGCTCGCACGTGGAGGAGCTGACGAAGACGCCGCGCATGCGTCCGGGCGAGGGGATCACCGGCACGGCGGCGTCGGAGCGCGCGCCGGTGATGATCGCGGCGCAGGCGCACCTCGACCCGCGCTTCAAGCCCTTCCCGAACCTGCCCGAGGACGAGTACGAGTCGATCCTCGCGGTGCCGATCGTCGCTCGCGACGGGAAGCTCGAGGGCGCGCTGAACATCCGGACGATCAGGCCCCGCGAGTTCGGGGAGAGCGAGATCGGGCTGCTGCTCTCGATCGCCGCGCAGGTCGCGCAGTCGATCGAGCACGCGCAGCTCTACGCGCAGGCCCAGCTGCGCGTGCACGAGCTCGAGTCGCTCGCGCGCATCTCCGAGGCCGTGTCGGAGTCGCTCTACCTCGAGGAGTCGCTCGAGGCGATCGTCAAGACGACGATCGCGGCGGTCGGGGCGACCGGCGCCGCACTCGTCCTCGAGGACGGGAAGATCGCGTGGCCCGAGGGTCGCGCCGGCGCGTACGCGGTGCGCCTGCCGCTGCGCTGGAAGCGCCGGCAGATCGGCGAGCTCGTGTGCGACCGCGACACGCCGTTCACCGACGAGGAGAACGCGCTGCTTGCGTCGATCGCGTCGCACGCCGCCGTTGCTCTGGAGCACGGTCGCGCCGTGATGCGCGGTGTGCTCGCACAAGAGATCCACCACCGCGTCAAGAACAACCTGCAGACCGTGGCGTCGCTGCTGCGGCTGCAGGCCCGCGCGCCCGACCTGGATCCGCGCAAGGCGCTCGAGGACTCGGTCAACCGCGTGCTCGCGATCGCGGCGGTGCACGAGGTGCTGATGGAGCGGCGCGAGGAGGAGGTCGAGCTCGCCGACCTCGTCGACCGGCTGCGCGCGATGCTGGTCCAGGGGCTGTCGGCGGGGAAGCACGTCGAGTCGTCGCTGGAGCCGGTGCAGCTGTCCGGGGACCGCGCGACGGCGCTGGCGCTCGTCTTCAGCGAGCTACTCCAGAACGCGCTCGAGCACGGTGGCTCCACGGTGAGCGTCGAGCTCAGGCGTCGCGACGGAGACGTCGTGCTCGCGATCTCCGACGACGGCGCGGGCCTGGCCGGCGAGCCGGAGACGGGCACCGGCCTCTCGATCGTCAGCGCCCTCGTCCGAGACGAGCTCGGCGGCACGCTCGCGCTGGACTCGAACGGCGCGGGCCTGCGCGCCGTCGTGACCTTTCCGGCCTAACGCGGCTGCCAGAGCTCGAAGCGGTTGCCCTCCGGGTCGGTGGCCCACCCGAAGCGGCCGTTCTCGTCCTCCGAGGTCTGTTCGTCGACAGTCACGCCTGCCGCGCGGAGCTGCTCGAGCATCGCGTCGAGATCCGCGACCCGGTAGTTCAGCATCCATTGCTGACCCGCGGGCCAGTAGTCGGTCTCGCCCGCGAAGATCGACCAGACCGTCACGTCTCCGTCCTTCGCGACGAACGGCTGCCCGCCCCAGTCCTGCACGTCGAACCCGAGGTGCTCCGCGTACCAGGCGCGGAGCTTCTCAACGTCGCGCGCGCGGAAGAACGTCCCGCCGATCCCGACCACGCGCTCCACGCCGCCGACCCTACACTCGTCCGGTGCGCATCCTGATCGCCGAGGACGAGACGATCATCCGCCTCGACCTGCGCGACCTGCTCGAGCGGGCCGGCTTCGAGGTCTGCGCCGAGGCGAAGGACGGCGAGCAGGCGGTCGAGCTCGCGCGCTCCGAGCAGCCCGACCTCGCGATCCTCGACGTGAAGATGCCGAAGCTCGACGGGATCGAGGCCGCGCGCAGGATCCTCGACGAGCGCCCGCTGCCGATCGTGATGCTCACCGCGTACGGGCAGGAGGAGCTCGTCGCGCGCGCCGTCGAGGCAGGCGTGTTCGGCTACCTGGTCAAGCCGTTCCGCGAGCAGGACCTGCTGCCCGCGATCCACACCGCGCGCGCACGACACGACGAGCTGAGCGCGCTCCGCGAGGAGGCCGAGTCGCTCGGCGAAGCGCTCGCCGCGCGCAAGGCGATCGAGCGCGCGAAGGGGCTCCTGATGGAGAAGGAAGGCCTGAGCGAGGACGAGGCGTTCGCCCGCCTTCGCAAGGCGAGCCAGGTCTCGGGCCGTCCGCTGAAGGTCGTCGCCGAGGCGCTGATCGCGACCTTCGCGAAGAGCTAGGTCATGAGCTCGAGCGCGGTGCCTGCGGCGACGAGCAGCACGCCCGCGGCGAAGAGGACGACGAGCTCGCTGACGAACGGCTTCGAGTCGGGAGCGGCGGCAGCCTTCGCCTCGGTACTGCTTGGCCCGATCCGCCGCGCGACGTGCTTTCGCGCCGACATCGGCGCACCCGAGAAGCAGGCGAACCCGATCGTGACCGCGCCCGCGATCGAGAGCATGTAGCCGATCCACTGCACGACGCTCTCCTCCTGCGCGAGGCCGAGCACGATCCCGAGGACGAGCGCCGCCGCGACGCCGATCGACACGACGATCCCGAGCGCGCGCGCCGAGTCCCTCATGCCTGCGACCGTTCGAACAGTGCTTCCCACCGGCTGAGCAGCGCCTGGAGGTCGTCGCGCGCTCGCCGGTGCCGGGCGAGCACGTCGACGTTCGCCCAGTCCTCCGAGAGCTGCTGCTCGAGCTCCGCGACCGTCGTCTCGAGGGTCGCGATCTCGTCCTCGACGAGGTCGAGCTCCGTCGGCCGGGTCGAGCGCTTGCGATCGGGCAGCTCGCGCTTGACGTGCGGCTTCGGCTTCTCGAGCTTCGGCGGAGTCGCCTGCGCCGCGCGCTCGTCGCGGATGCGCACGTAGTCGGCCCAGCCGCCTTCGTACGAGTTGATGCGGCCGTGCTCGATCGCGAGCGTGCGCTCGGCGACCGCGTCGAGCAGCGCGCGGTCATGCGAGACGAGCAGCACGGTGCCGGGGAACGCCTCGAGCGCCGCCTCGAGCGCCTCACGGCTCTCGAGGTCGAGGTGGTTCGTCGGCTCGTCGAGCACGAGGAAGTTCGCACCGGAGGCGACGACGATCGCGAGCGCGAGCCGGCGTCGCTCACCGCCCGAGAGCACCTTCACGGGCTTCTCGTGCTCGCCCCAGCCGGAGAAGAGGAACTTCCCGAGCAGCGACTGCGCCTGCGGTCGTTGCAGGCCCGTCATCGTCTGGACGCACTGCAGCACCGAGCCGCGCTCGTCGAGCTCGACCTCCTGCTGCGAGAAGTACGCGGCCTCGACGCCGTGACCGAGTCGAATGCGGCCCGCGCCGGGCTCGCGCTTGCCGAGCAGCGTCTCCAGCAGCGTCGTCTTGCCGGAGCCGTTCGGGCCGATGAGCGCGACGTGCTCGCCGCGCTCGAGCGCGAAGGACGTGTCGACGAGCAGGTGCTTGGTGCCCGCCGCCAGGTAGACGTCGTCGACCTCGGCGACGGTGCGTCCGCTTCGCGCCGGCTTCAGGAACTCGAACCCGAGCGAGCGCGTCTTGCGCGACAGCAGCGCGACCTCGCCGGTCGCTGCCGAGCGCTCCTGCTGCAGACGCCCGATCTGTGTCACCTTCGCCTGCGCCTGCTTCGCCTTGTCCTTCTTGGCGCGGAAGCGCTCGACGAACCGTTCGAGGCGCGCGATGTCGACCGCGATCCGGTCGGCCGTCTTCTGCGCGTGCTCCGCGCGCTGCGCCTTCTCGAGCCGCCACGCGTGCCAGGGTCCTGCGAAGAACGTCGCCCTCCCCGACACGAGCTCGAGCGTCGCGTTCGTGACCGCCTCGAGGAACCAGCGGTCGTGCGCGACGAGGATCACGCCGGCGTCGAGCGACTGCAGCTCGCGCTCCAGCCACTCGAGGCTCGCGACGTCGAGGTGGTTCGTCGGCTCGTCGAGCAGGATCAGGTCGGGGTCGCCGCTGAGCGCGCGCGCGAGCGAGGCGCGCGTCAGCTCGCCGCCGGAGAACGTCGTCAGCGGGCGATCGAGGTCGACCTCTGCGAAGCCGAGCCCGCGCACGACCGCGTTCGTGCGCTCCCGCCACGCATACCCGCCGGCGTGCTCGAGGCGAGCCTGCGCCTCGCCGTAGCGCCGCAGCGTCGCCTGGTCGTGTGCCCCGGCGCCCATCGCCTCCTCGAGCCGTCGCAGCTCCTCTTCAGTGGAAATGAGGTCGCGCGCGCCCGAGAGCACGTACTCGCGGAGCGAGAGCGCGCGGTCGAGCGGCGGCCGCTGGTCGTGCAGCGCGACCCGCGTGCCCTTCTGGAAGGCGAGCTCGCCGCCGTGGAGCTCGGTCTCGCCCGACAGGAGCCGGAGCAGGGTCGTCTTGCCGGCCCCGTTCGGGCCGGCGAGCGCGACGCGGTCGCGGCGCTCGACCTTGAAGGAGACGCCGTCGAACAGGACGTCTCCGCCGAGCTCCTTCTTGAGGTTGGATGCGATGACCACTGCCATCGCGCCTAAGGGTAGAGCGCGAGCTAGGCCGTGGCGCGTTCGCGCACGAGCTGCCGAGCGGCCTCGGCGATGTGCTCGGCGTCGATCCCGGCCGCGTTCAGCAGCTGGTCCGGCTTCCCGGAGTGCGGCAGGTCGCGGACGGCGAGCTTCGTCACCCGCGGCGCGTCGTCGAGATCGGCGAGCGTCGAGAGCACGGCTTCGCCGAGCCCGCCCTCGGGCCAGTGGTCCTCGACGGTGACGATCGGCATCTGGAGGCCGCGCAGGGTGTCGGCGTCGATCGGCTTGACCGAGTAGAGGTCGATCACCCGCGCCGAGATGCCCTCGGCCTCGAGCGTCTCGGCGGCCTCGAGCGCCTCGTGCAGCGTGATCCCCGCGCCGACGATCGCGACGTCGTCGCCCTCGCGCACCGTCTTGCTGCCGCCGACCGGAAACTCCTCGTCGGGGCCGTAGATCACCGGCGTGTCCGCGCGCGTCGTGCGCAGGAACGAGATCCCCTCGAGGTCGCCCATCGCGCGCACGAGCTTCACCGTCTGGTTGCCGTCGCTCGGGTAGAGCACGGTCGAGCCGTGGATCGCGCGGAACTCGGCGAGGTCCTCGAGCGCCATCTGCGACGGCCCGTCCTCGCCGATCGACACGCCCGCGTGCGAGCCGCAGAGCTTGATCGTCGCGCGCGAGATCGCCGCCATGCGGACGAAGTCGTACGCGCGCGAGGCGAACGCTGCGAACGTGGAGGCGAACGGCTTCCAGCCGAGCACCTGCATGCCGACCGCGGCGGCGACCATCTGCTGCTCGGCGATGAACATCTCGAAGAAGCGCTCGGGGTGCGCCTTGCCGAAGATCTCCGCGTACGTCGAGTTCGAGACCTCGCCGTCGAGCGCGACGACCTTGCCGTCCGCGGCGCCGAGCGCGGCGAGCGCGTCGCCGTACGCGCGGCGGGTCGCGATCTTCGAGCCGACCTCGTAGCTCGGCCACTCAGCGGCGGCCGTCTCGAACACGTGCGGCGTGCCCGCCTTCGGCTTCGGGACGTCGACGACGATGTTGCGAATCCCGCCGAGCTCCTCGATCGCCTCTTCGGAGATCGCCTTGCCGTGCCAGCCGTCCTGGTTCTCGACCTTCGAGTAGCCCTTGCCCTTGATCGTCTTGGCGACGATCGCGGTCGGCTTGCCCGTCGTCGACTCGGCCTCGTTGTACGCGGCGTCGATCTGCTCGACGTCGTGACCGTCGACCTCGATCGCGTTCCAGCCGCACGCTTCGAGCCGGCGCGAGAAGTACGCGAGGTCCCAGCCGTGCATCGTCTCGCCGCGCTGCCCGAGGCGGTTGACGTCGATGATCGCCGTCAGGTTGTCGAGCTTGTAGAAGGACGCGTGCTCGATCGCCTCCCACATCGACCCCTCGGCCATCTCGCTGTCGCCGCAGATCACCCAGACGCGAAACGGCAGCTTGTCGAGCTGCTTGCCCGCGAGCGCCATCCCGACCCCGATCGGCAGCCCCTGCCCGAGCGAGCCGGTCGCGACGTCGACCCACGGGAGCACCGGCGTCGGATGTCCCTCGAGGCGGGAGCCGAACTGCCGGTAGGTGCCGAACTCCTCTTCGCTGAGCACGCCGGCCGCGCGGAAGAGCCCGTAGACCAGCGGTGACGCGTGGCCCTTCGAGAAGATCAGGCGGTCGTTCGCCGGGCTCTTCGGGTCGTCGTAGTCGTAGCGGAAGTGCCCCGCGAGGAGCACTGCCGCGAGGTCTGCGGCGGACATCGACGACGTCGGGTGGCCGGAGCCGGCCTTCGCGCTCGCACGGACCGCGTCGACCCGAAGCTGCTGCCCGAGCTCCCGGTAGAGGTCGTAGTCAGCCATGCCCGTGTACCGTAACCACACCATGCGAGTCGCGGTCGCCTTCGACCACCGTGGGGTCAAGCTGCGCGGATGCGTGCTCGCAGTTGTCCAGGAACAAGGCCACGAGGTGGTGGACCTGGGAACCGACGCCCCCGAGCCGCGGGTCGACTACCCCGACAAGGCGCAGGAGGTCGGAGACGCGATCCGGTCGGGGGCCGCGGATCGCGGCGTCCTCGTCTGCGGCTCCGGTGTCGGCGCCTCCGTTGCGGCCTGCAAGCTGCCGGGGATCCGCGCCGCGATCTGCCACGACACGTACTCGGCCCACCAGGGCGTCGAGCACGACGACATGAACGTGCTCTGCCTCGGGTCGGAGGTCGTCGGGGCCGAGCTCGCCGCGGAGCTCGTCCGGACCTTCCTCCAGGCAGAGTTCGACGGTGGTGAGCGGTACGTGAAGAGGTTGGAAAAGGTCGCCCGAATGGAAAAGGAGTTGGCGCATGGCGAAGTCACGTCTACATGAGCTGAGCGAGCGCGGGCAAAGCGTCTGGATCGACTCGCTCTCGCGCCAGTGGCTGCGCGACGGGACGATGCGGAAGCTGATCGACGAGGACGCGGTCGTCGGCGTCACCTCGAATCCGACCATCTTCCAGAAGGCGCTCTCCGAGGGCGACTGGTACGACGACCAGCTGCGCGAGCTGATCCAGGCCGAGGAGGACCCGCGGGAGATCTTCTGGCAGCTCGCCGTCGCCGACATCACGGAGGCCTGCGATCTGTTCCGCCCGATCTGGGACGAGGGCCAGGGACAGGACGGGTACGTCTCGCTCGAGGTCGACCCCGACCTCGCGTACGAGCGCGACGCGACGATCGAGCAGGCGCTGAAGCTGCACGAGCTGGGTCGACAAGCCGAACCTCTTCGTGAAGATCCCGGCGACGGAGCCCGGGCTCGGCGCGATCGAGGAGTGCATCGCGCGCGGCAAGTCGATCAACGTGACGCTTGATCTTCTCGCTCGCGCGCTACGAGGCGGTCGCGCAGGCGTACATCCGCGGGCTCGAGCGGCTCGTCGAGGACGGTGGCGACCCGTCGCCCGTCGCGTCGGTCGCGTCGTTCTTCGTCTCGCGCGTCGACACCGAGGCGGACAAGCGCCTCGACGCCGTCGGTCATCCGGAGCTGAAGGGGAAGCTCGCGATCGCGAACGCGAAGCTCGCGTACCAGCGCTACCAGGAGCTGTTCTCGGGCGAGCGCTGGGACGCGCTCGCAGCCAAGGGCGCGACGAAGCAGCGCTGCCTCTGGGCGTCGACCTCGACGAAGAACCCCGAGTACCGCGACGTGATGTACGTCGAGGAGCTGATCGGACCCGAGACGGTGAACACGATGCCGCTCGAGACGATCGAGGCGTTCCAGGACCACGGCGTCGTCGCCGACACGCTCGAGCAGGGCGTCGACGAGGCGCGGAAGCTGCTCGAACAGCTCGCCGATGCCGGCGTCGACTACGACGACGTCACGGACACGCTCGAGCGCGAAGGCGTCCAGAAGTTCTCCGACTCGTTCGCCGAGCTGCTCGAGGGCATCCGCGCGAAGCGCGGCGAGCTCGTCTCGGCCTAGTGGCCACCAACACCGCGCAGCTGGTCGACCGCATCTGGAGCCGGGACCCGAGCGTGTGGACCGGCGCTGACGAGGCGCAATGGCTCGGCTGGCTCGACGAGCCGTTTCGGATGCACGAACGCGTGCCCGAGCTGCTCGAGCGGTTCTCGCGGGTCGAGTTCGAGCGCGTCTGCCTGCTCGGCATGGGCGGGTCGAGCCTCGCGCCCGAGGTGCTCAAGCGCCTCTTCCGCATCGACACGTTCGAGACGCTCGACACGACGCACCCGAGCGCGGTGCGGCGCGTCGAGACCGACGGCACCCTCTTCATCTCGGCGTCCAAGTCGGGCTCGACGCTCGAGACGCGCTCGCACACCGACTACTTCCTGGAGCAAGTCGGCCAGGGCGATCGCTTCGTCGCGATCACCGACCCCGGCTCGGAGCTCGAGCGGCTCGCGTCCGAACGCGGGTTCTTCGACACGATCCACGGTGAGCCGACGATCGGTGGCCGTTACTCGGCCCTGTCGCCGTTCGGGATCGTGCCGGCGGTGCTGATGGGGATCGACGCCCACAAGCTGCTCGACCGCGCCGAGGAGATGCGAGAGGCGTGTCGGCTCGAGGTGGGAAACCCGGGCCTGGAGCTCGGGCTCGAGCTCGGCGCCGGCCCCGACAAGGTGCTCGTCGAGGGCGACTTCGGCCTCTGGGTCGAGCAGCTCCTCGCGGAGTCGACCGGCAAGCACGGCCAGGGGCTCGTCCCCGTCCGCTACGGCGACGCCGACGAGGTGCAGCGGCCGGACTTCCGCGTCGACGATCCCTACGAGGTCGCGCAGGAGTTCTTCCGCTGGGAGTTCGCGACCGCTGTCGCCGGGTCGATCCTCGGGATCAACCCGTTCGACCAACCCGACGTGCAGGCGGCGAAGGACAAGACGAACGAGCTGCTCTCGCGCGGCGGTGCGCCTTCCGTCGAGCCCGAGGGCGACCTCGACGAGCTGCTCGCCGGCGCGCGCGAGGGCGACTACGTCGCGATCCTCGCGTTCATCGACCCGGCGCGCGAGGGAGAGCTCGCGCCGCTCGTCGACCGCGCGCGCGCGACGGGCCGCCCCGTCTCCGTCGGGCTCGGCCCGCGCTACCTCCACTCCACCGGGCAGCTGCACAAGGGCGGCCCGGACACCGGCCTCTTCGTCCAGGTCGTCGACGACCTCGGCGAGGAGCTGCCGATCCCGGGCCGGCCGTTCGGCTTCCGGACGCTGATCGCCGCGCAGGCGGCGGGCGACTTCGAGGCGCTGAAGGAGCGCGGTCGCCGGGCTGTCAGGGTGACGCTGTGAAGCTCGGGATGATCGGCCTCGGTCGCATGGGCTCCGGGATGACCGAACGTCTTCGGCGCGACGGGCACGAGGTGATGTCCTACGACCCGAAGGTCGAGTCGACGGCGGGATCACTCGCCGAGCTGGCGACGCAGCTCGAGTCGCCGCGCGTGTTCTGGCTGATGGTGCCGGCGGGCGAGATCACCGAGAGCACGTTCCGCGAGTCGCTCGACGTGCTCGAGCAGGGCGACGTCCTCGTCGACGGCGGCAACTCGTACTTCCGCGACTCGATCCGCCGCCACGACGAGGCCAAGGAGCGCGGCGTGCGCTTCGTCGACGTCGGCGTCTCGGGCGGCGTGTGGGGCCTCGAGGTCGGCTTCTGTCTGATGGCGGGCGGCGACGACGACGCCACCGCGATCCTCGCACCGGCCTTCGACTCGCTCGCGCCGGAGAACGGCTGGGCCGACGTCGGCGGGCCGGGCTCGGGGCACTACGTGAAGATGGTCCACAACGGGATCGAGTACGGGCTGATGGAGGCGTACGCCGAGGGCTTCGAGCTGATGAAGCACTCCCAGTTCGACCTCGACCTCGAGGAGATCGCGGGCATCTGGCGCTACGGCTCGGTCGTGCGCTCGTGGCTCCTCGACCTCCTCTACGAGGCGTTCAAGACGAACGGCTCGAGCCTCGAGCAGATCGCGCCCTACGTCGAGGACTCGGGTGAGGGCCGGTGGACGATCAACGAGGCCATCAACCAAGGCGTTCCGGTGCCGGCGATCGCCAGCGCCTTGTTCGCGCGCTTCGCGTCACGCGACGAGATCAACTTCGGGGCGAAGGTGCAGGCGGCGCTTCGCAACCAGTTCGGCGGACACGCGGTGCGCGCGGCGGAAGAGCGCAAGGAAGACCCTGACCCAAGTCGCTGAGAACCCGCTGCTCGAAGGGCTCGAGCGCAGGCGCACGCCCGACCCGTGCGTGCTCGTGATCTTCGGCGCGTCGGGCGACCTGACCAGGCGCAAGCTCTTCCCCGCCCTGTACGCCTTGGCAACGAGGCACATGCTGCCCGAGCGCTTCGCGGTGCTCGGCACCGCGCGCAGCCCGATGTCGACCGAGGAGTTCCGCAAGGCGATGGAGAAGGCGGTCCGCGAGTACGGGCGCGTCGAGTTCAAGCAGGAGGTCTGGGACGAGCTGGTGTCGGCGACGCACTACGTGCCGATCGAGTTCGAGCACGATCCCGGCCAGGATCGCCTCGCGGAGAAGCTCAACGAGCTCGACAAGGAGCAGGGCACGGAGGGCAACCGCCTCTACTACCTCGCCGTGCCGCCGAGCGCGATCGCGATGCTCGTCCAGGAGATCGGCGAGCGGCGGGCGACCGAGGGCTGGGCGCGGTTGATCGTCGAGAAGCCGTTCGGGCAGGACCTCGCCTCCGCGCGACGCCTGAACGAGGAGATCCGCCGCTACTTCGACGAGAACGAGATCTTCCGGATCGACCACTACCTGGGCAAGGAGACCGTCCAGAACATGCTGGCGCTGCGGTTCGCGAACGGGATCTTCGAGCCGCTCTGGTCGCGCCAGTACGTCGACCACGTGCAGATCACGGTCGCGGAGTCGATCGGGATCGAAGGTCGCGCGGCGTTCTACGAGCAGGCGGGCGCGACGCGCGACGTCCTTCAGAACCACCTGCTGCAGCTGCTCGCACTCACGGCGATGGAGCCGCCGATCGACTTCGACGCCGACGCGGTGCGCAACGAGAAGGCGAAGGTGCTGCGCGCGACCGAGGTCGACGACGTCGTCCGCGGGCAGTACGGCCGCGGGTACATCGAGGGCAAGGAGGTTCCGGGCTATCGCGAGGAGGAAGGCGTCGACCCGGAGTCGATCACCGAGACGTTCGTCGCGGCGAAGCTCCGCGTCGACACGTGGCGCTGGGCCGACACGCCGTTCTACGTTCGCACGGGCAAGCGGCTCGCCAAGCGCGAGACGACGATCGCGGTCCAGTTCAAGCGCGTCCCGCAGTCGCTCTTCGCGCACTCGGACGGCTTGCGACCGAACGTGCTCGCGATCCATGTGCAGCCCGACGAGGGGGTCTCGCTCGGGATCGGCGCGAAGGTCCCGGGCCAGGGCATGACCGTGCGCACGGTGAACATGGACTTCCTCTACGGCGGCGCGTTCCGCACCGGCCTCCCCGAGGCGTACGAGCGCCTGATCCTCGACGCGATGCGCGGCGACCCGACGCTCTTCACTCGCGCCGACGAGATCGAGGAGCAGTGGCGGATCGTCGACTCGATCCAGGCGCGCTGGGCCGACCAGATTCCCGACTTGCCGAACTACGACGCCGGGACGTGGGGGCCCGAGGGCGCGGACGACCTGATCACGCGCGACGGGCGCTCCTGGAGACGGCATTGAGCACCGCGCAGCAGGAGTGGACGGGTCGCGACGTCACGATCGCCGAGATCGAGCGCGAGCTCGCGCAGCTGCGCAGCGACTCGATGGACCTCCGCACGAGCATGATGACCCACCTCGGCGTGGGCGCCCGCCGGAGTGGCAGGACGCCGCGCGCGAGACGCTCGCCGGTCTCGCCGAGCTGCATCCCTCGCGCACGATCCTGCTCTTCCCGCAGGAGGGCGGCCGCGACGCGCTCGACGCAGACGTCTCGCTCGAGTGCTACTCGCTGCCCGAGCTCGAGCGGCACGTGTGCTCGGAGGTGATCGAGCTGCGCCTGCACGGGTCGCTCGCGAACTCGCCGGCGAGCGTCGTCCTGCCGCTCGTGCTTGCCCGACCTGCCGGTCTTCCTGCGCTGGCGCGGCCGGCCGGCCTTCGGAAGCCCCGCCTTCGAACAGCTCGTCGACGTGGTCGACCGGCTCGTCGTCGACTCCCGCGAGTGGGACGACGTGCCCGAGTCGTACGCCGAGCTCGTCCCGTACTTCGAGCGGGTCGCGATCTCCGACATCGTGTGGGGACGGACGCTGCGGTGGCGCCGTGCGATCGCCGAGCTGTGGCCGGGGATCAGGGCGGCCGCCGAGCTGCACGTCAAGGGGCCGCTGCCGGAGACGATGCTCCTGCGCGGCTGGCTCGCCTCGCGGCTCGACCGCGACATCGCGCTCAGACACGAGACGGCCGAGCACGTCGAGCTGCTCGGGATCGACG
The DNA here is from genome assembly GCA_963809175.1 of uncultured Actinomycetes bacterium. Taxonomy (GTDB): domain Bacteria; phylum Actinomycetota; class Thermoleophilia; order Gaiellales; family Gaiellaceae; genus JACCTU01. The sequence continues at coordinate 885,045 of CAWEIK010000001.1, forward strand.
GGCACGAGGTCGTGGCGCGCGAGGAGCGCACGTCCGCGAGCGACCTGCTCTCGAACGAGCTCGACCGCTTCTCGCGCGACGAGGTCTACGAAAGAGCTGTCGCTACGGCTTGACGCGGAACGTCGGTCGCGCGGCGACGATTCGCGTCGCGTCCGACCAAGACATGTACTGCGCGCCCTGCGGGAGCCGCCAGCTGATCCCGCGGACCCGGTACCACCAGGTGCCGGGCTTCAGCGGGAGGACGGCCGACGTCGAGAGCGTGAGAAAGCCCGACGTGCCGTTGGAGAGCTCCGCGGTGAACGGGTAGCGCTTCTTGCTCCACTGCACGTGGTACGCGTCGGCGCCGAGCGCGGGAGTCCACGCAACGAGCGGAGTGCCGTAGAAGCTCGCGCCGACCCCGGCCGCCGAGATGAGCCGGCCCCTCGGGGAGAGGCCCGAGGCGAACGGTGCGCCGCCGGTGACGAGCGTCGGCTCGCTGCTCTTGCCGAAGCGCATCACGCGGCCCGAAGCGCACACTTCCTGCGGAAGCTCGAGGTCGCGGTAGATCAGGTTGCCGGTCATCCGGAGCACGGGCTCGCCCGCGCCGTGCGCCTGCTTCAGCGCAGTCGCGAGGCTGATCGTGTTGCCGGTGACGCCGGTGACGGTGACCGTTTCCTTGTTCGACGGGTTGCCGATGTCGACGACGTCGCCGGTCGAGAAGCCGTCGGGGTCGGCGATCGCGATCTGCAGCGCGCCGATCGCGGTCGACTCGAAGGCCGTGGTTGCGAGCGGCGACGGGTTGACCGCCTCGACGGGAACGACGGTCCAGTAGTAACCGCCCTCGGGCCAGTTCGTGTCCCAGAGGTCGACGGGCGCGCCACGGGCGCCGCTGACGGTGATCGCACCGACGCCGGCGCCCGGGTCCTCGACGGGCGTCGTGGGCGTGGTCGGCGTCGTTGGCGTCGTGGGCGTGGTCGGCGCAGCGGACGGAAGCGTGGTCGTCAGGCTCGGCTGCGGCAGCGACTCGTTCGGGGTGACCGACTCGAAGTCGGCCATGTAGGTCGAGCCCTGGTCGCCGTCGGTGAGGTACGTCGATCGCGCGGCTGCGAGCGCCCCGCTGCTCTTCGGCAGCGTCAGCGGGCCGAACGAGCGAGGCGCGTACGCGGGCCCACCGGTGATCGCACCGGTGAACACGCGGTTGAGACAGTCACGGTCGGTGAAGACGTAGATGCGGTACAGCTCGGTGTCGAGCGCAGCGAGGCCCTGGTTGCCGCCGTAGACGAACGCGGGCATCAACCGGTGGGCGCGATCCGAGGACAGGCCCTTCGAGACGACGTCGGAGACGGTCGCGAAGCCCTTCAGCTCGCCGACGGCGAACGGCGGGTTGACCGACTCGTAGACCGGGCTCCAGCCGCCGAACGAGCTCACCGGCAGACCGTTCGCGCGCACCTTGCCGCCCTGCGACTGATCGGAGCGGACGGTGCGAATGCGCCAGCGGACCTTCGACATCCACGGGTTCGCCTGGTGGAAGGTGTAGAACTCGCGCTCGTCCATGACGTTCCCGAAGACGCGAACCATCTTCGGGATGTCGATCAGCCAGATGTCGTAAGCGGTCGCGCCCTCGATCGGCGTCCAGCGCAGCAGGCCGGGGTAGCTCGCGAGCGGCCGCGGCACCTCTGTCTGGCGCATGTTGAAGCCGAACGGCTTGCTCCACGACGTCGCGCCGTTCTTGAACACCGCGCGCACGCGGGCATAGAGCGAGTAGGGCGACCCCGTGATCCAAGGCAGCGTGAGCGTGATCGACGCGACCGGGCTCTTCAGCTCGCGGTCGACGTAGAGCAGGCCGTTCTCGCGGAACGTGTTGCTCGTCGCGAGCTCGAGCTGGTAGCTCACCGCGCCGGGCACGGGTGCCCACGCGAAGGACGGGGTGCGTGCGAACTCGTGCCGGACCGGCTCGTCGGCCCGGAAGAGGAAGCCGTGGAGGTTCTTCGGAGCAGCCGCCGACGCGCTCGGGGCAGCGTTGGCGGAGCTGGTCAGGACCAGCATGGCGAGCAGAGCCAGCAGGAGGCGGGCGGGGCGCATCCCCTTTGTTGTCGGCGGTTTCTAGGGGCCGGCCGTCCCTCGAACGAGGGATGCCCCGGCGGCCAGGACCAGCGCGTCCTCCCCCGGCTTCCCCACGAGCTGGAGCGAGGCGGCGAGACCTGCCTCCGCCGGCCCGCAGGGCAGGGCCAGCGCGGGCCAGCCCGTGCAGTCGAAGGGGTACGTGAGGCTGATCCCGCGCACCCGGAAGGCGGACTCGTCGGCGTCGGCCGGCGGGGCGACGAACGGGACGGTCGGGGTGAGGAGCAGGTCGACGTCCTGCGTCGCCTCGAGGTAGCGCTCGCGCACTTCAGCGCGAAGCCGGCGCGCGGCCTCCGCCTCGGCGTCGGTGACCGCCAGGCAGCGCTCGATCTTCGGGCGAACGTTCTCGCCGTAGGCGTCCGCGTGCTCGGAGAAGAGCTCGCGGTGGACGTCCGCGACCTCGTGCATGAACTCGCTGTAGGTGCCGTCGGTCGAGGGGAGCTCGACGCTCGTGCGCCGCGGGAAGCGCGCGGCAGCCTCTTCCACCCGCGCGCGGACGAGCGGATCCGCGGCCTCGGTCCACGCGATCCCGACTCGAACCTCCTCGAGCGACTCGAGCCGAGCCGGCTCGAACCCGGGGACGAGCGCGGCCATCGCCGCCTCGCAGTCCTCGACGGTGCGCGCCATGGGGCCGGCGTGGTCGTAGCTCGGCGCGAGGGGGAAGCAGCCGTCGAGCGGGACGAGCCCCCAGGTCGGCTTGAAGCCGACGATCCCGCACCAGGCCGCAGGGATGCGGATCGAGCCGCCGGAGTCGGTCCCGAGCGCGACGTCGGCGAGCCCGGCCGCGAGCGCGGCGCCGTTACCGCCGCTCGAGCCGCCGGCGAGCCTCCCGGGCGCGATCGGGTTCGGCACGGTGCCGAAGTGTGGGTTCTGGGACGAGATCCCGTAGGCGAACTCGTGCAGGTTCGTCTTGCCGACGTTCGCGTAGCCGGCGCGCTCGAGCCGCACGACCGCCTCGGCCGTTGCGTCCGGGACGTGGTCGGCGAACAGGATCGAGCCGTACGTCGTCGTCAGGCCGGCGGTGTCGAACAGATCCTTCACGGCCAGTCGAATGCCGGCCGCCGGCGGCGGATCGGGTACTGCGAGGAAGATCCCGTCGTACGCGCTCGTGCGCGCGACGTTACTTCGTCAGGACGAGCTTGCGCGTGACGGTCGCACCGCGCGTGCCGTTCGTCGCGACGCTCGTGAACGTCAACCGGCTCGTGGCGGCCAGCGTGCGCGTCACGTTTCGGGGCAGCGTGAAGCGAAGGTCGTTGTTGCCCGTCCGCAGGACGCGGGTGCCGAGCGACAGGCTGCCGAGCCCTGCGACGAGCTTGCCGGTGCCGCTCGAGAAGACGACGAGCCGCACGACGCGCCGCTTCTTGGACACGCGAAGCGTCTCGGGGCCGTAGACGGCGATCGAGGGAGGCTCCTCGCCGGTCAGCGACGGGACGGTCGGGCCGGTGTAGCTCCCTGCGGGCGGAGGCGTCGAGGTCGCCAGGGTCTTCTTGTCGACCGTGACCGACCCGCTCACGGTGAACAGCGCGGCGTCGAAGCTCGCGGACGGGTTGGGCAGCGAGACGAGCCCCACGTCGCTCCACGAGCAGGTGTCCCACGGGACGCTCAGGCTCGCGGTCGAGCCGCTCAGCGCGAGCGGGATCGCCGGGCTGCCGGCTGCGGTCCAGTTGAACACCGGGCGCGCGCCGATCCCGAACGGCACGGTGACGCTCAAGTTCAGGGTGGCCGCGTAGCACGGGCCGTCGCTCGTGCCGGCGCCGCGCTTGAAGGCGACGTAGCGCGCAGCGAGGTGGTTGACCGAGATCTTCTGGGTCGGGAGCGCGCCCGAAGCGTTACCCGTGAGCGTCGTCGAGTAGGCGGGCGGCTCGATCCCCTTGAGGCCGGTCGCGGTGTAGGCGCCGGTCATGTTCGCGACCGTCCAATCGTGGAAGACGTCGCCGAGCGTCGAGCCCTTGGCCTCGAGGGTCTGCATGAGCAGGTTCGCCGCCGGGACGGTCGGGTCGTTCACCGTCTTGCCGCGTTGAAAGAGGTCGTTGACCGCCGAGCCGCCGAAGCGTTCGCTCAGGTACTCGAAGAAGTGCCACCGGGAGTAGCCGAACGCTTCGTAGTCGGTCGCGCCGCAGGACTCGCCGTCGCACGTCAACGACATGTCCGGGTCGCCCACCAATTCGGTGAGTGCTTTCGGCGTCGCGCCCCCGAAGTCGACGGCGAGCGGGAAGCCGAGGAATCGGAAGCCGGCCCACTCGGCACTCGCCTCGAGCACGAAGGGGTCCATGTACGACCAGATCCCGAACTGCACGAGATGGAAGAGCTCGTGCGCCGCGACGGATTGGAGTCCCGTCGCGCCGGGAGCGATGTGGATGTAGCCCGACGTCTGCGCGGCCGCCGTGTCGGCGAACGCAAGCCCCGCGGCTTCCGGCGGGACGATCACGGTGACGTAGACGTCGATCAACCCGTCGCCGTCGTCGAGTGGCGCCGGGTAGCCCCACTCGGTCACGATCGCGCCGTACGCTCGCTCGAGGTTGCCCGCGAGGTCGCCGGCACGCTGCTGGGTGATCGCTGCGGCACTGGCGAACTCGCCGGTGTAGTGAATCTGGAAGTGGGTCGTCGTCATCGTCTCGGGCAGGCCGAGGATTCGCGCAGCCGAGGCAGGCTGCGCCCAGAGGGCGGCGAGCAGCCCTGTGAGCGCGCAGAGACGGACGAGCCGGAGCATCTTCTGCGGGATCGGCGCGAACGCCCGGAAACTTGAGCTAATCGAGCGCTAGATAGAGGAGCGCGATCGCGAACGAGCCGGCGAACAGCAGGAGAAACAGGCCAAAGAGGCCCCAGCCGATCAACAGGCTCCTGCGGGCGGTCTCGCGGTCGGGCTCGGTCACGCGATCACGGGGTCGATGGCCATCGCGACGAAGAGGAGCGCGAGGTAGGCGAGGGAGTAGTGGAAGAGCACCGCCGCTCGAGCGGGGACGAGCTCGCGGTAGAGGCGCCACGCGAGCACGAGGAACGCTGCGCCGAGGACGACGGCTGCGACGAGGTAGATCGCGCCGAACATCCCGAACGCAACCGGAACGAGCGTCACCGCGATCAGCACGAGCGTGTAGGCGACGATCTGCCGGACGGTCTCACGTTCGCCGCGGACGACGGGCAGCATCGGGATCCCCGCCGCCTGGTAGTCGCGCTTGATCAGGAGCGCGAGCGCCCAGAAGTGCGGGGGCGTCCAGAAGAAGACGATCGCAAAGAGCGCGAGCGCGGGGAGGGTGAGGTCGCCGGTCGCCGCGGCCCAGCCGACGAGCGGCGGAACGGCCCCCGCTGCGCCGCCGATGACGATGTTCTGCGGAGTCGTGCGCTTGAGCCAGCGCGTGTAGACCAGGACGTAGAAGAGATTGCCGACGAGCGCGAGCACTGCTGTCAGGACATTGGCGAAGCTCGCGAGCAGCACGAACGAGAGCGCAGAGAGCGCGAGCCCGAACTCGAGCGCGCGTTCCGGCGCGATGCGCCCGGTCGCGACGGGGCGCGAGCGTGTGCGCTTGCCCATCAGCCTGTCGATGTCCGCGTCCAGCACGTGGTTGAGCGCACTCGCGCCGCCACACGCGAGCGCCAGGCCGACGAGCAGCACCGCGACGTCGGTGAGCGGCGGCACTCCCCCCGCCCCGACGAACATCCCGCACACGCCCGTCAGGAGCAGCAGCGACATGATCCGCGGCTTGGTCAGCGTCACGTAGTCGCGCCAGGCTCCGGCGGGAACGTGCTCCCCCCGGAAGAGCTGAGCGGTGGTCGCCGCGATCACCGCGAGCGCAACCGCAGCGGCGGCGACGTGCACGGCACCGGCCCACCAGGTCCCGATCGCGACCAGGAAGGAAACGAGGGACGCGAGCGTCCAGGGCAGGAGCCGGGGGTGCACGCGCCAGGCCGCGACGACGAGCGCGACGAGCGGCGGCAGCGCGATCGCGGCGAGCGCGCCGTGCGCGACCCCGAGCGAGCCGCTCGCGACGGTCGCTGCGGCGGCGGCGGTCGCGCCCACGCCGCACAGGCGAAGCCAGGGACCCGGGGTCATCCGAGCTCCTCTCGGAGCCGAACCCGAAGGTCGCGCAAGGGACGCGGGCTCGAGATGTACGGCACCTTGTCGAAGTTGTGCTCCGGCGGGGGCGAGGTCGTGTACCACTCGAGCGTGTCCCCGAGCCACGGGTCGTTCCCCACCCGGCGAGCCTTCCGCGAGCGCCAGACGTTGATCAGGAACACGAGCGTGCCGAGCGCGAGCGTGAACGAGCCGATCGTCGACACGACGTTCCACGTCTCCCACCACGGTGCGTCCCGGTAGCCCGCGACGCGGCGCGGCATGCCGAGCAGCCCGAGGAAGTGCTGCGGCCCGAAGGTCAGGTTGATGCCGATGAAGTAGAGCCAGAAGTTGAGCTTGCCGAGGCCCTCGCCGAGCATGCGGCCGAACAGCTTCGGCCACCAGTAGTAGAGCCCCGCGAAGATCCCGAAGATCGACCCGCCGAACAACACGTAGTGCATGTGCGCGACGACGAAGTACGTGTCGTGCACCTGCCAGTCGAACGGGAACGCGGCGACCATGATCCCGGTGAGCCCGCCGATCGTGAACACCGAGATGAGGCCGAGCGCGAAGAGCATCGGCGTCGCGAAGGTGACGTTGCCGCGCCAGAGCGTGGCGAGCCAGTTGATGAGCTTGATCCCGGTCGGAACGCCGACGAGCACCGAGGCGATCATGAAGAACCCGTTCAGGAAGTTCGGCATCCCGACGGCGAACATGTGGTGCGCCCAGACGAGCAGCGACACGAATGCGATCCCGATCGTCGCGAAGGCGATCGCCGCGTAGCCGAAGATCGGCTTGCGGGAGAACACCGGAATCACCTCGGAGACGATCCCGAACGCAGGCAGGACCATGACGTAGACCTCGGGGTGGCCGAAGAACCAGAACATGTGCTGATAGAGCACGGCGTTGCCGCCTTCGTCCGGCAAGAAGAAGTGCGTGCCCGCGGTCCGGTCGAGCAGCAACATCGTCAGCGCAGCGGCGACGGCCGGCAGCGCGAGCACCAGCAGCCACGCGTACGTGTAGATCGACCAGACGAACAAGGGCATGCGCATCCACGACATGCCCGGCGTGCGCATCGTGTGGACGGTCGCGACGAAGTTGATCGCGCCGGCCAGGGACGACACCGCCAAGAGATGCAACGAGAGGATCGTCAGGTCGACCGACGTCCCGGTCAGCGTCGCGTAGGGCGGGTAGAGGTACCAGCCGGTGTCCGCAGCGCCCCCGGCCGAGAACCACGAGGCGTAGAGCACGATCCCGCCCAGCAGGAACGTCCAGTACGAGAACGCGTTCAACCGCGGGAAGACCATGTCCCTCGCGCCGATCATCAGCGGCAGGAGGTAGTTCCCGAAGCCCGCGAGGATCGGGACGACGACCAGGAAGACCATCGTCAGCCCGTGCATCGTGAAGAGCTGGTTGAACGTCTGCCTGCTCACGACGTCCGCCGTCTCGGGCGTCAGCAGCTCGGTGCGGATCAACAGCGCCATCACGCCGCCGAGGAGGAAGAACACGAGGCTCGTCCAGATGTAGAGCAAGCCGATCCGCTTGTGGTCGGTCGTGACGAGCCAGCTCGCGAAGCGGCCGCGGTACCACGGCACCGGGTAGATCGGCTCGACGCGAACTGCCACTACTGCTCGCCTCCGACGCCGCGCGTGTACGAGAGCAGCGTGTCGAGCTGGTCGTCGCTCCAGTCGCGGCCGACCGCAGGCATCTCGCCGCGCCCCTCGCGCAGCAGCGTCGCGAGCGCCACGCGATCCGCGAGCGTCGGGTTGCCACCGAGCGTCGGACCGACGAGCTGGGGCCCACTCACGTTGTGGCACTTCGCGCAGGTCGCCTCGAACTGCGCCTGGCCGCTGCCGGCGAGCCGCGCGAGCTCGGCGTCGAACGCGCCTGCGTCGGTCACGCGCACGACCATCGTCATCTCGGCGTGCTGCAAGCCGCAGAACTCGGCACAGTTGCCCTCGTACTCTCCGGCTTCCTCGGCGCGGAACCAGGTGTGGTTGAGCTTCCCCGGGATCGCGTCGATCTTCCCGCCGAGCGCGGGGATCCACCACGAGTGGATCACGTCGAAGTCGGGCGCGGTCACGTTCAACTCGACCGTTCGGTCGACCGGGACGACCAGCGTGTCGTAGGTGATCTGCCCGTCGGGGTAGCGGAACTCCCAGTAGAAGCGGCGGCCCTCGACGTCGATCACGAGGTTCGACTCACCGCTCGCCCTCGAGACGTCGGTCACGTCGGGGAGCTTGTAGAAGACGTAGCCGACGACGATCGTCACGAGGAACAGGGGCACGATCGTCCACAGCAGCTCGAGGCGAGTGTTCCCGTGGATCTGTGGGCCCTCCTCGTCGACCGGCCGGCCGCGCCGTCGGTACCGGATCAGGAAGACGACGAGCGCGATCTCGACGGCGAAGAAGACGATGCCCGTGACGCCGAGCAAGAGGTAGTACGTGTCGCTGATCGCCTCGGCGTTCGGGGACTTCGGGTCGACCGGCGTCAGGCCGGCGTTGTCCGCCAGAACCGGCGTCGCGAACGCGAGCGCACCGAGGACGACAGCGGCGATCGAGGCGAGGCGGCGCACAGCCGGTGGCATTCTACGAGGGGTGAGCGCGAAGACGAGGGTGGACCTGCCGCCCCAGGTAACGGGCGAGATCGAGGTCTACGTGAACGGCGTCCCGCAGGTCGAGGGCCGCGACTACATCCGTCGTGCCGATTCGCTCGTGTTCGAACGTCAGCTCGCCCGTGAAGGGCGGCTCGGGTTCTGGCGCTGGCTCAGCATCATCCTGGGGATCGCGGGGACGTACCGGCAGAACGACAGCGTGGACGTCGTCTACCAGCTCGGGGGCCGTCGGCTGGTCGCGCCCGGCCTCCCGCTTGTGAGTGGCGACTAGGTTTTCCGGCCCGTGGTCATACTTGGCGCATGAGCGACGCCGAGTGGCCTGCGCCCGAGCCCGCGACGCCGCGCGAGCCTGAGCGCCGCACGACGCCCCTGCCCAGGGTCGAGGACCTGCCGGTCGCCGAGCAGGGCTACGACCGCGAGAAGGTGCGGGAGGCCTTCGACGCCTTCTACCGCCACGCCGCCCAGCTCGACGCGACCCTGAGCACGCTCGAGGCGGTCGAGGTCTTCCAGCGCACCTCCGCCGAGCTCCGCGCCGAGCTGCGGAACATCCGCGGCTCGGGCTGGACGGTGCAGTCCTGGCAGGGCGGAGCCGGGTATCCAGGCGGCGGAGGCTCGCGCGGGCGCGTGAGCGAGTGGACGCTGCCGCCGTCCTTCCCCCGGCTCGCCGGCGAGTTCAGCTTCCTGATCCTGATCGGCGTCGTCGTCGGCGTCGCCGGCTGGTCCGCGCTGACGATCGTCCTCGTCATGGGCCTCGCGCTCGGGGTCGTCCTGTTGCTCGAATGGGTTGCCGCGCGCGAGCGTGCGATCCCTCGGTCCGCGGCTCCCGCGGCGGCGCCCGACCTCGACCGCGACGAGCCGGCCGAGCTTCCGGTCGGCGAGGCGTGGGTCGCGCCGGAGGAAGGCCCCGAGGCCTTGACGATGCTCGACGACGCGGTCGTCGCCGAGGTCGCAGAGCCCGAGCCGGAGCCCGAGCCGGAGCCCGAGCCGGAGCCCGAGCCGGAACCGGAGCCCGAGCCGGAGCCCGAGCCGGAGCCCGAGCCGGACCGAGCCGGAGCCCGAGCCGGAGGCTGTGGAGCTCCCGGCCGAGGAGCCGCCAGCCGCCGAGGCCGTCCCCGTCGTCGCCGAGCCGGAAGCGGATCGCCCGCGGCGCTTCGGCCTCTTCGGCCGCCGCCGCGAGCCGGTCGCCCCTCTTGAACCGGAGCCGGAGGCTGCGACGGCACCGGTCGATTCCGAGAGCCCCCTCGATCCGTGGGAGCAGGAGGCGCAGCTGCCCTCGCTTCCCGAACCAGTGGAGCTCGAGCCCGAACCAGAGCAGCAGGTCGAAGCAGAGGAGCAGCTGGTCGAGCCGCAACGGCGGAGCTGGTTCCGCCGGCCGGCGGAGGAGCACGTCGAGCTCGACGACGCGCTGCCGGTCGCGGTCGCGATGGAGCCCGAGCCGGAGCCCGAGCCGGAACCAGAACCGGAACCAGAACCGGAACCGGAACCGGAGCCGGAACCCGAGCCCGAGCCGGAACCCGAGCCCGAGGGCCCGCTGCCGGTCGATCTCCTCGCCGACCAGGCCGCGGCCGCACTCGAGCGCTCGCGCGCGCGCCGGCGAACCCCGCGCAGAGCTCGTCGGCGCTAGCCGCTCACGGGCGCCCTTCGTCCCTACTCTTAACCTCCGAAGATGAGCGCGCTCCCCGCCGGCACGGTCACGTTTCTGTTCTCCGACATCGAGGGCTCGACCGAGCTCCTGAAGGACCTCGGACGCGACGACTACGGCCGCGTCCTCTCGATCCACAACGAGCTCCTCCGGCAGGCCTTCGACGAGGCCGGCGGAGAGGAGATCGATCGTCAGGGCGACTCCTTCTTCGCGGTCTTCCGCAGCGCGGGCGCGGCCGTCCAGGGGGCGATCGCCGGCCAGCAGGCGCTCGCACGCCAGGAGTGGCCGGAGCGGACCGTCGTGCGCGTGCGCATGGGCGTCCACACGGGCGAGGCGACGCTCGGCGAGGACGGGTACGTCGGGTTCGCGGTCCACCAGGCGTCGCGGATCGGCGACGCCGGCCACGGCGGGCAGATCCTCCTCTCGTCCACGACCGCGCGGCTCGTGGAGCACGACCTGCCGCGCGACGTCTCGCTTCGCGACCTCGGCGAGAACCGGCTCGAGGGTCTCGACCGGCCGGAGCGTCTCTACCAGCTCGTCGTGCCGGGGCTTGCCGACGCGTTCCCGCCGCTCACGACGCGCGCCGCCATGGGAGTCGCTCCCGGCGGCGCGGTCCTGCTCGAGCGGGAGGCGGAGCTCGCGGCGCTCCGCGCGATGATCGAGGTCGCACGCGGGGGCAACGGCCGTTTCGTCGCGATCGAGGGCAACGCGGGCATCGGCAAGACCCGCCTCGTCGGCGAGACGCGCTCGCTCGCGTCCACGGCGGGGATGCGGGTGCTGACCGCGCGCGGCGGCGAGCGAGAGCACGAGTTCTCGTTCGGGATCGTGCGACAGCTCTTCGAGCCCGTGCTCGCGCTGTCGTCGCCGGCCGAGCGCGAGGAGCTGCTGACGGGCGCGGCCGCACTCTCCGCACCGCTGTTCGACGAGCGCGGCCTGAGCGACCCGGAGGCGCTCGCGGACAACTCGTTCGCGACGCTGCACGGGCTCTTCTGGCTCGCGGGGAACCTCGCGACGCGCCAGCCGCTGCTCCTCGCGGTCGACGACCTGCACTGGGGCGACGCCGCGTCGCTCCGTTGGCTCAGCTACACCGCGCGACGCCTCGAGGGTCTGCCGATCCTCGTCGTCGCGGGCACGCGCCCCTCGGCCCAGTCGAACGAGGAGGCGCTCGTTGCGGAGATGGTCGCCGACGCGGGCGCGGTCGTGATCCGGCCGCAGGTGCTGACGCTGCACGCTGCGGCGTCGCTGATCCGCGAGACAGCTCGCACGCGACGTCGACGTCGAGTTCGCGGACGCGTGTCACGAGGCGACCGGTGGGAACCCGCTCCTCCTCGGCGCGCTCCTCGATGCGCTCTCGAGCGAGGGGATCGCGCCGAAGGCGAAGAACGCCGAGCGCGTGTACGAGATCGGCCCCGAGGCCGTCTCGCGCTCGGTCAGCCTCCGTCTCTCGCGTCTGCCGGCAGAGGCGACGTCACTCGCCCAGGCGGTCGCGGTCCTCGGAGACGACGTGCGCCTGTCCGACGCCGCGACGCTCGCGGGGATCGACCGCGAGCTCGCTGCTCACACCGCCGCGACGCTCGCACGGAACGGGCTGCTGCGCGCGGAGCGTCGCCTTGCGTTCGTGCACCCGGTGGTGCGGGCCTCCGTGTACGCGGAGCTGAACGGTGCCGAGCGCGAGCGGAAGCACGCCGCGGCCGCAGCGCTGCTCGCCGAGGCGAGTGCGCCGACCGAGCAGGTGGCCGCCCATCTGCTGCTGACCCGGCCGGGCTCGATCGAGGACGGGATCTCGACGCTCCGCCAGGCGGCCGACCGCGCGCTCGCCAAGGGCGACCCCGACGCCGCCGCGTCGTACCTCCGGCGCGCGGCGGACGAACCGCTCGAGAACGCCGATCGCGCCGAGCTGCTCTACCGGCTCGGCCTCGCGGAGCGCCTGGTCGACAGCCCGCTCGCCGCGCGGCACCTGCGCGAGGCGCATGCGCTCACGACCGACACGATCGGACGGGCCCGCATCGCGCTCGACCTCGGCCGCACGCTGCTCTACAGCCTTCAGGTCGAGGAGGCCGTCCAGGTGCTCGAGGCCGCGATCGAGTCGGTCGGCGAGAGCGACCTCGACCTCTGCCGGCGTCTCGAAGCAGGTCTGCTGACCGTCACGCTGATCTTCGCGCCGCTCTACCCGCTGGCGCGAAAGCAGATCGAGCGGGTGCGCAAGCTCCCGCTCGGCGACGACATCGGCTCGCGCCAGCTGCTCGGCCTGCTCGCGTTCGACGGCGCAAGGACGCTCGGCGACCGCGCGATGTGCGTCGACTACGCCGAGCGCGCGGTCGCCGGTGGTGCGCTCTTCTCGCAGGACAATCCGGCGTTCGCGTTCTCGACCGTCACGCTCACGGTCGCGGACTCGTGGGAGACCGCACGCGCGATCTTCGACGATGCGTTTGCCGACGCACGGATCCGCGGCTCGATCTCGGCATTCGCCGTGGCGTCGATCTTCCGGGGCTACCTGCAGATCTTCACCGGCGACCTGAGCGAGGCCGAGGCGGACCTGCAGAACGCGGTCGAGTCGAGCCGCCAGCACGGGCTCGCCAGCGGGCTGCCGTACGCGCTCGCCTTTCTCGCGGACGCGCAGATGCAGCGCGGCGATCTCGAGGCGGCGATCGAGACGCTCGCCCAGGTCGACGCGCTGCCCGAGCTCGCGCGTGAGCACTCGTTCGTCTACGACTCGCGCGGCACACTGCGCTACCTCCAGGGCCGCTACCGCGACGCGATCGCCGAGTTCGAGAAAGGGCGGCAGGTCTACGAGGCGCTCGGGGGGACGAACCCGGCGGTGATCGCGTGGCGCTCGCAGATGGCGCTTGCGCACCACCAGCTCGGAGCGACCGACGAGGCGAAGCGTCTCGCGGCCGAGGAGGTCGAGCTGGCACGCCGCTGGGGCGCGTCGCGCGCCCTGGCGAAGGCGCTTCGCGTCGCCGGGATGATCGAAGGCGGGGAGCCCGGGATCGAGCTGCTCGAGGAGGCCGTCGCCCTGCTGCACGACTCCGAGGCGATTCTCGAGCGGGCGCGGGGACTGCTCGAGCTGGGATCGGCGCTCAGGCGCGCGAACCGCCGCTCCGACGCGCGGGAGTACCTCAGGCAGGCGCTCGAGCTCGCCCACCGCGGCGAGTCGGTCACGCTCGCGGCCCGCACCCAGGACGAGCTGATGGCGACCGGCGCTCGTCCGCGCCGCGTGGCGCTCAGCGGCCTGGATGCCCTCACCCCGAGCGAGCGGCGGGTCGCCGGCATGGCCGCCAAGGAGATGACGAACCGCGACATCGCCCAGGCGCTCTTCGTCACCCCGAAGACGGTCGAGGTGCACCTCTCGAGCGTCTACCGCAAGCTCGGGATCGCGTCGCGGGCCCAGCTCGCGGGCGCGCTCGGCGCCGAAACCGCCCTCGCCCCCTAGACGCCGGCCCCCCAAAACCTGGTGTCGATCTTGGGGGGTCGCCCCGATGCGACCGGTGCCCCCGCTGGCGCAGGATCAGCGCATCGAGAGGTTGACCAAGCGACTTTTGAGGAGGCAGCGATGATCAAGGCAGGCGACACTCTGATGAACCCCGTCACGAAGGAGCGGATGACGTTCCTGAAGACGGCGGCGCAGACCGATGGGGAGTACGTGCTGATCGAGCTTCGCGCCGCCCCCGGCGCGGTCGTCGCCGCGGCGCACGTCCACCCGCACCAGACCGAGACCTTCGAGGTGCTGAGCGGGACGCTCGGAGCGAAGATCGGCCGGAAGACGGTGGAAGCCAGGGCGGAAGGCGTCGTCGTGGTCGAGCCGCGGGTCGCTCACAAGTGGTGGAACGCCGGTGAGGACGAGCTCGTGTTCCGCGTCGAAGTCCGCCCGGCGCTGCAGTTCGAGCAGCTGATCGAGACGATGTTCGGCCTCGCGGCCGACGGCAAGACGAGCAAGAAGGGGATGCCGAACCCGTTGCGGCTCGCGGTGATCGCGAACCACCACTTCGAGGACGTGCAGCTCCCGGTCGTGCCGAGGTGGCTGCAGAAGACGGCGCTTGCGCTGGGCGCACCGATCGGCCGCAGCCTCGGTTTCCAGCCCCACTACGCCCCGGCGGGCCAGCTCGCCGCGGCAACGACGTAGGCGAGAGGAGCACGAGATGCCGAAGTGGGTCTACTTCACCGCCCTGGCGATTGCGCTCCTCACGCTTGCTGTGGGAGGCTGGATCGTCAAGGGGATCAAGTCCGCAACGAAGCCGGCGGGGCGCCTCGCGCCCCGGCCGGCCTGAGGAGAGAAGCGATGGCAAACCTGACCGGCTCCTGGCTCGCCTTTCGACTCGGCGTCGACCCGGTGCGGATCGACCGCATGCGCAAGGACTGCGAGCTCTACGCGACCCGGAACGACTCGGGCGAGTGGGAGTACCCGTCCTGGCAGTTCGACGCCGCGGGCGAGCTGAAGCCGGCGGTGGCGGAGTTCCTCGCGGCCGCCCGGAAGGAGCGAATCGCTCCAGCCGAGCTGACCGAGCTGCTCGAGCGTCGGGTCGGCCTCGCCGGTGGTAAGCGCGTGCGAGACCTGCTGCTCAACGGGACTCAGTCACTGTCGGCGAAGCGAGTGATCCAGTCGCCGAGCGCCGGCTCGTAGCCCGCGTGCAGGGTCTTCGGATCGCCGTTCTGTAGGCGGTGATCGGCCCCGGGGAGCGTCACGACGTCCAGGCTTTCCGGACGGTCGGCGCGCGCGGCGCGGAAGACGGCGATGCTCGCCTCGACGGGGACGTGAAGGTCCTCGTCGCCGAAGATCGCGAGCAGCGGACACTCGATCCGCTCGAGGGCGGTGCGGGGGTCGTGGTCGAGCCAGCGGCGCACGAGCTCGAGCTCGAGGGCGTCCGGCGGACCGTCCCCGCCGGCCGCGGCCAGGACGGTCTCGAAGTCTGCACCGTCGCGGACGAGCGCCATGAGCGCGTCCTGCTTCGCGAGCGCCCCGGCGATCGCGTCGGCCGGCGCTCCCGCGGCGGCCATGTGGGCTTCGGTGGCGTAGCGCTCCTGTCGCTCCATCGTGACGCCCGGGCCGGAGTTGGTGACGACGAAGGCGACCGACGGATCGGCCGCCGCGACCTCGAGCACGACCCAGCCGCCCTGGCTGTGGCCGAACAACCCGAGCCGGGCGGGGTTCATTCCGGGCGTCGCTCGTAGGCAGGCCAGCTGCGCCGCGACGTCGGCCGCCTGCTCGGCCGGGCCCGTGTCGCGCCAGTCGCCCGTCGAGCCGCCGACGCCCCGCTTGTCGAACGACGCCGCAGCGATGCCGCGCTCCAGCAGGCCGGCCCGGATCGTCGTGAAGTAGCCGTCGTTGTCGCGGTCCGACGGCCCCGAGCCGGGAACCATCAGCACCGTGGCCTGAGGCTCGCCGTCGGGCAGATGAAGCGTTCCCGCGAGGGCGAGCTCGCCGTTCGTTGCCTGGAGCTCGAGTGGTGCCGTCATGGGAAGACCGTATCATTATCTGAAAGGATCCTTTCAGAGTCCATGAAGAACCCGGAAAACGTCGTTCGAGTGACCGATCCCCGGGCGCTGCAGGCGCTCGCCCACCCGACGCGGGTCTCGCTGCTCGATCACCTGATGGCAGTCGGCCCACGCACGGCGAGCCAGTGCGCCGAGGCGGTTGGTGAGTCCGCGTCCACCTGCAGCTGGCACATGCGCCAACTCGCTCGGTTCGGCTTCGTCGAGCGAGTCGATTCGGACGACGGTCGCGAGCGGCCGTGGCGCGCGACTGCCACCGGGTTCGCGTACGACCCGGCGGAGACAGACGACCACCTCGAAGGAGCGGTCCTGATGACGCAGCTTCGAGCCGAGGAGGAGGCGTTGCTGCGGCACCTCGTGGCGCGCGACGAGCTACCGCAGCCGTGGCGCGACGCGAGCGTCGTGCACACGTACCACCTGTTGATGACGCCCGACGAGCTCGCGGCGCTCGAATCGCAGCTCGACCGGGCGATCCGGCCCTACATCGCGCTCACGCGCGACGACACCCCGGCGGACGCGCGTCCGGTCCGGCTGCACCTCCGCGCGTACGGCGAGAGCCGGTCCTAGCTCGCGTACTCGTCCGCGATCGCGAGCACCTCGTCGAGGACGCCGAGGCCCTCGTCGAGCTCCTCGCGGGTGATCGTCAGCGGCGGCGCGATGATCACGACGTTCCAGTGCACGAAGAGGTAGAGGCCGCGCTCCATCGCCGCCTTCGCGATCCGGTTGACCGGCGCCGCGGCGTCGCCCGCCGCGTTGAAGGGGACGAGCGGCTCGCGCGTCTCGCGGTTCGTGACGAGCTCGAGCCCGAAGAAGAGCCCCTTGCCGCGGACGTCGCCGATCGACGGGTGCCGCTCCGCGAGTCGCGGCAGCTCGACCGCGAGGTACTCGCCGAGCGACGCCGAGTTCTCGACGATGCCTTCCTCCTTGAACGCCTCGATCGACGCGACCGCCGACGCGCACGCGAGCACGTGGCCCGAGTACGTGAGGCCGCCGGCGAACGGCTTGTCCTGCAACCAGTCGGAGAGCTTCTCGTTCACGACCATCGCACCGAGCGGGACGTAGCCCGAGTTGATGCCCTTCGCGACGGTGAGGATGTCGGGGACGACGTCCCAGTGCTCGCAGGCGAACCACTTGCCGCTGCGACCGAAGCCCGCCATCACCTCGTCGCAGATCAGCAGGATGCCGTGCCGGTCGCAGACCTCGCGGATCGACTGCAGGTAGCCGTCGGGCGGGACGATCAGCCCGTTCGTGCCGACGATCGTCTCGAGGATCACGGCGGCGACGGTGTGCGCGCCTTCGTATTGCAGGATCTCCTCGAGGTGCGGCCCGCCCGAGCACACGGGGCACGGATCCGGGTGCCCCGCAGGACACCGGTACGTGTACGGGTCGAGCATGCGCACGACGCCGGGGATGCCGGGCTCGGCGGGCCAGCGGCGCGGGTCGCCGGTCAGCGTGATCGCACCGGCGGTCGCGCCGTGGTACGAGCGGTAGCGCGCGATCACCTTCTGGCGGCCGGTCGCCCAGCGCGCGAGCTTGATCGCGTTCTCGTTCGCCTCCGCGCCGCCGTTCGTGAAGAAGGACATCTTCAGGTCGCCGGGCGTGACCTCGGCGATCAGGCGCGCGAGCTCCGAGCGCTTCTCGTGCGCCATCGGCGGCCCGATCGTCGTCAGCTTGTCGGCCTGCTCCTTGATCGCGGCGACGACCTTCGGGTGCTGGTGCCCGATCGAGACGTTGACGAGCTGCGAGGCGAAGTCGAGGTAGCGGTTCCCGTCGTAGTCCCAGAACCAGCAGCCCTCGGCGCCTGCGACCGGCAGCGGGTTGATCTGGTTCTGCACCGACCAGGAGTGGAGGACGTACTCCTTGTCGAGCTCCCGAATCCGCTGTCCGAGCTCGCGATCCTCGCCCACGACGGCCATCGCGCGAAGCGTAGTCGCGCTAGGGTCCTCCTGTCACGTGAGGAGGCAGCCATGACGGAGATTGCAGAGGCACCGGTCGCCGCGAAGAGCGGCGAGGTCAAGCGGATTTCACACTGGATCGGCGGCAAGTCGGTCGCCGGGACGTCGGGTCGAAACGGCCCCGTCTACAACCCGGCGCAGGGCCGGCAGGCCGCAGAGGTCGACTTCGCCTCGGTCGAGGAGATCGACCAGGCGGTCCAGGCTGCCAAGGAGGCATTCCCCGCGTGGCGTGCGATGTCGCTGTCTCGCCGCACCGAGTTGTTCTTCAGGGTCCGAGAGCTCGTCCACGTGCACCGCGAGGACATCGCGAAGCTGCTCACGGCCGAGCACGGCAAGGTGCTCTCCGACGCGCTGGGCGAGGTTGCGCGCGGGCTCGAGGTGATCGAGTACTGCTGCGGGATGCCCGAGCTGCTGAAGGGCGAGTTCTCCGAGCAGGCCTCGTCGGGGATCGACGTCTACTCGATCCGCCAGCCCTTGGGTGTCGTCGCAGGCATCACGCCTTTCAATTTCCCAGCGATGGTGCCCATGTGGATGTGGGCGCCCGCGCTCGCGTGCGGCAACACGTTCGTGCTCAAGCCTTCCGAGAAGGATCCGTCCGCGTCGGTGTACACCGCCGAGCTGCTGAAGGAAGCCGGCGTTCCCGACGGCGTCTTCAACGTCGTGCACGGCGACAAGGTCGCGGTCGACGCGATCCTCGAGCACCCCGAGATCAAGGCGGTCTCGTTCGTCGGCTCGACCCCGATCGCCAAGTACGTGTACGAGAACGCGACGAAGCACGGCAAGCGCGCGCAGGCGCTCGGCGGCGCGAAGAACCACATGATCGTGCTGCCCGACGCCGACGTCGACATGGCCGCCGACGCCGCGGTCTCCGCCGCGTACGGCTCCGCCGGCGAGCGGTGCATGGCGATCTCGCAGGTCGTCGCCGTCGGCGACGTCGCCGACCGCTTCATCGAGGCGGTCAAGGCGCGCATCCCGAAGGTCAAGGTCGGCGACGGGATGCAGCCCGACTCCGAGATGGGCCCGCTCGTCACGCGCGAGCACCGCGACAAGGTTGCGTCGTACGTCGCGGGCACGGCGGACGAAGGCGGCAAGGTCATCGTCGACGGCCGCGAGTCGACGCCGGAAGGCGACGGCTTCTGGCTCGGCGTCTCGCTGCTCGACGACCTGAAGCCCGGGATGAAGGCGTACGACGACGAGATCTTCGGTCCCGTGCTCGGCGTCACGCGCGTCGACACGTACGACGAGGCGGTCAAGCTCGTGAACGACAACCCGTACGGCAACGGCACCGCGATCTTCACGCGCGACGGCGGCGTCGCCCGCAAGTTCCAGTTCGAGGTGCAGGCCGGCATGGTCGGGATCAACGTGCCGATCCCGGTGCCCGTCGCGTACTACTCGTTCGGCGGCTGGAAGGCGTCGCTCTTCGGGGACACGCACATCTACGGGCCGGAAGGGATCTCGTTCTACACGCGCGGCAAGGTGGTCACGTCGCGCTGGCCCGACCCCGCGACGTCGAAGGTCGATCTGGGCTTTCCACAAACGCGTTGACCGAGTTCAGCGAGGGCGGGAGCGACATCGTCCGCCACGAGGCGCGCGAGCGGGAGTTCGAGCCGGCGGTCGGCGACGCGACGCTCATCGACGGGGTGACCGCGCATCTCGAGCGCTACGTTCCCGGCGAGCAGACCGTCTGGCACGAGCTCGTGTCGGATCTCGTCCACGTCGACGTGCACACGGTCCCAACTGCACCGGGCCGCGACTGGACGACGCTCGTGACGTCGGGGATGGCCGAGCGTCCGATGGACGCGCCCGAGTCGATGCTGGAGTACCGCTTCGCCGAGTTGACGATCGCGCTGCCGCCCGATTGGCCGCTGACGCAGGGCGCTCGAGGACGAGGCGAACTCGTGGCCCGTCGAGCTGCTCAAGTTCCTGGCGCGGATGCCGCATCTGTACGAGACGTTCCTCTCCCGCGGCCACACGGTCCCGAACGGGAGCCCGCCCGACGCGTTCGGGCCGAACACCGAGCTCTGCTGCGCGTTCCTCGCACCCCCGAGGCTCGGGCCGGACGGCTTCGACCGGATCGAGCTCGCCGACGGCCGCACCGTTCATCTGCATGGGCTCGTGCCGATCTACCGGGACGAGATGGACTTCAAGCTCAAGAAGGGCGCCGACGCGCTGCAATCGTTGTTCGAGGAGCACGGCGTGACGGAGCTGATCGATCCCGCCCGACCGAGCGTCGCACCGCCCAAGCGCGGGCTCTTCCGGCGGTGAGCCTCTGCACCTCATGCGGCCAGGAGAACCCGGCGATCGCGCGGTTCTGCCTCGCCTGCGGCCAGCCGCTCGCCGGCGAGGACGAGGCACCGCACGAGGAGCGCCGCCTGGTCAGCGTCATCTTCGTCGACCTCGTCGGCTTCACGTCACGTTCCGAGCGCCTCGACCCCGAGGACGTGCAGGCGCTGCTCCGGCCGTACCACGACGCCGTCCGAGGAGAGATCGAGTCGTTCGGCGGCGTCGTCGAGAAGTTCATCGGCGACGCGATCGTCGGGATGTTCGGCGCACCGATCGCGTTCGGCGACGACGCCGAGCGAGCCGTGCGCGCGGGACTCGCCGTGCGAGACCGCGTGCGCGCGATCGACGAAGCCGACCCGCAGCTCGACCTGAAGATCCGCGTCGCGGTGAACACCGGCGAGGCGCTCGTCGTGATGAACGCGCGCGCCGCGCTCGGCGAGGCGATGGTCACCGGTGACGTCGTCAACACCGCGGCTCGGCTCCAGACCGATGCCCCGGTCGGCGGCGTGCTCGTCGGCGAAGAGACCTATCGCGCGACGCGTGCGGCGATCGTCTACGAGCCTGCTCCGGCGGTCAACGCGAAAGGCAAGGAGCTCCCGGTTCCGGCGTGGGTTGCGCTCCACGAGGCACACGTCCCGGGGGAACGCGCGCTGGCCGGCGCGCTCGTCGGACGGGCGCGCGAGCTGGAGCTGCTGAGCGGGACGTGGGACCGAGTCGCCTCCGAGCGGACGCCGCAGCTCGTGACGGTGATCGGGCCGGCGGGGGTCGGGAAGACACGGCTCGGAGTCGAGTTCGCCGGGCTCGTCGAGGCGCGCGGCGGCCGGATCGTCCGCGGGCGCTCGCTTCCCTACCGTGAGAGCACCGCGTACGCCGCGCTCGGCTTCCAGCTGAAGCAGCTCTGCGGCATCTTCGAGACCGACAGCGTCGAGTCCGCGCTGCAGAAGCTCGAAGACGCGGTCTCGACGCTGCTGCCACCCGCCGAGTCGCGCAGCGTCACCGAGCACCTCGCGGTCTTGCTCGGTTTGGACCAGTCGGGCACCGTCGCCGACCGCGAGAGCCTCTTCTTCTCGATTCGCACCTTCATCGAGGCGGTCGCGACCGACCAGCCGACGCTGCTCGTGTTCGAGGACCTCCACTGGGGCGACGACAGCCTGCTCGACCTCGTGGAGCTCCTGGCGGCGCGGCTGCGCGACCTGCCGATCCTCGTCGTCGTGCTCGCGCGCCCGGAGCTCCTCGACGCTCGACCGACGTGGGGAGGCGGGCTCGTCGCGCACTCCGCCCTGCAACTGCGCCCGCTCGACGCGCATGACGCGTCGGAGCTCGCCGCGAACCGCCTCACGGAGCTCGGCTTCGGCGAGCGTGCAGGTGAGGCGATGGAAGTCGCGCAGCTCGCCGACGGCAACCCGCTGTTCATCGAGCAGCTCGTCGGCGCGCTCGCGGAGACGGGTGCGACCGAGGCTGCGCTGCCGACGACGATCAGGGAGCTGATCGCGGCACGGCTCGACGCGCTGCCGCCGGGCGAGCGAACGATCCTGCTCGACGCAGCGGTGTCGGGAAAGGTGTTCTGGCGTGGTGCGCTCGAGCGAATGACGCCGGACACGACGGCGTTGGGCGCAGCGCTTGCCGAGCTGGAGCGGCGCGACCTCGTCGCGCGCGACACGGTGTCTGCCTTCGAGGGCGACCAGCAGTACTCGTTCAACCACGTGCTCGTCCGGGACGTCGCGTACGAGCTCCTCCCACGCACTCGACGCCAGGAACGCCACCGCGAGATGGCGCGCTTCTTCGAGGACGCGAGCGGCGAGTTCGGCGAGGTCGGAGCCGCTCTCGCTCGGCACTGGCGCGACGCAGGCGACCAGGCGCGCGCCGTCGACTACTTCGCTGCGGCGGCGGCGGCTGCCGAGCGCGGCTGGGCGAAGCGGCGCGCCGCGGAGCTCTACCGCGAGGCCTACACCCTCGTCCCGGAGACCGACCCACGGCGGACCGAGCTCAGGCGACGTCTCGCGCTCGCCGAGCAGGCGAGCCTCCACGTGCTCGACGCGAGGCTGCTGGGCCTGGGCGGCCCGGGCGCGGGCTAGGCCGGAACCGGCGGGAAGTCCGCCGGCGTGACGTCGCCGGCGATCTCGTGGAGCGACTCGACGTGGTGCCTGCCGAGTCGCTTGGAGTGCTCCATGACCGCCTCTTCGTCCGGGGCGTCGTAGACGCAGTAGGTCAGGACGTTGCCGTCGGGCTCGACGACGACGTGACTGTGCTCCCACGTGATCTCCGGGAGCTCGTCCTCGGTGATCTCTCTCGAGCGCCGTCCGACGAAAGGCATCTGGCTCTCGTCGACCGAGAACCGCCTGACGATCAGGTAGCGAGGCATACGCAGATCCTATAGCCGGGCTAGGCGGTTACCGCCGCCCCACCCTTCAGCTCTTCGCCGAACTTCGCGCGCGCGGACGAAGCGCCCGATCCCGGGCGAGGCGACCAGCTCGTCGTTCTCGACGAGCACGTTCCCGCGCAGCAGGACGATCTCCGGCGTCCCCGTCACCTCGGTCCCCTCGTAGAGGTTGTAGTCCGTGCGCGAGTGCTGGCCGTCCGCCGTGATCACGTGCTTGCGGTTCGGGTCGAAGATCACGAGGTCCGCGTCGGAGCCGACCGCAACCGTGCCCTTGCGCGGATAGAGCCCGAAGAGCTTCGCCGGGTTCGTCGCGAGCAGCTCGACCATCCGGTTGAGCGAGATCCGGCCGGCACGTGCTCCGAACTCGTGGATCATGTGCAGCCGGTTCTCGAGCCCCGGCCCGCCGTTCGGGATCTTCGAGAAGTCGTCCTTGCCCATCGTCTTCTGGTCGCCCCAAGGTGAACGCGCAGTGGTCGGTCGAGATCACCGAGAGCGAGTCCGTGCGGACGGCGTTCCAGAGGACGTCCCAGTTCGACTTGTCGCGCACCGGCGGCGAGTAGACGTACTTCGCGCCCTCGAAGTTCGGCTTCGCGATGTCGTCGAGGCTGTTGAAGAAGTACTGCGTGCAGGTCTCGCCCCAGACGTCCCAGCCGTTCTCGCGGGCGAGCGCGATCGGGTCGACCGCCTCCTTGCAGGTCACGTGCACGACGTAGAGCGGAGCGCCGGCGACGTGCGCGAGCTGGATCGCGCGGTTCGTCGCCTCGCCTTCCGCCTCGGGCGGCCGCGTGAGCGCGTGGTAGAGCGGCTCGGTGTTCCCGGCCGCGAGCGCCTGCTTCACGAGCACGTCGATCAGGTCGCCGTTCTCGGCGTGCACCATCACGAGCGCGCCCGACTGCGCCGCCACCTCCATCGCGCGGAAGAGCGTCTCGTCGCTCACCATGAGCGCGCCCTTGTACGCCATGAAGAGCTTGTACGAGGTGACGCCCTGCTCGGGCAGCGACGCGAGCTCCTCGAGCGAGCCGCCCTCGTCCAGGTCGGTGATCGCCATGTGGTAGCCCATGTCGATCACCTGCTTGCCTTCGGCCTTCGACTTCCAGTCGTCGAGCGCCGCGGCGAACGTCGAGCCCTGCGGCTGGATCACGAAGTCGACGTGGCAGGTCGTGCCGCCGAACGCGGCCGCGGTCTGCCCGGACTCGACGTCGTCGATCGTCACGGTGCCGCCGAACGGCATGTCGAGGTGCGTGTGCGGGTCGATGCAGCCCGGCAGCACGTACTTGCCGTGCGGCGTCGATCACCCGGTCGGCCTCGACGTCGAGCGACTCGCCGATCAGGGAGATCCGCTCGTCCTCGACGTAGACGTCGCCGACGTAGTCGTCTGCCGCGGTGATGACGCGGCCGCCTTTGATCAAGATTGACATGCGGATCTCCCTTCTCGGCTCACGTTGCTACTTGCCGCCCTCGGTCACTTCGACGGTCTCCTTCTGCCAGTCGGCGCCGTTCCCGTCCTCGCCCAGCTCGTCGTACGCAGCCTGGGCGAGGTCGGTGCGGTACGCGTCCGACGTCGCGTCCTTGGCGATCACGCCGAACTGCTTCGAGATGTCGGCGGTCCGCTGGAACGCGGCCTCGTCCATCAGCCCGATCCCGGTCTCGTTCGGCCAGATCAGCGCGTTGATCTCGTTCAGCTGCCAGCGCTGGTGGCCTTCGCCGAGCGTCGGGCCGTTGTCGAGCACGATCTGCAGGCACTCCTCGGCGTTGTCGCGGCAGAAGATCCAGCCGCGGAAGCTCGCCTTGAGGAAGCGCTTGGCGATGTCCTGGTTCGCCTCCTCGGCGATCCAGTCGCCGCGGACGAACACGCCGTCCTCGAGCATCGCGGTGCCTGCGTCTTCCATCGTGATCACGTTCAGGTCGTCGAGCGTGTAGAGCTCACCCGTGTCCGGGTTCTTCTGCTCGAGCACCTGCGCGAGCTCGTTGTACGTCATCGCCGCAGCCGCGTCGACCTGCTCCGAGACGAAGAGGCTCATGTCGAACGGCTGGTTGACGATCGTGACCTCGTCCTTGTTCTTCGGGTCGATCCCGTTCTTCGTCAGCGCCGCGAACAGCTCGAACTCGTTGCCGCAGCACCACACGCCGACCTTCTTGCCCTTCATGTCGGCGACGTTCTCGATCCCGCTGTCCTTCCACGTCACCTCGGTCATGCCCGACCGGGCGAACACCTGCGCGATGTTGACGATGTCGCCGCCCTTGTCGCGCGTGGCGAGGAGGGACGGGAGCCAGTCGATCCCGAACTCGGCGCCGCCGCTCGCGACGACCTGCTCGGGCGTGATGTCCGGCCCGCCGGGCTTGATCGTGACGTCGAGGCCCTCCTCGTCGTAGTACCCCTTCGCCAGCGCCGCGTAGTAGCCCGCGAACTGCGCCTGCGGGACCCACTTGCTCTGGAGCGTGATCTTGTCGTTCTGCCCCCCGGCGGTGTCCGCCGCTCCCCCGTCGTCGTCGTCCCCGCCGCAGGCGGCGAGCGCGAGCATCGCCGCGGCGAGCAGCGTTGCGAGAAAGAACCACGTCGTACGACCTCTCATCCCTCTCCTTTCGTCACTCCGCCCTTCGGGCGGACGGATGCCATCCCATGGTCAGGCGCTCGAGCAGCACGATCGCCAGATAGAAGCTGATGCCGAGGATGCTCGCGACGAGGATCGCCGCCCAGGCCGTCTCGAAGGCGAAGAGCGCCGCCGAGTTGCGGATCTGGACGCCGAGCGCCTCCTGCGTCCCGCCGAAGTACTCCCCGACCACGGCACCGATCATCGCGAGGACGCTCGCGACTTTCAATGCCGAGAACAGAAACGGCAGCGAGTTCGGGATCCTCACGCGGCGGAAGATCTCGACCTCGCCGGCGGCGTACGAGCGCATCAGCTCGATCGAGGACGGGTGCACCGAGGTCAGGCCGCGCAGCATGTTGACGAGCACCGGGAAGAAGCACAGGACCGCCGCGACCGCCATCTTCGAGAGCGGGTTCAGCACTCCGAACCACTGGTTCGTGATCGGGGCGAACGCGATGATCGGGACGGCGTTCGCGGCGATCGCGTAGGGCATGATCGCCGCCGAGAGCCCGCGCCAGCGCGCGAGCACGAGCGCCACGACGATGCCCGCGGAGCAGCCGATCGCGAACCCGCCGAGCGCTTCCTTGAACGTGTACCAACCCGCGCTCCACAGCGCGTCGCGCTCGTCCCAGAACGTTCGCGCGATGTCGCTCGGCGGGGGCAGGAGGAAGCGCTGGATCTCGAGGGCCGCGACGAGCCCCTCCCAGAGCCCGAGCCCGATCAGGAGCACGCCGACCGCCGGCAGCCACGAGCGCGCGCCGCGCATCGTGCGGCCGAGCAGCCGCTCGCCGGCGACGGGTGTTGCCAGCACGCTCATTCGGCCTCCGCGGCGCGGAGCGTGGGCGCGCGCCCCGAGCCGCCGTGCAGCGCCTCGCGCAGCTGCGTGACCAGCTCGAAGAAGCTCGGCTCTTCGCGCGTCTCGTAGGTCCGCGGCTGCGGGAGGTCGATCGGGATGAGCTCGGTGATCCGTCCCGGCCGCGGCGACATCACGACGACCCGCGTCGAGAGGAAGACCGCCTCGGCGATCGAGTGCGTGACGAACAGGACGGTGCAGCCCGTCTCCGACCAGATCCGCAGCAGCTCGCCGTTCAGCCGCTCGCGGGTCATCTCGTCGAGCGCGCCGAACGGCTCGTCCATCAAGCAGCAGCGCCGGCGAGAACGACAGCGCGCGCGCGATCGCGACGCGCTGCTGCATCCCGCCGGACAGCTCCCACGGGTGTCGCTTCTCGAAGCCGGTCAGCTCGACGAGCTCGACCATCTCCTTCACGCGTGCGTCGCGCTTCGACCGGTCCCACCCGGCCATCTCGAGCGGCAGCGCGATGTTGCGCGCGACCGTTCGCCAGTCGTAGAGCACCGCGTCCTGGAAGACGATCCCGTACTCGCCGTCGCGACGCGCCTGGTCGGCGCTCTTGCCGTTCACCACGACCTCGCCCGAGCTCGGCTGGATCAGGTCGCCGACGATCCGCAGCAGCGTGGACTTGCCGCAGCCGGACGGGCCGATCAGCGAGATGAACTCGCCGGGCTGCACGTCGAGGTCGATCTCTTGGAGGGCTGTCACCTCTCCTCTGGCAAATGTCTTGCCGACCTTCCGGAGCGAGACCGCGGCGCTCACGCGACGTGCTCCGGGGCGCGGCGGACGACGAAGTGCTCGACGATCGCGACGATCGCGAAGAACGTGATCCCGAGCAGTGCGGCGATCAGGTTCGTCGCCCAGAGGCTCGGAGGCGAGCTGAGGTAGTACTGGTTGAAGTTGAGGATCGCCCCGCCGAGACCCTCCTGGATCGACGACGGAAGCTCGCCGACGATCGCACCGACCACGCTCGCGGTCGCCGAGATCTTGAACGCGACGAAGAGATACGGAAGTGACGCGGGCACCTTCAGCTTCCAGAGCACCGACCACTTTCCCGCCGCGTACGAGCGCATCAACTCGAGCGCGCGCGGGTCGGCGGAGTCGAGGCCGCGCAGCGTGTTGATCGTGACCGGGAAGAACGTCAGGAACGCGGCGATGATCGCGACCGAGAACCACGCCGGCGTGCCGCGCGAGCCGGTCCAGACGACGACCATCGGCGCGATCGCGAGGATCGGGATCGTCTGGGACGCGACGATGTACGGGAGCACGCCGCGCTGGAGCAGGCGCGAGTGGTGCAGGACGACGCCGATCGCGAACCCGATCGCCGCGCCGAGGACGAACCCGACCGCCGCTTCCTTCGCCGTGAAGAGCGCGGAGTGCCAGAGCACCTCGATCAGGAGCGGCCCGTTCGTCCGTGAGGGCTCGAACAGCTGGCCGACGATCTCGTGCAGGTGCGGCATCGTCAGGTCGGTCACGGTGAAGGCTCCGAGCCGGAGGTCGGTGGCCTCGCCGAGCCACTTGAAGCCCTCCCAGAGACCCCAGAGCACCGCGAGCACCGCGAACAACATTCCAACCTTGCGGAGCACCGGTTTATCCTCCCAGGCCGTGCCGCTGACGCCAAGCCGAACCGTCGACGAGCTTCGAGAGCTCCGCGAGCTGACCGGAAACGAGGACGGCGCCCAGCGGGTCGCGTGGACGGACACGTGGGCGCAGGCGAAGGAGTGGCTGAGCGGCAAGCTGGCCGGGACCGGGGTCGAGGAGGAGACCGACGAAGCCGGGAACCAGTGGTTCACGCTGCGCGGCGCCTCCGACCGCGCGCTGCTGATCGGCGGCCACATCGACTCGGTTCCGAACGGCGGCTGGCTCGACGGCTGCCTGAACGTGATCGCCGGCGTCGAGGTGCATGCGCCGGCTCGCCGAGGAGGGCGAGCAACCGCTCACCGTTCGCCTCGTCAACTGGGCGGACGAGGAGGGTGCGCGCTTCGGCCGCTCGCTCTTCGGCTCGAGCGCAGCGGCCGGCTCGATGAACGACCAGGACGAGCTCCGGCAGCGCAAGGACGCCGAGGGCGTCTCGCTTCCCGACGCGATCGGCGCGTACGGCGTCGATCTCGACCGCGCCCTCGACGCGCGGAGGCAGCTCGAGGACGCTGCCGCCTACCTCGAGCTGCACATCGAGCAGGGCCCCGTGCTCGAGTCGCTGGACCTGCCCCTGGGAGTCGTCCTCGGCACCTTCGGCGTCGAGCGGCACCTGGTCACCTGGCGCGGCCAGGCGGCGCACGCGGGCTCGACGCCGATGGACAAGCGCCGCGACGCGCTGGCCGGCGCCGCGAAGCTCGCGCTCGAGATCCGCCCGATCGCCGCGCAGGTCGGAGCCGGTGCGGTCTGCACGTCCGGCGGTGTCGTGACCAAGCCGGGGATCGTCACCTCCGTCGTCGAAACGGCCGAGCAGCTGCTCGACCAGCGGCATCTCGACGCCGACTCGCTCGCGGAGCTGCTCCGGCTCGCGAAGGAGGCGTCGGAGCGCTTCGCCGAGGAAGAGAACATCGAGGTCGAGTGGGAACGCATCTGGAGCATCGAGCCGATCCCGTTCGACGCCGAGCTGATCGAGCTCGCCGACGAGTCCATCCACGAGGTCGCGGGCACGTCGCACCGTCTGCCGAGCGGCCCGCTGCACGACGCCGCGGAGGTCGCCCGTGCCGGCATCCCGACCGTGATGCTCTTCGTGCAGAGCCTGCGCGGTCTCTCGCACACGAAGCTCGAGGACACGAAGCCGGAGCACCTGGAGCTCGCGGTTCAGGCGCTCGACCGCCTGACCACGAAGACGCTCGAGCTGCTCTGGCTAGAAGAACCTGACGAGGGCGACGCCGGCCGCGACGAGCGCGATTCCCAGCAGCCGCCCCGGCGTGATCGGGTTCTCCTCGAACCCGACCCAGCCGAAGTGGTCGACGAGCAGTGACGCGAACGCCTGGCCGGCGAGGATCACCGCCACGAGGGTCGCCGCGCCGAGCTTCGGCGCCGCGACGACGCTGCCGAGCACGTAGAACGCGCCGAGCAGCCCGCCGACCCAGACCCACCACGGCGTGTCGGCAAGCGAGCCGCCCGAGGGCCAGTCGCGGTAGGCGGCGAGCATCACGATGAAGAGCGCGGCGGTACCGACCGCGAACGAGATCAGCGTCGCCCGGAGCGGGCTGTCCACCCAGGTCGCCAGCTGGGCGTTGATCCCGAACTGGATCGGGAGCATCGCGCCGGCCACGAACCCGAAGAGCAGGTAGGGCCAGATTGCCACGTGGCACGATTCGGGGGAAGATCACGGTTTCCCTGCCAGCCCGAGCCTGGAGGTCACATGCTCACGTTCGGCGTCACCGTCCTGCCCGACCCGCCCTACACGCGCCTGATCGAGCTGAACGCGCTCGCGGAGCAGCACGGGTTCGAGTACGGCTGGACCTACGACTCGCACATCCTCTGGCAGGACTCGTACGCGACGCTTCCGCTCGTCGCCGATCGCACCGACAGGATCAAGCTCGGCCACTTCGTGACGAACCCGGGGATCCGCGACCCGACCGTCACGGCGAGCTGGTACGCGACGATGCACGACGTCTCGAACGGCCGCATGGTGATGGGGATCGGCCGCGGCGACTCGTCGCGTCGCGTCGTCGGGCTCAAGCCGGTCAGGGTCGCGGAGTTCGAGGCGGCGACCGCGATGATCAAGGACCTGATGAACGGCCGGCCGGTCGTGTGGAACGAGAAAGAGCTGAAGCTGGAGTGGGTGCGGCCGGAGCTCCCCGACATCGAGGTCTGGGTCGCGGGCTACGGGCCGAAGGCGCTCGCCGTCGCGGGCCGCGTCGGTGACGGCGTGATCATCCAGCTCGCCGACCCGCAGATCATCCAGTGGATCATGGACACGGCGCGTGCGTCCGCGATCGAGGCGGGCCGTGACCCGAGCGCGCTCAAGTGCATCGTGGGTGCGCCGAGCATGATCGGCGACGACATTGCGGACCAGCGCGAGCAGGTGCGGTGGTTCCCGGCGATGGTCTCGAACCACGTGATGGACCTGATCGAGCGCTACGGGTTCGACTCGGAGATTCCCGACGCGTTGACCGAGTTCGTCAAGACCCGCAAGGGCTACGACTACAAGGACCACAGCCGCGTCGGCGCGGCGCACGGCGAGTTCGTCACCGACGAGATCTGCGACCGCTTCTGCGTGCTCGGGAACACGGAACAGGTCTTGGACAAGCTCCGCGAGCTCGAGTCGGTCGGCGTCGACCAGTTCAACATCTACCTCATGACCGGCCAACAGGAAGCGACGCTCGAGGCCTACGGGAAGGACATCATCCCGAAGTTCGCGGGCGTCACGGCGTAGCTCGCTCAGCGACTCACAGCGTTCTCCTAACGCGCTATCACGCCTGACTCAGTCCGGGCGGCTTTCCTGACGCTCGTCAACGAGTGAAAGGAACACCGTGAAACGCAAGCTGATCGCTGGAGCCGCTGCGGTCGCAGCCGTCGCAGGCGGCGGTGCGGTCGTCGCGACCGCGGCGACGCCCGAAGAGAACGACGACGCCATCCTGAGCGCCGTCGCCAAGGACCTCGGCGTGGACGAGAACGCGCTCGAGAGCGCGGTGGAGAAGGCGCTGACCGCGCGCATCGACGCCGCGGTCGCGTCGGGAGAGCTGACGTCCGAGGAGGCCGCCCAGTTGAAGGAACGCGTCGCCGCCGGTGACGTGCCGCTCTTCGCAGGCCCCGGCCGAGGTCATCACGGCCACGGTGGGCCGAGGTTCGAGGCGGCTGCGGCTTACCTCGGCCTGACGGAGGCCGCGTTGCGCGCGGCCGTGGACGAGGACACGAGCCTCGCCGACCTCGCGCGCGAGCGCGGCAAGTCCGTGTCGGGGCTCGTGGACGCGCTCATGCCGGAGGCTCGCGCGCGTGTCGACGCCGCGTTCGCGGCCGGCCGGATCACCGAGGCGGAGCGCGACGAGCGCATCGCCGGTCTCCGCGAGCACCTCACCGCGCTCGTGAACGGAGAGCGCCCCGAGCGAGGGCGCGCCCGCGGCGCGAGCTTCTGACGGCGGACGGGCGAGCGGGGCCGACTGGCCCCGCTCGTCGTCACTTCTCGTCCAGCTCGAGTGCGGCCGAGTTGATGCAGTACCGCTGACCCGTCGGCTGCGGGCCGTCGGGGAACACGTGCCCGAGGTGGCCGCCGCAGGCGGCGCACAGCACCTCGGTGCGCACCATCCCGAGGCTGGCGTCGCGCTCCTCCTCGATCGCGTCCTCGCTCGCGGGCGCGAAGAACGCGGGCCAACCGCAGCCCGAGTCGTACTTCGTGTCCGAGCTGAAGAGCTCGGTGCCGCAACCCGCGCAGCGGTAGGTGCCGGGCTCGAAGACGTGGTCGTACTCGCCCGTGAAGGCCGGCTCGGTCCTCTTCTCGCGGAGGATCCGGTACTGGTCGGGCGTCAGCTCCGCCCGCCACTCCTGCTCTGTCTTCTCGATCTTCTGCATGTCTTCAGTGTGCCGGAACCGCTGTGCGTTACGGGTAGCGTGAGGGCCGTGAGCGAGTCACCTCTGATCGAGGCCAGAGGCCTCACGAAGCGCTTCGGCGAGTTCACCGCGGTCGACGGGATCGACTTCGCGGTCGAGCGCGGCGAGACCTTCGGCTTCCTCGGCCCGAACGGCGCCGGGAAGACGTCGACGATGCGGATGATCAGCGCCGTCTCGCCCGTCACGAGCGGAACGCTTCGCGTGCTCGGCCTCGACCCCATGGTCGACGGGCCGACGATCAAGGCGCGCATGGGGGTCGTTCCCCAGCAGGACACGCTCGACTTCGAGCTCACCGTCTACGAGAACCTGCTCGTCTACGGCCGCTACTTCGGGATCCCGAAGGACGTGATCAAGTCGCGCGCCGAGGAGCTGCTCGACTTCGTGCAGCTCCAGGAGCGCCGCGACTCGAGGGTCGAGCCGCTCTCCGGCGGGATGAAGCGGCGGCTGACGATCGCGCGCGGCCTGATCAACGAGCCGGAGCTCCTGCTGCTCGACGAGCCGACCACCGGCCTCGACCCGCAGGCGCGCCACGTGCTCTGGGACCGGCTCTACCGGCTGAAGCAGCAGGGCGTCACGCAGGTGCTGACGACCCACTACATGGACGAGGCCGAGCAGCTGTGCGACCGGCTCGTCGTGATGGACCAGGCGAAGATCGTCGCCGAGGGCTCGCCGCGCGCGCTGATCGAGCGCTACACGCAGCGAGAGGTCGTCGAGCTCCGCTTCCCCGAGGGCGTCGAGCTGAACGGCAAGCTGGACGGGCTGGGCGAGCGCGTCGAGGTGCTCGCGAACCGGGTGCTGATCGGCACCGACAACGGCGACGCGACGGTGCACGCGGTGCACGAGCGCGGCATCGAGGCGGAGAGCGTCCTCGTCCGGCGCAGCACGCTCGAGGACGTCTTCCTGACGTTGACCGGCCGGACGCTCGTCGACTGATGGCGACCGTCGCGGCCACGAGCTCGGCGTTCGACCGTGCGCTCTCCGTCACCGAGTGGCATGCGATCTCGTACAAGCGCACCTGGCGCGCGACGATCACGACGGCGTTCCTCAACCCGATCTTCTTCCTGCTCTCCGTCGGCGTTCTGCTCGGCCAGCTGATCGACGACGACCAGGCGGCGCTCGGCGGGCTTTCGTACGTCGAGTTCGTCGCGCCCGGTCTGCTCGCCGCGACGGCCATGCAGATGGGAGCGAACGACGCGATGTGGCCGGTGATGGCCGGGATCAAGTGGCTGCGCACGTACCACGCGGTCCTGGCGACGCCCGTCCGGGTCGCCGAGCTCGTGCTCGGGACGATGGGCTGGGCGGCGATCCGCGTCTTCTCCGCGGCGGTGATCTTCACGGCCGTCGCTGCCGTCGGCGGCGCGATCTCCTCTCCGTGGGCAGTGCTGGCGCCGTTCGCCGCGCTGCTCTGCGGGCTCGCCTTCAACGCCCCGATCGCAGCGTTCTCGGCGAGCCTCGAGGGCGGCGACGACGGGTGGTTCCCCGCGCTGAACCGCTTCGTGCTGATCCCGATGTTCCTGTTCGCGGGGACGTTCTTCCCGGTCTCCCAGCTGCCCGACTGGCTCGAGCCGGTCGCGTGGGCGACCCCGCTCTGGCACGGCGTCGAGCTGTGCCGCATGCTGACGACCGGGGACATCGACGCGCTGCTCGCCGCGGGTCACGTGGCCTACCTCTCGCTCTTCGTCGTCGTCGGCGCCGTCGTCGCGATCAAGCGTCACCGGCGGGCGTTGCTCAAGTGACCGACTACGCACTCAACCGCCGGGTTGCGCCGTGGTTCACGTTCGGTGCCGACCGGTCGCTGCACCTCGTCTACCGGAACCTCAAGGCGGCCCGCCGCTACTGGCTGGTCATGGTGTCCGGCTTCTTCGAGCCGCTCTTCTACCTCGTCGGGCTCGGGGTCGGCGTGGGGGCGCTGGTCGGCGACATCACCTACGGCGGCCAGACGATCTCGTACCAGGAGTTCGTCGCGCCGGCGCTGCTCGCGGCGTCCGCGATGAACGGCGCGATCTACGAGACGACGGGGAACGTCTTCTTCAAGCTGAACTACGCGAAGACCTACGACGGCGTCCTGGCGACGCCGATGGGAGTGCGCGACGTGGCCGTCGGCGAGACGATCTTCGCGCTGATGCGCGGGAGCGTCTACGCGGTCGCGTTCGTGACGATCATGCTCGTGCTCGGGCTGATCGAGTCGTGGTGGGCGCTGCTCGCCGTGCCCGCCGCACTGCTGATCGGCGCAGCGTTCGCCGCGCTCGGCCTCTCCGCCGTGACGTTGATGCGGTCGTGGGCCGACTTCGCGTTCATCGAGCTGCTGACCCTCCCGATGTTCCTCTTCTCGGCCACGTTCGTGCCGCTCGCGGAGTACCCGAAGGCGGTTCAGTGGGTGCTCCCGATCACGCCGCTCTACCACGGGGTCGACCTGATGCGCGAGCTCACGCTCGGCAACGTCGGCTGGAGCGCGCTGATCCACGTCGCGTACCTGCTCGGAGTCCTCGCGCTCGGGGTCTGGTTCACCGCGCGGCGGCTCGAGCGCAAGCTCCTGAAGTAACACTGCTCGCGAGCCAGTCTTAGCCTCAACCTGAGCTTTAGGGCGCTGAACGCGTCGTGCGCTCTCACACGAATGGGGGAGCGTGCCTACGCGGTTTCGGGGCGATGGTTGGACAGCGGTCCCCGATGCGGCAGGAGCAGTAATGGCGAAGACACCACGGCAGCAAGACGAGCCGACCCGTTCACGGCGGGTTCGCGCCGCCTTGGCGCCGCTCGGCCGTGCCGCCGCCGCGACGACCGCATGCATCCTCTGGGTCGGGCTCGCGCTGCCCGGGCTGCAGCTGCTGCCGGGGGCGGGCAGCTTCGGCGATCGAAGCATCGCAATCTCCTTGCAGAGCGCGCTGCTCGGGATCGACGACAGCTATGCAACGACGCCCGAAGCGCGCGCGGCGATGCGCGCGCTCGGCCTGTCCGTGATCCAGCAGTCGCTCGATTCGCTGCGCTCCGACGACGAAGCTTCGCTCGCGGTGGACGTCGACGAGAGCGTTTCCACCGACACGATCGACACGACGCTCGTCGCGGTTGGTTCGCACGACCGCGCCGGCGCCGGGTCGGCGTCGGACGCACCCGGTCGTGAGGCACCGGAGCCGTCGTCCCCACAGCGGACCCTCGCCCGATCCCACCCAGCCGAACCAGCCGACGCCTTCGCCGGGCGGCGGCGGCGGGACCCCGTCGAAGCCGCCGACGGTTCCTGCGTCGAAGAGTGCGCAGTCGATCACCTTCACCACGTCGCCCCCGGCCGCCGTCGTCGGCGGCTCGTACACGGTCGGAGCCGCCGCGAGCTCGGGTCTGCCGGTCAGCTTCTCGCTGGCGCCGGGGAGCTCGGGCGTCTGCACGATCTCGGCGACCACCGTGAGCTTCGTCGGCAGCGGGACCTGCACCATCCGGGCCAACCAGGCCGGGAACGCGAGCTACCTGCCGGCGCCGCAGGTCGCGCAGTCGTTCGACGTCGAGGTCGCGATCGAGGTCCAGACGATCAGCTTCATCTCCGTTCCCCCGTCGACCGCGCACGTCGGCGACGCCGACTACCACGTGATCGCGAAGGCGAGCTCGGGGCTCCCCGTCGAGTTCGGTGCGGAGGGCAACAGCGCCGGCATCTGCAAGGTGACCGGAGCGAAGGTCCACCTGATCGGCGAGGGGACGTGCACGATCAACGCGATCGCAAAAGGGCAACAGCAAGTTCCGCCCCGCGCCGCCGGCGTTGCAGTCGTTCTCGATCGGCTCGGACGCTCCGTCGCAGAGCATCCAGTCGATCAACTTCACGTCGAGCCCGCCCAACGGCGCGGCGGTCGGTGGCACGTACACCGTCGCGGCGACGGCCAGCTCGGGGCTCACCGTGTCCTACTCGGCCGCTCCCTCGAGCGCCGGCGTGTGCACGGTCTCCGGGGCCACGGTCTCGCTCCTCGGGCAGGGCACCTGCATCGTCCGGGCGAACCAGCCGGGCAACGCGAGCTACCTCGCGGCGCCGCAGGTGCAGCAGACGTTCCTGGTCGGCCTCGTCGGCCAGACGATCACGTTCTCGACCACGCCGCCCTCGGGCGCCGCGGTGGGCGGTCCGGCCTACGGCGTGGCCGCGACCTCGTCGTCCGGTCTTCCGGTCGTCTTCAGCGCGAACCCGAGCAGCGCCTCCGTCTGCACGGTCTCCGGATCGACCGTCTCGCTGACGGGTGCCGGAACCTGCACGATCGATGCCGACCAGCCGGGCGACGCCACGCACGAGCCCGCCCCGCAGGTGCAGCAGTCGTTCACGATCGGCGGTCCACCCGCGCCGAGCGTGCAGTCGATCAGCTTCACCTCGTCGCCGCCGTCCGGCGCGATCGTCGGCGGGGCTGCCTACACGGTCTCCGCGTCGGCGAGCTCCGGCCTCAGCGTCACGTTCTCCGCCGCGCCGGCCAGCGCGGGCGTCTGCACCGTCTCGGGCTCCACCGTCTCCCTCGTCGGCGTCGGGACCTGCACGGTGCGGGCAGACCAGGCCGGCAACGCGAGCTACCAGGCGGCGCCTCAGGTCTCGCAGTCGTTCGCGGTCGGACTCGCACCGCAGACGATCAGCTTCACCTCCTCGCCGCCCTCGGGCCCGATCGTCGGTGACCCCGACTACGTCGTGAGTGCGTCGGCGACCTCCGGCCTCGCCGTCAGCTTCTCGGCAGCCGCTTCGAGCGCGGGTATCTGCACCGTCTCGGGCTCGACCGTCAGCTTCGTCGCCTCCGGTACCTGCACGGTCAACGCGGACCAGGCGGGCGACGCGACCCACCAGTCCGCCCCGCAGGTGCAGCAGTCGTTCACGATCGGCGGCCCGTCCGCGCCGAGCGTGCAGTCGATCAGCTTCACCTCGTCGCCGCCGTCGGGCGCGGTCGTCGGCGGCCCCACCTACACGGTGTCCGCAACGGCGAGCTCCGGCCTGCCCGTCAGCTTCTCGATCGACCCGTCGAGCGCCGGGGTCTGCACGCTGTCCGGCGCCACCATCTCTTTCGCCGGGGCCGGCACCTGCACGGTTCGCGCCGAGCAGGCCGGGAACGCGAGCTACCAGGCCGCGACGCCGGTCACGCAGTCGTTCGCCGTGAGCCTCGCGGGCCAGACGATCAGCTTCACCTCCTCGCCTCCGGGCAGCGCGGGCACCGGCGGCCCGACGTACACCGTGACGGCCGTCGCGAGCTCGGGGCTCGCGGTCGCGTTCTCTTCCGGCAGCCCCGCGGTCTGCAGCGTGTCCGGCTCGACGGTCTCGTTCCTGTCGCCGGGGACGTGCACCGTGCGCGCGAACCAGGCGGGCAACGGCTCCTACTCGGCCGCTCCGCAGGTGTCGCAGTCGTTCACCGTCGGGCCGGGGCCGCAGACGATCACCTTCACCTCGCCCGCGCCGAGCGGGGCGTACGTCGGCGGGCCGACCTACAACGTCGCCGCGAACGCGAGCTCCGGGCTTGCAGTCACGTTCTCGTCCGGCAGCCCGTCGGTCTGCGCCGTCTCGGGCTCGACGGTGTCGTTCACGGGCAGCGGAACCTGCATCGTTCGCGCGAACCAGCCGGGCAACGCGTCGTACCAGCCGGCGCCGCAGGTGCAGCAGTCGTTCACCGTCGTCCCCGCGCCGTCGCCGCAGACGATCACGTTCACCTCGAGCGCACCGTCGAACGCCGTCTACCTCGGATCGAGCTACCAGGTCTCGGCAACCGCGAGCTCCGGACTGCCGGTCACCTTCACGGTGTCCGGCACGTGCACCAGCTCCGGCTCGACGGTCGCAATGGCCGGGGCGGGCACGTGCACGGTCTACGCGAACCAGAGCGGCAGCAGCGCCTACCTCGCCGCGCCGCAGGTGCAGCAGACCTTCGCGATCGCCAAGCGATCGCAGACGATCACCTTCCCGGACGCAGGGAACCACGACAAGGACGACCCGCCGTTCGCGCTCTCGGCGACGTCCAGCTCGGGCCTCGCGGTCACCTACACGCTCGATCCGAGCAGCGCCTCGATCTGCTCCCTGTCCGGGAACATGGTCACGCCGCTCGACCGCGGGGACTGCATCGTCCATGCGAACCAGCCGGGCAATGCGAACTACCTGGCCGCTCCACAGGTCACGCAGGTGATCAGGATCAAGAACCACACGCCCGGCCCCTGACCGGCGCGTACCTCACTCCTTCGGGGGAGTCCTCGTGGGAGTCCGGGCGCCGATGCTGAATCACCGTTCCTCCTCGGAAGGCGTGCAAATGAACGTGGTGCTGCGGCGTGTACCTGAGCCGCCGATGTCGGCGGAGCTTTCGTCTTCCCTTCGCGGGGGAGTCGCCTGATGCTCGGCCGCTCCTCGCACGAGTTTCGCCGCGGCACTCCCGTCGTCCGCTATGCCGTGCTCGTCTTTCTGCTGATCGCCGCTCTCGTCGGCACCGTGAGCTGGACGCTCGATCGCAACGGCCGCCGGAGCAACTGGCAAGAGCACAGCACTGCGCTGAACGCCGGCGCCCGCGTGGCGGCCTCGACGTTCAAGACTCTGCGCGCCGACCTCCGCGTGCAAGCGAGCGAGCTCGCGACGTCGCTGCCGCTCCAGCGCGCGGTCGTGACGAACGACCAGCGGGCGCTTCGGGAGATCGCCGCGACGCGCCATGCACGCATCGACCTGCGCGACGGCCGCACGATCGGCACGCTCGCCGGGAAGCCGCGCATCGCCTCGACGGCGACGATCGCCAACGGGCAGGCGATCCTCGCGAGGGTGACGGTCTCGCTCCCGCTCGGCAAGGACGTGCTCACCGTGCTCCGCGAGGCAACGCCGCTGCCGCCCAAGGCCTCGCTCGCGCTCATGCAGGACGGTCGCCTGCTCGCCGGCGGGCCGGCCGGGGTCACCGTGGAGCCGCGCGACGGCCGCGTCGTCCTTGGCGACACCGCCTTCGCCGCTCAGTTCGCCGCGCTCGGGGTCGCCGACGCGTACGTCGTCGCGCTCGAGCCGGTGGCCGCGATCGATGCGCTGTCGACGGGCTACCGACAGGCTGATCATCCTCGCGGCGCTGTTCACGCTTGCGCTCGCTGCGGCACTCGCCACGCGGCTCGCTCGCCCCGTCGCCCAGATCGTCGGCGACGTCGCCCGGCTGAGCCGCCAGGCGCAGACGGACGGGCTCACGGGGCTCGCCAACCGTCGGCTGCTGGCCGAGCGGCTGGAAGACGAGCTCATCCGCGCCACGAAGAACGAGACGAGCGTCTCGCTCGTGATGGCGGACATCGACAACTTCAAGCAGATCAACGACAGCTTCGGCCATCAGACCGGCGACGAGGTGTTGCGCCAGTTCGCGGCCGCGCTGGACCGCTCGGTGCGCGAGACCGACCTTGCGGCGCGCTACGGCGGCGAGGAGTTCGTCGTCGTGCTGCCCGGCGCCAGGCTGGTGAACGCCGCCCGCGCCGCGGAGCAGATGCGGAAGACCGCCGCCGCGCTCGACGTGCGCGACCGGAACGGCGCGCTCGCCAAGTTCACCGTGAGCTTCGGCGTCGCCGAGTTTCCGACGTACGCCAACGCAGAGGCCTTGATCGCCGCGGCCGACGCCGCGCTCTACCAGGCGAAGCGCGGCGGCAAGAACCGAGTTGCCACCTCGACGGTGCAGGGGCAGGACGTCGCCCCGGACGCGCCGCCGCGGCTCGTCTCGCTCGGCTGATCGCAGCGCCGTTCCGCGGCGATTTGCGATCGGACGTACGCTTACTCCGTGCCGCACGAAAACGCCCAGCCCCTGACTGCCGAACAGAAGCGTCAGCTCGAGACGGAGCTGACCGAGCTCGAGGGCCCGAAGCGCGCCGAGATGGTCGAGGCGATCCGCGTCGCGCGCGGCTTCGGCGACCTCTCCGAGAACTTCGAGTACCACGCCGCGAAGAACGAGCAGGGGATGCTCGAGCGCCGGATCACGCTGCTTCGCGACCGGCTCTCTCGGTCGGTGGTCGTCGAGGACGAAGTTGCGAATGGTCGCGTCGGCGTCGGCTCACGCGTCGAGATCGAGGACGAGAAGGGCGAGCGGATGCAGCTCGAGATCTCCAGCGTCGGCGGTGTCTCCCCAGAGTCGCCGCTCGGCAAGGCGCTCTACGGCGCGAAGGTCGGCGAGAAGGTCACGATCGCAGCACCGGGCGGCTCGTGGATCGCCCGCGTCGTCGCCGTCGGCCCTTAGCGCGCCGCGGCTCAGCCAACGTAGGCGTGAACGACCTCGGTCGTGCCTTCCTCGGGATCAAGCTCATCGATCTCGTCGTCGGCGGACTGGGGCTCGTCTGATGCGCCGCCAACTCGTTCCCGCCCTGGTCGCCTTCCTGGCGCTGACGCTCCTCACGGGCGTGCTCTATCCGTTGGCGGTGACGGGCGTCGCCCAACTCGCGTTTCCGAGTCGCGCCGACGGATCGCTGATCGAGCGTGACGGCCGCGTCGTCGGATCGAGCCTGATCGGGCAGTCAGTTCGCCGGCGCGCGCTACTTCCAGCCCCGGCCGTCGGCGGCCGGCGACGGTTACGACGCGATGGCGAGCGCGGCGTCGAACCTCGGGCCCACGAACCCGGATCTGCTCGAGGCCGTCGAGGAGCGTCGAGCGGCCTATCGCCAGGACAACGACGCGGACGCGCCGATCGACGCTCTCACGGGCTCGGGCTCGGGCCTCGATCCCCACATCTCGCCCGAGAACGCCGAGCTCCAAGCGCCGCGCGTGGCGCGAGCACGGAACGTCGCCCTGGTCGAGGTGCTGCGGCTGATCGAGGCTCACACGGAGGGACGTTCCCTCGGGTTCCTCGGCGAACCGGCCGTCAACGTCCTGGAGCTCAACCTCGCGCTCGACGAACGGGCGTAGCCTTCGGGCATGGCGCGCGGGACCCTGCGCATCTATCTCGGCGCCGCCCCCGGTGTCGGCAAGACCTTCGCGATGCTCAACGAGGGTCGACGCCGTCGCGGGCGCGGCACCGATGTCGTCGTCGGCTTCGTCGAGACGCACGACCGCAAGCTGACGGCCGAGCAGCTCGGCGACCTCGAGGTCGTTCCTCGCAAGCGGGTCGAGTACCGCGACGCAACGTTCGAGGAGCTGGACGTCGACGCCGTCCTGGCTCGGAACCCGGAGGTCGCGCTGGTCGACGAGCTGGCCCACACCAACGTCCCCGGCCTCCGAAACGAGAAGCGCTGGCAGGACGTCGAAGAGCTGCTCGAGGCCGGGATCACGGTCATCTCGACCGTCAACGTGCAGCATCTCGAGTCGCTGAACGACGTCGTCGAGCAGATCACGGGGATCAAGCAGCGCGAGACGATCCCCGACGCAGTCGTCAGAGGCGCCGATCAGGTCGAGCTCGTCGACATGAGCCCCGAGGCGATCCGACGGCGGATGGCCCACGGCAACATCTATCCCGCGGAGCGCATCGACGCTGCCCTCGGCAACTACTTCCGTCCCGGGAACCTCGGCGCGCTGCGCGAGCTCGCGCTCCTCTGGCTCGCCGATCGCGTGGACGAGGCGCTGGCCGAGTACCGCGGGCGACAGGGCATCGATCGCCCGTGGGAGACGCGCGAACGTGTGCTCGTCGCGCTGACCGGGGCTTCGGACGGGGAGCGACTCGTTCGGCGCGCGGCGCGCATGGCCGCGCGGATCAAGGGCGAGCTGGTCGCCGTGCACGTGCTGAGTCAGGACGGCCTCGCGGCGCCTTCGGCCGAACTGCTGGCGAAGCAACGCGAGCTGGTCGAGACGCTCGGTGGCAGCTACCGCGAGGTCGCCGGCGCCGACATCGGCGAAGCGCTCCTCAACACCGCCCGCACGCTCAACGCGACGCAGATCGTGCTCGGTGCGACCCGGCGGTCACGCTGGCGCGAGTTCGTTCAGGGCTCGGTGATCAACTACGTCATCCGCAACTCGGGCATCGGGATCGACGTGCACGTGATCAGTCAGGTCCCGGAGTCAGACGGAGCCGTCGCTTCCGAGTCGACGTCGACCGAGCGCTCTCGCCGCGCCGGCGAGTCGCGCTCGGCTTCGCCCTCGGCGTGGTGGCCGCGCCGCTTCTGACCTGGGTGCTCTCACACCTCCGAGACCACGTGTCGCTCCCCAGCGTTCTCCTGCTCTTCCTGCTCCTCGTCGTCGCCGTCGCCGCCGTCGGCGGTGTCTGGCCGGCGCTTGCCGTCGCCGTCGGGGGCTTCCTGCTCGTCAACTGGTACTTCACGCCGCCGCTCTACACGTTCACGATCGCCGAGGGCGAGAACCTGCTCGCGCTGGTCGTGTTCGTCACCGTCGCCGCCGTCGTCAGCTCCTTCGTCGCGCTCACCGCGCGCCGTGCCGCCGAGGGTCTCCGCGCCCGCGCCGAGGCGGAGACCCTCGGTCGCCTTGCGGGCTACTCGTCCGTGGAGTCGCTGCTCGAGGGGATCCGGCGCGCGTTCGGCTTCGAGGGCGCCGCAGTCTTCCACCGCGACGGCGCGAGCTGGCTGGTCGAGGCTTCGAGCGGCCAGGCGCCACCCAGCCCGGATGCGGCGACCGAGACGTTCGAGGTCGGCCGGGAGCACGTGCTCGCGGTCCAAGGCGGTGGGCAGCTCGCCGCGGCGGATCGAGGCATCCTCAATGCGTATGCGACAGAGCTCGCGGCGTCGATCGAGCACGAGGAGCTCGAGGCCGAAGCTTCGTCCGCGGGTGCGCTCGCCGCTGCCAACGAGCTTCGCACCTCGATCCTCTCGGCGGTCTCGCACGACCTGCGAACGCCACTCGCCGCGACCAAGGCATCGGTTTCGAGCCTTCGGCAGCGAGACGTCGACTGGACCGCGGAAGAGCGCGAGGAGTTCCTGGCCACGATCGAGGAGGAGACGGACCGCCTCAACGACATCGTCGGCAACCTGCTCGACATGAGTCGGCTGCAGACGGGCTCGCTCGAGATGCAGCGCGAGCCGGTGAGCCTCGAAGAGGTGTTGCCCGCGGCGCTGCGGAACGTCGGGCCGCGAGGGCGGGACATCCAGCTCGAGCTGCCGAGACCCGTCGCCCGAGGTTCTCGCCGATGCCGGGTTGCTCGAGCGGGCTCTCGCCAACGTGATCGCGAACGCGACCGCGTACTCGCCCCCTGACGCGCCGCCGCGCATCGTCGCCGGCGCGGTCGACGGGAAGGTCGACATCCGCGTCGTCGATCGCGGCCCCGGTGTCCCGCCCGCCGATCGTGAGCGCATGTTCCTCCCGTTTCAGCGGCTGGGCGACGCAGGCACACGCGACGGCATCGGGCTCGGGCTCGCGGTGGCGCGCGGCTTCGTCGAGGCGATGGGCGGCACGATCGAAGTCGACGACACTCCCGGCGGCGGCGTCACCGTCGTGCTGCGGCTGGAAGCCGTCACGTGACTCGGATCCTCGTCGTCGACGACGAGCCGCAGATTCGCCGCGCCCTCGAACACGAACCTCCGCGCCCGCGGTTTCGACGTCGAGCTGGCGTCGACCGGCGAAGAGGCGCTGGACCTGGCCGCGCGGACGCATCCGGACGTCGTCGTCCTCGATCTCGGCCTGCCGGGGATCGACGGCATCGAGGTGATTCGCGGCCTGCGCGGTTGGAGCCGTGTGCCGATCATCGTGCTGTCGGTGAAGGACCGCGAGGCGGACAAGGTCGGCGCCCTCGACGCAGGCGCCGACGACTACGTCACCAAGCCGTTCGGCATGGACGAGCTGCTCGCGCGGCTTCGGGCAACGGTGCGTCGGACCACGCCCGCAGAGGAGGAGGCGGTCGTCGAGACCGGCGACTTCACGGTGACCCGAGCGGTCCGTCCGCGGCGACGTGCCCGTCCCGCAGGAGCAGACCCCGGTTGCAGATCCGCGCGAGCAGCGAGTGGTCGTGCCCGGTCGCGACGACGACCCCGCCGCGGCTCAGCAGTCCCCGCGTGAACTCCTCGACGACTCGGCGGAACGTGTGGTCGAGCGCCTCGTGCACCTCGTCGAGCAGCAGCACGTCCGGATCGGCGCGCACCGTGACCGCGAATCCCAGTCGGGCGCGCATTCCCTGCGAGTAGCTCGACACGGGATGATCGAAGGCGTCCTCGAGGCTTGCGAGCTCCCGGATCTCGTCCAGCGAGCGCCTCGCGTCCCGGCGGGTCATCCCGTCCAGCACGCCGAGCAGCATCGCGTTCTCGCGCCCCGTGAGCTCGGACGTGAGCCCGGCCTCGACCGAGAGCAGCGATGCAATCCGCCCCTTCACCTCGACGCGGCCGGCGTCCGCGGGCAGGATGCCGGCGATCAGCCGGAGGAGCGTCGTCTTCCCGGAGCCGCTCGCACCGACCAGCGCGACACCTTCCCCCGGCGTCACGGAGACCGTCACGCCGCGCAGGCCCCAGGACTCGTCACCGGGCCGGCGCAGCCGGGCGAGCAGCGGCGAGACCACCCGGTTCTGCCGGTCGAACTG
Source organism: uncultured Actinomycetes bacterium (assembly GCA_963809175.1). GTDB lineage: Bacteria > Actinomycetota > Thermoleophilia > Gaiellales > Gaiellaceae > JACCTU01. Next base: position 928,898 of record CAWEIK010000001.1, read on the forward strand.
GAACCGAACGCCGACTCCGGACGTCGTGACGGAGGCGGCGCTCATACGACCTTCGCGAAGTGCTTCGCTTCGAGTCGGTAGATCGGCAGGAACGCTGCGAGGAGCAGGAGTGCGACCGCGGTGGGGTAGAGCAACTCCCACGCCGCCGGGCGATGGCCGTCCAGGAGCACGGCCCGGTACGCCTCGAAGAGCCCGGTCAGCGGATTCAGCCGGAGCAGCTCGTACGCCTCTCCGCCGACGGCCGCGAGCGGAACGAGGCCTGGTGCGAGGAAGAACAGCGCTCGAACGAAGCTGATCATGAACGGGCGCAGCTCGCGAAACCACAGGCCGACGAGCGAAGCCGTGTACGCGAACGCGATCGCCAGCAGGAGGTTCACCACGAGCACCACCGGGAGCCAGAGAACGGCAGCCGTCGGCGCGACGTCGTAGACGATCATCATCAGCGCCGGGAGGCTGAGGCTCGCGGTGAAGGCGACGGCCTCCGTCAACGAGCCCGAGAGCGGGATGAGGGTCCCCGGAAACGCCGTGTTGAGGACGATCGAGCGGCGCAGCCGAACGGCGTTTATGCCGTTCGTGACCGACATCATCACGAGCTGAAACGGGATCACCGCGCAGGCGAGGCTGAGCCCGGGAGCTTCGCCCGGGCGTTCGAGGACGAAGGTCACGAGCAGGAGGTACACGCCGACCAGCGCGAACGGGTCGAGCAGCCACTTGAGGAGCCGAAACCGTCCGCGGCCGTACCGGGCGCGAAGGTCCGACGCGACGAGCGCGGCCAGGACCTCCCAGCCGCGGTGCGCGCCGCGTAGCCGTTCAGTCAGCGACGGCAAGCCGATGCTGGTTCAGGTGCTCTCTCGCGAGGACGACGTGGTGGAAGGGGAGTCTATGGACGCCCTCCGACGAGCCCTGATCCCTCGGAAACGGGGTAGCGCGAGCCGAAAACCTCGCCTACGTTGAGCAGGTCGGCCTGCGGCCCCGGCGCCTCCGATGACCGCTGCCAGCCGAACGCCACTCATCCTCGTCGTCGCCGTCCTGGCGCTCGGCGCGTCGGGTGCTGCCCTGCCGGCCTCCGCGAAGAGCCCGAAGGCGAAGGCCGTCCCCGGCGAGTTGATCGTCGGGTTCGAGCCAGGCGTCTCCGACGCCGAGCGCCGTCAGCTGCTGCGCCGGATCGGCGGCGGTGAGAAGCGCCGGTTCAGCCGGATCCGCGGCGCGCTCGTCACGGTGTCGCCGAGCCGCAGGGACGCCGTCCTCGCCGAGCTCCGCGCCGACCCGCTCGTCCGCTACGTGGAGCCGAACTACGTGCTCGAGACGGCAGCCGTCCCCGACGATCCGCACTACAGCCGTCTCTGGGGCTTGAACAACACCGGCCAGGTCGTCAACGGCTGGCCCGGGACTCCCGACGCCGACGCCGACGTCGACGCAGCGTGGTCGGTCACGACGGGAGACCCCGGCGTGGTCGTGGCAGTGATCGACACCGGCGTCGACCAGTCGCATCCCGACCTCGCTGCGAACACGTGGGTCAACGCCGGAGAGAACTGCGCGGGCTGTCGCACCGACCACGTCGACAACGACGGCAACGGGTACGTCGACGACTGGCGCGGGTGGGACTTCGTCGGCGGCGACAACAACCCCGCAGACGACCACGGCCACGGCACGCACGTCGCCGGCACGATCGGCGCGGTCGGCAACAACGGCGCGGGCATCGTCGGCGTCAACTGGAACGTTCGGTTGATGGGGCTGAAGTTCCTCGGCAGCGACGGATCCGGCACGACGGCGGATGCCGTCAGCGCGATCCTGTACGCCGCAGCGAACGGCGCCGACGTCCTCAACAACTCGTGGGCCGGCGGCGACTTCTCGCAGAGCCTGCTCGAGGCGATCGAGTTCGCGGACGCACGCGACGCGCTCTTCGTCGCGGCCGCGGGGAACGACGGCATGGACAACGACGCCGTCCCGACGTACCCGGCGTCCTACGAGGTTCCGAACGTCCTCGCAGTCGCCGCGAGCGACAACGGCGACCGCCACGCCTTCTTCTCGAACTTCGGAAAACGCTCCGTCGACGTGAGCGCGCCGGGGGTCGACATCTACTCGACCTGGCCCGGCGGCTCGTACCAGTACGCGAGCGGCACCTCGATGGCGGCGCCTCACGTCGCCGGCGTCGCGGCCCTCGTCGAAGCCGCACAGCCTGCCGCGAGCGACGTCGGCGTGAAGACGCTCCTCTTGCGGACGGCCGACCCCGTCGCGGCGCTCGAGCCGGCCAGCGCGACCGGTGGACGCCTGAACGCAGGCTCCGCAGTGGCTTGCGCCGGCAGGCCGTTGCTCTGGGTCGACGCCCCGTCACCGGGCTTCGCGCTCGAGACGGGAGAGCAGCTGGCGATCAGCTTGTCGGCCTCCGCGTGCGCCGACCCCGCCGGGGCGCACGTCTCCGCGAACGTCAACGGCCAACCGGTGACGCTGCTCGCACGCGGTGACGGGCACTACACCGGCACGTACACGCCGACCGCTCCCGGAAGCCTCGAGCTGTCGGTGACCGCGACGGCAGGGAGCGCGACCGACACGCGCAGCGTCGTGGGCTCCGTCCGGCAGGTCTTTCCGATCGTGCCCGGCGGCGCGCCGGTGACCGTGACCACCACGGCGCCCGGCCAGGACGCGCAGCTCGAGTTCGAGGGCGAGGCCGGAGACCGGGTCAGCCTGCAGCTCCGCGACGTGACGCTCGCGCAGTCGACCGTGACCATGTACGCGCCCGATGGAACGAGGTTCGGCGCCACGGCCTTCGTCGGCACGTCGGGGCTGTTCGTCGACGCGAAGACGCTGCCGGAGAGCGGCACCTACTCGATCCTCGTCGACCCCTATGGGGACGCGGTCGGGGCGATGACGCTCGAGCTGTACGACGTGCCGGCCGACGCCACGGCCACGATCGCACCCGGCGGATCGCCGGTCAGCCTCGCCACGACGGTTCCGGGACAGAACGCCCGCGCCACGTTCAGCGCTCCGGCGGGGTCGCGCGTCAGCGTGCGTCTCTCGGGGGTGACGATCAAGACCGCCAACGTCGCGCTGATGAAGGGGAGCACGAGCCTGACGAGCGCGATCGTCGGGACCTCCGGCGGCTTCCTCGACGTCCAGGCTCTCGCGAGCGGCGGGGAGTACGCGCTCGTGGTCAACCCGCAGACGTCGTACACCGGCGCGATCACGCTGACGCTGTACGACGTGCCGGCCGACCTCGGGGGATCGATCGCGCCGGACGGGTCCGCAGCGACTGTCGCGCTGAACGTGCCCGGGCAGAACGCGAGGCTCGGGTTCGACGGCCTGGCGGGAGACCGCTTCGTCGTGAAGGTCGGAACCGGGTTCCCCGGCAGCGCGTACGTGTCGATCGTCGGCCCGACGGGAACGGTCGGCGGCCGGACGCTCGTGAGCTCGAGCGGCGGGCTGCTCGACCTCAGGACGCTCGAGGCGAGCGGCCGCCACGAGCTGCTCGTCGACCCGCAAGGAGCCGCAACGGGCTCGCTGACGGTCAACCTCTACGCCGTTCCACCCGATCCCTCCCTGGCGATCGTCGCGGGCGGCGCACCCGTGACGGTCACCACGACCGCGCCCGGGCAGAACGCGCGCGTGACGTTCGAGGGGACCGCGGGCCGGCTGATCAGCCTGCAGCTCTCGAGCGTGTCCTACGCGAGTGCCTACGTGTCGGTGCTCGCGCCCGACGGCTCGGTGTTCGTCAAGAACGTGCTCGTCGGCACCGGTGGAGCCTTCGTCGACGCGAAGCTCCTGCCCTCGAGCGGGACGTACGCGATCGTCGTCGACCCGACCGCCGCCAACACCGGCTCGATGACCCTCGCGCTGCACGACGTGCCTGCGGACGTCACCGGCGAGCTCGTCGCGGGCGCACCGGCGTTCACGGTCGCGATCACGACGCCCGGGCAGAACGCCCGCCTGACGTTCCAGGGCACCGCCGGCCGTCGTGTCTCGCTGACGCTGTCGGCGGTCTCGATCGCCTCGTCCCAGGTGACGATCCTGCGACCGAACGGCACGACGCTCGCAGCGGTGCTCGTCAGCCCGACCGGACGCTCGTTCACGCTCGACCTCAACGCGACCGGGACGTACGTCGTGCTGCTCGACCCGCGGGTCGCGGCGACCGGCGGCATGACGTTCAGGCTCGCCGAGCTCTGAGCTTCCGCGTCGCGTAGAGCTCCGCGAGCTCCGGCGTGAGGTACGGGATGCCGTCGACGACGACACCGATGTCGGCCACCGGCCTTCGCACTGCAGGATCGCGCCGGTAGACCCAGTCGTCGCCTTCGACGGCTTCGAGCTTGAAGTCGATGTGCCACGGGTCCCCGGATGTCGGGCGCGCCCACACCGCGTGCTCGGGTGGGCCGACCGGTCCGCCGGTCCACGGCCGTAGCGTTCCGTCGTACGCGATCTGGAGGTCCCAGCCGGCGAGGTAGTCGCGCAGCGCCTCGTGGTCGGGGCGCAGCACGGCGACGTCGATGTCCTTGTGCGGCTCTCGCCCTTCCCGATCGAGGGCCCAGCCACCGGCGATCCACCAGCCGATGGGCAGCCCCGAGAGCAGGCGCTGCACGTCGCGAGGCGACAGCTCGGCCCACGGCTGTTCGACCACGCGCACCAGGCTAGTGGGAGGACAGACCCGTCGCCATAATGGGCCGCCGTGAGGGCGGTCGTCCACGACAGGTACGGCCCGCCGGAGGTGCTGCGGCTCGAAGACGTCGAGCGACCTGTGCCGAAGGACGACGAGGTGCTCGTCAAGATCCACGCGACCACCGTCAACCGGACGGACTGCGGCTTTCGCAGCGCCGAGTACTTCGTCAGCCGCGTCTACACCGGTCTGCTCCGGCCGAAGCGGAAGATTCTCGGCTCGGAGTTCGCCGGCGAGGTCGAAACGGTCGGCGCGGGAGTCACAGAGTTCAAGGTCGGCGACCCGGTCTTCGGCGTCAACGTGCCGAACTACGGCACGCACGCCGAGTTCGTCGCGGTGCGGGAGCGCGCTCCGATCGCAAGCCTGCCGGCCGGGCTGACGTTCGAGCAAGCGGCCTCGGTCTGCGACGGGGCGGTGCTGGCGCTCGGTTTGCTGCGGCGTGCGGGGCCGCTGCAAGGACGGCGGATCGTGGTCTACGGCGCCTCCGGGGCGATCGGCACGGCGGGTGTGCAGCTGGCCAAGCACCTCGGCGCGCACGTCACCGCCGTCTGCAGCACGAAGAACGTCGAGTTGGTGAGGTCGCTCGGCGCCGACGAGGTCATCGACTACACGCAGGACGACTTCACGAAGAACGGCGAGACGTACGACGTCATCGTCGACGCGGTCGGCAAGCACTCGTTCAGACGGTCACGGGACTCGTTGCGGCCCGGCGGGATCTTCCTGGTCACGGACGGGTTCGAGAACGTCCCGCTGGCCTTGTGGACGTGGAAGATCGGCGACAAGCGGGTCGTCTGGGACATCCCGCCCCGATACCGGAAGCAGGACGTCGTCTTCTTCAAGGAGCTCATCGAGGCGGGGGAATATCGCCCGGTCGTCGACCGCACGTATCCGTTGGAGCAGGTGGTCGAGGCGAGCAGGTACGTGGAAACGGGTCAGAAGACCGGCAACGTCGTCCTCACCGTCGGCCAGGCCGACTAGCCGCTCACTCGGGCTCCGAGAGGTGCGGCTACCGGGCGGTACCGCACGTTCACTGCGGCCGTGGGGTCGTCGCCGTTGAGCAGCTCGAGTCGAACGGGGTCGCCTCCTGGGTTGTCGAACAGCCGGACCCCGTCGCCGAGCAGCACCGGTGCGATGTGCAGGTCGATCTCGTCGATCAGTCCGCGCTCGAGGAGTTGTCGGCCGATCGAGGCGGAAAAGACCTCGAGGTTCTTGCCGTCGGCGGCCTCCAGCCCGATCCGGACGGCCTCGGCCACATCGCAGCTCAGGAAGGTCACGCCGTCGGCGGGCTGCGCGTCGTCGGGATGGTGCGTGAGGACGAACACCGGCCCCTGCCACGCGCCGCCGTAGATACCGCTGGCGTCGGGATAGGCGTCGAAGCCAGCACGACCTCCCAGCACGGCGCCGGTCGTCTCGGCGTACTCCTCGACCAGGCCGGGGCGGTGCGAGGTCCCGCTCATCCAGTCCATCGCGTGGTTCGGCCCCGCCACGAACCCGTCCAGCGACATCGTGAAGTGCCAGAGCACCTTGCCTCCGGCGGTCTGCCGTTCCGTGTCTGCCATCTGTCTGGCCATGATCGATCCTCTCGTTCGGCTTCTCATCGGTTAGCATCGCGTCCGTGCGCGAGTTGCGTCCGGGGCTGTGGCACTGGCAGGCGCCGCACCCGGGGTGGCGGGACACTGAGCCGTGGGACAAGAACGTGTCGTCCTACGCGATCGACGACGGGGAGCGGCTTCTGCTCTTCGATCCGCTGGCTGTGCCGAGCGAGCTCGAGGCTCTCGCGGCCGGCCGCGAGACCGCGATCGTGCTCACCGCGCCGTGGCATGAGCGCGACGCGGAGGGCCTGGTCGAGCGGCTCGGCGCGCCGGTCTACACACCGCTGCCCGACAGCGCGCAGTTCCTCATGGACACGTACGGCATCACCGCCGAGCAGGCCGGCGACGGGAGTCCCGACGTCGTCTGGCTGCTCCGCGAGGGGAAGGGCGAGGCGCGCCCGTACTCGGCCGGCGACCAGCTGCCGTTCGGTGCCGATGTGTTCCAAGGGCACAAGGTGAACGACACGGTGCTCTGGCTCGAGGGCCAGCGTGCGGTGATCTCCGGCGACACGCTCGTCGACTTCGGCCAGGGCCTCGAGATCAACGAACGGTGGCTCCAGCCTGGGGTGACGCGGGAGGAAATCGCCGCGGGGCTGCGCCCGCTGCTCGAGCTGCCGGTCGAGCACGTGCTCGCGACGCACGGCGGGCCGTTCGACCGCGCCGCGCTCGAGCGCGCGTTGGCCTCCTCCTAGACCACAGCTGCTACACATGCTCTGTGATCGCCTGTCCCCAGTGCGGCTGGTTCGCTGAGATCGCTCGACGCCCAGTTGAGGACATCGTCTGGGCGGAGCATGTGCGCGATGGCTTCTGCGCGGACGCGATCCCCGTTCGCGGCCCGGCTCGCAGCCGCGTCATGTGCATCAAGGGCCACGCTGTGGACGACCCGTTCGGCATCTGCTGGGAGTGCGCGCGGCTCAAGGAGGAAGCACGAGGGCAGCGCGCCCGCATGCATCCTCGGTCACGCCCGTTCTCGCGCGCCTAGCGCTCCTCCGTCAATTCTGCAATACTGAACCCAATGGTTCAGTATTCACCGACGATCGACCTCGCGTTCGCAGCCCTCGCCGACCCGACCCGCCGAGCCGTCCTCGAACGGCTCGGTTCCGGCACGGGCGACGATCAGCGAGCTCGCCGAGCCCTTCGGCATGTCGCTGACCGGGATGAAGAAGCACATCCGGCTGCTCGAGGAGGCGGAGCTCGTGACGACGGAGAAGGTCGGCCGGGTTCGCAGGTGCATGCTCGCGCCCTACGCTTTCGAGGGCATCAGCACGTGGCTGCAGCGGCTCGACCGCTTCGCGCAGGTCGTCGAACGCACGAAAGGAGCACCGAATGGCTGAAAAGAAGTCCACGGGATTCTCCGCCGAGGAGAAGGCGGCGATGAAGGAGCGCGCCGCCGAGTTGAAGGCGGAGAAGAACAAGGCGGACGGGGAGAAGCTCCTGCTCGCCAAGGTCGGCGAGATGAAGGGGAAGGATCGCGCGATGGCCAAGCGGATCCACGAGATCGTCACGGCCACCGCGCCGTCCCTGCTGCCGAAGACCTGGTACGGGATGCCCGCGTGGGCCAACGAGGACGGCAAGGTCGTCTGCTACTTCCAGGACGCGGCGAAGTTCAAGTCGAGGTACGCGACGTTCGGCTTCAGCGACCTGGCGAACATCGACGCAGGCGCCATGTGGCCGACGTCGTTTGCGCTGACGGAGCTGACCGCCGCCGACGAGAAGAAGATCGCCACGCTCGTGAAGAAAGCCGTGCGCTGATGAACGAGACCACCGTCACCACCCCGAGCGAGCTCGAGATCCGCGTCGAGCGGATCTTCGACGCACCGCGCGCGCATGTCTTCTCCGTCTGGACCGACCCGAAGCTGATCCCGGAGTGGTGGGGCGACGGCACGGTCGTCGAGGAGATGGACGTCCGCTCCGGCGGCACGTACCGCTTCCGCACCGCCTACGGCGTCGTCGAGGGCGAGTTCCGCGAAGTCGAGCGCACCCGAGCGGCTCGTGCAGACGTTCCAGAACCACCTCCAGACGCTCGAGTTCGAGGATCTGGGCGAGCGGACGAAGCTGACGCAGACGATGCAGTTCGCGACCACCGAGGAGCGAGACACGACGATGCAGTACGGCGTCGAGCAGGGCGCGAAGGCGGGCTTCGAACGCATCGACGCGCTGCTGGAGAAGATCGCGGCCTTGCTCTAGCGCGGCGCCGAGCGAGGCCACCGGCAGACGCCGGTCACACGCTCCTTGCGTTGGAAGCCGAGCGACTCGTACAACCCGACCGCGTGGTAGTCGGCCTCGGCGACGATCACGAAGCGGTCCGCTCCGTGCTCCGCGACCGAGCGCTGCGCAGCCTCCACGACCAGCCGCGAACAGATTCCACGTCTCCGGTACGCGAGCGCAGTGTCGACGAGCTGGAACCGGCCTCGTCCCTCCTTGACGACGACGCCGCAGCTGGCGGCCACTTCAGCGCTCACGGGATCGACCGCGACGTACCAGCCTCCGTGTCCAGCGCGGAAGTGTTCGCGAAGGTCGGCGAGCCGGGCTTGGGTGAACGTGCGGTAGTCGTCCTCAGCTTGAGCCGGATCCCGGTTTTGGAGTTGGAGCTCGACCACCGCAGCCCAAAGGCGGTCATCCGCGTCCACGGCAGGGTCGAGCTCCTGCACCGTGACCGCGCGGTTCGCTCGAGGGTGTTGACGTAATCGATCAGTCGTTGCGACAAGGCCGATGCTCTCATCGAGGTCGTAGCCGTGGCCAACGAACTCCTCGCGCGCGGCTCCGATGGTGCCGTCAACCCGGTCCCACGCGAACGTCCGATGCCGAACCGCGGGTTCGAGGCCGAACTCGGCGTCGAAGAGCGCCTCCCATCGATCTCGCTCGCCGGTTCGTGGCGGTTCGTCGAACAGCAGCAAGTTTCCCCAGTAGTGCGCCGGGTTGCTCGGAGAACGGACGGCCAGATAACCGTCTCGTTGCTCGATGCAACGATCGACGGGCAACACGTCGAGGCTCGTCGCCCACACGAGCGATCGCGGCACCGGCGCGCGCTCGCTGTCGCCGCGCATGGGCTGAAGACTAGTCGCCGTCCCGCGTGGCGTTACTTACATGTGACCACCGTGTGACCGCCCGGCCGCACGATGGTTCAGTCGAACGACTGAAGACCGTGTGGGCGAGAGCCCGGATATCCGCGAAGCAGGAGGTTGAGTATGAAGGTGACGCTGTCCACCGTTGCGACCGCACTCGCTGTCGCCGCACTGGCGCTTCTCGCTGCGGCACCGTCTGCCGGGAGCGCGCCCGGGTCGATTCGGATCGACCTGAACGGTTTCGTCACGGGGCCGGACTCGTTCCAGGGAACCTTTGTCGCGTCGGGAGTCGCAAACGACTCTGGAACCTACGCAGGAACGTTTCGGTTCGCGGGGCGCACGATTCACGTCGTCAAGACCCTGATCGGGACGAACGGAACGATCACTCTCAAGTCGGAGGCAGTCGTCGTTCCAACCTCGCCGACCACGATCAGCTTCAAGGGCGGCTCTTGGGCGACGGTAGTGGGGACCGGCGTCTACTCCGATCTCCACGCGATCGGAACGCCGGCAGCGGCAAGCGGTGCGTCGGCCGACCTGGTCACTGGCGTGATCCGAGAAACGCACGAGGGTCAAGGGTTCCTCAGGCCTTGAGACAAGCGACCATCGGCGACTTGCTCGGTTGATCGAGAAAGTGCAGCGCACAAGGCTTAGGGGACGGCGTGCCGTTCGCGCGGAGCACCTGTAAACGGACCTAGCTGCCTGCGAACTGTTCGAGCGTGTCGCGGATCTCTTTCCTCAGGGTCGGGCTTCCGGTGTGCCCTGAGTCAGAGATCACGACCAGGTGCGCGTCGGGCCAGGCGCGTGCCAGTTCCCACGCTGTCCGGATCGGTGAGCCCAGATCGAGGCGGCCATGGAATAAGACGCCGGTGATGCCGGCTAGGCGGTTGGCGTTGCGGAGCAGCGCGCCCTCTTCGAGCCAGGCGCCGTGGGAGAAGTAGTGGGCGCAGATGCGGACGAGGGCGATCTGAGCGGCCGGTGGCCGGGAGCTGTAGGCGTTAGGCGTTCCTTGCGGCTCCAGCGAGATGACCGCGTCTTCCCATGCGAGCCAGTCGGCGGTCGCCTTGGCGCGGACGTCCGCGTCCGGAGACTCCACCAGCCGGGCATAGGAGGCTACGAGGTCGTCATTGCGCTCCGCCTCCGGAACGCCGGCTCGAAACCGCTCCCACTCCTCGGGAAAGAAACGGCCGACGCCGTGGTAAAGCCAATCGATGTCAGACCGCCGGCTCAGCGTCACACCGGTAATCAGGATCTCCGACACGCGCTCTGGATGCCGTTCGGCATACGCGAGAATCAGCGTCGATCCCCACGAGCCGCCGAACAGCAGCCACTGCTCGATCCCGAGGTGCTCGCGCAACCGCTCCATGTCCGCGAGCAGGTGCTCGGTCGTGTTCACGCTCATGTCGGTAGCCGGGTCGCTGGCGTGCGGCGTGCTCCGTCCGCAGCCGCGCTGGTCGAAGAGCACGACCCGGTACCGATCCGGGCTGAACGATCGGCCAGTGCTCCCCTCGCAACTGGACCCAGGCCCGCCGTGGACGACGACCGCGGGCTTGCCTCCGGGATTGCCGCGGGCCTCCCAGTAGACGAGGTTGCCGTCGCCCACGTCGAGCATTCCCTGGTCGTACGGCTCGGTCGGTGGATACGGATCGACCATTGTTGGGTTTCCTCGCTCTCCGAGGAGGCTGCCGCCACGTTAACCCTCGAAGACTGAAGTGAGTGGCGAGAGCGGTCAGGACGAGCGCCGACATGAAACACACGAAGGGCTACGATGCCCGTGTGTTCGCCGGCGACAGCGATCGTGAACGTGCGGCCGCCACGCTGAGGGAGAGCTACGTCGACGGCCGCTTGTCGCTGGACGAGCTCTCGGAGCGGACCGAGCTCGTGCTCGCCGCGCGCTCGCGGGCGGAGCTGCGGGCGGCGCTGTCCGGGTTGCCGTGGTTGTCGGATGAGCTGGCGGAGCGTGGCCGATCGGTCGCGCGCGTGGTCGCGCGCGGGGCGCTGGTCGTAGCGCTGACCGGCGCGTGGCTGCTGTTCAGCTTCACGCTCCTCCTCGTCTTCGGGCTGATGCTCCTGTTCCAAGTAGTGTCGGGCTTGGCGTTGCTCGGGTTCCTGCTCGTCTGGCTCGTCCCGACGTATCTCCTGTCGCGCGTCTGGCACAGCCGGCCGCCGACGCGCCGGCCGAGCGTCTAGCTCATCCCGAGCTGCGCAGCGATCAGCGTTATTCGGGCGGCTGCGCGGTGCGCTGCCAGTGGCGGGCGCCATCGATGCTCTTGTAGAGCCCGTAGTCGGGCACGAGCGCGTAGATCGTGTTCGGATTGCGCGGGTCGAACGTGAGACCGTACGGCGGGCGGCACCCGACTCGCAGACCGCTGTTGGCCGTCTGCCACGACCGGCCGCTGTCGGTGCTCTTGAAGACGCCCTTGCAGTAGGTCTGCGCGTAGATCGTCCCTCGCGTCGTCGGGCTGAACGCGAGCGGGGCTTCAGCTCGCCTGTCGCCGGTCATGAAGCGGGTGTTCACCTCCCGCCAGCTCGCACCGTGGTCGATGCTCTTGTAGATGCCTGTGTGCGTGCTCACGTAGACGGTCCCGGGCTCGTGCGAGTTGAAGGCAACGCTCGGGATGTAGGTCCTCCGCCGGATCGTTCGCGGTCGCCAGCTGCGACCGCCGTCCCTGGAGACGAACAGACGGTCGGCGCCATCGCCGATGACCGCGTACATGGTCTTCGGGTCACTCGGGTCGAGTGCGAGCTTGCTGACGTGCTTGGCCGGCAGGCCGCCTCTGACGTGGTGCCACGACCGACCGCCGTTGGTCGTCTTGAGCAAGCCGTCCGCGTTGACGGAATAGACGGTCTCTGGGCGAGCAGGATCGACGACGAGGACGGCCACGTAGTTCAGCTGCGCATTCCGCAGGCCGGTCGAGTGCCAATTTCGACCCCCGTCGGTGGTCTTGTAGACGCCGTGGTTGAGCGTGAACGCGTACACCGTGTTCGGGTTGCTCGGGTTGATCGCGAGCTGGTTGACGCCAAACTCGTCGGGCCGGCCGCGGAGCACGGTCCGCCAACTGCGTGCACCGTCGGTGGACTTGAAGACGCCCTGAAGCGTCCCTGCGTAGAGGATCAGCGGATTGCCCGGATGCACCGCGAGAGCCCTCGCGGACGGTCGGAATTGAACAACCGCCGCCGCCAGACGGGCATCCGCGCGCGCACCGACTTCGCCGGGGCGGTCGCCCTCGCCCACGCCACCGCCGAACGAGTCTCCTCGTCCTCCTCCGCCCCCCAGATATGCGGCCGCGCCGGCGAGTGCCGCCAGCGCTGTTGCCGCGTAGGCGAGCCTGCGGCGGCGTGCGCGTGCGCGAGCTTCCTTGATCAGGAGCTCGAGCTCATGATCGAGCTCGGAGAGCTCCCCCGGCTGCTCTTTGTCTGATTCGGGCGGAGAAACGGTGACGCTCATACTTCGCACCTTTCCCAGATGACGCTAGTATGAATGGCACCATGAGATCAGTCAAGGTCGACCGCCGGGCGACGCTCGACCTCTACGAGCAGGTGGCCGCCGAGATCCGCCGCGCCATCGCCGACGGCGAGGCGAAGCCAGGCGAGCGACTGCCGCCGGCCAAGGACCTGGCGGCGGTGCTCGGCGTGAACACGAACACCGTCCTGCGGGCACTGCGACTACTCCGCGACGAGGGCTTGCTCGAGTTCAGACGCGGCCGCGGGATCACGGTCGCAGGCACACCAGAGAGAAGCGCGCTCATCGCCCAAGCGCGCGAGCTCGTGCTCCTCGCCCGAAAACACGGCTACGGACCCGACGAGCTCACGCAGATCATCGCCGACGTCAGCTGACAACGCCTTCGCTTGTTCGGAGTGCCCCCGGCCGGAATCGAACCAGCGCACGCGGTTTAGGAAACCGCTGCTCTATCCACTGAGCTACGGGGGCTCCTGGCTCAACCAGGCCGGTTGCGCGGCCGGGTGATGGCTGCACTGTAGCCTCGGAGGACGTTGACGAATCTCGCCGTACCACTGGTCTCGCCCGGCGTGCGCACCGCGATCGTCGTGCTCGGGAACGGCGGGCGCCGCCGCGGCGAGCGGCCGATTACCGACGCGTGCCTTGCGCTCGTGCGCGAGGGCGAGCGGGTCGCGGCCAGCCGCGAGGCCGACGTGGTCGTGCTCACGGGCGGCTCGCGCGGCGGCCGCACGCCGGAGGCGGAGCAGATGTACACGGCCTGGGCGGGGCCGGATGTCGAGCTCGTCGTCGAGCCGACCGCGTCGATCACGGCGGAGAACGCCGCTCGCACGCTCCCGCTCCTCGTCGAGCGCGGCATCGGTCGCGCTGTCGTCGTCTGCGCTCCGCTGCACGTCTACCGCACGCGGTTCTTCTTCTCTCGGCTCTTCGAGCCGCGAGGGATCCAGACCTCGTTCCACGTCGCCGCAGTCGCGCAGGGCGCGCGCGCGTTTGTGTGGGAGCTCGCGGCTGCCCCGCTTTGCCGGCGCCAGCTGCGAGCAGCGCGCGCCGAGCTCGACCAGAAGGGCTTCGCATGAGCGACGCGCTCGTGTTCATCCCGGCGTGGAACGAGGAGCAGAATCTGCCGGCCGTCCTCGACGACCTCAGGCGCCTGCTGCCCGATGCGGATGTCCTCGTCGTCGACGACGGTTCCACCGACCGGACTGCGGACGTGTCGCGCGAGCACGGAGCGGAGGTGCTGTCGCTGGGACGGAACCGCGGGTTGCCCATCGGAATCGCGGCGGGCTATCGCTGGGCGCTCGAGCACGACTACGCGTACTGCGGCAGGGTCGACGCCGACGGCCAGCACTCGGCGGCGGAGCTGTCGCGGCTACTCGAGCTCGTGCGCGCGGACCACTGCGACGTCGCAGTCGGGTCGCGCTTCGTGTCCGGGGACGGCTACGCGCCGTATCGATACCGCCCCGACCGTACGCGGCGCTTCGGCACGGCGGTGCTGCGACGCGCGATGGCGCTCGTGCTGCAGCGCCCGTTCGGCGACGCGACGAGCGGCCTCTACGCCGTCAACGCGAAGGCGCTCCCGTTGCTGGCCGAGGAGTTCACGACGGAGGCGCCCGAGGTCGAGGCATTGATCCGGATCGTGGACGCCGGGCTGCGGCTCGAGGAGGTGCCGGTGAACATGGCCGCGCGCGCGAGCGGCGAGTCGAAGCTCCGAGGCGGGAAGGCGGTCAAGGTCGTGCTGACCGTCGCCGCGACGCTCGCTGCCGCGAAGTGGATTCAGACGCGGCGACCGCGCTGATCTGAGCGAGCCGCAGGAGCGGCCCGTGCGCCCAGTCCTCCGGTTTCGCCTCGCGCACCTGCACGCGGGCATTCTCGCTCAGCCGGTCGGCAGCTGCAGCGTGCGCTCCGCCGCGCAGGCGTCGGCCCACTGCTCGACGATCTCGACCAGGCGGCCGCGGAACTCCACGTCGATCGGCTTCTCGACCTCGATCTTCACCTGGTGCACGGCGGCCTCGACGTCGCCGGCGAACTCGTAACGCTGCTCGGAGACGATCGAGAAGGTGTCGACTCGCGTGCTCAGCTCCCGCGCCAACTCGTCGACCTCCGCCGCGGTCACCTCGCGGCCCGTGATCACGCCGAAGTTGACGCGGATCTCACGGTCGCCGCTCGAGAACACCATCGTGGGCTCGTCCATGCTCATGGGGTACCCGGCCCCGGCAGGCCTCTAACGCTCCCTCGGCTCCCAGGTGAAAAACCGCGCAGCAATGAGGGTTCCGGCGACTCCCCAGGCCAGGAGCACGGCGACCGCCACCGGCTGCTCCCAGATCGGCTTCGCGTCGTAGACGACACCCTGGACGATGTCCACGAGGTAGGTGAGCGGCAGCACGTCGGCGATCGCCTGCAGGAAGTCCGGAAAGTCGCTCGTCGGGCCGAACCCACCGGAGAGGAAGGCCATCGGCAGCGTGATCACGTTCACGACCGCGGACGCGCCTTCGGCGGAGCGGATCAGCGACGCCGCCCCGAAACCCATCCCCGCAAAGCACAGCGCACCCAACACGAAGGCCGCGAAGAGCGACGGCCACTCGCGACGGAAGGTGCCAGTCGTAGAGCACGCGGCCGAGCGCCATGATCGCGATCGCCTGGAGCGCGAACACGATCAGCATCGAGCAAAGCGTCGCCATGAGGTACATCGAAGCGGGGAGCGGTGTCGCGCGAATCCGCTTGAGGATCCCCAACTCTCGCCTGACCACGAGGATGATCGCCAGCCCGCCAAACGTTGTGTTGGCGACGCCGTACGTGACCAGCGACGGAACGAGGTAGTCGGTCAGCGGCCGGCCGCGGTACTCGCCGTCGTAGACGGTCGAGAGCAGCAGGAAGAGCAGCACCGGGAACAAGAAGACGAAGATCGCGCTCTCGCGACCGCGCCAGAAGACGAGCTGGTCCGCGCGGACCTGGTGTGCGAAGAGGCTCACGCGTCGTCCTCGCGCAGGAGCTCGAGGTACACGTCCTCGAGCGATCGGCGGCGCACCTCGAGCTCCTCGAGCTCGACTCCCTGAGCGACCGCGCGCGACGTGAGCTCGTGCAGCGCGCGCGTCGGCTCCTCCGTCTCGACGACCTTCACCGCGCCGTTCTCTCGGTACCGGATCTCGGTGCGCGACGATGCGACGAGCTCCGCCGGAGTCCCCTCGGTGACGATCACGCCGTCGCGAAGCACCGCGACCCGGTCGGCGAGCTGCTGCGCCTCGTCGAGGTAGTGCGTGGTGAGCAGGATCGTCTTGCCGAGCGCCCGCAGGCCGCGGATCATCTCCCACGCGTTCCGCCGCGCCTGCGGGTCGAAGCCGGTCGTCGGCTCGTCGAGGAAGACGAGGTCGGGGTTGCCGACGAGCGCGAGCCCGAGGTCGAGGCGGCGCTTCTGGCCGCCGGAGAGCGTCTTGATCCGCGCGTCGCGCTTCTCGACGAGCCCGACCAGCTCGATCACCTCGTCGACGTCGCGCGGGTTGCGGTAGTAGCCCGCGTAGATGCGCAGCGTTTCGCCGACCGTGATCTGCGGCCAGGTCTCGGAGTGCTGGAGGACGACGCCCATCCGCTCGCGGAGCGCCCGCCCCCGGCGCCCAGGGTCGAGGCCGAGCACCGTGACCTCGCCCGCGTCGCGCGCGCGGTAGCCCTCGAGGATCTCCACCGTCGTCGTCTTGCCGGCGCCGTTCGGGCCGAGCAGGCAGAAGACCTCGCCCTCCTCGATCCGGAACGTGATCCCTCGAACCGCTTCGTGCTCGCCGTAGGACTTGCGCAGTCCGCTGACGTCGACCGCCGCTGCCATCAGACGTCGACCGCGACGACGCCGCCCGGCGGGAACGGGGGCTCCGGGCCGCCGCTGAGCGCCGCGACGGTCCGGCTGCAGTCGGGCTGGTGGCCCACGACGACCACCGTCTCTCCGCGGCCCGAAGCGACAGCGCGGACGTCTTCCGGGTCCGCTCCCGGGGCGAGCCGCTCGTCGGCGTCCGCGTCGATGCCGACGGCCCTCGCGATCGCGGCGGCCGTTTCTCTCGCGCGCAGCAGCGGGCTCGAGACCACGGCGTCCAGCTGGATGCCGTCAGCCGCGAAGCGCTGCCCGAGCAGGCGAGCCTGTTCTCGCCCCGCCTCGGTGAGCGGTCGCAGGTCGTCGGGCTCGCCCTGAGCCGCCTCCGCGTGACGCACGATGAAGAGCCGCACGCCCGCAAGGATACGACCGGTGCCGTCGGGACCTCCTTGTAGGGTCCGGCGCCGTGATCCGTACTGTCCCCGGCAGCGGTGGTTGGCTCGAGGTGGTCTGCGGGCCGATGTTCAGCGGCAAGAGCGAAGAGCTCATCCGCCGCCTCCGGCGCGCCGAGATCGCGGGGCAGCGCGTCCTGATCGTGAAGCCCCGGATCGACGACCGGTTCGACGTCTCGCACGTCGTCAGCCACGCCGGCGCGAGGATGCGCGCCGTCGCGGTCGGCGGCGTCGAGGAGACGCTGCGCCGCGCCGATGGCTACGACGTCGTCGGCGTCGACGAGGCGCAGTTCTTCGAGCCGGCGATCGTCGACGCGGTGCAGGAGCTCGTCGAGCGCGGCAAGCGCGTCGTCGCTGCTGGTCTCGATCGCGACTTCCGCGGCGAGCCGTTCGGGCCGATGCCGCTGCTGCTCTGCCTCGCGGAGTTCGTCGACAAGCTGCAGGCCGTGTGCCACCAGTGCGGCGGCGCGGCGACGCGAACGCAGCGGCTCGTCGACGGCGAGCCCGCGCCGTTCGACGGCGCGACGATCCAGATCGGCGCGCTCGACTCGTACGAGGCACGCTGCAGTGCGTGTTACCGCGCGGGCGTCGTCGTCGCGCTCGGCGCAGTCGGCTAGCCTCTGGCCCTTGGCCCAACCCGGCTTCATCGACCACATCGGGATCGGCGTGCCGGATCTCGTCGCGACGAAGCAGTACTACGACGAGCTCATGGGCGTCCTCGGGCTCCGCGAATGGTTCGAGACAGGCCCCGAAGGACCACTCAACTACGGGCCCGACGGCGCTCTCGGTTCACAGCTGTTCTTCTACCAAGCAGAGGAACCGGGAACCTACTCGCGCGGGCAAACGGGCCTTCATCACCTCGCGTTCCTGGTCGCGAGCAGAGCGGTCGTCCGAGCGGCGCACCAATGGGCACGTGCACGCGAGGCCGTCATCTTGGACGAGCCAGGCGAGTTCCCTCAGTACGGGGAACACTGTTTTGCGACGTACTGGCTCGATCCTCACGGGTTCAAGCTCGAGGCGGTTTGCCACACCCCCGAAGAGAGCTAGCCGCGGGCTAGAGTCGCCGCGATGCCGGGCACGTATCGCTACGTCGTCGCCGACGTGTTCACCGACACGCCGCTGGAGGGGAACCAGCTCGCGGTGTTCACGGACGCGCGCGACATCCCCGAGGGGCAGCTCCAGCCACTGGCGAAGGAGATGGCGTTCAGCGAGACCGTCTTCGTGTACCCGACCGACGCCGAAGCCCATGTTCGGATCCGGATCTTCACGCCCGCTGCCGAGATCCCCTTCGCCGGTCATCCGACGCTCGGGACCGCCTTCGTCCTCGCGCAGCCGCTGCAGCTCGAGGTGATCGCGATCGAGACGGGCTCGGGCGTCGTTCCGGTCTGGCTCGAACGAGAAGGCCCGAAGATCGTGTTCGGTCGGATGCACCAGCCGATCCCGACGATCGAGCCGTTCGACGAGGAGCCGCTCCTCGCGGCGCTCGGCGTCGAGCGCTCGGAGCTCCCCGTCGAGCTCTACGACAACGGCATGCGCTTCGTCTACGTCGCGCTCAGCAGCGAGGACGAGGTCGCGGCGCTCGATCCCGATTCCCGTGCGCTCGGCCGGGTGCGACGGATTCGGAGGCGTCAACTGCTTCGCGGGCTCCGGTGACCGCTGGAAGACCCGCATGTTCGCGCCCGGCCAAGGCGTGACGGAGGACCCGGCGACGGGCTCGGCGGCGGGACCGCTCGCGGTCCACCTCGCCCGCCACGGGCGAATCGGCTGGGGCGAGGAGATCCGAATCTCGCAGGGCGCGGAGGTGGGCCGCCCGTCGACGCTGTTCGCGCGCGCCGACGGCTCGGCCGACGCGATCGAGCGCGTCGAGGTCGGCGGCTCGGCCGTCGTGGTCGCCCGCGGCGAGTTCCGCCTTTAGCGGCGGCGCTTGCGGTTCGTGAGCAGCAGCGCGACGAGCGCGGTCGCACGACGCGCGGCCGCCACCGGCCCGAGCCCGTCGCTTCGCGCCGCGAGATAGCCGACGCCGAACACGTCGCCGCAGCCGGTCAGGTCGACGCCTTGGATCGGGTGGCACGGCACGGGAGTCGTGTCCCCGCCCGCGTAGACGACCGAGCCGCGGGAGCCGTACGTGACGACGACCTCGGGAACGCCGAGCCGCTCGATCGAGCGCTCGTTCACGTCACGCAGGATCACGCTCGCTTCCTCCTCGGCGAGCTTGAGGAACGTGACGCTGCGCAGGACGTCCCGGTCGAACTGGTCGTCGAAGCGGACCTTGCCGACCTCGGCGCAGCGCACGAGCCCCTGGCCGTCGTACGAGACCTTGCGACCGACCGCGAGCGCCTCCATCGTCTCGGCAGGGAAGTCGGACTGGACGAGCGGGGCGACGTGCACCCACCGTGCGTCGCCGATCGCCGCGAGATCGTCCGGCTGCCAAGGATCGCCGACGGCCTGCAGTTCGGTCGTGCGCACCTCGCCTTCGTAGCGCAGCGCGAACGCGGCGGTCTGCTCCGCGTCGACCATCGTCAGCTGCAAGCCGAGCGAGGCGAGCGGCGGGACGACGAGGGCGCGATCCTCCGGGGCGCACTTCGCGACGATGTGCGCGCGCCGCTCGAGCAGCCGCAGCCCCTGGCCGCAGTGGTACGGCCCGCCGCCGACCTGCGGCCTCCCGTCGTCGATGACGTCGATCGCCACGTTCCCGAGGACCGCGAGGTCGCCCACGATGTCATCTTCGCGGCTACTCGACGCCGATGCGGGCGGCAAGCTCGCGGGCGATCGCGTGGTCGGCTCCGCCGGCACGCACGACCACGGGGCCCCCGAAGGGCTCCTGGTTCGTCACCGCGACCCGCGCCCCCGGGATCAGACCGAGCTCGCCGAGATAGCGAAGGAGGTCGCGGTCCGTGTCCGGGACGCGCCGCACGGTGGCGGACGCGCCCGCGGCGACGTCTGCGAGGGAACGCTCCTGCGCGTGGTCGAGCTCGAGCGTCGCGCTCGGGATCGGGTCGCCGTGCGGGTCGTGCGTCGGGAAGCCGAGCGAGGCGTCGATCAGCGCCTCGAGCTCCTCCGAGAGCGCGTGCTCGAGCCGGTCCGCCTCGGCGTGCACGGCCTCCAGGGGCAGGCCCAGCTGCGTCGAGAGGTACTGCTCGAGCAGCCGGTGGTGGCGGATCATCTCGATCGCGACGAGCTCGCCCCTCCGGGTCAGGCGCGCGCCGCGGTAGGGCTCGTGCTCCGCCAGGCCGAGCTGGGCGAGCTTCTTCAGCATCGCGGTCGCCGAGGCGGGCGCGACTCCCATCCGGCGGGCGAGCGCGGAGGTGGAGGCACGGCCGCCGGCCTGGAGCTTGTAGAGCTCCTTCACGTAGTCCTGGACGGACGTGGAGAGGCTTGCGGTCTCGCTCAAGGTTTCTCTAATATACAGTTTAGACATGACGAAATTCAGCCGGAAGAGGCTGCTCGGGGCCGCTGTGCCCCTCCTCGCCGCCGGCCCGCTCGCCCGGGTTGCCTTCGCCGAGACCGAGCACTCCGCGACCCACGAGGGCCACGACCAGGTGCACGCCCCCGAGGGCCACGCGGCGATGATCGGGAACGAGGCGCCCTCGATCGCGCGCAACCCGGCGATCGACGCGCTGCTCACGCCGCCGCCGGCGCTGCCGCACCAGCCCGGCCGCGTGCGCGAGTACACACTCGTCGCGCGCGACCACGACATCGAGGTCGCGCAGGGCGTGCACGTTCCCGGCGTGGACGTACAACGGCACCGCGCCGGGGCCTGTGATCCGCGCGACCGAGGACGACCTGCTGCGCGTGCACTTCCGCAACGAGGGCGCAGCACCCGCACACGATCCACTTCCACGGCATCCACCCCGCGAACATGGACGGCGTCTTCGAGATCATCCCAACGGGCGGCGAGTTCACGTACGAGTTCCCGGCGAGACCGTGGGGCATGCAGCTCTACCACTGCCACTCGACGCCGCTGAAGAAGCACATCCACAAGGGCCTCTACGGCGCGTTCATCATCGACCCGCCGAAGCCGCGCAAGCCGGCGCAGGAGCTCGTGATGGTGATGAACGGCTTCGACACCGACGGCGACGGTCGAACAACTTCTACGCCGTCAACGGGCCCGGCGTTCTACTACGCGCGCTATCCGATCCGCGTCTCGCGATCCCAGACGGTGCGCATCTACCTCGCGAACCTCACCGAGTTCGACCTGATCAACTCGTTCCACCTGCACGGCGACTTCTTCCGGTACTACCGCACGGGCCGCGACGAGGTGGTCGAGTACACCGACACGGTGATGCTCGGACAGGGTGAGCGCGGGATCATCGAGATCGACTTCGCGAACACCGGGCCGGTTCATGTTCCACGCGCACCAGTCGGAGTTCGCCGAGCTCGGCTGGATGGGCTTCTTCGACGTGGTCGAGTGACGGAGATCGCCGAGCGCGCAGTCCGGAGCGTGGCGCCTCTGGGCGCTGGTCCCGCTCGTCGCGCTCGTCGCGATCGTGTCGCTCTTCGCCACGACCGGCGGCTCGCTGATCGACCTGCTCGGGCGCACGCCGCCGCCGGCCGACGCCTTCGACGTTCGCGGGGTCGAGTTCAGGCCGGGCGAGATCAAAGTCCGCGTGACGAACCCTCAGCCGGAAGACCTGACGATCGCGACCGTCACGGTCGACGACGCGATCGTCCCGTTCAGCATCGACGGGCCGACCACGCTCGAGCGACTGCGCTCGGCGACGATCGTGATCCCGTACGACGTGGGTCGACGACGAGCCGGTGCTGATCGGAATCACCAGCTCGTCGGGCATCGAGACGACGCACGAGGTGCGCCGCTGCTGTGGAGACGCCCGAGCCGTCGGCGAAGGGCTTCCTCGGCTTCGCCCTCGTCGGGCTGCTCGTCGGCGTGATCCCGGTCGGCGCTCGGGCTGCTCTGGCTGCCGTCGCTGCGGCGGGCACGGCCCGAGTGGCTCGCGGCGTTCATGGCGCTGACCGCCGGGCTGCTCACGTTCCTCGCGCTCGAGGCGCTGTCGGAGGCGTTCGAGCTGCAGGCCGCACTGCCGTCGGCGCTCGGCGGCGCGGGCCTCGTGCTGCTCGGTTTCGTCGTCTCCTACCTGACGCTGACGTACCTCTCGCACAAGCTCGCCGCCCTGGCGACGCTGGTGGCGATCGGGATCGGGCTGCACAACTTCGGCGAGGGGCTCGCGATCGGGACGTCGTTTGCGTTCGGCGAGCTCGCGCTCGGCACGTTCCTGATCATCGGCTTCATGGTCCACAACGTGACCGAGGGTCTCGGGATCGCAACGGCCGACGACCGAGGAGCGTCGAGCGTCGATTCGCGCGGCTCGTGCTGCTCGTCCTGATCGCCGGCGCGCCCGACGATCCTCGGCACGTGGACTCGGCGGCTACGTCCGCAGCGACGTGCTCGGCGTGGTCTTCTTCGCAGCTGCGGCCGGCGCGGCGTTCGAGGTGGTCGTCGAGGTCGGACGCTGGCTGCGCACGCGCGCGCCTGGCGGCCTGACGAGCGGCTGGGTGCTGGGCGGGTTCCTCGCAGGCGTCACGATCATGTACGTGACGGGCGTCTCGCCGGCTGAGCGCGACTGCGCAGTCGCGGCGAGCGACGAACGCCGCGACGAAGCTCGGGATCGAGACGCCGATCGCGTCGAGCCCGCCGGTCGGCGGACGCACGGACTCCACCGCGTCGACCCACCAGCTGGGGCCGGTCGGGTGGAGCCACTGGTAGACGGCGAAGCCGACGAGCCAGGCGGCGAGCAGCGCCGGGCGGAACGCAGGCGCGTCGAAGACGTCGCTGCGCGAGTAGTGCGCGCCGTTCAGCAGCCAGTGCGCGAGCAGGACGCCGAGCAGCGGGACGAAGAACGCGCCGAGCAGGAAGAGGAAGTCCTGGTAGCGGCGTAGGTCGAAGGCAAGCGCGCCGAGCGTCGCGGCGACCGAGACGAGCACGACGAGCGCGCGCTGCGGCACGCGCGGGACGAGGTTCTGGAGCGAGACCGCGGTCGAGTAGATGTTCGCGAACGCCTCGTCGGTCTCGTCGACCGTGACCGCGAGCACGGCGAGCGCGGCGGCCAGCCCCGCGCCGACGACCGCCGCGGGGAGCTCAGCGGGATCGGAGAGCCCCCGCGTGAGCACGAGCAGCACGCCGAGCACGAGCATCCAGGTCGCCGCGACGAAGTACCCGAGCCCGGCGCCCCACCACGCCGCGCGCCGGTCGCGTGAGAAGCGCGTGTAGTCGGGGATCAGCGGCACCCACGAGACCGTGATCGCGATCACGAGGTCCATCCCGATCCAGAGCGTCAGGCCGCCCTCGGGCGCGGCCCGCCAGAGCTCCGAGAGGTCGGCCTCCGACACGGCCCACCAGGTCAGGTAGCCGAGCGACGCGAGCACCACGTACACCGCATAGCGTCGGATGAAGCGGCGGACGACCGACACCGGCCCCATCAGTGCCAGCGAGGCGGCGACGGCGCCGAACACGAGCGTCCAGAACCACTGCGCGCCGACGCCGATCAGCTCGTCGGAGAGGGCCGCCGCGGCGGCCGCGATGATGATCAGCTCGAACGTCGCCCAGCCCCAGCACTGGAGCGTGTTCAGCACGGTCGGCGCGTACGAGCCGACGCGGCCGAGCGGCGCGCGCATCAGCACCATCCCGGGCACGCGCGCGTCTGCGCCGATCACGCCCGCGCCGGCGAGCATCGCGTTGCCGATCAGCCCGCCGAGCACGATCGCGAGCAGCGCGTCCCGGAGCGAGAGGGCCGGCACGAGGAGCGCACCGACGACGATCACGAGCAGCGAGACGCCGAGCGATCCCCAGAGCAGTGCCTGGTCGACGAGGCCGAGGACCCGGAGGCGCTCCGGCACCGGCTCGATGCCCCAACTGGTCGTGTGGTCGTCCATGGCTCCCTTCGCCGGCATGACCCGGATCAGGTTCGACGGGTGTGATCTCAGCCTCTCGTCGAGGCACCCCGGTGCGTGGACTGTAGTGGAGGCGGGTACGTCGGCTCGCGTGAAGGTCGTCCTGAGAGTCGCTCGCATCGCGCGCTGGCTTGCGTACGCCGCTGCGTTCGCCACGGCGATCCTCGTGCTCGCGCTCTACGACGAGGACTGGAAGGTCGGCGTGGCGGTGCTGGCGGCGGTGCCGGCAGTCGTGCTCTTCCTCTTCTCCGCCGCGCTCGCGGAAGCGGCCGCGCTGCCCCAGCGCCTGCGCAACGTGCCGTCGGAGGCCGGCGAGCTCCAGGCTTCGCTCGCCGAGCTCTCGCGCGCGCGAGCGAGGGCGCTGGCTCCGCCCGCTGTGGCGCACCGGACGGGCGGCGGCCGGCGCACGCGACCTCGTCACGCCGTGGGCGCCGCTCCTGCCGCTCGTGAACATTCCCTTCCTCGTCGCCACGCTCGCGTCCGCGCTCGCGACGCCGCTGCTCGTGTTAGGTGCGCTTGCCATGCTCGCCGTCTACGGCTGAGCCAATACTGACGCGCGTGGACGTGAACGTCTGGACGGTCTTCGTGGCCGCGTCTCTCGACCGCGCTCGCGACGGGGCTCGGCGCGCTGCCGTTCTTCTTCTTCCCGCGGATGAGCCGGTCGTGGCTCGGGATCTCGAACTCGATCGCCGCGGGCTTCATGCTCGGCGCGAGCGCTGCGCTGTTCTGGGAGGGCGCAGACATCGGCATCGTTCGCACGCTCGTTGGTGCGCTCATCGGCGTGGTGTTCATCGAGGTGACGCGCCGCCGCCTCGGTCACGAGCACGACCACCTACGGCTCGGCGTGCTCCGCGGAGCCGACGCGCGCGCGGGGTTGCTGATCGTCGGCGTGATGACCGTCCACTCGTTCACGGAAGGGGTCGGCGTCGGGGTGTCGTTCGCCGACAGCGAGGCGCTCGGCGCGTTCATCACGACAGCGATCGCCGTGCACAACATCCCCGAGGGGCTCGCGATCAGTCTCGTGCTCGTGCCGCGCGGCGTGACCGCGTGGCGTGCGGCCGGGTGGAGCGTCTTCACGAGCCTCCCTCAGCCGCTCATGGCCGTGCCCGCGTTCCTCCTCGTCGAGTGGTTCGAGCCGGTGCTGCCGGTCGGCCTCGGCTTCGCCGGCGGCGCGATGGTCTGGATGGTCGCGGTCGAGCTGGTCCCCGAGGCGCGCGAGGACCTCTCCGACCGCTTCGTCGCGGCGGCGGTCACGGTCTCGATGGCGGCGATGGTCGCGTTCCAGGTGCTCGTGCTGGCCTAGAGCGAGACGAGCCGCGCGCCGGTCGCCTTGAAGCTCGCGACGATCCGTTCGCCCTCGCGCAGGCCGAGCGAGACTGCGGCTGCTGCGTGATCTCTGCGGTGAGCGGCCCCACGCGCACGCGCACCCGGTTGCCGATCGGAACGATGCTCTCGATCGTGCCGAGCAGGTGGTTCGGGTCGAGTCGGCGGCGGGCGGCTCCAGCGCGAGCGAGACGTCCCACGGATACACGATTGCGCCGACGCGTCCTTCCGCCGCATCGGACGAGAGCAGCCGCTGGCCTCCTTCGAGCTCGACCTCGGTCAGGCCGTCGCCGGTCGCCCGGGCCCAGCCGACGAGCAGGTTCGCGCCGGTGAACTGCGCGACGAACGGGCTCGCCGGCGCAGCGATGAGCTCGGAGGGCGTGCCGACCTGGACGAGCTTGCCGTCGTTCAGCACGCCGACGCGGTCGGCGAGCGCGGCAGCATCCTCGTAGTCGTGCGTGACGACGATCGTCGGCAGGCCGCTCGCTCGCAGGTGTTGACGAAGCTCGGCGCGGACGTGCGCGCGGGTCTGCGCATCGAGCGCGCCGAGCGGCTCGTCCAGAAGCAGGACCGCCGGCTCGCGCGCGAGCGCTCGTGCAGCGCGACGCGTTGGCGCTCGCCGCCGGAGAGGCGCGCCGGCCGCTCGTCGGCGAGCGCCGAGCCCGTACGAGTCGATCAGCTCGGAGCCCGGCCTTCCGCCATAGGCGACGTTCTGCGCGACCGTGAGGTGAGGGAAGAGCGCGTAGTCCTGGAAGACCAGCCCGACGACCGGCGCCCGCGGCAGATCGATTCCGCGATCGCCGTCGAGCCAGGTCGAGCCGACGGCGACGCGCCGTCGCGAGACGAGCCCGGCGATCGCGACCCGTCGACTTCCCGCTCGGGCCGACGAGCGCGAGCGTCTCCGCGTCGAGCCGGTCGGCGAGGCACGAGAGATCGCGAACGAGAGCGAGCAGCGGAGGAGAGCGACGAGCAGCGCGAGCTGAAGACGCGGAGACGCCGAAGCGACGGCGACGTCGAAGTCGCGGTCAGCGCGTAGATCGCAAGCGGGGCAGTTCGAGTGCCGCCGGCCTCCTCGCGATGATCGTCGCCCGACTGCCGATCGCGACGAGCGAGCGAGCGACGAACCGGCGGAGCCCGCTGGCGGAGCGGGAGCGCACGCGAGCAGCGCCGACCCCGGCGCGAGCGAGCGGCGACGTTCAGCCGACAGTGGCGTCGTCGGCGAAGACGCGGCAGCGGCGGATCGTGAACGGGCCCGACGGCGATCGTCAGGAACAGCAGGCCGACGACGAGCGACACGCCGCGGATCGAGCGAGCGCGAGGAAGGCCGCGCGCCGCGAAGTCGCGCGAGCCGCGACCGCCGCGGCACGACGAAGATCGCGCCCATGCAGCAGCGCACCCGCAGCGATCTCGTCCGCACCTGAAGCCCCTGCGGCGATCGCGATCGCGACCGAACGCCTTCACCGGTTGAACCGGGATCGGGCAGCCGGTACACGAGACCTGGCGGCGACGTACAGCGAGCGCCGGCGGGCAGCAGCACGGCGTGTCGGCGACAGACCGTTCGTCGCCGATCAGAGCGACGCGCGATCGGCGACGCAGGACGCCCGACGATCGGCGACCGCACCGGCCAGCTCACGCCGGTCGAGCTTCACGAGCGGAAGACTAGTGCTAGCCGGAAGACGGCGCCGCCGACGCCGTCGGCACCGACGGAGATCGAGCCGCTCCCGCGCTCGCAGACGATGGCCGCCCGTCGACGCGACAGGAGAAGCCGCCGTGCCACCAGCTCTCGCGTCGCGCTGGAGCACCGGCGTCGCGTCGTCCCAGGTGACCGCGCGAGGCGCCGGCTGGGAGCTGCCGTCGGGCGTCGAGCACGACGCCGCGCCCCGTGGCCGTCGCGCAGGCCAGGCGGGCGCCGTCGAAAGCGCAGCCGGCAGACCCGTCGGAGAGCCGGAAGGCCGCCGGTGCGGGCGTGCCGCCTCCGGCCCCGGGCGTCCGGGCGCCGACCGAGACGGCCAGCGTGCCCAGGACCACGGCAGCGAGAAGCGTGATGAGGAGACCCCTGCCCATCACAGGCACAACGCGCGAGAGAGTCGTTCGGTTACGCGGCCAGCAGTCGGCGCAGCACGTAGGGGAGGATCCCCCCGTGCTGGAGGTACTCGCGCTCGCGCGGGGTGTCCAGCCGCACGCGCGCCCGGAACTCCTTGCCGTCGGCCCGGACCGTCACCTCGCGCGCCTCGCCGTTCTCGACCCCCTCGACCGAGAACTCCTCCCGGCCGGTCAGTCCGAGCGCCTCGCGGCCCTCGCCGTCCATGAACTGCAGCGGCAGGATCCCCATCATCAGGAGGTTCGAGCGGTGGATCCGCTCGTAGCTCTCCGCGATCACCGCGCGCACGCCGAGCAGGTTCGGGCCCTTCGCGGCCCAGTCGCGCGACGAGCCGGACCCGTACTCGCGGCCCGCGATCACGACCAGCGGCGTTCCCTCCGAGAGGTAGCGCTCCGACGCCTCGAAGATCGTCGTCTCGTCACCGCTCGGGACGTGCACCGTCACGGTGCCCTCGCTGCCCGGCACGATCAGGTTCTTCAGGCGGACGTTCGCGAACGTGCCGCGCACCATCACCTCGTGGTTGCCGCGCCGCGACCCGTACGAGTTGAACTGCTTGCGCTCGACGCCGTGCTCGACGAGGTACCTGCCGGCCGGGGACTCGGGCTTGATCGCCCCGGCAGGCGAGATGTGGTCGGTCGTGACCGAGTCGCCGAGCATCACGAGGCAGCGCGCGCCGACGACGTCTTCGACGCGGCCGGGCTCGCGGGACATGCCGTCGAAGTAGGGCGGGCGCTTGACGTAGGTCGACTCGTCGGACCAGGCGAAGAGCTCGCCCTCGGGCGTGTCGAGCGAGCGCCAGTTGTCGTCGCCCGCGAAGACGTCGCTGTACGTGTCGCGGAACATCTCGCCGTGGACCGACGCCGTGATCGCCGTCTGGATCTCCGCGGAGGTCGGCCAGATGTCGCGCAGGAAGACGTCCTCGCCGTCCTGGTCCTGCCCGAGCGGCTCGGTCGTCAGGTCGACGTCCATGCGGCCGACGAGCGCGTAGGCGACGACGAGCGGCGGTGAGGCGAGGTAGTTCGCCTTCACCTCGGGGTGGATCCGCGCCTCGAAGTTGCGGTTGCCCGAGAGCACCGACGCGACGACCAGCTCCCCGTCGGTGACGGCCGCGGAGATCACCTCCGGCAGCGGACCGGAGTTCCCGATGCAGGTCGTGCACCCGTAGCCGACCGTGTAGAAGCCGAGCTGCTCCAGGTACGTCGTCAGGCCCGCGCGCTCGTAGTACTCGGTGACGACCTTCGACCCGGGCGCGAGGCTCGACTTCACCCACGGCTTGCGCATCAGGCCCTTCTCGATCGCCTTCTTCGCGAGCAGCCCGGCGCCGATCATCACCTGTGGGTTGGAGGTGTTCGTGCAGCTCGTGATCGCAGCGATCACGACCGCCCCGTGCTCGAGGTCGAAACGATCGCCGTTCATCGTCACCGGCACCGGCCTCGCGCGCGTCGCGACAACGTTCTCGGGGACGTCCACCGGCGCCAGGGTCTCGTCGACGCCGTTGTGCGCGGGGTGCTGCTCGGCCGTCGGGTCGCTCGCGGGGAACGTCTCGGCGACTTGCTCGTCGTGCGCGTCGCCGTACGGGATCCCGAACGACTCGAGCGCGCCGAGGAACGAGTTCTTCGCGTCCGAGAGCGCAACGCGGTCCTGCGGTCGACGCGGGCCGGCGATCGACGGGACGACCTCGCTCAGGTCGAGCTCGACGATCTCGGTGTACTCCGGCTCGTGCTTGGGCTCGTGCCAGAGCAGGTTCTCCTTGCAGTACGCCTCGACGAGCTCGATCCGTTCCTCGCTGCGACCGGTGAGCCGCAGGTAGGTGAGCGTCACGTCGTCGACCGGGAAGAACCCACACGTTGCGCCGTACTCCGGCGACATGTTCCCGATCGTCGCGCGGTCGGCGAGCGGCAGCGACGTCAGTCCCTCGCCGAAGTACTCGACGAGTCGCCCGACGACGCCGACGCGCCTCAGGATCTCGGTCACGGTGAGCACGAGGTCGGTGGCGGTCGCGCCTTCCGGCAGCTTCCCCTTCAACTTGAAGCCGACGACCTGCGGCACGAGCATCGAGACCGGCTCGCCGAGCATCGCGGCCTCGGCCTCGATCCCGCCGACGCCCCAGCCGAGCACGCCGAGGCCGTTGATCATCGTCGTGTGCGAGTCGGTGCCGACGAGCGTGTCGGGGAACGCCTGGCCGTCGCGCGTCTCGACGACGCGCGCGAGGTACTCGAGATTGACCTGGTGGACGATGCCGGTGTTCGGCGGAACGACCTTGAAGTTGCGAAACGCCGACTGTCCCCAGCGCAGGAACGCGTAGCGCTCCTTGTTCCGTTCGAACTCGAGCTCGGTGTTGTGGCGCATCGCGACGCGCGTCGCGTACTCGTCGACCTGCACCGAGTGGTCGATCACGAGCTCTGCGGGCAGCAGCGGGTTGATCTTCTCCGCGTCGCCGCCGAGGTCGCGCATCGCGTCGCGCATCGCGGCGAGGTCGACGATCGCGGGCACCCCGGTGAAGTCCTGGAGCAGCACGCGCGCCGGCGTGAAGGCGATCTCCTGGCTCGGGTCGGCATGCGCATCCCAGCCCGCGACCGCCTCGACGTCGCGCTCGTCGCCGGTCCGGAGCGCGTTCTCGAGCAGGATCTTGAGGGTGTAGGGCAGCCGCGCGACGTCGTAGCGGTCTTGCAGCGCGTCGAGGCGGAAGATCTCGTGTTCTTCGCCTCCGACGCGCAACGTCGAACGTGCGGCGAAGGGGTCGGTCACAGACTCGACTCTACCGCGCCGAGCCCGTGACCAGCGATCCGTTCGTTAGTTCACCAGCACGTAGAACGCGCGGTCGGCAGCGATGCCGCCCGAGTCCGCGGTGTGGATCTCGACTTCCTTGCCCGAGGGGCAGTTGGTGAGCAGCGTCGAGCCGCGGATCTCGCCCGAGGCGCCACCGGCGTCGAGCGTGGCGATCACGTTCACGGCGCCACCCTCGATGTCGATGCAGTAGACGCCGGCCGCCGGCTTCGAGACGCCGGCGTCGGTGATCCCACGCGCACGCGGGTCGTCGACGTCACCGCCGGAGAGCACGCGGGCGTACGCCTTCGCCGCACCGGCCGGGCCGGTCGGACCGGCGGGACCCGCAGGACCTGCAGGCCCGGCAGCGCCGGCGGCGCCGGCGGGGCCGCGCGGGATCTGACCGGACGCGAAGTCCTTCGCGAGCAGCGAACGATCCTTCACGTGGATCGACGTGATGCTGCTGCGCTTGATGACGTGCTGGGCAGCCGCGTACCCGGTCCCGCTCAACGCGACGAACAAGGCGATCATCGAGAGAACGAGTGCAGGTGTCGGCAGCTTCTTGAAGCGTGACAAGTTGAACCTCCCTAGTTGGCCGTGTTGCTTCTACCCGCGGAATCCCCGCTCCTCGGCCTGGATGCGGAGTCCTTACGAAATGCGTATGTGCCGCTAACGCGTCAATTCGAAGTTAACGGAGCCGCAATACCGCGTCGGCGAGGCGGCGCTATAAGAGGTTCGTGGGGGACAGGCGCTTCCTGCTCCGTGCCGGCGCGCTGCTGGCCGCCGGGCTCCTCGGGGGCCTGGCGGCGCTCGGGGTGGCTTCGGCCGTGGGCGTGCTCGGCACGTCGACGACGATCAGCGAGGTCGCGCCCGAGGCGGATCGAGCGCCGGTGGTCTTCGCGCAGCCCGGCGGCCTCACGTACGGCGACATCTACGCGGCCTACGCGAGCGGCGTCGTCCAGGTCGAGGCGACGGGACCGCTCGTCTCCGACCCGTTCGACCCCTTCCCGCGCAGGACCCGCTCGCTCGGCTCCGGCTTCGTGATCGAGAAGTCGGGCCACATCGTCACGAACTTCCACGTCGTGGAAGGCGCCGAGATCGTCACGGTCAGCTTCTCGAACGATGAGTCGGTCCGCGCGAAGGTCGTGGGCATCGACCCGACGACCGACCTTGCTGTGCTGAAGGTGAACACACCGCCGCGCGGGCTCACGCCGCTGCTGCTCGGCAAGTCGAACTCGGTCCGCGTCGGGGACGAGGTCGTCGCGATCGGCAACCCGTTCGGCTACGAACGCTCGATGACCGCCGGGATCGTCAGCGCGATCGGACGCGTGCTCGAGGCGCCGAATGACCTCGCGATCGACAACGCGATCCAGACGGACGCGCCGATCAACCCGGGCAACTCCGGCGGTCCGCTTCTGAACGCGCTCGGTCGGGTGATCGGCGTGAACACGCAGATCGCCACCGGCAGCTCGTCGGACCGTAGCGTCGGCGTCGGGTTCGCGATCCCGGTGGACACGGTTCGCAGCGTGACCGCACAGATCATCCGCGTCGGCAAGGTCGAGCACGCGTTCTTCGGCGTCGAGGCGACGCCGCTGACCGACGACATCGCGCGGCTGTTCCGGCTTCCCGAGCAGGCGCGGCGGGGACTCGTGATCGACTCCGTCGTCCCGGACAGCGCCGCCGACAAGGCGGGGCTTCGCGCCGGCACCCGCGCCGTGATCGTCGGCGGCGAGAGCTGGCGGCTGGGCGGCGACATCATCGTCGCCGTCGAGGGTGCACCCGTTTCGACGCCTGAGCGTTTGCGCTCGATCCTCGCCCGCAAGCGCCCCGGGGACGAGATCGAGGTCGAGGTCTATCGCGCCGACCGTCGCCTCAAGGTGACCGTCAAGCTCGGCCGCGCACCCGCCGCCGAATAGCCTCTACCTCATCGAGCACACGTTCGGCCAGAGCGCGCCCTTCTCCGTGGGCGTCGAGGAGGAGCTGCTGCTCGTCGACGAGCGGACGCTGCTGCCCGTCGCCGCGTCGGCGCGCGTCCTCGAACGAGCGGGCGAAGGCGTCAAGCACGAGCTGCTCGCGTCGTTCGTCGAGACGGCGACCGACGTCTGCGACTCACCGCGCGAGGCAGCAGAGCAGGTCTGGGCGCTCCGCCGCCGCGTCTTCGACGCCTGCGAGGCCGAAGGCTTGCGCGCGCTCGCGATCGGCTCGCACCCGTTCGCGACGCCGGAGGACACGCCGGTGGTCGAGAACCCGGACTACCTCGAGTTCGCTGCCGCGGCAGGGCCGGTCGCGCGGCGCCAGGGTGTCTGCGGGCTCCACGTGCACGTCGGGATGCCCGACCCGGAGACGTGCATGCGCGCACACGAGGCAGTGCTTCCGTGGCTGCCTGTCGTGCTCGCGGTGTCCGCGAACTCGCCGTGGTTCCGCGGCGAGGCGACCGGCCTGCTTTCCACCCGGGCGGAGGTGCTCGCGACGCTGCCGCGCTCCGGCGTGCCGCCGGTGTTCGGGTCGTGGGCAGGCTGGGTGCAGACGATGGAGCGCTGGCAACGCGCGGGCGTCCTGCGCAAGCCGACGCAGACCTGGTGGGACGTGCGCATGCATCCCGCGCTCGGAACGCTCGAGCTGCGCGCGCCCGACCAGCCCACCGACCCGCGGCTCGCCGGTGCCTTCGTCGCGCTCCTGCACGCGCTGGGGGTGTGGGCCGCGAACGGCGACGGCCGTCCTGCATCGCGGGCGGATGCCCACACGAACCGCTTCTTCGCGTCTCGTTTCGGCCCCCGCGCGCAGCTGATCCACCCGAACGAGGATCGTCTCGTGTCGGCGACCGAGCTCTTCGCCGAGCTTCACGAGCTCGTGGCGCCCCATGCCGACCTCGAGCTGCTGGAGCCGCTCGACGGGGCCTTCTGCGAGGCCGATCTCCAGCTCGCGACGGCCGATGCGCACGCGGCCTGCCGCGACGCCGTCGAGCGCTCGCTAGCATCGCCGGGGTGACGACCGAGACGATCCAGGTCGCAGGCGTTCGCTGCGAACGCTGCGTGATGCGTCTCGGCGAGGCGCTCCAGGGACACGACGGCCTCGAGGCCGCCAACGCGAACCTGCTGGGCGAGGTGACGCTGACCTGGGACGAGTCGCGGACCTCGCGCGACGACCTCGTCGCGGTGCTGAGCGGGGCAGGGTTCGCTCCGCGCGAGGCCTGATGTCCGAGACCGACACCGAGGGGCGGCGCATCGCCAACGAGGCGCGCGACCGCGTGCGCTTCGAGGAGGAGGCGCTCGGGCTCTCCGACCAGGTCTTCCGGGTCGCCCGCGGTCTCGTCAACTCCCGCGAGGAGGCCGAGGATCTCGTGCAGCAGACCTACGAGCGGGCGTTCCGCAGCTGGCGCTCGTACACGCCCGGGACGAACCTCCGAGCCTGGCTGCTCAGGATCCTCACGAACCTGAACATCGACCGGGCCCGCAGGGTGCAGCGCAGGCCGCAGACCCAGCCGATGGAGGAAGGCGACTACTTCCTCTACAACAAGCTCGAGGAGTCGGCCGGCCGGCCCCTGGAAGAAGAACGGGTCGTCGAGCGTTTAAGCCAAGATGACGTGGTCGGAGCTCTCTCCGCTGTCCCGCACGACTTCCGCGACGTTCTGGTGCTCGTCGACATCGGCGACTTCTCGTACCAGGACGCCGCGCAGATCCTCGACATCCCGATCGGTACAGTGATGTCTCGCTTGCATCGAGCACGGCGCGTGCTGAAGCAGGAGCTCGCAGACCGCGCCGTCGAGGCCCCATGATGGATCCCTGCGATCACTGCGAAGAGGTCATGCAGCCGTTCCTCGACCGGTCGCTCTCACGCGAGGAGCAGGTCTCGGTCGAGACGCACCTCGAGGCGTGCCCCTGGTGCTCGACGCGCTTCCGCTTCGAGCAAGAGCTGCGCGGTTACGTCCGTGTCGCCTGCAGCGAAGAGATGCCGCCGAGCCTCAAAGCAAAGCTCTCGGCACTTCGGACGCCGCTGCTGTAGTTATGCGGGGCCGCGGTGCGGCCCGACGATCACGACGAGTCGCTGCTTGTTGTCTCCGCCCGGCAGCGGGCGGGTTCCGACGCCGAGTTGGCGTGCGAGCCGCTCGGCGACGTCGTAGCCGCCGCGTTCGTAGTACACGGTCGTCTGCGGATAGTCGAAGCGGTTCGCGCGGCGCACCCGGGCGATGTGGTACCCGAGGGCGCCGATGCGCGACGCGACCTGCCGCGTGTGCGCGATGTCGCCGTTGCCGTTGAGCACGTCCACGTCGATCTGCCACGGCTTCGGCAGCGCCGCCTCGGCCGCGAGCAGTGACGCTTGCGCTTCGCGCGCGCGCTCTTCGGCTCGTCCGGGGAGGACGAATGCCGCCGTGAGCGCAACCGCGGCTGCTGCCACCGCCGCGAGCACCGCGAGCCGAGCGCGCGGGTTGGCGCTGAAGGGGCGCGGCCCGACGCGGAGCCCCGCGATCTCGCGAGCCTCGTGGTGATCGATCTCGAGTGCGGTCGCGTAGAGCAGAAGCGCGATCAGGGCGTCGTCCGGGGACCGGAACCGGTAGACGCGGCCCTCCTCGAGCCACGAGACCTCTTCCTCCGTCAGGCCGGCCTTGGCCGCAGCTTCGCGGACGGGCAGCTGTCGCTGCAGCCGCGCCTGCGCGAGCGGTGAACGCTTGTGTTCGAGTGCGGTTGCGAGCTCCATCGGGGTGTCTCGTTTCGGCGGCTAGCGGGGTTCCTCCTCCCATTCATCGGCCGAATCGACGTCTCCTGGAGAGCCAAGGTCGTCGCAGGGGACGAGAACGGGCTCGAGGGCGCGGGCGCCCTCGTCCGGCACGCTGTCCCAGGCGGCGCGCGCGAGCAGGACCGGGTGGCCGCGGTCGCCGCCGTAGCTCGCGGCCAGGACCTCGGCGCCGGTCTCTCGCCAGGCCGCGATCACGCGGTCGATCGCCTCCGGGGCGAGGTGCGGCCCGTCGGCGAGGACGACGACGGCTGCCTCGACCTCCGGCGCGAGCGCCTCGAGGCCGCAGCGAAGCGACGCGCCGGGCCCGCGCTCCCAGTCGTCACACTCGATGACGCGGGCGTCGGTCTCCAGGCCATGTGCACCGGCGACGACGACGATCTCGTCGACACCACTCGCGCGCACGCGCTCCAGCACGAGCGGCAGGAGGAGTCGCTGCTTCGGCGCGCCGAACCTGCTCGCGGCGCCGGCCGCCAGGACGACGGCCGCGACCATCAGCCGCCTCGAGAGATCTCGATCGACTCGATCACGACGGTGATGGTCGGTACCCCGGCGGCGTCGCCGTAGCCTCCGATGCGCGCGACGGTGTCGAGCCCGGAGGTGACCTCGCCGATCACGGCGTAGTCGCCCGGGAGTTGGATCTCGTCACTGGTGACGACGAAGAACTGGCTGCCGGCGGCGCCGCGCGGCTCAGCTGCGGTCTTGGCCATCGCGACGGTCCCGAGCGTGTACTGCGTTTCCTTCGCCGGTGTGTCGACCGTCGTGTAGCCCGGACCGCCGGTGCCGGTCGCCGTCGGGTCGCCGCCCTGGATCACGAACTCCGGAACGATCCGGTGGAAGATCGTGTCGTCGAAGTAGCCGTCGTCGGCCAGAGCCGCGAACGAGGCCGTGGCGTGTGGCGATCGACTTGGCGCGAGCGTGATCGTGAACTCGCCGCAGTTCGTGCTCACGACGGCCGTGTGCGTGACGTCGGGATCGAGCTCGGCGGACGGCGCCTCTCGCGACTCCGGCTCGCGAGGCTCCGGCGCCTCGACCGCCGTGCACCCGGGCGCGCTCTGGCTGGACGTCTCGTCGTTCCCGCCGCCGCAGCCGCCGGCGAACGCCGCGGCCGCGAGCAGTGCTGCGAGCCTCAGGTGCACTAGCCGGTGACCGACGCGGTCGCCCGGCGCCCGAGAGCCTGGGCGAGCTCGACCTTGTACGCGTTGCCGGGCAGCGGCTCGGCCGCCTCGAGCGCGTCGAGCGACTCGAGTGCCCAGGGGATCGGCGCCACGCCGGCGAGGGCGAGGCGCACGCCGTCGTCGTAGCGCGCGGCGGCAACGCCGACGAGCGCGAAGGCCCAGCGCTTCCGGTCCATCGCCTTCAGGTACACGCTCGCGAGCGGCGTCGCGAACTCGAGCTCGAGGATCAGCTCGCCCTCCTCGAGCGTCGTCAGCCTCCGGTCGTCCGGCGTCGGGAGGCGATAGAGGAGGTCGAGCGGGAGCTCGCGACGGTCGGTGCGCACGCGCGCGCCGAGCGCGAGCAGCGCGGCGGCCGGGTCCGAGGGATGCGCCGAGGCGCAGAAGTCGTTCGCGAAGATCGCGTGCTCGCGATGCTGCCCTGCGCGCGCGTGGCAGACGTCCCCGCCGTGGAGGCGGCACGGAAACTGCAAGCGCCAGTACCAGCAGCGCGTGGACTGCAGCAGGTTGCCGCCGATCGTTCCCATGTTGCGGAGCTGTGGGGAGGCCGCGAGCCGGCAGGCCTCGCGCAGCGCCTCCGGGATCGTCGCGTCGTGCTCGAGCTCTGCGAGGGTCGTGCCGGCTCCGATCGTGGTGCCGTTGACGCCCCGCGGCACGACGTCCGTGATCTGGACGAGCCGCTCGGCGTGGATCAGCCCGTCGCGGAGCTGCGGCACGAGCTCCGTGCCTCCCGCGAGCGCCTGGTCTCCGGGCTCGCGGCCGAGCGCCGCGAACTCCGCGAGCGAGCTAGGCCGTACCAGCTGCAACGCGCTCCCGTTCTCGTGCTTCCCGCAGGGCCTGCAAGATCTCCTCGCGCGTGATCGGCAGCGAGGTCACGTCGGCGCCGGTCGCGTCGCGGATCGCGTTCGCGATCGCCGCGGCCGTCGGGATGATCGGCGGCTCGCCGAGCCCCTTCGAGCCGAGGTTCGTGAGGTGCTCGTCCGGAACGTCGACGAGCTCGCAGATGATCTCGGGCACGTCGGCGATCGTCGGGAGCTTGTACGCGTCGAGCGTTTGCGTGAGGATCGCCCCCGTTCGCGGGTCGTCGAGGCGCACCTCGGAGAACGTGTGTCCCATCGCCTGGATGATCCCGCCCTCGATCTGGCTGCGCGCGCCGAGCGGGTTGATCACACGGCCGACGTCGTGCACGGCGTAGATCTGCTCGACGACGACCTCGCCGGTCTCGACGTCGACCGCGACCTCCGCGACCTGGACGCCGAAGGTGAGCACCCGCATCCCCGCGGGGTTCGGGCCGCGTGCGCCCTTGCCGAGGATCTGCCCGTCCTGGAGCAGCCCCGTGATCTCCTCGAGCGGCCACGAGCCGCCGTCCGACGAGACGATGTTGCCGCCCTCGAGGGAGAGCACGCGCTCCTCGACCTCGAAGCGCTGAGCCGCGATCTCGACGATCTGCCGCGCGGCGTCCGCAGCGGCTGCGCGAACGGCCGGGCCCATCGAGGGCAGCGTCGACGAGCCGCCGGAGATGACGGCGTACGGCCCGCGCGCAGAGTCGCCGACCTGGACCTCGACGCGGTCGAGCGGAAGCCCGAGCTGCTCCGCGGCGATCTGGGCCATCGCCGTGCGCGTCCCGGTGCCGATGTCCTGCATCGCGGTGACGACGTTCGCGCGACCGTCCGAGCCGACTCGCACCCACGCGTACGACGGAGGGCCGCCGCCGCCGTACCAGATCTGGCTCGCGAGCCCGACGCCGCGCTTCCACGTGTCGTCCGAGCGTGCACGCACGTCGGTGCGCCGGTCCCAGTAGGGCTGCGCGCGGCGGTAGCACTCCATCAGGTTCTTCCCGGAGTACGGGCGGCCGTCCAGCGTGTCCGCGTTCGCGTAGTTGATGCGCCGCAGCTCGAGCGGATCGAGGTCGAGCTCGGCGGCGACCTTGTCGAGCAGGCACTCGAGCGACCACGTTCCCTCCACGAAGCCGGGCGCGCGAAAGGCGTCCATCGGCGGGAGGTTCAGCTTCGCGCCGTACTCGACGGTGCGCACGTTCTCGCACGCGTGCAGCAACTGCATCGGTCCCGCCGTCGACGGCAGCCACCCGTCCCAGCCGAGCGCGCAGAAGTACTCGCCTCCGAGCACCGTGAGCGTGCCGTCGGAACGCGCGCCGGCGGTGACGCGCTGGATCGTCGCGTTGCGGTTCCCGGCGACCATGTTCTCTTCGCGCCGATTCATCGCGTAGTGCACCGGGCGACTCGTTCGTCGCGCGAGCTCTGCGGCGAGGAACGTGTAGTCACCCGCGGAGCCCTTGGAGCCGAAGCCGCCGCCCATGTACTCGCAGACGACGCGCACCTTGTCGGCGGGCAGCCCGAACGTTTCGGCGATCTCGTCGCGAACGCCCCAGATGTACTGCGTCGAGATGTAGACGTCGAGCCCGTCGCCGCGCCAGTCGCAAACGCACTGATGCGTTTCGAGCGAGTTGTGGTTCGAGCGTCTGCGTCCGGAACTCGGCCTCGACGACGACGTCGGCCTCCGCGAGGCCGCGCTCGTAGTCGCCGCGTGCGTAGTTCCGCGCCTCCCCGATGAGCGAGCCGCGGCGCACCGCTTCCTCCGGGTCGAGCAGGGGATCCAGGACGTCCCACTCCACCTCGATCAACTCGAGCGCGGCGCGGGCCTGTGCGGTCGTGTCGGCGGCGAGCGCCGCGACGGGCTGTCCTTCGTACGAGATCTCGTCGGAGAGCCAGTCGACCTCACCGGCGACGAGGACACCGCGGACGCCTGGAGCCTCCTTCGCCCGGGCGGCGTCGATGCGCTTCAGCTTCGCGCGCGCGTGCGGGCTGCGCAGGTAGGCCGCCTCCAGCATCCCGGGCAGGCGCACGTCGGCCGTGTAGCGCGCCTCGCCTCGCGCACGCTCGTACCCGTCGACCTTCGCCGCCGGCCGGCCGACGACCTCGCCCGGCCCTGCAGGCCACGGGTCGAGCGCGTCTTCCTCGACGACGATCCACGTCTCGGTGTAGCGCCCTTCGACCTCCTTCTCGGTCTTGATCAGGCGCGCCACGACTGGATGGCCTCCTCGATCCGGGGGTACGTCCCGCAGCGGCAGAGGTTCCCGGCCATCTGTGCCGGATCTCCTCGGCTCGACGGGTCGGGGTTCGCGGCGACGAGCGCCGACGCGCTGACGATCTGGCCCGGCGTGCAGAAGCCGCACTGGAGTGCGTCCGTCCGCACGAACGCGTCGACGAGCGGGTGGTCGCGCAGTCCTTCGATCGTCGTCACGTCCTGCTCGCCGACGGTGTGCACGAGCGTGATGCACGAGAGGTGCGGCACGCCGTCGAGCAGCACCGTGCAGGCGCCGCAGTGCCCTTCGCCGCACGCGACCTTCGTGCCGGTCAGCCCGAGGTCCTCGCGCAGCGTCTCTGCGAGCGTGCGGCCGACCTCCGGCTCGAGCTCGTGCGCCGACCCGTTAACCGTCAGGCGCATCGACCGTCACCGAGAGGATGTCCGCGAGATGGATGAGGCGGAACGTCGCGCGCGACGACTCGATGCGGTCGTCCTCGGTCTCCGACTCCGGGAGCCCGCGCCACAGCTCGCGTGCCGTGAGCAGGAGCTCGCGGATGCGCTCGAGCTCGCCCGGGCGCCCGTTTCGCTCTTCGGTCGCGTTCAGCGCGAGCCCGAGCACGCCGATCGTGTCCGGCTGGCGCGTCCAGAGCAGCGGCGTCGCCATCGAGAGGTACTGGTGGATGCGTGCGAAGACCATCGGCTGGCTGAACGTCGAGCGGCCGCGCGGCTCTGACGGCTCCAGCGGCTCCTCGCCGTTTGCGATGCGGTGCGCGTTGCCGGCGAGCATGTTCCGGACCTCCTCGTCGCTGAAGCCGGCGATCCGCGCGGTGCGAAGCGCGAGCAGCAGCGAGTTCGGCTGGCGACCGTACGGGTAGTCCGACGCGTACAGCACCTGCTCGGGCGGCACGAGGTGGAGGAAGTCGAGCAGGTCGACGGCGCTCCACACCGACGTGTCGAAGAAGACGCCCCGCTTGCCCGCGAAGCAGGCGGCGAGGTTGCCGAGGTCGGCGATCCCGGCGTGGGCGATGATCAGCTGCGCCTCGGGGTTCGCGTCGACGAGGCGGCGGAGGTTGTCCGCGATCGGGGGCAGGCCCCGGCCGCCGTGGATCAGGATCGGAACGCGACGTTCCGCGGCGAGCTGGAACACCGGCGCGAGCCGCTCGTCGTTCAGCATGAACCGCTGCGCGCGCGGGTGCAGCTTGATCCCGCGGGCGCCCAGATCGAGGCAGCGGCGCGCCTCGTCGAGCGGATCCTCGGTCAGGTCGAGCCGCACGAACGGAACGAGTCGCCCCTCCGACCGCGCGGCGAACGCGAGCGTCCGGTCGTTCGCGGCGCGAAAGGCCGGATGCCGATCCGGCTCGTCCAGGCAGAACATGTTCGCGCGGGAGACGCCGTAGCGGTCCATCCCGGTCAGCAGCTCGTCGAAGCGGCCGGTCATCCCGTCGATGTCGTCGCCGAGGTGAACGTGTGCGTCGTAGATGTCGGCGCCGTCGGGAAGCTCACGGCGGAGCTCGTCCTCGTAGAGCGAGAGCAGTTCTTGGGCCCGTTGGAGCGCGTCCTCCACGGGCCGGAGTCTATGCGCGGGCTAGTGCCTTGAGCGTGAACGTCGCTGCAGCAGCGGCCGCTGAAGCGGCCTGCCTTCAGCGGTCTGCGCGCATCGCGGTCCGCGAGAAGCTGGGCACCATTGCGAAGACACTAGCGCCGCGCGGTGACTGCGACCGGCAGCTTCAGCCGCACGATCGCTCCGCGCGGACTCGCGAGCTTGTCGCCCGGG
Organism: uncultured Actinomycetes bacterium; assembly: GCA_963809175.1. GTDB lineage: Bacteria > Actinomycetota > Thermoleophilia > Gaiellales > Gaiellaceae > JACCTU01. The sequence goes on from CAWEIK010000001.1 coordinate 969,720, forward strand.
CGCCGCGCGATCACGACCACGGTGACCACCCTGATCGCAGCCTTCAGCTTCGTGCCGCGCTTGAACTCGAGCGTCACGAGCCCGTCAGCGCCCGTCGTGAACTCGGCCGGCGGAACGACCGCGCTCACCGGCAGCGTGCTCGCGGTCACGAGCGCGCCCTCGACGAGGAAGCCGCGGCTGTCGGTCACGCGCAACGTCACGCGCATCGCCTTGCCGGTGAAGCGCGCCGGAGCCTTGACCTGGTCGATGACGAGCCTGTGCGGAGCCAGGACCTTCGCTGCGGCGATGCTCGGGTTCTGCTCGGTCGGCCTGAGCTCGCTGACGACGGGCGTCGCGTCGGAGATCGCGGCGCGCGCACCGGCGAGGTTCGCGGCGGTGATCCGCACGCGAATCGTCTTGCCGACGTCGACGAGGCCGACCGTGTAGGTGTCGGCGGTGATGCCGAGGCCCTGGCAGCTCTCGCCCTCGGCGTCGCAGCGGAGCCACTCGAGCCCGACCGTCAGCGGTTGCGAGCCGCTCCAGAGGCCGCGCGTCGCGAGCAACGGCTGTTCGACCATCGCCAGGCCGCTGATCGTCGGCGCCGCGGTCGCAGCGGGAGCAAGGGGAGCCTGAGGCTTCGGGCCGGTGGGCCCTGCGGGCGTCGTCGGAGCGCCCGGCGTCGTGGGTGCGCCACCGGGAACGACGTCGGTCATGCCGGACGGCATGTTGCGGCGGTCCCAGCGACACTCGATCGTCCCCGTCTCCGTGTTGTGCGCCCCGCAGTCGTAGATGCTCATGGTCTCCATCGCGCGGAGCCGGGAGCCTCCGTCAGCGGCTTGAACGGTGTAGAAGCGGCCGGTCGCGCCGCCGATCTCCGTGCAGGCGCTGCCGCCCGCGTCGCAACGCTGCCACTGGTAGGTCATCACGCACTCGGACTGGCAGGAGAGACCGTTGTCGTACAGCCAGGTGCCGTTGTGCGCGGTGAGCTCGGCGCCGACCACGGCGGACCCGGTCACGGTCGCAGCCGCTCGGTTCTGAGGTGCCTCGGCGCCCGCGTTCGCCACGACGACGAGCGCGACGGCCAGCGCGGCCAGGACGAAGCGAAACGAGCGCGACAGCATGAAGAACGGACTCCTTTGCGATTGCTGCGCCCCTTCCTGCCGGCCGGCAGAAAGGGGCGCATTCAGGTTCTCAGGCTGTTTTCGGCAAAAACCGCCGAGGCCTAAAGAGGCCCTAGCGGACGCGGACCCTGAACAGGTTCGAGGTCGAGATGCCCGCCTGCGGCTTCTCGCCCTTCCGCCGAGCCTCGACGAACACGTACGTGGTGCCGATGCCCGTCGCGCGGAAGGTGAACGTGGCCCAGCCGTTGGCCGGGCTCGTCTTGGTCGCGGTCGGGCCCGCGAGGAGAGCGGTCGGCGTGACCTTGACCTGGACGCCGCTGACCCGGAAGCCGCGGTCGTCCGAGATCTTGACCCGGAGCGTCACGATGCTGCCCTTCTGCTGCGCGATCACCTCGTTCAGCACGAGGCGGTGGGGCAGCGTGACCTTGCTCACCGGCACCGTCGGACGGGCCACCGTCGGCTTGAGCTCGTCGACGACCTCGGTCAGCGGCGACACCGCCTGCGAGGCTCCGCCCTCGTTCGCCGCGGTCTCGACCACGCGGATCCGCGCGTCCACGTCGCCCGGGGTGAGGCGGTAGGCCGCGCCGACCGCGCCCGGGATCGTGAAGCAGCCCTCACCGGCCGTGTTGCAGCGCTGCCAGTAGAAGGTCTTCGTGATCGTCCCCTGCCCGGTCCACGTTGCACCGGTTGCGCGCAGGATCTCGTCCTCCATCGGCAACCCGGTCACCGCGGGCGTGCCGGTGAACTGCGGAACGACGATCGGCTTCGGCTCGATGACCACCGTCGGCCCAGACGCTCCGTTCTTCTCGATGTCCTTGCACTCGATCGCGCCGGTCTCGGTGTTGTGCGCACCGCAGTCCCGCTTGAAGATCCACTCGACGAAGCGGAGCCGCTTGCCGACGTCGTCGGCGCCGAGCAGGTACGTGAGGCCGGTGCGGCCCGGAACGTCGGCGCAACCGCTCAGATCCGAGTTGCAGCGCTGCCAGGTGTAGCGGAGCGTGCAGTCGGTGCAGTTCAGTCCGTTGTCCATCAGCCACTGGCCGGTTCGACCATTGAGCGTTTGGCCTTCTTGCGGTGTTCCCTGGATCGACGGATCGCTCCGCTTCGTCGGGAACTCGGCGCTCGCAGCGCCGACCACGGCGAGGGCGAGAACGCTGGTCAGCGCCAGGACGAGAGCGCGCAAAGCAACGCGCTTTGACAGGTAGGGCATAGGAAACCTCATTTCAAACGAAAGACCTCGAAAGACCCCGGTATCTGCCGCGTGGGGGTCCGGCAGCGGGCCGGAGGATAGCACCACTTTCAACCAGGTATAGGATCTTCGCGGCCGTGCCGGACGTCTTGATCTACGCCGATACCGATCGTTCGCCCGAGCTCAGGCACGAGATCCCGCTCTCCGTCCCGGATCCCTTCCTCTACCTCGAGCGGAATGGCACGAGGCACGTGGTCACGCACTCGCTGGAGCTCCCGCGGCTCCGCGCGGTGCCCGGCCTCGAGGTCCACCCACGCGAGGACTTCGGCTTCGACGAGTTGATGCGGAGCGGGAGCGACCAGTACGAGATCCGCGACGAGCTGATCGCACGGGTGTGCCGTGAGCTCGGGATCTCGCAGGCCGTCGTGCCTGCATCCTTCCCGCTCGACGTCGCCGACGCGCTTCGCGCGAACGGTGTCGAGCTCAGCGTCGACAGAGAGCTCTTCGACCGGCGCCGGCGCGTCAAGAGCGGCGCGGAGCTCGAGGGGATGCGGCGCGCGCAACGCGCGGCCGAGGCGGGGATGGAGGCGGCGCGGACGATGCTCCGCGACGCACTCGCCGGCGGCGCGACGATCACCGTCGAGGAGATCAAGGCGGCGATCCTGCGGCGCTTCCTCGATCTGGGCGCGTCCGCGGACGAGCTGATCGTCTCGCATGGCCCGCAGTCGGCGATCGGCCACGACGCCGGGTCGGGCGAGATCCTGCGCGACGAACCGGTGGTGATCGACCTGTTCCCGCGCGACAACGAGTCCGGTGTCTACGCCGACATGACGCGCACGTTCGTGTTCGGCGAGCCGAGCGACGAGCTCAACGAGTGGTACGGGCTCTGCAAGCAGGCGCTCGACCGCGCGCTCGGCGAGATCCGGGCCGGCGTCACCGGTCGCTCGGTCTTCGACGGAACGTGCGAGATCTTCGAGGCTGCGGGCTATGCGACGCCTCGGAAGAAAGAGGAAGGCGTCCCGCTCGAGGACGGGTTCATCCACTCGCTCGGCCACGGCGTCGGGCTCGAGGTGCACGAGGCACCGTCGCTCGGGCTGCTGGGCACCGACCCGCTCGTCGCCGGCGACGCGGTCAGCGTCGAGCCGGGGCTCTACCGCCCCGGCTACGGCGGCCTACGCCTCGAGGACCTCGTGCTCGTGACGGACGACGGCTGCGAGAACCTGACCGACTTTCCCTACGAGCTGACGCCGTGACGACGCCGGCGATCGAGACGATCCTCACCGAGGATCGTCGCTACCCGCCGCCCGAGGACTTCGCCGCGCAGGCGAACGCGCAGCCGGACATCTACGACGAGGACTTCGAGGCGTTCTGGGAGCGCGAGGGGCGCGAGCGCATCTCGTGGTTCGAGCCGTTCACGCAGCTCTACGAATGGAAGCCGCCGTACGCGAAGTGGTACCTCGGCGGCAAGACGAACGTCACCTACAACTGCGTCGACCGCCACGTCGAGGCGGGGCTCGGCGACAAGGTCGCGTACTACTGGGAGGGCGAGCCCGTCGACGACCGTCGCGAGATCACGTTCGCCGACCTCCAGCGCGAGACGACCAGGCTCGCGAACGCGCTGAAGGCGCTCGGGGTCCGCAAGGGCACACCGGTCGGCATCTACATGGGGATGGTCCCCGAGACGCCGGTCGCGATGCTCGCCTGCGCGCGCATCGGCGCGCCGCACACCGTCGTCTTCGGGGGCTTCTCGGCCGACTCGCTCTCCGACCGGCTCCAGGACATGGAGTGCGAGGTGCTGATCACGCAGGACGAGGCGTGGCGTCGCGGGACGACCGTGCCGCTCAAGCGCACGGCGGACGAGGCGGTCGCGGCGTCGCCGACGGTGAAGAACGTCGTCGTCCTGCGCCGCACCGGCAACGACGTGCCGATGCAGGACGGCCGCGACCACTGGTGGCACGACGTCGCGACGGACGAGACGGCGTATCCGTGCGAGCCGATGGACTCGGAGGATCTCCTCTACCTCCTCTACACGAGCGGCACGACCGCGAAGCCGAAGGGGATCGTCCACACCACCGCGGGCTACCTCATGCGGCGTCGCGACGACGCACCACTACATCTTCGACGTGAAGCCCGACTCGGTGTACTGGTGCGCAGCGGACGTCGGCTGGGTCACCGGTCACAGCTACATCGTCTACGGGCCGCTCGCCAACGCGACGACCGGCGTCCTCTACGAGGGCACGCCCGACTTCCCCGACAAGGACCGCTGGTGGGAGATCGTCGAGCGCTACAAGGTCGACATCCTCTACACCGCGCCGACCGCGATCCGCGCGCACATGAAGTGGGGCACCGAGCACGCGGAGAAGCACGACCTCTCGTCGCTGCGCCTGCTCGGGTCGGTCGGCGAGCCGATCAACCCCGAGGCGTGGGAGTGGTACCGCAGGCACATCGGCGGCGGCCGCACGCCGGTCGTCGACACGTGGTGGCAGACCGAGACGGGGATGATCCTGATCACGCCGCTGCCCGGGGTGACGACGACGAAGCCCGGCTCGGCGACGAAGCCGTTCCCGGGCGTCGACGCCGCGGTGTACGACGAGCAGGGCAACGAGGTCGGCCCCGGCGGCGGCGGGTACCTCGTGCTCCGGCGGCCGTGGCCGGCGATGCTGCGCGGGATCCACAAGGCCGACGACCGCTACCGCGAGACGTACTGGTCGAAGTACGAGGACGTGTACTTCGCGGGCGACGGCGCGCGGATCGACCGCGACGGCGACTTCTGGCTGCTCGGCCGGGTCGACGACGTGATGAACGTCTCGGGGCACCGCATCTCGACGATCGAGGTCGAGTCGGCGCTCGTCGACCATCCCGAGCGTCGCCGAAGCCGCGGTCTGCGGGCGCACCGACGCGCAGACCGGGCAGGCGATCGTCGCGTACGTGACGCTGAAGGGGACCGAGGAGGCGTCGGTCGAGATGCTCGAGGAGCTCCGCAACCACGTCGCGCACAAGATCGGCCCGATCGCCAAGCCGGCGAACATCGTCTTCACGCCGGAGTTGCCGAAGACGCGGAGCGGAAAGATCATGCGCCGCCTCCTGCGCGACGTCGCCGAAGAGCGGACGCTCGGCGACACGACGACGCTTGCCGATCCTGCCGTGGTCGAGGAGATCCGCGACCGTGCGGCGAGCGAGAAGACCGAGGAGTGACCTGCCGGCGTGAAGCTGCTGGCGCTCGCCGCACTCGCGCTTCTCACCGCCGCTCCCGACCCCGACGCCCTCCAGGCCCGGTACGACTCCGCGCGCGACCGTGAGGAACGCGCGCTGCGCGTCGGCGATCGGGCCGGCGCCGCGCGCGCGCACGCGGAGGTGTTGGCCGCGGAGCGGCACGACCATCGCCCCGCCACCTGGCGCGGCGGGCACGACGCACCCGGGTTCGCAAAGCGCCCCGGCGCCCGGGCGGAACGGGCAAAGGACGCCCGGCTCGCGGGACGACTGGCCGAGATCGGGACGTCCTACCGCGGGTGGGCCGCGTTCTGGGTGCACGACCTCGGCACGGGAGCGTGGGCCGGTTGGAACTCGGACGCGAGCTTCCCCGCAGCCTCGACCGTCAAGCTCGGCGTGCTTGCGGAGGCGCTTCGCCGGGGCCACGCGCCGGGCTCACCCCTCTGGTACGACCTGCGCCAGCTCGCAGGCTGGTCGTCGAACCTCGCTGCAAACCGCCTCACCCGAAGGCTCGGCGGCGAGCGGGTGATCGCGAGCTCGCTCAGGCGTCTCGGCGCGCGCGCGAGCACGTATCCGGGGCCGTACCGCGCAGGGACCTCCGCTGCCGCCGACGCTCCGAAGCCCCCGGCCCACGGCCACTCGCGCGTCACGACCGCGCACGACCTCGGCCGGATCCTCTACGCGTTCCAGGCCGCGGCCGCGGGCAACCGCTACGTCGCGCGGACGACCGGCCTGTCGCAGACGGAGGCGCTTCGTGGAATCGCGCTGCTCGTGCACTCGACGCGGAGTGGGCTCATCGAGCCGTTCTTCTCCGCGCCGGTCGCACACAAGGAGGGTTGGATCTCCGACCTGCGCGCGAGCGCCGCGATCGTCTACGGGCGGACGCCGACGATCGTCGTCGTGCTTGCATACCGTCCGAGCATCACCGACGCGGAGGCCCGTGCCTTGGGCCGCCGGGTCGCCGCCGTGACTCTCGACCGAGGAGGCCCTGATGGCTGAGCAGGCGTCGACCACCGCCGGCTCGGCGTCGACCTCTACAACGCCACGTGGAAGCTGCTCGAGCAGGAGAGCAGGACGCCCGCAGACGACGACGCGCTGCTCGACTCGGCGCACGCGTCGGCGTACCACTGGAGCCGAGCCGAGGGCGCAGGCCCCGTGAACGCAGCCCGGAGCCACTGGCAGATCTCCCGGGTGAACTCCGTGCTCGGCCGTCCCGAGGCGGCGCTGTACCACGCTCGGCGCTGCCTGGAGCTCTACACCGAGAACGGGATCGGCGACTGGGACCTCGCGAGCGCCTACGAAGCGCTCGCCCGCGCGAACAAGCTCGCCGGGAACGACGCCGAGTTCCGCCGCAACCTGGAGCTCGGCCGCGAAGCGCTGACGCAGATCGCCGACGAGGAAGACCGCGAGCACATCGCCGAGGACCTCGACGAGTTGTCGTCCTAGGCAGTCGTGCAGGCCGTGACGGCCGCGCGGAGCTTCTCGAGCGACGCCTCGTCGGGCTCGCGGTTCTCCTTCAGCGCCTTGTCCGCGCGCTCGAACTCCTCGTACGGCATCGTCTCCTGCAGGCGCTCGACCACGCAGCGGCACTGACGCTCGGACGTGTTCAGCTGCGCCCGGCACTCCTGCACGAACGCGTCGATCGACTCCTGCGGGTAGCCGTCCCCGCCGTCTCCGCCGCAGCCGGCGAGGCCGACGACGGCGAACGCGAGGGCGGCTCCGCTACGCAAGCAGGCGCTCGAAGCGCTCGGCGTCCTCGAACGGCCCGATCACCGCGAGATTGAGCGCGTTCCGGCCGATGACGTCCTGAGCGACGCGCTGGAGATCCTCAACGGTGACGGCGTCGAGGCCTTCGAGCACCTCGGTCGGGTCCGTCGCGTGGCCTTCGAGCACCTCGCGGCGAAGCCCGTACATGATCGTTCCGTGCGGGCTCTCGAGCTGCAGCACGAAGCGGCCCTTCGTGAAGTTGCGCGCCTTCTCGAGCTCGTCGGCCGGCACCGGCTCCTCGGCGATCCGCAGCAGCTCGCGCACGATCGTCTCGATCGCCTCGTCGATCCTGTTGATGTCGACCCCGGCCTGCGAGAAGAGCGAGCCCGGCGTCGGTGTAGCTGTTGTTGACGCCGAAGACGTAGTAGGCGAGCCCACGCCGCTCTCGCACCTCGGTGAACAACCGCGACGACATCCCGCCTCCGAGCACCGTCGAGAGCAGCTGGAGCGCGTAGCGGTCGGGGTGCACGATCGGGTAGCTGCGCACGCCGAGCGACACGTGCGCCTGGTCGGACGCCTTCGTGTGCACGACGACGTGCGGGCCGCCGTTCGTGTCGAGCCGAACCGCATCGGGCCCCGGCATCTCGCCGAGCGGGAACTCCGACACGAGCTCCTCGAGCGTCGTGAGCAGGCTCTGATCGAACTTCCCACCGACCCCGACGACGAGCCGCGTCGGCTGGTACCAGCGGTCGAGGTACTCCTGGAACGTCTCGCGGGTGGCGCCGCGAACGGTCTCCTTGCGGCCGATGATGTCCCAGCCGAGCGGCTGGTCGCCGTAGAGGAGCTGCTCGTAGAGGCCGCCGAGGTAGTCGCGCGGGGTGTCGAAGTACATGTTCATCTCCTCGACGATCACGCCCTTCTCGCGCTCGATCTCCTCCGGCTCGAAGCGCGAGTGGCGGATCATGTCGACGAGCACGTCGAACGCGACGGGAGCGTGCTCGGCGGCACAACGGACGTAGTAGCCCGTGTACTCCTTGCCGGTGAACGCGTTGAACTCGCCGCCGATCGAGTCGATCTCACCCGAGATGTCCTTCGACGTCGGCCGCCGCTCGGTGCCCTTGAAGAACATGTGCTCGGCGAAGTGCGCGATTCCGTTCGACTCTTTCGTCTCGTAGCGCGAGCCGGCCGCGAACATCAGGAAGCACGAGGTCGACTGCACGTTCGGCATCGGCGCGGTCAGGATCCGCACGCCGTTTGCCAGGCTCAATCGTTCGAAGGTCATGCCGCCAGCCGTCGTCGCCATTCGTCCGGGATCTCCTTGCTCGAATTGCTCTTGTAGTCGTAGGCGACGAGCACGGTCGTCGCGTTCGCGACGATCTCCTCGCCGCGTCGCAGCTCGTACGCGAGGTCGAAGCTCTTCGTCCCGAGCCTCGCCGTGCGCACACCGACCTCGATCTCGTCGCCGAAGCCCAACGGGGCGCGGAAGTCGAGCTCGACCCGGGCCAGGATCATCGCCATCTCGGTCGTGTCGGGCTTGTCGAACGTGCCGAGCCGCCGCAGGAACTCGATTCGCGCGTTCTCGATCCACGTCAGGTACACGGCGTTGTTCACGTGGCCCATCGGGTCGAGATCGCTGAACCGCGCGACCTCGCGGTGCACGAACGGAAAGTCGGCCACGCGAAGGATGGTATAGACGCATGTATGACCGGCGACCTGACCCGCGCGGCGATCCGGGCACAGCCCGACTGGCTGCGGCAGGTGCCGACCGACCGGCGTCTGCCTGAGGGCGCGCGTGTCGTCTACACGGGTTGCGGCACGTCGTTCCACGCGGCGCAGACCGGCGGCGAGGCGGTTCAGGCGCTCGAGGCGGTGCTCCGGCCCCCCGACGCCGACCTGCTCGTCGTGGTCAGCCACGAGGGCGACACGCCGGTCTCGCTCGAGGCCGCGCGCGCGTTCCGCGGTCCGAAGTGGCTCGTCACGGGCAAGCCGGACAGCCCGCTCGGGGAGCTCTGCGACGAGGTCGTCGTGGCGACGCCCGAGATCGAGCAGAGCTGGTGTCACACCGCGAGCTACACGTGCGCGGTCGCGACGCTCGCTGCGCTTCGCGGCGAGGACGTGTCGTGGCTCCCGGACGCGGTCGAGGCAGTGCTGGACGAGCGCGAGCCGGTGTCGGGGCACGAGCGCTGGCTGGTCGCGGGTGCCGGCCGCGACTGGCCGACCGCGCAGGAGGCCGAGCTCAAGCTCCGCGAGGGCGCGTACGTGGCGGCCGAGTCCCACCACATCGAGCAGCTGCTGCACGGCTACCTCGCGGCCGTCGACGAGGGCGTCCGCTGCTTCGTCCTCGAGGGTGAGGGCCGCGCCGCGGAGCGCGCGCACGGAGCGGTCGAAGCGCTTCGTGCGCTCGGCTGCGAGACGACGCTCGTCCCGACCCGCCACCCGGTCGTCGACGTCGTGCGGTTCCAGCTCCTCACGCTCGACCTCGCCGAGGCTCGGAACGTCGAGCCCGACCGGATCAGGCGCGACGACGAGCGCTGGGCGCGCGCTGCCGAGGTCTCTCGCTGAGCCGGTAGACGATGCTCAGCCGTCCGCGAGGAGCTCACGCTCGCGCTCGGGCGTCAGGCCGACGCCTTCGGCACGAGGGATCTCGCGCGCGGCGTCCCACGCGAGGGTGTCGGCGATCGTCTCGGCGAGCGGCCTGAAGCGAAGCCCGGCGCGCTTTGCCTTCGACACGTCGGTGCGGTGCGTCGCGGAGTACTCCGGCGTGACGATCCACAGCGGCAGCTCCAGCCACTCGCCGACGCCGGCGGCCACGAGGCGATCCGCCGGCACCCAGACGATCTCCGCATCGCCGGAGACGCTCCGGCACGCGTCGAGCAGCTGTTCGAAGGTGATCGTGTCGCCGGTCGCGTTGTAGACGCCGTCGAGCTGCTGCTCCGTCGCCGCCACGATCCAGTCGGCGAGATCACGCACGTCGATGAACTGCACCGGCTGCCCGGGAGGAGCCGGCGCGAGCACGCTGCCGCCGTCGGCCACCCGCCGTGGCCAGTACGTGAAGCGGTCGGTCGGGTCGTGCGGCCCGACGATCAATCCTGGGCGGATGACGAGCGCCCGCTCGCCGAACGCGTCGACGACGATTCGCTCGCACGCAGCCTTCAGCGCGCCGTAGTGCTCGACGTCCTCGGCGTCGCGGTCGTCGAGCTCCGCGACGGGCGCGCCTTCGACCGGCGGGGTGCTCTGGTCGGCGTAGGCCGAGATGCTCGAGATGTAGACGTAGCGGCCGACGCGGCCGTCGAGCGCCTCGACCGACCGCCGCACCACGCGAGGGAGGAACGTTGCGACGTCGAGCACCGCGTCCCACTCGCGACCGTCGAGCGGCGAGAGGTCGAGCGTGCGGTCGCCTCTGATCTGCTCGACGTCCGGGAAGAGGCCGGCGTTCGTCTGCCCGCGGTTGAACAGGGTGAGCTCGTGCCCACGCGCGAGCGCGGAGTCGACGAGCGCGCGGCCGAGGAAGCGGGTGCCGCCGAGGACGAGGACGCGCATGCATTCATCCTGCATGAAGGCGAGGTAAGCATTCGATGGTCGGGGGTTTCGGCCCGCGCGCGGTCCACCTACGGTCGGTCAATGGCCGAGAAGTTCCTCGTGATCCTGTGGGCCTTCGCCACCGCGTGGCTGGTGGCGCGCGTCAGCTTGCTCGTCGCGCGGCGCGTCCTGCTCTGGAACGACGAGCGGCACTGGGAGGGCGGCGCCGATCTCGCCGACCAGATGGCGAACATCAAGCGACGCGAGACCCTGGTCTCGGTGATCAGGGGGGCCGTCGCCTACCTTGCTTTCGCGGCGGCCGCCGTGGTGACCGTGGCGCAGCTCTCGGGCGGTGTCGACCGCCTCGCCGCGATCGCCGGCGCCTCGTTCCTGCTGATCCTCGTCGGGTTCTCGATCCAGCGGCTGCTCACGGACATCATCGCCGGGCTGACCATGTTCGTCGAGCGCTGGTACTCCGTCGGCGACTCGATCGCGATTCCCGGGCTCGAGCTGCAGGGCGTCGTCGAGGATCTCTCCCTGCGGCGAACGAAGCTCCGCGCCCTGACCGGTGAGGTGATCCACGTGCACAACTCGCAGATCCAGGCAGTGCGGGTGCTGCCGAGCGGAGTGCGCGAGCTGACGATGCACGTGTTCGTCACGGAGCCCGAGGTCGCCGAGCAGCTCGTCCACCGCGTAGCCCGCCTGATGCCGGAAGGTCCCATGACGTTCGTCAAGCGGCCGTGGGTCTCGGGCTCGGAGGAGCTCGGCGACGGCATGCACCGGCTCGACCTGCGCGCGACGGTCGCGCGCGGCAGCGAGTGGCTTGCCGAAGGACACTTCGCGAACGTGCTCAAGGAGCGTGCTCCCGACGGCGTGATCATGCACGGCCCCGTGTCGTTCGCAGGCGACGAGCGTGCGACCCGCACGTTCGCGCGCACGACCGCCGGCACGCGCTGGCAGCGCTCGGCTGCCTAGATCGTACGAAGCGCTTCGAGCACCCGGTCGACCTCGCCCACGGTGTTGTAGTGGACGATCCCGATGCGCACGGCCCCGCCGGGTAGCCCCAGTCGTTCCATCACCTCGACCGCGTAGTAGTCGCCCGCCCAGACGGCGATCTTCCGCTCCGCGAGTCTCGAGGCCACCGCGTCGGGAGTCAGCGTGGCGTGGGTGACCGCGAACGTCGGGACGCGTCCATCCATGGTCGCGAGGCCGTGCAGGCGCCAAGCGTCGGGCAGGCCGGTGAGGAACTGCTCGCCGAGCGAATGCTCGTGCGCGCGGATCGCGTCCCAGCCGACCTCGACGACGTAGTCGACCGCCGCGACGAAACCCGCGAGCAGCTCGTGCGCGAGCGTGCCGGTCTCGAAGCGGCTCCCGAGCGGCTCGTCGGCGGCCGGGCGCACCTTGTACGGGCGCCAGCGCTCGAAGACCTCGGCGCGGCCGAACGCGACGCCGAGGTGCGGACCGAAGAACTTGTACGGCGAGCAGATCAGGACGTCGACGCCGAGCGCCGCGACGTCGATCGGCGCGTGCGGGGCGAAGTGCACGGCGTCCGCCCAGGCGAGGGCTCCCACCTCGTGTGCGAGCTCCGCAACCCGTCGGGCATCGACGAGCGTGCCGACGGCGTTCGAGGCGAGCGGGAACGCGACGACCCTCGTCCGCTCCGTGAGCTTCGACCTGAGGTCGTCGAGGTCGAGCGTCGTGTCGTCGCGCAGCTCGACCAGCTGAACCGTGAGGCCGAGGTCGCGTGCGAGCTCGAGCCACGGAGCGACGTTGGCGTCGTGGTCGAGCCTCGTCGCGAGGATCTCGTCGCCCGGTTGCAGCTCGCGCCCGATCGTGCGCGAGAGGGCGAAGTTGAGCGTCGTCATGTTCTGGCCGAACACGACCTCCTCGGCGGCACAGCCGAGGAACCCCGACGCCGCGAGGCGGGCCTCGGCGACGAGCGCGTCGCTGCGGACGCTCGCCTCGAAGGGCCCGCCGAGGTTCGCGTTCGACTCGCGGAGGTACGCCGAGATCGCGTCGATCACCGAGTCCGGCGCCTGCGTGCCCCCGGGGCCGTCGAACCGCGCCCAGCCGCCGTCCAGAGCCGAGAAGCGCGCCCGGACGGCGTCGACGTCGAGGGCGAGCGCGGCCACGAAAACGAGGCTATCGTGAGTCGTGATGGCCACGTTGACGCCCCCGCGGGAGCGCGAGCGGACACGGGGTCCCGGAGGCGGGACCGGCGACGCGAGTCGCGTGATCGTGCTCAACGACGACCACAACACGTTCGACGGCGTCGCCTTCGCACTCGCCGCAGTGCTGCCGGGCGTCGACTTCGAGCGCGGCCTGTCGTTCGCGAACAGGATCCACAACAGCGGCCAGGCGCTCGTCTGGAGCGGGCACCTCGAGCAGGCCGAGCTCTACTGGGAGCAGCTAAGCGGTCACGGCCTCACGATGGCGCCACTCGAGCGCTGACCGCCCGACCGTTCACGTTCCAGCGGTACTCCGGCTCGACCGTCAGTGAGGCGCCGACGAAGCAGTCGCGCTCGGCCTTGAACAGAAGCTCCGCTGCCCCGTCGTCACCAGGGTCCGGCTCGAGCACGACCTCGTAGGTGACGGCGATCTCGACCGTGGCGTAGCGGTCGTCGGCCTCCCGCTTCGTGACGAGCGCGTGCCCTTCGCCGCGTCCGGACACCTCGAGCCCCACGCGCTCGGCGTGGTAGCTCAGGCTCTCGAGCGTGCAGGTGAGCAGCGCGGCGACGAGGAAGTGGTCCGGCTTCCAGGCCTCCGGCGGGTCGATCGCGCCCTCGCCGTCGGCGAGCAGGACGCCGCCGTCCTCGAGGCGGACGTCGTAGGTGAACTCCTTCGCCTTCATTGCCATCGTCGTATCCTCGAAGCATGAGCGCTGAACGCCCGCTCGTGGTGCTGGGAGCCACGGGGTTCACCGGCCGCCTCGTCGTCGAGCAGGCCCGTGAGCTCGCGCTGCCGCTGCGGCTCGTCGGTCGGCGGCGGGATGCGCTCGAGCAACTGGCTCGCGAAGGAGACGAGATCCGCGTCGCGGACGCGCGCCACGAGGCCGAGTTGATCGAGGCGTTCGAAGGGGCGTTCGCGGTCGCGTCGACCGCCGGGCCGTTCCTCCAGGTCGGCACGAAGCCCGTCGGTGCTGCGATCGCGGTCGGCGCCCACTACCTCGACGTGAGCGGGGAGCAGGCCTTCGCGCGGGTGGTGTACGAAGGCTTCGGCGAGTCCGCGGAGGAGCGCGACCTCGTGCTGCTGACCTCCTTTGGGTTCGACTACGTCCCCGGCGACTTCGCAGCGCGACTCGCGGCGGAGGGGCTCGAGGAGCCGCTCGACGAGGTCGTCGTCGCGTATGCGACGGAGGGCCAAGGCACCTCCGCCGGGACGCGCACGACGCTCGGCCACGTGCTGGGCCAGCCTCAGGTCGCCTGGGAGGGCCGCGTCGTCCCGTCGCGGTTCGGGAAGACGACGCGCAGCGTGCGCTTTCCATCGGGCGAGCGCTCCGTGGTCGAGTGGGCCGGCACCGAGCCGCTCACCGTCCCGCGGCACACTCGCGTGCAGAGCGTCCGCTCCTACTTCGCGGCGCCTCGTGCCGCCGCGCTCGCCGGCCTTGTCGCGCCGCTGGTGGCGCCGCTCGTGCGTCAGAGCGGTCGATTCGGCGGTGACCCGTCGCCCGCGCGTCGGGCGGGCAACGGCTGGACGGTGGTCGCCGAGGCCCGCCGCGGCGGGGAGGGCTGCCGCGCGACGCTCGTCGGCCGAGACACGTACGGCCTGGCCGCGCTGCTCGTCGCGCACGGCGCGCGTGCGCTCCGAGCCGGAGAAGCGCGAGGGGTGGGCGCGCTCGCGCCCGCGGAGGCCTTCGACGTCCATGTGTTCGCGCCGAGACTGGCGCCGCTGCTCGAAGTGACAGCTTTGGACAGGTTTTGACGTCCGACCGCCGTTCTAGCGTGCGGTCATCATGCGACGCCTCAGGCCACTGACGGAGGCCGAGTGCTACGCCCGCTGCTACGGCGGCGGAGGGGACGACGTTCGGGTTCTTCGCCTCGAGCCTCGCCGATCGCGCGTCGTCGTCCGGCTCTCGGGCGAGGAGCTTCGCCGCCGCTTCGAGGAGCGCCTGGACGCCCGCGAGCCCAGGGTCGAAGCCGCCTAGACCGCCCGCCGTCGTCCGGTCCGCCGGGGACGAATCGGCACACATCCGGCACGATCGGGGCACCCATGCGGCACAGAAAGGTGCGTACCGTTGGTCCTGGGGCGCTCGATCGTCCCCCCAAGGAGGCTGCTCAGAGTGCTGCGCAGAGTGGTGCGGAGAGTGGTGCGGAGAGTGCCGCGCCGCCGGGCGCAAGCTCGATCTGCGCGGCACGCGCCTCACCTCGCACATCGGGATCGGGACGCTCGAGAGCGGCGGCCTCGGCCTCGTCGCCTCGCTCGACCTGGACGCGCCCGAGCTCAGCCGCGCCGACGCGGCCTTCCTGATGGAACGGGCGCACGAGACCTGTCCTTACTCGCGCGCGACCCGCGGCAACGTCGAGGTCAGGCTCAGCCTCGGCGGCACGGCGATCGACCTACTGGCGGCCTGAGGTAGCACGGCGCGGGTGAACGCGCAGAGCGCGATCCCCGACGTTCTCGGCCGACATCTCCGCGTGCTGTTCTGCGGGATCAACCCGGGGCGGGTCTCCGCGGCGGCGGGCGCGCACTTCGCGAATCCGCGCAACGACTTCTGGCGGCTGCTGCACGAGGCGGGGTTCACGCGGCGGCTGCTGGCGCCGTCCGAGCAGTGGGAAGCGCTGGACGACGGGGTCGGGGTCACGAACGCCGCGCACCGCACGACGCCCGGCTCGTCGGACCTTCGTGAGGCCGACTTCGCGGGCAGCGCGGAGCGGCTCGAGCAACTCGCGCGGGACTACGAGCCCGTCTGGCTCGCGTTCGTCGGCAAAGAGGCGTACCGCGGCGCGTTCAAGGAGCGCCCGCAGCTCGGTGAGCAGGACCGCACGCTCGGCAAGCAGACGCGACTCTTCGTGCTCCCATCGACCTCGCCCGCGAACGCCGCGGTCCCGTGGTCGGAGCGGCTCCACTGGTTCGAGGAGCTCGCGCGCGCGAGCAGCCCGGTCGCACGCCCGGCCGTCCGCGCGATCCTGCTCGACCGCCGCGACCGAGTCTTCCTCCACCGCTTCGTCCTTCCGGCTGACCCTGGGGTCTGGATCACCCCCGGCGGGGCGCTCGAACACGGCGAGTCGGCCGAGTCCGCTCTCCGCCGCGAGCTCGCGGAAGAGCTGCAGCTCACCGACGTCGACCTCGGGCCGTGGGTCTGGACGCGCCGCCACGTCTGGTTCTGGCCGGCGCACGGTCGGATCTACGACACGCGCGAGCAACTCGCGCTCGTCCGGGTCGCCGACGTCCGGACGGTCCGGCCGACTTCGCACGACTCGCTCTTCGCAGGCTCCGACGCACGCGAGGAGCACGGCTGGTGGACGGTCGAAGCGATCGAGCAGAGCGAGGACGAGTTCGCGCCGCGCTCGCTCGCGACGCACCTGCGCGACCTGATCGCGCACGGTCCGCCCGACGCGCCGGTCGACGTCGGCCGCTAGTCGCGCCAGCGGTTCGTGATCGGCGTCCGCCGGTCGCGACCGAACGCCTTCGGGTGCAACTTGACGCCCGGCGGAGCCTGGCGGCGCTTGTACTCCGCGCGGTCGATCAGCGCGATCGCGCGCTCGACGACGTCCTTGTCGAACCCGTCGGCGGAGAGCTCCTCGCGCGAGCGGTCGAGCTCGACGTACGCCTCCAGCACCTGGTCGAGCTCCGCGTACGGCGGGAGCGAGTGCGAGTCGAGCTGGCCGGCGCGGAGCTCGGCGCTCGGCGCGCGCTCGATGATCGAGGTCGGGATCAGCTCTCGACCTGCCCGTTCGTTCAGGTGGCGAGCAAGCCGGAAGACGTCCGTCTTGTAGACGTCCTTGATCAGCGCGAACCCGCCGGCCATGTCGCCGTAGAGCGTCGCGTAGCCCACCGAGAGCTCGGACTTGTTGCCGGTGGCGAGCAGGAGCCAGCCGAACTTGTTCGAGAGCGCCATCAGGAGCACGCCTCGGATCCGCGCCTGCAGGTTCTCCTCGGTGACGTCCGCCTCGCGGCCTCTGAAGACGTCGGTCAACGCCGCCTCGAACGCGTCGTAGATCGAGTCGATCGGCAGCTCGAGGAAGTCTGTGCCCAGCGACTCGGCAACGACGCGCGCGTCGCGGCGGGTCTCCTCCGACGAGTATCGCGACGGCATCGACACGCAGTGCACGTGTTCGTTGCCGAGCGCCTCGGCCGCCAGCGCGGCGACGAGCGCAGAGTCGATCCCGCCGGAGAGACCGAGGACGACCTCGCTGAACCCGTTCTTCTCGACGTAGTCGCGCAGGCCGAGCTCGAGCGCGAGCCGCATCTGCTCGAGGGGATCGAGCATGGGCGTGATCTCGCCCCCGACGCGCGCGTCGTCCTCCGCCGCTCGCGGCGAGCCGATGTGCACGACTGAGACCTCCGGCGGCGTCTCGCGCTCCTGCTCGAGTGCGCGCCGGCGAACATCGCGAAGGCGTCGAGCGATCACCGCCTCGGGGTCGAGGTCGACGACGAGCAGGGCCTCCTCGAACCCGGGTGCCCGCGCGATCACCTCGCCTTCGTCGTCGAGCACGACCGAGTGGCCGTCGAAGATGAGCTCGTCCTGGCCGCCGACCGCATTGCACAGCGCGACGAAGCACGAGTTGTCGCGCGCGCGGGTGACGAGCATCTCTTCGCGCTCGCGGTCCTTCTCGATGTGGAACGGCGACGCGGAGATGTTCAGCAGCAGCTGGGCTCCGGCGAGGGCGAGGTCCGTCGCGGGAGGTCCCGGCTGCCACACGTCTTCGCAGATCGTCACGCCCGCGAGCGTCTTGCCGTGCTCGAGCAGGAGCAGGTCCCGTCCCTGGGCGAAGTAGCGCGCCTCGTCGAACACGCCGTAGTTCGGCAGGAACCGCTTTCGGTAGACGGCCTTCACCTCACCGCCGGAGCACACCGCGCACGCGTTGAAGAGGTCCCGGTCGTAGTGCGGGTAGCCGACGAGCACGGCGATCCCGCGCGCTTCGAGCGCGAGCCGGTGGAGCGACTGGTCGGCCGCCCGAATGAAACCGGGGCGCAGGAGCAGGTCCTCCGCCGGATACCCGGTGATCGCCAGCTCGGGGAAGAGGAGCAGCTCGACGCCGTCGCGCTTGGCATCGGCGATCAGTCCGGCCATCTTCTCGCGGTTCCCGTCGAGGTCGCCGACGGTCGTGTTGATCTGTGCGAGTCCGAGCCTCAGAGTTTTAGCCTCACAGTCGAAAACCTAGTCTATCGGGAATGGACCTGATCATCGCGCCCCGCTACAACGGCCCGCCGGGCTCGGCGAACGGCGGGTACACCTGCGGCCTGCTCGCCGAGCGCGTCGGCGAACCGGCCGAGGTGACTCTGCGCTCGCCGCCGCCGCTCGACACCCCGCTCCGGTTCGACGGCACGCGGCTCTGGAACGGGGAGACGCTCGTTGCCGAGGCGCATCGAGCGCACGTGCACGTCGACGTTCCCGAGCCGGTCGCGTTCGAGGACGCCGAGCAGGCGTCCCGGAAGTACCCCGGCTTCGACGAGCACGAGTACGCGACGTGCTTCGTCTGCGGCCCGGACCGCGACGACGGGCTCGGGCTGTTCGCCGGCCCGGTCGACGGCACGGAGGTCTTCGCTGCGCCGTGGGTGGTCCCGGACGACGTCTCGCGCCTGCTGGTCTGGGCCGCGCTCGACTGCCCAGGCGCGATCGGCGTCGGCTGGGACGGTCGCGGCAACTGGCTGCTCGGCCGCATGGCCGCCGAGGTGCACGACGTGCCGGAGCCGGGCGAGCGCTGCGTCGTCGTCGCCTGGCCGATCGGCCACGAGGGCAGGAAGGGCTTCGCGGGCACGGCGCTCTACCGCGGCGACGAGCTGCTCGCCCGCGCCGAGCAGACCTGGATTGCGCTGCGCTAGCGCCTCAAGCGAATCGCATTGAGGTCGTCCGCGAGGATCTGCTCGATTCGTTGCTCGAGTTCCTCCAGCGGGTCGTGCTCCGCGTGCAGGTAGCGCCCGCTCAAGCGGTCGAACTTGCCCGACGCCAGCGCCCGCACGAGTCGTGGCGCTAACTCGGGCGGTGTCCACGGTGCGTCGTCGCCGATCCGGTCGCCCATCAACTCCGTCCTCACGAGACCCGGGCTGATCGGGAAGACGGGAATCCGGCCCTCGAGCTGGCTCGCGAGCGTCTCGCCGAAGCGCACGGCTGCGGCCTTGCTCGCGCTGTACGCCGTCGCCGACAAGCCCGGTAGATACGCGGCGCCGCTGCCCGTGATCACGATCCTCCCGCTGCCGCGCTCGAGCATTCCCGGGATCGCAGCCCGGCACGTGAGGTAGACGCCGAGCACGTTCACCTCCTGCACGCGCCACCAGTCTTCGACCGGCACCTCCCACGCGCGCTCCTCCCACAGCGCGATGCCTGCGTTCGCGACCAGCAGGTCGATCGGGCCGAGCTCGCTCTCGGTTTCGGCGACCATCCGCTCGACGTCCGCCTGCTTCGAGACGTCGCCCTCGATCGCGAGCCCGCCGATCTCCTGCGCGACCGCTTCCACCTGCGCACGCGTTCGCGCCGACACGGCGACGCGCATCCCCGCACTCGCAAGCTCGCGGGCGACGTCCGCGCCGATCCCGCGACCGCCGCCGGTGACGAGCGCGACCCCGGTGAGCTCAGATGGCATTCGCGATCTCCTCGAGCGCTTCGGGGTTCTCGACCGACGAGAGATCGCCCGGGTCCTTGCCCAGCACCTTCGCCCGCACGGCGCGGCGCACGATCTTCGCCGAGCGTGTCTTCGGCAGCGAGCCGACGAACACGACCCGCTCCGGCTTGAACGCCTTCCCCAGCACCTCCGCGACCTTAGCCGCCACGTCCTGCTCCGCGGCGTCCGCTTCGGGTGAGCGCACGCAGAAGATCCACGCCACCTCGCCCTTCACCTCGTGCGGGACGCCGACGGCGGCCGCCTCGGCCACGCCGGCGTGCGAGACGGCGGCCGACTCGAGCTCGGCCGGCCCGATGCGCTTGCCCGCGATGTTCAGCGTGTCGTCGGAGCGCCCGTGCAGGTACCAGTAGCCGTCCTCGTCGACCGACGCCCAGTCTCCGTGCGTCCAGACGCCGGGGAAGCGGCGCCAGTACGTCTCGAGATAGCGCTCGGGGTCGCCCCAGAGCCCGCGCGTCATCCCGGGGAAGGGCCGCTTGCAGACCAGCTCGCCGACCTCGCCTCGAACGGAGCGTCCTTCCGGGTCGAAGACGTCCATGTCCTCGCCGAGCGCCGGGAAGCCGAGCGAGACCGGCTTGATCGGGTACGCGACGCACACCGAGAGGAAGCAGGCACCGACCTCGGTCCCGCCGCTGAGGTTGACGATCGGCGTCACACCGCGGCCGACGTGCTCGTGCAGCCAGAGGTAGGGGTCGGGGTTCCACGGCTCGCCCGTGGTCGTGATCACCCGAAGCGAAGAGGTGTCGGTCTGCGGCTCGCCCTTCGGGATCAGCGCGCGGATCAGCGTCGGCGAGACGCCGAGCATCGTCACGCGTTCCTGCTCGATCAGGCGCCAGAGCCTGTCGTCCGGCCAGTCGGGGGCACCCTCGGCGAAGACGATCGTCGCGCCGATCGCCCCGGCGCCCACCACCGTCCACGATCCCATGATCCAGCCCATGTCCGTCACGAAGTGGACGACGTCGCCCTCGTTGACGTCGGTCTGGTAGGCGACTTCGCGCGCGATCGAGACGAGGAACCCACCATGGACGTGGAGCACGCCCTTCGGCTGGCCCGTGGTGCCGGACGTGTACGTCAGGAGGTACGGGTGCTCCGATTCGACCTGCAGCGCCGGCAGCGTTCCCGGCTGCCGCTGCACCAGCTCGGGCCACGCGGCGCGGCGCCGGTCCCACTCGATCACGTCAACGTCGGCTCGGGCCTCGTCGACCGCCTCGCGCATCGGCAGCCAGCGACCGCGGCGGAACGACCCGTCGGCGCAGATCACGACCTTCGCGTCCGACGCCTCCAGCCGCTGCGCGATCGCGGGCGCCGCGAACCCCGAGAAGATCGGGACCTGCACGGCCCCGATGTGCGCGCACGCGTGAGACGCCACCGCGACCTCCGGACACATCGGCATGTAGATCGCCACCCGATCGCCGGGCTCGACGCCGAGCTCGACCAGCGCCTCGGCGAGCTGCGTCGTCTCGCGGGACAGCTCGGCGTACGTTCGCTGACGACGCTCGCCGTCCTCGCCGAGGAAGACCGCGGCGACGTCGCCCGGCCGGCGCTCTGCGTGGCGGTGGAGGCAGTTCGTCGCGATGTTCAGGCGGCCGCCGTCGAACCACGTCGCCCACTCGATCCCGGCGGACTCGTCGAGGACGCGCTGCCACGGGGTCGAGAACTCGAGCCCGAGGTCGTCGATCAACGCCGGCCAGAACCGCTCCGGCTCCTCGATCGAGACGCGGTGCAGCTCGTGGTAGCTCGCGCAGCCCAGCTTGCGCCAGAGCCGCACGACGTTCGCCTGCTCGACCCGGTCGGCCGAGGGCTCCCAGACGAACTCGCTCATCGACGGGCGATCCTACCCGCCGAAAAACGCGCAAAAAAAGAGAGACCCCCCGGGCTGCGGCCCCCCGGGGGTCTCTCTTGTCTGCGCCTTGACCCACCTGAGGCGACTAGCCGGTGGTCATGAGTCTGCGGCCCACTCACGGCCACCGGCTTTCTGTGTCACCTTGGCGCGTCCCCTGCGCCTGGCCTGGCGTCCGGCCTGGCGTCAAGGTTGAACCCACTCTAGGAGCCGTGTCTGGGGTTGTCAAGTACCTCGGTCAAGTGATTTCGAACCACCGTCGTTGACTCGATTTCCCTGGAGACATGCCCCTTTTGGGGGATGTCGGGTCAGGCCCACTTGCACTTTGGTGAAGTATCGAGAAGACTTCTCGAGCCGTCATGAAGCCAGCCGTCCGCAACGAGCCGCAGCGCCTCACGAAGCCCGCAGCACTGGGCCTCGGCGAGCGCCTGCGCAGGCTCCGGGTCGCCGCAGGGCTGACCCAGGGCGAGCTCGCCGGCGACCGGTTCTCGAAGGAGTACGTCAGCCAGATCGAGCGTGGCAAGACGCGTCCGACGGCCGACACGATCGAGTGGCTCGCGCAGCAGCTCGGCGTCGACGCCAGCTTCCTCGCGAACGGCGTCTCGACCGACGAGCGCGGACGGGTCGAAGGCGGTCTCGCACGTGCGGAGGCGCTCATCCGCTCCGACCAGTGCACCGAGGCGCTCGAGGTCTACGACTCGCTCCGCTCCGCCGTCCTGGCGACTGGGTCACCTGAGCTTGAAGTCCGCGCGCTGACCGGCGAGGCGCGCGCACGTGGGATCGAAGGCGACGTTCGCAGCGCGATTCCGCTGCTCGAGCGCGCGCGAGGGCTTGCGGAGGGCGCGGGCTTCTCCGACGTCGAGCGCGCCGAGGTCGTTTTCGAGCTCGGCGTCGTTCGTTACAAGCTTTCGAGCATCTCGACCGCACTCGGGCTCTTCAGCGCGGCGCTCGAGCTCGCCGAACGCTCGGGGTTCCCGTGTGACCTCCTCCGCTCGAAGATTCTCGAGGGGCGCTCGCGGTGCTACCGCCGGCAGCGCGACTTCGAGGCCGCGAAGGAAGACGTCGAGCGCTCGCTCGAGCTCGCGTGCGCCGTCGACGACCGCTCCGCGATGGCGAGCGCCTACTTCCAGGCCTCCGTGCTCGCCGAGCGCGAGGGTCACTGGGTGCTCGCGCGGAAGTACGCGGAGCAGGCCAAGTCGATCTACGAGGATCTCGCGGAGCACCGGCACGTCGGCCGGCTGCACAACAACATCGGCGGCCTGACTTTCTCGCTCGGGAAGGCCGACGAGGCGATCCCGCACCTCAAGGAAGCGTTCCGCATCGCCCTCGACCTCGGCAACGACGCCGACGCCGCGCAGGCGATTTCGTCGCTCGCACAGGTCCATCTTCGCATCGGGCATCTCGAGCAGGCCGAGGAGCAGTCTCGCCATGCGCTGCGTTTGCTCGAAGGCCGCGTCGATTTCCTCGACGAGATCGGCAACGCGCAGCTCGTCCTCGGCCGCTCGCTCCTCGAGCAGGGGCGGCTGGACGACGCGGAGAAGCAATTCCATGCCGCCGACGCCACGTTCGAACAGCTCTCGTCGGTCAGCCACCGTGCCGCCGCCTGGGTCGCCCTCGGCGATCTCGCGACGCGCCGTGGCGACGACCGCGAGGCCGCCCACGTCTACCGCCGCGCCGCAGAGGCGCTGCAGGACTTCCGCTTCTAACGAGAGGAGGTGAACGCAAACACAATGATGAAAGCTCGCCTCACCCACCTCGCCCTCTTCGCCGCTCTCGCAGCGTCGTTCCTCGGCAAGCTCGGCTTCCTCGGCTATTCCGACGGCGTCTGGTAACACCCTCGCTACAGTCGAGGCGTGCGCGCCGCCGCAGTCCTTGCTCTCGGTCTCGTGCTGACCGGGCTCGGCTGTGGCTCGAATGACGCCGCCTCGACGGCGCAGGCCGAACCCCGGCCTGGGTCTCTCGAAGCGTTGTGGAAGCGCCCGGGCGAGGACGTCGCACTCGTGATGGGCACGTCCGACTACGCACCCGGCCTGGCGCGGGTCTCGTTTCTCGTGCTCACGGACCGAGCCCGGCCGATCGAACGGCCGACGGCTCGCGTGTGGCTCTCGCTCGCCCTCGACCAGGCGCCCTTCCTCACCGGGACGGCGCGGCTCGAGGACGTCGGCAAGGGCCAGAAGATCTACGTCACCGATCTCGACATCCCGGGACCTGGCAAGTACTTCCTGCTGGCCGAGCCCGTCGGTGGCACGCCGATCCAGGGCGTGGGCAACGTCGTCGTCGAGGAGCAGACGAAGTCGCCGGCAGTCGGCGACGTTGCGTTTCCGTCCAAGACGCCGACGCTCGCGGATGCTCCGGCCGAGAAGTTGACGACGCAGAACCCGCCGGACACCGAGCTGCTGCGGGTCTCCGTCGCGGACGCGCTCGCGCGCAAGGAGTCGTTCGTCGTCGCCTTCGCGACGCCGAAGTTCTGCGCGAGCCGAACGTGCGGGCCTGTTGTCGACGTCGTCGACGCAGTGCGACGCCGCGTCCCCGGGATCGAGTTCATCCACGTCGAGATCTACGAGGAGAACAACCCGGCGCTCGGTGTGAACCGGTGGGTCCGGGAGTGGAAGCTCCCAACCGAGCCGTGGGTGTTTCTCGTCGGTCGGAACGGGAGGATCAAGGCGAAGTTCGAGGGCGCCGTCTCCGAGCGGGAGCTCGAAGCTGCCGTCCGCCGGCTGCTGAGGTAGTCGGGTAGGGTTCACTTCAAATCGGGAAGTAATGGAGGGAGCCATGGCTGACAACGGGTACGCAAAGCCCGTGCTCGTGACGACCGACTGGTTGTCCGAGCACCTCGGCGACGAGGGTCTCGTCGTCGCAGAAGTCGACGAGAACCCGGACCTGTACGACGAGGGTCACATCCCGGGCGCGATCAAGCTGCACTGGCGCGACGACCTGCAGGACCCGGTCGAGCGCGACCTCGTCGAGAAAGACGCGTTCGAGCAGCTCATGGGCTCGCGCGGGATCTCCAACGAGACGACGATCGTCCTCTACGGCGACAAGAACAACTGGTTCGCCGCCTACGCGTACTGGTACCTCAAGATCTACGGCCACGAGGACGTGCGCATCCTCGACGGCGGACGGCAGAAGTGGATCGACGAGAGCCGCGAGCTGACGACCGACGAGCCGCAGGTCTCGCCGGCGTCGTACTCCGCGCGGGAGCGCGACGAAACGATCCGCGCGCGGCGCGATGCGGTGCGCGAGACGATCGGTCGCGACGCGCTGGTCGACGTGCGCTCGCCGCAGGAGTACTCGGGCGAGCTGATCGCCGCGCCGGGGTACGAGCAGGAAGGCGCCCAGCGTGCGGGGCACATCCCGACCGCCCAGTCGATCCCGTGGGCTCAGGCCGTCAAGGACGACGGCACCTTCAAGAGCGCGGCCGAGCTGCGCGAGCTCTACGGCGCCAAGGGGATCACCCCCGACCGCTCCGTGACGGCCTATTGCCGCATCGGCGAGCGGAGTGCCCACACGTGGTTCGTCCTTCGCGAGCTGCTCGGGTACGAGGACGTGCGAAATTACGACGGCTCGTGGACCGAATGGGGCAACCTGATCGACGTGCCGATCGAGCGGGGCTCCTAGGAGCCCCTCCGGGGGAACCCGTGGTTCCCCCGTGTCCCCCCTCCTTCTTCGCGCGGAAATTCTGGCGTTTCGTAGGCTCCGGCGGGGTCACGCCCCCGCCTCCGCCGCGTAGCGTCCCGTCTCCATGGAGATCGCCGTCGATTCCTTGCCGGGCAACGCCGCCAAGATTCGGCTGCTGCTCGACCTCGTCGAGCGGCGGCCGGCTCGCGTGCTCGACGTCGGCTGCGGCGACCTCTCGCTCTGGGCTGCAGTGCGCGAACGACCGGAGGTCGTCGGCGTCGACGCGCGGCTGCCGCCGCCGAAGGTGTCGGGAATCGAGACACGCGAGCTCGACGCGCGCGCGCTCGACTACGACGCCGAGTTCGACGCGGTCGTCTCCACGCAGATGCTCGACGACGTCGCCGAATGGCGTGACGTGCTCCGTGGGATGCGCGACGCGCTGCGGCCCGGCGGCACGCTCTTGCTCACGTGCGACTCCGGCGACGTGGCGCGGCCGTGGCGGGCGCGGCTACGACGGCGTCCCGCGCGGGCCTCGGCTCGAGGAGCTGAGGGCTGCGACGCGTGACCTGGGCCTCGAGGTCGAGACGCTGCGCCGCTACGGGCGCCGAGACCTGAAGGCGCTCCAGGGCGAACTGGACGGCGCGGGCAGGCTCGAGACGCTGCGGCTCGAGGAGTCGCTCGAGCCCGACGACCCGCGCGAGTGGAGGCTGCTCTACCTCAGAGCCGGTCGCCCAGGCGCTCAACCACCACCTGAGGGATCCGAGCGGCGGGGCTGAGCCGGAGCAGCAGCCGGACGATCTCCGCGCAGTCCTCCGGTTGGATCATCTCCTCGTTCGACATGCCGGTCCACGCCGCCATCGGCGTGTCGACGAAGCCGGGGCAGAGCGCGCAGATGCGGATGCCGTCGCCCT
Source organism: uncultured Actinomycetes bacterium (assembly GCA_963809175.1). Lineage (GTDB taxonomy): Bacteria > Actinomycetota > Thermoleophilia > Gaiellales > Gaiellaceae > JACCTU01. The sequence goes on from CAWEIK010000001.1 coordinate 995,594, forward strand.
CGAGCTCGCGATTCATGGAATTGGTCAGCGAGATCACGCCGGCCTTCGACGCGCCGTACGCGGCCAGCATCGGAGTCGGAACGGTGCCCGCGATCGAGGCGAGATTGACGACGAGCCCGCGCGACTCACGCAGCATCGGGATCGACTCCCGCGTGACGATGAACGTGCCGCGCAGGTTCACGTCGAGCTGCAGGTCCCACTTCTTCGTGCTCATCTGCTCGACGGGTCCGCCGAGACCGACCCCGGCGGAGTTGACCAGCACATCGAGCCGGCCGAACCGTTCGGCGTGCTCGCGCACGAGCCGCTCGCAGTCTTCTTCCTCGGCGACGTTCGCGATCACCGTGTGGGCGCCGAGCTCGCCTGACGCCGCCTCGAGCTTCTCCGGCGTGCGCGCTGAGAGCGTGAGCTCGAATCCCTCGTCGCGCAGCATCCGCGCGATCGCGAGCCCGATCCCTGACGATCCGCCGGTGATCAGGGCTGCGCGCACGAACGGGTTCTTAGCAGGTTCGGCGTCGCCTACGCCGAAAACACGCGCGGGGGAGCCCAGAATTGCTCCTCCCTCTCCCCTGACGGCGGCCCTGAACAAGGGCCGCCGTCAACGTTCCACAGCGGGAATACGAGCGAACCGACCGACGTCTCTAGACGAAAGGACCGTGGCTGCCTACAGTTGCGGCGTCGAGAGGAGCCTGGATGTCGTCCCAGACTTACCCGGTGAAGCTGACGGAGCTTGCGAGCTGCGGCGGCTGTGCAGCGAAGTACTCGGCGGCGAAGCTGGAGGAGCTGCTGCGCGGCTTTGTTCCGGTCGAGGCGGAGAACCTGCTCGTCGGCCTTGCGCCGGCGGACGATGCCGCCGTGTACAAGCTCGACGACGAGCGGGCGATCATCTTCACGCTCGACTTCTTTCCGCCGGTCGTGGACGACCCGGCGGACTACGGCGCGATCGCCGCGACGAACGCGCTCAACGACGTCTTCGCGATGGGCGGCACACCGTTGCTCGCGCTCTCGATCGCTGCGTTCCCGGAAGAGCTGCCGATCGAGATGCTCGGCGCGATCTTCGCGGCAGCCGACGCGCAGGTGCGCGCGGCCGGCGGTCTGCTCGCGGGCGGGCACACGATCCGAGACGAGGAGCCGAAGTACGGGCTCGCGGTCGTCGGCACGGTGCACCCCGACGGGATCTGGCCGAAGAGCGGCGCGCGACCGGGCGACTCGCTCTTCCTGACGAAGCCGCTCGGAACCGGGCTGATCATGACCGGCTTCAAGCAGCAGGTGACGGGCACGATGCCGCTCGAGCGCGCGGTTCGCTGGATGCGCACGCTGAACAAGGACGCTGCGGACGTGCTGCGCGGATCGGCTCCCAACGCCGTCACGGACGTGACGGGCTTCGGCCTGTTCGGGCACGCGCACGAGATGGCGTCGCGGAGCGGCGTTGCGTTCGTGCTCGAGTCGGAGCGCTTCCCCGCGATCGACGGCGCGCTGGACTGCGCGCGCAAGGGCGTGCGCACGAGCGGTGACCCGAGGAACCGCGAGTTCGCGTCGAGTCACGTGACGCTCGAGCGAGTCGCGCCGACGTTCGACGCGCTCGGCTACGACCCGCAGACCGCCGGCGGGCTGCTCGTGTCGCTGCCGCGCGAGCGCGGGCCTGCGCTCGAAGCCGAGTTCGAGCAGCACGGTCTGTTCATCCGGCGGATCGGCTCCGTGGAGGAGGGGGCGGGAGTCCTCGTTCGTTGACCGGCCGCGGGATGATCCACGGCCGGTTCCAGCCGTTCCACAACGGCCACCTCGAGTACCTCGCGGGCGCTGCAGAGCGCTCGCCCGAGGTGTTCGTCGGGATCACGAACCCCGACCCCGCGCGGATCAAGCCCGAGCCATCCGACCCGCTGCGCCACCTTCCCGAGTCGAACCCGTGGTCGTACGCCGAGCGACTGCTGATGGTCAAGGCCGCAGCAGCCGACCTCGGTCTCGACCTCGCGCGCGTGCACGTCATTCCCTTCCCCGTCAACGAGCCCGAGCTCTGGGCCGCGTACGTCCCCGACGGCGTGACGCAGTACATCCGGCTCTTCTCGGAGTGGGGCGGGACGAAGCTCGATCGTCTGCGCGCTGCCGGCTACGACGTCGTCGTCCTCGACGAAGGCGCCGAGAAGGGCGTCTCGGGCGCGGATGTTCGTGCCGCAATCCGCGACGGCGGCGACTGGCAGTCGCTCGTGCCGCCGGGCGTCGCGCGCGTGATCCGCTCGCTGGAGCGCGTCCCCGCCTAGATGTACCCGATCGTCGTCGTCCTGCTCGACGGGCTCGGCGACCGCGCGCACGACGTCCTCGGCGGCCGGACCGGGAACGAGGCCGCGCGGACGCCGAACCTCGACGCGCTCTGCGCGCGAGCGTCGTGTGGGGTCCTCTACGCAGTCGGGCCTGGGCGCGCGCCGTCCTCTGAGGTCGCGCACTGGTCGATGCTCGGCTATCGCCCCGACGAGTTTCCGGGCCGGGCCGTGTTCGAGGCGGTCGGCCGCGGGCAGGCGGTCGATCCGGAGCACGTGTTCGCGTACGCAGCGCTGCGACCCGCGGAACACCGCGACGGCGGCTGGTGGCTGACGGGTCGCCCTGATCCCGAGCGCGACGCGGAGGAAGCCGAGCGCCTCGTCGAGCGCTGCGCGGAGCTCGAGGTGGACGGGCTGACCTTCTCGCTGACCCACGTCTGGCGCGGCGAGGCGGTGCTGCGCGTGTCCGGTGGCGCCGACCCACGCGTGACCGACAGCGATGCGTTCTTTCGCGACCGGCACCCGGTCCTTCGGCCGCAGGCTCTCGTTCCCGAAGCGGAGCGCACGGCGCGCGCGGCAGAGGAGTGGACGCGCGAGGTGATGCGCCGCCTCGAGGGCGAGCAGTTCAACGTGATCACGCTCAAGTGGTGGGGACGGCCGACCCGCGTGCCGTCGTTCCTCGAACGGCACGGCGTGGGCGGGACGTTCGTCGGCGAGTCGGCCTTCCTGCGCGGGCTCGGTGCGTACGTCGGCCTCGAGCCTGTCGTCGAGCCCGAGACGGACGACCCGGTCGACGATCTGCGCAGGCGGCTGGAACACGTGCGCGCGCGACTCGACCGCGGCGAGACGTTCGTCTTCGTGCACCAGAAGACGACCGACGCCGCCGGGCACACGAAGGATCCCCGCGTGAAACAGGCGACGATCGAGCAGCTGGACGTGGTCTTCTCCGAGCTCCCCGTCGACCGCGCGATCGTCTGCGTGACCGGAGACCATGCGACGCCGGCGTCACCCGACGTGATCCACTCGGGCGACCCCGTGCCGCTCGTGGTCGCAGGCCCTGGCGTGCGCGCCGACGAGGTGAGCGAGTTCGGCGAGGACACCTGCGCCCGGGGCATCCTCGGCCATCTGCGTGGCCCCGACCTGATGCCGGTGCTCCTGAACGCCGCCGACCGGCCGCTCTTCCTCGGCTCCCGCCCCACGCCCTTCGACGGCGCCGACGGCTACCCGGCCCTGCTCGAACCACTCGACTAGGCTCGACCCATGGACGCCGAGGCGCACGTTGGCGCGCGCACGCGCTCGTTCGAGGTCTCGACGCAGCGCTTCAGGAAGCTCGCGCTCGCGTCTGCGATCTCGCTCTACGTGATCATCTGGTCCGGCGCGACCGTGCGGCTCACGGGCTCGGGCCTCGGCTGCGAGGGCTGGCCGGGATGCTCGCCCGGCGCGGTCTTCCCCGAGCAGAGCTACCACTCGTTCATCGAGTTCGGGAACCGCGTCGTCAGCATCTTCCCGATCCTGCTCTCGCTCGCGACGGCGGCGAGCTCGCACTTCGTGCGCGGACTGCCGCGGTGGTTGAAGACGACTGCGTGGGCCGCTGCGCTCGGCACGATCGCGCAGGCGCCGCTCGGCCTGATCACGGTGCGGGTCGACCTCGATCCCGTCGCGGTGATGTCGCACTTCCTGCTCGCGATCGCGGTGCTCGCCGCGGCGGTCGTCGTCGCGGTCGAGGCCTGGCGTGTCGATCGCGGCGCGGGCTCGCGGTTCGTCTCGCGACGGGTCGCGCAGCTCGGCCTGGTCTTCGCCGCGCTGACGCTCGTCGTCGTCGTCACCGGCACGTTCGTGACCGCGAGCGGTCCGCACGCGGGCGACCCGGACGTCGTCGACCGGCTCGGGAACATCGAGCGCACGATCTGGGTGCACGTTCGCGCGACAGCGGTGTTCGGCGTGCTCTTGCTCGGCCTCGTGCTGTACCTCCGCCGGCACGCGCCGGCGATCGTCATGCGCGTCGCGTACCTCCTGCTGGCGCTCGCGGTGACGCAGGCAGTCGTCGGCGAGCTCCAGTGGCGGAACGCGTTGCCCTGGTGGCTCGTGCTCATCCACGTCGTGCTCGCCGCGGGCATCTGGGCGACTGCTGTGTGGCTCGTGACGCTCTTCTGGCGTCCGACCGCCTCCAGCGTTCGCCCGTAAACTGACGTGATGGAGGAGCTCCGCGTCGCGTCGCGGCCCAGCCTGCGCCGCCCCGTCCTCATCACCGCCTTCCGGGGCTGGAACGACGGCGGCCAGGGAGCGTCGCTCGCCGCCGGCTTCCTCGCGCGCACCTGGCAGGCGGCCCGGTTCGCCGACATCGACCCCGAGGAGTTCTTCGACTTCCAGGCGACGCGGCCGCACGTCTCGCTCGTCGAAGGCGTCACGCGCCAGATCGACTGGCCGGACAACGCCTTCTACCACGCCGAGATTCCGGGCACGGACCGCGACGCGATGCTGCTGCTCGGGATCGAGCCGAACGTTCGCTGGCGCACGTTCACCACGCTGGTCGCAGAGCTCGCGACCGATCTCGGCATCGAGCTCGTGGTCACGCTCGGCTCGCTCCTCGCCGACGTTCCGCACACGCGCCCCTCGCCCGTCACCGGGAGCGCGAGCGACTCGGACCTCGTGGAGCGCCTCGGGCTCCAGCCATCGCGCTACGAGGGGCCGACCGGGATCGTCGGTGTCCTGCACGACGCCTGCAAGCAGGCCGGCATCCCGTCCGCGAGCCTCTGGGCCGCGGTGCCGCACTACGTGTCGCTCGCACCGAGCCCGCGTGCTGCGCTCGCGCTGTGTCGCCGCCTCGGCGAGCTGCTCGAGGCGGAGATCGACACGACGGAGCTCGAGGAAGCGAGCGAGGCGTACGCGCTGCAGGTGAGCGAGGCCGTCGCGTCCGACCCCGAGACGGCCGCGTACGTCGAGGAGCTCGAGCAGCGCACCGAGGAGATCGAGGAGGAAGAGGAGAACCTGCCCTCGGGCGACGCGATCGCCGCGGAGCTGACGCGCTACCTCCGCGAGCGCGAGCGCGAGAACGGCGGCCCCGAGGGGCCTGCCGGCTAAGCCGCGGGCTGCTCGATCGCAGGCTCCGGCGGAGCCGCTGCGGGCTTCTCGTCTGCCGGTTTGCTCGCTGCTGCTGCTGCTGCTGCTGCGGGGAATTCGCGTCCGTCGTCTTCTTCTTGCGGCGCCGCCGGCGGCGCTTGCGTGTCGGCTGCGTCTTCGGCTGCGGCAGGTTCTCGGCGAGGGCGAGCGCGACCTCCTGGATCGGCCCGAGCCGCTCGCGCGCTGCGTCGAGGAGCTTCGTCGCCCGCGGCGTGTAGGCCTCCGCTGAGGCCAGCAGCGCGGCGCCGACCGGCTTCGGAAGCTCGAGCGCGGTGTTGACGAGCTTCGCGGCGTTCTCCTCGTGGCGATGGCCGCGCGAGTTGGCAAGCGCGCCGAGCAGTCGCTTCGCCTCGGGGTACTCCTGGCTCGCCTTGCGGTCCAGGACCTTGCGAGCTGCGCGTGCGAGCTTCCACGTCCAGCGCGAGAGAATCTGCTCGGGTGCGTCGGCCTTGCCGTCGCCGATCGCGCGGAGCAGCGTGCGGATCCCGCTCAGGCGGTCCTTCTCCCACGTCGGCGCCGAGCTGATGAGCGTGACGAGGTCGTCGAAGTCCGCACGCTCGACCGGCATCGACACCCGATCGGCGAGCGCCATCATGCGCAGTCGCCGGTTCGGGTTCTCGGCGGCGCACGTCGCGAGGAACTGCTCGAGCGCCCCCTTCGTCGCGCGCCCCGCCGTCAGCTTCTCGACGAAGTTCGTGCGCTCCTCGAAGCGGATCTGCCTGCCGGCGATCGAAGCCCAGAAGCGCTGCTCGTCGTCGTCCAGGTACTTCGGGTCGACGCGCTGCCACTCGCGCTGGATCACGCTCAGCCTGCGTCGCACGTCGGGCGTGACCGGAACGAGCCACGGTGCCGGAGTGAGCTTCCGTTTCGCGCGTCGTTGGATTCGCCGCCGCGGCGCCGGTGTGACGCGGGCGCCTTCGCGGTAGAAGTCCGCGTCGAGCAGCGAGTGCAGCGAGACGACGCGCTCGTTGTGCGTCGCCGCCTTCGGCACGAAGTCGACGACGATCCCGGCTTCCTTGCGCGGGTGCATTCGCATGATGCGGCCGATGCGCTGCTGGTAGACGCGGCGTGACGCCGTCGGCGCCAGGTGCATGCAGATCGTCGCGCGCGGCGAGTTCCAGCCTTCGGCGAGCAGCATCGCGTTGATCAGCACGTTGATCTCGCCGCGCTCGTACGCGCCGAGCGTCTCCGCGAGCTTCACCGGCGGCGTCCGGCCCGAGACCGCCTCCGCCTTGATCCCGACCGCGCGGAACTCCTGCGCGAGGTTGTAGGCATGCTCGACACCCGCTGCGTAGACGATCCCGGGCGTGTTCTCGAAGCGCTCGCGGTAGAGCGACGCGGCGGCGAGGTTCAGCGCCTGGTGGTCGAGCGCCTTCGCCAGCTCTTCCTGGTCGAAGTCGCCGCCGATGATCGGCACGTTGTTGATCGCTGCGACGGGCGGCACGCGCAGGCTGCGGAGCGGTGCGATCAAGCCGCGCCGTGCGGCCTCGGCGAGCGGCAGGTCGTCGACCGACGCCGGGAAGACGTCCGAGACCTGCTTGGCGATCAACTGCTCGGTCGCGGTCATGCCGATGTAGAGCGGCTCGTGGTAGGAGCGGATCGCGAGCGACGTCTTCTCGCCGAGCGCCGTGTGCGCCTCGTCGGCGATCACGAGGTGGTACGCGTCACGCGAGATCTCGTCGTGGTGTCGAGCGAACCACGCGTACGTCTGGATCGTGATCGGGTTGTCGCGCGGCGGCTTCTGGTCGCGCATGATCGCGTCGGTGAAGCGATCGCCGTAGCCCTCGTCGGTGAGGTCGCGGTTGAACTGCTGCACCAAGAGGCGACGGTGCGTGAGGATCAGCACGCCGAGCGTGCGCGCGGCCTCGACGAAGCCCGCAGCTGCGATCGTCTTGCCGGACGCCGTCGGGTGACGGAAGCGGAAGCGGCGGGCAGCGCCGGGATCCGGCCCCACGTAGGCGTCCTCCTCGGTGTCCTCGTCGGGCTCGCGCTCGAGCAGGCCGAGCTCGTCCTCCGGCTCCTCCTCCAACGCGTCTGCGACCTCGACGACCGCTGCATGGCCGTTGCCGTTGCCGTTCTCGGTCTCGCGCTCCCGCTGGTTCGCGTGCAGGAGCTCGGTGAGCATGCCCGCGAGCGCGTCGATCTGATGCCGGCGAAGCTCGGTCTTGCCCGACGCGAGCTTCGGTCGCGTCTCGACGAGCACGCGCTCGAGGCCGAGCATCAGGCCGTACTTGACCTTCCAGGGGTACGAGGGACTGCTGAGGCCGTCGCCGATCTCGGCCAGCGCGTCGTCGAGCGCCCGCCGCCGCGCGGTCCCGGGCGCGAGCACCTCCTCGGCGTCCTCGTCCGTGTGGAGGAACGCTTCGCCCGCCCAGTCTTGGGCCTTCCGCGCCGCTTCAGCGAGCTCCTCGCCCGCCAGCGGCGAATCCATGAAGTGATCGGTCGTCGTTGCCACGGTGGCAGCGCCAATGCGCGCTGCAGCTTCCATCACAAGGTGCGGCCCGGTTCTGACCCCGACTCGGGCGACGCACTAGACAGCATAGACGATCCTCTGAACCCCCTGTGGGACTAGGCCGGAGCGGCCGCGCCGGCGTCCGCCAGCCGCCTGCCGAGCACCCGCTCGGAGACGCCGGTCCGGTCCAGGTGCGGGGTGATCCCGCCGAGGAAGAACGGCCAGCCCGCCCCGAGGAGCAGGCACGTGTCGACGTCCTGGGCCGAGCCCACCACCCCTTCGTCGAGGAGTCGCCCGATCTCGTCCGCGAGCGCCTCGAGCACGGCCTCGGTGATCTCGTCGGGCGTCCGGCGGCGGTCGCCGAGGACGACGATCTCGTCGTTCCCCGCCGCGAGGTTGGCGAGCGTCGGCGAGAGCGGGAAGCGGTCGGGGTAGGCCTCGTTCATCGTCTCGAGCACGTGGTTCGCGACGCGCGGGCCGACGAGCTGCAGCAGGACGGACGGCGCCATCGGCATCCCGAGCTCGACGATCGCCTCGTCCGTCTCCTCGACCGTGTTGCCGTGCTCGAGCGAGTCCATCAGCACGCTCGTCATGCGCGTCAGCACACGGTTGACGACGAAGCCCGGTGCGTCCTTCGTCACGACACCGCGCTTGCCCAGCTGCTTGCAGACGTCCCACGCGGTCGCGAGCGCCTCGTCCGACGTGTCGTCGTGACAAACGATCTCGACGAGCGGCAGCACGGCGACCGGGTTGAAGAAGTGGAGCCCGACGTCGGCGCCCATCTCCGCGAGCGACAGTGACGACGTGTTCGACGCCAGGATCGCGTTCGGAGCGACCTTCCGAAGCGTTGCGAAGACGTCCTGCTTGACCGCGAGCTCCTCGACGACCGCCTCGAGGACGAGGTCGCAGTCCTCGAAGCCGTCCCAGCCGGTCGTGCCGGAGACGAGCGTCGCGTCGACGGCGCCGCGGACGTCCTCGAGCGCGGCTTCGACGAGCTCGTCCGTCAGGTCGCGGAGGACGAGCGGAACCTCGAGGCGCTTCACGAACAGCGTTGCGAGCTGTCGCGCCATCAGGCCGCCGCCCACGATGCCCACCTTCTCGACGTTGCGCGGTGCGGTCTCGGGAACGCCGATGCCTCTCTTCTGGCGTCGCTCGACGAGGTTGAAGGCGTAGATCGAGTTCTGCGCCTGCGGCTCGGGCAGCAGGCCCGCGATCGCGTCTTCCTCTGCGCGGTAACCCTCTTCGAGCGACCACTCGGCCGCGCCCGCGATCAGGTCGAGTGCGACGCGAGGCGCGAGCGCCGGCCCGAGCAGCTCGCCGCGCGCGCGACGCACGACCTCGGACGTGCTCGACAGGTCGGCTGCTTCGCGTTGCGCGGGCTCGCTCCGCAGATACGCGATCGACTCGTCGAGGAACGCGGCGTCGTCGAGGATCGCGTCGACCAGCCCGAGCTCGAGTGCCTTCTGCGCGTCGAGCATCCGGTTCTGGCGCAGCGGGTTTGCGACGACCACCTTCACCGCGGCCTCGGGGCCGACGAGCGGCGGGAGCAGCTGCGTGCCGCCCCAGGCGGGGAAGAGCCCGAGGAAGACCTCCGGCGTGCCGACGTGGCGCACGGAGCGCGCAATCGTCCGGTGGTCGCAGTGCAGGGCGATCTCGAGCCCGCCGCCGAGCGCCGCGCCGCTGATCGCGGCGAGCGTCGGGAACGGCAGGTTCCGAAGCCTGAGGAAGAGCTCGTGCCCTGCGCGCGAGCCTGCGCGCGCGAGCTCGGGCGTCACGTTCGGAAACGCATCGATGTCGGCCCCGACCGCGAAGCCGTTCGGCTTGCCGGTCAGGACGAGACCGGCCCACTCCTGCGACTCGAGCTCGTCGAGCGTCCGGCCGAGCGACTCGAGCGCCTCGCGTCCGAACGTGCACGGCTTGGTCCAGTCCTCGCCGTTGTCGATCGTGACGATTGCCAGGTCGTCGCTGCGCCTGAGCACGAACTCGGTGGCCATCGGGCAAGCCTAGCCTGGGTAGAATTGCGGGTACGTGGACGGCTTCGGCTTCTATCTCCTCTTTCTCGTTCCGCCGCTCGTCATCGGGATCCTGGTGCAGGTGTGGCTCAAGCGCACGTTCGCGCGCTTCTCGAACGTCCCGCTCTCGAGCGGTCTGACCGGTGCCGCGGTCGCCCGCGAGATCCTCGACCGCAACGGGCTCCATGACGTTCCGGTCGAACAGTCACCCGGCGGCGCGCTCTCCGACCACTACGACCCGCGCAAGCGCGCGCTCTTTCTTTCGGCGCCGGTCTACGAGCCTGCGACGGTCGCCGCTGCTGCGGTCGCCGCGCACGAGACGGGCCATGCGCTCCAGCACGCGTCCGGCTACGTCCCGCTGAAGATTCGCTCCGCGATGTACCCCGCGGTTGCGTTCGCGTCGAACGCGTGGATCTGGCTGCTCCTTGCGGGCGCGTTCCTGCAGGTGCTCGGCCTCGTCGCGGTCGCGCTGGTGCTGTACGCGGTCGCGGTGCTCTTCCACGTCGTGACGCTGCCGGTCGAGTTCAACGCGTCGCGTCGCGCGTCCGGGCAGCTGCGCACGCTCGGGCTCGTCGGCACGACCGAGCTCGGCGGCGTGCAGAAGGTGCTGAGCGCCGCCGCGCTGACGTACGTCGCGGGCGCCCTCGCCGCGCTCTCACAGCTCTTGTATTACGTGCTCGTCTTCTTCGGCGACGATTAGCCGACGGGAGCCGCTGCCAAGCCGCTGCGCTAGCTAGCGCCGTGTGTGGATGGAAGACGAGCGTGATCACGATCGGGTCCTGCTCGGGGTCCTCGAGGTCGTCGACGCGTTCGGAGAGGATCTCCCAGAGCTCGCGCACGCGCTCCGGTGCGATTCGCACCGTCACCTGCGCACTGCGGAACTTCCCCTGCGGGCCGAACTTCGCCCAGCCCGCGTTCACCTCGTCGAGGATCGCCGCGTGGACGTCGCTCGTCGCGCCCGGCGACGTCAGCAGCTCGGGCGCGACGCGAATCGTGTTCGCCACCGCCCGGTAGGGCTTCTCGCGGCCGTGGCCGCCTTCGACGCGCTGGATCAGCTCCGCCTTCAGCAACGTCCGGACGTGAAAGTGGAGGTGGCCGGGATCGACCTCGAGCCGCTGCGCGAGCTCGCGGTTCGTCAGCAGCTCGTCGTTCTCCCCGAGCAGCTCGAGCACGCGTAGCCGCAGCGGGTGGCCGAGCGCCTTCAGCTGCTCGGGCTTGTTGATGGTCAAAACGCCGAGCGGCTCTCCTCCCGGGTCGGCGTCGGCCATGCGCAAGTACATATAGGAATCAGCAACCGCTGTCTAGATCCGAAGCTCCTGGGCGGCCGCAGGATCGAGGATCACGACGGTCTCCCCGTTCTTGGATCGAACCAGGCTCGCCGGTGTTGCCTCGGAAGGCGGCTCCGCAAAGGCGCGCCGCGAAGCCTCGGCCCGCTCGGCACCGGCGACGAGGAAGACGACGAGCGGCGCCGCGACGAGTACCGGGATCGTCATCGTGACGCGATCGACGAGGGGCTCGAGCTTCGCTTCCGCGGGAATCGCGCGGCGCTCGCGCTCGGCGAGCCCGGGTGCGTGCGGGTAGAGCGACGCGACGTGACCGTCCGAGCCCAGCCCGAGCAGCACGAAGTCGAGCGTGACGCCTTCGAGCTCCCGGTCGTACTCGTCGGCCGCGCGCTCCGCGCCGAGCTCGCCGCGGATCCGGTGCACCGCCGCCGGCTGGACTGCGAGGCGATCGAGCAGCGTTCGCTTCGCCAGCCCGTAGTTCGACCACTCGTGCTCGGGTGCGACGCAGCGGTCGTCGCCCCACCAGACCTCGTTCGAGCTCCAGTCGGGCCTGAGCTCGGCCGCCAGCTCGTAGGCGCGCCCCGGAGTGGTGCCGCCGGTGAGCGTGACGTGGCCGTTCGCCTCGGCGAGCAACTCGGCGCACCAGCGCGAAGCCGTCTCGATGTCGGGTGCGACGCGGAGGTCTACTGCTCGCCGGCCGCGAGCTCCTGCGACCGCTCCATCGCCGCTTGGATCGCGTCCAGGAACGCAGCGCGAACGCCTTTCTGCTCGAGCACCCGGATCGCGCGGATCGTCGTCCCGCCCGGCGAGGTGACGGCCTCGCGCAGATCGACGGGGTGCATCTGCTCGTCACGGAGCAGCTTCGCCGTGCCGAGCATCGTCTGCACGACGAGCTGCGTCGACACCTCGCGCGACAGGCCGAGCAGGATGCCCGCCTCGATCATCGCCTCGGCGAGCAGCGCGAAGTACGCGGGGCCCGAGCCGGAGACCGCAGTCACCGCGTCCATCGCCGACTCGGGCAGTCGCACGACTCGGCCGAGGTTCGACAGCACGCTCTCCGCGAGGTCGAGGTGCTCGTCGCCGCGCGTGCGCGCCTGCACAGAGCCCTGCGATCCCCTCGTGCACGGTGGACGGCGCGTTCGGCATCGCGCGCACCACCGGCACGCCGTCGGCGAGCCGCGACTCGATCTGCGCGGTGGGGATCGCCGCTGCAACCGAGAGCACGGTCTGCTCGCTGGAGACCGACGGCGCGATCTCTCCGAGCAGCGCCGGAAAGTCCTGGGGCTTGACGGCGAGCACGATGATGTCTGCACCCGCCACCGCCTCGCCGTTCGACAGCGTCGCCTCGACGCCGTAGCGCTCGCGCAGCTCGTCGACGCGCGCCTGCCGACGCCCGGTCACGACGACGTCGCTCCAGCCGGACGAGAGCAGCCCGGCGAGCAGCGACTCGCCGATCTTCCCTGCACCGAGGATCGCCAGCCGTTCTGCCACGCCTCGAGTCTAGGCGGCGCGCGAAGAAATGCGCTGCGGAGGCTTGCGGATGCGCGCGCCGTCGGGCAGCGGGATCAGGCCGCGCGCGAACCCGGCCATCAGGTAGACGCTCGCCAGGCCGGCCCACTCTTCGTAGGGCTCGAGCAGCGCCGCGGTCTCGTGACCCTCGACCCAGCGGCCCTCGAGCGCGATCTGGAGCTTCACGAGCCCGAGGTCGCCGACGAGGCCGTAGTCGCTGCGACCGAGCCCCTCGAGACAGATGACGCCGACCGACCACGCGCCGAGCCCGCGCTCGCGCCCGAGGCGCGCCGCGACGACGTCGGAGGGATGCTCCTTGAGCCGCTCCAGCTCGAGTGAGCGGCAGAGGCGTGCGAGCGTCGCGCCGCGTCGAGCGTGCAACCCGAGCGCTCGCAGCTCGGCCGGGGAGCAGCGCGCAAGCGTCGCGCAGTCGGGTGCGGCATGCAGGTCGCCGACCGGTTGCGCGACCGAGCGGATGATCCGCTTCTCCATCGCCCGAGCACGCCAGGCCTCGATCAGCTGTCCGCAGAGTGCGCGTAGGAGCGCCTGCGAAACCGTGCCGACCCGCAGCACGCGCTTGCCTTGGAGCTGCGAGATCGGTCCCCGCAGCAGCTTGTCGTTCTTGAACCGCCGCAGGAAGTCGGAGTGGTCGTCGTCGACGGCGAGGAGCCAGCGGAGCCGGTCGACGCTCGCCTCGCTCGGGCCCTGGACGACGACGGTGCCGTCGCGAAGCTGAGTGGCGCACGCTTGCTCGTCGCCGACGACCGCGCGCAGGACGCCGTCCCGCCAGACGCGCGTCGCGTCGCTCGCGCCTTGCGCCGTCAGCGGTAGTGAGTAGGGGCCGGCCGGACGGATCCGGGCCGTGACGGTCAACGCTCGCGGGGCGTGTGGGCCGGCTGGCTGCGGACCGCGTAGTCCGTCGCCCGCTCCAGCGCGTCCAGCGCTTCTGCGTCGCGACCCGCGTCGCGGAGAACCTTGGCCCAGCGGCGACAACACTGTGCAGCTTCGCGGAAACGGGCGCCGGCGTCCAATGCGTCGACGGCACGCCGAAAAGCACTGTCCGCTGCGGGCACGTCGCCCCTGGAGCGCCTCGCCTTCGGCGAGCGCCCACCAGGCGCTGCCCTGCTCGGCTTCGTACGTGTCGCCGAGCGTGTCGATCGCTTCGCGCGCTCGCGCGACCGCGGCGGCGCCGTCGCCCTCGTGGGCCGCGACCTTCGCCTGCTCGACGCGGAGCTGCGCGAAGTCGACGGGATCGGGCGACGCGCCGAGCAGCGCCTCCGCCTTGTCGAGGTGGGGCACCGCGTCGGCGCTCTTGCCCTCGAGCCCCATGATCCAGGCGCAGAGCAGGTGGGCGCGCGCGAGGTGGTGCGTGTCCTCGGTTGCCTCGAGCAGGGCGACCGCACGCCGTGCGTAGTCGAGCGCGCGCACGGGATGGCCGTCGACCTCGGCGAGCCGCGCCGCGGCCCAGTAGAGACGGACGCGCGTGTACGAGTCGCCGTTCTCGCTCTTGCCGAGCGCTTCACGAAGCACGCTCTCCGCACGGCCGAGGTCACCCTGGTCCGTGAGCGCGGCGCTGAGGTAGCCCGCGAAGCGGACGTACGAGGCGACGTTGCCGGGGTCGTTGCGGTCGAGCTCGTCCAGGCAGTTCTCGAGCAGCTCGATCGCGCGCTCGTGTGCGCCGATGAGCGAGTAGGAGCGGGCCAGCGTTGCAAAGGCGTCGGGGCGGTCGAGCGGCGAGACGCCTGCATCGACGGCGCTCTGGAGGTGCTCGGCGGCTTCGGCGGGCCGGTTCAGCTGTGCAGCAACCTGGCCGAGGCCGATCTCGGCGCGGATCGCAGACGTCCCGTCGCCGGCATCGTGCGCCTCTCGGGCGAGCGCAGCGAACGCCTCGTTCGCGGCGTCGGGCTCGCCGCCGATTCTGAGCTGGAGCTCGGCGTCCGCGAGGCGCAGCTCGCGCTCGTCGACGTCGCGTAGCTCGGAGCCCGTCTCCAGGTACTCGGGCGAGACGCCGAGTGTCCGGGCCAGCGTTCTCAGCGCCTTCACGGACGGGCGACGGGTTCCGGCCTCGATCCTCGAGATGTACGCGTACGAGACGCCCGGGCCGGCCAGCTCGCGCTGGGACAGCCCACGCTCGAGGCGAAGGCGCCGGAGTCGGACCCCGATCGGCTCTGGCTCACGCCTACTCATGGAACTGGCCGATCATGACGGTCTTTGCGGACGGCGTCAATCGACAAAGGCTTGACAACAAAAGGACACCTGATTCGGTAACGGGTGCGAGTCCAAGGCCATGACTCCGACGAGGGGAGGTGTTCCTTATGCGTCGCATCCTGACCTGGCGTCCCATCGTCGCCATGCTCATGATCGCCGCCGTCTGCGGCGACGGCCCCTGGCCCCCGCAGTAGCCTGGCCGTCGGCGGGCGGGGGCGAGCCGCAAGCCCTCGCCCGCCGGCCTCGGTAGCCTCACTCCGTGGCCGCGGCCGCCCTCGTCGTCTACGCCGTGGCGCTCGCGGCGGGCGGCCTCGCCGTTTGGAGGCGCCCCTCCGTTGCGGTCTACGCCTTCGTCGTCGGCCTGGCGCTGCACAACGCCATCATGGCGACCCTCTTCGCTCTCGGCGTCGAGGGCACGTCGCTCACGCTGATCGCGGCCTGGAAGGAGGTGCTGCTCGCGGTCGCGCTCGCGCGCGTGACGCGAGACGCAGTCGTCGCTCGGCAGCTCCCGTTCCGGTTTTCGCCGGTCGATGCGCTCGCGCTCGTGTTCGCGGCGTTCGTCCTCGTCTACGCGGTCCTGCCGCAAAGCTTGCTCGGCGGCGGGGCGGACGCGACGACGGTCCTCTATGCGCTGCGGCACGACCTCGCCTGCGTCGCGGCGTACTTCCTCGGCCGCTCGATCGAGCTGCCACCGCTTCGTCGCCTCGTTCTCGTCACGGCCGCCGTCGTTGCGGTGCTCGGCGTCGTCGAGATGTACACGGTGTCGATCGACCGCTGGGAGGACGCCGACGTCCCCGCCTACTTCTCCGAGCAGCTCGGCTTCGAGCACCACGGCCCGCGTGGGCTGCCGGAGAACTTCGTCTTCAACACCGGTGACGAGAGCGACCTGCTGCGGCGAGCGGTGTCGACGTTCCTCAGTCCCCTCGGGACCGCGTATCTGATCGTCGTCGCGCTCTGCCTGTGGGCCGTGCGGCCGCGAAGCGGCTGGCTCTTCGCCGCGATCGCGGCTGTCGGCCTGCTCTTCACGTTCACGCGCGCCGCCATGCTCGTGCTCGTCGGTGCCTTGCTCGTGCTGGCGTTCGTGCAGCGAAGGTGGTGGCCGGTCGCTGCAGCCGTGGCCACGCTTGCGGTTGCGATCGTGTGGACGCAGGTCTACCCGTCGATCGCGCCCGAGACGACGTGGTCGCAGGCCGATCTCCGCTATCAGCGCGAGCAAGCGGAGAAGCTGGGTGTCACCCCCGGCGAGACCGTCGCCCTCGACGAGCCCTCCATTCGCAGCCACCTGCGCGCGTTGCGCGACGGGGTGGAAACGGTGGTCGAGCACCCGCAGGGCTATGGGCTCGGCAACGCCGGTGCGATCGCTCTGCGCCGCCACGTTCAGATCAGGGCGGGCGAGTCGACGTACACGGAGCTCGGCGTCGAGACGGGGTTGCTCGGCATGCTCGCGTTCATCGCGTGGAACGCGCTGCTGCTCTGGTCGCTCGTCCGCGCGCGTGCCGCAGGCATCGCGGCGGCGTTGGCGGCCGTGCTCGCGCTCGGGATCCAGACCGACGTGCTCGGCACGCCGTGGCTTGCGTTCGTCGTCTGGCTGCTTGCCGGCGCAAGCCTCACGGCTGCGTTACGCAGCGACGGCGGCAGGGACGTGCGCAGCGAGGGCGTCGCGTAGCACCGCGAGCCCGAACGGCTTCACGTGGAACGACGTCCATTCGATCCTGACCGGCAGTGCCGAGGGCGGATACACGCTGACCGCGATGACCGGCAGGTCGGCGTCCAGTGCCCGAAGAGATTCGACGAGCTCACCCGCACCGTTCATCGCCGGCTCGAGGATCAGTGCGTCGATCCCGACCTGCGACACGGCGGGGTCGTGCACGATCGGCTCGTGCCCGAGGGCCGCGACGAAATGCACGAAGAGCTGCTGCACCTCGGCGTAGGGTTCCGCGATCAGGATTCGAGCCATGGACTCATCTTCGGCGGCCGAGTCTGATTCCCGGGTGCGTTTTGGTATGAATCCGGTGTGAAAGGCCCAGCACGCGTCCTGGTCATCGACGACGACGAGGACGTCCGCACGCTCGTGCGAAAGCTGGCCCAGGGCGCGGGGTACACGGCGGCCGAGGCGCCGGACGGCCGGGCGGGCCTGCGGAGCCTCCACGCGCTGCCGCCCGACGTCGTCATCCTCGACGTGAGCATGCCCGGCCTCGACGGGTGGGAGACGCTCGAGCGGATCCGCGATCTCTCCGACGTCCCGGTCCTGATGCTGAGCGCGAGAGACGGCGAGCTCGACAAGGTGCGTGCGCTCCAGCGCGGCGCCGACGACTACGTCACGAAGCCGTTCGGTCGGCAGGAGCTGCTCGCACGGATCCAAGTGCTCCTGCGTCGCGCCGGCGAACGCTCCGAGGCGGAGCCTTCGTACAGCGATGCCTCGCTCGAGGTCGACTTCGCGAACCGGGTGGTCGCGGTGGGCGGTGACGAGCGTCGCCTGACGCCGCTCGAGTTCAAGCTGCTCGGCACGTTCGTGCGCAACCCGAACCAGGTGTTGAGCCGCGAGCAGCTGCTCGACCTCGTCTGGGGCGACTCGCGGGGCGTGTCGCTCGACCAGGTGAAGCTGTACGTCGGCTACCTCCGCAGAAAGCTCGGCGAGCGCGTCGCGATCGAGACCGTGCGCGGGTTCGGCTACCGCTTCCGGCCCGCGGCCTAGCCGCTCTAGGCCGCGCGCTCGAGCTGCTTGACGTGCGCCGGGATCGTCACCCGGAACGTGGTGCCGTGGCCTTCGCTGCTCTCGAGCTGGATCGTGCCTTCGTGCGCGTCGACGATCGCCTTCGAGATCGCGAGGCCGAGGCCGGTGCCGGGGACCGCCTGGCTGGTCGCGGAAGGCGTCCGGTAGAAGCGCTGGAAGAGCCGTTCTTGGTCGTGCTCGGAGATGCCTACGCCGGAATCGGAGATCTCGATCGTGACGTTTCCGTTGCCGCTACGGACGGTGATCTCGACGTGGCCGCCGGCGGGCGTGAACTTGATCGCGTTCGAGACGAGGTTGTCGACGAGTTGGGCGAGCCGGGCGCGGTCGCCGATCAGCTGGGCGTGCGGGTCCCCGCCGAGGCGGAGCTCGAGGCCCTTGTGGTCGGCCGCGGGGCGGGCTGCTTCGACGGCTTCGGCGCCGACTTCGGCCGCATCGAGGTGCCCGAGCTCGAGGGCAAGGCGTCCGGCGTCGACCTGGGCGACGAAGAGGAGGTCGCCGACGAGTCGTTGCAGGCGGTCGGAGTTTCGCTCGACGACGGTCAGGAACTGGCGCTGCTCGTCCGTCAGGTTGTCCGACGCGCCGTCGAGCACGAGCTCCAGGTAGCCGCGGATCGAGGTGAGGGGCGTGCGGAGCTCGTGCGAGACGAGCGCGACGAACTCGTCCTTCAGCCGGTCGAGCTCGCGGAGCTCTTCGTTCTGCCCGCGCTCGCGAGCGAGCAGGCGATCGAGCTTCGCCTCGTTGGCCTTTCGGTCCGAGACGTCGAGCAGGTAGCCCTGCGCGAAGGCAACGGCGCCGCTCTCGTCGCGAACGAAGCTCATCACGTCGCGCACCCAGACGGTGGAACCGTCGCGTCTCAACAGTCGGTACTCGTTGTCGAGGTCCGTGAAGTCCTGGTAGGCCTGCTCGTGGATCGCGACGACATGCTCCGCGTCGTCTGGGTGGATGACGTCGATGAACGAGCAGGCCTTGAACTCTTCGGGTGTCATGCCGAGGAGGCCCTCGATCTGCGGGCTCGTGTAGACGGTCTGCCAGAATGCGCCGTCGCGCTCATCGGGCTCGTCGACGTAAACAGCGAGCGGCAATTGCTCGGCGAGCGATCGGTAGCGAGCGTCCGCCCGATCGTCGAAGGCGCGGCTCGGCTCGTGACCGGGCGGCCGATGCCGACTCCGGCCAGGAGAAGCGCAAGGCCGCCGACGATCGCGACGGTCAAGAGATCAGCAGCCCGTCGATCGTCTCGAGCAGTTGGTCGAAGTCGATCGGCTTCTCGACGAAGGCAACCGCACCGGACGCCTCCGCCTTGTCGCGGTTCGTCGCTGCGTCGCGGGCCGTGATCACCACGACCGGGACCTCCGCGAGCGACGTGATCGCACGAAGGCGCTCCATCACCGTGAAGCCGTCACCGGCGGGTAGACCCAGGTCGAGGACGATCAGGTCGGGCTGCTCTCGCCGCGCAACGGCCAACGCGGTCATCCCGTCCGTCGCGACGGCGGTGTCGTACGAGCCCCGGCGTAGACGGGCGTTCAGCAACCCGCGGATGTCTGCGTCGTCCTCGACGATGAGGATCTTTCGCTGCACCGTGGCCACCGTCATGTCGTTCTTTCGAACTCGGCGTTGACGCGAGCCACGAGGTCTTCGGCCTTGAACGGCTTCGGGACGTAGTCCGTCGCGCCCGCTGCAAGTCCCTCGGAGATGTCACGCGTCTGGGCACGTGCCGTGAGCAGGATCACCGGGAGCCGCTCGGTCTCCTTGTTTGCGCGGATCCGACGTGTGACCTCGAAGCCGTCGACCTTGGGCATCGAGACGTCGAGGACGCAGAGCTCCGGGTGCTCGCTCGCGACGAGATCGAGTGCCTGCTGGCCGTCCTCGGCCTGCACGACCTCGTAGCCTGCGTTCTGTAGACGCATCGCGACGAGCAGACGGATGTCTGCGTCGTCTTCTGCGACCAGGATCTTGCTCATGCCGCCTCCTCCATCTGCTTGATGTTTGTGGGGATCGTGATGCGGAACGTGGTGCCGTTGCCCTTGCCGCTCTCGAGCTTGATCGTGCCTTCGTGCGCGTCGACGATTGCCTTGGAGATCGCGAGGCCGAGGCCGGTGCCGGGGATCGCCTGGCTGGTCGCGGAAGCGGTGCGGTAGAAGCGCTGGAAGAGCCGCTCCTGCTCGTGCGCGGAGATGCCCATGCCGGAGTCGGAGATCTCGATCGTGACGCTTCCGGCTCCGTTTCGGACGTTGACTTCGACGCGGCCGCCGGCGGGCGTGAACTTGATCGCGTTCGAGACGAGGTTGTCGACCAGTTGGGCGAGCCGAGCGCGGTCGCCGACGAGGTAGGCGTGTGGGTCGCCGGTGAGGCGCAACTCCAGGCGCTTCTGGTCCGCGGCCGGCTTGGCTGCCTCGACGGCTTCGGCGCCGACCTCCGCCGCATCGAGGTGGCCGAGCTCGAGCTCGAGGCGCCCGGCGTCGACCTGGGCGACGAAGAGGAGGTCGCCGACGAGCCGTTGCAGCCGGTCGGAGTTCCGTTCGACGACGGTCAGGAACTGGCGCTGTTCGTCGGTCAGGTCGCCCGAGGCGTTGTCGAGCACGAGCTCGAGGTAGCCGCGGATCGAGGTGAGGGGCGTGCGGAGCTCGTGCGAGACGAGCGCGACGAACTCGTCCTTCAGCCGGTCGAGCTCGCGGAGCTCCTCGTTCTGCTCCCGCTCGCGGGCGAGCAGGAGGTCGACCTTCTCCTCGTTCGCCTTCTTCTCGGAGACGTCGAGCAGGTAGCCCTGTGAGTAGGCGACCCCGTCGTTCTCGTCACGGATGAAGCTCATCGCGTCGCGCACCCAGACCGTGGAACCGTCTCGTCGCACGAGGCGGTACTCCTCGTCCAGACCCGTGTGACTCTGGTAGGCAAGCTCGTGCGCGGCAACGACGCGTTCGGCGTCGTCGGGGTGGACGAGGTCCAGGTACGACCTGAGCTTGAACTCCTCGGGTGTCAAGCCGAGGAGGCCCTGGATCTGCGGGCTCGCGTAAACGGTGTTCCAGCA
This sequence comes from uncultured Actinomycetes bacterium, assembly GCA_963809175.1. Lineage (GTDB taxonomy): Bacteria > Actinomycetota > Thermoleophilia > Gaiellales > Gaiellaceae > JACCTU01. The sequence goes on from CAWEIK010000001.1 coordinate 1,016,186, forward strand.
GGCGGAGTTGATGTCGCTTGGTTCGTCGACGTAGACCGCGAGCGGAAGCTGCTCGACGAGCGTCTGGTAGCGCTCGTTTGCACGGCGCAGCTCGGTGACGTCGCGGAACGTGATCGCGTAGCCGGCGCCCTTGTCGAGCGGCGCGACCGTGATCGAGGCGTCGAAGACCTCGCCGGAGCGGCGCACGAACTTGCTCTCGAAGTTGCGGAGGGTCTCGCCACGCTCGAGCATCCCCGCCATCCGTCGGAGGTCGTTGGGACGATCGCGCGGGAACAGCTCCTTGATGTGCCTGCCGATCTGGTCGTCGGCGGGTGCTCCGGTCAGCTCCTCGGCTGCCGCGTTCCAGCTCGTCACGCAGTTCTCGGCGTCGATCGCGAAGATCGCATCTCCCGACGACGCGACGATCGCCGCGAGACGTCGCCGCTCGACGTCGAGCGCCTTGCGCTCGACGAAGTCGCCCAGCTGCAGCGCGAGCGCCCGTGCGACCTCGACCAGCGCCCGGTCCTTCGGGAGGGGACGGTCCGTGAAGAGCTCGAGGACGGCCATCACCTCGCCGTCGGCGACGATCGGAAACGCGAGCGCGGTCTTGAGCCCGTCAGCGCGGGCGGCACCGGCGCGCGGGAGAGTGTCGCTGGCGATCTCGTCGATCCAGACCGGGTTGCGGGTCGCGACCGCGCGTCCGGGCAGCGTGTCCTCGCCGGCGCAGATCGAGCTCGGCGGTCGCCTTCCGGAAGATGCGGTAGCGGCCGGACTCCTCGCAATGCCAGATACCCGACGGCTCGAGCCCGCCCACGTCGGTACGCGTCCAGAGGTGGCCGAGCGGCCACCCGGCGTGGAGGCAGAAGAGACCGAGCGTCCGTTCGAGGAGGCGCTCGACCGAGTCTGTCGAGTCGGCTGCGCGGGCGACGTGCACGACGAGCTCTGCGACCGCGGTCTGGTCGCGCAGCCGCTGGTTCTCGGCGGCAAGCTGGATCGCCCTCCGCCTTCGCGCGCGCACGCCTCGTGCGGTTGATCAGCAGGACTCCGATTGCGGTGCAGAAGACCGCGAGCAGCACGGCGACGACTGACGTGACGCTGAACCGGTGCCGCAAAGCTCGGTTGCGCTCCTCGACCCGCGTACCGGCCTCTGTGACCACGCGTTTCGGCCGCCTCGTGGCCGGCGCGACGTAGGACCCGGTGGTACTCGGCGACGCGGGTCGACTTCGCAGCGACCAGCGAGAGCTCGACGTACACGTGGTGACGGAGTAGACGGTCGGCCGGAGCGACTCCGGCGAGCAGGACGCGCAGGTCCGGATCGAGGCTCTGGATCTCTGCGATCTGCTGCGCGTGGAGGGCGGCGTCGGATCGACGTCGGTCGGCTTCCGCTTCGCCCTCGAGGAGCGCGACGGAAGCGTCGTACAGCTCGTTCTCGCTCTCGTCGATCCTCTCGAGCAGCCGCTCGGCCTGCGCACCGCGGGTCATCCGTTGATCCGCGCGGGTGAGCAGTACGGTTGCGAGCGTCCCCACGAGCAGCGCGACCGACGAGGATGAGGACGTCCGAGGTCCGGAGCCAGCCGCGTAGAAAGCGCATGTCTTCAGTGTCGGCCGATTCCGGGGCTGACGGCTCCTCGTAAACGCGCGCTCGGCCTACCCCGTTCGGGGGACATGGGAGCGGGCCAAGAGTGCGCTAGCCTGAAAGGGAGGACGATGGCGAAGCAGGTCGAGCAGGTCCACGACGTCGTGATCCGGTTCGCCGGCGACTCCGGCGACGGCATGCAGCTGACGGGCGGTCGCTTCACGAGCGAGACCGCGGCGCTCGGCAACGACCTCTCGACCCTTCCCGACTACCCGGCGGAGATCCGCGCGCCGGCAGGCTCGCTTCCGGGCGTGTCGGGGTTCCAGATCCACTTCTCCGACCACGAGATCCTCACGCCTGGAGACCATCCCGACGTGCTCGTCGCGATGAACCCGGCGGCCCTTCGGACAAATCTCGGCGACCTACCGAGCGGCGGAACGCTCGTCGTGAACCGCGACGCGTTCAGCGACAAGAACCTGCAGAAGGCCGGCTACTCCGCGAACCCGATCGATGATGGCTCGCTCGAGGAGTACAACCTGCACGCGATCCCGCTCACGTCGATGACGGTCGAGGCCCTGAAGGGGATCGACGGCGTCACGTCGCGCGAGGCCGAGCGCTCGAAGAACTTCTTCGCGCTCGGGCTGATGTCGTGGCTGTACGGCCGCCCGACGGAGAACACGCACGAGTTCATCCAGTCGAAGTTTGCGAAGCGCCCCGAGATCGCCGAGGCGAACCGCCGTGCGTTCAACGCGGGCTACAACTACGGCGAGACCTCCGAGGACTTCCTCGTCCAGTACGAGGTGCAGGCGGCGCCGATGGCGCCCGGGCTCTATCGCCAGATCACCGGGAACCAGGCGCTCGCGTACGGGCTGATCGCCGCGTCGGTGAAGTCCGGCCTGCCGCTGTTCCTCGGCGCGTACCCGATCACGCCGGCCTCGGGAATCCTGGAGGAGCTCGCGCACCACAAGGAATTCGGCGTGCGCACCTTCCAGGCGGAGGACGAGATCGCCGCGGTCGGCGCGGCGCTCGGCGCGAGCTTCGGCGGTTCGCTCGGCGTCTGCACGTCGGCCGGCCCCGGCGTCGTCCTGAAAGCGGAGACGGTCGGGCTCGCGATGATGCTCGAGCTGCCGCTGCTGATCATCGACGTGCAGCGTGCAGGCCCGTCGACCGGGATGCCGACCAAGCCCGAGCAGGCCGACCTCTTGATGGTGCTCTACGGGCGGAACTCCGAGAACCCCGTGCCGGTGATCGCCGCCTCGACGCCGGGCGACTGCTTCGACTGCGCGCTCGAGGCGATTCGGATCGCGATCAAGTACCGGACGCCCGTCTACCTGCTCTCGGACGCGTACCTCGCGAACGGCTCCGAGCCGTGGCTGATCCCGGACGTCGACTCGATCCCGCCGCTCGCGGTCGACTTCGCGACCCAGCTGCCCGAGGACGGCGTCTTCCTGCCGTACGCGCGCGACCCCGAAACGCTTGCGCGACCGTGGGCGATCCCCGGCACGCCCGGCCTCGAGCATCGAATCGGCGGGCTCGAGAAGCAGGACGGCACGGGCAACGTCTCGTACGACCCCGACAACCACGACAAGATGGTGCGGCTGCGCGCGCAGAAGGTCGCGGGCATCGCCGCCGACATCCCCGACCTCGTCGTCGACGACCCGAGCGGCGACGCGGAGCTTCTCGTGCTCTCCTGGGGTGGGTCGTACGGGCCGGTGCACGCGGGCGTGATCCGCGCGCGCAAGGCGGGGAAGAGGGTCGCCCACGCACACGTTCGCTACCTGAACCCGTTCCCGCGCAACACCGGTGAGGTGCTCGCCGGTTACCCGAAGGTGCTCGTTCCCGAGATGAACCTCGGCCAGCTGCTGAAGCTCGTGCGTGCCGAGTTCCTCGTCGACGCGATCGGCTACAACCGGGTGCGCGGGCTTCCGTTCCGCGCACAGGAGATCCACGACGCGATCGAGGCGATGGTATGAGCGAGGGCAACGGCAACCTGATCCAGCTGACTGCGAAGGACTTCAAGTCCGACCAGGAGGTGCGCTGGTGCCCGGGCTGCGGCGACTACGCGATCCTCGCCGCGATGCAGGGCTTCATGCCCGAGCTCGGGTTGGCGCGGGAGAACATCGTCTTCGTCTCCGGCATCGGGTGCGCCGCGCGCTTCCCGTACTACATGCAGTCGTACGGGATGCACTCGATCCACGGCCGCGCGCCCGCGATCGCAACGGGTCTCGCGACGTCGCGGCCGGATCTGTCCGTCTGGGTCGTCACGGGCGACGGCGACGCGCTCTCGATCGGCGGCAACCACCTGATCCACGCGCTCCGCCGCAACGTGAACGTGAAGATCCTGATGTTCAACAACGAGATCTACGGGCTGACGAAGGGCCAGTACTCGCCGACCTCGCCCGTCGGCAAGCGCACGGGCTCGACGCCGATGGGCTCGATCGACAACCCGTTCAACCCGCTGAGCCTCGCGATCGGCACCGACGCGACCTTCGTCGCTCGCGCGCTGGACACCGACCGCAAGGAGCTGACGGAGGTGCTGCGCGCGGCGGCCGCGCACAAGGGCGCGTCGTTCGTCGAGATCTTCCAGAACTGCAACATCTACAACGACGGCGCGTTCGACGCGGTGCGCGAGGACAAGACGAACCGCATCTACCTCCGCCACGGCGAGCCGGTGCGCTTCGGCGAGAACGGCGAGCGTGGAGTGCGCCTGCGTGAGGACGGCTCCGTCGAGGTCTTCGAGGGCGAGGGCGACGCGCTCGTCTGGGACGCGCACCACCGGGAGCCGTCGATCGCGTTCGCGATGTCGCGTCTCACCCTCGGGGCAGTCGGCGCGGCGCCGTTCGGAGTGTTCCGCGACGTCGAGCGCCCGGTGTACGACGAGCAGATGGCCGAGCAGCTCGAGCAGGCGCGTGCCGCGAAGGGCGAGGGCGACCTCGCCGCGCTCGTCGCGTCGGGCGACACGTGGTCGATCGGCGAGCCGCCGATCGACCGCTCGAGCGCCTAGCCCGGCTCGAGCGCGACCGCGCGGCGTTCCGGCTGCCGGGCGGTGACGATGAAGAGCGAGACGACGGCGCCGATCAGCGCAGCGATCGCGCCGAGCGCGAAGGCGACCTCGAAGCCGTCGACCGACGGGATCGGCGTGCCGGGGATCGTGTGCGCGGTCAGCAGCGCAGCACCGACCTGACCGCCGATCACGCCGCCGACCGTGCGCATGACGGTGTTCATCCCGCCCGCGACGCCGGTCTCCGACGGTCGCACGGTCTGCGCGATGATCGTGGCCATCGCGGCGAAGGCGAAGCCGATGCCGATGCCGAACACGGGCTGGCTCGCGACGATCTGCCACGGCTCGTCGTGCCAGATCGCGAGCATCCCCGCACCGATGCCGATCAGCGCCATCCCGATCGACATCGGCCACTTGAACCCGGTGTGCCGCCCGATCAGCCCGGCGGCCGGTCCGGCAAACAGCAGCACGATCGAGCTCGGCAGCAGGTAGAGCCCGGCCATCGTTGCCGACGCGCCGAACCCGTAGTCGACGAGGCCGACCCACTGCTCGGGCACGCCGCGCGGCATCTCGACGAAGTTCGGGACGAGCACGAAGACGCTGAACATCGCGAACCCGGAGATCAGCGCGGTGATGTTCGTGAGCAGCACCGTCCGCCTGATCATCATCCGCATGTCGACCATGGGCTCGGGCACGCGCAGCTCGACGAGCACCCACGCGACGAGCAGCACCGCGGCGATCCCGAAGAGCCCGAGAATCCGGCCCGAGGTCCAGCCCCAGCTCTCGCCCTCGGTCAGGGCGAGCAGGAACGCGACCAGCCCGCCGGTGAGGAGCGCGGCCCCGGGCACGTCGATGCGCGACGGCGTCTTGATCGGCGACTCCGGCACGAAGCGCATCACGAGCAGGATCGCGAGCGCGATCCCGATCGAGCCGAAGACGAACAGCCAGCGCCACGACAGGTTGTCGACGATCACGCCGCTGAGCACGATCCCGAACCCGCCGCCGACCCCGAACACCGAGCTGACGAGACCGATGGCGACGCCGACCTTCTCCGGCGGGAACTCGTCGCGGATGATCGCGAACGAGAGCGGGAACACCGCGGCACCGACGCCGGCCAGCGCGCGGCACGCGATCAGCGACCAGATGTTCCACGCGAGCGCGCAGCCGATGCAGCCGAGGAGGAAGACGCTCAGGCTGATCACGAGCAGCCGCTCCTTGCCGTACTGGTCGCCGAGCTTGCCGAGGATCGGGGTTGCGACCGACGCGACGAGCAGGAAGACCGTGAGCACCCACGTCGCCCAGGTCGTCGTCGTGTCGAGCTCGCGCTGGAGCACCGGCAGCGCCGGCACGACCATCGTCTGCTGGAAGGCGAACGCGGTCCCCGCGAGCGTCAACGCCGCGAGAGTCACGTTGTAGTGCTGCCTCGGCTTCTCCACTACGTGACGAAGAGCGCGACGCCGACGTACTGGCACGCCGCCGCAGCGACGACCAGCGCGTGGAAGATCTCGTGGTACCCGAAGACGGACGGGACGGGGTCAGGCCGCTTCAGCGCGTAGATGATCGCGCCGGCCATGTAGAAGAGCGCCGCCGACCGCGATCAGCGTCAACGGCGCGACCCCGACCGAGTCGAGGATCTGCGGCATCGCGAAGACCCCGACCCAACCGAGCCCCACGGCGAGGACGGCCGCCACCCAGCGCGGGGCGTCGATCCACGCCACCTTGAGGACGATCGCGGCGAACGCGCCGCTCCAGGCGATCGCGAGCACCGTCACGCGCCATGCACCGTCGAGTGCGACCAGGCCGAACGGCGTATACGTGCCGGCGATCAACAGGAAGATCGCGGCGTGGTCGAGCCTGCGGATCCAACGGCGCGGGCCGGGGGGCCAGACGATGCGGTGGTAGAGCGCGCTCACGCCGAGCATCACCGCGACGCTCAATGCGAAGACGATCGCGGAGATGCGCGCGATGCCGCCCTCGGCGAACGCGACCAGTAACGCGCCGAACACGAGCGCAGCGAAGAACGCGTACTGGTGGAGCACGCCGCGGAAGCGTGGCCGGCGCCGCGCGGCGACCAGCCAGTCCGGCTGCTCGAGCATCCCGCTTTGCACTCAGTCGCGGTAGCGGTAGACGATGCGGCCGCGCCCGAGGTCGTAGGCCGAGAGCTCGACCTTGATCCGGTCTCCAGGGAAGATCCGGATCCGGTAGCGGCGCATCTTTCCGGCCGTGTACCCGAGGGTCTCGTGGCCGTTGTCGAGCGCGATGCGGAAGAAGCCGTTCCGGAGGGCCTCGATCACCTCTCCCTCCATCTCGATCTTGTCTTCCTTGTTGCTCTGTTGGGTCGAAATAGGTGGCTCCTGGGCTCGTATCCGCGAGAAAAGGTACCTGCTGCTACCCTGATTGCACGGACGGCGTGGTGCCGACCTGTGAGATTTCGCTTCTCGTTCCTCCTTCGGGTGTTTCGGGCCGCAGATCTCGAACACCCAAACCAAGGAGTCGAACAACCATATGAAGTCATTTCGTCAGCTTGGCGTGGCCGATGCTGTCGTCGAGGCGCTTTCGCGCCGAGGCGTCGAGTCGCCCTTCGCCATCCAGACACTCGTCATCCCGGACGGGCTCAACGGGCAGGACCTGCTCGCCAAGTCCCCGACCGGTTCGGGCAAGACGCTTGCCTTTGCAATTCCGATCGTCCAGCGCCTGAACGCCGCCGAGGCGAAGCCCTCCGCGCTGATCCTCGTGCCGACGCGCGAGCTCGCGACCCAGGTCGCGGACGAGTTCGCGCCGCTCGCCAAGGCGCAGGGACTGCGGGTCGCTGCCGTCTACGGTGGCACGCCGCTCGTGGCCAACGCGAAGAAGGCGAAGGACGCGCACATCGTCGTCGCCACGCCGGGTCGGCTCGAGGACCTCGCCGAGCGGAAGCTCTTGAAGCTCGACGCGATCCGGATCCTCGTCCTCGACGAGGCCGACCGGATGCTCGACATGGGCTTCCAGCCGCAGGTCGACGCGATCGTCAAGCGCCTGCCCCGCAAGCGCCAGACCATGTTTTTCTCGGCCACGCTCGACGGCGAGGTCGGAGAGCTCGCCCGCTCGTACACGTTCAACCCGAGCCGCTACGACGCCGAGCTGCCGTCGCACCTCGAGAGCGGCGAGACCGATCACAAGTTCATCTCGGTCACGCCCGACAACAAGGTCGAGACGCTCGTCAGCCTGCTCCGCGAGGAGCGCGGCCTCGTCCTCGTCTTCACGCGCACGAAGCGCGGTGCCGACCGGCTCGTGCAGAAGCTGAAGCGGCACGAGGTCCAGGCAGTTGCGATGCACGGCGACATGAGCCAGAACGCGCGCGAGCGCGCGCTCTCCAGATTCGAGTCTGGGAAGGTGCAGACGCTGGTCGCGACCGACGTCGCCGCCCGCGGCCTCGACCTCGACGACATCACGCACGTGATCAACTTCGACCCGCCGGAAGACGACAAGGGCTACACGCACCGCGTCGGCCGCACGGGCCGGGCCGGCCGCGACGGCACGGGCATCACGCTCGTCCTGCCGGAGCAGCAGGCGGACGTCTCGCACGTCGCCCGCAAGGTCGGCGAGAGCGCCCAGTTCGAGGCTCAGGGCATGCAGATGGCCCGGCCTCGGCTGGTCTACTCGGGCACGCGGCGCAGCCACAAGTGGGGCGCCAAGCGGCCCCGCCGCAAGATCTAAGCCGGAACTTCCCCTCAAGGTTCGTGCCGTTCCGAACGATGAATGGCCTATGGGTCCGTCTGCGGATACCCCTGCCTGGAAGCCGCTCGGCGAGCTGCTCGTCGAGCAATCCTGGATCACGCCTGCCGACCTCGAGCAGGCGCTCGAGGAGCAGGCGCAGACCGGGCGCAAGCTCGGCCAGATCGTGGTCGAGAACGGCTTCATCTCCGTCGAGGGGCTGACCAAGGTCCTCCTCGAGCAGTGCGGGATCGACATGTCCACCGAGGAGGGGTTCGGGTCGGGCCTTCGCGATGAGCTCGCCAAGCGCGGCGGCCGGCGCGGGAGCGAGCCGGTCCGCTTCGAGTTCAACGTCGAGCCTGCGCCCGAGAAGCGTGAGAAGCGCAAGAAGGAGCCGAAGCAGGAGAAGCAGGAGCAGCCGAAGCAGCCGCAGGAGCCACAGCGCCCGGAGCGGTCGTCACGCCGGCGCTTCGGCCGCAACCCGAACCGCGAGCCGCTCAAGCGCCTCGAGAAGCTGGCCAAGGATTTCGAGCGTCAGGAACGCGAGCTCGTGGAGACGATCACGTCGCTGCGTCAGATGCTCAGGCCCGTCGGGGACTGAGCGCGGGCGTCAGGCCCGCCCGCTGAATCCACGCGTACGCGACGACGACCAGCGACAGCGAGCCACCGAGCGACAGCGCGAGCTGCGTGCCGCCGACCTCCATCAGCCAGCCTGCGAACAGTCCGCCGATCGGCGCCAGGCCCGCGAAGGCGAACATGAAGAGGCTCATCACGCGACCACGTAGTGCGTCCGGCGCGCGCAGCTGCAGGATCGCGCTCGTGTTCGAGACCCAGAGCGTGAAGCTGACGCCGACGAAGAACAGAATTGCGCACGCCGGCGCGACCGAGCTCACCGGCGCGAGCGCCAGCAAGCCCGCGCTGAAGCCCGTTGCGCCGATCAGCAGGGCCTTCCAGCTCGCCTTGCTGCGCGCGGCCTGAATCAGGGCGCCGAGCAGCGCACCGCCGCCGAAGAACGCGCTCAGCACGCCGAACACCTCCGGCCCTGCGTTCATCGTGTCGGACGCGAGCACCGGGATGATCACGTGGAAGTTGAAGCCGACGGTGCTCGCGATCGCGAGGACGGTCAGCGCCAGTCGGATCTCGGAGTTGTTCCAGGCGAAGCGAACGCCCTCGGCGATCGCCGCTCCCGCGCGCGTGCGCGGGTTGCGCTTGACCTCGAAGAGCTCGTCCTCGCGCATCAGCCACAGCGCGGTCAGCACGGCGAGGAAGGTGATCGTGTTGACGAGGAAGCAGATGCCGGTGCCGCCGAGGCCGATGATCACGCCGGCGATCGCGGGGCCGATGATCCGCGAGCCGTTGAAGAGGCCGGTGTTGAGCGCGATCGCGTTCGGCAGCTCGTCGCGGCCGACCATCTGAAAGGTGAGCGCCTGCCGGCCCGGCGCGTCGACGACGAGCGCGGTGCCGCCGAGGAACGCGAGCAGGTAGACGATCGGGATGTTCTCCCAGCCGGAGAATGCGAGCACCGTGAGCGCGGCGGAGACCACCATCTGCGCGCCCTGCGTCACCATCACGAGCTTGCGGTTGTCGAAGCGGTCGGCGATCACGCCCGCGTAGAGGCCGAAGAGCATGAACGGCAGGAAGCGGCAGAACGCGAGGCCGCCGACGGCGAGCGGAGAGCTCGTCAGCTCGACGACGAACCACGCGAGCGCGATGTTCTGCATCCACGTGCCGGCGAGCGAGATCACCTGGCCCGCGAAGAACAGGCGGTAGTTCCGGTGGATCCGGAGGGACTTGAAGATGCGCGCGGTCACGGCAGGAGCTTCTCGAGCGGCTCGAGCGCAGCCTCGACGGCCGCGAGCTCCCGAGCCGAAAGCCCCTTCAACCGCTCGGCGAGCCAGATCGTCCGGCGCGAGCGAACCGAGCGGAGCACCTGGTGCCCCTTCTCGGTCACGTACAGCCCGACGCGGCGCTTGTCGCCCTCGAGCGGCTTGCGCTCGACGAGCTCCTGCTGCTCGAGCCGGGTGATCGCCTTCGAGACCGCCGCGGGGGAGATCCGCTCCGCGCCTGCCAGCTCACGGACGCCGATCCCGGGCGTGTACTTGATCGCGACGAGGAGCGAGACCTGGCCGCCGGTGACGCCGAGCGAGTGGATCTCGCGGCGAAGCTCCCTGGTCAGCCTGAGCAGCGCCGGCCTGAGCCGGTTCGCGATCTCGACTTCGTTAACCAGGGAAACGTTCACCTGGTTAACGATAGCTGAAGGGGCTTACTCCTCGCGCCGGGGCGCGAGCTCGATGCTGACCACGGCTTGCGGCCGGATCAGCCGGTTGCCGAACTTCGCCCAGACGCCCGGCTCGGGGCGGTTGAGCGCGCGAACGATCTCGACGGCCCGCTCCTCGGCGAGGACGTCGGAGTCGAACCGACCGGCCCAGATCCGCTCACCGCTGCTCAGGTGGACGAACACCGCGACGGAGTCGTCGAGCGGCGCGGGCGTCGGCGCAGGCGCGTGCGCTGCCTGGACCGGCTGCTGGGGTGCAGCCACCTGCGGCGCAGCGTGAGGCTCGGGCTGCGGCACCGGCGCGACCTGCGCGACCGGAGCTGCGGGGGCGGCGACGGGCACGGGGGCCTGAGCCGGGACTGCCGCAAAGGGCCGGCCGACCGGAGGGCTCAGGGGCGGTTCGGTGAAAGCGACCGAAGCCGTTTGGGGCTGGTACGCCACACCGGCCGTGCGAATACCGTTCACTGGAAGAGTCCTTTCGCCGCAGAAGTCGTGGTGCCGGGCATCGCCTGCCCTTACGGACAAGCATCGCCATTTCCGCGTAGCCCCGAATCCCCCGTAGGGGGGAAGCACGCGCCAAGTGGCGCGTCCCTCTCGTTAGGTCTAGCGCTCTTCGCGCGGTGACACTTCGACGCTGACGACAGCGTCGGGGCGGACGAGCTGGTCGCCGAAGCGAGGCCAGACGCCGGGCTCGGGACGAACGAGCGACTCGGTGAGGTTCTGCGCGTGCTGCTCGGCATCCTCGAGGCTGTCGAAGCGGCCCGCCCAGATGCGCGCACCGTCCTCGAGGTTCAGGAAGACGCCGACCGACGTGTCGCCTCCGGCGGCCGGTGCGCGTTCTGCCGGTGCTTCGAAAACGTGGGCGCGGTGCCGCCGGGGCCTCGACGACCGGGGCGGGCGGGGGCGCTTCCACGACCGGAGCAGGCGGGGGAGGTGCCTGCGCGACCGGCGGGGGTGCGACGGGCGCGGGTGCCACGGGCGCTTCGACGACCGGAGCGGGCGCGGGTGCCGGCGGGGGCGCCGGTGCGGCGTAGGCCTGCGCGACCGGGGCGGGTGCCGCAGGCGCTTCGACGGCGGGCGCGGCGTGCTCCCGGCGCCAAGCTCTGCTTGGCGCGGCGCAGCGCGTCGAGCTGTTCGCCCGAGAGCCAGCCACGCGAAAGTGCGATGTCCTCGACCGCGCGGCCCGTCGCGACGTTCTCGCGGAGCGCGTCGGCGAGCTGGTCGAGCGTGATGTGTCCGGCGCGAACGAGCAGCGCCTGGAGCGGGAGGGTGGCGATCTCTTCCTGCGAGAGCTCGCGCCGATGCGGCGCGCCCCCGACCTCGGGGGTCGGAGCAGCAGGGGTGACGGGGGGCTCGACGGGAAACGTGCTCATGGGACCGCTTGGGCGTTATCGGTCGTCCTGGCTCCGCTGCGTTCACCCTTTAGAGGGACTGCACGCGCGCAGGAACGGCCGATTCGACAGGTGATGTCCTCCGAGCCCACTCCCTGGCTTCCCCTCGGTGAGTTGCTCATCGAGCGGCGGCTGCTGAGCCGGCGCCAGCTCGAACTGGCGCTCCAGGAGCACCAGCGCACCGGTCGCCGACTCGGCGAGGTGCTCGTCTCGTACGGGTTCGTCTCCGAGCAGGCGCTCGCCTCGACGCTGCTCGAGCAGGTCGGCCTGATGGACGCCAAGCCGGTCGTCGCTGCCGACGCGCCGGAGCCGGAGCCCGCGCCGCTGCTTCGCGCCGCAGAGGCCCCGCACGACGCGGTCGTCCTACGGGTCGAGGACATGCTTGCGGCACCGGGGCTCGGCATCGTCGCCTCCGCGCTCGAGGAGAAGGTCGTCGAGTTCGAGCAGCGCAGCGACCAGATTCAGGCCAGCATCGCCGAGATCCGCGGCGTGCTCGGCGAGCTTCAGAGTTAAGACGCCGCGGCTTCGGCCAGCGCCAGCGTCTTCTCTTCGCCGGGTGCGCGGTAGTCGTCACCCAACGCGCTCTCCAGCTTTTCCACGAGCTCGCCGCTCAGCGCCAGCTCCTGGACGATGTCGGCCCCGCCGATCAGCTCGCCCTTGACGAAGACCTGCGGGATCGTCGGCCAGCCCGAGATCGCGCTCAGCTCTTGCCGGTACGCGGGGTTCGGGAGGATGTCGACCGCGGCGATCGGCGCCTCGGCCGCACGGAGCGCCTCGAGCGCGCGCATCGAGTTCCCGCACATCGCCCACTGCGGCGTGCCCTTCATGAAGACGACGACGTCCTCGGTCTCGATGATCTCCTTGATTCGGTCGCGCAGGTCGCTCATCCGGTTCCTCTCGTCGTGATTCTGAGCTCATGGATGGTGCCGTCCGCGAGCGGTGCCGCCAGCGCCTCGTTGACCAGGCGATGCTGGTCGATCAGGCTCAGGCCGTCGAAGCGGTCGGTCTGGACGGTCACGTGAAAGTGGTCGCCCCCGCCCGTCCGATCGACGACGTCGAGCTCCTCGGCCCCTGGAAATGCCGCTTCGAGCAGCGCGCGGAGTGGATCGGTCGCCATGCTTTGCATCGTAGCCATCGGTTTCGGGAACACGGAGCGAGATGATCGACGACGTCTTGAAGGCAATGCGCGAGCAGGTCCGGCGAGTCGCCGGCGAGCTCGACCTGCCCGAGCCTCTCCGTGGGAAAGCGGAGCCTGCGCGCTCGCTCGAGGAGCTTCAGGCCGAGCTCGACTCGCTCGTCGGCCTCGAGACGGTGAAGGAGCAGGTGCGCGCGCTCGTCGCGTTCCTGCAGGTGCAGTCGCGCCGGCTCGAGCACGGACTGCCCGAGGTCGCGACCTCGCAGCACCTCGTCTTCCTCGGCAACCCCGGCACGGGCAAGACGACGATCGCGCGACTGCTCGCCGAGATGTACCGCGCGATGGAGCTGCTGCGGCGCGGACACCTCGTCGAGGTCGACCGCGCGGGGCTCGTCGGCCAGTACGTCGGGACGACGGCGATCAAGACCGACCGCGCGATCAAGCGCGCGCTCGACGGCGTGCTGTTCGTCGACGAGGCGTACGCGCTCGCGCCCGACGCGGTGATGCAGGACTTCGGTCCCGAAGCGGTCGAGACGCTGCTCAAGCGCATGGAGGACTTTCGACACCGCCTCGTCGTGATCGTCGCCGGCTACCCGCGCCCGATGGAGCGCTTCCTCGACTCGAACCCGGGCCTGCGCTCGCGGTTCTCGCGGGAGATCGTCTTCCCCGACTACACGACCGAAGAGCTGCTCGCGATCACGCGGCGCTTCGCGGGCGAGAGCGAGTACCTCCTGACGGAAGGAGCGGAGGCGGCGCTCCGGCGGACGTTCGACTCGGCGCAGCGCGGGGAGGGGTTCGGCAACGCGCGCTACGCGCGGACGATCTTCGAGCAGGCGCTGAACGCTCAGGCGCTTCGCTTGGCCGGCGTCTCGGGGCGAGCGCTCGACGAGCTCGACGCCGAGGAGCTGATGCGGCTCGAGGCGGACGACGTGCTCGGCGCGGCTCGGGCGCTCGGGGAGGGGTCGGAGCTGCCGCCGCGTGCGACGTGGTTCCGACGCCGCCGCGTTCCCTAGGCCAGGGCTTCGCGGACCAAGGCGTCGAAGTGGGCGATCAGCTGCTCGCTCTCGCCCAGCAACCTGCCCTCGGTGAGCACGCCGGAGCGCACGCCGCGCTGCACACGCTCGACGAGCGCGGTGTCCTCGCGACCGACCTGGTCGTCGAGCTCGAGGAGGTCGCGGATCCACGTCTCGTCCTCGCCCGGCGCGAAGAAGTAGTCGAGGAAGCCGCGCGAGCGCTCGGGGCCTTCCGGCCACACCGGCCCGATCGAGAGGTTCGGGCGGCCGGGGTACACGTTGACCTTCAGGTTCGGCCAGAGGAAGTGGAACTGGCCGCGCGCGCCGTTTCCTCGCGCGTGGAGTAGCTGCGACGAGTGCCAGCGGTGGCGCTCGAGCACGTACTCGCCCGGTGACACGTCGACGACCGCGCTGAAGCCCGGGTGCGCGACGGCGCAGTGGTAGCACTCGAGGTAGTTCTCGCAGGCCACCTTCCAGTTCGACTCCAGCTCGTACTCGACGCGGTGGTGGAACTCGAGCCCGTCGAACGGCACGTGGTCGCGGAGCTCGCCGAGCGTCTCCTCGAGCGAGCCGCCCTCGTCCGACGGGTTGACGAAGACGAACGGCCCCCACGTCCCGACGCGGAGCGGCACGAGCCCGAGCTCTTCGCGCGGCGCCGTCTCTTCCGAGCGCGGCGCTGCGCGAAGCGCCCCGTCGAGCCCGTACGTCCAGGCGTGGTACGGGCACTGGAGCGTCTCGCGCGAGCCCTCGCCGTCCGCCAGCACCGACCCGCGGTGTCGGCAGACGTTCAGAAACGCGCGGAGCTCGCCGTCCTGTGCCCGCGTGACGACGACCGGGACGTCACCCGCGCGGCCCGAGAAGTAGGAGCCCGGCTCGGCCACCTGGCCCAGGTGCCCGACGTACTGCCACGTCCGCCGGAAGATCGCGTCCTGCTCCCGGTGCAGGATCTGGGGGTCGAAATACCAATTCCAGGGGAGTGTCTGCTCCACTCGACAGACGATATAAGTGTCCAGTGAAACTGCGGCTCCTCTTCACGTCGGCTCTCGCTGCGCTCCTCCTGGCGCCGGCGGCAGCGGCCGCACCCTTCAGCTCGATCCGGATCGCCGCCTACTACCCCTGGTTCCCCGAGGGCTGGACGCACGCCCAGACCGACCCGTTCACGCACTACCGGCCCTCGCTCGGCTTCTACGACGCCGGCCGTCCGGCCGTGATCGACAAGCACATCCGGGCGATGAAGTGGGGCCACATCACCTCGGCGACCTACTCGTGGTGGGGTCAGGGCAGCCAGACCGACGGCCGCTTCGCCGCACACCTGTCCGCCGGAGCGAAGCTCGGCTTCCAGTGGGCGATCTACCACGAGCTCGAGGGCTACGGCGACCCCTCGGTCGAGTCGATCCAGGCTGACCTGGAGTACATCCGCGACACCTACGCGGCGAGCCCGGGTTACCTGAAGCTCGGCGGCCGCCCCGTCGTCTTCGTCTACGGCGACGCCGACGACGGCAAGAACTGCGACGCCGCGACGCGCTGGGCGGCGGCGAACCAGAACGTCGGCGCGTACCTCGTGCTGCGCACGTTCAAGGGCTACCGTGCGTGCGAGGCCAGCATCGACAGCTGGCACCCGTACGCAGCCAACAAGAACGAGTTCGACCTCTTCCCGTTCGCGTACTCGATCTCGCCCGGCTTCTACTTCGCGATCGACAAGCGCCCGATGCGGCGACGCAGCGTTCGCTCGTGGTCGCGGATGGTGCACCGCATGGCCGACTCGCCCGCGCAGTTCCACTTCGTGATCAGCTTCAACGAGTGGGGCGAGGGGACGTCGGTCGAGAGTGCCGTCCAGTGGGCGAGCCCGTCTGGGTACGGCCGCTACCTCGACGTTCTGCACGCCGTCCGGCCGCGCTGAGCCTCTAGGCTGCCCGCCGTGCCCGAAGCACCGCTCGAGCAGACCGAGGACGGCCTCGTTCCGAACGGGGAAGGCTGGTTCGTCGTGAACGCGCGCGATGCGCGCTGGCTGCACTCGGACGCGATGGGCTCCGCGACGATGTTCGAGGGCGACCCGAAGTTCAGCGAGCTCGGGATCAACATCGGCGTCATGCAGCCCGGGCAGCCCGCGTGCATGTACCACGGCGAGAACGCGCAGGAGGACTTCCTCATCCTCGCGGGCGAAGGTCTGCTCGTGATCGAGGGCGAGGAGCGGCCGCTGAAGCAGTGGGACTTCGTGCACTGCCCGCCGTGGGCAGCGCATGTGATCGTTGCGACCGGGGACCGGCCGTTGGTCGTGCTCGCGGTCGGCGCCCGGCCGGAAGGGTTCGGCCGCGAGGCGGAGATCGTCTACCCGCCGAAACGACGCGGCCGCCGCACACGGCGCGAGCGTCGAGACGGAGACGAAGGTGCCGCGCGAGGCCTACGCTGCCTACGAGCGCCCGTCGTTCGGGCGCTACCGCGACGGCGACCTGCCGGACTGAATCGCCGGTACCCTCGACTGGGTGCCGCTTCGCGAAGACATCCGCAACGTCGCCATCGTCGCCCACGTCGACCACGGGAAGACGACGCTCGTCGACGCCATGCTCTGGCAGGCCGGATCGTTCCGGGACAACCAGGACGTCAACGAGCGCGTGATGGACTCGATGGACCTCGAGCGAGAGAAGGGGATCACGATCCTCGCCAAGAACACGGCCGTGCGCTACGGCGACGTGAAGGTGAACATCGTCGACACGCCCGGCCACGCGGACTTCGGCGGTGAGGTCGAGCGCGCGCTGACGATGGTGGACGGCGTGCTGCTGCTCGTCGACGCGAGCGAAGGGCCGCTGCCGCAGACGCGCTTCGTCCTGCGCAAGGCGCTCGAGTCGCGGCTGCCGGTCGTCCTCGTCGTCAACAAGGTCGACCGGCCCGACGCCCGCCTCGAGGAGGTCGTGAACGAGGTCTACGAGCTCTTCCTCGACCTCGACGCGGACGAGAGCCAGATCGAGTTTCCGATCGTCTACACGAACGCGCGCGCCGGCCACGCGGGGCTCGAGGCCGACGCGCTCGCAGACGACCTCAGGCCGCTGTTCGAGACGCTCCTCGAGCGGATCCCGCCGCCGCTGTACGAGGAAGGCCATCCGCTGCAGGCGCACGTGACGAACCTCGACGCCTCGGCCTACCTCGGCCGGCTCGCGCTCTGCCGGGTGCGCGAGGGCACGATCCGCAAGGGGCAGCAGGTCGCGTGGTGCCGCGCCGACGGTCGGATCGAGCGCGTGAAGGTGACGGAGCTCTACGTCACGGAGGCGCTCGACCGCGTCGACGCCGAGGAGGCCGGCCCCGGCGAATTGATCGCCGTCGCGGGTATCCCCGAGGTGACGATCGGCGAGACGCTCGCCGACCCGGACGACCCGCGCCCGCTGCCCGTGATGATGATCGACGAGCCGAGTCTTTCGATGACGATCGGGACGAACACGGCGCCGCTCGCCGGCCAGGACGGCACGCGCCTGACGGCGACGATGGTCAAGACGCGGCTCGACCAGGAACTGATCGGCAACGTCTCGCTTCGCGTGCTCCCGACCGAACGGCCCGACACGTGGGAGGTGCAGGGTCGCGGCGAGCTCCAGCTCGCGGTGCTCGTCGAGCTGATGCGCCGCGAGGGCTTCGAGCTCACGGTCGGCAAGCCGCAGGTCGTCACGCGCGAGATCGGCGGCAAGGTGCACGAGCCGATGGAGCGCCTCGCGATCGACGCGCCCGAGGACTACGTCGGGGTGATCACGCAGCTGCTCGCGCTGCGCAAGGGTCGCATGGAGCACATGGTGAACCACGGCACGGGCTGGGTGCGGATGGAGTACCTCGTCCCGGCGCGCGGCTTGATCGGCTTTCGCACCGAGTTCCTGACCGAGACGCGCGGCACCGGGATCCTCCACCACGTCTTCGAGGGGTACGAGCCCTGGCACGGAGAGCTGCGCACGCGTCCGACCGGCAGTCTCGTCGCCGACCGTCGCGGTCCGACGACCGCGTTCGCGCTCTTCAACCTCCAGGAGCGCGGCCAGCTCTTCGTCGCGCCGGGTGTCGAGGTCTACGAGGGGATGGTCGTCGGCGAGAACGCCCGTGCCGAGGACCTCGACGTGAACCCGACGAAGGAGAAGAAGCTGACGAACATGCGCTCGTCGACCTCCGACGAGCTCGTCCGCTTGATCCCGCCGAGGCCGCTCTCGCTCGAGCAGGCGCTCGAGTTCATCCGCGAGGACGAGTGTGTCGAGGTGACGCCGTCGAACGTGCGGCTGCGCAAGGTCGAGCTGACGGCGCAGAAGCGCGCCACCTCGGCGTCGCGCAAGGCGCGCGGCTTGGCCGCCGTTTAGCCCCTCGGCTAGGATCGCCACATGCGCGTGGGGTCGCTCAGGCTCGTTCTGCGGGTCATCTTCCTCGCGCTCGCCGCGTCCCTCTTGCTCTCCGCCGGAGCACCGGCCGCGGGCTTGCCGGACTACCGCTGTTGCTTCCGCGTCGACGCGCTCATGACGGGCAGGCTCGACACCGTTTACGACGACGTTCCCGGCAAGCCGAGCGACGACGAGCGGGCGACCTTCACCTTCATGACGACCGAGCTGCTCGTGTACTCGGTCACGGGAGCCCGCCCCAACTTGCGCCGCGCGTTCACGCGGCGTGGGGGACCCTGGCCGCAGACCGACGGCCCGGGCGTCGCGTTCGGCGTCGGCCGGGTGACGACGCACACCGGCGGGCGAGTCGCGTGCGACGTCGAGGACTCGAGCCGCGTCTACACGAGCGCGCCGAATCTGATGAACCGCTTGTACAAGGGCGCGCAGGGGTTCCATCTCAGAGTCGAGGTCGGGCAGGGAGTTGCCGACATCGGCGGGAAAGCAGACCGGGCGTGCGACGAGACGCAACACGGCGTCAGAACGGGCCCGCTCGACGGGCTCAGTGCGGGCGGGCCGACGTCGCACCTGCTCATCCCGCCCACGCGGGCTCAGTTTGCGACGTTCAAGGCGAAGAAGATCTCGCGGGTGCGCACGTTCGGCAAGGACGTCAAGCACAATCCGATCCTCAGCAGCCTGATCCCGCACAAGACGACGGGCTTCGTGCGCGTCGAGGTCTGCATCAGGCACGTCAGTCCGCAACGAGTCAAGTCCGAGGCGGCGAAGATCCGCGCTCTCGTCGGGAAACCGCCAACGCGGGTCAGCTCGCTTCGCTGCCGTTAGGTCGGCGGCACGATCCGCACGCCGCGGTTGAACGCGAGGTAGCGGTGCTGCATGAAGTGCGCGGTCGCCGTCATGCGCAGCTCAACGGGCCTCGCCGTTGCGCGGTCGAACGTCCCGGTGAACCACGACGGCACACCCGGGTCGAACCATGAGAGCGTCACGCGGCGCGGTGTTCGTTGCAGCACGTACGCGTTCGCGAACCTCGTGCCCCAGGGCGAGACGGGCTGGGGAAGCAGCGTCGACGTCGATTCCTTCCAGGGAGCGCCGGGCTTCGAGCGGTCCCAGCGCTTGCCGCCGATCACGATCCCGCCGGCGCCGCCGCTGATCGCGTACTCGAGCTTGTTCGGCGTCTCGAGCTTCCAGGTCGTGACGATCGTGCGCCCGAGACCCGAGGAGAGGCGTTCGACGAAGAGCACGGAGCGTTGTGCACGGAACGTCCGCGTCGCCCGCTCGAGGAACGCCGTCCCGGAGGTCGGTGCGAAGGGCCCCGGCAGCGGAAACGCGACGGAGCGAGCAGGGCCGGCTCCCGCGATGTTGACGGCGAAGCGGGTAGGTTCGCGGACCGGCAGCGTGGCGGTGTAGCAGCCGCGGCCGCAAGGTCGCGCGCGCTTGGAGGCTCCGCTCGTCGCTTTGCCTGCGATCAGCTGGACGTCGAGCCCGTCCACGCCGCCGCCGTTCCCGCCGATGATCGTCGCGGTCAGGCGGAGCGGCATTCCCGGCCGCACGGCGAGTGCGACCGCGAGCTCGCGCGAGTCGCGTGCGAGGACGACGGACCCGCGCGTCGGGAGCACCGGCGGCGGAGCTTCACGGGCGACGTGCGTCGCGTGCGTCGTCGCGGCCGGCGCGCCGTTGTCGTCCTGAAGCGCGAAGAGCGCGACCGGAGCGGCGGCGCAGAAGACCGCGAGCATCGTCAGCAGACGGCGCACAGTCCCATCCTGCCTAGGTGAGCGAGCCCGCACGGCAGCAGCCGGGCGGGCCCGCCCCAAGACCTAGGTGACTTTCAGCGTTCCCTTCATGCCGCCGGCGGCATGGCCGGGGACGGTGCAGAGGTAGGGCTTCGAGCCCCTGGTCAGCGTGACGCGGAGCAGGCCGGACTTGCCCGCTCCGATCATCTTGGACTTCTTCCCCGCGATCTTGAAGTCGTGCGGGATCGCACCCTTGTTGACGAGCTTGAAGGTGACCACGCCACGAGGCACGGTGCGCTTCGAAAGGGTGAACTTGAACTCCTTCATCGTCACGGTGACGGTTGACGCGTTCTGTGACGTCGCCTTCGTGGAGGCGACGGGTGCGTAGCTGAGTGCGGCGAGCGCCGTTACCAGCGCAAGCGCGAACCAACGTGATTTCATCGATTGACCTCTCCCTCGGATCCGGAACATCTCTGCTCCATTGTTACCGGAGTTCGGGCTTCCTGCAAAAGCAGGACTAGCGAGGCAGCCGGAGCCGCAGCAGCCCCTGGGGCGCCCGCGGTCCGGGGGCCGCGGGGAAGAGGCTCGGCGTCACCGGGCGGCCCGGGCCGGCGACCGCGCGGGAAAACACGGGGCCTCGGTCCATCCAGAAGGAAACGGCCTTGCCGCGGGCCGAGGCGGGCAGCACGAGCCGGAACCGACCCTGGGCGTCGGGCCACGTCGCCGAGACCGGCTGGACGGTGCGGCCGCCGCTTGCGACGCCGATCAGCAGTGCGTCGTACACGCCCCCGACGTAGGAGCCGACGTCGGACGTGGTCATCTGACCGCCGCCGGTGGGGATCTTGATGTCGAGCGTCGCGCTGCGCAGGCGCCTGAACGAGACGTTCCTACCGCCGGGGAGCGCGTACGAGGTGTCCCCGAGCGCAACCTGAACCTGGAGCGGCACCGGGTCGGTGTTCTCCTTGTCGGACGCCGTGTAGAACGAGCTGTAGTCGCCCTGTGCGTTGCTCGGCTCCGAGAACGTCCAGAAGTCGCGGTCGAGCGTTCGCGTCACGACGACCGCGTTCTGCACGGGCCGCCCGGCCGAGTCGGTGATCTTGCCCGAGAGCATGTAGGTGAACAGCACGGCGGGAGGCGGCGCCGTCCCTCGCGCGAGCGTGGCGCGTCCGGTGACGAGCACGTTGCCGTTCGCGAGGCGCTTCGCGCGGACGTCGCGGAGGCGGTAGGCGACGTTGATCCCGCCCTTCGCGGCGAGCACTGCGCTCCGGTCCGAGCTCGAGAGCCGACGGCCGCGGACGGTCGCGCGCGACGCACCGACGACCGTGATCACGTGCCGGGCCGGCGTCGTCACGTCCGCGCGGTAGCGGAAACGTCCCTCGGCGTCCGTGAGGCTCAGGAGCGGGTAGCGGTCGACGCGGATCCGCGCGCCGCGAACGGGAACGCCGCGCAGCAGCAGCCGGCCGACCACGATCTGCTCGTTCGATCCCGTTGCCTGCCAACGTCGCACGAACGGCCGGGCGCCGACCTGGATCGTCGCGCCCCTCGCCGCGGCCGCGGGCGTCGTCGCACGCGCCGGTGTCGCGGTCGGGGCCGCGAGCGGCGAGCCCATCAGCGTCGCCGGAGGCGTCGACACGCCGGCGGTCTGCCGGAGCGCGGGCAGGTTGTTCGGCGGCGGGGACTGCTGCTTCGAGCCGTCGAGCGCGAACACCTGGAGCCTCGTCGCCAAGCCGCCGTTCGACGACGTCGGCGTTCCACCCACGGTGATCGCGATGTACTGCTTGCCGCCGATGCTGTAGACCGACGGGCCCGCCGCGATCTGGAAGCCGGTCTGGAACGTCCACAGCACCTTCCCCGTGCGCGTCTCGAACGCGCGCAGGACGCCGTCGCCGCCGCCGGCGAACCCGAGGCCGGCCGCGGTCGTCGTCACGCCTCCTCGTTCAGGCTCGGGCGTTCGGAACTTCCAGACGCGACGGCCCGTGTTGACGTCGATCGCGCTGATCGACCCGTGGTTCCGCCAGCCGGGCAGCAGCGTCCCGAACTCGCCGTTCGTGAGACCGGTGAAGATGTCGCCGACCAGCTTGCGCTGCTTCTGCGTCGGCGTGAGCTTGTCCTGGATCAGCACGCCGGCCGTCTCGGCCGCCGCGTTGATGATCAGGTTCGTCGCCGGGTCGTACGAGGCCGGCGAGTAGTTCAGCCCGCCGATCGGCCCGGGGAAGACCGCGACCGGCTGTCCAGGCTTGAGCGCCGGATGCTCGACGCGGTCGAGCACCTTGACGCGCTGGTAGATCGGAGTGCCGGTGCGCGCGTCGTACGCGAACCAGACGCCCTCCATCGTCGCCACCGAGACGATGCGCCGCCGCTTGCCCCCGACCCGCGCGTTGTAGACGAGCGGCGGCTGTGCGGTGTCGTACGCCCACTCGTTGCGGCCCATCTGCTGCCGCCACCACTTCTGGCGGCCGGTCATCAGGTCGACGGCGATCAGCGAGTCGGTTCGCGGCGCGGGTCCGGGGCGCAGGCTCGGCTGGTAGAGCGGCGTCGCCGAGCCCGTGCCGAAGTAGACGGTGTTCGTCGTCGCGTCGACCGTGACCGGCGTCCAGACTGCGCCGCCACCGACGAGCCTGCCGCGCTTGCGCCACTCGGTCTGCGGCGGCGGGATCGTCCAGTACGGGTTCGCCCAGGCGGGCGTCAGGTTCGTGCGCCAGGCCATGACGAAGCCGCGGATCCCGTACTCGGAGCCCGCAGCGCCCATCAGGACACGGCCTTTCGCGCAGATCGGCGCGCTCGTCTGGCCGTAGCCGTAGTTCGACGACGCACCGGGAACGGCGGAGTCGACGGGCACGCGCGCGAGCAGGCGACCGGTCGCCGCGTTGAGCGCGACGAGGTGCATGTCGAGCGTCGCGAGGAACAGGCGGCCGTTGCAGTACGCGACGCCGCGGTTCGCGCGGATGCCGAAGTTCGCGAACAGCGCGGTGTTCGCCGGCTTGTAGCGCCAGATCACACGGCCGTTCGTGCCGTCGAGCGCGAAGACGTTGTTGTCGGCGGTCGTCACGTAGATGCGGCCGTTGACGATCAGCGGGTACGCCTGCTGCCCGCGGAGCATCGTGACGTCGATCGCGCGGAAGTCGACGTTGAAGACGCGACCGAGGCGCTCGATGTTCGCCCTCGTGATCTGCCTGAGCGGCGAGTGCCGGGTCTGGTCGAGCGTGCGGCCCCAGCTGAGCCAGTTGCCGGACGCCGAGGGTGCGGCACCCGACGCCGGGCTGGTGCCCGATGGCGTGACGGTCAGCGTCGCGGCGATCGCGGCGAGCAGAAGGGCTACGACGAACGGTCTGTGCATGCTCTCCTCACCCGGCGTTCAGTACGGGGCAAGTGTATCGCCGGTTCGGCGCTCAGTCACTGCCCGCTGCGGCGGCGGAACAGCAGTGCAAGCGGCAGCAAGGCGGCTGCCGCGACGTAGGGGGCGAGCGGGATCGTGCGGGGCCGGATGCCCTGCGAGGCGGTCGGTCCGCTTCCAAGCTCGCTCCGTGCCCGAGTCGCCGCGGCGCCGAGCTCGTCCTCGTCGAAGCTCGCTCCGCCGGCCGCCGCAGCGAGCCGGTCGAGCTCGCGGCGACTTTCCTCGTGCGGGCAGGTACGCCGCCTCCGGCCGGCCCGACGAGCGGTAGACGCGCTCGCCCGGGCTCCAGAAGTGCACGAGGATCAACGAGACGCCGGGTCCCGCGCGCAGCGCTCGTCCGACCTCGCCCACGTCGTAGGACCGCGACTCGCCGTCGGTCAGGACGACGAGCAACCGGCGGCGCGCCGACGTGGAGTAGTACCCCTGTGTCGCGAGCTCGCTCAGCGGCGCGAGCGTCGTCGCGTTGACGTTCACCTCCTGCGGTGGCGGGCGTTCGATCCCGATCGCCCGCTCGACGGTGGCGTCGAACGCGGCGACGTCGGCAATGGGAAGCAGGTTCGGAAGCGCGCGGTCGGTCAGTGTTCCGACGCCCGCCGGGACGTCGTCCAAGGCCGAACGCAGACGCACGGCGGCGCGCTGCGCCCGCGCCAGGCGAGTCGGTTCACCCGGGCTCGACCTGGCGAGCATCGACCGCGACGTGTCGATGACGAACATCGCCTGGGCGTCTGTGCGGATGTTCGCGGTCTCCGGCGCGCGGATCGCGGGCTGCGCGGCGGCGATCCCGAGCAGGATCGGCACGGCGGCGAGCGCGGCGATCGTCGCACGCGGCGCGCCGCCGGGCGGTCGGTCCAGCCCGAGCAGCGTGCGGGCCGCTGCGACACGCCTCGTCGCAAGCACGAGCCCGGCCAGTGGCAGCACCGCGGCCAGCACGAGCAGCCCGCCGAGCGGCGACAGGAACGTCAACGTGGTCGCGCCGGTCAATAGCCCTGCCCCGGTGTGCCCGTGCCGGCGCCGCGTCGACCGCCGCCGCGCGGGCCGGGTGCGGTGTTTGGTCCGCGCCGCTCGCCCTCGGCCTCGAGCAGGCGAAGCAGGAGCTCGAGGTTGTACTTCGCGGCGGTGTTGTCGGGATCGCGCCGCACTGCGTTCTCGAACGCCGCGAGGCTTCGCTCGACAGGCGTCGCGCGACGGCCGCTCGTCGAGTCGCTGAAGGCGAGGATGCCGAGCAGGTCGAACGCCTGCGAGGCTTGCGCAGGCTCGCCGTTGCCCGCGGCGACGTCCGCGAGCGCGGCTTCGGCGGCTCCGCGGACGCGAGGCCGTGCAAAGCCCCGCGCGCGGTCGGCTGCGCGGAATGCGGCAACGCCACGTCGCAGCGCCCGGTCGTCGTCGACGTCGAGCACTGCGCGAGACACGCCGATCGGAAGCAACGTCGAGGTGTTCCAGTCGGCCTCGGACGACCCGGAGAGCTGGAAGCGGACGTCGTCGGCGCGCATCGTGTCTCGCCACGTGCGCACGTCGGCCGCGAGCAGCGCGAGCACCGTCGCGAGGACGAGGGCGAGGACCGCCGCGATCACGCGCGAAGCCCTCACGCCGCTCCCTCCGCCTGCGCGCGGCTCGCCCACGTGAGCCGCGCCGACCAGAGCTCGTACGCTCCGAGCAGCAGCGCGACCGCGAGCGCGATCGCCGCCAGGCCGAGTGGGAACGATCCGCGCGACGCGCCTTGGCTCTGCTCGCCGCGCAGTCGTGCCGGTGTGTACGACCCCCACCCACGGACGAGCCGCCGGTAGAGCTGCTCGTCAGCGGGCGACGGGTTGAGGCCGACGATGTCGAGCGGGATCCCCTCGCGCCGGTAGGCGAGCGCGAGGCTCGTCACCTTCGGAACGTCGGACGGGTCGTCCTCGAGATCGCTGATCAGCAGCACCGCCGGCTTCTCCGCGGGCGCGTCGTCGATGATCACTCCGCGCGCGAGCTCGAGCCCGGTGGAGATCTTCGTGCCCGCGCTGAACGAGTTCGCCCACGGGTTCGCCGGGAACGTCGGCAGGAAACCTTCCGTGCGAGCGGGGCGCAGCGTGAAGTAGCGCACGAGCGGACGCAGCGCCTCCGAGGGAGTCCCCGGTGGAATCGCCTCGTAGGCGGTGTCGGAGAACACAACGAGCCCGAAGCGGCCGCCCGACTCCGTCAGCTCACGGAGCGAGGCGCCGATCCGCGCGTACGTGTCAGGTGGAGATGCTCGCGGAGAGGTCGAGGACCACGATCCCGTTCGAGCGCTTGGGTAGGACGGACGACTCGCGGACGTCGGGGTGTCGCCCGAGCAGCACCGCGGCGAGCGCGAGCGCGACCAGCACGACGGCCGCGGCTGCGCGGACGAGCGTTGTGCGGCGCGCGAGCGGGAGCAGGCTGCGCAGGTCGGCGAACGGGATCGCTCGCGGAGTCATCGGGCGCGCACCGTCCGCTCGATCTCGTCGACGAGCTTCTCCAGCCCCGCCGCGGAAGGCTCCGTGCGTCCCCACGCGAGGCGAGCGGCGCTCGGCGCGAGGCGCCGGCCGCCGTTGGGGTCGAAGGCGAGGACGCGTGCGAGCAGTGCGAGCGCCTTGCGCCGGTCATCGGGACCGCGCGCCGTCGAGGCGCGCGCGAGGTCGAGCGCGCGTGCGAGCGCCGATCGGTAGCGCGCGCGATCCACGAGGCGCCGGCGGCGACGCGCGAGCTCTCGACCCAGGAGCGCAAACGCGCCGAGCGCGAGCAACACGGCCGCAAGCGTGAGCGCCGTCGCGAGCGAACCGGGTGCCAGACGATACGAGACCGCCGGCAGCGCGACCTGCTGCCGCCACGGCGGCGGGTCGGTCGCCGCGGCTGCCGAATCGACGCGCGAGACGACGTCGACGCGCGGCCAGCTGTGGTTGTACGTCACTTGCTGGTCGCTGCTCGGCCTCGTGTGCACCAGAAGCTTCGGCAGCACGATCCCGCCGGGCTTCGGCAGGCACGCTTCCACGAGGCATTGCAACGTGTAGCGAGCGTCGATCGAGGTCGTCTGGCCGCTGTCCGAGCGCGACTCCCGCGGCCGGCCGACGAGCGAGAACGGCGCGAAGTCGGCCTCGAGCCGAACCGTGTCGGGATCGAGCTGCCGACGGTTCACGATCACCTCCGCGCGCGCAGTCACGAGATCGCCGAAGAAGAGGGGGCTCGGCGCGATCGACGTCGAGATCGCGACATCGCCTCTCTGTGCAGGTGCGTCACCGCCGCCACCGCCGAGCGTCGCGACGAGCACCAGCGCGACTACAACCGCTGCGGCAAGACCGGCGACCGCGAGCAGGCGTCCGCGGCTCACCGTGCGCGCCTTCGTCCCTGTCGCCTGAGCTCGGCCCAGGCGAGGAACTCGCGATCGATCGCGAGCGGATCGCTCGTCCCGACGACGAGCGGGTCGAGCCCGACCCCGCGAAGCTCGGCCAGAAGTCGACCGAGGCGTGCCTCGTGCGCTGCGCGCCGCGCCCGCGCCTCCGACGCGGACACGCGGACGTCGACGACCCGTCCGGTTCCCGGCTCGGCGAACGGCACCGTCACCGAAGCGAGCTCGGGGAAGCTCTGCTCCCAGACGGGGTCCTGCACGATCACGGGGACGACGTCCCAGCGGAGCGACCGCGCGTGCAGCCAGGACTCGAGTCGCGGCGGCGCGAGGAAGTCCGACACGACGAACACGAAGCTTCCCGACGGCAGGTCGGCACGCAACCGTGCGAGGTGGTCGAGCGCGCGCTCGACGTTGTCCTCTGGTGCGTCGAACTCGAGCTTGGAGAGTCGTTCCTCGACCTCCCAGCGGCGGCGTCGGCTCCTCGGCGGCAGCCAGAACGGCGCGCCGTCGCGCCGCTCGCTGCCGGAGTAGTCGAGGTACCCGATCTCCCCGCGCGCGGCGAGCGCGCTGACGACGATCGCGTCGGCGACGGCCGAGACCGCGGCGGGCTTCGAGAGCCACGGGAACTCCGGTGGGTAGAGCGACATCGCGGGCCGCCGGTCGCACAGCACGACGACGCGAGGTGCTTCCTCGGCGTACTTCTCGCGGACGACGAACACGTCGCTGCCGCGTGCCGACGACAGGCGCGCCGACGCGTACCAGTCGATCTTCGAGACCGGGTCGCCGGGCCCGTACTCGCGAGAGCCCGCCACGTCCGAGCCGGGCCCGCGGCGGAGGCTGCGCTGCTCGCCGAACGGGATCCCCGCCACGCGCCAGCGCGGCACGAGCGGAAAGGTCCGGCGCGAAGTCTCGCTCACCCGTCGACCGCGCGAGGCGCGGTGCGTTCCTCTTCCCAGTCGGGCTCGGGCCGCGGTGCGAGCTCGAGGCAGCGGTCGCGGATCTGGCCGAGCGCCTCGTCGCGGCTCTGCATCCGCGTCTCCGCGAGGAACGAGGGCGTGAGGATCAGCCGGTGCCCGAGCACGGGCAGGAAGAGCTGCTCGAGGTCCTCGGACGTGACGAAGTCGCGGCCGTGCAGCAACGCCCAGGCGCGCGCCGTCTTGTCGAGCGCAAGCGTTCCGCGCAGCGAGGCGCCGATCTCGACGCCCTCGACCTGTCTCGTCGCGCGCACCAGCTTGACGATCCACTCCTCGAGGATCTCGGTGAGGTAGACGTCCTCGACCGCGGCGTGCAGCTCGGCGAAGTCCTCGGCCGTGATCACCGGCTTCAGGTCGGCGAGCGGATGTCCACCTCGCTGCTCGCGCATGATCCGAAGCTCCTGCTCCTCGTCCGGGTAGCCGAGCGCCGTCTTCAGGAAGAAGCGGTCGAGCTGCGCCTCGGGCAGCGGGAACGTGCCTTCCTGCTCGATCGGGTTCTCGGTCGCGATCAGGAGAAAGGGCGGCGGAAGCGGGCGCGGGACGCCGTCGACCGTCACCTGCTGCTCGGCCATCGCCTCGAGGAGCGCCGACTGCGTCTTCGGCATCGCGCGGTTGATCTCGTCCACGAGCACGACGTTCGCGAAGACCGGCCCGGCCCGGAACTCGAACTCGCGCGTCTGCTGGTTGTAGACGGAGAGCCCGGTGACGTCGGTGGGCTGCAGGTCGGGCGTGCACTGGATGCGCGTACCGACCGCGCCTTCGATGCTCTGCGCGATCGCGCGCGCGAGCACGGTCTTCGCGGTTCCGGGGACGTCCTCGAAGAGCACGTGGCCGCCGGATGCGAGCGCTGCGAGCACGAGCCTGATCTCCTCGCGCTTGCCGTGAACCACCGTCTCGACGTTCGCGAGCAGGCGTGCGGCGACGTCGACGGCGCGCTCGAACCGGACGCCGACCGGCTGCTCGTCGATCCCTGGCGCGGTCACTCCACCCATCCTACGGCGGGCTGGCGTCCGCGCCGGACCTCAGTTGATGGTGAAGAAGCCCCTCATGCGCGGGTTCGACCGATCACCGGGCGCGATGCTCCGGTACTGGAGCTTCCCGCGGTAGTCGAAGAAGAGCAGCAGGATCTTGGCCCGGCTCTTCGGTCGCATCAGGCCCGTGGACAGACCTGCCTTGTGCAGCACGACGACCTTGTCGTTGCCGACGGTGAAGGTGTGCGCCTTCTTGCCGAAGTTCCGCACGATGAAGCGGCCGGCGGTGCCACGCAGGCCGACCTTCGGGGTCACGGTGATCCCCGAGTCTCGAAGCGCGACTTCGTGGTCGATGATCTCGGTGGGCTCGGTCGTCATCGGGCGGGCAGCGCCTTGGGCCGCCGGCAGGAGCACGGCGAGGGAGGCGAGCAGGCCGACGATGAGAAGGCGAACGCTCACGCGCCGATAGGGTAGCACCGCTTTTGGCTGCTTCGATCGCGTCTCGGATCGCTCGTTTGGCGGCAGCCTCGGCGCTCGTCGCGTGCCTGCTCGGCGGCTGCGGCGGGCGTGGCGAAGACGCGGTCTGGCAGCTGCCGAACAGCGACCTCGAGGGCACGCGGTCGGCGGCCGGGTCGGCGATCGACGCCGGCAACGTCGAGCAGCTGGAGGTGCGTTGGCGCTTCGCGTTCACGGCGCGGCAGACCTTCTCGGGGATCTTCGCGTCGACGCCGGTGGCCGACGCCGACACCGTCTACGCGCAGGACCTGCGAAGCAACGTCTTCGCGCTCGACCGTTCGACCGGTGCGCTTCGGTGGGCGAAGCGCTACCACGCCCCGAACGACGGCCCGAACGGACTCGTCGTCGAGGACGACGCTGTGTACGGCGCGACCGACTCGGATGCGTTTCGACTCGACGCCGAGACCGGGGAGGAACGCTGGCGGCGCCACCTGACGGGCGCGAGCGAGCAGTTCATCGCGATCGCGCCGGTGGTGTGGGAGGACCTCGTGTTCCTCAGCACCATCGGCTTCCCTCCGACGGGGAAAGGAGCGATCTACGCACTCGACGCGGAGACGGGCGCGGTGCGGTGGAAGTTCGTGACGATCAAGGAGCCGTGGACGTTCCCGCTCGAGACCGGCGGCGGCGGCGCCTGGAACCCGGTCTCGGTCGACGAGCAGGGTCGTCTCTACGCCGGCAACTCGAACCCGGGACCCTGGGGCGGCACGCCGGAGCGGCCGAACGGCGCGCTGTTCCCAGGGCCGGTGCTGTACACCGACTCGCTGCTCGTGCTGGACGCACGCACCGGACGTCTGCTCTGGCACGACCAGGTGACGCCGCACGACGTCAGGGACTACGACTTCCAGGCGACCCCGGTGGTCGCGAGCCTCGACGGAGTCGACCTCGTGTTCGGCGCCGGCAAGGCCGGTCGCGTGATCGCGTGGAACCGCGAGACGCGGCGACGCCGGTGGAGCGCGATCGTCGGGCTGCACCGAAACGACGTCGGTCCGCTGCCTCGGCGCCGGGTGACCGTTTGCCCCGGCCTGCTCGGCGGGGTCGAGACGCCGATGGCCTACGCGGACGGCCGCCTCTTCGTTCCGGTCGTCGATCTCTGCGCCTGGGGCAGTGCGACCGGCCGTCCGGAGCTGACGGAGGTCAACCCGACGGAGGGGCGCGGCCGGCTCGTCGCGCTCGACGCGCGGACCGGCCGGACGCTGTGGGAGC
Organism: uncultured Actinomycetes bacterium; assembly: GCA_963809175.1. Taxonomy (GTDB): domain Bacteria; phylum Actinomycetota; class Thermoleophilia; order Gaiellales; family Gaiellaceae; genus JACCTU01. The sequence goes on from CAWEIK010000001.1 coordinate 1,046,729, forward strand.
GCCGCCTGCCGTCCCCGAGCTTCGGTTGCGCCACGGTCTCGAACGACGTCGTCTTCACGTCGACCTACGCCGGAACGGTCTTCGCCTACGCGACCGCGGACGGGAAGCTCCTCTGGAGCGGGCGACTGCGCGCCGGCCTGAACGCCTGCCCCGCGGTCGTCGGGGACCTGCTCCTGGTCGGCGCCGGGGTGCGGCTGCCGGATTGGCCCGAGGCGACACCTGAATTGGTCGCTTTTAGCCTTCGAGACGATTGAAACCAACCGTGTGGAGTGGGATAGTAAGGGTTCGGTATCTGACCCGAGGGGGCTTAATTTGCGCCGCGCTGTTTTTCCCGTGATTTTCGTCCTGGGGCTGACAGTCCTGGGACTCCTCGCAGCAGGAGGTGGAGCGACGTCCTCAGCACCGCAGAAGGCGCTCGCCGTGTCGCCCGCCTACACAGCTGCGCAGCTGAACGCATATCCGGGCGACAACTGGATCACACCGGGCGGTGATCTGAAGAACAGCCGGTACTCGACGCTGACCCAGATCACCCAGGCAAACGTCGCGACACTTAGACAGGCCTGGAAGATCAGCACCGGAATCTGCCCGGCGAGGGACACGACGTGCGGCTCCAACGAAGCCAATGCGGTCGTCGTCGACGGCGTGTACTACCTGCCCACGGGCAAGGGGCACGTCTTCGCGTACGACGCCGTGACGGGCAAGGAGCTCTGGAAGTACACGCCGACCTTCGACGGCGGCGTTGCCGGCGGCGGCCTGGCCACCGGCCCTTACAACATCGGCACCGGCGGCCGGAACTCCGGCGTGGCAGTCGGCGATGGCAAGGTCTTCCTGGGACGGCGTGACGGCTACCTGATCGCGCTCGACCAGCAGACCGGCGCCCAGGTCTGGAAGTCGGAGGTCATCCCGTGGCGGAAGGGCGGAAGGCTCGTCGCCCATCCGATCTACTACGACGGAATGATCGTGATCGGTACGAGCGGCGGCGACAGCTACGTCCGCAATGACATGCAGGCGTTCGACGCCACGACCGGTACGCAGCTCTGGCACTGGAACATCGTCCCGTCTCCCGGCCAGCCCGGCGCGAACACGTGGGCTCCCGGCGAGTACCACTACGGCGGCGGCGCGATGTGGAACAGCGGTGCGATCGACGTCAAGAACAAGCTGGTGATCATCGGCACCGGCAACCCGGTCCCGTGGAACTCCCGCGGCCCCGGCATGAACCTCTGGACATCCTCGGTCGTCGGGCTCGACGTCTACACCGGCGTGTTCAAGTGGGGTTTCCAGACCGTGCACCACGACAACTGGGACACGGATATGCCTCAGTCGCCGCTCCTCGTTGACGAGGCCTACAGCCTGACGACGTCCAAGGTTGTCAAGGTCAGGGTCAGGGTGAAGGGCAAGCTGGTCACCCGCAACAAGACCGTCAGGACGACCTTCAAGAGCAGCGAGGCCGTTTCGATGCTCTCGAAGTTCGGTTGGAACTACATCTTCGACCGGAAGACCGGGAAGCCGCTGGTCCCGACCCCCGAGGTGAGGGTTCCGACGATGCCGAACATGCCTGACGTGAACGCCTGGCCGACCCAGCCGATCCCGCAGGGGATGAACATCCTCGACTTCCCGGCGATGCCGAACGGCCAGGGCAGGCTGTGCGCGAACGCGCAGGCGACCTGGCAAGGCAACGCACCGAACGGGAGGCCGTTCAAGCTCGGCTGCATGCTCGACCCGTACGGGACGGATGAGTTCGTCGTCGTGCCCTTCGAGAACGTCGAGTGGGGCCCCTCCGCGTACAACCCGACGCTGCACTCGATCGTCGCGTGCGCCGTCGGAACGCGGACCCGTGCCTTCGCTCAGGTCCCGAAGGCCTCGCAGACGCTCGTTCCGGGCGTCAGCGGTGTCGGCGTCCTCGGGCGCACCAGCCCGACGACGACGCACACCGGCACGCTGACGGCGTTCGACGTCCGCACGAACAGGCGGATCTGGCACCAGGTGTGGGATGCCCCGTGCATCAGCGGGTCGACCAACACCGCCTCGAACCTGACGTTCGTCGGCACCACCGGCGGCGCGACGGGCAAGGGGAGCCTGCAAGCGCTCAACACGGCAACGGGAGCGCTGCTCTGGGAATCGCCGAAGATGGACGCGATGGCGACTGCGCCGCCGATGACCTACTCGGTCGCCGGGAAGCAGTACGTCTCGATCTACGTCGGCGGACAGGGCCGCGACGATCCGACGGGCGGCGTTTGCGCGCCGGCTCCGTGCGGACGTGGCGACTACATCTACACCTACGCACTGCCGTAACTGACGACCTGTGGTGGCGGCCGCTCGGCGGCCGCCACCACGGCCTTTACATGTGATTGCGCGCGCACGAACCGGTGCTAACCTGCCTCCGGCTCGAGTTCGAGCGGAGCGACATTTTCGAGAGGGGTTCTTCTTGCAGATGCGACGCGTCATAGGGGTTTGTGTGCTGGCGGTCCTGGCGGTCGCCGGCTTCGCCACAGGGAGCTTCGCCAAGGGGACCGACGCCGCCGCGGCGCCGCAGAGCTCGGAGGCGACCTCTCGGATCACGGTCACCATGACCGAGTTCAAGTTCAGGCTGTCGAAGACGCGGATCCCGGCGACCGGGACCGTGATCTTCACCGTCATCAACCGCGGCAGGATCGCCCACGACTTCAGGATCGCCGGCAAGAAGACGCCGACCATCCTTCCCGGCAAGCGCGCGACGCTGCGGGTCGTGATCAAGAAGAAGGGTCGTTACGCGTACCTGTGCACGCTGGTCGGGCACGCGAGGGCCGGCATGAAGGGCAGCCTCGCTGTGGGCGTCACGCCTGCACCGACCACGACGGCGACCACCACCACGACGACCACGACGACGACCACGACCACGACGCCGACCGGCACGGTCGGGAACACGGCGTCGACGATCGCCGTCGGCATGTTCGAGTACCGGTTCGACCTGGTGCCGGCCTCCGTGCCGTCGGGCCCGATCACGTTCGTGATCACGAACCGCGGCCAGGAGATTCACAACTTCAGCATCTCGGGCGTGAAGAACGGGGCGTTCATCAACCCCGGCGGCGCCGAGACCTGGACGGTCGGCCTGCCCGCGGGCCGCTACGACTACGTCTGCGACGTGCCCTTCCACATCGGAGCGGGCATGGTCGGCACGCTGGTCGTCACTCCGTGAGAGCGATGAGCTCAGGGCAGGGCCGCTTCGCCGCGGCCTGCCGTAGCTAGCAAGGCATCCGTGTGAGGAGCCCCGCGCAAGCAGGGCTCCTCACACGTTCACCTGAGTCGCACTACGCCGCCGAGGGGTGAAAGAGCGGCACGAGTCGTTTGTCCCAACCGCTGCGCAGAACGGCGACGAGCGACGGCGGTGTGATGAGCGTTACCTGCCGCCGCGTCGGTCGAGCCGCGCGGCTCGCGTATCCCGCCACGGTCCAGCGCAGCAGGTGCGGGCCGAGCACGAGGTGCGCCGCGCCCTCGTGCAGGACGAACGAGCCGTCGGGAAGCTCGTCGAGCGGAGCGTCGTGCTGGAGCTGCGCTCGCGTGCCGGGCGCGACGCGCTCGCGGTGAAGCTGTGCGTCGATCGCATCCGCACCGACCTGGCCCGGGTGTAGCTCGGCCCAGATCTCGACGAACCGGACGTAGTCCTCGCGGCGGCAGAGAGCGCAGGGGCGATGGCCGGCCGCGAACGCCGTCGCCTCGTCGAGAAAGAAGAGCTCCGTGAAGCGTCCGGGCTGCAGCAGCGGGCTTCGCTGCCAGCCGCGGAACTCGAGCCGGCAGGCGATCCAGCGTCTCCCGTTGTAACGGCGGCGGATCCGCCCGCTGCCGTCGTGGAGGCAGCCACGATTTCCGTAGACCAGGCCGCGCGCCGGGTCTGAGACCAGCTCGCTGAGCGGCGTGACCCGGTTCTGCAGCGGCATCCTGGAATCATCGCGAACGCGGAATCGCCGCCGAAACGTGGAACAATCGAGTAGCCCGGCTCGTCGAGAAGGAAGAAGGAGATGTCGATGTCGCAGCTCGTGGACGTGGTTCAGACCGCCCGCAGCGCCGCGGAGCGCTACGCCTGGCGCGAGGCGTTCGAGGCGTACACGAGCGCGGACCCGAACGAGCTGACGCCTGCCGATCTCGAGCACTTCGCGGAAGCGGCCTGGTGGCGAGGCCGTCCGGACGAGGCGATCAGCCTCCGCGAGCGTTCCTACGGCGGGTTCTCGTCGAGCGGTGACCAACTGAGCGCAGCCCGGCTCGCCCTCACACTCGTCGACGATCACATGGGTCGAGGGCTCTTCGCCGTCGCTCACGGGTGGTTCGCCAAGGCCGAGCGACTGCTCGAGGGACAGCCGGAGTCCGCCGAGCACGGTGTCCTGATGCTCATGCGCGGCATCAACGCCCTCTTCGCCGAGGGCGACCTGCCGAAGGCGATCGCGGAATTCGACCGCGCGGCCGAGATCGGTCTCCGCTTCGGCGACCGCGACACGCACGCGCTGGCGCTCGTCGGCAAGGGCCGAGCGCTCGTCAAGTCGGGAGCGGTCGAGGAGGGTCTCGCGCTCCTCGACGAGGCGACTGCCTCGGCCGTGTGCGGCGAGCTGCGGCCGTTCTCGACCGGGGTCGTCTACTGCATCACGATCAGCTCCTGTCAGGACCTCGGCGACTACCGCCGGGCGGCGGAGTGGACGGAGGTCGCGAATCGTTGGTGCGACCGGCTCGAGGTCACGGGCTTCCCCGGCGCGTGCCGCATCCATCGAGCGGAGATCATGCGGCTCCGAGGGGAGTGGCCCCAGGCGGAGGAGCAGGCGATCGCCGCGTGCGAGGAGCTCTACGACTTCGACCGCCACATCACGGCAGGCGGCTACTACGAGATCGGTGAGATCCGCCGCCGTCGCGGTGACTTCGCCGCGGCGATGGAGGCCTACGCGAAGGCCGACGAGCTGGGTCGCGCGCCGCAGCCGGGCCTCGCGCTCCTGCGTCTCGCCGAGGGCAAGGTCGACGGCGCAGTCGCGGCGATCACGCGCGCGCTCGACGACACGCAGGACCCGCTCTCACGGCTCCGGCGCCTCCCGGCGCAGGTCGAGATCGCGATCGCGGCCGGCGACCTGAAGACGGCCCGCGCGGCGATGGGCGAGCTCGAAGGCATCGTCGACTCGTACACGATCGGCGAGCGCCGAGCGCCGGCGTTCGACGCCACCGTCCACTTCGCCTCGGGGCAGATCAAGCTCGCCGAGGGCGACGCGGATGGAGCGGCGGCCTGTCTCAAGCGCGCGCGTGACGACTGGCAAGAGGTTGGTGCTCCGTACGAGACGGCGCACGCGCGGATGCTGCTCGGGCTCGCGTTCCGCCGGCAGGGCAACGAGGAGGCAGCGACCTCCGAGCTCGAGGCGGCGCTCGCGACGTTCGCGCGGCTCGGCGCGAAGCTGGACGAAGAGAGCGTGAACGAGCGCCTCGGGCGGCTCCAGACGCGCCGAACGTTCGTCTTCACCGACATCGTCGACTCGACCAAGCTGCTCGAGACGCTCGGCAACGAGAAGTGGAAGCGACTGCTCGCGCGCCACGACGAGCTCCTGCGCGAGCAGATCGTCGACAACGGTGGCGAGGTGGTCAAGCGCACCGGCGACGGCTTCTTCGCCGCCTTCGACAACCCGAAGGCCGCGGTCGAGGCCGCGGTCGCGATTCAGCGCGCGCTCGACGCCGAGGTCGTCGCACCCGACGTCAGGATCGGCCTGCACACCGGGGGCGCATTCCACACCGGAACCGACGCGAGCGACTACGGCGGCGACGGCGTGCACGTGGCGGCGCGGATCGGCGCGGCTGCGCGCGCGGCCGAGATCCTGGCCAGCCGCGAGACGCTCGACGGCGTCAGCACGGCGTTCCGTCTGTCCGAGCCGCGCACGCAGGCGCTCCAGGGCTTCGACCAGTCGTTCGAGCTCGTCTCGGTCGACTGGCGCTGAACGACGTGAGAAACTAGGGACATGACCGCCGTCGCCGACGCGATCGAGATCGACGAGGCCGCGTTCCGCGGGCGACGTCGTTCGTCCCGGAGAGCCCGGACTACGACGTCCATCGCAAGATCTGGAACGGGTCGTTCGACAAGCGCCCCGCAGTGATCGTTCGCTGCGCCGGCGTCTCGGACGTGATCGCCGCGGTGAAGTTCGGGCGTGCGAGCGGCCTGCCGGTTGCGGTGCGGAGCGGCGGCCATTCGTTCCCGGGCTTCTCGGTGGCGGACGACGCCTTGATGATCGACCTCTCGCCGATGAAGGGCGTGCGCGTCGATCCCGAGCAGCGCACCGCGCGCGTGCAGGCCGGCGTCCTGCTCGGCGAGCTCGACCGGGAGACGCAGGCGTTCGGGCTCGCGGTGCCGTCCGGCATCGTCACGCACACCGGCGTCGCAGGGCTGACGCTCGGCGGCGGGATCGGCTGGATCATGCGCAAGCACGGGCTCTCGGTCGACCAGCTCGTCTCGATGGATCTCGTGACGGCCGAGGGCGAGTTCGTCAAGGCGAGCGCGGACGAGAACGCCGATCTCTTCTGGGGGCTTTGCGGGGGCGGCGGCAACTTCGGGATCGTCACGGAGTTCGAGTTCCGCTGCGTGCCGCTCGGGACGCAGGTGCTGGCGGGGCCGATCTTCTGGCCGATGGAGCAGTCCGGGGAGGTCCTGCGCTTCTATCGCGACTGGGTCGCGGACGCGCCGGACGAGTTGATGACGATCGTGCTCCATCGCAAGGCGCCGCCGCTGCCGTTCGTGCCGGAGGAGCTCCACGGCAAGCCGGTCGTGATGGTCGTCCCCTGCTGGGTCGGAGACCCCGACGAGGGGGAGAAGTTCATCAAGCCGCTGCGCGAGTTCGGCCCGCCGGTCGCGGACGTCTGCACGGTGAAGCCGTACCTGGCGCACCAGGCGATGTTCGACCCGAGCTTCGTGCCGGGGCGTTGGTACTACTTCAAGAGCTGTGAAGTCGCGGAGCTGACCGACGAGATCATCGACATCACGCTGGAGCGTTCGCTGCAGATCGAGTCGCCGCTGACGTCGTTCCCGATCTGGCAGATGGGCGGAGCGGTGAGCCGGGTTGCGGACGCCGACACCGCGTTCAACGGCCGCACCGCCGGCTTCACCTACAACATCGGTGCGTGCACGGCGACGAGCGAGGGCTTCGACCAAGAGCGCGAGTGGGTGCGGAGCTTCTGGTCCGCACTCGAGCCGTGGCACGAAGGTGTGTACGTGAACTTCCTGGGCGACGAGGGCGCCGAACGTGTGCGCCAGGCCTATGGCCCGGAGAAGTACGAGCGGCTGCGCGCCCTGAAGCAGAAGTACGACCCGGACAACTTCTTCCGGATCAACCAGAACATCGCACCGAACTGATTGGCCAGAAGACATCCCTCAAGCGCGAGGTGCTGGAATCCGGGCTATCGTGCCCCAGCACGTTCGTCTGGCGTTGCGGCCGCCGAGGGTCTGAACCTTCTCTCCGAGCTGTCAGTTCTGGCTGAGCGTCTGCATGGGCTCTCTTGAGCCTGCTTTTTCCAATGACATTCAGAGTGGGGGGTTACTTTGCGGCATGTTCTTCTCTTGGCGAGCCTTGTTTTTGGGCTCGCTGTGCTTGGCTCGGCGTTCACGGCTTCGGCCGGCGCCGACACGATCGGCCCGATCACCTTCGAGCCGACGACCTACGCAACCGGCGACATCAACGGCCAGAACGGGTGGCTGAAGACCGGCCCGTACGACGTGGCCGTGGCGAGCGTCGCGGACTTCGCAGCTGCTTCCGGGTATGGATTCGGAACCCAGTCGCTGCGAGTGTCGGACGCGATCACCAGCGGTTCCTTCGGCGATCAGACGTTCTCGCCCGGGCTCCTGAGCTCGGCTGGGGAGTCCGGAGCCGCGCACTTCGACGCGACCTTCCGGATCGGGACGACATCGGCCGGCTGAGCAGTCCGGCCTGAACATGACCGTCAGCCCCGACGACGGCAACGGCGGGCGGATGAGCTTCTTGCGCTTCGAGGACCAGGCCGACGGGGTGCACGTCACCTTCATCGACGTGACCAATCCCGGCCCGCTCGGCACGGTGGCGAGCTTCAACAGCACCGACATCGCCACCCTCAACCGGACGAGCGCCCACACGATCAGGTTCTCGATCGACTTCGTCGCCGGTCCGGCGAACGACGTCGTCAAGATCTACGTCGACGGTGTGCTCGAAGGCCACCGGCACGACCTGGGAGGACTACTACCGCTACGACCCGGAGCAGGTCGGCAACGGCAACCAGGTCCCGTCCGTCTCGAAGCTGCTGTTCCGCCAGAGCGGCACCGCCGATCTCGGCAACGCCGGCAACGGCTTCCTGGTCGACGACCTGACGCTCGCTTCGAGCGCCACGACGACCGCTTGCGCCTTCACGACCAGCGGCACCACGATGACGCTGGTCGCCGACTGCGAGACCGATCACACGATCCTCGTGCCGAACGGCTTCACGCTCGACGGCGCGGGCAACACGATCACCGCGGTCGATCCGGCCGGTGGCCACTTCCTCGGCGCTGTCGTCAGGAACGGCGGCACGACGGCGAACGTAACGAACCTCGAGATCACTGCGTCGGGCTCGCCGACGTCTGCGACGGCGGCGATGACCGTCTACGCGGCATCCTCTTCGACAACGCGGCGGGCTCGATCACCAACGTCAACGTGCACGGCGTCCGCCAGGGACTCTCGGGTTGCCAGGAAGGGAACGCGATCGAGGTCCGTAACTTCGCACGAGCGCGACGCAGCGCTCGCGGTCACGATCGCGAACAACACCGTGACCGACTACCAGAAGAACGGGATCACCGTGAACGGCGCGGTCAGTGCCACGGTCACCGGCAACACCGTGACCGGCGCCGGACCGATCACGTACATCGCCCAGAACGGCATCCAGGTCGGCTTCGGTGCTACCGCGTTCATTCGCGGCAACGCGGTCTCCGGCAACGACTACACGCCCGCTGGCACCAGCGCCTGCGGCCTGCTCTTCTTTGACGCGGCCGGTGTGAAGCAGCAGGCGAATCACCTCTTCGCGAACGAGGTCAATCTCTGCAACTTCGGGCGCGGCGGCGGGAAGGGCAACCCGTCGAGCTAGAGGTCTTGCGACCGCGGGCGGGCGCCATTCGGCGTCCGCCCGCGGGCCTTTCGCTACGGCGAGACGCGTTGCAGGTGGTCGCAGACGAGGGTCACGGTCTCCATCAGGACCTCGCTCGCGCCGGCACTGAGTGAGCCGATCTCGAGCTTCGCCGGCCACGCGTTCTCCAGGTGGTACCGGGCCACGGGATCACCAGTGGCGTTGTACATCACGAGCGTCGTGTTCTTCCGAGCCGCCGCCCAGTCGTTCATCGCCAGCTCGTGCCACGCCGCCAACTCCAGGTTCCTGGTCATCCCGCGCTTGAGGGTGACGGTCGGCGGGGGGCGCTTACCTGGGACGGCAAGCCTGCGGCCATCCGACTCGATGAAGTCGATGTCGTAGCCGGAGGTGATGCCCTGCAGTTCGGCGAACGCGGCGATCTCGTGCCCGTCGACCGTGATCGAGAATCGAGCCGCGGTCAGCGCGTCGCCTCCGGGCGGAGCAGACGCACCCTGCGAGGTCGCCGTCCATGCCCCGACTGCGGCGACGGTCAGCAGCAGGCCGACCAGAAGCGCGAGGAGAAGCCTTCGAGATCTCATCGTCTCTCCTTGATTGCGCGGCGGAGAGAAGGGCGGCGCGACGACTTGGGTCGAAGCCCCTCCGCCGAGTGCGACGACTCTATTCCGGTCGCGAGGACGGGACAACGTCCTTCCTGGATCGACACGTACATTTCGTCGAGCGCATTTTCGAATGCGGACGCGCGGTCGGTCGTTAGATCTTCGTTTGGAACCCTTGCGCATGTCCGATGCTTGCTCTATCCTGCGACGCGGCAACAACCATCGAACGATGCAGAACACTCTCCACACCAAATTGTTCCGATCCGAAGCGACGCCCGTCGCCTCGGCCATGCCGTGCCCGCGCTTCGATGCGAAGCGCCGGCTCGGTTACGTTCCAGCCCTCGCTGGGAGCCCTGCAGGCTAGATCCCTAGCCGCAGAGCGAAGCCAGACGAGGGCGACCCAACCGGGTCGCCTTTTGCGTTTTGGAGGCGATCAGTCAACGTCGGAGACCAAAGGTGATGCTCAGCTTGAAAAGCGCTAGACCAAATTGAGGCCCCGCCTGAGAGAGAAAGACCCTCAGCGCTTGGCGTGAAAAAGAACGCTGGCAATAAGCGTCTGCTTTAGCTTGCTCTTTTCCACGGAGGCGCTCGAGGCTCGGGCTCCAAAGCTCCTCCACGTAGGACGGCGATGCGCCGATCCAGGGTCGAAGAGTAGGCGAGTGGCATGGAAAACATCGTTTGGCCTAGGCCGGACGAGTCAGAGGACGCGACCACCCGCCTGCAGGCGTGCGCTGCTGCGTCGATCTCCCGACTTGGGGGATGGACGGAGAGGCGAACGTTCCGGGATCGTCTAACCGGCAGGACACCACGCTCTGAACGTGGAGATCGAGGTTCGACTCCTTGTCCCGGATTCGACACGGGCGAGTAGCTCAATGGGAGAGCGCTTGTCTCACAAACAAGAGGCTGCTGGTTCGAGCCCAGCCTTGCCCACTAGGCGGATAGCTCAGGTGGAAGAGCGCCTCTCTGATGAGGAGGAAGCGCCGGTTCGACTCCGGCTCCGCCCATTCGCGTGACCGTAGCTCAGTTCGGAAGAGCGCCCGCTTGAAACGCGGGGCGTCGCAGGTTCGATCCCTGCCGGTCACATCTCTTACGGCTCCGTAGCTCAACTGGCAGAGCTGCCGCCTCTTAAGCGGAGGGTTGCAGGTTCGACGCCTGCCGGGGCCACTGAACGGAAGGACTGCCACCGGCGCGGTATCCCGTCTCGAAAACGGGTCGGCTCTCGGGCCTTGGGGGTTCGACTCCCTCTCCTTCCGCTCACTCGTTCCGGCGTGGTCGAGACGGAAAGACGCGCGGCTGTTAACCGCGAGAGGCAGGTTCGAGCCCTGCCGCCGGAGCCTGCCCCTGTGGTCGAAACGGCGATGACGCCGGGCTCTCAACCCGGAAGCTGCGGGTTCGAATCCCGCCGGGGGTGCTCGTTGTTCGCTTCTGGCTGTAGGGGAGCAGGCCACCCCGCCGGCTTCGGGCGCCGGAGACCGCAGGTTCGACTCCTGCCAGCCAGACTGCGCGGTAGAGGAGCGGTTGTCCTCGCGAGCCTCATGAGCTCGAGACCGTGGGTTCGAATCCCACCCGCGCACTTGCTAGCTAGGGGACGTAGCTCAGACGAGCAGAGCACTCGCTTGTCAGGCGAGAGGCCGCCGGTTCGAGTCCGGTCGTCCCCGCTTCGTGGTGGCCGTGGTGTAACGGAAGCACCCGGGGTTGTGAGCCCCGCGGCGCCGGTTCGAGCCCGGTCGGCCACCTTCGGTTTTCGTTCAAGCGGACGCTGAGCAAGGGTGAGCTCCCCGCGCTGTAAACGCGGTGCCTCGCGCTGTGGTGGTTCGACTCCATCCGTCCGCACTCGATCGACAAGGGGATGAAGCTCTAGTGGCAGAGCACCTCGCTTGCAACGAGGAGGAGCGGGTTCGACTCCCGCCGTCTCCATCGAGCCTCCGTAGTGTCAACGGCAAGCACGCGCCCTTTGTACGGCCGAGGTGCGGGTTCGACTCCTGCCGGAGGCTCCTCGCGCGGACGTAGCTCAGTTGGAAGAGCACCGGAGCGCCACTTCGGGGAGGCCCGTTCGATCCGGGCCGTCCGCTTTCGAAGGCCTGTGGTGTAAGCGGAAGCACGGCGAGCTCCAACCTCGCTGGTCCGGGTTCGACCCCTGGCAGGCCTGTTCCATTCACAGAGAGGAGACGAGATGCACCTGCACCTCGTCCGGGTCGCGGCACGCCCCAAGCAGCCGCAGCGCCCGGCCAAGGTCGTGGTGCTCGAGTCCCGCCGTCAGGCGCGCCTCGACGCCGCGCGATCGAAGCGGCAGCCCCCGCGGCCGGCCGCTTGAGACGACGAGCCGCCCGCCTGCGTCACGGCCTGCGGCTCTTCGTGCGGATGTGGCGGAACCGGCATACGCACCGGTCTCAGAAACCGGCGGCCACTGGCCATGAGGGTTCGACTCCCTCCGTCCGCATCGACCAACCCAAGAGCGAAAGGAGAGTCCGATGAGTGCGAAGCACGTCGCGACGGCGTGGGCCGGCGTACTTCGCGCTGGGCCTGGCACGCCGCCGTGAACGAACCCAGTCCATGGCATCGCCGCCCAGCAGGGTGGCTCGAACTAGAAGGGAGCAGGTGTGGGCGTGCCATATCGCGCTCGCGTGAACGAGCGCACGCTGCTCAACCTGCCCGGCTTCCACGCGGGTTCCTACGTGTACGTGTACGTCGAGGACACAAGCGATCGTGACCTCTTTCGCAACGCGTACTGCGAGGACACGTGCACGTGCTGTCCGGAGAACTTCGAGCCGAGCATGACGCTCGAGATCGCCGACTGTTCTCGGGTCGATCTCGCTCGAGTTCGACGTGGACACGCAGGGCCGCGCAAATTCGCTGCACAAGCTCGAGACCCTGATCGCCGCGCTTCAGGTCTTCCGCGCGGCGCTCGAGGATGAGTTCGAGCCGTACGACGAGCGCGCGCGGCAGCTGGAAGCACTGAATGCGTGAGCCGGGAGGCCGGGGCGGGCTCGAACCCCGCCCCGGCGACAACCGAGCTCACCACTCGCCTCCGTAGCTCAGTCGGAAGAGCACCGGGCTTCGAACCCGGGCGCAGAGGTTCGATTCCTCTCGGGGGCTTTCGATTCACACGGGCCCGCAGCAGGAGAGTCAGCGAGTGCGGCCGCTGTCGGCGTGGTAGCGCCGGCGATGAGAGCGGAAACGTCGTGGGTGCAACTCCCACCGGGTCCACTGACACCGTGGCCGAGCGGCGAGGCGCGCGCCTGCAAAGCGCGCTACGGCGGTTCGAGTCCGCCCGGTGTCTCTGCCTCCGTAGCTCAGCCGGAAGAGCACCGGACTTCTAACCCGGGCGCAGAGGTTCGATTCCTCTCGGAGGCTTCCGCAACGACAGACACGACTCGGTATACCGTGGCTATGGCTGGGCTCGAACGGGTCGACGTCACCGAGGGCGACATCACGACCCAACGCGTGGACGCGATCGTCAACGCGGCGAACAGTTCGCTCCTCGGCGGCGGAGGCGTCGACGGCGCGATTCACCGGGCGGGTGGCCCCGAGATCCTCGACGAGTGCCGCCGGCTCGGCGGGTGCTCGACGGGTCACGCGAAGGCGACGACGGCCGGCCGCTTGTCGGCGCGCCACGTGATCCATACGGTGGGCCCTGTCTGGACCGGCGGGAACGCGGGCGAGGACGAGCTGCTCGCCGCATGTCACGTGAACGCGCTTGCCGTCGCGTCCGAGCTGGGGTGCCGAACGGTCGCGTTTCCTGCCATCTCGACCGGCATCTTCAAGTTCCCGGTCGATCGAGCCGCGCGGATCGCTATCGCGACCACAGCCGAAGAGCTCGAGCGGCGGCAGTCGATTGAGCGCGTCACGTTCGTGCTGTTCGGCCGCGACTCGTACGACATCTTCGCCCAGACGCTTGCTCACGGCCTGTAACTGCGTGATCCGTACAACGACTTGAGGGCCGCGCGAGCGGCCCTCAGTTCATTCTCTGCTCGAGTTCGCCCAGAGGTTGATCTCGCTCTCCGTCGCGTAGCGGTCGATCTCGGCCAGCTCTTCGTCGGTGAAGTCGGGGTTGTCGAGCGCTCCGACGTTGGCCTCGAGCTGCGCGACGCTGCTCGCTCCGACGAGCGTCGACGTCACGCGCGGATCGCGCAGCGTCCACGCGAGCGCCATCTGCGCGAGCGTCTGGCCACGGCGCGCAGCGATGTCGTTCAGTGCGCGAATCTTGGCGAGCGTCTGGTCGGTGAGCAGATCCGGCGAGAGGGAGCCCGGGCGGCTGGCGCGCGAGCCCTCGGGGATCCCGTTCAGGTAGCGGTCGGTCAGCATGCCCTGGGCCAGGGGCGAGAACGTGATGCAGCCGACGCCGAGCTCGCCCAACGTGTCGAGCAGGTCGCCCTCGATCCAGCGGTTCAGCATCGAGTACGAGGGCTGGTGGATCAGCAAAGGCGTTCCCAGGTCGCGCAGGATCGTCGCCGCCTCGCGGGTCTTCTCCGCCGAGTACGACGAGATCCCGACGTAGAGCGCCTTGCCCTGCCGCACCGCAGTGTCGAGCGCGCCCATCGTCTCCTCGAGCGGGGTGTCCGGGTCGAACCGGTGCGAGTAGAAGATGTCGACGTACTCGAGGCCGAGCCGCTCGAGGCTCTGGTCGAGGCTCGCGAGCAGGTACTTGCGCGAGCCCCACTCGCCGTACGGACCGGGCCACATGTCGTACCCCGCCTTCGACGAGACGACGAGCTCGTCGCGGTACGGCGCGAAGTCGTCGCGGAGCAGGCGGCCGAAGTTCTCCTCCGCGGAGCCGTACGGCGGGCCGTAGTTGTTGGCGAGGTCGAAGTGCGTGATCCCGAGGTCGAACGCCCGTCGCGCGATCGCGCGGATCGTGTCGAGCGGGCGGTCGTGCCCGAAGTTCTGCCAGAGGCCGAGGGACACCCCCGGGAGCTGGAGACCGCTGCGCCCGCAGCGGTTGTAGGTCATCCGCTCGTAGCGGTCTGCGGCCGGCCAGACATCCATGGGTGCCCCCAACGATACGCGGCCGTGATTACCTGCGGTCGATGAGTCGTGACTCGACCAGCGAGCCCGCGGCCTTCTCCGGGAAAACCGCGTGGGCGCGGAGTCTGGAGACGCCGCTGCGCTCGTTTCTGCGCACCGAGACCGGCGGCGCGGCGGTCCTGCTCGCCGCGACCGTCGCAGCACTGGTGTGGGTCAACGTCGACGCAGTCCTCGTACGAGTCGTTTTGGGAGACGACGCTCTCGATCGATCTCGGCGGATCCGGCATTGCTCTCGATCTGCGCGAGTGGGTGAACAGCGGGCTGATGACGTTCTTCTTCTTCGTCGTCGGGCTCGAGGCGCGGCGGGAGTTCGATCTCGGCGAGCTCCGGGAGCGGCGCCGGTTTGCGTTGCCGCTGCTCGCCGGGATCGGCGGCATGGCGGTGGCGGTCGCTGTCTACCTCGCGTTCAACGCCGGCCATTCGTCCGCGACAGGCTGGGGGATCGCGATGTCGACCGACACCGCGTTCGCGCTCGGACTGCTCGCGCTCGTCGGGCCGCGCTTTCCCGACCGCCTGCGGGCGTTCATGCTCACCGTCGTCGTGGTCGACGACATCGTTGCGCTCGTCGTCATCGCGACCGTCTACACGGAGCAGGTCTCCGTCTCGGCGCTGATCGTCGCGTTCGGCCTGTTCGCCGCCGTGCTCGTCCTCAAGGCGCTCAGGGTGCGGATTGGGCTGGTCTACGTGGCGCTGGGCGCGGCCGTCTGGGTGGCGCTCCTCGAGTCGGGTGTGGAGCCGGTCGTGGTCGGTCTCGCGTTCGGCCTGCTGACCTACGCCTACCCGGTGGGACGATCGGATCTCGAGCGCGCCACCGAGCAGTTCCGCGCGTTCCGCGAGCAGCCCACACCAGAGCTCGCGCGCTCCGCCGGCCTGGGACTCAGGTCCGCGGTCTCACCGAACGAGCGCCTGCAGCAGCTCTACCACCCTTGGACGAGTTACGTCATCGTGCCGCTGTTCGCGCTCGCAAACGCCGGCATCGCCATCGACGCCGACTTCCTCGCCGAGGCGTTCACGTCGCCGATCACGCTCGGGATCCTGTTCGGCTACGTCGTCGGCAAGCCGGTCGGAATCCTCGGGGCGTCGTGGCTGGTCACTCGGCTGAGCCACGGACAGCTGCGGCCGCCGGTGGGCTGGGCAGCGGTCGCCGGTGGCGGCACGATCGCCGGCATCGGCTTCACGGTCGCTCTGCTCGTCGCGACGATCGCCTTCGACGGGCCTCAGCTCGAGGAGGCCAAGCTCGGCATCCTCAGCGCTGCGCTCTCCGCAGCGCTCGTCACCTGGCTGCTGTTCCGCGCCACTGCGCTGCTGCCGCGGCGTCTGCGCATCCACGCACTCCTCGGCACGGCCGAGCCGCTCGTGGATCTCTACATCGACGTCGATCCGGAGCGCGACCACATCCGCGGTCCGATCGACGCACCCGTCACGGTCGTCGAGTACGGCGACTTCGAGTGCCCGTACTGCGGGCGGGCCGAGCCGTTCGTTCGCGAGCTCCTCCGCGAGTTCGCCGACGTCCGCTACGTCTGGCGGCATCTCCCGCTGACCGACGTCCACCCCCGCGCGCAGCTCGCCGCCGAAGCGGCCGAGGCGGCCGCCGCGCAGGGCGCCTTCTGGGAGCTGCACGACCTGCTGCTCGCCCACCAGGACGCTCTCGGCCCGAGCGACCTCATGGGCTACGCCGAGCAGCTCGGCCTCGACCGCGACCGCTTCACCGCCGCGTTACGTGAGCACGCTGGCGCCGTCCACGTCGCCGAGGATGTCGACAGCGCCGACCTCAGCGGCGTGTCGGGCACGCCGACCTTCTTCATCAACGGCCGACGGCACTACGGCGCCTACGACACCGCCACGCTCTCGGCCGCGGTGCGGGCGGCCGGCGCGCGGACTGAGCTGCGGGACTCGTGACGCGAATCACCCTGACCGGATGAGGCGTGCCGACGCTCCTTCCTGGATGGTGCTGGGCTAAGAGGGATCGCGACCTTGGAGGAAGGGATGGCGGAACCGCAGAAGCCGAACATCCTCGTCATCTGGGGCGACGACATCGGCATCACGAACCTGAGCTGCTACAGCGACGGGCTGATGGGGTACCGGACGCCGAACATCGACCGGATCGCGGACGAGGGGATGCGGTTCACCGATTCGTACGGCGAGCAGAGCTGCACCGCGGGACGGTCGTCGTTCATCACGGGCCAGAGCGTCTATCGCACCGGCTTGAGCAAGGTCGGTTTCCCTGGCCTGGACATCGGTCTCCAGGCCGAGGACGTGACGATCGCCGAGCTGCTGAAGCCGCTCGGCTACGCGACGGGGCAGTTCGGCAAGAACCATCTCGGCGACCTGAACAAGTACCTGCCGACCGTGCATGGCTTCGACGAGTTCTTCGGCAATCTCTACCACCTGAACGCCGAGGAGGAGCCGGAGCTGCCGAACTGGCCGTCGCTCGACGACTTTCCGGGGTACAACGAGCGATTTCGTCCGCGCGGCGTCATCCACTCCTGGGCGACGGACGAAGACGACGACACGGAAGAGGAGCGCTTCGGCCGGATCGGCAAGCAGCGGATCGAGGACACCGGTCCGCTGACGAAGAAGCGGATGGAGACGATCGACGACGAGGTGCTCGAGCACGGTCTCGACTTCATCGAGCGCCAGCACGCAGCGGGCACCCCGTTCTTCGTCTGGCTCAACACGACGCACATGCACCTGCGGACGCATCCGAAGCCGGAGAGCGTCGGGCAGGCAGGGCGCTGGCAGTCGACCTATCACGACACGATGATCGATCACGACAAGCTGGTCGGCACCGTTCTGGACAAGCTCGACGAGCTCGGGATCGCCGAGAACACGATCGTCGTCTACTCGACCGACAATGGGCCGCACATGAACACGTGGCCGGATGCGGGCATGACGCCGTTCCGGAGCGAGAAGAACACGAACTGGGAAGGCGCCTTCCGCATACCCGAGCTGATCCGATGGCCCGGCAAGATCGCAGCGGGAGCGGTCTCCAACGAGATCGTCCAGCACCACGACTGGCTGCCGACCTTCCTCGCGGCCGCCGGCGAACCTGACGTCGTCGACAAGCTGAAGGCGGGCCACGAGGTCGGCGACACGACCTTCAAGGTCCACATCGACGGTTACAACCTGCTCCCGTACCTGACCGGTGAGACGGACAAGAGCCCGAGGCAGGGGCTCGTCTACTACTCCGACGACGGCGACGTGCTCGCGCTCCGGTTCGACAACTGGAAGGTCGTCTTCATGGAACAGCGCGCGGAGGGGTCGTTGCGGATCTGGGCCGAACCCTTCGTGCAGCTGCGCGTCCCGAAGCTGTTCAATCTCCGCACCGACCCGTTCGAGCGTGCCGACGTGACCTCGAACACCTACTACGACTGGTTCATCGACAACGACTACATCGCGCTGGCTGCGACCGCCATCGTCACGCAGTTCCTCGCGACTTTCGAGGAGTTTCCACCGCGCCAGAAGGCGGCGAGCTTCACGATCGACCAGGTCGTCGAGAAGCTCCAGGCGGCGCTCGCGTCCGGTCGTTGAGGTTGAGCGAGCCGCTCGCGTCCTGGAACGACCGGCCCGCCAGGGACGCCGTGCTCGACTTCGTCGAGCGCGTGTCTACGGACGGCGTGCCGCCGGACGAGCGCGTCGCCGTCTTCGACAACGACGGCACCCTCTGGTGCGAGAAGCCGCTGCCGATCCAGGCCGACTTCATCCTGCGCCGGCTCCACGAGATGGCGGAGGCCGACCCCGCTCTTCGCGAGCGGCAGCCGTGGAAGGCGGCGTACGAGCGGGACTACGCCTGGCTGGGGAGCGGTGATGGAAGAGCACTACGCCGGCGACGACACGAACGTGCGCACGCTCCTCGGCGGCGTGCTCGCCGCGCACGCGGGAATCGGGGTCGACGACTTCGAGCAGCAGGCGGACGCGTTCCTGCGCTCGGCGCAGCACCCGACGCTGGGCCGCGGGTACCTCGCGTGCGCGTACGAGCCGATGGTCGAGCTCTTGCATTACCTGGAGGAAAACCGGTTCTCGAACTACATCGCGTCGGGTGGCGGCCGCGACTTCATGCGGCCGATCAGCGACGAGCTGTACGGCATCCCGCGCGATCGGGTGATCGGGAGCTCGACCGCGCTCGACTACGTGCACGACGACAACGGCGGCGCGATCATGCGCAAGCCGGAGGCCGACGTCTTCGACGACGGACCGCAGAAGCCCGTCCGGATCTGGAGCCGCGTCGGTCGCCGGCCACTCCTCGCCGCGGGCAACTCGAACGGCGACATCCAGATGCTCGACTTCGCGCAGCACGCGACCAAGCCGACGCTGCGCCTGCTCGTCCTGCACGACGACGGCGAGCGTGAGTTCGACTACACGGCGGGCGCCGAGAAAGCACTCGAGCGAGCGCGGACGGAGCGCTGGACCGTGGTCAGCATGGCAAAGGACTGGTCGACCGTCTTCCCGGGCGAGTGACCGTCGACGACCTGGTTCACGTCGGCGGAACCACGTTCCGCATGGGCTCCGACGCCCACTATCCGGAGGAGGCCCCCGCACACCGCGTCGGCGTCGACGACTTCTGGATCGACAGGCTCCCGGTGACGAATTCGCAGTTCGCGGCCTTCGTCGAGCAGACGGGCTACGTGACGGTCGCCGAGCGACCGCTCGACCCGAACGACTTCCCCGGCGCGCCGGCGGAGAACCTCGTGCCCGGCTCGCTCGTCTTCACCAGGACCGAGGGGCCCGTCGACCTGCGCCACCTCAGCGCCTGGTGGACGTGGACACCGGGTGCGTGCTGGAGGCATCCGGACGGGCCGGCCAGCTCGACCGACGAGCGTGGCGATCACCCCGTCGTGCACGTCGCCTTCGAGGACGCGGAGGCGTACGCCGCCTGGGCGGGCAAGGAGCTGCCGAGCGAGGCGGAGTGGGAGCTCGCAGCCCGCGGCGGACTCGAAGGGTGCGAGTTCGCTTGGGGCGACCGGCCGGAGGCGCCCGGCGAGCGGCTCGCCAACTACTGGCACGGCGACTTCCCCTGGCGTCCCGCGCCCGGCTACGGCACGCGCACGCCGGTCGGCTCGTTCCCGGCCAACGGGCTCGGGTTGTTCGACATGGCCGGCAACGTCTGGGAGTGGACGAGCGACTGGTACAACACTCGACATCCGAACGAAGCCGAGAAACCGTGCTGCGTCCCGCAGAACCCGCGCGGGCCGGGCGTCGAGTCGAGCTACGACGCCGCACAACCGCAGTTCCGGATTCCGCGCAAGGTGGTCAAGGGCGGCTCGTACCTCTGCGCCGACAGCTACTGCCTGCGTTACCGCCCCGCCGCTCGGCGGCCGCAGATGATCGACACCGGCATGAGCCACGTCGGCATCCGCTGCGTCAGACGCGAACTCGGATCATGAGCTCTCGCCTCGATCGACAGACCGCCGAGTTCCGGGCGCATGCGGCGCGAGATCGAGGAGTCGATCCTTCCGCTCGCGACGTCGGTCGACGGGAGGCGCTTCGAGTTTCAGGCTTCGCTGCACGGGTTGGAGCTGCAGGTCGGCGGCTACGTCGTGCTCGAGAGCGACGACGGGCGACGGCTCGGCCAGGTCGTCGCGCTCGAGCTGACCCGCGTCGACGGCTCGGAGCTGACGAGCGGCGACGGATCGGCCGAGCTGCGCACGCGGATGACGCTCCGGTCCGCGAAGGGCGAGGGCGTCGTCCTCGACGGGGACGGCAAGCCGTTCCACGATGCGCTCGCACGCCCCGCCGAGCCCGCGGAGGTGGCCGAGTGGCTGGCGACGATCCGGCCGGCGAGAGCGACGCTGACGATCGGCGAGCTCCTGCTTGCGCCGGGTGTGCCGGCGACGCTCGATGCCGGCGGCTTCGACCGCCACACGTTCCTCTGCGGCCAGTCGGGCTCGGGAAAGACGTACTCGCTCGGGCTGGTGCTGGAGCGGCTGCTCGTGGAGACGGACCTTCGCCTGATCATCCTCGACCCGAACTCCGACTACGTCAGGCTCGGCGAGCAACGCGCAGCGGCCGACGCGGAGCTCGCTGCGGGCTATGCCGACGCCGCGAAAGGCGTCGTCGTGCGAAGCGCCGGCGAAGGTCTCCACCTCCGACTCGACCAGCTCGACCCAAACGCCCGCGCGGCCGCGCTTGCGCTCGACCCGGTGGCCGATCGCGAGGAGTTCGCGCTCGTCGACCAGTTGCTCGGCGAAGGCAGCACATTCGAAGAGTTGGCGTCGTCGGACGAGCCGCTCGCGCGGGCGCTTCGGCTCAGAGCGGAGAACCTCGGCGTGCCGAGCTGGCAGCTGTGGGCGCGCGGCAGGGAGGGGTCGCTCGTCGACGACATCGAGCGACGCGATGCGCGCTGTCTCGTCGTCGACCTCGGCTCGCTGTCGACGCGCGAGGAGCAGGCCGTCGCCGCGGAGGCCGTGCTCGCAACGCTGTGGCGTCGGCGCGCCGACCGCGAGCCCGTCCTCGTCGTGATCGACGAGGCTCACAACGTCTGCCCGCAGAAGCCCGACGACCCAGTCACCGCGCTCGTGACCGAGCATGCAATTCGGATCGCTGCCGAGGGTCGGAAGTTCGGCCTCTACCTGCTCGTCTCGACGCAGCGGCCGCAGAAGGTGCACGAGAACGTCCTCAGCCAGTGCGACAACCTCCTGGTGATGCGGATGAACTCGCTCGCGGATCTCGGCTTCGTCGGCGACGTGTTCTCGTTCGTCCCGCCGAGCCTGCTCGAGCGCGCGACGGCGTTTCGTCAGGGCGAAGCGCTCGTCGCCGGGAAGATCGCGTCGCATCCGTCGTTCGTTCGCTTCGGCGCGCGCGTGGCCGAGGAGGGCGGCTCCGACATCCCCGCCGACTGGGCCCGGCCCACCTAGAGCGAGCGTCGCGCCGGGTACTGCTCGTCGATCGCGGCCATCGTCAACCAGGCCGCAACGGCCGCGAGCGAGGCTGCAGGGACGGCGTCGAGGCCGGCCGTGCCGGCGAGGAGCGCGGCGAACAGGACCGATGCGAAGAGCAGGCGCGTCATCGCCACGGTGCCTGCCGCCGTACCGACCGCAACCGCGAGTGTCGGTGACACGTCGAACGCGATCGCCGCGAGCGTCGTGACCGCGACCCCGAGGAAGATCGCCGGGAAGACTGCGCCGCCCCGGAAGCCGCAGCCGAGACAGACGGCATACGCGAGCGCCTTCGCCGCGATCAGCACCAGGACGATTCGGCTCGAATCCTCCGTGACAAGGGCCGGGAGCGACGCCTGACCGGAGAACAGCACGTCCTGCGAGTTCGCACCGAGCCCGTCGGCCAGGAGCGCCAGGGCACCTGCGGCGAGCCCGCCACCGACGAGCAGCACGGGCATTCCGAGCCGCGCCCGTCCAGGCCCGGCGACCTCGGATGCAACGCGTCGAACGACCTCGACCAGGAGCGCGATCACGACCCCCGCGCCCACTGCGATCACAAGGTCGCGGAGATGCACTCCCTCATAGGCAGGAAGCCCTGGAACCGACAGTGCGGCCGCCTCGATCCCGCCCCAATCGCCGAGCCCGACGAAGATCAGATAGCCGAGCGAGGCAGCGACGAGGCCGGGGATGAGAAACGGGATGACGGCGGCGCCGAGGCCGACGCCGGCCTCGAGCAGCAGCATCCCGGCGACAAGCGGCCCGCCGAAGATGGACGAGATGGCCGAGAACGAGCCCGCGGTCGAGAGCACCTTGCCGTCGCGCGGGTCGGCGCGTGCGAGTGACGCGACCGTGACGCCAACGACCGAGCCGAGGGCGATCAGCGGAGCTTCAGGACCGAGAACCGCGCCGAACGCGAGCGTGCCGAGCGCTGCGAGCGCGACGCCCGGCGCATGCGAAAGCGGCGTCGGCTCCACGCTGATCCCGCCGAGCGGCCCGTGGCCGCCGTCGCCCGGGAGGAGCGTGCGCGCCAGCAGGACGACGCACGCGCCGGCGGCCGGCAGCCCGAGCACGAGATACCACGGTGGGCCGGACGCGTCGAGGCGCTCGGGGAGGTCGACCCACAGCCAGTGCTCCAGCTCGTGGACGGCGGCCAGGAAGAGCGCGGCCAGCAGCGCGGCGGGAATACCGATGACGGCGCCGAGCGCGATGAGGTGAAGGGCACGCCGCCTCGAAACGGTCTGGTTTGGCTCGGTTGCGCTCACGCGCGCACCGTATCGCGCTGGTTCTCCGTCACGTGTGCTGCCGCTCGCTTCGGCGCCGGCGGTCCCAGAGCGTTGCATTGAGAAATGCGGCACCGGTGATGAGGCGGCTGAGGACGTAGAGCCAGACGAGCATCGTTGCCGCGGTGCCGAAGGCGCCGTAGGTCTCCTCGGATCTGCCGAGCCGAGGCGCGAAGTAGAACAGCACGGCGATCTGAACGAGTTGATGGCCGGCCGCAACGAGTACGGCGCCGGGGAGGAGCTCGCCTACGTGCGTTGCGCGGTGGGGGAGCAGCCACATCGCCGTGAGCGCGATCGCAGTCGTGAACGCGAACGTGAGCGCAATGCCGAACAGCGCGGTGCTGCCGATCGCGGCCTCGAGCCATGCTTCTCCGGCGGAGGAGAGGAACACCAGGAGATAGAGCGCGTTGAAAACCGCGATGACGCGAAGCGGGCGGCGGATCCGCGGCGGCGCCAGCTGCCACGCGAGTGCGTAGGACAAGAGCAGCGCCCGGACGGCACCGAGCGTGAACCACGCCAGGAAGACGAGCCCGAAGAGGAGAATGAACAGGGTGCTTCGCTCGCTGAGGTGGAGCGCTTCGGAGGCGGCCTGAGCGGCCGCTGCGCCGACGCCGAAACGGCGGGCGGCCGATTCGAGCCCGTCGGGATCCTGCTCGCTCCAGAAGGAGAGACCTGCGGCTGCGACGAGCCCCAACGGCACGAGCCAGAGAAAGAGGCGGAACGCAACGCCGCCCGCGATCAGACCGCCTCCCAGCTGGCGCTCGTTCTCCAGCACCTCGCGAATCAGCGGCCCGCCCGGCAGCTTCTCGCTCCGCACGCGCATCGCCGCGAGCCGTTCCTCCAGCCCCGCAGTTCGCGATCGGCGCTCGGGCGTCATGCGGCGAGCGTAACTCCCGCCGTGACGAACAGCCGCGAACGCCGAGGCGGATAGGGTTGCCTGGCATGCGCTCGGTCCTCACGCCGCTTGCGTTCCTCCTCGTGCTTGGGCTTACTGGCGGGTGTGGAAGCGATGACGGGAACGGGACCATGGGCGCGCGCGATGCAGCCTCGTTCGTAGGCACGCCCTGGGTGCTCGCCGCCGGTCTCGACGTCGACGGCTGGGAGGCGGCACCGCCGAGTGCGACGTTCACCGACGGGACGGTCGGCGGGTCGACCGGCTGCAACCGTTTCACCGGCCCGTACAGCGTCGACGGAGGCTCGCTCGAGATCGGGACGCTGGCGTCGACCAGGATGGCCTGTGCACCGCCGGCCGACGCGGTGGAGCGCGCGTACGTCTCGGCACTCGGGCGGGTGGCCGGCTGGCGTTCGGACGGCGCGGAGCTCGTCCTGCTCGACGGGGACGACGCCGAGTTGCTCCGCTACCGGACCGCGACGCCCGTGGGGGAGTGGAGCGCGACCGCGATTCAGACCGGTACCGCGCTCGCGAGCCCGCTGCCCGGCACGGAGATCACGGCGACATTCGCGGACGACGGCACGCTCACCGGTTCTGCCGGCTGCAACAGCTACACGACCACCTACACGACCGAACAAGGCGGGATCGAGATCGCCCCGCCGGGCGCGACCAGGAAGGCCTGCGCCGCGCCCGACGGCGTGATGGAGCAAGAGGCGGCCTATCTCGCCGCGCTTCCGACCGCGGTGCGCTATCGGCTCGACGGCGGATCGCTCGCGCTTTTGAGCGCCGACGGAACGTACGTCGCGTCGTTCTCGCGGCCTCCGAAGCCCTGACGTCGAGAGCCCTCACCAGACCGACCGTGGTGCTGCTCATGCTGGCCGCCGTCGCTGCACTCGTCACTCCGTCCACCGCTAACGCCGAGCTCGCGGACGAGCAAGCCCTCGGCGAGCGCTTCGCCCCGGTCGTCCGGCTGGTCGAGCAAGTCGAGGAGTGCGGCCCCGGCGAGCCGTATCAGCCGACAGACGTCGACGTGCTCTTCGACGAGCCGACGGTCGCGCTCCGCGGGCCCTGGAATCCCACGGATCTGGTCGAGATCGGCCCTGCCGCCGAGGATCTCGTCGACCGGTACGACTACCACCTCGACTTCCCGGGCAACGCGCTCGATCCCGGCTGCGACTACGAACGCTGGGCGCGCCGGCTCACGACGGGGAGCGCTCCCACCGTGTACGCGCACGTCGCGACCGACCCGAGCCACCCGGAGCAGCTCGCGCTGCAGTACTGGCTCTTCTATCCGTTCAACGTCTTCAACAACTTGCACGAGGGCGACTGGGAGATGATCCAGCTCGTCTTCGCGGCTCGCGATGCGCGCGAGGCGCTCGACGAGGAACCGGAGTCGATCGGTTACAGCTCGCACGAAGGCGCGGAACGCGCGGAGTGGGGTGACGACAAGCTCGAGGTCGTCGGAGGCACGCATCCGGTCGTGTATCCGGCGGCCGGGTCGCACGCGAACAAGTTCACGGAAGCTCTGTACCTCGGCAGCTCGGCGCAAGCAGGTGTCGGCTGTGACGACACGCGCGGCCCGCACGTCGAGCTCGCTCCGGACGTCAAGACGATCCCGAGCGACCCGGCCGCGGCATTGCAGGCGTTCCCGTGGATCGCCTTCGAGGGCCGCTGGGGTGAGCTCCAGCGCGCGTTCTTCAACGGGCCGACCGGCCCGAACCTGAAGCAGCAATGGACCGAGCCGATCGTGTGGTCAGAGGACTGGCGCCCGCGGAGCTACGCGATCCCAACCGGCGGGGTGCTCGGGACCGGAGCGACCGACTTCTTCTGCACCGCGGTCGAAGCGGGCTCGAGAGGCCTTGTCTCACTGCTCCGGAACCCGGCGTTGACCCTGCTCGTACTCGCGGTGCTGCTCGGGCTCATCGGGTGGGCTGTCACTCGCACGACCTGGAAGCCCGTCGCGCCGCTGCGGCTCGCCAGGCGTCGCAGCTGGGGTCAGATCCTCACGGCCGCGGGTCGGATGTACGTCAAGCGGACGCGGCTCTTTCTCGGGATCGGCCTCCTGCTCATCCCGCTCGGCTTCGTCATCTCTCTCGTCGAGGCGCTCGTTCTCGGTGGCTTCGGCCTGCTCGGAGTCGAGACGACCGGGGAGTCGGCGGGCGCACTGGTGCTCCTGGTCGCCACGATCGGCACGACTCTGGCGCTGCTCGGGCTCGCGCTCGTCCAGGCTGCGACCACGTGCGCTCTGGTGGAGCTGGACGAGGGAAGGGACGTCGGTCCGGTCGACGCCTACCGGCGCGCGCTCGCGAGGTTCCGTCCGCTGGCCGGCGGACTCGCGCTCGCAGTCGCGGTGTCGGTGGTCCTGACCGCGACGGCCGTCCTGATCCCGGTCGCGATCTGGCTCGGAGTTCGCTGGGCACTGCTCGCCCAGGCCGTCGAGCTCGAGGGTCGTGGGGCCGTGGGCGGCCTGCGTCGGAGCGCGGAGCTCGTGCGCGGCCGGTGGCTCCGCGTGGCGTCTCTCGTCGGTGTCGGCGCCGCGCTCGTGCTCGTCGCCGGCCCGCTCATCGGCGCTCTCCTGATCTTCCTGACGGACATGCCTCTCCCGCTGCTCAACGTCGTTGCAGGCGTCGTGTACGCGCTCACGATGCCGTTCGTCGCCCTCGTGACGGCGTACGTCTACTTCGACGCGAGGGTGCACGAGGAGCTCGAGACCGAGCAGGTGCCGGAGGTCCTCCCCGCGGAGATCGAGCTCTAGCCATTATCCGAGCGTGGGCTCGATCCTCGACGCAATCGGCAACACGCCGCTCGTTCGCCTGAGCAGTTGTGCACCGCCGAACGGCGCTGAGCTGTGGGTGAAGCTGGAGTACCGCAACCCGACGGGGTCGATGAAGGACCGGATGGCGCTCGCGATGATCGAGGGCGCAGAACGTGACGGACTGATCGCTCCGGGCGACACGATCGTGGAGTACACCGGCGGGAGCACCGGGCCCGCGCTCGCGCTCGTCTGCGCGGCGAAGGGCTACCGCGCGCTGATCGTGATCGCGGACTGCTTCACCGAGGAGCGCTTCCAGCTGATGCGGGCGCTGGGCGCCGAGCTCGACGTGATCCCGTCGGTCGAGGGCCGGCCGAAGGTGACCTCGCAGGACATCGCGAACATGGTCGCGCGCGCGGCCGAGCTCGCCGCGCAGCCGGGTCACTACGCGACCGACCAGTTCAACAACCCGTACATCATCCCGCACCATCGCGACCACCTCGGCAGCGAGATCTGGGAGCAGACCGACGGACGGGTGACGGCGTTCTGCCACGGGATGGGCACCGCGAGCTCGGTCATGGGCGTCTCCGACGCGCTCAAGCCGCGCGGCGTGTTCATCCAGGCGCACGAACCGGCGAGCTCGGCCGCGATCACCGGCGGAGAGCGCGGGACGTTTCTCGTCCAGGGCTGGACCGGCGGCGTGATGCCCCACTGGTATCCCGAGAAGGTCGACCACGTCGAGCCGATCGGCGACGACGAGGCAATCGAGATGACGCGCCGGCTCGCGCTCGAAGAGGGGATCTTCGCCGGCATCTCGACGGGCGCGAACGTCGTCGGCGCGCACCGACTCGCCGAGCGCCTCGGGGCGTCGGCCGTGATCGTGACCCTGGCCGTCGACACCGGGTTCAAATACCTGAGCGTTAGCCCGTACGCCGACGTCTAGGTGAGGCAAGCTGGCCATGGCATGAGCCGCAAGTGGAAACCCGTGCTCTTCGTTGCAGGTCTCCTGCTGGCGGCGCTCTTCCTCGTCGTCTACCGCCAGGTGCTCTACACCGTGCAGAAGCCGAGTTGGCCGCCGCCGCCGGACGCGATCACGTCCGCTGGCGCGCGGGCAGCGACTGAAGAGTTCGCGGGTCGCTCCCGGCCGCGCGTCGCGGACGTCGGGCTGGACTACGCCTGGTCGACCGCGGCCACGATCGAGCCCCACGTCGAAGGCCGCGAGTTCTTCCCGCGGATCTTCGCCGACGTCCGCGCCGCCCGCTCGTCGGTCCACATCCTCATGTTCGGGTGGCGCGAGGGGGAGGTCGGCACGGACATGGCCGACCTGCTCGTTCAGAAGCTCGGACAGGGAGTCGAGGTGCGGATCATCGTCGACGGCTACGGCAGCCGCCCGAACGGGGAGGCGAAGCCGATGTTCACCCGGCTCGCGCAGGCCGGAGCACAGATCGTCGTCAACGACATCTTCCCCTGGGACGAGGACGGCCTGTGGCCCGACCAGCGGCAGCTCGACTGGCGCCAGGACGAGATCGGCCGGGCCGACCACCGCAAGCTCTACGTGATCGACGGGAACGTGTCGTGGACGGGCGGTGCCGGCCTCGAGGACCACTTCGAGACAGGCGGCTTCCACGACGTGATGGCGCGCGTCACCGGCGACGTCGTCCGGCAGGCGCAGGCCGTCTTCCTGACGAGCTTCCGCAGTCACGGAGGTCCGCTGCCCGACGACCTCGCCCGCTACTTCCCGGCCCAGCCGGAGGCCGGGGGCACGCCGACGGCGGTCGTTCAGGTGGTGCCGGGCGGGTTCATGTCGGCGACCCAGGCCATTCGCGAGCAGATCGACGGCGCGCAGCGCCGTCTGGACATCATGAATCCGTATCTGTCCGACAAGGACATGATCGAACGCATTCTCGCGGCGGCGCGGCGCGGCGTGAAAGTGCGCGTCGTGGTCTCGGAGAAGTCGAACAACGAGCCGGCCGCACAGGCGCTCAAGCACCGTTACGGCGACCTGCTCGCGGCGGGCGTCGACCTCAGGGAGTACCCGGGCGCGGTGGTGCACGCGAAGGTCGTCGTTGCGGACGACGTCGTCAGTTTCGGAACCGTCAACTTCGACTCGTGGGCGCTCTATCGAAACGCGGAGGTTGCCATGATCGCTCGCAGTGCGGCCGCGGCCGACCTCTTCGAGGAGCGATTGTTCGAGCCGGATGTCGCCCGCTCCAAACGCGCGCAGCCGCCGGCTGCCACCGTGAAGCCGTGGCTGTGGGACAAGCTCGCCTACTTCCTGTGAACTCGCCGCACGGCCACGAGGAGGGCGGCGGCGGCGAGCGTCAGGGCGGCGAGGATCGTCAGCCACAGCCCCCAGCCCGTTGACCCGCCGAGCACGTCCCGGTTGTCGAGGAGCCCTTCGACAGCCGTCCAGAGGATCACGACGGCAGCACCGAGCACTGCTGTGACGCCGAGCCAGGAGCCTCGCGACAGCGCGCGGACTCCGCCGAGTGCGACGAGCGCGAAGATCACGACGAGCCAGCCGTTGTTCGGGCCCTGCGTCCCGTTCAGCGACACGGGCCCAGCTGCTCGTCCAGGTCGAGAAGACGCCGACGAGCGCAGCGACCACGCCCCCGGCGGCGATGAGCGATAGGCGCTCGGTCGTCACCTCGCCGACGGTGCCCTCTCGAGTCTCCCGTTCTGGGTCATTCCAGCTCCGACTCGCCCACGAGAGCGGAGTATGCGGGCCTGCCGGTGATAGTGTCGAGCCAGCTTCGTTCAAGCCTTGAGCGGGGCTTGAGTCCCGGCCACAGCCCCCGGCCGCATCGTGCGTTGCGAGACCGTGAGGAGGCTGCGAGCGTGTCCATCTCAACCGAAGGTCTCGCTCGAGCCTGTGCGACCCACCCGAAGCGCACGCTTGCCGCGTGGCTCGTTGCAGTCTTCGTCTCCTTCGTCGTGATCGCGCTTCTGCTCGGTGACGCGCTGACGAGCGAGGGCGACGTCACGAGCAACCCCGACTCGAAGCAGGCGTCGGCGCTCATCCGCGACAGCTTCCCGCCGCAGCCGACTCCGAGCGAGATCGTGGTCATCCGCTCGGAGCGCTACACGGTCGACGATCCCGCGTTCCGGGCGAAGGTGCTGGCGATCGGCGCGCGCGGGGAGGAGCTCGGCGTCGTCGCGGACGCGCAGAGCTACTACGCCTCGGACGACGAGTCGCTCGTCTCGAAGGACCGTCACGCGACCATGGTGCCGCTCGTGATGCAAAGCGACGACATCGTTCCGCTCACCGATCTGGTGAAGTCGGAGAACGGACAAGACGGCTTCCAGGTTGCGATCACCGGCTCTCTGACGGCCGACGCCGACTTCGAGAAGCTCTCCGAGGAAGACCTGCAGAAGGGCGAGCTCTTCATCGGGCTGCCGGCCGCGCTGATCATCCTCGTGCTGGTGTTCGGGGCCGTCGTCGCAGGTCTCGTCCCGGTGGCACTCGGGCTGCTGTCGATCGTGATCGCGGTTGCGTTGACGGCACTCGTCGGCCAGTTCTTCGAGGTCTCGTTCTTCGTCGTGAACATGATCTCGGCAATGGGGCTCGCTCTCGGGATCGACTACTCGCTGTTCATCCTTTCGCGCTACCGCGAAGAGCGCGTGCGCGGGCTCGAGAAGATCGAAGCGATCGTTGCGTCCGGCGCGACTGCGAGCCGGGCCGTTCTGTTCAGCGGGATCGCCTTCGTGCTCGCGATGTTCGGGATGGTGCTCGTGCCCGACACGATCCTGCGGAGTCTCGCGCTCGGCGCGATCCTCGTCGGCATCGTCTCGGTTCTGGCGGCGCTGACGCTGCTACCGGCGGTGCTGAGCATGCTCGGCGACCGGGTGAACGCGCTGAAGATCCCGGTGATCGGGCGCCGGGCGATCAGCAGCGCCGGCTCGGAGAGCCCCTTCTGGTCGGGGCTCGTCGGCGCGGTCATGCGCCGGCCGGTCGCGAGTCTCGTCGCGGCGACGACGCTCCTGCTCGCGTTCGCGCTTCCCGTGCTCGCCATCGACACGGGGTTCTCGGGGCTCAGCACGCTGCCCGACCGCTTCCCGTCGAAGCAAGGCTTCGTGGCGCTGAATCGTGACTTTCCCGGCACCGGTGTCGATCCGGCTCGAATCGTGATCCAGGGTGACGTGTCCTCCGCGCCCGTCGAGTCCGCGATCGGAGAGCTCAAGGGGAGCCTTGCGGAGGAGCCCGCGTTCGGAGCGGCGACGCAGGTGGAGTCGGAAGGCGGCGACGTCGTGCTGATCTCGGTGCCCGTTGCGGGCGACGCAGACGGGCCTGAGGCGACGAGCGCGATCCGGCACTTGCGCTCCGACCTGATCCCGCAGGCGTTCGGAGATCTCGACACGACGGTCCTCGTCGGCGGAACGACTGCGGAAGACGTCGACTACTTCGCGATCGTCGGCAGCTGGCTCCCGCTCGTCTTCGCCTTCGTCCTCGGTCTCAGCTTCATCCTGCTGACGATCGCGTTCCGCTCGATCGTCATCCCTGCCGTCGCGATCGCGCTCAACCTGCTCTCGGTGGGAGCGGCCTACGGTCTGCTCGTGCTCGTCTTCCAGAAGGGCATCGGAAACGACCTCTTCGGCTTCCAGCAGGTCGACACGATCGAGGCCTGGGTGCCGCTCTTCCTCTTCTCCGTCCTCTTCGGCCTCTCGATGGACTACCAGGTGTTCCTGCTCAGCCGGATCAAGGAGCGCTACGCCCAGACCGGCGACACCGCCGGCTCCGTCGCCTTCGGCGTCGGCTCGACCGCGCGGCTGATCACCGGTGCCGCGCTGATCATCATCGCGGTGTTCGGCGGGTTCGCGGCCGGCGACCTGGTCATGTTCCAGCAGATGGGTTTCGGCGTCGCCGTGGCTCTCCTCATCGACGCCACGATCGTTCGCACCGTGCTCGTCCCGGCGAGCATGAAGCTCCTCGGCGACTGGAACTGGTACCTCCCGTCTTGGCTGAACTGGATCCCGGAAGTGCACGTCGAGGGACACGCGGCAGAGGAGCCGGCCGTCAAGCGGTCGGACAAGCCCATAGTTGCGCCGACGGCCTAGGAGGAGATGTGTGTCCACCACTACCTCATCGAGTACACCTGTGACGCTTGCCCGTCCGCTCATCTGGGCGTGGCCGCTCGCGGTCATCGTCGGCTTTCCGATCGGCGGGCTGATCGCGAACCTGGTCGTCGGCCCGATCGACTCCGTCGCGACAGCGCTCGTCGGCGGCCTGCTCGCGGGCGCAGTGATCGGATCCGCACAGTGGCTCGCGCTGAGGCCGGTCGTCCCATGGCTCTGGATCGCAGCGACGAGCGTCGGGATGGCGGTCGGCCTCACGCTCGGCGCGGCGCTCGTGAATTACGAGACGGATCGAGTGGACCTCGTCCTGATGGGTGCCGTGACCGGTGTCGGCGTGGGAGTGCTGCAGGCGGTCGTGCTCTCGCGACAACACATCTCTAGTGCCGTCTGGTGGGCAGCAGCGAATCCCGCGGGTCTGGGGGCTTGCCTGGTTCGTGGCGTCCTATGTGCTCGCGTCGAACGTCGACGAGCAGTTCACAAACTTCGGCGCGAGCGGCGCGCTCGTCTACGCGGTCCTCACCGGGCTTCTCCTTGCGTGGCTGTTCCGGCGGTCCAGTGGGATGGTCGCAGCGCCGCGGTGACAGCTCACCGATCCGCCGCCTAGAGCGTCGTCGTCTCGGTCGGATGTCGTAGTTTGTCGCCGCGACCCCCTCACGGAGGAGGACTGTCGGGTGGCATTCAACGCAGTTGGCATGCGCGGCAGGACGCAAGGTGCCGAACAGGGTGCCTCGCCGCGCGAGCTTGGTGCGCTGGCGTTCGCCGCTCTCGCACTTGCCCTCGTTGCCGTAGTCGGCCTCGCGAGCTCCGTCTCGCCCTGGCATGCGAACCCTGCCGCGGCGAGCGCTCCGACGACTGCTCTGCGAGGCCTTGCCGCCGCCGGAGGAGTTGTGCTGGTCGTTGCTCTCCTTCTGCTCTGGGTCGGGACGCCGACCGCGCGCCGGTCGAAGAGGAAGAGACAAACGATTGCGGGCGATGAGCTCGACGAGCTCGGCACGTCGCTCTGGACGACAGCGAAGACGGTGGCGGTCCTCCTCCTCGGTCTCGCCCTCGTTTGCATCGCCACCGTGCCGCTGCTCTCGGGCGCCTCGGCGCCCTTGCAGAGCGGCGCCGGCGCCGATCCGTCGGCGCCGGCTGGCTCGGCTCAGCAACGCACCCGGAAGCCCTGCCGATTCCGTGAACCTCGGCTGGCTGCTTGTCCCGGTCGCGGTGACGTTCGCGATCCTGACTCCTGCCGCCGTCGTGATTCGTCGACGGCGGCTGAAGCGGGACGACGCGACGCACGCCGGGGAGACAAGCGCGTTCGGACTGGCGGTGCGAGCGTCGATCGTGGCGCTCGAGTCCGAGCGAGATCCGCGGACGGCGATTCTGCGCGCCTACGCGAGGATGGAGCAGGCGTTCCGACACGTCGAGATCGTGCGCTCCGGGGACGAGACGGCGAGCGAGTTCCTAGCGAGGACGACGCGGCGGCTGCCGGTGAGTGCAGGCGCCGCGGCGGCGTTGACCGAGCGGTTCGAAGAGGTGCGCTTCAGCACACACGTGATCACGGAAGCCGATCGCGAACAGGCGCTTGCCTCGCTCCAGCAGGTCGAGCAAGAACTGGCAGAGCGCTCGTGATGCGTGCTCGCAGCATCGCGCTCATGGCCGCACTCGGCAGTCGCCGCACTCGGAAGTGGCTTTCTGATCGGCTATCCCGCGCAGGTTGCGGCGGCGACCACGATCGCGTTCGCTGCTGTCGTTTCGCTGATCAGCATCCGCGACCTTGCCGCTCGCGCTGAGTTGGGACGACGCCCCGTGCGGAGAGTTGCCGACTCGCCGCCGCTCGAACAGCTGCGCCAAGTGGGCCGGGCGCTGACCGCTGCGCAGGCCTCTGAGGTTGGCGTGGATCGCGATCTGCGACCGCTCTTTCGGCCGATCGCCGCCATGCGCCTCGCCCGTCGACGGCGTCGACCTCGACCGGCACCCGGAGCAGGCGCGCGCGATGCTCGGCGAGCAGCTCTGGGAGTTGGTGCGAGCTGGACCGCGCGCGCGGCTCGAACCTCCGCGCGGGCGGCATCTCCACTGTTGGACTGCAGAACCTGATCGAGCGATTGGAGCGGATCTAGAAGATGGAGCTCCGGACGGATGTCCAAGCGGTTGGGGTGCGCATCCTCGACGAACTGGAGCGGGCTGTCGTCGGCAAACGCGACGCGCTCGAGCTGATCCTTCTCTCGTTGCTTGCGGATGGGCATGTGCTGATCGAGGATCTGCCCGGCGTCGGGAAGACGCTGATCGCCCGATCGTTCGCGCAGGTCTGCTCGATGGGGTTCGGACGGGTGCAGTTCACACCCGACTTGATGCCCGCCGACATCACCGGCGGCTCGATTTACGACCAGCGCACTGCGTCGTTCACGTTCATTCCCGGCCCGGTGTTCACCAACATCCTGCTCGCCGACGAGATCAATCGAGCGCCGGCGAAGACGCAAGCGGCGCTCCTCGAGGCGATGGAGGAGCGACAGGTGACGCTCGAGGGCGAGACCCGCCCGCTCGCACCGCCGTTCCTCGTCTTCGCCACCCAGAACCCGATCGAATACGAGGGGACCTATCCGCTGCCGGAGGCGCAGCTCGACCGCTTTCTCGTGCGCATCTCGCTCGGTTACCTCGACGCAGCCGACGAGAGCGAGCTGCTGCTCGCGCGGGCGAGGCGTCGGCGCGAGCGGGTGGAGCTCGAGGCCGTCTGCGACGGGGACACTCTGCGTGAGCTCCAGGCGATGGTCGAGGAAGTCCACCTGTCGGAGTCGGTCGCCGCCTATGCGGTCTCACTCGTGCGTGCCACTCGGGACTCGCCGCAACTGTCGCTCGGTGCCTCGCCGCGGGGGTCGCTCGCCTTGATGAAGCTCGCTCGCGCCCGTGCGGCCCTGCACGGGCGCGACTTCGTGAAGCCCGACGACGTGAAGCAGATTGCGGTGCCGGCGCTCGCCCACAGGCTGACGCTGTCGCCGGAGCTGTGGGTTCAGCGCACCGACCCTGCCGAGATCGTCGGTTCGATCGTCTCGAGTGTGCCGGTGCCGGTCGCCGACGAGATCGAGCCTTGAAGCCGGAGCCGCGAGTCGTCGGCTACACGGCGCTCGGGGCGCTCGGCCTGCTCGTTGGTCTCGCTGCCTCGGAACCGGCTGCGGCCGCCTTCGGCGCGGCGTTTCTGCTCCCGGTCGTCTACGGACTCGCCGCACCGCGGCCGGCGCTCCCGGAGTCGGGACCTCGCGCTCTCGCACGAGCGCGTGCTCGAAGGCGACTCCCTCGAGGTGCGACTCGAGCTCACCGCCCAATCGAAGGTCGACTGGCTCGAGCTCGAGTTTCGCGTCCCGCCGCGAGCGCGCCTGCTCGAGGGAGAGCAGCTGCTGGTGCTCGGGCTCGGGACGGGCGAAACGCGCACGCTTCGCTACCGAGTGCAATACCCGCGCTGGGGCGTCTACCCGGTCGGCTCGCTGCGGCTGCTGAGCGCGCACCGCCTCTTCACGGTCACGTCGAGCGCGGAACGGGATCCGGCGCCGCACGTGCGCGTCTATCCGCAACTCACGCGGCTGCGACGGCTCGTGAAGCCGCTCGCGACGCGTCCGGCAAGTGGGAGTCGGCCTGCGGCGGCGAGCGGGGAGGGGATCGAGTTCGCCGAGTTGCGCGACTTTCGCGCCGGCGAGCGCGTAGCGACTCTCGAACGCCGTGGCGAAGTCGAACGCGCCCTGCGCAAGATCGACCCTGCTGCGTCGTCGGCGAACGCGACGAGCTCGATCCCGTGGATCCCACTGACGCTGCTCTTCGATGCTTCTCGCGGACATCGCGGAGTTCGGCTGCTCGAGAGATGACAAAGGCGCTGGCACAAGAACACGGCCGGCGTTGATCCCGATGCGTTCGCCAGCGTCGTCCAGGCATACCTGACTCGGGACGACCCCAGCATGCTTTCGTCGGGTTCAGTCGGTGAACGCTCCACCGCGCTCGGACTACTCGCCTCGGTCACCGTGCTCGCGGCCGCCAGCCTCTCGAGCCGAGGCGGGGCGGCGGCAGCGGTCATCGGCGGCTTGGCGGTGGCAGCCGCAGTCCTCCTCGTCAGGATGCTCGCCGCCAACGGATCGTGGCGGTGAAGCTCGAACGCGTGCTCGAGACCATCCTCTAAAATCGCACGGTGGTCCCGGAGGCACCTCTCGAGCGCACCGAGACCGGGCTCGTGCCCTCCGGGGAGGGCTGGATCGTCGTGAACGCTCGCGACGCAGCCCTCGGCCCGGTCCCGCGGGTGCGATAGCTCGTTCGCACTTGCTGAGCTTCGGCCTGCGACAGCCTCACGTGCTCGGCGAAGGCGTCTACTCCCACGACGGTGAAGGCGTCGCCGTCGGGACTGAACCCGGGCTCCTCCCCGCTGCGCATGAGGAATGGCTCCAGGTTCCGGGCTCCTGACTGGGCGTTTCCGTTTGCCGCTTCACGCGCCGAGGGCTCGTCGTCGCCACTGTCGCCGCACGCTGAGCCAATCAGCAGCAGCCCTGCCACCAGGCACGGTGTCAGCCGGTGCATGCGCCGCATTATCGGCGCGATCATAACCGCGGCGGCCAGAAATTCGGCCCCCAGGTGTCCGACACCGGGGCGAAGCGGCCGCCTCTGTCAGAGTGTTCTGACCCAGATTCTGACCCAGCGTGAGCCCACGCATTACCGTCCGCGCTTGGGTTGCTTCGGCCGTCGCATTCCGATGACGAAACCCCTCCACCTTCGCGGACCCGCAGCCGTCGCAGGACTCGTGCTCTCACTGGTGCTGGTGGGGAGTGGGTGTTCCGGCTCGGAGTCCGGCACCGATGCCGGCCGCGGTCCCGCGACGTCTTCGCAGACCAGCGCACCACCGAACGCCCAGCCCTACACCGGGTACCCCGACTCCATCGCGGTGCTGGGGCATTCCGGAGCGACCGGCGAGGGGTCGGGACGCGATCCGGGGGTGGAGGTGCGGGAGAACTCCTGGGCAACGGGCACCAATCCCGACGTGAAGAGCGTTTACCTCCGGATCTTGCGGCACAACGAGGCCATCAAGGGACACGCGTACAACCTGGCCCAGGGCGGCGCGAATCTCTCGGTCATCAATGCCCAGGCGGAGGCCGCGGTCGAACTCGATCCGGCGCCTGAGCTGGTCCTCGTTCAGGCCGTCGACAACGATCTCGTCTGCCCTGCCGGCGACGCCGAACTGCAAGTGTTCGAGGACGAGCTCACGCAACTCCTCACGACGCTCTCCGAGGGGCTGCCAGGCAGCCGCTTCTTCCTCACCACACAGGACAGCAGCGCACCATCGAAGGAGGCCGCGACGCTCAGCCGGGAGGAGCGCCAGCAGTTGGGGGGCACCGGCCCGTGCGCCTTCCTCGATCTCGACGGTCGGGTCGTCCCTGCCGAGGTGCGCCGGCTCGAAGAGATCATCGCCCGCTTCACCGACCGGCTGTCCGAGGTATGCGATCGGTTCGAGCGCTGCTACCACGACCCCGCGGTGTTCGAGTTCGTGGCCAGACGCGAGTTCCGCACTCCTGACCTGAACCACGACTCCGTGGCGGGGCTTGCGCACAATGCGGACGTCGCGTGGTCCGCACTCCGCCAAGGCGGTCTTGTCCCAGCCGGCTGACGAGAGGGGTAGTGGGACGGCGCTTTCGGACCTCAGGTGTCCGACACCGGGGCGAAGCGTCACCGCTGTCAAGGTGACGCTGTAACAAGTCTGCGTCAACTCTGGCCCGGGAATGCGGGTCAGGACCTCAGGTGTCCGACACTAGGGTGAAACGGTCGCCGCATGGCGCCGCACGGCCCTGCCGTCCACGGGAGGAACGGTGTTAGATGCGGTCATGGCACAGCCGCAGCCGCCGCCGGGTTCAGAGCCCAACGCCGCAGAAGAACCGCCTCCGGTTCCGACGTCGCCGTCGGATCTCGATCAGGTGCGGCGTACTTCGATGGCTGCGGAGCGCACCTGGCTGGCGTGGTGGCGCACCGCGTTGGGCGCCAGCGCCGGGGCGCTCGCTGTGGGCCGGTTCGCTCCGGAACTGCTCGACGTCGCCGCGTGGCCGTACATTCTGCTCGGCTGCGGCTATGCGTCACTCGCGGTCGGGCTGTTGATCGTCGGCGCACAACGCCAGCGCGAGTTGGAGAAGGCGCTGCGAACCGGCGGCCACGTACCGTTGCAGTTCCGCACGGTCGGGCTGTTCACCGTCGGCGGCGTCGCGCTTGCCGTCATCACCGTCGTGCTCGTGATCGCGCAAACCTGATGGCAGCTTCGCTCCGGCCTACCTCAAGTGAAGCCACGCGTCTGCCGACCCGGAAGCCCCGACCCCCCGGAGGGAATCGAGGCGTCATCAGACGGGAGCGACGGGACTCGAACCCGCGACCTCCGGCGTGACAGGCCGAATCGGGCGTGACGACGCCCGACGACAGACGCTTCCGAACGGCATAGTTTGCAGGCACTTTTCGCCCACCGCCGCATCCGCCTCGCATGGTTGAGCCAGTCGTCCGAGCGACGTTTGGGCCCACGAGTGGGCCACCGAGACTTGTCTTCATGGACAACGCCACACGAGCGGCGCTCGGAAGCGAAGCTGGGCGAAGCTGGAGGCAGTCCCGCGCGGGCCGCTTCCGCCGAACCAGGCGAACAGCTTCTGCGCGCCGTGCGCCGCCACGATCGATCCGAGGACGACCCTTAGAAGGAGGATTCCGTACGACATGACCGTGCTTCTCCTTTCGTTACGTGCTCACGGCCGCGAACTGCTCGGCTCGGTGCGCGCCGTTGATGGCGGTTGCTGATTGCGGTTCGTCCCGTCGCGCTCGGGCGGCGGGACGAACCGCGTCTTTCATCAGGGCCTGGTGTCGAGTGCCACGCGCAGGACGCTGATCGCCTGGTTGATCGCGCCCTCGGCCGCGTGCGTCTCGCGAAGGGCGTTGAGCATCACGAAGTCGTGGATGATGCCCTGGTAGCGGACGGCTGTGACGGGGACGCCGGCCTGGCGAAGCTTGTTCGCGTAGGCCTCGCCTTCGTCGCGCAGCACGTCGGCCCCGGCGGTGATGACGAGCGCCGGCGGCAGGCCGGCGAGCTGATCGAGGCTGGCGCGCAGCGGGGAGGCTGTGATCTCGTTTCGCTGCTCCTCGCTGGTCGTGTACTGGTCCCAGAACCACTGCATCCCGTCGCGGCGGAGGAAGTAGCCTTCGGCGAACTCGTGGTAGGAGCCGGTGTCGAAGCTGGCGTCGGTGACCGGGTAGAAGAGGACTTGCGCGGCCAGCTTGGGGCCGGAGCGCTCCTTAGCCAGAAGGGTGAGCGCGGTGCTCATGTTGCCGCCAACGGAATCGCCGGCGACCGCGATCCGAGAGGGGTCGAGACCCTTCTCGGCGCCGTGCTCGGCGACCCAACTGGCGACCGCATACGACTCCTCGAGCGCGGTCGGATAGCGGGCCTCCGGCGAGAGGCTGTAGTTGGGGAAGACGACGGCTGCACCGGTCCCGGCAGTGAGCTCGCGGATCAGGCGGTCGTGGGTGTGGCTGTTGCCGAACACCCAGCCGGCGCCGTGGATGTACACGATCACGGGAAGCGGTCCGACCGCTCCCCTTGGGCGCAGGATGCGAACGGACACCTCGCCGGACGGTCCGCCTGGAAGGGTGGTGTCCTCGATGTCGACGTCCGGCTTTGCGATCTCACCGGCCTGCACCTCGTCGACGGTCTTGCGACCTTCTACGGGACCGAGGTCGAAGAGATAGGGCGGGTTGGCAGTTGCCTCGACGAACGCCTGCGCAGCGGGCTCGAGGACTGTGGTCTGGATGATGGTGTCTGACATCGTTGACCCTCCTTTGGGTCTCGAAGATTTTTGGGGTCGTCCGTCAGCGGAACGGAGCTTCAGGACGCCTTTCGGAGCCGAGTCGACGCCGACGCCAGGTTGCGGCGGCGCCTTGGAAGGATGGAGGTGTTCATGCGAGTGCTCCTTCGGGGACGGCCGAGCGGGCGGCCTGAGCGATCACGTTGGCGACGGCCCTGGGGTTGGAGACGTAGACGGCGTGACTGCCGGGCGTCTCGGTGACGGTGGCGCCGGCGCGCTCTGCCATCGTGCGCTGCGCCGACGGGGGAATCATGTGGTCGTCGGTGGACACGACGGCGTAGCTCGGCTTGCTCCGCCAGGCGGCGTCGCTGATCGTGCCGCCAAGCGCGCCGAGGCCCCACGGAACCTGCGAGTCGGCCATGAACGCGGCCTGCTCGGCGCTCAGATCGCCCGCGAACGAGGCATGGAACTTCTCGCGGTCGAGGAGCAGGAAGCCGTCCTGCGGCGGCAGGATCGGCGGCTGGGGGCCGTCGGTCGGGAAACCTGCGATGAGGCTGTTGACCGACTCGCCCTGG
The DNA here is from genome assembly GCA_963809175.1 of uncultured Actinomycetes bacterium. Taxonomy (GTDB): domain Bacteria; phylum Actinomycetota; class Thermoleophilia; order Gaiellales; family Gaiellaceae; genus JACCTU01. The sequence goes on from CAWEIK010000001.1 coordinate 1,086,650, forward strand.
TCGGGGACGAAGGCTGCGATGTAGACGAGCCCTGCAACCTTCTCGTGCGTGCCGGCTTCGGTGATGACGGCGCCGCCGTAGGAGTGGCCGACGAGGATCGCCGGGCCGTCCTGCTTGTCGAGGACGCGCCGCGTGAGGGCGACGTCTTCTTCAAGTGTCCGCGTCGGGTTCTGGACGACGCTGACGTTGAAGCCGTCTGCTCGCAGCAGGTCGTAGACGCCCTGCCATCCCGATCCGTCCACGAAGCCGCCGTGGACGAGCGCTACGTTCGTTACCTCAGTCATGATGATCTCCTTCGTTCGTTGTGGACTGTTTCGTCGCGACGTCGCACTGCCAGAATCCGTCATCGCCGGGCCTGCGTCTGCCATAAAGGCAGGAGTCTTCGGGGCCCTCTGCTGTGCGTCTCGATATTCCATCTAGGGGTAATGCGCCGCCTGGATCGCGCTGCGATGCTGAGGCCCGTGCCACTGCGCTGCCTGATCGTGGACGACAACGAATTTTTCCTCGAGATCGCCGCCGCGAGCCTCGCGGGAGACGACCTTGACGTCGTGGGAACGGCAACGACGAGCGCGGAAGCGCTGCGTCAGGTCCGCGAGTCGCAACCTGAGGTCGTGCTCGTCGACATCAACCTCCGCGAGGAGAGCGGCTTTGAACTGGCGCGGATGCTCGTCGAGCGCTTTCCGCGGCTGGCATCGGGCGTGGTGTTGATCTCGACGCGCGCGGAGCAGGATTTCGGCGGCCTGATCAAGGCGAGTCCCGCCGCGGGCTTCATTCCCAAGACGCAGCTCTCGGCTCGGGCGGTGCGCGAGCTTGTCGCTAGTCGATCAGCTTCTGACCGCGAAGAAACGTGACGACGGCCAAGACTCGCCGATGATCTTCGTCGCTCTCGGTGAGACGGAGCTTGGCGAGGATGCTGTGGACGTGCTTGGCAACGGTGCCTTCCGTCACCCACAGGCGGCGGGCGACACCGGCGTTCGAGCGACCCTCCGCCATCAGCGCGAGCACCTCGCGCTCGCGTGGCGTCAGCTCGTCGAGTGGGTCATCGATGCGCCGCGCCGCGACGAGTTGCTGAACGAGCGCAGGGTCGACGACCGAACCGCCTTTGACGATGCGCTCGAGTGTCTCGAGGAAATCGTCCACGTCTGTGACGCGACTCTTCAGCAGATACCCGGTTTGCTTGCCACTGGCGAGAAGAGCCACCGCGTGCTCGACCTCCACGTAGGCCGAGAGAACGAGGATCCCCACGTCGGGATATTCCGCCCGGATGGCGTGTGCCGCCTCGAGCCCTTCCGTCGTGTGTGTGGGTGGCATGCGGATGTCTGTGACCAGCAAGTCCGGCTCGTGCTCGCGGCATGTGCGAAGCGCCGTCACACCATCGCCTGCCTGAGCGACGACGTCGAAGCCCGAGCGCTCGAGCAGGCTGGCAAGCCCTTCTCGGAGGAGGACGTCGTCGTCGGCAATCACGACCCGAGTGGCAGGCGAGCTGCTCACCTGTGGAAGTATCCGCGATGCGGATATCTGCCACCAAGGCTCGCTGTGTGTGTTCGTCAGTCAGTAGGGCCGAGCCCGGGCGCAACCCTTCCCTCCGCCGCGTGAGCGGATCAGACTGGTGGCGTGACTGAGACGAACCAGGACGACGGTGACCTTCGCCTCGCCGAGCTCACCGGGCCTCTGACAAGGGCGAGCGAGAACGTGGATGCGCGCGAGGATGTCCAACTGCTGGCCGATGAGCAGGCGGCGCTGCGGCGCGTGGCCACGCTCGTCGCGAACGGAGTGGACCCGGGACCGCTGTTCGACGCGCTTGCCGGAGAGATCGAGGCACTGTGCGGAGCCGACATCTCCGCTGTGCTCAGATTCGAGGGCGACGGCACGGTCACGGTCATGGGAGCACACCGCGGTCCTCACAGCCGCGGCGCCCGCGTGCACCTCGATCCGGACTACGTCGTCGGTGCCGTGTACCGGACAGGTCAGTCCGCGAGCTTCGATCTGCAGAAATGCGACGGCGAGCCGCCGACGGTCGCGCGCGAGTCGGGCGTGCGCTCCGCACTTGCAACTCCCGTCCTCGTCGAGGGCGAGTTATGGGGAGCGATCACGATTGCATCGCTCGAAATTTCGCTCGCGGCTGGAACCGACAGGCGTCTCGCCGACTTCAGTGCGCTGTTTGCTACGGCAATCGCGAATGCACAGTCGCGTGAGGCTCTCGCCGCGCTGGCCGAGGAACAAGCGGCCCTGCGGCGCGTCGCCATGTTGGTTGCGAGCGATGTATCGGCCAACGAGATCTTCGCCGCCGTCAGCGAGGAAGTCGCTCGCCTCTTCGACTCGGCAGCAGGCGTTGGGAGATTCGAGGACGACTCAGCGGTCGTGTATGTCGGTGTCGTGAACATCGACATCCCGGTCGGGTCACGATGGGACTTTCAGGATGGAATGATCTCAGCGGAGGTCCACCGGACTGGGCGCCCGGCGCGGGTCGAGGAACGAGACTGGCCTTCCCTTACAGGAGAACTTGGCGCGGCGGTTCGTCGGCATCGCTTCCGCTCGATGGTCGGGAGTCCCATCTTCGCCGACGGTGGGCTCTGGGGAGCAATCGTCGTGTCTTCTCAGGATCTCTTGCCGCGCGACACCGAAGAACGGCTGGAGAGATTCACTGAACTGATCGCAACCGCGATCGCCAATACCGCGATACGGCAAGCCCACGCGCAGCTCGCCGAAGAACAAGCCGCTCTGCGGCGGGTGGCAACGCTCGTTGCGCACGACGTACCGCCCGGCGCGATCTTCGCGGCTGTGACCGAGGAAGTGGCGCAGGTCTTCTACTCGAATGCGGCCGTCTTGAGATTCGAGGACGGTGCGGCGGTCGTATTCGTCGGCGCCACAAACATCGACATCCCAATCGGGACACGCTGGGAATTCCAGGAAGGAATGGCTTCAGCGGAGGTCTATCGGACGGGACGCTCGGCCCGTATCGAGAAGAAGGACTGGGCCGCCATCGGCGGGTCAGTTGGAGAGGCGTCGCGTCGCCTCGGCACGCTGTCACATGTCGGATGCCCGATCGTCGTCGAGGATCACCTGTGGGGAGCGATGGTCGTGGGTTCTACTCATAATCTCCTGCCGCCCGACGCCGAGACGCGTCTGGAAAGGTTCACCGAGTTGATCGCCACGGCGATCTCGAACGCGACCGCCCGGACCGAGTTGATCGAGTCCCGCGCCAGAATCGTGGCCGCAGGCGACGAGGCGCGACGCACGATCGAGCGCGACCTCCACGACGGAACCCAGCAACGGCTCGTCTCGCTCGCATTGGCGGCCAACGCAGCCGCGGCCGAGCTACCGCCGCAGAGCAGCGACGTTCGAGAGAAGTTCTCGCGCATCGCCGCCGGTCTCGGCACGGCCGTCGAGGAGCTGCAGGAGCTCTCGCGAGGCATTCACCCAGCCATACTCACTGACGCCGGTCTAGGACCCGCGCTTGAAGCGCTCGCGCTGCGCTCGCCGATCGCCGTAGACCTGGAAGTAATGACAGGGGAGCGCTTCCCCGAGCCGGTTGAGGTTGCCGCTTACTTCGTGGCGTCGGAGTCATTGGCCAACGCCGCAAAACACTCGCAGGCCTCGCGCATCGACGTCGTGCTTAAGCTAGAGAACGAGGGACTGCTGCTGTCGGTACGCGATGACGGCATCGGCGGCGCAGATCCGGCTCGGGGCTCCGGCCTTGTCGGCCTCCGCGATCGGGTCGAGGCACTCGGCGGCTCGCTGGAGGCCACAAGCAAGCCTGGCGACGGGACTTCGCTCGTCGCCGCGCTCCCAATCCGGCACTAATCACGTTTCTCCGGACTGTCGAGGCTTGTGAGCTAGGAGCTCCATGACCTCAGGTGTCCGACACACCGGGGTGAAACGGTCGTTGTTGTCAAGCTGACGCTGTAACAAGTCTGCGTCAACTCGTGCCCGGGAGGGCGGCACGCCCTGCGATGCCGGATCCGGTCGCAGCGGAGGCGGGCTCAGCCTGCGGGAGCGTTCCGGGCGGTCTGCATGGAGAGCACGCGAACCCGGAGTTGAGGCGCCAGGGCGCGACTTCTCGGCAAGACGGGAGCGACGGGACTCGAACCCGCGACCTCCGGCGTGACAGGCCGGCGTTCTAACCAACTGAACTACGCCCCCGCGAGCCGGCCCAGTCTAGCGGGTCGCTCTCCGCAGGCCCGGCTACGCTGCGAGGGTGACCCGCGTCGACTGGTTCGCGCTCCTCTTCGTCGCTCTCGCGGCGTTTTTCGGCTACCGGAAGGGGCTGATCTCGAGCGCGCTCTCGGTGGCGGGGATCGTCGTCGGCGCGGTGATCGGCGCGCGGCTCGCGCCGCATCTGCTCGCGGAGGGTTCCCAGTCGCCGTACACGCCGCTCGTCGCGCTCGCGGGCGCAGCGGTCGGTGCCGTGCTGCTCGAGACCCTCGGGACCGTCGCCGGGAGCGTTCTGCGGCGCAAGGTCGAGGTCGGCCCCGCGCGCGCGTTCGACTCCGCAGGTGGGCTGCTCCTCGGGGCCGCCGCAGGAGTCGCAGTCGTCTGGGTGCTCGGTTCGGTCGCGCTGCAGTTCCCGGGCAGGCCGGGGCTGCGGGAGAGCGTGCAGCGCTCGGCCGTCCTGCAGCAGCTGAACACTCTCGTTCCGCCCGCGACGCTGATGCGCGCGCTCGCGCGCGTCGACCCGTTCCCCGCGATCACCGGGCCGTCCGCTCCGGTCGCGGCGCCCGATCCTCGCGTGCTCGCCGACCAGTCGGTGCGGCAGGCCTCGCCCTCGGTCCTGAGAGTGCTCGGCACGGCGTGCGGGCTCGGCGTCTCCGGTAGCGGTTGGGTCGCCGCGCCCGAGCTCGTCGTGACCGCTGCGCACGTCGTCGCCGGTCAGAACGACACCACAGTCGAGCCGATCGGCGGCGTGCCGCGGCTGCGGGCGCAGCTCGTGTACTTCGACAGCAGGAACGACGTCGCCGTGCTGCGCGTGCCCGGTCTCGACGCGTCGCCGCTTCCGCTCGCCAAGGCGAAGCCCGGGGCTTCCGTTGCGATCCTCGGCTTTCCGGAAAGCGGGCCGTTCACCTCGATCGCGGGACGGATCGGCAGGACGCAGCCCGTGCTCGCGCGCGACAGCTACGGGAAGAGCTCGGTCCTGCGCACGATCACGAGCCTGCGCGGGCGCGTGCGCCACGGGAACTCGGGCGGCCCGGCGGTCGACGCGGAAGGTCGCGTCCAGGCGACGATCTTCGCCGCACGTCCCGGCGGCGACGTCGGCTACGGCGTTCCGGCGGACATCGTGCGCCGTGCGCTCGCGCGCTCGGCGGGGCCGGTGTCGACCGGCGACTGCGCCGGCTAGCCGGCGACGGCGACGAGCGCGTCGACGACCGTCGGGTCGAACTGCGTTCCGGAGCAGCGCCGCAGCTCGGCCAGCGCGTCGGCTTCCGAGAGCGCCTTGCGATACGGCCGGTCCGTGGTCATCGCACTGAACGCATCGCACGCGCACACGATGCGGGCGACGAGCGGGGTCGCAGCTCCCTCGAGCCGGTCCGGGTAGCCCGCTCCGTCCCAACGCTCGTGGCACGAGCGGACGAGGTGCCCGACCTCTCCGAGGACGCCGCCGACCTTCTCGAGCATCTGCTCGCCGTGGATCGTGTGCAGCTCGACGACGGCACGTTCGTCCGCATCGAGCGGCCCCGGCTTGTTGATGATCTCCGCGGGGATTCGGATCTTCCCGACGTCGTGGAGGAGCGCAGTGAACTCCGCGTCGCGACGGTTCTTCGGGCTCAGCTCGAGCCGGTCGCAGACCGAGAGGACGAGATCGACGACGTGGCGGCTGTGGCTCCCGGTGTACGCGTCGTCGGCCTCGACGACGTCGCCGAGGAGCAGCGCGGTCCCGCGGTAGGCGTGACCGAGCTCGACGGCGTGGTCGACCCGGCCCCGGCGCTCTCTCGCGAAGAACCCGATCAGCCCGAGCAGCGGCAGGGCCAGCAAGAAGGCGTAGGGGCGATCGGGGAAGGCCGCGTAGGCGACGAGCAGCCCCAGCGGAGCGAGCGCGAGGTCGACGAGGTACGCGAGCCCGACGGCAGGGAGATGCGGCCGGATGCTGACGCCGAGGGACGCCGCCCGAGCCGCAGAGCTGCCGAGGTCGAAGGCGAACTGTGCGGCGAGCGCCGCCGCGAAGACCGGCCAGTGGAGGCGCCAGTCGGGTGAGGGGCTGCCCGCGGCGACCAGCACGAGCGCCGGGCCGAGTGCGTGCCAGCCGTTCGAGACGAGCACGATCGCCCGCTCCAGATGCCACTGCCCGCGGAGGTTCTCGGGCATCCCGCCGAGCAGGAAGCCGGCCGCGACGAGGAGTGGTGCGAGGCTCGGCGAGACGAGGAAGAGCATCGGCACGAACACGAGCTGCGTCGGGATCGCGAACCCGATTCCGATCTCGAATCGCACTCGCGACGCGAACGCGTAGGCCACCACGAGGGCCGCGACGAGGAACGGAGACGCGTCGCGCGACGAGTCGGCGAAGAGCGCGAGCGGAACGGCGATCGCGAGGAAGCCCGCGGCCGCGATCGTCGAGACGACGAGGTCGCGCCTGACGAGGCGCGTGGAGGCGCGCTCTCTCGACGCTTCGATCAGCTCGACGGCATCGAGGTCGGCCGCCGGTTGAGTCGCGCGCGGGGGCGTAGCTGCCGCAGTAGTCGCCACCTGAGCTAGATCGGATCCGGCCCGAAACCCGAGGTTCCCTCGATCGAGGGATTCGGGCGCCCACACGTGCCCATACCCCGAAAAGGTGAGGCGGTCGCACCCCGATTGACGAGAGTTCGACATGTTCTGCGGTCTAACGAGGAGCGGGGATGAAGGGCTTGCGGCTTGTCGGTCTGGTTGCGGTGTTGGCGCTCGGCGCCGGCGCGGCATCTGTGGACGGTGCTCGTGCAGGTGTGCTGTCCTGCATGGACGACCCCGAGCGGGTGTTCGCCCCGTGGGGCGACAACTCGCAGTACACGCTCGCCCCGAACGGCTCGTTCGAAAGCGGCTCCATGGGCTGGTCGCTCTCCGGCGCCCGAGTCATCCCGCAGAGCAACACGCTCCGGCGCGGCTCGTACTCGCTCTCCCTGCCGAACGGCAGCTCCGCGACGTCGCCGGCCGCCTGCGTCAAGCTCGCCGACCCGGCATCGCGGTTCTTCGTCCGCAGCACGGGGGCGAGCGACGGTCGGCTCAAGGTCGAGGTGACCTACAAGACGCTGCTCGGGCTGTTCACGTTCAACTCGACGCTCGGCTACGTCGAGGCCAACGGCACCTGGCAGCCCAGCCCGAAGTACGGGCACGTGCTCATGAACGTCCTCGGGACGCTCGGGCTCAATCGCAACCTCTCGGCTCAGCTGCGCTTCCGCTTCACGCCGACCGGCCGCGGCGCCTCGTTCGAGATCGACGATCTCTACGTCGATCCGCTGCTCACGATCTAAGGAAGTCGAGCACCCCGAGCGGCTGTCGGAACGGCGCGACGACGTAGATCCCCGCGGCGAGCTCCTTCGACCGTGCGACGAGCTCGTGCGCGAGCTTCGCGCCGACGTCCGGCGCGTTCGGGCCCGCGTCGAGCAGCGCCTGCTGCACGTGGTCGGGCACGACGATCCCCGGCACCTCGTTGTGCAGCCGCTGCGCGAGCTGGTGTGAGCGGAGCGGCCAGATCCCGACCAGCAGCGGGATCGGCGACGGTCCGCCGAAGCGCTCGAAGAACGCCTCGAGATAGGAGAGGTCGAAGAGGATCTGCGTCATCGCGAACTTCGCGCCGGCCTCGAGCTTCTGCTCGAAGCGCTGCAGCTCGAGCTCGAGGTCGTCGGCGGTCGGGTTCACGGCGACCCCGGTGAAGAAGTGCGTCGGCGCGTCGATCGCGCGGCCGTGGAAGTCCTCGCCGCGGTTCAGCCGCTCGATGATCTGCACGAGCCCGATCGCCTCGACGTGGTAGACGCCGCCGGCGCCGGGATAGTCGCCTTCCTCCGGCGGGTCGCCGGTGACCGCGAGGATGTTGCGGACGCCTTCGGCGTGGGCGCCGAGGAGGAGCGACTCCAGCCCCGAGATCGTCGTGTCGCGCGGAGTCTGGTGCGGGATCGTCTCGAGCCCGACCGTCCGCTCGATCGCGACCGCGCTCATGATCCCGCTCATCCGCGCGCGGGCGCGCGGGTTGTCGTTGATGTCGACGAACTGGGCGGCACCCGTGTCCTTCAGCGCCTGCGCGACCTCGAGCATCCCGGCGTTCGAGCCGCCGAGCGGCGGGTCGAGCTGCACCGAGACGACCCATTCGCCCTCGCGGAGCATCCGGGCGAGCGTGGTCTCCGCCGGCGCTTCCTCGACGGCGATCGCCGTCTCGCGCTCGCGGAAGACGAGCGGCGCTCGCGGCTCGCGGGCCTCGTCGACCGAGCGGCGGATCGCCGCGATCTCGGCCGGCGTCGTGCCGCAGCAGCCGCCGATGATCTTCGCGCCGAGCCGCCGCGCGTGCGCGGCGAACTCGGCGAAGTACTCCGGGGAGGCGTGCGGGTAGATGACGCGGCCGCCGGCCATGCTCGCGAGGCCGATGTTCGGCAGCGCGGCGAGCGGGATGCCGTCGCCGCCCATCTGCTCGATCGCGCGGAGCGCCGCCTGGAGGCCGGCGCCGTGGTTCGCGCCGAGCGCGCTGACCCCGAGCTCGCGCAGCTTGTCGGCAGCGTCGCGCGCGGTCACGCCGGCGAGGGTCTCCGCGTCGTTCTCGAAGGTGAGCAGCGCGACGATCGGCAGGCTCGACACCGAGCGAACGGCCTCGACCGCGACGACGAGCTCGTCGAGATCGAAGAACGTCTCGAGCATGAACAGGTCGGCGCCGCGCCCCTCCAGGATCGACGCCTGCTCGGAGAAAAGCCCGGAGCGCTCCTTGGGCTGCGAGTCGTCGACGTCGCCGAGCGGGCCGATCGAGCCGCCGATGAAGACGTTGCTCCCCGTCACCTCGCGGGCCTCGCGGGCGAGGCGGACGCCCGCCGAGACGATCTGCTCGAACTCGTCCTCGAGGTAGTGGCCGGCCAGCTTTCGGCGGTTGGCGCCGAACGTGTTCGTCTCGATCAGCTCGGCCCCCGCCCGGATGAAGCCGACGTGGAGCGAGACGACGGCGTCCGGGGCGCGGAGGTTCGCCTCCTCGGGGGTTCGGAGGCGGGGAACGGCGCTCGTGACGAGCGCGCCCATGCCGCCGTCGCCGACGATCGGCGGACCGCTCTCGAGGCGCTCGACGAATCGGTTGGGTGCGTCCACTCGGGTCTCCCTTCGCTCGACATCCTCCCGGGCCTCTCGACCCGGCCGGGCTTGGCACCTTGCTCTTGGGCAGGTTGCCGAGGCGTCTCAGGGCCGGTTCCCTCAGCCTCTCTCGATGCGGAGCGGGAGTGGTGCGCCCGGCTCCGGGGGTCGAGTGTAGCGCCGCCGGCGGCGGTGAACCACACAAGGTCAACCCCGGAAGGGTGATGGATCAACTGGCAACACCCCGGCAATACTCCGGAAGCAATGGAGAGGCGCCCCCGATGCGGCGGGGGGTGCTCCCAATCAGAGCCGGTGGCCCCGTTGCGGCGGGGGCTCCGGAAAGATCGAAAGGCGGGCCGGGCGGCGGCCCGCCTTTCGCGTTCTCACCCAGAAGTTCGCCCAGCGCGGGGGATCCAAGTAGCTCTAAAGGGTGAGGCCCGGCCTGCCGATATGCGCCCAGGAGTCTTCTGGTCGGGGCTGACGGCAATCACCCTGTGGCTTGGAGCTTCCGGAGGCGGCGCGGAGACGCGCCGCTTTCGCATTTTCAGTCCTGGTGAACCGTTCGGCCTTCCATGCCGCCGGCGACGGTCACGACCTGACCCGTCACGTGGCCCGAGAGGACGTCGGACACGAGGTACACGACCGCCGCGGCCACGTCCTCGGGCTGGGCGACCTTGCGCAGCGCCATCGTTCGGGAGATCTTGCGGACCGCCTCGGGGTCGACGTGGCCGCGGGTCATCGGGGACTCCGTCCAGCCCGGGGCGACGACGTTCACCCGCGCCTTCGGGGCGACCCGCACGACCTCGTTCTTGAGCGAGAGGAGGAGCCCGTGCGCGACCGCGGACTTCGCGGCCGCGTAGTCGGCGTGGCCCGCCTCGCCGTAGAGGCCGGCGGTGGACGCGATCAGCACGAGCGAGCCGTGGCCCTCGCGCTCGAGCTCGCGCAGGTACGCGCGCGCCGTGAGGAACGCGGTCGTGAGGTTCGCGCGCAGCGTGTCCTCCCAGCGCTCGAGCGAGAGCTCCCACACGGGAACGTCCTCGCTCGGCCAGACCCCGGCGACCGCGATGCAGGCGTCGAGCCCACCGAGCGCGGCGCGCGCCTGCTCGAAGAGCGCGTCGACCTGCGCCTCGTCGGTCAGGTCGGCCCCCAGGACGACCTCGGCCCCGACCGCCTCGGCCCGATCGCGGCCCCGGTGGTAGTGCACCGCGACCCGGGCTCCCTCGGCCATGAGCGCGCGGGCGCAGGCACCGCCGATCCCGCCGGAGCCGCCCGTCACGAGCACACGCTTCCCGGCGAGCCCCGTCTCCACGCGGACTACGCTACCCGCCGATGCGCGTTCACATCATCAGTGACATGGAGGGCGTCTCCGGGATCGTCAAGTGGGAGCAGGTCTCGGGCGGCGAGTCGCTCTACGAGGAAGGCCGCAAGCTCTACACCGAGGAGATCAACGCGTGCGTGCGCGGCGCGAAGGCCGCCGGCGCGACGGAGATCGTCGTCATGGACTGCCACGGCGCCGGCAAGGGATGGACGTTCAACTCGTTGATCCCCGACCAGCTCGACCCCGACTGCGAGTGGGTCGTGCAGGACGAGTGGACGGAGTACACCGAGTTCCTCGAGCAGGGCTGCGACGCGGCGCTCTTCGTCGGGATGCACGCGCGCGCGGGCACCGAGCTCGGCGTGCTCAGTCACACCGTCTCCGGGACGAACTGGCAGAACCTCTGGTTCAACGACGTCCTCGTCGGCGAGACCGGGATCAACGCGGCGCTCTGCGGCCACTTCGGCTGCCCCGTGCTGCTCGTGACCGGCGACCAGGCCGTCTGCGACGAAGCGACCGACTTGCTGGGCACCGGTCTGACCACCGTCGCGGTCAAGCGCGGGCTCGGCCGCTTCAGCGCCCGCAACCTGCCGCCGGTCGTCGCGCGCGAGCTGATCCAGGACGGCGCCAAGCAGGCGCTCTCGAACCTCTCCGCGGTCCCGCCCTGGGATCCCGGCCGCCCGGCCGAGATCAAGGTGCAGTACTCGCAGCCGCGCGACGTCCAGAAGCTCCGCTTCCGCCACGGCGTCGAGATCGTCGAGCCGCGCACGATCGTCTCGCGCGCCGACGACTGGTGGACCGCCTGGCGGCAGTTCTACTTCTAAGCAGGGGCGTGCTCGGGGAGGATCCCGAGCTCTTCGATCAGCGTGAAGAACGCCTTCGCGAACGGTGAGCCCGCGGTGCGCTCGCGCACCTCGTCCCACACGATCTGCTCGCGCAACGTGCGCGCGACCTCGAGCACCGACGCGTAGTTCGGCTCCTGCTCGGTCAGCGCGAGCAGCTTCGTCGTCAGCACGTCCTCCATCGAAGAGACCGGCAGCCGCATCGCCATCACCTCGCGCTCCTCCGCACGGTCGAGCAACTCGTCCGTCACCGGACCGCCGGCCGGAGAGAAGATCAGGTCGACGAGCGTGTCGTCGTGGTACGCCTTCAAGAGCCAGTCCTCCGGCGGTCGCTCGGGGCGCATGCCGGCTTCGGTCGAGGACCTGCAGCGCGCGCTCCGCATCCTCCGGCTTGACGAGCAGGTCGACGTCGTGATCCGTGACCGAACCGCCGCGGGCCCAGATCGCGAGTCCGCCCGCGAGCGCGAAGCGGATCTCGGCATCACGAAGCGCGGCGCCTGCGTGCTTCATAGCTGCGACGAGCGGCTCCACATCGGCGTTTCTCCGTGCCATCAGGGATCGGTACCCGGTCGCTCGTTTGCGGCAAACCCGGGCGGTGGTAGGAAAGAAGTAGTGCAGTCGCTGAAGATCGCCGCAGCTGGGGACATCCACGCAACCGTCGACCACGGCCAGCAGCTTCGCGAGTCGTTCGAGCGCGCAGCGGTGGACGCCGACGTGATCATGCTCGCGGGCGACCTGACCGCCGACGGCGAAGCGGCGGAGGCCGAGGTGCTCGCGGACGCGTGCCGACCGCTCGACGTCCCGGTCTTTGCGGTGCTCGGGAACCACGACTACCACCTGGCGCAGCACGACGAGATCGCCGAGACGCTGCGGCGCGCCGGCGTGCGCGTGCTCGTCCGCGAGGCGGCAGTGTGCGAGGTGAACGGGATCGAGCTCGGGGTCGTCGGCACGAAGGGCTTCGTCGGCGGCTTCGCCGGCTCGTCGATTCCCGACTTCGGAGAGCCGCTGCTGCGCGAGGTCTACGCGGAGACGACCGAGGAGGCGCGTGCGATCGGACGCGGGCTCCGGCGCGTCTCGCACTGCCCGCTGCGGATCGTGCTGCTGCACTACGCGCCGATCCTCGACACGCTCGAGGGCGAGCCGCCCGGGATCCACGCACTCCTCGGCAGCTCACGCCTCGCAAACCCGATCCAGGAGTACCGGCCCGACGTCGTGCTGCACGGGCACGCGCATGCCGGCTCCTTCGAGGGCCGGATCGGCGACGTCCCCGTCTACAACGTCGCCGTCCACGTGACGCAGCGCGACTTCTTCGTCTTCGACCTCGAGGTCGTCGCACGCGGCCACACCGAGGTCGAGGTGGAGGGAATCCCCGGCAACTAACGTAGGCCCGTGCCGACGGTCTCCTGGTTGTCAGTGGCGCCCGTCAAGGGCCTCGCGCTCACGCAACGGGACGAGCTGACGCTCGAGTCGTTCGGCGTGCTCGAGAACCGGCGCTTCCATCTGCTCGACGAGCGCGGCAGGTTCGTCAACGGCCTGACGAGGCTCGAGCGCTCGCTCTTTCCCGTCGTGCCACGGTGGGAGCCCGACGCGGACACGTTCTCGCTCACGTTCCCCGACGGCTCGGTCGTCGACGGTCCGATCGAGCTCGGCGAGCCCGTCTCCACCTGGTTCTACAACCGCGACGAGCCCGGGCGGATCGTGCAGGGGCCGTGGGCGCAGGCGCTCTCCGACTACGCCGGCCGCGAGCTCCGCCTCGCGCGCACCGACGCGCCCGGCCGCGCGGTCGACCGCGCCGACGGCTCGGTCTCGATCGTCTCCGACGAGTCGGTGGACGAGCTCGCGCGGCAAGCAGGCGTCGACGCCGCCGACGCACGCCGGTTTCGCATGCTCGTCGGCGTTCAGGGCGGCAAGCCGCACGTGGAGGACACCTGGGTCGGGAGCGACGTGCAAATCGGCGAGGCCGTCGTGCGCGTGCACGAGCAGGTCGCCCGCTGCGCGATCACGACGAAGAACCCGGACACCGGCGAGCGCGACCTCGACACGTTGCGCGTGATCAAGGCGTATCGCGGCACGCGTGGCGAGAAGCACCTCGACTTCGGGGTCTACGGCGAGGTCGTCACGCCCGGCCGCGTACGCGTCGGCGACCCGATCGAGCCGCTTGCGTAGCCGCTTCCCGATCCTCTCGCGGCTGACGTACCTGAACAGCTGCTCGCACGGCGCGCTCTCGAACGACGTGCGCGAGGCCTACGAGCAGTACGTGCGCGACTGGGACGAGCTGGGCTCGCCGTGGGAGCTGTGGGGCGAGAAGACCGAGGAGGCGCGAGCCGCGTTCGCAGAGCTCGTCGGCGCGGAGCCGCAAGACGTCGCCGTGACGACTTCGCTCTCGGCGGGCGTCAGCGCGCTCGCGAGCGGACTGCGGTTCGACGGACCGCGCTCGAAGGTCGTGCTCTCGGAGGTCGAGTTTCCGACCGTCGGTCAGATCTGGCACGCGCAGGAGGACCGCGGCGCGCGGATCGTCCACACGCGCGACTTCGAGTCGGAGATCGACGAGGAGACGCTGCTCGTCTCGCTCACGCACGTCAGCTACCGCACGGGCGAGCGGCTGCCGGTCGAAGAGATCGCGCGCCTCGCACACGAGCGAGGCGCGCTCGTCTTCCTCGATGCGTACCAGTCCGCGGGAACGATCCCGCTCGACGTTCGCGCGCTCGACGTCGACTTCCTCGCAGCCGGGACGGTCAAGTACCTCCTCGGCTCGGCCGGGCTCGCGTTCTTCTACGCGCGCCGCTCCCTGGTGGAAGGCATCCGGCCGACGACGACGGGATGGTTCGCCGACGAGGACGTCTTCGCGATGGACGATCGCGACTACTCGCCGGCGCGCACCGCCGCGCGCTTCCAATCCGGCACGCCGCCGATCCCGAACGTCTACGCGGGGCTCGCCGGCCTTCGCCTCGTGCTCGAGGCGGGCGTCGAGCGACACGAACGCGCGCGTTGCAGCGCTCACGCAGGCGCTGATCGACGGAACGAGCCGTCGCGTCGTCACACCGGAGCAGCGCGGTGCGCTCGTCTGTGTCGAGCACGACGACCCGGCCGCCGCCGTGGAGCTCCTGCAGAAGCAGGGCATCGTCACGTCGTGGCGCGACAACAGCGTCCGCTTCTCGTTCCACTTCTACAACGACGAGCACGACGTCGACGCGGCGCTCGCCGCGCTCGAGACCGTCTAGATGTCGCGGTAGCGAGCCTGGAGGACTGCGCGAGCCCGCCGTAGGGGAGCCCCTTCGCGAGCGCCTCGCCACGTGGCGCTTCGCTTTCCCCGGCGGACTCTTGTTTGATGTGTCGGTGGTTTCCGACGCAGAGCTCATCGCACGGTGCCGCGCCGGCGACGCCGACGCCTGGCGTGAGCTCGTCGAGCGCTACTCGCGCTATGTCTACGCGATCACGCAGGCGTTTCGCCTGTCGTCCCACGACGCAGAGGACGTCTTCCAGGACACCTTCACCCGGGCCTACGAACGCCTGCACACGCTGCGGGACGACGACGCCTTCCGGCCCTGGCTCGCTTCTCTGACCCGGCGGCTCTGCATCGACCGGCTCCGAGCATCGGCGCGGGAGCAGCCGCTGGAGGACCTCGAGGCCGAGGGCGGGGAGGACCGGATCGAGGAGCTGACCGACGCCTTCGCCGTCCACGAAGCCCTGGCGGAGCTTCCCGAGCACTGCCGCGAGATCCTCGACCGCTTCTTCGCCCGGGACGAGAGCTACCGGACGATCGCCGACGCCCTCGACCTGCCCTCCGGGACGATCGCCAGCCGGATCTCGCGGTGCCTGGCGCGGCTCCGCGAGCGGTTCACGGAAGAAAACGGCCCCGACCCACGTCTTGGGGTGTGATGGATCCCCATCCTGAAGAGCGTCTGGCCAAGCTGTTGGCCCTGCTGCCGCCCGCCCCACGGGGCTGGGTCGAGGCTGCGCAGGAGCTTCCGCTCGCCAGGCCCGGCCTCGACCGGCTTGTGGCCCGGGCCGAGGCCGACGCGCGTTTCCGCGAGCTGCTGATCGCCGACCTCGAGGCTGCCTTCGCGCAAGAGGGCATCGAGGCCGACCCCGCGACCGTGGAAGCGCTCCGGAGGCGGCTCTCTCTCCCCTAGGCTCGGGCGCCCGGCGCTGAGACAATGCGGGGGTGGCGCGCCTGCACGATCTCAGTGTCCGGGGCCTCCTAGGTGAGGCGGCCTCGGAGTCGCCGACTCCGGGCGGCGGGGCGCTCGCAGCTCTGACCGGTGCGCTGGCGGCCGGCCTCGTCGAGATGGCCGCCCGCAACTCCCCGGAGTGGGAGCTCCGCGGCGCCGCGATCGCCCAGGCGACGGTGCTCCGCGAGCGGCTCGCCGAGCTGGCGCCGCTGAACGACGAGGTCTACGAGCACGCGCTCGCCGCGCTCAAGCTGCCGGACGCCGTCGACAGCGACTCGAAGAACGAGCTGATCGGCTCCTCGCTGGAGCGTGCCGCGGCGTTCCCGCTCGCGATCGCCGAGGCAGCCGCGAACGTCGCGGAGCTCGCCGCCGTCGTCGCGGAGGACGGCGCGTCGACTGCCCGTGGCGACGCGACCGCGGCCGCGATGCTCGCGCTCGGCGCGACGCGCGCGGCGGCGCACCTGGTCGAGATCAACCTCGGTGTGCTCGAGAACGACGAGCGGCTCCATCGGGCGACGCGTCTCGCAGCGGACGCTGCGGCGGCGTCGGCCCGGACGCTTGCGCCGGTGCAGTAGCGCCTCGGGGAAGATCGCATGGCCCCGGACCGTCTTGTGGCTAAGCCGCAAACGAGGAGATGCCATGCACGATCAGCTCCTGAACCACGATGTCGCCAACCTTCACCGCGCGGAGTTCCTGCGCGAGTCGCGCCGGCGCCACACCGTCGACCGCGAACCGCGCGTCCGCAAGGCTGTCGGACCTGGACTGCTCGATCGGCTCAGCAGCCTGGTGCACAGGCACCGCCGGCTGAAGCCGGCGCTGCACCACTAAGCTCGGGCTAGGCCTCGAACCCCGCCGCGCCGACGTGCTTGGCGGCGCGGTCGGCGCGCGGAATCTGCCCGTAGCGCGACATCGCGCACGAGCGCGTGGCGAAACGCGAACTCGTCCTCGCCCGCGACCGACGAGCGTCGCTCGCGCCGGATGAACTCCTTGCGCTCGAGCGCGTGCAGCCGCTCCAGACGCGCGCCGTTGACGGAGAGCGCGCCGGACCAGAACACCTTGCCCATCACCGCGGCGTCCTGGAGCAGCGCCTTCTCCTCGGCCGGGAGCGAGTCGAGGCGCGCCGCGATCAGGCCCTGCACGCCCTCCGGGAAGCGGCAGGTCGTCGACCGAGCCGCGCTCGAGCGTAGAGGCGCGCGAACTGCTCGGCGTAGAGAGGGTTGCCGCTGGCACGTTCGAGCAGCGTCTGCTGGGTCTCGGCTGCGCAGCACCGTGCGCGCGAGCACGAGCGACAGCAGCGTCGACGGAGTCCTGGCGTTCGAGAGCGGCGACAGGGCGAGCGTGAGCGCGTTCAGCTTTCCGCCGCCCCAGCCCGGGCGGCGCTCGAAGAGCTCCGGGCGCGCCGTGCACAGCACGAGCAGCGGCACGCCCGCTCGACCAGTCCGCGACGTGGTCGATGAAGTCGAGCAGGCCGTCGTCGGCCCAGTGGAGGTCTTCGAAGACGAGCACGAGCGGCCGGCGCTCGGCGAGCGACTCGAAGAACGTCCGCCAGGCGGTGAACGACTCGTCGCGGTTCGAGGCTCCGGCATCGAGCTCGGCCTCGACCGACGAGCGGGCGCAAGCGCGCCGCCACCCAGTCGGGCTCGACGCTCGACGACGTCGCGCACCGCGCGGGCGAGCTTCTCGGCGACGACGTCCGGCGTCGTCGTCTTCGAGGATGCCGGCCTGGGCCTTCACCATCTCCGCGATCGCCCAGTAGCTGACGCCCTCGTCCATACGGCAGCGAGCGGCCCTGCCGCCAGTAGACGAGCGTCGTCACCTCGGCCGATCGACTCCGAACAGCTCCCAGACGAGTCGGCTCTTGCCGATCCCCGGCACGCCGACGAGCGTGACCAGCTGCGGCTCGCGCTCCTGCTGTGCGCGCGCGAGCGCCTCGACCAGCGCGTTCGAGCTCCGCGGCGCGGCCCGACGAGCGCCGCTCCGCCGTGCTGACGCACGTCGACGCCGAATCGCGAGCGCGCCTGCAGCGCTTCCCAGACCGCGATCGGCTCGCTCTTTCCCTTCGCGACGACCGGTTCGGCGGCGCTGTAGTCGATCACGTGGCTCGTCGCGCGCTGCGTCTGCTCGCCGACGAGGATGCCGTTGACCGGTGCGGCGGACTGCAGGCGCGAGGCCGTGTTGACGACGTCGCCGGCGACGAACCCCTCGCCGCTGTCCGGGCGGGCGTCGAGCGACACGAGCGCCTCGCCCGTGTTCACGGCGATCCGGACCTCGACGCCGTCCTCGTCGATCGCCCAGTCGCGGATCGCGAGCGCTGCGCGAAGCGCGCGCTCGGGGTCGTCCTCGCGCGCGACCGGCGCGCCGAAGACCGCGACCACGGCGTCGCCGATGAACTTCTCGACCGTGCCGCCCCACTGCTCGAGCTCCGTGCGCAGGCGCTCGTGGTACGGGCGAAGGACGGCGTCGACGTCCTCGGGGTCGAGCTGCTCGGAGCGCGAGGTGAAGCCGACCAGGTCGGCGAAGAGCACGGTGACGACCTTGCGCTCGCGGCGGGGCTCGGCCATGGGCCGAGTCTAGGGCGCTCGGGCTACGTCTTGAAGGTGTCGCAGGTGGCAGGGTCGCCGCTGTCGAAGCCGACCTTGAACCACTTCTGCCGCTCGGCGGCGGAGCCGTGCGTCCACGACTCGGGATCGACGCGGCCCTGGGTCTTCTCCTGGATCCGGTCGTCGCCGACGGAGGCCGCAGCGCCGAGGCCCTCCTGAAGGTCGCCGGGCTCGAGCAGCTTCCGCTGTGCGGCCGAGTGTCCCCACACGCCGGCGAGGCAGTCGGCCTGCAGCTCGAGCTTGATCCCGTCCTCGCGCGTCTTCACCTGGTCGTTGATGCCGAGCGCGTTCTGGACGTGGTGCCCGAACTCGTGCGCGATCACGTAGGCCTGCGCGAAGTCGCCGGCCGCGCCGAAGCGAGTCTTCAGCTCGCGGAAGAAGGTCATGTCGAGGTACACGTGCTGGTCGGGCGGGCAGTAGAACGGGCCGGTCGCGGACGACGCGACGCCGCAGCCTGTGCTGACCTGGTTGCTGAAGAGCCGCAGCGTCGTGCGTGGGTACTGCTCGCCGGCGCGCTTGAAGATGTCCTCCCACGTGTTCTGGACGTCGTTCGTCACGAAGTAGACGAACTCCGTCTGGTTGTCCGTCGTCTGCGGCTCGCCGGTCTCCACCTGCGGCGACGCGACGGTCGGGAACGGGTCGAGCGGGCCGCCACTCGAACCGCCGCCCGGCAGGCCGCCGTTCAGCAGGACGACGAGGAGGAGCAAGAGCAGGCCGGCGCCGCCGCCGATGCCGCCGATCGGGATCCCGGCGCCGCCCATCCCACCGCGGCCGCGCATGT
This sequence comes from uncultured Actinomycetes bacterium, assembly GCA_963809175.1. Lineage (GTDB taxonomy): Bacteria > Actinomycetota > Thermoleophilia > Gaiellales > Gaiellaceae > JACCTU01. Next base: position 1,105,588 of record CAWEIK010000001.1, read on the forward strand.
CCTCGACGTCTCCGCGTCCGGCTCCTCGCTTCCACTTCATGGGCGCGGTGTTTCCGCCGCCGTCGAACGCGAACCGTCTAGCCCTGGGAGGCCTCGAGGGCGCGGAGCTCGCGCTCGTAGCGCTCGAGCTTCTCGCGCTCGGCCTCGACCACCTCGGGCGCGGCGTTCGCGACGAAGCGCTCGTTGCCGAGCATCTTCTGGGAGCGCTCGAGCTCCTTGCGCAGGCGGTCGATCTCGAGCTTTGCGTTGCCGTTCGCCTTCACGCGCTCCGGCCGGACGACCGCCTCGAAGATGCGGCGCTCGTCGGGATCGAGCTCGACCTGCACCTGGCTGCGGCGGAAGATCGCGGCAGCGTCCTGCACGCGCACGAGCGCGTCGCCGAACTCGGCGAAGCGCGGGTCGGCACCCGGCCACTCGGCGACGATCAGCTTGGAGGTGCGATCGGGCAGGTTCGACCAGATCTCCTCGGTGACGTGCGGCATCACGGGGTGGAGCAGCTTGAGCAGCCGCTCGAGCGCGGCGAGCGCGGTGGCGCGCGCATCCTCGTCGCCGCCTTCGTAGAGCCGCGGCTTGATCGCCTCCGCGTACCAGTCGCAGAAGTCGTCGAACGTGACCCGGTAGAGCGTGTTCACGGTGCCGGCGAAGTCGAAGGCTTCGAGCTCGCGCTCGATGTGGCCGCGCGCCGCGTCGAGCCGCGCGAGAATCCAACGCTCCTCGATGCTCGCCGGCCGCACGTCGGGCCGCGCGTCGCCGGCGTTCGCCAGCACCAGGCGCGACACGTTCCACAACTTGTTCGCGAGCTTGCGCCCCTCGTCGATCATCCCGACGTTGAAGCGCACGTCCTGCGTCGAGGACATCTTGAGCAGCCCGTACCGCGTCGCGTCGGCGCCGTGCGAGCCGATCACCTCGAGCGGGTCGATGCCGGTGCCGAGGCTCTTCGACATGCGACGTCCGTCCGGCGCCTGGATCGTCGAGTGGATGATCACGTCGTGGAACGGCACCTCGCCCATGAGCTCGAGGCCGGCCATGATCATCCGCGTCTCCCAGAGGAAGATGATCCCGCGGTCGGTCGCGTTCACGTCGTTCGGATAGAAGTAGTCGAGGTCCGGCGTCTGCTCCGGCCAGCCGAGCGTCGCGAAGGGCCAGAGCGCTGACGAGAACCAGGTGTCGAGGACGTCCTCGTCCTGGTGGATCTCGGTCGAGCCGCACTCCGCGCAGGCGTCCGGCGCGCTCTCGGCGACCGTCGTGTGCCCGTCGGGGCAGTACCACGCCGGGATCCGGTGCCCCCACCAGATCTGCCGCGAGATGCACCAGTCGCGGATGTTGTCGAGCCAGTCGAGCGCGACGGCGTTCTGCTGCTCCGGAGTGAAGACGACGCGACCGTCGCGGATCGCGGCTGCGGCGGGCTCCGCCAGCGGCTTCATCGTCACCCACCACTGGAGCGTGATCAGCGGCTCGATCCGCGTCCCGCACCGGTCGCAGTGGCCGACCGCGTGCCGGTACGGCTCCTGCTGCTCGAGCAAGCCCTGTTCGCGAAGGCGCTCGACGATCCGCTCGTTCGCCTCCTTCTGCGTGAGACCGGCGAACTCGCCGGCCGCCTCGTTCATGCGGCCGTCGAGACCGATCACCGTGAGCTCCTCGAGCCCGTGGTCTCTGCCGATGTCGAAGTCCATCGGGTCGTGCCCGGGCGTGACCTTGAGCGCGCCGGTCCCGAAGTCCAGCTCGACTCGCTCGTCGCCGATGATCGGCACGCGGCGCTCGACGATCGGCACGATCGCCTCCTTGCCGATCAGGTGCTTGTAGCGCTCGTCGTTCGGGTTCACCGCGACGCCGGTGTCCGCGAGCATCGTCGCGGGACGCACGGTCGCGATCGTCACGTGCCCGGACTCTCCGGCAATCGGGTAGCGGATCCACGTCAGCGTGTCGTCGACCGGCAGGTGGTTCACCTCGAGGTCCGAGATCGCCGAGGCGTCGCGCGGGCACCAGTTGACGATCCGGTTCGCGCGGTAGATCAGTTCCTTGCCGTACAGGTGGACGAAGAAGCGCAGCACTGCGCGCACGTAACGCTCGTCCATCGTCATCCGCTCGCGGCGGTAGTCCATCGACGCGCCCAGGGCGCGAAGCTGCCCCATGATCACCAGCCCATACTTTTCGAGCCACGCCCACACGCGTTCGAGGAACGCCTCACGGCCGAGGTCGTAGCGCGTCAGCCCTTCCTTCGCGAGCTCACGCTCGACGACGTTCTGCGTTGCGATGCCCGCGTGGTCGTACCCGGTCTGCCAGAGCGCGTTGAAGCCGCGCATCCGGTGCCAGCGGATCAGGGCGTCCTGGATCGAGGCGTTGAGCGCGTGCCCCATGTGCAGGTCGCCGGTGACGTTCGGCGGCGGAAACGCGATCGTGTACGGCTCTCGCGCCGGGTCGACCTCGGCGTTGTAGAGGCCTTCGGCCTCCCAGGTCTCTTGCCAGCGCGCCTCGACGCCCTCCGGCTTGTAGAGGGGTTCCATCGATCCGGTCAGGTCAGGCGGGGACACCCACGCAATGGCTCGCCTGGGCGAGGAAACCGTTCGACGCCTCGTCGAACCAGACGTAGAGGCAGAAGTCGTTCGCCTTGTCGTTGTACTCCCACGCGTCCTGGCCCTGCATCTTGACCTTCCGGAGCTCGGCGTCCTCGAGCATCTGCGCCCGCCGGGTAGATCGCGGCGACCGGCTGCTGATCCGGCTTGCGCGGGGTCGCCTGGATGATCGTCTCCTTGACGTCGGGGTCGGCGATGATCTCCTTCGCCTCCTTCTGGGTGTAGCCGCCCCAGCGCTCGCCGGCACCGCAGCCGGCGACGGCGAGAAGGAGCAGGAGGAGGCAGGCGAACGGCGCGAGTCTTCTCATCGAGCGAAGAGTCTAGAGGGGGCGCGCGGTCCGGCCGCGCGCCCCCTCGCTCCCTACGGCCGGTCGCCGGAACGGAACGCCCGGAGGCGCAGCAGCTGGTCGGCTCCCGTCGACGACGTGACGTAGTCGCCCTCGGAGTGCGTCGAGAACGACTCGCACATGCCGAGCGAGGTTGCCGCGCCGAACGCCGAGTGCTGCGAGATGACGTCAGGCGCGATCGAGTTGTCCGCCTGACGCTCGGCGTCGAAGACGGTCAGCTCGACGTCCCCGGCCGAGTCGCGGCTCGCCGCGATCACTCCCGCCACGCCGAGCCCTTCCACGCGCACGGTCTCTGCGCCGAGCGACGCCAGACCGGCCCCACCTTCGTCCGTCGGCGTCCCGTCGGCCGCGATCCGGAAGAAGCGCAGCGCGAGGTTGCCGCCTACGGCGCGGTAGCCCACGGCGTAGTACGCAGGCGGAAAGAGCTCGCCGGCAAACACGGGCTCCACCGGAAGCGCCGCCGTCGACAGGTTCACCCGGATGCCGTTGAGCGCCGTCTCGCCGAGGCGCGTGATCGCACCCGCGGCGTCGACAGCCCACGTGTCCAGCACCGTCACACCGGAGCTGGCGACAGCCGTGAACACCCGATGTCCGCTGAAGATGTCGACCGCACGCGGCCTCGCAGCGGTTGCCTCGTGAAAGACCCGCGAGGCGTCCTCGAACGTCCCGAGGTGCGTGATCGAGCCGGCTCCGAGCTCCCACGACTTGAGCACGAGCACGTGGTCCGGATTGACCGCGACGGTCAGGAAACGCGTCGACGAGATGGGCTGGATCGCCAGCGAGATGGCCGGCCCGGACTTCTTGCCGTCGGCGACGAGCGTCGGCGTCCCGCCCCCGGTGACCGTCCACCACGACAGCTCCTCGTTGGCGCCCTTGCGGACAGCCACGACGAAGTCACCGTTGGGCATCGCTGCGACCTCGACGTCCTCGAAGGGCCCCTTACCGCCGCCCGCGCCGCCTTTCTGCGTCGACGGCACGGCTGCCTGACCGAGCTTGGTCAGCGTCGAGGCGTCGACGTCGGCGTCCCAGACCGCCACGTTCGCGCCGTCGGAGGTCGTCAACGCGGCCGTGACGGCACGCTCTTCGGTGAGGCAGTCGATCTCTTGTTGCTCGACGCTCGCGACCGGCAGGCTCGTGCCACGCGCGTCGGGGTGGAAGATGGTCGCGAACCCGAAGTCGAACAGACCGGCTTCCTCCGCGAACGGCTGACCCTGCATGAACGCGAGCACGACGCGCCTACCGATCCGCTCCGCGCTCATCGCCATGCAGCCGTTGTTCGGGCCGTTGCAGTTCTGCGTCCCGCCGCCCTTGGCACCCTCCCAACCGGGGTAGCTGAAGCCCCAGCTGAAGGAGTACGTCTTCGTGCCACTCGGCGCGCCCGTGGTCGTGTCGGTGTACGTCCCCTGGAACCCGACGACCTCCTGGAAGTACGGGTCCTGGATCGCGTGTGCAATGTGCTTGGCAAGCTCGCGCGCGGTGGTGAAGTGGTTGTACTCGTCCGGCGCGGGCGTGACGCCCGACTCGAACGGATCGTCGAAACCGTTCGGGTTCGTGAACTGCGTGTCGACGAGCCCGTCGGCCGCCGCGTGCTGGTTCATCATCGCGACGAAGTCGGCCGCGTCCGCGCCTACGCCGAGGTACGCCTCGGCGACGTGACGTCCGATCGCCCACGCGGCGTTGTTCCCAGACGGGTACATCATCCCGCGGATCAGCGTTTCGAGACTGACGATCTCGCCTTCCTCCAGCGAGACGCCGTTGATGTCGGCCATCGTGCTCCCGCCGATCCCGGCCTCCGTCGCGTTGATGGTGACCAGGTCGCTCAGCGAGACCTCGTTGTCATTCAGGGCGAGCACGGTCAAGTGCAGCGTCATGAGTTTCGTGGTGCTCGCCTGCGCGGTCCGCTCGTCCGGAAGCAGGCCGAGTAGCGTGCCCTCTGCACTGTCCAGTCCCCAGAGCGGATCGCCGACGAACGCGTGTTGCGCGGTCAGCGTCGGTTGGCCGACGTGAGCGCTCGCGCTGCCGGCGACGGCGAGCGCGGCGCACAGCACGACCGCCGCGATTGCGGTGGCGCGTGGGTGCTGCATGGGTGCTCCTCTCCCCGACCCGCGGCCGCACGCGGTGACGGCATCTTCCCCCGGCCACGAATCGTTGCGCGCGGCCACTCTGGAGTCAACCCTCCCGGAGCCGGGCTACTCAGCGAACGTCGACGTACGAGACTTCGATCGCGTTGTTCCCGTAGCCGAGGCGGTTCCAGGGTGGGATCTCGGGTTGGACGTTGCCGGCGGCGTCGGTTGCGCGCGCGCGCAGGCTGTGCCGTCCGACCCCCGTTGCCTCCCAGTCGAGGGACCAGTCCTGCCACTGAGACGGGTCCTTCGGAGGTTCGAGCTTGGCTGAATGCCACTCGCCTTCGCCGGTAAAGCTGACGTCGACTGCAGTCACCGGCCCGGTGCCGGACCAGGCCTTTCCGCGCACGGTGTAGGTGCCGGCGGGGATGATCGTGCCGGGGGCTGGATCGGTGATGCGGGCGCGGACGCGCATGAGGTCGACAGGCTCGTGTGGCCGGTCGGGCCACTCATAGATGTAGTGGCCGGTTTGGAACTCGCCGGAGTATGGCTCGGTGAGAACGTCGACTCGCTTCAGCCACTTGACGGAGGCGACCGCGTACCAGTGGGGCACGATCAGCCGGAACGGGGCGCCGTGGTCGGGGGTCAGTGGTTCGCCGTTCATCTCGTAGGCGATCAGGATCTCCGCTTCCGGATCGACCGCGTGTTTGAGTGCGAGCGAACGAACGAAGGCCAGGTCCTCGCGGTTTGTCTCCGGCAGGACGGGCTCGAGATGGTACGGGCCATGGTCGGCACCCTCGAAGCGAACCTCGACGCCGTCCGCCGCCGGCTGTGCCTGCTCGAGGACGTCGCGCAGCAGCGCGCCGGTCCAGCGCGAGGTTGAGACGGCGTAGTCGCCCCAGGGCTCGCCGACCGGCAGGGGCCGGGTCGCCAATCGTCCGTTTCCGGCGCATTCGAGCGTGACGGCACGCTCGACCGCAGGCAACCGACGCACGTCGTCGAGCGTCAACGTGGCGGCGTTGGCGATTGCGCCGCCGACTTCCAGGCTGCCGTCGTGGGTCGGGACGGCGAAGTTGCTCCGGACGTAGTGGAGCGCGACCGGCGTGATGTCAGCCGCGAGTGCATCCGGTGGTGCCTCCGCGTTGTACGGGGCCGGGTTGATCATCTTGAGCGCGGCGCGGTCTTGTTCGAGGTCGTCTGCCACTGCCATGTCTCAGCCTCCTCGCCGATGACGGCGCATCAGAAGTCAGGGTCCTGAAAGGTCGGGTCACGGTCTTCGTTGAAGGCGCCGATTCCCTCGACGCGGTCCGGATGGACGGCCGAGCGCCAGTGGGCAGCCATCATGATCGCGATCGCCTGCTCGACCGGCTGTCCTTCGCCCATTCGCACGGCACCCTTGACCGCCTGTACCGCCGTCGGCGAGTTGCTCGCGATCTTCGCCGCGATCCGCTGCGCCGCGCCCATCAACTCGCTTGGCGGGTGGAGCTCGTTGACCATGCCGAGCCGGTAGGCCTCCTGCGCGGTGATCGGGTCGCCGGTCATCAGCATCTGCAGCGCCTTGCCGGGCGGGAGGACGCGGGGGAGAAAGACCGGCGAGCCGCCCCCTGCGGAGAGGCCGATCATCGCTTCGGGTTGGCCGAAGGTGGCGTTGTCCGAGGCGATGATGAAGTCGGTGCTCTGGGCCAGCTCGGAGCCACCGCCGTACGCGATCCCGTTGACAGCTGCGAAGATCGGCTTGCGTAGCTGCCGCACCGAGTACAGGGTGCGGTCGAAGTCCTGGCGTTGGCGCAGCCAGTCCTCCTTCGTCATGCTCTTGCGCTGGCGCAGGTCGCTGCCGACGGAGAACGCGCGATCACCTGCACCGGTGAGGATCACGGCGCGGAGGGAGGTGCGGACGGCGATCGATTCCAGGATCTCGGTCAGTCGGGCGCCCATCTCGGTGGTGATCGCGTTGTCCGCATGCGGGCGATTCAGCGTGATCACGGCCACCCGCTCATCCGCGCTGTATTCCACGAGGACCGACTCATCGGGCTCGGGGGCATCCGCCGGAGGAGCGGCGAAGTCGAGCGCTTTCCAACGGTCTGTGTTTGTCTTGGCTGCCACGTCGTTCCTCCTCGTGCGTCTCTGTCAGGTGTCCAGTTCGGCGAGCCAGCGCATGGCGCGCAGCCCTGGGGCGAAGCAGTACTCGCCGCCGCGGGTGACCACGAACGGCGGGAGCGCCTGCAGCCGGCGCCGGATGGGCCGCTGCGGGATCGTGAACATCCCCGAGCCGTCGTTCGGCCCGACGAGCGGGTCGCTTTCGCTCGGCGCGCCGATGAAGATGCCGTCGTTCAGCCACTGTGTCTTCACGAACTCGAACTGCCGTTTCGGATGTGCGCCGGCGAAGACGAAGATGATCCCTCGGTCGACGCCGTCGTCCTCAAGGACGCCCTCGGGCAGCATCGGGCCGTAGCTCGTGCCGCGTCGGATCATCCGATGGAGGCGGACGTCGACGCTGCCTTCGTCGTCGAGCGCGTCGCGCGGGTTGGCGCGGCGTGCGTGGGCGCCCACCGGACACTTGAAGCCGCGCAGATCGTCGCCGTAGAGAAAGTCGTTGTTCCGCAGCGGATCCGCGCCGAGCTCGGGATCGTCCCGTTCGGGAGATAGGACCAACGGCGCGCCGCTCTGCCAGCGGCCGACCATCTTGGCGCCGAGCAGCGCCTCCTCTTCGCGGCTCGCCGCCTTCTCGCGCAGATAGCGCCGGTAGGCGGCGACGCGGGTGTGCAGCTTGCGGAAGACGACGTACGTGCCGTTCCGGCCGAGCACCTCCGGGCTCGGCATCGGCGGCAGGCTCCCGGTCTCGTCCGGGTAGCCGAGGACGATCTCGCCCGCCTTGAGCGGCGCCTCGCCGGGGTTCGAGCTCGGGATGCCACTGCCTTCGACGGATGGTTGGCCGATCCCGTCCTTGAAGCCGAAGGAGGTGCGTCCCGTCGGCAGCTGGTAGCAGTCCTGACGCCAGATCACCTCGATCCCGGCGAGCTCGTCGTACGTTCTGCGCGCACGCTCGAGCACCGTTTCCAGGCGAGCTGCGTCAGGCGACAATGCGGCGAGCGCAACGTGTACGTCTGCCGTCCCGAGCGGCTTCTCCCAGTTGGCCGGGCTGCTCTCGCCGACGTCGCCGAGGTCGGCTGCCCGTGCGGCCATCCCCTGTCGGAACTCTGGCGCGAAGCTGTCCAGCGAGTCCTGCGGCACGCCGAGCGCTTTCAGGCCCTGGTAGGTGAAGGCAGCGGTAACCCAGGCGTCCTGGGCCGGATCGGCGGTCGGCCGGCCGGAATCGACGACTGAGAGGAGCCGGTGCACCAGCTCGCGGCCCGCGGTGCGGTTGTCCACGCGAATCAGCAGGTAGGCACCGACGTACGGGGTCGGCCGTTCGTGCAGGGCGCCGCTCTGGATGTCGTCGAGCTCCAGGCTCACAGCCACCTTCAGTGGTGATGCTCAGGGAGCGGTGGAGGATGCGGGTTCGCCGACGCGAGGTAGGGGAACGTGCGCGCAGCGGGCCGCGTGGCGTGGTCGACGCCGTCGCGGATGATCGGCCCGTTGCCGGCGTTCACGAGCAGCGTGAAGATCCTGTCCATCACGTCGTCGTTGAGAGAACGCCCGCCGCAGGTCTCGTGCGGACGACCCTCGCCGGCGGCACGCTCGATCTCGAGGAATGACCCCTGCTCGACGTAGGGCTTGCCCAAGTCGACGACGAGGTAGTCGGCGAGCACGAGCTCGGTCAGCGGGTGAGCGCCGTTCCCGTCCGCAGGCCAGTCGGTCTTGCCGTCGAGACCGTCCCAGAAGGCGAGGTTGGCATCGAGCCGCGCTCGATAGGCGCCCTGGTAGCCGTCCGCGAGGTGGAACGCGTCCTCCATGTTGTAGAGATCGCGGATCTCGAGGTCGCGATTGACGGGATCAAACTGCTTCGGCGCGAGCATCATGTTCTTCACCTCGGGCCTGCCGACACGCTCGATCCGGACGTTGAATCTGCCGCGGGTCAGCGTCTCTGCGACCACCCCGACCAGTTCCATGCCATCGAGCAGCTGCGCGCAGTCGACCTCGACGACGAGGGAGAGGACGTTCTTTCCGTCCATGTAGATCGAGCCGGCGTCCGTGAAGGCGAGCTCTCCCGTCGCGATCGTCTTCAACATCGCCGGTGCGTCCATGATGAACGGATCCCAGCGCGGGCCGGCAAAGACGCGAACTCCGTGACCGGACCCTCCCTCCTCGTCGTTCACGCGGAAGCTGACGACGTCGCCCGACGGAGTCGTCAGCGTGCCTTCCTGCCCGTGGGCACCGTTGCCTGCCGAGGGATCCGAGAACACGCAGTCGAACGTGAACTCCTCCTCTCCGACTGCGAACGGTGTCCGGTCGGTCGCTGCCCGCGCCGTGAGTCCGCGTAAGCGGAAGCGGTAGACGAGCCCATCCGAGAGCAGCCCGGACGGAGGCGCAAACGGCAGCGTGTTCATCACGAGCACGAGCTGCCCCGGCCGCTCGGGGCTCGGGAACGCGTAGACATCGGTGATGTCAGCGATCGGGTCGGCGAGCGCCCGCGGACCTGAGATGTGATCCGACACCCGTCGCCCGCCGGCTTAGTCGGCGGCCTCGTCGAGCAAGGGCTTCAGCGCCGGGTGCTGCAGCGCCTCGGCGGCCTTCGGGTCGTCGAGCACCTGCTGGAACGCCGTGTTCACTCGCTCGGCCTTCCGGATTTCCTTCACGGTGCCGCCGTAGTTACGCGCGTACGCGGCTGCGGTCACCTGAGCGCCGAGGACGAACGACTGTACGGCGGCGAGGTCAGGGAGTCCGTCGTAGCCGTCGACGTGCTTGAAAATGACGTCGAAGAGCGCGAGGGTCGGCCCCGACGTGAAGAAGTCCTGCATGTAGGAGTCCCACGGGCCGTCGAAGCTCGTCGCAAACAGCAGTCGCGTGTCGTCGTCGAACAGCACGAACCTGGCCTCATGAATCGTTGCGACCGCCATGTTGTGCTCTCCGGGTCGGTAACCCGGTGTGTCCTGGAGGTCGCGCAACGCCTTTCGAAGGGCAGGCGCATCGCCCGGCTTGACGCGGAAGAACAAGCTGAACTCGCTCGTGGAACCGACGTTCACGCCTGGGCGAGCCGCCGCGGGTGCGGGTGTCACCATTCCTCACTCCCCTCCAAGTCGGCCATGAGCGGCTGCGGGCACTATCCCATCGTCCAGATCGGTCCTCATCATCCCATTGGCACGATTTCGCTGGGACTATCAGTGGGGTGACGCGGCCCGGGCGACGGCGACGGCTTCGAGTCGGGAATTGACGCCGAGGGCCCGAAAAAGGCGGCGGATGTGGTTCCTGACCGTCTCGGTGCTCAGATGGAGCTCGGCGGCGATCTGCTTTGTCGAGCGGCCCTGTTCGAGAAGACGAAGCACCTCGACTTGACGGGGCGTGAGCTGCGGGTGTGGCGCTGTGGCTGTGTCGTCGGGGCGCTCCTCGAACAGTCCGAAGACACCGACCACCCGTTCACCGTCCATCATCGGCACCGAACTGATCTCCACAGCCACCCGCTCGCCGGTGGTCGAAACCAAAACGCCGGGCGCATCGGTGGCCGGGGAAGTGCCGAGCATCTTCCGTGTGAACAGCTCCCGGGCGCGACGGCTGTCCTCGGGCGCGACGACGGAGGTGAACTGACGCCCGCGAACGTCGCCGACAACACGCTCGGCAGCCGCATTGATCCAGCGGACGACTCCCGTCGTGTCGAGTACGTAGCTCGGGACGCCGACGCGGTCCAGAGCCTGCTCAACGTCCCCGCCGATTGACAGGCCGGTGGCCATCAGGGAAGTGTGGCTGATCCGCACGCCGAGCGTCACATCGATTTGCCGCGGTAGTTGACGACGCCGAAGTACTTGGCGCTCGCGATCGTCCCGTAGTGGACGCCGATGTCGCAGCCGGTCGGTTCCGTTCTCGCAGGAGAACGCGGTTGACCCAACTGGGTCCAGCGGCATAGCGGTTTTGCTATGCACAATCCCTCTCGAACCGGACGACATTGGATCGACCGGGAACCGTCACAGAGAGGACTTTCAATGAAGAAGTACATCGTCACGATTGGCGCACTGGTCGCGCTCGTAGTTCCGACAGCCGCCATGGCCGCCAGCACCGACGCCAACGGCGTCGTCACCGTCTCCAAGGGCGAGATCATGGCCCAGTTCCCCGGCATGAACGAGAAGGCATTCCAGACGATCGCCATGCCCGACGGCCAGTCGCTCACCGGCTCCAACGTGTTCACCGCGACGACCACCACCGGCGTGGGCTGCTCGGACGGCACCATCCAGAACCACGTCCGCAGCACGCACATCACCAGCCCGATCGCGCTCACCGAGATCTACAACCGCTCGGCCGACAAGGTCACCGGCTGGAACCTCGGTGCCAAGGGCCCGAGCGTCATCACCGAGTCCAACACGTACGGCACCGCGGCGTCGGGCCGCTTCCCGAACTACGCCACCATCTGCGCCGGACACGGCAGCGTGACGAACTACATCGCCACCCTCGCGCAGAGCCACAGCGACGTGACCACGTTCAACTTCAACGGCACGCCCGTCAGCATCGTGGTCACCCCGTACGTGGCCCCCACCGTCTGATCCACCGCACCACGAACCAACCCTTCGGCCACTAGTTGCAATCAGGAGAGAGCCCGGCTTGCGGCCCGGGCTCTCTCCTCTACCAAGCGCGTCCTAGCAGCTTCCTAACTGGAGCTACCCGGCGAATGCAGCGTCCATCTGCGCGATCTCCTGCGCGATCTGCCAGCCACCCCGGACCGCCTCGAACTGGTGCGAGTGGCAGCGCAACAAGGTCTTGGTGTCGCGTGTCCCATCCAGACCCGGACCCGTTCCGCGTCCGCGTCCGTGGCTTTGATCATCGCCGAGTCGAAGACGTGGCGGAGGGAGTGGCAATCGAGGTTCGGCCGCTCCGCTCCTCTGTCTCGCCGTTGATCCCTCCAGGCCCTTTCCGAGTGGGCGGTACCGGGCTCGAACCAGTGACCTCCTGCGTGTAAAGCAGGCGCTCTACCAACTGAGCTAACCGCCCGTCGCAGTCTGCCACTTGACACGTATCGACGATCTTCGATACATTGCGCTCGATGGAAGCGCTCGCGATCGCTTGCTGCGCACCCCTCGCGGCGCCGCTGCTCTCGGACGAGGAAACCGACGCCACGGCGGAGCTCTTCCGCGCGCTCGGCGACCCGGCTCGGGTGCGGATCATGAACGTGCTCGCGACGAACGACGGGCCGGTCTGCGTGTGCAACCTCGTCGCGCCGCTCGGGCTTTCGCAGCCGACGGTTTCGCACCACATGAAGAAGCTGCTCGAGGTCGGCCTCGTCGACCGGGAGCAGCGCGGGAAGTGGGCGTACTTCTCGTTGAAGCCGGAAGCCGCGCGCAAGCTCGCGGCCGTCGCCGATCTGAAGGGAGTGTGCTGCTGATGACCACGACGACGAGCGCCGAGAACCTGCGCGAGGAGGTTCGGCAGCGGTACGCGCTCGCAGCGGTCGCCGCCGACGCAGGAGGGTGTGGCTGCGCGTCCGACGGAGGCTGCTGCGGGAACGTGGCCTGCGACGGCGACGACGGAACGTTCGGCAGCACGCTCTACTCGGAGCAGGAGCGCAACGATCTTCCGAGCGCCGCAACGCTCGCCTCGCTCGGCTGCGGGAACCCGACGGCGGTCGCCGAGCTCCGCGACGGCGAGACCGTCCTGGACCTCGGCTCGGGCGGCGGCATCGACGTGCTCCTCTCCGCGCGGCGCGTCGGCGAGAGCGGGCTCGCGTACGGGCTCGACATGACCGACGAGATGCTCGCGCTCGCGCAACGCAACGCCGCGGATGCGGGCGTCCGCAACGCGATCTTCCTGAAGGGCGTGATCGAGGAGATCCCGCTGCCGGCCGAGTCCGTCGACGTCGTGATCTCGAACTGCGTGATCAACCTCTCGACCGACAAGCCCGCCGTGCTGACCGAGATCGCACGCGTGCTCAAGCCGGGCGGACGGATCGGGATCAGCGACGTCGTCGCCGAGGACCGGCTGACCGAGCTCGAGCGCGCGGAGCGGGGGAGCTACGTGGGCTGCATCGCCGGAGCGCTCTCGAAGTCCGAGTACGAGGCAGGGCTCGAGGCGGCGGGCTTCCGCGACGTCTCGGTCGAGTTCACGCACTCCGTCGCCGACGGGATGCACGGCGCGATCGTCAAGGGCGTCAAGTCGCGTTGAACGTCCTGTTCGTCTGCGTCGGCAACCAGGGCCGTTCGGTGATGGCCGAGCGGCTGTTCCGGCAGGCGGTGGGCGAACGGCATGCGGCGCGGTCGGCGGGCAGCGCGCCCGGTTCGGCGACGCACCCGCAGGTGCTCGAGGCGCTCGAGGAGCTCGACGTCGACGCTTCCGACCACGTGCCCGCGAAGCTCGACGACGAGCGGATCGACTGGGCGGACGTGATCGTCGCGACGTGCGACGACGCGTGCCCCGTCGTCCCGGGCAAGCGCTACGTCAGCTGGCAGATCGAGGACCCTGCGGGGCGGCCGTTGCCGGATGTCCGCCGGATCCGAGACGAGATCGCCGGCCGGGTGGACGACTTGGCCGCCGAGCTCGGCTAGCTCACCTCTCGCAGGCGGTGCGTGTCGACGTCGTAGACAAACCCGCGCACGCGGTCGCGGTGCGGCAGGAACACCGAGCGCTGAACACGGAGGATCGACTGGCGCACAGCGGCGTCGAGGTCGCTGAAAGACTCGATCGCGAACGCCGGGGCCTCGCCGGTGTCCGCCTGGAGCTCCGCGCGGAAGCCATCGTCGGTGAGCCTCTGCATTCCGCAGTCGGTGTGGTGGATCAGCATGACCTCGCGCGTCCCGAGAAGCCGCTGCGAGATCGCGAGCGAGCGGATCATGTCGTCGGTGATGACCCCGCCGGCGTTCCGCAGCACGTGGGCGTCGCCTTCCTCGAGGCCGAGTGCGTCGAACACGTTCAGGCGCGAGTCCATGCACGTGACGATCGCGAGAGCGCGCGCCGGGTGAAGATCGACGTGCTGGTCCGCGAGCGAATCCGCGTATAAGCGGTTGTTCGCGAGCAGCTCGTCGGCGACGCTCATGCGCCAAGAGCCTAGGCGAGCGGCTCCGATGCTCGCGGATCGTCCGACGTGGCGTGAGATACTCCGCTCACGTTGACCGCGCTGCGCGCCTGGATGCATTGGGGAGTCTGGGTGTTCGCACTGGGTGGCGCCCTGTGGGTCCTCAAGGTGGCCGTCATCACGCTCAACGACTTGCTCGGCCGCGATCCTGACGCGATGCCGGTCCCCGTGCTCTACCTCTCGGCCGTCTCGTTCATGGTCATCGGCGCCACGGCCGTCGGCATCGCGCTGCTCCGTCGCTTTCCTGTGTGGGCACAGCTGCTCGGTGCGCTCGCCGCTGTCGTGGCGCTTTTCCTGCTCTACACGATCCTCGACGAGATTCTCAAGTCTTCGTTCGAAGGCGTGGGGCCAACGTGGCTGTACGAGGAGCTCGGCATCCTCGCAACAGGTTCCATCTGCTTCGCCGGCGGCGTGCTGCTCGCTCGGACGATCAGCCGGGACCGTCTCCGCACGTCTCCATCGGTCTAGTCGCGAATGCCCCCAGCGGGATTCGAACCCGCGCGACGGCCTTGAAAGGGCCGCGACCTGGACCGCTAGTCGATGGGGGCCGGGTAGAGCCAGGATAGCCTTGCCACTAGGGCCGGTAGCTCAGCTGGTAGAGCAGGGGACTTTTAATCCCAAGGTCGCAGGTTCGAGACCTGCCCGGCCCATCCCGCATTTCCTTACAGAACTCGCAGCAACTTCTTGCCGTGTGCTGACGTTCCAGTCTGTGCCAAGGCAAGGGGGAACTCATGACCAGGAACTCAACGCGGCGCGGTGCTCTCCTGAGCGCGCTCGCCGCGTCGGCGCTCACCGCACTCGCGGTCGCCGGAGGTGGAGTCGCGGGTCCGTCCCACACACTCGTCGCTCCCAAGAACGAGTCGAGACCGACGATCTCCGGCACGCGCCGGGTCGGCGAGACGCTCACTGCGAATCCCGGCACGTGGAGCGGGACGCTGCCGATCACGTACAGCTACCAGTGGGTTCGCTGCAATGCGCAGATGGCCAACTGCACGAACCGCTCCACTGGGCGGACCTACCGGTTGGGTGACAGCGACCTCGGTCGCCGTATGCTCGTCGTCGTCACGGCGCGCAACTCCGACGGCGCCGGCCAGGCGTCGGTGAACACCGGCACGATCGGGCGACGCTCCACGTCGCCTCAGAACACGTCGATCCCGACGATCTCCGGGACGCTGCGGGAGAACGAGACGCTGACCGCGAGCCCGGGCGTCTGGACGGGCACGGAGCCGATCTCCTACGCGTACCAGTGGCAGCGCTGTGACGCCAACGGCGGCAACTGCGGGAGCGTCACCGGGGCCACGAGCCGGACGTACGTGGTGACCGCCGCCGACGTGAGCCGTTCGGTGCGAGTGATCGTCACCGCGAGAAACGCGGGCGGCGCGCGCGCCGCAACGTCCGCTCCGACGGGTGTCGCCCAGCCGGGCGGGCCGGCGGGGCAGATCAGGCTGCCGAACGGAAAGATCTCGATTCCCGATCGAGAGCATGGCGCTGCCCGCGAGGCTCGTGATCGACGAGGTCGTGTTCTCGCCGAATCCGGTGCGCTCGCGCGCTTCGACGATCACCGCCCGCGTGCACGTCGCCGACACGCGGAACTACGTCGTCCGCGGCGCGCTCGTCTACATGCGGTCGCTCCCGCTGCTGACGACCACGCCCCCGGAAGCCGCGACGGGGATGGACGGATACGTCACGTTCCGCATGCGTGCCCGGGCGCCGCGGGCCGGACTGATCTTCCCGCTCCGCACCGGCGTGAACGTGCAGTTCTACGTCCAGGCGAGAAAGGCAGGGGAGCGCCTCAACTACGGCGTCACCGCGACGCGTCTGGTCCAGGTCCGCACAGCGGGCTGAAACGCCACAATGCGCGGGTGACGTTTTCCCGCGAACAGGTCGAGCGGGGCCGGAGCTACCACCGGCCCCGCTATCTGACCGAGCTCGCCGACTTCGTGCTCGGGGTCGGCGTGCTCGCCCTGCTCGCCTTCACGGGCCTGGGCGACGCGCTGCTTCCGGACTGGAGCTGGTGGGCGCAGGCACTGGTCTATCCCACGATCGTGCTCGCGCTCCTGACGCTCGTGCGACTTCCGATCTCGTACTGGCGCGACTACGTGCGCGAGCGCCGGTGGGGGCTCTCGACCCAGTCCCTCGGGAGCTGGCTCGTGGACGTCGCGAAGGGGTTCGCGGTCTCCGCCCTGCTCGCCACCATCCTCCTGTTCGGGCTCGTCGCGCTTGCGCGCTGGACCGACGCGTGGCCGCTCGTCGCCGCACCGCTCGTCGCGGTCTTCGTCGTCTTCTTCACGTTCGTCGCTCCGGTCGTGCTCGAGCCGATCTTCAACAAGTTCAAGCCGCTCGAGGACCAGGAGCTCGCGGCCGACCTGCGCGGGCTCTCCGAGCGGGTCGGCGTGCCGATCCGCGACGTGCTCGTCGCCGATGCGAGCCGGCGGACGACGAAGTCGAACGCGTACGTGTCGGGTTTCGGCGCAACGCGGCGCGTCGTCCTGTACGACACGCTGCTCGAGCAGATGAAGCCTGCGGAGATCCGGGCCGTGCTCGCGCACGAGCTCGCGCATCGCAAGCACGGCGACGTGGCCAGGCTCTCGGGGATCCTGGTCCTCGCCGGGGTCGGGCTCGTCGCGTTGCTCTGGGCGGTCCTCGGCGAGGACGCCGCAGACCCGAGGAACATCCCGCTGGCGATGCTCGTGGTCATGCTGGCCACGCCGGTGGTGTTCGCAGGGATCGCGGCGTACGCGCGCCGCGCGGAATACCGGGCCGACCGGTTCGCGCTGGACGCCACCCGCGACCTCGGTGCCCTCGAGGGGGCGTTCACGGGCCTCGTGGACGCGAACGTCGCAGACCTCGACCCCCCTCGCGTCGTCTACTACCTCAAGTACACCCATCCGACCGTCCCCGAGCGTCTCGACGCGCTTCGCCGGACGGCACGGGACGAAGGATTGGAGGCGGCATGAGCGAGCTGTTCGGCCGGTCGGAGCCCCGGGTCGGGGATCTCTCCAAGCACGATGCGCTGCTGCTCGAGGAGAGCATTGCCCCCTTGCTCGCCAAGGCAGTGGGCGTGTCGTGGTACGACGAGCCGGGCCGGGAGGCCGACCTCGCCACTGCGCGACTCTGCCTGCTGCGTCGGGCGCGCGCGGGAGCGGGGGCGAGTCAGGAGGCCGGTGACGACGCGGTGCGGCTCGTCCTCACCGAGGCCGATTCGGAGGCGGTCGTCTGGCTGCTCTCCCGGGCGATCTCGTACCTGGACGAGCAAGGCTTTCCCGATCTCGTGCCGGGGGCCCGGCCCGAGTAGTGCCGCACTCGCACGGCGACGACGACCGCCGGCTCGGGGACCGGCGCGCGCTTCGCGGTGCGCTCGTACTCATCGCGCTCTATGCCGTCGTCGAGGTGGTGGCGGGGTACGCGGCCGGCTCGCTCGCGCTCCTCGCCGACGCGGGGCACATGCTCGGGGACGTCGGCAGCCTCGGGCTCGCGCTCTTCGCGGCGTGGCTCGGCTCTCGCCCCGCGAGCCCCGAGCGGAGCTTCGGCTACCGCCGCGCAGAGATCCTCGCCGCGCTCGCGAACGGCGTGGCGCTCGTCGCGATCGCGATCTGGATCGTCGTCGAGGCGCTCCAGCGGCTCCGCGACCCCGTCGAGCCGAGCGGGGGCTGGGTCTTCGCAGTGGGCGTCGTCGGGCTCGCGGTGAACCTCGCCGCCGCGTCGCTCCTCCATCGCCGTCACTCCGAGAGCCTGAACGTGCAGGGCGCGCTGCGCCACGTGCTCGCGGACGTGCTCGGCTCGGTCGGGGTGATCGCCGCGGGTGCGATCGTGTTCCTCACGGGCTGGAGCTACGCCGATCCGCTCGTCGCGATCGCGATCGCGCTGCTCGTCCTCGGCAGCTCGTGGACGCTCCTGCGCGACTCGGTGGCGATCCTGCTCGAGGCGACGCCGCGCGGGCTCGACGCCGAGGCGATCGGGCGCGCGATGGTCGACGTGGAAGGCGTCCGAGAGGTGCACGACCTGCACGTGTGGACGATCACGTCGGGCTTCCCCTCGCTCTCGGCGCACGTGCTCGTCGCCCAGGACTCGGACTGCCACGCGAAGCGGCGCGAGCTCGAGCGCGTGCTCGCGGAGCGGTTCGGGCTGTCTCACACGACGCTCCAGGTCGACCATGCGGACGCGGGCTCCGGCCGGGTCGAGCTCGGCACGGCAGAGCCGCGCCGCACACCCCTCTAGCCATACGATCCCGTGGTGCCGAGCCTCGAAGGCAAGCGGGCGATCGTGACGGGCGCGTCGAGCGGGATCGGTGCCGCCACCGTCCGCGCGCTCCGCGAGGAGGGTGTGCGCGTCGCCGGCGGTGCGCGCCGCGCCGATCGCATCGATGCCGATGTCGCACTCGAGCTCGACGTCACCGACCGCGAGAGCTGCGAGCGTTTCGTCGCCGATGCCGTCGAACAGCTCGGCGGGCTCGACGTGCTCGTGAACGGCGCCGGTCTCGCGCTCGGGCGCGAACCGTTCTGGGAGAGCAAAGAGGAGGACGAGCGGGTCGTCCTCGAGACGAACGTCCACGGGTTGATCCGGATGACGCGTCTCTGCCTCCCGTTTCTGCTCGAGGGCGGGCACCTCGTCAACATCGGCTCCGTCGCGGGGCGTCAGGCCTACGAGAAGGGCTCGCTCTACGTCACTTCGAAGTTCGCAGTGCGCGGGTTCACCTACGCCCTGCGCGAAGACCTGCTCGGGAAGCCCGTGCGAATCACGACCGTCGACCCCGGCCTCGTCGCGACGGACTTCTCGCGCGTCCGCTTTCGCGGGGACGAGGAGCAGGCGCGCTCTGTGTACGAAGGCGTCGAGGCGATGACGCCCGACGACATCGCGGCGTGCATCGTCTTCGCGCTCACGCGGCCTGCGCACGTGAACGTCGACGAGCTCGTCGTCAAGGCACTCGCCCAGTCCTCCGGCGGCCGCATCATCCGCAGTTAAGTGGCCCTCACGATCCTCGAGGGCTCGACGTTCTGCATCTGCGACGACCGCGGCGACGTCGGCGAGGAGACGAGCGGGTTCTTCGCGCACGACACCCGCTTCCTCTCGGTGCTCCGGCTGACGATCAACGGCAAGCGGCCGCTGCTGCTCTCGTCGGCGCAGGTCGAGTACTTCTCAGCGGCGTTCTATCTGCGCAATCCGCTCGCCGGCGGGCTGACGCAGGACACGCTCTCGATCATCCGCCGTCGGTTCGTGGGCGAAGGGATGCAGGAGCGGATCATGCTCCGCAACGAGGGGATGGAGCCGATCTCCTTCACGCTCGGGCTCGAGATCGGCTGCGACTTCGCGGACATCATGTCCGTCAAGGAGCACGACTTCGCCCTCGGAGACCCCGTCCACGCGCAGCCGCTGCCGCCGCCCGTCGAACCGGTCTACGACTCGGAGAACAACCAGTTCGTGCTCTCCGACCCCGAGGACCCCGCGCGCACCCAGGTGATCCTCTCGGAACGCGGCGCGACCAACGGGAGCGGGATCACGTACGAGGTCGAGCTCGCGCCTCGCGGTACCTGGGACCTCCAGCTCGACGTCGTCCCGTCGATCGACGGGAGCGAGGTCGCGCCGAAGCTCGTCGAGCGCCGGTTCGGGGACGAGCTCGTGCACGTCCGGGACTCGCTCGCGGCGTGGCAGCTACGCGTGCCGCAGCTCCGCGCCGGCTGGGAGGACCTCGAGCACGCGTTCGGCCAGTCGGTGTCCGACCTCGCGTCGTTGCGCATGCGAAGCGCGACCGATCCGGGGAAGGGGCGGCTGCCCGCCGCGGGGATGCCGTGGTTCATGACCGTCTTCGGCCGCGACACGATCATCACGTGCCTGCAGACCCTGCTCTTCGGTCCCGAGCTCGCGAGCACTGCGCTCCGTGTGCTCGCCGAGCTCCAGGCGCGCGAGGACGATCCCTCGATCGACGCGGAGCCGGGGAAGATCGTCCACGAGGTGCGCACCGGCAAGGCCGCGAAGCACTGGTTCCGGACGTACTACGGGACCGTCGACGCCACGCCGCTGTACCTCGTGCTGCTGTCCGAGGTCTGGCGCTGGACGGACGACCGCTCGCTCGTGGTCGAGCTCAAAGAGCCCGCGCTACGCGCGCTCGAGTGGATCGACCGGTGGGGCGACCGCGACGGCGACGGCTTCGTCGAGTACCAGCGCCGGAGCGACCACGGGCTCGAGAACCAGTCGTGGAAGGACTCGGGCGACTCGCAGCGCTTCACGGACGGTCGCATCGCACAGCCGCCGATCGCGCCGGCCGAGGTGCAGGGGTACGTCTACGACGCGAAGCGGCGCATGGCCGAGGTCGCGCGCGAGGTCTGGCGCGACCGCGAGCTCGCCGACCGGCTGAACCGGGAGGCGAAGGAGCTTCGCGAACGCTTCGACGAGGCGTACTGGGTCGAAGCGCACGGCGGCTACTACGCGCTCGCGCTCGACCGCGACAAGCAGCGCGTCGACTCGCGTTGCTCGAACATGGGCCATCTGCTCTGGAGCGGCATCGTGTTCCCGCACCGCGTCGACGCCGTCGTCGACACGCTGATGGGCGACGCGCTCTGGTCGGGCTGGGGGATCCGCACGATGTCGGAGCAGGACGCCGCGTACAACCCGCTCTCGTACCACAACGGAACCGTCTGGCCCCACGACAATTCCCTCGTCGCTTGGGGGCTCGCGCGCTACGGCCGCTGGCCCGAGATGCAGCGGATCGCGCAGCGCCTGCTCCAGGCCGCCCGGTACTTCGGGTACCAGCTGCCCGAGGTCTTCGCAGGGCTGCGCCGCTCCGAGACCACGTTTCCGATCGCGTACCCGACCGCTGCGCGCCCGCAGGCGTGGGCGGCCGGCACGCCCGTGCTCCTGCTGCAGCTGTTGCTCGGGCTGCAGCCGGACATCGGGCGCCACTCGCTGGAGACGGTCGCGCCGCCCGAGCTGCCGACGTGGGTGAAGAGCCTGCGGCTCTCCGGCGTGCGCGCGTTCGACCGGCAGTGGGACGTGCGCCTCGACGACGGGCGCGTGCGCGTGGAGGAGGTGTAGTGGAGAAGCTGCGCGTCGCGGTGCTCGCGCCGCCGTGGTTCGCCGTGCCGCCGACCGGCTACGGCGGAATCGAGTGGGTCGTGTCGCTGCTCGCGGACGGGCTCGCCGACGCCGGCCACGACGTCACGTTGTTCGCGTCCGGCGACTCGCAGACCCGCGCCAAGCTGCACGCGGTGTTCGAGACCGCGCCGAGCGAGCTGATCGGCCGCACCTTCTGGGAGCTGCAGCACGTCATCTCCTGCTACGAGCGCTACGACGAGTTCGACGTGATCAACGACCACTCCGGCCCGCCGTCCGCGACGATCGGCGGCGCGGTGCCGACTCCCGTGGTGCACACGGTGCACGGACCGCTGACCGGAGAGCCCGGAGCGCTCTACCAGTCGATCGCGAAGGTCTCGCCGAAGGTCGGGCTGATCTCGATCTCGCTCAACCAGCGCAAGCCGAAGCCGAACCTGAACTGGGTCGCGAACTGCCCGAACGCGCTCGACCTCTCCGTCTACCCGTGCAACCCGCACCGCGGGGACTACCTGCTCTTCGTCGGCCGGATGAGCCCCGACAAAGGCGCGCATCGCGCCGTCGCGGTCGCGATGCAGGCAGGACTCCCGCTCAAGATCGCCGGGAAGTGCCGCGAGCCGAAGGAGATCGAGTACTTCACCGAGTTCGTCGAGCCGCACCTCGGCCCGGCGCACGGGATCGAGTTCCTCGGCGAGGTCAACCACGGCCAGAAGGTCGAGCTGCTCCAGGATGCGCGCGCGACGCTCTTCCCGATCGAGTGGGAAGAGCCGTTCGGGCTGGTGATGATCGAATCGATGGCCTGCGGGACGCCGGTGATCGCCACGCGTCACGGCGCCGTCCCCGAGGTGATCGAGCACGGACGCTCAGGGATCATCGTCGACCACTACAGCGAGATGGCGGCTGCGATCGAGGAGGCCGACCGGCTCGAGCCGCTCGTCTGCCGCCGCTTCGCCGAAGAGCGGTTTGCGCCCGGCCGGATGGTCGACGACTACCTGGCCGCGTATCGCACGATGATCGAGTGATCGCCGCACTGCGGCGATCGCCGCACGACCGGGAGATCCTGCGCCTCGCCGTCCTCGCGCTCGGGGCGCTCGCCGCACAACCGACCTTCGTCCTCGTCGACACGGCGATCGTCGGCCATCTCGGGACGCCGCAGCTCGCGGCGCTCGGGGCCGCCGGGCTGATCCTCGGCGGCGTGTTCGCGATGTTCAACTTCCTCGCCTACGGCACGACGTCGCAGGTCACGCGCGCGGTGGGCGCGGGTCAACGGGAGACCGCGGATCGGCTCGGCGCGCAGGCGTTCTGGCTCTCGTTCGCGCTCGGCACCGCGCTCGCGGTCGCGCTCGGGCTCGCCGCAGAGCCGCTCGTCGCGCTGATCGGCGTCGACGGGCAGACGGCGGAGTACGCGGTCCAGTACCTGCAGATCGCGGTGATCGGGCTGCCGTTCTCGTTCCTCCTGCTCGGCGGGCAGGGGTACTTCCGCGGGATCTCCGACCTCCGCACGCCGCTCCTGATCGAGGTCGTCGCGAACGGCGTGAACATCGTGCTCGTCACGCTCTTCGTCTACGGCTTCGGCTGGGGGATCCAGGGCTCGGCGGCAGGCACGGCCATCTCGCAGGCCGGGATGGGCATCGCGTTCCTCGTCTGGATGCTGCGGGTCGCGCACGGGCGCTTCGGCTTCCGGCTCGACCT
Source organism: uncultured Actinomycetes bacterium (assembly GCA_963809175.1). Lineage (GTDB taxonomy): Bacteria > Actinomycetota > Thermoleophilia > Gaiellales > Gaiellaceae > JACCTU01. The sequence goes on from CAWEIK010000001.1 coordinate 1,128,455, forward strand.
CCTGCGGAGGCTGCTCGTCGTCGGCCGCCACCTGTTCGTGCGCACGACCTCGCTCTACGCGTCCTTCCTGGTCGCGGGCGCGGCCGCCGCCCGCTTCGGCGACGCCTCGCTCGCCGCGCATCAGATTGCGATCCAGCTCTGGTTCTTCCTCGCGCTCCTGCTCGACTCCGTCGCGATCGCGGGCCAGGTGATCGTCGGTCGCATGCTCGGCGCGGGCGATGCTGACGGCGCGTTCGCGGCGAGCGCGCGGATGATCGTGATGACGGTGTACCTCGGGTTCGGCTTCGGCGCGCTGATGCTCGCGTTCGAGGACGTCCTGCCGCGGATCTTCACGAGCGACCCCGCTGTGCTCGAGCAGGCGCACGAGCTCTGGCCGCTCTTCGTGGCGATGCAGCCGCTGAACGGCGCGGTGTTCGCGCTCGACGGGATCCTGATCGGCGCCGGAGATGCGCGCTACCTGATGTGGTCGATGCTCGTCGCGATGGCCGCAGGCGTCTCGGTCGCGCTCGCCGCGCTCTACTACGACTGGGGGATCGTCGGCGTCTGGTCGGCGCTGTTCGTGCTGATCTGCGTCCGCCTCGTGGCGCTCGGCGTCCGCTTCATGCGGAAGCAGTGGCTGGTGACCGGTTGGGCTTGACTTTTTCAACCCAACGCTTCAGCCCCGCGTAGGACTGCCACATCGGCATCGCGCGCTCGACCGCCTGCAGGTCGTCGTCGTCGAGCTCGCCGAGACCCGCGTGCGCGCGCTCGACGAATTCGTCCTGGGTCGCGCCGTCCTCGACGATCTGCTCCCACTCGCCCAGGCGTTCCCGCAACTCGCTCAGGTGACGCCCGACGTCGTCGAAGACGCCGAAGTGCACGAGCGCGAGCTGTTTCGGAGCACGGCGCTCGAGCTCGTCGAGCGTGGCGTACCACGCGAGGACGTCGACGTCGGGCGGAGGCGTCGGCGGCATGACGAGCCGGCTCGGCGCGATCCTGACCCCTGCGGCATCGCCCGCGTAGAGCGTGCCGTCTTCGTGCGCGTAACAGACGTGGTGCGAGGCGTGTCCGGGGCTGGGGAAGCACTCGAGCCCGAGAACCTCGTCTCCGACGACGCGGAGGTTCGCCTCCGGGACCGGAGCAAGCTCGCCCCAGAGCTCGTCGAACGCGTTGCCGTACAGCCTGCGCGCGCTCGCCTCGAGCCGCGAAGGATCGACGAGGTGGGGTGCGCCGATCGCCGACACGTGCACCTGAACGTGCGGGTGCTCGCGGACGATCGTCCCGGCCGCGCCGGCGTGATCGAGGTGGATGTGAGAGAGCAACAGGTGCCGCACGTCGCGGAGGCCGACACCGCGCTCCTGCAGGCCGGCCTCGAGCGCAGGGAGTCCCGACGTGGGGCCGCAGTCGAACACCGCGGGCCCGTCACTCGTCTCGACGAGGTACGCGCCGATCACGCGCTCGACGCCCTGGTGCCGGAGGTCGATCGGCGCGACCGCGGCGCTCACGCGCCGGCGGCCGCCGCGGAGCGCACGAGCGCGAGCTCGAGGTCTTCGATCAGATCCTCGGCCGACTCGATCCCGACGCTGAGCCGGATCAGGTTCCGCGGCGCCGCGAACGGGGCGTCGGCGGTCGAGGCGTGCGTCATGCGCGCGGGGTGCTCGATGAGGCTCTCGACCCCGCCGAGCGACTCGGCGAGCTGGAACAGCTTCGTTCGTCCCACCATCTCGACAGCTTCCTCCTCGGACCCGACGAGGATCGAGATCATCCCGCCGAAGTCGCGCATCTGGCGCGCCGCGATCTCGTGGCCGGGGTGCGTCGGCAGCCCCGGATAGAGCACGCGCTCGACGAGCGGGTGCCGTTCGAGGTACGCGGCGATCGCGTGCGCGTTCTCGCAGTGCTTGCGCATGCGGACCGCGAGCGTCTTGATCCCGCGCAGCACGAGCCAGCTGTCGAACGGGCCCGGAATCGCACCGAGCGACTTCTGAAGGAAGTAGAGGCGCTCGGCGATCGTCGGGTCGTTCGTGGCGACGAAGCCGCCCACGACGTCCGAATGGCCGCCGAGGTACTTCGTCGTCGAGTGCACGACTGCGTCGGCGCCGAGCGAGAGCGGCTGCTGCAGGTACGGCGATGCGAACGTGTTGTCGACGACGAGGATCGCACCGACCTCGTGCGCAGCCTCGGCGGCCGCGGCGATGTCGACGATGTTCAGCATCGGGTTCGACGGCGTCTCGATCCAGACCATCCGCGTGTTCTCGTCGAGGTGCTCGCGCAGGTTCCCGAACTCCGCGGCGGGGACGTAGTCGAAGAGGTAGCCCTTCGGTTCGTAGACCTGCGACGTCATCCGGTAGACGCCGCCGTACACGTCGGCGATCAGCACGGTTCGGTCGCCCGGGTTCAGCAGGTGCATGAGCGTCGTCGTCGCGCCGATGCCCGACGAGAACGCGATGCCGTGCTCGGCGCCCTCGAGCGAGGCGAGGCACAGCTGGAGCGCCGTTCGGGTGGGGTTCGCGACGCGCGAGTAGTCGTAGCCCTTGTGCTCGCCGACCGCCTCCTGGACGTACGTGGCGGTCTGGTAGATCGGGACGATCGCAGCGCCGGTCGCCGGATCCGGCTCCTGCCCCTCGTGGATCGCGCGCGTCTCGAAGTCCACGCTCCGATTGTAGAGAGAGCGGCGTCCCGCCCGGGCAGGCGGGACGCCGCCCGGGCTCAGTTCACGTCCGGGTCGACCTCGTCGGCCCGCTGGGCCGTCGCCTGAGCAGCTTCGCGCTCGCGGCGCGCCTCGTCGGCTCGCTGGTCGGCGAGCACCTGGCGACGGCGTGCCTCCTCGGCCTCGCTCTGTGCTTCCTGCTCCGCTCGGGTCGCCTGCTCCTCGCGGACCGAAGCTCGGTCGCGGAGGACGCCCGCCTCGCTCCGCCGCGACTCGACCCGGCGGTTGCGGCCCATCGACGCCACGATGGCCGCGACGACGAGGATCGCGACGAAGACCAGAAGGATCCACACCCAGGCGTCCATCAGTCCTCCCCTCGCGTGTCGTCGCCGTAGTACGCGCCGAGCTCCGCGCGGTAGTCCTCGTCGGCTCTGCGTGACTCGTCGTACTCCGGGGCGTTCTTGATCTCGTCCTTCGTGCGGTTCACGTAGACCTTCTCCTCGTCGAGGTCGACGCGTTCGATCACACCGGCCGGCAACAGCACCTTCTTCCCGAGGATCCACGTGCCGGTGTCGACCACGATGCTGCTCGTGCCCCCGTCGTCGGTCGCCTCGTCCACCTTGCCGATCTCGCCGTCAGTGGCTTCGACGTCGAGGCCGACCAGCGCGTTCCCGATCAACGCGCTGTCGCGGTAGGTCCAGAGGTCGGTCGTCGACATGACCCCTCCCTTTCAACTCGATTGACCTGCTAGGACGGCGGTCAGGTACCCGACGGTTTCGACGGCAAACGGTCAGCCGTCGACGCGCTCCGCCCCGAGCCAGGCCGCGAGGTCGTCGAGAGCCTCGGGGAGGCGATCGGTGTCCCCCCAGGCGCCGAGCACGCGCAGCGTCTTGGTCTTCGCGTCGAAGACGGGCTCGGCCCTGCCCACGAGCCGGTCGCCGACGAGCAGCGGCAGCACGTAGTAGCCGTGCTCGCGCTTCGCTTTCGGGACGTACATCTCGAGCCGGTAGAAGAAGTCCCAGAGCGCTTCCGTCCGGTCGCGGTCGTGGATCAGGCGGTCGAAGGGGGAGAGCAGCGTCGCGCGGTCCGGCACCGGACCGTCGGTCGCGTCCGGATGCGCGAGCCACTGACCCGTGCGCTTGTCGTGCAGGACGCCGAGCGCGCGCCAGCGGCGGTCCTCGGCCTGCTTCTCGGCCTGCGCCCACGCGAGCGTCTCCGACTCCGGGTACCAGCGCTTCGCGAGGTCCCACACACGCTGCTTCCCACGCCGGCCCACGACGGCGACCTCGCCGCGCGCCGCAAGGACCTCGAGCATGAGCCCCACCTTTCGCGTGCCCCACCAGTCGTGGTCGTCCAGGTTCATGCTCGAGTGCGTCTCGATCTCGCGCGACAGCAGCGGGCCGCGCCGGTCGAGCTCGCGGAGCACGTAGCGCCGGAACGCGGCGTTCTCCTTGATGTACTCCAGCCCGCGCGGCGTTCGGCGCCGCATCCGGGCGCGCAGGGCGGGCAGGTCCTCGGCGGGGTAGAGGAACGCGCGCCACTCGATCAGCTTCCGCTCCTCCCAGAGCAGCCGATCGAGCTCGGCGCGGTCGTACGCGCTCCCGAGCCGGCTCCAGAGCACGAGATGCTGCGGCGGCGCAACGGTCGAGATCGGGTCGAGCTGGAGATAGCGCAGGCGGCGCACCGTCTCGAGCACGCCTTTCGCCGATCCGTCGAGCAGCTGCGCGCGAACCGCGATCCGACGCGCCTCGTCGCGCGTAACCTCGACCCCTGTGGTCTCGCTCATCGACTTTGTTCTAACGCATTTGCCCGCGCGCCCTGCGCGGGTGCTGGAAGTCGGGTGCGGCAAGGGGAAGCTCGCGCTCGCCCTCGACGCAGCCGGGTACGAGGTCACGGCGATCGACCCGGCCGCCCCCGAGGGGCCGATCTTCCGGCGGATCAAGCTCGAGGAGCTCGAGGACGACGCCCGCTTCGACGGAGTCGTCGCGAGCGGCGTCTTCCACCACATGGGCGAGAACCTCGAGCCGAACCTCGACCGCGTCGCGCGCGCGCTCGAGGGCGGCGGGCCGTTCGTGCTCGACGAGTTCGGCCCGGACCGCCTCGACGACGTCACCGCGGCGTGGTACGAGGGCCAGCGCCTGATCCTCGCCGCGGCCGGTCGCCCGAGCGATCGTCCCGGTGCGGAGCAGTGGGCGCAGCATCACCTGTCGGTCACGGGCTCGGACGTGCTGCTCGACGCGGTCCGGCGCCGATTCGACGTGCAGGTCTCGGAGGACGTCCCGTACCTCTGGCGCTACCTCGACGGCGTCGCGAGCGCGGAGCTCGAGGAGTCGCTCGTGTCGATGGGCGCAATCAGGGCGCTCGGTTTCCGCCTGGTCGGAATACCGCGCGGGGAGGCGTCGTTTCAACCCGTATGACCGACCTCGAGCGGATCTTCGGCCCTGTCGCCTCGAGCACTCGCTGCGCTGAGGCGATGCGCGAGACGCTCGAGCACGTCGTCCAGCTCGCGGTCGAGCTCGCCCGCGAGGGCCGTGAGGGCCGGAAGATCGGAACGCTCTTCGTGATCGGCGACGTCGAGGCGGTGCTCGACCAGTCGCAGTCGCTGCTCCTCGACCCGCTCTACGGTCACGCCGACGAGCTGCTGGACGTGCGGTTGCCGGAGTTCCGCGAGACGGTCAAGGAGCTCGCGCAGCTCGACGGGGCGTTCGTCGTGAACAAGCAGGGGACGTTCGTCTCGGCTGCGCGCTACATCTCGGTCGACCCGTCGACGTCGCTGTTGCCGGGGCTCGGAACGCGTCACGCCGCAGCCGCGTCGATCACGAAGACGACCCGCGCGGTCGCGGTCGTCGTGTCGCAGAGCTCGATCGTGCGCGTCTACGCGCAGGGCGAGATCCGCGCGGAGATCGTGCCGGAGCTCTTCCTGCTCTCGCGCGACGGCCTCTTCACCGAGGGCGCGGACGTGCAGCAGGTGCCGGAAGCCGGCATCACATACGCCGTCTCCGACCGTTCGAGCTCTCAGCCGTGGTGGGCGAGGTACTCGAGCAGGTCCGAGCGCGTCAGCACGCCGACGGGCTTGCCGCCGCGCGCGACGACGACCGCGTTCGTCCGCCCGGTGAGCGTCGCGAAGACCTCGCTGAGCGAGTCGCCCACGTCGACCGCCGGTAGCGGCGGCTGCATCGCGTTCGCGACGTCCTCGTGCAGCGCGTCCGCGTTCTTGAAGACGCGCTCGAGCAGGTCGCGGTCCTGGAGCGAGCCGATCACGTCGGCGAGCGAGCCGACCTGCCCGTCGCGCACGACCGCGAGCTGCGAGATCGAGTAGCGCTGCATCGTGTCGATCGCCTCGCCGACCTTCTGGTGCGAGGAGATGGTCACGAACTGCGGCACGTCGGCCTCCTCCAGCGTCTTCGAGCGAAGCAGCTCGTCCACGGTCGGGAGCGGCTTCTCGCGCTCGACGAAGCCGTGCTCGAGCATCCAGTTGTCGTCGTAGAACTTCGACATGTAGGAGCGGCCCGAGTCGGGCATCATCGTCAGGACTGTCGCGTCCGGCCCGAGTCGCTTCGCGACCTCGATCGCGGCCCAGACCGTCGAGCCCGAGGAGCCGCCGACGAGCAGGCCCTCCTCTCTCGCCAGTCGCCTGGCAGTGAGGAACGAATCGCGGTCTGAGACGCGGACCCACTCGTCGACGACCTCCTTGTCCATCGTCTTCGGCCAGGTGTCCTTGCCGATCCCCTCGACGAGGTACGGGTGGAGGTCGGCTTCGTCCTTCGCCGTGTAGACGGAGCCCTCCGGGTCGGCGCCGACGATCAGCACTTCCGGCTTGCGCTCCTTGAAGTAGCGGCCGATCCCGGAGATCGTGCCGCCGGTCCCGACCGACACGACGAGCGCGTCGATGTCGCCGCCGTCGGTCTGCTCCCAGATCTCCGGTGCGGTCATCGCGTAGTGCGCCTCGGGGTTCGCCAGGTTCGAGTACTGGTCGGGCTTGAAGCCGCCGGGGATCTCCTCCGCGAGGCGCGACGAGACCGAGTAGTACGACTCCGGCGAGTCGGCGTCGACCGCGGTCGGCGTGATCACGACCTCGGCGCCGTACGCGCGCAGCATCGAGATCTTCTCCTGGCTCATCTTGTCCGGCATCACGAAGATGCAGCGGTAGCCCTTGAGCGCCGCCGCGATCGCGAGTCCGACGCCGGTGTTGCCCGAGGTGGGCTCGACGATCGTCCCGCCCGGCTTCAGCTTCCCTTCGCGCTCGGCCGCCTCGATCATCGCCAGCCCGATCCGATCCTTGACCGAGCCGCCGGGGTTCAGGTACTCGAGCTTGGCGAGGATCGTCCCCGGGACGTCCTGCGAGATCCGGTCGAGGCGGACGATCGGCGTGTCGCCGACGAGGTCGAGGACGGTGGGGTACTCCCGCGCCACGCGGCGCGAAGCCTACCGCCCGGTTACCCCAGGACGTTGACGAGCGCCGCGATCAACGAGCCCAGCGCCGTAGCGAGCGTTGCGAGCTGGACGAGGAAGAGTTGGTCGACGCGGGCATCCAACCTGCGGACGTCTGTGCGGAGTTCCGTCACATCGCTCTGCACGTGACGGACGTCCGCGCGAGTCTCGGCGACCAGGGCCTCGAGTGTCCAGGCACGTTCCGGCTCCACTCGCTGAGCGTACCGAGGGAACCCACCGATCGCTATCGGCCGAAACGGCTGGCAGCCGCCGAACTCGCCGGTCAGCCGAGCCGCTCACCGGATCGCGCCCGGCTAGCGCTCAGTGGCGGAAGTGGCGGCGGCCGGTGAACACCATCACCGCGCCCGCCGCCGCGGACGCCGCGACGACCTCGTCGTCGCGCTTCGAGCCGCCCGGTTGGATCACCGAGCTCACGCCCGCGTCGAACGCGAGCTGCGGTCCGTCGGCGAACGGGAAGAACGCGTCCGAGGCGAGCGCTGCACCGCCCAGGTCGTGCCCGTGCTCGCGGGCCTTCTCGATCGCGAGCCGCACCGCGTCCACGCGCGACTGCTGGCCGGCCCCGATGCCGACGGTCTGCAGGTCTTTCGCCAGGACGATCGCGTTCGATCCGACGTGCTTGCACACGCGCCAGGCGAAGAGCAGGTCGCCCCACTGCTCCTCGGTCGCGTCGCCGCAGACGGAGACCATCCCCTCGCGGTCCTCGACGTCGAGATCGCGGTCCTGGACGAGCAAGCCGCCGATCACCCGCTTGTAGTCGCGCTCGCCGCGATCTGCGCGGCGGCGCTCGGAGTCGAGCAGGATCCGCGTCCCCTGCTTCACCTTCAGCGCCTCGAGCGCGGCGTCGTCGTAGCCGGGCGCGAGCAGCACCTCGACGAACTGCTTCGCGAGCGCCGACCCGAGCTCGGCCGCCACCGGGCGGTTGAGCACGACGATGCCCCCGTAGGCCGAGGTCGGGTCGGCCGCGAGCGCCTTCGCGTAGGCCTCCTCGATCGTCGCCGCGAGCGCGACGCCACACGGGTTCGCGTGCTTGACGATCACGCAGGCCGGCAGCGTGAACTCCGCGGCCAGGAGCCTCGCAGCGGAGAGGTCGTTGAGGTTGTTGTACGAGAGGTCCTTCCCGTGCAGCTGCTCGACCCGCGAGAGCAGGTGCACGCGAGCGCCGGCCTCGGCGTAGAACGCGCCGCGCTGGTGCGGGTTCTCGCCGTAGGAGAGGTCGAGCACCTTCGCGAACGACGGGGCGATCTGCTCCGGGAATGCCTCGACGTCCGCAAACCAGCGGGCGATCGCCGACTCGTAGGCCGCCGTGGTCGAGAAGGCGACGGTCGCGAGGCGCCTGCGGGCGTCGAGCGAGAGCTCGCCGTGCTCGCGCAGCTCGCTCAAGACCGCTTCGTACTGATCCGGCCGGCAGACGGGCGCGACGTGGGCGAAGTTCTTCGCGGCCGCGCGCAGCATCGACGGCCCGCCGACGTCGATCATCTCGACCGCCTCCTCGTCGCGCACGCCGTGGCGGGCGGCCACCTGCTCGAAGGGATAGAGGTTCACGACGACGAGGTCGAACGGCAGGATCTCGTGCTCCTCGAGCGTCGCGACGTCGTCCTTGCGGTCGCGGCGCGCGAGAATGCCGGCGTGGATGCGCGGGTGCAGCGTCTTGACGCGCCCACCGAGCATCTCTGGTGCTGCGGTCACGTCCTCGACTCGGTTGACCGAGAGGCCGAGCTCCTCGATGAAGTCCGCGGTGCCGCCGCTCGCGACGAGCTCGCAGTCGAGCGCGGCGAGCCCGCGCGCAAGCTCGTCGAGCCCCGTCTTGTCGTGGACCGAGATCAGCGCGCGCACAGTTCTCTCACCACCTGCGGAAGGAGCTCGTGCTCGACGGCCTGGATGCGCGCGCGGAGTGTCTCCACCGTGTCGTCCTCCTCCACCGCAACGCGTTCCTGCACGATCACCGGGCCGCTGTCGACACCCTCGTCGACGTAGTGCACCGTGGCGCCGGTCTCCTGCACTCCTGCGGCGAGCGCATCCTCGATCGCGTGCGTCCCGGGGAACTCCGGCAGCAGTGCCGGGTGCACGTTGATCACCCGCTCGGGAAACCGGTCGAGAAACGACGGCCGCAGCAGGTGCATGTAGCCCGCGAGCACGACCCACCTGACTCCGAGGCCGACGAGCCAGTCCGCCATCGCCTCGTCGCGCTCCTCGCGGCTCGCGTGCTGGTCGAGCGGGAAGACGGCCGACGGGATGCCCGCGGCCCCTGCGCGCGCGAGCGCCGGAGCGTCCGAGCGGTTCGACGCCACGGCGGCGATCGGCAGCCCCTCGTCGATCAGCGCCTGGAGGTTCGACCCCTCGCCGGAGACGAGCACTCCGATCATTCGACGTGCCCGATCGCGAGTCCGTCGGCTCCGGCAGGCAGCACCGCGCAGTAGCCGATGCCGAGGTTGAAGACGCGGCGAAGCTCCTGCTCGTCCGCGTGCCGGGCGAGCCACTCGAAGACCGGCGGCCGTTCCCAGGCGTCCCAGTCGATTCGCAGCTCGAGCCCGTCGGGCAGCACGCGGCGCAGGTTCCCCTCGATGCCGCCGCCGGTGACGTGCGCGAACGCGTGTGCGTGCTCTCGCAGACGGCGGACGTCGTCGAGGTAGAGGCGCGTCGGGGCGAGGAGGTCGTCGCCGTCGTAGTCCTCGCGCTCGAGGATCTGCCGGACGAGCGTGAAGCCGTTCGCGTGGACGCCCGCAGAGGGGAAGCCGATCACCACGTCGCCGGCGACGACCTTCGAGCCGTCGATCAAGCGATCGCGGTCGACGACGCCGACGCACGTCCCGGCGAAGTCGAGCTCGTCGTCGCGATAGATCCCGGGCAGCTCGGCGGTCTCGCCGCCGAGGAGCGCGCAGCCGGCTGTTCGGCAGACCTCGGCCATTCCCTCGACGAGCTCGGCGACCTGCTCGATCTCGATCCGGTTCGCAGCGACGTAGTCGAGCAAGAACAAGGGATCGGCACCGGTCGTGATCACGTCGTTGATGCAGTGCGCGGCGAGGTCGGCGCCGCAGGCACGAAGCGCGCCGCGCTCGCGCGCGAGGATCAGCTTCGTGCCGACGCCGTCGGTCGATGCGGCGAGCAGCCGCCGCTCGTCGAGCTCATGGAGGCCTGCAAACGCACCGAAGCCCTTCGCTCCGGTGGACTCGACGGCCGCACGAAGACGCCCGACGACTGCGCCCGCGGTCGCGAGCGAGACCCCGGCGGCCTCGTACGTCTGCCCCTCCACCTGAGCCGTGAGTCTACGACCGCGTTCGGTTAGAGGAAGAGCTCCGCTTCGAGCTGGGGCCTGCCCTGCGGCCCACCCGGGAGAAAGCGGATCAGCGCGGCGCCGACCATCACCGCGTTGCCCGCCGGCTGGAGGCCCAGCACCTCGGCGAGCGCGCTCGCCTTCCGGGCCGGGTCGTCGGCCAGCAGATGGAGCTCACCGAGCCGGAAGTCGGTCTCGCCTCGAAGCAGGTCGTCGAGCCAATCGCGCGGCGGGTGCACTTCGAGCCGAAAGCCGCCGTTCGTCGAGACGAACGTCCGACGCCCGCCGTGATCCTGCACCCGGAGCTCGAGCTCGGCGGCGCGGTCGAGCGTGGCCTGGAAGTCGTCCTCGTCGAGGGCCAGCCCGAGATGGTCGATACGGGGGAGCTCCCACTGGCCGGGCTGCACGACGATGTTCACGCCGCCGCGCTCGAGCTCCGCCAGGCGGAGCTTGAACCCGATCTTGTCGAGCTCCTCCCAGGACGACCCCGACTCGAACGAGGTCAGGTCGTCCGCGATCCGGCCGTGGCGGGCGACGAGGTCGAAGCCGAGCTTGCCGAGGTAGCGGGCCTCGACCTGCCGCACCTTGCTCGTGACGAGGTGGTAGTGGAAGAGGTGCACCGAGGCCGCGATTCTAGAGTGGGGTCGTGGGGGACTGGACGCTCGACCCGCTCCAGCTTGCGCCGCTCGTGTTCGTCGGCGTTGCGTACGGCGTGCGGGCTCGGACGCTCGCGCGGCGGGGCACGCCGGTGCCGCGGTGGCGGATCGCGCTCTTCTCGCTCGGGCTGCTGCTCTTGCTGGCCGCGATCGTGACGCCGGTCGCGCAGCTCGGCGAGGAGCGCTTCTCCTACCACATGCTCCAGCACCTCCTGCTCGGCGACCTCGCGCCGCTCGCGCTGCTCGCCGGGTTGACCGGGCCGCTGCTACGCCCGCTGCTGGCGCTGCGGCCGGTCCACGCGCTGCGTGTGCTCGCGCATCCGCTCGTCGCGCTGCCGATCTGGATCGCGAACCTGGTGCTCTGGCACCTGCCGTTCGCCTACGAGGCGGCAATCCGGCACGACCTCGTGCACGCGCTCGAGCACCTCTCGTTCTTCACGGCCGGCCTCGTGATGTGGATGCCCGTGCTCGAGACGCTGCCGGCGCCCGCCTGGTTCGGCTCGGCGGCAAAGCTCGGCTACATCGTCGTCGTTCGACTCGTCTCGACGCTGGTCGCGAACGTCTTCGTTTGGTCGGGTGAGATCTTCTACGCCCCGTACACCGACGTGCGGTCTGTCCGACCAGGCCGCTGCGGGGGCGATCCTGATGATGGAAGGCTCGCTCGTCACCATCGCCGCCTTCGCGTGGATCTTCCTCAGGCTGTTCGCGGAGGGCGAGCGCCGCCAGGAGCTGCTCGAGCAGGGAGCCGACCCACGCTCGGTCGAGCGCGCCGTCCGCTTTGGGCGGGCCGACGACCTGTCATAGGATCGGCGCTCACTCACCGAAAGGAGTTGCGATGTCGACGATGCCTCCGGCGAACGAGTCGCCGCCGCCGGCGAAGGCACCCGCCGCGTGGTCGGACAACATGCCCGACATGGCGCGCCTGCCGATCCCGGGCAACGCCGAGTTCGCGGTCTACCTGCTCGCCCTGATCGTCGCGATGTTCGTCTGCTGGATCGCGGACACGCTGGGGAGCGCCTCGTGGCTCAGCTTCTTCCAGTGGACGACGATCGCGTACATCCTCAGCCGCGGCGTCGCGAAGGCGAGCCGCGTGCTCGAGCAGTAGAGCGAGCTAAACCTGCTCGAAGCGGAGCTTTGCCGTTTCTAGCGGCACCCGGGTCGGGTAGTCCCGAGTGAGGCAGGCGCGGCAGAGCTCCGACTCGGGGCGGCGAGTCGCCTCCGTGAGCCCTTCGAGCGAGAGGTAGTGGAGGCTCGACGCGCCGATGTACGAGCGCACGGCCTCGACCGAGCGTTGCGCCGCGACGAGCTCGTCTCTCGTCGGCGAAGTCGATGCCGTAGAAGCACGGGCCGATGACCGGCGGGGACGAGATGCGAACGTGCACCTCCGACGCGCCCGCATCGAAGAGCATGCGCACGATCTGGCGCGTCGTGTTGCCGCGCACGATCGAGTCGTCGACCACGACGACGCGCTGGCCCGCGACCTCCGCGAGCGGGTTGAACTTGAGCCTGATCCCCTGCTCGCGCAGGCCTTGCTCCGGCTGGATGAACGTGCGGCCGACGTAGCGGTTCTTGATCAGCCCCTCGCTGAACGGGATCCCGGTCGCGCGCGAGAAGCCGATCGCGGCCGGCGTGCCCGAGTCGGGAATCGGCAGCACGAGGTCCGCCTCGACCGGCGACTCCTCGGCGAGCCGCTCGCCCATCCGCACGCGGGCGGAGTGGACCTCGACTCCGGCGAGCCGCGAGTCGGGGCGTGCGAGGTAGAAGAACTCGAAGATGCAGAGCGCGCCACCGCCGTCGGCCGGCACGGCCTGCAGCGACTTCACGCCGTCTCCGTCGATCAGCACTGCCTCGCCGCGGTTGACCTCGCGCACGAACTCGGCGCCGACGAGATCGAGCGCGCAGGTCTCGGATGCGGCGACCCAGTCGTCGCCGATCCGGCCGAGGCAGAGCGGCCGCATTCCGCGCGGATCGCGAAACGCGATCAACTTGTTCTCCGCGAGCGCGACGCACGAGAAGGCGCCGTCGAGCTTCGCGAGCGCGTGCGCGACGGCTTCCTCGAGCGGCGCATCGTCGTGCGCGATCAGGGCCGCGATCATCTCGCTGTCGGACGTCGAGTGGACGTGGACGCCGCGCTCCGCAAGCTCCTCGCGGAGCTCGGCTGCGTTCGTCAGGTTGCCGTTGTGCCCGAGCGCGACCGTTCGCGCACGCCCGTTGTGCACGACCGGCTGCGCGTTCGCCCAGTGCGTGGAACCGGTCGTCGAGTAGCGCGTGTGCCCGATCGCGAGCTCGCCGCGGAGGCCGCGGAGCTTCTCCTCTGAGAACACCTGCGACACGAGCCCCATCTCGCGGAGCGCCGTGATCCGGCCGCGGTCGGAGACGGCGATCCCCGCCGACTCCTGCCCGCGGTGCTGCAGCGCGAAGAGCCCGAAGTACGCGATGCGCGCGACGTCACGGTCGGGCGAGCGGATGCCGAAGACGCCGCACATCTAGCCGTTCGCCTCCCAGGCCGTGCGGAGCTCGTCCAGCGGGTCACCGAAGAGCGTGGAGCCGCCGGCGACGCCGATCTGCACGAACTCGGCGCCGAGCCTGCCGACTCGCTCGGGCGGGCAGGCGAGGAGCACGCGCGCGCCTTCGGGGATCTCGACCTCGGCGCCCACGCCGCTCCAGAGTGCGGCTTCGACGAGTGCCCCCTCGACGCCGCCGTCGCCGACGTCGTGCGCGAGCGAGAGCAGAGGCGCCACGCGCGCGACGAAGCGGATCAACGCCGCCTCGGCCTTCAGGCCGTCGGCGCTCGCGGCAACGATCACGTCGCCCTCGCGCCAGCCCGTCGGCACGTAGCGGACGTCCGGGACGAGGCCGACACAGCCGACGACGGGGGTCGGCGGGATCGCGCGCCCGTCCGTCTCGTTGTAGAGCGAGACGTTGCCGGAGACGACGGGAATCCCGAGCGCCTCCGCGGCCTGCGCGATCGCCTCGATCGCGCGCTCGAGCTCCCAGGCGATCTCGGGCTTCTCCGGGTTGCCGAAGTTGAGGCAGTCGGTCAGCGCGAGCGGCTCGCCGCCGGCGCACGCGACGTTCAGCGCCGCGCCGAACACGGCCTGCAGCGCCGGCGCGGAACGGATCGCGCTCGCCGAGCCGCGGCCCCTGCAGCGAGACGGCGAGACCGCGCAGCGACGGGCGCAGCCGCAGCACGGCGGCGTCGAGGCCGGGGCGGCGAACCGTGCGCGAGCCGACGAGTTGGTCGTACTGGCGGTAGATCCATTCCTTGCTCGCGAGGTTCGGCTCCGAGGGCGAGTACGTCGCGATCCAGCACGGCGTCGGGGTCGCAGGCGCCTCTCGTTCGACGTCGTAGCGCGGGCACTCGTCGGTGAGCAGGCGTGCGGGGATCGCGCCGACGACCTCGTCGTCCCAGAACGCGCGCAGCTCGCCGGTCGTCGTGACCTCGCCGACGACGGCGAACGCGAGCTCCCACTTCGCGCAGACCTGCTCGACCCGCGGGAGGAAGTCCTTGCGCACGACCGCGACCATCCGCTCCTGGCTCTCGGAGATCATCACCTCCCACGGCTCGAGGTCCGACTCGCGCAGCGGGACACGGTCGAGGTGCACGTCGATCCCGATCTCGCTCGCCATCTCCGAGAGCGACGAGGCGAGCCCGGCGGCGCCGCAGTCCTGCAGCGACTCGACCAGCCCGCCCTCGACGAGCTCGAGCGACGCCTCGATCAGCTTCTTGCCGGTGAACGGGTCGCCGATCTGCACCGACGGCCGCTTGTCCGCGTCGTCCGCGCCGAGCTCCGCGCTCGCGAGCACCGAAGCGCCGCCGATCCCGTCGCGGCCGGTCGTCGCGCCGTACAGCACGACGGCGTGACCCGCGGTCCGCGCCTTCGCGCGCGTCACGCGCTCGCTCGGGAGCAGCCCGACGCACATCGCGTTCACGAGCACGTTGTCGCGGTAGGCCTCGTCGAAGCGCGTCTCGCCGCCGACGTTCGGCACGCCGACGCAGTTCCCGTAGCGGCCGATCCCGGCGACGGCGCGGCGGAACATCCAGCCCGGGTCGCCGAAGTAGAGGCCGTCGAGGAGCGCGACCGGCCGCGCGCCCATCGCGGAGATGTCGCGCAGGATCCCGCCGACGCCGGTCGCGGCGCCCTGGAACGGCTCGACCGCGCTCGGGTGGTTGTGGCTCTCGACCTTGAAGGCGACCGCCTCGCCCTCGCCGAGGTCGATCACGCCGGCGTTCTCGCCCGGGCCCTGGAGCACGCGCGCGCCCTCGGAGGGGAGCCGCTTCAGCAGCGGCGCGGAGTGCTTGTAGCCGCAGTGCTCCGACCAGAGCAGCGAGAAGACGGCGAGCTCGAAGTGGTTCGGGTCGCGGCCGAGCAGCTCCCGGATTCGGTCGGATTCCCAGTCGGTCAGACCGAGGGCCCGATGGAGCGGCTGTTCGGAGACCGCAGTCAGACGTCGAGCATAGCGTCGGTCTCGGCGGCCCCCGCTAGCCTCCGAAGGTGCGCGCCTATCTCACGCTGCTCCTCACCCTGGCGGCCATCTGGGGCAGCTCGTACATGTTCATCGAGATCGCGCTGCGGGACCTCGAGCCCACCACGATGATGGCCGGCCGGCTGCTGATCGCCTCGGTGTTTCTCGTCGGGCTGATGGCGGCCCGGGGAGTTCTCCGCAGGCTCGGGCGCGCCGGCTGGCGGGCGTTCGCGCTCGGCCTGATCAACAGCGCTCTCCCGTTCACGCTGATCGCGTGGGGCCAGAAGCACATCGACTCGGGAGTCGCGGCGATCGCCAACGCGACCGTGCCGCTGTTCGTGGCCATCCTCGCGATCTGGCTTGCGCGCAGCGAGCGGGCGACGGGTCTGCGAATCGTCGGGATCGCCCTGGGGCTCGTCGGTGTCGGCGTGCTGACCGGCGCGCAGCCCGAGGTCGACGCCTGGGCGGTCATCGGGACGCTCGCGGTGGTGGCCGCGTCGGTGTCCTATGCGCTCGCGGGGCTGCTGCTGCAACGCCAGACCGCGCGAATCGACGCGCTGACGCTCTCGACGGCGACGATCCTCGGCGCCACGCTCGCGCTCGTTCCGTTCGGGCTCCTGCAGGCGCCGGCGGAGCTTCCGGGCTGGGAGGCGAGCGCATCCGTGCTCGTCCTCGGGATCGCCGGCACCGGCGTCGGGATCTTGCTGTTCATGAAGATGCTCGGTGACTTCGGCGCGTTTCGCGCGGGGCTCGTGACGTACCTGATGCCGATCACAGCGCTCCTCTACGGCGCGTTGCTGCTCGACGAGACGATCACCGCGTTGATGGTCGTCGGCCTCGCGCTGATCCTCGCAGGCGTCGCGCTCGGCTCCGGGCTGCTGCGACCGAGCCCGGCACCCGAAGCGTTTGAGCCCGCGCGCCCGTGAGCGTCACCATCCGTCGCGCGCGTCCGGACGACGTCGACTTCCTCGTCGAGCTGACCAGCCACGACGACGTCGACCCGTTCCTCTCCGCGCGGCGCGCCACGTCGCGCGAGGAGCTGCTCGAGGAGATCGAGCGCTCCGAGCGCGAGCCCGAGGACTTCGGACGCTTCATCGTCGAGCTCGACGGCGCGCGCGCCGGGGTCATGGGCTTCGCCGTCGCGAACAAGCGCAGCCGGGTCGCGAAGCTCGGCGGTCTCGCCGTCCACCCCGACTTCCGCGGCGGCAAGGTCTCCGACGAGGCGGCGCGCCTGCTCCAGCGGCACCTGCTGGACGACCTCGGCTACCACCGGCTCGAGCTCGAGATCTACGGCTTCAACGAGCGCGCGATGCGCCACGCGGAGCGGGCCGGCTTCGTCCGAGAGGGCGTCAAGCGCAAGGCGTACCTGCGCCACGGCGAGTGGGTCGACGGCGTGCTCTACGGACTGATCCCGGACGATCTGCCCGACTCGTAGGATGCGGCCATGACGCGCTATCTCCACACCATGTACCGCATCACCGACCCCGACCGCAGTCGGGGCTTCTACGAGGCGCTCGGCCTCGAGTTCCGCCGTGACATGGACATCGTCCGGAACGGCGAGAAGGAGGCGACGAACTACTTCTTCGGCGTCCCCGGCCAGGAGGAGGAGCTCGAGCTGACGCTGAACCACGACGGCCGCA
The DNA here is from genome assembly GCA_963809175.1 of uncultured Actinomycetes bacterium. Lineage (GTDB taxonomy): Bacteria > Actinomycetota > Thermoleophilia > Gaiellales > Gaiellaceae > JACCTU01. Next base: position 1,145,567 of record CAWEIK010000001.1, read on the forward strand.
CCTACGACCTCGGCTCGGGCTACGGCCACATCGCCTTCTCGGTCGACGACCTGGACGACACGCTCGCGCAGCTGCATGGGCAGGGAATCGAGCCCGAACGTGAGCCGTACCGCGTCCGCGAGGGCGGCTCCCGGATCTGCTTCGTCCAGGACCCGGACGGCTACCGGGTCGAGCTGATCGACCGCAGCGGCAGGTAAGCACCAGCGCGGATGGTCCTAGAGCCGGTGCTGGTCCGGCCTATTGACGAACTGCCGAAGCAGGAGCACGATGCAGGGGCAAGCGCTGCGGCAAACGGCGCTCGTATTTTGGGGTAACGACGAGGGCCGAGGGGCGAGGGGAAGGTGGGGCAAATGCCGATCCGAGTGTTGGTCGCCGATGACCATCGGTTGATCCTGAAAGCGGTCCGGCGCGTTTTGGAGAGCACCGACGACATCGAGATCGTCGGCGAGGCGCGGCGAGGGAGCCAGGTACTACCGCTGTTGAGCCAGCTGAAGCCGGATCTCTGTCTGCTCGACGTCCGGATGCCCGAGATGGACGGGCTGACGTGCGTGGATCGAATCCGCAAGGCGAGCGCGGACGTCCGCATCGTCATGCTGTCCGCCGCGGACGGGCCTGAGCGGGCGGAGGAGGCGTTCGCGCGCGGCGCCGACGTCTACATCTCGAAGTCGGTCGATCCGAGGGAGCTTCCGGACGCGCTGCGCCGGGCGCATCGGGGCGAGCGCTTCCAGCTGGCGACCATGGACGCGGCCGAGCAGCTCGACGAGCGCGCCGGTCTCACGGAGCGCGAGCTCGAGGTCCTCAAGGCGGTCGCGCGTGGTCTTGCGAACCAGGCGATCAGCTCCGAGCTCTGGATCACGGAGCAGACCGTGAAGTTCCACCTGACCAACATCTATCGCAAGCTCGGCGTCAGCAGCCGCACCGAGGCGGCGCGCTACGCGTTCAGCCGCGGCATCGTCGCGGCCTGACGCTACGCGCTTCCCGGCCGCCAGCGGGCGATCGCCGCGTGGACGGTCGTCGGGCCGCCTTCGCGACTCGTGAGCACGAGCGTTCCGCCGAGCAGACGGACTCGCTCCCGCATCCCGACGAGTCCAAGGCGTCCTGCCTTCTCGGCCTCGTCACGGACCCGGTCGACGTCGAAGCCCCGGCCGTCGTCCGTGATCGACGCGCTCAGCTGCGTCCCGCTGACTTCGACGACGACGGACGCGCTCTCGGCTCCGCTGTGTTGGACGACGTTTGAGAGAGCCTCGTGCACGACCCGCAGGAGCGCGATTCGCTGCGATGGCGTGCAGCCGTCGACGTTCCCGTCGACCGCCACGGTGACCGCGAGACCCTGCGCGGCGGCCTCGCTCACCTCGTCTTGCAAGAGCTCGGCGAACGGTCGCCCGACGAGCGCTGCGGAGTCCACCGACTGCGCGAGCTGCCGGACGTGCCGCTCGACCGACCCGAGCATTCCGAGCGCGTCGTCGATCCGCCCCCGAACGACGTCCAGGGGAGCCTCGGCGATCTGAGCTCGAAGCAGCCGGAGGTCCGCGGCGAGCGCCGCGAACTCCTGCAACGGTCCGTCGTGGAGGTCGAACCCGAGGCGCAGGGAGAGTCGCTCTCCTGCCTCGGCCGCCATGCGCTCCTGGGCGACCACCCGCGCGAGGAGCTGCTCGTGGTCGACCAGTGGAGCGACCGCGACGGTCGACTCCGACGCGAATGCGAGCTCGCGCTCACCGAGGTCCGGGCGCCCGCCGAGCACGAGCGCGGCACGAGCCGGCCCGCGGAGAACGACCGGGACGAAGTGAAGGAGACGATCAGGCGCCGGCGGGGCGGTCCCGAGCGCTTGCGACGCGAAGGCACGCGTCTGCGGGGAGAGCTCGGGAGCACCGACGAACGCAAGGCAGCTGACGCCCCCGCCCTCGGCCAGCCAGAGCGAAGCCTCTGGAACGTCTGCGAAGGCGGCGAGCAGCTCGAGCTGGACCTCGATCGCTCGGGCCGCCGGGAGTCCGAGCAGGGCTGAGCTCCGGACAGCCGTGACGAACGCGCGTGCGCCGAGCTCGTCGACCTCGAGCCCCGCGGCCAGGCCGGCATCTTGCAGGAGCAGCTTCAGCTCGTTCGCCGTCCACGTCCGTCCGAGCGTCGAGGTCGCGATCGCCTCGCCGAGGAGCACGGCCGCTGTCCCGTCAGGCGCCCCCAAGATCGCGGTGTCGGCGCGTGCGCGTGCAGCCTCGACCGCCGTGTCGTCGACGCCGTGCTTGACCAGGACGGACGCCAGCGTGTCCGCCGACGAGGCCGTCGTGTGCTGTGCCGCAGCTTCCACGCGCTCCCGAGAGCCATCGTAGGTCGGTTTTCGCGGCTTGAGAAGGGCCGACCTAGGAGACGAGCAGGACTGCGGCGGCCCCGACGGCCAGGAACGGCGCGAACGGAACGGTCGCGCGACGGGCGGCCGTGCCGTTTCGGAGAAGCAGCGCGAGGCCGAACAGACCGGCCAGCAACGAGCCGAGGGCGAGCGCAGGCAGGACCGCGCCGCCCAGGGCCGCCCCGAGCAGCAGCGCCAGCTTGACGTCGCCCATGCCGAGCCCTGCGGGGTGCACGAGGGCAAAGACGAGGAAGAGCGCGCCGGCGCCGAGCGCCGCAAGGATCCATTCGGCTGCCCGACCGGGCTCGAGTGCGATCTGGAGTGCCAGCATCAGAACGGCCGCCGGCAGGACGATCCCGTTCGGGATCCGCCGCTCCTCGACGTCGATCGCTGCGAGAACCGCCAGCACGGCGAGGAAGAACACCGCCGACGCGGTGCGGCCCGAGACACCGAACTGGAGCACGGCGCCCAGCGACGCGGCGGCGCCGACGACGAGCGCGAGCGGGCGTGCGAGCTCAGCTGTCATCGCGAAGCTCGAGGCGATCTCCGGCGCCGACGCCCCGCGCTGAGGCCTCACCGGACGCGAGCTCGAGCACGGCCCGCGCGCCGCGGCAACCCGCGAAGCGCCACGGCTTCACGGCCTCGGTGACGCGCAGGACCCGGAGCTCCGCGTCGAGGAAGACGACGTCGATCGCAAAGCGCATGAACCAGGTGTGGATCGAGGGCGAGGGGCGGAGCAGGAGCCCTTCGCCCGCACCCAGGCCGCGGCGGCCGAGCAGCCCGCGCAAGCGGGTGAACGGGTTGTCGGCGACGACGCACTCCTCGCAGAGGGCTCTGCCGTCGGCAAACGACAGCGATCCGGGCATGGCCCAAGCCTCGCTCAGCGTCGGTCGAGAGGCCACTTGCGAAAGGTCTAGGAGCGCCCCACCTCTCGCCGGTTCCGGCAGGACCAACGACCGCCTAAACCTCGCATTACGCCGGCGAAGTGTCGGCGGGGTGGAACAACGACAGGGAGGTAGGGGATGTACGAGCGCATGTCGCTCATGTTCGGTCGGCTGATCACGATCAGCCTCGACGACCTGAAGCGCGAGGACGGTCAGGGCGCGACGGAGTACGCGATGGTCGTGGCCTTCGTCATCGTCGGCCTGACGGTCACGCTGGGCCTGCTGGGCACCAGCATCGAGAGCTTCCTCGACGACGTGGCCGACAAGATCGACGTCCTCGTTCCGTAGGCCGGCTGGTAGGCGGGGACAAGGGTTCCGGAGGACATCGAGATGCGCTTCGCCATGCGGCGATCCTCCGGGACCCCATCCGCTCGCCGTTCGAGGCTCGGGCGCGAGTCGGGCCAGGCCGTCGTCGAGTTCGCCATGGTCGTGCCGATCCTGTGCGTCCTCGTGCTCGTCCTCGTGGACTTCGGCAAGGGGATGAACTACTGGCTCGACCTCAACCACGTGTCGAGCGAGGTTGCGCGCAAGGCGGCCGTCAACATGTTTCCCACGGCGGGCGAGTACCAGGCGTACGCGCTCGACAAGCTCGAGACGACCGAGCTCAAGGCCGGCGGCACGGACTCGATCCCGGCGGGCGCGACCGTCGCGATCTGTCTTCCCGAGGGCGGTGACGTCGGAGATCCCGTCACGGTTCAGATCTCGGTCGCGCTACCACTGGATCCCGTTCATCGACCACACGGACTGGCAGATCCGCGGGACGGCGACGATGCGGCTCGAGCAGAACGCGTCGTTCTCAGGGGTCGGGACGTGCGCGTGACCGCGGCGCGGGAAGTCGTCGTGCGCGTCTCGGACGAGCGCGGAGGAATCCTCGTCCTGGCGGCGCTGCTGCTGCCGTTCCTGCTGCTCCTCGTCGCACTCACGGTCGACATCGGGAACTGGTGGGTGCACAAGCGGCACCTTCAGCTGCAGGCGGACGCGGCGGCCCTCGCCGGCGGAGGACGCTTCAACGAGTGCTTCGCGAACCCGGCCGGGGCGGATGCCGTGATCACAGGCGAGGCGACGAAGTACGCGGGCTCCTCCGGCTCGACGTACAACGAGCAGGTCGGGAACGCCAACAAGGGCGTGATCACCGTCCTCTACCAGAGCAAGACGTATGCGGTCGGCTCCCACGGCCCTGACGACACCAACACTGCGCCTCCGTGCGACAGCCTCGCGCTCGACGTCAAGACCAGCGAGGCCGACCTGCCGCTGCTGCTCGACTTTCCGGGGCTCGACTTCGTGCCCTCGATCAACGCCCACGCGCGCGTGGAGCTGAAGAAGCAGATCGTGCTGAGGGGCTCGCTCCCGCTGGCGGTCCCCGAGGTCAACCCGAAGCACGTCACCGCCACGTTCGTCGACGCGGGCGGCAACGTCGTCGGCGGGCCAGTCGCGCTCACGGGCCCGACTGCGACCGGATCGCTGAGCGCCTGGACCGGCAGCGGCACCGTCAACGTGCCCGCGGGCGGGATCGTCGGCGTCCGGATCGGAATCGGCCAGACCGCGGGAACGTGCGCCGCCGCGAACGGGACCGGCGGCACCGGCTATGTCTGCTTCGACTACTCGAACTTCAGCACCGGCTTGGTCACGATCGCCGGCTTCAGCTCGGGCGGCACCCCCACCGCGCCTGCAAGGCAGGCGTTCGAGGTGTGGCCCGCGACTGCGTGCTCCGGCTCGCCGTTCTTCTCCGAGGAGTCGCTCGGCGGCGCCGCGTCCTGCGCAGCGAGCATCCAGGCTGTTCTCCATCTCGGCTCCGGCACGATCAACCCCGCCGACGTGAAGACCTTCACCGCGACGGTGAAAGGGCCGGGCTTCAACGTGACGCGGCCGCTGACCTTGAGCGGCGGTGTCTGGTCGACGGGCTACGCGTTCGACATCCCAAGCCGACGAAGGCGCCTACGACGTCGAGCTGAACTGGCAGTACCAGGGTGGAGGCAAGCAGTCGTACTCCGACGTCCAACGGATCTACAGCGGAACCGACGACTCGGGGCCGGTCAAGGTCCTGAGGCTGGTGGGCGGCGGCGGTGCCGGCGCGCCGTACGCGCTCGGCGCGGGCACGCAGACGGTGACCGTCGACCTCGCGCTCGAGGGGAGCGCTGCAGCTGACGCCGGTCGACGAGCTGGTGATGCTCCGGCTCACCGGCGGCAGCCGCACGAGCGCCCTCGCGTGCGACGGGCCGGGCGCCTCGCTCTTCAGGAACGCGATCATCAACGGCTGCGCCACGCCGTACCAGATCAACCCGGTCGGCTACTGCCCGGATCCAGCGCCGCCCGCCGGTCCCGCCGACTGCGTTCCGACCCAGACCGGGACGATGGCAGGACCGACGCTCGCCGGGATGGACGACCGCTTCGCGGGCTGCCCGCCGTACAACTGGCCCACGTACGCCGACGGCGACGACCCGGATCGTCAAGCTCTTGATCACCGACTTCTCGGCGCTCGGAGGCAGCGGGACGACCGACGTACCGGTGACGAACTTCGCGGCCTTCTACGTCGCGGGCTGGACCGGGTCGACCTGCGGCAGCAACCCACCCCCGCCCTTCGTCGTGAAGAAGGGCGCGATCTGGGGCCACTTCATCAAGTACGCAGCGCCGGATCCGAAGAGCACCGGGACCGAAGCCTGTGAACGCGAAACGATCACCCCTTGTATCCCCGTCATGACGCGCTAGGCAACTGAAGGAGAAGAAGATGGAACTTGCACATCGATTGGTTTCCACGAGGCGAGGGACGCTCTTCATCGCGCTGCTCGCGGCACTGCTTGCCGGCGTGACGGTCGTCGCGTACCTCAACCAGTACCGCAACAGCCTCCAGGCGCAAGGTGCGCTCGTGACTGTCCTGGTCGCGCGAGACTCGATTCCGAAGGGGACGTCTGGAAACGTCCTCGCGACCAAGAGCCTGTACACCGCGACCACGATCCGTGAGAGTCAACTGCGCGAGGGCGCGATCAGCGATCCTGCGAGCCTGCGGGGGACGGTCGCGACCCGGGAGGTCTTCGAGGGCGCGCAGCTGACCTCGACCGACTTCGTCGCCGCGGGAGACTCGCTTGCGGCGACCCTCACCGACCGGGAGCGGTTGATCTCGGTGCCGCTCGACGCTGCCCACGGGCTGATCGGAGAGATCGAGGCCGGGAACCGCGTCGACGTGTACGCGGGCTTCAACGTCATCCCCGTCGACGGCGCGGGCAGGCCGCGTGAACGGCGGGCAGGCGCGGCCGATGCTCCGGCTGATCATGTCCGACGTCCCGGTCCTCGCAGTGGGCGAGGCCCCGACGAGCGACGTCGGGCTCGACGAACGTCACGCTTGCGGTCGACGACGTGAAGGCGGCTGAGCTCGCGTTCGCGTCCGACAACGGAAAGGTCTGGCTCGCGCTCAGGCCGAGCACGGGGGCCGCCGAGTCGCCGCCCGGGCTCGTCACCGTCGAGACCGTGTTGCTCGGTGTGTCGCCCGTGAAGGTGCTGCGGTCGGCGGGAGGCAGCAGGTGAGCGTCCAGAAGCTGAGGGTCTTCGTCGCGCTCGAGGACAGCCTCGACTCCGAGACGCTCCGGGAGGCATTGCCTGCCGGCACGCCGGTTCGCCTGGTGTCGCTCGACGAGGCCCGCGACCACACCACCGTCGGGCTCCAGGAGGCGGCGGACCTCGTGATCGTCGGCTGTGCAGACGAGCGCGAGCTGGCACTCCAGCTGATCGCGGCCGCCGCCAAACAGCGGCACGATCGGCCGGTGGTCGCCCTGTACAGCGGCTCGCCGAACGGTTTCCTCGAGCAAGCGTTCGAGGCCGGTGCAGACGATCTGATCACGCTGCCGCAGACGGCAGCGCAGCTCTCGTTCGCGCTCGAGAAGGCGCTCGCCCGTCGGCGCGGCAACGTGCCGAGCCGCGGGGCCGGCGAGATGGTCACCGTCCTGGGCCCGAAGGGCGGCACCGGGAAGACCCTCACGTCGTGCAACGTCGTGGTGGCGCTCGCGCTCGACGGGGTCTCGGCGGTGATCGTCGATCTCGACCTCCAGTTCGGCGACGTCGGGCTCGCGCTCGGGCTCCGCCCCGTGCGGACGATCTACGACCTCGCCGTCTCGGGCGGCTCGCTCGACGGCGACAAGATCGACGGCTTCCTGGCCGACCATCCCTCGGGGGCGCGTGCGCTGCTGGCGCCGTTGCGGCCCGACCAGGCGGCTGCCGTCAGCGTCACGTTCCTGCGCGACGTCTTCGACATCCTGCGCGCTCGCTACGACGTCGTCGTCGTCGACACGCCTCCGGCTTTCACGCCCGAGGTGATCGCGGCGGTCGACGCCTCCTCGCAGCTGTGCGTCGTCGGGATGCTCGACGCGCTCTCGCTCAAGGACACGAAGATCGGGCTCGAGACGCTCGCGCAGATGGGCTACGAGTCGGAGGACGTCACGCTGATCCTCAACCGTGCGGACACCAGCGTCGGAATCTCCGAAGCCGACGTCGAGCAACTGCTCGGCCGGCGACCCGACGTTCTCGTCCCGAGCGACCGTGCAATCCCTCGTGCGATCACCGACGGCCAGCCGATCGTCGTCGCCGAGCCACGCTCGAACGCGGCCAAGGCGTTCACCTCGCTCGCGCGGCGCTATGCGACCGCGCAGGCCGAGATCGTCGCGAACGGCAACGGTGCCGCGAGCGGCGCGAGACGTGGCGTCCTGCGTAGGAAGCGGAGCTGACGATGGAGCTCCACGAGCGACTGTCCAACGGCAACGGGCCGGCGAACGGGTGGGGCAAGGGCAGCGATCCCTTCGCGGAGATCAAGAACCGGATCCATCTCGGGCTCGTCAGCGAGCTCGGGCCCCGTCTCTTCGACGTCGCCGACCGCGACGCGGTGCGTGTGCGCGTCAAGTCCGAGATCGGTGACCAGCTACGCCAGGAGGTTTCGCTCTCCCGGGACGACCGCGAACGGCTGGCGGTCGAGATCGCGGACGACATCTTCGGCTACGGACCGCTCGAGCGCTTGCTCTCGGACGCGTCGATCTCGGAGATCATGGTCAACGGGCCGCACGACATCTGGCTCGAGCGAAACGGGCTCCTGTCGCAGACGACGCTCGCGTTCACGGACGACTCGCATCTCCGGCGCATCATCACGAAGATGGTCGGCCAGGTCGGCCGGCGGATCGACGAGTCCTCTCCGCTCGTCGACGCCCGGTTGCCCGACGGCTCGCGCGTGAACGCGATCATCCCACCGCTCTCGCTCTCGGGGCCGCTGCTGACGATCCGAAAGTTCCGCGAGGACCGCTTCGACATGCCGGAGCTCGTGCAGCTCGGGACGCTCTCCAGTGACGCCTCCGACTTTCTCGAACCATTGCGTGGCGGCGGAGCTGAACATCCTCATCTCGGGCGGAACCGGCTCGGGCAAGACGACCTTCTTGAACGCGCTCTCGGCTGCCGTTCCCGAAAGCGACCGAATCGTCACGATCGAAGACGCCGCCGAGCTCCGGCTCGACCAGGTCCACGTCTTGCGGCTGGAGGCTCGCCCCAAGAACATCGAGGGCGAGGGCGAGATCACGATCCGCGACCTCGTCCGCAACGCGCTGCGCATGCGGCCGGACCGGATCGTCGTCGGCGAGGTTCGCGGCGCCGAGGCGCTCGACATGCTCCAGGCGATGAACACGGGCCACGAGGGCTCGCTCTCGACCGTGCATGCGAACTCACCCCGGGACGCGCTGAACCGGCTCGAGACGATGGTGCTGATGGCAGGCTACGAGCTGCCGTTGCGGGCGATCCGGCAGCACGTCTCGGCGGCGCTCGACCTGATCATCCACCTCGACCGGCTCGACGACGGGTCGCGCCGCGTCGTCGAGATCTCCGAAGTGCAACGCATGGAAGGCGAGATGATCACGCTTCAGAAGCTCTTCGAGTTCAAGCTCGAGCGGATCGACGCGGACCGCCGGGTCATCGGTCGTCTGGAGCCGACGGGCCTCCGGCCGGGTTTCATGGCGAAGTTCGACCGGCGCGGGATCGAGCTGCCCCTCGCGCTCTTCGGAGGCCCCGCGTTCGGCAACGGCGTCGCTGCCTCGGGAGCTGACCTCAGGTGAGGCGGCGCGGGCTCGCGGCCCTCGCGATCGTCGCCGCGCTCGCGGGGACGATGCTGCCCACGGGCGCGGCGGCCGACGCCGTGACGGAGCAGCTCGAGGTCGCGCCGGTCACGCGCATTCCGTTTCCCGAGCGCGGCTACGTCGTCAGCCTCCGCTCCGGGCAGACAGTCGACGGCTCGGCGATCGAGGTGCGGGAGAACGGCGTCCGCGTCTCGAACGCGCTCGTGACCCCGCTCGCCGCGAGCGGGCTGCGCTTCGGCGTGGTGCTCGCGATCGACGCGAGCAACAGCATGGCCGGCGAGCCGTTCGCCGCGGCGATCCAGGCCGCCAAGCTCTTCGTCAGCGAACGGCAGCCCGAGGCGGAGCTCGGCTTCGTCTCGTTCAACGGCGAGGTGAGCGTCCTCCAGGCGCCGACCGACGACGCAAAGGCGCTGACGGCCGCGCTGCAAAACCCGCCGGAGCTCGCGTATGGAACGAGGATCTACGACGCCCTCGACAGTTCGCTCGATCTGCTGCGCGAGGCGAAGATCTCGGCCGGATCGGTGGTGCTGCTCTCCGACGGCGACGACGTCGGCAGCGTGCATCTGGTCGACACGGTCGTCCGTGCCGCCCAGCGCCAGCGGGTCCGCATCTTCACCGTCGGACTCCGCTCCGGCTCCTTCGACCCGAGCACGCTGCGGACGATCGCCGACGAGACGGGTGGCGCGTACGCCGAGGCGAGCTCCGCGGCGGAGCTCTCGGAGATCTACACCGCGCTCGGGCGACGCCTCGCGACCGAGTACCTCGTCCGCTACCGGTCCGACGCGAAGCCGGAGTCGCAGGTGAACGTCGAGATCGCGGTGGCCGGCGGCCCGGTCACGGCAACCGAGTACGTCGCGCCGACGCCCACCGGAATCGCGCCGTACCATCGGTCGCTCGTCTCGCGGGTCGTCCTCTCACCGCTCTCGATCGCGGCGGTCGGGCTCTTCTTCGCGGCGCTCCTCTGCGGGTTCGTTCTGCTGCTCGCCCGCGGACCGACGCGGAACCTCGTCGAACGGATCGGCCACTTCTCCACCGAGGCGCCCCGCGCGCTCCGGGAACTCGACCTCGCCGCGACGCGCCCGGCGCGGGTCGGCAGGCGCTACACCCGTGGCTGGTGGGCGCGCCTCGAGCAGGACCTCGAGATCGCCCGCGCCGAGTGGACGCCTCGCCGAGTCGTCGCGACGACCGGCGGAGCGGCGCTCCTCCTCGTCGTCGTCCTCGCCAGCTTCTCGCCGGTGCTCGCGCTGCTCGGGCTCCTCGCGCCCCCCGTCGCCGCGCGGTCGGTGATCCAGCGGAAGCTCAAGCGGCTCCGGGACGCGTTCGCCGACCAGCTGCCGACGGCGCTCCAGGTGCTCGCCTCGGCACTCAGGACCGGACACAGCTTCAGCGGGGCACTCGGCGTCGTCGTCGACAACTGCCGCGAGCCGGCGCAATCGGAGCTCCGCCGCGTCGCGCAGGACGATCAGCTCGGCGTCGCCCCCGAGGTGGCGCTGCGCCGGATGGGCGAGCGGATGGCGAACCGCGACCTCGAGCAGGTGGCGCTCCTCGCCGAGCTTCAGCGCACGGCAGGCGGGAACTCCGCCGAGGTGCTCGACACGATCGTCGAGACGATTCGCCAGCGCGGCGAGCTGAGAAGGCTCGTGAGGACCCTCACCGCACAGGGCCGCATGGCCCGGTGGATCCTCACCGCGCTGCCTATCGCCCTCACGCTGTTCCTCTGGTTCGTGCACCCCGACATCATGGGCGCCTTCTTCGGCAGCAGCGGCGGACAGGCCGCGCTGCTGGTCGCCGTGCTCATGGTCGCCGCGGGCTCGCTGATCATCCAGCGCATCGTCGACATCGAGGTCTAGGAGAGATCGTGGCCATCTTGCTGCTCACCGCCCTTGCGCTCATCGGTCTCGCGAGCGCGCTCGTCATGCGGTCGTTCTCGCTCGGACGAGCCAGGCAGCGCGAGACGATGGAGCAGATCGGCGCGTACGGCTTCCGCACCGCCGCGCCGAAGACCGCGCCGGCGCGCGATCTCAGCGTCGTCTTCCGCGCCAGCGCGTCGGCGATCGGGTCCCGATGGCTGGCCACTCTCGACGACGCGCGGCAGCGTCGCCTGCGCAGGCAACTCGACGCCGCGGGGCTCTACCACACGTCCGTCGAAGCGTTCCTCGGCTACCGCGTTTTCTCGATCGCGGCGCCGGCGGTGCTGATCCCGTTGCTGGCGGTCGCGGGCGGCGGCCTCAGCGCAAGGAGCATCGTCGTGGCGCTCTGGCTGGCCGGCCTCGGCTGGTTCGCCCCGACGTACCTCGTGAAGCGTCGTGAGCGGCTGCGGATCGAGGAGGTCGACCGGGAGGTCCCCGAGCTCGTGGACCTGCTCGTGACGACGGTCGAGGCAGGCGTCGCGTTCGCCGGCGGGCTGCAGCTCGCCGCCCGCGGGATCAAGGGCTCGCTCGGCGAGGAGCTGCGGCTCGTCCTGCAGGAGCAGAGCCTCGGCCTGAGCCCCGAGGAGGCTCTCCGCAACCTGTCCACCCGGGTCGAGAGCCCTGCGCTCCGTGCCTTCACGCAGGCGCTGATCCAGGGCGAGTCGCTCGGCGTCTCGATCGGCAAAGTGCTCCGCGACCTCGCGGTCGACATGCGCAAGCGCCGCCGTCAGTCCGCCGAGGAGCGCGCGCAGAAGACCCCGACGAAGATCCTCTTCCCGCTGGTCGGGCTCATCCTGCCGGCGATGTTCATCCTCACGCTCGGCCCGGTGATGATGCGCGTGACGGACTTCTTCGGCAGCACCTGAGCGCCGACCACCCGAGCCGCCGCGGGAGGACCCCGGGCAAGGGGTAGAATTCGCCCTCGACGGGTACCTCGTCCTCAAGCGGACGGGCCCGCCGTCCGATAGACGCAGTAGGTTCGCGTCGTTCGAGAGCGGGAGGTGTGAGTTTCGTGACCGTGGCGGTGTTGCTTTTGGCACTTGTGCTCAGCGCGGCTGCCCTCACCATCTGGTTTCACCTGCGCTGGCCCGGCGCTGCGCCGAAGAGCTTCGTCGACGCGATCCTGCGCGTCCTCGCCGGCCTCGCGCTCCTTCAGGTCGGCGTGTTCGCGCTCGGCGCAGCCGCCGATGCTTCGCCGGGGATGGCCGTCCTCGCGATCGTCGGGGTCGTCGCGCCGGTCCTGACGTTCGCCTTGCTCGCGTCGCTCTGGATCCTGAAGCTCTTCGCCGACGAGCTGAAGGGCTACGTCTAGCCCGGACCCCCCGGTCGGCTCGCCCGCTTAGACGAGGGTCTAGTCGAGACTGGAGCGTTGGAGTGTGAGTGTGGCTCGGTGGCACGTGTCCGAGTTGTGCTCGCCGACGACCACCGGCTGATGGTCGAGGTCGTGCGCGCGATGCTCGAGGAGGACGGCGACTTCGACGTCGTCGGGACGGCAGGATCGGCCGCCGAGGCGCTGCGGGTGGTCGCACTGACCAAGCCGGATATCGTCGTTCTCGACGTTCGCATGCCGGGACCTGATGGTCTCTCGTGCCTTCAGCAGCTCAAGGAGCAAGACCCTGACCTCGTGGTCGTGATCCTGTCGGGAATCGAGGAGCCGCGGATCGCGCAACGTGCGCTCCGCCTCGGGGCGAGCGCGTTCGTGAAGAAGCAGGTGGACCCGAGAGACCTCGCCGCAGTGCTTCGTCAAACGGTCGAAGCCACCGTCCTGACCCAGTCGGCCGAGCTGAACGTGGCGAACGAGCTGCTCCACGAGGTCCAGGCGCTGCTCACGCCCGGCGAGCTCGCCGTGCTCAGCGCGCTCGGACGCGGGCTCGTCAACAAGCAGATCGCGGCCGACCTGAAGATCGCTCCTCAGACCGTCAAGTTCCACCTCACGAACGTCTACCGGAAGCTCGGCGTGACGAATCGCACCGAAGCGATCCGCTACGCGTTCGAGCACGAGCTCGTCGAGCTCGAGTTCGCGTCGGCCTAGACGAACTCGGCTCGCGCCTGCGCGTGCAGGCCGACCCAGGCGCGCAGGAAGAAGCCGAGCTCCACCCTCGCCTCGGTCCGGTCCGCGGCGTCACGGTGAACGACCAGGACGGTGTCGTCGCCCAAGCGGGCGCAGAGGCAGTCTCCGGCAACGAGAGCCTCGACGAGGTTTTCGCGGAGCTCTGGCGGGCTGATCCGCACGCGGAGAGGGGGAGAGGGGTCTCTCACTGCTCTCGATTATCTGGGAGGTGCGGGCGTCGGCGCACGGCCCAGATGGCTGGTTGACCCGTACCCAAAGCCAGGATTGCCGTATCACCCGTACGGGGGATCCGACGCTCGGATCGGAACGCCCAGAGTATGTCTCGGCGCTTTCTGCGGCGAAGCGAGAGGAACAGTTCTGCGGCAATTGGGTCAGCTCCAGGTCCTCGTGGTCGACGACCACCAGCTCGTGCTGGAGGCGATTCGGGCCGTCCTCGACGACGACGGGGAAGTCGAGATCGTCGGCGAGGCTCTGTCGGGGCCGGAAGCACTCGCGGCTCTCGAGCGGGAGTTGCCGGACGTCGTCCTCCTCGACCTGCGGATGCCCGGCATGAATGGGCTGGAGTGCCTCGACGAGATCAGGAAGCGATTCCCGAAGGTCCACGTCGTGTTTCTCAGCGGCAACGAGGACGAGGAGCTTGCGCTCGAGGCTCTCGAGCGCGGGGCCAGCGCGTTCGTCTCGAAGAACATCGAGCCCAGAGACCTCAGCGCCGTCCTCCGGCAGGTTGTGGAGGGCAGTGTGTTGTCGAGTCTTGGAAGCGCAGTCGAGCCACGCGGCGAGCGCGCCGCGAAGAAAGCGGGCCTGACCAAGCGCGAAGGAGAGGTGCTCGCGGCGCTTGCGGAGGGGCGGTCAAACAAGCAGATCGCGCGGCAGCTCCACGTCAGCGAGCAGGCGGTCAAGTACCACCTCACGAACGTCTACCGAAAGCTCCAGACGCCGAACCGGGTCGAGGCGCTCCGTCGCGCGACGGTGCTCGGCTTGGTCGATCCGCATCCGCATCGCACGCCCGTCCGGGGCGAGCCGACGCCCAGCCTTTAGGTAGGCCACCACTCGACCGAGGGGTGAGGATCTGCGGCCCGAGCGCCGTTAGTAATGCGGGCGAGGTGGTCTGGCGCCGGGGCGCCGCACCCCGGCGCCCTCAGCGCTTCATGCGAGCGCCGGCCTCCGCGAGCACGTCGCCGAGAATCCCCACCATCTCGTCGAACTGCTCCTGCCGCGCGACGAGCGGCGGCGAGATCTGGATCACCGGGTCGCCGCGGTCGTCTGACCTGCAGATCAGGCCGCGCTCGAACAGCGCACTCGAGAGGTAGCCGCGCAGCAGCGACTCGCACTCCTCCTCGCTGAAGGTCTCGCGCGTCTCCTTGTCCTTGACGAGCTCGAGCGCGTAGAAGAAGCCCGTCCCGCGCAGGTCGCCGACGATCGGCAGCTCGAGCAGCTGCGCGAGGGTCGAGCGGAACGCAGCCTCGTGCTCGCGCACGCCCTCGACGATCTGGTCGCGCTTCATGATCTCGATGTTCTTGAGCGCGATCGCGGACATCACCGGATGTCCCCCGAACGTGATCCCGTGCATGTAGGCCGACGAGCCTTCCAGGAACGGCTCCATCACCTTGTCGCTCGCGATCATGGCCCCGATCGCCGCGTACGAGGACGAAAGGCCTTTCGCGCAGCAGACGATGTCCGGGTTGATGTCGTAGCGCGCCGAGCCGAACCAGTCGCCGACGCGGCCGAAGGCGGTGATCACTTCGTCCGCGCTCAGCAGGATGTCGTAGCGGTCGCAGAGCTCGCGGACGCCCCGCCAGTACCCCGCCGGCGGCGTGAACGCGCCGCCTGCGTTCTGCACCGGCTCCATGTGCACGAGGCACACGGTCTCCGGGCCCATCTCCTGGATCGTCTGCTCGAGCTCGTCGAGCAGGAACCGCGTGAACTCCTCCTCCGTCTCTTCCGGGGGGCGGTGGTAGCGGTTCGTGTTGCTGACGTGGCGCACCTCGGGGACGAGCGGCTCGAACGGCTCGCGCAGCGCCTCGATCCCGTTGATCGAGAGCGCGCCCATCGTCGTCCCGTGGTAGGCGACGTCCCGCGCGATCGCCTTGTACTTGCCGTGCTTGCCGTCGCGCGCGACGTAGTGCTGCCGCGCGAGCTTCCACGCCGACTCGACGGCTTCCGACCCGCCCGAGACGAAGAAGACGCGGTTGAGGTCGCCCGGCGCCAGGTCGGCCACCGTCTGCGCGAGCTCGATCGCGCGCGGGTGCGCATACGACCAGTTCGTGTAGAACGGCAGCTCGCGCATCTGCTCGAGCGCGGCCTGGCCGATCTCCTCGCCGTAGCCGTAGCCGATGTTGACCGAGAACAGGCCGGCGAGCGCGTCGAGGTAGCGGCGCCCCTTGGAGTCCTCGAGGTAGCAGCCGTCGCCGCGGACGATGATCGGCACCTCCGCCTCGCTGTACCCGCCCATGCGCGTGAAGTGGAGCCACAGGTGATCGCGAGCAGCCTTTTGCAGCTCGTCGTGCGAGAGGCCGGTGACGGGCGCGCTCATGTGGATCCCTTTCGTCGCTGGAATAGGACGTTGGCGAGCATCAGACCGAGGGCGACGACGAAGATCATCGTCCCGATCACGTTCACCTGCGGAGGTGCGCCGACGCGAGCAGCGCCCCAGACGAAGAGCGGGAACGTCACCTCCGAGCCGGAGTTGAAGTACGTGATCACGAAGTCGTCGATCGACAGCGCGAACGTCAGCAGCGCGCCGGCGAGGATCGCAGGCGCGATCAGCGGCAGCGTCACCTTGCGGAAGGTCGTCCATTCGTTCGCGCCGAGGTCCATCGCGGCCTCTTCCAGGTGCCTGTCGAAGCCGACGAGTCGCGCCTTCACCGTGACGACGACGAACGAGATGTTGAACATGATGTGGGCGATCAGGATCGTCAGGAACCCCGTGGCGAACTGCAGGGTGAGAAACAGTGTGAGCAGGGACGCGCCGAGCACGATCTCGGGCGCCGCCATCGGCAGGAAGATCAGGAAGTTCGTCGCCGACCGGCCGCGGAACCCGTAGCGCACGAGCGCGAGCGCGATCAACGTGCCGAGGGTGGTCGCGACGAGGCTCGAGAGCGCCGCGATCTGAAGCGACAGGCTCATCGCGCCCGTGAGGCCCGGGACCCCGTCCCAGTTGCGCCAGTTGTCGAGCGTGAAGCCCTGCCAGGTGTAGTTGAAGCGGCCCGCGGGGTCGTTGAAGGAGAACGCGATCACGACCGCGATCGGCAGCAGGAGGTACGTGAAGGCGAGCACGGCATAGACCGTCAGGACATGCCTCCGGACCAGGTCCCAGGACCTGGCCAGCAGGGACGGACGCGGTGGAGCGGCGGCGTACGTGGTCATCCGGTCAGCCGCTCCGACCCGAGCACGCGCGCGTAGAGGATGACGCCGATCAGGATCGTCGCCATCAGCACGAACGAGAGCGCCGCTGCTGCGGGGTAGTCGATCAGCTCGAGGAACTTCGACTGGATCACGTTCCCGATCATGTGCTGCCTTGGCGTTCCGAGCAGCTGGGCGTTGATGAAGTCACCGGCCGCGGGGATGAACGTGAGCAGCGTGCCCGCGAACACTCCGGGCAGCGAGAGCGGCAGCGTCACGCGCAGGAACGCCTGCAGCTTGCTCGAGTAGAGGTCCTGCGCGGCTTCGATCAGACGTGGGTCGATCTGCTCGAGCGCCACGTAGAGCGGCAGCGCCATGAACGGCAGGAAGTTGTAGGTGATCCCCGCGACGACGGCGGTCGACGTGGCGAGCAGGCGTCCGTCCTCGCCGAGCAGATGCAGTGCGCGGAGCGTGTCGACGACGAACCCGTTGTCCGAGAGGATCGACTGCCAGGCAAGCGTCCGGATCAGATAGGTGACGAAGAAGGGCGCGATGATCGCGAGCAGCAGCAGGTTCTTCCAGCGTCCGCCGCGGAACGCGATCCAGTACGCGAGCGGGTAGCTGACGAGCAGCGCGATCACCGTCGCGAGCCCCGCATAGACGAACGAGCGGATCAGGTGCTCGTGGTAGGTCGAGATCGCCTCGCGGTAGTTCTCCCAGGCCCAGGTGAACTCGTAGCCGAAGTCGAACGAGCCCGACTGCAGCGACTGGTACCCGAGGAAGCCGAGCGGCGCGATGAAGAAGACCGCGAGCCACGCGAGCCCGGGAGCGAGCAGCAGGTAGGGCGTGAGGCCCCGGTGACGATGGAAGAAGCTCATCTACGACCCGATCAGCGTCTGCCACCTCTCGAGGTAGTCCTGGTTCGTCAGCGCCTTGCTGTCGAAGATCGCGACCTTCGCGAGCGTTGCGTCGTCGGGGAAGATCAGCGGGTTGTCCGCGAGTTCCGGGTCGAGCTTCGCGGCCTCTTCCTTCGCGCCCTTCACCGGCGTCACGTAGTTCACGTACGCGGCGATCTTTGCGGCCACCGCGGGGTCGTAGACGAAGTTCATGTACGTCGAGGCAGTGAAGACGTCGCCGCCCTTCGGGATCAGCATGTTGTCGGTCCAGATGTCGCCGCCGGACTCGGGGAGGTTCCAGACGAGGTTCGCGTTGTCGGCGGAGAGCTGGACGACGTCGCCGGACCACGACATCGCCGCTGCAAGGTCGCCCTTCGCGAGCGGCCCCGAGTAGTCGTTGCCGGTGAACTGCCTGATCTGGCCGCTGTCGACCGCTTTCTGGATCCGGTCGTACGCGCGATCGAAGGATGCGTCGTCGACACTCGTCGGGTCGTCGCCGTTGGCGAGCATCACGAGCGACATCGCATCGGCCATCTCGTTGAGGAACGTCACCTTCCCCTTCAGGCTCGGGTCCTCCAGCATCGCGTCCATCGTCGTGACGGGCTTGCCGCCGGTGAGCTTCGTGTTGGTCGCGATCCCCGTCATGCCGGACTGCCACGGCATCGAGTACTCGCGGCTGGGGTCGAAGCTCGGCTCGCGGAGCGCGTCCTGGAGGTTGCCGAAGTTCGGGATCGCGCTCTTGTCGAGCTTCTCGGCCCAGCCCTTGTCGATCAGCAAGCCGGGGAAGCGCGAGTTGTCGGTGAGCACGACGATGTCGCGGTCGATCGACTGGCCCTGCGAGAGCGGCCGCTGGATCTTTCCGAAGTACGACGCGTTGTCGTTGATGTCCTCGAAGTACTCGACCTTCGTCCCGGTCTGCTGCTGGAACTCGTCGAGCGTCGGGTGCTTCTTCGTCTTCTCGTCGATGTCGATGTAGAGCGTCCAGTTCGAGAACCGGAGCGTCTTCGCAAGTGTTTTCGTGCCGCCTGTGGTCGTGCCCGACGCCTCTTCGTCGTCGCCGCCGCAGGCGGCCAGGAACGACGTCGGCAGTGCGATGACGACTCCGGCCGCGGCGCCGCGGCGCAGCAGCTCGACTCTGGTGAACGACTGGCTCATGTGGTTGCCTCCTCGACGACGAATGTGCTGTCCGGGTCCCAGCTGACGGTGACGGGGTCTCCTTTGACAGCCGAACCCGACGACTGCACGAAGACGGTGAGCTTTCCTGCGGTGGTGTCGACGACGTACTGCGTCGCCACGCCGATGTACGCACGCTCGGCGACGGTGCCCTTGATCACGTTCGCGCCGGTCGCGTCGAGCCGGAGCTGCTCCGGCCGCACGCCGATCCGCACGCGCGTCCCGGCGATCGGGAGCTCGGCGCCGACGCGGAGCTCGCCGACGTTGTCGACGCGCACCGAGCCGGCGGTCGTGACGGTGCCGTCGAGCAGGTTCGAGACGCCGAGGAACCCGGCGACGAAGCCGGTGCGCGGCCGCTCGTAGAGGTCGGTTGGGGAACCGAGCTGCTCGATCCGGCCCTTGTGCATGACCGCGATCGAGTCGGCCATCGTCATCGCCTCCTCCTGGTCGTGCGTGACGTGGACGAACGTGAGACCCATTTCACTCTGGATGCGTTTCAGCTCGAGCTGCATCTGCTTGCGGAGCTTCAGGTCGAGCGCGCCGAGCGGCTCGTCGAGCAGCAGCACCTTCGGGCTGTTCACGAGCGCCCGCGCGAGCGCGACGCGCTGCTGCTGCCCGCCTGACAGCTGGTTCGGCTTGCGCTCGTCGAACCCCTCGAGCCCGACGATGCGCAGGATCTCGTGCGCGCGTCCCTGGAGTTGCGGCTTCGGCACCTTCTTCCGCCGCAGCCCGAAGGCGACGTTCTCGAACACGTTCAGGTGTGGGAAGAGCGCGTAGCTCTGGAAAACCGTGTTGACCTCGCGCTTGTAGGGCGGCACCCCCGTCACGGGCTTGCCGCCGACCTCGATCGTCCCGGCGTCAGGCTCCTCGAAGCCGCCGATCATCCGCAGCGTCGTCGTCTTGCCGCAACCCGACGGCCCGAGCAGCGCGAAGAACGAGCCCGACGGAATCTCCAGCGTGAGGTCGTTGACCGCGAGCACGTCGCCGAACTTCTTGGTGACGTTCTCGAGGCCGACGGCTCCTGCCGACGCAGCTACGTCTGCCTGCTGAAAATGCGCAGCATTTTCGGCAGCAATCACGAGAGCTTGATGGCGACGTGCTTGATGCGCGTGTACTCCTCCATCGAGTACAGCGACATGTCCTTGCCGTAGCCCGACTCCTTGAAGCCGCCGTGCGGCATCTCCGAGGCGAGCGGGAAGAGGTGCTCGTTGACCCAGACGGTGCCGAACTCGAGCTTCTTCGCAGCGCTCAGGGCACGGCCGACGTCGCGCGAGAAGACCGACGCCGCGAGCCCGTAGCGCGTGTCGTTCGCCATCGCGATCGCCTCGTCGTCGCTCGAGAACCGCTGCATCGAGACGACCGGCCCGAAGACTTCTCGCTGCACGATCTCGGAGTCCTGCGTCACGTCCGCGACGATCGTCGGCTTGACGAAGAACCCACGGTCGCCGATCGCTGCGCCGCCGGTCACGACGGTCGCCTTGCCGTCGAGCCGCTCGAGGAAGCCGAGCACGCGCTCCTGCTGCTCCTTCGAGATCACGGGGCCCATGTCGACGTCGTCGCCGTCGGCCGGGTCGCCGACCTTCATCGCCTCGACGACGCTCTTCGTCTGCTCGAGCACGTCGTCGTAGATCGCGTCGCTGACCAGAATCCTGGACGAAGCGGTGCAGTCCTGGCCGGAGTTCCAGAAGCCGCCGATCTTGATCGCCTCGGCGACCTGCTCCGGGTCGGCGTCGTCGAGCACGACCATCGGCGCCTTGCCGCCGAGCTCGAGATGGACGCGCTTGAGCGTGTCGCTGGCGTTTCGCGCGATCAGCTTCCCGGTCTCGACGTCGCCGGTGAGCGACACGAGCCGGATGTCCGGGTGGCGGACGAGCCGGTCGCCGACGGGGAGGCCGTCGCCGGTCACGACCTGCAGCACGCCCGGCGGCAGGAACTCCTGCGCGAGCTCGACGAAGCGGAGCGTCGTCAGCGGCGTCTGCTCGGCCGGCTTCAGGATCTGGACGTTCCCGGCGGCGAGCGCGGGGCCGAGCTTCCAGACGCCCATCATCAGCGGGTAGTTCCAGGGCGTGATCCCGGCCACGATCCCGAGCGGTTCGCGGCGGGTCACCGACGTGTAGCCCTCGACGTACTCGGCGGCTGCCTTGCCCTCGAGCGTGCGGGCGGCGCCGGCGAAGAAGCGGAGGTTGTCGGCGGAGAACGGCATCTCGTCGCCGACGATCGACATCGGCTTGCCGACGTTCAGCGACTCGAGCTTCGCGAGCTCGTCCGCGTTGTCGTCGATCACGTCGGCGAGCTTCAGGAGCAACTCCATCCGGTCCTTCGGCGTCTTCTCGAGCCAGTCGGACAATGCGGCCTTGGCCGCCGCGACGGCCCGGTCGACGTCGGCCTCGGTCGAACGCTGGACCTCGGCGATCACCTCGCCGGTCGAGGGGTTCAGGACCTCCATCGTCCCGCCCTCGGACTCGACCCACTCGCCCCCGATGAAGTTCTTGTGCTGCTGGACGGTCACGCTCATGAGCTCAGGCCCCCTCCACAGATTTCACGCCGCGGTGTCGAGCCTACCGCCGTCAGAAGGCGAGCGACAAGGGATCGATTTGGACGCCATGGCTAACGCGCTCCCGCCGCCTGCGCTCCACCGGCCGTCGGGGCGACCGCTCCCGTGTCCCGCGTCAGCCGCGTCGCCAGGTAGACGGGGATCGTCGAGAGCAGGATCAGGAAGACGGCGACGACGTTCACGACCGGCAGCTGGTTCGGCCGCGAGAGGTTGCTCAGGATCCAGATCGGAAGCGTTTGCTCGGGCCCGGCGGTGAACGTCGTCACGATCACCTCGTCGAAGGAGAGCGCGAAGGCGAGCAAGGCCCCTGCGAGGAGCGCCGAGCGCAGCTGCGGGAACGTCACGTAGCGGAAGGTCTGCCAGGTGTCGGCGCCGAGGTCGGCTGAGGCCTCCTCGAGGTGCTGCGACGTTCGCCGCAGGCGCGCGACGGCGTTGTTGTAGACGACGACGATGCAGAAGGTCGCGTGCCCGACGACGATCGTCAGGAGCCCGAGCGGGATCTCCGTCGTGTTGAAGGTCGCGTTCAACGCCATCCCGGTCACGATCCCGGGCAGCGCGATCGGGAGGATCACGAGGAACGAGATCGTCTCCCGTCCGAAGAAGCGATAGCGCGCGACCGCGAGCGAGGCCAGCGTCCCGAGGATGACCGCGAGGATCGTCGCGCCGAGCGCAGCCTTGAGCGACAGCATGAGTGCGTCCCGGGCGCCCGGGTTGTGCAGCGCGCGATCGAACCACTCGAGCGTCAGGCCGTCGATCGGCCACGCCTGGATCCGGCTCTCGTTGAAGGCGTAGAGCGCGATCACGACGATCGGCGTGTAGACGAAGACGAGCGTCACCGCGGTGCCGGCACGCAGGAGCCACTTGGCGACAGGCCCGAGAGTCACAGCTCGTTGAACGCTCCTGCCCGACGCGCGAGCAGCAGGTACACGATCATCACGACGATCGGCACCATCGCGAACGCGGCGGCGAGCGGCAGGTTGTTCGCGACCCCGACGTTCGCGTAGACGACGTTGCCGATGAACTGGTTCCCCGCCATCACGATCTGCGGCACGATGAAGTCCCCGAGCGTGAGCGCGAACGTGAAGATCGAACCGGCGACGAGTGCCGGAAACGCGAGCGGCAGGATCACGCGGCGGAACGTGCGGCCCGCCTTGCCGCCGAGGTCGGAGGACGCTTCGAGCAGCGAGTCCGGGATCCGCTCGAGCCCCGCGTAGAGCGGCAGGATCATGTACGGGAGCCAGAGGTACGAGAAGACGATCACGCCGGCGACGTTGCCGAAGCCCGGCCCCGTCAGCCCGAGCGGTTCGAGCAGCCAGTTCAGCGGGCCGTTGCCCTGGAGGATGATCCGCCAGGCGTAGACCTTCACCAGGTAGCTCGCCCAGAGCGGCATCAGGATCGCCACGACGAGCAGGCCCTTCATGCGCGGCGAGGCGACCTTCGCCATGTAGAAGGCGATCGGGAACGCGAGCACGATGTCGATCAGCGTCACCGCCGCCGCGATCGCGATCGTGCGCACCGCGATGTCGCGGTAGACCGGGCTGTTCCAGAGCGTCTCGAAGTTCGAGAAGCTGTAGTCGTGGATCACCTCGGCGGTGAACGGGTCGAGGCGCCAGAACGCCGCGACGAAGAGCACGACCAGCGACCCGAGGTAGGCGACCACGAGCCAGCCGACCGGCGCCGCGAGCAGCGCCGACACGCGCAGCCACGGTCGACGTGAGAGGAACGTCGAAAGCCGACGCCCCGGGCCTCCCCGGGGCGTCGGCTCGACAGCGGTAGCGGTGCTGTCCGCTACCCCTTCACCTCGGTCCAGCCCTGGACCCACTCGGAGTAGTCCTTGCAGATCGCACCACGCCCGTCGAGGCACTCCTTCGTCGGGGTCGTCCAGTACCAGATCTGCTTGAAGTACTCCTCGTCCGCGGCGTGGAACGTGTCGCAGTGATCCTTCGCGGCCGTGAGGTCGCACGACTTCGCGTTCGAGGGCGCCTCACCGAACCACTCCGCAACGCCTGCGTTCGCCTTCGGCGAGATGATGTGGTTCATCCACATGTACATGCAGTTCGGATGCTTCGCCTTGGACGCGATCATCCAGGTGTCGGACCACCCGGTTGCGCCTTCCTTCGGAAGCACCGTCTGGACCGGAACCTTGTCGGCCGTCGCCAGGTTCGCGATCACCTGCCAGGTCGTGCCGACCACCGAGTCGCCGGACTTGAAGGCTGCGAGCTCCTTCGTGTAGTCGGACCAGTACTCGCCGATGATCTCCCGCTGCTCCTTCAGCAGGTCGATCGCAGCCTGGAACTGATCGTCGTCGAGCGCGTACGGGTTCTCGATCCCCAGGTCCGGCTTCGTCTTCATCAGGTAGAGCGCGGCGTCCGCGATGTAGATCGGGCTGTCGTACGCCGTGATCTTCCCCTTGTACGGCGAGTTCGGGTCGAAGACCACGCTCCACGAGTCCGGAGCCGGCTTGACGATGTCGGTCCGCCACATGAGGAGGTTCGCGCCGCGGCCGTGCGGCACGCCGTACATCTGGCCGTCGACCGAGTTGTGCTTCTGGTCCTTCAGGCCCTCATAGACGTCCGGGTAGTTCTCGATCAGGTCGGTGTTGACCGGCTCGACGTCGCCCGCTGCGATCAGCCGGAGCGTCGCGTCGCCCGATGCGGAGACGCCGTCGTACTGTCCGGTCCGCATGAGCGTGACCATTTCGTCGGAGGTGCTGCCGAGCTTCACGTTGACCTGGCAGCCCGTCTCCTTCTCGAAGTCGGTCACCCAGTCGACCTTGGGATCGGTCGAGCCGTCTTCGACGTAACCGGCCCAGGCGATCAGGTCGACCTGGCCTTCGCCTTCGCCGATCGACTGCTTCAGCTGCGCACCCGACGCCTCCGTCGTGGTGCCGCTTGCGTCGTCGTCGTCGCCGCCGCACCCCGCGACGAGCGCGAGCGTCCCTGCGACGGCGACGAGGCAGGCCCAGAAGAGTGTCCTTCGCCTTCGTGTCATTCGGTCTCCTTTGTCCCCCGTGTGTCGAGTGTGAGTTCGTGCTCGGGCCGCCACTGGAGCCGGACCGTCTTTCCTTGAGCTTGGAGCGCCTGGGCCGATGTCGTCTCGAGGTTCTGGACGACGACGGTCAGCTCGCCTCCGTCGTCCAGCTCCACGATGTAGCGGGTGGCCATCCCCGCGTAGACGACCTCGCGGATCTTCCCCGACTCGACGTGCGCCCCGGGGTCGGGTTGCGCGGCCTCGTCGAGGATCTTGATCTTCTCGGGCCGGACGCTGAGCGCGTGCCCGTCCCGTTCGAACAGGTTCGAGACGCCGACGAACCCGGCCACGAACTCCGTGCGCGGATGCTCGTAGACCTGGGCCGCCGGCCCGACCTGCTCGATCCGGCCCTCGTTGAAGACCGCGATGCGGTCGCTCATCGTGAGGGCCTCGTCCTGGTCGTGCGTGACGTAGATGAACGTGATCCCGACCTCGCGCTGGATGCGCTTCAGCTCGATCTGCATTCCCTGGCGGAGCTTGAGGTCGAGCGCGCCGAGCGGCTCGTCGAGCAGCAGCACCTGCGGCCGGTTGACGAGCGCGCGCGCGAGCGCGACCCGCTGGCGCTGGCCGCCCGAGAGCTGCGCCGGCCTGCGCCCGCCGTAGCCGGTCAGCTGCACGACGCGAAGCGCCTCCTCGACGCGCTCCTGGCGCTCGGCTTTCGGCACGCGGCGGATCTTCAACCCGTACGCAACGTTCTCGGCAACTGTCATGTGCGGGAAGAGCGCGTAGTCCTGGAAGACGGTGTTCACGTTCCTCGCGTACGGCGGGTCGTCCGTCACGTCGCGACCGCGTAGCCGCACCGACCCGGCGTCGGGTCGCTCGAAGCCGGCGATCAGCCGCAGCGTCGTCGTCTTCCCTGAGCCGGACGGGCCGAGCATCGTGAAGAACTCGCCGCGGGCGACCTCGAGGTCGACGCCGTCGACGGCGACGACGTCGCCGTAGAGCTTCCGCAGTCCTTCGAGTCGAACGTCCGCGTCGGCCGCCGGCTCCGCTGAGCCTGCCACCGCCTGCGTCCGCTCAGCCGGCAGCGCCGACAAGCGCCTCCTCCATGATCTCGAGCCCACGGTCCACCTCTTCGTCGGAAGCGACGAGCGGGACGAGGATACGCACCACGTTGCCGTAGAGCCCACACGTGAGCAGGATCAGCCCGGCGTCGAGCGCTCGGCCGACCGTCGCCTTCGCGAGCTCCCCGGCGGGCCGCTTCGAGTCGCGGTCCTCGACGAGCTCGAGCGCGAGCATCGGCCCGACCCCGCGCACCTCGCCGACCTGCGGCACGCGCTCCGCCAGCGCGTCGAGCCGCGTCCGCAGCGTCCGGCCGAGCTCCTCCGAGCGCTTCCGGAAGCCGTCGGTCGCGACCTCGTCGAGCACGGCGCACGCCGCCGCGCACGCGGCCGGGTTGCCGCCGAACGTGCCGCCGAGCCCGCCGGGGCCGGGTGCGTCCATCGCCTCTGCCCGACCCGTCACTCCTGCGAGCGGGAGCCCGCCGCCGAGCGACTTGCCGGAGACCAGGAGGTCGGGCTCGATGCCGTAGCGCTCGATCGCCCAGACCGGCCCGGTGCGCCCGACGCCGGTCTGCACTTCGTCGTCGACGTAGAGGATCCCGTGCCGGTCGCAGATCTCCTTGAGCGCGCGCGGGAAGTCGTCGGGCATGACGATGAACCCGCCTTCGCCCTGGATCGGTTCCAGCACGACGCACGCGACGCTCTCCGGGTCGACCTCGCGGGCGAAGAGGAGCTCGAGGCCCGCGATCGCCTCGTCGGTGCCGACGCCGCGGTACGGGTAGGGGCCGGGAGCGCGGTAGACCTCGGGCGCGAACGGCCCGAACCCGCGCTTGTACGCGACCTTCGACGTCATCGTCATCGTCAGGAGCGTCCGGCCGTGGAACGCGTGGTCGAAGACGACGACGGCGGGCCGGCCGGTCGCGGCCCGCGCGATCTTGACCGCGTTCTCGATCGCCTCCGCGCCCGAGTTGAGGAGGATCGAGCGCTGCTCGTCGCCCGCGCACGGCGAGAGCTCCGCGAGCCGGCGGCAGACCTCGATGTACGGCTCGTACATCCCGACCATGAAGCACTGGTGCAGGTAGCGGTCGACCTGCTCGTGGATCGCCGCGACTGCAGCGGGCAGGCCGTGGCCCGTGTTCTGGCAGCCGAGCCCGCCGGCGAAGTCGACGTACTCGCGACCGTCGACGTCCCAGACCCGCGCGCCCTCTGCCCGGTCGACGACGAGCGTCGGAGTCGAGATCCCGCGCGCCACATATCGCTCCCGCGCGGCGACCACGCGCTCGCTGGCCCGCACCTCTTGCAACGCCACGGCCCAATCCACCCACGAACGGGCCGTCCGGGCAAGAGCCGACCGGGCACAATCCCGAAGCCGCTTTTCGACGTTCGGTCGAAGCTCCTTGCTTCCGGTTGGCCTGTGACGGGCTTGCAATCGTGGTCGAGGCCACCTAGCTTTGGCCCGGATGTCCGAGTGCTGACCGTCAGCGACGTCCTCGAGATCGAGGGATTGGGCCTGAGCGTCGCGGCCGGCGCGGAGGGTCTGGCCAACGAGGTGACGTGGCTCCACGTCTCCGAGCTCGACGACCCGACCGCGTTTCTCGAAGGCGGCGAGTTCCTGCTCACCACCGGCCTCGGCGTCGGCGAGCTCGCGACTTCCCAGCGCGCGTACCTGCGCCGCCTCGCGAAGCACGGGCTCTCGGGGCTCGGGTTCGGGCTCGGCTTCGGCTTCTCCGAGGTGCCGTCGGCGCTCGTCGAGGAGGCGAACAAGCTCGGCTTTCCCGGTGGTGAGCGTCCCGTACGAGGTTCCGTTCGTCGCGATCACGAAGGGCGCGACGACGCGGCTCGCGAGCGAGCAGCTCGAGCGGCTGACGCGCGCGCTCGAGGTGAACGAGCGCCTGGCCGAGGCCGTGCTCGAGGGCCGCGGCGTGCCGGCGCTGCTCGCGATCGTCAGCGGCCACCTCGGCTGCTCGTTGGCGCTCGTCGACGAGCGGCGGCGCGTCCTGGCGGAGCGCCACACCGGCCGCCACGCCTCGTTCGACGGGGCGCTCGAGCTCCCGCTCGGGAGCGGCAGCCTCTTGAAAGCGGCCCGCGAGGGAACGCCGTTCGGCGAGTACGACCTGCTCGTCCTCCACCACGGCCAGACGGCCCTCGGCTTCGAGCTCGCGCGGCGCCGGGCCGTCAGCGCGGCGGAGCTGCGCCTCGCGGGCGACCTGCTCGAAGACCTCGAAGGCGACCGCCTCGACGACCGCGAGGCTTCGAGGCGCATGGCGGCGTTCGGCCTCGACCCGTCGCGCTCCCACGCGGCGCTCCTCGCCGTCTCCGCCACGAACGGCTCGTCCGGGGAGCACGTGCGGAGCGAGGTCGCAGACCTGCTCGACCGGCGCTCGGTGCGCTACCTCTCGACCGCGCGTCCCGACCGCGCCGGGTTCCTCGTCGAGGTCGAGACGGAGGACGACGCCCTCGCGCTCGCACAGAAGCTCGTCGAGGCGGAGCCTTCGGCGCGCGTCGGCGTCGGCCGGCCGGGCCGGGGCCGCGCCCTCGGCCGCTCGCTGGTGGAGGCCCGCGCCGCGATCGAGTCCACGACGGCGTCGGTGGCCTCCTACCGCGACCTCGGCTCGCTCGAGCTGCTCCTGTCACTCCCGGACGCGGCGCTCGAGGCCTTCGTCGACCGCGTGCTCGGCCCGGCCGCGACGAATCTTCGGCTCGGCGAGTCCCTCGCCGTCCTGCTGGACACCGGCTGCCGCTGGAGCGAGGCGGCCGAGCGCCTCGGGATCCACCGGCACACGCTCCGCTATCGCATGGACCGCCTGCGGGAGCAAACGGGGCGCCATCCCGACGACCCTGAGCAGCGGATGGAGCTCTGGCTCGCCGTCAAGGCCCGGCAGGCGCTCGGGGCGCGGTTGTCCAACGGGTCCAACCCGGCGGTCGTCGGTTCGCCCGTCGGCCACTAGTCAGGGCACGGCGGCGGGACGATTCTTCGTCCCAGGCGTCTGAGGGAGAGGAGAGGGTCATGGCGAGAACACCGTTGCTGGAGACAGTGCAGCGAGCGGCGGCCGAGGCCGCTGCTGAGGATCGGTCGACGACGCGGCGCGGGTTCCTCCGCGACACCGCGGCGGCGGGCGCGGCCGCGAGCGCGTTCGGCATCTTCGCGCAGCGTGCGCGGGCGGCCGTTCCGGCGGGTCGCGTCGTCGTCGTCGGCGCGGGGCTGGCGGGGCTGAGCGCGGCGTATCGGCTCAAGCAGGCCGGGATCACCGCTGAGGTCCACGAGGCGTCCGACCGGGTCGGCGGGCGTTGCTGGACGCTCCGCGGCGCGTTCGCCGACGGGCAGATCGTCGAGCGCGGCGGCGAGCTGATCGACCAGGGCCACACGCGATCCGCAACCTCGCGTCCGAGCTCGGGCTTCAAGCTCGACAACCTGCTCTCTGCCGAGGCGAACGGAACCGAGCAGACGAACTGGTTCGACGGCGCGCGCGTACTCGTACGAGGAGGCCACGCGCGACATCAAGGCCGCCTGGCAGAAGATCCACAAGGACCTCTCGGCGGCGAGCTATCCCGACGCACGTTCGAGTCGTCGACACGCAGCGCGGCTGCGAGCTCGACGCACATGTCGATCGTCGACTGGATCGACGAGACGTTCGAGGGCGGGATCGACTCGAAGCTCGGTCAGCTGCTCGACGTCGCCTACAACATCGAGTACGGCGCCGAGTCGTCGGAGCAGAGCTCGCTCAACCTGCTCTACCTGCTCGGCTACCGCGGCCAGGGGAACCTGCGCATCTTCGGCGCGTCGAACGAGAAGTACCACGTCGTCGGCGGCAACGACCAGATCACGGCGCGGCTCGGCGCAGCTGCTCGCCGGTCAGATCACGACCGGCTCGCAGCTCATCGCGATCCGCGTCACGGCCGGCGGCCGCTGGGAGCTGACGTTCAAGCAGGGCCCGTCGACGAAGACGATCACCGCGGACCGCGTCGTGCTCGCGCTGCCGTTCTCGATCCTGCGCTCGTCGGTCAACTTCTCGCGCGCGGGCTGGGAGCGCCTGAAGGAGGTCGCGGTGCGCGAGCAGGGGATGGGGACGAACTCGAAGCTGCACGTGCAGTTCAAGAGCCGTCCGTGGCGTGCGCAGGGCTTCAACGGCGAGACGTTCTCCGACCGCGGGTACCAGAACTCGTGGGAGGTGACGCGCGCGCAGTCCGGAGCCGTCCGGGATCCTCGTCAACTACACCGGCGGCAACGTCGGCGCGAGCTTCGGCAGCGGAACGCCGCAGTCGCGCGCGCAGCAGTTCCTCGCGCAGGCCGAGCCGGTGCTGCCGGGGATCACGAAGGCGTACAACGGACGCGCTGCGATCGACTTCTGGCCGGGCTACGAGTGGACGCGCGGCTCGTACTCGTACTGGAAGGTCGGCCAGTACACGAAGTTCGCCGGGATGGAGGGTCGCCGGCAGGGCACGTGCCACTTCGCCGGCGAGCACACCTCGGTCGACTTCCAGGGCTACCTGAACGGCGCAGTCGAGACGGGCGAGCGCGCGGCCGGCGGAGATCCTCGCCGACCTGAAGTAGCTACCGAAGGCCGAGCCGCGACCCCGTGAGTCGCGGCAGCGCCGCCCCGAGTCGTGCGAGCGGCGAGGGGCGGCGGCCTTCCTCCTCGGCCTCCTCGATGCGGATCACGGCGGAGCTGACGAGCCGGCCGCCGACGTTCTTGAACGGGGGCAAGGGCCGGACGCGCCGGCCGACGAGCGGCAGCCGCGACCACTCGTCGTCGGCCCGGAGGACGAGCGACGCGAGCGACTGCGCGGCGAGCCACGTCGGTCCGACGCCGTTGCCGGTGAAGCCGGCCGCGTAGTGGATCCGTCCGTGCGAGCCGACGTTCGGCAGCCGGTCGGCAGAGACGTCGATCGGGCCGCCCCAGTGGTGCGTGATCCGGGCGTCCGCGAGCGAGGGGAGGAGCAGTCGCAGCCCGCGCTCCGCATGGCGCCGGGTCCCGCCGGCGCTCCCCATCAGCACGCGGCCGTCGTTCGTGGTGCGGAAGTAGTGCAGGAACATGCGCCCGTCGGCGATCGCCTCGCCGCCCGTCCAGCCGAGCTCCTCGATCAGGTCGGGCACGGGCTCGGTGAGGACGACGTACGAGCGGAACTCCGCGAGGCGCCGTGCGGTCGGGCGCCAGCGCGCAAGCGCGGAGTTCGTCGCGAGCACGATCTCGCCTGCGCGAACCGTGCCGCTCGGCGTCTCGACCACGCCCTCGCTGACTCGCAGCGCCGGCGTGTGCTCGTGAAGCTCGACGCCGCCGTCGAGCGCCTTGCGCCGCAGAACCCTCGCGAGCCGAGCGGGCTGCACGGTGGCGCATTCTCGGAAGAAGACGCCGCCGCGAAAGCGCGGCGACCTGCACCGGGCGGCGACCTCGTCCGACGAGAGCGCTCGCGCCTCCTCGGGGACGCCGAGCTCACGCGCAACGTCGACGGCACGCGCGAGCGCGCGTTCCTGTCGCTCGGTCGTCGCAACCTCGAGCATCCCGCTCTCGCGGAGCCAGACGTCGTCGCCGAGTGCGCGCACCGCCGGGAGGATCCCGTCGCCGGCGCGCGCGAGCTCGAGCGCCCGCTCGTCTCCGAGCACCTCGCGCAGCCAGCCGAGCATGCTCCAGTAGCCGTGCAGGAAGCCGCCGTTCCGCCCGCTCGGCCCGTGTCCGCAGCGCTCGGCTTCGACGAGCACGACGCGAAGCTCCGGCGCGCGCTGCTTCAGCGTCAGCGCCGTCCAGAGGCCGCAGTAGCCGCCCCCGACGATCGCCACGTCTGCATCCGTGTCGCCCGTGAGCGCGGGCGCCGCCTCGTCGGGCGGAGCTTCCTCGAGCCACCAGGGGCCGGAGTCAGACGAGTGCAAGTTGCGTCTCGCTGCCGAGCCCCGACACTCCCACGCCGACGAGCCTGAGCGCGCCCGGCCGCTGCTCGAGCGCGCGGTCGAGCAGTTCGCACGCGAGCGCGTGGATCCGGTCGGCTTCGTCCGTGCCCGTCGTGAGCGTCGTCGTGCGGGTCCGCGTCGTGAAGTCCCCGTAGCGGAGCTTGGTCGTCACCGTGCGCGCGAGCAGCCCGCGGTCGCTCAGGCTGCGGGAGAGGCTCTCCGACATCCGGCGAAGCTCGTCGTGGAGGCGAGCCCGCTCGGCGACGTCGCGGTCGAACGTCTCCTCGTGGCTGATCGAGACCGGCCGGCTCGGAGACGGTCTCGACGCGACGCCCGTCGATCCCGCGTGCGCGGTCTCGAAGCTCGAGCCCGACCTTGCCGGCGAGGAGCGTCGCGAGCAGTTCGTCCGAGAGCGTCGCGAGCGCGCCGATCGTCTCGATTCCGGCGGGTCGCAACCGCTGCTCGGCGCGGGGGCCGATGCCAGGCAGCTTCCGGACGTCGAGCGGCGCGAGGAACTCGGCCTCGCGCCCTGCGGGGACGACGGTGATCCCACCGGGCTTCCGGCGATCGCTGGCGATCTTCGCGACCACCTTCGAGCTCGAGATCCCGAGCGAGCACGTCAGGTTCGTCGTTCCGCGGACGGCGGTCTGGATCGCCTCGGCCAGACGCCGGGCAACGAGGAAGTCGGGCGCCTCGTCGCTGAGGTCGACGTAGCCCTCGTCGATCCCGGTCTGCTGGACGACCGGCGCGACTTCGCGAATCGTCGACCAGACGCTCCGCGAGAGCTCGCGGTAGCGGTCGTGCCGCGGGCGGACGAACACGGCGCTCGGGCAGCGTCGGCGCGCCTCGGCGCAGCTCATCGCGGAGTGGATGCCGAAGCGTCGGGCGACGTAGTTCGCGGTCGCGACGACGCCGCGCCCCTGCGGATCGCCGCCGACGATGAGCGGCTTCGTGCGCAGGCTCGGATCGTCGAGCTCCTCGACGGCGGCGAAGAAGGCATCCAGGTCAACGTGCGCGACGATCACTGTGGACGACAAGTCTCACATTCGGCACAGACGGGACACCCACACGTCACAGTTTGCTCGGTACGTTCGTCGCATGCCCGCCAAAGCTCCAGCCAAGGTCGCGACCAGCCAAGGTCGCAACACCATGGGGCGACGCCACCCTCGTCGACCAGCTCGAGATCCCGCAGCGCGCCGGCGACCGGCGCTTCTCGTCGGTCGTCCAGCTGCTCGAGAACGGCAAGGGCGAGCGGCTCGTCCGCTTCGCGTACACGACCGACGGCACCGCCCGCCGCGGGCCCGTGACGCTGCGTGCGCGCGACCTGGCGCGCTTGCACGATGCGCTCCGCCGCCATCCCGAGCTCGCCGAGGCGCTCGGCTCGGAGGTGGTGCCTAGACGAGCGCCTGCTCCCGTTCGCGCGCAGCGTCGACGAGCGACGCGAGGACGAAGCGCGCCGTCGGCCGAGCCGAGCAGCGGGTCGACCGCGTGCTCGGGGTGCGGCATCAGGCCGAGGACGTTGCCCTCCCGGTTGCAGACGCCCGCGACGTCGTGCACCGACCCGTTCGGGTTGTCCCTGCGTAGCGCAGGACGATCTGGTCGAGCGCGACGAGCTCGGCGTAGAGCTCGTCGTCGGCGATACCAGCGAGCCCTCGCCGTGCTTCACGGGGATCGTCAGGCGTCTGCCCGACCGTGCACCGCGAGGTGAGCGGCGTGTCCGCCCGCTCGACGCGCACGCGCGACGTCACGACAAACGAACTCGAGCGACGCGTTCGGGCGCAGCACGCCCGGCAGCAGCCCGGCCTCGCAGAGGATCTGGAAGCCGTTGCAGATCCCGAGCACGAGCCCGCCTGCGGCGGCGAAGCGCGCCGACGGCCTCCATCGCCGGCGCGAAGCGGGCGATCGCGCCGCAGCGGAGGTAGTCGCCGTACGAGAAGCCGCCGGGGAGGATGACGCCTGCGACGTCGGGGAGCTCCGGCTCGCCGTGCCAGACGAGCACCGGCTCGGCGCCGAGCGCGTGCAGCGCCCACGCCGCGTCGCGGTCGTCGTTCGACCCGGGGAAGACGATGACGGCGATCTGCGGGCGGCGCTCGCTCACGCGCCCGTCGAGCTCGATCTCGAAGCTCTCGATCAGCGGGTTCGCGAGCAGCTGCTCGCACATGCGCTCGACCTCGGCGCGCGCCGTCGTCGGCGTCCGTCGCCTCGAGCTCGAGGTCGACGACCCGGCCGACGCGGGCTTCGCCGACCGCGAAGCCGAGCTGCCGCAGCGAGCCCTCGACCGCCTCGCCCTGCGGGTCGAGGATCCCCGCCTTCGGCCGGACGAGCACGGTCGCCCTCACCGCAGCACCACGTCCGGATCGGCGACGTAGTCGTCGAACGCGATCCCGGTCAGCCGCTCGAACGCCTCGACGTAGCGCGCGCGCGTGCCCGCGACGACGTCGTCGGGCAGCTCCGGGCCGGGCGCGGTCTTGTCCCAGCCGAGCGTCTCGCAGTAGTCGCGCACGAACTGCTTGTCGAACGACGGCTGCGCGCCGCCCGGCGCGTACTCGTCGGCCGGCCAGAAGCGCGACGAGTCCGGCGTGAGCGCCTCGTCGCCGAGCACGAGCCGTCCCTCGTCGTCGAGCCCGAACTCGAACTTCGTGTCGGCGATGATGATCCCGCGCTCGCGCGCGTACTCCGCCGCGAGCGGTAGAGCGTCGAGCGCGATCGCGCTCGACCTCGCGGAAGCGGTCCGCGCCCGACGAGCTCGACGGCCTGCTCGGCGTCGATGTTCTCGTCGTGCCCGGTCTGCGCCTTCGTCGCCGGCGTGAAGATCGGCTCGGGCAGCTGCTCGGACTCGCGCAGGCCCGCGGGCAGCGCGTGGCCGCAGACCGCGCCCGTCGCGAGGTAGTCCTTCCAGCCGGAGCCGGCGAGGTAGCCGCGGACGACGCACTCGATCGGCAGCATCTCGAGCCGGCGGCACTCGGTCGAGCGGCCGTCCTCGCGCAGCGCGAGCAGGTGGTTCGGCAGAGGTGCCTCGTGCGCGCGAACCAGAACGCGGAGAGGCCGGTGAGCACGCGCCCCTTGTCGGGGATCTCCGTGGGCAGCACGACGTCGAAGGTCGAGATCCGGTCGCTCGCGACGAGCAGCAGGCGCTCGTCGTCGAGCGCGTAGAGCTCGCGGACCTTTCCGCTCCCGACGTGGGCGGCGGCCTCAGGCATAGGTGGGCTCCTCCTCCTTCGTCCGCACGAGCGCGCTGGAGGCGCTCGAACACGGTGTCGACGTGACGGGTGTACGGCTCGAGCGCGAAGACCTCGTCGAGCGCGAGCCGTGGCGGCGAGCTCCGAGTCGCCGCGCACGAGCTCGCGAAAGTCCTGCTCCTCGTCCCACGCGCGCATCGCGTTTCGCTGCACGAGCCGGTAGGCGTCGTCGCGCGCGAGGCCGCTCTCGACGAGCGCGAGCAGCACGCGCTGGCTGAAGAACAGGACGTGGCTCGCGTCGAGGTTCCGCCGCATCCGCTCGGGGAAGACGACGAGCCCTTCGACGAGCCAGGCGAAGCGGTCGAGCATGTAGTCGAGCGCGAGGAACGCGTCCGGGATGACGACCCGCTCGGCGGACGAGTGCGAGATGTCGCGCTCGTGCCAGAGCGCGACGTTCTCGAGCCCGACGAGCGCCGCCGCGCGCACGACGCGCGCGAGCCCGCAGATCCGCTCGGAGACGACCGGGTTGCGCTTGTGCGGCATCGCGGACGAGCCCTTCTGGCCGCGGCCGAACGGCTCCTCGACCTCGCGCACCTCGGTCCGCGCGAGGTGGCGCATCTCGAGCGCGAACTTCTCGAGCGACGCGGCGGCGAGCGCGAGCGCGCTCAGCAGCTCGGCGTGCCGGTCGCGCTGGAGGATCTGCGTCGACGACGGCGCGGGCTCGAGCCCGAGCCGCTCGCACGCGATCCGCTCGACCTCGGGGTCGGTCGCCGAGTACGTGCCGACCGCGCCCGAGAGCTTGCCGACGCGCAGCCCGTCGAGCGCGCGCTCGACGCGCGTCCGGTCGCGCTCGAGCTCGAACGCCCAGCCCGCGAGCTTCAGCCCGAACGTCGTCGGCTCGGCGTGGACGCCGTGCGTCCGGCCGATCGTCAGCGTCTCCCGGTGCTCCTCGGCCCGGCGCGACGACGGCTGCGAACGCGCGGTCGAGGCCCTCGAGGATCAGCCGGCCGGCCTCCTGGATCTGGAGCGCGAGCGCCGTGTCGAGCACGTCGGAGGACGTCAGCCCGTAGTGGAACCAGCGCCCGTGCTCGCCGAGCCCCTCGGCGACGGCGTCGACGAACGCCGCGACGTCGTGGTGGGTCCGCTCCTCGATCTCGCGCACGCGCTCCGGCGTCGGCGCGCACCGCGGCGCGTCGGATCGCCTCCGCCGCCTCGGCGGGCACGCCGCCGATCTCGGCCCAGGCGTCGAGCGCGGCGAGCTCGACCTCGAGCCACCGCTCGAGCTTTCGCTGCTCCGACCAGACCCCGGCCATCGCCGGACGGGAGTAGCGGGCGATCACCGGTTCAGACTAGCGCCGACCCAGGCCGGACAACCGGTACCGAGTCTCGGGCACGGACGCACCCGGGATCGAGTCGTCGATCCGCTCGCCGTCGACCTCCCAGCCGTAGCGCTCGTAGAAGCGGCGAGCGCGCGGGTTCTCCGTCGCGACCCAGAGGATCGCCTCGTCCCAGCGCTCGGACAGCGCGCCGACGCCCGCCTCCATGAGCGCCAACCCCGCGCCTCGACCCTGGCCGGCCGGAGCCACGTAGATCGCGTAGAGCTCGCCGATCGCTCGATCCGTCCAGCAGGGCCCGACGCTCACGAACCCGACGACCTCGCCGTCCAGCTCCGCGACGAAGGCGCGCGTCTCGGGATGCGGGATCCACTCCTGCCAGAGCCGTTCGCGCTCGTCGACGCTCAGCCCGTCGAGCACCTCCTGCGGCATGACTCCGGGGTACGTCGCACGCCAGGTCTCGACGTGGATCTCGGCGATCCGCCGGGCGTCCTCCGGCCGCGCGGGCCGGACGTTCACGCGCCGAGGATGCGCGCGGCGAGCACGCGCCGCGTTCTTCGCGTTGTCGACGCCGACCGCCGCGACGGGCACGCCGGGCGGCATCTGCACGATCGCGAGCAGCG
The DNA here is from genome assembly GCA_963809175.1 of uncultured Actinomycetes bacterium. Classification (GTDB taxonomy): domain Bacteria; phylum Actinomycetota; class Thermoleophilia; order Gaiellales; family Gaiellaceae; genus JACCTU01. The sequence goes on from CAWEIK010000001.1 coordinate 1,181,947, forward strand.
CGTCGAGACCGTCGAGGACGCTGAGGCTCGAGCGCAGCGGGACGCCGATCACCGGCAGGTCGGTGTGCGCCGCGACCACGCCGGGGAGCGCGGCGGCGAGCCCCGCGCCGCAGATCAGCACGCGGAGCCCGCGCTCGCGCGCCGTGCGCGCGTACTCGGCGACCGCGTCGGGTGTGCGGTGCGCCGAGCGGACGTCGAACTCGTACGCGATCCCGCGCTTGTCGAGCTCGTCGAACGCGCCCTGCATCCGCTCGCGGTCCGACTCGGAGCCGACGAGGATCCCGACGACCGGCCCGTCAGCCAACCGGTGCCCCGTTCGCAGCCTCGAGCGCGACGTCGGTGCGAAACCGCATCCCGTCGAACGCGATCCGCTCGGCCGCCGCGTACGCGCGCTCGCGCGCGTCGGCGAGCGTCGAGCCCGTGGCCGGACACGTTCAGGATGCGCCCGCCGTTCGTCACGAGCTGCTCGCCGCGGAGCGCCGTCCCGGCGTGGAAGACGACGCGCGCCGTCGGCTTCCGCCTCGTCGATGCCCGGCGATCGGAGAGCCGACGTCACCCGCGCGCAGGGTAGTCGCGCGCCGCGAGCACGACCGTCACCGCGGCGTCGTCCGACGCCACGAGTGTCGCGTCGCCGAGGTCGCCCGCCGCGGCCGCGGCGAGCGCGCCGAGCAGGTCGCCTTCGAGCCGCCGGCAGGATCGCCTGCGTCTCGGGGTCGCCGAACCGGCAGTTGAACTCGAGCACCCGCGGCCCGTCCTCGGTCAGCATCAGCCCGGCGTAGAGGAGCCCGATGAACGGCGCGTCGCGCTGGGCGAGCTCTCGCAGCACCGGTCGTGCACCGCTCCGACGAGCTCCGCGAGCTCGAGGCCGCGCAGCGGGACCGGCGAGAACGCGCCCATGCCGCCGGTGTTCGGCCCTGCGTCGCCGTCGAACGCGCGCTTGAAGTCGCGTGCGGGCGGGAGCGCCGAGCGCGGTGCACGCCGTCGCAGACCGCGAACACCGACAGCTCGTCGCCCTCGAGCAGCTCTTCGATCACGAAGTCGTCGCCGAGGCCGCGACACGGCGCGGAGCGCAGCGTCGAGCTCATCCTGCGTGCGGCAGACGAAGACGCCCTTGCCGGCCGCGAGCCCGTCCGCCTTGACGACGCAGGGCGGCCGGGCGACCGCGAGCCCCTCGGCAGTCGGGACGCCGGCGGCCTGCATCACCTCCTTCGCGAAGCGCTTCGAGCCCTCGATCCGCGCTGCCGCGGCGCTCGGCCCGAACACCGCGACGCCGCCGAGGCGAAGCGCGTCGGCGACGCCGGAGACGAGCGGCACCTCGGGCCCGATCACGACGAGGTCGATGGCGAGCGCGCGCGCGAGCGCGAGCAGGCCCTCGGCGTCCTCCGCGTGCACCGGGTGGCACGGCCCGAGCCCTGCGATCCCCGGGTTGCCGGGCGCCGCGTGCAGCTCGGTCAGCCGCGGGCTCTGCGCGAGCTTCCACGCGAGCGCGTGCTCGCGCCCGCCCGACCCGACGACCAGAACCTTCACTCGCCGGATGCTATTCCGGCGGACGGCGGGTTTCGACCTTCACGCCCGCGCATAGAATGGGCGCATGTCCACGCCCGAGCCCGGTCTCGATCTCCACGAGTGGGAGACCGAGTGGGAGGCGCTGCAGTCCGATCTCGCCGACGCTCCGGCCGAGGCGCTGCCCGAGCTCCGGAACCTCGTCGAACAGATGCTCAACGCGAGCGGCTTCGCGCTCGAGGACCCGGTCGCGAGCGAGGGCGACGAGCTGGAGGTCATCCTGGCGCTTCGCGCTGCAACGGAGACGACCCGGGCGCTCGAGCGGGGCGACGAGGTCGACCCCGGTGACATCGCCGACGCCGTCAACGGCCTGACGGGGACCTACGAGTACCTCGTGAGCGACCACTCCGGGCCGTAGGCTCTGGGGATGACGCTCTTGGAGCGACACGTCGAGCTGTTCAACGAGGGCGTCCGGAACGGCGACTTCGCGCCGATGCTCGAACAGTTCACCGATGACGCCGAGCTCGTCTTCGAGGGCGTGCCGGCCGGGCCGTTCCACGGCAAGGAGACGATCGCGGCCGCCTACGCGTCGAACCCACCCGACGACGAGGTCGACGTGCTCTCGAGCGAGCAGGCGGACGACGGGACGATCGTCGCGCGCTACGCCTGGCGCGCCGACGCCGGCCGTCCGGCCGGGCGGATGATCGTCACCCCACGCGGCGAGGAGATCGCCCGCTTGGTCGTCACCTTCGACTAGGGACGCGCAACGGCTTCGAGGCCGCGCGGCGAGAGCACGCGCTCGCGCTCGGCGCCGGTCCCGATCAGCGAGACCTCGACGCCGAGCTCGCGCTCGACGAAGTCGACGTAGGCGCGCGCCGCGGCGGGCAGCTCGTCGACGGAGCCGACGTCGTCGAGCGGCTCGGCCCAGCCGGCGAGCGTCTCGTAGACGGGCGCGGCGTGGTGGAAGTCGCTCTGGTGCGGCCGGGAAGTCGCGCGTCTCGCTCCCGTCGCGCAGCCGGTAGGCGACGCAGACGGGGAGCTCCTCGAACGCCGAGAGCACGTCGAGCTTCGTCAGCGCGAGCGACGTGATCCCGTTCAGCCGAACCGCGTAGCGCAGCGCGACGAGGTCGAGCCAGCCGCAGCGCCGCTCGCGTCCGGTGACCGTCCCGAACTCGTCGCCGAGCTCGCGGACGCGCTCCTGGTTCGGCGCCTTCGATCTCCGTCGGGAACGGCCCTTCGCCGACGCGCGTCACGTACGCCTTCGACGACGCCGACCACCGCGTCGATCCGGTTCGGCCCGATCCCGAAGGCCACCGCCGCGTACGCGGCGACCGGGTTCGACGACGTGACGAACGGATACGTGCCGTGGTCGAGGTCGAGCAGCGTCCCCTGCGCGCCCTCGAAGAGCACGACGCTTGCCGTCGTCGAGCGCGCGGTCGACGAGCAGCGACGTGTCGGCGACGTACGGACGCAGGCGCTGCGCGAGCCCTCGTAGCCGCGCGGCGACGCTCGTCGAGGTCGAGCGGCTCGACGCCGTAGACGCGCTCGAGCCAGCACGTTCTTCTCGGCGAGCGCGACCTCGATCTTCTGCCGCAGGATCTTCGGGTCGAGCAGGTCCTGCACGCGGATCCCGATGCCGCGCCGCCTTGTCCGCGTACGCAGGCCCGATCCCGCGCCTGCGTCGTGCCGATCTGCAGCCGGCCGAGCCGCCGCTCGCTCGCCTGGTCGATCGCCGACGTGCCACGGCATGATCAGGTGCGCGTTGCCGGAGAGGTGCACGAGCCCGTCCGTCGCGACGCCGCGCGCCGCGAGCCCGTCGAGCTCCTCGAGCAGCACCTCCGGGTCGACGACGCAGCCGCCGCCGATCACGCACTCCTTGCCCGCGAGCAGGATCCCGGACGGCATCGCGCGGAGCTTGAACGTCTCGCCGTCGACGATGATCGTGTGCCCGGCGTTCGGCCCGCCCTGGTAGCGGCAGACGAGATCTGCATGCTGCGCGAGCAGGTCGACGATCTTGCCCTTGCCCTCGTCGCCCCACTGCGCGCCGACGATCACGGTCGCGGGCACGGAGGGAGTCTGCCCGATCTAGTGGACGAGGCTGCGCGGGCGAGTGCCCGGAGGCATCCCGGATCTCGTGCCCGCGCGAGCACGTGACGTGCCCGTGCTCTCGCTCCAGCGCGAGCGATCCCTCGACGGTCGCGCCGACGTACCCGCGGCTCGGCAGCTGGTCCGACGCGCACGCTTCGCACACCGCTCGGAAGCTCGTCGCCCGCGGCGGGATGCAGACCGTCTGCTCCGTGATCACCCCATGCTTAGGCGGCCGCCAGGTCGGAGAACTTCGCGTAGCGCTTCAGGAACGAGAGCTTGATCCCGTCGGTCGGGCCGTTGCGGTGCTTGGCCACGTTCACCTCGGCGATCCCCTGCTGGTCGGACTCGTCGTTGTAGTACTCGTCGCGGTAGATGAACATCACGAGGTCGGCGTCCTGCTCGATCGAGCCGGACTCGCGCAGGTCGGAGAGGATCGGCCGCTTGTCGTGGCGCTGCTCGACGGCGCGCGAGAGCTGCGACATCGCGAGGATCGGGACGTCGAGGTCGCGCGCCAGCACCTTCAGCGAGCGCGAGATCTGCGACACCTCCTGCACGCGGTTCTCGGCCGTCGTGCCCGAGGTCATCAGCTGGAGGTAGTCGATCAGGATCAGCCCGAGGTTCGGCTCGAGCGACTTGAGCCGGCGCGCCTTCGAGCGGATCTCCATCAGGTTGATCGAGCCCGTGTCGTCGACGTAGATCGGCGCCTTCGCGAGCTTGTCGCACGCGGCCGTGAGGCGCGGCCAGTCGTCGACGGCGAGCTTGCCCGTGCGCAGGCGCTGCGACTCGACCTTCGCCTCGCTGCACATCAGGCGCTGCGTGACCTCCGACTTCGACATCTCGAGCGTGAAGATCCCGACGGGCACGCCTTCGCGCACCGCGAGGTTCGCGGCCATGCACAGCCCGAGCGCGGACTTCCCCATCGAGGGTCGCGCCGCGACGATGACGAGGTTGCCGGGCTGGAACCCGGACGTGAGCCGGTCGAGCTCCTTGAAGCCGGTTGCGGTGCCGGTGACGTCGGCGCCGGCCTCGTACAGCTGCGTGATCCGCTCGAAGCTCTCCTTCAGCAGCTGGTCGATGTGCGCGAACTCCGTCGTGACGCGGTCCTGCGAGAGGTCGAAGAGGATCTGCTCGGCGCGGTCGACGAGGACATCGGTCTCGCCCGGGCGCTCCCAGCCGAGCCGGGCGATCTCCTGCCCCGTCGCGGATCAGGCCGCGGAGGGTCGCCATCTCGCGGACGATCCGCGCGTAGTGCGCGGCGTTCGCGGCCGCCGGGACGAGCGCGGCGAGCTCGTGGATCCGGATCCGGCCGCCCGACGTCCTCGAGCTCGCTTCGCTCCTCGAGCACGTCGACGAGCGTGATCGCGTCCACCGGCTCGCCCCTCGCGTAGAGCGACAGGGCCGCCCGGTAGATCTTCGCGTGGCTCTCGCGGTAGAAGTCGCCCGCGTCGAGAATCTCGCTTACCGCCCCGATCGCACCGGGGGAGAGCATCATCGCCCCGAGCACCGACTCCTCGGCGTCGAGGTTCTGGGGCGGAATCGGGGCGGCATGCGAGAGCTGAGCGACTTGGGCCACAGCCCCCGAGTCAACCACGCTTGGTGAGCCAGGAGTACCTGTAGACAGTGTGGTTTTCGACATGGCGATCCTCGCGCTGTGCAGGGAAAAGGACGGCCATACTGCCGGTGGCACCGGACGGATCTGTGGAGAGAAACCTCGCTCGGTGCGAAAAGTTCGGCCGAAAGTCCACAGGAGCGAGCGGCGCCTGTGGACGAGTCGTTACTGATCCGACTCGGCTTCGGCGGCGACGGGCTCGGCTTCGCGCTCGGCGGCCGGCTCCGGCGCGTCGGGCTCGGGCGGTCTCGGCCTCCGGCTCGTCGTCGGCGAGAAACTCCTGCACCTCGGCCTGTTGCGCCGCGGCTGCGGCTGCTGCCGCGTCTTCCTCCGCGCGAGCCGCGGCCTCCATCGCCTCGAGCTCCTCCTCCGGCGGTAGCTCGCCGCCTTCGGGCACGACGACGGCGCGGAGCTCGACCTGCACGTCGGTGAACAGCTCGATCGGGATCGTGTGGCGCCCGATCCGCTTGATGTTGTCCATCTCGATCTTGCGGCGGTCGACGCGGACCTTCTGCTGCTTCCAGAGCTCGTCGACGATGTCGGTCGGCGTGACCGAGCCGAAGAGCGCGCCGGTCGGGCCTGCCTTCATGTCGAAGCGCAGCTCGGTTTCACCGATCCGATCGGCGATCTCGCGAGCCTGCTCGAAGCTCTGCGCCTCGTGCCGGGCACGCTGCCCCTCGCGCTTGCGGAGCTCGTTGACCTTCGCGGGGGTCGCCTCCTCGGCGAGCCGGCGCGGCAGCAGGAAGTTCCGCGCATAGCCCCGCGCGACGTTGACCACGTCGCCGCGCAGGCCGATCTTGTCGACGTCGGTGAGGAGGATGACTTCCATGTCTAGCGCTCGCCCACGTACGGCAGCAGCGCCATCTCCCGGGCGCGCTTCACCGCGACCGAGACCTGGTTCTGGTGCCTGCGGCACGCGCCGGTGATCCGCCGCGAGCGGATCTTCCCCTTCTCGGAGATGTACCGACGCAGCTGGTTGATGTTCTTGTAGTCGACCTCGTCGATCTTGTCCTTGCAGAAGTAGCAATTGCGCTTTCGCTGCGGCCCGCCCATCGGCGGGCGCTTGCGCCCTCGCTGCTCCTTTTCCTTGGGCTTCGGCATCAGAACGGGATGTCGTCGTCGGCGCCGGTGGGTGCGAAGTCGTCCTGCTTCGCACCGGCCGGCACGAACTGGTGCTCACCGTCGCCACTTGCGGCAGCGCCACCCTCGCGGCTCCCGAGGAACTGGACCGTGTCGGCGATCACCTCGACCGCCTGTCGCTTGGTGCCGTCCTGTGCTTCCCACTCGCGCCAGTCCAGGCGGCCGTCGACTCCGACGGGCCGTCCCTTCGAGAGGAACTTCGCGCAGTTCTCGCCCTGGTTTCCCCAGACGGTGACGTCGAAGTAGTTCGGCTTCTCGCCCCACTCGCCGGTGGCCGCATCCTTCTGGCGGCTGTTCACCGCGAGGCGCAGCTTGCACACCGACGTGCCGCTCGGCGTGTGCCGCAGCTCGGGGTCGCGCGTGAGATTGCCGACCAGGACAACTCGGTTGATGTTCGCCATGCTCTTCCTCCTCCTACTCGTCCACGGACGCCGCGATCGGCTCCGGCTCATCCTGCACGTCTCGCGGTTCATCCTGCACGTCTCGCGGCGGCGGCGCTACCGGCCGTCCGGGACTGCGCTGCACGCGCCGGACCGCCAGGTGTCGCATGACGCCGTCGGTGATCTTGAGGATGCGCGTGAGCTCGTCGAGGGTCGCCGGCTCGGCGGTCAGCTCGAACAGGTGGTAGACGCCCTCGTCCTTGTGCGTGATCTCGTACGCAAGCTTGCGCCGGCCCCAGGGCTCGTGCCGGTCCCAGCTGCCGCCGCTCTTCTCGACGAGCTCGCGGGCGCGCTGGAGGATCTCGTCGGACCGTCCGTCCGGCAGCTCCGGATCCAGCATGAGCAGAATCTCGTACTCGGTTCTCAATTCCCGATACCTCCTCTTCCCTTGGTCTTAGGCGGCTCCGCCTGCCTGCGCCGCTCGGGACGATGACGGCGCGGGACGGAGCGAGAAGCGGCGGCCAGTGTAGCATCGGCCCATGCGGAGCCGGTTTGCGTGGCTGCTCGCGGGGGTCGGGATCGCGGCGGCGCTGAGGTCGCGGCTGCTCCGCCGGCAGGCCACATCGACACCCCTGCCGGAGCCTGCGCCCGAGCCCGACCCGCGCGCGGACGAGCTGCGGCAGCGGATCGCCGAGGCGCGAGAGGTCGTGGACGAGCGGGCCACGTTCGAGGAGGCCGAGACGACGATCGACGAGGCACCGGACCCGGCTTCGCGACGCCGCGAGGTCCACGATCGCGGCAAGGCCGCCCTCGACCGCATGCGCGGTCAGTCGCCGCCCGAGTAGCGGAGCCCGACTAGACCAGCAAGTAGAGGATCAGGACGATCAGGACGATCGCGAGCAGTGTTCCGAGTCCGACGAACATCTGCTACCCGGTCTTGTCCTTCTTGTCCTTGTCGGGCTTGTCGGGTTTGTTGCTCTGGCCGGGCGGTTCCGTGCGTCGCCGGAGGCTGGGCCTCCGGCACGGGCGCGCCCGCCTCGGGCGGCGCGGCTGCGGCAGCGGGCTTCGCGGGCTTCGCGGCCTTCGGCTCCTTCGGCGCCTTCGCCTCCTGCTTCGCGTGCCCCTTGCCCTTCCCGTTGTTCGACCTCGACGGTGGCGGCGCGGGCGCAGGGGCCGCCGCAGGCGGGGCGGCGGTGAGCGAGACGGTCGGGGGCTCCGGCTGCGGGGCGGGCTGCGGGTCGGGCGCGGCCCGGGGCCGGGGTGGGCGCGGGGGCGGGCGTAGCCCCAGGCGGCGCAGGCGAAGGTCCCGAAGCGGTACCCGGGCGTACAGCACGCGGACGGCCCGGCGGTGCGGACGCGGGCGGTTGCGGCGTCGCGCTCACGAGCGTCGCTTGTGACGGAACGGACGCGGGCGAGACGGCGTCCGGGGCGGCCGGCGTGCGCTGCCGCGGCGGCGGTGTCCGGGCCGGGACGACGACGACCGAGGGCGGCACCGCGAAGCTGGGCGCGGTGACGCCGGCAATGGAGGTGCCGCCGTCGACGAGCAGGGTCGGCAGGGCGAGCAGCGCAAAGAGCGCCGTCAGCAACCCGATCGTGGCGAGCGCGAGCCGATAGGCCCTCCGGTCGCCCATTGCGTTGAACGCGGCGGCCAACGCGACGAACGCGGCGCGCGGATGTCGGGCGAGCGCGGCGGCCCGCGCGGCGCGACGCCACTCGGTCGGAGCCTGGCGGGTGGCCGCGAGGAGCACGGCGCGGCCGAAAGCGTCGAACTGGACGTCGTTCCGCGCAGCGAGCGCGATCGAGCCGATCGAGCGCGCGGGGTTGCCGAGCAGCAGATGCACGGCGGCTCCGTCGGCCGCGAGCACGGCCGCAGACGGGGGCATCACCGCAGCGGCGACGGCCAGCTCTCCGAGCGCGGCGTCGCCGGAGTCCCCGAGCGCGTGCGCGTAGGCCCGAGCCCGGTGGCGCTCGTAGGCGTAGGCAGTCGTCGCGGGGAGCGATGCGCCGAGCGCGACCAGAGCCACGCGGTCGCGTGCCAGGGCGGCGTCGTTCACTGCGTGGCGAGCCGCGGCGACGGTCATCGTCGACCCTCCTGCCGCAGCGCCAGCGCTAGGGCTGCCGCCATGTTCTCTCCTCTGAGGTCAACGACCCCTATCGACCTGCTAGGACGCTTCTCAGGTTAGCCCCGATTGGCCCGACCCGCCATGGCTGCAGCCGCTCCGGCCGCGAGCCCGCGTGCAATCCGGGCTCTGTAGGCCGGGCTGTGGAGCAGGCGGGCCTCGGAGGGGTTGGAGAGAAACCCCGTCTCGACGAGGACGACCGGAACGTCGGCCCAGTTGAAGCCGGTGAGGTCGCTGCGTCGCTGGAGGCCGAGATCGGGGGCACCTGTTGAGTGTAGGACTGCGCTCTGGACGACACGCGCAGCGCGCACGCTCTTTGCGTAGATGTCGTCGGTCCAGCCGCGGCGAAGGGCGGGGTAGAGCGTGTGGACGCCGCGAAGGGCCCGGTTCGTCGAGCCGTCGGCGTGGATGCGGAGCATGAGCGAAGCGTTCCGTGCGTTGCAGAACCTCGCCCGCTCGATGTTGCCGCCGGCGTAGGCGCCGCGCGTGCGGGTCATCGCGACGCGAAGGCCGCGCGCCTCGAGCAGCGTCCGCGTGCGAAGCGCGATGTCGAGGACGACACCCGCCTCGCCCGGAGCGCCGCCTGGGTCCTTGATCTTCAGCGTCGGCGAGCCCGGCCCGATCGGCTCGCGCTGCGCCCCGACCCGCGCGAGCGTGCCGTGGCCCGGGTCGATGCAGACGAGCGCGGCGGCGAAGGCCTCGAGGATCACGCGCGACCTGCCGCCTCGGCAGCCTCGCGCAGGCGCGCGGCGAGCGCGTCGTCTGCCGCGCCGTGCTCGAGCCGCCACGACCAGTTCCCCGACGCCAACCCGGGCGTGTTCATCCGCGCCTCGCTTCCGAGGCCGAGGACGTCCTGCATCGGCACGATCGCGAGCGACGCGACGGAGGAGTACGCGAGCTCGATCAACGACCACGCCGGGTCCGCAGGGTCGAGGCCGGTCGCGGCACGCTCGCGCGCGCTGAGCGACGACCACCAGCCGGCCGTCGTGTCGTTGTCGTGCGTTCCCGTGTACACGACGCCGTTCTCACGGTGGTTCTCGAGGCGATGCGGGCTCGCGGCGTCCTCGGTGAAGGCCCACTGCAGGACGTGCATCCCGGGCAGGCCGAGCTCGTCGCGCAGGCGCTCGACGGCGGCGGTGATCACCCCGAGATCCTCCGCGATCAGCGGTATGTCCCGGAGTTCCTCGCGCACGGCGTCGAAGAGCTTCCGTCCGGGGCCCGGCCGCCAACGGCCGTCTCGTGCCGTGGCCGCAGCGGCCGGGACCGCCCAGTAGGCGACGAAGCCTCGGAAGTGATCGGCCCGCGTCAGGTCGACGAGGTCGAACGTGCGGCGGAAGCGCTCGATCCACCAGCGGTAGCCCTCCGCGCGGAGTGCAGGCCAGTCGAAGAGCGGGTTGCCCCAGAGCTGACCGTCCTTCGTGTACGCATCCGGCGGAACCCCCGCGACCAGGTCGGCCAGGAAGAGGTGAGGGTGCGACACGTGGTCGGCGCTCCCGGGGGCAACGTAGATCGGGAGGTCGCCGATCAGCCGGACTCCGCGCTCGGACGCGTACGCCCGGAGCGCGCTCCACTCGCGGGCGAAGCGAACCTGGTCGGCGAGTGCATCGCCGCCGGCGAACGCGGCCCAGTCCGCGACCCAGTACGCCTCTCGTTCCGAAAAGGATCGGAGCTCTTCGGGCTCGACCTTTGCCGTCGGGTCCGCGAGCAAGCCGCTCCACCCCGCGAACGCCGAAGCGGACTTGTACGGCGAGCCCACCTCGTCCGGCGGTCCGAGCGGCAGCACCTGCCACCACGACTGCCCGGCGGCGGCGAGCCAGTCCACGAACGCGTAGGCATGTTCACCGAGTCGGCCGTCGGGCAGGGAGGTTGGGTGCAGCAGGATTCCGCTCGAGCGGGAAAGCTTCACGCTGTGTCACTACCGGAATCCACCGACCCGCCGCGCCGCATCCTCGTCGAGGCGGTCGAGCCGCAGGTCGACTGCGGCCGCTTTCCGGCGAAGAGCATCGTCGGCGACCGTGTGGCTGTGGGGGCGACGATCGTGCGGGACGGCCACGAGGTGCTCGGCGCGGCCGTTCGCTTCAAGGCCCCCGGTGCGACGCGTTGGCGTGAGTCACGGCTGGAGCCCGTCGGGAACGATCGCTTCGCAGGCGGTTTCGAGGTCGACGTCCCCGGCCGCTGGTGCTACCGGATCGAGGCGTGGGTCGACCGCGTCGCGTCGTACCGGCGAGAGGTGCAGCGCAAGCACGACGCCGGCCAGGACGATCTGGCCTCCGAGCTCGCCGAGGGTGCCGCGCTCCTCGGGCGCGACACGCTCACGCTCGCGGAAGCGCTGGCTGCGAAGCCGGGCGACCGGAGCGAGAAGACCTGGTCCGAGACGTTCGAGGTCGACGTCGACCGTGAGCTCGCGGCCTTCGGCTCGTGGTACGAGCTCTTTCCGCGGTCGTGGGGAGGCTTCGCCGGTGTCGAGCGCGTGTTGCCGGAGCTGGCGGAGCTCGGGTTCGACGTCGTCTACCTGCCGCCGATCCACCCGATCGGGGTCACGAACAGGAAGGGAAAGAACAACACGACTCACGGCGAAGTCGGGCGACGTCGGTAGCCCGTGGGCGATCGGTGGAAAGGAGGGCGGCCACACCGCCGTCGCTCCCGAGCTCGGCACGCTCGACGAGTTCGAGCGGCTCGTCGCGCGCGCGCGCAAGCATGGGCTGGAGATCGCGCTCGACTTCGCGATCCAGTGCTCGCCCGACCACCCGTGGCTGCGCGAGCATCCGGAGTGGTTCCACCGCCGCCCGGACGGCACGCTGAAGTACGCCGAGAACCCGCCGAAGCGCTACCAGGACATCTACAACGTCAACTTCGCGGCCGACGACTGGCGCGACCTCTGGCAGGCGCTCCTCGACGCCGTGCGCTTCTGGGTCGCACGCGGCGTCAAGGTCTTCCGCGTCGACAACCCGCACACGAAGCCCATCCCGTTCTGGGAGTGGCTGATCTCGGAGGTGCGCACGGTCGACCCGGACGTCGTGTTCCTGTCCGAAGCGTTCACGGCGCCCGCGATGATGACCACGCTCGCGAAGCTCGGCTTTTCGCAGTCCTACACGTACTTCACGTGGAAGAACACGCGCTGGGAGCTGAAGGAGTTCGTCGAGCAGCTGCTCGAGTGGCGCGACTTCTACCGGCCGAACTTCTTCGCCAACACGCCCGACATCCTGCACGCGTACCTGCAGGAGGGCGGTCGCCCCGCGTTCGAGGCGCGGCTCGTGCTCGCGGCGACGCTCGGCGGCTCGTACGGGATCTACTCCGGCTTCGAGAACCTGGAGAACGTGCCGGTGCGCGAGGGGAGCGAGGAGTACCTCGACTCGGAGAAGTACGAGGTGAAGCAGCGTGCGCTCGACGGCGAGCTGCTCCCGCTCGTGCGGCGGCTGAACGAGCTGCGCCGCGCGAACCCCGCGCTGCAGCGCTTCGGCAACGTCACGCTGCTCGAGACGGAGAGCGAGCATCTCTTCGCCTACGCGAAGCGGCGTGGCTCGAACATCGATCGTGGTCGTCGTCAACACCGACCCGTTCGAGCCGCGCGAGGGCGTTGCCGTGCTGCCCGCCGCGCTCGGCCTCGCGCCGGCTTTCCAGGCCGAGGAGCTGCTGACCGGCGAGACGTTCACGTGGCAGACGGGCCGCAACTTCGTGCGCCTCGAGCCTGGGCAGTCGCATGTGCTGAGGGCCGGATGAGCGAACCGGGCCAGTGGTTCGAGAGCGACCCGCTCTGGTTCAAGCACGCTGTTTTTTACGAAATTCACACACGTGCGTTCTTCGACGGCAACGACGACGGCTCCGGCGACCTCCGCGGCGTCACCGACAAGCTCGACTACCTCCAGTGGCTCGGCGTCGACTGTCTCTGGCTGCTGCCGCTCTACCCGTCGCCGCTTCGCGACGGCGGCTACGACATCGCGGACTTCACGAACGTCCACGAGGACTACGGCACCGTCGAGGACTTCCGCCAGCTGATCGAGGCCGCGCACCAGCGAGGGATTCGCGTGATCGCCGACCTCGTCATGAACCACACGTCGAGCGACCACCCGTGGTTCCAGGCGTCGCGCTCCGACCGCGAAGGCCCGTACGGCGACTGGTACGTCTGGTCGGACACCGACGAGCCGTGGCAAGAGGCGCGGATCATCTTCCTCGACACCGAGCCGTCGAACTGGACGTGGGACCCGGTGCGCGGCCAGTACTTCTGGCACCGCTTCTTCGCGCACCAGCCCGACCTGAACTACGACAACCCCGAGGTGCAGCAGGCGATGCTCGACGTCCTGCGCTTCTGGCTCGACCTCGGCATCGACGGCTTCCGCATGGACGCCATCCCGTACCTCTACGAGCGCGACGGGACGAATGGGGAGAACCTCCCCGAGTCGCACGACTACCTGAAGCGCGTGCGCCAGGAGATCGACGCGAACTACGCGGACAAGGTGCTCCTCGCCGAGGCGAACCAGTGGCCCGAGGACGTCGTCGAGTACTTCGGCGACGGCGACGAGTGCCACATGTGCTTCCACTTCCCCGTCATGCCGCGCATGTTCATGGCGCTGCGTCGCGAGGACGCGACGCCGATCTACGAGATCCTGGAGCGCACGCCGCCGATTCCCGAGAACTGCCAGTGGGGTCTCTTCCTCCGCAACCACGACGAGCTGACGCTCGAGATGGTCACCGACGACGAGCGCGACTACATGTACAACGAGTACGCGAAGGACCCGCGCATGAAGCTGAACCTCGGGATCCGCCGCCGCCTCGCGCCGCTCCTCGACGGCGGCCGCGACGAGATCCAGTTGCTCCACGCGATCATGTTCTCGCTCCCCGGCTCGCCCGTTCTCTACTACGGGGACGAGGTCGGGATGGGCGACAACATCTTTCTCGGCGATCGCGACGGCGTGCGGACGCCGATGCAGTGGACGGGCGACCGCAACGGCGGGTTCTCGCGCGCCGACTTCGCGCAGCTGTACCTCCCGCCGCTGATGGACCCGGTGTACGGCTACCAGGCGGTCAACGTCGAGGCGCAGCTGCGGACGCCGACGTCGCTGCTGCGCTGGATCCGCCGGTTCGTCGCGCTGCGCAAGCAGCACCCGGTGTTCGGCCTCGGAACGTACGAGCCCCTGGAGACGTCGAACCCGCGGATCTTCGCGCACGTGCGCCGCTACGAGGACGACATCGTGCTCTGCGTGCACAACGTCGCGCGTTCCGCGCAGGCCGTCGAGCTCGACCTGGCACGATTCCGCGGGATGGTGCCGGAAGAGATGTTCGGTCGAACGGCGTTCCCGCCGGTCGGCGAGCTCCCGTATCTCCTCACACTCGGGCCGCGCGACTTCTTCTGGTTCCAGCTGCGACCACCCGAAGAGGTCGCGTGACCGCCCCGCATCACCTCGCGCTCTCGATCCCGGAGGAAGCTCTGCGCGAGTTCGTGCTCTCGCAGCGCTGGTTCGGCGCGAAGTCGCGCGAGATCGCGCACTTCCAGGTCGTCGCTGCTCCGGTCGTGCGGACGGAGGAGCCGCTGCTCGCGCTCGCGATCGTCGAGATCCGGTTCCATCCCGGCACGCACGAGCTCTACCAGGTGCCGCTCGGCTTTCGGCGCGAGTGGAAGGACGGGATCGCGGAGGTCGAGGGTTGGGTCGCGTACGACGCGCTCGCCGACCCGGAGCTCGCGCGCGAGCTCGTCGAGTGCATGCGCCGGCAGGCCGACGTCGCGGGTGGCGAGGCGATGGTCGAGTTCCGTGCGACCGGCGAGGCGGCCGGCTCGCTCACGAGCGTGCGGCCGATGGGTCGCGAGCAATCGAACACCTCGCTCGTCTTCGACGACGACCTCGTGCTCAAGGTCTATCGGCGCATCGAGGCAGGCGTGAACCCGGAGCTCGAGCTCCTCCGCTTCCTCACCGAGCGCGACTTCCCGTCGATCGCCTCGCTCGAGGGCTGGGCCGCGTACCTCGGCACGCCGCTGGAAGCGACGCTCGCGGTCGCGCAGGACTACGTCCCCGGCGAAGGCGACGGCTGGGAGCTCGCGCTCGCGGCGCTTCGCGCCGGGCGGGGGGACGAGTTCGTCGAGCGGCTGCGCTTGCTCGGCGAGACGACCGGCGCGATGCACTCCGTGCTCGCCTCCGACCAGAGCGACCCGAGCTTCGCGCCCGAGGAGCCGAGCTCCGAGTCGCTCGGGTTGCTCACCGCGAGCGTCGACGAGGAGATCGAGGCGCTCTTCCTGTCGCTGCCCGACCTCCCCGAGCTCGAGGCGATCGCCGGCCGTGGCGAGGAGGTGCGCGAGCAGCTGCGCGGGCTCTCGCACGCCGGCGATGTCGGCAAGGTGATCCGCACCCACGGCGACTACCACCTCGGCCAGGCGCTCTGGACCGACTCCGGCTGGGTGATCCTCGACTTCGAGGGCGAGCCGGCGCGGCCGATCGTCGACCGGCGGCGCAAGCGCTCCCCGCTTCGCGACGTGGCGGGGATGCTCCGCTCGTTCGCGTACGCGGCGAGCGCGGCAGAGATCGAGCACGGCGTCGAGCCGCCCGAAGGCTGGGAGCAGCGCGCGCGTGACGCGTTTCTGCTCGGGTATCTCTCCACGGTGGACTCGAACCTGATCCCGTCCGGCTCGGCGCTCGACCGGCTGCTCGCCGTGTTCGAGCTCGAGAAAGCGGTGTACGAGCTGCGCTACGAGCTCGACAACCGGCCCGGCTGGGTGCGCATCCCTGTTCTCGGAATCGCGCGGCTGCTCGAGCGGGCGGCGGTATGAGCGTCTTCGGCGAGATCGACCTGTACCTCGCCGGCGAGGGTCGCCACGAGCGGCTCTACGAGGTGCTCGGCGCGCACGTGCGCGAAGGCGGCGTCTCGTTCGCGGTGTGGGCGCCGAACGCTCGCGCCGTCGCGGTCGTCGGCGACTTCAACGACTGGCAGCCGACGCCGCTGCAGAACCTCGGCGAGTCGGGGATCTGGGAGGCCGTCGTCGACGGGGCCGCGGCCGAGCAGCGCTACAAGTTCCAGGTCGTCCAGGCCGACGGCACGGTGAAGCTCAAGTCCGATCCGTTGGCGTTCGCAGCGGAGGTCCCGCCGCACACGGCGTCGATCGTCCACCGGTCCGAGCACGCGTGGCGCGACGACGAGTGGGTGGCGCGACGGCGCGCCTCGGAGCCACACCGTGGGCCGATGTCGGTGTACGAGGTGCACCTCGGTTCGTGGCGGCGAAACCCGCTGGAGGACAACCGCTCGCTGACGTACCGGGAGCTCGCGAAGGAGCTCGCCGACTACGCGCTCGACCTCGGCTTCACGCACGTCGAGCTGATGCCGATCCTCGAGCATCCGTTCTCGGGCTCCTGGGGCTACCAGGTGACCGGTTTCTTCGCGCCGACCTCGCGCTTCGGCTCGCCCGACGACTTCCGGTGGTTCGTCGACTACCTGCACCAGCGCGGGCTCGGCGTGATCCTCGACTGGGTGCCTGCGCACTTCCCACGCGACGACTGGGCCCTCGCGCGCTTCGACGGGACCGCGCTCTACGAGCACGACGACCCGCGCCGCGGCGCGCACCCTGACTGGGGCACGCTCGTCTTCAACTACTCGCGGCACGAGGTGCGGAACTTCCTCCTCGCGTCGGCGCTGTTCTGGCTGCGCGAGTTCCACATCGACGGCCTGCGCGTCGACGCAGTCGCGTCGATGCTCTACCTCGACTACTCGCGCCGGGAGGGCGAGTGGGTGCCGAACAAGTTCGGCGGGCGCGAGGATCTGGACGCGGTGTCGTTTCTGAAGGAGCTGAACGAGGTCGTGCACGGTCACGAGCCAGGCGTGATCTCCGCTGCGGAGGAGTCGACCGCGTGGCCCGGTGTCTCGCAGCCGACGCACCTCGGCGGGCTCGGGTTCGGGTTCAAGTGGAACCTGGGCTGGATGCACGACACGCTCGACTACTTCCGTCGCGATCCGATCCACCGCCGCTACCACCATCACCAGCTCACGTTCTCGCTCATGTACGCGTTCAGCGAGAACTTCATCCTTCCGCTCTCGCACGACGAGGTCGTGCACGGCAAGGGATCGCTGCTCTCGAAGCTGCCGGGCGACCGGTGGCAGCAGTTCGCGAACCTCCGCGCGCTCTACGCGTACATGTGGGCGCACCCCGGCAAGAAGCTGCTCTTCATGGGCGGCGAGCTCGCGCAGGATCAGGAGTGGTCGCACGACCGGTCGCTCGACTGGCACCTGCTCGAGCAGCCGGAGCACGCCGGCGTGCAGCAGCTCGTGCGGACGCTGAACCGTCTCTACCGCGAGCACCCGGCACTCTGGGAAGTCGACCACGACCCGGCCGGGTTCCGCTGGCTCGAGGCGAACGACGCGGCGCGCAACGTGCTCGCGTTCGCGCGCTACGGGCTCGGTGCGACGCCGCCGCTCGTCTGCGTCTGCAACCTCTCGCCCGAGGTGCGGGAGAGCTACCGGGTCGGCTTCCCCGCCGACGGCAGGTGGGTGGAGGTGCTGAACACCGACTCGACGTACTACGGCGGCAGCGACGTCGGCAACCTCGGCGGCGTCGAGGCCGAGCCCGACGGGTGGCACGACCAGCCCTTCTCGGCCGAGCTCACGCTCCCGCCGCTCTCGGTCTGCTGGTTCGTGCCCGAGACGCGCGGGTAACGTCGCCCGTGTGCTCGGCGCAGTTCCTCGCGACGAGAAGGTCGTGGACTTCGAGGTGTGGGCGCCGGCGGCGTCCTCGCTTGCCGTGCGCGTGAACGGTGAGGAGCATGCGCTCGCACGCGCCGAGGAGGGCTTCTGGCGCGGCGACGCGCCGGCGCGCCACGGCGACGACTACGTCTACGTCGTCGACGGCGTCGACCAGCCCGACCCCGCGTCGCGCTGGCAGCCGGCCGGCGTTCGCGGCCCGTCGCGCGTCCTCGACACGGCGCAGTTCGACCTCGAACCGGTGAGCCCGTCGCTCGAAGAGCTCGTGCTCTACGAGCTGCACGTCGGCACGTTCACCCAGGAGGGCACGTTCGACGCGGCGATCCGGCACTTCGGCGCGCTCGCCGAGCTCGGCGTGACCGCGGTCGAGGTGATGCCGATCGCGACGTTTCCCGGCACGCGCGGCTGGGGGTACGACGGGCTCTACACCTCGGCCCCGCACGAGGCGTACGGCGGGCCGGAGGCGTTCGCGCGCTTCGTCGAGGCGGCGCACGACGAGGGTCTCGGTGTCGTGCTCGACGTGGTCTACAACCACGTCGGCCCGGGCAACGAGGCGCTGCTTGCGTTCGGCCCGTACTTCACCGACCGGCACGAGACGTTCTGGGGCGATGCGCTCGACTACTCGCAGCGTGGCGTCCGCGAGTGGGCGATCCAGAACGCAGAGCTCTGGGTGCGCGACTACGGCGTCGACGGGCTACGACTCGACGCCGCGCACGCAGTCTTCGACGACTCGCCGCAACACGTGCTCGCCGAGCTGGCCGAGCGCGTGCGCGCGATCGAGCCGCGCACGCTCGTGACCGCGGAGATCGAGACGGGCGACCTGCGGCCGATCGAGGAGTGGGGTCACGACGCGCAGTGGGCCGACGAGCTCCACCACGAGCTGCACGCGCTGCTCACCGAGGAGCGCGAGAGCTACTACGCGGACTACGGGTCGCTCGAAGGGCTCGCCGCGCAGCTGCGCCGCGAGCCGGCGAAGCGCCTGATCGTCTGCTCGCAGAACCACGACCAGGTCGGCAACCGCGCCGCCGGAGACCGCCCGGCCGCGGACGAGCTGCGTCTCCGTGCCGCGGTGCTGCTCTTCGCGCCGCAGACGCCGCTCCTGTTCATGGGCGAGGAGTACGGCGAGCGCCGCCCGTTCCAGTTCTTCACCGACCACATCGACCCGGCGATCGCGGAGGCGACGCGCGAGGGTCGTCGCCGGGAGTTCGCCTTTGCCGGCGACGTGCCGGACCCGCAGGCCCGTTCGACATTCGAAGCCTCGAAGCTCGACCGCTCGCAGGCCGACGAGGAGCTGCGGGCGTTCTACCGCGAGCTGCTCACGCTGCGCCGTGAGCTCCCGCGCGAGATCGAGGTCGAGGTCGACGGCTCGCAGCTGCGCGCACGTCGCGGGAACGCCGAGCTCCACGCCGACTTCGAGTCGAAGACCGCAGAGGTGCGGCGTTGAACGTCTGGCCCGGCAAGCCGTTCCCGCTCGGCGCGACGTGGGACGGCGAGGGCACGAACTTCTCGCTCTTCTCCGAGAACGCGGAGCGGGTGGAGCTCTGCCTCTACGACGACGGCGAAGAGCGGCGAATCGACGTCGGCGAGCGCACGGCGTTCAACTGGCACTGCTACCTGCCGGGCTTCGGCCCGGGCACGCGCTACGGCTACCGCGTGCACGGCCCGTACGAGCCGGAGCGCGGCCAGCGCTTCAACCCGGCGAAGCTGCTGATCGATCCGTACGCGAAGGCGATCGAGGGACCGATCGACTACGCGCGCGCGAACACGTTGCCGTACGTGCCCGACGGGAGCGACGACGCCGATCTGCGACTCGACGACAGCGACGACGCTGCGGCGGTCCCGAAGTCCGTCGTGGTCGATCCCGTCTTCGACTGGGAGGGCGACCAGCTCCTGCGGACGCCGTGGCAGGAGACGGTGATCTACGAGACGCACGTCAAGGGGTTCACGAAGCTCCACCCGGGCGTGCGCGACGATCTGCGCGGGACCTACGCCGGCCTGGCGAGCGAGGCCGCGATCCAACACTTCAGGACGCTCGGCGTCACCGCCGTCGAGCTGCTGCCCGTGCACCACATCGCGGACGAGAGCTTCCTGCGCGAGCGTGGCCTCAGCAACTACTGGGGCTACAGCTCGATCGGCTTTCTCGCGCCGCACGCGCTCTACGCGGCGACGGGAACGCGCGGCGAGCAGGTGCGCGAGTTCAAGGGCATGGTCAAGGCACTCCACGCAGCGGGGATCGAGGTGATCCTCGACGTCGTCTACAACCACACCGCCGAGGGCAACCACCTCGGCCCGCTGCTGTCGTTCAAGGGCGTCGACAACGCGAGCTACTACCGGCTGATGCCGGACGACCCGCGCTACTACATGGACTTCACCGGCACGGGCAACTCGCTCAACCCGGTTCACCCTTCCGTGCTGAGGTTGATCATGGACTCGCTCCGCTACTTCGTGATCGACTGCCACGTCGACGGCTTCCGCTTCGACCTCGCATCGGCGCTCGCGCGCGAGTTCTACGAGGTCGATCGGCTCTCCGCGTTCTTCGACACGATCCACCAGGACCCGGTGCTGAGCCAGGTGAAGCTGATCGCGGAGCCGTGGGACGTCGGGCCGGGCGGCTACCAGGTCGGCAACTTCCCGGTGCTCTGGACGGAGTGGAACGGCGAGTACCGCGACACGATGCGCGACTTCTGGCGCGGGCAGGAGAACGTCGCCGACTTCGTCACGCGCTTCACCGGCTCCGCAGACCTCTACGAGTCGGACGGCCGACGCCCGTTCGCGTCGATCAACTTCATCACCGCGCACGACGGCTTCACGCTCAACGACCTCGTCTCGTACAACGACAAGCACAACGAGGCGAACCTCGAGGACAACAACGACGGCACCGACGACAACCGCTCCTGGAACCACGGTGTCGAAGGGCCTGCGGACGACCCGGAGATCCGCGAGCTCAGACGTCGCCAGCAGCGGAACTTCCTGACGACGCTGCTGCTCTCGCAGGGCGTGCCGATGCTGCTCGGCGGCGACGAGTTCTCGCGCACGCAGCACGGCAACAACAACGCGTGGTGCCAGGACAACGAGCTGTCGTGGTTCCACTGGGACTGGGACGACGACCAGCGGGCGCTGTTCGAGTTCACGCGCCGGCTCGTGCAGCTCCGGCGCGACCATCCGGCCTTCCGCCGGCCCGCGTTCCTCGAAGGCACCGGGGGAGCGGGCTCCGACCTCCCGGACGTCTGGTGGATGCGGCCCGACGGGCGGCGCATGACGCAGCGCGACTGGAGCCGCGGCGACGCGCGCGCGATCGGCGTCTTCCTGAACGGTGAGGAGATCCCGCTGTTGACGCAGCAGGGCGAGCCCGTCGTCGACGAGAGCTTCCTGCTGCTCTTCAACGGGCACTACGAGCCGATCGAGTTCAAGCTGCCGACCAAGCGGTTCGGCGCGCGCTGGCAGTTCGCGCTCTCGACCGCGGAGCCTGACGTCGCGGACGGTGCGCGCTCGTACACGGCGCGCGTCGGCGTGCCGGTCGAGTCGCGCTCGATCATCGTGCTCCGCCGCGGCTGGTGACGTTCCACGCCACGTACCGCCTGCAGCTGCGGCCGGGGTTCGGCTTCCGCGAGGCGCGCGAGCTCGTCCCGTACCTGACCGAGCTCGGCGTCTCGCACCTCTACCTGTCGCCGATCATGGAGGCGCAGTCCGGCTCGACGCACGGCTACGACGTCGTCGACCCGACGCGGATCTCGGAGCAGCTCGGCGGCGAGGAGGCGTTCCGCGAGCTCGCGGGCGCAGGGCTCGGCGTGGTCCTCGACGTGGTGCCGAACCACATGGCCGCGAGCGGCGAGAACCGGTGGTGGGCCGACGAGCGGCTGCGCGCAAGGGTGTTCGACTTCGACCCGGAGACCGGGTGGTACCGGCGCTTCTTCACGATCGACGAGCTCGCCGGCGTGCGAGTCGAGGATCCCGAGGTCTTCGAGCTGACCCAGCACAAGGCGCTCGAGCTGGTGCACGAGGGGCTGGTCGACGGCCTGCGGATCGACCATCCCGACGGGCTCGCGGACCCACGCGGCTACCTCGAGCGGCTCCGCGACGAGGGTGCCCGCCACGTCTGGGTCGAGAAGATCCTCGAGCCGGGCGAGCGCCTGCGCGACTGGCCGGTCGAGGGCACGACCGGGTACGAGTTCGCCAACGACGTCACGGCGCTGTTCGTCGATCCGGCCGGCGAGGAGCCGCTCACGCAGCTGGTACGAGGAGTCGACGGGCGAGACGCGCTCGTTCGCGGCGATCGCGGACGAGGCGAAGCTCGAGCTCGCGCGGACCGACTTCACGCGGGAGTTCGACCGGCTCCGCTCGCTCGTGGACGGGCCGCTGGAGGAAGCGGCGGCCGCGCTCCACGTCTACCGCACGTACGTGGAGCCCTGGTCGGGCCGTGTCGAGGACGCCGACCGCGTGGCGTTGGCGACTCTGCCGGAGCCGCCTGCGCCGCATCCTGCTGCTCGAGGAGCGCGGCCACGACGAGTTCGTGACGCGCTTCCAGCAGACGACCGGGCCGGTGATGGCGAAGGGCGTCGAGGACACGGCGTTCTACCGGTACTTCCGCCTGACCGCGCTGAACGAGGTGGGCGGCGACCCCGGCCGCTTCTCGCTGCCCGTCGACGAGTTCCACCGCGCGAACCTCGAGCGCGCCGCGCGCTTCCCGAACCAGCTGCTCGCAACGCAGACGCACGACACGAAGCGCTCGGGCGACGTGCGCGCGCGGATCGTCGCGCTGTCCGCGCTCGCCGACGAGTGGGTCGAGCGGCGCGCGGACTGGCGCGCGCTCGACGATCCGCACGAGGACGAGCTCCTCTGGCAGACGCTCGTCGGCACCTGGCCGATCGAGCCCGAGCGGCTCGAGGCCTACCTGGAGAAGGCGCTTCGCGAGGCGGGCGTCGAACACGAGCTGGCTCGAGCCGAACGAGCAGCACGAGCGCCGCGTGAAGGCCGCCGCGCGGCGCGCGATCGTCGAGCCGCCGGAGGGCTTCGAGGCGTTCGCGGCACGCGTCGCGGAGCTCGGTCGCCGCAACACGCTGGCGATGACGCTGCTCAAGCTCACCGTGCCCGGCGTGCCCGACCTCTACCAGGGCGACGAGCTCGAGTCGCTCAACCTCGTCGACCCCGACAACCGGCGGCCGGTCGACTGGGACGCGCGAAGGCGCGCGCTCGCGCAGCCGCCGCCCAAGCTGCACGTGATCAAGGAAGCGCTCGCCCTGCGACGCCGGCGCCCGCTCGGCGAGTACCGCCCGCTCGAGCTCGGCGACGACGTGTGCGCGTTCCTGCGCGGCGACGACGTCGCGGTCGCCGTTCCGCTGCGCGACCAGGATCCGCCGGAGCTCGACCTCTCCGGCGAGTGGCGGAGCGTCCTCGACGAGGCGCTACCCGTTCGCCTGCTCGAGCGCGTCCAGTAGCCGGTCGTTCGCCTGCGGTGCGTGCACCGTGATCCGAATCGCGTCGTCGAACGGCCGGACGACCAGCCCGAGCCGGAGCAGCCGCTCGTACGTCTCCTTCGCCGAGTCCATCGGCACGTAGACGAAGTTCGTGTGCGACGCGAGCGGCTCGAGCCCGAGCTCGCGCAACCGAGAGGCGAGCCGCTCGCGCTCGGCGATCGTCTCGCTCACGTCCGGCGGACCTGCTCGCAGCGCGGCGAGCGCGAGCGCGGCCGAGAGCGTCGTGATCGGCAACGGGTCCTGACGCACGATGAGCTCCTGCGCGACGTCGGCGTCCGCCACGGCGTAGCCGACGCGCGCAGCGGCCAGCGCGAACGCCTTCGAGAACGTTCGCACCGCGATCACGCCGGGTGTGCCCGCGACAGTCTCGGCGGCGAACTCGAAGTAGGCCTCGTCCACGACGAGCGGCCGGTCCTTCGGAACCGCCCCGAGCGCGCCCGTCGGGTTGTGCGGCCGGCAGCAGTAGGTGAGGACGGCGTTCTCGTCGCCCACGTCGGCACCGGCGAGCCACGCGGCCAGGCGGAAGACCGGGTACGTCGGCTCGTCCAGCACGCGCACGACGTCGCCGGGCCCGGCGAACGCGCGCCCGCAGAGCAGCAGCAGGTCGTCCGCCCCGGCGCCGAGCACGATCCGCTCCTGGTCGACGCCCGCGTACTCCGCGATCGCGTCGAGCAAGGCGGGGAAGCCGCCGTGGGGGTAGCGCTGGATCTCGGCGAGCGCGTCCGCGATCGTCGCCTCGGTGGCGTACGCGGGAGGCCGCGGCGGCGTGTTGCCG
Source organism: uncultured Actinomycetes bacterium (assembly GCA_963809175.1). Taxonomy (GTDB): domain Bacteria; phylum Actinomycetota; class Thermoleophilia; order Gaiellales; family Gaiellaceae; genus JACCTU01. The sequence goes on from CAWEIK010000001.1 coordinate 1,205,712, forward strand.
TCGAAGCGGAGCACCTCGTTCGGAGCGACACCGGCGATCCGCGCCGCCTCGGCCGTCGACATCGCCCAGCCGTACGACGTGAACGCGTCAGGAAGCGGCCGCACGGCGGGACCCTACGCGCCGGCCGGCCGTCGATGCGATGATCCGAGCCGAATGAGTACGGCAACCGAAGTGCTTGCGGACGTCGATCGCATGGACGCGAAGGCGTTCGCCTCGCATCTCGCGGAGGACTGTCTGCTTCGCTACGCCAACAACGACGAGGTCGTGGGCCGCGACGCGATCGAAGCGGCGATCGCCGGCTTCTTCGGCACGATCAAGGGGATCAGCCATCACATCGCCGGGCAGTGGGACGTCGACGACACGACGATCGTTCAGCTCGAGGCCACCTACACGCGGCTGGACGACGGCCAGGTCACGCTTCCGGCCGTCACGATCTATCGCCGCGGCGCTGAGCTGATCGACGAGTACCGCGTCTACGTCGATCTCGCGCCGGTCTACGCCTAGCGCAGCGCGTCGATCGACGCGGTTGCGACGATCCCTTCGACGCTGCGCGCCAGCTTCTTGTCCATGGTCACGAACGCGTCTGCCTGCAGCTGCGTGAGTGCGACGTACTCGGCGTCGTAGGTCGAGGCCCAACCCAGCTGATCCGCGACCTCCCAGGCTCGACGCCGGAGCACGGCGTCGCCGAGGAGCCGGATCCGCATCCGCCCGATGAGGGCGAGGCGCTCGCGCGCGACCTCGGGAGGGAGCTCGCCCCGCTGGACGGCCTCGTGCAGAGCCGACAGCGTCTGGGAACGCAGCAGCGTCGGCGCGAGAAGCTCGTGCGCGTCTGCGACCTCGATCCCAGCACTCGCCAGGTGGAGGACGGCGCTGGTGTCCACGACGAACCTGGTCATCGGGATCAACGCTACCGCGGTGACGGAGCGGCGCCGGAGTCGAACCGACCGAGCCGTGGGTTGCACGACCGCACTGGTTTTGAAGACCAACTGGGCCACCGGGCCCATGCCGCTCCGCGGCGGAGGTTAGCCCTCGACCCGGGCCAATGGAGAGAATGCAGCATGTCCAAGCACGGCAGAGCCGACATCGCGGCGCTTCGCGTCGATCCTGGGAGTCCGGCCAGGATCCACGAGCGCGACCCGCGTGAGACGCTTGGGTTCGACAAGGACGAGGCGAAGGAGTTGCTCGACGCGCTGCACGAGCACCTCGCAGTGCTCCACCAGCGGCTCTACGCCGAGAGTACGCGCAGCGTCCTCCTCGTCCTCCAGGGTCTCGACGCTTCCGGCAAGGACGGCGTCATCCGTTCGGTGTTCCCCGGCCTGAATCCGCAGGGCTGTCGCGTCGTCTCGTTCAAGGCGCCCACCTCCACGGAGCTCGCGCACGACTACCTCTGGCGGGTGCACGCGGTGCTGCCCGCGCGCGGCGAGCTCGGCATCTTCAACCGCTCGCACTACGAGGACATCGTCGCCGTCCGGATGCGGGAGCTTGCTCCCGACGAGGTCTGGCGCCGACGCCCCGACCACGTCCGCGAGTGGGAGCGCATGCTGACGGACGAGGGGACGACCATCGTGAAGGTCTTCCTGAACGTCTCGAAGGAGGAGCAGCGGAAGCGACTCCAGGATCGGATCGACAATCCGGAGAAGCGGTGGAAGTTCCAGTTCGAAGACCTCGACGTTCGGAACCGGTTCGACGACTACATCGCCGCCTACGAGGACGCACTCACCCAGACGTCGACGGAGTGGGCGCCCTGGTACGTCGTGCCGGCCGATCGCAACTGGGTCAAGGCTCTCGCTGTGACGCAGCTCCTGGTCGACGCGCTCGAGCAGATCGACCCGAAGCTCCCCGAGCCCGAGCCGGGCATCGAAGGGCTCGTGGTCGACTAGGCGGCGTTCTCGTCCTCGACCCAGTCGCGGGTCAGGAAGAGCCAGAACGCGAGTCCCGCGTACGGACCGTACTTCCGGAAGCGTCTCTCGATCGTCGCGTCCGCTGCTTTGCGCCCGTTCAGGCGGGCGTAGGTGGGCCGCGTCCACGAGTCGAGCACGAGCCTCGAGTAGCGGCCGACCAGCATCAAGATGTGCGCGGCCGCGTAGGGACCGACGCCGGGCAGTTCGAGCAGGCGCTCGGCGACCTCGTCGTCGGAGAGCTCGCGATCGGCGGCGAGCGCCTCCAGATCGAGCTCTCCGGAAGCGACCGAGCGGGCGAGCGAACGGAGATACGCGGCTCGGTACCCGGCGCGCGCGACGTCGCGGTACCACCGCTCCGGCTTGCCGGCCATCCGTTCGGCCGTCGGGAAGGCACGACGTCCTTGGTCGGACTCCTCTCCGAGCCGCTCGACCAACGTGCCGACCATCCGCACCGTCCCCGACCACGCGCAGTTCGTCGTGCAAACGGTCTTGATCACGTCCTCGAAGACGGACTGGCTCCGCATCCACCGGCCGGCGCCGTTCGAGGCCCAGGAGAGTGCGGGATCCTCTGCAAGCTTCAGGTAGAGCGGCGACAGGTCCTCGTCCAGCCTGAGGATCTGGCGCACGGCACCGGCGACACGACGCGGCGCGCGGCCCTCGACGGTCACGCTCGTCGGACCGGCCTTGCGCACCAGCACCGTCTGCGGGCCGGGGTAGAGCGTCAGCTCGAGCGTGCGCTCGACGGAGTCGATCCGGTTCGGAAGCAGGTCGTTGAGGCCGTGCGAGTTGACGGTGCGCCAGAAGTCGACGGGCTCACCGCCGCCGCCGACCAACTCCAGCTCGATCCTCGCCACGGCGTTAGCGTAGGCGCGGATGGAGCTCTCGCGCCGGCAGCTGGCTGCGCTCGTCGCGATCAGCGACACCTTTGCGCCGGGCCTCGACGGACTGCCGGCCGCGAGCGAGGCAGGCGTGCCCGAGGCGGTCGTCGGCGCGTTCGAGCGTCATCCGCGCAAGCACGAGCTGCAGGAGATCCTCCGCCTGCTCTCGGTGTGGGAGCACGCCGCGCGACCGGCGCGCCGCTTCTCGTCGCTGCCGCTCGCCGAGCGCGAACGCGTTCTGAGGTCGTGGCGCGACAGCTCGCTCGAGCGCAAGCGGTCGGCGTACAAAGTCCTTCGCAAGGCGGTGCTGCACCACTACTTCGGACTGCCCGGGCCGGCGCGTGCGTCGCTCGGGTATCCGGGCGCGCTCGAGCGCACGGGCGTGCCGTTGCCGTTCGAGCCCGAGCGGGTGCACGGCGAGCTGCGCGTCGACTGCGACGTCTGCGTCGTCGGCTCCGGCGCGGGTGGGGGAACGGCGGCGGGCGTGCTCGCCGCGGCCGGCCTGGACGTCGTCGTGCTCGAGGCGGGCGAGCCGGCCACGTTCGACGGCGAGGAGATCGACTCGCTGCAGCGTCTCTACCTCGAAGGTGCTGCGTCGGCGACCGAGGACCAGTCGCTCGACTTCCTGGCGGGCTGGTGCCTCGGCGGGGGGACGACGGTGAACTGGACGACCGCGTTACGCACGCCGGACGACGTCCGGGAGGAATGGGCCGCGCACGGCGTTCCCGCGTTCGCCTCTGACGAGTTCTCGCGCAGCCTCGACGCGGTCGAGGAGCGACTGGACGTCAACGACGAGCACGGCACGGCGTCCGGGCGCGACCGCGTGCTGGAGCGCGGCGCCGAGGCGCTCGGCTGGCACGTCGCGGCGCAGCCGCGGAACGTGCGGGGCTGCGATCAGAACGGAGTCTGCGGCTACTGCGGCTTCGGTTGCGCGCTCGGTGCCAAACGCGGGACCGCCGAGACGTGGCTCGCCGACGCCGCGGCGGCCGGTGCGCGCGTCTTCGTCGGCGTGCGCGCGCAGCGCGTGCTCGTCTCGCGGGGCGCGGCCGTCGGGGTGGACGCCGGCGCCGTCCAGGTGCGCGCGCGTGCGGTCGTCGTCGCGTGCGGCGCGTTCCACACGCCGGCGTTGCTCCGGCGCTCCGGGCTTACGAACGCTGCAATCGGTCGCAATCTGCGCTTTCACCCGGTCACGCTCGTCGTGGGCGAGTTCGAGGAGCCGATCGAGCCGTGGTCGGGCACGCTCCAGGCGCGGTACTCGGAGGAGCACGCGCACCTCGACGGCGGCTACGGCGTGCGCTACGAGACCGCGCCGATCCACCCGGGCTTCTTCGGTGCGGGGCTCCAGTGGGACGGCGCGCGCGAGAGCCTCGACCTCGCGAAGCGCTATCCCGTACCTCGCGCCGATCTTCCCGCTCGTGCGAGACCGGGATGCAGGGGAGGTCGTCGTCGGTCGCGACGGCGAGCCGTCGGCGCGTTACCGGCTCTCGCGTTACGACCTGCGCCACCTGCGCGCCGGCTTCGTCGGCGCCGCGCGGATCCTCGAGGCCGCGGGCGCGAAGCGGATCGTGTCGACGCACGCACGCCCCGTCTCCTGGGAGCCGGGCGAGCGCGGCGTCGGGCAGTTCCTCGCGGAAGCGGACGCGCGCGGTTGGGAGCCGAACCGCGTGCTCTACGCGTCTGCGCACATCATGGGCACGGCGCGGATGGGTGGATCGCCCGCGGGGTCTGCGTGCGACCCGGCGGGCGAGACGTGGGAGGTCTCTCGGCTCGTCGTCTGCGACGGGTCGACGTTTCCGACCGCGTCGGGCGTGAACCCGATGATCTCGATCGCCGCCGTCGCGCACCTGAACGCGTCGGCGCTCGCGTCGCGACTCGTCTAGTGCAGATCCTCGGAGTCGACGTCGGGGGCACGTTCACGGATGCGGTGCTGCTCGACGGGGGCGAGCTGCGCACGGCGAAGGTCTCGACCGCGGCTCGACAGGAAGAGTCGGTCGTCGCGGCCGCGCGTGCGGTTGGTGCCGACTCGGTCGGGCGCTTCAGCCACGGAACGACCGTGGCGACGAACGCGTTGCTCGAGCGGAAGGGAGCGCGCACGGCGTTCGTCGGGACCGCGGGCTTCGAGCATCTGCTGCACCTGCGCCGGCAGACGCGCGCGCATCTGTACCGCCTGTGCGCGTCGCATCCCGAAGCGCTCGTGCCGCTCGACCGCTGCGTCGGCGTGCGCGAACGGATGGGGCCGGACGGTGTCCTCGAGCCGCTCGACCTCAGCTCGCTGCCGGAGCTCGACGCGGATGCGGTCGCGGTCTGCCTGTTGCACGCGTACCGCCATCCGGAGCACGAGCGTGCCGTCGCGGCGGAGCTGCGCCGCCGCATGCCGGGCGTCCACGTCGTGGCCTCGCACGAGATCGCGCCCGAGTTCAGGGAGTACGAGCGGGCGTCGACCGCGGCTGCCGACGCCTACCTCGGCCCCGTCACGTCGCGCTATCTGCGCGGGCTCGCGTCGGCTGCCGCCGCGGCAGGCCTGCCGGAGCCGCTCGTGATGCGCTCGTCCGGCGGCGTCGCGACGGTGGACGAGGCGGCGGCGCATCCCGCGCTCGTGCTCGTCTCGGGCCCGGCGGCCGGGGCCGTTGGAGCCGCGCGCGTCGCCGCGGAGGCAGGCTTCCCGAACGCGATCGCGTTCGACATGGGCGGGACGTCGACCGACGTGTGCCTGATCGTCGACGGCGTGGCGGAGCGCTCGAGCGAGCGACTGGTCGCCGGGCTGCCGATCCGGCTGCCGACGATCGACATCCACACGGTCGGTGCGGGCGGCGGCTCGATCGCGCGCGTCGACGCGGGCGGTGCAGTGCGCGTCGGGCCGGAGAGCGCAGGCGCCGAACCGGGGCCTGCCTGCTACGGCCGCGGCGGAACGCTGCCGACCGTGACCGACGCGAACCTGCTGCTCGGCCGGCTCCCGGATCGACTCGCAGCCGGGGTGGAGCTCGACCGCGCAGCGGCCGAGCGGGCGCTCGGCTCGCTCGACCCCGCTGCGGTCGTCGAGGTCGTGAACGCGGAGATGCTGCGCGCGCTCCGCGTCGTCTCGGTCGAGCGCGGCCACGACCCCCGCGACTTCGCACTCGTCGCGTACGGCGGCGCCGGGCCGTTGCACGCGTGCGCGCTCGCCGACGAGCTCGGGATCCGCACCGTGCTCGTTCCCGCCTCGGCCGGCGTGCTCTCAGCGCTCGGCCTCGTCGCGAGCGACGAGCGGCGGGACACCGTCGAGAGCAGGTTGGTGCCGCTGGATCAGGCGGGCGAGCTCCCGCGGCTGGGCGAGGCCGACCTGCGCTACGTCGGCCAGTCCTTCGAGCTCACGATTCCGCTCCAGCCGGAACTCGCCTCCGCGTTCCACCGCGCGCACGACGAGCGTTACGGCTACGCGGACGAAACGCGCCAGATCGAGCTCGTCGCGGTCCGAACCGCCGACGTGCGACCCGGCCCCGCGTTCGACGCTCCCGCGGGCGGAGCCGCTCACCGTGCGGGGACCTGCCGTGCTCGAGCAGTCCGGCTCCACCGTCTTTGTTCCCCCCGGGTGGGTGGGGGTTAGGGATGGGTCTAGCACGCTCAAGGTGACGAAACCGTGACGAACCATCCCCAGACCGTGAACATTCAGCTCCAGGTGATCGGCGAGTCGCTGCGCGCGGTCGCGGAGGAGATGGGCGCCGTCCTGATCCGCTCCGCCTTCTCCGCGAACGTCAAGGAGCGCCGTGACTGCTCGACCGCGCTCTTCGACGAACGCGGCCGGATGATCGCGCAGGCCGAGCACATCCCCGTCCACCTCGGCGCGATGCCCGACGCCGTCGCTGCGGTGGCCGCGCACGACCCTGCCGAAGGCGAGGTCTGGATCCTGAACGACCCCTACGCGGGCGGTACGCATCTGCCCGACGTGACGATGGTCTCGCGCACGGCGCTCGGCTTCGCCGTCTCGCGCGCGCACCACGCGGACGTCGGCGCGGTCGAGCCCGGCTCGATGCCCGCGGACTCGCGCACGCTCGCCGAGGAAGGAGTCGTGATCCCGCCGACGCGGCTCGACGACGACACGCTCGCAGGTCTCATAGCGCGCATGCGCAACCCGGAGGAGCGACGCGGCGACTTCCGCGCGCAGCTCGCTGCGCATCGCCTGGCCGAGCTTCGCGTCGACGAGCTGTGCGCCCGCCGCGGGCGCGAGACCGTGGCCGCCGCGATGGACGAGCTCTACGCGTACTCGGAGCGCGTCGTCCGCGCAGCGCTCGCCGCTCTCCCCGACGGCCGCTACGAGGCCGAGGACGTGCTCGAAGGCATTCGCGGCGAGCTCGTCATTCGCGCGGCTGTGACGATCGCCGGCGACGAGATCGAGATCGACTTCGACGGAACCGCACCGCAACACGACGGGAACCTCAACTGCCCGCTCGCGGTCGCGCGCTCGGCCTCGTACTTCGTCGTCCGCTGCGTGACCGACCCCGACCTCCCGGCGTCCGGCGGTGCGTTCGCGCCCGTGACCGTGAAGGCACCGGAGGGCTGCCTCGTCAACGCACGCGCGCCCGCTGCCGTCGCGGCCGGAAACGTCGAGACCTCGAGCCGGATCGTGGACGTCCTCTTCGCCGCGCTCGCGCACGCGGTCGACGTTCCCGCGCAGGGGCAGGGCACGGTGAACAACGTCACGCTCGGCAACGAGCGCTTCACGTACTACGAGACGATCGGCGGCGGCCAGGGCGCGTGCCCCGAGGCCGACGGGCCGTCCGGCGTCCACGTCGCGATGTCGAACACGCTCTCGACCCCGGTCGAGGCGCTCGAGCTCCAGTACCCGCTGCGCGTCGAGCGTTACGCACTCCGCCTCGGCTCCGGCGGCGACGGTGCTCGGCGCGGCGGCGACGGGGTCGTCCGCGAGCTGCGTGTGCTCGAGCCGTGCCGGCTCTCGCTGATCACCGAGCGCCGCGCGCGGGCGCCGGCCGGCGCACGCGGCGGCGCGCCGGGCGCCCCGGGCCGCAACCTGGTGAACGGCGACGAGCTGCCCGCGAAGGCGACCGTTGAGCTCGAGGCGGGCGATCTGATCACGATCGAGACACCCGGCGGCGGCGGCTTCGACCGCGCCGAGTAGGGTTGCGTCGTGGCCGGACGCGTCGAGGGCATCTACATCGCACCGAGGAAGAAAGAGCTGCCGAAGCCGGTCGAACGCGTGCGCGCGGTGGCCGGGCCGCGGGCTCGAGGGCAACCGCCACTTCTACGACGAGGCGCCGCCCGGCAGGGCGCTCACGCTGATCGCCGCCGAGGCGCTCGCGGAGGGCGCTTCCGCATCGGGTATCCCCCTCGACGCCGACGAGAGCGGCCGGAACGTGCTGACGAGCGGGATCGACCTGAACGCGCTCGTCGGCGAGCGTTTCAGGGTCGGCGACGTCGAGTGCGTCGGCGTGGAGCTGTGCGAGCCTTGCACGACGCTCGAAGGCGCGACGCGCCCGGGCGTGATCAAGGCGTACGTGCACCGCGCGGGCCTGAACGCGGACATCCTCACCGACGGTGAGATCGCGGTCGGCGACGCCGTCGAACGCCTGTAGATGCAAGCGAGCGTCCGCGTCGCGTGCGTGCAGGTCGAGCCGGTGATCCTCGACCGCGCCGCGACGATCGAGAAGCTCGCGCGCTACACCGCCGAGGCCGCGCAGAACGGCGCGCAGCTCGTCGTCTTCCCCGAGACGTTCATCCCCGCCTACCCGTCGTCACGTTGGGCGCGCGCGCTCGCCGGTTGGGCCGACCCGCGCGCGAAGGAGGCGTTCGCGCTGCTGCGGCGCGAATCGCTCGAGGTGCCGAGCGATGCGGAACGCCGACTCGGCGAGATCGCGCGCGAGCACGGCGTCTGGCTCGTGACCGGCGTGAACGAGGTCGATCCCGAGCAGCCGGGGACGATCTACAACTCGCTCCTCTACCACGCACCCGACGGCACGCTCGCCGAGCACCACCGGAAGCTCGTGCCGACGAACCACGAGCGGCTCGTCTGGGGTCAGGGTGACGGCCGCGGGCTGCGCGCGCTCAAGACGCCGCTCGGCCGGATCGGCGGGCTGATCTGCTGGGAGAACTACATGCCGCTCGCGCGCTTCTCGCTCTACGAGTCGGGCGTCGAGATCTACATCGCGTCGACCGCCGACGACGGCGACGCCTGGCAGTCGACGCTCGTGCACATCGCGCGCGAGTCGCGCGCGTTCGTCGTCGCGCCGTCCCACTTCCAGCGTGCCGCGTCCTACCCGGACGACTTCCCGCTGCGCGACCTGCTCGAAGGCGACGACCTGCTCGGGCGAGGTGGCAGCGCGATCCTCGGCCCCGACGGCGGCTACCTCGCGGGGCCGCTCTACGGCGAGGAGGGCGTCCTCTACGCGGATCTCGAGGCGGACCGCCTGTACGAGGAGCGTCAGCGATTCGATCCCGCGGGCCACTACAACCGGCCCGAACTGCTGCGCTTCGAGCTCAGGCTCTAGCGCGCCGACGCAGGACGCGCGCGTCGCCGACGCGTCGCGTCAGCCCGTCGGCGTCGAACCGTTCGAGCAGGAGCTGCGCCGGCCGTCGCGAGCTGCCGAGCAGGTCGCGGAAGCGCGCGAGCGTGATCGAGCCCGCGGCCTCGCACTCGGCGACGAGCGCGTCCCGCGCGCTCGCGTACGCGGCGCGGCCGATCGCCGTGCCGTCGCCGACGAGCACGAGGCGCCCGCGAGCCTCGAGAACGTCCGCGAGCCCGCGCTCCACCTCGACGGGGTCGTAGCCCGCGAGCTCGAGCGCGCTCTCGAGCTCGGCTGCCGCCTGCTCGTCGACGACCGCCGCGGCTCCGGGCTCGTAGAGCTTCGCGCCGCGCCGCTCGAGCCCGAGCAGCGGCACGACCGCGTCCGCCCACGGGGCCGACGGCGGTGCGACGCCCGGGTCGATCGGGTCGGTCTCCGCGATCCGCCGTCGAAGCTCCGCGCGAAGGTCGTCCAGCCACTCCGGCGCGAACACCCAACCGTCGGCCCGAGCGAGCGACGCGACCGAGAAGCCGCGCACCTCGAGCGCGCGCGCCGGGACCGGTTCGTGGACGAGCGCGCCCGCATCCCCTGTCTCGGCGATCGCGAGCCGCAAGGCGTCGACGTGGCGCGGAGGAGCCGGGTCGAGCACGACGCCGCCGCCGACGGTTGTGTCCGTGCGCAGCACGAAGCGGTCGCCGCGGGCGGCGACGACGGGTGCGGCGAGCCGGAGCTGTGCGCGCGACTCGTCCGCGCGCACGACCCGCGCGGCGATCTGCGCCGTGCCGTGATGGACGCTCACCGCCGCGGGAACCTCGCCCAGCGCGTCGAGTCGAACGTCGAGCCGGTAGCTCGTGACGAACGCGTTCGGGGTGACGAGGGCATCGCCGCGCGCGAGCTCGTGCCGCTCGATGCCGGGAAGGTTCACCGCGACCCGCTGGCCCGCCTCCGCCCGCTCGACGTCGCGGTCGTGCACCTGCACGCTTCGCACGCGCACGTCGAGCCCGGCCGGCTCGACCCGCAGCCGGTCGCCGGCTCCGATCGACCCCGACCAGAGCGTGCCGGTGACGACCGTGCCGACGCCGCGGAGCGTGAAGACGCGGTCGACGTAGAGCCGGGCCGGGCCGCTCTCGCGAGGTCGAGCGACCTGCGCGGCGACCCCGGCGAGCGCCGCTCGCAGCTCGTCGAGGCCGTGACCTGTCTTCGCGCTCACCGGCACGACGGGAGCGCCGGCCACGAGCTCCCGCGCCTCGGTGACCGCTGCCTCGAGCGCGTCGGCGTCCACCGAGTCCGACTTCGTCACGGCGACGACGCCGCGCTCGACGCCGAGCAGCCGCAGGATCGCGAGGTGCTCGTGCGTCTGCGGCCGGGCGCCTTCCCCCGCGTCGACCACCAGCAGGAAGAGGTCGATCCCGGTCGCGCCGGCGACCATCGTGCGAACGAAGCGCTCGTGCCCCGGGACGTCGACGAGCGACAGTCGCGTGCCGTCGGGAAGCTCGAGCGGCGCGTAGCCGAGCTCGATCGAGATCCCGCGCTCGCGCTCCTCGGGGAGCCGGTCGGTGTCCTTTCCGGTCAGCGCCCGCACGAGCCACGTCTTGCCGTGGTCGATGTGGCCTGCGGTCCCGACCGTGAGCGCCATCAGCGGGCCGCGCGCACCGCCGCGGCCACTTCGTCGACCTCGTCGTCGTCGAGCGTTCGGCAGTCGAGGAGCAGCCGGCCGTCGCGGACGATCCCGACGACGGGCGTTGCGCCGGCGCGAAGCGGCGCGACGAGCGCCTCCTCGACCGCGCACGCGAAGCTCGGCAACTCGGCGAGCGGCAGCGCGCCGCCGCCGACGCGGGCGACGGTCTCCTCGACCGTTCCGTCGACCGCCGCGGCGAGCCGCTCCGCGCGCTTGCGCACGGCGGTCGCCGGCTCGCGCAGCATGCGAAGCACCGGGATGCGCTCGGGTGCGTCCAGGTGCAGCTGCAGCGTCCCCTCGAGCGCGGCGATCGTCAGCTTGTCGGCGCGGAGCGCGCGCTGCAACGGGTGACGCCGAAGCTGCTCGACGAGGTCGGCCCGACCCGCGACGATCCCCGCCTGCGGGCCGCCGAGCAGCTTGTCGCCACTGAAGCAGACGAGATCTGCACCGGCGGCGAGTGCCTCGCGCGCGGAGGGCTCGTCGGTCAACGAGCCGAGCACGCCGGAGCCCAGGTCGTCGACGAGCGGCAGCGCGTGCCGCCGCGCGACCGCGGCCAGCTCCTCGACGCGCGGCTGCTCGGTGAAGCCGACGACGCGGAAGTTCGACTGGTGGACGCGGAGCAGAACGGCGGTCTCCGGCCCGATCGCGCGCTCGTAGTCCGCCGCGCGCGTCCGGTTCGTCGTGCCGACCTCGACAAGACGCGCACCTGAGCGCGCGAGCACGTCGGGGATGCGAAAGCCGTCACCGATCTCGATCAGCTCGCCGCGCGAGACGATCACCTCGCGACCTTCCGCGAGCGCCGCGAGCGCGAGCAGCACCGCCGCGGCGTTGTTGTTGACGACGAGCGCAGCCTCTGCTCCGGTCAACCGCCGAAGGATTCCCGCGACATGGTCCTGTCGCGACCCGCGCGACCCGGTCGTCAGGTCGAACTCGAGGTTCGAGTAGCCCCGCGTGGCCTCGCGCACGTGGTCGAGCGCCGCCTCGGCGAGCGGCGCGCGGCCGAGGTTCGTGTGGACGATGACGCCGGTCGCGTTCAGGACCCGCTTGAGCGACGGCGTTCGCGCCGCTGCGAGCTCCGCGGCGAGGCGAACCCGCAGGTCACCTGGGTCGGCGCCCGCCTGGATCTCCTCCCTGGCCCGGGCGAGCACGGCACGGGCCGCCTCGACGGCGAGCGGGTCGCCGACGTCGCGGGCCAGCTCGTCGACCGACGGCAGGTCTCGAAGGCGCACGGCCGGAGTGTAAGCGGCGGTGCTACTTTCGGACACGTGACCGAGCTCGCAACCAGGCTGGTCCCGAGGACCTGGCCGCGCGTCTCGACCGTCGTCGTCGCCGCGATCGTCGTGGTAGCCGTCACGCCGTACCTTCGCGCGGTGCCGCTGCGCGGCGAGGCGTTGCCGGGGACGAGCGTCGCCGGCGTCGACCTGGTCGGTCTCGGTCGCGCCGAGACGGTCTCCGCGGTCCAGGCCGCCGTGCTGCCGTCGCTCGACCGGGTGGTCGAGCTGCGCGCCGGAGGCGAGCGGCTCACGGTGCGCCCGTCCGAGCTCTATGCCCTCGACACCGTCGCGACCACGGACGCGGTCCTGGCCGCTTCGCGCCGCACCGAGCCGGAGCGGATCGCGGCGCTCGCCGGGCTGCGCGAGGTCGAGGTGGCGCCCGTCCTCGTCGAGCGCCCCAAGGCGATCGCTGCGCTTCTGGCGCGCGTCCGTGGCGCAGGCGGCGAGTCCGCAACGGCCGCGACCGTCGTCATGGACGGCGTCGAGCCGGCCGTGACACCGAGCCGAGAGGGTCTCCGGCTGGACTCGGCGCGACTGCTCGCGGACGTCCGTCGCGCAGCGTTCGACGGCGGCACCGTGACCGCGCGCTTCGTCCCCGCGAAGGCGCGCTACTCGACCGCAGATGCGCAGCGTGCCGCGGAGCTCGCGCGCGACCTCGTCGGCACGCCCGTCTACGTCTTCTTCGCAGGCCGCCCGCTTCGCACGCTCGCGACGCACGAGCTCGCCCGGCTCGTGGAGTTCCAGAAGCGCTCGGGCGACTTCCTCGTGGGCTTCCAGCAGGACCGGCTTGCGCGCGTGCTCGGCCCGGCGATCGGAGGACACGAGCAGCGCGCCGTCGACGCTCGGTTCGAGGTCGTCGGCGACCGGGTTCGCGTCGTGGCCGACCGGCCGGGCATCGGGCTCGACGAGGAAGGCGCGATCGCTGCGGTGACCGCCGCTGCGTACTCGCCCGACCGCCGCATCGCCGAGGTGCGCGTGGGCGAGATTTCGGCGACGGTCACGGCGGACCAGCTGAACGCCCTCGGGATCACGCGCAAGATCTCGTCGTTCACGACCGACATGGGCGTCTCGTCGTCGAACCGGATCTGGAACGTGCAGCTGATGGCCGACTACATCGACGGGACGATCATCGAGCCCGGGAAGACGTTCTCGTTCAACGGCGTGGTCGGAGAGCGGACCTCGGAGCGCGGCTTCCGCGAGGGTCAGATGATCGTCGGCTCGCTCCTCCTGCCCTCGATCGGCGGCGGCGTCTGTCAAACCGCGACGACGCTCTTCAACAACGCGTTCGAGCTCGGGCTGCCGATCGTGCGCCGGTACAACCACAGCTTCTACATCAGCCACTATCCGCTGGGTCGCGACGCGACCGTTTCGTGGGGTGGGCCCGATCTCGTGTTCAAGAACGACCTCGGACACGCGCTCCTGATCAAGTCGTCGTACACGAACTCGACGCTCACCTTCACGTTCTTCGGCACGCCGACGGGTCGGCGCATCGTGTCGACGACCAGCCCGCAGACGAACTGGCGCCCGCCCGGGACGAGCTACGCGTACGACCCGTACGCGCCGCGCGGCTCGATTCGCACGTCGAGCGGCTCGAACCAGAGCGGGTTCGACGTCACCGTCAAGCGGACGGTCTTCCAGGACGGCAAGGTGCTCCGCAAGGACGCCTTCCCGAGCCGCTACATCCCGGTCGGCCCGACCGTCGTCTACGGCCCGGGCACGAACCCGCCCCGCATCGACTTCACGCTCCCGCCGCCGGAGTAGCTACTCCGCGTCCGCCTTTTCCGGGGTCGAGGTGAGGTGGGCGGGGCCGCGTCTCTCGTAGCTGTCGTGCACGAGCTGCACCGCTTCCGCGGGGTCGTCCGTGACATGCAGGAGCTCGACGTCCTCCGGGGAGACGAGCCCCTTCGCGAGCAGCTCGGCGCGCACGAAGTGCAGCAGCTCCTCCCAGTAGTCCGAGTCGAAGAGGACGACCGGGAAGTCGAGCACCTTGTCGGTCTGGATCAACGTGAGCGCCTCGAAGAGCTCGTCGAGCGTGCCGAACCCGCCGGGGAAGATGACGAAGCCCTGGGCGGGCTTCACGAAGCAGACCTTGCGCGCGTAGAAGTGGTCGAACGTGACATCGATGTCGAGGTAGGGGTTCGTGTGTTGCTCGTGTGGGAGGTCGATGTTGAAGCCGACCGAGAAGCCGCCGCCTTCCTTCGCGCCCCGGTTCGCGGCTTCCATCACGCCCGGGCCGCCACCGGTGATCACCGACCAGCCGGTCTCGGCGAACAGTCGTCCGGTCTTGCGAGCGGCGACGTACGCCGGGTGATCGTCCGGCACACGAGCCGAGCCGAAGATCGTCACCGCCGGGAGTGGAATTCGCTGCGACCGCTTCGAAGCCGCGCTCGAACTCGCGCGCGATCGCGACGACGCTCTCGTGCAGGTCCCCGTCGGCGCTTTCGAGGAGGTGGCGGTCGTCCACTTAAAGGTCGCGCTCGATGTGCGTCGCGCCCATCGCGAGCACGAGGAACGCGGCGAGACCGAGATAGACGACCGCGACGGCGACGCGCTGCCCGCGCGAGATCGGTAGTACGCCTGCGCCTCCGCGCTGCCGCGGTGGCGCCAGCGGCTCCAGAGCTCCATGCCGCCGATGATCAGGATCAGGATCAGGATCGGGTTCGGCGCGACGATCATCAGGACCACGAGGCCCGCGAGGCCGACGAGCCAGAACGCCGGGTGCAGCGCCGCGACCGCGCGGCCGCCGTCGAGCGGCACGATCGGCAGCAGGTTGAAGAGGTTGAGGAAGAACCCGACGTACGCCATCGCGGTGAAGAAGTCGCGGTCGGTCGCCGCGCCGATCGCCCAGAACGCGCAGGCACCGAGCGTGCCGACGATCGGTCCGGCGAGCGCGACGCGTGCCTCGCGCCAGACGTCGTCCGGGAGTTGCTTGAGCGTGATCAGCGCGCCGAGGAACGGGATGAACATCGGCGCGCTCACCGGCAGGCCCTGTCGCTTCGCCTCGAGCACGTGGCCCATCTCGTGGATGAACAGCAGCACGACGAGCCCGACCGCGAACCACCAGCTCCACAGCAGGGCGTAGGCGGCGACCGAGACGAGCCCGGAGAGCGCCGTGCCGACGAACTTGAACTTGAAGACGACGAAGACGGCGGCCTTGAACTTCCAGAAGAGCGCGCCGAAGAACGCGATCGGTACCCACAGCTTGCGCGCGACCGAGCGCCAGGCGGGCTCCGGATGCACGGGCTCGTAGCCGCGGAGCTGCGAGAGGTTGTACTCCTCCTCGGCCGCGCGCGAGCGTGCCGCCCAGTCCACGGCGTCCTCGCGTTCCTCTTGACGGTAATCGCTCACCGTCTCGTTGTAGCGGAAGAATCGTTACGAACCGCGCCCGATCCACTCCTCGCCGCCCTCGTACACCTCTTTCTTCCAGAGCGGCACCGTCTCCTTGAGCGCGTCGATCGCGTCCTTGCACGCGGCGAGCGCGTCTGCGCGATGCGGCGCGGAGACCGCGATCACGACGGACGCCTCGCCGATCTCGACGAGCCCGACCCGATGGTGGATCGCGATCTCGTGCACGTCGTAGCGCGCCTTCAGCACGGTGGCCAGGCCGACCATCACCGTCTCGGCCATCTCCGCGTACGCCTCGTACTCGAGGTGGTGCACGGTCCTCCCGCGCGACTCGCGGCGCACCGTCCCCGTGAACGTCGCGACTGCGCCCGCGCTCTCGTCCTCGACCTCTGCGACGACTGCCTCGAGCGAGAGCGGCTCCTCCGTCACGACGAACGCCCCGCCCGAGACGGGCGGGATCAGCGCGACCTCGTCGCCGTCCGCGAGCGAGCGGTCTCGCTCGGCGTACTCGCGGTTGACCGCGTAGAGGAGGCCGGCCGGTTCCTCGCCGAGCCCGAGGGCGGCCCAGACGTCGGAGGCACGCGCCCCGTCGGCGAGCTCGAGCCGGCGCTCGCCGCTCCCGGCCCGCTCCCGGAGCGCCGCGAAGAGCTTCACGACCACGCGCATCGGCCAAGCGTACTGACGGGCGAATTGTGTGTTTGAACGCGGAAAACACGGGTACCAGCCACACGGAGAGGCGCCGGCTCTCGCTCAGGGGCTTGCCGGCACAGCCGGTATCAGGGGGTTGCGAGGAATCGGGGTCCCGGCGCCTCTCCGTCTCTACGATGGGCGGCGTGGCGGCGACCGACTCGCGCGAGACCGACTCTGGCATCGAGGTCAAGCCGGTCTACACCGCCGACGACGTCGAGGGTGAGCTCGAGCTCCCCGGCGAGTTCCCGTTCACGCGCGGCCCCTACCCGGACATGTACCGCGGCCGCCCCTGGACGATCCGGCAGTACGCCGGGTTCGGGTCGGCGGAGGAGACGAACGAGCGCTTCCGCTACCTGCTCGAGCGCGGCCAGACCGGCCTGAGCGTCGCCTTCGACCTCCCGACCCAGCTCGGCTACGACTCCGACGACCCACGGGCGGAGGGCGAGGTCGGGCGCACCGGCGTCGCGATCGACTCGATCGCGGACCTGGAGCTGCTCTTCGAAGGCATCCCGCTGGCCGACGTCTCGACCTCGATGACGATCAACGCACCGGCGGCACTCCTGCTCCTGCTCTACGAACTGGTCGCCGAAGGGCAGGGCGTCGACCCGACGCAGCTGCGCGGCACGGTGCAGAACGACATCCTCAAGGAGTACTGCGCGCGCGGGAACTACATCTACCCGCCGCGGCCGTCGATGCGGATCACCACCGATCTCTTCGCGTACTGCGCGGAGAAGCTGCCGCGCTGGAACACGATCTCCATCTCCGGGTACCACATCCGCGAGGCCGGCTCCACGGCGGCGCAGGAGCTGGCGTTCACGCTCGCAAACGGGATCGCGTACTGCCAGGCCGCCGTCGACGCGGGGCTCTCGCCCGACGACTTCGGCGAGCGGCTCTCCTTCTTCTTCAACGCGCACAACCACTTCTTCCAGGAGGTCGCGAAGTTCCGCGCCGCGCGGCGACTGTGGGCGGAGATCATGCGCGACCGGTTCGGCGCGACGAACCCGCGCGCACTCGCGCTCCGCTTCCACGCGCAGACCGGCGGCTCGTCCCTGACCGCGCAGCAGCCCGAGAACAACATCGTGCGCGTGGCGATCCAGGCACTCTCGGCGGTCGCGGGCGGGGCGCAGTCGATTCACACCAACGGCTACGACGAGGCGCTCGCGCTGCCGTCGGAGCGCTCGGCGAAGATCGCGCTGCGCACCCAGCAGCTCCTCGCGCACGAGGCCGGCGGCACCGACACCGCCGACCCGCTCGGCGGCGCGTACTTCATCGAGGCGCTCACCGACGAGCTCGAGGCCCGCGCGCGCGAGCTGATCGCGCGCGTCGACGAGTTGGGCGGCGCCGTCGCGGCGGTCGAGCAGGGCTTCATCCAGGGCGAGATCGAGCAGTCGGCGTTTCGCTACCAGCAGGAGATCGAGAGCGGCGAGCGCGTCCTCGTCGGCGTCAACCGCTACCTCGAGGAGGAGTCGGAGCCGATCGAGCTGTACCGACTCGACCCCGCCGCAGAGAAGCGACAGCTCGAGCGCACCGCGCGCGTGCGCGCCGAGCGCAGCGCCGAGGACGTCGAGCGCACCCTCGCCGAGGTGCGGCGAGTCGCCAAGGGGACCGACAACCTCCTGCCGCCGATGCGCGAGGCCCTGCGCGCGCGCGCGACGATCGGCGAGATCAGCGGCGTCCTCCGCGAGGAGTTCGGCACGTACGACGCGCAGCGCGCCTGAGTCAGGCTGACGCGCCCGTGTAGTGGCGCAGCCCGAAGCGCCACCACCAGCGCGTGAACGCGAACAGCGCCGCCGCGAAGCCCAGGGCGAGCGCGACGGTCGACCAGTCGAGACGCGACGTCACGGCCTCGGCAGGGACGGTGATCGCGAAGGCGATCGGCACGAGGAACGTGACGCCGATGCGCAGCCAGCCCGGGTAGATCGAGGTCGGGAAGCGACCCGTCTGGTAGACGCCGTCGAAGAGCTCGATGATGCTCCAGGTGTTCACGATCCAGAACGCGCCGGTCGTGATGCAGAGCCAGAAGCAGTAGATCGTGAGCGCGCCGACCAGCAGCATCGCGGCGAACAGCGCCGCGTCGCCGACGTCGACGCTCGCTTCGAGCCCGTTGACGCCGTACGCGAGCACGATCGCACCCGAGAGGACGTCGACCGCCCGCCAGATGCGCACCTCGCGGACGCTGACGAGGACCTGCGAGTCCTCGGGCTTCGTCAGCGCGAAGTCGAGCTTCCCCTCGCGCACCTCTTCCATCACACGCTCCATGTTCGGCTGGATGCTCATCTTGATCACGCCGCCGAGCAGGATCTGGATGCCCATCACGACGAGGAGCTCGGCCTCGCTCCAGCCGTTCAGCTCGGTCGTGTGCGAGTAGACGAGCTTCAGCACGACGATCGCCGTCCCCGCCGCGACCGCCGACTGAAGGAGCTGGATGAAGAAGTTCGCGCGGTACTGCAGCTCGGTCAGCGACCCGAGCTTGAAGAACAGCCAGCCGAGCCGGAACGCGCGCATCAGTTGCCCACCGCCGAATAGCGCCGGACCGCGAAGCGCCAGACGAAGAGCGTCAGACCTGTGAGCGCGACGATCCAGAAGACCTGCATCCCGAGCCCGCGCGAGCAGCTCACCCGTGGAGAGATCGCCGACGAGCGACTCGATCGGGAAGTAGAACGACCACTGAAACGGCAGGAAGGCCGCGATGTCCTGCGCCCAGTCCGGCATCAGCGGCATCGGCACGAGCCGCCCGGAGAGCAGCAGCTCCGCAGCGATGAACAGCTCGAAGATCGCGCTGACGCGCGTCGTCCAGAAGGTGATCATCCCGAGGATCGACATGAACATCGTGCGGATGAGGTACGCGCCCCAGATCGCGAAGAAGAAGACGACGCACTCGAGCGGCGTGGGAGCGAGCACGGGATCGAACGCGATCCAGAGCACCGCTGCGACGGGCAGCCAGAGCAGGATCACGACCGGCTTCCAGCCGGCGAACCCTGCGAGGTCGTCGTGGAGCGGGTGGATCGGACGCAGCAGCGCGGCGGAGAACTCGCCCTGGCGGATCCGCCACTCCCAGCCGTACGGGGTGAAGACGATGTTCATGTTCCGGACGAGCGTCCAGACGATGTAGTAGGCCGCGAACTCGCCCGTCGTGATCCCCTGGACCGAGCCCCCTTGCTGTTCGGCGATCGTCGTCCAGACGACGAGGTAGACGATCGGCTCGGCGAGCATCCCGATCATCCAGAAGTACGTCGCCGCGCGGTACTGGAACTCGCTCTGGATCTGCGTCCGGCCGCGCGTGACGTAGAAGTCGAACAACGAGCGTACGGCGCCCGCCTTGCCGTTCACGGGCGCTCCTGCGCGAAGACGAGCTCGATCACGTCCTCGATCGGCGGATCCTCGACGGTGAGGTCGGCGACGTCCTGCTCGGCGAGCAGTCGTGCCGTCACGCGGGCCGTCTCGGCGCGCGGCACGCGGAGCTTCACGCGGCCTTCGTCGCTCTCGAGGACGTCGCCGTAGGCCGAGAGGTCTGCTTCGCCGTTCTCGAGCTCGACGTCGATCGTCTTCCACGCGGCGAGGTCGTCGCCAAGCCTCGCCAGCTCGCCGTCGAAGAGGATCTGCCCGTGGTGGATGACGATCACGCGCTTGCACAGCGCCTCGACGTCGGCCATGTAGTGGCTCGTCAGGAGCACGGTCGCGTCGTAGCGGCGGTTGTACTCCGCGATGAACGAGCGGATGCGCTTCTGCATCGTCACGTCGAGCCCGATCGTCGGCTCGTCGAGGAACAACACCTGCGGCCGGTGCAGCAGCGAGCCGACGACCTCGACCTTCATCCGCTCGCCGAGCGAGAGGTTCCGCACGGGCTTGCGCACGAGCTCGCCGACGTCGAGCAGCTCGATCAGCTCGTCGCGTAGCGGCGTGAAGTCGCTGCGCGGGATCCGGTAGATCGCGCGGTTCAGCTCGAACGAGTCGAGCGCAGGCAAGTCCCACTGCAGCTGGTTGCGATTCCCCATCACGAGCGTGATCCGGCTCAGGAACTCGCGCTCGCGCTTCGACGGGATGTGGCCGAGCACCCTTGCCTCGCCGGAGGTGGGGTAGAGCAGCCCGGAGAGCATCTTCAGTGTCGTCGTCTTGCCGGCGCCGTTCGGGCCGAGGAAGCCGACGACCTCGCCCGGGCCGATCTCGAACGAGATCGCCTCGACCGCGTGCACGTCCCGGTGGCGTCGCTTGACGAGCGCCTTGACGGACGCGCGCAGCCCGGCCTCCCGCTCGGGGACGACGTAGGTCTTGGTCAGCGACTCGACGTGGACGACCGACACGACCGGGGACGCTAGCGTCTCGCCCGGTGCGCATCCTCCTCGTCTCTCAGATGTATCCCGGGCCGGCCGATCCGGACCTCGGCGTTTTCGTCGCGCAGATGGAGCGCGCGCTGGCCGAGCGAGGCCACCGGATCGATCGCGCGGTGATCGACCGTCGAGCCGGCGGCAAGCTCAGGTACCTCCACCTGGCGCGTGCCGCTCGCCGCGCGCCCCGGCCCGACGTCGTCTATGCGCACTTCCTCGTCCCCGCCGGGTTGATCGCAGCGCTCGCACAGCGCGCGCCGCTCGTCGTGACCGCTCACGGCCGCGACGTGCGCAACATCGGCGCGATCCCCGGCGTCGCTGCGGCCACTCGCTTCACCGTGCGCCGCGCCGCGGCGGTGATCGCGGTCTCCGACTACCTCCGGCGCGAGCTCGAGGCGAAGTTGCCCGCTGCGCGCGGCAAGACGGAGGTCGTCGACTCCGGCGTCGACCTCGAGCGGTTCCCGGTCCTGCCGGCGCCCGAGCGCACGCCGGCGTTCCTGTGCATCGGCTCGCTGAGCGAGCGCAAGAACGTCGTCCGTCTGGCGCGCGCGTTCGAGCGCTTCGGAGAGGGAGAGCTGACCTTCGTCGGCGACGGCCCGCTCCGCCCGCAGCTGGAGGGGCGCGAGCGCGTGCACGTGGTCGGGCGGGTGCCGCACGACGAGATCCCGGCGTACCTCGCCCGCGCGAGCGTCGTCTGTCAGCCGAGCCTGCTGGAGCCGCTCGGCCAGTCGCTCCTCGAGGGGATGGCGACCGGACGCTCGGTCGTCGCGACCCGGATCGGCGGGCCGCCGGAGTTCGTCCCGCCCGCCGCCGGCGTCCTCGTCGATCCGCTCGACGAAGCGTCGATCGTCGACGCCCTCCGCCGCGCGGCGTCGCTCCCGATCCCGAACCCGGCCGCCCGAGCGGCGGCCGAGGCTCACGACCTCAAGCTGCAGGCGAGCCGGGTGGAGGCGATCCTGGAGCGAGCCGCTCGAGGTCGGCGAGCCTGATCTCGACCAGGGGACGGACGGAGTCCTCGAGCCCCGCCTCGCGCGCGGCCTCGAGCGCCTCCTCGTAGCTTTGCCGCACCTTTGCCGGGTCGACGCCGTTTTTCAGTCGGTTGTCGCCGGTGACGAGCAGCTTCTGGATCCGCTCGCGCGCCTCCTCGGGCTTCACTTTCGGAGCGTAACAGTGCAGATTGCGGGGGGTAGTGCCCGGGGTCCGCGTCCTCATCGCCGACGACCATCGTCTGTTCGCCGAAGCCCTCGAGGCGATTCTCGCGGGCGAGGAGCGGATCGAGGTCGTCGCCCACGCGCGCGACGGGCGCGAGGCGGTCGAGCTCTGGCAGCAGCACAAGCCCGACCTGACCCTCATGGACATCGCGATGCCGTTGCTCGACGGCCTCGGCGCAACCCGGGCGATCCGCAAGCTCGACCAGACCGCGTGCATCCTGATGCTGACCGGCTCGAACGCCCGGGTCGACGTGGACAAGGCTCGGAAGGCCGGTGCGGCGGGCTACGTCACGAAGGACCGCATCGCCGCGGAGCTGATCGACGCCATCCTCGAAGTGGCTGGTCGCTAGCTACCATGCGCCCGTCATGGTCGGATTCTTCGCAGCAGTCCACGTGCTCCTCAGCTTCGGCCTCGTCGTGCTGATCCTGATGCACTCGGGCCGCGACGCAGGCATGGGCGGGATGGGCTTCACGCCGCAGTCGCAGGGCGGGACGCACATCGTCGAACGGAACCTGACGCGGCTCACGGTCCTCGTGTCGGCGCTCTTCGCGACCAACACGATCGTGCTCTGGCACCTGCTTTAGCTGATCGCTAGAGCCCGGGCTCGGAGCCGACGCCCGTGATGTTGAAGCGGGCGGTCGCGATCGCCGGCACGAGCGCGCCGATGGGATAGCGCTCGCCGTAGAAGTCGCTGCTGTTCACGAGTTGCTGCTCGCGGCCGAGACCGGGGACGTCCTCGAGCATCTGCGGCACCGACACGGTGAAGCGCAGGTTGACGAGCGGCTCGGCGATCTTCCCGTCGCGGATCCGGAACGTCCCGTCGCGCGTCATGCCGGTGATCACGCCCTCGCGTGGGTCGACGATCCCGAGGTAGTGGAGGCGCGTGACGTAGATCCCGTCGCCGACGAGCTCGCAGAGCTCCTCGACCGTGTCGACGTCGCCGCCGTCGACGGCGAGCGCAAACGTGAGCGGCCCGTACTGCCGGTAGACGGGCGGCGGCGCGTGTCCCGTCGTCTCGTGGCCGTCGCCGGCGCGCGCCGCGCTCGTGCGGTCCCAGACGACACCTCGCGCGACGCCGTTCTCGATCAACTGCACGCGTTGCTTCGGCACGCCTTCGAAGTCGAAGCGCTTCGGGAGCCCGCGCGGGTCGAGCGCGTCGTCGGAGATCGACACCTTCTCGTCCATGATCTTCTCGCCGAGCCGTCCCGGAGAGGTACGAGCGCTCCTCGAGCAGCCCGTTCGCGCCGAACGCGTCGTAGCCGAAGTAGTTGATGAGCTCCGCGAACGCGTACGGCTCGAGCACCGCGCGGTACGGCGCCGGCTCGATCGTCTTCGCGTTGCGGGTTCGACCGGCCTTGTCGGCGGCTTCGCGGCCGACGGCGGCGGGGTCGACACCGTCCGCGGACCAGCTCGTCTGCGAGGCGTAGCCCGACGCGCCGTCGTCTGCCGAGACGACGAGCGTCGTGACGTCGGTCATCGTCTGGTGCGCCTCGACGCCGGTCGACGAGACGATCGCGAGCTCCGTGACGCCGCTCGTGAAGAACCCGAACTGCCCGGTTGTGGTCGACGCGTCGATCGCCGCACGCGCGTGCTTTGCCTGGTCCTCGGGCCCGATCGCCGCGACGGCCTCGTCGCAGCCGGCCACCTCGGGCAGCGGCTGAGGGTCCGGGAGCCCAGGGAAGCCTGCTTCCGCGACTCCGCTGTCGGCGGCCTCGGCGGCGCGCTGCGCCAGCTCCTTCAGCCCCGCAGCGTCGAGGCGGTTCGTCGAGGACGTGCCGATCTTGCCGTCGCGGATCACGCGCAGCGTGACCACGCAGTTCTCGATCAGCGTCGGCTGATGCACCTCCGACGACGCGAACCGCGCCAGCCCCGACCGCTCGCGGAGGACGTGCGCCTCGGCATCGCCGCCACCGACCGCCTTCAGGGCGCGTGCGGCGATCTCCCGCGCGTCGTCGCTCACGCTTTCACGCCCACCTGGACACCCCGGAAGCGGCACGGCGACGCGCCGTGCGAGACGTGCGCGCCCTGGCCCGGCTGCCCCTTGCCGCAGTTCGTGAGCCCCTGCATGTGCCACGCCTCGGGCCCGGCGACCGCGTCGAGCGAGCCCCAGAACTCCGGTGTGATCCCCGTGTAGGTCGCGTCGCGGAGCATCCGCCCGAGCTTGCCGTTCTTGATCTCCCACGCGATCTGCGTCCCGAACTGGAAGTTCAGCCGCTTGTCGTCGATCGACCAGCTCTTGTTCGTCTCGAGGTAGACGCCGTCGTCGACGTCGGCGAGGAGGTCGTCGAACGACCCTTCGCCCGGTTCGAGGTGGAGGTTCGTCATCCGGATCAGCGGCATGCGGTTCCACCCGTCGGCGCGCATCGAGCCGCCCTCGCCCGCGCCGAGCGTCTCGGCCGTCTCGCGCGACGTCAAGAAGTTGCGCAGCACGCCCTCCACGACGATCGGCTCGCGGCGCGCGGGCACGCCTTCGTCGTCGAAGCCGAACGTCCCGAGCCCGCCGGGGGTCGTGGAGTCGGCGGTGATGTTCATCTTGTCCGAGCCGTAGCGAAGCGAGCCGAGATCGCCGGCCTTGAGGAAGCTCGTGCCCGCGTACGACGCCTCGCTCCCGTAGACGCGGTCGAGCTCGATCGGGTGGCCGACCGACTCGTGCACCTGCAGCTCCATCTGCTCCGCGTCGATCACGACGGTCGTGACGCCGGGCGGGCACACGTCGGCCCGCAGGAGTGCAGCGGCCTGCTCCGCGACGCGCGGCGCCTCGCGCTCCAACCCCAGATTCTCGACGTACTCCCAACCGCCCTGCGCGGAGGAGCCGCCGTGCGCGGACGGATACGAGCGCATCTGGAACCCGCCGTCGCTGGCAGCGAGCGCGTCGATCCCGCCGCCGGTCTCCACGAGCTCCTGCTCGATCTCGGCGCCGTCGGAGGTGACGAGGACCTTGTGCTCGCGCTGCGCGCGGACGAACGCCTCGGTGACCTTGACGTCCGGGTGGCGCAGCGCCTCCTCGGCGCGCACGCAGAGGTCGACCTTCTCGGAGAGCGAGACCGTGAACGGATCCTTCTCGACCGGCGTGCGATAGGTGCCGCTGGTCGCGGCCGGCGGGGCGAGCGCCTTCTCGCGTCGGCCTGCCGCAGCGAGCGCGAACGCGCAGGCGCGCAGCGCTGCGTCGCGCGCACCTTCCGCGACCAGGCGGCGGTCGCACGCGAACCCCCAGGCGCCGCCCACGAGGACGCGGACGCCGATCCCTTCCGTCTCGAGGTCGGTGACGTTCTCGACGCGGCCGTTCTTCGTCGAGACCGCCTGCGAACGACGCACGACCGCACGCGCGTCGGCATAGGTCGCACCGGCACCGAGCGCGGCATCCACTGCCGCCTTGCAGAGGTCGCGCACGGCCGGATCCTAGCGGCGGCTACACTTCCCGCTCCCTCGAGCGCTGGTGGCGGAATTGGTAGACGCGCTAGGTTGAGGGCCTAGTGGCCTTAAACGGCCGTGGAGGTTCAAGTCCTCTCCAGCGCACTTGACCCGAGAAAGTCGCCCGGCTCCGCCGGGCTCAACTTTCTCGGGGTCTACGATTCGTGTCGTGCTCGCTCCTTCGATTCTCGAGTTGCTCGACTGGGTCGCCGCCGGCCTCGGACCTACTCCGAGGCGATGGAGGCCTGGACGAGCAACTGCCCGCGGCACCCGGCCTGGGACGACGCGCTCTCGGACGGGCTGATCCAGGTCGTCGCGGGGAGGTCAGGCTGACGCCGCTGGGCGCCGAGCGACTTGACGCCGTCCGAATGAGTCTCTAGCCTTCTGTCGAACACACGTTCGCGGAAACGCGCGTTCGCTTCGACCGACCCAGGAGGCAGGCAGATGCTCACCGGACGTCAACAGGAGATTTGGGAGTTCCTGGCCGAGTACGTCGGCAAGCACGGCTACCCGCCGACGGTCAGGGAGATCGGAGAGTCCGTCGGGCTGGCTTCGCCCTCGACGGTGCACGCCCACCTCGCGAACCTCGAGCGGGCGGGCTACCTCAGGCGCGACCCGACGAAGCCGCGGGCCCTCGAGCTGCTCCGCGACCGCCCGGTCGCCGCTGGGGCTCCGGCCGAGGTCCACAAGCTCCCGCTGCTCGGCTCGATCGCCGCGGGCGCACCGCTCCTCGCCGAGGAGCACGTCGACGAGTACCTGGCCGTGCCGGAGCCGCTCTCGCGTGGGGGCGAGGAGTTTCTGCTCCGCATCCGGGGCGACTCGATGATCAACGCGGGGATCCTCGACGGCGACATCGTCGTCATCCGCAAGAGCCCGGACGCGCGGAACGGCGAGATCGTCGCCGCGCTCGTCGGCGACGACGAGTCGGCGAACGAAGCCACCGTCAAGCGCTTCTACCGGGAGGGCAGCCGGATCCGGCTCCAGCCCGAGAACGACGCGCTCGACCCGATGTACCCGCCGCACGTCCAGATCCTCGGCAAGGTCGTAGGGGTCTTTCGGAGCCTGTAGTGCCGACGCCACTCCACCGCACCCTCGACCAGGAGCTCCAGGCGCTCGTGCGCGGGATCAGCCTGGAGTGCCTCGTCTGCGGGGAGTTCGTCCTGCGCACGCGGCGCACGGTCTCGTGCCCGGAGTGCGGCTCACACCTGCGCGGCGCCGTCGAGTCGGCCGGTGCCGGCCGGGTGGTCGAACTGCCGGCCGGCTAAGCGTCGTCAAAGCCGCACGACAAACCAGCCGTCGACGTTGTCGCAGAGAACCTGGTTCGGCCGTTCGTGCGCGTAGGTGTAGATCGGCAGCCTGTTCCACGTCACCTGGAGTCGCCCATCCGGCCGGCGAATCGTCCCGAACGTGCCCCTGATGCCTGCGAGACGGCGAGGCACCGCCCGCGCGGTGCGCACGATGAGCGGCGGCCAGGCCCGTGCGCATCGTCCGGTGCAGTGCACCTTGAAGTCGCGCTTCTCGACGTTCCAGAAGTAGAGCGCCCGCCGTGTTTGCGTCGCCAAGACGGGGCCGAACGGCTTCACCTCGATCTTCCGCACGGGTGGCGTCACGGCACCCGTGCCGAGGTCGACGGACGCGAGGAACGCGGCCGCCACGAGGCCGACTGCGACGATCCTCATAGCACGGGGCAATTGACGACGGTCTGGGTCTCCTTGATCGTCGCGTCGCCGGTTGCCGCGGCCGCTCGCACTGCGGCGGCGGACGTGAGCACGCGCGGGGTGACGCCGCCCTTCCACGTCACCATCCGAACCGCCCAGAGGGGCGTGTAGTTGCGCTGGCCGGGAACGGTGTCGATGATGTTGTACTGCCCACCGGGGCCGTTCGTGACCACCCAGATGGGCGCGACCTTGTTGCCGCGCGCGAGTCGGATCGGCCCGAAGTCGAGGTACTCGACGGTCTTGCCCCGGTAGAAGCCGAGCGTCGCGCTCTGCTGGAAGTGCTGGACGGGTGGCGCCGCCGCCGGTGCGAGGACCGGTACGGAGAGGGCGGCGGCGACCATCACCAGGATGAGCCTGGGCATGTACTGCTCCTTTCGCGAGTCGTGCGCCCGAGGCTAGGCCCCAGTTCTTGCGCAGGGGTTACGCGCTGCTTAGGAAAACCGGAATTCATCCGCGCGTAAGGGATTGCGGGGCAGAATGCAGGCATGACCACTGTCCTGGTGGTGGACGACGAGCCGATCGTCCGCGATGTCGTCGTCCGCTACCTGCACCGCGACGGTTTTCGCACCCTCGAAGCGGCGGACGGTGTGCGGGCACGCGAGCTGCTCGAAAGGGAGGAGGCGAACCTCGTCGTGCTCGACCTCATGCTGCCGGAGCTCGACGGCCTCGAGCTCTGCCGTTGGATCCGGGAGCGCTCCGACGTGCCGATCATCGTGCTGACCGCGCGCACTGAGGAGGCCGACCGGATCGTCGGACTCGAGCTCGGCGCGGACGACTATGTGACGAAGCCGTTCTCGCCCCGCGAGCTCGCCGCACGCGTGCGGACGGTTCTCCGCCGGACGATGGCCCCGCCACCGACTGAGCGCCGACTGCTGTTCGGCAACCTCACGATCGACGCTGATCGACGCGATGTCGTCCTCGACGAACGCCTTCTGCGTTTGACGGCGAGGGAGTTCGACCTCCTCTGGTTCCTCGCGTCGCATCCACGGCAGGTCTTCTCGCGCGATCAGCTGATGGCCGCGGTCTGGAGCTACGAGCCGGCATTCGACACCGGCACGGTGACCGTCCACATTCGGCGCCTCCGCGAAAAGCTCGAGCGCGACCCGTCGAAGCCGCGCCGTCTGGAGACTGTCTGGGGAGTCGGCTACCGGTTCTCGCCGTGATCGAGTTCGGACTTGTCGTCGCGGCTGCAACCTGCGCTGCAGGGCTCGTCGCAGCCGCGACGCTGCGGCTGCTTCCGACGCTGCGACTCCAGCTCGCAGGACTCGCGCTGATCGCGGTCACGCTGCCGCTCGCGGCCGTTTCGATCTCCGGGCTCGTCATGTTCCACTCCGGCCACGACCTGACGCTGCTCCTGGTCGCGGCGGCGTCGTCTTCGGCGGCCGTGAGCGGGGCGCTGCTGATCGCACGGTCGACGACGAAGAACATCGAGAGACTCCAAGCGGCGTCGCGGAGCTTCGCGTCCGGCGAGCTCGGAAGCCGTGCGCCGGTGGGCGGGCCGGCGGAGCTGGCGGAGCTGGCCGTGTCGTTCAACGACATGGCGGCCAACCTCGAGCGCCTGTTCGACGCGCGCCGTCAGCTGGTCGCATGGGCGAGTCACGACCTGCGGACGCCGCTCGCCTCGCTCCAGGCGATGCTCGAGGCG
Organism: uncultured Actinomycetes bacterium; assembly: GCA_963809175.1. Lineage (GTDB taxonomy): Bacteria > Actinomycetota > Thermoleophilia > Gaiellales > Gaiellaceae > JACCTU01. The sequence goes on from CAWEIK010000001.1 coordinate 1,234,283, forward strand.
ATCGAGGATGGGCTGGTCGAGCCCGACCGCTATCTGCCCCTTCTGCGGGCACAGGTCAGCGCGCTGTCGATGCTCGTCGACGATCTCTTCGAGCTGGCGCGCATCGACGCCGGCAACCTCACGCTCGAGCTGGCCGACGTGCGGCTGGACCCACTCATCGAGTCGTCGATCCGTGTTGTCGAGCCCGAGGCGCGGTTGCGCAAGGTTCGGCTCCACGCGCATCTCGACGACTCGCCGTCGGTCCGCTGCGCTCCCGAGAAAGTGGAGCGCGTGCTCTACAACCTGCTCACGAACGCGCTTCGTCACACGCCGAGCGACGGGTCGGTGGCGATCAGGGTCGAGTCCCTCGAGCGTGAGGTCCAGGTGACGGTCGAGGACACAGGGAGCGGATTCGACGCTGCCGCGACCTCGAACTCGGGCCTGGGGCTGTCGATCGCGCGTGGACTCGTCCAGCTCCAGGACGGGAGGTTGTGGCAGGAGAACCGCCGGGGCGGAGGGGCCCGTGTCTCCTTCACGCTTCCGACCGCGAGCCCACGGTAAGGGCGGGGCGAGGCTACAATTCGACGTGCAGGCCGGGTGATCGCGAGCGTCTGACGCTCGAGGAAAGTCCGGACACCACAGGGCAGAACGCTGGGGAAACCCCAGGCGGCGAAAGCCGACGGAAAGTGGCACAGAAAGGAGACCGCCTCCGGCGCATGACTCTCCGGAGACGCCGGCGGTAAGGGTGAAAAGGTGGGGTAAGAGCCCACCAGCGCCGCGGTGACGCGGCGGCTAGCCAAACCCCGTTCGGTGCAAGGCGAAACAGGTCCCGCCGAGGTGGCCCGCCGAGGGACCGGGTACGCCGCTCGAGCCGGCGAGAGATCGTCGGCCTAGAGGGATGATCACCCTCGACAGAATCCGGCTTACAGGCCTGCTACCGAAAAGCCCCGGCAACGGGGCTTTTCTATTTCCAGCGCGACTTCAAGGTGTGAGGGCGAGTTTCACGGCGTCGTCGAACGTCATCGCGCGCCCTTCGGACCAGACGGCATCCGCCTCCGCGCCCAGCCGCTCGCGGGCGGCGCCGATGTATCGCTCGAGAAGGGTGTCCCAGAAGGCGACGGAAATCGAGATGCCGAGTGACTCCCAGAGCGCCTCGACCGAACCGGCCAGTAGCAGTGCCCGCCGCGGGTCGGCGTTACCGGCAGCCGCCATCGCGACGCCTTGGACCTCGAAGCTCGTCTCGATGACGTCGTCGAGCGGAAGCGCCGCCTGCAGGCTCTCGCGGTAACGCTGCTCTGCCTCCTCCGTGTTGCCGCGGGTCAGTGCGCAGTCCGCGAGGAAGTGGTACGCGAAGTGCTCCGTGCGCGGGTCGGCGTCCGCGAGCTCGAGCAGTTCCAGTGAGAGCGACTCCGCTCGCTCGACCTCGCCCGCTGCAACGAGCATCTGGCAGACGCCCACGAGCGCGCGCGTCTCGCCGGGTCGGTCGCCGAGCTCACGGCGGAGCTGGAGGCTCTGCTCGAACGCGTCGAATGCGGGCGAGATGTCGGCGGCGTTGTAGGCGAGGAGCCAGCCGAGCGCGTCGAGCGCCGAAGCGAGCTCGCTCGGATCATCGAGCTCGCGCCAGAGACGGATCGACTGATCGACCTGCGCTCGTCCCTCGTCGACTTCGCCGTGCCTCGCCACGAGTGACCCCGACGCTGTGAGTGCGCGCGCTCGAGATCGACCCGTTGCAGTCGACTCGGTGAGCGCGCCGGCCAAGTCGCCCACTCCCTTCGGCCAGAAGCCCGTGCGACAGCCAGAACCAGCCGAGTGCGCCTGCGAGCTCGAGCCCACGATCGGGGTCGTTCCCGACCAGCCAGTCGAGCGCGGCACGAAGGTCGTCGTGGTCGACTCCGAGCCGCGCAGTCCACTCCGACTCGGCCTCGAATCGTCGCTCGTACGCCTCCTCTGCGAGTGCGGAGAAGAAACGTGCATGACGTTGACGAAGCTCCTCGGCCGCCGGCGAGGATGCGAGCCTCTCGAGCGCGTACTCGCGGATCGTCTCCAGCATCAGGAGTCGGTCGTCGCCGATCGGCTTCAGGAGGCTCGAGTCGACGAGTGCTGCGAGGCCGTCGAGGTCGGCGTCGCAGATCTCTTCGGCGGCGGCGATCGGGAAGCTGCCGGCGAAGACGGAGACCTTGGCGAAGAGCTCCTTGCTCGCAGCATCGAGAAGTTCGTAGCTCCACTCGATCGTGGCGCGCAGCGTTCGTTGGCGTTCTGGGGCGTCGCGCGCTCCGCCGGTCAGGAGCGGAAGCGCCGAGTCGAGGCGGTCGAGGAGTCGTTCCGGGGTGAGGAGCTTCGTGCGGGCCGCGGCGAGCTCGACTGCAAGCGGGAGACCGTCAAGGCGATTGCAGATCGCCTCAACGGTGGCGTCGGGCGCGAGCTCTCGCCCGATCGCGCGCGCCCGCTCGACGAAGAGGGCGGCTGCATCGGTCGTCGTGAGCGGCTCCAGCCGATACTCGCGCTCGGCCGACACGTGCAGGGGAGTCCGGCTGGTCACCAACACGCGCAGATCTTTCGACGCTGCGAGGGCGTCGCTCACGGCAGGAGCGGCGCCGAGGAGGTGCTCGAAGTTGTCGAGCAGAATCAGGAGCTCCTTCCCCCGGAGGAACGCGGCGAGGTCGTCGCGCGCTCCGATCGCCTGTGCGACCTCCGTGGACAGGAGCTCGGCGTCTGAGACGCCGGCGAGTGGGACCCAGAAGACGCCGTCACGCAGCGTGCCGATGAGCTCGGCTGCGACTTGCAGCGCGAGGCGAGTCTTTCCCGTGCCGCCTGGACCGGTGATGGTGAGCAGCCGGCTCCCGTCAGAGAGCAGCGCGACGAGCTCACTGATCTCATCCTCTCTCCCGACGAGCGGGCTCGCGGCGACCGGCAGATTGCTGGCGTCGAGGGTCCGCAACGGCGGAAAGTCGCCGTCGCCCAGCTGATACAGCCGCTCGGCTCCGGTCAGGTCCTTCAGCCGATGTTCTCCGAGATCGCGAATCGGCCCCTCGCGGTCCAAGAGCCTTCGGGTCGTGTCGGAGAGGACGATCTGGCCTCCATGGGCGGCGCCGGCGATTCGCGCCGCCCGGTGCACGTCGACGCCGACGTAACCTTCGTCCGTCACGATCGGCTCGCCGGTGTGGACTCCCATGCGGACTCGGATGGGACCCGCCTCGAACTGTTGCCGCGCCTCGTCAGCGGCGGCAACGGCGTCGGCGGCGCTCGAAAACGCGACGAAGAAGGCATCGCCCTGCGTGTCCACCTCGACACCGGCGTGTCTCGTGAACGCGTCCCTCAGGACACGGCGGTGGTCGGCGAGCAGATCGGCGTAACCCGGTCCGTGCTCCTGCAGTAGCCGTGTCGAGCCCTCGACGTCCGTAAAGAGAAACGTGACGGTTCCAGTCGGAAGCTTGCGCGAACTCACCGCGCGATCATGTCACCGACGAGGGAGAGCCCCGCCTCGCGCGGAGCTCTCCCTGACGTCACGCTGTGTCGCTTACTTGTCGGCCCAGTAGGCGGCCGAGCCGAGCATCGTCCACTCCCGCTCGGGATCTGCGCGATAGAGCGGGTTCATCGCGAAGATCGTCAGGCGGGCACTCCCCGAGGTCGAGGTGCCGTGCGCGATCACTGCCGAGCCCGGAGCCGATGCGGACTGCGCGTCGGGTGCCCAGAGGCCCGCGAGGAAGAAGCCAGCCAGCGGCAGCCGCCCGTCGACGCTCATCGTCGCGGGGATCGCCGTGAACCAGGTCGGCGGATCCATGATCGCGGTGTCTTGCGCGGGGAACGACCCGACGATCGGGCTGTTCACGCCGCCCTCGTTGTTCCACTGCACGATGCCGCTCCGACCGTTACCGGTCCGGCTCGCGGCGGTCAGTCCGCTGACGAGCGCACCGCCGGTCAGGAACGTTCGCCCCGTTCGTGCCGGCGCCGATGTAGCCGCCGCCGGCACGCGAAGAAGGCCTGGAGTCTGCGCGGCCGATGACGTTCGACGCAGCCGGGTAGTTCGTGCGGCGTTGAAGATGACGTCGTAGTTCGCCAGCGGGTCGGTCGCAGCCGAGTTGATCGTCGCGGTCGAGACCGGGTCGGCCACGAAGCCGAGGTTCCGGAGCGACCAGACGTCCTGGTTCACCGCAGCGGTCAGGACGGCGATCCGTGGCACGCGGTCGATCGCCTCCCTCGTCGGGAGGCCGTCGCTGTAGGCCCGGCGGAACCAGACGTCGTTTTCGCGACCGACACGCGCAAGCGCGACCTTCGTCGCCGGGTCCGCCGCGAAGATCACGCTGCCGGCCGGCAGCGTCTCGCCGGCCGGGCTTGCGAACGACGTCATGGCGAACTGCGCGGTCGTGCCGCCTGCGAGCAGTGCGTTCAGCGTTCGCACCGCGGTCGGCGAGTCGATCGCGAGCACGTACGCATCCGCCGCACCCGGCTCGACGCCGCCGAGCAGGTGGCTCGCCTTGGTCACGCGGTTCGTGACCGGCGAGAAGTCGGCGTCACGCGGGATGACGAGCGTGTCGGCGCCCCAGAGGAACCCGTGGCTCCACGCGCCGGGCGGCGCGTACAGCTGTTGGATCAGCCCCGAGATGTTCGTGCCGATGCTGAGCGCAGTGTCCGCGAGGCCGCGGTGTGCCTGCGTCATCCAGACCACGTACGAGCCCTTGTCGAACGTCTGACCACCGTACGCCCCGCCCTGCTTCAGCTCCTCGACCTGGATGCCGTTCTCGAGCAGCCAGTCGACGAGCCGGTTCGCTTCCGGATCGCTTCGTTGGCCGGCCCCGAGCGGGATCACGTACCCCTTCGGGTATTCGCGCATCCAGATGTGGTCGGTGACGTAGGGCGCCGGGCAGCACGCCGGCCGGGGAGCGTTCGTCACGCCGCGGCGGTACGTCTCGAGCTCGTCCCAGAGCAGGTCGTGCCGGTGCGCGAGGTCGAAGAGGAGCGTCGACCAGGTGACGGTGTACTGCGCGAGCTTCGCACCGAGCCGGCCGCGTTGGTGCGTCGTGCTGCCGGGGACTCCACAGCCGGTTCCGGTCGAGTTGCACATCTCGACGGTCGTGCCGTTCAGCCCGACGAGCTGCGAGTACATCGGCGTGTAGAACGGCCCCCAGTCGTCCCAGCCCTCTGCCTCGGGCGGCCCCGGCGGGTTGCCGCTCGGACAGATACCGCTCGGGCCCGGCGGGTTGGAGGTCGCGCACCAGTCGAGGATCGGTCGCGTCACGCCGAAGCCGATCGCGTTCATCGCCGCCTCGTTCGCGTCGATCCGGCTGACGTTCCATTTCAGCCAGAGGTCGTAGTCGATGCTCGGGTTGTGCGGCTTCGTCGTCGACTCGATCAGCGTCGGCGTGACGTAGCCGTGCTGGTCGAGCATGTCCGGCGGCAGCCACTCCTGCATGATCGAGACCGCGGCCTTCGTCTCGGACTGCGACTGCGTCAGGAAGTCGCGGTTCAGGTCGAAGTTGTTGCCGTTCGTCCGCGCGTTCGCGATGCGCCCGTCCGGGTTGTGGTCGACGTTCCAGAGCAGGACGACGTGGTTCAGGATCGAGTCGACCTCCGGATCGGCGCCGTACGGCGTGGTCGCCAGACGCTCGACGAGGTCGAACATCGCGTCGACACCCTCGGACTCGTTGCCGTGGATTCCCGACTGGACGAAGATCGGCACCTTCACTCCGTCGCCGGCCCGGTCGAGCATCCCCTGCGCGCGAGCGGGCTCGGTGAGCGCGATCTTCCGGATGTTCTGCCAGGTCTGGAAGTCCTTGCGCTGTTGGTTGGTGTCGAGCGCGTTGATCGTCACGAGGTACAGGTCGCGACCGAGCGCCGACTGACCGATCACCTTGACGTCCATCCGCCCGTTGCTTCGCGCCTGGATGTCGGCCAGCGTGCAGGCGAACGCGTACCAGGGAATGTGCGGGAAGCTCCCGACCGGATGGGTCGGCGAGCTGCCGTCGGGTAGCGCGGCTGTCAGGTCCTCGCTCGGCGTGCCGCACCAGGGCGGCGAAGCACCGCTTGCGGGCATGACCGAGCCCGCGAGCAGGATGGTCGTGACGAACGCCGCGACCAGGAACGTCCGAAGGCGTTTCACGTGCATGGGTGGCTCCCTCCCCCAGGTTCTCGACCGCGCCACAACGGCGCACGCGGCCGACTTTCGGGAGGTGCATATCCCGTCCGAGCGGTTGTTGTCAACCGCGGCTGGAGGGTGACGAACGCTTAACGCGCTAGGACGGGGCGCCGCGACCCCGCGTGAGGCCGCCCATGATGACGTTGAGCACCATCGAGACGATCGCCATGATGATCGCCGCCCAGATCGCGGTCCAGAAGAAGCTGTCGATCGTCAGCCGATCGGTGAGCGCATCGGTGATTTGTAGGAGCACCGCATTGATGACGAACAGGAACAGCCCGAGCGTCACCACTGTCAATGGGAGGGTGAGGAGCCGCAGGAGCGTGCCGATCACCGCGTTCACGATTCCGAAGATCGCCGAGACCAGGATGTAGCTCCCCGCTCCGCCGGAGACGTCCATGCCGTCGAGCAGCCAGCTGGTCACCGCGAACGCGAGTGCGAGCAGGGCCCAGCTGATGAGTATCCCGACGATCACGTGCGACACCATACAACGGCGTTCGGCGATCCCGAACGCGTGTCGCTAGGCGCGGAGCGCGATCTCGACCGTCGTGCCGCGTCCCGGACGGGAGCTGACCGACGCGGCGCCGGCGATGCTCGCCGCGCGCTGCCTGATGTTGCGCAGCCCTTGGCCCGCGCCGCCGGTCTCTTCCTCGAAGCCGGTGCCGTCGTCCGCGACCGTGACCATCCGGCGACCGTCGCGATGCCAGATGCGGACGACCGCGGTTCTCGCGTTCGCGTGCTTCCGCACGTTCGCGAGCCCTTCCTGGACGATCCGGAAGACCTCGATCTGCTCGTCGGGCGCGAGGTTCACACGTTGGTCGATCTCGACGTCGACCTCGAGCAGGCCGTCTGCGGTCAGGAACTCGACGTAGCGCCGGAGCGCTGCGTCGAACGGCGCGCTTCCACCCGCCGAGGACAGCGCCAGCACTGCGAAGCGTGCTTCCTGCTGGGCCGAGATCGTGAGCTCCTTGATGCGGGTGATCGCCTCGTCGGTGACCTTTCCGCTCTCGAGCATGCTCGCGTGCGTCGCGAGTGCGAAGAGGTACTGCGCGAGACCGTCGTGGATGTCGCGGGCGACGCGAGCGCGTTCGTCGGCGACCGCGCGCCCGAACTCGGCCGCGCTGATCGCCCGCCAGACGCCGACGAGCAGCACGCCGAAGGCGATCACGCGCAGGAAGTCGCCGACGGAGACCGCGGTCGCGGGGGTGAGCGGGGCGAAGACGCGGTAGAGCGCAGAGAAGAGGCTGAGCGTGGCCGCCGACGCGAGCCACCGGCTGAGGTCGTCTCCCCGGTTCCGGTAACGAAGCCCGAACCCGATCAGCGCGACGAGGCTCAGCACCGCCTGCAGCGAGAGCGCAAGCGTCAAGAGCACGGGCGGGTCCGGGTTGGTGGGGCCGGTCGCGAGCTCGGGCAGGTTGAGGCCGAGCGTGCCGAGCATCAGCCAGAGGCCCGCGAGCAGGAGGAGCAGTGCGGCCACGGCGTTGCCGAGCGCCCGCTGGCGCGACGTCGAGGTCCCGCGAACGAACGGCGCCGCGGCGATCAGGGTCATGGCGGCCAGCGCGCCGAAGATCGCCGCCCAGCTCTCGACCCTCGACGGAACGGGGTCGTCGAGGACGGGAACGATCTCGAAGACGAACGCCGAGGCGGCGGCGACGAAGAAACCGGCGGAGAGCAGGAGGTCGAAGCGCCTGCCCTCGACGGCGAAGCGGATCCCTGCGAGCACGGCGACGATCCCTCCGGCCAGGGTGATCGTGGTGTCCAGGACGAGGGCCAGGGACGGGCTCTCCCACGCGTGCCGAAGGCTCGGAGACTCGATGAACAGGGCCAGAGCAGCCCCGAGCAGCCCGAAGAGCAGGAGCTCTCCGGACAGCCAGGCGTCGTAGCCATCCCGTTCTTCGCGGCGCATCTCCCTCTAATCGGCAGCGGGACTCCTGCCGATGAGTCTTCTGATGCAGCCCCGCGTGCTGATCGTGGACGACCACCCCCTGACCCGGGACGCCCTGGCGACCCTGCTGGCCGGAAACGACTTCGACGTGGTCGGCCAGGCCTCAGACGGCCACGAGGCGATCGAGCTCGCTCGGAAGCTCCACCCCCAGCTCGTCTTGCTCGACCTCTCGATGCCGGAGCTCGACGGGCTCTCGGCCCTGCCCGGCCTTCGCGACGCCGTCCCCGACGCCGAGGTGATCGTCCTCACCGCCTCGGGCACCGAGGAGAATCTGCTCGCGGCGATTCGTGCCGGTGCCGCCGGCTACCTCCTGAAGAGCGAACCACCCGACCGGATCATCGGCTTCCTGCACGGCGTCGTGCGGGGCGAGGCAGCGCTCTCCGGCGAGGTCGCTCGAAGCCTGCTCGACCAGGTGCGCGAAGGTGGCTACCGGAACGGAGGCGTGCCCGACGGAATCGCCGAGGCGCTGAGCGCGCGCGAGGTCGAGGTGCTGCTCCTGCTCGACGAGCACCTGGGCACCGACGACATCGCCAAGCGGCTCTTCATCTCCGAGCACACGGTCCGCTCGCACGTCAAGAGCCTGCTCCACAAGCTGAACGTGTCCTCGCGCCGCGAGGCGCTCGAGGCACTCGCCGTCGCACGCGGCTAGGACTCACCCACCGTGGGGGATCCCGGTTCACCCACGGAGGGTCGCGAGCGCTCGACCCCCGAGGCCCCGATGATTGGATCAGCTCAGGGGTGAGCGACAGTTCCAGTGGCTGAGACGGGCCGGCGAAAGCCGGCCTTGCTCATTCCGAGAAGCCCTCGTGCGCGGCCGCGACCAGCAGGGGCAGCGTCTCGAGGTTGTAGCCCCCCTCCAGGACCGCCGCGACGCGTGGCGCGTACGTCGCAGAGCGGCGTGCGAGCTCGCGGAAGCCGTCCTCGCTGACCTCCAGCAGCGCGAGCGGGTCGGAAGCGTGTGCGTCGAAGCCCGCGGAGACGAGCAGCAGCTCCGGCTCGAACCGGTCGAGGGCCGGCGCGACCAGCTCGTCGAGCGCGCCGAGGAACTCGTCGTCGCCCGATCCCGCCGCGAGCGGGATGTTGAGCGTCGTCTCGTTCTGCTCGTCCGGTCCCCCGGTGCCCGGATAGAAGGGCCACTGGTGCAGCGACGCAAAGAAGACGGTGGGGTCGTCCCAGAAGATCGCCTGCGTCCCGTTCCCGTGGTGGACGTCCCAGTCGAGGATCGCCACGCGGCGCAGCCCGAGCTCAGCCTGGGCCCAGCGGGCCGCGATCGCGACGTTGTCGAACAGGCAGAAGCCCATCGCCCGGTCCGGCAGCGCGTGGTGACCGGGCGGGCGGACGAGCGCGAACGCTCCTTCCTCCGCCGCCTGGATCGCCGTTCCGGCCGCGAGCAGGGCGGCCTCGTACGACGTCTCGTTCGCGACCGTGTCGCCGTCGAGCCACGTCTCGCGCTCGATCGACGCGATCCGGTCGACGTGCGCCGGCGTGTGGCAGCGCAGGAGGTCTTCCCTGAGGGCGCTTCGCCCCGGGCTCCAGTCGAAGCGCTCGAGCAGGGTCGCGAGTCGGCTCGGCGGCTCGAACGGCGACGGGTGGAGCCGGGCGAGGGCTTCGTGGCTGAGGAATTTCAAGCTCGCTCTGCGAGCCGCCCGGAGAGGTTCTGCAGCCCCCACCGTTCCACCAGGGCGGACGCCTCCGCCCACGTGGGCGTCTGGTCTTCGAGGGGAGGGAGAGGGGCAGAGGCGTCCACGGTCGCGATTCGTCGGAACAGCCGCAACTCCTCCGCCTGCGCCGCGAAGCGTCCGGCCTCGAGCGCCGACTCGAGCGTCCCGTACTCGGCGAGCAGCGACGCCGCCGTCTTCGGTCCGACGCCTTTCGCGCCCGGCAGCTTGTCCGAGGGGTCGCCACGGAGCGCAATGAAGTCGGGCACTTGCTTCGGCTCGACGCCGTAGCGCTCGCGCACCTCGGCCGGGCCGATGCGCGAGATCTCGCTCACACCCCGCGTCGGCTGGAGGATCGTCGTGCGCTCGCTCGCGAGTTGGAAGAGGTCGCGGTCGGAAGTCGCAACGAGCACGGGTCGCTTCTGCTTCTCCTCGGCCGCCACGACGGCGCCCATGAAGTCGTCGGCCTCGTAACCCGGCGCCTTCGCCGACGCGAACCCGAGCGACTCGACGAGCTCGGGCAGCAGGTCGAGCTGCTCGAGCAGGTCGTCCTCGAAGATGCGACCGGACTGATACGCGGGGAATGCCGTGTGGCGATACGTCGGCGTGTCGAGCGAGTCGAAGCCGACGAGCACGGAACGCGGCTGCTCCTGGTCCCAGAGGCCGACGAGCATGTTCGTGAAGCCGACGATCATGTTCGCGGGCCGACCTTCGGCACGGCGGATCTGCTTCGGGAGCGCGTGGTACGCGCGATGCGCGAACGAGTCGCCGTCGACTGCGAGCAGCGGCTTCACAGCGTCGCCTCGAGCCGCGCGATCTCGGCCATCAGCCGGTCGGTGGCTTCCTGAGCCGCGTCACGGGGGTCGGCGGGGCGGAGGTCGTCGAGCGGCACGGGAGCACCGTAGGCCACGCGGATCGGTCCGAGCCCGAGGAGGTTGTCGGTGCCCTTGATCGCTGCGGGGATCAAGGGGACGCCCGCTCCGAGCGCGATCCGCGCCGCGCCCGTGTGCGCGCGAGGCTGGTACTTCTTGACGAGGCCCTTCTTGCGGCGCGTCCCCTCGGGAAACATCACGACCACGTGCCCTTCGCGGCAGAGTTGCTCCGCCGTCTCCATCGCCTCGAGGTCGGCCTGGCCACGATGGACCTTGAAGGCCCCGCCGGACTCGATGATCGGCCCGAGCGGCCACCAGAAGAGCTCGGACTTGCCCATGAACCGGAGGAACCGCCGCGGGTAGAGGGGGATTCCGATCGCCCAGGGGTCGAAGTTCGAGAGGTGGTTGGACGCCAGGACGCAGCCCCCTTCGGCCGGCACGTTTTCGACCCCGCTGCTCTTCTGGCGGAAGAGCAGCTTCGTGAAGGGCAGGGAGACTCCCCCGGCGGCCAAATAGAACAGTGAGGGGCGCGGTGCCACGGCGCCGCATTCTGCCGTCTTGACAACGAAGGCTAAGGTGGATCGCGTGGCAACCACGGAGGAAAGCGGGTTGAACCGCCTGGTGATCGTCGAGTCGCCCGCCAAAGCGCGGACGATCGAGGGCTACCTCGGCAAGGGCTACAAGGTCGCCTCGAGCATCGGCCACATCCGCGATCTGCCGAATCGGGCCAGCGACGTCCCCAAGGAGCAGCGGGCCAAGTACGGGACGATGGGCGTCGCGATCGACGAGGACTTCGAGCCGCTCTACCTCGTCGACGACGACAAGAAGAAGACGGTCGACCGAGCTCAAGAAGCCTGCTGAAGGGCGCCGACGAGCTGCTGCTCGCGACGGACGAAGACCGCGAAGGCGAGGCGATCGCCTGGCATCTGCTCCAGGTCCTCAAGCCCAAGGTCCCCGTTCGGCGGATGGTCTTCCACGAGATCACCCGCGACGCGATCGAGCGCTCACTCGGCGAGACGCGCGCAGATCGACGATCGGCTCGTGGACGCGCAGGAGACCCGGCGCATCCTCGACCGCCTCTACGGCTACGAGGTCTCGCCGGTGCTCTGGAAGAAGGTCACGCAGGGACTCTCGGCCGGCCGGGTGCAGTCGGTCGCCACACGCCTGATCGTCGAGCGCGAGCGCGAGCGGATCGCCTTCGTGGAAGTCTCGTACTGGGACCTCGAGGGGATCTTCGATCCGGGCTCCTTCGACGCTCGCCTCGTCGCGCTCGACGGCAAGCGCGTCGCCCGCGGTTCCGACTTCGGGGCCGACGGAAAGGCCAAGAACAAGGAGCTCGCGCACCTGGACGAAGGGGGCGCACGCGGGCTGCTCGAACGGTTGCAGGGCGCGACGTTCACGGTCCGCAGCAAGGACGAGAAGCCCTACACGCGCAAGCCGACTGCGCCGTTTCGTACGGCGACGTTGCAGCAGGAGGCGAGCCGCAAGCTGCGCTACACGTCGCAGACGACGATGCGCGTCGCACAGCGTTTGTACGAGAACGGCTACATCACCTACATGCGCACCGACTCGACGTCGCTCTCGCAGGCGGCCGTCGCAGCCGCACGCAAGCAGGTGACGGAGCTCTACGGCGCCGACTACCTACCGCCGAAGCCGCGCAGCTGGGACCGCAAGGTGAAGAACGCGCAGGAGGCTCACGAGGCGATCCGTCCCGCGGGCGACTTCTTCCGCACGCCGAACGAGGTGCGCGGCGAGCTGAACCGCGACGAGCTCGCGCTCTACGAGTTGATCTGGAAGCGCACGATCTCTTCCCAGATGGCCGATGCGCGCGGAGAGACCGTGTCGCTTCGCCTCGCCGCGAAGAGCACAACTGGCGAGGACGTCGAGTTCGGCGCGTCGGGCACCGTGATCACGTTCCCCGGTTTCCTCGCCGCGTACGAGGTCGGCAAGGACGAGGACGGCGACGAGGATCAGCGTCCGCTGCCGAACCTCCAGGAAGGCCAGGCCGTCGAGACGAAGGAGCTGACGGCGCAGGGTCACTCGACCTCGCCGCCGCCGCGCTACACCGAGGCGACGCTCGTGCGGGCGCTCGAGGAACGCGGCATCGGCCGGCCGTCGACGTACGCCGCGATCATCGAGCACGGTCATGGACCGCGGCTACGCGTTCAAACGCGGCACCGCGCTCGTCCCGAGCTTTCTCGCGTTCTCCGTCACCGAGCTGCTCGAGAAGCACTTCAGTCGCCTGGTCGACTACGAGTTCACGGCGCGGATGGAGGACGACCTCGACCGCATCGCCGCCGGCGACGAGGGCCGCGTCGAGTGGCTGCGCCGCTTCTACTTCGGCGACGGCGAGCCGGACGAGGCGGGGCTGAAGGCGCTCGTCGGCGCGCTCGGCGAGATCGACGCGCGTGCGGTCAACACCTTCCCGATCCCGGGTGCCGAGGACATCGTGCTCCGCGTCGGGCGCTACGGGCCGTACGTCGAGCGCGGGGAGGAGCGGGCGAGCATTCCACCCGACCTCGCACCGGACGAGCTGACGCTCGAGAAGGCGACGGAGCTGCTCGCGCAGCCGTCCGGCGACCGCGAGCTCGGCGTGCATCCGGAGACGGGCCGCCAGCTCATCGCGCGCACGGGACGCTTCGGGCCGTACGTGACCGAGGTGCTTCCCGAGGACGACAAGGGAAAGCCGAAGACCGCCTCGCTCTTCAAGTCGATGTCGCTCGACACCGTGACGCTCGAGGACGCGGTGAAGCTGCTGTCGCTGCCGCGCACGCTGGGGCCTGATCCCGCGGACGGTGAGGACGTCGAAGCCCTCAACGGCCGGTACGGCCCGTACATCAAGAAGGGCACCGAGACCCGCTCGCTGGAGTCGGAGGAGCAGCTGCTCGAGATCACCCTGAAGCAGGCGCTGGAGCTCCTCGCGAAGCCGAAGGAGCGCCGTCGGCAGGGCGCCGCCGCAGGCCCGCTCCGGGAGCTCGGGGTCGACCCGATCACGGAGAAGAAGATCGTCGTCCGCAAGGGCCGTTTCGGCCCCTACGTGACGGACGGCGAGACGAATGCGAGCCTCCGCGCCGGCGACGAGGTCGACTCACTGACGCATGAGCGGGCGATCGAGCTCCTGGCCGATCGCCGCGCCCGAGGCCCGGCGAAGCCCGGTCGGAAGAAGCGGACCCGCGCGTAGGACGGAAACTTTCGGCGTGCCCGGGCGTCTCAATCTCGGAGGAACGCTTGCGCGTACCCGGAATGGCAGGGCTACGGGCTTCGTTCTTCTTGCTTGAGAGCAACATTGTTGGAATTCGGTTGTGATCCGTCCACGCCTCTAGCACCGGCGGGAGATACCTCCTAAAGTGCGATCGGGGCCGCTGCCAACGCGCGCCCGCAGACGAGTGCGAAAGGGAGTTAACGGTAACTTGACGCAGAATCAGCTGCAGGAACTTCTTGAATCCGACCCCGTCCGGGCACTCGTTGAGGCGTCCGAAGAACAGGGTTTCATCGAGGTAACCACGCTCGAGGCGTTCGGGCAGGAGCACGAGCTGAACGAGGCCGACCTCGAGCAGCTCCGGGCAGAGCTCGTGTCGATCGGCTTCGAGATCAAGGTCGAGGTCGACGAGAAGGACGAAAAGCCGGCGAAGCGCGAGAGCCTGAACCTCTCGCACGCCCCGCTCTCGGGCTCCGCGGACAGCCTCCAGCTGTTCCTCGCCGACGTCGGCAAGCACAAGCTCCTCACCGCCGCGGACGAGGTCACCCTCGCCAAGCGGATCGAGCGGGGCGACCCGATCGCGAAGCGGCACATGATCGAGTCGAACCTTCGGCTGGTCGTGTCGATCGCGAAGGGCTACCGCGGTCTGGGTGTGCCGTTTCTCGACCTGATCCAGGAGGGCACGCTCGGTCTGAATCGCGCCGTCGAGAAGTTCGACTGGCGCCGTGGGTTCAAGTTCTCGACCTACGCGACCTGGTGGATTCGTCAGTCGGTGCAGCGTGCGGTCGCGAATCACGCGCGGACGATTCGTGTGCCCGTCCACGTCGTCGAGCGGCAGCAGAAGCTGTCGCGCGCCGCGCGTCGGCTCGAGGTCGAGCTCGGCCGCGAGGCGACGAAGGAAGAGCTCGCGGAGGCCACCGGCCTCCCGATCCAGCACGTCGACGAGGCGCTCGGCGCCGCGTCCGCGTCCGTCTCGCTGAACCAGACGGTCGGCGCGGACGACGAGGGCGAGCTCGGCGACCTGTTCGCCGATCGCGAGGCGCCGGACCCGTTCGAAGAGGCTGAAGAGTCGCTTCGCCGTCAGGGCGTGCGCAAGGCACTCGACGCCCTCCCGGAGCGGGAGCGGCGCATCCTCGAGCTGCGGTTCGGCTTCGAGGGCGAGCCATGGACGCTCGAGGCGATCGGTCACGAGCTCGATCTGACGCGCGAGCGCGTTCGACAGCTCGAGGGCCAGGCACTCGCCCGGCTCGGTGCGTTGCGCGACCTGATCTCGGTCGCCTCCGTGGCCTAAACGCGACCGCACGCTTGGACGCTCTCAAGGGGCGGCTTCGGCCGCCCCTTAACCTTTTGTTTGCAGGCGCGTCCTAGCTGCTGAATACTCCTTAGCCAAGGCAGCTAGTCACAAGAGAGGGTGGTGCAGTTTTGAGGGGGATCAAGCTCCTGAGCATGGCGGGCGCGGTGGTGGCCTGTTTGCTCGTTGCGGGCGCAGCGACGGCGGGGTCGAGATCGGAGGCGTCCCCGAGTGGGGCCGCTCCGGACACCCTGATCTACGCCGGCGCGGCTGACCCGACGTATCTCGACCCGGCGCTCGTCTCGGACGGCGAGTCGTTCCGGGTCACGAAGCAGATCTTCGAGAGTCTCGTCGACTTCGCTCCGGGGACGACCCGGCTCATCCCGGGTCTTGCCACGAGCTGGAGCGTCGCCAAGGACGGGCGGACGTACACGTTCAACCTCCGCGGCAAGGTTCGCTTCCACGACGGCACGGCGTTCAACGCGGCCGCGGTGTGCGCGAACTTCAACCGCTGGTTCAACTTCAGCGGTCCGTTCCAGGACGCCTCGGCGACCTACTACTACCAGTCGATCTTCAGCGGTTTCAGGCGCAACGAGAACGCAACGCTCGGCAAGCCTCTGTACCAGAGCTGCCGGGCCGCGGGTCCGCTGAAGGCGGTTGTGAAGCTGACGCGGAAGAACGGCCCGTTCGTTCCGTCGCTCGTCCTCTCGGCGTTCTCGATGCAGAGCCCGACGGCGATGGCGCGGTGGGGCGCGAACCAGGGCACGATCCGGAACGGCGTGTTCGCGCCGACTGGGACGTATGCCTTCCAGCATCCGACCGGCACGGGCCCGTACAGGCTCGAGCGTTGGACGGTCGGTGAGTCGGTGATCCTTCGGAAGAACCCGACGTACTGGAACAAGAAGCAGCCGCGGCTCAACCGGATCATCATCCGGCCGATCGCGGACAACACGGCGCGCGTGCAGGCGCTCCAGACCGGTGAAGTCTTCGGGATGGACCTGCTCGCTCCGCAGCTCGTCGCCACGGTGCGTGGCAACTCGCGGCTGAAGGTCCTGAGCCGCCCGGCGTTCAACGTGGCCTACGTGACGATTCAGTCGTCGAAGCCGCCGATGAACGACATCCGGGTCCGGCGTGCCGTCGCGTACGGACTGAACCGGCAGCTCGTGGTGAACTCGTTCTATGCGGGTCGTGGGCAGGTGGCGCACGCGTTCATGCCGCCGAGCCTTCCCGGTTACGCGAAGGACGTCGTCAAGTACTCCTTCAACCCGACCCGCGCGAGGCAGCTGCTCCGCGAGGCCGGGTGCGGACCGCCGTGCAAGATCCAGTTCTGGTATCCGACCGGCGTCTCACGCCCGTACATGCCCGACCCGAAGGCGAACTTCGAGGCGTTCAAGGCGAGCCTCGAGCAGTCCGGCTTCGACGTCGAGACGACGAGCATGCCGTGGCGGCCCGACTACGTGAAGCACGTGAACGAGGGCACCGCCGGTCACCTCAACCTGATCGGCTGGACGGGCGACTACGCCGATGCGGACAACTTCATCGGCACGTTCTTCCAGGGCTTCAGCCCGCAGTTCCAGGAACGGAACGCGGCGCTGGACAGTCTCCTCGGCCGGGCTGAGCAGGAAGTGAACCAGGCAAAGCGGATCGCGTTGTACCGGCAGGCGAACAAGCTGATCATGCAGAACCTGCCTGGCGTTCCGTATGCACACTCGACGCCGGCACTCGGCTTCCAGAGGCGGGTGCAGGGCTACTACACGAGCCCGATCGGCACCGACCTGTTCAAGACCGTCTTCCTGGGCGGACAGTAGAAACGTGAGCTAGCAGCCGCCGGACGCCGACATGCTTCGCTTTGTCGTCCGGCGGCTGCTGCTCCTCATCCCGATCCTGTTCGGGGTGTCCGTGCTGCTCTTCTTCTGGGTGCGCGCACTCCCGGGCAGCCCGGCCGAGTCGCTGCTCGGCGAGCGGGCGACGCCGGAGCTCGTCGAGGCGTACAAGGAGCGCTACGGGCTGAACGAGCCGGTCTGGCGCCAGTACGTGACGTACATGCAGACGACCTTCCAGGACCGCGACCTCGGGATCAGCTCGGCAACCCATCGTGAGGTCACCGACGAGATCCGTCAGCGATTCCCCGCGACGGTGGAGCTCGCGCTGGCGGCGATGCTGTTCGCAGTCTCGCTCGGCATCCCACTCGGGTTCATCGCAGCGAAGCGGTACGGAGGGCCGCTCGACCACGGCAGCCTGTTCGTCTCTCTGATCGGAATCTCGGTTCCCATCTTCGTACTCGCGATCCTGCTCAAGTACATCTTCGCGGTCCGCCTTGCCTGGCTCCCGAGCGTTGGGCGGATCGATCTCCTGATCGAGACCGAGCACCCGACCAACTTCTACTTGCTCGACGCGATCATCGTCCGCGAGTGGGCGACGTTCGTCGACGTGAGCAAGCATCTGATCCTGCCGGCGATCGCGCTCGGCTCGATCCCCCTCGCGATCATCTCGCGGGTCACGCGTGCGTCAGTTCTCGACGTCCAGAACGAGGATTACGTCCGCACCGCGCGCGCGAAAGGGCTGTCGCCGGGAGTCGTCGACCGTCGGCACGTGCTCCGGAACGCGCTGCTGCCCGTGACGACGGTGATCGGACTGCAGACGGGATTGCTGCTCTCGGGTGCGATCCTGACCGAGACCGTGTTCGCATTTCCCGGTATGGGCTCCTGGCTACGCGACGCCATCTTCAATCGCGACTACCCGGTGCTCCAGGGCGGGATCCTCTTCCTCGCGCTGGTCTTCGTGCTGATCAACCTCGCCGTCGACATCGTGTACGCCTTCCTCAATCCGAGAATCAGGTACGCCTGATGTCAGTCGCCGAACTCGAGATCGCCGAGCTCGAGCTCGACCAGCCGACGGGTGGGCTCTGGAACGAGGCCTGGTACCGCCTGACGCACAACTGGGGTGCCCTCGTCGGTGCGGTGATCGTCGGCATCTTCGTGATCTGCGCCTTGTTCGCCCCGTGGATCGCGCCGAGCCATCCGTCGAACGACGTCTTTCTCGTCGACGGGATCCTCCAGCCGCAGCCGCCGAGCCGCGAACATTGGCTCGGCCTCGACCTCCAGGGGCGCGACGTCTTCAGCCGGATCGTCTACGGCGCGCGCTACTCGCTGCTGATCGGCGTCGTCTCGGTCGGGATCGGGCTCTCGATCGGCACGCTCCTCGGGTCCTTCGCGGGCTACGTCGGACGCTGGCCCGGCTCGATCGTGATGCGCATGATGGACATCATGCTGGCCATCCCCGGCTTGCTCTTCGCGATCGCGATCGTCGCGATGCTCGGCCCCGGCCTGTGGCAGGTGATGATCGCGGTCGGCGTCGTGAACATCCCGATCTTCGCGCGACTGCTGCGCGGCTCGGTGATCGCGCAGAAGGAGAACGAGTACGTGCTCGCTGCGAGAGTCGTCGGCGTCAAGCGCCGGAGGATTCTCTCCTCGCACATTCTCCCGAACTCGATCTCGCCCATGATCGTCGCCGGCACGCTGGCGATGGCGACCGCCATCATCGACGTCGCCGGCCTCGGGTTCCTCGGCCTCGGACCGCAGGATCCGTCGACGCCGGAGTGGGGGACGATGCTGACCGATGCGAACGAGTACCTCGCGTCGGCCGTCTACCTGGCGATCATCCCGTGCCTGGCGATCGTGATCTCGGTGCTCGGCTTCAACCTGATCGGCGACGGCCTCCGCGAGGCGCTCGACCCAAAGCTCCGTGGCAGGTCGTAACGCCCTGCTGTCGGTCCGCGACCTCCGCGTGGAGTTCTGGACGCGGCGCGGGACGATCCACGCGGTCAACGGCATCTCGTTCGACATCGCGCCGGGCGAGACGCTCGGCATCGTCGGCGAGTCCGGTTGCGGGAAGAGCGTCACCGCGCTGGCGCTGCTCGGGATCCTGCCTCGCGCCGGACGTGTTCCGAGCGGCACCGCGCACTTCGAGGGGCGCGACCTGCTCCAGATGAGCGACCGCGAGCTCCGCGGAGTGCGCGGCCGCGAGATCGCGATCATCTTCCAGGACCCGATGACCTCGCTGAACCCGGTGCTGACGATCGGCAGGCAGATTCGCGAGCCGCTGCAGAAGCACTTCGGGCTCTCGAAACGCGAAGCCGACGTGCGTGTGCTCGAGTTGCTCGACCGGGTCGGGATCCCGGGCGCAAAGCAGCGGATCAAGGACTATCCCCACCAGTTCTCCGGTGGGATGCGGCAGCGCGCGATGATCGCGATGGCGCTCGCGTGCAAGCCGAAGCTCATGATCGCCGACGAGCCGACGACGGCCCTCGACGTGACGATCCAAGCGCAGATCCTCGATCTGCTGCGCGAGCTCGTACGCGAAGAGGGGTCGGCGCTGATCATGATCACGCACGACCTCGGCGTCGTGGCGGGGATGTGCGAGCGCGTCAATGTGATGTACGCCGGGATGTTCATGGAGACCGGCGGTGCCGACCAGGTGTTCGACGCGCCACGCCATCCGTACACGCTCGGGCTGCTCGAGTCGATCCCTCGGCTCGACGCGCCGCGCCGCTCGCAGCTGAAGCCGATCGCCGGTGCGCCGCGCGACATGCTCAGCCCGCCGGCCGCGTGCCCGTTTCAGCCGCGCTGCCGTTTCGAGGTCGAGCTGTCGCGCGAGGCGGTTCCGCCGCTCGCCGAGATCGAACCGGGCCACTTCGTCGCGTGCTTCAATCCCGTGCCGGCCGACGAGTGGGCGCGCGAGCGCGTGGTCACGGTTTGAACACGAACGGCGGGCCGCTCGTCGAGCTCGACGAGCTGAAGGTCTACTTCCCGATCAAGAGCGGTCTCTTCCTCGATCGGCATATCGGCGACATCCGCGCGGTCGACGGCGTCTCGCTCGAGATCCGCCGCGGCGAGACGCTGGGGCTGGTCGGCGAGTCCGGCTGCGGCAAGTCCACGATCGGCCGCGCGATCATGCGGCTGTACGAGCCCGTCGAGGGTCGGATCGTCTTCGACGGCGTGGACGTGACCCACCTGGGCGAAAAGCAACTGCGCCCGCTGCGCCGCCGGATGCAGATGGTCTTCCAGGACCCGTACGCCTCGCTCAACCCGAGGCACTCGGTCGGCCGGATCGTCGGCGAGCCGATGCTGGTGCACGGCCTTGCGACCAGGCGCGACATCGGCGGCCGGGTTCGGGAACTGCTCGGCATCGTCGGGTTGCCGGCAGACGCTGCCTCGCGCTACCCGCACGAGTTCTCGGGCGGCCAGCGGCAGCGGATCGGCGTCGCCCGCGCGCTCGGGCTCAACCCCGACCTCGTCGTCGCGGACGAGCCGGTCTCCGCGCTCGACGTTTCGATCCAGGCGCAGATCCTCAACCTGCTCGAGTCGCTCCAGGACGAGTTCGACCTCACCTATCTCTTCATCGCGCACGACCTCGCAGTGGTCCGGCACACCTCCGACCGGATCGCGGTCATGTACCTCGGCAAGATCGTCGAGGTCTCGCCCGCCGACGAGCTCTACCGGCGGCCGCTGCACCCGTACACGATCGCGCTGCTCTCGGCGGTCCCGATCCCCGACCCGAAGGTCGAGCGCCGCCGAGAGGCGATCCTGCTCCCGGGCGACCTTCCGTCGCCGGCCAACCCGCCGCCGGGCTGTCGCTTCCACACGAGGTGCCCGTTCGTCCAGCCCACACGCTGCCGTGACGAGATCCCGAGCCTCCGAACGTTCGGATCGGGCCACACGGTTGCCTGCCACTGGGTCGAACGGATCGAGGCGGGCGAGATCCAGCCGCACGAGCTCGAGCCGGTCTTCCAGCCTCCGCTGCCCGAGCCCGTTCCCGAGCCTCCTCCGACCTAAACCGCTCGGAGCCTGTTAACCCTGCCGCAACAACCAATGGGCGAGTCTCTCGTCTATTAGGATCGACCCGCCATGCGCCCGCAAGGCGGCGTTAGCGACGAAATGGGGGTACGAATGACGTTGAGCAAGTGGAGGCGGTTCGCAGGACTCTTCGCCCTGATGGCCGCTCTCACGTTCGCTTTGGCCGCTTGCGGCGGAGGCGACGACGAAGGAGCCGGTGCCACGACTGAAGCGGGCGGGGGGACGACTGAGAAGACGTTCCCGGAGCTGAAGATCGCCTTCGACAACGGCATCGACTACCTCGATCCCGGACTGTCCTACACGGTTCAGGGTTGGTCGATCATGCTTCCGGTGCACCTCGGGCTCGTGACGTACAAGCTCGTGAACGGTGCCGAGGGCGCGACGATCATCCCCGGGCTCGCCGAGGATCTGCCCGAGATCTCGGAGGACGGACTGACGTACAAGTTCACCCTCCGCGACATCAACTACTCGAACGGCCAGCCGGTCAAGGCGTCTGACTTCAAGAACACGATCAAGCGCCTGTACATGATCGACTCGCCGGGCGTCGGCTTCTTCACGGGCATCGTGGGCGCCGACAAGTTCGCCGAGACGAAGACGGGTGACATCCCGGGCATCGTCGTCGACGACGACGCCAAGACGATCGAGATCACGCTCTCGAAGCCGCAGGGTGATTTCCTCTACATCCTCGCGACGATGTTCGCATCGGTCGTCCCGAGCGGTACGGCGGCCAAGGATCAGTCCACCGCGACGATCCCGTCGACCGGCCCGTACATGATCGAGACCTACACGCCGAATCGTCTGGTCACGGTCGTTCGTAACCCCGAGTGGCAGGGCATCCCGGACATCGCGGACGGGAACCCCGACAAGATGACCTTCAACGTGATCGAGGAAGACTCGGCAGCGTTGCAGTCGGTCATCGACGGGACCAACGACTACGACTTCCACCCGATCCCGGTCGACCGGCTGGGTGAGGTGCAGGACCAGTTCGCGGAACAGCTGAAGCTCTACACGCCCGCGAACACGTACTACTACTTCATGAACACGCGGGTGAAGCCGTTCGACAAGCTCGAGGTGCGGCAGGCCGTGAACTACGCGGTCGACCGTGACGCGGTCGTCCGCCTGTACGGCGGTCTCGCGACGACGACGGAGAACGTCCTTCCGCCGACGTACCCGCAGTACGAGAAGATCTCCATGTACCCCTACGACCTGGAGAAGGCGAAGCAGCTCGTGCAGGACTCCGGGTACGCAGGGATGGAGGTCCAGGTTTGGGGCAACTCGCGTGAGACGCTGCAGAAGCCTGCTGCGTATCTCCAGCAAGTCCTGAACCAGATCGGCTTCAAGGCGACGCTGAAGATCATCGATCCGTCGGTGTACTTCACGACGATCGGGAACCAGCGCACGAAGGCCCAGACGGGCATCGCAAACTGGTTCCAGGACTACCCGCATCCGCTGAACTGGTTCGACGTGCTCCTGAACGGCAATCGCATCACCGAGGAGCACAACAACAACTACTCGAACGCCGACGTCGCGGCGATCAACGACAAGATCGACGAGCTCAAGCTCGAGCCGGAGATCAACGACGAGGTCAACACGCAGTGGGCGGAGGTCGACAAGATGGTGCTGGAGAACGCACTGTGGGCGCCGATCGTCAACCGGCAGTTCACGGACTTCTTCACGCCGGAGATGGACCTCCAGAACTGCTACGTGAGTCACGTGCTGTACCAGTTCGTCTACGCCTCGTCCTGCAAGAAGTAGTTAACGAGGCCGAGTAGGAGGGAATGAGGTTCGAGGGCGCCCCCGAGGCGCCCTCGAACCCCGTCAATGACCCAACAGGCCACCGACTTCACCCTCGACACGGCCGCCGAGCTCGCGGAGCGCGAGCACGGGGTGATCGAGGGCCGGAGCCCGTGGTACCTCGCCTGGCGCCGACTGCGGCGGAACTACGTCGCCCTCGGAGCGCTGTTCGTCTTCTTCCTGATCGTCGCTGCCTGTGTCGCGGCTCCCTGGTACGCCGAGAACATCGCCAAGACCGGGCCGAACGAGATCCACCTGACCGACACGATCACCGTGAACGGCGAGCAGGTCGACGTGATCTCCGCGGGCGGGGCCGTCCAGGACCCCGAAACCGGGCAGCTCGTGATCAAGGCCGTGGACGGTGCTCGGCCCGCAGCTGTGGCACGCGGACGGCAAGTACGTGCTCGGTGCCGACACGCTCGGTCGCGACGTCGCGGTGCGCGTCCTGTACGGCGGCCGGAACTCGCTCAAGATCGGGATCGCCTCCGCATTGATCTGCACGTTCCTCGCGACGCTCCTCGCCCTGATCGCCGGCTACTTCGGCGGTCGATCCGACTGGGTGATCACGCGGGCTTTCGACCTCATCGCCGCGCTGCCGGTGATCTTGCTCGGAATCGCGCTCGGCGCCGCGCTCGCGATCAGCGGGTTCCACCATGGACCGATCAACATCGAGTCCGGGAGTCTCTGGATTCCGACGCTGATCATCTCCGTGATCCTCGTCGCGTACGTCGGGCGGCCGCTGCGCGGGCAGATTCTCTCGCTGCGCGAGAAGGAGTTCATCGAGGCGTCCATCTCGCAGGGATCGGGGCCGTTTCGCGTCATGCTCGGCGAGCTGCTTCCGAACATCGCCTCGACGATCCTCGTCTTCTTCACGCTGATCATCGCGAACAACATCCTCGTCGAGGCCGCACTGTCGTTCCTCGGCGCCGGCGTCCAACCGCCTGAGCCGTCGTGGGGCACGCTGATCTCCGAGGGGCAGGAGCGCATCCGGACTGCGCCGTGGCTGACCATCGTTCCCGGCGCGGCGATCGTGATGACGGTCGTTGCGCTCAACATCTTCGGCGACGGTCTGCGCGACGCTCTCGACCCGCGCGCGAAAGTAAAGATGGAGCACTAACCCATGGGCGCTTTCATCATCAGACGAACTCTCGGCGCGGTGCTCGTGCTCCTCGCCGTCAGCTTCCTCACCTTCTGCATCTTCATCGTCATCCCCGGCGGCGATCCCGCCGAGCGGATGGCCGGCAAGAACGCGACGGACGAGAACATCGCGAACATCCGCGAGACGTGGGGCTTCGACGAGCCGTTCTACACCCAGTACGCGATGATGATGCGGAAGGTCTTCACCGCCGACCTGATCTCCTACACGACGCAGCAGGACGTGATCGCGGAGATCAAGCGCGGCCTCCCCGCAACGATCTCGCTCGCGGTCGGCGCGGCGATCATCTGGCTCTTCTTCGGCGTGCTCGTGGGGGTGATCTCAGCGGTCACCGCGGGCAAGCTGTCGGACCGCGCGATCACGATTTTCGCGCTGATCGGGATCTCGATGCCCGTGTTCTGGCTCGGGATCCTGGCGCGCTACTACCTCGGCCCGGAGAACCTCGGGCTCTTCCCGGACGGCGGTTACGTCCCGCTGACCGAGAACCCCGTCCAGTGGTTCTACCACCTGATCCTGCCGTGGTTCGTGCTCGCCGTTCTGTTCATCGGCTTCTACGGCCGCGTGCTGCGCTCGAACATCCTCGACTCGATCAACGAGGACTACGTCCGCACCGCCAAGGCGAAGGGGTTGAACCCGCGTCGCGTGATGCTGAAGCACGTGCTGCGGAACTCGATGATCCCGATCGTCACGCTCTTCGCGCTCGACTTCGCCGGCGTGATCGGCGGCGGCGCGATCCTGACCGAGACGGTCTTCGATCTTCAGGGCGTCGGGCAGTACGCCGCGCGTTCGGTGCGAACGCTCGACCTGCCGCCGATCATGGCGGTGACGCTCCTCGGCGCGTTCTTCATCGTCTTCTTCAACGCGATCGTCGACTTTCTCTACGCGTATCTCGACCCGAGGATCCGGCCCAGCTAGATGGCGGAGCGGCTGCTGGAGGTCAAGGACCTCAAGGTCCAGTTCGCGACGGAGGACGGCATCGTCAACGCCGTCGACGGCGTCTCGTTCACCCTCGACCGCGGCCAGGTGCTCGGGATCGTCGGCGAGTCCGGCTCGGGCAAGAGCGTGACGTCGATGACCATGCTCGGCCTCACGCGCGGCGTGAACGCGCGCTTCGAGGGTGAGGTGAACTACAAGGGCCGCGACCTGATCGGGATGAGCGAGGACGAGCTCCAGTCGGTCCGCGGGAACGAGATCGCGATGATCTTCCAGGACCCGATGACCGCGATGAACCCGGTCTACCGGGTCGGGGACCAGATCGCCGAGGGACTGCGGGCGCACAACAAGGAGATGACCAAGCAGCAGGCGCGGGCCGGGCCATCGAGCTCCTGCGCGCGGTCGGCATCCCGAACCCGGAGTCGCGGGTGGACGACCACCCGCACCAGTTCTCCGGCGGCATGCGGCAGCGCGCGATGATCGCGATGGCGCTCGCGAACAACCCGGACATCCTGATCGCCGACGAGCCGACGACCGCGCTCGACGTGACGATCCAGGCGCAGATCATCGAGCTGATCGGCCGGCTGAAGGTCGAGTTCAACTCCGCCGTGATCCTGATCACGCACGACCTGGGCGTCGTGGCCGAGATCGCGGACGTGATCATGGTCATGTACGCCGGCCGCGTCGTCGAGATGGGCACGAAGCGCCAGATCTTCTACGACCCGCAGCACCCTTACACGTGGGGGCTGCTGGGCTCGATCCCACGGCTCGACCGTCCGAAGGCCGACCGGCTGCACTCGATCGAAGGCGCGCCGCCGTCACTGATCAACCTCCCGCAGGGCTGCAAGTTCCGCCCGCGCTGCCCGCACGCGTTCGAGAAGTGCTGGGAGGAGCCGCCGCTCGAGAACCGCGTCGAGGAGCCGGGGCATCTCGACCGCTGCTGGCTCCCGGTCGAGGTGAAGCGCACCGTGCGCGACGCGACGATCTCCGGGGAGACCCGCGCCGCGTGAGCACGTCTGAGTCGCCTCTCGTCGAGGTCAGGCATCTCAAGAAGTACTTCCCGATCAAGAAGGGGTTCCTCCAGCGCGAGGTCGCGCGCGTCCACGCGGTCGACGACGTCTCCTTCTCCATCGCCAGGGGCGAGACCCTCGGCCTCGTCGGCGAGTCGGGCTGCGGCAAGTCGACCCTCGGCCGGACGATCGTCCGCCTGCTGGAGGCCTCGGACGGCGAGATCCTGTTCGAGGGGCGGGACATCACCCACGTCAAGGGGCGCGGCCTCCGTTCGCTCCGCCGCGAGATGCAGATGATCTTCCAGGATCCGTATGCGTCGCTGAACCCGAGGAAGCGCGTGGGCTCGATCATCGGCGACCCGCTGAAGATCCACAAGATCGGCACGAAGTCGGAGCGCAAGCGTCGGGTCCAGGAGCTGCTCGAGGTCGTCGGGCTCTCGCCCGAGCACTACAACCGCTTCCCGCACGAGTTCTCGGGCGGGCAGCGCCAGCGGATCGGCGTCGCGCGTGCCCTCGCCCTGAAGCCGAAGCTGATCATCGCCGACGAGCCCGTTTCCGCCCTGGACGTGTCGATCCAGTCGCAGATCCTCAACCTGCTCAAGGACCTCCAGAACGAGTTCGACCTGACCTATCTCTTCATCGCCCACGACCTCGGCGTCGTGCGGCACGTCTCCGACCGGATCGCGGTCATGTACCTGGGGAAGATGGTCGAGCTCTCGCCGGCCGAGGAGCTCTACCAGCGGCCGATCATGCCGTACACCGAGGCGCTCCTCTCCGCGGTGCCGGTCCCCGATCCCGACCTCGCCGCGGCCAGGGAGCGGATCGTCCTCGACGGGCGACGTCCCGTCGCCGATCGACCCGCCGCCGGGCTGCCGGTTCCATCCCGCGGTGCCGGTACATGACCGACGTCTGCCGCGAGATCGAGCCTCCGCTGACCGACTACGACGGCCACCTGGCCGCCTGCCACCACCCGCTGAACGTCTCGAAGGACGAGGTCCTTCGGGCCGGAGCGGCCGCCGAGAGCCCCGAGTCGGCCCCGCGGACGCCACCCCGACGGAGCCCGCCGGCAAGGAATCCCACCCGGTCTCCGCGGAAACCCCTCGTTCGGGGTAGCTCCCTCTAAAGAGGGGCTGGAGGAGTGGCCGATACGTGGTGAGCGATGGACGCTGCAGAGCGCAGGGAGATCCTGAACCGATACGCGGACCACACTCGTCGTTTCGACGAGCTGGCCTCGCGCCGGAAGAACGGCGACGCCGCCGAGGTGATTCCCTTCACCGCCCCCCTCCGGGAGCTCGAGCAGGAGCCGACGATGCGGGAGGTCGAGGTGCTCCAGCTCATCTCCGACGGCCTCGTGAACCGCGAGATCGGCGAGCGGCTCTTCCTCTCCGAGGAGACGGTCAAGAGCCACGTCCGGCACCTGCTGGCCAAGCTCCAGTCCCGCTCGCGGGCCCACGCCGTTGCCGTCGGCTTCCGCCGCGGCATCATCGGCTAGACACGTAGAAAGGCCGCAGCCCGGCCGCCCACGCGCTGGGCAGACCGGGGGATTAAGCTCACGCGGTTTTCCTCACTTGTCCACACTTTGTGGAAATCCCTCAACAGAGGGATGCCCAATGTCTGTGGACAAACGAGGCTACGCGGGCTCTACCAGACCTTTGAAGTTTCCCGCAACCACTGCAAGCGGCAGCGAGAAAACTGCACGACACCGATAGCGCGAAGTTGAACACAAGGACACCTCCCGATCGGGGGACTGACGGCACGGCAAGTTTACGCATGTAAGACACGCCGATTCAAGAGGTTGCGGCATGTTCGAGACTGATATTCAAAAGTCCATCCGACTGGTTGGGACAGGCTTCCGCCGCCCAATCGCTATTGAGGCGTATTCGCTTGCCCTCGCGGTGGCGGCTTTCTCTCTGGCTTTGGGCCTTGCGCAGCAGGGGGCCGGCGGATCCTTCCCCGTGCTCGTTGTGGGCGCGCTCGCCTTTGTGGCCTGGATGGCGGAGAAGCAAAGCGTGCGCCTGACGACCAATCTCGAGATGTCGGTCTCGGTCATGCCGGTTCTCTTCGCCGCAGTGGTCTACGGGCCCCACGCCGCGATGGCGGTTGGCGCGGCTGCCCTGTTTTCGGAGTTTCGCGCGCCATACGAGCGATGGCTTATCTGGACATCGACCAGAGTCCTTGCTGGCGGGTTGGCCGGGCTCGCGGCTCAGTCACTACTGTCCTTTGAACCGACCTTCGGGCAATTGCTCGTCGCGGTAGCGGTCGCGGGGGTGGTCGAAGCAGTCACGGACGCCGCGGTTGCTGCAGGAACCCTCGCGATTCGAAAGTCGGGATCAATCACCGCGACGCTCCAAGCGATGGCGAGACTCCTTGCGGCCACCATCCCGCTGTTCACACCCGTGATTGCTGTGCTCGCCTATGGATACGAGCAGGTGTCCGCGTGGACTGCTTTGCTGTTCTTTGTCCCCGCCATTGCGGCCCAGCGGCTCTTCGTGCTTTATCAGGAGCAGCGCCAGTTGGCAGAGGAACTGGTCGGAGCGAACGAGAGGCTCGAGCGTGCCAACCTGTCTTTCGCTACGGCGCTGGTTGCGACCCTTGACGCACGAGACAGGTATACAGCTGGCCACTCGGCAGCCGTGGCGATCTACTCTCGCGACATTGCCCTTCGCATGGGGTTGAGTGAAGAAGAGCAGCGTAAGTGTCACCTAGCCGGGCTGGTCCACGACATCGGGAAAATCGGACTTCCTCCGGGCCTCCTCGAGAAGGAGGGGCCGCTGACTCTCGAAGAGCGTCGCCTAATGGAGGCGCACAGCGAGATCGGCGAGCGAATCCTCGCAAACGTTGACGATTACGCAGAGATTGCGTCGATCGTTCGACACCACCACGAGCGTGTCGACGGCGAGGGGTACCCGGACAAGCTGGTTGGAGCTAGCACGCCGCTTGTCTCACGCATCATTTCGGTCGCGGATGCTTACAACGCAATGACGTCCGACAGACCATATCGAGACGCCATGCCGAGTCGAGTCGCGCGCCTGAGGCTTGCTCAGGCGGTTGAGAGTCAGTTCGACACGGCAGTCGTGGCGGCGTTCGAGGCGATCCTTGCGACTGCCGATGAGTCGTATCGGCTCGGTACGGCTCCAGACTTCACGTTTGGCAGTCAGGCGGTTCAGGCTGATTCGGAATCGCTCAGTCCGGTTGAGGTCGCGGCGTAAGCGCTCCGCACGCCAAGCGCTGAGGCTTCGGCGCGATTGCGCACGCCGAGTTTCTCGTAGATGTGCCTCAGGTGAACCTTCACCGTCGGCTCACTGATAAAGAGCCGTTTGGCGATCTCGCGATTTGAACCGCCTCCCGCGACGAGTTCTAGAACCTCGACCTCCCTCGCAGTCAAGGGGCCAATCTTCTTGGATACTCGCCTGGCCCACTGTTCGATCTTCGGTCGTATCGCAATTGCATTCGGGTCGCGTCTTACGAATGAAGCGACCTGGGGGGCGAATCTAGGACAGGCCCGAAAGAGCGTCACAATAGGATCGACGAAGCCAGTCGACCCGACAAGCTTGATCGCGGACGAGAGCGAGCTCTCAAGCGAGAGTCTCCTGGTTCGAAGCAATCACGACACTGACAAGCGCGACGACGACCCGCGGCTCTGCGCTCCGAGACAGTTCATCAGCTTCGGTTGCATACGATGCGGCCTCTTGCGATTGGCCTTGCAACGAGAGCGTGAGAGCAAGATAGGCGAGCAGCTCGGCGTGAGTCCCGCGGTCCGCAGGAACGGGTGCTTCTCGGAGTACCTGCAACGCCGTGACGTATCGCTGGCTCACTAAGTGCGCTTGCGCGCGAAGGAGCGCAGTGTTGGCGACGAGGTGCGCGCTGGATCTCGCCGTGACCTCAAGTTCCGCCATCAGTCGCCGGAACTCGCCATTGCGATTCAAAGCAGTAGCAGCGTGCGCCTTTGCTGCCGAGAATGTGGGGAATCGCGAACTCGAGGTGAGAGCGCCGAGCCTCGTCGAGCGCCTGTTCGATAGTGCCCCACGCTTCGGAGTACTCAGCGGCGCTGACCAGAGCGCGCGCACGGGTCGTCAAGTACGAGGAAACGATGAACGGGTCAGACGCACTCGAGAGCAGAGTCTCGAGCGGTCGAGTCTCATCGATACAAGGATAGAGCGGGCCCAACCGGTGCGCGTGGAACAGACGACCGCCACCGAGTCTCAGCATGTCATCTGGACTTAGGTCAGTGGCAGCAAATGCGTCTAGATACTGAGTCGCCTCTGGGTTCTCAAGCTCAACCTCGGCCAAGAATCTTGCATACAGCGCAGCGCGCAACGCGGCGTCATCGCTTGCAAGTGCGCACGCGCGAGTGGCGTGATCCGCCCCTACCCGCGGGCGGTCGTCGAAGGTCGCTGCGCGGGCGGCGCGGACTAAGGCTCGCTGAGTAGTCGCGTCGTGTGTGGACCGATGTGCGGCGCGAAGCGCCAGGGTTTCGGCGGCTGCGGGCTCCCCAGCACGGAAGGCCACCTCCGCAGCGACGAGATCGATATGGGGCGACGTAATCCCCAGATCATGCGCCTGGTCAGCCCATGCCTTCAGCGAGGCGGTCCGACCGGCCAGCAAAAGCTCTGGGCCGGCAGCTTCAAACAATCGTGCGACTACATCCGTAAGAGATGCGCGGCAAGCAACGTCAAATGCGGCATCCCACTCGCCGTCCCTCGCTAACGCTTCAGCGACTAGGCGCGCATCGTGTGCGACCTCGTTCGAGTTCAAGCCGTCTCGGTCGCGCGAGAGAAACTCGCGAAAGAGCGGGTGAATGTAGTAGTTGCCGCTTTCCTCCGCTGACAGTACCCCAGCCGCTACCGCTGAACCGAGTAGCTCGTTTGCGTTGCCGCCGAGCAAGGCATCGACAACACGAGGGGTAATCGTCGGCGCAAGCCCGAGCGCGTGTAGCGCGGCGCGCGCCGCGGTCGGTAGTGACTGAACGACTTCTTGCGCGAAGAACTCGTACAACGTGTCGGCGAGAACATGCTCTGGCACGTCCACCGACCCAGAAGCCGCCGCCAGCCCAATGACGGCTGGCCAGCCCGCCGCAAGGGCGACCAAACCGGGAAGCGGGCGCTGACCGTTGTGAGCGAGGACGCGTGCGGCTTCCTCTTGGTCCATCGCAAGCATTTCGCGGCCCAGTTCATAGATCTCTCCGTAGAGCAATCGCCGTGCAGTGGCCCACGACGGACGTTTTCGAGTCGCAATGACGAGACGGAAGTCGGCGGTCTGAGCCATTTCATCTACTAGTTGCTCGGCTTCGGGACTGGATGCGCTGTTGTAGTCGTCGATAACGAGCAGCACGTCGTCAGGGGAACCCCCGATTACCTCGGTCACCAATCTCGCCAAGCCCGCGGGCTCGGGAACCGGGCCACCGCTCGACAATCTTGCAACCAGCCTCTGTCTTGATCCACCTGTGGCCTTGCTCAGCGCTTCGGCGAGTCCGGCGGCGAGCGCTGCTGAATCAGCGGCCGAAGACTCCGCGCGGTACCAAGCCACCCGCGGTCCCGAGAGGTCCGAGACCCAGTCGCGGGTAAGGGTGGTCTTCCCGTAGCCGGCTGGCGCAACAAGAAGGATGATCCGCGCTTCCGACTCGTCCAGCAGCCTCGTGAGGCGTGGACGCTTGACGATGTGGCGGCGTTGTTCAGCCAAGCCTGTGCCCTCTCGCTTAGGTTCGGGGCGACTCCCAGATCCTGCCTACGGACCCTAGCCTGCCTTGCGCGAGTTGTCACTTGTGAAGAGTCGGTGCCCGCGGGTCGGCCGCACGCCGCGGGCACCTTGCCGTCAGCCCCCGACGCGTCCTTCCGCGCCGAGGTCATGTGCGAGCGGGTCCTCGCCCGTGAGTGCGCGGTACGCGGCCGGAATCTGGCGACGGCGAGGTACTCCGAGCTTCTGCCGGAGCACGTCGCAGTGCGCCTTCGCGGTCCTCGGCGAGATGCCGAGTCGCGCGCCGACCTCGTCGTTCGAGCAGCCCGCTGCGATCAACGCGACGACCTGGCGCTGACGATCCGTCAGGCCGATGGGCTGATCCTTGAGGACTGGCGACATGCAGCGAGCTTGCCACCTCGCTCGGCGGCACGACCATTGACCGAAAGGCGTATTTTCCGGCGGTTACGCCCGCTCGGGCACGCGGCGACCGCCGATGAACGCCGACTCGTGCCCGCGCGCGTTCGCCTCGCGCGCCTCGTCCTCGTCGAGCGCGCCGATGCGCAGCAGCAGCTCGAACTCGTCGCGCAGGTGCGTCCGCATCATCTCCGGGCCGTCGGTGGCGATCGTGAACGGCACGCCGTGCTCGACGAACGTGCGGAACGTCTCGCGCACCGCGTCCTCGTCGGCCAGCGCCTTCGTCAGCAGGTTCGACGTCGGGCAGATCTCGAGCACGATCTCGGGCTCGCGCAGCGCCGCCATCAGCTCCGGGTCGCCGGCGGCGAGGATGCCGTGGCCGATCCGGTCGGGACGCAGCGACTCGACGACCTCGCCGATCTCCTCGCGCCCGATGTCGCCGCCCTCCTCGCCGACGTGGATCGTGACGCCGAGCCCGGCCTCGCGCGCGGTCTCGACCATCGGCGCGACCTGCGTGTAGTCGTAGCGCCCGCCGCCGGGGCGCGGGCCGGCGATGTCGATGCCGACGACGCCGCGCGGCGCCCACTTGATCGCCTTCTCGACGATGATCTCGTTCAGCCGCGCGTCGAACGTCCGGTCCATCATCAGGATCAGCCCCGCGCGCACCTGCGGGTACTCGATCGACGCGCGGTCGAGGCCGCGGATCGCGGCGAGGATGATGTGGTCGAGGTCGCGCTCGCCGCCGCGGTTTCGCTTCATCGGGTTGAAGCGCAGCTCGAGCGTCGTGATGCCCTGCGAGCGGTAGGCGCCGCCGATCGCCGCGTGCACCGAGCGCTCGACCGCGAGCGGGCGAGGACTGGATCAGCTCCGTCCAGTGGTAGATCGCGTCGAGCGCGTCGAGGTTCGGCACGCCGCGCGGGTCGGAGACCGTGACGAGCCGCTCGAACTCCCAGTAGTCCTTGACCGGCAGCGCGATCCCCTGCTCGTGCGCGAGGCTCCAGAGGATCTCGGACGCGACCGAGCCGCCGAGGTGGGTGTGGAGCTCGGCGAGGCCCTCGTCGATCACGGATCGAGTGTATTTGCCGGCTTCCGATCCCCCCGGTTTGGGTGACGCCAATCACCCATCTGCGAGCACCACTCTTTCGAGGTTGCTTCCGATATCAGGGGCATGGAGCACGACGAGTCGGATTCGGCACCGGTCTTCTCTCCCACCTGAGGCGGAGTCCTCGTCTGGGTGGCAGACCGCCGGGAACTCATGCGGGTTGCCTTGCTGCGCCCGCGCTCGAGCACCCGACCGCCGCGCCGGACGACCTGGATCGCGCTCATGCCGCTCATCGCTGGGCGTCGTCGCCGATCTCGCGAGCTAGGAAAACCGATCGCCGCGCCCGCCGAATCTCCTCAGGGAGCCGGCGGGTTTGGGGACGACGGATGACTGCGGCACCCGCCGGCTCCGGCTTCCCAGGGCCTCTCCGGCCACGTTCTATGCTGGCCGCGTGAAGGTCGGGATCGTCGTCCCGTACTCGTGGTCGTTCTGGGGCGCGGTCGTGGAGCACGCCGAGCTCCAGGCGGAGGCGCTGCGGGCGGCTCGGCTTCGACGTGCGCACGATCATGGGCAACGACCCGCCGGGCAGCTTCACGCGCGCGCTCCACCCGCGGCTCGGCCGGCACGGCAGCCCGCCCGCCGGACGTGATCCCGGTCGGCCGCTCGGTGATCGTCCCGGCGAACGGCTCGCTGCCGAACATCATCCTCAGCCCGCGCGCGATCTCCGCGCATGCGGCGGGTGCTCGAGCGCGAGCGCTTCGACGTCCTGCACCTGCACGAGCCGATGACGCCCGCGATCTGCGTCGCCGCGCTCTCGCTCGCGCGGTGCCCGGTCGTCGCCACGTTCCACGCGTCGGGCGAGCTCGGCTGGATGCGCTACGCGATGCCGGTCTGGGGCGTTCCTGCTCGACCGGATCGACCACCGGATCGCGGTCTCGGAGCAGGCACGCGACTCGGCCGCGCGCTGGCTGCCCGGCGCGTACGAGATCGTCCCGAACGGCGTGCTCGATCCCGCCCGAGGCCGATCCCGGCGGCCGCGAGCACCGCGTCGCGTTCGTCGGCCGGCACGAGCCGCGCAAGGGCCTGCACGTGCTGCTGCGCGCCTGGCCGGAGATGCACGCCGCGACCGGCGCGCGGCTGCGGCTGATCGGCGCCGACCCGCTCGCCGTCCGGCTGCTGCATCGCGCGCCTCGGCGTGTCCGACCGAGGGCATCGACGTGCTCGGCTTCCTCTCCCAGGACGAGCTGACCGCCGAGCTGCTGGCGGCGAAGGCGCTCGTGGCGCCGTCGCTCGGCGGCGAGAGCTTCGGCATGGTGCTCACGCGCGCCTTCGCGTGCGCGACGCCGGTCGTCGCGTCGGACATCCCCGGCTACCGCGACGTGATGACCGACGAGACGGGCGTCTCCGTCCCGCCCGGCGACCCGGCGCGCTCGCGCAGGCGCTGGTCGGCGATGCTCGAGGACGAGCCGCGACGGCGCGCGCTCGGCGCCGCCGCGCGCGAGCTCGCGCCGCGAGCGCTACGGGTGGGAGACGATCGCGCGAGCGGCTCGTCGGGATCTACGAGCTCGTCACCGGACGACCCGGGTCGGCGGCGCGCGGCGTGAGGCGCTCCTGCCGCCGCCTGGGTGCGCGCGGCGCTCGTGCTCGCGCTGCTCGGCGCCGCGGTCGCGCTGCTCTGGTGGCGCGGGCCGGAGTGGGAGCTCGTCGCGGACGCGTTCGAGCTCGTCGACTGGAGCGTGGATCTCGCGGCGATCGTCCTCAACCTGCTGTCCGTGCTCGTACGCGCGCTCGCCTGGCGGACGGTCGATCGAACGAGGCGCTGCCGCCGCCACACCCGCGGTTCCGCCACGTCTTCTCCGCGTTCGGGGTCGGCCTGCTCGGCAACGCGGTGCTGCCCGCGCGCACCGGCGAGCTCGCGCGGGTCGCGTGCTGAAGCGTCGCCTGCCGCGGCGTCGCGGCACGGGCGACGCTCGCCGGCACGGTCTTCGCGCACCGCGTCTTCGACGTCGTCGCGGTGGTGCTGCTCGTCCTCTACGTGCTGCTCACGGCGCGGATCCCGGCCTGGGCCGTGACGAGCCTCGTGATCGTGGTCGGCGCTCGGCGCGGTACTGCTCGCGATCGCGTTCATGGCGGCGCGCGCGGCACACGACCACGTCGGTCGACGAGCTCGCCGCCGCGCGCCGCTGGCGATGGCGCGGCACGGCCTCGGTGTGCTGCGGGCGCCGCTCGCGCCGGCTCGGCGATCCTGTCCCAGTGCATCGGCTGGTTGTTCCAGCTGCTCGCGGTCTGGGCGGCGATGCATGCCTTCGACATCGACGAGCCGTTCGCCGGCCGCCGGGCTCGTCCTGCTGCTGATGAACGTCGCGACGATCTTCCCGCTCTGGCCGGGCAACGTCGGCCTGCTCCAGGCGGCGGTCGCGTTGCCGCTCGTTCCGTACGGCATCACGTACGCGCACGGGCTTCGCCTTCGGGATCGGCCTGCAGGCGATCGAGATGTCGGTCGGCGTCGGCGTCGGGCTCGTCTTCCTCGCACGCGAGAGGGCTCTCGTTCGCGACGCTGCGGCAGATGGAGGAGCCGAAGCCGAGGCCGAGCCGGAGCCCGTGCCGTCGAGGCGGTGGAGGGTCCCGCGGCGCGCTCGCTGCGCCTGGCTAGCCTCAAGGGCGTCCTCGACGCGCTCGCCGCCGCGCGCGGCGCTGCGCGAGGGGTTTCGGCTCGGCGGGCGTCGACTGCGACGAGCTGCCGGTCGCCGACGGCGGGGAGGGGACGCTCGACGTCACGCTCGCCGGCGGAGCGGCGCGCGGCGCAGGTCGAGGACGCGTTCGGCCGCGCCCCGGACGGCGCGCTGGCTCTCCTCCCCGACGGGACGGCGGTCGTCGAGGCGGCGGAGGCGATCCCGCTCGACCCCGGGCGGCTCGACGTCCGGCCCGCCTCGAGCCGCGGCCTCGGGGAGCTCCTCGGCAGGTGGCCGGAGCTCGCGCGGGCTGTCGTCGGGCTCGGCGGGACGGCGAACATGGACGCAGGCGCGGGGCTGCTCGAGGTGCTGGGCGCGCTGCCCGTGCCGACGCGGGTCGCCTGCGACGTCGACGCACGCTCGCCGACGCGCCGCGGCTGTTCGGCCCGCAGAAGGGCGCGACGCCCGACCACGTCGCGGAGCTCGAGCGGCGGCTCGCGGCGATCCCGGCGCCGTCGCGGACGTCCCGGCGGCGGCGCGGCCGGCGGCCTCGGCGCGGCGCTCGCCTCGCTCGGCGCCGAGCTCGTCGCCGGGCGCGGCGCTCGTGCTCGACGCGCTCGGCTTCGATCCGCCGGCCCTACGACCTCGTCGTCACCGGCGAGGGAACGGTCGACGCGACGACGCCCGCGGGCAAGGCCCCGGCGGTCGGCGCGCCGCTGCCGCGGCGCGGGCGTCCGCTGCGTCGTCTTCGGCGGCCGCGTGCTCGCGGCGAGGCGGTACCGCTCTCGGGCGACCCGACGGGCCTATGTGGATCTCAGGAGCTGGTATGCGGCTCGGTCTGGGCACGACGATTGACGTGAAGAGACTCTCTGGGAGCCGGAGGCCGTGCGAGCCGTTGCTCGAGCGGAGACGGTCGCGCGTGCTCGGCGGGCCGACCCGCACGAGCTCGGCGCGCCGACGCGCCCCTCGCGGTTCGGGTCGTGCTCGTCGCGGACTCGAACGCGAGCTCGCTCGCGTCCTCGAACGAGTCGGCCGTGTGCCGGAGTCAGCGTCTGCCGAGCGTGGAGCGTCGCGCTCTCGTGCACGCATAGGACTGCCCGGCCGCATGGCTCTGGCACGCGCCATGCTGTCGACCTTTCGTCCGAGCTAGGCCGGCGGCCTTGGGGCGGCGTCGCCCGATCGAGGCGCTGAGAGCTGCTTCGCGAGCGCCTGGAGCAGCTCCCAGGCGATGCGGGCCGTTCGTCTCGACGATCGGCCGGAACTCCCAGAACGTGATCCCGAAGCAGCGGAGCTCGGTGTGCGCCGTCACGGTCGCCGTCCGGTCGCCCTGCGATCAGCGCGATCTCGCCGAAGTAGTCGCCCGCGCCGAGCGTCCGCGCTCCTCGCCGCGGACGGTCACGGCCGCCTCGCCCTCCTCGATCACGAAGAAGCCGACACCGCCCTGGCCCTCCGGCGCGATCGTCTCGCCCGGCGCGAAGCGTGCGCTCCTTGATCGACGCGCGCGACGTCTCGAGCTCGGCCCGGTCGAGGCCGGAGAAGAGGGGAACCGCTGGAGGAGGTCGGTCGCGTCGGGCGCCACGGTGGCGACGATCCTATCACGCCCGGCTCGACGGCCGCTCCGCCGCGCGAGCTCCTCGATCTGGCCCTGCGCCGCGTCGAGCTCGCCCGGCAGACGCGGTAGAGCTCCTCGCCGCGCTCCCAGAGCGCGAGCGTCTCGTCGAGCCGCGCCTGGCCGCGCTCGAGCCGCTCGACGATCTGCTCCAGCTCCCGCTGGGCCTCCTCGAAGGTCGGCTCCGCGTCAGCCGCGGTCCTCGACGCGAGCGCCGAAGCCGCCCGCGGCGAGCTCGACGTCGACGCGCCGCCCGCGCTCGACCTCGGAGGTCGACCGCACGATCGGCTGGGCGCGGACGATCGCGTACCCGCGCTCGAGCGTCGCGCGCGGCGACAGCGCGCGCAGCCGCGCGGCGCGGCTCGAGGCGCCGCACGCCTTCGCTCGACGAGCGCGGGGCGCGACGCAGGCGCGCGTGCAGCGCGTCCGCGCTCGGCCGTGCGCTCGAGCGCGAGCGCCGGCCGCGCGCAGGCGTGCGGCCGCGCGTGCGCCCGCTCGCGCTCGCGCTCGACGCGTGCGCGCGCACAGCGTGCGAGCGAGGTCCGCGCGCGTCGAGCCGCGCGCGAGCTCGCCCGTCCGGGACGACGAGCCTTCGCCGCCGCCGTCGGCGTCGATGCGCGGACGTCGGCGGCGAGGTCGCAGAGCGGCGTGTCCTGCTCGTGGCCGACGGCGGAGACGACCGGCACGGGGCAGGCGGCGATCGCGCGGACGAGCCGCTCGTCGCTGAACGGCAGCAGGTCCTCGAAGCTGCCGCCGCCGCGCGCGACGACGATGACGTCCACCTCCGGCTCGGCCGCAGCCGCGCGAGCGCGCGACGACCGCGGCAGCCGCGCGCGGCCCCTGCACGTACGTCTCCGCGACGAGCACGCGCGCTGCCGGGAACCGGGTCGTCGGCGGATCACGTCGCGCTTCGCTGCGGCGTCGTTCCCGGTGACGAGCCCGATCCGGCGCGGGAGGCACGCGGCAGCGGCCGCTTGCGCTCCGCCGCGAACAGGCCCTCGGCGGCGAGCGTCCCCTTCAGGCGCTCCAGCCGCGCGAGATGGTCGCCGAGGCCGAACCGCTCGATCGAGAGCGCGCGGAGGCGAAGTCGCCCGCGCCTCGAACAGCTCCGGGCGGCCGAAGACGTGCACGCGCTCGCCGTCGCGAGGTCGAGCCGGAGCGCGTCGAACGCGACCGCGCGCATCGCGACGGGGAGGCACGAGCCGTCCGGCGGGGTCCTTCAGCGTGAGGAAGACGCTCTGCCACGCCTCTGGCGCCGCAGCTCGGTGACCTCGCCCTCGACCCACACCGTCGGCAGCCGCGAGCCAGTCCGCGACGCCGCGGTTGAACGAGGCGACGGTGTAGACCTTGCGGTCGCCGTACTCGATCGCCTCGACCTTCACGGCCGCAGCTAGGGGTGCGCTAGAGCAGGATCTCCGCGGCCGTGTGGGCTCGCAGCCCTGGCGGATGAGCTCGACGGCTCGGTGCAGGTCGATCTCGGTCGCCGCGAGGCGTTCTGCGAGGTGCAGCGGATAGCCGGCCTCGATCAGGACGTGAAGGCGCCAGCTCTCGACCTTGATTGCTCGCTCTGCGGTTCGATCCGGGGTCGCTCATGGCGCGCCGTTCGTGTTCCCGGAGACGATCCCTCCCCGCGATGATGGGCTGCGCAGCTCGCGATGGGGGCGGCAGCCGGGCCGCGAGGGCGGCGCGATCGGCGTCATCAGTCGCGTGCGATCCGCCGGGACGCGCGCTCCCTGGAGTCCTCGGCTCGCACCACTGCAGCGCTCCGGCGAGCGAGCCCTCGCGCCGGGCGAGCCCTCGCGGGCGCGCGCGTACGCTCGTCGATGCGGCGACCGAGCTCGGCAGGCGTGCCTCCATCACGGCGCGCTCGGCGTCCGCGTCGGCCAGCAACGCCTGCAGGCGCCGGATCATCTCGGCTCGGCTCGCAGACGCCGCTCGAGCGGCGATCGCTCGGCGCGCTGCCGCTCGAGCGTCTCGTCGACCAGCGCGACCCGGCGCTCGAGCCGCTGCACGCCGGCGTCGCCGACCTGGAAGGTGGTCGGCGAGGACCGTCTCGCCTCGCGCGCGAGCGTCTCGACGGCGCGGTCGAGCTCGCGCGCCAGGCGGCGGGCGGCGTCCTCGCGGGCGCTGCGGATCACGTCCGTGAACTGCTGCGAGGCGGCGTCGGCGAAGCTCGGACGGCGCGCTCGTTCGAGCGCTCGAGCTGCTCGAGCGCACGCGCTCGACGTCGGCCAGGCCGGCCGCGATCCGCTGCGTCGCCTCGAGCTCCTCGCGCTCGATCCGCTCGCCGAGCTCGCGCTCGCGCCGCCGCAGCCGCTCGTTGAGCTCGTGCAGCGCGCGTCGTCGCTCGGTGGCGTGGGACTCGAGCTCCGCCGTCGACTGCGCCGACCTGCTCGGCCGCGCGCCCGAGCTCCTCGCGCAGCCGCGCGATCGCGGCCCGCTGCTCCTCGCTGCCCGCGGCGAGCCGGTCGACGTCCGCGGCGATGCGCGCCTCGGTCTCGGCGATCAGCTCGTGCCGCTTCGCCGAGCCCTCGACCTGCGCCCGAGGTGCTGCTGCGCGCTCGAGGTCCTCGACCCAGCCCGCGAGCCGGCTCTCGACGCGCCGCTGCGGTCGCGAGCGACTCGGCGAGCTCGCCGCGGCGCGGCGCCTCTCGCGCGAGGAGTGAGCCCCGTCGCTCCTCGGCGATCCGGCGCTCCTCCTCGCCGACGAGCGAGATCGTGTCGGCCCGCGAGATCCGCGCGACGAGTCGCTCGAGCTCGGCGGCGTTCTCCTCCGAGCGCCTCCGATCGTTCAGCGTGCGCAGGCGCTCCGGGCCGGCGGCATTGGCCTCGAGCCGCGGCGCGCGGACCAGGCGCGGGAGCGGCACGCGCCGAGCCCGGCGAGGGCGGCGCTCGTGAGCCCGCCCGCGCGAGCAGCGCGAGCTCCGGGTCGAGGGCGAAGACCATCCAGGCGGCAGCGGCTCCCGACCCGGCGAGCGCGGCGAGAGCAAGCGCGGTGCGCCTGGCAGCCGGCCGCCGCCGCGAGCGCGACCGACGCGGCGAGCAGGAGGATCGCGACGACGAAGCCGATCGAGAACGCGGCGTCCACGGTCGACATGGTAGGCGCTTCTATCCTGGCGCCGTGGGGCTGGTCGAGGAGCTCGACCGGGTCGCGGCGGCCGCGGCTGTGCACGCTTCCGACGGCGAAGGTGGTGGCGGCGTGCTCGCGGCCGAGCCGGTCGGGCGCCGGCGTCTACCTGTGCGCGTACGAGGGCGGCGAGACTCGCGCGTGGCTCGCCCTCGACGGGACGGCGCGCCGATCGCGACCGCGGGCTCGTGCGCGACGCGGCCTCGATCGCCGCGCTCTGCGAGGTCGCCGTCGAGGTGGCCGGCGGAGGCGACCTGGAGGAGCTGCGGGCGCGGCTCGTCACGGTTCGCCTGACGGAGGCCCGTCGGGGATCGAGGAGGCGGAGGAGGCCGCGCTCGCGCTCGAGCGGGTGGTCGGCGCGGCGCCGCGGCTCGCCTCGCCGGCGTACCTCGACGCCGTCGGCGCGGCCACGCTGCGGCTGGAGCACGCGCTCGGGAGGACGGGCCGTCGCCGTTCGCCGCCGCGATGCGGCAGGCCGTGGCTCGTCGACGAGCTCACGGTCGAGGTCGAGTCGGGTTACAAGGTGCCGCTGGAGGGACGGGCGTGGAAGGCGGCTTCGGATTTCCGTTCGGCGGCGACCCCGAGGAGCTCATGCGAGGGCTCCGCGAGTTCGCCGAGCAGCAGGCCGAGTCGGTGCACGAGGCGCAGCGCGAGCAGTTCGCGACGCTGACGCTGAACACGGCGGTCGAGCTGACGGCCGCCGCGCTTACAGCGGAACCTCGAGGTGCGGCCGGGGAGCAGGCGGAGTCGCTGCGGGACGCGATGCAGGTGCTTTTCCCCGAGGCGGTGGCGCTCGTCAGCGCCGCGCGCCAGGGCTTCATGCGCGAGGGGTGACCTGCCGATAGAGAGGGCGTGCGCCGCCTTCTCGGCACGATCCTGCTCGCGCTTGCGCTCGCCCCGGCTGCGCAGGCGGACTCCAACCTGCTCGTCGGGATCGTCGACGACCAGCTCAAGTGGACCGCCCATCCGAAGCCGGCGACAGCCGCGCTTCGCGACCTCGGGATCGGGGCTGGGTTCCGCTGACCTGGCGCCGCGGCAGCTCGAAGCTGACCCGCAACGACCTCGTGACCATGAACCGCGTGGTCGGCGCGACGTTCCCGATGCGGATCGTCCTGACCGTCGCCGGCCCCGCGCGCGAGGCGCCGAAGACCGACGCCGAGCGCAGCCAGTTCTGCACGTACGTCCGCGACGCGCTCTCGCGGTACCCGACGATCAACGACGTCACGATCTGGAACGAGGTCAACTCCAACGACTTCTGGCAGCCGCAGTTCGCGAACGGCGCGAGCGTCGCGCCGGCCGAATACGCCTTGCTGCTCGCACGCTGCTACGACACGCTGAAGGCCGCGCGGCCCCGCCTGAACCTGATGACCGACACGTCGCCTCGCGGGAACGACAACCCGTACGCCGTCTCGAACGCGAGCCACTCGCCGGGGCTGTTCGTGCGGAAGCTCGGCGAGGCCTACCGCGCGATGGGACGCGAGCGCCCGTTGTTCGACAACGTCGGCCATCATCCGTACGGCGACTTCTCGCTCGAAAGTCCCTTCGCGAGGCATCCGAACACCGGGTCGATCGGGCAGGGCGACTACGACAAGCTCGTGATCGCCTACGCCGAGGCGTTCGCCGGCACCGACCAGCCGACGATCGGCGGCGGTGCGCGCATCTACTACCTCGAGGACGGGTTCGAGACGACGGTCGACTCCGCGAAGCGGGGGCTCGACAACGGCGTCGAGCGCGCCCGCACCGTCGGGTCGGAAGCGCTGCACGCGGAGCAGCTCGTCGACGCGGTGCGCTTCGCGTACTGCCAGCCCTACGTCGCCTCGTTCTTCAACTTCCTCCTGACCGACGAGAAGCGGCTGGCCGGGTGGCAGTCGGGCGTGCTCTGGGCGGACGGCTCGAAGAAGCCCGCCTATGCGGCCCTGCGCGGCGTCACCCGCGAGGTGCGGTCGCGCACCGTCAACTGCGTGGCGCTGCGGAAGAAGGAGGCGGACACGCTTTCGGGCGGCTTCATCTTCCTGCCTCCCCGCAAGCCCTAGGCATCTCTAGAATCGCCGCGGCTTGGCCCTTCTCGACCGCGCGCTCGTTCATCTGCTGCCGGCGGTTCCGCGTCCGATCGTCCGGCGGATCGCCGATCGCTACATCGCCGGCGAGGAGATCGACGATGCCGTCGCGACCACCGCGCAGCTGAACGAGGAGGGAATGACCGCGACGATCGACGTTCTCGGCGAAGAGATCCACAACGCCGAGGAGGCGCAGGAGATCGTCGACGCGTACCACGACTCGCTCGACGCGATCGGCGAGCACTCACTCGATGCGAACGTCTCGGTCAAGCCGACGGCGGTCGGGCTGAAGCTCGGTTACGACGTCGGGAAGGCGAACATCGAGGCCCTCGTGCGACACGCAGCGGAGAGCGGCAACTTCGTTCGCATCGACATGGAGGACTCGACCACGACGGACGACACCCTTCGCATGTACCGGGAGTTGCGGCGGGCGGGCTCAGACAACGTCGGCGTCGTGCTTCAGGCGCGGCTCCGCCGCACGCTCGACGACATCGCCGCGCTCGCCGACCTGCGGCCGAACGTCCGGATCTGCAAGGGCATCTACCTCGAGCCCGAGGAGATCGCCTACACGGAGTTCGAGGAGATTCGGGAGAGCTATGTCCGGAGTCTCGAAGCGCTCGTCGAGACGGCGTCGTACGTCGGGATCGCGACGCACGACGAGTTCCTGATCTCCGAGGGGAAGCGGATCGCCGAGGAGCGGTACGAGTTCCAGATGCTGCTCGGCGTGCGTGAGCCGCTCGGGCGGGAGCTCGTGCGTGAGGGCGAGCGCCTCCGGATCTACGTGCCGTTCGGGCGACAGTGGTACGAGTACTCGCTGCGGCGGCTGCAGGAGAATCCGCGCATTGCCGGGTACGTCGCGACCGACACGGTCGGGCGCCTGTTCTCGCGCAACGGCCGCTAACGCGCCTTGCGCGCGTGCAGCAGAAAACTCTCGGGCACGCGCGCGTCGTGATACGAGCCCGGCCCGGCCGGGAATTCCTCGAGCGCTCGCACGACGAGGTTGTGCCGTCCGAGTGCGCCCACGAGCTGGCCGAGCCGGCGGAAGCCCTGCGCGAAGTAGTCCTCGCGCCAGTGCATCAAGCCGTCGATGCAGAGCGCGGCGGGGTGCTCGTCGAAGAGCAGGAGGTCGCCGCCGGGCCGAAGCGCCGAGGCGACCGTGGCGGCGAAGCGGTCGAGGTCTCGCGCGCTCTGCGTCGTCTCGGGGCCTGCGTAGACGAGGTCGAAGCGGCTTCGCAGGAGCTCGGCCGGCAGCGAGTCGAGCTCCGAGTGGATCCAGAGCACCGCCGGCCCGCGCTCGCGTGCGACGGCAAGCGCCCCGTCCGAGGGGTCGACGCCGGTGACGGTCGCCCCGAGCTCGACGAACTCGACCGTTGCGGCGCCCGTGCCGGAGCCGAGGTGCAGCACGCGCTTGCCTTCGAGGTCGGCAAGCGACTCGCGCACGAGCGACGGGAGCGCGGCCTCGTGCCGCTCGACGCGCCGGTGTGCGGCGTCGAACGCGCTGCGGTTCTCGTCGGTGGGCTCCACGCGCCGACGATAGCGCGCTTCTCGGGCCCGGCGGGCAGGCACCGGACAGGGCTCGTTCGGTCCCGGGCACAGAGGCATGCAGCGCGGTCCGGTAGGGGCTAGGCGAGGAGGGAGAAGCCGCCGTCGACGATCAGCGTCTGACCGCAGACCATCTTCGCGGCCGGGGAGCAGAGGAACTCGACCGCGTCCGCGACGTCCTCCGGCTCGACGAGGCGGCCGACCGGCGTCCGCTTCGTGCTGTGCTCGATCATCTCCTCGCGGTTCGGAAAGTGCTTGAGCGCGTCGGTCTCGACGACGCCCGGCCGAAACGCCGTTCACGCGGATCCCGCTCGGCGCGAGCTCGACGGCGAGGTAGCGGACGAGCGACTCGAGCGCCGCCTTCGACGTCCCGACCAACGCGTAGTTCTCGAGCACGCGCTGCGCGCCGAGCGACGAGATGCCGACGATCGAGGACCCCGCCTGCATCTGCGGGACGGTCGCGCGCGCGAGGTCGAGCAGCGCGCGCGCGTTCGCGGTCAGCGTCCACTCCCAGTGCTTCGGCTCCGTCTCGAGC
The DNA here is from genome assembly GCA_963809175.1 of uncultured Actinomycetes bacterium. Lineage (GTDB taxonomy): Bacteria > Actinomycetota > Thermoleophilia > Gaiellales > Gaiellaceae > JACCTU01. Next base: position 1,278,782 of record CAWEIK010000001.1, read on the forward strand.
GCGGGGCGGATCACGCCGGTCGCCGCGTTGTGGACGAGCACGTCGAGCGGCCCGAGCGCCTCGACCTGCTCGAGCACCCGCTCCTGACGTGACGTTGCCGCGTACGAGCACCGGCTCTGCGCCGGCCGCGCGCAGCTCCTCCGCGGTCTCCTCCGCCGCTCGGTCGTTCCGCAGGTACCCGATCGCGACGCGCTTCGCCCCGCGAGCAGCGAACCGGAGCGCGATCGCCCTGCCGATCCCGCGCGAGCCGCCGGTGACGAGGACCGCGTCGATCAGTCGCGCCGAGGCAGAGGGTCGGACGCCGGAGCCGCGCTCGGGATCGTTTCCCACCCGATCCTCGTCCGGGACTCGACAGGCCCGTCCTCGGCACGCGAGGACGCGTGGCCGAGCCGGTCGAGCAGCTCCATCTTCTCCTCGGCGTAGCGGCGGACCTCGTGGTCGACGGGGAGGTCCTCCACGAGCTCTTCGATGCGAGCGCGAAGCTGATACGCGAAGTGCGGCGTCGCCGGTCCGACAAGCGTGTCGATGTCGTCGCGGGTGACCTCGGCCACGGGCCAAAGCGTAGCCTGCGATTCCCGCGGCCGAGTAAGATCAGCCCGTGAGCAGCGACTTCATGCCTCTCGACGGCTGGGACCACGTCGAGCTCTGGGTGGGCAACGCGAAGCAGGCCGCCTACTTCTACGAGCACGCGTTCGGCTTCCGCTGCGCGGCGTACGCCGGCCCGGAGACGGGCGTCCGCGACCGCGCCTCGTACGTCCTCGAGCAGGGCGAGATCCGCCTGGTGGTCACGAGCGGTCTGCGGCGCGACTCGCCGATCTGCGAGTTCGCCCTCATGCACGGCGACGGCGTCAAGGACATCTCGCTGCGCGTCCCCGACGCGACGAACGCGTATCGCGAGGCGGTGCAGCGCGGTGCGCGCGGCGTGGCCGAGCCGCACTGGGCCGAGGACGAGTTCGGCAAGGTCGAGCTCTCGTCGATCGCGACGTACGGCGATGTCGTGCACACGTTCGTCAACCGCGCAGGCTACGAAGGCGCGTACCTACCCGGGTACGTCGCGCAGGAGTCGACGAACGGGAGCGACCCGGGCGTCGGCCTCCAGCACATCGACCACGTCGTCGGCAACGTCGAGCTCGGCCGCATGCAGCACTGGGTCGAGTTCTACGAGCGCGTCTTCGGGATGACGGAGATGATCCACTTCACCGACGAGGCGATCTCGACCGAGTACTCCGCGCTGATGTCGAAGGTGATGACGGACGGCGAGGGCAAGATCAAGTTCCCGATCAACGAGCCGGCCGAGGGGAAGCGCAAGAGTCAGATCGAGGAGTACCTCGAGTTCAACCACGGGCCGGGCTCGCAGCACGTCGCGATGGCGTCGTCGAACATCGTCGAGACCGTGGACGCGCTGAAGGAGCGCGGCGTGCTGTTCCTCGTGACGCCCGAGGCCTACTACGAGGACGTCGGCGACCGCGTCGGCGAGATCGACGAGTCGTGGGACGACCTGCGGCGCCTGAAGATCCTCGCCGACCGCGACGACGACGGCTACCTGCTGCAGATCTTCACGAAGACCGCGCAGGACCGGCCGACGCTCTTCTTCGAGGTGATCGAGCGCCACGGCGCGCGCGGCTTCGGCGACGGCAACTTCAAGGCGCTCTTCGAGGCGATCGAGCGCGAGCAGGCGCTCCGCGGCAATCTCTAGCGCACGCCGCTCGAAGCCCTCTAGCCTTCCCGCATGACGCCGCAGCGCCGAGTCGCGCTCGTCTCCGTGTTCGCTGCGGCGTCACTCATGGTCCTGAAGCTCGTGACCGGGCTCGCGACCGGGAGCCTCGGCCTCCTCTCCGAGGCGCTGCACTCCGGGACCGACCTCGTCGCGGCGCTGCTGACGTTCTTCGCGGTCGGGATCGCGGTCCGCCCGGCCGACCGGCACCACGCCTACGGCCACGGCAAGGCCGAGCACCTCGCCGCGCTGGCCGAGGCGTCGATCCTCGCGCTGCTCAGCGTCGGCGTCGCGATCGCGGCGGTGCTCCGCTTCTCGGATCCGCCCGAGCTCGAGATCGCGTGGTGGGCGTTCGCGGTCATCGGCGTCGTGATCGTCGTCGACGCGAGCCGCATGATTCTCTCGTTCCGCGCGGCCCGGCGGTACGACAGCGCCGCGCTCGAGTCGAACGCGCTGCACTTCGGGAGCGACCTCGCCGGCTCGACCGCGGTGCTGATCGGGCTCGCGTTCGCAAACGCAGGCCACCCCGAGGGCGACGCGGTCGCGGCGCTGTTCGTCGCGGTGCTCGTGATCGCCGCCGCAGTCCGTCTCGTGCGCCGCAACGTCGACGTGCTGATGGACAGCGTGCCGGACGAGGTCGAGGACGCCGCGCGCGCCGCGATCGCCGGCGTCGAGGGCGTCGAGCTGCGCCGGCTGCGCATGCGGCAGGCGGGCGGCCGGCAGTTCGCCGACGTCGTGATCGGCGTTCCCGCCGGAGCGGCGGTCGGTCAGGGTCACGCCGCGGCGGACGCCGTCGAGGACGCGGTGCGCGAGGCGCTCCCGAAGAGCGACGTCGTCGTGCACGTGGAGCCGGGAGACGAGCAGGAGGTGCGCGATCGAGCGCACGCGGCCGCACTCGCGGTCCCGGGCGTGCGCGAGGTGCACAACGTCACCGTGCTGCAGGTCGGGCCGGAGCTGCAGATCTCGCTCCATCTCAAGCTGCCCGGCGACCTGCCGCTCGAGGACGCACACGAGCTCGCCGAGCTCGTCGAGCGCTCGATCCGCGCGGCAGTCCCGGAAGCCGCGCACGTGCAGACCCACCTGGAGCCGCTGGCCGAGGCGGCGGAGAGCTCGGAGATCGAGCGCGACCGCGCCGCGATCGAGCGCCTGGTCCTCGAGGAGACCGGACGTCCGCCCCGCGAGCTGCGCTTCCTCACGAGCCCGGACGGTGTCGTCGCCCACCTGACGCTGACCGTCGACGGAGCGACGCCGCTCGCGGACGCGCACGCGCAGGCGAGCCACGTCGAGCGGCGAATCCGCCGCGAGCAGCCGGAGATCGGCGACATCATCGTCCACACGGAGCCCTGACCTGAAGCTCTGCATGTTCAGCCCGAAGGGAAAGAACCTCCAGCGCGGTTGGCCGGGCCGGATCGAGGGCGACCGCGTGATCCAGCTCGCGGCGCAGACGCTCCAGTCGTTCTTCACCGGCGGTGGCACCGCGCGCGAGCACGCGGAGTTCGCGCCTCGACGAGGTCGACCTGCGCCCGCCGGTCCTGCACCCGCCGTCGGTTCGCGACTTCTACGCGTTCGAGCAGCACGTGAAGACGGCGCGCGCGAACCGCGGCCTCGAGGTGCCGCCCGAGTGGTACGAGGTACCGGTCTTCTACTTCTCGAACCCGGCCGCGATCTACGGCCCCGAGGACGAGGTGCCGTACCCGGAAGGGACGCAGGAGCTCGACTACGAGCTCGAGGTCGCCGCGATCATCGGCGCCGAAGGACAGGTCGGCGGGTTCACGGTGCTGAACGACTGGTCGGCACGCGACCTGCAGCGGCTCGAGATGAAGGTCGGGCTCGGCCCGGCGAAGGGAAAGGACTTCGCGACGAGCCTCGGCCCGATCGTCGTCACGCCCGACGAGTTCGACGGGAGCGAGGCCGAGATGGTCGCGCGCGTGAACGGCGAGGAGCGCTCGCGCGGCAACCTGCGCGACCTGCACTGGCCCTGGGAGCGCCTGCTCGAGCAGGCCGCCCGGAACACGAGGCTCTGCCCCGGCGACGTGATCGGCTCGGGCACGGTCGGCACGGGCTGCATCCTCGAGCTCGGAGACGGCCGCTGGCTGCGGCCGGGGGACGTCGTCGAGCTCGAAGTCGAGGGAATCGGCGTTCTGCGCAACACCGTGGCCTAGCTAGCCCCTCGTCCGAGGGACAGACCGCAAGTCTCGAGCGTCTCGGGCATCTCCTTGGTATGACACGGATCCTGGTAGCGCTCGGGCTGGCCGCGCTCTTCGCCGGTGGCGCCCTCGCCGCGAGCAGCGTCCCCAAGCTGCCGGTCCTCGCCGCCGCTGAGCAGACGACTTCCGCCGCGACGACGACGACCGGAGGGACGACAACGACGTCGACCGGTTCGACCACGACAGGAACGACCGGGACGACGACAACCGGCATGACGACGACCGGTACCACCACGGGCACGACCACGACCGGAACGACGACGACCGGGACGACCGTCGACCTCGACGACCGAGACGGGTGCGACGAAGGAGCACAAGGTCGTGCTCTGCCACAAGCCCGACAAGCGGGGCGGGCACTCGATCGAAGTGAGCAAGAGTGCGCTTCCCGCGCACATGGCTCACGGCGATACCGAAGGTGCCTGCGCGTCGACCGGAACCACGTCGACACGGCTTCGACGACCACGGCTTCCGCCGCGACGACCACGTTGGCTCCCGCGACCGGCGCCGAAGGCGAAGGCCGAAGAAGAAGGCGAAGCACAAGCAGAAGCTCCAAGCAGCCGAGGGCAACGGCAACAAGGGCCAGGGCAACGGAAACGGCAGTGGCAACAGCGGTCACCAAAAGGGCGGCGGCAAGAAGTAATCGCCTGAGGGCGATTACTTCACCCCACAGAAGGGCGGGCCTCACGGCCCGCCCTTCACCTTTAATGCGCACGTGCGCATCGCGGTCGTCGGCGCTGGGATCAACGGGCTCGCGGCCGCGGCGACGCTCGCGCGCGCGGGTCACGAGGTCGTCGTCCACGAGCAGTACGAGCTCGATCATCGGCACGGGTCGAGCCACGGGCGCTCGCGCATCTTCCGGCTCTCGTATCCCGAGCGTCACTGGGTGCAGCTCGCAAAAGAGGCGCACGAGGGCTGGCGCGCGCTCGAGGAGGAGACCGGCGAGCGGCTGATCGAGTACACCGGCCTGCTCGAGCTCGGCGAGACCTCCGAGGACGCGCTCGACGCGTGCGACGTCCCGTGGGAGGCGCTCGAGCCGGAAGCGGTCGCGCTGCGCTTCGGCATCCAGACGGAGGAACGCGCGTTGCTTCAGCCCGAGGCAGGGATCTCGCTCGCCGACGTCGCCCGGCGTGCGTTCGCCAACGTCGCAAGACGACATGGAGCAACCTTCAGCGAGCGGGCGAGGGTCGAGTCGCTCGCCGCGCTCGACGCGGACGTGATCGTCGTCACGGCCGGTGGCTGGGCGAAGCCTCTGCTCGCCGCCGAGGGGATCGCGCTCGAGGTCGCGGTCACGCGCGAGACGGTCGTCTACTTCGCGCTCGATCGTCCGGTCCCGTCGGTGATCGACTACGGGCGAGGCCCCGGCGAGGGGATGTACGCGCTCCGCGACCCGCTGCACGGACTGAAGGCCGGCGCGCACATCGCGGGTGCTGCGGCGGACCCCGGCGACGGCGGCGAGCCCGACCCCGCACTCGTCGAAGCGACCGTCGAGTGGGTGCGCGAGCGCTTCCCGGAGGCCGGGCCCATGGTCGCCGCCGAGACGTGCCTCTACACCACGACGAACGACCACTCGTTCGTCCTGGAGCGGCACGGGCGCATCGTCGTGGGGTCGGCGTGCTCGGGCCACGGCTTCAAGTTCGCCCCGGCGGTGGGCACGCGTCTGGCCGCGCTCGCCACGGGGTAACCTGCCGCCATGCCGTTCTACCAGCGCCTCGGCGACGTTCCGCGCAAGCGCCACGTCCAGTTTCGCGACAACGGCACGCTGCTCACCGAGGAGGTCATGGGCCTCGAGGGCTTCTCGGGGAACGAGTCGATCCTCTACCACCTCACCTCGCCGTGTCGCGTGCAGAAGCTCGGCGACTTCAAGCCGATCAAGCGCGAGGAGTGGGTCCCGGACGCGCACGCGCACCGGCACTTCACGACGTGGGACACGAAGCCCGAGGGTGACCCGATCAACGGGCGCAAGCTCCTGATGTGGAACAGCGACGTCGAGATCTCGCTCGTGCGCCCGACCGAGCGGATGGACTACTTCTTCCGCAACGGCGAGGGCGACGAGGTGTACTTCGTGCACGAGGGCGGAGGCACGCTCGAGACGACGTTCGGCGACCTGACGTACGCGCAGGGCGACTACATCGTGATCCCGCGCGGCACGACGTACCGGTTCGCGCCCGACTCATTGCCCGAGCGCCACCTGCTCTTCGAGACGCCGGGCCTGATCGAGATCCCGAAGCGCTACCGCAACAACTACGGCCAGTTGATGGAGCACGCGCCGTACTACCACCGCGACATCCACGCGCCGACCGAGCTGAAGACGATCCGCGAGCAGGGCGAGTTCCTGGTCAAGGTGCGCGTGCGCGACGGGTTCCAGGACTACGTCGTCGACTACCACCCGTTCGACGTCGTCGGCTGGGACGGCTACCTCTACCCGTGGACGTTCAACATCCGCGACTTCGAGCCGATCACCGGGCGCATCCACATGCCGCCGCCGTCGCACCAGACCTTCCAGGGCCGGAACTTCGTGATCTGCTCGTTCTGCCCGCGCAAGCTCGACTTCGACCCGATGGCGCTCCCGATCCCGTACCACCACTCGAATCTCCAGAGCGAGGAGATGATCTATTACGTCGACGGGAACTTCTCGTCGCGCAAGGGGATCGAGATCGGCTCGATCACGCTGCACCCGTCGGGCCTGCCGCACGGCCCGCAGCCGGGCCTCGCCGAGCGCTCGATCGGGATGACCGAGACGCACGAGCTCGCCGTCATGTGCGACACGTTCCATCCGCTGAAGCTGACGAAGCTCGCGAAGGGGCTCGACGACGGGAAGTACGCGTACTCCTGGTACGAGGAACCCGACCAGCCCGCCGACGCCGACGAGAACCCGGCCGGCGTCACGTCACATTTCTAGAGCAGCAGTCGTCCTGGACTGGGACGGCACCGTCACCGAGGTCGACGGGCTGCACATGATCATCGAGGAGTTCGGCGACCGCGAGATCTACGCGGCGACCGAGCACGCGCTCGAGCGCGGGATGTCGCTGCACGAGGTGATCGCGATCGAGATGGGAACGCTCACGCTGCCGCTCGAGGACGCGATCGAGTGGGTGCGCGAGCACGTCACGGTGCGGCCCGGCTTCCGCGCGTTCGCCGAGGAGCACGAGCCGGTGATCCTCTCGAGCGGCTTCAACGAGCTGATCGAGCCGGTGCTCGAGCGCGAGGGCGTCTCGCTGGAGGTGCACGCGAACCGGCTCGACACGACCACGGGCAGCTGGCGGCCGATCTGGCGCGACGACGCGCAGTGCGCGGAGTGCGGCGAGGCGTGCAAGCGTGCTTCGCTCCCGGAGCTCGCCGGTCGTCTACGTCGGCGACGGGTACTCGGATCGGTGCGTCGCGCTCGCCGCCGACCGCGTCTTCGCACGCGACGGGCTCGTCGGCTACCTCGAGGAAAAGGGGGTCGCCTATGAGCCCTTCGAGGACTTCGTGCAGCTCGGGTCCGCCCTCGGCCCTTGACAGCAGCCTCCGTGTTTGGTCAGATGACTAAGACATCTGACTTAGGCGCTCGTCAAAGGAGGAGCAATGCACGGTCACAGCGCCCCCGCTTCGTTCTACGGCTCGCCTCAGGAGGCCCAGAAAGCGCCGCAGGAGGAGTTCCTCTACCTCGCCTGCCTCCACGAGGGCACGGGCGTCGAGGCCCCGGATTTCCTCGCCGTCGTCGACGCCGAGGACGGGCGGATCCTGCACGAGACGCCGATGCCGAACGTCGGCGACGAGCTGCACCACTTCGGCTGGAACCGCTGCAGCTCGGCGTGCCACGGCCCGGACCGCTCGCATCTCATCCTGCCCGGCTTCCGCTCATCGCGGATCAACGTGATCAACGTCGCGGACGATCCGCGCCGGCCACGGGTCGAAAAGGTGATCGAGCGCGACGAGCTCGTCGCAAAGACCGGCTACACGCGTCCGCACACGGTCCATTGCATGCCGGGCGACAACATCGTCGTGAGCATGCTCGGCGATGCGGACGGCGCAGGGGCCGGGGGCTTCGCGGTGCTCGACGCGAAGACGTTCGAGGTCAAGGGTCGCTGGGAGAACGGCGGCGAGCAGCCGCCGTTCAACTACGACTTCTGGTACCAGCCGCGCAAGAACGTCCTCATCTCGTCGGAGTTCGGCGAGCCGAATGCGTTCGAACCGGGCTTCGACCTCGAGGATGTCGGAGCCGGGCGCTACGGAAGCCGACTGCACTTCTGGAACCTCGCCGAGCGGACGCCTCGAGCAGACGATCGACCTCGGTGAGGCGGGTCTCGTGCCGCTCGAAGTGCGCTGGTTGCACGATCCAGAGGCCGACGAAGGGTTCGTCGGCGCAGCGCTCTCGAGCACGATGTGGCGGTTCCAGCGAACCAACGGTTCGTACGAGGCGCAGCAGGTGATCGCGGTCGAGCCGGTGGAGCTCGAAGGATGGCCCTTCCCGGTGCCGGGCCTGATCACCGACCTCGTCCTCTCGATGGACGACCGGTTCCTCTATCTCTCGAACTGGCTGCACGGCGACCTGCGCCAGTACGACGTCTCCGACCCGGCGCAGCCGCGACTGACCGGGCGGCTCTGGCTCGGCGGTCTCCTCGGCAACCCGAGCGACGCCGGACGCGAGCTGAACGGCGGCCCGCAGATGCTGCAGCTCTCGTTCGACGGGCGCCGGCTCTACGTGACGAACTCGCTGTACTCGACCTGGGACAACCAGTTCTACCCGGAGCTTCGCTCGTGGCTGCTCCGCGTGAACTGCGATCCCGAGGGCGGGATGGAGGTCGACCGCGACTTCTTCGTCGACTTCCACGATCGCCCGGGCGGGCCGGCGCGCGCGCACGAGGTGCGACTCCAGGGCGGGGATTGCACGACGGAGATCTTTCCGTGATCCTCGGTCACCACATGGGCGAAGACGTCCTGACGATGGTCGTGGCGAGCGGCGCGGGCGCGGGCGCCATGACGCTGGCAGCTCGCCCGCGCACGCCTTGGCGAACTGCTGAACAGGCTCCGGCAGTGGCGGTAGCGAACACGGCCCGGACGACGGCCGAAGAGGCGCTTCTCGACGCGGCCGAACGACTGCTCGTTGACGTCGGGCACGGCGGCATCACGACCCGTCGGCTCGCGGACGAGGCCGGCGTCAACAACGGTCTCGTCCACTACTACTTCGGCTCGATCGAGAATCTGCTCGTGCGGGTACTCGAACGGTTCACCGATCGGCTGATCGTGCGTCAGCGGGTGCTTTACACCGACCCGGACGTTCCGTTTATCCAGAAGTGGCGGACGGCGATGCGCTACCTCGACGAGGACAGGCCCTACCAGAAGATCTGGTTGGAGCTCCAGGCCCTCGCCTGGAATCGTCCCGAGCTGCGCGAGCGCGTCGACCACGTCAACAAGGAGTGGCGGCAGGTGCTGACCGAAGCGTTTGCGGAGCCGCGCAAGCGTTACGGGATCGACATGCCGCTCGACGCCCTTGTCTCGCTCGTGATCACGTTCAACGAGGGCATCATCCTGGAGCGCTTGTCCGGCGTCGAGGAGGGGCACCGCGAGCTCCTCGACTGGCTCGACGGCTGGCTGCAGGCCAAGGAGAAGCGATGAAGACGGCGGCGGTGGGCGCCGGGCGCGAGCAGTCGCGGGCTCGCTATCCCGATCAGGAGGGCTACGTCGAGCGCGACGGCGTCCGCGTCTTCTACGAGGTCTACGGCGAGGGCGAGCCGACGGTCATGTTCGTGCCGCCGTGGGCGCTCGTCCACTCCCGCAGCTGGAAGCTGCAGATCCCGTACTTCGCGCGCCACTGCCGCGTTCTGACCTTCGATCCGAGAGGGAACGGGAAGTCGGACCGGCCACGGGAGTCGGAGGCCTACACCGAGCATGAGTACGCAGCCGATGCGCTCGCCGTGCTCGATGCGACAGACACCGAGCGCGCCGTGCTCGTCACGCTCTCGCTCGGCGCGCAGCGCTGCCTCGTGCTCGCCGCCGAGCACCCCGAACGCGTGAGCGGCGTCGTCTTCATCGCGCCGTCGCTCGCGATCGCGCCGGGGCACGGACACCGCTCGGACTTTTCGTTCGACGAGCAACTCGACACCGACGAGGGCTGGGCGAAGTTCAACGCCCACTACTGGCTCCGCGACTTCCCGGGGTTCGTCGAGTTCTTCATGTCGCAGGCGGTGACCGAACCGCACTCGACGAAGCCGATCGAGGACGCGGTCGGCTGGGGTCTCGAGACGGACGGCGAGACCCTCGTCACCCTCTCCACCAGCCGGTTCCTCCCGGAGGAGGAGCTCCGCGGCCTCTGCTCGCCGCGTGCAGTGCCCCGTGCTCGTCATCCACGGTGAGGAGGACCAGATCAGTCCGCCGAGGCGAGGCGTCGCGCTCGCGGACGCGACCGGAGGCGAGCTCGTGCTGATGGAGGGGAGCGGACATTTCCCGCATGCGCGCGACCCGGTCGCGGTGAATCTCCTCCTGCGCGAGTTCATCGCCCCGCCGGCGCCGCCCCGAACGTGGGTTCGCGGAAGGTCGCGGCGCAAGCGCGCCCTCTACGTGTCGTCGCCGATCGGGCTCGGCCACGCGCAGGCGCGACGTGGCGATCGCGGACGAGCTCCGAAAGCTGCACCCGGATCTCGAGCTCGACTGGCTCGCGCAGCACCCGGTCACCGCCGTGCTCGAGTCGCGTGGCGAGCGGATCCATCCCGCGAGCGCGCTGCTCGCGAACGAGTCGCAGCACATCGAGAGCGAGTCGCGCCGAGCACGACCTGCACTGCTTCCAGGCGATTCGCAGGATGGACGAGATCCTGCTCGCGAACTTCATGGTCTTCCACGACCTCGTGCGCGACGAGCAGTACGACCTCTGGATCGGCGACGAGGCGTGGGAGCTCGACTACTACCTGCACGAGAACCCGGAGCAGAAGCGCGCGGCGTACGTCTGGCTGACCGACTTCGTCGGCTGGCTGCCGATGCCCGACGGCGGCGATCGCGAGGCGTTCGTCGCGGCGGACTACAACGCCGAGATGATCGAGCACATCGCTCGCTTCCCGCGTCTGCGTGATCGCGCCGTCTTCGTCGGCAACCCCGACGACATCGTTCGCGGACTCGTTCGGCGGCGACCTGCCGCTGATCCGTGACTGGACGGAGCAGCACTACGACTTCGCCGGGTACGTGACCGGCTTCAATCCGGCCGAGTTCGCCGATCGCGAGGCGCTCCGGGCCGAGCTCGGCTATCGACCCGACGAGCAGGTCTGCATCGTCACGGTGGGCGGGTCCGGCGTCGGCGGAGATCTCCTGCGGCGCGTGATGGCGGCGTTTCCCGAGGCGAAACGGCTCGTGCCCGGGTTGCGGATGGTCGTCGTCGCCGGCCCGCGGATCGATCTCGCGTCGCTTCCGACGGTGGAGGGGCTCGAGCTCCGAGCGTACGTGCACGACCTCTACCGCCATCTCGCCGCCTCCGACCTCGCGGTCGTGCAGGGCGGCCTGACGACCACGATGGAGCTGGCGGCGAACGGGAGGCCCTTCCTGTACTTCCCGCTTCGGCATCACTTCGAGCAGAACCATCACGTGCGCCATCGCCTGGAGCGCTACGGCGCGGGGCGTTGCATGGACTACGAGACGGCGACGCCCGACGTGATCGCGCAGGCGATCGCCGAGGAGATCGGCCGAGAGACCGACTACCGGCCGGTCGAGTCGGACGGAGCAGCGAGGGCCGCTGCGCTCATCGCCGAGCTGATCTGATCAGGGAGCCGACTCGAGCGTTCGCTCGACCCACTCCGCGAAGAACGGCTCGACGATCTCGTAGGAGCCGTCCTCGCGCTTGCCGACGAGCTCGCGGCGCCGAAGCGCGGCGAGCGCCTTCTGCACATTGGTCGCGGCAGGAAGGCGGTGCCGACGCCGGTAGTCCTCGCTGTACGGACGCCCGGGCTCGGCTGCGAGCGCCGTCAGCAGGAGCCGCTGGCCGGCGGACGCGTCCTCCCAGATGAGCGAGAAGTGCGCGTGCTCCGAGCGCAGCACGCCCTCGAGCCCGACGCGCACGTGCAGCGGCTTGGCGGTCGAGCGCAGGTCGGTCGCCTCCCACGTGAAGTAGCAGAGCTCCTGCGTCGCGTACGGATGCCCTGCGGTCTTCGCGAGCACGGTCTCGACCGCCTCGTCGTCGATCCGCTTCCCGGTCGACCGGAACCGCTCGGCGATGAACGGCGCGAACAGGTCGGGTCGGATCACGCCGAGCTCCACCTGCTTCGCGCTGCGCCAGAACGGCTCGTTCTCGTCGTTGAAGATCGAGCGCATCAGGTGCCGCTTCGAGCCGAGGTAGACGTGCGCGACCTCCGGCTGCGCCTGGAAGACGGCGCGCATCAGCTTCGGGAAGGTTCGGGTCGATCTCGACGACCTCCTGGAACTCGTCGAGCACGAGCGCGACGATGCGACCGCGGTCGGCGGCCAGCTCGCCGGGCAGCGTCAACAGCCGCTCGATCGTCGCGTCGACGTCCGCCGGCGCCCGGCCCGGCTCGAAGCCGAACGAGACCGACGAGTCCTCCGGGTCGATCGTGACCGTGGGCGTGATCCGCAGGCCGCGAAAGACGCCGAGCGCCAGCTCGCGCGCGCGGTAGAGCGGGGAGGCGATCCCCTCGTGGATCGCCTTCGCGAGCTTCTCGGCGAGCTTCTCCTTGGTCGGCGCCGTCATCAGGTCGACCTGCGCGCTCAACACTCCCTGGCGCCGGAGGTCCTTGAGCGCCCGGAGCACGAGCGAGGACTTGCCGTAGCGGCGGGGTGCGAACACGACGACGTCCTGGCCGTTCCGGATGTCCGACTTCAGCTCACGAAGCTCGCGCTCGCGGTCGGTGAACGCCTCGTCGAAGGCCAGCGCGCCGTAGCGAAAGGGGTTTCTCGGTTCGTCTCGTCTGCTCATACCGCCGGGTATTATACCCAACAGTATGGACAGCTGCTCTACGGCGCTGCAGGCACCGCCGTCGTGCCTCCGGCCCGCAGTCGAGGCTGCAGGAGCACCCGTGGCAGCGACCGCGTCGGGTCGCTGATCACGCTCAGCAGCAGCTCGACCGCTGTCGAGGCGATCTGGTCGATCGGCTGCGCGATCGTCGTCAGCTCAGGCTCGACCCACGTCGCCGCCTCGATCCCGTCGAACCCGACCACCGACAGGTCTGAGGGGACGCCCAGCCCCAGCTCTCTGGCGACCTGGAGGACCCCGATCGCGATCACGTCGCTCGAGCAGATGACCGCGGTCGGCCGGTCCGGGCGCGAGAGCAGCGTCCGCGCGGAGCTTCGGCCCCCCTCGAGCGTGAACTCGCCGTGGACGACGGGGCCGTCCGGGGAAAGCCCTGCCCGGTTCAGGGCGTCGAGGCGTCCCGCCGCTTTCTCTTGCGTCGGCAGGTAGTCGGCGGGTCCCGCGACGAAGCCGATCCGCCGGTGTCCGAGCGCGATCAGGTGCTGCGTGGCGAGGAAGCCCGCGTGCCGCTCGTCGACCGAGACGCACGGGACGTCGATCCCGTCGAGTGCGCCGTTCACGAACACGAGCCGGGCGCCCTCCTCCAGCAGCCGCGCGTAGTGGTCGTGCTCGCCGGCGAGGTGCGTCATCTCGCAGGCGATGAAGATCATCCCGTCGACGCGGCGGTCGAGGAGCATGTGGACGTAGTCGGCCTCTCGGAACGCCGCCGCACGGGTGTTGCAGAGGATCGTCGCGAGCCCGGCCTCCGTCGCCCTCGCCTCCATCGCCTGGGCCAGCGCGGGAAAGATCGGGTTCGTCAGCTCGGGGACGAGCAGGCCGATCGCCCCGGTCGCCGACTTGCGGCCCGGCGGAACGTAGAGGAGGTCGCGCATCGCGCCCTCGACTCGCTCGCGGGTCTCAGGACGGACGCCGTCGACTCCGCTGGCGACGCGCGAGGCCGTTGCCAGGCTCACGCCGGCGCGGGAAGCGACCTCACGAAGCGATGCCAAGGGGCTCCAGTGGAACGCGTTTCATCAGGAGGCCGATCATAGGAGGGTCTTGCGGCCGTTGCAAATGCGCCTAACTCCGGCGAAAAAGCGCACCGGGACCCTTGACGAGCCTGCCTCCGCTGTCATAGTCTCGCTTTCGCTGCCTCGCTGAATGAAACGCTGTTCCACAGCGCGGCAGTCGGATTTCGACCCAATGAGGAGGCTTCACATGAGTAGGAGAACCGCGTTCGGCGCGCTGGTCGTCGTCGTGATGCTCGCCATGGTCGCTGCGGCCGTTCCTGCGTCGGCAGCGGTCTCGGGCTCACAGGCCACAACCGGCACGCTCACGATCTGGACGGACAAGGATCGGCGTGCGGACATCGAACGGATCGCGAATGCCTGGGCAGCGCGCCGCGGCGTGAACGTCGTAGTGGTCGAGAAGGGCTTCGGCGACATCCGCGACCAGCTCAAGACGGTGGCGCCGGCAACGGCTCCGGACGTCATCATCGGTGCGCACGACTGGACCGGGCAGCTCGCTGCCGACGGTCTCGTTCTGCCGCTGTCGCCGAAGAAGGCGACCCTGAGGCAGTTCCCGAAGTACGCGCTCGACGCGTTCTCGTACGGGACGGCGGTCAAGCGTCTGTACGGCGCGCCCGTCGCGCTCGAGAACGTCGGCCTCGTCGTGAACACGCGGCTGGCCACCGTGCCGAAGACGTTCGCGTCGCTTCAGAAGCAGGCGCTGGCGTTCAAGAACAGGAGCGCGGACAACCTCGCGATCGCCGTTCCTCAGGCCCCCGCAGGTGACGCGTACCACATGTACCCGTTCTTCTCAGGCCTCGGCGGCTACGTCTTCGGCCGCAACAAGGCGGGGAACCTGAACGCGAGGGCGATCGGCGTCGCGAACCCGACCTTCCTGAGGAACGCGCCGATGATCGACACGTGGGATCGGCTCGGGCTGATCAACTCGAAGGTCAACTACGACACGGCGAAGAACGCCTTCCTCAAGGGACAGGCGGCCTTCTGGCTCACGGGCCCGTGGGAGGCCGACACGCTCAGGTCGAGCGGTCTGCGCTTCCAGATCGTGCAGGTGCCGAAGATCAAGTTCCAGCTCGGTGCCGTTCCTCGGCGTCCAGGGGTTCATGGTCACCCGGTACGCCAACAGCCACGGCGTGGCGACGCTGGCGAAGGACCTCGTCGCGAGCTACATCATGCTGCCCGCCTCGCAGCGGGCGCTCGCGGCGGCCAACGGTCGGTTCCCGGCGAACACGGTCGCCGGCAAGCAGGTGAACAACCCCGTGCTGGCGCAGTTCGGTCGCGCAGGCGCGGGTGGCGTTCCGATGCCGAACATCCCGCAGATGTCGAGCGTGTGGGAAGAGCTCGGCGGAGCGTGGTTGAAGTCGACGAACGGGACCGCGACCGCCGCGCGTCCGACGTTCACGACCGCTGCGCGCAACATCAGGAACAAGATCGGCTGATCTGAACTGAGCGACCGATGGGCGCCCGGCGTGACCGGGCGCCCATCGCTTCGTCCCCTTCCGGAGGCCCACGTGACCACGACCGCAGCTCGAGCCGAGGTGCCGCCGCGCCCGACGTTCGCGCAGACGGTGATGGCCTTCCCTTCGCGGGCCGCCCCGTTCTTCTCGGGCCCGGTCGGCCTCGCGATCAAGATCCTCCTGCTCGCGTTGATGAACGGGCTCGCGGTCTGGGCCGCGATCGTGCTCGCCGACGAAGGCAAGTGGCCGGCCGTCGCCGTCCTCGCGGTGACGACGATCCTGATCGACGCCGCGTACCTCTCGAAGCGGGCGCTGCCGCTGAAGTTCCTGATCCCCGGGACGGTGCTGATGCTCGCGTTCCAGGTGATCCCGATCTTCTACACGGTGCAGGTCGCCTTCACGAACTACTCGACCGGCCACATCCTCGCCAAGGACGAAGCGATCGTGGGGATCCAGGGCAACTCGCTCGCGCCGCCGCCGGACGGCAAGTCGTACCTGATGGCGCCGGCCCGCGACGCCGACGGCGCGCTGGTGCTGCTGCTCGTCGACGAGGACACCGGCAACACGTTCGTCGGGACCACGGAGGAGCTGATCCCGATCGAGCGGAGCAGCGTGCAGGTGGACGACCTCGGGATCGCCGGGGCAGAGGGGTACACGCTCGTCACAGGTCCCGAGCTGGTCACGATCGACCGCGAGCTCGCGGCGTTCACCGTCCCCACGTCCGGCTCGGCGGCGATCCGGCCCGAGGGTCTGGACACCGCCGTGGAGCTCGAGCCGACGCTGCGCTACGACCCGGTGAAGGATCAGTTCACGCGGATCGAGAGCGGCGTCGTGTTCACGGACAACGGCAAGGGCTCGTTCACGGCGCGCTCCGGTGAGGAGCTCGAGCCCGGTTGGAAGACGAACATCGGGTGGGCCAACTTCGACAAGATCCTCCACAACCCGCTGGTTCGTGATCCGTTCCTGCGCGTCTTCGTCTGGACGTTCGCCTTCGCGTTTCTGGCGGTGCTGATCTCGTTCGTCCTCGGGCTGCTCCTCGCGATCACGCTCGACAAGCCCGAAATGAACTTCCTCCGCACGTACCGCGTGCTGCTCGTCCTCCCGTACGCGATCCCCGGCTTCCTGTCGCTCCTCGTCTGGCAGGGGCTCTTGAACGACGACTTCGGGGTCGTCAACAAGCTGCTGCACACCGACATCCCGTGGCTGTTCGACTCGAACTGGGCGAAGGTGTCGGTGATCCTCGTCAGCGTCTGGCTGACTTCGCCCTACTTCTTCCTCATCTCGCTGGGCGCGCTCCAGTCGATTCCGATCGAGCTGAAAGAGGCTGCGCGGGTCGACGGCGGCGGGCCCTGGCAGGTGTTCCGCAAGGTCACGCTGCCGCTGCTCCTGATCGTCGTTGCTCCGTTGCTGATCGCGTCGTTCGCCTTCAACTTCAACAACTTCGGGAACATCTACTTCCTGACCGGCGGCGGCCCGCAGTCGAGTGACCAGACGACCGCGGGTGACACGGACATCCTGATCAGCTACACGTACAAGATCGCGTTCGCCTCCGGCAAGGGTCAGGACTACGGGCTTGCGAGCGCGATCGCGCTGATCATCTTCCTCATCGTGGCGACGATCTCGTCCCTCGCCTTCTGGCGTACGAACGCACTGGAGAACATCCGATGACGACGGTCGAACAAGCGCAAACGGCAGCAGCGGTCGGTTGGCGGAGCCGAATCAGAACCCGGCGGACGCGGCCGCGCGGCGGCGGGAACTGGTGGCGGCACGTGATCGCTCTGATCGCTGTGCTCTTCGCGCTCTTCCCGATCGCCTACATCCTCTCCGCAGCTTTCAACGCCGACCAGACGCTCGGCGGCGCAACCCTGATCCCGCGCGACGTCACGCTCGAGAACTTCAGCCAGCTGCTCAAGGGCGAGGTGGCCGGAAGGCCGGGCGACCCACCGACCGAGATCCCGTTCGCGCGCTGGTACGCAAACACGATGCTCGTCGCGACGGGCACCGCAATCCTGACGGTTCTCCTCGGGGCTCTCGCGGCGTACGCGTTCAGCCGCTTTCGGTTCAAGGGTCGCCGGATCGGCCTGCTGGCGCTGCTCCTGATCCAGATGTTCCCTCAGCTGCTGCTCGTCGTCGCGATCTACCTGATCGTGCTGCACACCGGCGAGGTGTTCGGGTTCATCGGCCTGAACACGCTCACCGGACTGATGCTCGTCTACCTCGGCGGCGTGATGGGCGTGAACGTCTGGCTGATGAAGGGCTTCTTCGACACGATCCCGAACGAGCTCGACGAGTCGGCCCGCGTCGACGGAGCCACACCGGCTCAAGTGTTCTGGGGCGTGATCCTTCCGCTCGCGGCGCCGGTGCTCGCGGTGATCGGGCTCTTCTCGTTCATCGGTGTCGTCAACGAGTTCGTGATCGCCAGCGTGCTGATGCAGACCGAGGACAAGTTCACCCTCACGCGTGGGTTGTTCGGTTTCATCGACCAGCAGTACTCGGAGCACTGGGGTGCGTTCGCGGCCGGCGTCGTGCTTGCAGCCCCGCCGATCGTGCTCCTGTTCCTCTTCCTCCAGAAGTTCATCGTCTCCGGGCTGACCGGCGGCGCGGTCAAGGGATGAGCGCCACGCAGCTCGAGCCGGGAACGTCGCTGCTCTCGGAGCCGCACCACGACGGCTCGGACGAGTACGTGCTCGAACGCCCGGACGAGCTCGGCGGCGAGGCCGTCGTGCGCCTCCGCGCTCCGCGCGGGTCGGCCGACGACGTGATCCTCCGCTACGTCCGGGACGGCGAACCGCGTTGGGTGCGGGCGCAGGTCGACCGCGAGACCGAGACGGAGACGTGGTGGCGGGCGAGCTTCCCGGTCTCGAACCCGAGCACGTCGTATCGGTGGGTCCTCGTCGGCCCGCAGGGCGGCTGGACGTGGCTGAACGGCAACGGCCGGCGCGCGCACGAGTCTCCGGACGGCGACGACTTCGTGCTCTCGCTCGGCGACGGGCCTGCGTGGCACCTCTCGTCGGTCGTCTACGAGATCTTTCCCGACCGTTTCGCGACGTCGCAGCTCGGTGTGGAACCGCCCGACTGGGCGGTGCCTCGCGCGTGGAACGAGCTGCCGACCGGCCGCGGCCCGAACACGCCTCGCGAGTGGTTCGGCGGTGACCTGCGCGGAATCGAGCAGCGCCTCGACTACATCGAGCAGCTCGGAGTCAACGCGCTCTACCTGACGCCGATCTTCCCCGCGAGCAGCACGCACCGCTACGACGCGACGAGCTTCGACCGTGTCGATCCGCTGCTCGGCGGCGACGACGCGCTTCGCTCGCTGCTCGCCGCCGCGCACGCGCGCGGTGTGCGCGTGATCGGCGATCTGACCACGAACCACACGGGTAACGGGCACGAATGGTTCGTCGACGCGCTGGCCGACCCGAGCGCGCTCGAGCGCGAGCTCTACTACTTCGACCCGAGCCTTCCGGCCGGCTACGAGTCGTGGCTCGGCATCCCGAGCCTGCCGAAGCTCGACTGGCGCTCGGTCGAGCTCCGCCGGCGGATGGTCGGCGTGACTCGGCGTTGGCTCGAGGCCGGCCTGGACGGCTGGCGGATCGACGTGGCGAACATGACCGGGCGCTACCGCGGGATCGAGCTGACCCGCGAGGTCGCCCAGTTGATCCGAGGCGCGCTCACCGATGACGCGCTGCTCGTCGCCGAGCACGGCTACGACTTCCGCCGCGACCTCGACGGCACCGGCTGGCACGGCGCGATGAACTACGCAGGCTTTCTGCGGCCCGTCTGGTCGTGGCTGCTGGGCGAGAGCCCGCCCGCCGAGCTCCGCCGGTCGTTCTGGGGGATGCCCGTCGGCGTGCCGCGGGTCGGCGGCGGAGCCACCGTCGGTGCCATGCGCGCGTTCAGGTCCGGCCTGCCGTGGCAGTCGGCGCTCCACTCGTGGACGCTGCTCGACAGCCACGACACCGCGCGGTTTCGGACGGTGAGCGGCTCACGCGAGCAGCAACTCGTCGGCGTGGGCCTGCAGATGACTTCGCCGGGCGTGCCGATGGTCTTCGCCGGCGATGAGCTCGGCCTCGAGGGCGAGTGGGGGGAGGACGCGCGGCGCACGATGCCCTGGGACGCACCCGACACGTGGGACCGGCCGCTGCTCGAGGAGTTCAAGCGCTTGATCGCGCTCCGCCGCTCGAGCGACGCGCTGGCGCGCGGCGGGATTCGCTACGCGCACGTGAGCGACGACGCGATCGCGTTCCTGCGCGAGTCCCCGAGCGAGCGGCTGCTCGTCCTCGCCGCGCGCGCGCCGCACGAGCCGATCCGGCTGGCGCTCGACGCGCGCGAGCTCGAGCCGCTCCTCGGCGGCGAGCACGTCACCGTCGACGGGACCGCGGAGCTTCCCGGCGACGGCCCTGCCTTTCACGTCTGGAGAATGCAGTGAGCGAGTTGGAGGTGAGTCGTGGCTGACGTGGTGTTCGACGGAGTCGACAAGGTCTATCCGAACGGCGTGCAGGCGGTCTTCGACCTCTCGCTCGAGGCTCGCGACGGCGAGTTCCTCGTCCTCGTCGGGCCGTCCGGCTGCGGGAAGACGACGGCGCTTCGCATGGTCGCGGGGCTCGAGGACATCTCGGACGGAACCGTCTCGATCGGCGGACGCGTCGTCAACGAGCTGACGCCGAAGGAGCGCGACGTCGCGATGGTCTTCCAGAACTACGCCCTCTACCCGCACCTGACGGTCGCGGACAACATCGCGTTCGGCCTGCGCCTGCGCCGCGAGTCGAAGTCGGTGATCGCGGAGCGCGTGACCTGGGCGGCGAAGATGCTCGACCTGACGCCGTACCTGGCGCGCCGGCCGAAGGAGCTCTCCGGCGGGCAGCGTCAGCGCGTCGCGATGGGGCGGGCGATCGTGCGTCAGCCGCAGGCGTTCCTGATGGACGAGCCGCTGTCGAACCTCGACGCGAAGCTTCGCGTGCAGATGCGTGCCGACATCGCCAAGCTCCAGCGCGACCTCGAGACGACGACGATCTACGTCACCCACGACCAGGTCGAGGCGATGACGATGGGCGACCGGGTCGCCGTGATGAACCAGGGGCGCCTCCAGCAGGTCGACACGCCCCAGCGGCTCTACGACAACCCCGCGAACCTGTTCGTGGCGGGCTTCATCGGCACGCCGCCGATGAACCTGCTCGCGGCGACCGTGTCCTCGCAGAACGGCACGGTCAATGTGACCCTCGGCCGCCAGCACGTCCCGCTTTCAGAAGAGGTGATGCGACGCTTCCCCGGGGCGCGCGGCCGAGAGGGGCGCGAGGTCGTGCTCGGAGTGCGCGCCGACGACCTCCACCGCGCGGACCGGCGTCCCGACCTGCCCGCGATCAACGCAGGCCTCGAGCTGATCGAGGCACTCGGCTCGTCATCGATCGCGTACTTCCGCGTCGACGCGATGGTGATCGGCGTCGACGACGACCTGCTCGAGGAGCAGGAGCTCGCCGCCGAGGGCGTGACCGCGGCCAGGCCGAACCTCGTCGCGTCGATCTCGGCCGAGGAAGCAGTAGGGCTGCGCGCGGGCGAGCAGGTCCCGCTCGCGATCGACACGAAGCACATCCATCTCTTCGACGCGGAGACGGGTGCGCCGCTTCGCTAGCGCAATCGCCGTTGCGGTTGCTCTGGGAGCGGCGAGTGCGAGCGCCGCCGTAGACGCTCTTCCGCGGCCTCCGGCCGGCTCTGAGCTGCGAACGCTCGCGCAGCCGCCGACGCGTCCACCGCTCGCGCAGCAGCGCATCTACTTCGTGATGCCCGATCGGTACGCGAACGGCAATCCGGCAAACGACAGGGGCGGCCTGAGCGGCGGCAAGAACGCCACCGGCTACGACCCGACCGACACCGGCTACTTCCACGGCGGCGACTTCGCCGGCCTGACCGGCGACTGCACGGGTCCCCGCGGCCTCGCGCGGATCAAGGCGCTCGGGTTCACGTCGGTCTGGGTCACGCCTCCGTTCCGGCAGAAGGCGGTGCAGGCCGGCAGCGCGGCGTACCACGGCTACTGGGCGCTCGGCTTCGACGGCGTCGATCCGCACCTCGGGACGGAGGCCGACTTCGCCGCCTTCGTCGACTGCGCGCACCGGCTCGGGCTGAAGGTGATCCTCGACGTCGTCGTCAACCACACGGCCGACGTGATCCAGCTACCGAGCTACGAGTACGGGCCGCCGAAGTCGCCGTTCGTCCCGCCGGAGGAGCGAAACGCGAAGTCTCCCGGCTGGCTCAACGACCCCGCGAACTACCACAACCGCGGCAACATCGACTTCAGCTCGTGTCCGGCCGCCTGCCTCGAGCTCGGCGACTTCTTCGGGCTCGACGACATCGCCACGGAGAAGCTCGCGGTGCGCGAAGGGCTCGCGGAGGTGTTCGCCGGCTGGATCCGCCGCTACAAGATCGACGGCTTCCGCATCGACACGGCGCGACACGTGGAGCGCACGTTCTTCCCGTTCTGGGTCCCGGCGATCCTCGCGGCCGCGCGCGAGGCGGGGGTTCCGGACTTTCAGCTGTTCGGCGAGGCGTTCATCACCAACGCGATCGAGCTGTCGGAGTACGTGCGCGACCGCGGTCTGCCGAACGTGCTCGACTTTCCGCTGCAGGATGCGCTCGCGCGCTTCGCAGGCGGTAGCGCCGGCTCGACCGGCATCGTCGCCCGGTTGAACGACGACGACTACTTCCTCTCGCCCTCCGGCGTCGCCCATGTCCCACCGACGTTCCTCGGCAGTCACGACATCGGGCGCGCGGCGCTCCAGGTGCGCGACAAGGGTGTGGGCGCAGGTGGACCGTTGCTGGCGCGAACGCTGCTCGCCTACGACCTCCTCTACTTGCTGCGCGGCGCGCCGGTCGTCTACTACGGCGACGAGTTCGGGATCGTCGGTCGCGGCGGCGACAAGGAGGCGCGCCACGACCTCTTCCCGACGCAGGTCGCCGAGTGGCGCAGCGAGGAGCGGATCGGCAGTGGCCCGATCGGCGCGGGCTCCTCCTTCGACCAGGCGACGCATCCGGTTGCCGAGCGCCTGCGCACGCTGGGCGAGTTGCGGGCGTCGAACCCGGTGCTGTCGACCGGCGCGACGATCGTTCGCCGCTCGACCAGGACCGCGCTCGCGGTGAGCCGAATCGACGCCGCGGGCCGGCGTGAGTACCTCGCGCTGTTCAACGCGGGGGCAGCACCTGCGCGCCTGACGTTCGCGACCGCGACTCCCCAAGCCGAGTGGAAGCGGCTGCTCGGGACGACGACCCCTGCTTCGAGCACGCGTTCGGGGTCTTTGACACTCACGATCCCGGCCTACTCGAGCGCGCTCCTCGAGGCGTCCCTGCGGATCCCCTCCGCTCGACCGCCCAAGCCGGTGCTCGCGGTCGCGCGCGACTCGCTCAGCGACCTCGTGCGCGTCTCGGCGACGGCGGGCGCAAGGCCCGTGAGCGTCGCGTTCGCCGTGCGCCGCGCCGGCGCCGCGCGCTGGACGCGGATCGCCGCCGACGACTCGCCGCCCTACCGGACGTTCCTCGACCCCGCGAAGTTCAGGCGACGTGAGGTCGTCTACGTCGTCGCGATCGCGCGCAGCCTCGACGGCCGCACGGCGGTCTCTGCAGTCCGGTCGTTCGTTCCTCGCCGCTGACGGCGTGGCGACCCTCGCACTTCCCGAGCCCTACGACTTCGCCCGCTCGACCGAGCGCTACCGCGCCTTCGGGCCGGATCTCGCGAACCTCTGGCACGAGGGCGGCGTGCACCGTGTGTTCGACGGGCGCGAGGTTCGCATCGAGTCCGCGCCCGGCGGCGTGGACGTCGAGCCGTCGGAGCCGCGCGTGCTCCAGTACCTCGGCGGGCCGTTCGACCTCGATGGCTTCTACTCGTTCGCGGAGAGCGATCGTGTGCTGGCGCGCATCGTCCACGAGTTGCGCGGGCTGCGGCCGCCGCTGAACCCCGATCCCTACGAGACGCTGGTCACCTCGATCACCGCGCAGCAGGTCTCGCTCCAGTCGGCGTTCGCCGTGCGGAACCGGCTGATCGAGCGGTTCGGCGTGCGCGCCGAGCACGCCTGGGCCTTTCCGACGGAGGAACGGCTCGCGAGCGCGGCGGAGGAGGAGCTGACCGAGGTCGGCTTCTCGCGGCGCAAGGCGGAGTACGTCGTCGGCGTCGCGCGGGCTGAGGTCGACTGGGACGAGCTCGCCACGCTGCCCGACGACGAGCTCAAGGCGCGCATCGTGTCGCTGCGCGGGCTCGGCGAGTGGACCGCCGACTGGTTCATGGCCCGGCACCTGGCCCGGCCGC
The DNA here is from genome assembly GCA_963809175.1 of uncultured Actinomycetes bacterium. Classification (GTDB taxonomy): domain Bacteria; phylum Actinomycetota; class Thermoleophilia; order Gaiellales; family Gaiellaceae; genus JACCTU01. The sequence continues at coordinate 1,302,398 of CAWEIK010000001.1, forward strand.
GCGCGTGGCCGGCCGGAGACCTCGGGCTCGTCAAGGCGCTCGCGGAGTACTACTTCGACGGCGTGCGCCCGTCGATCGCCGAGACGCGCGCGTTCGGCGAGCGCTTCGCGCCCGTTCGAGAACCTGAGCGCGCACTACCTCCTCGCCAGCCTCTACGCGATCCCCTAGGTTTCCACGATGGAGATCCGCGACGGCACCGCGTACCTCGGCCGACTGGAAGACGAGTCGCCCGAGGCGCTGCGTGAGCTGGCGCGCCAACTTCGCGACCAGGGTGTGACGCGGCTGGCGGTCGAGGTCGACGAGCGCGAAGAGCAGACGTTCACGCGGCTCGGCTTCGTTCCGGTCGCGCACATCCTCGCCGTCGACCTCGACGTGCTCGAGCGCGACCTCGAGCGGAAGCCGCGCGGGGAGTCGTTCGGCTCGGTCCACGTGCAGACCGACGACCTCCCCACGGTCGAGCGGATCGTGCGCCGCTTCGTGCCGACCCTTGCCGGCAAGTCCAAGGGAACCGTGATCGTGCCGCCGCGGAACGGCTGGATCTCGGTCTACGACGAGCTCTGCGACCGCGACCCCTCGATGCTGCCGCGGCTCGCGCGTGAGCTCTCGGACGCGGTCGGGGTCGTCGCGATTTCGTTCGCCGTCGAGGAAGGCGCCGTCGCGCGCTACCGGATCTACGACCGCGGCCGGATGCTCGACGAGTACCTGTCCGTGCCGGAGTACTACGGGCCGCTGCCGCCGGGCGAGGTGGTCTCGCTCGGAGCGAACCCGACGCTCGTCGAACGGCTCACCGGCGCAGACCGGCGCGCGGTGCGCGCAGCGGCCGTGCTCGGTGCGTCACCCGACGAGCTCCCGCCGCCGGCCGAGACGATCGCGAACCTCGCTGCCGCGATGCGGATCGAGGGCGCCGACCACGGCTACGCCGGCGCCCGCGAGCTCGACGGCGCGATCGTGATCGACCGCTAGCGGACGCGGGACTGGGGCCAGCCGCTCTGCCGCCGCGAGGAACGCGCCGCACAGCTGCGAGCCGAGCGCGTTCCACGCGCCGATCCGCTCGCGCGTGTCGGCGGCGACCCGCTCCACGTCGACGCCCTCGTTGAACCCGTCGGTCTTGAGCCACGAGCCGATCTGCCCCTCGGTCACCTCGGGGTGGAACTGCACTCCCCAGACGCTCTCGCCGAGCCGGAACGCCTGCGTGCACGAGGCGCTGCGCGCGAGCTCCACGCCGCCGGTCGGCACGCCGTAGGTGTAGTAGTGCCACTGGAACGCGTCGAAGCGCTCGGGGAGCGCGCCGAAGACGGGATCCTCGCGCGCGGCCTCGCTCAGCTCGACCTCGTACCAGCCGATCTCGGGCTCGGGGGCGCGGTGCACTGGCGCGTGCGCCGCCTTCGCGAGGAGCTGCGCGCCGAGGCACACACCGAAGGTCGGCACGTGCAGGTCGAGCAGCCGTTGGAGGAAGAAGTTCTCGTCGCGGAGCCAGGGGTGGCTCTCCTGCTCGTCGGCGTGCATCGCACCGCCGAACACGAGCACCGCGTCGTACGCGTCGACGGGGCGCGGCGGCGGCGTGCGCCACGCGAGCGACCACTCTTCGTGCGTGTGCCCGGCATCCTCGACGACGGCCGAGAAGAGCTCGGCGCGCGCGTCGGTGCCGTGGATCACCGACAGAACGTTCACGCGCTCACCGTCGCCGGCAGCGTGACGGGAACGCCTTCCGCCTCGAGCAGCTTGCGCAGCGCCAGCGCGTTCGCGGCGCCCTGCGGGATCATCTGACCCTCGGGCCCCTCGTTCCACTTGTTCGTGTTCATGAGCGCGTACGCCCGCTCGGCCTCGCCGGCGAGCTCGCGCAGCGGCCCGACCCACTCGCGGAGCTCGTCCTCCGAGTAGAGGTGGTCGAAGCGCTCCTGCGCACCGCCGCCGCGCTTGTTCCACGTGCCCGCGTTCCGGCCGTGGAACCGCACGTACAGCGTGGGGGAGGTGAGCGCGTAGACGGTCTGCGCGATGTTCTTGGCGCCGGGGATGCGCGGCGAGTCGACGATCACGTGCGTCGCTCCGAGCTGCTCGAGGAACTTGAGCGTCTCGTCGCGATGCTCGTCGTCGAGCCAGCTCGCGTGCCGGAACTCGACCATCAGCTCGTCGCCCGCGAGCTGCTCCTTCGCCCACTCGAGGTACTCGAACGAGCTCGGCTTCGAGACGATGTACGGCGGCAGCTGGAAGAGGATCCCGCCGAGCTTGCCGGACGCGCGCAGCGGCTCGAGCGCGTCGCGGAACCGGCGGAACACCTCAGCGCGGAACTCGCGCGGCGGTCGGTCGACGCGGCCACGCTCGTCGAGCGGCGCCGCCTCGCGCAGGTCGGGCGGCAACTGCTCGACCTTGACGGGGTGCCGCGTCATCACGCCGAAGGCCTTCACGTGCATCACGAAGCCGTCGGGCGTGCGCTCGGCCCAGCGCGACACCATCGGCTCGTCGGGCAGCCGGTAGTAGGTCGAGTCGACCTCGACCGTGTCGAAGCGCTCGGCGTAGTAGGGAAGGCGCTCGCCGGGCTTGAGCCCCGGCGGGTACCAGTGCTTGGAGAGCGACTCGTCGGCCCAGCTGCAGGTACCGACACGGATCGGAGCGCTCATGCCCTCAATCGTAGTGGGCGGGGCCGGCTCGGCCCCGCCCACGTTCGACTCCTCTACGAACGGACGCGTGCGACGATCGACCGCGTCGCGGTGAAGAACTGCGACGTGTCGCTGACGCACGGGACCGGCGCGAACGGCGACGTCGTGGTGCACGCCCCCGTCCTGGCCGGGACCGCTGCCGTCGCACGGACCGCGACGCGCGAGCCCCTCGCGATCCTGACGGTCTTCCGGAACGTTCCGGAAGCGTTCGTGCGAACGCTGTAGTTCCTCGTGCCGATCCGCACCGTCACCGTCCGGGCGCCGATTCCCTGGCCGGCCTCGGTGAGGCGTCCCGTGACGGTCACGACCCGCTTCCTCGAGGTCGCGGACAGCGAGATCGCTCCGGCGAGCATCGCCGTGCCCTGCGCGGACACGGTGCCTGCCACGTTCGGGAAGCCCGGGCCGTTCGGCCACGGCGTCGTCACGGCGTGCCAGCGGTACGTGCCGCCGGACGTCGGTGCCCTGAGCACGTTGTTCATGTTGATCTGAGCCTGGATCAGCTTCGCGCCGAAGGTCGCGCCACCCGCGGCCACCGGGATGTGCGGCGACGGCAGGCAGACCTGCATCACGTACGACGCGACGGAGGCGAGCGCGGCGGGCGCCGGGTCGATGACCATCGGGACGCGGAGCTCCTGGCCCGCGGCCTGGAGGACGAGCACCCAGTACGCGGCGTGGGTCGCGGTGCCCGTGCAGGGCCCGACCTGTGCGGCAACCGTCGCCTGGTCGGTCGCGACCAGGGTGCCGGTCAGCGGCAGCACCGCGCCGGCGATCGGCTCACGAACCTGGACCTGCGCGGCAACGGTGCCGAGCTGGGTCCCGGGCGCCTGCCCGAGGGTGGCCGTGTACCCCGCCGGGACGTAGAACGACGCCTTGAAGAGTGCGTCGTCGTCCCTCGGCACGGTCAGGCGGAACGAGGTCGCGGACGAGCCCGCGGTCGGCGGTGTTTGGCCGATGGCGAGCGTCGGTGTGAACGCCGCGAAGGCGGTTCCGGCGAAGACGAGCGTCACAAGGCTCGCCGCGCCGACTATCAGCATGCGGAACTTGCGTGTCATCCCACTCCTTTTTTCTCTTCCAGCCCCTCGGAAGGCTGCGACTGATGTCTTAGACGTTCCTGATACCCAGGAGTTGCCTGCGAATCACGCGGCATTAGCCGGCCGCGGCGACGATCCCGCCGAACTGGCGCCAGTAACCGTTGCGATAGCGCAGGAAGCGGACGTTCGAGATCGGAAAGTAATCATTTGGTGAGGTCTTGACCTTGATCCCCTTGACCATGAACGGGACCTGGTGGTCGAGGTGCGTCGCCGCCCGGAGGAGGCTCTCCCGGGTCGGGTTTCGGCCGGCCGCCTTCAGGGTCTGCACCATCGAATAGGCGACGGCCATCCCGTAGAGGTGGACGACCTCGTCCACGTTCCGGCCGGGCGCGAACCGGCGCATGATCGTCTTGTAGAGCTTGATCGCGGGGTCCTTCGCGTTCGCCGGGTTCGACGAGTCCTTCATCCACTGGACGGTGATCGCGTTGTCGCCCGCCCGGTTCCCGGTCGTGGCCTGGACGATCTTCATCACGGACGGGTCGACGGAGACCGAGGTGACGTACGTCAGGGGCTTCCAGCCGAACCGGTTCGCCGCGACGAAGCCGCCGATCGTCTGCTTGGGCAGCGTGAAGAGCATGAGCACGCTCGCGCCCGAGCGCCTGAGCTGCGAGATCTGCGACGAGAGGTCGGTGTCGGTGACCTCGTACGTCTGCTGCCCGACGATCTTCGCCTTCGTCCCGATCCCCGCTTTGAGGCCGGCGAGCAGCTCGCGCCCGTAGTCGCTCGCCTCGGAGAGAACCGCGACCTTCGCGTTCTTCCTCGTCGCGGTGAGGTGCTTGCCGTACAGGCGTCCTTCCGCGAAGAAGCTCGGGAGGTAGCCCATCGACCACTTGTACTTCCGGTACTCGCGGCCGATCGCCCGCACGCCCGTGCCGCCGTAGAGCAGCGGCACCTTCAGCGCGTTCAGGAAAGGCCGCACCGCGAGGTTCTGCTCGGTGCCGACGACGTTGAACATCGCGAAGACGCCGTCCTGCTGCACGAGCTTCCGCGCGTTCTGCACCGTCCGCGACGGGTCGTAGCCGTCGTCGAGGTAGCGGTACTCGATCTTGCGACGATTCACTCCGCCCTGCGAGTTCACGTAGTCGAAGTACGCCTTCGCACCGATCATCGTCCCGGCGTACGCGACCTCGGGACCGCTCAACGGGCCCGATCCTCCGAGCACGATCGTCGACGCGGTGACCCCAGGCGTCGCCGAGGGCCGTGCGTAGGCGCCGGGAATCGCGACGAGCGTCGCGACGAGAGCGACGAGTGCGACGCGGCTCATCGCGAGACGGGAGTTCGCAGCGCGGGAATCGTCATCGTCACGTTCCGAATGGTGATCCTCGCACGCTGCGGCACCGGCACCAAGTAGAGAAGGTTGCCCGCGTTCTGTGCCGTCGAGGTCCCGGCCAGGGTGAGCTCGAGCCGAGAGCCGGCGGGGATCCGCGTCGCCTGTGAGATCAGGCGGATCGTGAAGTTCTTCGGCTTGGCGGTCAGGCTCGTCGGCGCGCCGCCCTCGCTGACGACGATCTCCTGGCCGCTCGGCGTGCGGGCGACGAGGACGGCGACGAGGTGCGACCAGCCGCTCGACGACGATGCGCGCACCTGCACGGTCGGCGCGCCGAACGTCTCGAGGACACGCGGTGTCCGCACGCGACGCACGACCTTGCCCGAGGCGCCGATCGTCGCGTTCCCGCGCAGGAGGTGCACGTGCCGCACCGTCGGGGGCAGGCCCGCGTAGCTCTGGACGCTCGTGCCGCGTTCGTTCGCGAGCTCGACCGCCGGTTGGCTCGGTATGCCGGTCGCGCCCGCAACGTGCACGTCGAACCACTGGAGCGCCCGTTGCATCAGGAGCTCGAAGTCTGCTCCCGGAAAGATCGAAGGCGCGTGGCCGAACGCGCCGATGTAGAGAGCCTTCGGGCCCGAGTGCTGCTGCCAGCCGACGATCCCCTGCTCGAGGCCGAACGCGAAGTCGCGGCGTCCCTGGAAGAACAGCGTGGGCGGATAGCCGCGCGACAACAGCTCGCGCGAGGAACGCTGAGTCGAGAACGCGCGGAGCGCCGGCACGTCGCGCTTCGCGACAGCGTCCTGGACCGCGAGGAGCTCGGGTGCCAGCCGGTCACGCGGCACGGCGCCGAGGAACTGGAAGATCGCGCCGGACTTCGGCAGGCCCTGCGGGACGAGCGCCTCGTAGAGGTCGGTCCACGTCTCGACGACCTCGAGCGCCTTGAACGGCGTCCCTTCGCCTGCCGCTCGGAGTGCAGCGCCGCCGCCGAGCGAGATGCCCCAGGCGCCGACCTTGTCGCCGTCGAGCGGCGCGTTCGCCGGCAGCCACGACTCGCGCAGGCGCGCGAGATCCAGGAGCTCCCTGGCGCCGACCGCCGTGAAGAGCCCACCGGACTCGCCGTGGCCGCGGAAGTCGGAGGTGAGCGCGATGTAGCCGCGCTGCGCGAAGATCCTCGCGATCGGGTCGAGCGCCTTCCGGTTGCTCCCGATGCCGTGGAAGAGCATCACGGCCGGGAACCGTCCCGGGTGCGGCGCGTGCTCGAACGGGACGTAGAGCGTCGTCGCGATCCCGACCCCGTCGTCCATCGTCACCACCTGGTCGGTCTTCGTGAAGAGCCCCGCGGGGTGGCTGGCCAGGGCGGCCGGAGCCAGAACGAGCGCCGCGAACACGGCCGCCAGCAGCGCCTTCATCGGCGCAGCGTAGCCGCTCGTAGAATCGGCGCATGGATTCCCGGCCGATCGGCGTCTTCGACTCGGGCATGGGCGGGCTGACCGTCCTCCACGAGTGCCTCGTGACGATGCCGCACGAGGACTTCGTCTACCTCGGTGACGGCGCCCGCCTGCCGTACGGCCCGCGGCCACTCGAAGACATCCGCCGCTTTGCGCTCGAGATCGGGTCGTACCTCGAGGCCCAGGGCGTGAAGATGGTGCTCGTCGCCTGCAACGCAGCGACCTCGGCCGGGCTGGCCGACCTGCAGGAGACGCTGACCGTTCCCGTCGTCGGCGTGATCACGCCCGAGGCGCACGCGGCCGTCCAGGCGACGCGCAACCGCCGCATCGGCCTGCTCGCAACGGAAGCGACCGTGCGCGCCGGCCGCTACGACGAGTTGATCCACGCGCTCGACGCCGGCGCGGCGCTGATCCCCGTCGCGTGCCCGCGGCTCGTGCCGCTGATCGAGGGTGACGATCCCTTCGGCGAGGAGACCGCGGACGCCGTGCGCGAGTACGCGGCGCCCCTCAAGGAGGAAGGCGTCGACACGGTGATCCTCGGCTGCACGCACTACCCGATCATCCGCCCGATCCTCCAGCGCGTCTTCGGTCGTGACGTGACGCTGATCTTCTCTGCCGACGAGACCGCGCGCGAAGTCGCCGAGACGCTCGCGCGCAAGCACGTCGAGAACGACCCGACGCGCGAAGGCGGCTATCGCTTCATCACGACCGGCGATCCGGAGGTCTTCCGCGAGACCGGCGCGCGGTTCCTGCAACTGCCGATCCGCGAGGTCGAGCACGTCGAGCTGCTCGAGCTGGAGCGCGTCGCATGAGAGAGGGCCGTCGCACGGACGAGCTCCGGCCGCTGACGGTCGAGCTCGACTACCTCGAGCAGCCGCACGGCTCCGTTCTGTGGTCGCAGGGCAAGACGAAGGTGCTCTGCACGGCGATGATCGACGACGACATCCCGCGCTGGCTTCGCAACAAGGGCAAGGGTTGGCTGACCGCCGAGTACTCGCTGCTGCCGGCGTCGACCGGAGAACGCGTCGCGCGCGAGGCGTCGCGCGGGAAGCAGGGCGGCCGCACGGTCGAGATCCAGCGGCTGATCGGCCGCGCGCTCCGAGGCGTCGTCGACTTCGAGGCGCTCGGTGAGCGGACGGTGTGGCTCGACTGCGACGTGCTGCAGGCCGACGGCGGCACACGCTGCGCGGCGATCTCCGGCGCGTACGTGGCGGCGCGCCGCGCGCTCGACAAGTTCGGTCTCTCGAAGGCGCTCGTGGGGTCGGTGGCCGCCGTCTCGGTCGGGATCGTCGACGGCGAGCCCCTGCTCGACCTCGAGTACACCGAGGACTCGACCGCCGAGGCCGACATGAACGTCGTGATGACGGGCGACGGCAAGCTCGTCGAGGTGCAGGCCACCGCCGAGGGCGCACCGTTCACGCGCGAAGAGCTCGACGAGCTGCTGGACCTCGCGTCGGGAGGGATCGCGAGCATCGCGCGGGCACAGGAGGACGCCTTTGCCTGAGCTGTCGTGGCTCGACGTCGCCATCAGGCTGTTCGTCGCGGCCGCGCTCGGCGGTGTGATCGGCCTCGAGCGGGAGCTTCGCGAGCGCGAAGCGGGGCTACGCACCCACCTGCTCGTCTCGCTCGGCTCCGCGCTCTTCTTCCTCGTCTCGGCCTACGCCTGGTCCGACTGGACGTTCTCTCAGCGCGAGGGCGTCACGTTCGACCCGACCCGGATCGCGGCGCAGATCGTCACCGGGATCGGCTTCCTCGGTGCGGGTGCGATCATCCGCCAGGGTCTCACCGTGCGCGGCCTGACCACGGCGGCGACGCTCTGGCTCGTCGCGGGCATCGGCATGGCGTCGGGCGCCGGCTACTGGGAGGCGGCGTTGATCGCGACGGTCGCGGCGATCGTCACGCTCTGGCCGCTCCGGATCGTGGCGCACCGGGTGGTGACGCGAATGCGACCGACCGACGAGCAGCGACTCGTCGTCGAGCTGGCCGGCGGCCAGGGTGCAGCGCCCGTGCTTGCGGCGCTCGAGGACCTCGGCGGCACGGTCTCGCAGTTCCAGCTCTGGGAGAGCCGCGGAGGTCGCGAGCTCGTCGCGACCGTGGACTTCCGCGACAACGGTGCAGGCCTCGAAGGTGGCGAGCCGCCTCGCCGAGCTCGAGCACGTAACGGGCGTTCGCTGGGCCGATTGATCGTCCGCCTCGCCTCGGAGAACGCGAACAAGCTCCGCGAGCTGAGGCACGCGCTCCCGGACTGGGACCTGGAGCCGCTCGAGGCGGAGGGCTACCCACCGGAGGACGGCGCGACGTACTACGACAACGCGCTCGGCAAGGCGCGCTTCGGCCGCGAGCGCACGTCCGACTGGGTGCTCGGCGAGGACTCCGGGATCGAGGTCTTCGCGCTCGACGGGCGGCCGGGTGTCGAGTCGGCGCGCTGGGCGGACGACGGGGTCGCGGCGCTGCTCGACGCGCTGCAAGGCGTCGAGGACCGGCGCGCGCGCTACGTCAGCGAGCTCGTCGCGCTCTCGCCGGAGGGCGAGGAGCGGCGGGGAACCGGCACGCTCGAGGGGACGATCGCGCTCGAGCCGCGTGGCAGCGAGGGGTTCGGCTACGACCCGATCTTCGTGCCCGACGGCGAGTCGCGCACGGTCGCGGAGCTCGGGAACGACTGGAAGCGCGAGCACTCGCACCGCGCGCTCGCGGCGCGCGCGCTCGTCGGTTAGGCGAAGCCCACCGGCGGCGGCTCCTCGGTCTCCTTCCGGCCGTACTTGAGCCACCAGTTGAGCTCGGCGCCGAACACGAGCACGTTCGCCATCACGTAGAGCCAGACGAGCAGGATCGCCGGCGAGCCGAACGCCTTCAGCACCGGGTTGATCTCTGCGTAGCGCAGGAAGATCGGCAGGATCTGGAACGACGTCTGCAGCAGCACGGACGCGAAGATCGCTCCGGGCAGCACCTCGCGGAAGCGAAGGCGCACGTTCGTGAGGACGTAGTACGCGGAGACGATGAACGCGAACACCCCGAGCGTCGAGACGCCGACCGACAGCGCGTAGGCGATCGAAGGGTTGTCGATGAACCACGGCGCCCAGTCCTCGAGCAGCTGGACGCCGAACGAGCCGACGAGCAGCGCGACGAACAGCGTCACCAGCGAGCCCACGAGGAGTCCGAGCGCGAGGCCCTTCCCCTGGAGGAAGGGACGGTTCGGCCGCCCGTAGACGATGTTGAACGCGGACTCGAGCACGCTGAAGAGGGACAGCGCCGTCCAGAGCAGGAAGGCGCCGCCGAGGAGCCCGAGCGTCGCCGCGTTGTCCTGCACCGTCCGGACGAGGCGGACGATGTCCTCGATCGGCGTCTCGGGGAGCGCCTGCTTGATCTCTCGCACCAGGAAGCTCGACTCGCTCGGCTGGCCGGTGAAGGCGAGCAGCGAGAGCGCGAGGAAGGTCAGCGGCACGAACGCGAGCAGGGCGAAGTACGCGATCATCGCCGCGAGGTGCGTTCCCCGGTCGGCGAAGAACTTCTGGACGAGCCTTCGTTTTCGCCTGCGCACGGCGGCCAGTATCGTTCAGCACCGTGACTGCTGAACAGGCCCTGGCGGATCTGACCGAGATCTCCTCGCAGGTGGAGGCGGCGGCCCTCTTCGACGGGAAGGGAAAGGTGTCCGCCTCGACGCTCTCCGAGAGCGAGCCGTTCGTGCGGGCCGTCCAGGACCTCCTGGCGGCGGCGGCCGAGGTCCGGCAGGGGTCGGTCAACCAGCTCGAGGCCTCGACTCTGGCCGGGAGCGTCTTCGTCGTGCGCGACGGGGACTCGTACATCGCGGCGACCACGGGGCCGGAACCGACGGTCGCGCTCGTCTTCTACGACCTCAAGACCGCGCTCCGGGCCGCCGCGGCCGCGCCCGCGAAGAAGCCGGCGCCGCGCCGCCGCGCGCCGAAGAAGAAGCCGGAGGGCGACGGCGATGCGGCGTAGGCTCCTGCCGCTGCTCGCGCTACTCGGCGCATGGGCCGCCGGGATCGCGCTCCTCCGCCGCACCGCGGGCGGACGCCGCGAGCGGGTCGACCTCTACTTCGAGGACGGCTCGATGCAGTCGCTCTCGAACGGGGCGCCCGAGGCGGCGCGCCTGCTCCCGCTCGCGCGAGCCGCGCTCACCGCGGCCCGCGGCGGATGAACGACGCGGAGCTCCGCGGCGCGCTCCGCGAGCACGCGTACCTCGAGGGCGACTTCGTGCTCCGCTCGGGACGCCGCTCGCGCTACTACCTCGACAAGTACCGCTTCGAGACGCGGCCCGACCTGCTCCGGCCGATCGGCGAGCGGCTCGCGGCTGCGATTCGCGAGCACGCGCCCGAGGCGACGCTGATCGCGGGGCCGGAACTGGGAGCCGTCGCGCTCGCGGCGGCCGCCTCGCTCGAGTCGGGGCTTCCGTTCCTGATCGTTCGCAAGGAGGCGAAGGAGTACGGCACCTCCAAGCGACTCGAGGGGGTCTACGAGGAGGGCGCTCACGTCTGCGTCGTCGAAGACGTCGTCACGTCCGGCGGAGCGGCCGTGGAGGCCGTCAAGGCGCTCAGGGAGGCCGGTCTCGAGTGCTCCACGGCCATCTGCGTGGTCGACCGCGAGGAGGGCGGGGTGGACGCGCTCGCGCGCCAGGCGGTCCGGCTTTGGCCCCTTTTCCGGGCCTCAGAGGTGCTGGAAACCGACAAAACCGCCGCAAAACCGCATGGTTGAGCCGTTTTCGTCCGATCGATTCGCTACGCTGACCCCCCGAACCCCGAGCGAATGACGAATGGAGGGCTGTTCGTGACCAAGCAGGAGTTTGTGGACAAGATCGCCGAGAGAGCGAACCTGGGGCGCCGGGACGCGCAGAACGCCGTCGACGCCATGCTCGACCAGATCACGGAGACGCTGAAGGGCGGCGGAGAGATCGCCTTCACCGGCTTCGGGAAGTTCTCGACGCAGCACCGGGCGGAGCGCATGGGGGTCAATCCGCGGAATCCCACGGAGAAGGTGACCATCCCCGCCTCCATCGTGCCGAAGTTCTCGGCCGGGAGCCAGCTCAAGACCGCAGTGCGCGGCCGCTAGGGATCGGTTCGTCGCTTGGCCGGAGGGCCGCCGGGAGGCGGCCCTCCGCGTTTGTCGGCGTAGGGCTCGAGGTTGCGTCCCGGGCACGCCGACGTCTCGTGCCCGCGGTGGTCGCGATGGCCGAGCAGCCTCGCCTTCGCACCGCCGGGGACGAGCCGGCTGCGGACGTACGTGAGTGACTCGAGCGCCGCCGGCCTCGGCCGCTCGAGCTCGAAGTTGCCCATCAGGGCGATCCCGACCGTGCCGACGTTGTGGCCGAGCACGTGCGCTCCGAGCCGGTCGACCGGGCGGCCGATAAAGATCCGACCGCTCGGCGAGAGGACGAAGTGGTAGCCGACCGTCGCCCAGCCGCGCTCGAGGTGCCAGCGCTGGATCTCGCGCATGTGCGCCGCCTCCGCATCGAAGCTCGTCCCGCCGATTCGCGACATCGGGAACGCGGTGTGGTGCAGGACGAGGTGGTCGAGCGGCCCGCGCGCCGGCAGGGCCACTCGGGTGGGCGCCGCGCCCCACTGCGCAGGGGAGACGACCTGTGGCTTGGAAGGCGTGGTAGCCGTCGGGCGCGGAGCATACGCTTGGTCGAGCCGATGGCGCAGGAGCTCCGCGTACAGACCGAGTTCGCGACGGTGGCGTTCTCCGACCGTCTCGCCGCCGCCGTCGAGCGCAAACGCAGCCAGCTCTGCGTCGGCCTCGACCCCCGCGTCGACCTGTTCCCGGTCGAGCTGCGCGGCGAGGCGCCGGCCGAGGCGGTCGCGCGCTTCTGCCGCGGCATCGTCGACGCCGTCGCACCGTACGCGGTCGCCGTCAAGCCGCAGCTCGCGTTCTTCGAGGCGCTCGGCGCCGACGGCATGCGCGCCTTCGAGGAGGTCTGCGCCTACGCTCGCACGGCGGAACTGCTCGTGATCGTCGACGGCAAGCGGGCCGACATCGGGAGCACGGCGCGCGCCTACGCGGCCGCCTATCTCGAAGGCGACGGGGGGCCGCTCGCCGACGCGCTCACCGTGAACCCGTATCTCGGGCGCGACTCGGTCGAGCCGTTCCTGGCGGCGTGTCGGCGTCACGCCGCCGGGCTCTTCGTACTGGTGAAGACGTCGAACGCGGGCAGCGCGGACGTGCAGGACCTCACGCTCTCCGACGGCCGTACCGTCTGGATGCAGGTTGCGGCGCTCGTCGACGAGTGGGGCGAGGACCTCCTCGGGGAGAACGGGCTCTCGAGCGTCGGCGCCGTCGTCGGCGCGACGTTCCCACGCGAGGTGGGCGAGGCGCGCCGGCTGATGCCGCGCTCGATCATCCTGCTGCCGGGAATCGGCGAGCAGGGCGGAACGCCTGCGGACGTCGCCCGCGCGTTCGCCAGCGGCCCGGCGAGCGCGCTCGTCTCGGCTTCGCGCTCGGTCATCTACGCGTATCGCTCCGGCAGCTCGGATTGGCGCGCGGCAGCGGGAGCCGAAGCGGCTCGGCTGCGAGCCGACGTCTGGGCCGTCTCCGGCTGGTGAACCGCCAGCTTGCGACCAGGCTCGCGGCGCCTGCGGCGTTCCTCGCCGGCATCACGATCGCCGTGCTGCTCGTGCGCGCCGGCCTGAACGACGGCGAGACGACGACCGCGGCTCAGACGAGCGTTGCCACGACGGTGGCGACGACCGCGCCCGCGCGGACCGCGACCGAGCCGAAACCGGTCTTCGTCGAGGTGGAGTCCGGCGGCACGCTCGACCAGATCGCGCTCGACAACGACACGACCGTCGAGCAGCTGCTCCAGCTGAACCCCGGCCTGGACCCAAACGCGCTCCAGGTCGGCCAGCGGATACGCGTGAGGTAGCGTTAGCCGTCGATGGGACGCGCGCTTGCCGCCGTCGCCGCCGCGCTCGTCGTCGTCTCTTCGGCGAGCGCCGGACCTCCTCCGGTCACGGCGAAGGCGTACTTCGTGGAGAACGGCGCAACGGGCGAAGTGCTCGCGCGCGAGCATGCGAACGCACCCGTGCCGATCGCCAGCATCACCAAGCTCATGACGGTGCTCGTCGCGCTCGAGCGGGCCGACGTCGACGACGTCGTCGTCGTCGGGCCGATGGCCAGCGCGATCGGCGAGTCGACGATCAACCTGCGCGTCGGCGAGCGGATCTCCGTCGGCGACCTCGTGGAGGCCGCGCTCGTCCAGAGCGCAAACGACGCCGCGTGGGCGCTCGCAGCGCACGTCGGCAAGGGTGACGTGAGCGCGTTCGTCCGCCTGATGAACGCGAAGGCGCGCCTGCTGGGGTTGCGCCAGACGCACTTCGTGCGCCCGGACGGCCTCGATGTGCAAGGCCACGTCTCCAGTGCGCGCGACGTCACGCTGCTCGCCCGCGCTGCGATGCAGAACGCGACGATCCGTTCGATCGTCGACGACCGAACGGCGACGATCTCCGGCGGCCGGCGGCTGCACACGTGGAACGACCTGCTCGGCTCGTTCCCGGGGCTGATCGGCGTCAAGACCGGCCACACGGACGCGGCCGGGTGGTCGCAGGTCGCTGCCGCCCGCGGGACGGGGTTCGTGCTCTACGCGACCCTGCTCGGGAGCCCGACCCGCGCTCGGCGAAACGCCGACCTCGCGGCGCTGCTCCGCTGGGGCCTCTCGTTGTACGCGCCGGTCGCCGTCGTCGACGAGACGCGCACGTACGCGCGCGCCGAGGTCGCCTTCGACCTCGAACCGGTTGCGCTCGTGGCGCCGCGCTCGATCATCCGCTCCGCTCGCGTCGACCGCCCGCTCCGCGAGCGAATCGTCGCTGCCACCGCGGTCGAGCTGCCGGTGCGTCGAGGGCAACGCCTGGGCGAGGTCCGCGTCTACGACGGAACGCGGCTCGTGGCGAGCTCGCCGCTCGTTGCTGCGCGCGCGGTCGAGGAGCCCGATTTCGCCGAGCGAGCCTCCTGGTACGCGAAGCGGACCTTCTCCAACCTCTGGCCATGATCGTCACCGTCACCCTCAACGCAGCGCTCGACCGCACGCTGACGGTTCCGAACTTCCTTCAGGGTCATCGTCACCGCGCGAGCCAGGGCGTGACGCTCGCGGGCGGTAAGGGGATCAACGTCGCGCGTGCGCTCAAGCGGCTCGACGTCCCCGTCGTCGCAACGGGGCTCGCGGGCGGTCGCACGGGCACGCGCATCGTCGAGGAGCTGACCGCCGAGGCGATCCTGAACGACTTCGTCCGGATCGCGGACGAGTCGCGCACGTCGACTGCGGTGGTCGACCCGACGAGCAGCTCGTTCACGGAGATCAACGAGTGGGGCCCGCACGTCGAGCCGGAGGAGCTCGAGATGCTGCGCGAGAAGCTGCGCTACCTCGCCCGCGGAGCAGAGGCCGTCGTCTTCGCGGGCTCGCTCCCGCGCGGTGTCGCCGCCGTCGTTCTACGCAGACGCGATTCGCGAGCTCAACCGGATGGGCGTGCGCACCGTGCTCGACACCGACGGCGAGCCGCTGCGGCTCGGGCTCGAGGCCGAGCCCGCGCTCGTCGCGCCGAACCAGCACGAGGCGGAGGCGCTCGTCGACCAGGAGCTCGAGGGCGAGGACTTCCTGATGGCGCTCGACGCGATCGCCGACCTCGGCGCCCGCACGGTGCTGATCACGCTCGACAGCGGGTGCTACGGCCTGACGCGGGAGGAGCGGCCCGCCCAGCGCTTCCACGCGAGCGCTCCGACGGTCGAGCCCGTGTCGGTCGCCGGTGCCGGGGACGTGCTGACCGCGGCGTTCCTCGCCACGAGGCTCGCCGGCCGGCCGTTCGCCGACTCGCTCCGCTACGCGGTCGCCGCCGCGTCCGCCTCGACGCTGGAGGTGGGAGCGGGGCGCTTCGAGCCGCGCGAGGCGGGCCGCCTCTCCGCGCAGGTCGAGGTCGGCGCCCTCGAGCCGGTCGAGAGCTGAAAAAGGCCTGCAGGCACCCGTATCGAAGGGGGCTCCTCGGGCGTTGCACCACCGAGCCATCGAAAGGAGCCTGAAACCATGGGTATCTCCACAAGCCTGCTGTTGATCGCGATCGGCGCCATCCTGATCTGGGCCGTCGACGTGTCGGTCAGCGGCATCGAGTTGGTCACGATCGGCTGGATCCTGCTCGTCGTCGGCGCGATCGGTGCGGTGCTCTCGCTCATCTTCTGGTCGAGCTGGGGCGGCTACAACCGCGAGACGCGCGACGAAGTCGTCGTTCGGTAACCACACCGCTCAGCGAATCGAGCGAAGGGCGCGGATTCGTCCGCGCCCTTTCGCGTTCTCGGGCACCGGACCAGGCGCAACGGCGAGCGTCCTGGGCGCCGTGGAGGCGGCACCCACAGCGCCCGCCGCAAGCGCACTGAGGGTGGATGCGACGAGGGGAGGTTCACCGCATCCGATCCAAGATTGCCGACGGGCTGTTCGGATCGTGTTCGCGCCAGATTGCGCTTCGGTTGTCGTCGGAGGGCGGTGCTAGGCTCAGATCCTTGGAAGGGCTGGAGCTCGGACGACTCGACCTTGAACGCCTCCTTTCGCTGGAGGCGAAGTTCGCCAAGGAAGGGCTCACCTTCGACGATGTCTTGCTCGTCCCGGCCGAGTCGGCCGTGCTGCCGAACGACGTCTCCACGAGGACTCGGTTCACGCGCGGCATCTCGATCGAGGTGCCGGTGCTCTCGGCGGCGATGGACACGGTGACGGAGGCGCCGATGGCGATCGCGCTCGCCCGCGAGGGCGGGATCGGCGTCGTCCACCGGAACCTCTCGATCCCCGAGCAGGTCGCCGAGGTCGACAGGGTGAAGCGCTCCGAGGCCGGGATGATCACCGAGCCGGTGACGCTGCCCCCGAGCGCGCTCGTCCGCGACGCGCTCGAGCTGATGGCGCGCTACCGCATCTCCGGCGTCCCGATCACCGACCCTGAGGGTCTGCTCGTCGGGATCCTGACGAACCGTGACCTGCGCTTCCAACGCGACGAGACCCGCCCGGTCTCGGAGTTGATGACGGCGCGGGGGCTCGTCACCGCGCCGCAGGGCACGACGCTTCGCGAGGCGGAGGAGATCCTGCACCGCCACAAGATCGAGAAGCTCCCGATCGTCGACTCCGACGGGCGCATCACGGGGCTGATCACCGTGAAGGACATCCAGAAGCGCGCGGACTACCCGCTCGCCACGAAGGACGCGCAGGGACGGCTTCGCGTCGCTGCTGCCGTCGGCGTGGGGCCCGACGCGCTCGACCGTGCGGAGGCGCTGGTCGACGCAGGCGTCGACGCGCTGGTGCTCGACACCGCGCACGGGCACTCGCTGTCCGTGATCGAGATGGCGCGCAAGCTGAAGTCGGCGCTGGACGTTGAGCTCGTCGCGGGGAACGTCGCGACCGCGGAGGCGGCCGAGGCGTTGATCGACGCCGGCGTCGACGCGGTCAAGGCCGGTGTCGGGCCTGGATCGATCTGCACGACGCGGGTCGTCGCGGGTGTGGGCGTCCCGCAGATCACCGCGATCTACGACTGCGCGCAGGTGTGCGCGCGACACGACGTGCCGCTGATCGCGGACGGCGGGATGACGTCCTCCGGCGACCTCGCGAAGGCACTCGCCGCGGGAGCCGACGCCGCGATGCTCGGCTCGTTCTTCGCCGGAACCGAGGAGAGCCCCGGTGACGTCGTGATGAGCCAGGGCGAGCGCTACAAGGAGTACCGCGGCATGGGCTCGATCGGCGCGATGAAGGCCCGCGGGTTCTCGAAGGACCGCTACTTCCAGGGGGACGTCGAGGACGTCGAGCGGATGGTCCCCGAGGGGATCGAGGGACGCGTTCCCTACAAGGGCCCGATGCGGAACGTGCTGTACCAGCTGGTCGGCGGCCTTCGGCAGGCGATGGGCTACTGCGGCGCCGCCACGGTCGCGGAGCTGAAGGACGCGAAGTTCGTGCGCATCACCGGTGCGGGCCTGCGCGAGTCGCACCCGCACGACGTGACGATCACGAAGGAAGCGCCGAACTATCGGCGCTGAAGTCGTCCGGCTGCCGGTGCCCGAGCCGGCTCCGGAGGAGCGCCCGGTGCTGGTGCTCGACTTCGGCGGCCAGTACGCGCAGCTGATCGCGCGACGGGTGCGCGACGCGCGCGTGTACTCGGAGCTCGTCTCGCACAAGGTGACGCCGCAGCAGATCCGCGCGCGGAACCCGTACGCGGTGATCCTCTCCGGCGGGCCTGCGTCGGTGTACGCGGAGCATGCGCCGCGGGTCGATCCCGGCATCTTCGAGCTCGGCATCCCGACGCTCGGCATCTGTTACGGCGCGCAGCTGATGGCGCTCGACTTGGGAGGGAAGGTCGAGCGCACGGGCGCGTCCGAGTTCGGCAAGACCGAGCTGCGAGCGGAAGAGAGCGAGCTGTTCCGCGACCTGCCGACGGAGCAGACGGTGTGGATGTCGCACCGCGACGCGGTCACCGCACCGCCCGAGGGTGCGCGCGTCGTCGGCGAGTCGCCGTCGACGCCCGTCGCGGCGTTCGAGGAGCCGGGGCGCAAGCTCTACGGGGTGCAGTTCCACCCGGAGGTCGTACACACGCCGCACGGGCAAGACCTGCTGAAGAACTTCCTCTACGAGGTTGCGGGCGCCCCGCCCACGTGGACCCCCGCCGCGGTGATCGAGGAGCAGGTCGAGCGGGTCCGCGCGCAGGTCGGGTCGTCACGCGTGCTCTGCGCGCTCTCCGGCGGCGTCGACTCCGCGGTCGCCGCGCTGCTCGTGCACAAGGCCATCGGCGATCAGCTCACGTGCGTGTTCGTCGACCACGGCTTCATGCGCAAGGACGAAGCGCTCCAGGTGATCGAGACGTTCGAGAACCACTTCCACGTGCCGCTCGTGCACGTGCAGGCGCAGCAGCGCTTCCTTGCTCGGCTCGAGGGGATCGCGGATCCGGAGGAGAAGCGCATGCGGATCGGCGAGGAGTTCATCCGCGTGTTCGAGGAGGAGGCGAAGCGCATCGGCAGCGTCCCGTTCCTCGTGCAGGGAACGCTCTACTCCGACGTGATCGAGTCGGGCGGGAGCGACGGCGTCGCCGCGACGATCAAGTCGCACCACAACGTCGGCGGGCTGCCCGAGCACATGGAGATGGACCTCGTCGAGCCGCTCCGGATGCTCTTCAAGGACGAGGTGCGCCGAGTGGGCGAAGAGCTCGGCCTGCACGAGCGGATGGTGTGGCGGCATCCGTTCCCCGGCCCCGGGCTCGCGATCCGGATCATCGGCGAGGTGACGAACGAACGGCTGGAGATCCTGCGCGAGGCCGACGCGATCCTGCTCGAGGAGATCCGCCGCGCGGGGCTCTACCGCGAGCTGTGGCAGTGCTTCGCGGTCCTGCCTGCGATCCGTTCCGTCGGCGTCATGGGCGACGAGCGCACGTACGAGTACCCGATCGTGATCCGCGCGGTCACGTCCGAGGACGCGATGACCGCCGACTGGGCGCGCCTGCCGTACGACCTGCTCGAGACGATCTCGTCGCGGATCATCAACGAGATCCCGGGCGTGAACCGCGTCGCGCTCGACCTCTCGTCGAAGCCGCCGGCCACGATCGAGTGGGAGTGATCAGCGCGTGACGCGGAAGCCGCGGATGCCTTCGGGCGACTCGTCGTAGACGTCGACGCGCTCGACCGCGGCGTTGCGCGGACCTTCGCGGCAGTACGCGACCAGCTTCGCGACGAGGTCCGGCGGGCCTTCGAACACGGCTTCGACGGTTCCGTCGGTCGTGTTCCGGATCGACCCCGCGACGCCGTGCCACTCGGCGAGTCGACGAGTCTCGTCGCGGAAGAAGACGCCCTGGACGCGACCGTGCACGACGACACGTTGGCGGATCGTCCCCATGCCGCATTGTCCCGTAGGGTCACGTGCCGATGATCCGCCAGTTGGTCGAGGCGCTCGCGGCGGCGCGGATCGGATCGACGTTCAACCAGTACGCGCGGTCGCCGCTCCGCCGCGAGCGGCTGCGACGCGTACCTCGAGCGAGCGGAGCGAGGCGCCTCGATCCTGCTCGTCGGCGAGGCGGCCGGCTACAACGGCGCGCGCGTCTCCGGGATCGCGTTCACCTCCGAGCGACAGCTGACCGGCACCGGGCCTGCGGAGATCAGCGCGACGATCGTGCACCGCACGCTGGCCGAGCTCGGGATCGCCGACGACGTGCTGCTCTGGAACCTCGTGCCGACGCATCCGCACGTGCCCGGCAGGCCGTACTCCAACCGCCGCCCGACCGCCACCGAGATCGCCGCGGGGCTGCCGTTCGTCGAGCGCGTCGCGCAGGGACGGCGCGTGCTCGCCGTCGGACGCCTCGCGCAGAAGGCGCTCGGCGCCCCGTACGTTCGCCACCCGTCGCACGGCGGTGCAACCGAGTTCCGTGCGACGCTTGCCGCATGCCTCTGAACGTCAAGCGCAACACGATCCTGCTCGCGGCAGCGCTCGCGGTCAACTCGTGCCTCTTCCAGCTTGCGGCCGCCGTGAACTCGATCACGTTCGTGCAGATCACCGGGATCGAGGGGCTGCTCGGGCTCGGCCCGGCGATCTTCCTCGCCTCGTCCGGGCTCGCGGCGCTCCCGGCCGGGCGTGCGATGGATCACTTCGGCCGCGTGCCGGTGATCGCCGTCGGGTTCGTGATCGCGTCGCTCGGCTGCTCGCTCGTCGCGCTCGCGACGCGCACCGGCTCGACCGCCGTCGTGATCACCGGCATGGCGCTGACGGGCGCGGCGGGCGGCGTCGCGCTGCTCGCGCGCACCGCGGCCGGCGACATGTACCCGCCGGAGCGCCGCGCGCGCGGGATCTCGTACGTCCTCTTCGGCTCCGTGTTCGGGGCGATCCTCGGGCCGGCGGTCTTCGCGCCCCTCTTCGCCGGCAAGCAGCTCGAGCCGGAAGCGCTGACGCTCCCCTGGCTCGTCGCGGCGGGCCTCGCGCTCGTCGCCTGCGCGATCAGCCTCCTCATCCGCCCGGACCCGAAGAAGATCGCGGAGCAGCTCGGCACGAATGCCGGAGCGCCGCCGCCGACCGCAGCCGCGCCACTGAGCGAGATCCTGCGCAGACCGGGCGTCGTGCCGGCGATGATCGCCGCCGTCGCGAGCCTCGCGGTGATGGCTTCGGTGATGAACCTCACCGGCTACGTCGTGGTCGAGCACAACCACCACTCGCAGGAGGACGTCTTCCCGATCATCGGCGCGCACGTCTTCGGCATGTACGCGCTCGTGCTGTTCGTCGGGCCGCTGATCGACCGGATCGGTCGCGGCGTCTCGCTCTACTCCGGACTTGTCTTGATGGCCGTTTCCTGCATCGGCCTGACCTGGTTCGAGAGCGTGCTCGGGACCGCGGTGCTGCTCTTCGGCCTCGGGCTCGGCTGGAACCTCTCCTTCGTCGCCGCGACGGCGCAGCTCGCCGACCGCGCCGCGCCGGCCGAGCGGGGCAAGCTGCTCGGCTTCAGCGACCTCCTGTCCGCGATGACGGCGGCAGCCCTGGCGCTCCTCGGAGGGCTCGCGCTGGACGCCCTCGGGGTGTCGGCGCTGGCCATCGGCTCCACCGTTTTGGTGCTCCTGCCGCTGGTCCGGCTCATCCGCCGCCAGCAGCCCCCTGCTACAATCGCCGCCCGGCGGACGTAGTCATCCGTCGTCTTTTCATGAGCGCAAAGACCTACACCGCAAAGCCCGGCGAGATCGAGCGCCGCTGGCACGTCGTGGACGCCGAGGGCCAGACCCTGGGCCGTCTCGCGACGCGCATCGCCGACGTGCTCCGCGGCAAGGACAAGCCGGTCTACACGCCGCACGTCGACACGGGCGACTTCGTCGTCGTCGTCAACGCCGAGAAGATCGCGGTCACCGGCAAGAAGCTCGACGACAAGATCTACTACCGGCACTCCGGGTACCCGGGCGGGATCAAGCAGCGCACGCTGCGCGAGCAGCTCGAGCGGCGGCCGACCGAGGTGCTGCGCGTCGCGGTGAAGGGGATGCTGCCCAAGAACAAGCTCGCCGCACGCCAGCTCGTGAAGCTGAAGATCTACGCAGGCCCCGAGCACCCGCACGCCGCGCAGGACCCGAAGCCGCTGGAGGTCAAGTAGTGGCGACGCCGGCGCAGTACCGGGGTACCGGCAAGCGCAAGACGTCGGTCGCGCGCGTGATCCTGCGTCCCGGTGACGGCACGACGTGGTTCAACGGGCGCACGATCGAGGACTACTTCCCGCGCGACACGCATCGCAAGATGGTGCTCGCGCCGCTCAAGGTCGCGGGTGTCGAGGGGACCTTCGACCTGCGCGTCCGCGTGCACGGCGGCGGGCCTTCCGGTCAGGCAGGTGCGACGCGTCACGGGATCGCGCGCGCGCTCGTCGAGGCCGACCCGGAGCTGCGGGTTCCGCTGAAGCGCGAGGGCTACCTGACGCGGGATGCCCGCAAGGTCGAGCGCAAGAAGGCCGGGCTGCACAAGGCCCGCAAAGCGCCTCAGTTCTCCAAGCGCTAGATCTGCGCCTCCGCGGCGAATCGCTACCGTCTCCCGGCCGTGGCTAGGAAATACTTTGGCACCGACGGTGTTCGCGGTGTTGTCGGCGAGTTCATCACGCCGGAGCTCGTCGAGCGGCTCGGGAAGGCTGCGACGCTCTGGGTCGGCGACGATGCGCGCGTCTTCATCGGGCGCGACACGCGCGCTTCGGGACCGGAGCTCGAGCAGGCGTTCGCGCGCGGGGTCGTCGCGGCCGGCGGGCACGCTGTGCTCGGCGGCGTGGTGCCGACGCCGGCGGTTGCGCTGCTTCGCCTCGACCTCGGCGTCGTCATCTCCGCGTCGCACAACCCACCCGAGTACAACGGGGTGAAGTTCTTCGATCGCGACGGCCAGAAGCTCGTCGACGCCCAGGAGGAGGAGATCGAGGCGCTGTTCGATGCGCCCGAGCGCGGAGGCGGCTCGATCGACGAGGTCGGAATCGCAACCGACAGCTACCTCGAGCACGTGCTCGAGCGCTTCAGGACCGACCTCACCGGCCTGAAGATCGTCGTCGACAGCGCGAACGGCGCCTACGCGAAGCTCGCACCGAAGGCGTTCGAGCAGCTCGGCGCCGAAGTGCATGCGATCGGCGACGAGCCGGACGGGACGAACATCAACGTCGACTCGGGCGCGACGCACCTGAGGCAGCTGCAGCGGACCGTCACGAGCCTCGGCGCCGACCTGGGCGTCGCCTTCGACGGCGACGGCGACCGGATGCTCGCGGTCGATGCGCGCGGCAACGCGATCGACGGCGACGCGATCCTGGCCGTGCTCGCCCTGCACCGTCGAGTCGACGTCGTCGCCGTGACGGTGATGACGAACCTCGCCTTCCACGAGCTCATGGCCAAGCACAGGATTCGCGTGGTGACGACCGACGTCGGCGACCGGTACGTGCTCGAGGCACTGCGTCGCGAGGGTGGCGTCCTCGGCGGCGAGCAGTCGGGGCACATCATCTGGCTCGACGGCCACGTGACCGGCGACGGCCTCGTCGCGGCGCTCCTGCTCTGCGACGCACTCGACGGCCGCACGCTCGAAGACGCGGTCTCCGTGCTGCGGCCGCTGCCGCAGGTGAAGCGGAACGTGCCGGTGCGCACCCGCGTGATCCCGCCCGACCTTCGCGCCGAGATCGACGCTCTCGGGACGGGAAACGGCGGCCGGGTGCTCGTCCGCCCGTCCGGGACCGAGCCTGTCATCCGCGTCCTCGCAGAGGCAAAAACCCTTGCTGAGGCCGAAAATCTCTGTGGTACGATCTCGGCTCTCGTCTCTCGAGAGCTCGGCTGAATCCGGTTTTCAACGAGGAAATCCGGCCACGCAGCCGGGCTTTTGCGTTTCGCGGGCTCATTTCGTCGGGAAAACGGCATTCGACCGGGGGTACCTATGTGCGGGATCATCGGATACGTCGGAAGCCGGGAGGCCAAGCCGCTGCTCCTGCAAGGGCTCAAGCGCCTCGAGTACCGCGGGTACGACTCCGCGGGGATCGCGCTGCGTGAGGACGACCAGCTCGACTACGTGCGCGCGGTCGGCAACCTGCAGAACCTCATCGACGCCGCCGGCCCGAACGGCTCGGTCTCGAACCACGGCCTGGGCCACACCCGCTGGGCCACGCACGGCGCGGTCACCGAGCAGAACGCGCACCCGCTGACCGGCTGCCCGGGCGGCAAGGTCGCGATCGTGCTGAACGGGATCGTCGAGAACTACCGCGAGCTCAGAGCGTCGCTGCAGCAGGAAGGTCACGAGTTCCACACCGAGACCGACGCGGAAGTCGTCACGCACCTCGTTGAGCGCCACTACGACGGCGACCTGCTCGAGGCCGTGCGCGACGCGTACGCCGAGCTCGAGGGCCACTACGCGTTCGTCGTCATTCACCACGATCACCCCGACACGCTGATCGGTGCGCGGCACCAGTGCCCGCTCGTGGTCGGCGTCGGCGACGGCGAGATGTTTCTCGCGTCCGCAACGACGGCGTTCCTGAACCAGACGCGCCGCATCCAGCTGGTCGAAGACGGTGAGGTCGTCGAGATCACACCCGCAGGCGCGCGCTTCTTCACGAAGGACGGCCCGGTCGAGCACAAGGAGATCGAGCCGGTCGAGTGGGACGACGAGCAGGCCGAGAAGGGCGGCTACGAGACCTTCATGCTGAAGGAGATCTACGAGCAGCCCGACGCCGTGCGCGAGACGATCGGCGATCGCATTCGGCCCGGCGCGAAGCTCGAGCTCGAAGGCCTGGGGCTCTCCGACAAGCAGATCCAGAACCTGCGCCGGATCGTCGTGCTCGCCTGCGGCACCGCGTACCACGCCGGCGTCGTCGGTCGGTACATCATCGAGGAGTGGGCGCGCGTGCCGGTCGAGCCGGACATCGCGTCCGAGTGGATCTACCGCAACCCGGTTCTCTCCAAGGACACGCTGGTGATCGGGATCTCACAGTCGGGTGAGACGCGCGACACCGTCGCCGCGATGCGCCTCGCGAAGGCTGCCGGCGCGCCCACGGTCGCGATCACGAACCAGATGGGCTCGCAGATCACGCGCGAGGTCGACTCCGTCCTCTACACCCGCTGCGGGCTCGAGGTCGGCGTCGCCGCCTCGAAGACGTTCACCGCGCAGGTCTCGCTGCTGATCCTCGTCGCGCTCAAGCTCGCGCAGGTTCGCCGCACGCTCTCGGAGGAGGACCACGGCTTCATCCTCGACGCGGTCTACAACCTGCCCGACAAGATCTCGCAGTTCCTCGACGGCGACCACCCGATCGAGGACATCGCGCAGCGCTACTACGAGCAGCCGTTCTTCCTGTACCTCGGACGGCACATCGGCCTGCCGGTCGCGCTCGAGGGCGCGCTCAAGCTGAAGGAGATCTCGTACATCCCGACCGAGGCGTACTCGGCAGGGGAGATGAAGCACGGACCGATCGCTCTCCTCGAGGAGGGCACGCCGGTCGTCGTCGTCGCGACGAAGATCCACGTCTACGACAAGATCGTCTCGAACATCCAGGAAGTGCGGGCCCGCGGCGCGCACGTGATCGCGATCGCGACCGACGGCAACGAGGACATCCAGCATCACGCCGACGACGTGATCTACGTCCCGAAGTCGCCGGCGTTCCTCCAGGCCGTGCTCGCGGTGCTGCCGCTGCAGCTGCTCGCGTACCGGATCGCGCGCCTGCGCGGCCTGAACGTCGACCAGCCGCGGAACCTGGCGAAGACCGTCACCGTCGAGTAGGGAGCGCCTCGCTAGCGGTGGTGATGGCCGCCGCTGATCGAGACGAGCAGCAGCGCGAGGAAGACCCCGACGATCACCGTCAGCGGTGCGAACGAGACGTCCTCGTCGTCGCGAGCGTTCAGCGCCGCGAGTAGCCCGACCGCCTCGACGAGCTTCGTGCCGATGTCGAGCGGCTGGACCTCGCCGTCGGTGAGGTAGTAGACGACGGGGTAGGCGACGAGCAGGCTCGCGAAGAGCCCGGCGGCGAGAGCCGGCGCGAAGCGGAGCGACGGGCGGGCGAGCGCGGCGGCGACGAGCACTGCGGCGAGCGTGGCTGCAGCGAAGGCCGCCGCGAGCAGCGGCTCGTCCGTGTGCTGCGGCACGAGCACGGCGTGGACGACGGCGCTCGTCGTGAGCGCCCCGATCGTCAGCTCGCGTGCGCCGATACCGACCCGGCGAACGCTGCGCGCCTCGTCGGTCGGGTTCTCGTGGGCTGCCACCGTCGACATCGAGGGTACTTCGTCCCCGGCTGCCGACCGGATCGTTACCGTGCCGACGATGGCCGAGGGCAAGGAGTTCCTGATCGTCGGCGGCGGCCTCTCGTCGGCGCGGGCGATCAAGGCGTACCGCGAAGCCGGAGGCGACGGGCCGGTCAGGCTGCTCTCCTCCGACTCGGTCGTCCCGTATCACCGGCCGCCGCTCTCCAAGAAGTACCTCCGGGGTGAGGCCGAGATCGCGGACACGCTCGTCGAGCCCGAGGCGTTCTACGCAGAGCACGGCGTCGAGGTCGAGCTCGAGGTCGTCGTGTCCACCCTTGATCTGGAAGGGCGCCGCGTGCTGCTCGAAGGCGGGACCGAGCGGACGTTCGACAAGCTGCTGATCGCGAGCGGCGCCACGCCTCGACGCCTCGACGTTCCCGGCGCCGACCTGGAAGGCGTCCACACGTTGCGCACGCTCGACAACTCGACGGCGATCCGTGACGCGGCACGCGGTGCGCGGCACGCGGTGGTCGTCGGCGCGGGGTTCATCGGCATGGAGGTCGCCGCGTCGCTGAAGCAGCTCGGGCTCGAAGTGACGCTCGTGCACCGCGGCAAGGGCTTGTTCGAGATTCTGCGCGCGCGCCAGCTGATGCAGTTCCTCGCCGACCTCTACGCCCGCGAAGGCGTGGAGCTCGTGCTCGGCGACGAGGTGCAGTCGTTCGGCGGGCGCTCGGCGCTCGACTCGGTCGAGACGGCGCGCGGACGGATGATCCAGGCCGAGCTCGCGGTCGTCGGCATCGGCGTCGCACCGGTCACGGGCTGGCTCGAGGACAGCGGCCTCCAGCTCGACGACGGCGTCGTCGTCAACGAGCGCTTCGAGACCGGCGTCGAGAACGTCTGGGCCGCCGGCGATGTCGCCCGCTTCTACGACCCGCTCTTCGCCAAGCATCGCCGCATCGAGCACTGGTCGAACGCGAACTACGCCGGCACGGAGGTCGGAAAGCTGATCGCCGGCGGCGAGGGCGGCTTCGACACGGTGTCCGCCTTCTTCTCCGAGGTGTTCGGGCTGACGTTCCGCGTGTTCGGGGACGTCGACGACGTCGACGACATCATCTTCCGCGGCGCGCTCGACGAGGGGAAGGCGATCGCGTTCTACGTGCGCGACGGCCGGCTCGCCGCCACGCTCGTCGTCGGGCAGGACGACGAGACCCAGGACCAGCTGAAGGAGCTGATCCGCGCGAAGGCGCGCGTGCCCGACCCGGAACGCCTCGCCGACGCCGACGCCCCGCTGGACGAGTTGCTCGAGACCTAAGGCGCCCGCCGCAGCCGCTTGACGTCGGAGCGACGTCTTTTGGCCTCGAGGCGCCGCTCCTTGGCCGCCTTGCTCGGCTTCGTGGGGACGCGCTTGCGGTCGACGTGCAGCGCCTGTCGCAGCTTCTCGACGAGGCGCTCGACGGCGAGCTCGCGGTTCCGCAACTGGCTGCGCTCGTCCTGTGCCACGGCACGGAGCGTGGGGCCGGCCTTCGAGACGACCCGGCGCTTCTGGTTGTCGGTCAGCGCCGCCGAGCCCTCGACGTCGAAGACGGCCTCCACGCGGGTCTCCGAGGTGTTCGCGTGCTGACCGCCCGGGCCGCTGGAACGGGAGACGCGGAGCTCGACCTCGGAGAGCGGGAGGACGACGCTGCGGGTGACCCGAATAGACTCGCCGTCCATGGCCGCCATTCTGCTCGACGTGGACGGCGTGCTGCACGTGTCCGGGGAACCCATCCCCGGCGCCGCCGCCGCAGTCAACCGCCTCCGAGAGGTCGGGCACCGCCTCCGCTTCGTCACGAACAACACGACCAGCTCGCGCGCGGCGCTCGCCGAGGAGCTGCGCGCGATGGGAATCCAGCTCGACGACGACGAGCTCCAGACGACCCCGCGCGCCGCGGCGAAAGCACTCGCAGGCCGACGCGTGCTCGCGTTGACCATGCCCGCGATCCTCGAGGATCTGGAAGGCGTCCAGCTCGTCGGCGACTCCCCCGAGGTCGTCCTGATTGGCGGGGCCGACGAGACGCCGGAGACGAACAGCGTCTTCTCGTACATGAACATCGCGCGCGCCTTCGCGGAGATCGACGCCGGTGCCGAGCTCTACAGCCTCCACAAGAACCCGTGGTGGCAGACCTCGCGCGGGCCGCTGCTCGACTCGGGCGCGTTCGTCGCAGGGCTCGAGTACGCGACCGGCATCGAGGCAACGGTGCTCGGTAAGCCGAGCCCGGCCTACTTCCTCGCGGCGCTCGAGGCGGTCGATGCCGACCCGGAACTGACGTGGATGGTCGGCGACGACATCGAGGCCGACATCAGGGGCGCGCAGGCGCACGGGATGAAGACTGCGCTCGTGCGAACCGGCAAGTTCCGGCCCGACGTCGTCGAGCAGTCGAGGGTGATGCCCGACGCGATTCTCTCCTCGATCGCCGACCTGCCGGAGTGGCTCGAGCGGAGGCCGTGAAGGTCGGGGTCGACCTGATCGAGATCGCGCGGATCGAGCGCGCGCTCGAGCGCTACCCACGCTTCCGGGAGCGCTGTTTCACGGAGGCGGAGCGCGCGTACTGCGATTCGCGCGCGAAACCCGCGGAGAGCTATGCGGGCCGCTTCGCCGGCAAGGAGGCGGTGGGGAAAGCGCTCGGCATCGGCGTGCGCTTCACCTGGAAGGAGATCGAGATCGTCGGCCGGCCGAAGCCGAGCGTGCGGCTGACGGGCCGGTCACAAGCCGCATGGGAGCGGCTCGGCAGTGGCGAGATCGACCTCTCGATGACGCATTCGCGCGAGCTCGCCGCGGCGATTTGCGTGCTCGTGACGTAGATGCTCCGGCCGCTCTACACCGCCGACGAAATGCGCGCCGCCGAAGAGGGCCACGACGTCGGCGAGCTGATGGAACGTGCGGGTCGCGCCGTCGCGGACGAGGTCATGCGCCGCTACCCCGACGCGCGCCGGATCGTCGGCGTCTGCGGCGGCGGCGCGAACGGAGGCGACGGGCGAATCGCGCTGCGCGTCCTTCGTGAAGCCGGACGGGACGCGGAAGAGGACGACGATCTCGACGACGCGGACGTCGTGCTCGACGCGCTCTTCGGGACCGGCTTCCAGGGCAAGCCGCGGGCGGAAGCCGCCGAACGAATCGAGCGGATCAACGCCGCGGGCAAGCCGGTCGTCGCGGTCGACCTGCCGTCCGGGGTCGACGCGTCGACGGGCGAGGTCGGCGGCGCGGCGGTGTTCGCGGATTGCACGGTGACCTTCCACGGGGTCAAGGTCGGCCTCGAGGTCGCGCCCGGCCGGTTCCACGCGGGCGACGTCTCCGTTGCGGACATCGGGCTCGCGCAGCGCGACACGGAGCACCACCGCGTCACGCGCGACGTGCTGCGCCTCGTTCCGCGGCGACAGCCGGGCGACAACAAGTACACCGCGGGATCGGTGCTCGTCCTCGGCGGGGCTCCCGGGCTGACGGGAGCAGCGTGCCTGGCTGCCGAGGCCGCGTTTCGCGCCGACGCGGGCTACGTCGCCGTCGTCGCTCCCGCCGAGTCCCTGCCGGTGCTGGAGCTGCGGCTGCTCGAAGCCGTGAAGCGGCCGATCGAGGAGGTCTTCGAGGCGGCGGAGCGCGCCGGCTCGCTCGCGCTCGGGCCCGGCCTCGGCGAGGGGAGGGAGGCGCTCGTCCGGCACCTGCTCGCCGAGAGCGAGCTGCCCGCGGTCGTCGACGCGGACGGGCTCCGCGGGCTCGAGCCCTTCGAGCGCGCCGCTCCCACGGTGCTCACGCCGCACGAGGGCGAGCTCGGGCGGCTGCTGGGCGAGGAATCGAGCTGGGTCGCCGCGCACCGGCTGGAAGCGGTCCGGCGCGCGGTCGAGCGGTTCCACTGCGTCGTCCTGCTGAAGGGCGCGGACACGCTCGTCGGGGCGCCGGGAACCGGGGTGCTCGTCGTCTCGCTCGGCCCGCCCTCGCTCGCGACCGCCGGAACCGGCGACGTGCTCACGGGCGTCATCGCCGCGTTTCTCGCGAAGGGCCTCGAAGCGTCGTTCGCCGCCGCCGCTGGTGCAGCGGCGCAGCAGATCGCCGCGACGCTGGTGCCGCACCAGGTGGGACTGGTTGCATCCGACGTGGTGGCGCGGCTCCCGGAGGCAATCGATTCACCGCTCTGAGCTCACGATCGACCTCGGCGCGGTCCGCCGGAACACGCGGACGCTGCTCCGCGCTCTCGACGGCTCCGACCTCTGGGCCGTCGTCAAGGCGAACGGCTACGGGCACGGAGCCGTCGACGTCGCCGCCGCAGCGCTCGGCTCCGGCGCGAGCGCGGTCTGCGTCGTGACCGTCGCCGAGGGGCTCGAGCTCCGCCACGAGTTCCCCGCGGAGAAGATCGTCGTGCTCGGTCCCGCCGAAGGGCGGGACGTCGCACTCGCGCGCGAGGCCGGGCTCGAGCTCGTCGTTGCGTCGGACGAGATCCCCGAGGGCGTGCGCGTGCACCTCAAGCTCGACACCGGGATGGGGCGCTACGGCTTGGCCGAGCTCCCGGAGCCCCCCGTCGAGGTGGTCGGGCTGATGACCCATCTCGCGACCGCCGACAGCGATCCCGCCTTCGCCCGCGAGCAGATCGCGCGGTTCCGTGCCGCAACCGACTCGCACGCCCACCTGACCCGACACGTCGCGAACAGCGCAGCGGTGCTCCGCATCCCCGAGTCGCGCTTCGACGCGGCGCGCTGCGGCATCGCCCTCTACGGGCTGTCGCCGTTCGGCGAGTCCGCGGAGGCAGACGGGCTCGAGGCGGCGCTGCACTGGCAGAGCTACCTCGCGCAGGTGAAGCTGCTGCAACCCGGCGAGAGCACCGGCTACGGCCGCCGTTTCGTCGCCGAGCGGCCGACGTGGATCGGGATCGTCCCGCTCGGCTACGGCGACGGGTTCCGGCGAGCGCTGAGCGGGACGACCGTTCGCGTCGGCGGCGAGCCCGCACGGGTCGTCGGAACCGTCTCGATGGACTCGTTCGCCGTCGAGCTGGAGCGCGAGCTCCCACTCGGGGCACCGGTCGTGATCGTCGGCCACGGACTGTCGCTCGACGAGCACGCCAGGCATGCTGGGACGATCTCGTACGAGCTCGCCACCGGAATCGAGACGCGCCCCGCGCGGGCCAGACGATTGGTGGTCGACTCTTGAGCAATGACGCCGTCCGCGCGCGCTTTGCGGCGAACGCCGACCGCATCGCGGAAGCGTCGCTGCGCCGGCTCCCCGGCCTCGAGTCCCGCATCGCCGACTTCGTGCAGCCCAGGGGCGACGAGCGCGTGCTGGACGTCGGCACCGGCACGGGCCCGCTTGCGTTCGCGCTCGCACCGCACGTGCGGGAGGTCGTCGGCATCGATCTCGTCCCGGAGTTGCTCGAGCACGCGCGTTCGTACGCGGGCGACCGCTTTCCGAACATCCAGTTCCTCGAGGGCGACGTTTCGCACCTCGACGTCGAGACGGGAACGTTCGACCTCGTCTGCGAGCGCGCGGTGCTGCACCACGTCCCGCGTCCCGAGCTCGTGCTGGCCGAGATGACGCGTGCGATGCGGCCCGGCGGCCGGATGCTCGTGATCGACCAGTTGGCGCCGTTCGACCCGCTGAAGGCAATGGAGCTCGACAGCTTCGAGCGGACGCGCGATCCGTCTCACACGCGCCTGCTCTCCGACGGCGACCTCCGGGCGCTGTTCGAGGCGAACTCGCTCGTCCTGATCCGTTCACGCGTGGACGCGCACGACCGCGAGCTCGAGCCCTACCTCGACCTGGCCGGCTGCGAGGGCGAGGCTCGCGAGCAGACGCGGGCGCTCGCGCCGGCCGACCCTTACCGGGTCGAGACGGGCTGGTATCTGCTCAGGCGCTAGGTCGAGCGGTACCCGGACCGACCGACGCGGGAGAGCAGCCCCGGCGCGACGGCCTGGAGCATCCCGAAGACGCGGTAGAACCGGGGGTACGTCAGCTCCGCGCGGCGACCGTCGATCGCCTTGACGATGCGCTCGACGAGCTCTTCGGGCGTCTTCACCTGGCCGCGGAAGAACCGGCTCTGCAGCGCGGTCTTCTGCGGGAACCCTTCGGTCTCGATGAACCCGGGCATCACCGTGAGCACGTGCACGCCGCGTGCGCGCAGCTGCCGTGTGGTCGCGCGCGAGAACGCGAGCTGCGCGTGCTTCGACGCTGAGTACGGACCTGACGGGGGAAACGCGACCGTCCCGGCGACGGAGACGATGTTCGCGACGTGTGCCTCCGGTGCGGCCGCCTCGAGGCCCGGCAGGAACGCGCGCAGGCACCAGACGCTCCCGAGGTAGTTCGTGGCGATCACCCGCTCGATGATCTCGGGATCGGCGCTGAGGAAGTCGCGCCTGCCGGGAATCCCGGCGTTGTTGACGAGGAGATTGATCTGCGGGTGCCGCTCGAGCACCGAGGCGGCGACGCGCTCGACATCCTCACGCTTGGAGACGTCGCACACTTCGTGCTCGGCCCCCAACTCCTCCGCGAGCTCGCGCAGCCGGTCCTCGCGGCGGGCGAGCAGCACCAGACTCCAGCCGTCACGTGCGAGCTTCCGCGCGAGTGCGGCGCCGATCCCGCTCGAAGCGCCGGTGACGACCGCTAGCGGCAAACGCGAACGCGACGCGTTGCGCGGGCCTCGCGCCCTGCGGCGTCGCGCGCGACGACCGTCAGCGTGTGGTTACCACGCTTGGCGCGACCCGTCGGCCACGTGGACACGTAGAGCTGCGCAGTCGTCCCGGCGACCCTGGCGATGCGCTTCTTGCCGTCGAAGAACGTGAGCGAGCGCAGGCGCTTGTTCGAGTCGGCGGCGACGAGCAGCCGCTGGCGCCGGCTGTTGACGCACTGCGTGCGCTCGGGGTCGAGCCACGTGACCGTCGGCCCGGCGACGGCGCGCAGCCTGACGCCGGCCACCGTCGTGTTCGGGAGGATGCTGCCGCCTGGTGTCGAGACGTTCTTCGCCTCCTGGAAGTCGGCGGCGAGAATCATCGCGTTCGTCCGGCCGACCGGGATCTGCGGTGCGTCCGGCGGCAGCCCGAAGATCGCGTAGCCCGTCACCGGGTCGTACGCCGAGGCGCCGACGAGCGCACGGCGGTACGAGAGGACGAGCGACGTGGGGTCGATCCCGGAGTCGCGTCCGCTCGCCGGGTAGTCGAGCACGCGCGCGATCACGAGCGGGCGTCCGGCGGTCACGCGGGCGGAGACGATGCCGACGAGCGGCGGGTACACGTCGTTCTGCCATGCCTTGAGCACGTATGGCCCGTGCCGCGGGACACCGGTGAAGCGGTCCCGCCCTGAGTCGACCGAGATCCAATAGCGCTTCGGTCGCGGGAACGTGACTCCGGCCGCGCTCACGTCGAAGCTGTAGCCGAAGGTGAAGTTGTTGACGTTGATCGGTGTCGCGCCCTGTCCCTGGACGTCGTTCTCGTCCGGCGACCCGAGGATCCAGGGGTCGATCAGGGCGCCGTCGCCCGCCAACCACACGGCGGCGCCGAAGTTGACGATCGGCTCGTCGATCAGCACGGAGTAGAGGTCCTCGGCTCCGTCCTGCACCATCGCGGGCCCGTCCGGGTAGTCGGCCGGCGGGCCGAACGGCCACGACGGGAAGCGGTACGCGTTTGCGTGGGAAGCGCCGTCGCGCGTGTCGCCGGCGTTGAACTCCCTGAGCGGTGCGGCAGGCGGTCGGAGCTCGAGCCCGGGCCGTGTCACCGCGAAGTAGTACGGGATCCGGCGGGTGACGTCGCCGCGGCGCAGCACGATGAAGCCGAAGTTGTCGCCGGCGACCGCGTCGGCCCTCGCCCGGACGGTCACGCCGAGCCGGTCGCTGCCGCCGGGTGGGATCGTCACCTGCGGATCGGGCTCCACGGTCGCGCCTGCCGAGGCCGCCTGGGGGCGCAGCTCCACCGACCACGTGCCCGCGCCGCCGCCGGCGTCGTCGAGCTGCGTCGCGAGCGCGCGCGTCTGTGGGCCGCGGTTGACGTTGACGTCGCCGAACGACAGCGACACCGGCGAGGTGAAGAGCAAGGGCTGGTCCGCCCGCATGACGTCGACCAGGCCGCCGCCCTGCAGCAGCACCGGGGCCTCCTGCGTCCGGGCCGTGTTGCCCCAGGCAGGTCCGGCCGTCGAGACGAACGCCGATCGTGTCTGACGCGGCGTCCAGGTCGGATGAGCCTGGAGCAGCAGCGCGGCGGCGCCGGCGACGTGCGGCGCCGACATGCTGGTCCCGTCGAAGACCGCGAACGGCGAGCCGTTCCCGGCCGACTCCGGCGAGGTCGACGAGAGGATCTGCCCGCCCGGCGCGGCGACGTCCGGCTTCAGCGTGTGGCCGAAGTTCGTCGGCGCCGCGGAGGAGAAGCTCGTGACGATGCCGCTTCGCCCGGTCACGATCTCGGTCGGCCCTCGGCCGGCCGAGATGATCGTCCTGCCGCCTTTCTGCGCGAGGTACGCGCGGAGGCGCTGCCCGTCGAGGTCGGCGATCATCGCCGCCGGGACCGGCAGCTGCAGCGGGATCGCGTTGGCCTCGCCGAAGCGGTTGTCGGCGAGGATCAGCCCGATCGCACCGGCGGCCTGCGCGCGCTGGGCCTTCGAGAAGAAGGTGCAAACGCCGCGGGACGCGAGCGCAACCATCCCGGTGAGCGAGCCCGCCGGAAGCTGGTTCGAGTTCGGGTCGTTCGGGTCGAGGCCGGTACCGCAGAGCAGCGGGTCGACCGGCCTGCCGTTCCGGCCCATGATCGTCGTGACGTCGATGAGCGTCCGCTGCTGGTCGGCGGCGGGTGGGTCGAACGCGGCGGCCATCGGCATCGTCTGCAGCGACACCGGCGCGTCCGCGGCGACCACGCGCAGCGGCGGAGCGAACACGTGTGAGTTCGAGACCGCCGCGACGGAGATCGCCTCTTCGGCGACGCCGGGCGAGCCGACCGTGCCGAAGCCGAACTCGTCGCGATCGTTCCCCGCGGAGATGACGGGCACGACGCCCGCGCGGGCGACGTTGCCGACCGCCTCGAGGATCGGGTCGGCTGCGGGCTCGCTCATCGCGCCGCCCCCGGAGAAGTTGATCACGTCCATGCCGTCCTGCACCGCTGCCTCGAAGGCCTCGATGATCTCGGCCGCGTTCGCGACGTAGCCGATCGGCGTCGGCGCATTGAAGACGCGGTAGTTGCCGATCCACGCGCGCGGCGCGACGCCCGAGAGGCCGGGCGTGCTCGGGTGGTCGGGGCCGGACTGCGCGATCGTGCCCGCGTTGCCGGCGGCGATGCCCGCGACGTGCGTCCCGTGGAACGAGATGTTCGGGACGAACGCCTCTCGTCCCTGGCGGCCCGAGTTCGGACCGGGGAACGCGCGCGCGACGATGATCTTGCCGTTCACCCACGTCCGGCCACCGCGCGGGAACCCCGCCGGGTACGAGTAGCCGGTGCCCTGCAGGAACGGGCTGCGGTTGTCGACGCCGTCGTCGACGATCCCGATCTTGATCCCGTCGCCGCGCAGACCGCGCAGCGAGGAGAACTCGGCGGCTCGGATCAGGTCCGGGCTGCGGTTCGTGGCGAGCGTGTAGCGGACGTTCGGGTAGACCTGCGCCGCGACGCCGAGCTTCAGCAGACGCGGAAGCTGTCGGGTCGGCAGCTCGACCGTGAAGCCGTTCAGCACGACGCGGTAGCGCTGGAGCACCGTCGCGTCGGGAATCGCGCGCTCGATCCGTGCCGCAGCGGTCCGCTGCGCAGCCGTCAGCCGCGCGAGGTAGGCCTGCGACGCCGCCGAGCGCGTGTTCAGCTTCGTCCGGGTCGCGCTCTGCAGCGAGCGACCGCCCCAGGCTGCCAGCGGCTGGCCGCTGAGCCGCACGACGACGCGCGTGAGCCCGCGGCCGTGCCCGGCGGGGATGTAGAGCGACCCGGCGCGAACCGTCGGGGTCGGGCCGGCCTCGGTGGGCGGGCGTCGCACCGGTTGGAGCGCGCCGGCGGCAGGCAACGCGAAGAGGAGCGCCGCAAGCGGAGCGAGAAGAACGATCGGGCGGCGCAAGGGCCACAAACTAGCCTAGGATCCACCGCCTTGGTGTCCCCCGGACGGTTCGACGGCAAGACCGCGCTCGTGCTGGGCGTCGCGAACAAGCGCTCGATCGCCTGGGCCATCGCCAAGCGGCTCGCGGACGAGGGCGCGCGCCTCGCGTTCACCTTCCAGGGCGAGCGGATCGAGAAGAACGTGCGCGAGCTCGCCGAGACCGTTTCGAGCCCGCTCGTCACCGAGTGCGACGTGCGCTCCGACGCCGACCTCGAGCGCGTCTTCTGGCCAGGTCGGCGAGACGTTCGACGGCGGCCTCGACCTGCTCGTGCACTCTGTCGCGTACGCGGCCGCCGAGGATCTCGAGGGCCGCTTCACCGACACGCCGCGCGACCGCTTCTGGATCGCGCTCGACATCAGCGCGTATTCGCTCGTCGCGTGCAGCCGGCTCGCCGAGCCGCTGATGGAAGCGCGCGGCGGCGGCTCGATCGTGACGATGACGTACCTCGGCGGCGAGCGCGCGGTGCCGCACTACAACGTGATGGGTGTCGCGAAGGCGACGCTCGACGCGTCGATGCGCTACCTCGCGTGGGACCTCGGCGAGAAGAACGTGCGCGTGAACGCGATCTCCGCCGGCCCGGTGCGCACGCTCGCCGCGCGCTCGATCGCGGGCTTCCCGACGATGGAGGCGATCGTCGAGGAGCGCTCGCCGCTCCACCGGCACGTCGAAGCCGACGACGTCGGCGCGGCGGCCGCGTTTCTCTTGTCGGACGATGCGCGGAACGTCACCGGGACGGTGCTCTACGTCGACTCCGGTTACCACGCGATGGGGATGTAGCCCTTCGGTAGCGTCAGGCGGGTGTCGGATCAACCCGCCGTCGAGACACATGACCTGAGCAAGCGCTACGGCGACGTCGAGGCGTTGCGCGGCATCGACCTCCACGTGGAAGCGAGCAGCGTGTTCGGGCTGCTCGGGCCGAACGGAGCGGGGAAGACGACCGCCGTTCGCATCCTCACGACGCTGATCCAGCCGGACGGCGGCTCTGCGCGCGTTGCGGGCTTCGACGTCGTCACGCAGGCGAAGCTCGTCCGCGAGCGGATCGGCCTCGCCGGCCAGTACGCCGCCGTGGACGAGAACCTCAGCGGCTTCGAGAACCTCGAGATGGTCGGGCGCCTGTACCACCTCGGCCGTCGTCCTTCGAAGGAGCGCGCGCGCGAGCTGCTCGCCGACTTCGCGCTCGCGGACGACGGCGACCGGCTCGTCAGCACGTACTCGGGCGGGATGCGCCGCCGGCTCGACCTCGCGGCCGCGCTCGTCGCGCGGCCGCCGCTGCTCTTCCTCGACGAGCCGACGACCGGGCTCGACCTGCGCAGTCGGTTGGCACTGTGGGAGGCGATCGAGAAGCTCGTCTCCGACGGGACGACCGTCGTGCTGACCACGCAGTACCTCGACGAGGCCGACCGGCTCGCACACCGGATCGCGGTGATCGACCAGGGTCTCGTGATCGCCGAGGGCACGCCACGCGAGCTGAAGGCGCAGGTCGGCGGCGACCGCCTCGAGGTCTCGCTCGGCGGCACCGAC
The DNA here is from genome assembly GCA_963809175.1 of uncultured Actinomycetes bacterium. Lineage (GTDB taxonomy): Bacteria > Actinomycetota > Thermoleophilia > Gaiellales > Gaiellaceae > JACCTU01. The sequence goes on from CAWEIK010000001.1 coordinate 1,339,601, forward strand.
GGCGGCGAGGACGCAGTGCGCGCGCTGGCGGAGCTCTCCGACGGGCGTTCCGAGCTCCAGGACCGGCTGCTCTGCGTCCCGCTCCGGCAGCGCCGCGGTGCGATCGCCGACGCGGTTCGACGCCTCGACGCCGCCGGGGTCGAGATCGACGACATCGTCGTGAGGGGACCGACGCTGGACGACGTCTTTCTGCAGCTGACCGGGCGCCACGTCGAGCACGAGGAAGGGCCGGCGGAGCGGTGAACGCGGTCAACGACACGCTCGTCCTCGCGAAGCGGAGCCTGCTCCGCATCCGCCGGCAGCCGGACCTGCTCGTCGGCTTCACGATCCAGCCGGTGATGTTCGTGCTGCTGTTCGCCTACGTCTTCGGCGGCGCGATCGCGACACCGGGCCTCGACTACGTCGACTTCCTGATCCCGGGAATCATCGTCCAGTCGATGGTGTTCGGCGGCTTCGTGACCGCGTTGGGTCTCGCCGACGACCTGAAGAAGGGCCTGATGGACCGCTTCCGCTCGCTGCCGATGTCGCGCTCCGCCGTGCTGACGGGGCGGACGCTCGCCGACGTCTTCTCGAACGTCGTGCAGCTCGTCGTGATGATCGGCGTCGGTCTGATCGTCGGCTTCTCGTTCAAGACCGGCGCCGCCGGAGATCGTCGCCGGAATCTTGCTCTGCCTGCTGATCGGCTACGCGTTCTCGTGGGTCTTCGCGTTCATCGGGCTGACCGCGTCGTCGGCGGAGGCGGCGAACGCGTTCGGGTTCACGATCCTCTTCCCGTTGACGTTCGTGTCGTCCGCGTTCGTGCCCGTCGAGTCGATGCCGTCGTGGCTCCAGGTCATTGCCGAGAACAACCCGTTCACGAAGATGGTCAACGCCGTCCGCGCGCTCTTCGTCGACACGCCGGCCGGGAACGACGTCTGGCTTGCGGTGCTCTGGTCGCTCGCGATCGTCGCCGTGTTCGCGCCGCTCGCAGCCTGGCGCTACCGCAGCGCGATCAGGCGCTGAGGCACTCCGCGCTCGAACTCGACGATCCAGCGCACGCCGAGCTGGGACGGGTCGAGCCTGCCGCTCCGGAGCTCGCGCGCCGCGCGTTCGGCCTCCGGCGGCGCGGTCGTCGAGTACGAAATGGGCCGTTCGCGAGGCGCCTGGATCGCGTAGTAGAGGTAGACGCTTCCCTCCAGCAACTCCGGGAGATACACCGGCTGCTCGAGCAGCGGGCCGGACCCGACCTGCGCGTAGACCGCGTTCCCCTCGTCGGCGCCCATCGGCCGGTACACGTCGACGCGCAGGTCGAGCGCGACGAGCGGGATCGCCGCGAGCGCGGCGTAGCGCCACGGCACGCGTGCGAGCGCGTACGCGACGAGCGCTGCGAGACAGAGGCAGGCGATCGGCAGGAAGCGCGAAGGAACGCGCGTCTGTCCGAGTCCCGGCACGACGTCCCACAGCGGCTCGTACACGGGCGTGTTCGCACCGAGCGCGAGTGCGACCGGCACGAGCACGCCGAGGCCGAGCACCGCAGCGAGCCAACGGTCGCGGCGCGCGACGAGCACGAGCCCGGCGAGCGCGGCGAGCGGCACGAGCCAGCCGAGGAAGACGAACGTCTCGAAGCCGTGTCGCGGGTGCCGCGTGACGAAGTCGAGCAGCTCCGCCGAGTAGCGCTCGACCTCCGCGAACGAGCGGCCCGATGCCCCGGTCGTGCCGCGGATCTCCGCGAGCCACACGAGCAAGCCCGCCGCCGCACTCGCCGCCGCCCCGACCAGCCCGGCGAGCGTCTGCCTGCGCGCGGCTGCGTACGCGAGGAAGAAGAGGATCGCCCCGAGCGCGAGGTGCACCTGCCCCGAGAGCGGTACCGAGGCGATCGCGGCAACGGCGAGCCAGCGTCGCCGCGTCTCGAGCCCCCAGAGCGAGAGCGGGAGCAGCATCGCGATCGGTCCGAGCAGGTGTCCGCCGGCGGTCTGGATCGACCGGTACGGAGCGAGCGCGAACACGAGCCCGCCGACGAGCGCCGCTCCGAGCGGGAGCCGTAGCGAGCGAAGCCAGGCTGCGGCCGCCGCGCCCGCGCCGACGTACGAGAGGAGCGCGAACGCGTTCCACGCGCCGACCGTCCCGAAGAGCGCCTGCAGCGGCCAGAACAGGATCGAGAACGGCCAACCGGCGAAGTTCGTCCGCTTCGGCGCCTCGGGCTGGAAGCTGTAGGGATCGACCCACGGCGCGCGCCCGTTCGCGAGCTGGTGCCCGGGCAACCAGAGGTTGTACGTCGTCTGGAGGTGGTCGCCGGGCGTCACGACGTCGTTCGCGCGCGGCTTGCCGTACGCGAGCAGGTCGTCCGGGGCGTGGCGCAGCGCGGGGGAGAGCGCGAGCGCCCCGGCGGCGAGGTAGAGCGCGCAGGCGAGGGCTACAACGCCCGAGCGGCCGCGAGCAGCACGTCGAAGTCGGGCACCTCTCCAGTCTCGTAGCGCCATGCGCCGCGGACCGTACCGCCCTCGTCGACGAGAAACGCCGATCGGCCGGCGACGTCCCTCAGCCCGCGGAACTCGATCCCGATCCCGAGCGCGTGCACGGCGTCGGCGTTCCAGTCGGAGAGCAGCGGGAAGTTCAGGTCGAGGACCTGCGACCACGCGATGTGCGACCAGGGCGAGTCGCGCGAGACGCCGAAGAGCCGGACACCGGCTTCCTCGAATTCCGCGCTCCTGTCACGCAGGAGCTCGAGCTCGGTCGTTCAGGTGCCGGAGAAGTCGAAGAGGTAGAAGACGAAGAGCGCCTTCGAGCCCTCGGGCGCGTCACGGAGCGTGACCGGCTCGCCGGGAGCGGCGAAGACGGTCGCGTCCGGCCAGGTGTCGCCGACGTCGATCACGCGGTCGCGACCTCGGTCGCGTCCGCGATCTCGCGCACGACCTCGACGATGTCGCGGTTCGCGTTGAAGACGCGCAGCTGACGGTCGGAGCCGTTGCCGCGGCCGAGGATCGACCGGATCCCCTCCAGCTCGCGCTCGGCGCCGAGCTCGCGCGCGTGCGGCTCGAGGTCGCGGAGCCTGCGGCGGATCAGCTGCGCGACCGGAACGCGGTTGCGGCGGCCGGTCGCGAGATCCATGACGGGTGCCTCGAGCCCGTAGCGCGCCGCGAGCCACTTGTTCTCCGTCGTCAGGATCCGGTGGAACGAGGGGATCAGCTCACCACGCTCGTGCAGCTCGGAGTAGTGCTTGACGAGCGCCTGGCAGTACGCGGTGATCGCGACAGCGTCCTCGACGCGCGTGACCGCGTCGCAGATCCGGATCTCGACGGTGCCCCATTTCGGGTGGAGGCGGATGTCCCACCAGATGTGCGTGTAGTCGGCGATGCAGCCGGTCTTCTCGAGCTGGCCGACGACCTCGGCGTAGTCGGCGTAGTCCTTGAAGCGCGGCGGGGGCCCCGAGCGCGGGAACGCCGCGAAGACCATCTGCCTCGACGAGGAGAGCCCGGTGGGCTCGCCGCGCCAGAACGGCGAGCTTGCCGAGAGCGCCAGCAGCGTCGGCAGCTCGACGAGCATCCCGTTCACGATCTGGATCGCCTTCTCGGCGTCGTCGACCGCAACGTGGACGTGCATGCCGAAGATCAGCTCGCGCCGCGCGACGTACTGCAGCTGGTCGACGAGGTTGCGGTACCGATCGCGCGCGGTGATCCGCTGGCGCTCGAAGAGCGAGAACGGGTGCGTCCCGGCCGAGCCCACGCGCAGGCCCTTCTTGTTCGCGACCTCGCCGACGTAGCCGCGGAGCTTCAGCAGCTCTGCCATCACGTCGGCTGCCGTCTTGCAGACAGGCGTTGCGATCTCGAGCACGGACTGCATCAGCTCGGGGTTGATGCGATCCTCGAGCTCGTGCCCGGAGACCGCGGCGAGCACGGTGTCGATGTGCTGCACGAGGTCGAACGTCTCGCCGTCGAGCAGCATGTACTCCTCCTCGACACCGAGCGTGTACGGGTCGCTCTGCCCGAACTTGTGGTCGAGGACGCTGCCGCCCGACGCGAAGCTCTTGCCGGTGATCGTCGCGGGGTAGATCTGCTTCACGGCAGCACCGCCTCCACGTCGATCTCGACGTACCAGCGCGGGTCCATGAGCTGCGCGATCACGGTCGTGTTCACGGGACGGATCTCTCCGAAGATCTCGGAGTGTGCGCGCGCGACCTCGGGGAAGACCTCGGCGCTCGTGACGTAGATGCGCGTGCGCACGACGTCCTCCGCGCGCGCTCCCGCCTGGTCGAGCGCGGCGAGGATGATCTCGAAGCAGCGCTGCGCCTGTCCGTACGCGTCCGCCGGCGGATCGGCGTCGTCCGGCATCCCCGGCGCCGTGCCGCTGACGTACACGTGGCCGCCGGCGACGACGGCACGCGAGTACCCCATGATCGGCTCGTACTTCCCGCCGGAGGAGATGAGGCGGCGCTCCACCTGTCTAGTATCGCCGCGCGTGGAGGCTTTGAAGCAGGTCGATGCGTGGTCGCCGGAGAACGTCGCCGTCGGCGTCGTCGACCCGGAAGGGGTCCGCGACTGGCACGGCGACGAGGCCCGCGAGTTCCGCTGGGCCTCGATCACGAAGCCGGTGGTCGCGCTCGCGACCCTCGTGGCCGCCGAGGAGGGCGTCGTCGACCTCGACGAGGAGGCGGGCCCGCCCGGCTCGACCGTGCGCCACCTGCTCTCGCACGCCTCGGGCCTGCCCTTCGACGGGACGGTCCCGATCGCGGGCGTGGGGGAGCGCCGCATCTACTCGAACGCCGGCTTCGAGGTGCTCGCGCAGCACGTCGAGCGCCGCGCGGAGATGCCGTTCGTCGAGTACCTGACCGAGGCGGTGCTCGAGCCGCTCGAGTTCTCGGGCGAGCTGCGCGGCTCGCCCGCGTCGGGCCTCTACGGGACGCTCCTCGACCTGCTCGAGCTCGGCCAGGAGTTCCTGCGACCGACGCTCGTGTCGCCGGAGACGCTCGAGGAGGCGACGACCGTCGCGTTCCCCGGGCTCGTCGGCGTGCTCCCCGACTTCGGCCGCATGGACCCGAACGACTGGGGGCTCGGCGTCGAGGTCCGCGGCTCGAAGTCGCCGCACTGGACCGGCTCGCGCAACTCGCCGCGCACGTTCGGCCACTTCGGCGGCAGCGGCGCCTTCCTCTGGGTCGACCCGGACGCGAAGCTCGCGCTCGGCCTCCTCACCGACCGCGACTTCGACGACTGGAGCGACGAGGCGAAGCGCGTCTGGCCCGAGCTCTCCGACGCCGTGCTGGCCGAAGCGTCCGGCTAATCCGCGAACACTGGTCGCACGTACTCGTCGAACGTTGCCTTGTCGCAGCTCGCCACCGTCGCGGGCGTGACGGCGCGCACCGACGCGGTGCGCGGGACGTCCATCGCGAGCGAGACCTCGCCGAAGTAGTCGCCGGGCCGAAGCAGCGTGCGCGTGCCGCGACCGGCCTGCGTCACCTCGAGCATCCCGCTGAGCACGACGTAGAAGCGATCGCCGGGCTCGCCTTCGATCACGACCGTCTTCCCCGGCACGACGTCTTCCCGCCGCATGCGCGACGCGAGGTCGGCGAGTCGAGCTCCGGGCAGCGAAGAGAGGATTGCGATGCGCGAGAATTCGGTCGCCGCGACGGGGCTCACGACTCGTATCCTGCCCGACGTGGCCGAGCTCGAGTCGTGGAAGCACTGTCCGCGGTGTGGCGGCGGCCCTCGAGCCGCTCGACGGCGGCGCCCGGGTCGAGTGCTCGCAGTGCGGGTTCCGCGCCTACGCGAGCTCGAAGCCGACTGCTTCAGGGCTCGTGCTCGACGACGACGGGCGCATCCTGCTCGCCCGCCGCGCGCAGGAGCCCGACCAGGGGAAGTGGGACCTCCCGGGCGGGTTTCTGAACGAGGGAGAGGATCCTCGAGACGGCCTGCGGCGCGAGTTGCTGGAGGAAGCGAGCCTCGACGTCGAGCCGGTCGAGTTCTTCGACGTCGTCGTCGATCGCTACGGCGACGAGGACGACGCGCCGTGGACCTGAACCTCTACTGGAAGTGCCGCGTGCTCAGTGGCACGCCGACCCCGGCGGACGACGTCGCCGAGCTCAAGTGGTTCGGCCGCGACGAGCTCCCGAAGCCGGCCGAGCTCGCGTTCGAGAACAACGCGAAGGTGATTTCACGCTGGCGGGACGAGCACGCGTAGCGCCGGCGGCGCGAGTCTCCAGCCTTGGCTTGAGGATCACGAGGCCGGCCACGGCGGGCCAGGGTATAGGCCTGCCTGACGGAAAAATGAGCCGAACGGCCCATGGCGGCCGTCCACCCCCGTGCCGATCATTCGACCATGAGCGAACGCGGCATTCACTCGATCGCCGACGACCTCTCGGACACCTGGCTCGAGGACTGGGCCGGGGCGGGCGTCCTGGAGATCGAGGAGTACCTGGCGAAGCACGCGGCCTTCCTCGCCTTCCTCGAGTCCTCCGACTCGTAGCGGCGCTAGCACTCGACCGGCCGGCCCCGTACGATCCCGCCACCGGGATCGTCGAAAGGAGCCGCCGTGAACCTGTTCGAGCGTTTGGATGCGGTCGCAGACCGCTGGAGCGTCTTGCGCCACCCCTTCTACGAGCGCTGGGAGTGCGGAGCCCTCAGCCGCGACGAGCTCGCCTACTACGCGGGCGAGTACCGGCACGCGGTGACCGCGCTGGCGGGCCTTGCCGCCTCCGCTTCCGATGCCGGCCACGCTGCCGAGGAAGCCGCTCACGTCGCGATCTGGGACGACTTCGCTGCCGAGCTCGACGCCGACCTCGACCGCGAGCCGCGCGCCGAGACCGTCGCGTGCGCCGAGGCGTGGAGCGGCACGGGCGTCGAAGGCGCCGCTGCGCTGTTCGTGATCGAGTCCGCTCAGCCCGACATCTCGCGCACGAAGCTCGAAGGGCTCACGCGCTGGTACGGCTTCGAGCCGAGCTCGAAGGGCACGCGCTACTTCGACCTGCACGCCGAACGGGACTACGAGCACGCGGAGCTCTCGCGGCGCGTCCTCGAGCAGGCCGGCCCCGAGGACGAGGACGGCATCGTCGCCGCGGCCGAGCGTGCGCTCCGCGCGAACTGGGAGCTGCTGGACGGCGTCCAACAGTTCGCGGGGACGCGTTCGTGATGAGCCGGCGTGACGAGGGCGTCGGGCTCGACGCGCTCTGGCACGGGCTGCCCGGGCACCCGATCCACCCGCCGCTCACGGGCGTCACGGTCGGGAGCTACACGTTCGCGCTGGTGGCAGCGACCGCCGACGTGCTCGGGATCAGCACGCATTCCGCGACGCAGGCGTGGTGGCTCGCGCTCATCTTCGGGCTGCTCTCGACGCTCCTCACGGCGACGACCGGCTTCTTCGACTGGCTGCGGATCCCGAGCGGGACGCCGCTCTGGCGGACGGCGACGGCGCACATGGTCGCGATGTTGCTCGCGAGCGCGGTGTTCCTGGCCGCTGTGGTCGCCGGCAAAGGCTCGTTCGACGCCGGCAACGTCGAGACTGGGCCATTCGTGCTCACGCTGGCGGGCTTTCTCCTGTTGACCGTCGGCGGCTGGCTGGGCGGCAGCGTCGTCTTCGTGCACGGCATGCGCGTCCTGAACCTCGTCGACGAGCCGGCCCGCAAGGCGGCCACGCCCGTCGCGACCCCTGAAAAGAACGAGGCCGAGGGCGCTTAGCGCCCCCGGCCTCGGTTCGTCCTAAGCCTCGACTGCGACGAGGCCGAGCTTGCTCTCGAGCGCGCCCTTGGGCTGCGCGCCGACCGCGATTCCCGCGGGCTCGCCGCCCTTGAAGATCATGATCGTCGGGATCGAGACGATCCCGAAGCGCATCGCGATCTCCTGCTCCTCGTCGATGTTCAGCTTCACGACCTTGAGCTCGTCCTTGCGCTCGTCCGCGATCTTCTCGAGCACCGGGGCGACGGCGTGGCAGGGGCCACACCACTCGGCCCAGAAGTCGACGATCACGGGCTGATCGCTCTGCAGGACCTCCTGCTCGAAGGTCTGGGTTGTCACTGCGTCCAAAGTGCTTCCTTTCTCGGTTGCCGTACGGGTATTCAAACGCTCACGTAGGACGGGTTGTTCCCAGGGCGGGCCTCCGCTAACGCCCGCCTACAATCGAGGCCATGCCGCCGTTCGAGCCACTCCCGGCCGTCCCTGACAGCAACGCCCTCGAGCTGGAGATTCTCGAGCTCTGGGACCGGGAGGGCACCTTCGACCAGCTTCGCGAGCGGAACCGGGGCGGCCCGACGTGGTCGTTCATCGACGGGCCGATCACGGCCAACAACCCGATGGCCGCCCACCACTGCTGGGGGCGGGCGCTCAAGGACGTCTTCCAGCGCTACAAGGCCGTGCGCGGCTTCGACCAGCGCTACCAGAACGGCTTCGACTGCCAGGGCCTCTGGGTCGAGGTCGGCGTCGAACGGGCTCTCGGTCTGAACTCGAAGCAGGAGATCGAGGAGTACGGCCTCGCGGAGTTCGCCGAGCGGTGCAAGGAGCGCGTCGCCGAGTACAGCGAGGTGATCACCGAGCAGTCGAAGCGGCTCGGCATGTGGATGGACTGGGACAACGACTACTACACGTTCTCCGACACGAACATCGAGTACATCTGGCGCTTCCTCAAGACGGTCCACGAGCGCGGGTGGCTCTACCTCGGACATCGCTCGACCGAGTGGTGCCCGCGTTGTGGCACGTCGCTCTCCCAGCACGAGCTGATCAACTCGTACGAGGAGATCACGCACCCGTCGCTCTTCGTTCGCCTCCCGCTCAAGGACCGGACCGGCGAGTCGCTGGTGATCTGGACGACGACGCCGTGGACCTTGCCGGCAAACGTCGCCGCGGCGGTCAAGCCGGACGCGGAGTACGGCCGGCGCGAGAACGGCGAGTGGGTTGCGGTGGCGCGCTATCCCGGCGAGGAGTTCACGAGCACCGTTCGCGGCGAGGACCTGGTCGGGCTCGAGTACGAGGGGCCCTTCGACTACCTGCCCGCCCAGGCAGAGGTCGTGCACCGGGTGATCCCCTGGGACGAGGTCTCGCTCGAAGAGGGAACCGGCATCGTGCACATCGCTCCAGGCGCCGGCTCGGAGGACTTCGAGCTCTCGAAGGTGCACGACCTGCCGGTGCTGGCGCCGATCGACGAGGCCGGTCGCTTCTACGCGGACTACGGCGAGTTCGAAGGGCGAAGCACGGAAGAGGTCGAGAAGCCCGTCATCGTCGAGCTCGACCGGCGCGGGCGGATCCTCGAGCACGGCTCGATCGTCCATCGCTACCCGGTCTGCTGGCGCTGCGCGACGCCGCTCGTCTTTCGCATTGCGGACGACTGGCTGATCTCGTGCGACGAGGTCCGGGAGCAGATGCTGGCCGCCAACGCAACCGTCGAGTGGACGCCCGACTTCTACTCGAAGCGGATGGACGACTGGCTCCGGAACATGGGCGACTGGAACATCTCGCGCCGGCGCTACTTCGGCCTGCCGCTGCCGTTCTATCCATGCGAGTGCGGAAAGCTGAACGTCGTCGGGTCGCTGACCGAGCTGCGCGAGCGCGCGACGGCCGGTCTCGACCAGCTCCAGGAGCTCCACCGCCCCTGGGTCGACGAGGTCACGATCGCCTGCGAGTCGTGCAGCCGCGACGTCCGGCGGGTGGCGGAGGTCGGCGATGCGTGGCTCGACGCCGGCATCGTCCCCTTCGCGACGCTCGGCTGGCAGAACGACGAGTGGCGAGCGGGCGGCTACGCCACGGGCGCGTCCGCGGGCCTCTCCGGCGCCGACCTCCCCGACCACGCGTACTGGGAGAAGTGGTTTCCGGCCGACTGGGTCTCGGAGATGCGCGAGCAGATCAGGCTCTGGTTCTACTCGCAGTCGTTCATGTCCGTGACGTTGACCGGCAGGTCGCCGTACAACTCGGTCCTGACGTACGAAAAGCTGCTCGACGAGAACGGCCGGGAGATGCACCGGTCGTGGGGCAACGCGATCGATGCCGCCGAGGCGCTCGACAACATGGGCGCAGACGTCATGCGCCTGCTCTTCTGCGCGCAGGTCCCGAGCCAGAACATCAGGTTCGGCTACGGGCCGGCGAGGGAGATCAAGCGTCGGCTGCTCACGCTCTGGAACTCCGTCTCCTTCTTCGTCACGTACGCCAACATCGAGGGGTATCGCCCGAGCTACGCCGACCTCGAAGCCGGGCCGCAGACCGAAGAGCTGCGGACGCTCGACCGCTGGCTCGTCGCGCGTACGCAGCAGCTCGTCGAGGAGACGACGACGGCGTACGAGTCCTTCTGGACGCCCGGCGTGACGCGCGCGTTCGACGCGTTCGTCGACGACCTCTCGAACTGGTACATCCGGCGCTCGCGCAGGCGCTTCTACGAGTACGACGACGCCGCGTTTCGCACGCTCTGGTACGCGCTCGTCCAGTCGCTGCGCGTGATCGCCCCCGTGATGCCGTTCCTTGCCGAGCATCTCTGGCGGAACCTCGTCCTCGAGCCGTGTGACGACGCGCCCCGGTCGATCTTCCTGGCCTCGTGGCCCGAGACCGGGCAGCTGCAGAACGGCCTGCTCGAAGAGGTCGCGGCGGCTCGCCGCGTCGTCGAGCTCGGCCGACAAGCGCGATCGACGTCGGGGCTCAAGCATCGCCAGCCGCTGCGGCGGCTCGTCGTGCAGGGCACGACGCTCGCCGACGCGCACATCGACGAGGTCGCGGAGGAGCTGCGCGTCAAGGCCGTCGAGTTCGGCGACATCGACTCGACCGAGCTGCTCGTGAAGCCCAACCTGCCCCGGCTCGGCCCGAAGCTCGGCAAGGAGCTCGGCGCGGTGCGAGCGGCGCTCCAGGCGGGGGAGTTCGAGGAGCTCGAGGGTGGTCGCTTCCGCGCCGCCGGTCACGAGCTCGACCCCGACGAGGTGCTCGTGGAGCGGCGAGGGCTCGAGGGCTGGGCGGTCGCGGCCGACCACGGTGTCACCGTGGCGCTCGAAACGGCGCTCGACCCCGAGCTCGAGCTCGAAGGCCGGGTGCTCGACCTGATCCACCAGCTGAACTCGATGCGAAAGGACGCGGGGTTCGCGGTGACCGACCGCATCCGCGTCACGCTCCCGCGGTCGTACGCCGAGCTCGTCGAGCAGCACGGCGACTGGATCGCGCGCGAGGTGCTCGCGGTCGGCATCGAGGTCGGCGACGTCGACGAGCCGCAGCTCGCCAAGGCATGAACTGGAACCGCATCGTCGTCGGAGCGATCGCCGTGCTTGGCGCTCGTCGTCGTGTACGACGCGGTGCAACGTGACGACGAGCCCGTGAGCCGGGACGCGTCGGGCGACTACCGGATCGATCTCGCGAGCGCACGCCACGAGAGCCCGCTACCGGTCTCTCTGTTGCGCGCAGCGTTCCCGGGGCAGCGCCCGGCTTCGCTCGCCGTCTCGAAGGTCGCGGTCGACGGGGACGGGATGGTTGCCGTCGGTGTGTCGCATGTTCCCGGGAACCGGCCCCCGACCGCCGCGATCGAGCTGTGGCACGACGAGACGAATCTGCGCTCTTTCTCGGTGCCGCCGGGCTCGTTCTCCCGCGGGCTCTGGTTTGCCGGCGACGACGACGCGATCGCGACGATCGGCTGGGACGACCGCGGTTACCTGTACGACCGAGACGGCAGGCCGCTGAGTGGTGACGCCTACTTCGCGTACGAGACCGGATGAAGCGCTGCGGCTGGGTGCCGATGAACGTCCCGGAGTACGTCGCGTACCACGACGACGAGTGGGGGGTCCCGGTCCACGACGATCGCGTGCTGTTCGAGCTCCTCACGCTCGAGGGCGCGCAGGCCGGGTTGTCGTGGCTGACGATCCTGCGCAAGCGCGAGGGCTATCGCGCGGCGTTCGACGGCTTCGACGTGGCGAAGGTCGCGCGCTACACGCCGAAGAAGGTCGAGCGGCTGCTCGCCGACCCGGGGATCGTGCGCAACCGGCTGAAGGTGGAGTCGACCGTGAACAACGCGCAGCGCATCCTCGAGCTCGACGTGCCGTTGTCCGAGCTCCTCTGGTCGTTCGTCGGCGGCGAGCCGAAGCTCAACCGCTGGAAGACGACGAGCGAGATCCCGGCGGAGACGGCGGAGTCGAAGGCGATGTCGAAGGAGCTGAAGCGGCGCGGCTTCCGGTTCGTCGGGCCGACGGTGTGCTACTCGCTGATGCAGTCGGCCGGTCTCGTGAACGACCACACGACCGACTGCTTTCTCAGTCCCCGGCGATGAAGAAGACCCAGCGCCCGTCGGGGCGGATCCCCGCGCGCCAGCCGAGGTAGCCGACCTCGGTCACGCCCTCGGGCATCAGGTCACCGAGCAGGCTCAGCTCGTACTCGCTCATCTCGCCGGGCTCCTTGTCGAAGGCGAACGGCCAGACGAAGGTCCCCTGCGAGAGCACGTACGGCAGGTGGAGCACGCGCGCGAGCGTGTCGATCGGGTCGGTCCCGGTCTGCTCCTTCGTCGTGCGCCAGAACGCCAGCGCGCCGCCGGGCACGTTCTCGCCGAACGTGTAGCGGAACTCGTTGGGCTCGATCAGCGCCTCGAGCGCCTGCTCGTCGTGCGCCTCGGCCGCTGCGAGCAGTGCAGCGTGGGTCTGCGCGACCGGGTCGGGAAGCCCGCTGACCGCGACCGGCGCCGGCTCGAAGAAGGCGATCGTGCTCGCGGCGTGATCGACGACCGACCGGTGGCGAAGCGTCTCGCCGGGCTGTGCCGTCGTCTGGATCACGATCGCCCCGCCGCTGTCGCGGCGCAGGAGGTACCCGTACGTGCGCGTGCCCTTCGCGTTCAGGCCTTCGCCGGTCGCGACGAGCTCGAGCCGGAAGCCGCGATGCCCGCCGACGGTCACCTGCTCCCGGACCTCGGTCTTGGCGAAGCGCGTGTCGATCAGCCCGACGCCAGCGCCGCGTCGAACGGCTGCTCCTGCGGCAGGACCTCGAGCGCAGTGCCCCCGAAGTCGCTGTCAGCCGGCACGGTGAACGGCTCAGGCTCGAAGAAGCGGCAAGCGAGCTCGCCGGTCGCGGTGCTCCAGGCGGACGGGTACTGGACGTCGTAGCCGGCCGTGGTGTCGACGCAGTGGCTCCACTCCTCCTCGAGGTCCTGCGAGTCGCGGAGCAGATACCCGCCGGCGGCCCCGAAGAACAAAAGTGCGATCGCGCCCAGAACGGCGGCGGCGGTCTTTATCGCTGCGCCTCCGCGAGCGCGAGCTCGCGGCGGAGCTCGACCGGAAGGCGGAACTCGACGTCTTCCTCGACGAGCTTGTACGGCGTGATGTCCTCCACGCCCCGCGCGCGGAACCAGTCGCAGACGCGGGTGACGAGCTTCTCGGGCGCCGACGCCCCCGACGTCACACCGGCGGTCTCGACTCCTTCGAGCCACTCCTCGCGGATGTCGGTCTCGTCGTCGATCAGGTACGACGCGACACCGCTCGCGCGCGCAACCTCCACGAGCCGATTCGAGTTCGAGGAGTTGCGCGAGCCGATCACCAGCAGGAGCTGGATCTCGCCGAGCATTTCCTTGACCGCCCACTGCCGGTTCGACGTCGCGTAGCAGATGTCCTCGCGCTTCGGTGCATGCACGTTCGGGAAGCGGCGCCGCAGCACCTTGATGATCTCGCCCGTCTCGTCGACGGACAGGGTGGTCTGCGTGATGTACGCGAGCTTCGCGTCAGCGGGGAAGTCGAGCGTCTCGGCGTCCTGCACGGACTCGATCAGGACCGTCGCATCCGGCGCCTCGCCCATCGTGCCCTCGACCTCTTCGTGTCCGGCATGACCGATCAGGAGCACCGTGTACCCCTCGGCGGCGAATCGTCGTGCCTGGGTGTGCACCTTGGTCACGAGCGGGCACGTCGCGTCGATCGTGTTCAGCCCGCGCGTCGCGGCGTTCGTGTGCACCACGGGCGCGACGCCGTGCGCCGAGAAGACGATCGTCGAGCCCTCCGGAGCTTCCTCTTCGCTGTCGATGAAGATCGCGCCGCGCTCCTCGAGCTCGCGGACGACGTGCGCGTTGTGGACGATCTGCTTGCGGACGTAGATCGGGGCGCCGTAGTGCTCGAGGGCCAGCTCGACGGTGTCGACGGCGCGCTCGACCCCGGCGCAGTAGCCGCGAGGAGACGCAAGCAGGACGCGCTTGACCACGAGCTCAGGGTAGCTACGGGTAAGAAAAGGCCGGCTGCTTCGGGGGGGTCGGTGCAGCCGGCCTCTTCAGAGTGCTCACCGCGGTCTCGAGTTGGCCAGCCGACCGCGGCTCGCATCGCCCAGTGCGACCACGGTAACGAGCAGGCTGCCGGGCCACAATGGGCCGTTCGGCCCATCTTTTGAAGCCGGAGGACTGAGCCGCGCGGCCGGGAAATCCGCGGTTTCTCGCCTAGAATCCGCGACGAACGCCCAGTGACAACCGAGCAGCAGGCCATCTGGTTGAACGCGATCCCCCTGCTCGCGCTCGGGGTCGTCTATCTCGCTGCCGGGGCCACGCTCCTGCCCGCCCTCGTACGGGCACGTCGAAACCCGATGCGGGAGCTCGGACTCACTCTCGCGCTCGTCTTCCCCTGCGTTGGCGCCGCCGCGATCATCCTCGGGCTGCTCGTGCTTCGCGACCGAGAGCCCGTCGGCGGGTCGGGCTGGCCGGGGCTCGTGGCGGTCCTGCTCGCGCTCGTTCCCGCAGTGGTCTTGTTCGCGCGCTTCCGCGACCGGACGCTCCTCGTCACCGGCCCGGGCCTCGCGCGCGCCGCTGGTCGACTGCGTGACGCCGACACCATCGGAGACGTGTCGCGCGAGCTCGTCGAGCGCGCGGCGTCCGCTGCGCGCACCGAGTTCGCTGCGCTGATGCTCATCGACGAGGGCGGCACGGAGGCTCTCGGCATCGTTGCGGTCGACCGCGGTGAAGACGTCGCCTGGTTCCCGGACGTTCGCCTCGACCTGCGGAACGAGCCGTCCGGCGTCGCGAGCGCGTATCACGACGCGGCCGCGTTCGCCGTCTACGACGCGCGGGCGTCACAGCGAGTGAGCGCACGGCTCGTCGAGGCCACCGGCGCTCGGAGTCTCGCGTACATCCCCTTGATCGCAGACCAGCGGGTGATCGGCGTGCTCGTGGTCGCGGCGACGACCAAGCAGCGATCGTTTCCGGACGACGACCTCGCGAGGCTTCAGGCGCTCGCGGCCGAGGCTGCTCCCGTGCTCGACCGTCTGAGCGGCGCAGGCGACGTGCGGGAGTCGGTCGTGACCCAGCTCGCCGCGCGGATGCGCACCGACTCCAACCTCGATGCGGTGCTCGAGCACGCTGTGCGCGTCGTCGCGGCCGCGCTGGAGGCGGAGCGTTGCTTCGTCCGGCTGGGCGAGCCCGACGGCGCGATGACGGTCAAGGCGCAGTGGCACCGCGACGGGCTCGAGCCGATCGGCGACTCGAGCCTCGCGCGGCTCGCCGTCTCGAACCTCGCGATGCGCGATCGTCGGACGATCACGCTCGCCGACGTCGCCACGGCCCCGGAGCTCGAGGACTCGGCGCACGGCGGGCGCCCCCAGCTGCTCGAGCTGGGCTCTCGGGCCGTCCTCGCCACGCCGATCGTCGTCTTCGACCGCCTGATCGGCGTGCTGGCCGTTCACCGAAACGTGCCGGGAGCGTGGCTCCCCGCGGACGTCGCGTTCGCCGAGGCCGTCTCCCGAGAGCTCGGGCTCGGTCTCGACACGGCGCGGCTGCTGGCGGACCACGAGCTTCGGCTGCTGCGCCAGACCGCGCTCCTGCACGCGGCCCAGACGCTGACCAGCGAGCTGGAGTTCCAGGGAGTCCTCGAGGTCCTCGTCCGCGAAGTCGTCCAGCTGCTCGGTGCGGACGCGGCGGACTGCTGGCTCTCCGACGAGCGCCGGCGCACGCTCGTCTGTCGCGCCGTCCACGGCCTGCCCGAAAGCCAGATCGGCCGGGAGATCGCTCCCGAAGGGACACTCGGCGAAGCGATCGCGGCGCGGCGGCCGGTCCTGAAGCGCGACTTCGCGCAGACCGAGCAGCCGAGCCCGTCGGCGAGCTACAGCGAGTTCGAGGACGTGATGGTCGCGCCCGTCGCCGTCTTCGACGAGGTGCGAGGTGTGCTCGGCGTGTGCTCGCGAACCGCCGGTCGCTTCGACGAGCAGGGACTCGAGCTGCTCGAGGCGTTCGCGGCACTCGCGTCGCTCGCGCTGCGAAACGCGGAGGCGTTCGAGGAGAGCTCGCGCCAGGCGCGGATCCAGCGCGGCTTCTACCGCATCGCCTCCGTGCTCGTCGAGCCGCTCTCGCTGTCGGCGACGCTCGACGCCGTCGCGCAGGCCGCCGGCGAGGCGTTCGGGGCCGCGTTCACCGCGGTCGTGATGCCGAGCGGCGAAGCGCTGCGACTCGCCGGCGGGCACGAGCTCCCCGCGCCGCTCGTCGGCAGCACTCGAGGCGGGTCTCGACGGCGACTCCGGTTTCGGCCATGCGTCGACGGAGCGCCGCATCCTCGCCTCGCCGCAGCTCGCGTCGGACGACCGCTTCGGCGACGACTGGCGTGCGCTCGCGGACGAGTGCGCGTTTCGTTCGCTGCTCCTGATTCCGCTCGAGATCGCGGGCGAGGACGCGGCCGGGCTCGTGCTCGTCTTCTTCGCCGACGAGCGCTCGTTGCGAGACGAAGACGTCGAGCTTGCGCGGCACCTGGCGGGCGCCGCCCGCGGAGCGCTCGAGCGGAGCGGCCTGTTCGAGGGGGAGCGAACGTCGCGTGCGCTTGCGCAGCAGCTCGCTCGAACCGGCACCGCGCTCGCGACCGAGCTCGACCCGGCGGCGGTGCTCGACGAGGTCGTCCAGCAGGCGCCTGAGCTGCTCGGCGCCGACGCGTGCGCGATCAGGATCGTCGACGGAGACGAGCTGCTCGTGACCGCGGTCGCGGGGGACGACGCGGAGGTCGCGCTCGGCGTTCGCAGCGAGACGGCGGGTTGGCTCTCGGGCGAGGTCTCGCAGTCGCGAAAGGCGGTGGCGGTGGCGGACGCGTCCGCCGACGCCGCGCTGCTCGCGTCCGACGCGGTCCTGGCGGCCGGGTACAGCCGCGTATCTCGGCGTGCCGCTCGTCGGGCCGGAGAGCTCGCTCCTCGGCGTGATCGCCGTGTACAGCCGCGGCCCGCGGCGCTGGCGCCCGGAGGAGATCGAGGCGCTGCTCGCGCTTGCTGCCAACACGTCGGCCGCGCTCTCGAACGCCGAGCTCTACCAGCGCGTCGCGCTCGAGAAGGAGCGGAGCACGGCGATCCTCGAGAACATCGCCGACGGGATCGTCGCGCTCGATCGCGACGGAAACGTCGTGCTCTGGAACAGAGCCGCCGAGCAGGTGACCGGCGTGCCGGCCGCGGAGGCGCTCGGCCGCGCGCCCGAGCAGGTCCTCGGCCGAACGTTGAGCGGCGCGCCGCTCCTGCGCGTCGCCCGCGGCGGCGGCGAGATCTGGCTCTCGGTCACCGAGGCCGTCATGCGCGATCCCGCGGGCCAGGTCGCGGGGCGCATCTACGCCTTCCGCGACATCTCCGCCGACCGTCTCGTCGAGGAGATGAAGTCGGAGTTCGTGTCGACGGTCTCGCACGAGCTGCGCGGTCCGCTGACCTCGATCTACGGGTTCGCCGAGACGCTGCTGCGCGAAGACATCCTGTTCGGCGATGAGGAGCGCCGCGTCTTTCTCGGCTACATCTCCTCGGAGTCGTCGCGGCTGACCGGCATCGTCGACCAACTTCTGAACGTCGCCCGGCTCGACACCGGCGACCTGCATGTGAACCTGCTACCGACCGACGTGCGGCACCTGGTCACGGAGGTCGTGTCGTCAGCGGAGGAGAGCCTCGCGCACAGCTTCGTGCTCGAGCTGCCGACCGAGCCGCTCGCCGCGAAGGCGGACGCGGACAAGCTGCGCCAGGTTCTGTCCCACCTCGTGGACAACGCGGTCAAGTACTCACCGGACGGGGGTCGCGTCACCGTCGCTGCGCGGCGGAAGAGCGACACCGTCGAGTTCCACGTCGTCGACGAGGGCGTCGGGATCCCCGAGGCGGAGCACGACCGGATCTTCCGCAAGTTCTACCGCGCCGACCAGGAGCGAGGCGGGACCGGCCTCGGCCTCTTCCTGGCGCAGGGGCTCGTCAACGCGATGGGCGGCAGGATCTGGGTCGAGTCGTGCGAGGGGGAAGGCTCGCGGTTCGCGTTCGAGCTTCCCGCAGCGCGGGTATAACCGCACGGGTCCTGGCATGACCAACGTTCTCGTCATCGACGACGAAGCCCCCATCCGGCTGCTCTGCCGGGTGAATCTCGAGGCCGAAGGAATGAAGGTCGCCGAGGCGGCAGATGGGCCCTCGGGGCTCGACAAAGCCCGTGCAGAGCCGCCCGACGTGATCTTGCTCGACGTGATGATGCCGGGCCTCGACGGCTGGCGCGTCGCGGAGCAGCTCGTCGACGACCCCATCACGAGCGGGATCCCGATCGTCTTCCTGACCGCCCGCGCCGAGTTCCGCGACCGTGCGAAAGGGCTCGACATCGGCGGCGTCGACTACATCACGAAGCCGTTCAACCCGCTCGAGCTCGCACCGCTCGTGCGCGACCTGCTCTCCCGGATCGAGCGCGGCGAGCGCGATCAGCTCCGGCGCGAGAAGCTCGCGGACCTCGAAGCGCTCATGGAGGAGTAGGAACCGAGGAAGTCCTGCGGACTTTCCTCGGAGTACTAACGACCGGCGAAGTTGGCGGTCACGACGGTTGTGCCGCCGTAGCCCGGAACGTTCCGACGACGACGCCGAGCCCGACGCGCTGGAACTTTCTGCGGAGCAGGTTTGCCCGGTGCGACGGGCTCGCGAGCCACATCTGCACGATCCCTGCCGCCGACCCACGGGACCCGACGCCCCAGGCGAGGTTCTCGCCGAAATACGGCCCCCGGGCGCGGTAGCTCGAGAGCCGGCGCGTGAAGTTGCCGTGGGCGAAGGTGCCGGTCCTGATCATCGCCCGGGACTTGGCCCGGGCCGCCGCCTCGAGCCGGAGGTCGATGCGGAGCGGCCGGACGCCGTACTGCGCGCGGGCCTGATTCATCGCCTGGAGGAGGCTCGCCTCGGCGGGAGTGGGCTGGGCCAGAGCCGGCGCGGAGACCGTCAAAAGGCCGAAAAATATGCTAAAAACTATAGAAACCTTCTTTACGGGGCACATCAAGGGGGGCACGGTATGTGAGCGGTCGGACGACGTCAAGTTTTTATGTGTTTCAAGTGATTCAGGTTTTTACGTGTTTCAAGTGACTAACGCGCTGTCTGCGCGAGCAGGATCGCCGCGAGGACGATTGCGCCGCCCGCCAGCTGGGCTGCGGCGAGCTCCTCGCCGAGCCACAGCCAGGCGACGAGCGTCGCGGCCACGGGCTCGAACATCGCCGTGATGCTCGCCCTGGTCGCCGGAATGAAGCTCAGCGAGCCGACCAGGAGCCCGAAGGGGACGATCGTCCCGAGCACGATCATCCAGGCGATCAGCGACCAGACGGGAAGGCCCCACGCGCCCGGTGCCGCGTCGTCGACGAGCCCCGTCGGGAACGTCCACCACGGCTGCACGACGGCCCAGAAGAGCGATGCGAACAGGAAGCCGTACGTCGTGAGGGAGATCGCGTCCCGGCGCCCGATCTCTCGTTCGGCGACGAGGATGTAGAGGGCGTAGCTCGTCGCGGCGAGCAGCGACGCACCGACGCCGATCCCATCCAGCTCGGCGCCGCCCCAGATCTCGAGCACGAACGAGAGCCCGACGAGCGCGAGCCCGAGCGCGAGCCAGATCCGGCGGCGCACCTCGACGTGGAGGACGTACCGCGAGAAGAGCGCGACGAGCAGCGGCGCAAGGTATTGGATCAATAGTGCGACCGCGAGCGACATGCGGTGGATCGCGACGAAGTAGAACCACTGCACGAACGCGAGGCCCTCCGATCCCGAACAGCGCCAGCATCGGCAGCTCGCGGCGCGAAACCCGAAGCCGACTCGGCGCGGCGACCACGAGCACGAGTGCGAGCCCGACGAACGCACCCGTCGAGCGAACCTCGCTCAAGCGCAGGGACGAGACGCCCGAGTCGAGAATCACCTTCGACACCGCGCCGTTGACGGCCCAGAGCGTCGCGGCTGTCAGCACCATCCCGTAGCCGAGGAACGGGTGCGGCTCGCGTGGAGGCGCACCGCCGGCCGGGAGGAGGGGCTCGACCACGGCGCGAAGCTACACTCGCCCGCGACGGCGGGGCGTAGCTCAGCCTGGTAGAGCGCCTGCTTTGGGAGCAGGAGGTCGTCGGTTCGAATCCGGCCGCCCCGACTATTGATGAGGCGCAAGTCGTGAATCCGCTAGCGCGGATTCACGACCGCTTGGTACCTGAAGGCGGCCGCCCGCGGCCGCAAAGCAAAACCTCTAGCTCTCGCGGACGACTCGCGCGAAAAAGAACGCGAACACGGCGAAGAAGACGATTGCGGCTTCGGACGACATCGTCACTCCGCCGATTTGCTGGTCCTCGAGGGCGGTCAAGCCCCAGTGCCCGTCGTAGAAGTCGTAGACGCTTTCCGGGATCAG
The DNA here is from genome assembly GCA_963809175.1 of uncultured Actinomycetes bacterium. Lineage (GTDB taxonomy): Bacteria > Actinomycetota > Thermoleophilia > Gaiellales > Gaiellaceae > JACCTU01. The sequence continues at coordinate 1,360,088 of CAWEIK010000001.1, forward strand.
CGCGAGGAGGAGGCCGAGTGGACTGATCAGGACGAAGGCGGCGAAGACGTAGCCCGCCTTTGCGCCGTCGCTCATCGTGCCGTGCACGATCGGCAGCCAGAGCGCCGCTCCCGCCAGGAGATACGAGAGGTGCTCGACCTGGAGGAGCGAGTCCGGGTGGCGGAGGGCCGCGTCGTAGAGCGGTGGCGCGTGCCACGTGTAGTAGACGACGAGCCACAGCGGGAGACCGAGCCACGGGGGCACGAAGCGCGCCAGCTTGCGGCCGAGCTCCGGCGGTAGCCCGAGCACGAGGAGCGCGGGCGCCCACTCCGCCAGCACGACGTTCTGCAGCAGGTGCGCCGTCAGCAGCTCGAACTGGAGGTCGTGCAGCGGCCCGACGAGGGCCACGAGCGCGAGCAGCGTGCCGGCCGAGAAGCAGGCGAGGCGGCCACGGCTCCATTCCACCGGGGCTACGCTACTGCTGCGCGCCCGTGGTGTAGCGGTAACACGAGAGCCTTCCAAGCTTTAGTCACCGGTTCGATCCCGGTCGGGCGCTTCGCGGTCGAGCTTAGGATGGCGAGCGTCGACGCGCTCGATCGTCGACGTCGTCGCGCGGCTTGTCGTTCGCGTCGGTGTCGACGCTCTCGATCGCGTCGACGACGTCCATCCCGTTGGTGACGCGGCCGAAGACGGTGTGCTTGCCGTCCAGCCACGGCGTCGCCTGGGCGGTGACGATGAAGAACTGCGAGCCGTTCGTGTTCGGGCCGGCATTGGCCATCGCGAACGCGCCGCGCACGACCTTGTTGTCGTTGAACTCGTCCTCGAACTGGTAGCCGGGCCCACCCGAACCGGTGCCGGTCGGGTCGCCTCCCTGGATCATGAAGTCCGGGATCACGCGGTGGAAGGTGACGCCGTCGTAGAACCCGTCCCGCGCGAGCTTCAGGAAGTTCTCGACCGTCTTCGGCGCGTCGTCGTCGAAGAGCTCGAACTCGATCGCACCCTTGTTGGTGTGAAGTGTTCCGGCGGTCACGTCGCAGGATGCTAGCGGCCGAGTCGTCCGGCGGTCAGGTCAAGCTCTCGCGCATGGACCCGCTCGAGCGGATCGTCCGATTCCGCGCGCGGACGGTCCTCGCCGTCCTCGGAATCATCCTCGCCGTCTTCGCGCTGCTCCAGGTCGTCGCGCTTGCGCGCCAGGTGCTGACCTGGATGCTGATCGCGGTCTTCTTCGCGCTCGCGCTCGATCCGCTCGTGAACCTGCTGATGCGCCGCGGCATCCGCCGGCGCGGCCTCGCGATCGGTGTCACCTACCTGATCCTGCTCGCCGTGTTCGTCCTGCTCGGCATGACGTTCGTCCCGACGCTCGTCGACGAGGTGAACAAGTTCATCGACGCCGTGCCGCAATACGTCGAGGACCTGACGAAGGGCCGCGGTCGTCTCGGCTTCCTCGAGACCGACTACCAGCTCGTCGAGCGTTTGCGCGAAGCGGTCGCCGGCACCGACCTCAGTCGCATCCTCGGTGTCTCCGGGACCGCGGTCGCGGTGACGAAGGGCATCGTGACGGTGATCGCCGCGACGATCACGATCGTCGTGCTGACCTTCTTCATGCTCCTCGAAGGCCCGCGGTGGGTCGAGCGGCTCTACGGGCTCCTGCCGGAGGGCTCGCAGCCGCGCTGGCGCCGGATCGGTAAGGACATCTACGCGACCGTTGGCGGTTTCGTCGCCGGCGCTCTGGCGATCGCGCTCCTGGCGGGGATCACGTCCTCGCTCCTGCTCATCGTGCTCGGCGTCAGCTACGCGATCGCGCTCGGCCTGGTCGTCTTCCTGCTCGACCTGATCCCGCTCGCGGGGGCCACGATCGCGTCGGTCCTCGTCACCACCGTCGCCGTGCTCGACCAGGGCTGGACGGTCGGGCTGATCGTGCTCGGTTGGTTCATCGTCTACCAGCAGTTCGAAAACCACGTGCTCTACCCCCTGATCTACTCGAAGACGGTCGCGCTCTCGCCGCTCACGATCCTGGTCGCGGTGCTGATCGGCGCCTCGCTCGCGGGCGTGCTCGGAGCTCTCGCGGCGATCCCGATCGCAGGGACGATCCAGGTGCTGCTTCGCCACTGGCTGGAGGCCCGTCGGGAGTCTTCCGGCGAGCCGGTGGTCGACGCCCCGCTCTGAGGGAGGGTTGATCCCCCAATGGGGGGAGGCCGTCTCCGTCGGCCATCCCGATGTTGAAAGGGCAATGGCCGGGGGGATCCGCACACTGCTCGTGCTCGTCGCAGTCCTTGTGACTGCGGTCGCGGCATCGCCTGCCGGGGCGCGAACGCACGAGGGACGCACGCTCGCCGCCCGGGACTCGCTCGAGAGCGGCGTGCTCGTACAGATCAATGCGCTTCGCCGCCAGCACGGCCTCGCACCGCTTCGGCTCAACGTCCGGCTTCGCGCCGCCGCCGACGCGCACTCCTCGGCGATGGCGAACGCGGGGCTTCTTCTCGCACGAGTCACCCGACGGGACGATCTTCTGGAAGCGCGTCGCGCGCTACTACCCGCAGCGCTCGTCCGGGTACTGGTCCGTCGGCGAGAACCTGCTCTGGTCGTCGCCCGACGTCGCCCCCGCGGACGCTTTGCGGATGTGGCTCGGAAGCCCACCGCACAAGAAGAACCTGCTCACCGCCCGCTGGCGGGAGATCGGCCTCTCGGCGATTCACGTCAGCTCGGGACCCGGCGTGTTCAACAACGCGCCCGTCACCGTGCTCACCGCCGACTTCGGCGTCAGACGCTAACCACGCCACCCGGTTACGCTTTCCCCGAGCGCCCGTAGCTCAGTGGAAGAGCGACGGCCTTCTAAGCCGTGGGTCGGAGGTTCGAATCCTCCCGGGCGCACCTCGTTCGGGTCTTTCTCTAGGCAGCGGAGCGGCGCTGGTGCGCTTCGAGCACCGTGCTCGCGCTCTCGACGATCGCGGTTGCGCGGGTGACGTCTTCGGCGGTGAAGACGGTCGTTCCCTCGCGGTAGATCTCGAACAGCCCCCAGCAGTCCTCTTCGACCACGAACGGGACCATGATCAGGGAGTCGAACTTCAGGTCGCGCAGGAGCTCGGCCTCGCTCGGGTCGACGTCCGCGTCGAGGAGCGAGACGATGTGCGGCTCGCAGCGCTCGATCACCTCCTGCGTCAGCGGGAAGTCCGGCAGCAGGTAGCCGCGCCCGAGCTGGATCTTCCGGCCGTCGATCGAGTGCTCGCAGAGGTCGACGAGGAGCTGGCCGACCACGCGCGAGAGGTTGCAGGCATCCGCCTCGAGTTCGTTCGTCAAGAGCACGCACGCAGCCTTGAGGACGCCGGGGACCGTCGTCTCGCGCTCGAGCGTCTCCGCCGCGGAGAGAGCCATGAAGCGGGTATCGACGGATCGGCGCTCGGGCTTGATGGCTGCGGGAGGCGGATGTACCCCGCCTCCCGCCTGCCTAGGTGGCGGACGGGACTCGAACCCGCGACCACCGGGACCACAACCCGGGGCTCTACCAACTGAGCTACCGCCACCGCGCGAAGGACAGGATAGCCTCGCCGGGTGCGCGTCCTCGCGTCTCGAAGGTTCCCGGGGCCGGCCTGGGACGCACTGGACGACGTGGGCGTGGAGTGGCCGGTCACCGAACCACGGCCCGGTGTCGAGGTCCTCGCGGTCGTGGCGGCCACCGTCGGCGACGAGCTGCTCGGGCTCCTGCCCGACCTCCGGCTCGTCGCCGGCTACGGCGTCGGCTACGACGGGATCGACGTCGAGGCCTGCGCTCGCCGCGGCGTTGCCGTCACGAACACGCCCGACGCTCTCGGGATCGCCACCGCCGACCTGACGATGGCGCTCGTGCTCGCGACCCGCCGCCGCCTCGTCGAGGGCGACCGGTTCGTCCGCGAGGGGAAGTGGGCGTCGGGCTGGTACGTCGGCGATCTCATGGGCGACGAGATCGGCGGCGCGACGCTCGGGATCGTCGGCCTCGGCCGAATCGGCAGCGCGGTCGCGACGCGCGCGCGGGCGTTCGGGATGAACGTGCTCCACACGCGCCGCGAGGACGACGGGAGCCCCGACCGCCGCGAGCTCGACGACCTGCTTCGCGAGTCCGACGTCGTCACGCTCCACGTGCCGCTGACCGACGAGACGCACGGGCTGCTCGACGCGCGGCGGCTCGCGCTGCTCCGGGACGGTGCGTGCCTGATCAACACCGCGCGCGGCGCGATCGTCGACGAGGACGCCCTCGTCGCCGAGCTCGCCTCCGGCCGTCTGCGCGCAGGCCTCGACGTCTTCGTGCACGAGCCCAACGTGCCGAAGGCGCTCCTCGACCTGCCGAACGTCGTTCTCTCCCCACACGTGGGGAGCGCGACGCGTGCGACGCGTGAGGCAGCCACCGCTGAGCTCGTCGCGAACATCCTCGCCGCGCTCGAGCGAAGACCGCTGCCGAATCCTGTTCCCGGCTCGGCTACCGTGTCGTGAAGGCCCCGTAGCTCAGTGGATAGAGCGGCAGACTTCGAATCTGCGCGCGGTGGTTCGACTCCACCCGGGGCCATGTAGCCGCGGAAAATGCTGCGCATTTTCCGCGGGGGAGTGCGGCTCCGTCCTCGGATGCGAGCGCTAGCCTCCAGTTGCACCGAGCGGGCGTGGCGGAACTGGTAGACGCGACGGGTTTAGGACCCGTTGGGCGAAAGCCCTTGGAGGTTCGAGTCCTCTCGCCCGCATCGGCTGTAACTAACGAACCGGCAGGACGAGCTGGAAGCGCGCGCCGTGGGGTTGCGCGGGCTCGTAGATCAGGTCGCCGCGGTGCGCCTGCGCGTACGAGCGGGCGATCGCGAGGCCGAGCCCGGTCCCCGTGCGGGAGCGTGCGCCGGTGCTCCGCGTGAACCGCTCGAACAGGTCGGGCACGAACTCGGGCGGCACGCCTTCGCCGTGATCCTCGACGGTGACGCGAAAGTGCCGGTCGTTCTTCTCGGCCGAGATCCGAACCGGAGCCGAGCCGTAGCGGCAGGCGTTCACGAGGAGGTTGGAGACGATCCGGTCGAGCGCGTCGGGGTCGACCTCGGCGACGAGGCGCGAGTCGACGTCGATCTCGACGACGCCCGCTTCCTCGCCGAGCACGGCGGCGACGATCTCCTCGACGCGGGGCCGGATCGCGAGCGCGGTCGGCCGGATGTCGACGGCGTCGGCCTCGAGCCTCGAGAGGTCGAGCAGCTGCTCGACGAGCGCCTTCATCCGCGTCGTCTGTCCCCGCAGCACGGACTCGAGCTCGTCGACCTGGCCGATCGTCAACTGGTCGCGGCGGGCGTGGATCGTCTCGACCAGACCATGGATCGTCGCGACCGGCGTTCGCAGCTCGTGGGCGGCCAGTGCGACGAAGTTCGTCTTGACCTCGTCGGCCCGCTCGAGCGTTTCGCGCAGCTCGCGTTCGTGCGCGAACAGCCGCGCGCGATCGAGTGCCAGCGCGGTCAGTGCGGCGAGTGTCCGGACCAGCGCGAGCTCCTCGGCGCCGAAGAAGGGCGTGTACGTGCTCGTCCAGAGCTTGACCTCTCCCGCGGGGCTGTCGACCGCGACGATCCGGTGGGCAACGTCGTTGCCGTCGCCGTAGGCACCGAGCAGCTCGCCCTCGCGATTGCGGAGCTCGACCGCGCGGGCGCCGACGATCTCGGCCATCGGCGGCAGGACGTGGCCGACGACCTCGCCTCGAGACGTCGCGCCCATCAGCTCGGCGATCGCTCCCTGGAGACGGGTCGTCTCGGGACGACGCCAAGCCGTGCGGAGGATCGCCGGAGGCGCCAGGCCCACCAGGAACAGCAGCGCGCTCACGCTGGACAGGAGCCCCGAGGCCAGCGAGGCGACCGAGTCTTCGGATCCTTCGCCGACGCTGATCAGGAGCGCGAGCGTGATCGTCGCGGCTGCGACCGCGAGCAACCGCATGCGCTTGCGCGGAACGCTCGCCTCGCCCCGCCCCGCCGTCCAGAGGCGGTAGGTCACGACGACCGTCAAGAGCGTCCAGTGGATCGTGAACGCCGCCACGTAGATCGCGAACGAGGTCGGCCACGCTTCACCTTCGCCCGGGATCTCCGGCAGGACGAACGTCCAGGCGAGGACGACCACCGTGATCCCGCCGACCAGGAGCGACAGCAGCCGGCCCGGCGGCCTGAAGCTGACGGCGAAGCGGTAGAGGAAGTACGGGAAGAGCACGAGCCCCGCGATCAGGACCTTCAGCGCCAGCTTCTCGCCGGAGGTCGCCGGGTCCTCGGGGAGGAACCGGCCCGCGTCGATGATCGCCGCCAGCGCGACGAACGCCAGCGCTGCCCAGAGCCCGGCCCACTCGCGATGGCGCCACCAGAGCCAGACTGCGGCGACGGCGACAGCCGTGTAGAGGCCGAGATTGACGTACTGGAGGATCTCGACGACGTCGTTCAGGACGCGCTCCTTGTCGGCTCGTGAGCTTACGGACTGTGCAGGCCGGGTGCGTCCGCCGGGACCCGTCCGGCGACGTGTTCGAGGCCCGCGGGCAGACCCATCCCGCCCAGCTCGAAAGCCGTCCGGCACAATGCCCGGATGGAGCCCCAGCTCGAGGAGCTGCCCGACAACCGCGTGCGGCTCACGGTGGACGTGCCGCGGGCGCAGTTGGAGCACGCGGTCGAGCACGCGGCCTCGGACCTGGCAGAGAACGTCAAGATCCCCGGCTTCCGCCAGGGGAAGGTGCCGATGCCCGTGCTCCTCGCCCGCGTCGGCCGCGAGCGGCTGCACAGCGAGGCCGTCGAGAGCCACATCGGCGGCTGGTTCATGAACGCGGCCGCGCGCTCCCGGATCCGTCCCGTGGAGCAGCCCGAGTACGACTACGAGCTGCCGGAGACCCCCGAGGAGGACTGGCGCTTCACGGCGACCGTCTCCGTCCAGCCGAAGCCGGAGCCGGCCGACTGGACGCAGCTCGAGGTGCCGACGCCGGAGGCCGAGGTCCCCGAGGAGCTCGTCGAGCACGAGCTGAACGTCCTCCGCAGCTCGGTTGCGGAGCTGACCCCGGTGGAAGGACGTCCGGCCCAGCCGGGCGACGCCGTGGTCGTCGACCTCGTCGTCGAGGGCCAGGAGCCGCAGCGCGACTACGTCGTCGAGCTCGGTGCGGGCCGCCTCGTCCCCGAGCTCGAGCGCGCGCTCGTCGGGATGTCGTCCGGCGAGACCCACGAGGTGCGCTTCGAGCGCTCCGAGGACGAGGCCGGAACGGTGGAGCTCACCGTCAAGGAGATCAAGGAAAAGGTGCTGCCGCCGCTCGACGACGAGCTGGCGCGCGCCGCGAGCGAGTTCGACACGCTCGACCAGCTTCGCGCGGACATCGTGTCCCGCCTCCGCGAGCAGATCGACGAGGAGATCGAGGGCGCGGTCCGCGCTGCCGCCGTCGACCAGCTCGTCGAGGCGACCGGCGTGCAGGCGGGCGGCCCGCTCGTCGACGCCCGGGCTCGCACGCTCCTGAACAACCTCGCGCGCTCGCTCGCCGCACGCGGCATCAGCCTCGACACCTACGTGTCGCTGTCCGGCGTCTCGCCCGAGCAGCTCACCGAGCAGATCCAGCTGGAGGCCGCCCAGTCCGTCGCTCGCGAGCTCGTGCTCGAAGGCGTCGCCGACCAGCTCGGGATCGACGTGCCCGACGAGGAGGTCGAGGCGCTCGTCCGCGACGAGGCCCAGGCGGCTGGTGACGATCCGGACGAGCTCCTCCAGCGGCTACGTGATGCAGGCACGTTCGAGGACCTCCGCGAAGACATTCGCCTGCGGGCGGCACTCGACCGCGTGGCGGCCGAGGTCAAGCGGATCCCGGTCGAGCTGGCCGAGGCCCGCGAAGCGATCTGGACCCCAGAGAAGGAAAAACCCGAGACGCCGACAAAGTTGTGGACCCCCGGCACCAAGGAGAACGCATGAGCCCGCTTGTCCCCATGGTCATCGAGCAGACGTCGCGCGGCGAACGCGCCTTCGACATCTACTCGCGACTGCTCAACGAACGAATCATCTTCCTCGGCACGCCGGTGGACGACCAGATCGCGAACCTGATCGTCGCGCAGCTGCTCCACCTCGAGTCCGAGGATCCCGACAAGGACATCTCGATCTACATCAACTCGCCGGGCGGCGTCGTGTACGCCGGGCTCGCGATCTACGACACGATGCAGTTCATCAAGCCCAACGTGCAGACGATCTGCGTCGGGATGGCGATGTCGATGGGCGCCGTGATCCTCGCCGGCGGAACGCCCGGCAAGCGCCTGGCGCTCCCGCACTCGAAGATCCTGATCCACCAGGGCTCGGCCGGCTTCCACGGTCAGCCCACGGACATCGAGATCCAGGCGCGCGAGGTGATCAGCCTCAAGCGGCTGATGGAGGAGATCATGTCCCAGCACACCGGTCAGCCGCTTGAGAAGATCGCGAAGGACATGGACCGCGACTACTACATGACCGCCGAGGAGGCCAAGGAGTACGGCGTGATCGACACCGTCGTCTCCAGCCGCGATCCGATTACCAGGGCCGCGGCGGCCTAGGCAAACCGTGGTTTTCGCGCTACAAGGAGAGACGATGCCCGAGCGGCGGCCCCAGATCACTCGTTCGAGGGAGACGAGCCGGAAGCGATTCCGGGTACTAGTGTCGGCCTGATGGCGCGCGCGAGCGAAGGAAACGAGCAGCTTCTCTGCAGCTTCTGCGGCAAGTCGCAGCGGCAGGTCAAGAAGCTGATCGCAGGCCCCGGGGTCTACATCTGCGACGAGTGCATCGATCTCTGCAACGAGATCATCGACGAGGAGCTGACGACTCCCACCCAACTCGACCTCGACAACCTGCCGCGCCCGCGCGACATCTACGTGGTGCTGAACGACTACGTCGTCTCGCAGGAAGAGGCGAAGCGCACGCTCGCGGTGGCGGTCTACAACCACTACAAGCGCGTGCAGATGGGCACCGAGGACGGCGAGGTCGAGCTCCAGAAGTCGAACATCCTGCTGCTCGGGCCGACCGGGTGCGGCAAGACGCTCCTCGCGCAGACGCTCGCGCGGATCCTCAACGTTCCCTTCGCGATCGCCGACGCGACCGCGCTCACCGAGGCGGGCTACGTCGGGGAGGACGTCGAGAACATCCTCCTGAAGCTGATCCAGGCGGCGGACTTCGACATCAAGAAGGCCGAGACCGGGATCATCTACATCGACGAGGTCGACAAGATCGCGCGCAAGGCGGACAACCCGTCGATCACACGCGACGTGTCGGGCGAGGGCGTGCAGCAGGCGCTGTTGAAGATCCTCGAGGGGACGGTCGCCTCAGTGCCGCCGCAGGGCGGGCGCAAGCACCCGCACCAGGAGTTCCTCTCGATCGACACGACGAACATCCTCTTCATCTGCGGCGGCGCGTTCGCCGGCCTCGACAAGATCATCGCGAAGCGGATCGGCAAGAACGCAGTCGGTTTCGGCGCGGACATCCGCTCGAAGCACGACTCCGAGAAGAGCGAGCTGCTGTCGGGCGTGATGCCGGAGGACCTGCTGTCGTTCGGCCTGATCCCCGAGTTCATCGGCCGGCTCCCGGTCGTCTCCGCGGTGCACCAGCTCCAGCGCGAAGACCTCGTGCAGATCCTGATGGAGCCGAAGAACGCGCTCACGAAGCAGTACCAGCGCTTCTTCGGCTACGACAACATCGAGCTCGTCTTCACCGAAGACTCGCTCTGGGAGATCGCCGACAAGGCGCTCGTGCGCGAGACCGGCGCACGCGGCCTCCGGTCGATCATCGAAGCGGCGCTGCTCGACGTGATGTTCGAGCTCCCCTCGCGCAAGGACGTCTCCAAGTGCGTGATCACCAAGGAGACGATCGCGAACGGGATTCGCCCGACGCTCGTGACGAGCGCCGGCGGCGACGCCGAGGAAGAGGCAGACGAGCCTCTCCTCGCCGAAGAGTCCGCCTAAGCCCGGCGCGCACCTGCTCTAGACTCGTCCGCCGTGGGCGGCAACGAACTCGTCGTGCGGCAGGTCGATGTGTTCGGAGCGGCGACGGGCCGTGAGGAGATCGAAGCCCTGACGCCGAGTGTCCTCGGCGGGTGGATGGGCATGGGCCCCCGAGTACGCGAGTTCGAGGCGGAGTTCGGCAAGCGACTCGGCCTGGACTTCGCGATGACGGACAGCGGCTCGAACGCCCTGCACCTCGCGGTGAGAGCGCTCGAGCTTCCGCCGGGGTCGGAGATCGTGCTTCCGTCCTTCACGTGGGTCGCGTGCGCGAACGCGGTCGTCCTCGCGGGGCATCGACCGGTCTTTGCCGACGTCGACCTGGCCACCGCGAACGTCGACGCCGAGACGATCGCTCACGCGTCGACCGACCGCACGCGGGCGGTGCTGGTCGTCCACTACGCAGGGAGGGCGGCAGAGATCGGCGCGATCGTCGACCTCGGCCTGCCCGTGATCGAGGACGCCGCGCACGCAGTGGACTCCACCTACGACGGCCGGCTCTGTGGGACGTTCGGGGACGTCGCCGTGTTCAGCTTCGATGCGATCAAGAACGTCGCGACTCCGGACGGCGGCGGCATCGCCTCACGCGACGCGGAGGTCATGGCGACGGTGCGCCGGCTGAGGTACTGCGGTGTCGAGGCCAGCGGCTTCGACCGCTCGTCGCGCGGCGGTCGCTGGTGGGAGGTCGACTCGATCGAGCCCTTCCCCCGGATGATCCCCAACGACGTCTCCGCGAGCGTGGCGCTCGCGCAGCTGCAGCGGCTGCCTGCCGGCCAGGCAGCCCGTAGGCGCGTCTGGGAGGCGTATCGGCGCGAGCTCGCGGACGTGACCTGGCTCGACCTGCCCCCGGACGCCGAACGCGGGCGATCGTCACTCGTACTTCACGTTTCTGGTTCGCGTTCTCGACGGCAGGCGCGACGCGCTCGCCCATGCGCTCCTCGAGCAGGGGATCTACACGTCGCTTCGGTACCAGCCGTTGCATCTCGTGCCTCCGTTCGACGGCGGTCCCTCGCTGCCGAACTCGGAGCTGCTCGCGGAGCAGGGCCTCAACCTGCCGCTCCATCCTCGGCTGAGCGACGACGACGTCGCGCGAGTGATCGACGGCGTGCGCGGGTTTTGAGCGCGGCCGAGCGACCCCTCCTGATCTGCGGCACGCGCAGCTTCGCGGAGGAGATCGCCGACGTCGTCTCGGACACGCCGGGCTTCGCGGTCGCGGGCTTCGTCGAGAACCTCGATCGCAGCCGCTGTGCGGAGCCGCTTCTCGGGCTCCCAGTGCACTGGATCGACGAGCTCGACGCCTTTGCGTCGACCCACTCCGCCGTCTGCGCCCTCGCGACGACGAAACGGCGGGTGTTCACGCAGCAAGTTGCAGACCGGGGAGTGGCGTTCGCGACGATCGTTCATCCCACGTCGCGCATCTCGAGGCTCGCCGAACTGGGCGAGGGAACCATCGCGAGCGTCGGGACGATCGTCGCCGCCCATAGCCGTCTCGGCCGGCACGTCGTGCTGAACCGCGCGGCGCTCGTGGGACACCACACGACCGTCGGCGACCACGTGAGCTTGATGCCGGGGGCAAACGTGGCCGGTAACTGCCGCGTCGGCGACGGCGTGTTCGTCGGCATGGGCGCGATCGTGCTCGACAACCTCGAGCTCGGCCCTGATGCAGTCGTAGCCGCCGGTGCCGTCGTCACCCGCGACGTTCCGGCGGGTGCGCAGGTCATGGGCGTTCCCGCCCGCGTCGTACCCGGCGTGCACGGCCCGCGCTGACGTGCGGATCACGCTTCCTCTGTGGACGCCCAAGCTTCCGGCCGCCCAGACCCGGCTGAGGGACCGGTTGCGAGACCTCGGGCACGACGTCTCGCTCGTCGACGACCATCAGTTCGTCCCGAGCGGTGAGGACCTTGTCTGGTTCACCGGCGCCGTCAACTGGTTTCCTCACTCGACTCGCACGCTGCGCGCGACGCCGAGGCCGGAGCGTCCGAGGACGCTGCTCTGGCAGACGGAGCCGCTCCCGCTTCCGAAGGCCGCGGGTGTTCGCCTCGAGCGGCTGCATGCCCGCGAGCTCGCCAAGATCGTGCTTCGCGATCCGCGGCGCAGCGACCCACGATCGAACGCTCGCGCGATTCTGCGCCTCCATCGTGACGGCCTGCCGGACGTGCTCGTCGTCTCCACGCGCGAGCGGCAGCAGTTCCTGGCCGAGCGGGGAATCGCGTCGATCTTCGCGCCGCTCGGCTACGGCGAGTACACGGGCAGGGACTTGGGGCTCACGCGGGACATCGACGTGCTCTTCCTCGGAGAGCTCGAGATACCGCGACGGAAGCGAATCCTCCGCAGGCTTCGCGCGTCGGGAGTGAACGTCGTCGCGCTCGGCGACTGGAACGATCCCAACCTGTTCGGGGTCGCGCGCGTCGAGCTGGTCAACCGGGCGAAGATCCTCCTGAACATCCCGCGCCACCCCGGCCTGCTCTCGGGCGGGCGAATGCTCCTCGGGATGGCCAACAAGGCACTCGTGGTCGCCGAGCCGATCTACGAGCCGGAGCCGTATCGACCCGGCGTCCACTACGTCAGCGCGGAGCTCGCCGAGTTTCCCGACGTGATCGCCCACTACCTCGCCGAGGACGACGCGCGACGGGCGATCGTCGAAACCGCCTACGAGTTCGTGACGACGGAGCTCACGATGCAGGCCTCGGTCGAGACCATCCTGCGGGCATGCTTCAGCGAATGACGGGCTTCACGACACGACCCGAGCTTCACGGCACGTTCGGGATGGTGGCGTCGACGCACTGGCTCGCGTCCGCGGCCGGGATGCGGCTGCTCGAGGCCGGCGGCAACGCGTTCGACGCGGCCGCGGCTGCGGGGTTCGTGCTCCACGTCGTCGAGCCGCACCTCAACGGGCCCGGCGGCGACCTGCCGATCGTCCTCTACTCCGCCGACCGCGACGACGTGCTCGTCGTGTGCGGGCAGGGTCCGGCGCCGGCCGCCGCCACGCCCGAGCGGTTCCGGGAGCTCGGGCTCGACCTCGTCCCGGGAACCGGCCTGCTTCCCGCCTGCGTCCCGGGGGCGGTGGACGCGTGGCTTCGGATGCTGCTCGAGCTCGGCACCGCTTCGCTGCGCGACGTGCTCGAGCCCGCGATCGGCTACGCGCGCGAGGGTCACCCCGTCCTGCCGCGCGTCGCCGAGAGCATCGCGTCGCTCGAGTCGGTCTTTCGTGCCGACTGGCCCACGTCGGCGGAGACCTGGCTCCCGGCCCCGGCGCCGTGGTCGCTCTTCCGCCGGCCGGTGCTCGCGAATACCTACGCGCGCCTCCTGGACGAGGCCGAGGCGGCGTCGCCGGATCGCGACGGGCAGATCCAGGCGGCCCGCGACGCGTGGTACCGCGGCTTCGTCGCGGAGGCGATCGGTGAGTTCTGCGAGCGGACCAGCGTTCCCGACAGCTCGGGCCGTGCGCACAGCGGGCTGCTCGCCGCCGACGACCTCGCCGCGTTCGAGGCGACGTTCGAGGCACCGGCGAGCCTGAGCTACGAGGGCTGGACCGTCTACAAGACCGGCCCGTGGGGGCAGGGGCCGGTGTTGCTCCAGCAGCTCGCGCTGCTCGACGGCTTCGACCTTCGTTCGCTGGGCGCCGGCAGCGCCGAGTTCGTGCACACGGTGGTCGAGTGCTCGAAGCTCGCCTTCGCCGACCGCGAGGCCTGGTACGGCGATCCCGCGTTCGCGACCGTCCCCCTCGACCGGTTGCTCTCCGCCGCCTACGCGGACGAGCGCCGCGCGCTCGTCACGGACACTGCCTCGCCCGACCTCGTCCCCGGCCTCGAGGGCGCCCGGTTGCCGGAGATCCCAAGTAACACAGTGTTACTTGCTCGAGGCGCCGGCGAGCCGACCCGCGGCGACACGTGTCACCTCGACGTCGTCGACCGCTTCGGGAACGTCGTCTCTGCGACGCCGAGCGGCGGCTGGCTGCAGAGCTCGCCCGTCGTGCCCGAGCTCGGCTTTCCGCTCGGGACGCGCGCGCAGATGTTCTGGCTCGAGGAGGGACTGCCGAACTCACTCGAGCCGCGCAAGCGTCCGCGCACGACGCTCTCGCCCTCGCTCGCACGACGAGACGGCGAGATCCTGTCCTTCGGAACGCCCGGCGGCGACCAGCAGGATCAGTGGTCGCTCGTCTTCTTCCTGCAGCACGTGCTCTTCGGGGAGAACCTCCAGGCCGCGATCGACCGGCCGATGTTCAACTCGAACCACTTCCCGAGCTCGTTCTACCCGCGCGAGGCGAAGCCGCTGCACGTCGAGCTCGAGGCGCGCTTCGCGCCGGAGGTCGTCGAGGAGCTGCGCGAGCGCGGTCACGACGTCGAGGTCAAGGGCGAGTGGTCGCTCGGTCGTCTCAGCGCAGCGTCGCGCGACGCCGGCGGCATGCTCCGCGCCGCGGCGAACCCGCGCGGCATGCAGGGCTATGCCGTCGGGCGCTGACTGGGTCGCGTCGCTCGACCCCTGGCCCGAGGAGTTCGGCCTGGGTCGGATGCGGATGCTGCTCGATGCGCTCGGCAACCCGCACCAGCGGTATCCGTCGATCCATGTCGTCGGCACGAACGGCAAGTCGACCGCGACGCGCACGATCGAGGCGCAGCTCGCCTCGACGGGACTGAACGTGGGCGCGTACCTCTCGCCGCACGTCCGCGGCTGGAGCGAGCGGATCCGAAGCGGCGGTGACGAGGCCGACTTCGAGCGCGCGATCGCCCGCGTGCGCGAGGCGGCGGTCGCCGTCGGAGCGACACAGTTCGAGGTGCTGACCGCCGCGGCGTTCGCGGAGTTCGCGGCGGACGACGTCGACGCAGCAGTCGTCGAGGCGGGGCTCGGCGGACGCCACGATGCGACGAACGTGATCGCCGCACCCGTCGTGCTGCTCACGAACGTCGGGCTGGACCACACGGAAGTTCTCGGCGAGACGCGCGAGGCGATCGCGCGCGAGAAGCTCGCCGTCGCCGCCGCCGACGCGATCGTCGTGCTGCCCGACGCCGAGTTCGCCGACCTCGTGCCGGGCAGGCAGGTGCTGCTGGGAGGCGCCCGCGAGGCCACCGGCGCGTTCCTCGGGGCCGGGTTCGACGGCGAGGTCACGGTCGAGCTGCCGGGCCGGCTCGAGCGTCGCTCCGACTCGGAGATCTGGGACGGCGGGCACAACCCGGACGGCCTCGACTGGGCGCTGCCGCGCCTGCCGGCCGGCGCCTACACGGTCGTCGCGTCGATCCTCCGCGACAAGGACGTCGACGGGATGCTCGAGCGCCTCGCGCGGGTCGGCAAGAAGCTCGTCGCGACCACCTCCTCGAACGCCCGGGCGCTGCCCGCGGAGGAGCTCGCCGCCCGCGCGGCTCGGTGGTTCCCGGCGGTCGAGGCCGTCGACGACCCGGTCGACGCGGTCGAGCGGGCGAGGCAGGATCCTCCAGTGCTCGTGACGGGGTCGCTCTACCTCCTCGCGGATTTGGCCGCCCGAGAGGAGCTGCGCGTAGAGTGACGAAGCTGGGAGAACAGCTGACCGTCGTCGCGTTCGCCGCGTTCGTGATCCTCGCGATCGTCGGGGCCGCGTTCGGGGTCGGGTATCTGGTGGGAAAGCTGCTTCTGTGAACCTCGACTCAGACGTCCTGACGATCGCCCGGAACCTCGGGTTCTTTTTCTTCGTGGTCTTCTGGGTCGCGACCGCCTACTGGGTGTACAAGGACGCGCGGCGCCGGATCGAGGACCCCTGGATGGTCGGGATGGCGACGGTGCTCGGAGCGATCCCGCCGTTCCTCGGGCCGATCATCTACATGTTCTTCCGGCCGCCGGAGTACCTGGACGACGTTCGTGAGCGTGAGCTCGAGATCAAGGCGATGGAGAAGCGGCTCGCGCTTCGCGACCTCCACTGCCCGGTCTGCCGGGCCGAGGTCGACGCGACCTACCTCGTCTGCCCGGTCTGCACGACCAAGCTCAAGCAGGCGTGCGTGAACTGCAAGCAGCCGCTCGAGGCGCTCTGGCAGATCTGCCCGTACTGCGAGACGCGCGTCGAGACGCCCGCCGCGATCGACTTCGGCGACACCTGGGAGACCCCCAGGCGGAGACGCGCCGAGTAGGATTCCGCGCTCGAATGGCCGTCGAGCGCACCCTGATCCTGATCAAGCCGGACGCCGTCGAGCGCTCGCTCGCGGGCGAGATCCTCGCGCGGATCGAGCGGCGCGGCTTCGGGGTCGTCGCGGGCAAGCTCCTGCGCGTCTCACGCGAGCTCGGCGAGACGCACTACGCCGAGCACCGCGAGAAGCCGTTCTTCGGCGAGCTCGTCGAGTTCATCACCTCGGCGCCGACCTGGGCGCTCGTCGTCGAGGGCGAGGGAGCGATCGCGACGATGCGGAAGACGATCGGCGCGACCAACCCGGCAGACGCCGAGCCGGGCTCGATCCGCGGCGACCTCGCGACCTCGATGCCGAACAACCTCGTCCACGGCTCCGACTCGCCGGAGTCCGCGCAACGTGAGATCGCGCTGTGGTTCTCGGACGATGAGCTCGTCTGAGTATCCCGACTACGTCGCGCGCAACGTCGAGATCTGGACGGAGGCGAACGCCGAGCACACGGGGCCTCGCGCACGCGATGCCTGGGCGAAGGACGACGTCAGTTGGGGGGTCTTCGAGGTCCCTGAGTCGCAGGTGGGCGTCCTCGGCGACGTCTCCGGTCTCGACGTCGTCGAGCTCGGCTGCGGGACGGCGTACCTCTCCGCGTGGCTCGCGAAGAAAGGTGCGCGACCGGTCGGAGTCGACCCGACTCCCGCGCAGCTCGCGACCGCACGCCAGATGCAGGCGGAGTTCGACCTCGAGTTCCCGCTCATCGAGGCGGTCGCCGAGGACGTTCCCCTCCCCGACGCGTCGTTCGACCTCGCAATCTCCGAGTACGGCGCGTCGATCTGGGCCGACCCGGATCGCTGGATACCCGAAGCCGCACGCCTGCTCCGCCCGGGCGGACGCCTGGTCTTCCTCCGCAACTCGACGCTCGCCGTCCTCTGCATGGACCTCGAGGGCATCACCGAGCAGCTGCAACGCCAGCAGCGCGGCCTCGGGCGCCTCGAGTGGCCCGACACCAAGGAGGTGGAGTTCCAGCCCCCGCACGGCGAGCTGATCGACCTCCTCCACGCAAACGGGTTCGAAGTCGACAGGCTCCTCGAGCTCTACGCGCCCGAGGACGCGAAGACGCACAACTACTACGGGCACGTCACCGCGGAGTGGGCGCGCAAGTGGCCCGCCGAGGAGATCTGGGTGGCGCGCAAGCGCGCATGAGCGCTCCGCCCGCGCCGCCGCTGCTGCTCGCGTCGACGTCGCCGCAACGTCGCAAGATCCTCGAGCAGCTCGGTATTCCCTTCGACGTCGTCGCGCCGCACTACGAGGAGCACGACCCGCCCGACGCTGACCCCGTCGCGCTCGTCGAGGAGCACGCGCGCGGCAAGGCGCACTCCGTCGCCGACCACGCCGACGAGCGGCCAATCCTCGGCGTCGACACGACCGTCGTGCTCGACGGGCGCGTCTACGGGAAGGCGGAGCACCCGGAGGAGGCCGCCGAGATGCTCGACGCGCTCAGCGGGCGGACGCACAGCGTGGTGTCGGGCCTCTGCCTCCTGACGCCTGGCTGGGAGGTCGTCGAGCACGTTGAGACGCGCGTCACCTTTCGGGCGTTGACGCCTCGCGACGTCGCGGCGTACGTCGCGAGCGGCGAGTGGGAGGGACGCGCGGGCGCGTACGCGATCCAGGGCCTCGGCGCGGCGCTCGTCGAGTCGGTCGATGGCGACTACCTGAACGTCGTCGGGTTGCCCGCCGGTGCGCTCGTCCGCCTGCTCGCCGAGCGCTTCCCGGGCACGTACGGCTTCGGCTAGCTCACGGCGTGCAGCGCGCGCCGATCTGCGGCAGGCGCGTCTGCGCGCACGCCGGCAGCGGGCCGCCTCCGCGCACGGCGACGATCGCGATCCTGATCGTCTCGTAGGCGAGGCCGGGAACGTCGCCGAAGACGAAGTGGCTGTGAACTGCGGCGCGGTGGCGACCAGCACGTTCGTGCCGCGCCGGCGAACGTCCGGCGCCTCGAGCGGCAGGGTGGTCGTGAGCACGACGACGGGCCGCGATCCCCACGCGACGCCGAGTCGATCAGCGCGACGTCCGCCCGCGCGTCCCAGACCTCGGGCAGCACGCCCGGCGTCGCGAATCGCGACCGCGCGCGCGGGGGCGAGCGCGTCGACGAAGACGAGTCCCGCCACGTCGTCGGGATAGCGCGCGTGAACGCGGAGACGAGCAGGCCGCCGAACGAGTGCGCAGCGAGCAGGTACGGACCGCGCTCGCCCGCGTTCGCCAGGACGGTGCGGAGCTCACGCGAAACGTCGCGGACGTCGAGCGACGCTCGTCCGGTCGCGGGTCGCTCCCCGACGGAAGCGCCTCGGTGCGGGCGGTCGTAGGAGCACACACGCGTGTCCGCGGCGAGCGCGTACTGCACCTTTCGTACGGCAAGGCGAGGGGCCGTCGCATCCCGCCTCGAGGACGACGGTGGACGCACCGGTGCCCGTGCACTCGAGAGGATGCGATACCCGCCGACGTCGACGAGTCGCCCCGTCGGCGCGGGCGGCTCGGAGAGCGTCGGCGGCGCTGCGGGGGCGGTGCCGGGTTTGCGAAGCGGGTCAGTCGGCCGGCAGTGACAGTGGAACCGGTAGCGGTGGTACCGCGCATCGAGCCGCTTCGTGCAGCGTCCTCCCGGCCGCAGGCAGACGTGCTTGCCTGCGATCGTCGCGGAGGTCGAACCGGCTTTGCAGTGCTTCGCAGGCGAGGCCGGGCTCAGCGCGCCGGCAGCCGCAGCGGCTCCGGCAAGCGCGAGCGCTCCGATCGTCACAGCAATCCGTACGCCTCGCATCGGTTCCACGGAAGGTACTCCTGGTGTGTGCCGATTCCAAGCCTGGAAGGGGCTTGCGCCTCTTCCTAGTACTGTGACGCTGGCCTATGGGCATCTTCAATTCCCTCACCGGCTTCGGGGGCCGCGACATGGCCGTGGACCTCGGCACCGCAAACACGCTCGTCTACGTGCGTGGACGCGGCATCGTGCTCTCCGAGCCGAGCGTCGTCGCGGTCGACACGCGCACCGGCGAGGTGCACGCGGTCGGCGTCGAGGCGAAGCGGATGCTCGGCCGCACGCCGGGAACGATCAGCGCGATCCGCCCGCTGAAGGACGGCGTGATCGCCGACTTCGACGTCACCGAGCAGATGCTGCGCCACTTCATCCAGAAGGTCCACCAGCATCGCTTCGCGCACCCGCGCGTCGTCGTCTGCGTTCCGTCGGGCGTCACCGGCGTCGAGAAGCGCGCGGTGGAAGAGGCGACGCTCTCCGCAGGCGCGCGTCAGGCGTACCTGATCGAGGAGCCGATGGCCGCTGCGATCGGCGCCGGCCTTCCGGTCGCCGAGCCGACCGGGAACATGATCGTCGACATCGGCGGCGGCACGACCGAGGTCGCAGTCATCTCGCTCGGCGGAATCGTCGTCTCGCAATCGCTGCGCGTCGGCGGCGACGAGATGGACGAGGCGATCGTCAACCACATCAAGAAGGAGTACAAGCTCCTGATCGGTCAGCAGACCGCCGAGGAGATCAAGCTCGAGGTCGGCTCGGCGTTCCACCAGAAGGAAGAGGTCTCCGCCGAGGTGCGCGGTCGCGACCTGATGAGCGGGCTGCCGAAGACGGTCGTCCTCACCTCTGAGGAGATCCGCACGGCGCTCGACGACCCGGTCGCCCAGATCATCGACGCGATCAAGTCCACGCTGGACAAGACCCCGCCGGAGCTGGCGGCGGACATCATGGACCGGGGAATCGTCCTCGCCGGGGGCGGCGCGCTCCTGACGGGCCTCGACGAGCGGCTCCGCCACGAGACGCTGATGCCGGTCCACCTCGCCGAGAGCCCGCTCACCTGCGTGGCCGTCGGCTCGGGCCGGAGCCTGGAGGAGTTCGAGGTGATCCACCGCTCGGCACGCGCCCGCCGCAACAATCACCGGCGCTAGCGTCCAAGGTCGCTAACCTCTGGCGAAGCTCGTGCCTCGCAACCGAACCGCCCGTCTGGCGGTGCTGGGCCGTCCCGCTCAGCGTCCCGCCCCGCCGTATCCCTCCCGAGCCCGCAGCGCGACCAGGCGCCGCGTGGTGGTGGGCATCCTCGCCGTGCTCTCGCTCGCGCTGCTCTCGGTGTACTTCCGCGAGTCGAGCGACGGACCGCTGCACGGTGCGCAGGACGTCGGTGCGACGGCGATGCGCCCGTTCCAGGTCGGCGCCGAGCGGGTCGCGAGCCCGTTCCGCGACCTCTACGGGTGGTTCGACGGGCTGCTGAACGCGAAGGACGAGAACGAGGCGCTGCGGGAGGAGAACGAGCGGCTCCGTCGCCAAGCGATCCGCAACCAGACCGCGGCGCAGGAGAACCTCGACCTGAAACAACTCCTCGACTACAAGGACCTGCCGGGGCTCGAGGCGTACCGCTCGGTGCACACGCGCGTGCTCGGCGAGCAGTCGCAGTTCGGCAAGCAGCTTCTGATCGCCGCCGGCTCGAGCGAAGGCATCCGGCTGCACGCGCCGGTGCTCTCGGCCGGCGCGCTCGTCGGTGAGATCACCGAGCTGTCGCCGGACACCGCGGTCGTGACGCTGCTGACCGACGAGTCGAGCGCGGTCGCCGCCTACTCGATCCGCACCAGCGCGCTCGGGCTGATCCAGTCCGGCGAGGGCGGCTCGCTCGCCTTCGCGAACGTCACGAAGGACAAGGACGTCGCGCGGGCCGACCTGATCGCAACCGCAGGGTCGAGCGTCCCGCGGCTGCCGTCGCTCTTTCCGCGCGGGATCCCGATCGGCACCGTGACGAGCGTGTCGCAGAGCGACACCGAGCCGTTCAAGCAGATCCAGCTGGCCTCGTACGTCGACCTCTCGAACCTGCGCACCGTGACGGTGCTCGTGCGATGACCGTCGACGTCCTCAAGACCGCGGTGCTCGTCTTCTTCGCCG
The DNA here is from genome assembly GCA_963809175.1 of uncultured Actinomycetes bacterium. Taxonomy (GTDB): domain Bacteria; phylum Actinomycetota; class Thermoleophilia; order Gaiellales; family Gaiellaceae; genus JACCTU01. The sequence goes on from CAWEIK010000001.1 coordinate 1,381,021, forward strand.
TCGTGCTGCAGTCGGCAATCGTCAGCTCGATCGACATCGCCGGCGGAACGCCCGACCTCGTTCTGGTCACGCTCGTCGCGATCTCGCTCCTGCGCGGAGCGATCTGGGGCGCTGCGGCGGGCTTCGCGGCCGGGCTGCTGCTCGACACCTCGAACCTCGGGCGCCTCGGCGAGACGTCGCTGCTGCTCACCGTCGCCGGCTACTGGATCGGCCGCTACGGCGAGACGACGGGACGCGACCGCTCGCACGCGCCGCTGCTCTCCGTCGCGGTGGTGACGGTCCTCTACTCCGCCGGTGCGCTCGCGCTGCACGTCGTGCTCGGCGACCCGGTCGATGCGAGCACGATCCTCGTCGGCGCGCTCATCCCCGGTGTGTTCCTGAACCTGATCCTTGCGTTCCCGGTGTACGCGCTCGTGCGACGCGTGCTCGGCCGCCCGGAGTGGTCCGCGCAGGAGGTGCGACTCCTTGGCTGACCGCGGCAACGGGCGCTCGCCCGGGCGGTTCCTGCCGCCCGACCCGCGCGTCGTCGAGCCCTACCGCCTGACGCCGAAGCTCGCGCTGCGTCTGGCGATTCTCGGAGCGGTGGCGCTCGGCATCTTCGCCATCCTCTTCCTGCGCCTCTGGGCGCTGCAGGTGCTCTCCGGGGACCAGTATCTGCGCGCTGCTCAGAACAACCGGCTGCGCACCGTCCGCGTCGACGCGCCCAGAGGGGTGATCCGCGACCGCAACGGCAACGTCCTCGTCGGCAACGTCGAGGGGACGGCGGTTCAGCTGTGGCCGAACGACCTGCCGAGGAAGGGCCTCTACCAGATGGTCAAGCGGCTCGGGAGGGTGCTCCACGTGCCGGCGAACCAGATCGCGATCGACATCGACCGGGGCCGCCGCGACCCGCTCACGCCGGTCGTCGTCAAGGAGAACATCGACCGGGCCGAGCTCTTCTACCTCAGCGAGCGGTCGCGAGAGTTCCCCGGGATGGAGCTCGTCAAGAGCCACGTCCGCGACTACCCGTACGGCAAGCTCGCCGCGCACGTGCTCGGTCACGTCGGCGAGGTGACCGAGTCGCAGCTCAAGAAGCGCGCGTACGCCGAGCTCGTCGGCGGCGACAAGGTCGGCCAGGCGGGCGTCGAGGCGGCCTTCGATCGCTACCTGCGTGGCACGGCGGGGCTCCAACGTCTGCTCGTCGACTCGCTCGGCCAGCCGCGCAGCGACTTCACGCCGCTGAAGACGCCGATGCCGGGCAACAACGTCACGCTGACGATCGACGTCGGCCTGCAGTACGCCGCGGAACGCGCGCTCGAGCACGGGATCCGGATCGCGCGCGACTCGCAGTGCACCGGTGGCTGCTGGAACGCGAACGGCGGCGCGATCGTCGCCCTCGACGCGCGAAACGGCGAGGTGCTCGCGCTCGCCTCGAACCCGACGTTCGACCCGCGCATCTTCGTCGGCAAGCCGAACCCGTGGCGGATCCGCCCGCTCGTCAACGAGGTCTCCGCGAAGCGCAACAACTACCCGGGCCTGAACCGCGCGCTCGCGGGCGTCTATCCGCCGGGCTCGACCTTCAAGCCGGTGACGGCGATCGCGGCGCTCGAGGAGAACATCGTCCTTCCGTACGAAGCGGTCCCGTGCACGCCCGCGTACACGTACGTCGGGGAGAACGGTGTCCTCTACCCGTTCAAGAACTGGAACCCGTACACCAACACGGCGATCACGATGCCGATCGCGCTCGCGTGGTCGTGCGACACCTACTTCTACCGGCTCGGGGTGGAGTTCTACGACAAGCCCACGTCGCCGCTGCAGGAGTGGGCGAGCCGGTTCGGCTTCGGGAAGGTGACGGGGATCGAGCTCGGGCCCGAGGCAACCGGGCTCGTGCCGACGCCGAAGTGGCGTCGCGACACGTTCGACGACCCGATCGAGAAGCTCTGGAAGCCCGGCGACTCGATCCAGCTGACGATCGGCCAGAAGGACATGACGGCGACGCCGCTGCAGATGGCCCGCTTCTACGCGATGGTCGCGAACGGCGGGCGGCTCGTCACGCCGCACCTCTTCAAAGACGTGCAGGGCCCGGGTCAGGTCTCGATCGTCCCGCATCCCACGCCGCCGGCGCCGGAGCGCATCAAGGTCTCGCCGTCGGCGCTCTCCGTCGTGCGCGAGGGGCTCTACCGCGCGACGCACGATCCCGACGGCACGTCGACCGGAGTCTTCTCCTCGTTCCCCGTCGAGATCGCGGGCAAGACCGGAACGGCCGAGAAGTACTCGAGCGAGTACGGGCGGTTGTTCGACCAGGCGTGGTGGTGCGGCTACGGCCCCGCCGACGACGCCGAGATCGTCGTGTGCGCGCTCGTCGAGAACGGCGGCCACGGCGGCACGTCCGCCGCGCCGGCGGCGCTCGACGTCTTCGCGAAGTACTTCAACAAGGACGTGGGCGAGATCAACGTGGTCCCGACCTCGGAGACCGACTGATGGCCGTCGACTACGCAGGCCAGCGCCGCGGGCGGACGAGGGCGCGCCGGGTCGAGGCCGGGGCGGAGGCCTTCGCCCGGAACTTCGACTGGCTGCTCTTCGGTGCCGTCGCTGCGCTCGTCGGCTACGGCCTGCACCTCGTCGCGGGGATCACGCGCGACGACGTCGCGGGCAACCCCGACTACTACGTCTTCCGCCAGGCGATCTACGCCGCGGTCGGCGGGATCGGGATGGTCGGCGTGTCGCTCCTCGACCCGGACCTGTTCCGGCGCTACTGGCGCCAGCTCTACGCCGCGTGCATTCTGCTGGTGCTGCTCGTGATCCCGCTCGGGACGTCGGTCCGCGGCTCGCAGCGCTGGCTCGGCGTGGGCTCCCTGACCTTCCAGCCTTCCGAGGTCGGCAAGCTCCTCCTGATCCTCTCCGTGGGCGGATTCCTCGCGGAGCGCGCACGCCGAATCGGGGACGTCAGGACGGTGCTCGCAGCGATCGGGCTGACGGCGATCCCGACGCTGCTCGTGTTCGTGCAGCCCGACATCGGGACGTCGCTCGTCTACGGCGCGGCGCTCGCCGCGATGCTGCTCGTCGCCGGGACGCGTTGGCTCCACGTCACGGCGCTCGTCACGTCGATCGCCTTCGCTGCCGCGCTCGTCGTCTGGATCCTGCCCTCGCTGGACGTCGACGTGCTCGAGCCGTACCAGCGCGACCGCCTCACCGCGTTCGTCGACCGTGAGTCCGACCCGCAGGGTGCGAGCTACAACGTGCAGCAGTCGATCCTCGCGGTCGGCGCGGGTGGTGTGCGCGGACGCGGCGTGGACAACTCGACGCAGACGAACCTCGACTACCTCCCCGAGCACGCGACCGACTTCGCGTTCGCCTCGCTCGCGGAGCAGCGCGGTTTCGTCGGTGCGGCGATCCTGCTCCTGCTCTACCTGCTCGTCGTCTGGCGCGGCCTTCGCGTCGTCACGTACGCGTCTGATCCCTACTCGGCGATCGTTGCGGCCGGGATCGTCTTCGCGCTCCTGTTCCAGGTCTTCGTGAACGTGGGCATGACGATGGGGATCGCGCCGGTGACCGGCATCCCGCTCCCGTTCGTGAGCGTCGGCGGGACGTCGCTGATCACGAACCTGCTCGCCGTCGGCGTGCTGCAGGCGATCCACGCGCGCGGGCGACGACGGTAGTGAAGCTCCCGCTGGCCCCGTTCGCGGTCGTCAAGCTCCTGCGCGAGCTCCGCTCGTCGACGGCCCATCGGCGGCCGCTCGTGCTCGGCGGCGCTCGCTCGCTCGTCGACGCACTGCGCCGCGAGCTCGTGCGGGACGGCGACGCGAGCGCCGTGCGCGAGGCAGCGCTCGGCGCGGTCGACGGTGCAGCTGCCTTGGTGTACGTGCTCGCCGGCGAGCCGACGGAAGAGGACGAGCGCGCGCTGCGTGCGGCCGATCTCGCGGGCGTCCCGCTGTTCGTCCTCGGGCCGGAGCCGACGGCCCCGATCCCCTACGTGCTCGCGACCGACATCCTGCCGCTGCGACCGGGCGAGGGGTTTCCGCTCGAGGAGCTCGGGCGGAGGCTCGCGGCCAAGGACGAGAACAGCGCCGTCGCGCTCGCCGCGAGGTTGCCGGCGCTTCGCCGCGGCGTCGCGGAGGCACTCGTCGCGCGCGCGTCGCGCCAGAACGCCATGATCGCCGCGGCGGTGTTCGTGCCCGGCGTCGACTTCCCGGTGCTGACCCTGAACCAGCTGCGCCTCGTGCTCCGCCTCGCCGCGGCGTACGGGCAGGAGATCGACGCCGAGCGGCTGCCCGAGATCCTCGGCGTCGTCGGGTCGGCGCTCGGGTTCCGGGCGATCGCGCGGCAGGCGCTCGGCGTCGTCCCGATCGCCGGCTGGGCGGTGCAGGGCGCGTTCGCCTACGCGGGCACGCGGGCGCTCGGCGAGACGGCGATCCGTTACTTCGAGACGCTAGGCGGCAGGGCGGAGGCGGGCGCGCCGGGCGCGGATCGCGCGTAGGCGCTGGCTCAGCCGGGCCCAGGCCCAGGGCTCGACCTCCTTGTACCGGAACTCCGTCTGACCCCTGGTCGCTTCCAGATACTCGAACCAGGCGTCCGCTTCCTCGATGAGGAGCAGCTCGAAAGCTTCCTCCGTGGGGCTCAGGCTCATCGGGGCCTCCTCGCCGTAGCTCACCGGCGGAAGGCTAGGTCCAGGACCGGACGGCAGAGCCTGCCCGAAGGCACTGGTACCCTGGGACGAGCGATGCACGAGTTTTCGCCTCTGACAATCCAACGCGCGCCCCGGTCGCCTGTGGCGTCCGACGTACGGCCGCGCGCACAGCAAGGAGACACCTTTTGCCACTCCCCTGGTTCCGCCGAAAGCAGGAGCAGGCGCCGGCACCTCAGGCAGCCGCTCCAATCCCGCTTACAGACGTAACGACGACCCCCGCCGCACCCGGCGGGGAATCGACAACCGATCCCACCCGCCCGAAGCGGCGCCGCGGCACACGCGGCGGCAAGGGCCGTAAGAAGTCCACGACCGCGTCGGCAAGCGCCGCGACCTCCGCGACGGAGTCCGCTCCGGCGAAGACCGAGCGGAAGAAGCAGCCCGAGCGCACGGACAAGAAGAAGGAGGAGGTTCGCTCCCAGCGCCGTGAGCGCCGCGCGAACCAGCCTCGCCGCCGGCCGCCGCAGAAGCGGCCGCCGCTTCCGCCTGCGAAGCGCGAGCTCCTCGTCTCGACCGACGTCAGCGAGCAGCGCGTCGCGATCCTCGAGGACGACCGCGTCGCCGAGGTCTACCTCGAGCGGCCGGAGCGCCGGTCGATCGCCGGGAACATCTACCTCGGCACGGTCGACAACGTCCTGCCCGGCATGGAGGCCGCGTTCGTCGAGATCGGGCTCGAGAAGAACGGCTTCCTCTACGTCGACGAGATCGTCGTGCCCGAGCTCGAGGGCAAGGGCCACGGCCGCAAGATCCAGGACCTGATCAAGCGCGGCGAGCAGGTGCTCGTCCAGGCGGTCAAGGACCCGATGAAGTCGAAGGGCGCGCGGCTCACGACCGAGATCTCGCTCCCCGGCCGCTTCGTCGTCTACGTCCCGTTCGGCGAGGGGCTCGGCGTCTCCCGCCGGCTCGACGACGACGAGCGCGCGCGCCTGAAGGAGATCGTCAAGGCGCTCAAGGTCAAGGAAGGTGGCGTGATCGTCCGCACGGCCGCGGAGGGCGCGTCCGCGGAAGACGTCGAGCGCGACCTCGTCTTCCTCCAGAAGCTCTGGAAGTCGATCCAGGACCAGGCGAAGGCGTCGAAGCCGCCGTCGCTCGTCTACCAGGAGTCGGAGCTGCCGCTTCGCGTCACCCGCGATCTCTTCACGGGCGACTTCGAACGTGCGCTGATCGACGACGACACCGCGTACAAGCGCGTCGTCGGCTACCTGAAGAAGACCTCGCCGCACATGGTGGAGAAGGTGATCCGCTACAAGGAGAAGACGCCGCTGTTCGAGTCGTTCGGCGTCGACGCGGAGATCAAGTCGACGCTCGATCGCCGCGTCAACCTCCCGTCCGGCGGCTATCTGATCTTCGACTACGCCGAGGCGTTCACCGTCATCGACGTGAACACCGGGCGCTTCGTCGGCTCGCGCTCGAAGAGCTCTGGGGCGCGGCTCGAGGACACGATCACGAAGAACAACCTCGAAGCGGTCAAGGAGGTCGTCCGCCAGCTGCGGCTCCGCGACATCGGCGGGATCATCGTCATCGACTTCATCGACATGGCGAACCCGTCCAACCGAAAGACGGTCGAGGACGCACTGCAGCACGAGCTCGAGCGCGACCGCACGAAGACGTACGTCGTCGAGATCTCGCCGCTCGGTCTCGTCGAGATGACGCGGCAGAACGTCACCGACGGGCCGCGCGAGATCCTGACGAAGAAGTGTCCGACCTGCGGTGGCGACGGCATCGTCGTGTCCGAGGCGACCGCCGCGGTCGACCTCGAGCGCAAGCTGCGCGCACTCGCTGCTGCGAAGCCGCGGACGAAGGCGTTCCGCATCGAGGTCTCCGCACGGGCGGGCAGCATCCTGATCGGTCCCGGTGCCTCGCGTCTCGACCAGATCGAGGCCTCGACGAAGCGCCGCTTCTTCCTCGAGCTGAAGGACGGGCTCCACTCGGACCACTTCGCCGTGCTCGAGGAGGGCACGCTCGAGAAGCTCGCTCCGAAGGCGCCGGTCGAGGAGGGAGCCGAGCTCGAGCTGAAGCTCGTCGAGGTCGGGCTCTACGACCCGAACGCCGCGGTCGCGAAGCTCGACGGACTCGCCGTCATCGTCGGGGGCGCCGCGAAGCTCGTCGGCAAGACGGTGACCGCACGCGTCAACCGCGTGCTCGACGGGACCGCGTACGCCGCGATCGTCGGCGAGCCCGTCGTCGACGCCCCGATCACCGCGGAGCGCGAGGCGGAGAAGCCGACGCGTGCTTCGCGGGCGAAGGCCGCCCCCGAGAAGCCCGTTGCGGAGGTCGAGCCCGCGCCGACGGTTGCCGCGGCGACCGAGCCCGAGCTCGAGACCGCCGACGAAGAGGCCGAGGCCGAGGCCGAGGTCGAGGGCGAGACGGTGGTGGCGGACGGCGCCGAGGCACCGGCCGCCCCGAAGAAGAAGACGCGGCGCGGGACGCGCGGCGGCAGGCGCCGCCGCAAGACCGGAACCGCAGCGTCGGCCAGCGCGAACGGCGGCGCCCCAGCCGACGCGGCCGCCCCGAGGATCCACATCCCGGACCGCGAGCTCGACGAGGAGGGAGAGCCCGAGCCGCTCGAGGCGGTTGCGGAGCCCGAGCCCTCGGAGGACGGCGCGGAGCCGAAGCCGAAGAAGAAGACCCGGCGCGGCTCGCGCGGTGGGCGCAGGCGCCGGAAGCCTGCCGGCACGGCCACGGCCGTGACCGAGCAGACCGACGACGCGAGCGAGACCGCCGCCTAGGAGGCGGCTCGGCTACACTTCCCCCGCCTCGCGGGCCGGTGCCCGCGTTTTCCACGCTATGGCCTACGCGATCATCTCAGTCGGAGGGAAGCAGTACCGCGTCCAAGAGGGCGAGAAGCTCACCGTGGACCGGCTCAAGACGGAGGAGGGCAAGACCCTCAATCCGCTGGTGCTCCTCTTCGGCGACGACAAGAAGACGGAGCTCTCGCCGAAGAGCGTGACCGTCACCGCCCGCGTCGTCGGCCACGTGAAGGGCGAGAAGATCCGGATCGGCAAGTACAAGAAGCGGACCGGCTACAAGCGGCACACCGGGTTCCGGGCGTCGCTGACCGAGCTCCAGATCGAGAAGATCGGCGCGCGCGGCTCGGCTGCACCGAAGGCCGAGACGCCGGCGAAGCCCGCCGCCGCGGCAGCGTCCGCGCCTGCGAAGCCGGCAGCCGCGAAGGCGCCCGCCAAGGGCGAGCGCGTCGCCGGGATGCCGAAGGACTACGAGGAGCTGACCGTCGCCGGGATCGCAGAGGCTGCGCCTGGCTGGCGCCGGCCGATGCTCGAGGCGGCGCTCGAGTTCGAACGCGCGAACGCAGCGCGCAAGGGCGCGATCTCCACGCTCGAGTCTGCGCTCGCGTCGAAGGAGGAGCACTAGATGGCACACAAGAAAGGTCTCGGGTCGTCGCGGAACGGTCGCGACTCGAACCCGAAGATGCTCGGCGTGAAGATCTTCGACGGCCAGACGGTGAAGGCCGGGATGATCCTCGTTCGCCAGCGCGGCACGCGCTTCCGCCCCGGTGACGGCACCGGCATCGGCCGCGACGACACGATCTTCGCCAAGCGCGACGGTCGGGCCTCGTTCCGGACGAGCGGCGAGAAGCGCACGATCTCGGTCGTCGAGTAGCGCCGCGGCGGGCTGGCTGCGCACGACGATGTTCCACGACAAGGTTCGCATCCACGTGGTGGCGGGGCGCGGCGGGAACGGCGCGTTGTCGTTTCGGCGCGAGAAGTTCGTCCCCAAGGGCGGGCCCGACGGCGGCGACGGTGGTGACGGTGGCGACGTCGTGCTGGTCGCAGACCCGGACCTCCGCGACCTCTCGCGCTTCCGCCCGAACCAGTGGATCAAGGGCGGTCGCGGCGGCAGCGGCGGCGGCGCGAACAAGCACGGCGCGAACGGCGGGCTCGTCGAGCTCGGTGTTCCGGTCGGTACCCAGGTCTTCGACGAGGGTGGGCAGCTGATCGCGGATCTCGCGCGCGCACAAGCGCGCGTCGTCGTTGCGCGCGGCGGTAGCGGGGGGCGGGGGAACCGGCGCTTCGCAACGCCGGCGCGTCAGGCCCCGCGCTTTGCCGAGACGGGCATGCCGGGCGACGAGTCGACGCTCGACCTTCGCCTGAAGCTGCTCGCCGACGCTGCCCTCGTCGGTCTGCCGAACGCGGGGAAGTCGTCGCTCCTCCGTCGCATCTCGAACGCGAAGCCGAAGGTCGCGGAGTATCCGTTCACGACGCTCGCGCCCGTGCTGGGGACCGTCGACTCTCCAGAGGGACGCCAGCTCACGGTGGCGGACGTGCCTGGGCTCATCGAGGGTGCAAGCGAGGGCGTCGGGCTCGGCCACGAGTTCCTCGCGCACCTCGAGCGCGCGCGCCTGCTGCTGCACGTGATCGACGCGTCGGAGGACATCGAGGCGGCGTTCCGCACGATCGACCGCGAGCTGTCGCAGTACGGCGCGGGGCTCGACGAGCGACCGCAGGTCGTCGTCCTGAACAAGATCGACCTGCTTCCCGAGCCGCCTGAGTTCTCGATCGCGGATGATCGGGTGCGGCGCGTGTTCCGCGTCTCGTGCGCGACCGGGGCGGGAATCGAGGAGCTGCGCCGCGCGCTCTTCGAGCTCTGCCCGCCCGAGACGCCTGCGCTCGCCGTCGAGGAAGGCGCCGAGGAGCTGGCGGAGTTTCTCGTCTACCGCCCCGAGCCCACCGCGCGTGCGTATCGGATCCTGCGCACCGACAAGGGCTTTCGCGTGACCGGCGTCCCACCCGAGGGCGAGGAGCTCGAGCGCGCGCTCAAAGCCGCGGGCGCGCGCACCGGCTCGGAGGTCGAGGTCGGCGACGAGACGATGATCTGGAAGTGATCGGGCTCCTCGGCGGCGCCTTCAACCCGCCGCACAACGGCCACCTGGAGCTCGCCCGTCGCGCGCTCGAGGAGTTCGACCTCGATCGGCTCGACGTGCTCGTGAGCGGCGACCCCGCGCACAAGGACGTCGACTGTCCGGTCGACGTTCGGGTCGAGCTCGCGAAGCTCGCGTTCGCGGCGCTCCCGCGCACGAACGTCCAGGCAGACCCGTATCGCTACACGATCGACCGGCTCCGGGCCGAGCCTCCGCCCGACGACGCGATCTTCCTGATGGGCGCCGACCAGTACCGCGACTTCCCGACCTGGAAGGAGCCGGACGCGGTGCTCGAGCACGTGCAGCTCGGTGTCGCGACGCGCGCCGGGGTCGACCGGCCGCCGCTCGCTCCCTGGCCACGAGGGCCGCGTCCGCTTCTTCGAGATCGACTCGCCCGCGATCGCGTCGACCGACCTGCGCGCCCGTGCAGCGGCGGGGCGAGTCGCTCGACGGGCTCGTTCCGGACGCCGTCGCGGCCGAGATCGCGCGCCAAGGGCTGTACCGTCGGACCGGCGCTACACTGACGGCGCCGTTCCACGAGGAGACCTGACCGCCTGACCCCGCTCGAGCAAGCCCGCCGCATCGCCGGCATCGCCCAGGACAAGCTGGCGCGCGACGTCGTCATCCTCGACATGCGGCCGGTGTGCACCTACACCGACTTCTTCGTGATCGCCACGGGCCAGAATCCGCGGCAGGTCGCCTCGATCTACGAAGAGGTGCGCGAGCGCCTGAAGAAGGACGCGCGCACGATCCCGCACACGGCCGACGGCACGCGCGAGGCGAGCTGGATCGTCGCGGACTACCTCGACGTCGTTCTGCACGTCTTCACGCCGGACGCGCGGATGTACTACAGGCTCGAGGATCTGTGGGACGACGTGCCGAGCGTCGAGGTCGAGGCCGCAGCCGTCTGAGCGGGTCCGGGCTACCGGATCCGGCGCTAGACTGAGGCGCGCTCGGGGCCATAGCTCAGCTGGGAGAGCGCCTGCATGGCATGCAGGAGGTCGCCGGTTCGAGCCCGGCTGGCTCCATCTCCGTCGCAGCGTCTACGAGTCGGTCGTGGACGCTGCCGGGCGAGCGTCGGGAGGAGCTCGTGGCCTTAGGCCGCGCAAGACGAGAGCGCAAGTTTTCGCTCTTTGCGGGATCTTGTAGGTCATGGAAGCCGCCATCCACACGAGTCGCCCCTGATGCTGTCCTGGCTCGACCACGACCACACGACCGCCGAGGAGCGCCGCCTCGGGGCGCTGCTCGTGAAGGTCAGGCAGCTGTTCGAAGCGCTTCGATCTCGCGGTTGACCGCGAGGCGCTCGAGCGCCGTTGCCTCGATCTGACGGACCCGCTCGCGGGTGAGCCCGAGCCGTCGGCCGATCTCCTCGAGCGACTTCGGGTCTTCCGCGCTGTCGAGCCCATAGCGCAGGCTCAGCACCTCGCGCTCGCGCTCCGGCAGCTTCTCGAGCGCGCGATGCAGCGTCTCCTGCTCGAGGCTGACGTGCACCTCTTCCTCGAACGCGCCGTGCTCGTCGCTGAAGAGGTCGCCGAACGTCGAGTTGCCGTCCGAGCCGATCGGCTTGTCGAGGCTCGTCACCGCGCGCGCCGCCTGTCGAACCTCGCGCACCTGCTTCAGCGGGAGCTTTGCCGCCTCGGCGACTTCCTCTTCGGTCGGCGGCCGTCCGAGCTTCGCGGTCAGGTCGCGCTCGGCGCGTGAGATCTTCGTCTCGCGCTCGACGATGTGCACCGGGATGCGGATCGTGCGCGACTTGTTCGCGACGCCGCGCTGCACGGCCTGCCGGATCCACCAGGTGGCATAGGTCGAGAACTTGAAGCCGCGGCGCCAGTCGAACTTCTCGACCGCGCGGATCAGACCGATGATCCCTTCCTGAATCAGGTCGAGCAGCGAGAGCCCGTGGCCCTGGTACTTCTTCGCGATCGAGACGACGAGCCGGAGGTTCGAGTTGACCATCAGGTCCTTCGCCTCCTTGTCGCCGCGCTCGATGCGCTTCGCGAGCTCGACCTCCTCGGCCGCGGTCAGCAGCGCGTAGCGGCCGGCCTCGTTCAGGAACAGCTGGAGCGCATCGGTGGTCGCGCTCGCGAGATCGCCGTTGACATAGACGGCGTCTCCTGCCCGCTCCTTCGCGCAGTCGTCGGTCAGCTCGATCCCGCGCTCGTCGAGCTCGGCGTGGAGCGCCTCGAGCTCCTCCTCGCCGAGGTCGTGCTCCTGAACGAACTCTGCGAACGCGGAGAGGTTGAGGCAGCCCTCTGCCTCGCCTCGCGCGATCAGCGCCTGGATCGACTCGGTCGCCATCGGTAGCTCTCTTCCCGTAATCCCCCGGCCCTAACGCTCAGGCGCCGCCGGCGAGGTGAGTTCACCTCTTCCTTACAACGGTGGACTGATCGTTTCGGTTTTGGCCACAAAGGCGTTTCCCACCTGTCACAGGTGCCTGACTAGCGTCGCCAAGGTGGTCGAACAGGATCGGGGGTAACGCGTGTTGCACCGAATCACAAGGAACACGTTCATGGCACTGTTCATCGCGGCTTTGGCCGGCAGCTTCGGCGCCTCAGGGGGACCGGCGGGCGCAGTGCCAGAGCCGGAGCACACTTGCCTCAGCTCGATTTCCGATCCCGCCCCAGAAGAAGTGTGTCCGCTGCCTCGTGTTTCCATCTGGGCATCACCGCAGACGGTGGCAGCGGGCGAGACCACGACCTTGCAGTGGACCGCCGAGAATGCGTGGAGCTGCTGGGCATCGGGAGGCCCGTGGGCGGGGCCCAAGGGTTCGGTTTCGTCCGAGGTCGTAGGACCGATCCACTCGGCAACGACGTTCAGTCTGAGCTGCAGCAACGACACAGGCACGGGCACGGGGAGCACGATTGTCGGGGTCAGTTCACCGCCTCCTGCGCCGTGCTGCGATCCTCCACCACCCCCGCCGCCCTCGCCTCCTCCGCCTCCCCCGGCAACAGGATCGGTCGTGACCTTGCCGGCCACGAACATCACAACCGATTCCGCGATTCTCCACGGCACCGTCAACCCACGCGGTCTGGACACAGGAGCCGCGTGGCAAGGGCAGTACAACAACCCGGTCTTCTCCGGACCGCGAACAGACAGGGTCATCCCCGTTGGAGCCGGCAGCGTGGCCGTGCCAGTCGACACGACGGCCTCTGGTCTCGATCCTGCGGCCTATGGACTGTCGCGCAACAACCCATGGTACTTCCGCCTGTGTGCCACCAACGCCGCCGGCACCACTTGCGGCGGCACCGTGGCCTTTTGCATGGCGAGCGCAACGGCGTGCAACTACGCGCCGATCCCGCCGCCTTGCGTGAGCGGAGCCCAAAGCGCAGCGGTCGGCCAGTCACCCTCGACCGGAGTGGTTTCGATTGAGGATCCGTTCTCGATTCGGGTTGTCGGCATTGGAGGGTCAGCTTCTAGCTCGGCAGACAGCATCGGCACTACCACCGACTGCACACCGCCACCTCCGCCGCCCCCGAGCTGTGGCGGAACTGTCGTCCTCTACGAGTACGAGAACTTCGGTGGACGCTGCTGGAGCTTCGGCGTGGGTGAAACAGCGTCCGTGGGAGACGCCGCCACCGACCAGGCATCGTCGATCAAGGTCGCGGACGGTTACACCGCGACGTTGTTCACGGATCCGAACTACGGCGGCGGCTGGGCCAACACGGTGACGTCGGGTGATTCGTCGGGGTGGAGCGGTGTCGGCAACAACTCCGTCTCATCGCTCGTCGTCCAACCGACCGCGCCAGATTCGACCTACGACCAGGGGGGCCAAGTCCAGACGGAGACCTACCCCGAGCGGTTCCTCCTCGTCAGCACCGGCTGTGCCCGAGTCGGGGACGGCCTTGGCTGGAAGAGCCTGGTCCGAAGCAGGGAGTGGACGCTCGCTCTGCATGTCACGTTCTGCTGGAATGGAAACAAGATCACGAAGCTCTGGGCACGAGAGGTCGTGGCGGCCACCAATCGGCTTCCATTCCCCCTCTACTACGTTCAAGCGTGGGAGAGCAGTTTCAACCTCCAGGCCGGTGAAGAGGGTTACGCATCGACAGTCGTACGGGTTGACGCAAGCTTCAAACTCTGCGCCTTCAAGTACGGGTGTTTGGCGGCCCATCAGCCCTGGATCCGCGTCGCGCTGTCCCGCGGCGGGTCTGCAATCTGCACGACGAGCCAGCAGCCCACGGCACACAACTGCGCTCGTTGGTCGGCCTAAGCGGAGGTAATCACGGCATTGCCAAAGCTCACCTTCTGGCGCGTGGTCCTGATTGTTCTCGTGATCGTCGTGGCGGTCAGTTTCCTTCTGCTGCTGCCGTTCGACTCCGGGGAACAGGTGCCCATCCCTAGGGAAGAAATCGTCGACCCCACGGTCCCCTAACGACACGGGGAGGTCGATCTGAGCCCTGTTCGCGTAGACTCGCCGCATGAGCACCGCCGCGTGGGAGCTCATCTTCATGATGCTCGTGCTGAAGTTGCCGATCCTCTATCTCATCGGCGTGGTTTGGTGGGCGATTCGTTCGTCACCCGACCCGTACGCACCCGCGGAGCTCGTTCCCGTGGTCGCGGACTCGCCGCACGACGACCCGGTCTCGCCCTGCAGCTGGCGCGTCCGCCGCCGGCCGATCCGCCCGCGCCCTCGGCCTCGGGTCGCGAGCGCGGGGAGCACGGCGTTGACCGTCTCCGAGCTCGAGCGGCGCGGGCCCGCAGAGACGCTCGCGGGCTACATGTCGGCCGTGGCGATCTTCCTCGCGGTCGCAGCGCTTGCGTTCCGCCCGCTGGTGCTCTCGCTGGCCGCGCTCGTGCTCAGCCTGACCGCGACCGCCATCGGCGGGCGCTGGGGCCGGCTGCACGCGATCGCGGTGGGCGCCGCGACCGTCGGCTTCATCCTCGGCATGTCGATCGCCGTGGTGACGAACCGCCCCCTCTTCTGAGGCTGGTGCTACAACAAGAGGTGTGAGCGCGTTCGACGTCGACGGACTGAACGCCGGCTACGCACGGGCGCTCCTCGACGAGTACCTCGAGAATCCCGAGGCCGTCCCGTCGGAGTGGCGGCGCCTGTTCGAGAGCGGCGACAGCGAGCTCGTGGCAACCCATCCCGGGTTGCTCAAGCTCCTCGAGACCCTGCGGACCGACGGGAACGGCGCCTCGGCGGTAACGGCCACCGCTCCGCCGGCCGCGGCGACGGCCGCGGAGCCCGCCGACGATCTGCTCCTCGGCGGCGTCGCCGCCGCGATGGCGCTCGTCAAGGCACACCGCATGCACGGCCACCTCGCCGCGAAGCTCGACCCGCTCGGCTCCGAGGCGGTCGGCGACCCCGCGCTCGAGCCGGATCGCCTCGAGCCGCCGCTGACGCCCGAGCTGCAGGCGCGGATCCCGGCCAAGTACCTGCGTCTCTACGTCCCCGGCGAGACGCTCGCCGACGCTCTGCCCGCGTTGCGCGAGACCTACTGCGGGACGATCGCCTACGAGATCGAGCACATCTCCGACCACGAGGAGCGGGTCTGGTTGCGGCAGGCGATCGAGTCGGGCCGCTACCGGCAGCCGCTCTCCCCCGAGGAGAAGCGCAGCCTGCTCGAGCGCCTCACCGACGTCCAGGTCTTCGAGCGCTACCTTCAGCGCGCGTTCCTCGGCCAGAAGCAGTTCTCGATCGAGGGCCTCGACTCACTCGTGCCGCTGCTCGACGAGACCGTCGAGCTCGCCGCCGAGGGCGGCACGCACCGGATCGTGCTCGGCATGGCGCATCGAGGGCGCCTCAACGTGATCGTGCACACGCTCGGCCGCCCGTACGAGTACGTGCTCGTCGAGTTCGAGGGCGAGCGGACGATCGACGCCGTCGTCTCCGATCCGGAAGGCGGCACCGGCGACGTGAAGTACCACCTCGGCGCCGAGGCGACTCGCTCGACGCGCTCGGGCGAGATCCAGCTCACGCTCGCGTCGAACCCGAGCCATCTCGAGGCGGTCGACCCGGTCGTCGAAGGGATGACGCGCGCGGAGCAGACCGACCGCGGCACGCGCAAGGGCCTCGCCGACCCGACCGTCGGGCTGCCCGTCTTGATCCACGGCGACGCAGCGTTCCCCGCGCAGGGTGTCGTCGCCGAGACGCTCAACCTCCAAGCGCCTGCGCGGCTACTCGACCGGCGGCACGCTGCACGTGATCGCGAACAACCAGGTCGGCTTCACGACCGACCCCGGCGATGCACGCTCGACCCGTCACTCGAGCGACCTCGCGAAGGGCTTCGACGTGCCGATCATCCACGTCAACGCCGACGACCCCGAGGCGGCACTCTCGGCGGCGCGGCTCGCCGAGCGCGTTTCGCCGCCGCTTCTGCCACGACGTCGTGATCGACCTCGTCGGCTACCGGCGACACGGCCACAACGAGCAGGACGAAGCGGCGTACACGCAGCCGCTGATGGCGCAGCTGATCGCGCGCCACCCGCCCGCGCGCGAGCTCTACGCGAAGCAGCTCGTCGACGAGGGGGTCGTGACCGAGGACGAGGTCGCAGCAGCTGGTCGCGGCGGCGGAGGCAAAGCTGAAGGCGGCCCACGAGCGCCTCCGCGAGGCGATCGGCAAGCCGGCGAAGGAGCGCGACGGGCGGATCCCGCGCTCGAGCACCGCCCCCGTGATCACCGCGGTCGCCGCGGACCGGCTCCGCGAGCTGAACAACGAGCTCCTCACCGTGCCCGACGACTTCACGGTCCATCCGAAGCTGATGAAGCAGCTGCTGCGCCGCGGCGAGGGACTCGGCGCGGGCGGGATCGACTGGGGCCACGCCGAGGCGCTCGCGTTCGCCTCGCTGCTCGTCGAGGGCATCCCGATTCGGCTGACCGGCCAGGACACCGAGCGCGGGACGTTCTCACATCGCCACATCGTCCTGCACGACGCCGAGAACGGCGGCGTCTACGCGCCGATCCAGCACCTGCGCGACGGCAGCGCGTCCTTCGAGGTGTTCAACTCGCCGCTCTCCGAGTACGCGGCGGTCGGCTTCGAGTACGGCTACTCGGTCGCCGCGCCGGAGGCGCTCGTGCTCTGGGAGGCGCAGTTCGGCGACTTCGTCAACGGCGCGCAGATCGCCGATCGACCAGTTCATCGTCGCCGGCCTCTCGAAGTGGGGCCAGACGTCGCGGCTGACGCTGCTGCTGCCGCACGGGTACGAGGGGAACGGCCCCGAGCACTCGAGCGCGCGCCTCGAGCGCTTCCTGCAGCTCGCGGCGCAGGAGAACATCCGCATCGTCAACCCGACGACCGCCGCGCAGTCGTTCCACCTGCTCCGGCGCCAGGCGCTCGACCCGTCCGCGCGGCCGCTCGTCGTGATGACGCCCAAGGGCCTGCTGCGCCTCCGCGCGGCGATGAGCTCGCTCGAGGAGCTGAGCGACGGCGCGTTCCGCCCGGTGATCGACGACGTCGACGCCGATCACGCGACGGCCCGCCGGCTCGTCCTCTGCACGGGCAAGCTCTACTACGACATCGTCGGCCACGAGGCACGTGCTGCTGCGAGCCGATGTCGCGGTCGCGCGCATCGAGCAGCTCTACCCGTTCCCCGCCGACGAAGCGGCCGAGCTCGTGCGCGGCTACAGCGCGTTGCGAGGAGATCGTCTGGGCGCAGGAGGAGCCGCAGAACATGGGCGCGTGGCGCGCGATCCGCCACCGGCTCGAGGACGCGGCCTCGGTGGCAGGCGTGCCGGTGCGCTTCGTCGGACGCCCGTGGCGCGCGAGCCCGAGCGAGGGCTACCCGACCGCGCACCTGCGCGAGCAGGACCGGATCGTGCGCGAAGCGCTCAGCGTGCTAGCGACGCGGCGGGCGGCTGCGCCAGTACGCGAGCGCCGCCGCGGCGGCCCGCGGCGCCTGCTTGCGCGTCGCGTTCATGATCTGCCGCCGCTGCTCGGGCGGCAGACGCCGCCAGACCTCGAACGCGGTGAGCGCGAGGCCGACCGGACCAGGGCGGCGAATGCGCGGCACGCGGACATCCTCGCACGCGGGCGAGGTTCCGAAACCGTTACTCGGCGACGAGGAGGCGTGGGCTGCGGTCGTCGGGCCGCTCGGGCCCCAGCTCGGCGAGCAGGCGCTCGTCCGTCTGCGGCCGGATCGGCGGCACGTGAACGCGGATCGGCGGCGGTGAGGAAGGCCGGTTCGGCGTGGAGGCCGGCGAGCCCCGATCGGGCTCGCTCGGCGGTCGGGCGGGCCTGGGCCGGGCTCGCTCCAGGGGCGCCGTGCTCGACTCGGGCCGACCCGGCGAGGGAAAGACCGAGACCGTCGTCTCCCGGGTCGCTGCAGGCATGCTCAGTGCCTCTGCGGTGGCCGGTGGCCCCTCCAGGCCCAGCGGCACGAGGAAGCCGGCCGCGAGCCCACCGGTCGCCGCCGTGACCGCCGCCGCTTTCGCAACGATGGCCCTCATGTTTCGAACCCGTCCAGCCGAAATCACTCGAATGAGGTATCGGCACCCCGAGGGGCGGACTTGAACCGCTTCAGCGCCCGCAGCTTCAAGTTCAAGCTCGTCCTCTACTTCGGCCTGCTCTCGCTGCTTCCGGCGGCAGCGGCCTTCTGGGGCTTCACCTCGGTCGCGAAGCAGAGCGAGGTGCGCCGCGTCGACGCGCGCCTCCAGGCGGGTCTTCGCGCCGCCGTCACCGCGTACGGAGAAGACCTCGAGCTCGCAACTCGTTCAGCATCCGCGCTTGCGAGCGAACCCGCGCTGCAGCGTGCGCTTGCCCGCGGCGACGCGAGGGCCGCGCAACAGCTGCTTCGCAACAAGCGCAACGTCCGGATCGAGTCGGCCGACTTCCAGGTCGGCGTCCGCCCGCAGCTCGCCGCCGAACGCCGCGTGCGCGTCGTCGGCCCGGACAAGTTGCTCGGCTTCGTGATCGCGTCGGTGCCGTTCGACCAGGAGCTCCTCCGGAAGGCGAAGCAACGCTCCGGCCTCGGCGAGAACGAACAGTTCGTCGTCGTGCATCGCGGCAGGCTCGTGGTCGGCGCGGGGTGGACCCAGGCCCCGCTCGACGTCCCCGCAGACCGGCCGACCACGGTCTCGATCGACGGCAAGCGCCAGCGGGTCCTCGTCGCGGCAACGCCCGGGCAAACCGGTGAGCCGACGCTCGGCGTCATCGCCCCGCAGGCGGCGATCGACGCCGCGGCGATGGGCATCCAGCAGCGGCTGCTGCTGGGCCTGCTCGCCGCGCTCGTGCTCGTTGCGCTCGTCGCGTACGTCGAAGGCCGGTCGGTGGTGCGAACGGTGTCGAGCATCTCCAACGCCGCGAACGCGATCGCGCGAGGGAAGTACGACGAGCGTGTTCCGGTTCGCGGCCGTGACGAGCTGGCGAGGCTCGGCAACGCGTTCAACCAGATGGCCGACCAGCTGCAGTTCCGATTGGAGGAGCTCGAGTCCGAGCGGCGCCGTCTCCGCGAGGCCGTCTCTCGTTTCGGCGATGCGCTCGCAGCGACGCACGACACCGACCAGCTGCTGCGCGCGATCGTCGAGACCGCCGTCGAGGCGACGGGCGCGACGGGCGGCATGTTGATCGGCGTCGACGGCGAGGTCGTCGAGGTCGGCACGCCCGGGGTCGGGGCCGATCAGCTCGAGCTGCCCCTGCGGGCGAGCAAGAGCACGTTCGGCACCCTCTTCCTGTTCGGCCGTCACTTCGACGACGAGTCGCGCCTGACGGCCGCGTCGCTCGTCGGCCAGTCGGTGATCGCGCTCGACAACGCGAAGCTGCACCGGATCGTCGAGCGGCAGGCGTTGGTGGACGGCCTGACCGGTCTCGCGAACCGGCGCCAGGCCGAAGACACGCTCGCGGCCGAGCTCTCCCGCGCCTCCCGCTTCGGCGGCCCTCTCTCGGTCGTGATCGGGGACCTCGACGACTTCAAGTCGGTGAACGACGCGCACGGGCACGGGGTCGGGGACACGGTGCTCCGCGAGTTCGCCCACTTGCTCGAGCGATCCGTGCGTGACGTCGACATCGCCTCCAGGTGGGGCGGCGAGGAGTTCCTCCTCGTCCTGCCCGGGACCGACGCCGACGGCGCCGTCCAGCTGGCCCAGCGGATCCGCGACTATCTCGAGGACCGGACGCTCCTGACCCCGGAGGGCGTGCCGGTGCGGGTCACCGCCAGCTTCGGGGTCGCAGAAGCCCAAGGGGGAGAGCGGGGCGCCTGAGCTCGTGGCTGCGGCCGACGCGGCCCTCTACGAGGCCAAAAGGCGAGGAAAGAACCGGGTCGACGCGGGCCCCGGTCGCCGTCGAGCAGCCGTGATGTGCGCTAACCTCCCGCCCCAGGTTTCGTCAGACTTCACCGGGGCCTTACAATCCGCCCCCAGCCCCGCCCCCGACACCGGAGAAAACATGCCCGTAGCGACCCCGTCGTTGTTCGCACAAGTCATCCAGGAGCATCTGGAGCTTCGCGACCGAAACTCGCAGCTCGAGAACCAGATGCCGATCACCCAGTACATGGCACAGGATCCGTTCGAGAATCACCCGCTGTTCAAGACCGAGGAGCAGGCGCGACTCGAAGACACCATGGAGGGCATGGAGTCCCCCGAGGCCGTCGCAGTTGCAAGCCCGCTCGGTTGGCCCGGCGAGGACGCTGCCGTCGGCGAGGAGACCGAAGCAGGTCTTTGGAGCCGTTCGCGCGACTTCGACTGGGGCGACTGAACAGCTGCCAGCATCCGTTTTCGTCACCCCGACCGGGGTAGACGTCGGTTCACCACGATCGAGAGGGGTTGATCACGCATGAAGTTCTTCAGGCTCGCGGCGCTCGGGGCGGCGCTGGTGTACTTGTCCGACGCGACGCGCCGGGCGAAGCTGCGCGACCGTGTGCTCGGGCTGATCGGCGGGGCACGCAAGAGCGCCGACGTCGAGGCGTCGGGCGGCGACGTCGACGTGAGCGACGATCTGGAACAGCGCGTGCGCACCGTTCAGGGCGAGGACAGCGACGAGAAGTCGAAGGCGCCCGGCACCGAAACGCCGGCAACGCAGCTAGGTCAGGTAACGCGCGCGGGCGTCGCGTCGACGAGCTCGTGCTCGCCGGACTCGACGAGCAGCGCGAGCCGGTCGACGATGTCCCACGCGTCGACGAAGCGCGTGTAGAGCGGCGGTAGGCCGAGCCGAATCGAGTCGGGCGCGCGGAAGTCGGGGACGACGTCCGCGCGCTCGATCAGGGCGCGGCAGATCCGCCAGCCGTCGGCGTGGCGGACCGACACGTGACCGCCGCGCCGCGTCGAGTCGCGCGGCGTGCCGAGCTCGAACCCGAGCGGTGCGAGCCGCTCGTCGTGCAGCGAGACCACGAGCTCCGTCAGCGCGACGCTCTTGCGACGCAGCGCTTCGATTCCCGCCTCCCGGGCGAGCTCGACCCCGACCTCGACGGCGGCAAGCCCGAGGATCGGCGGCGTCCCCGCGAGAAAACGGCCGACTCCCGGAACCGGGTCGTAGGCAGGCCCCATCGCGAACTGCTCGCGCTGCCCGAACCAGCCCCAGATCGGCGAGCGCAGCTCGTCCTGCAGCTCCGCGCGCACGTACAGGAACGCCGGAGCTGCCTGGGCCGGCGTTCAGGTACTTGTACGTGCAGCCGACCGCGAGGTCGACGCCTGCCGCTTCGAGCTCGACCGGCGCGACTCCCGCCGAGTGGCTCACGTCGAGCAGGACGAGTGCGCCGGCCTCGTGCGCGGCGTTGCTGATCGCGCGTACGTCGGCGAGCGCGCCCGAGCGATACGCGACGTGGGAGATGCAGACGAGCGACACGTCGCGTCCGGCGCACGCGCGCGCGACGTCGTCGTCCGTCGGCCCGTCGATCGGGTCGGCCGTCGAAGAGGACGAGCTCGCCGAGCCCTTCGAGGACGTACCGGTCGGTGGGGAAGTTGTCGGCGTCCGTCACGAGCGCTCCGGGCTTGCGCGCGAGCGCGGCAGCGGCGAGCTTGAACAGGTTCACGGTCGTCGAGTCGCACACCAGCACCTCGCCGGGGTTGGCGCCGAGCACAGCGCCGGCCAGCAGGTCGCCCACCTCGAGCGGGCGGTCGATCCACTCGGGCCAGGCAGTCACGAGCCTCGAGCCCCACGCGTCGACGACGCTTCCCAGCCGCTCGATCGTCGCTTCCGGGAGCCGCCCGAGCGAGTTGCCGTCCGCGTAGATGACAGGACCCTCGATCACGAACCGCTCCCGGAAGTGGGCGAGCGGATCCTCGCGGTCGAGCGCCTCCGCCTCCGCCCGCGTCACGGCAGCCGCTCGACGATCGCCGCCCAGCTCTCGGAGGCCGGGTCGAGGCACTCGAAGTGTCCCTCGTCCGTCTCGACGAGCTGGACGTCGTCGCCCGCCCGGCGGGCACGCTCCGCGTACGCGCGGCTCATCTCGACGGGGACCGTATCGTCGCGCCGCCCGTGGACGAGGAGCTGCGGGACGCCGAGCGGCAGCCGGGCGGCAGGCGATGCCGACGGCGTAGCGGTCGGGGACCTCGTCGGGCGTACCCCCGAGCAGCTCCTCGGGCGCGCGACGGCTCAGGCCGAGCCGCCAGGCCTCGACGAGGTCGACGACGCCCGCCTGAGCCACCGCGAGCGCCGCACCGCGCTCGGCGGCGAGCCAGAGCGCCAGGTGCCCGCCCGCCGAGTGCCCGAGCGTGACGAACGGCTCTCCGGCGTCGGCGACGGCCGCGCGGACGTCGTCGAACGTCATCGGCCAGCCACCGTCCGCGCCGACGCGGCGGTACTCGACGTTCCACGCCTCGTAGCCGCGCGCGGCGAGGTCGACGCACAGCGGGTCCATCAGGTCGGCCGCGTACGGCGCGCGCCAGAAGCCGCCGTGCAGCACCGCCACGACCGCACGTCGCGCGCCCTCGGGCGCGTACACGTCGACGTGCTGGTCGGCGTGCTCTCCGTAGCTGCGCCGCACGGGAGAATTAACACGCCCCACACGGCACGAGGCTACCCTCGGCGGGATGCTGCGCTGCTTTGGTGTCGCGCTTGCATCGCTCGTGCTGGCACCCGCCGCACAGGCCGCGCTCTCGGTCAGCGCCGCCGTCGAGCCCGGCGCGCATGCGGCGACGTTCACGTGGACGACGAGCGGCCCGGCGCGCGTGACGGTCGAGGTCGGCCGCACCGCCGACTACGGCATCTGGTTGCGGACGCCGACACGTGCGCGCACGTCGGGCCGCGCCTTGCTCGGCTCGCTCGAGCCGCTGACCGCGTATCGCTATCGCGTGACCGCGCGTAGCGGTCGCTCCGTCACGCGCGCGCTCGGCACGTTCACGACGCGCGCGTTCCCCGACTGGACGGTCGGTGCGGTGGTCGACAGCACGCTGCACGTCGACGGACAGCCGTTCTTCCCCCGGATGGTCTACGGCCAGTGCGACTGGGCGTACTCGCAGAGCCTGAACGCGGGCGTCAACCTCTACATGGGAAGCGGCTGCAGCACGCCGTGGGTGCAGCTCGACGCGCTGCGGGCGCGGGCGGTGTCGGCGATTCCGGCGCAGTACAAGGACGTCGCGGACGGGCGCGGCACGATCGGCTGGTACCACCGCGACGAGGCCGATCTGTACGGGCCGCCGGAGGCGCTGCCCTTCCACCCGCCGTGGCAGCAGACGAAGCGGGTCACGTTCCTGACGCTCAGCGGGCACGTCTACAGCGGCTCGGCGGGCATCCCGGCCGGCCGCGGCGTGTATCCGAAGTTCATCGCGCGCGCGGACATGATCGGCTTCGACCTCTATCCGCTGCAGGTGTGGTGCCGCCGAGATGCGTTCCCTGCCGTCTACGAAGCGCAGCGAGAGCTCGCCGCACTCGCGGGTGCGCGCGCGACGTTCCAGTGGATCGAGGTCGGGCGGATGGAGATCTGCAACGGCCGCCCCGAGCTCGACCCGACCCCCTTGACAATCCGAGCGGAGACGTGGCTCGCGATCGCAGGTGGCGCACGCGGGATCGGCTACTTCCCCGACCACTGGCAGCCTCCGATCGCGCAGGCGATCACGCAGGTGAACACCGAGATCTCCGCGCTCGGACCGGCGCTGCTCGCCCGCGGGGTTCCGGCGACGGCGTCGGCGGGCCCGGTGCGGGTCGGCGCGCGCCGCTTCAACGGCGCGACGTACCTGATCGCGGTGAACACCTCGTGGCGGCGGGTGACGGCGAGCGTCGGGGTTGCAGGGCTACGCGGAGTCGCGCGTGCGTTCGGCGAGAACCGCGCTCTGCCCGTCCGGAGCGGAGCGATCCGCGACCGCTTCGGTCCGCTGCAGGCGCACGTCTACGTCGTCGATCCGTAGAAGCAGGCCAGGCGGCGCGCGGCTTCGCCGACGCTCAGCACGTCGGTCGAGTCCACCAGCTGGTCGATCGCTCCGACTCGCGGGAGCTCGCGCACCAGGAGTCCGACACGGACTCGATACACGCAGCGCGAAGCGGCCTGCGTCGATCACGCGAAACGGCCGAGAGTGGAAGTTGCGCACCGTGGGTTCGAGCTGCGCCGTGAGCCGAGCGCGTTGTGCCGGCGTGCGAGCGCCTCGATCGCCTCGACCCAGTGCGGACTCCCGAGCTGCGAGGTCGTTCGCGGCGAGCATGCGCTCCAGCGCAGGGCCGACATCCGTGGCGCAGTCGAGTCGAGCGAACGCGGAGCCGAGCCACTTCGCATACGGCGCGTAGCGACGCTCGAGCAGGAAGCCGAGCCTCATCGCATCCCGCGCGAGGCGCGCGGCGACGATGCGCGAGCCGAGCTCGTCGCCGACCTCAGCGGTCCGAGCGACGAACGGCTCCTCCTGGTCGATGCGCCACCACTGGCAGCCGACGAGCCAGCGCCAGACGTCTTCCGGGTACCACGCAAGTGCCTGTCGTAGCGGCTCGAGCTCGCCGGTTCCGTCCCAGAAGACCTCCCCACTGGTGATCTCCGAGAGGAGCTGCTGGGGCGTCGTCAGCCAGTGGAGGGTCGTGAGCCCGGCGCGTGCGTCGTAGCCGAGGTGACGCTCGAGCCACTCGCCGAGTGGTCTGACGTTCACGTGCGAGGAGACCGGAACGGCGTCCCAGCCGTAGCGTGTCGGCCAGCCGCGGAACTCGTCGGGCAGGCCGGCCTCGACGGCCGAGCGCACACGCTCGACCTCCGACGCGTGCACGAACACGCGCACTCGCGGTCCCCAGCCATGGTCGGTCGAGCGCTCGGTGTCGAAGCCGAGCACGTCGGATCCCCAGCCGAGGAGCGCCGCCGAGTGCTCGACGTCGCCGACGAGCGGCCCGACGACCTCGTCGTAGAACGCGCGCGAGAGCTCGCGGCCGGGGACGAACTGCGGCACGCGTGCATCGTACGAGCGCCTGAGCGGAGGCGGCACGCAGGCGCCGCCTCCGCCCGAACCTCAGCGCGTTACCAGGTCCAGTTTGCGAGCCACGCGAAGGTCGACTCCACAACGACGGTCGGCTCTGCGACCTCCGCTGTCGGAGCGACCTCCGGAGCAACGACCGGAGCGCTCGACTTCGGCGCGGCCAGCGCGCTACCCGGTGCCGAGAGCGCAGCGATCGCGATCAAGCAGACGATCCCGCGACGAAAACGGCCCTCGCCCTTGCCCCAGAGAGCCGAAGCCCTCGAATCCCCATGCCACATGTACGAACCCTTTCTCCCGGGACCGCAGTGCGCGGTGCCCTCGGCTCACCGTACGCAGCGACGACGGGGCCGACATCCCCCATCCGAGGGAATCGACTAGGCGAAGCCGCGCGCTGCCCAGGCCCGGAACGTCAGCACGAACGGCGCTGCCGGCAGCAGGTCGCGGCACCGTTCGCGCAGCGCGGCCTGTTCGGCCGCGTCGAGACCCGCCGCGTAGCTACCGGCAGGGCCGACGCCGAGCGTGTACGGCTCCCACCAGTCCTCGAAGCTCGGATGCGCGACGCTCACGGAAAGCGCGCTCTCCTCCACGTCGTGCAGCCCTGCTTCCCGAAACAGCTCTGCGAGGTGGCCCTCACGGGAGCCCGCACGCTTCGACTCGTCCTCGACGTCGGGATCGCGCTCCCGGGCAGCCGCCCAGAACACGCTGAGCGGGCCCTGGCCGCCGGCGTGATCCCACACGCACGCCGCCACGACGCCACCCTCGCGCGTCACGCGCGCCATTTCGCGAAGCCCCGCGACGGGGTCGGTCATGAAGTGCACGACGAGCTGCGCAAGTGCGGCGTCGAACGTCTCGGTCCTCGAACGGCAACTGCTCAGCCGCAGCCTGCTGCACGCTGACCTCGGGGTGTCGCTCCCGAACGGCTGCGACGAAGGGCTCGGACGGATCGACGGCCGACACCGCGGCCGGCCCGAGCCGCGCGACCAGCTCGGCCGTGAGCGCGCCCGGCCCGCAGCCGACGTCGAGCACCTGCTGACCTGCGACGACCGCCGCGAAGTCGGCGAGCTGAGGGGCGAGCGGCACCGAGTACCGCCCCATGAACCGGTCGTACGCCTCGGCCGCGACTACGAAGGTCACGCGGCGGAATCTACTGCGTGCGCTAGTGGCCGCAGACGCGGAAGCCGTACGCCCGAACCTGCCGGTTGAGCTTCAGCGTGAAGTCGAGATAGGCCGGAAGCGCCGAGGCAAGCGAGGCGATGCGCCGGTCCGCGAAGGCGCTCTGGATGCGGCGCGCGAGCACGACGCCGCGGTCGAGCTGGCCGAGCAGGCGGCGGGCAGCCGCGTCGTCGGGCGGGGCGCCGACCGCGCGCAGGCGCTGGTTGAACGTGACCTGGATGCGGATCTGGTCGCTCCAGATCGCAGCGGCGGCCGCCATGCGGCGGTTCTCGGGGAGCGCGTAGGCGGCCTCGGCGCGCCGGCGCAGCGGTGCGAGCTCCTTCGCCATGCCCGCGCAGAGGGCGTCCCCGCGCTTGATGAACTCCGCTTTCGTCGAGGCGGCTGAGGCGGTCGACGCCGTTCCCACGGCTGCGAGGGCGGTAACTGCGGCGAGGACGAGGAGCCTGCGCACACTTCGTGCTTCGGTGCACATGCGGCTTCGCTTGAGACCCCAAACGGGTTGTTTCGACGGTGCGGGCTGCGGGAACCGGGGGGTCGAAGTGCCGACGAAGGCCACCGCCCGGCTGGTCGTCCTCTCCCTCGCGCTCCTCTCGCTGGCGCTGGTGCCGGGTTGCTCGTTCGGCGGCGACAGCGAGGACGTGCCGGCGTTCGACGGCAGCGATCTCGCCGATCACGCGGGCGACAACTGGCCGACTGCGGGCGGCTCGCTCGCGAACGACCGCTACTCGACACTCGACGAGATCGACACGTCGAACGTGAAGCAGCTCCAGGGCGTCTGGAAGACCGACCTTCGGAATTCGGGGACGGAAGCGAAGTACTCCGGCGAAAGCCAGCCGGTCGTCTACAACGGCGTCATCTACGTCACGACGGGCAAGAACGACGTGTTCGCCGTCGACGTCGAGACCGGCAAGATCCTCTGGCAGTACGAGGGGAACCTCGACCAGAAGATCGACACGATCTGCTGCGGTTGGCTCAACCGCGGCGTCGCGATCGGCGACGGCAAGGTGTACCAGGGGCAGCTCGACGGCAAGGTCGTCGCGCTCGACGCGAAGACCGGCGACGTCCTCTGGACACGGCAGCTCGTGAAGTGGCAGGACGGGCAGGTGATCACCGCAGCACCGATCTACGCAGACGACCGCGTGTACATCGGCGTCGTCGGTGCCGACCTCGGTACGCGCGCGTTCCTCGAGGCGCTCGATCCGGATACGGGCGAGTCGATCTGGCGCTACTACACCATCCCGGCGCCGGGAGAGCCCGGGGGAGACTCGTGGCCGGCGGGCGACGCGTACCTGCACGGCGGCGGCGCGATCTGGCAGGCACCTGCCTACGACCCCGACCTCGGCCTCCTCTACTTCTCGACGGGGAACGCAGGCCCGGACTGGGACGGGAGCGTCCGCCAGGGCGACAACAAGTGGACGGCGTCGATCGTCGCGGTCGAGGCGGAGACGGGCAAGTTCCGGTGGGGGTTCCAGCAGGTCCACCACGACATCTGGGACTACGACGCCGCGAGCACCGCCGTCCTCTTCGACGCGTCCGACGGGCGCAAGGGCGTCGCGCAGGCCGGGAAGACGGGCTGGCTCTACATGCTCGACCGGGAGACCGGCGAGCCGCTCTACGGGATCGACGAGAAGCCGGTGCCGCAGGATCCGAAGCAGTACACGTGCGCCGACGCAGCCCATCCCCCGCAACGGCGCGTTCATCCCGCACGGGCCGGTCCCGCAGAGCGAGGTCGAGCGGATCAAGAAGTCGTTCACGCCGCAGATGAAGGGTCTCGAGATCGTGGCGGCGCAGGAGATCTTCACGCCGCCCGGTCTCGGGAAGTTCGTCGCGATCATGCCGGGCCCGCAGGGCGGCGTGAACTGGATCCCGATCAGCTACAACCCCGAGACGGACATGTTCTACATCTGCTCGGCCGTGCAGACGACGGGGGAGATGTCGATCCCAGGCGCCCAGTGCAAGCGGGGCGAGTACTACATCTCCGCCTTGCTCGCGGGCGCAGCGTACACCGAGTCGTCCGGCACGTTCACGGCGATCGACGCGCTCAGCGGGCGCCGGGTCTGGCAGAAGCAGTTCCCGGAGGCGTGCTACTCCGGGACGAGCACGACGAAGGGGAACCTCGTCTTCCTCGGTCGCACGAACGGCGAGCTCGAGGCGTACGACGCGCGCAGCGGGCAGCGACTCTGGAACTTCCAGACGGGCGCCGGCGCGAACAACACCGCGACGTTCTTCGAGCACGAGGGCAAGGAGTACGTCGTCTTCCTCTCGCAGGGCAACAGCCTCGTGGCCTCGCCGCACGGCGACGAGCTGTGGCTCTTCGGGCTGGACGGGACGATCGGTCCGGCCGACGCTGCCGGCGGCGGCTCGGGCACCGAGCACGGCGGCGAGGGCGAGGCCGAGCAGGGCAACGCCGAGCGTGGCGCCACGGTCTTCGCCGCGAACTGCTCGGGCTGCCACGGCGGCAACGGCACCGGTGGCAACGGCGGGCCAGACCTCTCGAGCGTCACGAGCATGTCTGCGGTGATCGCGCAGGTCACGAACGGCGGCGGTGGCATGCCGGCGTTCGGCGACCAGTTGACGAATCAGCAGATCAGCGACGTCGCCGCGTACGTGACGCAGAGGATCGCCGAGGGCAACCCCTAGACGCGTTATCGTCCTCGGCGGTGGCGGGCGGAGGAACCGACAAGCTGAAGGCGCTTCGCGCGGTCCCGATCTTCGGGGGGTTGCCCGACGAGTCGCTCGAGCGGATCGCCGCGATCGCGACCGAGGTCGAGTTCCCGCAAGGCCAGGTGGTGATCGAGGCCCGCACGCCGGGGTCGGGGATGTTCGTGCTCCTCGAGGGGCGGGTTTCCGTGCACGCGCGGGGGGTCGACACCGAGCTCGGCCCGGGTGAGGTGATCGGCGAGGTCGCCCTACTGCGGAGCGACAGCACGCGGATCGCCCGTGTCCAGACGCTGACCGAGGTGCGGTGCCTGGCGGTCGACCGGGCGGGCTTCCGAGAGCTCGTCATGGGCGACGGTCGGCTTGCGCTTGCGCTCTTGGAGAACCTCGCAGAGCGGGTCCCCATTTGACCGAGCTCGAGCTCGCGAAGTCGCTTTAGCGCCGGTTCAGCGCAGCTTTAGCCGCTCGCTTGCGCCTGCGCGTCTACTGCAGAGCACGCAGTGCAACCGAAATCGGAAGGACGCTCATGCAGAAGCGCACTCACAGGACGAAGATCGTCGCCGCCGCCGCGTCGACGGCGCTTGTCATCCTGGTCAGCCCCGCCGCCGGCGTCGGCAACGACGATGGGCTTCACGGCGACAGCTCGGTGCCGTTCTGGCCGCACGAAACGGGTGCGCTGGTCGGCACCTCGGAGACGTTCATCGACGTTCGGGCCGACGGTTCGTACTTCGACCCCTCGGTCGGACGGCGCGTCGCCCCGGCGAACGCCGAGTAGCCGCGTTCGCGGGCCTTTCTCCATGGAGCGTGCCGGGATCGAACCGGCGACCTCCGCCTTGCAAAGGCGGCGCTCTCCCAGCTGAGCTAACGCCCCGAGCGACGGCAGTGTAGCCCGCGCCCGGGGCGGTTCTCAGTCGATTAGGCCGCGCGCTCCAGCCGCTCTTCGAGCCGAGCCCGCTTGACGATCGTTTCGGGGTCGCCGAAGCGCAGGCGGGCCTTGAGTGCGCGGTGTTCGTTCCAGAGCTCATCGAGACGGGCGTTGAGCTCACTGAGCTCGGCCGCCGTCTCCGGGTTGTGACCCTCGGAGAGCAGGCGGTAGAGCTCGGTGCGCCGCTCGCTGGCGCGCTCGATCTCGGTGTGGATCTCCTGCGTTGTCATACCTCTAAAAACGAGGACACACGCCCTCAGTATTCCCTCAGGTTCGGGGACCCAGAAGGAACCAGGCGACGACCGCAAGGCCGACCACGGCGGCCGCGATCGCGACGCCCAGGAGCGACCGAGTCGCTCACTCGTAGCCGAGCTCCTCGAGGCGCCCCTCGTCCAGCCCGAAGTAGTGCCCGAGCTCGTGGAGGACGGTGATCCGGATCTCCTGCTCGAGCTCCGCCGGGTCCGGGAAGTCGGCCTCCAGGGGCAGGCGGTAGATCGTCACCTTGTCGGGCATGAACTCGCCGCCGCCCTCGAAGAGCCCCAGGAGGTCGGGCTCTTCGGCGTTCTCGTCCTCGACCACGATCGCGACGTTCTCGAGCCGCCGGGCGATGTCGGCCGGCAGCGCGTCGAGCGCCTTGGTGACGTGCTCCTCGAACGTCAATACGGTGGCCTGACCGGTGCGCGTTTTTGGAGGAGGAAGACGGTGAGCAGCCCGAACGCCATCCCGCCGAGGTGCGCGAAGACGGCCACGCCGCCGCCCTGGGGTGGGTGCAGGAACTGGAAGCCGGCGTCCCAGAGCTGGAACGCCAGGTAGATGCCGAGGAAGAACACCGCCGGGATCTCGCGCAGGAAGAAGATGATCCCGAGGAAGATCAAGGTCAGCACCTTCGCGTGCGGCAGGAGCAGGAAGTACGCGCCGAGCACGCCGGAGATCGCTCCCGACGCGCCGAGGTTCGGGATGTCGGCCGAGTCGGGCGCCGTCCAGAGTGTCACCACCGTCTGGAGAGCAGTCGCGGCGTAGCCCGCGAGCAGATAGAAGACGAGGTAGCGCACGTGGCCGAACGCGTCCTCGACGTTGTTGCCGAAGATCCAGAGGAACAGCATGTTGCCGCCGAGGTGGACGATGCTCCCGTGCATGAACAGTGCGGTGAACGACGTGATCGGCCAGTCCTCGCCGGTGACCGGGCACGAGTTGTTCACCTCGCAGGGCTGGTACGCGAGCTGGGCGACCGAGGCGTCGAGATCGGGTGCCTGGTAGAGGAAGAAGACGAGCACGTTCGCGACGATCAACCCGACCGTGACGATCGGGAAGCTCCGCGTCGGGACGTTGTCCTTGAGCGGGATCAACGAACGGTCAGGGCGAGGAGAGCCTTCTGGGCGTGCAGCCGGTTCTCGGCCTCGTCCCAGATCGCGGACTGCGGTCCGTACGCGATCGCTTCGGTGATCTCCTCCCCGTAGTGCGCAGGGAGGCAGTGGAGGACGATCGCGTCGTCCTCCGCGAGCGCGAGCAGCTCGTCCGTGATCCCGAAGCCGCCGAGGTCGCGCAGGCGCCGGTCGCGCTCCTCCTCCTGGCCCATGCTCGTCCAGACGTCGGTGTAGAAGACCTCGGCGCCCTCGCTCGCCTCGCGCGGGTCATGAGTGACGCGAACGGCGGCGCCGGTCTCCTCGGCCGCAGTGCGTGCGGCGTCGAGCGCGCCCTCGTCGGGCTCGTAGCCGGGCGGGACCGCGGCGGTGAAGTGCATCCCGAGCTTCGCTGCGGCGACCATCAGCGACGCGCAGACGTTGTTGCCGTCGCCGAGGTAGGTCAGGCGCACGCCTTCGAAACGGCCGAGCCGCTCGCGGATCGTCATCGCGTCGGCGAGCGCCTGACACGGGTGGGAGCTGTCCGTGAGGCCGTTGATCACGGGGATCGTCGCGTTGCGGGCGAGCTCCTCGACGTCGGCCTGGTCGAACGTGCGGATCATGATCGCGTCGAGGTAGCGGGAGAGGACGAGCGCCGTGTCCTTGACGGTCTCCCCACGGCCGAGCTGCAGGTCCGACGCGGAGAGGTAGAGCGCGACGCCGCCGAGCTGCCACATGCCGACCTCGAAGGAGACGCGCGTGCGCGTCGAAGGCTTCTGGAAGATCATCCCGAGCGTCCGCCCCGCGAGGAGGCGGTGCTCCTCGCCTGCCTTCTGCGCACGCTTCAGCTCGTCGGCGAGGTCGAGGACCCGCAGGAGCTCGTCGCGGCTCCAGTCGGCGACCTTCGTGAAGTCGCGGCCCTTCAGGTCGTCGGCGACGGCGAGCACGGGACGATCCTAGTGCCCTTCCCGGCGGCTCTTGATCGCAGCCCACAGCAGCAGGCCGCCGATCGCGACGGCGGTCGCGATCTCGACGATCAGCCCGGCGGTCCCGCCGTGGCCGAGCGTCAACTCCGCGAGAGCAACCACAGGCCGCCCACCGTGTACAGCACCATCAGCCCGAGCATCGCGTACTGCGTGCGCAAGGCGACCTTCGACGAGCCGAACAGCGCGAGCGCCTTGTCGTGGGCGATCACGAGCCCGAGCACGTGGCCGAAGACGAGCGCGCCGGCCTGCAGGTACCAGATCTGGTCCGCGCTCAGCGGCTGCACGTTGACGCGGTAGTCGAGCGTCCCGAACAGGTCCCACCCGTAGCCGAAGGGATCCGACGCGAGGGGGATCGCGAGCTGGCCCTGCACCAGCAGCAGCGTTGCGTAGTGGGCGACGACGTACGCGATCGCGATCGGGATCAGGCTGCCGATGAACGCTTGCTCGAGTCGCGCTTGCTCGCGGCCGATGCGGCGCGCGACCTCGACCGCGGCGACGTAGGCGCTCGCGACGAAGGCGACGGCGATCACCAGGCCGAGCAGGTTGAAGGCGATCGCGCCGACGTCCGTGTCGATCCGGAACAGCCGGTCCTGCCAGAAGGTCGTGCGGCCGAAGCCGTCGAACGCGACCGACCCGAGCATGACGGCGACGAACGCGACCGTGCCGGGCTGCTCGCGGTCGCGCGCGACGTTGTGCAGCGGAGCGCGGAGCGCGAGTCGCCGCTCGTGCAGCGTCAGGATCGAGAGCCGCGAGATCAGGCCGAAGTAGACGGTGAACGCCTCGCCGGCTCGCAGCCAGACGTCTCGCCCGAACGCGGCCATCCCCACCCACGTGATCCAGCTGTAGATCGCGACGGCGAGCGCGAGCATCCGCGGGTCGGAGGGGTCGGTGTACGCCAGCTCCATCGCTGCGAAGCAGAAGAGGAGGAACGCGGCCGGCCAGCGACCGAGCCGTTCGGGATACGTGAACGGCGGCTCCCACTCGAGCCTCGCCCGGCGCCAGCACCACGCGACGAAGTCCGCGGCCGCGCGCCACGGGTTGAGCCAGGCCCAGACGTTCCCGAAGAGGATCGTGAGCGGGACGAGGCCGAGCCAGAAGATCACCCAGATGAACGTCGGGGCGAGGTTCGTGCCGACGGAGCGCTCGCCGACGAGCGCTGCCGCGAAGACGACGACGAAGAGGAAGAGCCCCAGCGCGCCGAGGAGGACGCGAAGCGCCGCGGCGGGGATGCGGACGAGTGGCCACAGGCGCTCGCGCTCGAGCCGCGGTGTTCTCCAGAGCGCACCGAGCGCGGCGAAGGAGAGCACGAGGACCGCCGCGCCGCCGTAGTACGCGAGCCACTGCGGGATCGGCGGGTCCTGCACGCTGCCGATCCCGTGCGCGAGCGGGAGCAGCAGCGTCACGGAAGGACGGTCAGCTGTGCGATTTGCTTGCCGCGGTCCTCGAGTTCGATCTCGAAGCGGCCCGTGAGCCCGGCCGCGAACCGGATGCGCGCCGGCTTGCCGGGTGCGACGTCGGCCATGAGGTCGTAACCGTGCACGTGGACATGATCGGTGACGTCGGAGCGCACAACGACGACGACGGTGTCTCCCTTGGTCGCCGTGACGCGGACGATCCCGCCGACGGGCGCGCCGCCGCGGATCGTCACGTCGAGCGGCACGCTCGCCGGACCGGTGGTGGTCGTCGCCGTCTCGGTTTCGGTCTCCGTGGGAATCGGCTCGATTGTCGGCGGGACGGTCTCCTGCGTCGACGTCGTGCCGGTGCTCCCATCGGTGTCATCCCCGGGGCGGAAGACGAGGAACAGCGCGACGAGCGCGATGACTGCGCCGAGACCGATCAGGAGCCGCTTGTCTCTCATTCGCCGATGATACGAGTACCGGATCGGCCCTTCAGGGCGTCGGCGAGACCCGCCGCCGAGGCGATGAGCGCTTCGCCGCCGGTCTCCCGCACGAACCGGACGCACGCCTGCACCTTGGGCCGCATCGAGCCCGCCGCGAGCTCCGGCATGAGGTCTTCCGCCTCCGCGAGGGTGAGCGAGCGCACTTCCTCCTCGGCCGGGGTGCCGTAGCCGCGCAGCAACGCGGGGACGTCCGTGACGACGACGAGCCGGCGGGCGCCGAGCGCCGCGGCGAGCAGCGCCGACGTGAGGTCCTTGTCGATCACGGCGTCGACGCCGTCCAGCCGGTCACTCCGCTCGACGACCGGGATGCCGCCGCCGCCGCACGCGACCGCGACGATGCCGTCGTCGAGGAGCCGACGCACTGCTTCGAGCTCGACGATGGCGCGGGGCTCGGGCGAGGGAACGACGCGGCGCCAGCCTCGTCCCGCATCCTCGACGAGGCGCCAGCCGCGCTCCGCCTCGAGCCGCTTCGCCTGCTCGCCCGAGTAGAACGGGCCGATCGGCTTGGTCGGCTCGGCGAAGGCGGGATCGTCCTCGTCGACGTGGACGTGCGTGACGACCGTCGCGATCGGACGCTTGGCGAGCGCTCCCAGCTCGAGGTCGATCAGCGAGCCGATCTCCGCCTGCGTCTGCGCGACCGCGAGCCAGAGCGGCAGCGGGGGCGCCTCGTCGGCGGCACGCTCGCTGCGCAGGAGCGCGGCGCCGACCTGCGGCCCGTTCCCGTGCGTGACGACGAGCGGCTCGTCGAGCAGGGGCACGAGCGCCGCGCAGTGCTCGCGGAGGTTCGCGCGCTGCTCCGCGACCGTGCCGCGCTCGCCCTCGCGGACGAGGGCGTTGCCGCCGAGCGCGACGACGGTCGCGCTCAAACGGGAACCGGCTCGAGCAGGCCCTTCTCGGCGAGCACGTCGGCAAGCGTCGGCTCGCCGACCTCCTGGAGCCGATACGTCACGCGAAGCGCCGGGCGGTCGAAGTCGACGAGCTTGCGCAGGTCGATCGGCGTGCCGATCAGGACGAGCTCGGCGTCCGACGCGTCGATCGTCTTGCGCAGGTCCTCGACCTGCTCGTCGCCGTAGCCCATCGCAGGCAGCAGCTTGCCGACGTTCGGGTAGTCCTCGAAGGTCTTCGCGATCGTCCCAACGGCAAAAGGTCTAGGGTCGACGAGCTCTGCGGCGCCGTGCTGCTTCGCCGCGAGCACCGCTGCGCCGTAGGTCATCTCGCCGTGCGTGAGCGTCGGGCCGTCCTCGACCGCCAGGACGCGCTTGCCGTGGATCTCGGACGCGTCGCCCTCGACGTGGAACGGCGACGCGGCGAGCACGACCGTCGCGTCCGGGTTGTGCTCGTGGATCGAGTCGAGCACGGCGTCGATTCCCTCCTGCGGCGCGCTGTCGATCTTGTTCACGACGCAGACGTCGGCCATGCGCAGGTTCGTCTCGCCGGGGTGGTAGCGAAGCTCGTGGCCCGGGCGGTGCGGATCGACGACGACGATGTGCACGTCGGGCCGGATGAACGGCGTGTCGTTGTTGCCGCCGTCCCACAGGATCACGTCGGCTTCCTGCTCGGCCCGCGCGAGGATCGCCGCGTAGTCGATGCCGGCGAACACGAGGTTGCCCTCCGCGATGTGCGGCTCGTACTCCTCGCGCTCCTCGATCGTCGCGTCGGCCGCCTCGAGGTCCTCGTAGCGCTCGAAGCGCTGCACTCCTTGCTTGGCCAAATCTCCATATGGCATCGGGTGCCGGAGCACCGCGACCTTCTTGCCCGACTCGCGGAGCAGCTCGGCGACGCGCCTGGTCGTCTGGCTCTTGCCGGAGCCGGTGCGAACCGCGCAGATCGCGACGCACGGCTTGGTCGACGGGAGCATCGTGTCGCGCGGCGAGAGCAGCAGGTAGTCCGCGCCCGCGGCGAGCACGCGCGAGCCGACGTGCATCACGTGCTCGTGCGTCACGTCCGAGTACGCGAACACGACCTGGTCGATCTTCCGGTCGCGCACGATCTGCTCGAGCTCGGACTCGGGGAGAATCGGGATCCCGTCGGGATACGCGTCGCCGGCGAGCTCGCGGGGGTAGACGCGGCCGTCGATGTTCGGGATCTGCGTCGCCGTGAAGGCGACGACCTCGACGTCGTCGCGGCCGCGGTAGACGACGTTGAAGTTGTGGAAGTCGCGGCCCGCCGCACCGACGATCACGACCCGGGTCCGCGCCATGCATAGAGCCTATTCATTCACGCAGACGGATGTCCCGTTGCTACGTTCGGGCCGTGATGACCCGCGCGGTCGCCGTCGGGGTCGGGCTCGCGCTGCTGACCGGCGCGGGCGGGGGCGGCCTCGGCCCGGGCGGTCGTGCGAAGCAGCTGGTGACCCTGCTGGCGTCGAAAGGCCCGCGCCCAGCGGGTGAGCCGGGCGCGGAGCGGTTCGCGCAGGAGTTCGTCGCGACCGAGTTGAGAAAGCTCGGCTATCGCGTTGTCCTCCAGCGAGTCGACCTGCCGAACGGCCGCTCGACCCGGAACGTCGTCGGCCTCTCTTCCGGAAGGCCCAAGGTCGTGATCGTGGCGCACCTCGACGGGGTCCGCGGGAGCCCGGCCGCGAACGACAACGCGTCCGGGGTCGCGCTGCTCGTGGAGCTCGCGGCGTCGCTGCGCTTCGAGCCCGGCGTGCTCGTGGCCGCGACCGGCGCCGAGGAGCGCGCCGTCACCGGCTCGCGGGTGCACCTCGGCTCCCTGCGGCTGCTGCAAGGGATCTCGCCGCAGGCCCGGCGCGGCGTCCGGCTTGCGGTCTCGCTCGACATGGTCGGCGTCGGGACGCGACTGCACGTGCGCGGGATCGAGCGAGCACCGAACCGAAGCGCGAGGCTGTTGCTGACCCGTGGCGGCAGCACGTACCTCCGGGACGACGGCGACTCCGATCACGCCGAGCTCACGCGGCACGGGCTGCCGGCGGCCTGGCTCCAGTGGCGTACCGACGCGTGCTGGCACGAGCCGTGCGACGTCGCGCGTCGGGTCGACGCGCGCAAGCTCGAGGCGGCGTTTCGCGTCGCGTTGGACGCCGCGTTCCTCGCGCTGAAGAGCTAGGCGGCGGTCTCGCGCACGCGCTCGGCGACCGATTCCAGCTCGATCGAACCGCCGGTGACCTCGCGCAGGAGCTCGTCCGCGTTCATGCGCTGACCCTCGGACCACAGCTCGCGCACCAGTGAGCCCGCGGCCCGCTGCGTGTACCAGTCGCGCCCGAACTTCTCCTGCAGGAACGTCGACAGCTGCGACTCGAGCGCCCAGGCTCGGAGGTATGCGTGCACGTAGAAGCGACCGTCCATGTCCCACAGGTAGTCCTGCGGCGCCGGCGTGATCTTCAGCGCGTCCGCCTGCAGCTCGACGTAGCGCGCTTGCATCGCGCGCGGATCGTCGGCCTGATGGAACTCGATCTCGTAGAGCAGCTTCGCGCAGTAGCGGCGGACGAAGTAGAGGAGGATCGCGGCGCCCTCGGCCGCGTACTCGCGCGGCTTCGGGAAGTCGAGCATGCGCGAGAGCCAGCCCGCGTTGTCGGTCAGGTGCTCGAGCAGCATCGCCCAGCCCTCGGTGACCGCGTTGTCGCCGAGCCGCTTGTCCTCGACCGAGAGCGACGCCGACGTGTGGGCGAAGTGCTCGGCGTGGCCGGCTTCGTGGAAGAGCGCGCTCCAGTCGTCGGCGCCGCCGGTCGGCTTGATCACGAGCATCACCTTGTCGGGCACCTCGATCGGGACGCAGAACGCACGCGGATCCTTGAGCGGCCGGTTCTCGACGTCGAGGATGACGTTCGCCTGCCCGTCGAGGTCGACGCCGAGGTCCTTGAGGGTCGCGCGGAGCGCGGGGAGCATCCGGTCGGCGGGGAAGCCGGCGTCCCAGTTCGTCGCGCGCATCATGCGGTCCTTGTCCCAGCGCTGCGCCTCCGAGAGCGGCATCCCGACGCGGTCGCGAAACAGCTTGTCGCCGAGCTTCGTGTGCAGCTGCTCGGTCGAGCTCAGGAACGCGCGGCACTGGTCGGCCAGGCCTTCCAGGTCGTAGCCGAAGTTCTTGTAGAGCTCGAAGTAGTTGTCCGCGCCGAGCTCTCGCACCGCGTCGCGAACGCGCGCGTGCGACTCGAGGTAGAGCGGGTTCAGGTGCTCGTCGACGAGCTCGTTCCGGAGCAGCTCGAGGCGCTCGCGCTTGCCCCGGTCGGCCTCGTTCATGATCGTCGGCTTGATCATCCGGTAGGGGATCTCCTCGCCGTCGACGGTCGTCGTGAGCTCCGCCTCCTTCTGGGCGAGCTTCTCCTCGAGCTCCTTGGTCAGCTGACCCAGGTACCCCTCGCACGCGAACCGCCAGAGCTCGCGGATCCCCGAGCTGCCGTTCACCGCGGCCCCGATCGAGCGCGCCTGCTCGATCGTGGTCAGGTCGGCGAACTCGCCGTAGATCGCCTCGAGCTCGAGCCGCTCCTTGTGCCCGGCGAAGTGCAGGTAGTACTCCTCGTCCAGCCGGGCGATGAAGCGGTCGGCTCGCTCGCGGTAGTCGTCGAGGTCACGGGCGGATGCTGGAGCGACGGTCGGCATCGGGTTCGTAGGATAGTCAGATGAACGAGATCAGTCTCTCCACCGACCGGCGGACCCAGCTCCTGGACATCACGGGACAGGTCCAGGAAGCGCTCGACGGGGACGCGGCCGCGGCGTCCGCCGCGCTCATCTTCGTGCCCCACACGACGGCGGGCGTGACGATCAACGAGCACGCCGACCCGGCGGTCGCGCGCGACTTCGAGAAGGCGCTCGAGCGGATGGTCGCGGACGAGTGGGGCTGGGAGCACATCGAGGAGGGCGAGGAGAACGCCCCCTCGCACATTCGCGCGGCGCTGATGAGCCCGCAGGTGCTGGTGCCGATCCGCGACGGGCAGCTCGCGCTCGGGACGTGGCAGGGCATCTTCTTCTGCGAGTTCGACGGTCCTCGGAAGCGGACGGTCTACGTCTCCACGCTCCGTTAGATGATCGAGGTCGTCGATCTCACGAAGCGCTACGGCAAGGTGCTCGCCGTCGACCACCTGTCGTTTCGCGTCGAGCCGGGCACGATCACGGGGTTCCTCGGCCCGAACGGCGCCGGCAAGTCGACGACGCTCGCGCTCGGTGCTCGGCCTCGTGCACCCGGACACCGGCGGCGCGACCGTCCTCGGACGCACGTACCGCGAGCTCGACCGGCCGCTCCACCGCGTCGGCGCGGTGCTCGAGGCGAGCGAGGTGCACCCGGGGCGATCCGGTCGAAACCACCTCCGCGTGCTCGCCACCGCGTCGGGCATTCCACGCTCGCGCGTCGAGGAGGTGCTCGCCCTCGTCGAGCTGACCGCCGCGGCGAAGCGGCGCGTGAAGGGCTACTCGCTCGGGATGCGCCAGCGTCTCGGTCTCGCGACCGCGCTGCTCGGCGACCCCGAGGTGCTCGTGCTCGACGAGCCCGCGAACGGCCTCGATCCCGCGGGCGTTCGCTGGCTGCGCGACCTGCTCCGCTCGCTCGCCGGCGAAGGGCGGACGATCCTCGTGTCGAGCCACGTGCTCGCCGAGGTCGCGCAGACCGTCGACCGCGTCGTGATCATCCATCGCGGCAAGCTCATCCAGCAGGCGTCGATCGCCGAGGTGCTCGCGGGCGCGCAGGGCGGCACGCGCGTGCGCAGCCCCGAGGCGTCGCGTCTCCGCGGCGCTGCTCGCTGCGCAGGGAGCGACCGTCACCGAGCTCGAGGACACGACGCTCGTCGCGGACCTCGCCGCCCGAGCGCATCGGCGAGCTCGCCGCGGCGAACAACATCGTGCTGCACGAGCTCGCCGTCGAGCGCGCGACGCTCGAGGAGGTCTTCCTCGAGCTGACCGGCGGGGAGACGACGGAGTGACCGCGCTCGTCCGGTCGGAGCTGCTCAAGGTCCGCACGGTCCGGTCGTCGTGGGCGTACGTGATCGTGATCGTGCTGCTCACGGCAATCGGCATCGCCGGCGAGGTCGGGCTCGGCGGAGAGCGCGGACCGCGGCACGCTCAGCTTCCAGGTCGGCCTCGTCGACATCGTCGGGCTCGCCGTGCTCTTCGCGATCATCGTCGGGATCACGATCGTCACCAACGAGTTCCGACACGGGACCGTGACGCCGACGTTCCTCGCGGAGCCGCACCGTGAGCGCGTGATCGTCGCGAAGGCGATCGCGCGCAGCTCGTCGGTCGCGATCGGGTTCGCGCTGCTGTCGCTCGTCGTCGTCGCCGCCGTCGCGATTCCCTGGCTCTCGATCGTCGATGCGCAGCTGCAGCTCGGCGACGCGCGAGTTCCTGGAGCGCATCGGCGAGCAGATCTTTCTCGACCGTTCTCTGGGCGCTGCTGGGCGTCGCGATCGGCACGGCCGTGCACAGCCAGGTCGCCGCGCTGGTCGGAACGCTCGATCTGGATCTTCGTGGTCGAGAACCTGCTGATCGGGCTCCTCGGGCTGGTCGACGCCGACGGCGTCGCCGAGTACCTGCCGTTCCACGCGCTCGACGCGGCCGACGGCACCGGCGGCGACAACCTCCTTTCCTACGGGCCTGGCGTCGCGGTGTCTCTCGGCTGGATTCTGTTGCTCGGCGCCTTCGGCATCTGGCGCACCCTTCGCCGCGACATCAGCTGACACGTACGCTGCGAAGGATGGCAGCGCCGGTTGCGAAGGACGAGGAGCTCGAGCTCACGATCGATTCACTCGCCTACGGCGGGAACGGCGTCGCGCGGCTGAACGGCTTCGTCGTGTTCGTCCGCCGCGGGCCTTCCGGGCGACACGGTGCGCGCGCGCGTGACGAAGGTGAAGCGAAACCACGCGGAGGCGCTCGCGACGGAGATCCTCTCGCCCGGACCGGTGCGCGTCGACGCTCCGTGTGCGCACTACCCGGCGTGCGGCGGCTGCCGCTTCCAGGACCTCGCCTACGACGCGCAGCTCGCGGCGAAGGCCGACCAGGTCGCCGACGCGCTGCGGCGGCTCGGCGGGATCGCGGACCCGCCGCTCGAGCCGATCGTTCCCGCCGCTTCGGTCTTCCACTACCGGAACAAGATGGAGTACTCGTTCACGCAGTACGAGGACGGCCCGACGCTCGGCCTGCACAGGGCGGGCCGCTGGGACGAGGTGCTCGAGATCGAGCAGTGCTGGCTCACGACCGACCTCGGCAACGACGTGCGGAACGCCGTCCGCGCGTGGGCGCGCGAGGAGGGGCTCCAGGCGTACGACCAGGAGACCCACAAGGGATATCTCCGCCACCTCGTCTACCGCGAGGGGCGGAACACCGGCCAGGTGCTGGTGCAGCTCGTGACCGCGGAGGGCGAGCGCTTCGAGACGGGCTACTTCGTCGAGGCGATGCGCCGGTTCCCCGAGGTGCGCGCCATCCACTGGGCGATCAACGACACGCCCGCCGAGGTCACGAACCTGCCGACGAAGCTGCTCTGGGGCGACGACTCGATCGAGGAGCAGCTGTGCGGCCTGCGCTTCCGCGTCAGCCCGAACGCGTTCCTGCAGACGAACACGGAGATGGCCGAGCGCCTGTACGGGATCGTCGCCGAGTACGCGGCGCTCACCGGCAAGGAGACGGTCTGGGATCTCTACTGCGGGATCGGCTCGATCGGGCTGACGCTCGCGAAGGACGCATTGACGGTGTGGGGGATCGAGGTCTCCGAGGAGTCGGTCGCGCGCGCGATCGAGAACGCGGAGCTGAACGAGATCACGAACGCGGCGTTCTTCGCAGGCAACGTCGGGCTCGCGATCGAGGAGCTGCGCGAGCGCTCGGGTGCGCCGGACCTCGTCGTCGTCGACCCGCCGCGCGCGGGGCTCGCCGGCAAGGCGCTGCGGCGGCTCGGGCGGATCGGCGCGCCGCGGATCGTCTACGTCTCGTGCAACCCGACGACGCTCGCTTCCGATCTGAAGACGTTGCGCGAGCAGTTCGGCTACGAGCTCCTCCGCGCTCAGCCGGTGGACATGTTCCCGCACACGCCGCACGTCGAGTGCGTGACCTTGCTGGAGAAAACCGGTCCGACGGTCGAGTCGTAGGTACGGCTAAGGAGGCGGGTGTTCCCCTGCCGACTCCCGATGGGCGGGTGGCCTGGGCTCCCGCGTCGCCCGCCCGTCCCCTCGCTGTTCACGCCACAGCCGCCAGAGCAGGTCGGCGTTGACGACGAGGAAGCCGATCGCGAGGAGCGGCAGCGCCGGTAGCCCGTCGACCTCGAGGAAGTAGGTCGCCGAGAGCGTCAGACCGAACGAAGCCGTCATCGCGACCCAGGTCGCCCGGCGCCGGAGCTTGAACCGGTCGGCCGCAGCCAGGAAGAGCGCGAAGAAGAGCAGGTCGGGGAGGCCGAGCTTCGCCGTCGAGTCGACGCTGTCCACCCGCACGTCGGTCGGAGCTCCCTGGTCGGAGGTCGGCGGGCCGCTCTGCTCGCCGTCGTTCGTGTCCTCGGACCTCGCGACGATCGTCGCCGAGCCGCCTCCGTCTCGGGCGACGATGCGATAGCGGTAGTCGCGGCCGGCGTCGAGCGCGCCCTCGAGGTAGCCGAGGCGGCCGTTGTCGTTGTCGTCTCGGACGGGCTCGTCGTTTCGCTTGCCGCCGGGGTTTCGATAGACGTCGAACGACGCCGGCCCGTCGAGAGGCTCGCGCCAGCCGAGGAAGACCTGCCGCTCGCCCATCAGCGGGAACGAGAACGAGAGCGCGCCGAACACCTCGGGACGCTCGGTGATGATGTGGCGCGTCGGGCCGCGCCAGACCGAGTACGAGTCGACGATCGGGATCAGCAGCGCGACGAGCGCGACCCAGAGCGCGGTCTCGAAGAACCCGAGGAACCAGAACGCGATCATCGTCGCCGCGCCGAGCTTCGCGAAGTTCGCGAGCACCTCGAACCCGGCGAAGCTCGCTGCGACTGCGACCGCCGCGAGCGCGATCCCGATCCAGAGCAGCCGGTTCGCGCGCCGCAGCGGCAGTGCGATCCACACGAGCGCGAACACGGCCGGGATCAGCACGAACCCGACGAAGAGCACGTCGGCGTCCGTCGGCAGGTTCGGCAGGAGCCGGAAGCAGAGGTAGTACGCGATCAGCACGCCGAGCAGCACGAGCCCGGCGGCGACGCGCGGCGTCAGTACGGCGGAAGCTCGGCCCACCACACTCCGGCGGCCTTGAACGCTTGCCAGAAGCTCGTCTTCGCCGCCTGGTCGTCGAGCGACGCGTCGATGTCCGGCACGACGCAGCGCGTCGATCGTCGGCGTGAAGCGCTGAAGCTCCCCGAGGCGCTCCTCGATCGGCGTCGCGAGCGGGAACGCGAGCGAGTTCACGAACGCGAGCGCGTCGTCGCCCATCACGACGACGAGCTTCGGCTGGACGATGTGCAGCTCCCGGGTCAGCTGTGAGCGGGCCTCCTCCTCGTCCTGGCCGGCGAACTTGATGCAGTTCGTGCCGTAGACGGCGAGCGGGTCGATCCGGAGCCGCTGGAGCGACTTCAGGATCGCCTGGCCGGCGCGCCCGAAGTACGCGACGCCTTCCTGGGCCTCTGCCGGCTGCGGGCCGTACTTGACCATGAACAGGTCTGCGAGCGGGTGGCCGGAGCCGATCACGGGGAACGCACCCTCGGGCGCGGACCGCGCGATCTCCTCTCCGAGCTCGTTCGTCTCGGAAATCGCTTTCTGCAGGTACTTCTCGGAGATCTCGTCGGAGGGCACGGCTACCACGGCGGGTCCTAGAGCTTCGGGATCAGCGGACTCTTTCCTTGGCCTGCGCCGCCCACTTGAGCGACTGGAGGTAGAGAAGCGAGCGCGGGCGGCGCTGGACCTGTGCGCTGCGCAGGCTGAGCATGAACTCCTCGGGCCCCTCGAAGGCGCGCATCCGCAGCACGCCGGTGCCGACGCCCTGGAGCACGTGGGCGTCCGAGCCGGCGCCCATCTGGAGCCCGTACTTGCGCGCGAAGCGCAGCGCTTCCTCGTTGTACGTCTCGAAGAGGAGGCGCGCGTTGTAGACCTCGAGCACGTCGATCTGCGCGAGGTGGCGCTGGATCGTCGCCGGGTCGGGAACCGTGTGGATGCGATCGAAGGGGTGGGGGAGGTAGACGATCCCGCCCTGCTCGCGAATCGCGGCGATCGTGTCGACGAACGACAGCCCACGCGGGATCTCCTCGCGGAGGAACAGCCCGATCACCTCACCTTGTTCATCGGTTTTGACCTCTTCGCCCGGGATCACGATCAGCTCGCGGCCTCGCGCC
Organism: uncultured Actinomycetes bacterium; assembly: GCA_963809175.1. Lineage (GTDB taxonomy): Bacteria > Actinomycetota > Thermoleophilia > Gaiellales > Gaiellaceae > JACCTU01. The sequence goes on from CAWEIK010000001.1 coordinate 1,425,010, forward strand.
TGCTCGACCGCTTCGAGCGCACCGCCGAAGACGTTGTGGTCGGTGACCGCGATCGCTCCGAGGCCCGTCTCTTCCGCGTGGTCGAGCAGCTCGGCCACGGGGATCTGACAGTCGTGCGACCAGCTCGTGTGCAGGTGCAGGTCGGCGAGGATCCACGGGCGGTCGGCGAGCGGGTCGCCGGGGCGGGCGGCCGGGCGACGCCGCGACGCAAGCCCGTCGTAGAGCGCCGCCAGCTCGCCGGCGACCGCCCGGAAGCTCTGCGGCTCGGCCCAGGCGCGCGCCTTCGCTCCCTCGAGCGCGCGGTGCTCGGCGTCCTCGGCGAGTCGCGCGACCGCGGCGGCCGCGAGCTCGGGCTGGTCGTCGACGCCCGGGCGGATCGACGATCGCGGCACCCGCGGCGGCCGCCTCGAGGCGCAGCCGGTTGAGGCCCTGCGGTGCGGGGACGAAGATCGCGGCGGTGTTCAAGAGGTCGGCGCGCAACTCGCCCGAGCGAAGCGTCACGACCCTGACGCGGTCGACCACCGTGCGTGGGACGAACGGGCGCCCGAACATCGAGCGCGTGCGAACGAACACGACCTCCCAGCCCGGGAGCTCACGCAGCGCTCGCAGCACCGCGCGCGCGACGGGACGCGCAGTCGGGCGCCACTCGATCGCGATCACGTTGCGCTTGGGGGTCGCCGGAGCGAAGCGCTCGACGTCGACGCCCTCGGAGACGATGCGGTAGTCGCCGGGAAAGCGCTCCGCGGCCGCCGCCGCAGTGCGCTCGGTCGTGGCCAGCAGCGAGTCGATGCGGTGGAGCAGGCGTTCGCGCTGCGCCTTGCCCGGCGGATACGAGAGGCGCTCCGGCGAGAAGAACGACGCGACCGCGAGGGTCTGCGCGTCGCGGAGCGCGAGGTACGAGAGGCTCGGGAGCCCAGGCTCGATCCCGTGGACGATGTCGTACCGTCCTTCGCCGAGCGCGAGCTCGAGGTTGAAACGAGCACCGACCGGCACGCCCATCTGCGAGCGGCGCGAGATCGGCACCGCCGGCCCGACGGCGATCAGCTCCGCGTCCGCGCCGCTCTGCAGGATCTGTCGCCCCGCCGCCAGGTCGCGGGCGCGGTTCGACGGAGCGAGAACGGTGACGTGGTGGCCGAGCGAACGCAGCTCCCGGGCGACCCCGTCGACGTGCTCGTTGACGGAGTGCGGCTGCGACCAGGAGAAGGGCGTGACGAGGCAGACTCGGAGGCCCATCGAACCTCCGAGTCTAGCCCCGGCCCGCTAGATCGCCGGCGCGGTTTCGCGCGTGCGGCGGTTCTCTTCGATGAAGCGCTCGACCGCGTCGTGCGCGTCGTCGTCCTGGATCTGCTTCGGCGGCGACTTCATCAGGTAGGCGCTCGGGCCCTCGAGGGCGCCGGCGACGCCGTTGTTCAGCGCGAGCTTCGCAAGCCGGACCGCGTCGATCACGATGCCGGCGGAGTTCGGCGAGTCCCAGACCTCGAGCTTGAGCTCCACGTTCAGCGGCACGTCGCCGAAGCTCGAGCCCTCCATGCGGATGTACGCCCACTTGCGGTCGGTCAGCCACGGCACGTAGTCGGACGGGCCGACGTGGATGTTCTTCTCGCCGAGGTCGTAGTCGAGCATCGACGTGACCGCGTTCGTCTTCGAGATCTTCTTCGACTCGAGGCGCTCACGCTCGAGCATGTTCAGGAAGTCGGAGTTGCCGCCGACGTTCAGCTGCATCGTCTTGTCGAGCTTGACGCCGCGGTCCTGGAAGAGCGACGTGAGCACGCGGTGCGTGATCGTCGCGCCGACCTGCGACTTGATGTCGTCGCCGATGATCGGCACACCCGCCTCCTCGAACCGGCGCTGCCAGTACGGCTCGCGGCCGATGAAGACCGGCATGCAGTTGACCATCGCGCAGCCTGCCTCGAGGATCTGCTCGGCGTACCACTTCGTGGCCGACTCCGAGCCGACGGGCAGGTAGTTGACGACCACGTCGGTCTTCGTCTCCTTGAGGATCCGGACGACGTCGTCGGTCTCTCCCGGTGCCTTGTCGACGACCTCGGAGAGGAACTTGCCGATCCCGTCGTGCGTCATCCCGCGCGAGACCTTGATCCCGGTCTGCGGGACGTCCGCGAACTTGATCGTGTCGTTCGGGTGAGCCCAGATCGCGTCGGCGAGGTCCTTGCCGACCTTCGTCGTCGTGACGTCGAACGCCGCCGTGAACTCGATGTCGCTGATGTGGTAGCCGCCGAGGTCGACGTGCATCAGGCCGGGGACGAACTGATCGGGGTCGGCGTCGCGGTAGTACTCGACGCCCTGCAGGAGCGCGTTCGCGCAGTTGCCGACGCCGACGATCGCGACGCGGACCTTGCCGTTGTCAGACATTCGAGGTCTCTCCTCTGGTTCGAAGTTGGTTTCGCACGTGCAGCACTCGCTGAAGGACGGTGATCCAGGCTGTCGCCGTGAGCACCGCGAGCGCGAGCTCGAGCGGGACCCACGGTGCGAGCACGAGGCCCGCGGTGATCACGACGACGCGCTCGGCTCTCGAGCCGATCCCGACGTCGCCGCGCAGGCCGAGCGCCTCGGCGCGAGCGCGGGTGTAGCTGACGAGGAACGAGCCGGCGATCGCGGCCACCGAGAGGCCGACGCCGAGCTCGCTGCCGTCGCGGACGAGCACGAGCGCGATCGCGCCGAGCATGAACGCCTCGCTCATGCGGTCGGTCGTCGAGTCCATGAACGCGCCGAAGGGCGTCGACTTTCCGCCGGCCCTCGCGAGGGCGCCGTCGAGGATGTCGAGCAGGGAGCCCGCGACGAAGAGGACCGCGCCGAGCCAGAAGAAGAGCAGCTCGCTGCGATACTCGAAGAAGACGAGGACGGAGGCCAGCGCGCAGAGCGAGACGCCTGCCGTCGTCAGGGCGTTCGGGGTGACTCGGGTGCGGGTGAGGCCGACGATCGAGCGGGAGGCGAGCCGCCTCGCCCCGGTCGTGTAGGTCTCTTTGACGCGTCCCAGCGCCATCGCGTTAGATCGCATACCTGCTATATAGCATATCTGCGATAGCAAGGGCGGCTGTTCTCGCCCGATCCGGATGATGCGCGCGCCGCGAATCGAGGCGACGCTGCAGCGATGTTGGATGCGTTTGGGCTCGGCGTGCTCGCGCAGTCGTCACTGCTCGTCGCCGGGCTGCTCGTTTGCTGGGTCACGGTGCCCACCAGGCTCGTCGGGATCCTGGCGGGGCTCGGCGCCGGCGCGATGATCTCCGCGATCGCCTTCGACCTGGTGCCCGAGGCGCAGGCGCACATCGAGGAGTGGGAAACGGTGCTGTGGATGCTGATCGGCGTCGCGATCTTCCTCGCCGGCGACTGGTTCGTCGACAAGAAGTTCGGCACCGCCGGCGCGGGCGGCGCGATGGGGATCGTCGTCGGCTCCGTCGTCGACGGCGTCCCGGAGTCCGCCATCTTCGGCATTCAGATCGGCACCGGCGTGACGATCAGCTTGGGGTTCCTGGCCGCGGTGTTCGTCTCCAACATCCCACAGGCGATCGCACCGTCCGCCGACCTGTTCGCCAGTGGCTGGAGCCCGAGAAGGCTCGGCACGCTCTGGCTGCTGGTCGTGCTCGCCTGCGGGGTGGCGGCCGCCCTCGGGTACCTGGCGACCAACGAAGCACCGGACGTCTACGGCGACCGGGCGGCTGCGCTCGCCGCGGGTGGACTGCTGGCCATGCTGACGAACTCCCTGATCCCGTTCGCATACGAGCGCGGGAAGTCAATGGCCGGAGTCGCAACCGTCGTTGGTTTCTGCCTCACCTTGCTCGGCACCTAGGTCTCGCCCGAACCGGGTGAATTGTCGGCACGCGCTTGCTGAGCGCGACGGCGTCCGACTACCCTGATCGCAGAAGGTTTGCCGCCGGGGTCAGGGGAGGTCGCTTGGTACAGCGCGTCGATCGGGAGACTGCGCGGCCGCACGGACCCTCGGCGGCCTCCTTCGACCTGTTCCCATCGAAGCTCGCAATTCCGAAGCAGCGGCGGGGCTCTCTGCGCCGGACGCCGCTCGTCTCGCAGCTCCGCGGGAGCAACGAGGCGCGCTACGTCAGCGTCACGGCACCCGCCGGGTACGGCAAGACCACTCTGCTCGCCCAGTGGGCGGCCAAGGACGCACGGCCGTTCGCATGGGTCTCGCTCGACGATGCGGACAACGACCCCGTTGTCCTCCTGAGCTACATCGCGACGGCGCTGAACGCGGTCGGGGTGGCGGGGGGAGGAACCGCACTCTGGTCGAGCGCACCGATCGTGATCGTGCTGGACGACGTCCACGTGCTGACCGACTCACGCTCGCTCGACGCGATCGACGCGCTTGCCTTGCACGTTCCCCCTGGCTCGCTGCTCGTGTTCGCAGGCCGCGGAGAGGTCGCGCTTTCGCTCGCGCGCTATCGCGCGAGAGGCGAGCTTCTGGAGATCGGTCCCGCAGACCTCGCGCTCACCGACTCCCAGGCGGGCGCCCTGCTCGCGGACGCGGGTGTGGACGTGTCGGACGTCGAGGCGCACGCTCTCAACGAACGGGCCGAGGGTTGGGCGGCCGGGCTCTATCTCGCCGCCCTCGCGCTCAAGGCGCCGCAGGGGCCGCAAGGGCCTGATCAGTTCGCCGGCGACGATCGCTTTGTCACCGAGTACCTGCGCGCGGAGCACCTCGCGCACTTGAAACCGAAAGAGATCGAGTTCCTCACTCGCACGGCGATTCTCGATCGGATGACGGGGCCGTTCTGCGACGCCGTGCTCGGCCGGACCGACTCGGCGAAGCTGCTCGCGGCGCTCGAGCAGGCGAACCTGTTCGTGGTCGCGCTCGACCACCACAGCGAGTGGTATCGCTACCACCATCTCTTTCGCGACATGCTGCTGGCCGAGCTCGAGCGCCGGGAGCCGGAGCTGGTCGCCGAGCTCCATCGCCGGGCTGCTGCCTGGTGTGTCGAGAATCACTTCCCGGACTGGGCGATCGACCACAGTTCGGCGGCTGGGGACGTCGACTCGATGGCGCAACTGGTGGCGGCGAACGCGTTCCCGTTCTACCGCGACGGGCGCGTCGCCACCGTCGAGCGCTGGATGGCGGCGTTCGACGAGCCGGAGCTGCTCTCGCGCCACCCGGCCGTTGCGGTGTTCGGTGCGTGGGTCAGCGGTCTCCGCGGACGGCCGGTCGAGGCGGAGCGCTGGGCGCTGGCCGTCGAGAGCTCGGACTACGACGGACCGATGCCCGATGGAAGTCCTTCGTTGCGCCCGTGGGCCGCGCTGCTTCGCTCGCGCCTCTGCGCGCACGGGATCGACAGGATGCGCGCCGATGCAGAGATCGCGATCGAGGAGCTCAGCCCGCAGAGTCTCTGGATGCCGATCGCGTTGCTGCTGCGCGGGGTCGGGGCGCTGCTCGCCGGCGAGACCGAGAAGGCAGTCCCGATGTTGGAGAAGGCGGGAGAGGCCGCGGCCGTCGGGGGCGCGACGTACGCCGGCGTCGTCGCCCACTCGGAGCTCGCGTTGCTCGCGCTCGAGCGCGGGGACCTCGACGCCGCCGACGCGGAGGTCGCGCTCGCGCGCAGCTTCGTCGGCGACACGGAACCCGGCGAATACGTCGTCGCGGCGATCCTGTACGCAGCGGAGGCGCGGCTGGCGCTCGCCCGCGGGCAGGGCGCGCGTGCGCGGGAAGCTCTCGTCGTCGCGCAGCGGCTCCGGCCGATGATCACCTGGGCGCTGTCGTGGTTCGGCGTGCAGACGACGCTCGAGCTTGCCCAGGCGCACCTGACGCTCAACGACGCAGACGGCGCGCGAACCCTGTGCCTCGAGGCCGACGACCTGCTGCACCGCAACCCTGAACTGGGAGTGCTCGTGGCCCGGACCGCCCAGTTGCGCGAGCAGCTCGCCGCGTTCACGGAGCAGCGCTCCGGCTGGGCCTCGACGCTGACGACGGCGGAGCTCCGGCTGCTGCCGCTGCTCACCACGCACCTCACGTTCCGCGAGATCGCCGAGCGGCTCTTCGTCTCGCGAAACACGGTGAAGACGCAGGCGATCTCGGTGTACCGGAAGCTCGACGCAACGAGCCGGAGCGAGGCGATCGAGCGCGCGATCGAGCTCGGGCTGGTGGACGAGGCCGTGGCCGCCCGTCCGGTGGATTTCACCCGCACAGGATGATGTTTCGTCGCCCGCTCCGGCATCCAATGGAGGGGCAGCGAAGTGGAGGACTACAAGGTCACCCTACGGCGACTGGCCCTGCGCGACGACCGCTACATCGACGGGCTGCTTCGGGAAGAGCGCGCGAACGCGGTTCTGTCGGGCCTGGCCCCGAGGGAGCACGCGCTCGCCCGGGTCGCCTCGCTGATCGCGCTCGACGCGGCACCCCCGTCGTTCATGAGCGCGGTCTCGGCCGGCCTCGACGCCGGGCTGACCGAGGAGGAGATCGTCGGGACGCTGATCGCCCTCATGCCGATCGTCGGCGTCGCGCGCATCGTCTCGGCTGCTCCGAACCTCGCGCTTGCGCTCGGCTACGACGTCGCCGAGGCGTTCGAGGTCGTCGGCGGCGATCCTCGGCAATAACGAACAAGGAGTAGACACATGGCAGTAGGGACAGAGCAAGTGACAGACACAGCTCTCGACGAGCTCGGCCCGGTCGACTACCTGGTCGTGGAGTTCCCGGCGGGAGCAAGCAACTTCACGGGCGAGATGGCGAAAGAGCTGCTCGCCTTGGTCGACGCCGGCACGATTCGCGTGATCGACGTCCTGATCCTGCGCAAGAACGAGGATGGCACCGTCGACGCGACGGAGCTCTCCGACATCGAGGAGTTGGGGGAGCTCCAGGCACTCGAGGCACAGCTCGCGGAGCTGTTGGCCGAGGAGGACGTGAACCACCTCGCCGCAGCGATGGAGCCGGGAAGCGTTGCGGGCGTGCTCATCTGGGAGAACCTGTGGGCTGCGCCGTTCGCCTCCGCGGCCCGGCGCTCGGGTGGCCAACTCGTCGCAAACGGCCGGATTCCCATCCAGGCGATCATCGCGTCCATCGAGGCCGACGAAGCCTCAACGACTGAAGGAGACTGAGATGCCGCTTCGAGCAGCACGTGTAGGACGGGTCGGGGTCGTCGGCGCACCGGTGGCGCGAACCGCAGTCGTAGCCGCGGCGGTCACCTCCCCTGGCCCGTCGCCTGTTGCAAAGACTGCGGTGGTGGCTGCGGCGGTGACGCCGGGGCGCCGTCGTCGGAGGATCTAGAGCGTCAAGAGGCTTGAGAGAGGAGACCCGGTGCCTGAGCCCACGAAGGCCGAGCGCGAAGTGCTGCCGATCGTGGAGCGCCCCTACTACCCGGCCGTTTACGAGGGCACAACGCCGGTGGAGCCGGAGAAGACGCCCGAGGAGGGCTACCACTTCACGGAGGACATGACCGACAAGGCGATCTCGGCCGCTCCCGATTGATGGCGCCAAACGACGACGACGAGCGCCGCGCCGCCGGGCTGGCCGATGCGGCCGGGCGCGCCGCCTTCTTGCCGGCCCGCGCTGCCGCGCGGGCCTGGCGCGGACGGTTCGAACAGGCGGCGGACGAGGTTCTGTCGGCGCCCGAGATCGCCCGTGTGGTCGACCGGGCGCTCGCCGGGTCGCTGCCGGAGGAGATCGCACGCTCACTCGCCCGCCACAACGTCATCGAACGCATCGCCGCCGAGCTCGTCGCAAGTGGAGAGTTGGAGCGCCTCGTGAACGCTGCACTCGCGAGCCCGCAGACCCTCGAACTCACAGACAGGGTGCTCGCAAGCGACGAGACGCAACGGGCACTCCGCCACGTCGCTTCGAGCCCTGAACTCCGGGACGCGATCGGCCAGCAAACCAAGGGGCTTACCGATGAGGTGGTCGGCGGTATCCGCGCTTCCGCCGCGCGACTCGACGACCGGGCCGAGCAAGTCGTGCGCCGCCCGCCGCGAACCGAGCGATCAAGATACGGTGGGATCGCGACGCGGGCGATCGCGCTGGCGATCGACGCAGCGCTGACGATCGTCATCTTCATGTCGGTGGTCGGTGTTACCGCGCTCGTCGCATCGCTGGTGGGAGGCCTGCGCCCGGCGTGGCTCGTCGGCGCCCTGCTCGCCTCGGGCTGGACGCTGATTGCGGGCACGTACTTCGTCCTCTTCTGGAGCGCCGCCGGACAGACACCCGGAATGCGTCTGCTGAGCCTGCGCGTTCAAGGCCCCGCGGGCGGCACACGCCCTCAGTCGGTCGATCGCTCGTGCGCCTGATCGGGCTCGTCCTCGCGATCGTGCCCATGTTCGCGGGCTTCGTCCCGGTCCTGTTCACCGAGAAGCGACGCGGCCTACCGGACTTCCTCGCGGGAACCGTCGTGGTCCACGACGACTCGCGCGCGTGACCGGCTCAGAGGACGCGCGAGAGTTTGTTCCAGAGCCAGGCCTGGCGGCGCTCGTCCGACGTCGAGAGCGGCTCACCGGGGGTTGAGCGGGCGATGTCCGGCTCGAAGAGCCGCTCGACCATGAGCTCGGCGGTTTCGGCGCTTCGGGCGATCATCATGATCTCCGAGTTGCGGTAGAGCGCCCAGGCGTCGAGGTTCACGGTTCCGAAGCTGACGACGTCGTCCGCGACCACGACCTTGGCGTGGACGACCGTGTCCGGTAGCTCCCACACGGCGACGCCGGCCTCGAGCAGGTCCGGGTACCGGTGCTTCAGCGCAGCCGTGGCCTGAGCGTTGTTGGACTTCTGCGAGATGACGAGCCTCACCGGCACGCCGCGCCGCGCCGCGGCGACGATCCGGTCGATCATGGCGCGGTCGGTGACGTAGGGGTTCATCAGATCGAGGCGCTGTCGCGCGGAGTCGATCTGCTCCGCGATCGCCTGAGACGCGGCCACGTGCCCGCCGGGAATCACCTGCGCGAGCGCGATCGGCGTCGAGCCGGGATCGGCCGGCTCGGGGAAGTACGACGAGAGCTCGGGCGGCAGCGGCCCACCGTGCCCGTGGAAGCTCGTCAGGAACGCCGCCTGCGCCTGGCGGACGACATCGCCCGTGACCCGCACCATCACGTCGTGGAAGCCGCCGTTCTCGAAGTGGTCCTCGATCCCCGCGCCACCGGTCCACGCGATTGCCCCGTCGATCACGTAGAGCTTCCGGTGATCGGCTCGGCCGATCTCGTCCTGTCTCAAGTCGACCCGCTGCCCGTCGGGGTAGAGACCGTCCCGGTCGGGCGGGAACACGTCGTTGACGACGATCTGAGCTCCGGCGGCAGCGAGGCCCGTGAACATCTCCCGCGCTTGCTTGTACGGCCTCGAGCCGAACCCGTCCACGATCACGCGGACCTCCACGCCCGCCGCGAGCTTCCGCTCCAGCAGCGCCGCCATCCTCAGCCCGACCTCGCCCTCGCGCCAACCGAACATCAGGATGTGCACCGACGAGCTCGCGGCTTCGACGTCGGCGAAGATCTTCGGGAAGAAGTTCACGCCCTCCGCCCACGGCTCGATCGTCGCCGCGGTCGCCCAGGCGAACGGAAGCGCGGCGTCGTGCGGGCGTGCGCCGCCTCGTGCCGCGAACGCCTCCGTCGCAGCCTGAGCACCCGCCGGCGTGACCGCGTCCGAGGGTGGCGGCCAGCTCGGCCGTTGCGGGACCGAGAGCACCCGCCGGTAGGCCACGACGAAGACCAGGGCGAGCGCGCCGAGCGCGAGTGCAAGAGCGTTGCGCACCACGTCAGTGTTGCGGCGTGAACGGTCGCAGTTCGTCTTCACCCGGCTGGATGATGCCGACGTGCGACTCGGGCACCGCGTTCCAGGCGCCCTCGAGGTCGCCGAGCGGCTCGGAGACCACGACCCGCGTCTCGTCCGAAAGGCCCGCAAGCTCTGTGATCTCCGGATAGAGCGCTTTCAACGAGTCCATTCGCGTGCTGAAGTAGAGCGAGCGCGAGTCGCCTTCGCTGGAGTACCTGAACGCGTAGACGCTGTCCCCGCCGGTCGTCGCGATCGTCATCTGGATCGGCTGCTCGACTCCGTGGCGGCGCCCGGTGTCCTCGACGAAGCCGACCATCCGCTCGACGGCGGCGATCGGGTCGCTCTCGAGCCCGAAGGTGAGTGCGAGGTAGAACATCGTCTCCGAGTCGGTGGTGCCTTCGATCGAGTCGTAGAGCGAGTCGTCGATCGCCAGCACGAGCTCACGCCTCATCCGCGGGAACTCGCGAATCAGCCCGTTGTGCATCCACAGCCAGTTCCCGTAGCGAAACGGGTGCGTGTTGGTCTCCTGGATCGCCGTGCCCGTCGACGCGCGGATGTGCGCGAAGAAGAGGTGCGACGAGATCCCGGCAGCGAGCTCTTTCAGGTTCCGGTCGTTCCAGGCCGGATGGACGCTGCGGTAGACCCTCGGTGGCTCGCCTTCCTCGTACCAGCCGACGCCGAAGCCGTCGCCGTTCGTCGGCGTCGCGCCCTCACGGGAGTGCAGGCTCTGGTCGATCAGCGAGCGGTCGCGCTTGACGAGCAGCTCCTCGAGCCGGATCGGGGATCCGGAGTATGCAAGCCAGCGGCACATCGTTACTCCTTCCTTTCGTCGAGCCCGATCGGTCTGGTCGGGATGGCCTGGGCCAGGAACAGCGCGAGCAGCGCGAGCACGGACAGGATTCCGAGAGCGGAGCGCAGGCCGGCGAGGCGGGCGTCGGCGTTCGCTGCGAGCGCCGCGTCGGTGGCGGCCGAGGTCGCGCCCGCCTCGTCGAGGACGGCCTCGAGGTCGGCATCTGAGACGAACGCGACGCCCCCGGCGAGCTCGACCTGCGCCTGCTCCTTCGCGGCGGCCGGGATGGCGGGGCTCTGCTCGATGTTGGTCAGGAACGCCGACGTCAAGGAGGCAATCATCAGCGAGCCCGCGAGGGCGGTCCCGAGCGACGCGCCGAGGTTCGTCATCGTGTTCTGGACGCCGCCGACCTCGGGGCTCTCGTCGTCCGGCACTGCCGAGACGGTGACGGCGCCGAGCTGCGAGGCGAGCGCGCCGATGCCCAGGCCGACGAGCAGCATCGGCACGAACACCACCTCCGCTCCCGCGTCGGCGTCGAGCGCGCCGAGGAGGACGACGGCCCCTAACAGCAGCGACAGCAATCCGACGCGGACGACCAGGCGCGGTGACAGGTGCGGCAGGAAGCGCGGGATGCCGATGGCGGCCGCGAGCAGGGTCGCCGAGAGCGGAAGGAGCCGGACGCCGGTGTCGATCGCCGACAAGCCGAGCGCGACGGAGAGGAAGAGCGGCACGACGAAGAAGAAGCCCGCCTGCACGAGGTACTGGAAGAAGAACATGGTCAAGCCGCCGGTCAGCTGCCGATTGCGCAGCATTGCCGTCCGGACGAGCGGCTCCTCGCCGCGCGACTCCCGTCGCGCCTGCCAGCGGAAGAACAGCCAGATCACGAAGAGACCGCCGAGCACGAGCCAGAACGTCGGCGAGATTCCGGCCCAGGAGGGGCCCTCGGGCTTGGGCTCGATCCAGCCCCACTCGCCCGAGCGCAGCACGCCGAAGACCAGGAGGGCGAGACCGAGCGCCGACAGCACCGCGCCCACGATGTCGAGCTGCGGCCGCTCCTCGACCGGCGCATCCGCGATCCGACGGGCGAGGACGAGGATCACGAGCACGAGCAGAACCTCGCCTGCGAAGACCCAGCGCCACGAGAAGTAGGTGGTGCAGAAGCCGCCGATGAGCGGGCCGACCGCAACGGCCACCGCCCCGGCGGCGGCAACGAGCCCGTACGCCGCCGGCCGTTTCTCGGCCGGGAAGTTCCCGGCGACGAGCGCAACGATCGCGGGCAGGATCAGCGCCGCCCCGACTCCCTCCAGGAAGGACCAGCCGAACAGCAGCACGGGAAGGCTCTGCGCGATCGACGTCGTGAAGGAGCCGCAGCCGTAGATGACGCAGCCGATCGCGAACGCCCGCTTCCGGCCGATGATCGCGCCGATCTTGGCGCCGGTGATCATCAGCGCCGCCATCACGAGCGTGTACGCCGTGATCGCGCCCTGGATGCCCGTCACCGTCGTGCCGACGTCCTTCGCGACCGTCGCGATCGAGACGTTCATCACCGAGCTGTCCAGCGTCATCAGGAACTGCCCGCTCGCGAGCGTGAGCAGCACGAGCATCGCCGGGGCCCCGCGGCTCGACTGTGCGCTCAGACGCTCAGGCAACGGGAGGCCTCACGCGCCGCGTGATGGCGTGGGCCTGCCGCTCGGCGCCCAGCAGCCAACGGTGCAGCTCGACCCCGCAGAGGACGCCGAGCGCGACCGCCGCGATCGCTCCCACCACGGCGAAGACGTCGGTCCCGGAGGCGGAGTCCGGGAAGGCCAGGAAGGTCGTCAGCCCGATCAGGCCGAGCGAGCCGGGAACGAGCAGCCAAAAGCCTGGCAGGAACATGGCGTACACGGGCATCGTCGACTGGAGCCGAGCGAGCTGATAGGCCACGAGCGTCATCACGATGGCGCCGACGAAGCCGCTCGCGTAGGCGCCGAACAACGCGTCGCCGAGCACCTGGCCGGTCCACGCAGCGTAGAGGACGACGAGCAACGAGAGCAGCGCGCCGGGCGGCGTCGAGTGAGCGATCGTGACGCCGACGGCGTAGACGAGCACGCCGAGCCAGGGCGCCCAGCTGCCGAGGAGCGCGTCCGAGCTCGAGAACGCGCGCTCAGGGGGCACCCCGGCGGCGCTGACGCCGGCGACGATCCCGAACGCGATCAGGCCGAGCTGGGTTGTTGCCCAGACGAGCCGGCTCGAGCCAGAGATCATCTGGCCCTCGGTCAGCTCGAGGACCGCCGTGGTCAGCGCGACACCGGGGATGAAGACGACAAGCGCGGCGATCATCGCCCGCAGGCCTGGATCGGTGACGTCGTGCTTGACGGCCAGAGCCGTCAGCAGCGCAACGGCGAAGGCGGCGAGGAAGGGCATCAGCACCTCGAGCGAACGCCTCCCGCGCGCGAGCAGCCGCAGCACGCCGACGATGGTGCCGAGCACGGCGGCGGCCGCGACATCACGCGGCGCCGGACGCAGGATCAGCGCGATGCCCATCGTCAGCGATTGTGTAGCCGAGCACGCTCGCCAGCGGGCCGTACCGGCTGCTCGTCGCCCGGATCTCCTCGAGCCGGGCGATCCCGGCCTCGGGTGCGATCAGGCCTCGCTCCGCCTCGTCCGCGAGGCGATGGACGGCCGCGATCTGGTCGAGGCGCGGCGTCGCCGACAGCCGCTTCGTCGGCTCGATCGTCGCGGCCTCGCCGCGGCCGAGCGTCAGGAAGAGCGAGGTCGGAAAGGCGGTGAAGCGCGCGTCCTCGAGCCCGTAGGCGCTCGCGATGACGCCGAGGCGTTGCTCCACGGCATCGACCGTCTCCCCGATCGCGCTCAGCGCCGCGCCGAGGTCGGCCAGAAAGAGCAGGAGCTCGTTCCCGGGCGTCTGCGGCGCACGCGAGCGCTCTGACATCTAGACCGCCGTGGCATCGGGGTCCACCGTCGGCGCGCCGCGAATCCGCTTCCACATGAAGTCGAGGGCCACGGCGAGCAGGGTGATCGCCACGATCGCGATGAACGTCTCCGGCGCGTTGCGGAACGTGTCGACGGCGAAGAAGGCGAGCACGACGGCCGTCGCCGCGATCGCCGTCGAGCACGATCGCCGCGATCGCGCCCGTGTCGGCGCGCCGCTGGTAGGCGGCGACGCCGACGAGCAGGAAGATCACGAGCGAGCACGCGCTCCCGACGGAGGCGATCGCGGAGAGGTCGACGAGATTGCTGACCACGAGCACGATTCCCGCCGTGATCAGCATGCCCCCATGCGCGCCGCAGCCGCGAGCCGCGCCCGAAGATCGGCGGAAACTGGCCGGCGCCGGCGAGCATCCCCGTCAGGCCGCCCGCGGCGTAGAGCGTCGCGTTCACGGACGAGGAGGTCGCGAGCAGGGCGGCGATCGCCATCATCGTGAACCCGGCGTCCCCGAGCGTCGGCCGCGCCGCCTCGGCGATCGCCGTCTCGCCGTAGCCGATCGACCTCCGGGACCGTGAGCGTGCCGAAGACGCCGAACGCGATCAGGACGTACAGCGACGGTCGTCACGCCGAGCGCGAGGTACATCGCCGTCGGCAGCTCGCGCGCCGGGTCGCGCAGGTCGCCGACCGCGAAGGTGATGACGCTGAAGCCGAGGTAGGCGAAGAAGGTGAGCGCGACACTCGCGATGATGTCGTCGAACGACGGATAGGCGCTGAACGCGAGCAGGCCCCAGGTCGATGTCGACGATCGTGACGGCGATGAAGACGGCGAAGACCGCGAGCAGCACGATCACGATCAGCGACTGGGCGCTGGTCGACGATCTTCGAGCCGACGACGTTGATCCCCGCCATGGCGACGACGATCAGGGTCGTGAAGAGGTTGTCCCAGCCCGCCGCCGCGTTCTCGCCGATGAACAGGGACGTCGCGTAGCTCCCGAACGAGACCGCGACCATCGAGCAGACGATCACGATCGCGGCGAAGTAGCCCAGCCACGAGGCGATCCCGACCAGGCGTCCATTCCCGAACCCCTCGATCAGGTACGCGATCAAGCCGCCCGACGAGGGGAAGCGGACGCCCATCTTGACGACGGTGTAGCCGAGCAGCGCGGAGACGATCCCGGCGAGGAGGAAGGAGAGCCAGACAGCGGAACCCGCGACGGCTCCGGCCTCGCCGAGCAGCGCGAAGATGCCGGCGCCGACCATGGCGCCGATGCCGAGGAAGGCGGCGCCGCGGACGCTCATGCTACGGGGTCGTCGTCGTGGTGGGCACCGGCGGCACCGGCGTGTGGTCGCCGAAGAAGAGGTAGACGATCACGCAGCCGGCGAGCAGCGTGACGACCCAGGCGATCTGCAGCGGCAGCTGGAACGAGTGGTCGATCACGCGCTTGCCGAGCGTCGTCGTGCCGGTCTCGTCCGCCTCGGCGGCGGCGATCTGCGTGCCGTTCGCCGGGAGGAACATGCACGCCGGCGACGGCGGTCCACATCGCGATCATGTAGCCGGCGCCGATCCCGAGCGCGAGACCCAGCGGGATCATCGTCCGCGTCGCCGCCGACTGGCTCGTCGTCAACGCGGCGACGAGGAAGATCGCGATGGCGATCGTGATCGGCCAGTTCTCGGCGAGGCTGCCGAGGGCGCTGACGATCGCGTCCTCGTTGTTGGCGATGAAGGTGTCCGCCATCCAGGCGATCCCGAACAGCGCGATCATCGCGACCATCCCGGACCTGAAGATCGGCGTGCTCGGGATGTCGTTGGCCTGCACGTGCGCGAGGATCAGGATCAGCGCGGCCGCGGCGAGCATGAACATCTGGATCAGCGGCGTGACCGACATGGGCTCGACCCCGCCGCCCTCGGCGGCGACCGTCGGGCGCAGGCCCTCGAAGACGCCGAAGATGCAGATCGCGGCGACGCCGGTCAGGAAGATCGCGACGCTGCGCTTCGCGTAGCGCATCAGCACGATCTCGCCGGGCGGCTCCGGAGGCTTGATCTCGCCCGCCGCCAGGCGGCGCTGGTACTCGGCGTCGTCGTCGAGATCCTTGCCGTGGCCGTTCATGAAGACCGCCATCGCGAAGATGCCGATGAGGCTCGCCGGGATCGTGATCAGCATCACGTCGACGATGTCGAAGCCGAAGGGCTCGACGAGGGGCAGCATCGTCGCCATCGCGGCCGCGACCGGGCTCGCCGTGATCCCGAAGGTCGACGCGACGGCCGACCCTGCGAGCGCGCGCTCCGGCCGGATCTTGTTCGCGTAGGCGAGCTCGTTGATCACCGGGATCAACGAGAAGAACGTGTTGCCGGTGCCCGTGAGGACCGTCAGGAGCCACGAGACGTACGGCGCGACGAAGTTGAGCGCCCTCGGACGCGCACGCAGCGCCTTGGCCGCGACCATGACCATGTAGTCGATCCCGCCCGCCGCCTGCATCGCGGCGGCCGCGGCGATGACCGCGATGATGATCAGCATCGCGCTGATCGGCGGTTCGCCCGGGTCGAGCCCGAAGAGGAAGACGAGGATCAGGGTGCCGACGCCGCCCCAGAGCCCGAGCCCGACTCCGCCGGACCGCACGCCGAGGGCGATGAAGCCGACCACGAGCAAGCCCTCGAGCGCGACCAGGATCCAGTCCATGGTGCTCATCTAGCTCGTCTCCTCCCGGAGCTGCTGGCACGTGCTCGACGCCTGGAGCGCGGAGGCGAGCTCGGGGTCGAGCTGCACGACCTCGGCGACCGTGCGCACGCCGCTCGCGAGCACCGACCCGATCGCCCCTGCCGCGCCCGTGAGCTGCTCGATCGCCTGCTCGAGCGAGTCCGCCTCGTCGTCGAGCGAGTCCTGCGCCTCCTCGAGGTCGTCGGACGCGCTGTTCGCCCACTCGGCGACCTGGTCGGCGGCCTCTTCGCCCTGCGCGGTGTCGGGAACGCCCGCGTTGTCGATGCCCTCGACGAGGGTGTCGGCGGCCTGCACCGTGCGATCGAGGCCATCGCGGATGAAGCTCGTGCGCCCCTGCGGCGTCTCGGACTGCGGCTCCTCGCCCGGCGATCGCGAAGGCGCTCGGGTCGCGCAGGTCGTCGACGATCGACTCGAGCTGGCCGCGCCAGACGGCCACCGAGCCGCAGACGTTCTGCGCCCACTCGCCGGCCGAGACGGTCTCGTTTCGCCCGTCACGGTTTCCGATCAGCGCGGTGACCAGCAGCACCAACACGATGACCGACCGCGATGCCGACGATCCAGGTGAGCGGCCCGCGTCGCACGCTACTTCCCGGGCACGGACAGCTCGTCGACGACAGCGACCAACAGCTTCCAGAAGCGCTCGACCGTCGGGACGCTCACGCGCTCGTCGGGCGAGTGCGGGAACTCGATCTGCGGGCCGAACGACAGCATGTCGAGGTGGCGTGACACCTTGCCGCCGACGACCGCGGTCTCGAGCCCGGCGTGCACGGCCGTGACGATCGGCGGCTCGCCGAAGACGCGCTCGTAGGCGGTCTTCCCGGCCGCGAGCGCGGGCGAGTCCAGGTCGGGACGCCAGCCCGGATAGTTGGCCTTCACCTCGAGCTCGCCGCCGGCGAGCCGGGCGACGGCGTCGAGCGCGGCGATCACCTCCGGCAGCGCCGAGTCGTTCGAGGAGCGCGAAAGGCTGTGCAGGGTGAGCCGGTCGCCCTCGGTGGACGCCTCGCCGAGCGAGGTGCTCGTCTCCACGAGGTCGTCGAAGTCGGGGCTGAGCGCCAGCGGTCCTGTCGGGACGAGCGCGATCGCGTCGAGCAGCGTCGCGGTACCCGCGTCCGTCCACGGGTCCGACGACGCGTCGGCTGCGGCGACGTCGACCTTGACGTTGGGATCCGTCTTCGCGTACGCGTCGCGGATCGTGTCCGCGGCGCTTCGCGATCGCCGCGCGAAGCGCCTGCTCGTCGCCGCTCGCGACCGAGACGATCGCGGCCGCGTCGCGCGGGATCGCGTTGCGGCTCTTGCCGCCGGCGAGCGACACGAGCCTGAACGGCACGGTCGTCAGCGCCTCGCGGAGCGCGCGCCCGAGCACCTTGATCGCGTTCGAGGCTCCGAGCGCGATGCCCGTTCCCGAGTGGCCGCCCCTCCCGCCGGTCACGCTGACGGAGAGCGTCGTCGCATCGCCGGCGGCGGGCTCCCGCGGCGCGTCGACCCGTACCCAGGTGTCGGTGCTGCCCGCGCAGCCGACCGTGAGCCGGCCGTCCTCCTCGCTGTCGAGGTTGATGAGGACCGAGCCCGTGATGAGCGAGCCGTCGAGCGCGTTCGCGCCTTCCAGCCCGACCTCCTCGGCCACCGTCATCAGCAGCTCGAGCGGACCATGAGGCAGCGACTCGTCCTCGACCAGCGCCATCATGGCCGCGATCGCGACGCCGTCGTCGGCGCCGAGCGTCGTCCCGTCCGCGGTCAGCCACTCGCCGTCGCGGACGAGCGCGATGCGCCCTTCCGCCGCGTCGTTCGGGCTCGACGGATCGCGCTCGCACACCATGTCCAGGTGGCCCTGGAGCACGACGGTCGGCGCAGCCTCACGGCCCGGGCTCGCCGGGACGCGGATCACGAGGTTCCGGCCGGCGTCCTGCTCGAGCTCGAACCCCTGCCGGTCGGCCCACTCGCGAACGTGCTCGATCACCGGCTCCTCGTGACGTGAGGGTCGCGCGATCGTCGTCAGCGTCTCGAAGTGCCCCCAGAACGAACGAGGCTCGAGCCCGGTGAGTACCGACGCCTTCGTCGCCATCTGGGTCGCCATTCTGAGCCACGCGCGAACGAAGGAACATCACCTGGAATGGGTGAAAAGGCGGTCTCGCGGCCTGCTCGGCTGACCTACTGGCGCGCCATCGCGACGCGCAGTCGCTCCTCCGGCGAGATCAAGTGGTCGGTGTCTTCGGCAGCGGCGTCTACGTCGATCTGCACCCAGCGGACCTTCCCCGTGAACGCGCTGCCCTTGCTGCTGTGGTCGTCGCTGACCGGGGTCGCGCTGTCCGAGCCGACGTCGGTCGTCTCGTCCGCGGAGAAGAGCATCGGAACGGTGCCGTCGACACGGCCGCTGCCGACCTGCTCGCCGTCGAGGTAGAGCGCGACGTCTCCGCCCTTGCCGAGCCCGCCACCGTCGTACGTGAACTCCATGCGCACCTGGTGCGTGCCCGAGGGGATCGCGTCGTCCCCGTAGGTCTTGAACCGCTGCAGCCCGAAGAGGTTGTAGCAATACGCCGGCTTGCCATCCTTGACGTAGAGCGAGAAGCCGCCGAAGGCGCCGCCCTGCGCGATGATCACTCCTTCGGCACCGCCCTCGGGCACCTCCACCTCGGCCGTGATCGAGAACGACTTGTTCTTGTTCGTGACCACGGAGTTCTCCGACAACCGTCCCATGCTGCCGAAGAGCAGCTGCGACGAGCCTCGCACCAGCTGCGGCCGACCGGCGAGGTCGGGGTTGAACCGTTCGAAGCGACGATCGTCGAGCGGAAGCACGTTGTACTTGCCGGCCTCGATCAGGAAGAGGCGCTGGAGCTCCGCGAGCTTCTCGGGCTGCTCCGCGGCCAGGTCGTGGGCCTGGGTCCAGTCGTCTGGGCCGTAGAGCTCCCAGACGTCGTCGTCGAAGGCCGGCAGCTCAGCGGCCACCCACGGGGTGCTGTGCCGCGTGACCGCGGTCCAGCCCTGGTGGTAGATGCCGCGGTTGCAGAACATCTCGAAGTACTGGGTCGTGTGACGCTCGTCGGCCTTCGCGTCGTCGAAGGAGTAGGCCATGGAGACGCCTTCGAGCGGCTGCTGCTGGACACCGTTGACGCTCGACGGCGCCGGAAGGCCGGCGGCCTCGAGCGATGGTCGGTGCGACGTCGATCACGTGGTGGAACTGCGAGCGGATCTCACCACGGGCCTTGATGCCCGCGGGCCAGTGGACGATGGTGCCGTTCCGCGTGCCGCCCCAGTGCGACGCGACCTGCTTCGTCCACTGGTACGGCGTGTCCATCGCGTGTGCCCAGCCGACCGCGTAGTGGTTGTAGGCAGCCGGTGTGCCGAAGTCGTCGATGTGCGAGACCATGAACTCGGTGGTCTCGAGACCGGCCGCGCCGTTGAGGACGACGAGCTCGTTGAAACAGCCGTTCGGAGTTCCTTCGGCAGAGGCACCGTTGTCGCCGATCACGTAGTAGACGAGTGTGTTCTCGAGAATCTCGAGGTCGGAGAGGCTGTCGATGAGCCTGCCGACGTGGTGGTCGGTGTGCTCCATGAAGCCGGCGTAGACCTCCATCTGGCGCGCGAGCACCGGCTTCAGGTCCTCCGGCATGTCGTCCCACGCGGGGATCTCCTCCGGACGCTCGGTCAGCTCCGCGTCGGCCGGGATGACTCCGAG
The DNA here is from genome assembly GCA_963809175.1 of uncultured Actinomycetes bacterium. Lineage (GTDB taxonomy): Bacteria > Actinomycetota > Thermoleophilia > Gaiellales > Gaiellaceae > JACCTU01. The sequence continues at coordinate 1,444,819 of CAWEIK010000001.1, forward strand.
CTCCTTCTGGCGCGCGAACGTGCGCTCGCGCAGCGCGTCCCAGCCGTCGTCGAACTTGCCCTTGTACTTGTCCGACCACTCCGGTCGCACGTGGTGCGGAGCGTGTGTGGCTCCGGGGGCGTAGTAGATGAAGAACGGCTTGTCGGGCATGAGCGCCTTCTGCTGCTTGATCCAGTCGATCGCCTGCTCCGTCATGTCCTCCGTGAAGTGGTAACCCTCCTCGGCAGTCGTGGGCTGCTCGATCGGGACCGTGTCGCGGTAGATCGCGGGCGCATACTGGTTCGTCTCCCCGCCGATGAAGCCGTAGAAGTGCTCGAAGCCCGATCCGGTCGGCCAGGCGTTGAACGGGCCGATCGGGCTCGTCTCCCAGACCGGGACCTCGTGGCACTTGCCGAACTGCGCCGTCGAAAAGCCGTTCAGCTTCAGCGTCTCCGCCAGAGGCGCCTTCGTGTTCGGCCGGACGGAGTTGTACCCCGGCGCCGAGGTCGCGATCTCCGTGATTCCGCCCATGCCGACCGAGTGGTGGTTGCGCCCGGTCAAGAGCGCCTGCCGGGTCGGCGAGCAGAGAGCGGTCGTGTGGAAGCGGTTGTACTTGAGGCCGTTCGCCGCCAGGCGCTCGGCCGTCGGCGTCGAGCAGGGCCCACCGAACGCCGACGACGCCGCAAAGCCGACGTCGTCGATTAGGACGATCAGGATGTTCGGCGCGCCGTCGGGCGGCCGCAGTGGCTCGATCGGTGGAAACGCGGTGTCGGGGTCCTTCGCGTCGTAGGTGGTGACTCCGACGTGCTGACGGTCCGGAATCGGCAAGACGCTGCGCTGAATCGGGCTGTGCTCCGTCACTTGTCTCCCCTCGCTCGAGCTGGACAGCAGAACGTCAGCCGACCGGCCCGCGGCTCATCCCTTGACCCGGATGAACCGCGGCCGTGACGGCCACGGCGGAGCTAGGCCGTCGCCTCCGCCGTTGCCACGCCGACCGCAATCAGGTCGTTGGCGTGGATCCACTCGTCGACGAGCGGGATGCCGTTCGCGCGGATGATCGCGTCGCGGAGCGGGATCGCCCAGCGGTGCTCGATCAACGCGACGCCGGCGGCGGTGCCGTTCGGGATCGCGTCGGCGGCGTACCAGACCTGGTCGTCGTCGAAGACCTGGCCGTCGGCCATCGCCTCGGCCCCCGCCATCGCGCCCGCCTCCGCGCCTTCGTCGCCCGCGTAACCGAGCCCGATCAGGGCTCCTGCGACCGCGCCGAACTCGAGCGCAGCGTCTTCGTCGAGATCGCTCGTGTGCAGCGTCTCGATGTTCCCCTCGTCGTCCTTCTTGATGACGACGAGGTCGATGAGCCGGATGATGTCCGCGTCCTTCAGTCGCGTCAGCTCCTCCAGGATCTCGCCTCGTGAAGTCGGGGTCCTGGAAGCCCACGATCAACATTTGCACTGGGCCAATCGCCATCGGGTCAACTCCTTCGTCTCTGGGTTACATGCCCTGCAGGATCTTTTGCTTCTGCACCTCGAACTCGGCGTCGGTGAGGATCCCCTGCGTGTGCAGCTCTGCGAGCTGCTTCAGCTTGTCCATCGCCTCGGGAGACATGCCGCCGGCGGCCGGTGCAGGGGGCGGGGGCGCGTACTGCTGTTCCTGCTGTGCCTGCTCTGCACCCGCCGCTGCGCCGCGCTTGGCGGCGTGGTGCGCCACGCCGCCGACCATCGCGGCGGCCATGAGTGGGCGTCTGCGCCTCAGTGGCATTGCAATTGCTCCTTTCCGGCACGCGTGCCGGTCGGTTGGTAGCCGATCAATCAAACCGCGGGGAGTAGGGTCGTTCATCACCCGGATCGTGTGAACCGCGGCCTGGCCCCGAATCACTCTGATCGGGTGATGGCCGAGGTCGCACGGATTTGGAGGATGGATGATGGCCGCCTGCGCCCATGACTGAAGCTGTTTCCACGTCTGTAGCCGTGCCGCCGAAGTCGTCGGCCGTGCTGCCCTTCAACGACCCCTCGCGCAAGCGGCGGCTGGTCAAGGTCGTCTCCTGGCTCGTCGGGATCGCGCTCGCCGTGATCGTCCTCAACCTGCTCGGGATCGACGTCCGCGGCTGGTTCTCGGAGCTCTGGGACCAGATCCAGGCCATCCCGGTCGGCTACATCGTCGCCGCGCTGGTCTTCCAGAGCGGACAGACGTTGTTGGCCGGGCTTTCGTACTACGGGATCCTGCGCGCCGCCTACCCGGGCCAGGTCGAGTTCTGGCCGATCGTGACCGCCTACGCGGTGGGCGTGGCGATGAACAACTTCTTGCCCGCGAACATCGGCACCTTCGTGACGCTGATGATGTTCGTCGCCATCATTCCGGCGGCGACGTTCGCCGGGTCGATCGCCGCCTACCTGGTGCAGAAGATCTTCTTCACGATCGCGGGCACGTTCGTCTACCTCTACCTCTTCCTCTCGGTGCCGGGCTCGTTCGACGCGGAGTTCGGAAACCTCTCCGACCACCCGGGCCTCTCGATCGCGATCGCCGCCGGCGCCGTCGTGCTGATCGTGATCCTCGGGCGCATCTTCTGGCGACAGCTGAAGAAGCTGTGGCTGAAGGCGAAGCAGGGCGGCGTGATCCTCTCCCGGCCGAAGGAGTACCTGATGCGGGTGTTTCTTCCGTCGCTGCTGTCCTGGCTCTGCAAGCTCACGGTGATCGGGATCTTCCTGGCGGCCTTCGCGATCCCGGTCACGTTCGAATCGGTCATGTGGGTGACGGGGTCGGGCTCGCTCGCCAACACCGTGTCGTTTACGCCGGGTGCAGTCGGCATCACCCAGGCGACGAACGCTCTCGCCCTCGACACCTGCTGCGCCGTCCCCGGGGATACCGCGGTCGCGTACTCCACCGCGCAGCAGCTGGTCACGACCGCGTGGAACGTCCTCTTTGCGATCGTGCTCGTCGTCTTCGTCTTCGGCTGGTCGGGCGGCAAGCTGCTCGTCGGCCAGTCCTACACCGATGCGAAGGACAAGGTCGCCGAGCAGAAGGGGCAGCGCGCGGAGAAGAAGGCGGCGAAGAAGCGCGAGCGCGGATGAGCGAGTACGGCGAGTCCGTACGCTGGCAGCCGGAGCGGCCGCGCTTCCGACTCTCGCGGCTGCTGATCTCGTGGGCGCTCACCGCGATCTCGCTGTGGGCGGCGGCTCGGCTCCTGCCCGGCGTCGACGTCGTGGACACCGGCGGCGCGTTCGCCATGGCGGCGGTCGTCGCGATCATCAACGCGGTCATCCCGCCGCTCCTCGCCGCGCTGCGGCTGCCGTTCATGCTCGCGCTCGGCTTCATCCTCGTGCTGATCGCGAACGCGATCGCGCTTCAGATCGGGAGCGACATCCTCGACTCGTTCCAGGTCGACAACTTCGGCTGGGCGCTGCTCGCCGCGCTCGTCGTCGGCGCGGTCAGCGTCATCCTCGAGGTGATCTTCTCCACGAACGACGACGACACGTACACGCTCCGCGTCGTCCAACGGATCGCGAAGCGACAAGGCGGGGCGACGCGAACCGACGTGCCGGGAATCGTCTTCCTGGAGATCGACGGGCTCGCGCTGCCGGTGCTGCGCCGGGCGATGCGCGACGGCAGCGCGCCGCACATGGCGAAGTGGCTCGCGGAGGGCTCGCACAGGCTGATGGAGTGGGAGCCAGACCTCTCGTCGCAGACGGGTGCGAGCCAAGCGGGGATCCTGCTCGGCACGAACCACGACATCCCGGCGTTCCGCTGGGTCGAGAAGGAGACCGGGACGGTCAGGGCGTGCTCCGCGCCGGCGGACTGTGCGCTGATCGAGAAGGAGCGCGCGACCGGGATCGGGCTGCTCGATCGACGGGGGCACGAGCCGCGGCAACCTGCTCTCAGGCGAGGCCGAGGACGTGATCCTGACCGTCAGCCGCATCGAGGAGGAGAAGCGCGCGAACCCCGGTTACCGCGCGTTCTTCGCGAACGGGTTCAACGTCACGCGCTCGCTCGTGCTCTTCTTCTGGGAGCTCGTGATCGAGTGGACGGCGGCGATCCGGGCAGCCCGACGCGACGTGCGTCCCCGCGGCCACCGCAGCGGCGCGTACCCGTTCATGCGCGCGGCGATGTGCGTGATCGTGCGAGACCTGATCGTCTACGGCGTGCTGACCGATCTGATGCGCGGCCGCCCGGCGATCTACGCGACGTTCTCGAGCTACGACGAGGTCGCGCACCACAGCGGTCTCGAGCGCACGGACACGCTGGAGGCGCTCCGCAAGCTCGACCAGCAATTCGCGCGGATCGACCGTGCGCGCCGGTACGCGCCGAGGCCGTACGAGATCGTCGTGCTCTCCGACCACGGACAGACGCAGGGCGCGACGTTCAAGCAGCGAAACGGGTACGGGCTCGACGAGCTCGTCGAGCGCTCGGTCGAGGCCGCCGACGTCGCCGGGATCGGCGGCGGTGACGAGCAGAACGCGATGGTCGGCAACGCGATCGGCGAGGCCACCGGCAGGACGAAGCCGGAGAAGCGCTCGAAGAAGGACGTCTCCGACCGCCAGGTCGTCGTGATGGGCTCGGGCAACCTCGGGCTCGTCTACCTGATGGAGGAGAAGCGGCGGCTCACGCTCGAGGAAGATGAAAGACCGACATCCGCGGCTGATCCCGGCGCTCTGCGCGCACCCGCACGTCGGCTGGGTCCTCGCGCGCTCGTCCGAGCACGGGGCGACCGTGCTCGGCGCAGACGGCGTCAACTATCTCGAGCAGGGCCGCGTGGAAGGGAACGACCCGCTGGCGGCGTTCTCGCCGAATGCGCCGCAGCATCTCCTGCGCACCGACGGTTTCTCCAATGTCGCCGACCTGATGATCGGCAGCTTCTACGACGCCGACCTCGACGAGGGGTGCGCGTTCGAGGAGCTGATCTCGTTCCACGGCGGGATCGGTGGCGCACAGACGAGGCCGTTCATCCTCGCGCCGGTGGACTTCCCCGAGCCGGAGACCGCGATCGTCGGCGCCGCGAAGGTCCACGAGGTGCTCTCCGGTTGGAGGCACCTGCTCCAGGGCGGAAGCGCCGAGCCGGTCGAAGCCGAGCCACTGATCGCCCGGTAGCGCGGGATGAACCTCTTCCTCGCGGCCGCTCTGGTCGTCGTTGCGACGGGCCTCGCCGTCGCGGCCATGCTCTTCGTGCGCCGGCGGGCGCCGGAAGGGAGCTTCTTCTCGGACGGCGACCGGGCGTCGGGCGTGTTCGGCGTGCTCGCGACGGGCTTCTCCATCCTGCTCGGCTTCGTCGTCTTCCTCGCCTTTTCGAGCTACGACACGTCGCGCGCGGGCGCCGATGTCGAGGCGGTCACGATCTTCCAGCAGGTCGAGACGGCGCAATTCTTCCCGCAGGACGTTTCTGGCCAGCTGACCGGTGAGCTCGTCTGCTACGCGCGCGCCGTCGTGCACGAGGAGTGGCCGCGCATGGAGGCCGGGACGCTGGGCGACTCGGTGAACCCGTGGGGGGTCGAGCTCTTCAGGACGATCGAGGACGTGGAGCCGCGCACGGCGCGCGAGCAGACGGCGTACGACAAATGGTTCGACCAGACCTCGGAGCGCGAGCGGGCGCGGATCGACCGCGTGCACGGCGCAGAGGGCGTCATTCCGACGCCGCTGTGGATCGTCATCTTCTTCACCTCGGTCCTGATCTTCGGGTACATGCTGTTCTTCGCGGACAGCGGCGAGCGGGCCAAGGTCCAGGCGATGTTGATGGGCGCGGTCGTGGCGGTGATCACGGCGATGCTCCTGCTGCTCAACTTCCTCGACAACCCGTACCACGAGGGCGTCGGCAGCCTCAAGCCGGTCGCCATGGAGCGGACGCTCCGGATCCTCGACGAGGCGTTGCCGCGGGTGAACGTGCAGGTGGATGCTCCGTGCGACGCGACGGGTCGGCCGTCGTGAACGACGCGAAGCGACGCGACTGGGTCGAGCTCATCGCGGTGGTGCTGCTCGCCTTCGCGGCGGTCGCGACGGCGTGGAGCAGCTACCAGGCGAACCGCTGGAACGGTGAGCAGGCGAAGGCGTCGGGGCGCGTGAACGCGACGCGGATCGAGGCCGCGCGCGCCTCGGGCCTCGCGAACGCGCAGACCCAGGTCGACATCGCGACCTTCGTCCAGTGGGTCGACGCCTACGCCCAGCAGAAAACGCCGCTCGCGGACTTCTACGAGCAGCGCTTCCGCGCGGAGTTCAAGCCGGCGTTCCAGGCCTGGCTCGCAACCCGTCCGCTCCGCAACCCGGACGCGCCGCTGACGCCGTTCGCAATGCCGGAGTACCGGCTCGCGGCGACGGCGACCGCCGACCGGCTGGATCGGGAGGCGGAAGAGCTCTCCGCCCAGGTTCGACGCAACATCCAGCGCTCGTCGAACTACGTGCTGAGCGTCGTCCTCTTCGCCGTCTCGCTCTTCTTCGCCGGGATGAGCACCAAGCTGAGCACGCCACGCCTGCGCGTGGCGATGCTCTCGCTCGGTTGCATCCTGTTCGTCGCGACGCTCGTCTGGGTCGCGACGTTCCCGGTCAGCGTCGCGGTCTAGCTCGCGAGCGCCTTGGCCTTGATGGCCGCGAACTCGGACTCGTTGATCGCGCCGCTGTCGAGCAGCTTCTTGGCCTTGTCGATCTCCCCGGCGGGACCGCCACTGCCGGCCGTCGCCTGCACGTACTCGTTGAACTGCGCCTGAGCCGCCTGCGCCCGTTCCAGGTCGCGCTGCGCCATCTCGTCGTTGTTCGCGATCAGGTAGACGAAGACGCCGAGGAACGGCAGGAAGAGCACGAAGATCAGCCAGAGCGTCTTCATGCCCCCGCCGATGTCGCGGCGGCGGAAGATGTCGCCGACGATCCGGAACAGCAGGAAGAACCACGCGACCCAGACGAAGAAGACGAGCATCGACCAGAGCACGCCAAGGAACGGATAGTCTGCGAGTACCAACGGGGCCTCCTGTGGGCTTCGACTGATGGGGACTTGTCGAGCAGAGTCTCCGCACGCGCTCGCGCCGATCATCACTCGTTCAGGGTGATTCGCCCGGCAGGGCGTCTCGGACGCGTTTCACCCCACCGGGGTGACGCATTGCGGCCCTGCGGCGGAGGAAGATCGCCGCATGACCGAGAGACCCGCCAAACCGAGTTACGGCCCGTCGCTCCTCGCAACCGTCATCGGCGCCGCCATCGCCTCGGCCGTGATGGCGATCGCGTCCTGGCTCTGGGCCGACATCGTCGTCGACGTTCCATTCGGCTCGATCGTCGGGCGGAGCCCTGAGCTCGACACGACTGAACGCGGGTTGCTGTACGGCGGCAACCTGCTGATCGTCTTCGTCGGCTTTGTGCTCTTCACGTGGGCGACGAGGCGGCTGTACCTCGCGCTCAACCTGTCGCCGCCGCCGTTCTGGGAGGTCTTCTTCCTCCTGCTCGGCTCGGCGCTGCTCGCCTCGATCGTCGGCTTCTTCTTCCCGTTCCTCGGGCTGCTGATCGCCGTGTTCCTGCCGGCGGCCGCGGTCAACTCGTGGGCCGGGTACCAGGGGCAGGGGATGGTGGGGGACTACGGAGCCATCGACCAGCCACTCACCTCGATCAGGCCGGGCTGACGCGGTTCACCCCGGCGGGGTGACGCTCGCTCACTCCACATGCCGGGACGCTCACGGAGAGGGAAGCCAACGGCAAGCTACGAGATCCACATCCGGGGTCGCGTCGGTCCAGAGCTGACCGCGGCGTTCGAAGGGCTCCAGGCCGACGTGCAGCCGGTCGAGACGGTGCTTCACGGAGACATCGTCGACCAGGCCGCGCTGCACGGCGTGCTCGACCGCGTGCAGGCGCTCGGGCTCGAGCTGATCGAGGTACGTCGCCTGCCGGAAGGCGCCCCCGACCCGAACCCGGTCAGCTAGCCGACGCGCTTCTCGAGCTCGGCGATCCGGCGCTCGAGGCGGTCGATCGCGTCGACCACGGGGTTGTCCGCAGTGTCGGCTCTGTAGCGGCTGACGAGGGCCGACGCGATCGTCCCGGTCACGAGCGAGAGGAACGCGAAGCCGAGCACCATCAGGATGCCCGCGACGAGGCGACCGAACGACTGCTGCGGCACGACGTCGCCGTAGCCCACGGTCGTGACCGTCGAGACCGACCACCAAAGCGCCGTTCCGTAGGTCGGGAACGACTCGGAGTCGACGATCCGCATCACGGCCGCGAAGGCGAAGATGAGGCCGATCATGGTCACGAACAACGCGGGGAGGACTCGCCCGCGTCTGGAGGCTCCGCACCAGCCGCTTCGTTCCGAAACCCCCGATCACAGCGGATGATTCATGGCTGCATTGTGAGGGATTCGCCCGGTTCCAGCACGCGGACCTCGACCTCTGGTGCGCGCTCGCGCGCGGCGGCCACGAACTCGTCGACCGGGTCGCGGAGAAACGGGGCGCGCGACCGCCGGTGGAGCGGCCGAAACGTGCCCCAGTGGATCGGCACGACGACTCGCGGTTTCAGCAGCGCCACCGCGTCTGCGGCGCTGTGCCGGGTCGAGATGACCGGTGCCGAGGCTCGCACCCCAGCCCCAGATCGGCACGAGGGCCAGGTCGAGCTCCGAGACGATCCCCTCGAGGCCGGGGTAGACGTCCGTGTCGCCGGCGAAGAACACGCGGGATGAGCCGAGCAGCGCGTAGCCCACGGGAGCGGCGCGCGCTCTCGAGCCGACTCGCCGCTCGTCGTGCTCGGCGTGGCTCACCCGCACACGCAGGCCTGACACCTCGAGCTCGTCGCCTGCGAGCACCTCGCGCACGTCGGCGAATCCCTGCTTCCGCACGAGCGGTCCGAGACCTCGAGGAACGACCACCGGAACTGAGCGCGGCAGCTTCCGCAGCGACGGCAGGTCGAGGTGGTCGTGGTGCCCGTGCGAGATCAGAACGGCGTCGACTGCTGTCTCGGTGGGAGCCGGCGACGAGCGTCGCAAGTGCGCCACCCGCCTTCGCAGGAGCGGATCGGTGAGCACTCGCGCCCCGTCGAGCTCGAGGAGGACGGTCGAGTGCCCCAGCCAGCGGACCTCCATCGGCTGCTTACTGGCTTGGGCCGCGGCCGCGCATGCGCGCGAATCGCTCGCGCGCGTAGTCCGAGAGATCGAGCTCGGACGCCCCCGGATGCTCGACGGCCGTCATGCGGCGGAGTACCTCGACCCCGAACGCGAGGAACACCGCGGCGGCGATCATCAGCGGAACGCGCGTCGTCTGAACCGTCGGGGACCAGATCAGGAGCAGGGCGAAGAGCACCGCCGCCGCACCGAAGGCGATCTCCGCCCGCGCGAGGAACGGCGCGAGCTCCGTCCGCGCGGCCGTCGCACTGCGGCCCACACCGGAGATCCACACCGCGACGAGCAGGACCACCCCGAGGCCGACGAAGGTCCAACCGCCGTCGGAGAGCTGCCGGGTGAGGATGTCCCAGGCGTTTCCCGCCGCGGTCTCCGCGGAGCTGTTCGCGACGAGCGTGTCGACGATGTACGAGCCTCCGAGCTTGCGCACCGCGAGCACGAGGAGTCCCGTCACGATCGTGACCACTCCGATGGAACGCAGAATCGCGCGCCGACGTCCCGAGGCGAGTGCGAGCGCCGCAGCAAAGAGGAGCAGCGGCACGACCCAGAGCCAGCTGCCAAGCGTCTTGAGGAGCTCGGTCAGGTCCTGGGCGCTCTCGAGCTGGTTCGCGTCCATGACCTTGATCCGCGTGCTGTCCTCGGGGAGCTGCGCGGCAAGCCGGGCAAGGATCGGGACACGCTGGCCGAGCTCGACCAGGAGCGGGCCGAGGTCGAGGAACACGGCGCCCTGAGTCGGTCTCGACGCCCCGGACGTCGTCTTCGAGCACGGTGATCAGTTGCTCGTGGGAGAACGCGATCGCGTTGACCCAGAGCTCCTGGGCCTCTGGTCGGTCGAACATCCGAACCGCGCCGCGATCGGCGAGCTCGCGCACGGCGGCACTGAGCGCGCCTGCGAGCCCCTGCTGGTCGGCGGGGAGTTGCTGCTCGAGCTGGGCGGTGACGTCGACGTTCGTGAACAGCTGTTCGACGAGCGTCGCAGCGATCTGGTCGCGGATTTCCTTGTCCTCGATCAGCAGTGCCGCCGACTCCTTGACCGTTGCCGTATCGAGCGCCTGGAACCGGATGTACCCGGCGAGCAGGCTGGCGATCAGGAACAGGGCGCCCAGGAACACGAGCACGCGCGCTCCGAGCATGCGGCCGCGCGAAGGGGTGCCGTCGGTCACGGGTCGATCGTCGCGCGACCAGGGGGGCCGCGTCTTCACCCCGTCGGGGTGACGGTCAGTCGGTGTCGGGGTGGTGAAGCGGCCTTGCACTCACCCTCAAAGGGTGGCAGTCTCTTTGACCAGACAACGAGAAGGGCCGCAATCATGCAGACGGTCAAGACCTCGGGACGTGGTGGAGCGGCCCGCCGCGTAACGTCGATTCGGATCCATCGAACGAAGCTGGTCGCCCCACCGCGGCCGCCGAGCTTCGTCAGACGCGCCCGGCTCGACGAGCTCGTGACGCGCTCGGTCGAGCAGCCTCTAACCCTGATCTCCGCGCACGCGGGGACGGGGAAGACCGCACTCCTTGCCTCGTGGGCGTCCGGTCGCCGAGACGTCGCGTGGCTGACGGTCGACCGCGACGACAACTGGAGCCCTCACTTCTGGCAGGCCGTGGAGCTCGCCCTGGACGGCGTGCTCGGCCCTTCCCACTTCGAAGGGGGCGTCGACGACCCCGTGCAGCGGATCGTCGGGCGGCTGCCCCCGCGGCGAAGCGTCGTGCTCGTCCTCGACGACCTCCACGAGATCGAGAACCCGGTCGTGCTGAAGGAGCTCGGGTCGCTGATCTCGCACGCCCCGAAACAGCTTCGGATCGTCGTCGCGACCCGCGCGGATCCGCCGCTTCGGATCCAACGCCAGCGCGTCGCCGGCCAGCTCGCCGAAGTGCGTGCCGGCGAGCTTGCGTTCACGTCCGCGGAGTGCCGTGACCTGCTTGGCCCGCTGGCGGAGCTCCTCGACGCTGAGGACGTCGAGACGCTCTGCGCGCGGACCGAGGGCTGGGCGGCCGGGATCCGGCTCGCCGCGCTCTCGCTCGAGGGTGAGGAGGACAAGCGCGGCTTCGTGCGCCGCTTTGCCGGCGACGACCGTGCCGTCTCCGACTATCTGCTGAACGAGATCTTCGATCGTCTGCCGGAAGCCCGACGCCGGTTCATGCTCCGTACGGCCATCCCCAAGCGGCTCACGGCCGAATTGGCCGTCGAGTTGAGCGGCGACCCGAACGCAGCTCGGGTGATCGACGATCTGGAGGCGGCGAACTTCCTGATCTCGGGCCAGGCCGGGCGGACCGTGGCGTACCGGTACCACGCATTGCTCCGGGACTTTCTGCTCGCCCGCCTGGCACAGCTGCAGCCGAAGGAGTTGCGGTCGCTGCAGCGTCGCACCGCGCACTGGGCGTGGCGTCATGGCGATCCGGAGACCGCGTTCCGTCATGCAATCGCGGGCGAGGACTGGGATCTCGCTGACGACCTGACGGCTGAGGCCTGGAACATCATCGTCTTCGGAGTGGCCGCGCGAGACCGCGACGCGGTCAGCGAGACGCCGGAAGCGCAGCTCGAGAATCGGCCCGGCCTCGCATTCCGCGTTGCCGCAGCGCACCTCTTTCTCGGCAATCGCCAAGAGGCCGAGCGGATCTTCACGATCGGTGAACGGGGCTTGCAGAGCGCGACTCCGGACCGGCGCGACGCGTTGGCCGTCATCTCGGCGACGTTCGTGCTGACGATCGCGAGGCTCCAGGGCGACTACGCGCGAGTCCTCGAGCTCGCTCGAGAGCTCGAGGCCCAGCCGATCGTCGGGACGTACGCGGCGGCCGTGCGAGAGCGAGCACGGCAGGCGATCGTCCTGTCGAACCTCGGCACCGTCGATGTCTCGACGGGCGCCGTGGCGGACGCCGAGCCTCGCCTGCACGAGGCGATGTCGCTCGCACGCGAGACCGGTCTGGATCACGTCGTCCTCAACTCGCTGAGTCAGCTCGCGATGCTCGAGTCGACGCGCGGGCGGCTTCGCCACGCCGTCGACCTCGCGCGCGAGGCTGTCGATTTCGCGGAACGTCGCAACTGGGAGATGCTGCACCAGGGCATCGGTTCCCGGCTCGTGCTCGGGTGGGCGTACTACCAGTGGAACGAGCTCGAGCTTGCATCGGAGCACATCCAGCAGGCGGCCGCAGCCGCACGCCACTGGGGCGACCGGACCGGCACGGTCGGCGCTGCGCTGCTCGAGGCGCTGGTGCTCGCCGCAGGCGGTCCTGACGGGTCCGTCGACGGTTTGCGCCGGCTTCGCGGCGTGCGCGCGCAGATGCAAGGTTGGGTGCCGCCGGTCTTTCTCGCCGCACTCGTGCAGACCGTCGAGGCGCGCGTCCTCGCGGCGAGCGGCGACCTCGAGGGTGCTCGGCTCGCGATCGAGCGAAGCGAGCTCGACGAGGGGGACGGCGGCCTCGTGCTGGCCAGGATCAGCCTCGCGCAGGGCGCGCCGACGGACGCGCTGGCCGAGATCGAGGCGTACGACCCTGCCAGCGGCACCCGCGATCTCGCGGGTCAGGTCGAAGCCGGCGTGCTCGAAGCCGTCGCGAGGCAAGAGCTGAACGACCGGGCCGGTGCCGCCCTCGCAATCGAGTCGGCACTCGGGCTCGCCGAGCGGGGCAGTTACCGGCGCCCCTTTGTCGACGGCGGTCCGTCGGTTCGCGGTCTGCTCGTCGAGCGTGTGCGTCACGGAACGGACCATCGCGCGCTCGTCGCCGAGCTGATCGCAGCGCTCGAGCGAAGAGCGGCGAGCAAGGAGCTGACGCTGCCGGAGCTGCTCGAGCCGCTCAGCGACCGCGAACAGGCTGTGCTGCGCTACCTCCCGACGATGATGTCGAACGCGGAGATCGCGTCCGAGCTCTTCCTCTCGGTGAACACGGTCAAGACGCACCTGAAGGCGATCTACCGCAAGCTCGGCGCGACACGTCGCCGCGACGCGGTCGAGCGTGCACGACGGGTCGAGCTCCTCTGACTTCGCGCGTGCGCGGCATGCGTCGGCTCGAGGGTGGCACGTTCGCGATGGGGTCGGAGGACTTCTATCCCGAGGAGCGCCCCGTCCACCGCGTGACCGTCGACGGCTTCTGGATCGACGAGCACCCGGTGACGGCCGGCGACTACCGCCGCTTCGTCCGCGAGACCGGGTACACGACGGTCGCAGAGCGGCCGCTCGATCCCGCCGACTACCCGGACGCCGATCCGGAGCTGCTCGTGCCGGGGTCGCTCGTGTTTCGCAAGACGACCGGCCCGGTGAGCCTGAACGACTTCCGCAACTGGTGGGAGTACGTGCCGGGCGCGTACTGGAAGAAGCCGGCCGGCGCCGGCAGCACGATCAACGGCCGCGACCGGCATCCGGTCGTGCAGGTCGCGTACGAGGATGCCGAGGCGTACGCGACGTGGGCGGGCAAGTCGTTGCCGACCGAAGCGGAGTGGGAGTTCGCGGCGCGCGGCGGCCTCGAGAGCTCGAGGTTCGCGTGGGGAGACGACGAGGTTCCGAACGGAACGCGGCTGGCGAACACGTGGCAGGGCGAGTTCCCGTGGCACAACTCGAAGGACGACGGCTTCGAGGGAACGTCTCCGGTCGGCAGCTTCGCGCCGAACGGCTACGGACTGCTCGACATGTGCGGCAACGTCTGGGAGTGGACGAGCGACTTCTTCCGGCTGCAGCACACCGACGAGGTCGAGCGCCCGTGCTGCGTCCCGCGGAACCCGCGCGTGAGCTCGCCGCAGTCGGTCGAGCCGATCCCGCGCAGAGTGATCAAGGGTGGCTCCCATCTCTGCGCGCCGAACTACTGCCTCCGCTATCGCCCGGCGGCCAGGCAGGGCGAGGCCGTCGACACGTCGACGGGGCACATCGGCTTTCGCTGCGTCCTCCGCGACGCGTAGCGATGAGACGCGCCGTCTCGATTGCCGTGAGGGGCTACGGCGCGCACGGGCTGTCGCAGCAGGCTGCTGCGATCTCGTTTCGAGTGCTCTTCTCGCTCGTGCCGCTGATCGCGCTGACCGTGTCGTTCCTCGACCTCGTCCTTCCGCACGACGTCGCCGAACGGTTCGCCGACTGGATCGTGGGCGACCTCGGCGGTGCCGAGCACCTGGAGGACAGCATCGACCGGTCGGTCGTCGGCGGTCGTGCGACAGCGTCGGTCGCGGGGCTGCTCGCGCTCGTCGGCCTGCTGTGGGCGGCGAGCGGACTGATGGGCTCGATCCGGATCGCCTTTCAGAGCATCTGGTCGGCGGCGCCCCGCCGCCCTTATGTCCGCGCAAAGGCGCTCGACTTCGCGTTGGTGCTCGGGGCCGGGATCATCGTGGTCGCAGGATTCGGGCTCAGCGTCGTCGCAGAGGCGGTCGCGCAGCTCGGCGGCAGCCTCGGCGACGCGCTCGGCCTGACCCGCGCCCGTGACCGGCTCGGTGAGCTGATCGGGCTCGCCGCCTCTCTCGGACTGACGTTCGTCTGCTGCCTCGTTCTCTATCGGTTCGTCCCACCGGTGACGCCGTCCTGGCGACCGGTGCTGATCGGAGCAACGGCGGGTGCGATCGGCTTCGAGGTCGCGTCGATCGCGTACGGCTGGTACCTCACGCGGTTCGGCGACCTCAGCGTCGTGTACGGCGCGCTCGGCGCGCTGCTCGGATTCCTGCTCGTCGTCTACGCCGGAGTCGTTGCGATGCTCGTCGGCGCGGAGCTCGTTGCGGGGTTCGCTACGCCGCGGGAGTGACGATGAGCTGCAGGTCGTTCCGGCCGACGACCGTCACGACGTCGCCGACGTCGGCTCCGGCGTCGCACCGTGCCTCCCAGCGTTCGCCTGCAACCGCAACCTGACCGAACGGTCGACAGGCGACGACGACCGAGGCCTGCTTCCCGATCAGCGTCTCGGCGCCGACCTCGACCGGGTTGGCGCGCATGCGGCGCCACCAATAGGCCGCTTCGAAGCAGCCGAGCACGAGACAGACGAGAAATGCAGCCGCGTTCCACGGCGACGGGAGGACGATCAGGAGCCCGATTGCGAGCAGGAAGAACACGCGCTAGACGACTGTCGCCGCCGTGCGGTCTCGGGTCATCACCCCTCCGGGGTGACGCCGCTCGTCCGCGGGCGGTACGTCGCGCCGAGCGTCGCGCCGAGCACGAGCGTCGGCACGATCGTCAGGAAGCGGTAGAGCAGCACGGCGGCGACGACCTCCGCGTCGCTGCCGCCGAACCCGACGAGAAATCCCGTGAGCCCGACCTCGACGATGCCGATCCCGCCCGGCGTCAGCGGGAGCGACCCGAGCAGGCGGATCAGCGACCAGGCGGCGAACGCCTCCACGAGGCTGACCTCGCTTCCGGTTACGCCGAGCGTGCGCAGGCAGGTCAGGAGCACCGCGAAGACGGAGAGCTGCCCGACGAGCGTCGCCAGCGTCAGGACGTGCCAGCGTCGGGCGAGCAGTGCGGCCGTCCGCTGGCGGAACTGCACGATCGTCTCGGCGTTCCAGCGGACCTCGCTGCGGCGTGCTGCGTGTGCGAGCCAGCGCGCGCCGCGCCAGGCCCACGTGCCGACCTTGCGAGCGAGCCGGGTGCTCGCCAGCGCGCAGGCGAAGACCACGATCGAGACGACGAAGCCGATGAGCGCAAGCAGCCCCACGGTCTTGAGCAACGGGTTGTGGCCGCCGGTCAGCGTGAGCAGCCCGAGCGCGAGCGCCGGGAAGCCGAGCGCCGCGAGCTGGTTCCAGATCCCGGTGAGCGCCGCGGCGAGGGCGACCGCCGACGTGCGGTAGCCCCACTTGCGGAGCAGCACGAGCGAGGCCGCGATTCCGACTGCAGCTCCGCCCGGCGCGATGTAGGTCGAGGCGGTGGACGCTTGTGTCGATACGAAGGCGCGCCAGAAGCCGAGCCCGGGAAGCGTTGCCATCCACGGCGGTGCGAACGTCGCGAGGTTGATCAACGTCACGAGCGCCAGCAGCGCCAGCGACCGAGCGTCCAGGGTCTTCACCTCGCGCCAGACCTCGCCGTAGTCGGCCAGGCGCGGGAGCACGACCACGAACGCGACGACGACGACTGCGATCCCGGCTGCCTTCTGCAGCACACTCCGGGATCGCAGACGGCGAAGCCTCTTCACGTACGCAGCATGAACGTCCGGCCGGAGGCGGCGCGTGGGCGGCTAGAGGCCGGCGGCGCGCGCGCTCCCTCGATCCCAGACGCACAGCGCCCAGATGATCGCCACGTCGAGCGCGATGACCACGATCGCCCAGACCGGGTAGTAGGGGATGAAGAAGAAGTTCGCGATCGCGCTGAAGATCGCGAGCACGATCCCGAACGAGCGGCCCCAGACGGCACCGCTGAAGATGGCCCAGCCGGCCGCGCCCAGCAGGATGCCGAGGATCAGGTGCGCCCAGCCCCACACGGACGCGTCGAGATCGAAGATGTAGTTCTGGGTCACGACGAAGAACTCGTCGTCGAAGATCGCAGCCAGGCCGGTAATCGCCTGGAACACGCCGGCCATCAGCATCAGCGCGGCGGCGAACGTGACCAGGCCCATCGCCCAGCCGCTGGTCGTCCTCGGGGAACCGGGAGTCGTCATCGTGACGTCCTTTCTCGTTGACTGAGAGCGAGCCGATCTTTCGCCCGTGACGTTACGCTACGCGGCCGAACGAAGCTGGCGGCGCACGTGCAGGATTCGCTGCAGCACGGTGAACCACGCCGTCGCCGCGAGCACGCCGATCGCCCACGGCAGCACACCCCACGGCGCGAGCACGAGGCCGGCGGTGATCACCACGACGCGCTCCGCCCGCGAGCCGATGCCGACATCGCCTCGCAGTCCGAGCGCCTCGGCCCGAGCGCGCGCGTAGCTGACGAGGAACGAGCCGGAGATCGCAGCAACCGTCAGGCCGACCCCGAGCTCGCTGCCGTCACGCGTCAGGACGAGCGCGATCGCTCCCAGCATGAACGCCTCGCTGATCCGGTCGGTGGTCGAGTCGACGAACGCGCCGAACGGCGTCGTCTTCCCGCCGGCCCGCGCGAGCGCGCCGTCGAGGATGTCGAGGATCGACCCGAGGACGAAGAGGAAGGCGCCGGCCCAGAAGAACACGAGCTCGTTCCGGTACTCGAAGTACACGAGCACCGAGGCGATCGCGCACAGCGCCACGCCCGCGGCCGTCAACGCGTTCGGCGTGATTCGGGTCCGCGTCAGACCGGTGATCGAGCGCGAGGCGAGCCTGCGCGCGCCGGTCGTGTACGTCGCCTTCAGGCCTGCGAGCGCCATCGCGTCGCGGCTCAGACGAAGCGGAGCAGGCGGCGGCGCTCCAGCACGAGCGCGGCGACCGCGGCGACGAGCACGCCGGCAGCGATGTCGAGCCAGAAGTGGTTGCCAGTGGCCATGACCGAGAACCAGACCCAGGGTGCCCACGCGAGCCAGAGCGCCTTGGCCCACCAGCGGGAGACGAGCGAGGCCATGATCAGGCCGACGATCAGCGCGTCGGCGGAGTGAAGGCTCGGCATCGCCGCGTACGGGTTCGACGCGAGCTGGACGAAGCCGCTGCCGTGGTTCAGGCTCGCGAAGCTGGCGAGCGTGTCGACGAAGCCGACGTCCGGGAACATCCGTGGCGGCGCCGTCGGCAACAGCACGTAGCCGGCGAGCCCGATCACGTTCGCGAGCATGATCAGGTTGCGGAAGCGTGTGAAGACGTCGTTCCGGCGCAGGTAGACCCAGAGCAGCGACAGCCCGAGCACCGTGAACTGCGAGAGCCAGTACGTCCACGACGTCATGACCGCGAGCAGCTCCGACGACTGGACGAGCCCCTGCAGGCTGAGCTCGAAGAGCGAGTTCGCTCGACTCTCGAGGTCGATCACCTTGAGGCCGTTCTCGAACGCTGCTGCCGCGTTCCTGTCGGCGACCCCGCGGGCGACCTGATACGCCGCGAGGAATCCGAACCAGATCGCGATCTGCAGGACGAGGTCGCCCCAGCCGCGGGGCAGGAGCTTGCGCTCGTCTCGTGGTGAAGCTGTGGCGGCGGTGCTGCTCACGACCTGCTGATTCTAGTCCACCGGGGTGGTGTCCCTACCCCCCGATTTGGCTCATCGAGCGCGACGCGCGGACGAATCCAGGCTCGTTGATCCGGTGTTTCAGCTCTTTGTGGGCGACCGCGTTGCGCAGGAGCGCGGTGAGCTCCTCGTCGGTCGCGCCGGCACGGAGAGGCGTCTTCAGGTCCCACTCGCGGCGGGAGAAGAGGCAGGTTCGGAGCTGGCCGTCCGCGGTCAGGCGGATGCGGTCGCAGGTCGAGCAGAAGGGCTCGGAGACGGGGTTGACGAAGCCGACCTCGCCGTTCCCGTCGGCGAAGCCGAAACGCTTGGCCGTGGACGACGCCTTGGCCGGGAGCTCGACGAGCGGCCCGTGCTCGGCCTCGATCAGCGCGCGGATCTCGGCTCCGGTGAGCACCTGGTCGTCGCGCCACCCTTCGTCGGCGTCGAGCGGCATGAACTCGATGAAGCGAACGACGTACGGCTTGCGTCGTGCGAGCGCCGCGAGGCGCGGGACGTCTTCTTCCGTGAAGCCCTTGATCGCGACGCAGTTGACCTTGATCGGTCGAAGCTCGGGGTGACGCTCGGCCTCCTCGAGCCCGCGCAGCACCTTGTCGAGCGCGTCGCGCCGCGTGAGCTCCGCGAAGCGGACGTGGTCGAGCGAGTCGAGCGAGACGTTGATCCGGCGCAGCCCCGCGTCGACGAGCGGTTGCGCGAGCCGGTCGAGCAGCACGCCGTTCGTCGTCAGGGAAAGGTCGCGGACGCCCGGAGTGTCGGCGAGCATGCGCACGAGCACGGGCAGGTCTCGGCGGACGAGCGGCTCGCCGCCGGTCAGGCGGACTTCGTCGACGCCGAGCCGCGCGAGCACCGCGACGAGCCGCGCGATCTCCTCGAAGCTGAGCACCTCGGCCCGCGCGAGCCACTCGAGCCCCTCGGCGGGCATGCAGTACGTGCACCGGAAGTTGCACTTGTCGGTGACGGAGACGCGGACGCTCTTGATCTCCCGGCCCCAGCTGTCGGTGAGCGGTTCCACGACGAGAGCCTAGCGCGAGGTTTTCGCCTTGCTCGCTCCGAGAAGGACGTGCGAGACAGCGCGACCGACAAGGGGGTCACAGATGGATGACGCGCACAAGGACCAGATCGAAGGCAAGGCCAAGGAAGTCGAAGGCAAGCTGACCGACGACAAGACCCGCGAGGCCGAGGGCAAGGCCCAGAACGCCTGGGGCGACGCCAAGGAGAAGGCCGAGGACGCCGTGGACGAGGTTCGCGAGCGGATCTAGCTCGACGCGGAAGCGGAGTTGGAAGCGGAGGCGCCTTCGGGCGCCTTCGCGCGTTCCGCCCACAGCTGCGCGAGGTGGACGATCGTCTCGGCCGCGGAGCCCATATCGGCGACGCAGACCCACTCACGCTGCGAGTGGTACTGCTGCCCGCCCGTGAAGATGTTCGGGGTCGGCAGGCCGAACTCCGAGAGCCGCGACCCGTCGGTTCCTCCGCGGACGATCTCGCGGATCGGCTCGAGCCCCGCGCGGCGCACGGCTTCGTCTGCGAGCTCGACGGCGAGCGGGACCGCGTCGAGGTACTCCTTCATGTTCCGGTACTGGCGGCGGATCTCGACCTCTGCGCCGCCGATCTTCTCCGCCGTGGCGCGCACGAGCTCGGCGTAGCCCTCGAGCTTCTCCTCGTCGTGGTCGCGCAGGATCATCCGCACCTCGACGTTCTCCGCATCGCCTTCGATCCGCGTGGGGTGGATGAACCCGTTGCGCTCGTCCGTTCGCTCCGGCGAGACGTCGCGAGGCAGTGCCGCGACGAAGTCGGCCGCGAGGCGAATTGCGTTCACGAGGATGTCCTTCGCGTAGCCGGGGTGCACTGCCCTGCCTCGAAAGTGCACGCGCGCCTCGAGCGCGGCGAATGTCTCGTCCTGGATCTGCCCGGCCGTGGAACCGTCGAGCGTGTACGCAACCTCCGCGCCGAAGCCCTCGATGTCGAAGTTGTCCACGCCGCGGCCGACCTCCTCGTCCGGCGTGAACGCGACCTTCACCGTGCCGTGCGGGAGCTCGGGGTTGCGGACGAAGTAGGAGACGGCGGCCATGATCTCCGCGACGCCGGCCTTGTCGTCCGCGCCGAGCAGCGTCGTGCCGTCGCTCGAGATCAGCTCGTGCCCCACGTGGTTTCCGAGCTCCGGCCACTCGGCCGGGTCGAGGACCTGCTCCGGGTTGCCGGGCAGCGCGTGCGGGCCGCCCTCGTAGCGAAAGACCTGCGGCTTCACGTTCTCGCCGGAGACGTCGGGCGACGTGTCGACGTGCGCCACGAACCCGATCGTCGGCGCGTCCGTGTTGCCCGGCAGCGTTCCATAGACGATCCCCGCGTCGGAGAGCTCGGCGTCGAGCCCGAGACCCTTCAACTCGTCGAGGAGGATCCGCGAGAGGTCGAGCTGACGCTCGGTCGACGGCGCGCTCGGCGAGTCGGGGTCGGAGGTCGTCCAGACCTGCGCGTACCGGACGAGCCGCTCGCGCGCGTCCGCACCGAGCTCGCGAGCCAGGTCGGACCGGTAGCCGTTCTCGTCCACGGCGCGAGAGCTTAACCACGGCGGAGCGATAACGTCCGCGCGTGCCCGCCCTGCTCGCCCTCGTGGTCGTCACCGCGGTGTGGGGCATCACCTTCGTCCAGGTCAAGGACGCGCTCGAGGTCTACCCGCTGTTCGCGTTCCTGGCGGTGCGGTTCGCGATCGCGTCGCTCACGCTCGCACCGTTCGCCGCGCCGCGGCTTCGATCGGCGGGCTGGAAGCCCGGCGCGCTCCTCGGCGCGCTCCTCGCGGTCGGCTACGCGCTGCAGACAGCGGGGCTGGAGCGCACGACGGTCTCGAGCGCCGGTTTCATCACCGGCCTCTACGTCGTCTTCACACCGGTGTTCGCGTATCTGTTCTTCGGGATCCGCGTGGCGCGAATCGTCGTGGTCGGCGTTGGCCTCGCCGTGCTCGGTCTCGCGCTCCTCGCCGGCGTCGGCGTGGGCGACCCGGTCGGCGATGCGCTCGTGCTCGCCGGCTCGGCGGCCTTCTCGTTGCAGATCGTGCTGATGGAGCGCTACACGCACCGCTACGACCCGGTCGCGTTCACCTTCGTCGAGATGCTCTCCGCGTTCGTGGGCTTCAGCGTGATCGCCGTCGCCCTGGGTCAAGTCGAGGTGCCGCGCGGGTGGGTGGTTTGGGGAGCGCTCCTCGTGACCGGCATCTTCGCGAGCGCGCTCGGGTTCCTCGTCCAGACGTGGGCGCAGCGGCAGCTCTCCGCCGCGCGTACCGCGCTCGCCTTCGCGATGGAGCCGGTCTGGACCGCGGTGTTCGGCTTCTGGCTCGCGGGCGACCGCCTCGGCGCGGCGGGCTGGGCGGGCGCGGCCCTGATCATGGCGGGGATCGTCGTCGCCGAGCCCTCGGCCGGCGACGTGCTCCGCAGGCTCCTGCGCCGCTAGTTCCGCGCGATCCAGTTGACGAGCACGAGCGCCGTGCAGACGGCGATGATCCCCGCCAGGCCGACGGTGCCCGCGGCGATCCCCAGCAGCGGGATCGCGGTGATCAGCGAGATGATCACGATCGCCGTGCCCTGGTCGGCCGGCCGCTTCGCGGCGAGCCGCTTTTCGAGGCGCTGCTCGATCTGCTCGGCGAAGCGCTCCGCGAGCTCGTCCTCGTAGGCGGGGCCGAGCTCCCGACGCGCCTCGAGCGCGGCTCGGGCCTCATCTCGTGGCACCAGCTCCTCGGTCACGAGGCGCATTCTAACGCGATCTGGGATCTGCTAAGCTCGGACTCAGATTTTCTCAAAGGAGGAACGAAGCACATGGCAAAGACAATCGGAATCGACCTCGGCACGACCAACAGCGCGATGGCCGTGCTCGAGGGCGGCGAGCCGACCGTGATCCCGAACGCCGAGGGCGGCCGCACCACGCCGTCCGTCGTCGCGTTCACGAACGACGGTCAGCGGCTCGTCGGGGCGCCCGCGAAGCGCCAGCAGGTGACGAACCCGCAGAACACGATCTTCTCGATCAAGCGCTTCATGGGCCGCAAGCACGACGAGGTCTCGGAGGAGATGACGATCGTCCCCTACGAGGTCGACAAGGGCCCGAACGGCGACGTGGTCGTCAAGGCCGGAGGCAAGGACTACGCCCCGCCGGAGATCAGCGCGATGATCCTGCAGAAGCTGAAGGCCGACGCCGAGGCCTATCTCGGCGAGCCGGTCACCCACGCGGTGATCACGGTCCCGGCCTACTTCAACAACGCGCAGCGCGAGGCGACCAAGGACGCCGGCAAGATCGCCGGCCTCGAGGTCCAGCGCATCGTCAACGAGCCCACCGCGGCCGCGCTCGCGTACGGGCTCGACAAGGACAACGCCGACCAGACGATCCTCGTCTTCGACCTCGGCGGCGGCACGTTCGACGTGTCGGTGCTCGAGCTCGGCGACGGCGTCTTCGAGGTCAAGTCCACGAACGGCGACAACCACCTCGGCGGCGACAACTTCGACAAGGCGGTCGTCGACTGGATGGTCGCCGAGTTCAAGAAGGACCAGGGCATCGACCTCTCGCAGGACCGCATGGCCCTGCAGCGCCTCTACGAGGCGGGGGAGAAGGCGAAGATCGAGCTCTCGTCGACGATGACGACGCAGATCAACCTGCCGTTCATCACCGCGACGCAGGAGGGCCCGAAGCACCTCGACCTGCAGCTCACGCGCGCGAAGCTCGAGGAGCTCGTCGCCGACCTGCTCGACCGCACGGTCGCGCCGACGAAGCAGGCGCTCACCGACGCAGGCCTGACCGCGAACGAGATCGAGCACGTCGTGCTCGTCGGCGGCATGACCCGCATGCCGGCGGTGCAGGCGAAGGTGAAGGAGCTCACCGGGAAGGACCCGCACAAGGGCGTCAACCCGGACGAGGTCGTCGCCGTCGGCGCCGCGATCCAGGCCGCGGTGATCAACCGTGAGATCACGGACATCCTGCTCCTGGACGTCACTCCGCTCAGCCTCGGCATCGAGACGAAGGGCGGCGTGTTCACGCGGCTGATCGAGCGGAACACGACGATCCCGACGAAGAAGTCGGAGACGTTCACGACGGCGGAGGACAACCAGCCTTCGGTCGAGGTGCACGTGCTCCAGGGCGAGTCGGAGATGGCGTCGTTCAACAAGACGCTCGGCAAGTTCCAGCTCGTCGGGATCCCGCCCGCACCGCGCGGCATGCCGCAGGTCGAGGTCGCGTTCGACATCGACGCGAACGGGATCATCAACGTGAGCGCGAAGGACCTCGGCACCGGCAACGAGCAGCAGATCCGGATCGAGGGCGGCTCGGGCCTCAAGGAGGACGAGGTGCAGCGGATGATCAAGGACGCGGAGGCGCACGCCGAGGAGGCGCACCGCCTGCGCGAGCTCGCCGACGCGCGCAACGTCGCCGAGCAGCTCGCGTACCAGACCGAGCGCACGCTCAAGGAGCATCGCGACAAGCTCGACGAGGCCGACGCCTCGACGATCGAGGGTCGCGTGATGGAGCTCCGCGGTGTGCTCGAGTCGGCGGACGTGAACGAGATCCGCAGCAAGACCGACGCGCTCGAGGAGGCGTCCCGCAAGCTCGCCGAGGCGGTCTACGCCCAGGCGACCGCGCAGGCGCAGGCCTCGCCGACCGGCAACGGTGCGCCCACCTCCGACGACGAGGTCGTCGAGGAGGGTGAGTACGAGGTCATCGACGAGGAAGAGGCGAAGACCTCGTAATGCACGAAGAGGTCGAGAACACCGAGGTAGAGCAGATCGAGCAGACCGACGAGCTCGTCGCCGAGCGCGACGAGCTCGTCGATCGGCTCCAGCGCCTGCAGGCGGAGTTCGAGAACTACCGCAAGCGGTCCGCGCGTGACCAGCAGGCGCTCGTCGCGCGCGCACACGAGCGGCTCGTCAAGGAGCTCCTGCCGGTGCTCGACGACCTCGGCCGCGCGCTCGAGGCGGCCGAGCAGCACGAAGAGGCGGCGCTCGAAGACGGCGTTCGCCTCGTGCACCGCCAGCTCGTGGACGTGCTGGCGAAGGAAGGGCTGACGGAGATCGAGACCGACGGCGCGTTCGACCCGCACGTCCACGAGGCGCTGCTCTCGCAGCCGTCCGACGCTGAGACGGGGACCGTGCTCGAGGTGCTCCAGAAGGGCTATCGGCTGGGCGACCACGTGCTGCGCCCGGCCAGGGTGACGATCGCCGAATGACGTCGTCGCTCTACGAATCGCTCGGCGTTCCGAAGACGGCCTCGCAGGACGAGATCAAGAAGGCCTACCGCAACCTTGCGCGCGAGCACCATCCGGACCGCAACCCTGGCGACGAAGGGGCGGAGGCGCGCTTCAAGGAGGTCCAGGCGGCGTACGACGTGCTGAAGGACCCCGAGAAGCGCAAGCAGTACGACGCCTTCGGCGCGAACGGCGCCCGCGGCGGCCAGCCCGGCGGCGGCTTCAACTTCGACGTCGGCGACCTCGGCGACCTCTCCGATCTGTTCGGCGGGCTCTTCGGCGGCGGCGGTCGCGGACGCCAGCAGCGTCAGCAGCAGCGCGGGCAGCGCGGCTCGGACGTCGAGGCGCACGTCCACGTCTCCTTCGAGGATTCGCTGCGAGGCGCGGAGGTCGTGATTCCGGTCGAGCTCGAGACGGCGTGCTCGGAGTGCCACGGCTCGGGCGCGAAGCCCGGCACGTCGCCGCGCATCTGCCCGGACTGCAACGGCCGTGGCGTCGTCTCCGAGTCGCAGGGGCTCTTCGCGCTTTCGCAGCCTTGCCCGCGCTGCCGCGGCAACGGCACGGTGATCGAAGACCCCTGTCCAAAGTGCAAGGGGTCGGGGCGCGAGCGGCGCACGAAGCGCTACACGGTGAAAGTCCCCGCCGGCGTCAAGGACGGCACGCGCATCCGCCTCAAGGGCAAGGGCGAGGCCGGGCACGGCGGCGCGCCCGCCGGCGATCTCTTCGTCGTCACGCACGTCGAGCCCTCGGACACGTACGAGCGGCGCGGCAACGACCTGCTCGTGACGGTGCCGGTGTCGTTCCCCGACGCCGCGCTCGGCACGACGGTTCAGGTGCCGACGCCGGAAGGTGCCGTCTCGCTGAAGGTGCCCGCCGGCTCCGAGGACGGCAAGCTGCTCCGCATCCGCGGCCGCGGCGCGCCGAAGCTCTCGGGCGGCGGCAAGGGCGACGTGCTCGCGCGGCTCAAGCTCGAGGTGCCGAAGCGGCTGAACAAGAAGCAGCGCCAGCTGCTCGAGGAATTCCGGAGCGTCAGCTGATGGACAACCGCGCGCGCTACATGATCAGCGTCGCGGCCGACATCGTCGGCATGCACCCGCAGACGCTGCGCATCTACGAGCAGAAGGGGCTCGTCAACCCGCAGCGCACGGCCGGCAACACGCGTCTCTACTCCGATGTCGACATCGAGCGGCTGCAACTCATTCAGAAACTCACGAGCGACCTCGGCCTCAACCTCGCCGGCGTCGAGCTCGTGCTCCGGCTCGAGGACGAGCTGCAGAAGGCGCACGCGCACATCGACCGCCTGCAGCGCCAGCTGCGCGACGAGGTGCAGAACGTTCACCGACAGTACCGCCGCGATCTCGTGCTCTACAGCGGGGAGCGGCTTCCCGAAAGGCAGTAGGCGAATGGACTTCAACAAACTGACCCTCAAGAGCCAGGAGGCCGTCGGCGCCGCGCAGGAGCTCGCGCGCCGCACCGGCAACCCCGAGATCTATCCCGAGCATCTCTTGCTGGCGCTGCTCGACCAGGAGCTCCCGCAGCAGCTCGTTCCGGACGCGGCTGCGCTGCGCGCGCAGGCCGAGACCGCGCTGCGCGGCAAGCCGTCGATCCAGGGCGCGTCGCAGCAGCCGCAGGTGGGCGCCGCGTTCTCGAAGGTGCTCGACAAGGCCTTCGACGAGGCCAAGCGCATGAACGACGACTACGTCTCGACCGAGCACCTGCTGCTCGCGCTCGACGTCGTCCCGCGCGACGAGCTGCTCGCGAAGATCGAGGAGGTGCGCGGCGGCCGCCGCGTCACCTCGCAGGACCCCGAGGAGACCTACCAGGCGCTCGAGAAGTTCGGCCGCGACCTCACGCAGGCGGCCGAGGAGGGCAAGCTCGACCCGGTGATCGGGCGCGACGAGGAGATCCGTCGCGTGATCCAGGTCCTCTCGCGGCGCACCAAAAACAATCCCGTTCTCATTGGGGATCCCGGAGTCGGCAAGACGGCGATCGTCGAGGGCCTCGCGCAGCGAATCGTCGCGGGAGATGTGCCGGAGGGCCTGAAGGGCAAGCGCGTCTGGGCGCTCGACCTCGGCGCGCTGCTCGCGGGGTCGAAGTACCGCGGCGAGTTCGAGGAGCGTCTCAAGGCGGTCCTGCAGGAGATCCAGGGCGCTGCCGGGCAGATCGTCCTCTTCATCGACGAGCTGCACACGATCGTCGGCGCCGGTGCGGCGGAGGGCGCGGTCGACGCCGCGAACCTGCTCAAGCCGATGCTGTCGCGCGGTGAGCTGCGCGCGGTCGGCGCGACGACGCTCGACGAGTACCGCAAGCACATCGAGAAGGACGCTGCGCTCGAGCGGCGCTTCCAGCCGATCTTCGTCGGCGAGCCGTCGGTCGTCGACACGATCGCGATCCTGCGCGGGCTGAAGGAGCGCTACGAGGCGCACCACGGCGTGCGCATCCGCGACGCCGCGCTCGTCGCGGCCGCGGTGCTCTCCGACCGCTACATCACCGGCCGGCAACTGCCCGACAAGGCGATCGACCTCGTCGACGAGTCCGCGTCGCGGCTGCGCATGGAGATCGACTCCTCGCCGCTCGAGCTCGACGAGGCGGAGCGCCGCGTGCGTCAGCTCGAGATCGAGCTCGCGGCCATGGGCAAGGAGTCCGACGTCGTGCGCGAGCCTGTCGAGCGCGCGCTCGCGGAGGCGCAGGAGCGCCGCAACGAGCTCGCCGCGCGCTGGTCGAAGGAGCGCGAAGCGCTGGAGCGCGTCAA
This sequence comes from uncultured Actinomycetes bacterium, assembly GCA_963809175.1. Lineage (GTDB taxonomy): Bacteria > Actinomycetota > Thermoleophilia > Gaiellales > Gaiellaceae > JACCTU01. Next base: position 1,471,830 of record CAWEIK010000001.1, read on the forward strand.
GGAGATCACGAAGCGGATCGACGAGCTGCGGATGGAGTTCGAGCGCGCCGAGCGCGCCGGCGACTTCAACCGCGCGGCCGAGATCCGGCACGGCGAGCTCCCCGAGCTCGAGCGCGAGCTCGACGGCCGCCAGACGGTCGCCGAGCCGATGGTCAAGGAAGAGGTCGACGAGGACGACGTCGCCGAAGTGGTCGCCCGCTGGACGGGCATCCCGGTCTCACGCCTGCTCGAGGGCGAGACCGAGAAGCTGATCCACATGGAGGAGCGGCTGCACCAGCGCGTCGTCGGTCAGGACGAGGCGGTCGAGGCGGTCGCGAACGCACTGCGACGCGCGCGCACCGGCCTGCAGGACCCGAACCGGCCGATCGGCTCGTTCGTCTTCCTCGGCCCGACCGGCGTCGGCAAGACCGAGCTCGCGCGCGCACTCGCGGAGTTCATGTTCGACGACGACCGCGCGATGGTGCGGCTCGACATGTCGGAGTACCAGGAGCGGCACACGGTCGCGCGCCTCGTCGGTGCACCGCCCGGCTACGTCGGCTACGAGGAGGGCGGTCAGCTGACGGAGGCCGTGCGGCGCCGCCCGTACTCGGTCGTCCTGCTCGACGAGATCGAGAAGGCGAACCCCGAGATCTTCGACGTGCTGCTGCAGATCCTCGACGACGGCCGGCTGACCGACGGCCAGGGACGCACCGTCGACTTCCGCAACACCGTGATCATCATGACCTCGAACGTGCGCTCGGCAGACGGGCTGCGCGAGCGGTTCCGCCCGGAGTTCCTGAACCGGATCGACGAGATCGTGGAGTTCAAGCCGCTCACCCGCGATCAGCTCGGCGACATCGTCGAGCTCCAGCTCGCGCGGCTGCGCGAACGGCTCGCCGAGCGCGGTCTCTCGCTCGAGCTCACCGACGCCGCGAAGGAGGTCGTCACGGAAGCGGGTTGGGACCCGACGTACGGCGCCCGCCCGCTCAAGCGTGCGCTGCAGCGGCTCGTCGAGAACCCGCTCGCGCTGCGCCTGCTCGAGGGCGACTTCGCCGAGGGCGACACGGTGCTGGTGGACGCGGCCGACGGCGAGCTCGTCTTCACGAAGGCCGGCGTGGCCGAGCCGGCCGCGGTCTAGCGGGGCTCTAGGAGAACTTCGGCGCCCAGCCGAAGCCCGTGCCGCTGCCGCGCCCGCACGCGCCGATCGCGGCCTTGCCCGCGTACGGCGCGGTGACGATGCAGATCCAGCCGCGCGGCCCAGCGATGCTCTGTGCCGGACGGGTGGCCCTTCGACCCGAAAGGCGGGCGACCCAGGTCTTCGCGAAGGCGCAGGTCACGTTCCTGCGCGTGATCACGTACTTGTTGCCGCGGGACGTTCCCACGCCGCCACGACGCACCGGTCGCGATGCACGGCGTCGCCAGCTCCGACGCAGTCGGTGAGGCGGCTCCGGGACGGGCCTGGCCGGTGCCTGCGCCGACCGCGAGCGAGACGAGCAGCGCGAAGAGGGCGAGCTTGATCACGTCTCCAACGTAGGGCGCGGGTCGGACGATGTCAACGGCGGCGAGACGACGGTCCACGTGAAGCGCGTCAGCGTGTGCTGTGGGGCGACGCCACCCGGGCGCACGCCGCGTCGCAAGAACAGGGTCGGCACGCCCGCTCCCGCGGCGACGGCACGGCGAACCGGCCCGATGCCCTCACGCTGCCAACGCTCCGAGAGGCCGATGACGAGCAAACGCGCGTCACGCGCGGCCTCGAGCACACCCTCGTCGCCCGGCGGCACGAGGACCGGTTCGGTGACGATGCCGACGACCTGCTGAACCACCAACGAGGCGCGTGCGAGCAGCCTGCTCGCGTCGCGGCGCCCTGCGGCAGGATCGGCCTCCGTGCCGAGCAGGCGGAGCGTCGTCCCGAGCGACCCGGCGAGCCACGCGGCGACCTCGATCGCCGACCAGTCGTGCTCGTCTCCTCCGAACGGGGTGACGACCGGCCCGGTTTGCTCGCTGCGACCGCCCGTCAAGACACCGACGTCACATCGCGCGTGCGCGAGGATCACGGCGAGCTCGTCGTCGAGCCGGCCGCTCTCGAGGAGCTCCGGCTGCGCGTCGACGAGGATGAGATCCGCGTCGTGCTCCGTCGCGAGCAGCGCAGCATCCTTGCCCGGCTCGGTCGTCGTGTACGCCGTGACGCGCGACGACACACCTCGGTCCGTCAAGTCGCGGCGGAGTCCCGCCAGCATCGTGTTCGCCGCCGGGAGATCGTCGCTCTGCCTCAGCAGGCGGGCGACGATCAGCTCGCGCGGGGGCCTCTGTGCGAGCGGCTCGGCGATTGCAAGCAGCTCGTCGAGTCGGCGTTCGTCACGAACGACGCAGACGATCGCGCGTTGGCTCGCCGGGCCGGTGACCTCGCTCGCGTCGAGGCCGGCGTCTTGGCGGAGGATCCCCCGCTCGAGCTCTTGCAGCGCGGGGCTCGGCTCGATCCCGAGCTCAGCCACGAGCAACGCGCGCGTCTGCCGATACACCTCGAGCGCGTCGGCCTGTCGCCCCGATGCGTAGAGCGCGCGCATCAGCGACGCGCGTAGCCGCTCGCGGAGCGGCTGCTCGCGCACCAGGACCTCGAGCTCCGCGACAAGCTCGCGATGGCGCCCGAGGGCCAGGTCAGCGTCGAACCGGAGCTCGAGCGCACGGAGACGAAGCTCCTCGAGTCGGACGACCTCCGTCTGCGCAAACGGTTCGTGCGCGACGTCTGCGAGCGGCGCGCCCCGCCACAGATCGAGGGCCTCCCGCAAGAGTCGCGCGGCAGAGTCGGGCGCCGCGCGCTCTGCCTCGTCGACGAGCTGTTCGAACCGCAGCAGGTCGAGCTCGTTCGGCGCGACGCGGATCAGGTACCCCGGCGGCTGCGTGATCACAACTTCGCGAGGAGCCAGTGCCTTCCGTAGCTGAGAGACGTGAAACTGGAGCGCGTTCGCCGGCGTCCGCGGGGGCTGCTCTCCCCACAGCTCGTCGATCAGCCGATCCGCGGAGACCACCTCGTTCGCGCGCGTGAGCAGCAGCGCGAGCAGAGCACGCTGGCGCGAGCCGCCGAGCGTGACGACACGGTCTCGCTCGACGACCTCGAGCGGCCCCAGGATGCGGAATTCCACGCGTCGTCCTCGCGCCGACGCTAACACCCCGGACCGGCTCAGGCGCGGCTCAGCCGCCCCTCAGCAGGGCTCGGCACGATCGCGCTTTGGACGACAACGGAAGCGAGCGGCATTGGAATGTCGGCGAGCGCGTCATATCGTTGGGCCTGAGGACGAACAAGGACTTGTCCACTGACACCCCCGACCCGAGCGACGTCGATCTTCTCGGCTATCGGGTCGAGGAGAAGATCGGTCACGGCGGGATGGGCGTCGTGTACCTCGCGTTCGACCTGCGGCTGAAGCGGCGGGTGGCGCTGAAGTTGATGGCGCCCGACCTCGCGGTCGACGAGCGCTTCCGTGAGCGCTTCGCGCGCGAGTCGGAGCTCGTGATGTCGCTCGAGCATCCGAACGTGGTCCCGATCCACGACGCCGGCGAGCTCGACGGACAGCTGTACCTCGCGATGCGGTACGTCGAGGGAACCGACCTCAGGGCGCTGCTTCGCTCGGAAGGAGCGCTCGCGCCGGCTCGCGCCGTCTCGATCGTGGGTCAGGTCGCGCAGGCGCTGGACGCCGCCCACGCAAGGGGCCTCGTCCATCGCGACGTCAAGCCGTCGAACGTGCTGCTCGACGAAAACGAGCACGTCTACCTCGCGGACTTCGGGCTGACGCGGCGGGTCACGGACGACGGCGCGAGGCTCGGCGACGCGCGCTCGTTGGGAACGCCGGCCTACCTCGCGCCCGAGCAGATCGAGGGGCGACCGGTGGACGGACGCTCCGACGTCTACTCGCTCGGCTGTCTGCTCTACGAGTGTCTGACGGGCGAGCCGCCGTTCGTCGGGCCGTCGCGGTTGGCGGTGGCGTGGGCCCACCTGGAGGAGGAGCCGCCGAGCATCAGTGCGCGGAATCGCCGCCTTCCGCAGGCGCTCGACGCGGTGATCGAAAAGGCGATGGCGAAGGAGCCCGAGGAGCGGTACGCGACGTGCGGCGAGCTCGTCGCAGCCGCGCAGGCAGCACTCGGACTCGACCGACCGCGGCGACGTGCGCTTTTCGCGGTCGCGGCGGCAGCCGTCGCGATCGCCGCCGTCGCGATCGCCGCCGTCGCGGTTTGGGCGGTCAGCAGTCGCACCGATGCTGCAACGGGAGCGAGCCCCCCGCCGGATCCGGAGCGGCTCGTCCGGATCGACCCGACGACGAACCGTGTCTCGGCCGAGATCGACGTCGGGGCCGCGCCGACGGCAACTGCGGTCAGCGGAAAGACGGTCTGGGTGTACAACCGGCTCGACAAGACCGTCTCCGAGGTTGACGCGGCGACGAACGAGGTTCGCCACACAACGGTGGTCTCCACCACACCGGCCGTCCTCGCGTACGGAACGGGTCCAGTCCTCGCCGCCGACGCCGTCGGCGCGTGGCTCGTCGGCTACGACGAGCGACGCGCTCGGCATCTGCTCACGCGCGTGCCTGCCGGCGGCGGCGGAGCGAAGGAGTACCGCCTCGGGATGGACCCCGCGGCCGTCGTCGTCGGGGACGGCGCCGTCTGGGTGCTTGCGCACCGCGGCACTCGGAACGCCGCGCTCCGGATCGACGCTGCCCGCGGACGCGTGCTCGCGAGACTTCGCCTCCCCAATGACCTGCTCGCCTCACGCGTCGACGGGCTCGCCGTCGGCAACGGCTACGTCTGGGTGACGAACCTGAACACGGCCAGGTTGTACCGCGTCGATCCGAAGACGGGAGAGATGCTCGAGCGGGACTTCGGCTCGTACGCGACGCGCCCCGCGGTGGGTTACGGGTGGCTCTGGATGTGCATCGCAAGGACGACCAACCCGGCGATGTCGCGCGTGGACCCGCGAACGCTCCGCAACACCCTCGAGAGCGGAGCGCTCCCGGCCGAGGAGGGGCAGTACGCCGTCGGGTACGGCTCGGTCTGGCGGTACGACGTGCCGAGCGGGACGCTCATGAGCTTCGATCCACGGACCCTCAAGCTGACGGGTCTCGTGCGGCTCATGCCCAAGGGCGGCGACGACGCGCAGCTCTACGTGACCTCGATCGCCACCGGCGCAGGCGCCGTCTGGGTCACGCTCTCGCAGAGCTAGCCTCAGCGTCCCCTCAGGGCTTCCTCAGTCGACCCGGACAGGCTCCGGTGAGACAACGAAGGAGGCGCGACAATGAGGCGTACGCAGAAGGCTGTGCTCGGGGCAATGGTCCTTCTCCCGGTGTTGGCCGGCATCGCGCTGGCGACGCCCGGCGTGGGAGTCATCTCGGCCCCGGTGTGGGCTCGCGGGACACATGCCGAACTGCTGAACGTCCACAGCAAGGCGGGTGTGAAGCTGCAGACGAAGGAGCCACTCGACTTCGTGACCCAGCAGATCAGGATCGGGCCGGGAGGCACGACCGGCTGGCACAGCCACCCGGGCCCCGTCCTCGTGACGGTCAAGGGCGGGGCGCTGACGATCGTGTATGCGGACGACCCCAACTGCGATGGGCGGACTTACACCGTCGGTCAGAGCTTCGTCGATCGCGGTGACGAGAACATTCACACGGCCTTCAACCGGGGAAACATCGAGCTCGAGTTGTGGGCCACGTACCTCGTGCCGGGCGAGGCGGGTGCGCCGTTCCGCCTCGATGCGCCCGATCCGGGGACCTGCTCGTCCTGAAACGCGTAGCGGCTAGGCGTCGACGTCCGGAAGGAAGTCGGCGCCAGCCTGCTCCGGTGGTGCGCCGACGATGAAGAGCGTCGCCTCGTCGGCGCCGTGGTTCCAGATCTGCAGAGCCGTGCCCGGTTGCACGACGACGACGGAGCCCGGCGTGAGGTCGACACGCTCCGGCGGCTCGCCGAGGTACATCGACGGTGAGCCCGCGACGATCACGAACGTCTCCTCCTGCACGTGGTCGGCATGTCGCTTCCCTTTCGCACCCGCGGGATAGCGCCAGAGGTTCGCGCGCGCCTGGGTCATCGCGTCGGAGAAGCGCGCGACGCGGCGGCCGGAACCGTCGTCGCGCTCCTGCCAGTCGTTCGTGTCGGGGGAGAAGACGGTGAAGCCCACGGGCGCACGGTAGCGTCCCGCACCGTGTCCCCGCCGCCGCTGCCACCGCCTCTGCCACCCGCCGAACGCACCGTCGGCCAGCTCGTCGCGGAGTCGATGCGGCTCTACGGCCGACGCCTGTGGCCCTCGCTCGCGCTCGGGATCCCGCCGTCGATCCTGAACCTGCTTGCCCGGACGCTCGACGAGACCGCGCTGCTCGTCGTCGTCCCGATCGCTGGCGGCGTGCTGCTCAGCGCGTCGTATCTCGGCGCGGTCGCGCTCGCCGCCGGGCGGCCGGTTCGTGTCTGGCAGCCGCTGCTCGGCGGGCTGCTCGTCTTTCTGCCGTTCCCGTTCCTCGTCGCCTTCTTCATCCTTCCCGGGCTCGTTTGGCTGGCCGCGCTCGGGCTGATCGTCCCGGTCCTGGCCTTGGAACGGGTCGGGTTCGGCTTCGCGTTCCTGCGCGCCTATCGGCTTGCCCGCGCCGACTTCGTCCACGCGCTCGGGTCGCTGGCCACGCTGGCGATCCTCGTCTTCCTCACGCAGAGCGGCCTCTTCTTCCTCCTGCGGGGAACGAGCGACCAGACGCTGGCGATCGCGTCGTTCGTCGCCAGCCTCGTCGTCTCGCCGCTTCTGTTCCTCGGCGCCGCGTTCCTGTACTTCGACCAGGAAGCGCGCGACAATGCGAAGCGTGTACCACGGCGGTAGCCGAGAGCTGCAGGACCGGTTCGACACGCGTCGGCTCGCGGACCGGATCGAAGAGCGAATCGTCAGCGAGACGATCGACGACGACGACCGTGCCTTCATCGAGGCGCGCGACATGTTCTTCCTCGCGACCGCCGACGCCGACGGGAAGCCGCAGTGCTCGTACAAGGGCGGGGAGCCGGGCTTCGTCCGCGTGCTCGACGAGCGAACGATCGCCTTCCCGAGCTACGACGGGAACGGCATGTATCTCTCGATGGGGAACGCGATCGTGAACGCGCAGGTCGGCTTGCTCTTCATCGACTTCGAAGGCCGCAAGCGGCTGCGCCTGAACGGCGTCGCCTCCGTCGACCTGGAGGACCCGCTCCGCGCGGACTGGCCGGAGGCGCAGTTCGTGCTGCGGGTGCGGGCGACGGAGGTCTTCCCGAACTGCCCGCGCTACATCCACGAGTACCGCCTCGTGAAGCGCTCTCGCTTCGTGCCGAAGACCGACTGCGAGACGCCGGTGCCGGCGTGGAAGCGGAGCGAGTGGGCCCACGACGCGCTGGCCGAGAACGACCCTGCGAACGACCCGGCACGCGAAGTGATCCCGCGTTAGGCTCAACGCATGGCCACCTACATCCTGCTTTCCACGCTCAGCACGCAAGGCGTCCAGACGCTCAAGTCGAACCCGGACCGGCTCCGCGAGGTGAACAAGGACGTCGAGGAGCTCGGCGCGAAGGTCCTGCACCAGTGGGCGACGCTCGGCGAGTGGGACTTCGTCAGCGTCGTCGAGGCGCCCGACCTCGCGACGGTGGCGCGCGTCAGCGTCGCGCTCGGCGCGCGAGGCTCGACGAAGATCGAGACGCTGCCGGCGCTGACGATCGACGAGCTGCTCGCGGCGCTCGAGTAGTCAACGCCGCTTCGTGAAGACGTAGTCGGTCTTGCGCGCCTGGAAGTGGCAGGACGTGCAGACCTGCCCGCGCGCGAGCTCGCTGAAGCGCGCGCTTCCGGAAGCGCGTGTCCACTCGATCATCTGCCAGCCGTTGTGCGGCCCCGTCGCGCGGAGCTTCCGCATCACGGCGATCAGCGTGACCGCCGCGCCCGAGCGCTGTCGCCCTTCCTTGACGATCACCGTTCCGACGGGATAGCGACCGGCACGAGCCAACTTCGAGGCGTAGACGTTCTTGATCGAGCTGTGCGCGTCGACCGCGCGGCGGGGGATCGGCTTCGAGTTCAGCTTCGTCCAGCTCGCGTAGCCCGCGGTGTAGCCCGGAAGCCCGGGGAGCGGCGTCGCGCCGCCGACGGCCACGACGAGCGGCAGGACGAGGAGCGCCTTCACTTCTCCATTGTCGCCACGGCGATCTCGGCTGCCAAGCCCGCGTTGTCCGCAACCAGCGCTCGGTTCGCCGCGAGTGTTCGCCCGCCGCTCTCGCGGTGCAGCCACGAGAGCACGAACGGCGTCACGCCCTGGCCGCCGACGCCCTCGCGCGCGGCCTCCGCGAGCGCCTGCTCGATCAGGCCCTCGACGTCGTCGAGGCTCTGCGCCGGCGGGTTGCCGACGAGGAGGCCCGCGCCGCCGAGCTCCCAGTGGGCGCGCGCGATCTCCGCCGCCTCTCCCGCGGACTCGACCCGCGCGGAAACCGGGGGGCCGCCGTCGGCGGTGTAGAAGAGCGGCAGCGTGTCCGTGCGGAAGCCGAGGGTCGGGATGCCGAGGGTCTCGAGCGCCTCGGCGGTTGCCGGCACGTCGAGGATCGACTTCGCACCCGACGCGACGACGACGACCTGCGTTCGCGCGAGCTCGCCGAGGTCGGAGGAGACGTCGGGCCGCTCCGTCCAGCCTCGGTGGACTCCGCCGATCCCGCCGGTGCCCATGAAGCGAAGTCCGACGGCGCGCGCCACCGCGAGCGTCCCGCCGACGGTCGTCGCACCGACGGCGCGTTGTGCGACGGCAGCGCCGACGTCGCGCGGCCCGAGCTTGCGCGCGGTCGCGACGAAGCGCTCGAGCTCCTGCTCGTCGAGCCCGACGCGCACTTCTCCGTCGAGCACGCCGATCGTCGCGGGCGTCGCGCCGGCCTCTCGCACGCGCCGCTCGCTCTCGAGGCCGACCGCGACACCCTCGCCGGGCGGAAAGCCGTGCGCGATCAGCGTCGTCTCGAGCGCAACGATCGGCCGGCCTTCGTCGAGCGCGGTGCGCACCTCGTCGGAGATCCTCACCACGGCATCGTCCCGAGCGTCGCGACGCAGCGGGCCGCCGCCTCGAGCCCGAGCTCCGCGCCGCCGACGAGGTAGCCCGCCGCGAGCGCGTCGCCTGCACCGGTGGTGTCGACGACGTCCGCGTCCGGCGCGGGCAGCTTGCGGCCGTCGGAGAGCTCGACGCCGTCGGGCCCGAGCTTCAGCACCCACTCCTGCGAGGGGAACGTTCCGCCGATCTCCTCGAGCTCTTCGGCGTTGCCGAAGATCACGTCGGGCTCGAGCAGCTCGAGTCGTCGCACGAGCTTCGCCGGGCCGAAGTCGCGGATCAGGCTCCAGGACGAGAGGTCGACGCTGATCCGTCCGCCCTGCCCGCGCACCGCGCCCGCGGCCTTCGCGGCCGCCTCGTCGATCGGCGAGCGGAAGAGCGCGTAGCCCGTCACGTGCAGCCAGTTCGCGCCGCCGAGCCAGCGCATCTCGAGTTCGTCCGAGCGGAGCTGCGGCGCGACGCCGCGGTCCGAGGCCATCGAGCGCTCGCCGCTCGGCGCGACGAGCGAGACGACGACGCCGTTGTGGCCGTCGACCGCAGGGCCGAAGACCTCGACGCCGTGGGCGGTGAGCTCCTGCGCGACGAGCTCGCCGGCCGCGTCGGTCGCGCGCTTCGCGACGAGGCGGCCCTGCCCTCCGAGCTCGGTCGTCCAGGCGGCGACGTTGGCGGCCTGGCCGCCCGCACCCGTGCGGGTCCGCGCCGTCGCGTCGGCGCCCAGGTTCAGCGGCGTGTCGAGTCGCACGACGACGTCGAGCAGGAGGTCACCGAGGGCACAGACGATCATCGGCCTACAATCGTCCCATGGACGAGCACGAGCGACGCAGCCGAACGCGCTCGTTCCTGCTCGGCGGCCTCGTCGGCGCCTCCGCCGCGATCGCGGCAGCACGGCGGCTGCGGCCGAAGCAGCGTCGCCGCCTCACGCCGGCCGGCCTCGCGGCGTTCGAGGACGCCCCGTGCTTCCGGGAGATCGTCGAGCTCGAGGAGCGCAGCGCTCAGTAGTCGAGGAGGCCCAGGCGGTCGGCCGCGCGCCGCACCGTCACGAAGTTGATGTCCGCGTCCCCGATGAAGAGCGACTTGCCGACGACCATCACCTGCGCCGCTCGGTCGAGGTACTCCGCAGGTGTTCGCGTCGCCTCACGCGTGCGGAGCACGAGGTACGGGCCGAACACGCGCGCTTCGTAGTCGCGCGTCCGACCGGGAGGCAGGCGCTCGTCGATCGTCAGGCCACGCGTGCAGGTGCAGTTGTTCGTGTCGTAGGCGTCGAACACCCAGACTCCCCGGCCGAGTGGTCGCGGGAGCGCGTCCAGCCGGTCGGCAGCGAGCTTTGCGTCGGCGCGTGGGATGACGATGTGCGCGACGTCCGGGTCGACGTTCGCTGCCTCGAGGTAGACGGGCTCGTAGCCGAAGAACACGTCGTCGGGACGGCTCGTCGCAGCGAGCCAGCGGCCCGCCGCCTCGCGCGCCGCGACGCGCGCAGACGGGTCGCCGGTGAAGAGTTGCGGCGTCTTCTCGTACGCCCAGCCGACCTCCGCGACGACGAGCGCGGCGAGCGCACAGGCCATGACGGCGCGGCCGTAGCGCCTGCCGAGCGAGACGAGCGCCGTCGCGAGCAGGAGCATGAAGAACGGCAGCACGAAGATCAGGTGCCTCGTCTCGGGTGACGCGGAGCTCCCGAGGCGTGCGAGGAGCAGCGCAAGCGTCGGGGTCGCGACCGTGCACGCCACGAGGTAGGCAGCACGTCGGTTCTGTCGCCAGAGCTCGCGCGCGCCAAAGGCGGCGAGCACCAGCACGGGGACGAGCAGCACCCACCAGCCCGCGGTGAAGTCCCCGGCGACGTCCTTCAGGTACCGAAGCACCGGCAGCGGAGAACCGAGCTTCCCGCTCTCGGTGCCGGTCACACCCACGTCGAACCGGTTGGCGAGCCGGAGGTCGGCGAGCCAGAACGGCGTGCCGAGGACCCCAACCGCCGCAAACGCGACGACGGCCGCACGAACGCGACGTCGCACGAGCAGGACGTACAGGCCCTGCGAGGCGAGCACGAGCGCGCCGTACGGATGGCTCGCGATGCACGCGATCGCCGCGAGCCCCCAGAGCCCGAAGCGCCACGCGCCGCCGCGGTCGATCGCCCAGAGCAGCGCGAGGTACGAGAGCGCGCTCGTGAAGAGGAACAGGCTGTACATCCGGCCGTACACGCCGTGGAACAGGAGCACCCAGCTCGCGGAGACGAGCACGGTCGTGATCAGGCCGACGGCGCGGCCGGCGAGGCGCGCGGCGAGGAGCGCGACGAGCGGGAGGCTCGCCAGCGCGAACAGCGCCGAGCCGAGGCGGAGCGCGGTGAGGCCGCCCCCCGAGTGCGCGGCGATCGCGGCGAGGAGGTAGTGGAGCGGCGCGCCGCCGCGCTCCTCGAGCACGATGTCGAGCAGCCTGCCGAGCGGCTGCCGCGCGACGAACAGGGCGAGGGTCTCGTCCTCGTGCGGCGGCCAGGCGGTCAGGCGCGCAAAGAGAAAGGTGGCGACCGCGAGCACGCAACCGGCGACACCCCACGCGAACCACGCTGCGCGAACTCCGACTCCGGTGGTGCCCGTCGTGCTCTCCGGAGTCGTCGCGACCTGCGTCACGACGAGACGGTACCCGCGGAACACCTTGCTAGTCTCGCCGGGTGCCGATCTACGAATACCGTTGCCCGAACGGGCACGTGTTCGAGGTCTTCCAGCGGATGGACGACCCACCGCCAGAGAAGTGCGAAGTGTGCGGTGCCGCGCCCGTCGAACGTGTCTTCTACCCCGTCGCGGTCCACTACAAGGGCTCGGGGTTCTACTCGACCGACTACGGCCGCTCACGAAAACGTGGGGGCGGGAAAGAGTCGAGCGACGGCGGCGGCGAGAAGTCGTCGGACTCGAAGTCGTCGGAGTCGAAGTCCGAGTCGAAGTCGGAGAAGGGCAGCAGCGACTAGCTGACGCAGCCCGGGCCGAACAGCCCGGTGCCCGGAGGCGGCGGCTGGGGTGCCGCAACGCCCAGGAACATCAGGATCACGTTCCGGTTCTCCTCGCTCCCGATCAGGAACGACTCGCCGCCGATCGAGGTCGGCGTTCCGCCGAGCCGGCAGCGCAGGGTCGAGCCCGAGCGGACCTTGACCCAGGCGAGTTGCCCGAACTGACCGGCCGACAGGTCGGTCGCGAGCGGCGCGATCAGGTCGTCGGCGAGGAACGGCATCCGCACGAGCGTCGAGAAGCTCGTGACCTCGTCGCCGATCGCGCGCACGACCGCCTGCTGGCGCTCGCCGCGCGTCAGGTCGTTCTCGGCAGGGTCGAGTCGGTTCTCGCGGACGCGCGAGTAGACGAGCGCGCGGCGTCCGCTCATCGTCTGCTCACCGGCGGCGAAGCGCCACCCGTTCCACCGTTGACACTGCTCCTGGGTTGCGAACGGGCAGTCGAAGCGGTTCGAGAGGATCGGCTCGGGCACGTCGATCGTGACGCCGCCGAGCGCGTCGATCAGCTGCTCGAAGTTCCGGAAGTCGACCGCCACCAGGTGGTTGACCTGCAGACCGGTGAAGCCCTTGATCGTCTGCACGGTGAGGTTCGGGCCGCCGAACTGGAACGCGGCGTTGATCTTCGCGAAGCCGTGGCCGGGCACGTCGACGCGCAGGTCGCGCGGGATCGACAGGAACGAGGTGCGGCCTCGTCCCGGGTCGGTGCGCACGAGCATGATCGAGTCCGAGCGCTGGGCGCCCTCTCGTCCCGCCCCGGGGCCGTGGTCGGTCCCGAGGAGCAGCGTGGTCGCGGGATCCGAGATCAGGAGCCCGCTCTGCTCGTCGAGGGCGGGGACCGGGCCGAGGCGACGGTTTGCACCGTCGAGCGACCGGGCGAGCGCGAAGTAGCTCGCGAAGCCCCAGACGAGCGCGAGGAGCAGGACGAGGACGACCGCGATGCCGACGCGCCGGGGCCAACGCCGACGCCGCGGCGGCCCAGGCGAGCTGGGTGCGGGGGTGACCGGGCGGTCCGGGCGGCCGCCGTCGCGCCGAGGCGCCTGCTCGACGCGCCGCTGCAACGGAACCCTGCCCTTCGTCCGGCCGCCGCGATAGACGCGGTACGGCTTGTCTCTCTGGGCCATCGGGGCGGTTATCGTAGCCGCGCGCTCGTGGAGGCAAACCGCGTCATCGGCGTCGACCTCGGCGGCACCAAGATCGCTGCCGGGATCGTCGACAGGTCGGGCCAGGTGACCTCACTCCGCGAGGTGGCCACGCCGACGTCGTCCGAAGACGTGGTGGTTGCTGCGATCGGCGATGTGATCGAAGGCCTCGTCGAGGACGGCATCGAGGCGATCGGGCTCGGCGTGCCGTCGACGATCGACCAGGCGTCGGGGACTGCGGTCTCCTCGGTGAACATCCCGCTGACCGACGTCCCGCTCCGAACGTTGATCGGCGAGCGGTTCGGGCTGCCCTGCGCGATCGAGAACGACGCGAGCGCCGCCGCGATCGGCGAGTGGCAGGCCGGCGCCGGGCGTGGGGCGCGCGACCTGATCATGCTGACGCTCGGCACCGGCGTCGGGGGCGGGCTCATCCTCGACGGGCGTCCGTACCGCGGCGCCCAGGGTGCCGCCGCCGAGTTGGGTCACATCGTGATCGAGCACGACGGGCGTCCGTGCCAGGGGAACTGCACGGGGAGGGGGCACCTGGAGGCCTACGCGACGGGGCTTGCGGCGGCGGCCGACGCGCAGGCGGTTTTCGGGCCGGACGCGGACGCGCGGACGCTGCTCGATCGTGCGCACCAGGGCGACGAGCAGGCGCTCGACATCCTCCACCGGATGGGTCGGCGCCTGGGCTCCGCGCTCGGCTCGTTCGTGAACGTCTTCAACCCGGAGCTGATCGTCATCGGTGGGGGTTGGGGCGAGGCCGCCGGCGAATTCCTGCTCGCCCCGGCGCGCGAGGTGATGCTGCGCGAGGCGCTGTCGCCCGGCCGCGAGCTCGTCCGGGTCGTCCCGGCGACGCTTGGTTCGGACGCAGGCGTGGTCGGCGCGGGGTTCGTCGGGTTCGAGGCGCTCGACCAGCACTAGCGATGGCGCTCGCCGTCTGTGCGACCCCGATCGGCAACCTCGACGACATCACGCTGCGCGTGCTCGAGGAGTTGCGCGCGGCCGACCTCGTGCTCTGCGAGGACACACGCGTGACGCGCGTCTTGCTCGATCGCCACGGCATCAAGCCGAAGCTGCTGAGCTACCACGAGCACAACGAGGCGAAGCGGACCGCGGAGCTCGTGCCGCGGCTCGTCGCCGGTGAGCGGATGGCGCTCGTCACCGACGCCGGGCTGCCGGGGGTCAGCGATCCGGGCGCGCGACTCGTTGCCGCTGCACTCGACGCCGGTGTGCCGGTGACGGTGCTGCCGGGGCCTTCCGCGGTCGACACCGCGCTCGTCGTCTCCGGGTTGGGCGCCGAGCGCTTCCAGTTCATCGGGTTCCTGCCTCGATTCGAAAATGGGCTGCGCGAGCTCTGGTCGGAGCTGGCGCGCTGGCCGCATGCCGTCGTCGCGTTCGAGTCCGCGCAGCGGCTACCACGCTCGCTTCGGTCGCTCGCCGAGGCGATGCCCGACCGGCGCGTGGCGGTCGCGCGCGAGCTGACGAAGTTCTACGAGGAGGTCGCGCGCGGGACGGCGACCGAGCTCGCCGAGCGCTTCGCCGAGCCGCCGAAAGGGGAGATCGTGCTCGTGCTCGGCCCTGCGGAGACCACGGCGACGCCTGAGGGCGAGGACGAGGCGACGGCTGCGGTCGCCGAGCTCGTCGCCGCCGGACTGCCTCGCCGACACGCGGCCGAGCTCGTGTCACGGTTGACGGGCGTGGCCAAGAACACGCTCTACGACCGCTCTCTGTAACAAGGCCGTAACGACCTTTCCACATTCGCGTCGTCGCCCCTGACAACGGAAGGCGCCGTTGCTACGTTCGACGTTCGGTCGTTCACCCCCGCTGACCCGAAGGAGGTCCGACGATGCGTCGGCTCGCGGTCGTCTCGAGCGTGCTGTTCGCGCTGCTGCTTCCGGGCGGCGCACAGGCCTGGGCGTGGCCGATCGACGGGCCGGTGCTCCGACCCTTCGTCTTCGGCTCGGACCCGTACGCGGGCGGACAACATCGCGGGATCGACGTGGGAGGCGCGCTCGGCGATTCGGTGCGCGCGCCTGCGGCGGGGAGCGTGTCGTTCGTGGGGTCGGTCCCGGGCGGTGGTCGCGCGCTGACGATCCGTACGGCCGACGGGTATTCCGTGACGTTGTTGCAGCTCGGCTCGGTCTCCGTCGAGCGCGGGGACGAGGTCGCCGAGGGCGCGCGCGTCGGCGTCGTCGGCGAGAGCTCCGACGCGACCACGCGTGAGCCGCACGTGCACCTCGGCGTTCGGCGCACTGCCGAGGACGAGGGGTACGTCGACCCGCTCGCGTTCCTGCCGGCGCGACCGAGGGTGGCGGCCCCCGCGCCTGCTCCCGCACCGGCCGCGGCGCCGCCTCCGGTCCAGCCGCAGCCCGCGCCGCCCGTCCAGCGCGTCGAGGAGCCCGCGCGGCCGTCGCAGCCGCCGCCCGCGGTCGCTGCTCCGCAACCGACGCAGCCGCCCGGCACGGCTGCGCCGACCTGGAGCGAGGAGCCCGCTGTCGCCGCGGCGGAACCGGCCGGGGAGCCCGGCGGGCTGGAGGTCGTCTCTTCGGCCGGGCGGACCCCCGCAGGAGGGCTGATCGTGCGCGCAGTTCGCCGGCGTGCGCTGGCCGGGGCGGACGAGACGACGGCGCGCGAGTCGCAGCCTGCGGTCGCGAGCCGGGCGCTCGGGGCGCGTCGGGCAGCCGGCGGAGACCCCGCCAGGCAAGCCGCAACGGGTCTGGCTGCGCCCAGCACCGCTGCCGGCGTGCTGCAGCGCCCGCGTGAGCTTGCAGCTTCCCTCGCCGTGTCCGTCCCGCGCCGTGATCGAGACTCGTCGCACCCAGGGGCGCTTCTCCTCGGACTCGTCCTCTCGACCCTCGTGGTGCTCGCGGCGGTCGCGCTCACGGTCACACGAAAGACTCGACCTATCATTGACAGCGGTGAATCGCTTCTACCTGACCACACCCATCTTCTACGTCAACTCGACCCCGCACATCGGGCACGCCTACACGACGATTGCGGCGGACATCCTCGTGCGCCATCACCGTCAGCGAGGCGAGGAGACGTTCTTCCTGACCGGGACCGACGAGCATGGGTCGAAGGTGCACCGGGTCGCGGTGGAGCGAGGGCTCGACGCGAAGGCGTTCGTCGACCAGATCGTCGAGGAGGACTGGCGCCCATTGCCGGGGCGAGTCGGCGCGGAGCCGGACTTCTTCATTCGGACGACTGACGAGGAGCACAAGCGGTTCGTCCAGGACTTCGTCGAACGAATCCGGGCGAACGGGCACATCTACGAAGGGACGTACGCGGGCCTGTACTGCGTCGGGCACGAGACCTTCATCTCGGAGGACGAGCTCGTCGACGGGAAGTGCCCGGACCACGGAACGGTCCCGGAGTACATCGAGGAGCAGAACTGGTTCTTTCGACTCTCGGACTTTCAGCAGCAGCTGATCGACCTCTACGACGAGCGCCCGGACTTCGTCCTGCCGCGATTCCGTTACAACGAGGCGCGGAGCCTGATCGAGTCCGGCCTCGAGGACTTCAGCCTCAGCCGACAGGGACAGCCGTGGGGGGTCCCGATCCCGTGGGATCCTGAGCAGGTCACGTGGGTGTGGGTCGACGCCCTCATCAATTACCTCAGCGCGCTGACGTACGCGCGCCCCGGCGAAGACCTGCGCGACCTCTACTGGCCCGAAGTTCGCCACCTGATCGGCAAGGACATCCTGCGGCTCCACTGTGTCCTCTGGCCGGCTCTGCTCCTCGCGGCCGGGTACAGCCTGCCGAGGCAGGTGTTCGTCCACGGCTATCTGCTCCTCGACGACCGGAAGATCTCGAAGACGCTCGGCAACGTGATCGACCCGCTCGACCTGACCGGTGTCTACGGGATCGACCCCGTCCGGTTCTGGGCGGCACGCGCGGTCCAGTTCGGCCAGGACGGCACGGTCTCGCTCGACTCGCTGCACGAACGCTACGAGAAGGAGCTCGGGAACGATCTCGGCAACCTCCTCTCGCGCACGACCGCGATGCTGGTCAAGTACCGCGGCGGGCACATTCCCGCGGCGGAGAGCTTGCTCGAGACTGCGGTCATCGACGAGCTCCGCACGAACGTGGCGGAGCGGCTCGACGTGTTCGACATCACCGGCGCGCTCGACGCGATTTGGGATCTCGTGCGGCAGCTGAACAAGCTCGTCACCGACACCAAGCCCTGGGAGCTGGCGAAGGACGACGCGCAAGCCGCACAACTCGACCGAGTCCTGTACACGCTTGCGGATGGTCTGCGCGCGATCGCGGTCGCACTTGCGGCCTACCTCCCCGAGACGTCGCCGCGCATCCTCGAGGCGCTGGGCCAGCCCGACGACCTCGCGTGGGAGAACGTCGCTGTCGGGAAGACCGTCCCGACCGGCGGCATCGAGGCGGCGCAGCCCCTCTTCCCACGCCTCGAGGCTCCCGCGACAGCGGCGTGATCGACACCCATGCGCACCTCGACGCGTGCGCGGACCCACCTGACGAGCTCGTTCGCCGCGCGCGCGAGGCCGGCGTCGGGCGAATCCTCACCGTCGGCACGACGATCGAACGCTGCCGGACCGCGCTCGAGCTCGCGGACGGATACGGGGAGGTCTTCGCGATCCTCGGGATCCATCCGCACGAGGCCTCGGACGACCACGACCTCGATGCGCTCCGCGACCTGCTCGCGCACCCACGTGCGGTCGCAGTCGGCGAGACGGGCCTCGACTTCTTTCGCGACTACGCCCCGCACGACCGCCAGCGCGCGCTCTTCCGGCAACACCTCGAGCTTGCCTCCGAGCTCGGAAAGCCGGTCGTGATCCACAACCGCGCTGCCGACGAAGCCGTGCTCGAAGAGCTCGCGTCGTTCGACGGCACCGTCGTACTGCACTGCTTCTCGTATCCGTCCGCGCTGCCCGCCGCGCTCGAGCGCGGGTACTACGTCTCGTTCGCCGGCAACGTGACGTACAAGAACGCGTCCGACCTCAGGCTCGCGGCGACGCAGGTCCCGCTCGACCGCATCCTGACCGAGACCGACGCGCCGTACCTCTCGCCGGAGCCGCTCCGCGGACGGCCGAACGAGCCGGCGCACGTCGTGCACACGCTCGCGGCACTGGCGCGGACGCGGAGCGAGGAGGCCGACGAGCTCGCTGCGCAGGTCGACGAGAACGCCGCGCGCGCGTTCGGGCTGCCGTGAGCGTCGCGCCGAAGAAGGAGCTCGGGCAGCACTTCCTCGTCGACGAGAACATCCTCGGCGTGATCGGCCGGCTCGCGGAGCTCGGCGACGACGACGTCGTGCTCGAGATCGGCCCCGGGCTCGGTGTCCTGACGCGCTATCTCGCCGCGCGCGTCGCCCACGTGCACGCGGTCGAGCTCGACCGCTCGCTCGAGCCGAAGCTTCGCGAGGCGCTCGCCGGGAGCCCGAACGTCGACCTACGCTTCGGCGACGCGCTCCGGCTCGATCTCGCGGCGCTCGAGCCCGCACCGACAAAGCTCGTCGCGAACCTGCCGTACAACGTCGCCACGCCGATCGTTGCCGAGAGCCTCGACGGTCTTCCCAGCGTCAACGAGTGGACGGTGATGGTCCAGCGCGAGGTCGCCGACCGCTTCTTCGCCTCGCCCGGCACGAAGGCGTACGGCGCCGTCTCGGTGCTCGTCCAGCTGGCGGCAGAGCGAACCGGGTTCCACCCGGTCGCGCGAACTGTGTTTCGTCCTCAGCCGAACGTCGACTCGGCGCTCGTCGCGTTCCGCCGCACCGAGCTGCCGGAGAACTTCGCCTGGGTCAAGCGCGTCGTCGCCGCCGCGTTCGCGCACCGTCGGAAGACGCTCCCGAACTCGCTCGAGCTCTCCGGGCTCGCGACCCGAGCGGAGGCCGTCGCCGCCCTCGAGCGGATCGGCCGAGATCCAGGCGTCCGCGCGGAGGCGCTCGAGCCGCACGAGTTCGTCGAGCTCACGCGCGCGCTGTGACGCGCGCCTCGGCCACCGCGAAGCTCAACCTCGCGCTCGTCGTGGGCCCGGTCCGCGCAGACGGCAAGCACGAGGTCGTGACAGTGATGCAACGGCTCGCGCTTGCAGACCGCGTCGAGCTGATGGCCAAGCGACGGTCTGACGGTCGAGGGGTTCGCCGAGGACACGCTCGTGCGAGCAGCGCTGACGTCGCTTGCCCTCGAAGCAGGCGTGCGACCACGGTGGCTTGCACGCATCTCCAAGCACATCCCGGTCGCGTCCGGGCTCGGCGGCGGCAGCTCCGACGCCGCGACCGCGTTGTTGCTCGCGAACGCAACGCTCGACGAGCCGCTCCCCGATGACCGCCTGCACGCGCTCGCCCGCCGGCTCGGCGCCGACGTGCCCTTCTTCCTGGCGAGCGGCCCGCAGCTCGGCCAAGACGAAGGAGGGGCGCTGACTCCGCTCGAGCTTCCGCAGGACTACTTCGTCCTGCTCGTGCTGCCACGCGGCGCGGCGAAGCCCGCGACGGCAGCGGTGTACGACGAGTTCGACCGCCGCAACGGAGCCGACGGTTATGAGGCCCGCCGTGCTGCGCTCCTCGAATCGGTCTCCGCCGTCGTCCGTCCGCGGGACCTGGCCGCGCTCCCTGCCAACGACCTCGTCTCCTCGCCGCTCGCAGACGAGCTGCGCGCGCTCGGCGCGTTCCGCGCGGACGTGAGCGGAGCCGGCCCGACCGTGTACGGCCTGTTCCACCACCGGCAGGTCGCCGACGCCGCGCGGCGGCAGCTGCGCTCACGCGGTCGGGTTTGGCTCACGGCACCTGCCTGGTACGGGTAGGTCAAGTGATGCGGGCGCGATCGGTTGCTCAATCCGTTCCGCAGAACGCAGCGATCTGGAGGCGGTGGACGGCTGCCTCCAAGTCGCCGGTGAGCGGATAGGTGTTGACCGCAAGGACGATCTGGCGGAAACCGTCCCTCCGATTCCAGGCGACCGTGACGGTGCCCTGAACGTTGCCGGTATGACCCCAAGCATCACCACACGGTGTGGCAAAGACGGCCAGCCCAAGGCCGTACTGCAGGCTGCCGGCGGGGCCGACCGTCTCCATCATCCGGAGCAGCCTTGGCGGCAGCAACCGTCCCTCGAGGAGCAGCGCGAAGAACCGGCGAAGGTCGTCAGCGTTCGAGACGATCGCGCCGGCAGCCCACGTCCAGCTGGCAGCCTCGACATTGGTGTCGACCGGCGGTCCGGTGATGACGCCTTGGTGCGACGGCGAGCGATGACCGTGGATGTAGGGATCGGTGACGAAGCGCGGAGCGAACGTCGTGTGGCGGAGCCCGAGCGGTTCGAAGATGCGCTCGCGTAGCTGCTGCTCGAGGGGCGAGTCCGTCGCGGTTTCGATGATCAGACCGAGCAGGAGATAGTTGGTGCTCGAGTACGCGAACCTCTGGCCAGGAGAGAACGGCGCAGGATGGGCCACGGCGATCTCGACAAGCCGGCGTGGGTCCCAGGCGTGGGCGGGGTCCTGGTTGTAAGGCGCGAAGACCTTGGGGTCCTCGACGTAGTCGAAGAGCCCGGACCGATGTGAGAGCAATTGACGGACGGTGATCGTGCGCCCGCCCGGGACGAGGCCAGGAAGCCACTCCTCGACTGTGTCGTCGAGCGAGATTCGATCCTCGTCCACGAGCTGGAGCACGACAGTCGCCACGAACGTCTTCGTGACGCTGCCGATGCGGAAGCGGTCGCCGGCACGGACCCGCCGTGCCGGACCGCGGGCCGCGACACCACGGACGTCGGTCCGGATCGTGCTCCCGTCGCGCACGAGCAGCACCACTCCGGGGGCTCCGGCCTCGACGACACGCTCCAAGAGCGGTTCGAAATCGTCTTCAGCGGACCCGCGCGAGTTCGCGACAAACCCAATCGCGATGAGCGCGCAAGCCAGCACGACCAGCGCCAGCAGCGTGCCCCGGCCCCAGCGCATACGGGTAGAGCTCAGCTGCACAGGCCACGATCGTAGGCGGACCTGCCTGGTACCGTTGACGCGTGGTCCTGGTCGTCGAGCACGAGTCGAGTCGCGGCGGCCGCTGGCTCCGTCTTCACCGCACACGCCTCGCACTCTGGATCGCGGTTCTCGAAGCGGCGCTCGTCGTCTTCGGCGTGATCCCGCGCTGGCCGGCGTTCATCCTCGCGCTGGCGCTCCTCGCGTTCTACGTCTTCGTCGGCCGGAACGTCCGCAGCGACACCGTGCGCCACCTCTCGTGGATCGGCGCCGTCTCACAGCTCCTGATCGTCGTGCTCCCGGCGCTGCTGGCGCTGGTCACGTTCGTCGCGGTCATCGTGCTCGCGATTCTGGCCGCGGTCGCCCTGGCCTTCCTCTTCCTGGACCGTCGCTAGACTCGACACCCCACGATGGGGCGTAGCCAAGCGGTAAGGCAGCGGGTTTTGGTCCCGCGATCCCAGGTTCGAATCCTGGCGCCCCAGCCATCTGACCCATGAGCTCCGACCTCGCAGCTGTCGTCATGGCCGGCGGGCTCGGCACCCGGATGAAGTCGTCCGTGCCGAAGCACCTCCATCCGTTGCTCGGGCGACGCGTTGTCGACTGGGTTCTCGAGACCGCGCGAGCGACCGGTGCCGACCCGATCGTCGTCGTCGCCTCGCCCGACACGCGCGACGAGTACGACGACGACGGCGTGGTGATCGCGGTGCAAGAGCACGCGCGCGGGACCGGCGACGCGGTCGCGTCCGCGCAGCAGGCGCTCGACGGTTTCGACGGCTCGGTGCTCGTGCTCGACGCCGCCGCGCCGCTCGTCACGACCGGCCTGCTCCAGAAGTTCGTCGCACAGCACCAGGCGGGAGGCGCCGCGGTCACGATCCTCACGCTCGAGTCGGAGGAGCCGCTGCCGTACGGCCGCATCGTCCGCGCCGACGACGGGAGCGTCAGCGAGATCGTCGAGGAGCGTGACGCGAACGACGAGCAGCGCGCGATCCGCGAGCTCAACTCGTCGATCTACGTCTTCGACGCGCAGGCGCTTCGCGACGCGCTTGCGAAGCTCGACGCGCGGAACGCGCAGGGCGAGCTCTACCTGACCGACACGATCGCGCACATCGTCGCCGCCGGCGGCAGCGCGGGCGCGTGGCTCGCCGACGACGCGGCCGAGACGATGGGGATCAACAACCGCGTGGAGCTCGCCGAGGCTGCGGCGGTGCTCCGCGATCGGATCAACGAAGCGCACATGCTGAACGGCGTGACGATCGTCGACCCCGCGACGACCTGGATCGACGCGTCCGTTCAACTCGAGCCCGACGTCGTCGTCCATCCGTTCACCGTCCTCCGCGGGACGACGACCGTCGCCGCCGGCGCCGAGATCGGCCCCCACGCAGTCGCGGTCGACACGGTGATCGGCGAGCGCGTCTCGATCGGACCGTTCTGTTACCTTCGCCCCGGCACCGTCCTCGACCCCGACGCCAAGGCAGGGACCTTCGTGGAGCTCAAGAACGCGCGGATCGGCGCCAGAACGAAGGTGCCGCACCTCTCTTATCTCGGCGATGTCGACGTCGGTCAGGACTCGAACATCGCGGCCGGGAACATCACGGCCAACTTCCCGCACGAGCCCGGCAAGCCCAAGGGCCGAACGACGATCGGGGACAACGTCAGGACCGGCATCCACAATGGCTTCGTTGCTCCCGTCGAGGTGGGGGACGATGCATGGATTGCGGCCGGATCGGTGATAACAAAGAGTGTCCCGCCCGGCGCCCTCGCCGTTGCGCGGGCGCGACAAGAGAACAAGGAGGGCCGTGCCGGTCGAAAGCGCGACGACTGAGCTCTCCCTGCCGGGGCTCGACGTGACTCCGACGGCGTCGGAGTCCAAGCCGCATCACTGGATCGAGCGTGGGCCGCGTAAGCGGCTGATGGTCTTCTCCGGGCGCTCGCACCCCGACCTCGCGCTCCGGATCGCGGAGCACCTGGGCGTCGAGCTCGGCGACGTCGAGTTGAAGACGTTCGCGAACGACGAGACGTACGTCCGCTACTCGGAGTCGATCCGCGGCGCCGACGTCTTCATCGTCCAGACCGGAGCCGAGCCCGTCGACCGGAACCTGATGGAGCTCTTGCTGATGATCCAGGCGGCGAAGCTCGCCTCGGCGAAGCGGATCACCGCGGTCATCCCATGGTTCCCGTACTCGCGCCAGGACCGCAAGGCGAAGCCGCGCGAGCCGATCTCCGGCCGCCTGGTCGCAGACATGCTCCAGCTCGCCGGCGCCGACCGCGTGCTCACGATGGACCTGCACGCAGGTCAGATCCAGGGCTTCTTCACGGTGCCGGTCGACCACATGACCGCGCTGCCGCTGTTCGGCCGACACTTCCGCGACCTCGGCTTCATCGGCGAGGGCGTCGTGTCGGTCGCGCCCGACGCCGGCCGAGCACGTGTCGCGGTGCGCTTCGCCGAGATGCTCGAAGCCGAGTTCGCCGTGATGCACAAGACGCGACCTGCGCACGACGCGCTGCCCGTCACCGAGATCACCGGCCGCGTCCGCGACAAGATCGCGATCGTCGGCGACGACGTGACGACGACGGGGAACACGCTGATCGCGGGGGCTCAGGCGCTCAAGGAGCGCGGCGCCAAGGACGTCTGGATCTTCGTCACGCACGCGCAGCTCAATCCCGAAGGGCTGGAGCGGCTCGGCAACGCCGACGTCGCCGGCATCGTCGTCACCGACACGCTGCCGATCGACCCGCTCACCCGCCCCGACAACATGACCGTCCTGCCGGTCGCGGGGCTGCTCGCCGAGACGATCATGAACGTCTTCGCCGACGACTCGGTTTCGGCCATCTTCGGCGGGGACACACAGCTCTTCTGATGCCGTTCAAGGTCCCGAGCCTGCTCTACGCGGTGATCGGCCTCGTGGTCGCGTTCGTCCAGGACTACCTCGACAACCTCGGCACGATCTCGAGGATCCTGACCGCGCTGCTCGCGATCCTCCTCTGGCCGCTGCTCGTCGTGGGCTTCGACGTCCGCATCACGCGGTAGTCGCTACCATCCCGCCGGTCATGGCCGGAGAGCGAATCCGTCTCGAAGTCAAGGAGCGCGAGGAAGTCGGCACGCGCGTCTCGAAGCGTCTGCGCAGGCAGGGGCTGATCCCGGGCGTGCTCTACGGGCGCTCCGAGCCGCACTCGATCGCGATCCCCGAGCGCGAGTTGCGCCGGGCGCTGACGAGCGAAGGCGGCCTGAACGCGATCCTCGACGTCGTGCTCGAAGGCCAGCAGACGACGCATCCGTCGATCCTCAAGGAGTACCAGCAGGATCCGGTCAAGGGCCGCGTGACGCACGTCGACTTCCAGGAAGTTCGGCTCGACAAGCCGATCCACGCGACCGTGCCCGTGCACCTCGTCGGCGCGGAGGACTCGCCGGGGATTCGCGAGGGCGGGGTGCTCTCGCAGATCTCGCGCGACGTCAACGTCGAAGCGCTGCCGATGGAGATCCCCGAGCACCTCGACCTCGACGTCAGCCGGATGGAGATGAACGACACGCTCCGCCTCTCCGACCTGAGCGCGCCGGAAGGCGTCAAGCTGCTCGACGATCCCGAGGAGACGGTGCTCGCGTCGGTCGCGATGCCGGCGCTCGAGGTCGAGCCCGAGCCGGTCGAGGTCGAGGGCGAAGAGGGCGAGGCGGTCGAGGGCGAGGAAGGCGAGGCCGCCGAGGGCGCGGAGGGCGAGTCGGCCGGCGGCGAGGCCGCGGGCGAGTCCGGCAGCACCGAGGGGTAAGTGCGCTTCCTCAAGCGCGGGGACTCGTCCTCGTCGCTCGACCTGCTCGTCGTCGGTCTCGGGAACCCGGGCCGCGAGCACGCGCAGAATCGCCACAACGTCGGCTGGATGGTGATCGACGAGCTCGCACGTCGCCACGGCGGGAGCTTCAAGGGAAAGTTCTCCGGCCAGCTCGCGGAGGTTCGCGACGGCGACCTTCGACTCGGGCTGCTGAAGCCCGAGCTCTACATGAACCTGTCGGGCCGGTCGGTCGCGCCCGCCGTCCGGTTCTTCAAGGTTCCGCCCGAGCAGCTGCTCGTCGTCCACGACGAGGGCGATTTCGACCTCGGACGCCTGCAGGCGCGGGCGGGCGGCGGGCTTGCCGGCCACAACGGGCTCCGGTCGATCGCCCAGGAGCTTGGGACGCAGGACTTCCTTCGTCTGCGGATCGGGGTGGGTCGGCCCGAGCGCGGCGACCCTCGTCCGCTGGCCGACTACGTGCTCTCGAACTTCGACCCGCACGACGACGCGGAGGCGATCGTCGCCCGTGCGGCCGACGCCGTCGAGACGATCGCCCGCGAGGGCCTCGAGCCCGCGCAGCGCGACGTGAACTAGCGGTCTCGCGGATACCATGGACACCCGGCGGGACGCGAATCCCGTCGTTCGTCATGGACCGTCCGACACTCGAGCTGCCCGTGCTGCACCCGCTCCTCCGCGAGGTCGAGGGGAGCGAGCGCCTGCGCGAGTTCGCCCAGGCGCTGCCGGTGCGCGCGCGGGTCTCCGACTCGGCCCTCCCGCTCGTCGTCGCCGCGCTCTACGAGGAGCTGGGGCGCGGGCTCGTCGCACTGGCGCCCGAGGACGCCGACGCGCGCGACTTCGCCGAGGCGGCGGGCTGGTATCTCGGCTCCGAGCGCGTCGCGTTCCTGCCGAGCCGCGGCGTTCGCTGGGAGTCGGGGCTCACCCCGCCGCCGCACCTCGTCGGCGAGCGGGCACGCGCACTCGACGTGCTCGCCGAGGGCGGGCTCGTCTGGGCCTCCGCCGCGGCGCTCGCCGAGCAGATCCCACCGCGCGATCAGCGGCCCGAGCCGATCCGCATCGCGGTGGGCGCCGAGCCGGGTGTCGAGGGACTGGCGGAGACGCTCGCGCTCGCGGGCTACGAGCGCGTCGAGCGCGTCGACGACCGCGGGCAGTTCGCCGTGCGCGGCGGCCTGATCGACATCTTCCCGACGACCGGCCGAGAGCCGATCCGCGTCGAGCTCTTCGGCGACGAGATCGAGCAGGTGCGCGCGTTCTCGCCGTTCACGCAGCGCGCGCTCCACCCGGTCGACGACGCGGTCGTCTATCCCGCGGCCGAGCGCAGGCTCGACGCGCTCGACGCCGACAGTCTCCTGCTCGAGGACGAAGGCGAAGTCCCCGGCGTGCCCGAGGATCTCGTTCCCGTCCTCGACCGCGCGCCCGACCTCGTTTGGGAGCTCGCCGAGGTGAAGCGCGTCTGGCTCGAGGAGTTCGGGCGCGACGACTTCGACCTGAAGGGCGCGAGCGAGCTCGACCCGCTGCCGTCGGGCCAGCAGTTCTCGTTCGAGGCGCAGAAGCCGGCGATCGCCGCGCGCGGTCTCGCCGAGGCCGAGAAGGAGCTCTCCGGGCTCGTCAAGGCCGGAAACCGCGTCGTCGTTGCGTTCCCGCACAAGGGCGAGGCACTCCGGACTCAGAACATGCTGCGCCGGATCGAGGCGCGCGTGCTCGAGGACGGAGAGGGGCTGCCGACCGAGCCCGGGCTCGTGTTCGCGATCGCCCCGGCGCGCCGCGGCTTCGTCTGGCGCGACCTCGGGCTCGTCCTGCTCCCCGACTCGCAGGTCTTCCGACGCCGTGCGCCGCGCGCAGGGCGGATGGGCGGGCGAGCGCTGCAGTCGTTCGCCGATCTGCGCACCGGCGACTTCGTCGTCCACGAGGACCACGGCGTCGGGAAGCTGCTCGGCTTCGAGACGAAGACGATCGCGGGCGTCACGCGCGACTATCTCTTCCTCGCGTTCCGCGGCGACGACCGGCTGTACGTGCCGCACGAGCAGATCGGCAAGGTCTCTCGCTACATCGGTGCGGACGCGAAAGCGCCCGCGCTTTCCAAGCTCGGCGGCAAGGCGTGGGACCGGCTCAAGGCGCGTGCGCGGGAAGGCGTGCACGAGCTCGCCGGCGACCTGATCCGCCTCTACGCGGAGCGGCAGCAGGCGCCAGGCTCTGCGTACTCGCTCGACCACGAGTGGTTCGAGCGGCTCGAGACCGAGTTTCCCTACCGCGAGACGGAGGATCAGCAGCGCGCGATCGAGGCCGTCAAGGAAGACCTGGAAGCGCCGCACCCGATGGACCGGCTCGTCTGCGGCGACGTCGGCTTCGGGAAGACCGAGGTCGCCATCCGCGCAGCGTTCGCGGTCGCGGTCAACGGCAAGCAGACGCTGATGCTCGCGCCGACGACGATCCTCGCCGAGCAGCACTGGAACACGTTCCGCGACCGGTACCGCGACTTCCCCGTCGAGGTGGAGATGGTTTCGCGCTTTCGATCGAGCGCGGAGACGAAGCGCATACTCGGCGATTTTTCCGCAGGAAAAATCGACGTACTGATCGGGACGCACCGCGTGCTGTCGCGCGACGTGATCCCGAAGGACCTCGGGCTCGTGATCCTCGACGAGGAGCAGCGCTTCGGGGTCGCGCAGAAGGAGCTGCTTCGCCAGCTACGGCTCGAGGTCGACGTGCTCGCGCTCTCGGCGACGCCGATCCCGCGCACCCTGCACATGTCGCTCGCGGGACTTCGCGACATCTCGATCATCGAGACACCGCCCGAGGGCCGCCGCCCGATCCGCACGCACGTCGGCGAGTACGAGGAGGAGCTGATCACGACGGCGCTCGAGCGCGAGGTCGCGCGCGACGGGCAGGCGTTCTACCTCCACAACCGCGTCGAGACGATCGAGGACGCGGCAGCGAAGCTGCAGCAGCTGAGCCCGAAGCTTCGCTTCCTCGTCGCGCACGGGCAGATGCGTGAGCGCGAGCTCGAGGAGAAGATGCACGCGTTTCTGCGGGGCGACGCGGACGTGCTCGTGTCGACGACGATCATCGAGTCCGGCCTCGACATCCCGCAGGCGAACACGCTGATCGTCGAGCGCGCCGACACGCTCGGGCTCGCGCAGCTGTACCAGATCCGCGGTCGCGTCGGCCGCTCCGACCAGACCGCGTACGCGTACCTGCTCTATCCCGACGCGCACGAGCTCACGCCCGAGGCGCGCGCCCGGCTCGCGACGCTCGCCGACCACACCGAGCTCGGCGCCGGCTTCGCGATCGCGATGCGCGACCTCGAGATCCGTGGGGCGGGCGACCTGCTGGGCGCCGAGCAGTCGGGGCACGTCGCGGCCGTCGGGTTCGAGCTGTACGTCGAGCTGTTGCACGAGGCGGTTGCCGAGCTCTCCGGGCAGCGGCGCACCGCCGGGCGCCCCGTGCGCGTCGACGCCCGCGTCGACGCCTACGTCCCGGCCGCGTACATCGGCTCCGAAGCGCTCAAGATCGACCTGCACCGGCGGCTGGCGCTGACCGAGACCGACGACGAGCTCCGCGAGCTGCACGCGGCGACCGAAGACCGCTTCGGCCCGGTGCCCGAGCCGGTCGAGAACCTCTTCGCGATCCAGGACGCGAAGCTGAAGCTCGCGCGCCTGGGGGCCGACTACCTCGTCTACCGGGGCGGGCGGGCGGTCGTCGGGCCGATGGTGCTCGGCTCAACCGAGCTGCGGGAGCTTCGCAACCGGGTCGCCGCCGCGGTCTACAGCACGGGTAACCGAGAAATAACGTTCAGAACAGATGAATTCTCCGGGGCAACCCGCCTGGTCGATGCTATCTTGGACGCGCGCCAGGCTGCCTAGGCGCATTTCTTCTGTGCGAAAGCTCGCCCTCATCTTCATCGCGCTCGCGTCGCTCACGCTCGGCCTGGCCGGGTGCGGCGGCGACGACCAGAACGTCCCGGACGGGGCGGTCGCGGTCGTGGACGGCCAGGAGATCACGAAGGCGGAGTTCGACGCGCTGCTCGGCCGTGCGAAGACCTCCTACGAGCAGAACAAGCGGGCCTTCCCGAAGGTCGGCACTCCCGAGTACAAGACGATCCAGAGTCAGGCCGTCCAGTACCTCGTCCAGCAGGAGAAGTACCGCCAGAAGGCCGAGGACCTCGACGTCGAGGTGACGGACAAGGAGATCGACGACCGGCTGAAGCAGGTCAAGCAGCAGTACTTCCAGGGCAAGGAAGCCGAGTTCCAGAAGAACCTGAAGTCACAGGGCCTGACGGTCGAGCAGGTGCGGGCCGAGATCGAGAGCCAGCTCCTCTCGGAGAAGATCTACGCGAAGGTGACCGCGGACGTGAAGGTCACCGACGAACAGGTCACGGAGTACTACAACAAGCACAAGGCCGACTACAAGGTTGCGGCCTCGCGCGACGTGCGCCACATCCTCGTCGCGAAGAAGGCGCTCGCCGACGATCTCCACAGCCAGCTCGAGAACGGCGGAAACTTCGCCGCGCTCGCGAAGAAGCATTCGACCGACCCGGGCTCGAAGCAGAACGGCGGCAAGCTGACCGTCCGCAAGGGCGAGACCGTTCCCGAGTTCGACAAGGTCGCGTTCGAGCTCAAGAAGAACGAGCTCTCCGCGCCGGTCAAGACGCAGTACGGCTACCACATCATCGAGGCGCTCAGCGACATCAAGCCTCCGTCGCAGACGCCGCTCAAGGACGTCAAGGAGCAGATCCGGCAGCAGCTGCTGCAGGAGAACCGCCAGAAGGCGATCACGGACTGGTCGAAGGAGACGAACGACGAGTTCGAGGAAAAGATCGCCTATCAGGTCGGCTACGCGCCGCCCGCCACTACCGGTAACACCACCACCGCGACGCAGTGAGCCTGGGCGAGGCGCTGCTCGACCTGCAGCGTCTGACAGAGCGCCTTCGGCGTGACTGTCCCTGGGACCGCGAGCAGACAGCGGCGACGATCGTGCCGCACACGATCGAGGAGGCCTACGAGGTCGCGGACGCCGCGCTCGCTGGGACAGACGAGAAGCTTCTCGACGAGCTCGGCGACCTGCTCTTCCAGGTCTACTTCCTCGCGCTGCTCCTGCAGGAGCGAGGGGAGGGCGACCTCGAGGCGGTCGCGCGCGCCGTGCACGCGAAGCTCGTGCAGCGCCACCCGCATGTGTTCGGCGAGGTCGAGGCGGAAACTGCTGGACGCGTGCGCGAGAACTGGGAGCGGATCAAGCGCGAGCAGGAAGGTCGCGAAGGCGTGTTCCACCACGTGCCGGAGAACCTGCCGGCGCTGCTGCTCGCGCGAAAGGTGCAGCGACGCGCGGCCGCGGTCGGCTTCGAGTACCCGGACGCCGCCGGCGCGCTCGCGGACCTGGATGACGAGCTCCGCGAGCTCCACGCCGAGCTCCGTGAGGAGCCCGCGCCGGAGACGCCGCCCGATCCACGCCAGGCGGCCGAGCTCGGCGACGTGCTCTTCGCGGCGGTCAACGTCGCGCGGCGGTTGAACGTCGACCCGGAGCTCGAGCTGCGCCGCGCGACCAGGCGCTTCGTCGAGCGCGTCGAGGAGGCTGAACGCCTCGCCGCGGCGGACGGCACGGCGTGGACCGAGCTCGCGCTCGACGAGCAGGACCGCTACTTCGACCGCGCGAAGGAGGCCGAGTGAGCGCGATCGCGCGTGTGCACGCTCGCCAGATTCTCGACTCTCGCGGCAACCCGACCGTCGAGGTGGACGTGCAACTCGAGTCGGGCGCCGGCGGACGCGCCGCCGTTCCGTCCGGCGCGTCGACGGGGGTGCACGAAGCCGTCGAGCTCCGTGACGGCGGCGACGAATACGGTGGCAAGGCGGTCCTGCGCGCCGTCGCGAACGCGAACGGCGAGCTTGCGAGCGCGGTCGTCGGTCGCGACGCCGCCGACCAGGAAGGGCTCGACGCGCTGCTGTGCGAGCTCGACGGGACCCCGAACAAGGGCCGCCTCGGCGCAAACGCGATCCTCGGCGTCTCGCTTGCGGTCGCGAGGGCCGCGGCCGACGACGCGGGACAGCCGCTCTACCGGTACCTCGGCGGCGCGGACGCCGTGACGCTCCCCGTGCCGATGCTGAACGTGATCAACGGCGGCGCGCACGCGGAGAACTCGATCGACCTGCAGGAGTTCATGGTCGTGCCCGTCGGGGCGGACTCCTTCGCGGAGGGCCTTCGCCTCGGCGTCGAGGTCTACCACGCCCTCAAGCAGCTCCTCCGCGAGCGCGGGCTCGACGTCGGCCTCGGCGACGAGGGCGGCTTCGCACCCGACCTGCCCTCGAGCGAGGACGCGATCGAGGCGATCCTCGAGGCGGCCGAGCGCGCCGGCCACCGCGACCGCGTCGCGATCGCGCTCGACCCGGCGACGAGCGAGGTCTACGAGGGCGGCGTCTACCGCTTCGAGGGCCGCGAGAAATCGTCGAGCGAGCTGCCGGCCTTCTGGGCCGAGCTCGTCGAGCGGTACCCGATCGTCTCGATCGAGGACGGCGCGGCGGAGGACGACTGGGACGCGTGGGCGCAGCTCACCCGCGAGGTCGGCGACCGGGTGCAGCTCGTCGGCGACGACCTCTTCGTCACGAATCCCGAGCGCCTCCGCGAGGGGATCGAGCGCGGGGTCGCCAACTCGATCCTCGTCAAGGTCAACCAGATCGGCACGCTCACCGAGACGATCGAGGCGGTCCGGCTCGCGCAGGCGAGCGGCTACACCGCCGTCATGTCGCACCGGTCGGGCGAGACCGAGGACACGACCATCGCCGACCTCGCGGTCGCACTCGGCACGGGACAGATCAAGACCGGCGCGCCCGCACGCTCGGACCGAGTCGCGAAGTACAACCAGCTGCTACGGATCGAAGAGGAGCTCGGGGCTCGCGCGGAGTACCCGGGCCGCGATGCATTTCCGCGCACACGCACCTGGGGCGGCTGACGCCCTCGCTACGCTAGGCCCATGTCCGCTGTCGAGCCGCGGCGTACGAAAATCGTCGCGACGATCGGCCCCGCTTCGGCGAACAGGGAGACGATCGAGGCGTTGATCCGCGCGGGCATGGACAGCGCCCGCCTCAACTTCTCCCACGGCACGCACGCGCAGCACGCGGAGACGGTCCGGCTCCTGCGCGAAGCGCAGGAAGAAGTGCGCCGACCGCTCGCGCTGATCGCCGACCTCCAGGGCCCGAAGCTCCGGATCGGCGACCTGGACGCGCCGGTTGCGCTCGAGCGAGGCCAGGAGATCGTGATCGTCGGCGGCATGGATGCGACCGACGGCCACCTCCCGGTGAGCCCCGCGGTGATCGGCGACGTGCTGCGGCCCGGGCACGAGGTGCTGATCGACGACGGCCACGTTCGCCTGCTCGTCCGAGAGGTGAAGAAAGGGAGAGCGAGCTGCACGGTGATGGTGGGCGGCCCGGTGAGCTCCCACAAGGGCGTGAACCTGCCGGGCGTGCCGATCCCGATCCCTGCCCTGACGCGGAAAGACACCGAAGATCTCGAGCTCGCGCTCAAGCTCGGCGTCGACTTCGTCGCGCTCTCGTTCGTGCGGTCCGCCGCCGACGTTCGCGACCTGCGCGCGCTCATCTCGCAGGCGGACTCGCACGCGCACGTGATCGCGAAGATCGAGAAGTCCGAGGCGATCGACGCGCTCGACGAGATCCTCGAGGAGTCGGACGCGGTGATGGTGGCCCGCGGCGACCTCGGCGTGGAGATCGGCCCTGCCTCCGTGCCGCTGCTGCAGAAGCGGATCATCCAGCGCGCGCTCGATCGAGGAAAGCCGGTGATCACGGCGACCCAGATGCTCGAGTCGATGATCCATCAGCCGGAGCCGACGCGCGCCGAGGCGAGCGACGTCGCGAACGCCGTGCTCGACGGGACGTCCGCGGTGATGCTCTCCGGCGAGACGGCGGTGGGCGAATACCCCGTGGAAGCGGTCTCGTACATGGACCGCATCGCCCGCGCCGTCGAGCCGAGCCTCGGCTATCGCCACCAGCTCCCCGAGGCAGGCGAGCAGCCGACGATCGGCGAGGCGATGTCGAATGCGGCGTGCGACCTCGCCGAGGCGCTCGGCGCGCGGGCGATCGTCGTGCCGACGTTCACGGGCCGAACGGCGTCAGTCGTCGCGCGACTGCGTCCGCGCCGTCCGATCCTCGGCCTCAGCCACCACCAGTACGCGCTCCAGCACATGGCGCTCGAGTGGGGCGTCACGCCGTGGGGGATCGAGGAGGCGCAGAACGTCGATGATCTCTGGCAGGTGTCGCTCGACGCCGTGCGCGCGAGCGGGCTCGTCGCCGAGGGTGACCGGGTCGTGATCACGGCGGGTACTGCGGTGAACATCCCGGGCTCGACGAACGTGATCAAGGTCGAGGTCGCCTGACGAGGGTTTGACGACACGGGCGCTGTGCCGCCGCGCCGCGCTGGGCGGCGCGATGCGGCGTCCTCAGTCGCGCCCGTATCCAGCGGATACGAACGCTCCCTGCGTCCTTGCCTCGCACCACCCATCGCGCCCCGACGACGAGGCCCGTCCCGCCAAACCCTCGTAGGACTCCACCGGCCTCGCGCGAAGTGGGCGCGACGATGGCGAAGAGCACCCGAAAGCGACCGGCCCGCGCGAGCCTCGTGCTGCGCTGGCTCGCGGTCGGCGCGCTCGTGCTGGTCGGCCTCCTGTACTACCGGCCGTTTCGCACCTACCTCGACCGGCAGGAGACGGCGGCGGCCCGGCAGGCTCAGGTCGCCGTGCTCGCGCAGCGACGCGCAGCGCTCGAGCGTCGCCTGCGCTACGTCAAGAGCGAGGCGGCCGTCGCTCGCGAG
This sequence comes from uncultured Actinomycetes bacterium, assembly GCA_963809175.1. GTDB lineage: Bacteria > Actinomycetota > Thermoleophilia > Gaiellales > Gaiellaceae > JACCTU01. The sequence continues at coordinate 1,505,511 of CAWEIK010000001.1, forward strand.
GCTCGACGGATCGGCTACGTCAAGCCGGGCGAGCAGCTCTTCATCGTCAAGGGCATCCCCGCCTGGCGAGCGGCGAAGCGCACCGGGGCTACGATCGCCCACGGTGGACGATAGGCAGGTCGTCGAGCGTCAACTCGGTCGGGCGCCGCGAGCATTTCGCAGCGTCGCCGTGCGCTGCCCGTGGGGCCGCCCGGCGGTGACCGAGCAGGCGCCGTTCGACGACAGCGGCGAGCCGTTCCCGACGACGTACTACGTCACGTGCCCCGCACTCGTTGCCTCGATCTCGCGGCTCGAGGCCGCCGGCGGCGTCGAGCGGTGGACCCGCGCGGCGCAGGACGACCCGGAGCTCGCCGCGAGCCTGGAGGCTGCGCACGCCGAGCAGCGACGACTTCGCCCCGAGCTGCCCGGCGGGGTCGGCGGCGCGACGCGGACCGGGAGTCTCAAGTGCCTGCACGCCCACGCTGCGTTCGCGCTTGCGCGTCCGGGGTATGAGCTCGGGCGCCGGATCGTCTCGGAGGTCGAGCCGCTCTGGCCCGCCGACCGTTGCTGCATGGACGAAGCCCACTAACCTCACGCGCATGGACGCCGTTGCGATCGGGCTGGCGCGGAGCGAGTGGGCTGAGGGCAGCCGGCGCTTCGACGAGGCGGTGAAGGCCGACCGTCGGCTGCTCGACGCTTCCGACGCGGTGATCGACGAGCTCCGTCGGCGCGTCGGGCAGACCTTCACGCTCGAGGAGCTCGCGGCGGCTTACGCGACGGCCGAGCGCTGGGCCTATGCGGCGGTCGAGGACCATGCAGCCTTTCCGGGCTGGCCGCGCCGGCTGACCGACGTCCTGGACGCGGCCTTCCACCTCTACGCCCGCGGCGCGACCGACTACTCCCCGTGACCCGCGCACGGCGTCGTACGGGCCGCCGGGCCCTCGTCACGCGCTGGCTCGTGGTGGCCGCGGCGTTCGTGTTGGGCCTGGCCCTCGGAGCCGCGCTGGACGACGGCCCCGAGCCGGGGACGACGACGTTCGACCGGACGTTGACCGTGGTCACCCTGACGAGCCGCTAGAAGTTAAGAAGCGAGAGCTTTGGGTAGATTCTCGCCCGCGATGACATTTCGCGACCGACCCGAGCCCCCCAAGCCCCCCGCAGGCGATCCGGACTGGCTCACGCTCGGGCAGGCCGCAAAGTACCTTGGCGTCGCCCAGAGCACGATTCGCAAGTGGTCCGACCAGGGACGGGTCCCCGCTTTCTACACCCCCGGCGGGCATCGCCGGTACCGGCGCGGCGACCTCGAGACGTTTCTCGAGCGCTCGGGCCCCGGTGGTCGTGCCGCGGGCGGGCCGACCGTGCTGATCGTCGACGACGACGAAGGAACGCGTGCGCTCGTTCGGGCGAGCCTCGAGCGCGAGGGGTTCGACGTGCGCGAGGCGGCGAGCGGCACCGAGGGCCTCTCGGCGCTCGAACAGGACCCGCCCGACCTGATCCTGCTCGACGTGATGATGCCGCAGATGGACGGCTGGGAGATGTTGCGTCGCGTCCAGGAGCAGCACGGAGGCGCCATCCCGGTCGTCATGTTCAGCGGCCAGGTCGACGAGAACTCGGCCGACGACGCAGTCGAGCGCGGGGCGAGCGGGTTCATCGGCAAGCCCTTCGACCCGCAGCAGCTGCTCGACCGCGCCAAGCAGATTCTCGGGGCGCGCCCGGTCTGATCTCGGTCGACCGCAGCCTCGACCGCTGGATCGTCGAGCACCGGTCCGACTGGCTCGATCCGATCTTCGTCGCGCTCTCGATCGCGGGCTCGTGGTCGGGCGTCTGGCTCGCGATCGCGCTCGTGCTCGCCGTCGTGTGGCGCCGTCCCTACGTGTTCCTGCTCGTCGCCACCACGGCGTTGACGACGAGCTTCGTCACCACACTGGTCAAGTACCTGGTTCAGCGGGACCGGCCGCCGACGATCGTGCTCGACCCGGAGCCGCTGCTGGACGTCCCGACCACCTCGTCGTTCCCGTCGGGCCACACGTCGACGGGCTTCGCGTGCGCCTACGTGATCTCTCGCCTCGCACCACGCCTGACCGTCTTCGTCTTCGTCCTCGCCGCGCTGATCGGCTTCTCGCGGATCTACGTCGGGGTTCACTACCCGCTCGACGTGCTCGCGGGGGCCATCCTCGGAGTCCTCGTCGCTAAAGCTCTTCTGATGCTTCTAGCAGCCCTGCGACGATCACCCCGAGCGCCGCAAGCAGGCTGATCCAGATTCCGATCCCGCGGCCCGTGTAGGGGAAGAACTCGTCCGGCACGGAGATGATCCGGATCAAGACGAACGTCGTCGCCAGCGACCCGAGCCCGATCAGGATCAGGCTCTCGGGCACGGCGGCGGGCAGCTCGAAGCCGGCCTCCCGCAAGGCCCAGAGGCCGAGGACGGCGAGCCCGATGAAGAACACGAGCTTGCCGAGGACGCCGACGTGCCAGCCGATCACCGCGATCGTCGGGCCGTCGTCCGAGCCCGAGTACCAGCTCATGAACGTGGAGAGCGTGAGCACGAGCCCCGCCCAGCGCGCGAGCCGCTCACCGAGGAGCCAGTAACCGCCCCCGGTGCGGGCTGCGACGCCCGGCCGCAGGAGGCGGCGGCGGGCCTGAACGTCGGGATCGGGTTGGGGAAACGGATCGGGGCTCTGCATGCCGCCGGGGGAGTATGGTGGGTCACAGGGATAAAGTCACCCTTCCACCGAAGCCAGGGGGTCGAGGATGGAGATCGGCAAGGGGTCAGCCGACAAAGCCGCCGCCGACGGGTTCGTCGAGTTCCTGTCGAGCGGAGACCGGGCCACAGGTGAGTACCACTGCGCCGAGTGCGGCTACGGCGTCACGATCTTCGCCATCCTGCCGCTCTGCCCGATGTGCGGCGGCGGCGCTTGGGAACAGTCCGGCTGGAGCCCGTTTTCCCGGGCTCAAGGAATCGAGCTAGCCTGGAGCTAGAGCCCGAAGAGCTGCTCGACCTGGTTCCAGACGGTGAACCCGAGCAGCAGGAGGGCGCTCGTCAGCAGGACGAGGACGAGCCAGAAGCGCAGGTGGGCGAGGTTGCGTTCGCGAGCGTGCTGCTCGCGCGCGAACCGCTTCGCACGCTCGAGCCGGTAGGCCCGCGCCACCGCCGAGGGATCGACGGGCGGAGCCTGCCGCTCGCGCCGGGGGGTGCGCGCCGGCTGGGCCATGGGCGGAGTCTAGAGGGACGCAGGCCAGAGTGGTTCGAGGCTCGCAGCGTCAGCGGCCGCGGAGCGGCCGCCTTTAGGGGTTTTCGCGTTCCGGATCCGCGCGAGCGGATCCGGAACTTGCGGGCGAAGGAGAGTCATACTGAGCAGGGCCGGGATGGCAGTTGAGCCGCAGCGGAGCGAGCGGGCCGGGCTCGATCCGGGGGCGCTGGAAGCGCTCGCGGACGCCGGTCGGGCCGCCGCGCGGGGGGCCAGGCTCGGTGACGTGCTGCGGGCCGTCGTGCAGGCCGCAGCAGGCCTCACGGGCGCGGACGTCGTCCTCGCCCGGATCGCCGACGCCGAGCGCCGCGACCTGGTCGTGCGCGCGGTCGCCGGCCCTTCGGCCGCGCTCGCCGTCGAGCTCGAGGGCGGGCGCCTGCCGCTCGACGAGTTGTCGGCTGGCGAGGTCGAGCTCGAGGAGGCGCCCGAGCCGCTGGCCCGGCTGGCCGAGCGGCTGCAGGCGGAGAGCGCACTGGTCGTCCCCGTCGTCGTCGACGAGGAGGTGGTGGGCAGCATCGAGCTGCTCCGGCTCACCGGCGACTTCGACGAGAGCGCGCGCAGTGCAGCCCGTCTCGTGGCGGCGCAGATTGGTCTTGCGGCGCGGGCTTTCGGCCTCGACGAGCTGGAGGAGGGCAGCCCCGAGCCCCCGCTTCGCGTCGCTGCCGACGCGCTCGCCGCGGGGGCGGACACGGCACACAGCTCGACGCACGTCCTTCGCCTCGCCCTCGAGCTCTCCGGTGCGGAGCGAGTCGCGCTGTGGCGTCTCACCCCGGACGGCAAGACCGAGCTCGACGCCGTCGTGGGGATCGGTGGATCGCGCCGGCGCGCCCCGACTGTCGGCGTCCTGGAGCTCGGGACGCGTTGGTCGGTCACGCAGCAGCTCGGCGAGCCGGCTTTCGGCCTGCTCGAGCTCGTGTTTCCGCCCGGGTTGATTCCCAGCGCGGAGCTCGTCGAGCAACTCGGTCACTTCGCAACTCGCGCGGCGCACGCACTGGGGGCGAGCAGGCGCGCGGCTCGGGTCGAGGCGGAGCTCGTCCAGACGCGTGCGTTGCTCGCCGTCGTCGGGCAGGCCAACCAGAAGCTCTCGCTCGAGCACACGCTCGAGACGGCCACCGAGCAGCTCGGCGAGCTCGTGGGGGCGGACCGGCTCGCGGTCTACCTGGTCGAGGACGGTGGCCTCACGACGGCGGCGGCGCGCGGGCTCGTCGGTCCGCACCTCGTCGCGGCGGAGGCGTTGCTCGAGCTCGCACTCGGGCCGTACCGCGCGCGCGGGGTCGTCACGATCGCGGAGACGTCGAAGGAACCCCGCCTCGCGGCCGTCGCCGACGCGCTCGCGGAAGCAGGCATCGAGTCCGCGACCGCGCTCCCACTCGCCGTCGGGGACGACGTGATCGGCCTGCTCGCGGTCTACCCCGCAGGTCACAACGTGCCGGGTGCGAGCGAGCTCGAGCTGCTCTCGGCGATCGCGTCCCGCTTCGCCGTCGCGGTTCAGAACGCACGGCTGCACGAGGAGGCCACCCGCCTGAGCGACGAGCTCGAGCAGGCGCTCGCGGCCGAGCGCGCAGCCGCGCGCAGGCTCGGGGCGCTCTACGAGATCTCGCGCTCGTTCGCGCAGAGCCTCTCGCTCGACGTGACGCTCGAAGCCGTCGTCCGGACGGTCGTCGAGCTCCTCGAAGTCGACGCCGCCGTCCTGCGCATGCCGGATCCCCGCCGCGAGCAGCTGCTCCCGCTCGCGTTGCACGTGGCCGAGGACAGCCTGCTCTCACCGGTGCGCTCGATGTTGTTCCGCCCGCAGGCGTTCGCAGGTGCGCGACTCCAGCGTCTCTTCCGAGACGGCGAGCCGATCGAGATCGACGTCGCGACGGCGGAGGAGCTCGGTGGGTCGCACGTCCTGCTCGTTCCGTTCCTCGAGAAAGGCTCGACCGCGGCGATCGTCCCCATCGCGACACCCGCAGAGGTGCTCGGCTCATTGACGCTGCTGTCCATGCGACCGGACCACCCGGTCGACGAGTCGACGATCGCGTCTGCGGTCGCGATCGCGGGACAGGCTGCGCTCGCGATCGACAACGCGCGGCTCTACCAGCAGCAGAAGGACTTCTCGGACGCGATGCAGCGCTCGCTGCTGCCGCAGGTTCGCCCGGCGGTCGAAGGGCCTCGACGTCGGCGCGATGTACGCCGCGTCGGCGCACGTCGAGGTCGGTGGCGACCTCTACGACTACCTGACGCTCGCGGACGGCCGGCTCGCGGTCGTCCTGGGCGACGTGACGGGACACGGCATCGACGCCGCCGCCGACATGGCGATGGCGAAGTTCGTCTTTCGCTCGCTCGCGCGCGAGCATCCCGAGCCCGGCGACTTCCTCGCGGCCACGAACGAGGTCGTCGTCGGTGAGATCGCGCCCGGAAAGTTCATCACGATGATCTACCTGCTGATCGACGCGGCAACCGGCGCAGTGTCCGTCGCCTCCGCGGGGCATCCGCCCCCTCGGCTCGTCGAACCGGACGGGACGGTGTCCGGCATCGAGGCGCGCGGGCTCGCGCTCGGGGTCGACTCCGGCGTGGAGTACGAGGAGACACGGGCGCACCTGGAGCCTGGGGGCTCGGTCGTCCTGTATACGGATGGCGTGATCGAGGCGAGACGCGCTGCGGAGCTCTACGGCCAGGACCGGCTGGACGCGCTGCTCGCGCGCCGCCACGCGCTGCGCGCCGGGGACATCGCGGGCTCGGTGATCCAGTCCGCCCGCCGGTTCACGGGCGGCGAGCTTCTCGACGACTGCGCGGTCGTCGTGCTGAAGCGCCTGGCGTGAGCGCACGCCGCTCGCTCTACACGCTCGTGTTCCTCGCGGGCGTCGGAACGCTGGCGGTGGAGATCTGCGCGTCGCGCCTGCTCGCGCCGTACTACGGCTCTTCGACGATCGTCTGGGCGAACATCATCGGCCTGACGCTCGCGTCGCTCAGCCTCGGCTACTGGCTCGGCGGGCGCGTCGCCGACCGCAACCCGTCGCCGCAGCTGCTCGGGCGGCTCGTCCTCGCAGCGGCAGTGCTCGTCGCGGTGATCCCGTTCGTGTCGTCGCCGATCCTCGACGTCGCAGCGAGTGGGCTCGACGAGGTGTCCGCGGGCGCGGTGATCGGCTCGTTCTTCGGGACGCTCCTGCTGTTCGCGCCGCCGATCGTCCTGCTCGGGATGGTCGCACCGTTCGCGATCCGCCTGGCGCTCGTCGAGGTCGCGTCGGCCGGCCAGGTCGCGGGGCGGCTGTACGCGCTCTCGACGGTCGGCAGCCTGCTCGGGACGTTCGTGACGGCCCTGATCGCGATCCCGCTGATCGGCACGCAGCGCACGCTTCTGATCGCCGCCGCCCTGCTCGCAGCGGCCGCCTCGACGATGCTCGGACGGCGCTGGCTCGTGGCGACCGCGGCGATCGTCGGGCTCATGCTCGTCCCGCCGGGCGCCGTGAAGGCGAGCGACGGCGAGGTGCTCTACGAGGTCGAGTCGCCGTACCAGTTCGTGCAGGTGGTCGAGCGCGACGGGGCGCGCCGGCTCTACCTCAACGAGGGCGTCGCGGTGCACTCGCTCTGGCGGCCCGACACCGTGTTGACGGGCGGGGTCTGGGACGCGTTCCTCGCGTTACCCGCGCTGCTCGAGCAGCCTCGCCGCGTGGCGATCCTCGGCAACGCCGGCGGCACGATCGCCCGGGGGTTCGCGGAGTACTGGCCGAAGGTCGTCGTGGACGGCGTGGAGATCGACCCCGCCGTCAGCGAGGCCGGGCGGAAGTACTTCGGGATGGGGGACAACGATTTGCTGCGCGTGCACGACGCGGACGCGCGGCCGTTCCTCCGCCGAACGGACGAGCGCTACGACCTGATCTACATCGACGCGTACCACCAGCCGTACGTGCCGTTCTACCTCGCGACGCAGGAGTTCTTCGAGCTCGTCCGCAAGCGGCTCGCTCCCGGCGGGCTGGTCGCGCTGAACGTCGCGACGGTGCCGGGTGACCGAAAGCTCGAGGAAGGTCTCGCCGGCACGCTCGCGACGGTCTTCCCCGTCGTGCGCACCTGGCCCGTGCTCCGCTTCAACCACATCGTCATCGGCTTCAGCGACGATCGCGCTGTGCAGACGTGGGAACGCCCCTTCGACATCGCCGAGCTCGTCGAACTGCTCGTGCGCGACCTCGGTCCGCCGGTCGCACCGAAGGACGACCCGTGGACCGACGACCGCGCGCCCGTCGAGTGGGTGACCGACCGGATGATCCTCGAGTACGCGGCCGAGGGCGGCCGGCTCGACGAGGATCTCCTCCCGACCGCGCCTTGAGACTTCTCCGCGGCGAGGGGCCGCCGATCCGGATCGGGCATCGCGGTGCCGCCGCGCTCGCGCCCGAGAACACGCTCGAGGCGTTGCGCGCCGGGATCGCGCAGGGCTGCGACTACGTCGAGTTCGACGTGCTCTCGAGACCCGACGGTGCGCTGGTGCTCGCACACTCGGCGCACGAGCTTCCCGACGACGTCGCGAGCCTCGACGACGCCCTTGCGCTGCTCGCCGCCGAAGGCGTCGGTGCGCACGTCGACCTCAAGCAGCGAGGGCTGGAGGAGGGCGTGGGCGCAGCGCTGCGGAACCACGACCTGCTCGAGCGCTCGCTCGTCAGCTCGCTCGACTGGGCGGCGCTCCGCGACCTCCGCCGCTACGAGCCGGCGTTGCGGGTCGGGCTCTCGTACCCCGAGGACCGCTACGGGCTCTCGGGCCGAAGGACGTTCGCGCCGCTGCTCGCCGGCGGCCTGGCCGCGATGAAGTGGACGCTGCCCCGGCTGATCGGCCGCTGGCTCGACCGCGCCGCCGCGTCGGCCGCAGTCGTGCACCGCCAGCTCGTCACACGCGCCTTGATCCGCGTCTGCCATCACCGCGGGGCCGCGGTCTGGGCGTGGACCGTCAACGACCCGACCGAGGCCGGACGGCTGGTGGAATGGGGCGCCGACGCTATCATCACCGACGACCCGCGAATCCTCGCGGCCAGCAAGCAGAGCGCCAGATGAAACGCCTCTCGATCCTCGTCGTCGCACTCGCCGTTCTCGTCTGCGCGCCCGCGCGCGCGGCGGAGCCTGCGCCGGTAGCGACGATCCCCGAGGGAGTCGTGATCGGCAACGTGCCGGTGGGCGGGCTGACGCCCGAGGCGGCGACCGAGTACGTGCGGACGCAGTTCGCGCTGCCGCTCGTCGTCGGGTACGGCACCTACGTCCTGGAGGCGCCGACCGAGTCGCTCGCGGTGCCCTCGGTCGCGAAGGCCGTGCAGCAGGCGCTCGTCTCGGCACCGAACACGGTCGTCCCGCTGACGGTGACGGTGCGCAAGCCGGCCCTGCGCACGTACGTCACGGAGGTCAGCTCGCGCTTCGCGCGGAAGCCGGTCGATGCGCGCCTCTTCCTGCGCAAGCTGAAGCCGTGGATCTCGCCGGAGAAGGACGGCCGCGAGATCGACCGCGCAGCGGCGGAGTCCGCTCTGACCGCGGCTCTCGTCGCGGGAACCCGCGGCCCGGTGGTCCTGAAGCCGAAGCTCGTCAAGGCGAAGGTGACGCGCAAGAGCTTCGGCCCGGTCGTCGTGATCAAGCGAGGCGTCAACTCGCTCACGCTCTACAACGGGATGCGGTTCGTGAAGGCGTTCGGTGTCGCGACGGGGCAGCAGCAGTACCCGACGCCGCTCGGCCGCTTTCGCGTCCTCGTCAAGTGGAAGAACCCCTGGTGGTATCCGCCCAACTCGGCTTGGGCGAAGGACCTCGAGCCGGTGCCGCCCGGTCCGGGCAATCCGCTCGGGACGCGCTGGATGGGCATCTCGAGCCCGGGTGTCGGCATCCACGGCACGCCCGAGCCCGGCTCGATCGGCTACTCGGTCTCGCACGGGTGCATCCGCATGCGGATCCCCGACGCCGAGTGGCTGTTCAACCGGATCACGGTCGGGACGACGGTCTTCATCGTCTCCGCGTGACGCGCGGGCTGAAGGCGGCGGGGCAGTTGGGCGCGCTCGCGCTCGTGCTCGGTCTGCTCGGTCTGCTCATCTGGAAGATCGCGTCCGACGACGCACCTGTTGCAAGCGTCGGTGAGCCCGTGCCGCGCTTCGACCTGCCGACGCTCTCCGGCGACGAGCGCGTTGCGGTCGCGGATCACGTCGGCAAGCCGATGGTGATCAACTTCTGGGCGACGTGGTGTGTGCCGTGTAGGACCGAGGCGCCGCTGCTCGAACGGGCGGCGAAGCGATACGAGGACCGCGTCGTCTTCATCGGCGTCGACGTGCGGGACTTCAACGGTGACGCCAAGAAGTTCGTCGAGGAGCACGGGCTCACGTACCTGATCGCGTACGACGGCCCGGCAAAGCTCTGGGAGCCGTGGGGGATCACCGGGCTGCCGGAGACGTTCTTCGTCGACCGGAACGGGACGATCATCGACCACAAGGTCGGCGAGATCACCGACGAAGCCGACCTCGACGAAGCGATCCGGAAGACGCTGTCGTGAGGCGGCTGCTCGCGCTGGCGTCCGTGCTTGCGCTCGTCGTCGCTCCCAACGCGTTCGCGAGCGAGCAGCACCCGACGCAGGCCGAGCTCGAGGGCGAGCTCGTCTGTCCCACCTGCAAGTCGACGCTCGACCAGTCGAACGCGCCGATCGCGCTGCGCATGAAGCAGTTCGTGCGCACGCGGATCGCTGCGGGCGACACCAAGAGCGAGATCAAGGATCAGCTCGTGGCGCAGTTCGGCAAGGGAGTGCTCGCCGCGCCCGAGCAGAGCGGGTTCGACCTGCTCGCGTGGGTCCTGCCGATCGCGGGGCTGCTCGCGGGCGGCGCGGTGCTCACCGTGCTCGCGTGGCGGTGGACACGGCGCCCCGAGGACGAGCTCCCGCTCCTCGAGTGACCGGCCAGATCGCCGCGGCCTTCCTCGCGGGGCTCGTCTCCGTCGCGGCGCCGTGTGTGCTCCCACTCGTTCCCGGCTACCTGTCGATCGTCGCGGGCGGCTCGCCGACGCCGCGCCGGGTACTCGCGGGGAGCGTCCCGTTCGTGCTCGGCTTCACGGTCGTCTTCGTCGTGCTCGGCGCGGGCGCCGCGGCGCTCGGTTCGGTGCTGGCCCAGGAGCGCCGGATCGAGCTCGCCGGCCTTCTGCTCGTCGTCTTCGGCCTCGCGTTCGCGGGGCTGCTGCCCTGGCCGGAACGGATGCTCGCGCCCGGCCTCGTGCTGCGTGCGCGCGACGGCTCGACCGCGCTGCTCGGCGCGGCGTTCGCCGTGTGCGCGGCCCCGTGCGTCGGTGCGGTGCTCGGCTCGGTGCTCGTGCTCGCGAGCGCGACCGGCACCGTCGCGAAGGGGATCGTGCTCCTGACCGCGTACTCGCTCGGGCTGGCGGGCGCGTTCCTGCTCGTCGGCGTCGCGTTCGCACGTGCGATGACCGGCTTCCGCGTGCTGCGAGACAACTGGGTGAAGATCCGCATCGTCAGCGGCTTCGTGCTCGTCGCGCTCGGCCTGCTCCTCTTCTTCCACCGGGAGTGGTGGCTCTATGTCGGCCTACGGCGCGTCCTCGACACCTTCGGGCTCGGCGAGGTCTAGTTCGGGCATCGCGCCGGGTCGCGCACGTGCGACCTGGGCGAGGAGCGACGCGACGTCAACGCCGCGATGTCGCGGCGTGTAGGCCGCGAGCCTGCGTGCAGCTTTCTCGAGCTGTCGCCGGCAGCCCGTCTCGTTTCCGCGGCCGTCCTGGTACCACGCGACGACGACGTGCACGAGCCCCTGGAAGAAGTCGCGCTCGTCGGGAGCTGCCGCGCGCCAGGCGTCCTCGAAGGCCTCGTGGGCCTCGAAGTACCGCCCGGCGCGGGCGAGCGCGAGGCCGTCGGCGAGCGACTTCTCGATCATCGATCTAGCGCAGTGTTACCGTGTTGGCCGTGGCGACGATCCTGCTGTGTGGGGTCGACCTCTTCTTTCGGGGCAAACTCGACGCGCTGCTGCCCGGCCACCACCTGATCACGACCGACAACGTCGACACGCCGGACGTCGTGATCGCGGACATCGCCCGGATCGATCCGATCGAGGTCGCCGACGCCTGGCCGGACGTTCCGATCATCGGGTTCACGAACCACAACGACACGGGAGGCCTCAAGGCAGCCAACGCGGCCGGATTCGACCAGGTCCTGGCGAAGTCTGCGCTCGTCGAGCGGATCGGCGGGATCGTCGACGAGCTGATCGCCGAGCCTCGCTAGAGTCTCGGCCCGTGACGTACATCATCGCCGAGCCCTGCATCGACATCAAAGACCGCTCCTGCGTCGACGTCTGCCCGGTCGACTGCATCCACGAGGCCGAGCGGATCCTCGTGATCGATCCCGGAGGAGTGCATCGACTGCGGTGCGTGCGAACCGGAGTGCCCGGTCGAGGCGATCTTTCCGGAGGATGCGCTCCCGGACAAGTGGGAGCCGTTCATCAAGATCAACTACGCCTACGGCGAGGGTTTCGACGTGGTGAACAACCTCACGAACGAGTACGCCACCGAGCACAACGTCCAGAACCCGCCGCTGACCTAGGCGAGGGCCGAAGCCGCGGCTCCAGCGGGCGGTTGACCGTCGCAAGTAGTGCTCGACACAGCCCGTCGCCGCATCGCTACGCTGATTCGCGGTGACGGCCAGGACCATCGACCACGTCGCGCTGTGGGTAGCCGACCGTGACGCGATCGCCGAACGGCTGATCGCCGACCTCGGCATGCACACGGTCGAGCGGACCGACCGCTTCACGCTGCTCGGCGCGGACGCACGGCGGTTCAAGCTCACCCTCTTCGACGAGGAAGGACCGCGCGTTCAGGGCGCGCTCAAGCACGTGACGCTGCGTGTGAACGAGGGCGAGGAGAGCTCGCACGACGTCGGCGAGGGGCTGACGGTGAACGTCGTTCCGGCAAAGACCGAGGTCGACTACGACCTGGACCACGTTGCGCTCTTCTCTGCCGACCCCGACGGAACCGCGCGCGAGTACCTCTCTCTCGGCTTCAACGAGGCCGACCCGCGGGACGGCGTGCCGCGCGTCGAGCTCGGCGGTGCGTACCTCGAGTTCCACCCGGGCGATCCGACCACGCCCGAGCGACCGCTCCTGAACCACCTCGCGGTGCTGGTCGACCGCGCGGACGACGCGAAGGCGTTGCCCGCGGAGGTCGCCGACGTCGTCGACGCGCCGAACACCTATGCCGTGTTCGTGTGGGGCCCGGAGCGCGTGAAGATCGAGTACGTCGAGCACAAGCCGACGTTCTCTCTCGTGTAGTTGACCGCGATCGCCGGCGCTGGAATGGCCGGCCTCGTCGCTGCGGCACGCGCCCGCCAGCTCGGCGCCGACGTGACGGTGTACGAGAAGGGCGATCGCCCCGGCGGCTCGATGCTCCTGTCGAGTTGCGTCGTCTGGCGGCACTTGCGCTTCGAGGACTTCCGGCTCGAATGCCCGCGCGGCGACGAACGCCTGCAGCGGCTGATCTGGGAGCGGCTCGACGAGTCGCTCGCGTGGCTCGAGTCGACGACGCGCGTGCGCCCGCTCCTCGACGACACCGAGAATCCGCGCACGACCGGCCGCCGCTACGACCCCGCGCGAGCTCACCGCGGCGCTGTCGCGCGAGGCCGGTGAGGTCCTGCTCGGACAGTCGTTTCCGTCGGCGGAGCCGCTCGTCCTGGCCACGGGGGGCTTTCCGGTGCGCGTCGCGCGCGAGCGCGGCTTGCTCGTCCGCTCGAACCGCTGGAGCGAGGGCGACGGGCTCGACCATGGGCGCGGCCTCGGAGCCGCGACCGCGGGCGACCTCGACGAGCTGTACGCGCGCGCGATGCCGGCGCCGCCCGCGCGGATCGGCGAGTCCGACTACGTGCGCCTCTCGCAGCTGTACGGCGGGCGCGCGCGCGTCACGAACGAGCGCGGCGAGGAGTTCTTCCCACAGGCTCCCGCGTGGCACGAGAACGACCTGGCGCAGGCGATCGCGCGCCAGCCCGGTGGCACGGCGTGGTTCGAGCTCGACGATCCGGACGACCCGAGGGTGCAGGCGGCGCGCAAGGCGGGAGGCGAGGTCCGCGACGAGAACGGCAGCGTGCGCGTGCACGTCGCGGCCGGGGTCACGCACACGCTGGGCGGGCTGCGGGTCGACGAACGCGCGCGGGTGCTCCGCGAGGACGGCACGCCGATCGACGGGCTCTTCGCGGCGGGCGTGGACGTCGGCGGGATCGCGAGCGGCGGCTACGCGAGCGGCCTCGCGCAGGCGCTCGTCCTCGGCCTCGTCGCGGCGGAGTCGCTCTAACCCTGAGCGAACGCGCAGACGCGGTCGTCGCCGGGGAGCGGTGAGACGCCGAGCTTGGTGATCTCGAAGCGCTTCTCGTCGAGCTCGACGCGGTCTCCGGGCTTCGGCGGCTCGCCCTCTTGCTCGCGGAGCTCGTAGCCGGTCGGCGTCCAGACGAAGAGCAGGTAGGTCACGGCGCGGAGATCCTACTGCGCGACGTAGGGGGGAAGCGTCACCCGCACCGTCGTGCCGCCGTCGTCCTCCCGCTGGTCGACCTCGAAGGTCGCGTTCAGCGTGCGTGCGCGCTCCTCCAGCTCGTCGAACGTCGCCCGCCGCCGCTCGCCGGGCGCGTCGTCGACGACCTCCGCCTGGAGCCCGCCGTCCGGCCGGCTCGTGGCCACGATCGACATGCGGTTCGGCGGCCCGCGCCGGATCGACCCTGAGGTCGCCTCGCGGATGATCTGGTAGAGCGCGGCCTGCGCCTTCTCGCCGAGCGTCTCGGCCGCGTCGACGTCGACGTCGATCTGGATCTTGTGCTCGAGCCCGAGCTGCTCGGCGAGGCCCTTGACCGCCGGGCCGAACCCCTGGTCGCGCAGGACGACCGGCTCGAGGTTGAACGAGAGGTCGCGGAGCGCGCGAATGGTCTGCCGGTGCTGCTTCAGCGCCTTCTCCATCACGGGCAGCGCGTCCGGGGCGACCGACTCGCTCACCGCGTCGAGCATCAACGCGAGCCCCGACATCGACTGCACCGGGCCGTCGTGGAGGAAGAGCGCGAGGCGTCGCCGCTCCTCCTGCTCGGCGGTGACGATTTGCTCGGAGAGCCGGGCGCGCTCGGCCTCGCGGACCTTCGCGTCCTCGAGCAGACGCGCGTTCTCGCTCTCGCGTGCAGCGAAGTCCGCGAGCACAGTGGCGCGCGCGACGTCGGCGCGCGCGAACGGCCGCACGCGGACGAGATGGAGCGAGCCGACGTGCTCGTCGCGCACGCGGAGCGGAACGAGGATCCCCTGTCGCCCGTTCGACGAGGGGGCGGGCTGCTCGTCCGGTCCGAGAAGTACTGCGCGCGCGTCGAAGAGGCGTTCGGCCTCGACTCTCGCGTGCTCGAGCACCGACTGCGGCCCGCCGCGCGCCGCGATCTGGTGCATCGACTCGATCAGCGCCTCGAGGAACGTCGCCTGCCCCGCGAGCTCCTCTTCGATGTGGCGATGGCGGTCACGCTGGACGAGGAACAGGTACACCGCGACGAGCGCCGCCGCGGCGATCGCCGTCAGCAGCACCAACCCCCCGAGCGTGGAGGCATCGCTGCTCACGTAGAGGATCGCCGCGACGGCCGCGAGCACGGCCGCACCGACGAGGACCGCGGTCCTAATCGATGATCGCGTCACGAAGCGCAATCGCCACGGCGTGCGTGCGCGTGTCCGCCTCGAGCTTCGCGAGGATGTGCCGCACGTGGCTCTTGACGGTCTCCTGGCTGATGAAGAGCTTCGCGGCGACGTCGGCGTTCGACATCCCGTCGGCGAGCAGCTGGAGGATCTCCCGCTCGCGGCCCGTGAGCATGTCGTCCTTCTCCTTGCCGGAGAGGAACGCGGGCATCAACGCCGGGTCGACGTAGCCGTCCCCGGCCGCGACCTTCTCGATCGCGCGAAGCAGCGTCGCGTGCGGAGCCTCCTTGAGGATGTAGCCCTTCGCGCCCGACTCGAGCCCGCGTCCGAGCAGCGAGCGCTCGCTGTACGCGGTGAAGATCAGCACCGCCGTCTCGGGGAGCTTCTCCGACAGGATCTTCGTCGCCTGCAGCCCGTCCATGCCGGGCATCCGCACGTCCATGATCACGACGTCCGGGCGGCGCCGCTCGGCGAGCGCGACTGCGCTCGCCCCGTCCGAGGCCTCGCCGATCACCCGGATGTGCGGGGCGCGGGAGAGCGAGAGCCGCAGCCCTTCGCGGACGACCTCGTGGTCGTCGACGATCAGGCACGTGATCTCACGCTCTGAGGCGGAGTTCGATTTCGCAGAGGCTTCCACGGGGGCCTGCGGATTGTAGGGGGCCTGTCAGATCCCGCCTAGAGCGCGAGTGAGAGTTGCTCGGGTCGGGGCTCTCGCCGGATCGGCCTGGCGCGCCGGTCGGCGATCTCGAAGCGTCGTGCCAGGTCGGCCACCTGGGCGCGGACGGGCTTGGTCTGCTCGGCCGGGAGATAGGCCTTACGCGCGTAGAGCTCCTCGTAGAGCGGGACGAGCTCGGGCCAGTCGGCGGCCAGGTGCTCCATGAAGTGCTCGCGTGTCCCGGGTCGCAGGAAGAGCAGGTTGGCCCAGACCCCGGTCGCCCCGGCCTCGCGGGCCGCACGGACGACCTCTGCGAGCTGCTCGGGACGGTCGGAGATCCCCGGCAGGATCGGGGCCATCCCGACGCCCGCCTTGATCCCGGCGTCCACGAGCTGCTTGAGCGCCCGAAGCCGCTGGCGGGGGTGCGCGGTCGAGGGCTCGGTCTTTCGCCAGACGTCCTCGTCGAGCGTGGGGACGGAGAACGTGACGCTGACCGACGCGTGGCGCGCGGCCTCGACGAGCACGTCGATGTCTCGGACGATCATCGGGCCGCGCGTGATGATCGTCAGCGGGTTCGCGGCCTGGCCCAGCACACGGATGCAGGCCCGGGTGAGCTGGTAGCGGCCCTCGGCCGGCTGGTACGGGTCGGTTGCCGCGCCGATCGCGACCAGCTCGCGCGCCCAGGCAGCCCGGGCCAGCTGCGCGCGGAGCACGTCGGCGACGTTGACCTTGACCCTGATCGAGGTGCCGTAGCGGTCGTCGAAGGGCCGGTCGGCGCGCTGCTCGAAGGCCCGGACGTAACAGAACGTGCACCGGTGCACGCACCCCATGTACGGGTTCAGCGACCACTTGAACGCCATGCCGCGCACGCGGTTGAGCGCCACCTTGCACGGCTCCTCGCGATACTCGACCCCCACGTGGCCACTATAGAACATATGTTCGATGGGCTTGCGAGGCTCACCCTGCCGCTGCCGATGCGGCCGAGCCACGTGCACTGCTACCTGCTCGAGGGCCAGGACGGCTGGACGCTCGTGGACACGGGCCTCGCACTCCCCGAGTCGGATGAGGTGTTCGCCCAGGTCGCGCGCGAGCTGACGGTCGCGCGCATCGTGATCACGCACTTCCACCCGGACCACGTCGGCGGCGCGCAGCAGGCGCAGGCCGCCACGGGCGCGACGGTCCACCAGGGCGCGCTCGACTACGAGCAGTGCGCGCACGTCTGGGGAAACGACGACTGGCTGCAGGTGATCGCCGACTGGTTCCTCGCGAACGGCGTGCCGCCGGCGGTAGCGAACGAGCTGCTCGAGGCCGGCTCCGTCTACGCGCCGTTCATCCGCTACGTGCGCGACCCGGAGCTGCTCGACGCGGGCGATGTCGTCGACGGGTGGGAAGTGCTCGCGGTGCCCGGGCACGCGGACGGACACCTTGCGCTCGTTCGGGACGGGGTGCTCGTCGCCGGCGACCACCTGCTGCCGCGGATCACCCCGGCGGTCGGGCTCTACCCGGACTCGAGCCCCGACCCGCTCGGCGACTACCTCGACTCACTCGAGCGCACCGCGGCACTCGGCGTGCGGCTCGCGCTGCCGGGTCACGGCGACCCGATCCACGACCCGACCGCACGGGCCCGGGAGATCGTCGCGCACCACCGGGAGCGCCTGGAGGCGACGGCGGCCGCGCTCGGGACGGAGCCGCGCTCGGGCTACGAGGTCTCGTTCGCGCTCTTCGGCGCCGACCTCAACCCGGCGGCACGCCGATTCGCGGTCGCGGAGACGCTTTCGCACCTGGAACGCCTCGTCCGCGAGGGTGGGGCGCGGCGCCACGAGGACGCCGGGGCTCTCTCCTATACTGATTCGTAGCTTGGACGACGAGCAACCGCCTAGTACACGCGCCCCGGAGAGCGGGGCGTGAGCGACTTCCTCCGCGTCATCCTCGTGCTCGCGCTCGTGCTCGCGAACGCGATCTTCGTCGCGGCCGAGTACGCGCTCGTGACCGCGCGGCGTGGGCGTCTCGAGCAGATGAACTCGCTCCCGGCACGCCGCGCGCTGCGCTTGATGGACCAGCCGGTGCGGTTCATCAGCACGGTGCAGGTCGGGATCACCGTGTGCGGGATCGCGATGGGCTCCATCGGCGAGCCGCTGATCTCGGGCTACGTCGACTCGTGGGTCTCGCATCTCCTGGCGTACACGTTCTCGTTCCTGATCCTGACCTACCTCACCGTCGTGCTGGGCGAGCTCGTGCCGAAGGCGGTCGCACTGCAGAAGGCCGAAGCGCTCGCGGTCGTGCTCGCCGTGCCGCTCGACCTCCTCGCGCGGATCACGTCCCCGCTCGTCTGGGTGCTCCAGACCTCGGCGAACGCCGTGTCGCGGCTGTTCGGGGTCGCGCCCGCTCCCGCCGGCGTGCACGGCTACACGCGCGAGGACATCCTCTACACCGTCCGCGAGGCAGAGGACACCGGCGTGATCGAGGAGGCCGAGGAGGAGATGCTCTACAAGGTCTTCAACTTCGCCGGCAAGGAAGTCCACGAGGTGATGGTCCCGCGGCCGGAGGTGGTGGCGATCTCCGTCGACCTGCCGCCGGAGGAGTGCCTCGCCGCGGTCGTCGACTCGCCGTACACGCGCTACCCCGCGTACAAGGCTTCGCTCGACGACATCGTCGGGATCCTCCACGTTCGCGACCTCTTCTCAGCGCTCAACGACCGCGGGATCGCCAACGTCGTGATCGAAGAGCTCTTGCGACCGGCGTTCGTCGTCCCCGAGACGAAGGACCTCGCGGCGCTCCTCGCCGACTTCCGCCGTGCGAAGGTCCACATGGCGATCGTCGTCGACGAGTACGGCGCGATGGAGGGGATCGTCACGCTCGAGGACCTGCTCGAGGAGATCGTCGGCGAGATCGAGGACGAGTACGACCTGCCCGACGAGGCGGTCGAGCGCATCGACGACACGACGATCCGGATCGGCGGCACGTTCCCGATCGACGACTTCAACGAGCAGTTCGGCACCGAGCTGCCGCAGGCCGACTACCACACCGTTGCCGGCTTCGTCTTCGGCCTGCTCGGGCGGGCGCCCGAGGAAGCCGACGAGGTCGAGTACGACGGCCTCGCCTTCCACGTCCTGGACATCGAAGGCTCGCGCATCGAGCGGCTCCAGGTGCAGTGGCGTCCGCGTGACGAAGCGGACTCGCTCGCCGCCGGACGGTTAATCCGCCATTAACGGCAGGTCGGTTGCAATCGCAAGCTTCGGGGGCTTAGGCTCGCGGCAGGGGTTTTCGGACGAGAGGAGAGAGATGTTGGGACGGAAGAGGGGGTCGGACACAGGTGCACGCCGGTCGCGGCTCTGGGCGCTGCTGGCGCTCCTCGTCGCCGCGCTCGCGCTGGCGGCTGCTGGATGCGGTGGCGACGACGACGAGGGAGCGGGCACGACCGGTGGCAGCGCGGCCGAGGGCAGCATCTGGGTCCTGCTTCCGGACTCGGCGAGCTCCGACCGTTGGGAGAAGGACGACCGCCGGTTCTTCGAAGAGGCATTCAGCGCAGAAGGGGTCGAGTACAACATCGTCAACGCCGAGGGAGACGCGAACACACAGCTGCAGCAGGCTGAGCAGGCGATCAACGCCGGCGCGAAGGTGATCCTGCTCGTCAACCTCAGCCCGGAGTCCGGCGCGACGATCATCGAGAACGCCCGTGACGCGGACGTGAAGGTCGTCGACTACGACCGCCTGACCGCGTCCGGTGCGGGAGCCGATGTGTACGTCAGCTTCGACAACGTCAAGGTCGGTCAGACGATGGCCGACACGGTCGGGCCGGTGATCGACGAGCTCGACGGGACGCCGAAGGTGGCGATGATGAACGGCGGGCCGACGGACAACAACTCGAAGCTGTTCAAGCAGGGCTACAACGAGACCGGCGACTTTGCGGTCAAGACGAAGGTCGCTGCGGGCGACTGGGCGCTCGCTGCCGACCAGGATGTGCCGGACTGGGACAACCAGCAGGCGCTGACGCTGTTCGAGCAGCTCCTGGTTGCGAACGACAACGACATCGACGCCGTGTTCGCGGCGAACGACGGCATCGCCGGCTCGGTGATCTCGGCGCTCAAGTCGGCGAACGCTGGCCCGATCCCGGTCTCTGGGCAGGACGCAACGGCCTCGGGAATCCAGAACATCCTCGCGGGTTTGCAGACCATGACGGTCTACAAGCCGATCGAGGCCGAGGCGAAGGCGGCAGCGGCGGCAGCGATCGCGCTGCTGAACGGCGAGGACGTCTCGGCGCTCAGCGGCGAGTGGGAGAACCTGACGATCAACAACGGCGAGAACGACCTCCCGTACATCGCCCTGGCGCCGATCGCGGTGACGAAGGACAACGTCGCCGACACCGTGATCGCGGACGGCTTCCGGACGTGGGAGGAGATCTGCACAGGTGAGTTCGAGCAGTACTGCCCGGCTGATCGCTGACCATCGGTGACGACCGGGGTTGAGACCCCGCGCGGGGGCGCAGAGCGCCCCCGCGCGGTCGATGAGCCGATCCTCGAGCTCGCGGGCGTGTCGAAGAGCTTCGGCGCCGTGCAGGCGCTCTACAAGGTCGACTTCGACGTTCGCGCCGGCGAGGTGATGGCACTCGTCGGCGACAACGGCGCCGGCAAGTCGACGCTGATCAAGGGGATCGCCGGGATCCACGGCCTCGACGAGGGCGAGATCCGCTTCGAGGGCAAACCCGTCACGATCAGTGGGCCGAGGGACGCGGCGGCGCTCGGAATCGAGATCGTGTACCAGGATCTCGCGCTCGCCGACAACCTCGACGTCGTCGCGAACATGTTCCTCGGCCGGGAGCGCCTGAAAGGGATCGTGCTCGACGAGCCCGGAATGGAGCACGACGCCCGCGAGACGCTCGACAGCCTTTCGGTCACGACGCTCCGCTCGGTGCGGCAGGCCGTTGCGGGTCTGTCCGGCGGGCAGCGCCAGGCCGTCGCGGTCGCGAAGGCGGTGATGTGGAACTCGAGGGTGGTGATCCTCGACGAGCCGACCGCAGCGCTCGGCGTCGCGCAGACGCGCCAGGTGCTCGACCTCGTGCGCCGCCTGGCCGACCGCGGCCTCGCCGTCGTGATCATCTCGCACAACCTGCACGACATCTTCGAGGTCGCGGATCGAATCACCGTCCTGCGCCTCGGCCAGCGGGTCAACGTCTTCACGCGCGCGGACACGACGCAGCAGCAGGTCGTGCAGGCGATCACCGCGGGCGAGCTCGAGCACGTGCCGGGCATCGGCGGCGACATCATCCTGTGAGCGAGCCCGTCGTCAGTGCGCAGGGCTCGACGGAGGTAGCCGAGCCGCCTCCCGGCGGCAACATCGTCGACACGCTCGTCGCCGCGTTCCGCGCCTGGGTCGCGCGCTTGAAGACCGGCGACTGGGGGGCGCTGCCGATCTTCATCGGGCTCGCTGCGCTCGCGCTGCTGTTCGGCAGCCTCGACAGCAACTTCTACACCGAGCGGAACTTCGTGAACCTGCTCCTCCAGATGTCCGGCTACACCGCGATCGCGATGGGCGTCGTCTTCGTGCTGCTGATCGCGGAGATCGACCTGTCCGTCGCGTTCGTCAGCGGCGTGGGAGCAGTCGTGATGGCGCTCATGCTGCGCCCGGAGGAGTCCGACTGGCCCTGGTGGGCTGCGATCGCGCTCGCGCTCGGAGCGACGACCGCGATCGGCCTGCTGCACGGGCTGATCATCACGAAGGCCCGCGTGCCTTCCTTCGTCGTGACGCTCGCGGGGTTGCTCACCTGGAGCGGTGTCGTGCTGATCCTGACGACCGAGGCGACCACGTCGGGGACGATCCGGATCCAGGACGAGGTCGTGCTCGGGATCGCGAACGACTACCTGCCTGCCTGGGCCGGCTGGACGCTGCTGCTCGCGGCGCTCGGCGCGTACGCGGCGCTCGCGGCGGCGAAGGTGCGCACGCGGCGCAAGCGCGGCCTCTCGCACACGCCGACGGTGATCATCGTCGCGCAGATCCTCGGGCTGGCAGTCGTTGGCTCGCTGGCCGTGAGCTACGCCAACCAGGACCGTGGCGTGCCGGTGGTCGCGGTGATCGTCGGCGTCTTCCTCCTCTTCTGGACGTTCATCGCGACCCGGACGCGCTTCGGGCGGCACGTCTACGCGGTCGGCGGCAACCCCGAGGCCGCTCGGCGCGCCGGGATCAACGTCGACCGGGTCCGGATCGTCGTGTTCATGATCTCGGGCTTCATGGCAGGCGTCGGCGGGGTCATCCTCGCCTCGCGACTTCGCTCCGTGGACACGGGCACCGGGGGCGGGCAGCTCCTGTTGAACTCGATCGCGGCCGCCGTGATCGGCGGCGCGAGCCTCTTCGGTGGTCACGGCCGCGTGGTCAGCGCGCTGCTCGGCGGTGCCGTGATCGCCACGGTCGCGAACGGGATGGACCTGCTCAACCTCGCGTCCGGGTACAAGTTCGTGATCACCGGCGGCGTGCTGCTGGCCGCTGTCCTCGTCGACGCGTTCGCGAAGCGCGCGCGCACGGCTTCCGGTGCGGCCTAGGTACTTCCCGGGATCAGCGCACGCGTGAGCGATCGGATCGGGGTCGGGCTGCTCGGCTACGCCTTCATGGGGAAGGCGCACTCGCGCGCGTTCCACGAGCTGCTGCGCCTCGACCCGCCCCTCGTGCCCGAGCTCGTCTCGATCGCCGGCCGGGACGCGAAGCAGGTCGAAGCTGCGCGGGCGCGCTACGGCTGGGCCGAAGCGGTGACCGACTGGCGCGAGCAGGTCGCGGACGAACGGATCGGGCTCTTCGACAACGGTGGCCCCAACGCCTTGCACGCGGAGCCGACGATCGCGGCAGCCCGAGCCGGCAAGCACGTCCTCTGCGAGAAGCCGCTCGGGCGTGACGCGACTGAGGCGCACGCCATCTGGGCTGCGGCTGAGGAGGCGGGTGTCGTGCACATGTGCGGCTTCAACTACCGCTTCGTGCCGGCGGTCCGGCTCGCGCGCCAGCTGCTCGAAGCGGGCGAGCTCGGCGAGCTCTTCCACTTCCGCGCGCGCTACCTCCAGTCGTGGGGGATCGACGCCGAGCCGAGCTGGCGCTTCGAGAAGGAGGCGGCCGGCTCGGGCGCGCTCGGCGACCTCGGCGCGCACGTCATCGACCTGGCGCGCTACCTCGTCGGCGAGCCGGTCGCGGTGACGTCCGTCGTTCGGACCTTCGTCGACGGCCACGAGGTGGACGACGCGTTCGCGGCGACGGTCGAGTTCGAGAGCGGCGCGATCGGCACGATCGAAGCGTCGCGGCTCGCGCGCGGACGCATCAACCAGAACACGTTCGAGGTCAACGGCTCGCGCGGCTCGGTCTCGTTCGACGTCGAGCGGCTGAACGAGCTCGAGGTCGCCGACGAGAAGTCGTTTCGCCGGGTCCTCGTCACGGAGCCAGACCATCCCTTCATGTCGTTCTGGTGGCCGCCCGGGCACATCATCGGCTGGGGCGACACGTTCACGCACGAGCTGCACCACCTGCTCACGGCGATCGCCGGCGAAGGGACCGTCGCTCCGCACGGCGCGACGTTCGAGGACGGCTACCGGTGCGCCGAGGTCTGCGACGCGATCCTGCGGGCAGCGGAGAGCGGCCGCCGCGAGACGATCTCCTACCGCGAGCGCGCGTGAAGACGAGCCTCGGGATCTGGGCGTTCGGCGCGATGGCGACGCGGTTCGTCCCGGCTGGGCTACAAGCCGGAGCTCGCCGAGCGAACGACGGCCGAGCGCGTGCGCGGCGCGGTCGAAGCGCTCGGAGACCTGATCGACGGCTACGAGTTCCACTACCCGCAGGAGCTGTCGCCGGAGAACCTCGAAGAAGTGCAGGAAGCGCTCGGCGGTCACGACGTCTACTGCCTCGCGAGCGGCCTGCACCTCGATCCGATCTTCGGCAAGGGCGGGTTCGTCTCCCCGGACGAAGGCGTGCGCGCCGAGGCGGTGCGGCGCACGCTCGAGGCGATCGACTTCGCCGGCGAGCTCGGCGCGCACTTCATCATCTGGCCCGGGATCGAGGGCTACAACTACCCGTTCCAGACTCCGTACCAGGAATCGTGGGCGTGGTTCGTCGAGGGCATCGGGGCGGCTGCGGAGCGCGCACGGGAGCGCGGCGTGACGATCTTCCTCGAGCACAAGAACTCGGAGCCCGCGATGAACATCCTGATGCGGAACGTCGGGATGACACTGCACGTGATCCACAAGCTGCGCGCGCAGGGCTTCGACAACGTCAAGGTCAACATGGACTGGCAGCACCTGATCATGAACGGCGAGAACCTCGCGGAGTACGCGGCGCTGCTCGCAGCGGAAGGGCTGCTCGGGCATCACCACGCGAACTCGGGTTGGGGGACCTTCGACGACGACAACATGGTCGGTGCGCTGCGCTTCATGGAGACGCTCGAGCTCGCGGTGGAGCTGCGCCGCTGCAACTACGGCTCGGACGGGGAGCGGCTCGGCTTCGACCTCTACCCGTACACCGAGGACGCCGCGGAGGCCGTGCGGCGCAGCGTGCTGCAGTGGCGGTTCATCTGGGAGGTCGCGGGCCGGATCGACGACGCGGCGCTTCGCGAGGCGCAGCAGGCAAAGGACGCGGTGCGCGCGTACGAGCTCGTCTACGCAGCGCTCGGGGCGCGATGACGCTGGAGCAAGCCCTCGCGGTCGTGGAGAGCGTGGTCGGGCAGGCGCGCGGCCCGGTCTCCGTCTTCGTGGCGGACGACCACGGCGAGCTCGTCGCCGCAGCGACGATGGACGGCGCGGCGCCCGACACGCGACTGAACGCCCAGCGCAAGGCGTACACCGCCGCGCGAAGCGACGCGCGCTCGACGGCGGAGCTCGCCGCGAAGGTGGGCGACGACGCGGCCAAGCTCGCGAGCTTCGACCCGAGCTTCACGTTCTTCAAGGGCGGCGTCGCCGCCTTCGAGGGCGAGCTGCGCGTCGGTGCGGTCGGCGTCAGCGGGCTGCCTGGCGACGAGGACGACGCGCTCGCGCGGAGTGCGCTCGCGGCGGCCGGTCTCTCCGCCGGTCCGTGACGACCGAGAGCGGAGTCCTGGTCGGGCTCGACGTCGGCACGAGCGGCGTCAAGGCGCTGGCGATCTCACCGGACGGCCACGTCGTCGCCAGGGCCGAGGAGGAGTACGAGCTGTCGCTGCCGCGGCCCGGTTGGGCCGAGCAGGACCCAGAGGACTGGTGGCGCGCAACCGAACGTGCACTCGCCGCATTGCCTCCCGCCGCGGCGATCGGACTGTCCGGGCAGATGCACGGGCTCGTCGCGCTCGATGCGAACGACCGCGTGCTTCGGCCCGCGATCCTCTGGAACGACCAGCGCACCGCGGTCGAGTGCGCCGAGATCGAGGAGCGGATCGGGCTCGAGCGGCTGATCGAGCTGACGGGCAATCGGGCGCTGCCCGGGTTCACCGCGCCGAAGCTGCTCTGGCTGCGCCGGCACGAGCCGGACGTCTACGCGCGGATCGCGCACGTGCTGCTGCCCAAGGACTACATCCGGCTTCGCCTGACCGGCGAGCGCGCGACCGACGTGGCCGACGCGTCGGGCACGCTGCTGTTCGACGTCGCGCGCAGGCGTTGGTCGGACGACGTGCTCGATGCCCTCGAGCTGCCGCGCGCGTGGCTCCCGGACGCGTTCGAGTCGACCGACGTGCCCGGTGCGCCGGGCGCGGGCGACCAGGCTGCCGGCGCGCTCGGGGTCGGCATCGACAGTCCAGGGCCCGTCTCGGTCGTGCTCGGCACCTCGGGCGTCGTCTTCGCCGTGCTGCCGTCGTTCGCCGCCGACCCGCAGGCGCGGGTCCACGCGTTCTGCCACGCCGTGCCCGGCGCCTGGCACGCGATGGGCGTGATGCTCAACGCGGCGGGCGCGCTTCGCTGGCTTCGCGAGTCCGTCCTGCGGCAGCCCTACGAGGAGCTCCTCGAGGAGGCCGCGCGCTGGGAGCCGGGCGTCGAGGGCCTGCAGTTCCAGCCGTACCTCGCCGGGGAGCGCACGCCACACGCCGACCCGGCCGCGCGCGCGGCGTTCGTCGGCCTGTCGCTGCGGCACGACGCCGGGGCGATGACGCGCGCGGTGCTCGAGGGTGTCGCCTACGGGCTACGCGACTGCTTCGAGCTGCTTCGCGAGCTCGGCGTCGAGGCGGACGCCGGCCGCGTCTCGGGCGGCGGCGCACGCAGCGAGCTGTGGTTGCGCATCGTCGCCTCGGTGCTCGGCATTCCGCTGGAGCGCACGGTCGTCGAGGAGGGGGCGGCCTTCGGCGCTGCGTTGCTCGCCGGCGTTCGCGCCGGCGTCTACGCCGACGTGCACGAGGCGATCGAGCGAGCGGTCCACGTTCGCGACGTCGTCGAGCCCGACCCGGCGTGGCGCGGCGCGTACGACGAGGGGTACGCGCGCTACCGGCGTCTCTACCCGGCGCTACGGCCGCTGGAGGCCTAGGCGAGGACGCGCGCCAGCGCGGCCTTGCCTGCGCGAAGCACCGGCTCGCCGTGCGAGACGAGCACGCGCTGCACCGGCAGCGCGAGCAGCGGTTGGAGCGTCTCGCGCAGGTCGTCGTGCGTTCCCTTGCCGAGCCAGCGCTCCGGGCAGAACCGCAGCGCGTCGCGCGTTGGGCGCGGCTTGGCGCCGGCGCCGAGCAGCACGTCGCCGACCGCGAGCGAGCGCTGCTTCGGCAGCCAGTAGACGACCTCGTTGACGCGGGCGGTCGCGAACGCCTCCAGGCCACCCGGAAGCTCGTCCCCCGGCTTGAACGCGTCGGTCACCTGCACGCCGCGGTTGCGGAGCGGCTGCGCGGAGCGCGTGTGCGCCCAGACGCGCTTCGCCTTCAGCTCCGCAGTCGAACGACCGTGCCAGAAGACGGTCAGGAGCACGTGGTCGGGCCTGCGCAGCCCGCGCGGCGGATCGATCGGGTCGATCAGCAGCAGCCCGTCGTCGGTCTCGACCGCGAGCGAGCCGACCTGCTCCTCCCAGTGGTCGTGGTACGCCGTCCAGCGGCGCAGGCCGGGCGCGATCTCGATCGCTTGCATCGGCGCGCAGCCTACCCGCGTGATCATGATGTGCCCGTGCTCCGGCTCGCCCTGCTCACGACGGCGCAGATCAACGACGCGATCATCACCGGTGCTGCCGAGTCGGAGCTCGTGTCGGTCGTCGGCGCCGCCAGCCGGGACTCCGCTCGCGCGGAGGCGTACGCCGCCGAGCACGGGCTCGAGCGGTGGTGGGGAAGCTACGACGAGCTCCTCGCCGACCCGGACGTCGACGCCGTCTACGTCGCGTTGCCGAACGTGCTGCACGTCGAGTGGTCGATCCGCGCGCTCGAAGCCGGGAAGCACGTCCTGTGCGAGAAGCCGATGGGCCGCGACGCCGACGCGGTGGCACGCGCCTTCGACGTGGCGGAGCGCGCCGGCCTCGTGTTGATGGAGGCGTTCATGTACCGCCACCATCCGCAGGTCAAGCGCGCGCGTGAGCTGTTCGACGGGGGCGCCGTCGGCGAGCTCCGCCTCGTGCGCACGTCGTTCTGCTCGACCCTCGCGCGTCCGGCGGACGACGTGCGCTGGTCGCCCGAGCTCGGCGGCGGGGCGCTTGCTCGACGTCGGCTGCTACTGCGTCAGCGGCCTGCGGCTCTTCGCGGGCGAGCCCGAGCTGGTGTACGGCGAGCAGACGCTGACCCCGGGCGGTGTCGACATCCGCTTCGCCGGGACGCTCCGGTTCCCCGGCGGCGTGCTGGGCACGTTCTCCTGCGCCATGGACACGGTGCCGAACCAGGCCCTCGAAGCTGTCGGCTCGGAGGGGTCGCTGCTCCTCTCGCATCCCTTCACGGCCGACGTCGAAGGGGTCGAGGTCCGTCGGGGCCTGACGTTCGACGAGCTCGAGGTCGAGCGAGTCGAGGTCGAGCACGCCAATCGCTACCGACTCCAGCTCGAGAACTTCGCGCGGGCGGTCAGCGGGGACGAGCCGCCGCTGCTCGGCCGCGACGACGCGGTTGCGCAGGCCCGTGTGCTCGACGCTCTCGCTCGCTCCGCGGAAACCGGCGCGCCTGTCTCGCCCTAGGTCGCGAGCGGGACGCTCGAGATCCGGCCGCCGTCGATCGTGAAGGCAGCCAGGTCGCCGGTCGCGGCGGCGAGGATCAGGTAGGGCTTGCCTTCCCAGAGGCCGATGTTCTCGACGTCGGTTCGGGAAGGTCGTGCCGGCGACGAGGGGTGCGAGTGGAAGACCGCGAGCTCGTAGCCCTCGTCCTCGAGGAACCACGTCTCGGGGTCGACGTCCAACTCGAAGCGGTACGGCGAGTTGGCCGCGTTCCGGCCGCGGACGTACCGCTCGGCGCGGCCGTCTCGCAGGACGATCAGCCCGCACGCCTCGTTCGGCGCCTCGTCGCGCGCGTGCTGCTCGAGCTCCGCGCGCACGTCGGCGGGGATCACCACCAGACGGTGTTCTCCATCGCCTGTCTCGACGTCGTCCGAGTCCCAGAACCCGGCCGAGAGGTACTTCCAGCCGCCGTCGGGGAGGACGCACACGATGACGCCTTCGTCGCGCTCGGCCGCGAGCTTGCGCGCGACGTGCACGACCGCGCCCGAGGAGACGCCGGCGAAGATCCCGTCCTCGTCGAGCAGGCGGCGGAGACGCGGCGACCGACTCGGCGTTCGAGACGAGCACTTTTCGGTCGAGCTTCGAGACGTCCAGGATCGGCGGGACGTAGCCGTCCTCGAGCGAGCGGAGACCCAGCACCGGGTCGCCGGGGAGCGGCTCCGCGGCGGCGACCGTGATGTCCGGGAACGACTCGCGCAGGCGCGCGCCGGTCCCCATCAGCGTGCCGCCGGTGCCGAGCCCCGCGACGAGCACGTCGACGCGGTCGAGCGCCTCGGCGATCTCCGCGCCGGTCCCCTCGTAGTGCGCGCGCGGGTTCGCCTCGTTCGCGTACTGGAACGGCATGAAGTACCTCGGCTCGCGCTCCGCGAGCTCGAGGGCGAGGCGAACGGCGCCGTTCGAGCCCTCCTCGCCGGGCGACTCGATGATCTCCGCGCCGTAGAGACGAAGCAGCCGGCGGCGCT
The DNA here is from genome assembly GCA_963809175.1 of uncultured Actinomycetes bacterium. Lineage (GTDB taxonomy): Bacteria > Actinomycetota > Thermoleophilia > Gaiellales > Gaiellaceae > JACCTU01. The sequence continues at coordinate 1,534,066 of CAWEIK010000001.1, forward strand.
CCTCGGTCGCGTTCGCCGGCATCACGCACGTGAGCTTGTAGCCCTTGAGCTTCGCGACGAGCGCGAGCGAGATGCCGGTGTTGCCGCTCGTCGGCTCGAGCAGCTCGCGGCCGGGCTCGAGCTCGCCCGTCGGCCTCGGCGGCCTCGATCATCGCCTTCGCGACGCGGTCCTTGATCGAGCCCGTCGGGTTCTGGCCCTCGAGCTTCGCGTACAGCCGGACGTCGCCTTCGGGCTTCAGCTCGACCAGCGGGGTGTTGCCGACGAGGTCGAGCAGCGACGCCGCGACGCGCGGCTTAACAGCCACCGGCCATCGCCGGCAGGAGGATGACCGTGTCGCCGGCCGAGACCGGTGTCTCGAAGCCGTCGCGCGTGCGGATGTCCTCGCCGCTCGACGTAGACGTTCGCGTACTCGAGCTTGCCGTCGAGCGTGGGAAAGCGCGCGGTCAGGTCGTCGAGCAGGTCGCGCACGGTGTCGCCCTCGGCGATCACCTCGCGCTCGCCGCCGGTGTCCGTCCGTAGCGTGGGTGGAATCCGGACGACGCTCATCGGGCGGCGCAGAACTCCGCGTAGTCGATGTACTCGGTCACCGTCGGGTGCTCGCCGCACACGGGACAGTCCGGGTCGCGGCGTAGTGCAACCTCGGTGAAGGTCGCGCTGAGCGCGTCGAAGAGCAGCAGGCGGCCGACGAGCGGCTCGCCGATCCCCGCGAGGAGCTTGATCGTCTCGTTCGCCTGCAGCGAGCCGATCACGCCCGGGAGCACGCCGAGCACGCCGCCCTCGGCGCACGACGGCGCGAGCTCCGGCGGCGGCGGGGTGGGGAAGAGGCAGCGGTAGCACGGGCCTTCCCCCGGCTGGAAGACGGTCGCCTGACCCTCGAAGCGGTAGATCGAGCCGTGCACGACGGGGATCCCGTGCCAGACCGACGCGTCGTTCACGAGGTAGCGCGTCGGGAAGTTGTCCGCGCCGTCGACGATCACGTCCCAGCCTTCGGCGAGGATCCGGTCGATGTTCTCCGAGCTCAGCCGCTCGTTGTAGGTCTTGACCTCGACGTCCGGGTTGAGCGCGGTCAGCGTGTCGCGCGCGGACTCGACCTTCGGGTCGCCGAGCCGCTGCGTCGAGTGCGCGATCTGGCGCTGCAGGTTCGACTCGTCCACGACGTCGTCGTCGACGATCCCGAGCGTCCCGACACCTGCCGCGGCGAGGTAGAGCGACGCGGGCGAGCCGAGCCCGCCGGCGCCGATCAGGAGCACGCTCGACTCGAGCAGCCGCCGCTGGCCGGCCTCGCCGAGCTCGGGGATCAGCAGGTGGCGGCTGTAGCGCCGCCGCTGGTCGGGCTCCAGGGTCGACGGGACGACGACGGGGAAGCCGCTCTTCTCCCACTCCTCGAACCCGTCGGAGAGGTGGCGGGAGCGTTCGTAGCCGAGCGCCCGCAGCGTCGCGAGCGCGGCCAGCGAGCGGCGGCCGTGCGCGCAGTAGACGACGACCTCGCTGCGCGCGGTCCGGGAGCTCGTCGGCGACGCGGTCCTCCAGGACGCCGAGCGGGATGTGGAGCGCATTCGGCACGTGGCCGAGGTCCCACTCGCCCTGCTCGCGGACGTCCAGGAAGAGCGCCTCTCCGGCGAGCAGGTCGGCGGCTTCACGCAGACTGACGGTCGGAGTCTCGCTCGACGTTGCCATTGCTTCCGAAAGTGTAGCGACCTGTTCCGTGTCCCCGCGCGCCCGCATCTGGACGATCGTCGCCGCCGCGTGCGCCGTGGCGGTCGCAGCGACCCTCGGCGTCGTCGCCGTGACGCGCGACGAGCCGGCGACGTCCACCGTCGACCCGCCGCCGCTCTTCCTCGACCTCGGCGTGCGCGACGACGCGCAGGCGCGCGACCTCCGCCGCGCTTCGCGGCTCTACGCCGACGGCCGGCTGGGCGACGCGCGGCAGATCTTCGAGCGGTACGGCTCGACCGAGGCGAGGATCGGTGCGGCCTTCGCCGCCTGGCCCGACACGATGCCCGCGCTGGAGTCGCTGCCGCAGTCGAGCTCCGCCGTCCGCCTCCACGAGGGCGTCGTGCTCGCGACGACCGGCGCCGAGCGGGCGGCGCGCACCGAGCTCGAGGCCGCGGCGCGGCTGGAGCCCGACACGCCCTACGCCGTGCGCGCGGACGACTTCCTGCACCCGACGTTCGCGCCCGGGCTCCCGCTCTTCGTGCCGGCCGAACCGTTCCCGGCGGCGCTCGCCGACCGCTCGCCGGGCGACCAGCTCGCGCTGCTCGCCCACCTGCGGACGAAGGTCGCGCGCCTGCACTACGGCTCCGCGCTTCAGAGGGTCGGCAGGCCGCTGTCAGCGAGGCGCGTCTTCGACGAGGCGGCGCGGCTCGCTCCCGACGACCCGGAGGCCCTGACGGCCGCCGCCGTCTCCCGGTTCGACAAGGACGAGCCCGCTGCTGCGTTCTCCCGGCTCGGCCCCCTGACCCGGCGGTTCCCGCGTGCGCAGACCGTGCGGTTCCACCTCGGGCTGCTCCTGGTGTGGAGCGGCGACGCCGAGGGGGCCAAGCGGCAGCTTCGCCAGGTGCAGGCCCTGGGCCCGGAAACCCGCTTGGGAAGGGAAGCAAAGCGCTTTCTCGACCGTCTCTAGGGCGATGGGACTTGGTTAAGAAAAGATGAGCCGAACGGCCTATGGCGGCCGTCCGCGACCTCAGGCACACTTCCGCCGCCACCGAGGACATTGACTCTGTCCGACGCGGCCGTAAGGTGAGGGTGAGGGTGGGTGTCATGCAGCACGGGCCTTGGAGGGGGAACGTGAGCGAAACGGCGACGGTGATTCCGGGGACGGAGCTGAACGTCGAGGCGATGCTCGCCACCGACGAGGCGAAGGCCCTGCTCGAAACAGGCAAGGCGGCCGGCTCGCTCACGGCGGAGGAGATCGCGCTCGCGCTCGTCGAGCTCGACCTCGAGGCCGGCGTGCTCGACTCGTTCTACGACACGCTCGAGTCGCTCGAGATCTCGGTGGTCGAGGTCGTCGTCGAGGAGGAAGAGGTTGCCGCGCCGGTCGAGCGCGAGGTCTCGACCGACTCGCTCCAACTGTTCCTGAAGGACATCGGCAAGGTCGACCTGCTCACCGCAGCGCAGGAGGTCGAGCTCGCGAAGCGCATCGAGCGCGGCGACCACGGCGCGAAGCAGGAGATGGTCGAGGCGAACCTTCGCCTCGTGGTCTCGATCGCCAAGCGCTACCGCAACCAGGGGCTGCCGTTCCTCGATCTGATCCAGGAGGGGACGATCGGCCTCGTGCGCGCCGCGGAGAAGTTCGACTACCGCAAGGGCTTCAAGTTCTCGACGTACGCGACCTGGTGGATTCGCCAGGCCGTCGCGCGTGCGCTCGCCGACAAGGCGCGGACGATCCGCATGCCGGTGCACGTCGTCGAGAAGCTGAACAAGATCGCGCGCGCCGAGCGCAAGCTGCGCGCCGAGCTCGGACGCGAGCCGATGTCGTTCGAGATCGGCAAGGAGCTCGAGCTGACGACCGACGAGGTCGAGCAGATCCGCCGCAGCGCGCAGACGCCGGTCTCGCTCGAGAAGCCCGTCGGCGACGAGGAGGAGTCCGAGTTCGGCCACTTCCTCACCGACGACACGGCTCCGATGCCCGAGGAGGAGGCCGAGACGACGCTTCGCAAGGAGGCGCTCAAGAAGGTGCTCGAGATGCTCTCGCCGCGCGAGCGCCAGGTGCTCGAGCTCCGCTACGGGCTCGACGGCAAGCCGCCGCGCACGCTCGACGAGGTCGGCCGCACGTTCAACGTGACGCGCGAGCGGATCCGCCAGATCGAGAACCAGAGCCTGAAGAAGCTCCGCGCGCTGTCGGACAGCCAGACGCTCCGCGACGCCGCGGCCTGAGACGTCCCTCCCTTGACCGCCGCCGGGCGCGGTGCTTAGCTCGTACGGTCAAAGGAGGGGGACATGAAGAGGCTTCAGCTCGTTTCGCTTCTCCTCGGGACGCTGATCTTGATCGGCGGGGGTCAGGCAGCGCTCGCCGCGACGCGCGACGACGATGACGGGTGTCGGCCGGTGCACGCGACGGGTGTCGGACAGGATCTCGGCGGCGGGAACACCACCGCCACGATCACGCGCGGAGGCATCCTGAATGGGACGACCAACGCGCACTTCGACATCACCGGCGGCACGCCACCGGCCCTGAGCTTCGAGGGGACGATCGTCTTCACCACGAAGAAAGGAACGCTGACCGCGAGCATCGCCGGGACGTTCAACGTGGCGACCGGGGCGTTCGCGGCGACGGGGACGGTCACTGGCGGAACCGGGAGGTTCGCCGGTGCGACCGGGAACCTGTCGCTTGCCGGAGTCGAGGACTTGACGACCGGCAGCTTCACCGAGACGGTCACAGGGACGCTTTGCCTGGCCGAGGATGACGACGACGACTAGCGGCGGCACGTAGACTCACGCGCCGTGAACGCGACGCACCTCGACGAGCTCTACGACCTCCTTCGGATTCCGAGCGTCAGCGCCGACCCGAACCACGCCGCCGACGTCCGGCGGGCGGGGGAGTGGGTGCGCGACCTCGTGCGCTCCGCCAAGGGCGGCGACGCGGAGCTCGTCGAGACGGACGCGCAGCCGATGGTGATCGGCGAGATCCCGGCGTCGAACGACCCCGGCGAACGCGCCGACCGTGCTCGTCTACGGCCACTTCGACGTGCAGCCGCCGGCCCCGATCGACCTCTGGGACAGCGACCCCTTCGAGCCGACGGTCAAGGACGACTGGCTCTTCGCGCGCGGCGTGGCGGACGACAAGGGTCAGCTCTATTCGATCTTGCGCGCCGCGATCGACCTCGCGGACGAAGGCGCACTGCCTGTGAACATCCGCGTCGCCTCGGACGGCGAGGAGGAGATCGGCGGCATGTCGATCGTCGACTGGATCGACGCCGACGAGCGTGGGGCCGACGTGTGCGTGATCTTCGACGGCGGGATGGAGCGCCGCGACGTCCCGCAGTTCTGCACCGGCACGCGCGGGCTCATCGCCTTCGACCTGACGGTGAAGACCGGCGCGCGCGACCTGCACTCGGGCATGTACGGGAACGCTGCGCTGAACGCGATCCACGCGCTCATGCAGGCGCTCGGCGGGATCATGCCCCGCGACGGGCGGCTCCCCGAGCCGCTGCGGCAGGGGATCATCCCGGCGTCGCCCGAGGAACAGGAGAGCTGGAGCGCGATCCCGAGCGGCGCGGAGATGCTCGGCGAGGCGGGCGCGAGCCCGTACGACGAGCGCGCCGCCGACGAGTTCTGGCTGCGCACCACGGCCGAGTCGTCCGTCGACGTGAACGGCATCCTCGGCGGCAAGCCCGGGTTGAAGAACACGACCACCGTCACGTCGGCGGAGGCGAACTTCACCGTTCGACTCGCGCCCGGCCAGGACGTCGAGACGATTCGCAAGGCCGTCGAGCAGCTCGTCACCGACGCCGCGCCCGAGGGCGCCGAGGTCGACATCCGTTTCGACGGGGGGACGCCGGCGTCGGTCGTCGACCCGAAGTCGGCGGCGATCCAGCTCGGCTCGAAGGCGTTCGAGAAGGTCTTCGGCCGCGAGCCGCTGCTCGTGCGCGGCGGCGGCACGCTGCCGATCATGGCCGCGGTCACCGAGCGCGGCATGCCCGTTGTGCTGACGGGCGTCGCGCTGCCCGAGTCGAGCGTTCACTCGCCGAACGAGAAGCTTCCGGTCGAGTACCTGACGAAGGCGTACGACGCCGCGCGCGAGCTCTACCTCGCGTTCGCCGACCTTCCGCGCTCCGGCTAGCTCGCGCTCAGCAGTCGACGAGCCAGGCGTGCCCGTAGCGGCGCATCTCGTCGATCACCGGGAGCAGGCCTCGGCCCTTCTCGGTGAGCTCGTACTCGACGCGCGGCGGGCGCTCTGGATAGCTCGTGCGGAGCAGGATCCCGCCTTCCTCGAGCGCTCGCAGCCGCTCCGAGAGGGTTCGCGGGGAGATCCCTGGGCAGGCCGCCTCGAGCTCGGTGAACCGCCGCGCACCCTCGGAGAGGTCGTGGACCAGCAGCGCCGTCCACTTAGCGCCGAGGATCTCCGTGCAGGCCGCCACAGCACACGACGTCGTCTCGTGGATCGGGTTCATCGTGCGCATCGCTACAGAGAATATAGCGACCGTACGGTTGCGCGACTTGCGCAGCTAGTCGGAGTGGGAGGCGTCCGTGAACTCGCGGAACTCGCCGGAGACGAGGTACGCAGTCCGCTCGCCGATGTCGACCGCGTGGTCGCCGATCCGCTCGAAGCACCGCGAGACGAGGATCATCCGCAGGCCCCACTCGTGCAGCTTCGGGTCGCGCCCGAACGAGAGCACCTGCTCGACGAAGCGCCGGTTCGTGCGGTCGATCAGCTCGTCGAGGTCGACGAGCGTCTCGGCCTGCTCGAGGTTGCGGGACGAGAAGGAGTCGAGTGCGACGCGGATCATCTCCTCTGCGCGCGCGCCCATCTCCTCGAACGCGTCGACGAACATCCGGTCCGGCGCGACCGGGCGGCGCGAGCTTGACGAGCTTCGCGATCGTCACGCAGTAGTCGCCGATCCGCTCGAGGTGCAGGTTGACGTGGAGCATCGACAGCACGAGCCTGAGATCGCCCGCGACCGGCGTCTGTCGTGCGAGCAGGTCCTGGATGCCCTCCTCGACGGCGAGGTAGCGCGAGTCGATCTCGTCGTCGAAGGCGATCACCTCGTCGGCGAGCTCCCCGTCCTGTTGCACCAACGCGTTGAGGGCTCCGCGCAGCGAGCGCAGCGCGAGCGTTCCCTCCTCGTGGATCGACGCTTCGAGCTGGTCGAGATCTTCTTGGAAGCCGACCCTCATCCGAACCTCCCCGTCACGTAGTCCTCGGTCCGCTTGTCGCTCGGCTGAGTGAAGATCTTCGACGTCTCGTCGTACTCGACGAGGATTCCGGTGCGATCCCCCTCGGGCGCGATGTTGACGGAGAAGAACGCCGTCATGTCGGCGACGCGCGCGGCCTGCTGCATGTTGTGCGTGACGATCAGGATCGTGAAGTCCTTCTTGAGCTCGTGCATGAGGTCTTCGATCCGCGTCGTCGCGATCGGGTCGAGCGCAGACGCCGGCTCGTCCATCAGGATCACCTCGGGCTCGGTCGCGAGCGCACGCGCGATGCAGAGGCGCTGCTGCTGACCACCCGAGAGCCCGAGCGCGCTCTTCTTCAGCCGGTCCTTGACCTCGTCCCAGAGCGCCGCTCGGCGGAGCGCCTGCTCGACGCGCTCTTCGAGCCCCTTCCTCCACCCGAGCACGCGCGGCCCGAACGCGACGTTGTCGAAGATCGTCTTCGGGAACGGGTTCGGCTTCTGGAACACCATCCCGATCTGCTTTCGCACCTCGACCGGGTCGACGCCCTTGCCGTAGAGGTCCTCACCGTGGTAGAGCACCGTGCCGTGCACCTTCGCGCCGGGGATCAGCGCGTTCATGTGGTTGAAGACGCGGATGAACGTGCTCTTTCCGCAGCCCGACGGTCCGATGATCGCCGTCACCTCGTTGCTGTAGATCGGAAGCGTGATTTCCTGCACGGCGAGGTTGCCGTCGTAGGACACGCCGACGTTCTGCACGTCGAAGACGACGTCCTTGTGCTGCAGGGCGGGCGTGCGAGTGAGGTCTTCGGCGATCTTCAAGGTTCGGTTCGTGTCCGTCACGCTCATCACCACCTCCTCTGGTAGCGGTTCCGGAGCCAGATGGCGACGGCGTTGAGAGTCAGCAGGATGCCGAGCAGCACGATAATCGCAGCCGCGGCGAGAGAACGGAACTCCTCCTGAGGAAGTCGCACCCACTGGTAGATCTGGATCGGCAGCGCCGTGAACGGCCCGAGGATCGTCGGGTCGAACGCGACGTACGTCACGGCGCCGACCATGATCAGCGGCGCAGTCTCGCCGATGCCACGCGACACCGAGAGGATCGAGCCGGTCGCGATCCCCGGGAGCGCTGCCGGGAGCACCTGCCGCGACGTCACCTGCCACTGGGTCGCGCCGAGCGCGTAGCCACCCTGTCGGATCGTGTCGGGGACGGCACGGAGTGCCTCGCGCGACGCGATGATCATGTTCGGGAGGACGAGCAGCGTCAGGATCAGCGCGCCGGCGAGCAGCACCTGGCCGAGCCCGATCCCTCGCACGACGAACGCGAGGCCGAGGATCCCGTAGACGATCGACGGGACGGCAGCGAGGTTCTGGATGTTCAGCTCGAGCAGCCGGTTGTACCAGCGCTTTCGATCTGCGTACTCCTCGAGGTAGATCGCCGTTCCGACGCCGATCGGCACCGTGAAGAGGATCACCATGATGCCCAGGTAGATCGTCGCCAGGATCGCAGGCTTCGCGCCCGCGATCGCCGGGTCGATCGACGGCGGGTTCGTGAAGAGCGTCTTGGTGACGTACGGCCAGCCCTTCCGGAAGACGTCGACGAGCAGCGTCACCAGCGTGACGAAGCCCACGATCAGCGAGAGGAGCAGGACCCCCTTGAACAGCGCGCCCTTGATGTCCCGCCCGCGGCGCTTCAGGTTCACGGTCTCGGTCACTCGTACTCCTCCCGGAAGCGCTCGACGAGCCTGATCGAGATCACGTTCAGGATCAGCGTCATCACGAACAGCGTCGCGCCGACCGCGAAGATCGTCTTGTACTCGACGGACCCGGTCGGCACGTCGCCCGCCCCGGTCGCGGCGATGAAGGCGGACATCGTCTCGACGGCCTGACGCGGGTCGAAGGTGAGGTTCGGCTGTTGGCCGGCCGCGACGAGCACGATCATCGTCTCTCCGACCGCGCGGGAGATGCCGAGCACGAACGACGCGGTGATTCCGGAGACGGCTGCCGGCACCACGATCCGGGTTGCCACCTCGCGCCGGGTCGCGCCGAGCGCGAATGCGCCGTCGCGAAGGTCGTGGGGAACGGCGGACATCGCGTCCTCCGAGAGCGAGGCAACGGTCGGGAGGACCATCACGCCCATCACGAGGCCGGCGGAGAGCACGTTGAAGATGTCGACGTTGAAGCTCAGGTCACGCAGGAGCGGCGTGAAGAACGTCAGGGCGAAGTACCCGTAGACGATCGTCGGGATGCCTGCGAGCAGTTCGAGCATGGGCTTCAAGACGCTGCGAGTGCGCCGACTCGCGTACTCGCTGAGGTAGATCGCCGACCCGAGCCCGAAGGGAATCGCGACCAGCACCGCCCAGAACGTCACCGAGAGCGTCCCGACGACGAGCGGGACGACGCCGAACAGCGCCGGCTCGAAGAGCGGCGCCCACTCCGTCCCCGTCAAGAAGTCGACGATCGAGACCTCCTGGAAGAACTCGAACGCCGGGATGAAGAGCGCGGCGATGATCCCGATCGTCGTCGCGACGGAGATGAGCGCGCAGAAGCCGAGGAGCCCCTTGATCAGGAGCTCCCCGTACCTGACGCGACTCGCCCTGCAGCCGCGCCGGGCGCCGCCTCCGCGCGAACGGTCAACCGGTGCTCGCCGCCGCCAGGTCGGCCTTCGCCTTCGTGAGCTGCTCGTCGGTCAGCGGGACGAACTGCGCCGTCTCGGCGATCTCCTGCTCGTTGTCGAGGATGAACTCGACGAACGCGTGCACCTCGGGCCGGGCGAACGACGCCTTCTTCGCGTAGATGAAGAGCGGTCGGGAGAGCGGCGTGTACGTCCCGTTCTGTGCCGTCTCCACGGACGGCGCCACGCAGCCGTCGCCCGCCGTCGATCTCGAGCGCCTTCAGCGTGTCCTTGTTCTGCTCGAAGTACGAGAGCCCGAAGTAGCCGAGCGCGCCCTCGTCACCGGACACACCCTGCACGGTCACGTTGTCGTCCTCCGTCGCGGAGTAGTCGGAGCGGCTTCGACCCTCCTCGCCGTTGATCGCGGTCGGTGAAGTAGTCGAACGTCCCGGAGTCGGTGCCGGCGCCGTAGAGCTTCATCGACACGTCGGGGAACGAGGGATCGACGTCGCTCCACGACTTCACCTTCGAGCCGGTGTCCCAGATCTTCTTGAGCTGCGCGACGGTGAGGCAGTCGACCCAGTCGTTCTCGGGGTTCACGACCACCGTCAGCGCGTCGTTCGCGACCTGAAACTCGACGAACTCGATGTTCTTTGCCGCGCACGCCGCCTTCTCGTCGTCCTCGATCGCGCGTGAAGCGTTCGAGAGATCGGTCTCTCCCGCGCAGAAGCGCTCGAAGCCGCCTCCGGTGCCGGAGACGCCGACGGTGATCTGGACGCCGGGTTCGCACGCCTCGGAATTGCTCCGCCGCCGCCGTCGTGTACGGACCGACGGTGCTGGAGCCGTCGACGATGATCCGGCCGGAGAGGTCGCCGGCGGCGGCGGTGCCGGTGTCGGCGGAGCGTTGTCGTCGTCGCCGCCGCAACCGGCGGCCACGAGTGTCAGCAGGACCAGGGTGAAGCTGAAGATGCGCATGCGAACAGGATCCTTTCGTCGCTGGGCTGCCGTGAATTGTCCGGACCGCCGTCCGTCGATGGGTCGAGGGGCGGTCAACGTCTGGTGACGATCTGGTAACGACCTAGGCGGCTTGCGGGAGCGACCGCGCGCCGAGCGCGAGCAGCGCCTGGGCGAAGACGTCGTTCCCGTCGAGGGCGTACTCGGGGGTGAAGTCGACTGCGCCGTTCAGCTCGAGGACGACGTGTGAGCGTCCGCGCGGGAGGAGGTCGACGCCCACCAGGTCGGCACCGACGGCGGCGGCGGCGGCGAGGGCGAGCGACCTGGCCCGCCGACCCGGGATCGCCGGGTGCCGGGTGCCGCCGAGCGCGACGTTGGTGCGCCACTCGCCTTTCGCGGCGACCCGCGCGACCGCGCCAACCACCTCGCCGGCCGCGACGAGGATGCGCAGGTCACGGCCGGTCGGCTCGATCAGCTCCTGAGCGATCGCGCCCTGCTCGCGGAACCACGGCTCGTCGCGGAGTTGCTGCAGGCAGCGTCGCAGCGACCGCTTCGTCGTGCACAGGTGCACGTGGCGCCCCCAGCTGCCAAAGCGCGGCTTGATCACGACCGGTAGCTCGATCCCCGACGGGCTCGCGCCTGCGGGGAGGAACGCCGTGCGTGGGTGGGGCAGGTTGACGGCCCGCAGTCGGAGCGCCGTCTCGAGCTTGTCGTGCATCGCGACGAGCGCGTCCGGCGGGTTGAGCACCGAGACCCCCTGCCGCTCGAGTCTGCGCAGTGACCAGAGCCCGGGCTCGATCCCGTCGAGACTCGGGCGGATGTCGAGCCGCGCCAGCGCCACGTCGCCGCGGCCGAGCGTCCTCAGGGCGGCCCGAGGCGTGACGATCGTCGCGCCGCGCTCGGCGAGGAGGGCGTTCGTGCCGGTGCGCCGGTGCGCGACGAGCGCGAGCATTGTTCGACAGCATCGGTGAGCGACGGCCGAGGCGCCACCGGGTTCACGGCCTTCTCACCACACGTTCACCACTCGCGCACCTCAAGTGCTGGGGAACCGTGAGCGGATCGTGAGCCCCCCGCCGGGCGGGCTGGTCGCTTCGACCGTCCCGCCCGCGGAGGTCACGACGTGCTTGACGATCGCGAGCCCGAGCCCGGTGCCGCGCGACGAGCGCGCGCGGTCGGCGCGGTAGAAGCGCTCGAACAGCCGGGGCAGGTCGTCCCGGCCGACTCCCTGCCCGTCGTCGGCGACCGTCACGACGATGTCGCCCGTCGCCGGCCTCCGCGGAGATCCGGCAGCGTGCGCCCGGCCCCGCGTACCGGATCGCGTTCGCGACGAGGTTCTCCAGGACGACGCGCAGCATCCGTGGCCGGAGCGGGACCTCGAGCCCGTCCGGGACGTCGACTTCGAGCTTGACGTCGGCCCGATCGGCCGATTCGGCGAGCGCCTCTGACCACGTCCTCGGCGGTCTCCCTGATCGGCGTCGCGCCGAGTGCCACGACCTGGCGCCCCGTCTCGAGCTCCGAGAGGAAGAGCACGTCGTCGATCAGCTCGCCGATCTGCTCGACCTCGCGTCGGGCACGGTCGATCAGCTCCAGCGGATCCTCGCCCGGAAGCGCAGCCGTCTCGAGCAGCGAGAGGAGTCGCGCGAGCGGCGTCCGGAGCTCGTGCGAGACGGCGGCCGTGAAGCCGGCGCGCAGCTCGTCGTACGCCGCATTCTCCGACGGCTCGCTCAGGTAGAGGAGCGTCTCGCGCTCGCCGAGCGCGTCGTAGGGAACCTCGACCGGCCGCCGGGCGTTGCGGGCTTCTTCCGACAGCCGCTGCCCGAGCTCGAGGTCGGGCAGCGCCTCGCGGGCGCGGCGGCTGGCGGCAACGACGCGCCCCTCCCGGTCGAGCACGACCATGATCTCGCGGCTCTCCTCGATCGCCGCGCGACCACGGGCCGCTTCGAAAGCCATGGGCATCGGTTCGCCTTGTACCGCTTTGTTCCGGCCGAGGAAGCGCCTCTTTACCACCTCGTCACCAGTTTCTCACCCACCGTGCACCCTGCGTGACCCCGTCGGAAACCATGATCCGGGCGAAATGTCCAAGGTGCTCATCGTCGAGGACGACGAGGTCATCGGCCGCGGGATCTCGGGCCACCTCGCAAACGCCGGCTTCGAGCCGCTCGTCGTGACCAGGGGCGAGACCGGTCTCGCGCGGCTCCGGTTCGAGCGGCCGGACGTCGTCGTGCTCGACCTGATGCTCCCCGGCCTCGACGGCTGGCAGCTGATCGAGACGGCGCGGGCCGAGGGGATCGGCACCCCGATCCTCGTCGTGAGCGCGCGAGGCACCGAGCAGGACCGCGTCAGGGCGCTCGAGCTGGGCGCCGACGACTACCTCGTCAAGCCGTTTGCCATGCAGGAGCTCGTGGCCCGGGTCCGAGCCGCCGCGCGCCGGGGCGTTCGGGCGCAGGAAGAGACCCGGGGCGAGCCGATCGAGGTCGAGGAGCTTCGCCTCGACCCGCGGGAGGTGCAGGCCTACGTCGCCGGCGTCAACGCGAACCTCACCCCGACGGAGTTCCGCCTGCTCTACGCTCTGGCCCAGGAACAGGGACGGGTCGTGACGCGGGAGGAGCTCATGCAACGCATCTGGGGACGCAGGCAGCGTCATCGCGACCGCACGGTCGACGTCTTCGTCCGCAAGCTTCGCAACAAGATCGATCAGCACGCGCCGGCCCACACGTTCCTCCATACACGACACGGAGTCGGGTACAAGCTCCAAGCGCTGCCGAAGTAGTGGCCCGCGGCCACGACGCGGGAACGCGCTACATCAACCGCGAGCTGTCCTGGCTCGATTTCAACGCTCGCGTTCTCGATCTCGCTGCCGACGCCAACGGTGCCGTTGCTCGAGCGGATCAAGTTCTGCTCGTTCTTCTCGTTGAACCTCGACGAGTTCTTCATGGTGCGCGTCGCCGGACTCGAGGGGCTCGAGTCCTCCGGCGTACCCGTGCACTCGCCCGACGGGCGCTCGGCGCAGCAGGCGCTGACCGAGATCCGCGGTCGTGTCGGCGAGCTCGTCACGCGACAGGCTCGCCTCTGGGGACGCGACCTGAGGCCGGCGCTCGCCGAAGCAGGCATCGTCGTGGGCGGAGTCGAGGAGTGCACCGACAAGGAGCGGGCCGAGCTGACCGCTCGTTTCGAGCGCGAGATCTATCCCGTGCTGACGCCGCTCGGCGTCGGGCCTGGGCAGCCGTTTCCGTACATCTCGCCGCTGTCCCTCTCGCTCGGCGTGTTCGTGCGGGACCCGGACAACGGCGACGAGCGGTTCGCCCGCGTCAAGGTGCCGGAGGGCATGCCGCGCTTCATGAAGGTCGGGCGGCGAGGGCTGTGGATCCCGCTCGAGCATGTGATCGCCCACTTTCTCTCGGCGCTCTTCCCGCAGATGGAGCTGACCGAACGCGCGCTCTTCCGCGTCACCAGGGACGCCGACTTCGAGGTCTCCGACGAGGCCGACGACCTGCTCGAGGCGGTCGAGCTCGAGCTGCGGCGGCGCCGCTTCGGCGACGTCGTGCGCCTCGAGGTCTCGTCGCAGATGTCGACCGCGATGCTCGACCGGCTCAAGCTGGGCCTCGACGTCGACGACTCGCACGTCTACCAGGTCGGTGGGCTGCTCGACATGTCGGAGCTCGCGCAGCTCCTGCGGGTCGAGCGCTCCGACCTGCGTGACCCTGCCTGGCTCGGAGCGACGCCGTCGCGCTTCGCGGCCGGGATCGCAAACGACGACCTGTTCACCGAGATCCGTCGCAGCGACCAGCTCGTTCATCACCCGTACGAGTCGTTCGCGACGACGTTCGAGGCGTTCGTCCGCGCGGCCGCGAAGGACCGGGACGTGATCGGGCTGAAGACGACCGTGTACCGAACGAGCGACGAGTCGCCGCTCGTGCCTGCGCTGATCGAGGCCTCGGAGGACGGAAAGCAGAGCGTCTGCCTCGTCGAGCTGAAGGCCCGTTTCGACGAGCGGCGAAACATCGAGTGGTCGCGCAAGCTCGAGCGGGCCGGGGTGCACGTCGTGTACGGGTACCCGAGCCTCAAGATCCATCTCAAGGCCACGCAGGTCGTGCGTCGGGAAGGCGACGGGCTCCGCCGCTACGTCCATATCGGCACAGGCAACTATCACGCGTACAACGCGAGGGTCTACGAGGACTTCGGGCTCTTCACGGCGGACGAGGAGATCGCCGCCGACGTCGCTGACCTGTTCAACCACCTGACGGGGTTCGGCAAGCCGCCGCCGTTCCGGAAGATCCTCGTCGCGCCGTACAACCTGCGCGAGCGGCTCGTCGACGAGATCCGGAGCGTCGCGAAGGCCGCAGCCGCCGGGAAGCCGGCCCGAATCCGGATCAAGGTCAACGCGCTGACCGATCCCGCGATCATCGACGAGCTCTATGACGCCTCCGCGGCTGGGGCTCGCGTCGAGGCGATCGTGCGCTCGATCTGCTCGATGCGGCCGGGAGTCAAGGGACTCTCCGAGAACGTCCATGTCCGTTCGGTGCTCGGCCGTTTCCTCGAACACAGCCGCGTCTACCACTTCGACCGCGGCGACGACGCGACCTGGCTGATGGGCAGCGCGGACCTGATGCCGAGGAACCTCGACAACCGGCTCGAGCTCGTCGTGCCCGTGGAGAACGAGCGTCTGCGCTCGCGCCTCTCTTCGGTGTTCGACACGCTCCTGGCCGACAACACGGGAACCTGGGAGCTCGATGGGGAGGGCGTCTGGCGTCGTCTCCGTCCCACGAAGGGGCAGCGCGCACGTCAGGCCCAGGAGGTTCTGATCAAGAGCGCCTCCCGCGCCCCGCGTCGTCCCGTCACGAAGCGGCGATGATGACGTCCGAGAGCACTGCGACGATCCCGGCAATGCGTGTAGGGGTCGTCGACGTGGGCTCGAACACCGTTCGCCTGCTCGTGGCCAGGCGCAATCCTTGTCTCGAGCCGCTGCACGAGGCGCGGGCCTACCTTCGGCTCGGCGACGAGATCGACCGCAACGGGTGGATCTCCGAGGCGAAGCTCCGCGAGACCGTCGAGTGCGTGCGCCGCTACGCGAAGGAGGCGATCGCCCACGGCGCCCACCACGTGGACGTCGTGATCACCGCTCCCGGCCGGCTCGCCCAGAACTCCGACGAGCTCGTCGGCGCGCTCGCGCAGGGCGCGGCCGCGCGAGTCAGAGTGCTGGCCGCCGAGGAGGAGGCGCTCTTCGCGTTCGCCGGTGCGCTTGCGTGCGTGGAGCACCCGCCGGAGAGCGTCGCCGTGTGCGACAGCGGCGGCGGCTCGACCGAGCTCGTCGTCGGCAGGCCGGACTCGCCGCAGTGGGTCCGCTCGATCGACGTCGGGTCGCTGACCGTGCGACGACTGCTGCCCGACGATCCTCCGGGGATCGAGGCGGTGAACGACGTCCGCGCGGCCGTTCGTGAGCAGCTCGCAGGGGTCGTCCCGCCGTTTCCGATGGCCGCGTACGCGACGGGCGGCACCGCGCGGGCGCTGCGTCGCGTGATCGGGCGCACGCTCGAGACCGATCGGCTCGAAGAGGTGATCGGCTGGCTCGCGAAGCGCAGCGCGAAGGAAGTCTCGAGCAAGCACGACCTCGACCCGAACCGCGCGTGGACGCTGATCGGCGGCGCGATCGTGCTCGCAGAAGTGCAGAGCCGACTCGGCGTCCCGTTCGAGGTCGCGCGCACGGGGTTGCGCGAAGGCGTCGCGGCGATGGCCTTCGCCGAGCTCGCGGTCGCCTAAAGCTGCTCGAGTTGCTCGACCCCGACCTCGAAGGTCAGGCGGTCGGGGACGTTCGGGATCGGCACCCACGCGACCTCGTCGACCTCGTCGTCCGGCGTGAACTCGCCGTCGACCGGTCGCATCAGGAACCACTGGACGATCTTGCTTCCGGCCAGTGCGCGGTACTGGGATTGACCGAGCGGCCGCTCGATCTCGCAGCGGAGCCCGGTCTCCTCTTCGATCTCGCGCAGCGCGCACGCCTCGTCGCTCTCGCCCGGCTTGCACTTTCCCTTCGGGAGCGACCAGTCGTCGTACTTCGGCCGGTGGACGAGCAGGATGTTGCCGTCACGGACGATGATGCCGCCGGCGGCGCGGATCACGTCATCGCCTTGTCGAGCTTCTCCCACGCCTTCGGAACGTCGGCGCGCGCGGCGGCCCGACGAGCTCGCTGGCGTTCGATCAGCCGGCCGACGACGAGTGCCGTGTCGGGCTCGGAAAGGGCGCGCAGGCGCTCCTCTGCGAAGACGGCGTCCTGGTGCTCGCCGACGACGTCCTGAAACCGCTTCGCGCGGGCGACGACGTTCTCCGCTCCGGAGACCTCGGCTGCGTAACGAACCCGCTTCGCCTTGATCCGCGCGTCGTGGAGAGCCTCGTCGGACTCGACGTCTCGCATCGCCCGCTGGAGCTTGCGCGCCTCGGTGTGCACGAGCCCGTTCAGGGAACCGTCGCGCAGCACGACCCCCGAGCAGAACGCGTCGAGCTCCTGCAGCAATCGCTCGAAGTCCGGCGAAGCCAGTGCCGCTCGGGCGGCGTCGTACGCCTCACGGCGCGACTCCTCGGCTCGCGCCTGCAACCGCGCGAGGACTTCGGCGTCCTCGTCCAGCTCGAGAACGGCCTCCCGCAGGTAGGCCGCGAAGACGTCGGCGTCCCTCGCCGGTCCGATCGCGTGCCCGAGCTCTCGAAGCTCCACGCGGAGTGACTCCGCACGTGCGTCCGTGAGCAGCGGACGTGCGGCCCGGAGCAGTGCGCGCAGGCGTCGGATCGCAACGCGGAGCTTGTGCAGCTCGTCGGGGTCTGCATCGGGGCCGATCGCGGGCGCCTGCTCGCGGATCGCCGCCACCTGCGTCTGGAACGCCTCGCGGAGGTCCTGCATGCAGCGATCGTAGAGGAGCGGGCGAGGGGGAGCGGTTGCTCCCCCTCGCTACCGCGACTACCGGACC
Source organism: uncultured Actinomycetes bacterium (assembly GCA_963809175.1). Taxonomy (GTDB): domain Bacteria; phylum Actinomycetota; class Thermoleophilia; order Gaiellales; family Gaiellaceae; genus JACCTU01. The sequence goes on from CAWEIK010000001.1 coordinate 1,551,424, forward strand.
TGCTTGAGAACGGTGGTGTAGTGGAAGCGCGAACGCTTCGCCTGGGCCGCAGTGAGCGGCACGTAATCGGCGGCGTTCGCGATCTTGACCTGGTTGTTGAGCGCGAAGCCGATGAACGAGCGAACCGCAGCCCGCTTGAACGAGTCGCGCTTCGCGTAGATGTAGAGCCCGCGCGAGAGCGGCTTGTACGAGCGGTTCTGGACCGACGCCTTCGTTGCGTTGACGCAACCCGCGCCCGCATCGACCGCGACGGCGTTCAGGCGGCTCTTGTTCTCCTCGTAGTAGGAGAGGCCGAAGTAGCCGAGACCTCCGCGAGTACCGGACACGCCCTGCACGAGGATGTTGTCGTCCTCGCTCGCGGTGTAGTCCGAGCGGCTGGCCTTCGCCTTGCCGTTGATGAACTCGGTGAAGAAGTCGAACGTGCCGGAGTCCGTGCCGGGGCCGTACAGCTTGAGCGGAACGTCGGGGAAGCTCGACCGAACGTCCTTCCAGTTGTCGACCTTCGAGCCGGTGTTCCAGACCTTCTTCAGCTCAGCAGTGGTCAGGCAGGTCGCCCACGTGTTCTGCTGGCTCGTCACGATCGTGATCCCGTCGTTCGCCACCGTGAACGCGACCCACTTGACGCCGTTCTGGCGGCAGGCCGCATACTCGGTCGCCTTGATCGCCCTCGACGCGTTCGCGAGATCGATCTCGCCGCGGCAGAACTTCTCGAAGCCGCCGCCCGTGCCGGAGACGCCGACCGTGATCTTGACCTTCGGCTGAACCTTGCGGTACAGCTCCGCGGCCGTAGCCGCCCAGGGCCCGACGGTGCTCGAGCCGTCCGCTGTGATGGAGCCCGTGAGCTGCGGTGCCTTCTTCGCCGTCCCGGCCATCGCGGAGACGCCCGCGACGAGCGTGAGGACCAGTGCGAAGACCCCGAGCCGGGCTAGACGCTTGCCAATCATTGCTCCCCTTTCGAGTTTCCGGTGATGGCTCATGGTCGCCTCGATGTCGCGGGGGATGGGCTACGCGTTGGTGAACGACGGGTGACGCAGTGGTGATCGGCCAACCGCTCTATCGTTCGCCGGCATGCCGAAAGTGCTGATCGTCGAGGACGACGACGTGATCGCGCAGGGAATCGCGCTGCACCTCGAGCGCGCCGGGTTTTCGCCGATCCGCGTCGCAGACGGAAAGCAGGCGCTCGCACGGCTGCGCTTCGAGCAGCCGGACGTTTGCGTGCTCGACCTGATGCTGCCGGGGCTCGACGGCTGGGCGTTCATCGAGACCGCCCGGAGTGAGGGGATCGGGACGCCGATCATCGTCGTGAGCGCACGGGGGACCGAGCACGACCGCGTGCACGCGCTCGAGATCGGAGCCGACGACTACCTCGTCAAGCCGTTCTCGATGAAGGAGCTCGTCGCGCGCGTCCAGGCGGCGGCCCGGCGGGGCGCTCAACCGGCCCAGGAGAAGCGCGGCGACGCGATCGAGCTCGAGGAGCTGCGGATCGATCCCCGAGAGGTGCAGGCCTACGTCGACGGGCAGAGCGCGGAGCTGACGCCGACCGAGTTCAGGCTCATCTACACGCTTGCGCTCGAGCCGGGACGCGTCGCCACGCGCGACGAGCTCCTCCAGAAGATCTGGGGCAGGCGCGAGACCCATCGCGACCGCACCGTCGACGTCTTCGTCGGCCGCCTGCGCGAGAAGATCGACCGGCGCGCTTCGAAGCACACGTTTATCCAGACTCGCTACGGCGTCGGCTACAAGCTCGAGGCGGTACCGAAGTAGGCCGCTAGGCGGGAGTTCGGACCGCGCCGCCGAGGATCTGCGCGGTGTCACCGTCGAGGTACCGGAGGAGCAGCACCCGCGCCCCCTCGTCGCCGACGACCTCTGCCTCGACGTGCCACTCGGTCCCGCTGCGCCACACGTGCTTCACGTCGACGCTGCGTAGTGGCGTCGGGAGTGCTGCCACGATCGCGCTGAGGTGCGTCTTGAACGCCCCGGCGGCAGCGCTCTCCAGCGGCGCCAAGTCGTTGTCCATGACGGCGCTGGTGCACGAAACCGTCCAGTCGCCGATTTGCTGTGGCGTCGCCACGGGGGCGGGACAATAACGGGTCCGGGGCGCAAGTGCGAGCTTTCACCAAACCGAGACGGTCTCGATTCCTGGGCGCGCTACTCCCACGGCGGCGGGTTGTGAACCCACCTGCCGTTGACCATCGTGGCGACGACCTGCACGTCGGCCAGCGCCTCCGGCTCGACCTCGTACGGGTCGCGGTCGAGCACGACGAGGTCTGCGGCGAGGCCGGGGACGAGCCGGCCGCGGCGGCGCTCGTCGCCCGAGAGGAAGGTGGGGTTGACGCAGGTCGCGAGCAGCGCCTCGTCGAGCGTGACGGCCTCTTCGGGGTGCCATGGCTCGCGGTCGTCCCAGGTCCTGCGCACGCCCGCGGCGACGCCCGCCCAGGGATCGAGCTCCTCGATCGGCGCGTCCGAGCCGTTCGCGACCAGCGTGCCGGCGTCCCAGAGCGCACGCCAGCGGTACGCGCGGTGCGACTCGCCTGCCCAGAAGCGGTCGGCGAGGTCGCGGTCGGAGACGGCGTGCGTGAACTGCACCGACGCGGCCACTCCGAGTTGCGCGAAGCGCGGCACGTCTTCGTCCGCGAGCAGCTGTGCGTGCTCGATCCGAGGTCGGAGGCCGAGCGGGCGCCAGACGTCCTGCGTCGCCTCGAACGCGTCGAGCGCCTCGCGGTTCGCAAGGTCGCCGATCGCGTGCACCGAGACGGGGAAGCCGGCGTGCGCGCCGCGGCGCACGATCTCCTCGAGCTCCTCCCGCGAGGTGATCTGCACGCCCGACCCGTCGAGCAGGCGCGCGGTCTGCGAGCCGAGCGTCCCGTCCATGAAGGCCTTCAGGTAGCCGACGCGCAGGAAGTCGTCGCCGAGTCCCGAGCGCACGTCGACGGACTCCAGCTCGCCGGCCTTCTCGTGGGGCAGCGACTGCCAGACCCGGAGCGTCAGCGCCTCGCGCTCGCCGAGCCGCTGCCAGAACCGCAGCGCGCCGAGCCAGCCGTCCTTGTCGTGCACCGCGACGACGCCGCGGCTGTTCGCGAGCTTGATGCCGGCGCGCATCGCCTCGACGTACTCGTCGTCGGAGATCTCGACGTGGCGGTCACGGAACGTCCAGCACGACTCCTCGCGCAGCACGCCGGTCGGCTCGCCGCGCTCGTCGCGCTCGACGACGCCGCCGTGCACGTCGAGATCGCCGTTCGCGCGAGCGAGCGCCGCCGAGTTGAGCCAGACCGAGTGCGAGTCGCGCGCCATCAGCGCGATCGGGATCTCGGTGGTGAGCTCGTCGAGCTGGTGCTTCGTCGGCTCGACGCTCGGCGACCAGTCGCCGCTCCGCCAGCCGCGGCCCCGGAGCCACGCGCCGCGCGGCACGCTCGGCAGCGCGGCTCGCACGCGGGCGAGCGCCTCTTCGACCGTCGCCGTGTCCTCCAGCCGCACCTCTTTCTGGGCCACCGCCCACGTCGGGAAGTGCACGTGCGAGTCGGTGAAGCCGGGGAGGACGCAGCGGCCCCCGAGGTCGACGACCTCGGGCGACGCGAGCGCCGTCTCGTGCGTCCCGATCCCGCCGGCGATCCGACCGCCCGCGACTGCCAACGCTCTCGCGACGGGCAGCGAGGGATCGAGGGTGCGAACGAGGCCGTTCTCGAGGATCACGGCGCGGACTCTAGACTCGGATCCGTCCTCGACGGAAAGGAACGCCATGCTCGACCACGTCTCGGCCAAGGTCAGCGACGTCCCGGCTGCGAAGGTCTTCTACGAGCAGCTGTTCGCACCGCTCGGCGTGAAGCTGATGATGGACGGTGCGGAGGAAGGCTGGTGCGGCTTCGGCACCGGCTCGGGGATCCCGCAGTTCTGGATCACGAACACGGAGGGTCGCGGCGCGGCCCACTTCGCGTTCACGGCTCCGGATCGGGCGACCGTGGACGCGTTCTACGAGGCCGCGATCGCCGCCGGCGGCAAGGACAACGGGCCACCGGGGCTCCGCTCGCACTACCACGCGAACTACTACGGCGCCTTCGTCCACGACGCCGACGGCAACAACGTCGAGGCCGTCTGCCACAAGCCTGAGTAACCTAAGCAGGTGTCGTTCGACCCGCTGACCGACGAGCAGAAAGAGATCCGCGAGCTGGTCCGCCAGCTCGCGCGCGACCGCATCGCACCACGCGCAGCCGAGATCGACGAGTCGCACGAGTTCCCGTGGGACATCGTCGAGCTCTACCGGGAGCACGGGCTCTTCGGGCTCTTCTTCGACGAGGCCTACGGCGGCCTCGGCACCGGCGCGCTGCTTGCGCTGATCGCGATCGAAGAGGTCTCCAAGGTCTGCGCGACGAGCGGGGTGATCCTTGCCGTGCAGGAGCTCGGGTCGCTCGGTCTGAAGCTCGCCGGGACCGACGAGCAGAAGGAGCGGTACCTGCCGCGGCTCGCGTCGGGCGAGTTCCTCGCGGCGTACGCGCTCACCGAGGCGGGCTCCGGCTCGGACTCCGCCGCGATGCGCAGCACCGCCCGCCGCGAGGGCGACGTCTACCTCCTGAACGGCTCCAAGCGCTTCATCACGAACGCGGGCGTCGCGAGTCTCTACACCGTCTTCGCCAAGACCGACCCCGAGGCGGGCCACCCCGGGATCTCCGCGTTCGTCGTCGAGTCGAACACGCCCGGCTTCGAGGTGACGCGACTCGAGCCGAAGCTCGGGATCACCGGCTCGACGACGGGTGAGCTCGCGTTCGAGGACGTGCGCGTCCCCGCGGAGAACCTGCTCGGCGGGGAGGGCGACGGCTTCAAGATCGCGATGCGCATCCTCGACCGCTCGCGGCCGGGGATCGCGGCCCAGGGCCTCGGGATCGCGCAGGGCGCGACCGACTACGCGCTGCAGTACGCGAAGACGCGCGAGACGATGGGCAAGCCGATCGCCGAGCACCAGTTGATCGCGGGGAAGCTCGCGGACATGGAGACGGCGTGCGAGGCCGCGCGCGGGTTGCTCTACCGGTTCGGCGAAATGGTGGACGCGGGCGTCGACGGCGCCGACCTGACGAAGGCGTCGGCGCAGGCGAAGCTCTTCTGCACCGACACCGCGATGTGGGTGACGACCGAGGCCGTGCAGATCCTCGGCGGCTACGGCTACATCAAGGAGTACCCGGTGGAGCGCATGATGCGCGACGCGAAGATCACGCAGATCTACGAGGGCACGAACGAGATCCAGCGCCTCGTGATCGCGCGCGAGATGCTGAAGGAGAACCGGGCGTTTCTGCTCGCGGGCGTCGGCTAGGCGTGCAGCCGAACGCGGGCGACCACCGTCGGTCGCCCGCGCTCGCTCGATCTGACGACTGACCTAGGGTGGGCCGTGCCTGCAGTCGACGAAGCCCGGTGGCCCTGGCGGTACGAACGAGACCGCTGCGTGTCCGTTCTCACGTGTTGCCGTGCACGCCTGTACGAGTCCCTTGTCGTCGTTCGGCCCTGCGCTGTGCGCCGCGGGCATCAGCCCGATCGGCGACTCGTGCAAGCCCTTACCGCCCGCGTTGTCCGGCAGCGTCATGCCCGGCGGGCCTCCGACCCAGTGCTCCGTCGCGTTGCCCCCACCCGGCGGATCCACGATCAGGTGATGGGCGGCGGCCGGCGCAGGGAGCGCCAGCACAAACCCGACGGCCGCTATCAAAACCGTTAAACGCCGCAATCGCATCTCTCCCTCTCCCCCAATGTTCTTAGGGCGATGGGCCGGATCTTCCCACTCGTACGTCACAGATGCAACATCGCGGGAACGCAGCATCGCCTAGCGTCCCACGTGTGTCTCCCGAGGTTCGGCTCACGAGCGCCGACCGCGTCCTCTTCCCGGACGACGGGATCACGAAGGGCGATCTCTTCGCGTACTACGGCGACGTCGCGCCGGCGATCGTGCCGCACCTGAAGGACCGGCCCTTCACGTTGAAGCGACAGCCACTCGGGATCAACGAGCAGGCCTACTTCCAGAAGCAGGCACCGAAGGGGATACCCGACTGGATCCCGACTCGGCAGTTCACGACTCAACCGCGCGAGGGTGGGCCGCGGCTCGTCGACTTCGCGCTCGTCAACTCGCGCGACGCGCTCCTCTGGATGGTGCAGATGAACTGCATCGACATGAACGCGTGGTACTCGCGCGTCGACAAGCCTGAGCGTCCCGACTACGTCGTCTTCGACCTCGATCCGCCCGACGACGGCTTCGCGAACGCGATCAAGGTCGCGCACCTCGTGCACGAGGCGCTCGAGGAGCTCGACCTGCGCTCGTACGTGAAGACGAGCGGCGCGTCGGGGATCCACGTGCTCGTCCCGATCGCGCGTCGCGCGACGTTCCAGCAGACGTACGAGTTCGCCGAGCGCGTCTCGCGCGGCGTCGAGGAGCGCAACCCGGGCCTCGCGACGACCGAGTGGTTGAAGAAGAAGCGTCCCGAGGGCTCGGTGCTCGTCGACCACCGGCAGAACGGCCACGGCAAGACGATCGCGTCCGCGTACTCGGTGCGCCCTCGCCCTGGTGCGCCCGTCTCGACGCCGCTGCGCTGGGAGGAGCTGACGCCGAAGGTCCGCCCGCGCGACTTCGGGATGAAAGAGGCGCTCGCGCGGATCGAGCAGCACGGCGATCTCTACGAGCCGGTGCTTCGCGGCGGCCAGTCGCTCGGGCCGGCGCTCCGCAGCCTGCGGTGAGGGCGGTCGTCGTCGGCTCGGGCCCGAACGGCCTCGCCGGCGCGCTCGAGCTGGCGCGCGCGGGGCTCGACGTCGACGTCTACGAGGCGAACGAGACTCTCGGCGGCGGCGTCCGCTCGCTCGAGCTGACCCTGCCCGGGTTCGTGCACGACGTCTGCTCCGCGATCCATCCGCTCGGTGCCCACTCGCCGTTCTTCCGCTCGCTCGACCTCGACGTCGAGTGGGTCGAGCCGGACGCACAGGCTGCGCACCCGCTCGACGACGGCACCGCGGTTCTGCTCGAGCGCGACCTCGACGCGACCGCCGACGGTCTCGGCGTGGACGGAGCGGCATACAGGAAGCTCGTCGCGCCGCTCGTCGAGCACTGGCCGCTCGTCGAGCCCGTGCTGATCGGCCCGCTGCCGCCGTCTGCGCGCGCGCTCGCCCGTCTCGCCCGAACGCTCGGGCCTCGTCCCGCGCTGCATGCGCTCGCGTCTGCGCGATCGCTCGCGGAGAGCACGTTCACGACGGAGCGAGCGCGCGCGTTCTTCGCCGGCCTCTCCTCGCACTCGATGCTTCCGCTCGAGCGAAGACCGAGCGCGGGCTTCGGTCTCTCGCTGCTCGTCCTCGGGCACGTCTTCGGCTGGAGCTTCCCGCGCGGCGGTGCCCAGCGGCTCACCGACGCGTTCGTCGCGCGGCTCGCCGAGCACGGCGTGCGCGTGCACGCGTCGAGCCCGGTCGACGAGCTCCCGGTCGCCGACGTCGTGTTGGCGGACGTCGCGCCGCGCGAGCTGCTTCGCCTCGCGCACGGTCGCTTTCCGGAGCGCTACGAGCGCGCGCTTCGCCGCTACCGCCACGGCCCGGGCGCGTTCAAGCTCGACTGGGCGCTCTCGGAGCCGATCCCGTGGCGCGCGCCGGAGGTCGGCCGCGCCGCGACGGTCCACCTCGGCGGCACGCTCGACGAGCTCTCCGCCTCGGAGTGGGCGGCCTGGACGGGGAGGAAGGGACCGGCGCCGTTCGTGCTCCTCGCGCAGCACACGCGCTTCGACCCGTCACGCGCACCCGCCGGCAAGCACACCGCGTGGGCGTACTGCCACGTCCCGAACGGCTCGCGCGAGGACTACACCGAGGCGATCGAGGCGCAGGTCGAGCGCTTCGCGCCCGGCTTCCGCGAGACCGTCCTCGCCCGGAGCGCCTGGGGGCCGGCCGAGATCGAGGGCCACAACCGCAACCTGGTCGGCGGAGACATCAACTGCGGCGCGATGGACCTCGGCCAGCTCTTCACGCGCCCCGTTCGCTCCCGCGTTCCCTACCGCACGCCGCTCGCGGGCGTGTACCTCTGCTCGGCCGCGACTCCGCCCGGGGGCGGCGTCCACGGGATGTGCGGGGTGTCCGCAGCCCGGGTCGCCCTGGAAGACCTTTCGAAGCGCGCGTAACATCCCGCTCGTGAGCCAGATGACCGTCCACGTCCGGAGCGCGCACGAGGGCTCGTTCTCGGTCGGCTGGTCGGGCCCGCACTCGCTCGTCGTCGACCGTGGCCCCGAGGACGGGGGCCAGGGCATGGGCTTCAACGGCGGCCAGCTGCTCCTGCTCGCGCTGGGTGCCTGCTTCGCGAACGACGTCTTCCGCGAAGCGGCGAAGCGCGAGCTCGACGTGCTCGGCGTGCGCGTCGTCGTGGAGTGCGACTGGGAGGGCGATCCGCCGCGCGCCGCGAACCTGCGCTACTCGACGCGCGTCGAGGCCGAGGCCGGCGAGGACGAGATCATGGAGCTGATCCGGCACGTCGACGAGATCGCCGAGGTGCACGGAACGCTCCGCGACGGAATCACGATCGAGCTCGCCGAGGCCGAGGCGGTCTCGATGCAGGTCGAGACCAGCGCGATCTAGAGCTCTGCGAGGACCGGGTCGGTACCGCCCCAGAGCTCCGGGGCGGGCTCGAGCGGGACCCAGCGGTACAGGAACACGAGCCCGGCGTCGTCTCCGTCTCCGCCGACGACGTGCTCCCACGCGTCGGGCGCGTCCGGCGCCTCGACGTCGAACGCGTGGTTCGTGTACCTGCGCCCGTGCGGCAGCTCGTGCGGCCCGAACGTCCCGAACTTGCGCAGCACGCGCGCGTTCGTGAGCCCAGCCTCCTCCTCGAGCTCGCGCAGGAGCCCGGCTTCGAGGTCCTCGCCGGGCTCGAGCCGCCCCGCCGGGACCTGCGTTCCCGCGCTGGGGTGGTCGCGGTGGTCGAAGACGAGCAGCTCCTTGCGCCCGTCGCGCTCGCGCGTGACGTACGCGAGCACGCGGTCGGTGTACTTCACTCTTGCGCGGCGCGGAGCTTGGCCTTGTGCGCGCGCTTTGCTTCCTGATAGCGCGCGAGCGCCTCGGCGGAGTCGACGTCGCCGAGCGTGGGGTGGTTCGGAACGAGCGGCTCCGCTGCTTTCACGCCGAAGCGCTTCGCCAACACCGCGCCGAGCGACGTCGTCTTCATCTCGCCGAACCCCGGCAGCGCACCGATCCGCTTCCGCAGATCGTCGCCGTCGGCCGCCTCGCTCCAGACGCGCTCGGCCCGGCCGCCGTACTCGTCGACGAGCGTCGCGCAGAGCTCCTGCACGCGCCGGGCCATGTTCCCGGGAAAGCGGTGCACAGCGGGCTTCTCGCGGAAGGCCGCCTCGAGCTCCGCAGGGTCCAGCTGCGCGATCGCAGCTGCGTCGAGCTTCCCGAGCCGCTCCTTCAGCTTCAGCGGTCCGAGGAACGCCGTCGGGACGGTCACCTGCTGGTCGAGTGCGAACCCGATCAGCAGCGCGAGCGGGTCCTCGGCCAGCAGCCGGTCGGCGTCGTCGTTGCCGGTGAAGTGGAGCCGATCCGGGTTCACGGGGAAAGCTTACGGTTCCGCGAACGGCTCCCAGGCGTACACTTGTTCGTGTGGACGCGCTGGCGCCGTTCAGCCCGACGACACGTGCCTGGTTCGAGAACGCGTTCCGGGAGCCGACCCCTGCGCAGGCGACCGGCTGGCCGGCGATCGCCTCCGGCGAGCACGTCCTGATCCAGGCGCCGACCGGCTCCGGCAAGACGCTCGCCGCGTTTCTCTACGGGATCGACCGGCTGAACGCGACGCCGGGCGAGGGCCTGCGCCTGATCTACGTCTCGCCGCTGAAGGCGCTGAACTACGACATCGAGCGCAACCTGCGCGGCCCGCTCGCGGGTCTCCAGTCGAAGCTTCGCGTCGGCGTGCGCACCGGCGACACGCCGCAGAAGGAACGCCTGGCGATGGTCAAGGACCCGCCGGACATCCTGATCACGACACCGGAGTCGCTCTACCTGATGCTGACGTCGGCGGCGCGCGAGATCCTGCGCAACGTCGACACGCTGATCCTCGACGAGGTGCATGCGGTTGCAGGCACGAAGCGCGGCGCGCACATGGCGCTGACCGTCGAGCGGCTCGAGGCGTTGAACGAGACGTCCTTCCAGCGCATCGGCCTCTCCGCAACGCAGCGCCCGATGGACGAGATCGGTCGCTTCGTCTCCGGCGCACGACCGATCAGGCTCGTCGACGCGGGCACGCGCAAGGAAATGGACCTGCAGGTGATCGTGCCGCTCGACGACATGCGCGAGCCGGGGCAGGGCGCCGACGTGCAGGACATCCTCGGCACGGGCGGCGAGTCGCCGCAGCAGTCGATCTGGCCGTCGATCTACCCGAAGATCCTGGAGCTCGTCCGCGAGCACCGCTCGACGATCGTGTTCGTGAACAACCGGCGCCTCGCCGAACGGCTCGCGCTGCGGTTGAACGACCTCGCGAACGCCGACAAGGACGACGGCGAACCGCACGAGGAGATCGCGCGCTCGCACCACGGCTCGCTCGCGCGCGAGCAGCGGCTGATCGTCGAGGAGGAGCTCAAGGCCGGGCGCATCCCGTGTCTGGTTGCGACGTCGTCGCTCGAGCTCGGCATCGACATGGGCGCGGTCGACCTCGTGATCCAGGTCGAGTCGCCGAAGTCGGTCGCGCGCGGGCTGCAGCGCATCGGTCGCGCCGGCCACGAGCTCGGCGCCGTCTCGCGCGGGCGCATCTTCCCGAAGTTCCGCGCCGACCTGCTCGAGTCGGCGGTCGTCGCGCGCCGCGTGCTCGACGGCGAGATCGAGGAGACGGTCATCCCGCGCAACCCGCTCGACGTGCTCGCGCAGCAGATCGTCGCGATCACCGCCGACGAGGAGATCGCCGTCGACGACCTGCACCGGCTCGTGCGACGCGCGTACCCGTTCGCGGAGCTCTCGCGCGCGCAGCTCGAGAACGTGCTCGACATGCTCGCGGGCCGGTACCCGTCCGACGAGTTCGCCGAGCTGCGGCCGCGCATCGTCTGGGACCGCACGGCAGGCGTGATCCGCGGTCGCACCGGCGCGCGCAAGCTCGCGGTCACGAACGCGGGCACGATCCCCGACCGCGGCCTGTTCGGCGTCCACCTCGTGAACGGCGGCGGCCGCGTCGGCGAGCTCGACGAGGAGATGGTCTACGAGGCGCGCGCGGGCCAGACGTTCCTGCTCGGCGCCTCGACGTGGCGGATCGAGGAGATCACGCGCGACCGCGTGCTCGTCTCGCCGGCGCCCGGCGTGCCCGGCGCGGTGCCGTTCTGGAAGGGCGAGGGCGTCGGGCGGCCGTACGAGCTCGGCGCGGCGATCGGCAAGTTCTCGCGCGAGCTCGTCGCGCTGCCCGAGGAGAAGGCGCTCGCGAAGCTCCGCGACGAGCACACGCTCGACGACAAGGCCGCGCGCAACCTGCTCACGTTCCTGAACGAGCAGGCGGCCGCGACGGGTGTCGTCCCGTCCGACCGCACGGTCGTGATCGAGCGCTTCCGCGACGAGATCGGCGACTGGCGCGTCTGCGTGCTGACGCCGTTCGGCGGTCGCGTGCACGCGCCGTGGGCGCTCGCGCTCGCCGCGCGGCTGCGCGAGTCGCTCGGGATGGACGTGCAGTCGATCTGGTCGGACGACGGGATCGCGCTGCACCTGCCCGACGCCGACGCGCCGCCCTCGACCGAGGATCTGATGATCGACCCGGCGGAGATCGAGGAGCTCGTCGTCGGCGAGCTGTCCGGCTCCGCGCTCTTCGGCGCGCGCTTCCGCGAGAACGCCTCGCGCGCGTTGCTGATCCCGCGCCGGCGTCCCGGCCAGCGCACGCCGCTCTGGCAGCAGCGCCTGAAGGCGCAGTCGCTGCTGCAGGTCGCGCGGCAGTACGGCTCGTTCCCGATCATCCTCGAGACGTATCGCGAGTGCCTGCAGGACGTGTTCGACCTGCCGGCGCTGCGAGGGATCCTGCGCGGCCTGAAGCTGCGCGAGCTCGACCTCGTCGACGTCGAGTCACAGTCGGCGTCGCCGTTCTCGTCGTCGCTGCTCTTCGACTACATCGCCACCTACATGTACGAGGACGACACGCCGCCCGCCGAGCGGCGCGCGCAGGCGCTGTCGCTCGACCGCGACCTGCTCCGCGAGCTGCTCGGGCAGGAGGAGCTGCGTGACCTGATCGACCCCGGCGCGCTCGAGGAGGTCGAGGCGCAGCTCCGCGGCAACGCGCGCAACCCCGACGAGCTGCACGACATCCTGCGCCGGCGCGGCGATCTGCGCGAAGGCGAGTACGACGCCGGGTTCGCGGAGACGCTGATCCGCGAGCGGCGTGCGTTCCGCGCGAGGGTCGCCGGCGACGAGCGGTTGATCGCCGCCGAGGACGCGGGCCGCTACCGCGACGCGCTCGGCGTGATGCCGCCCGGCGGGCTTCCCGACGCGTTCCTGACGGAGTCCGACCCCGCAACCGCGTTGCAGCAACTCGTGCTCAGGTTCGCGAAGGGGCGCGGGCCGTTCACGACCGGCCAGGCGAGCGAGCACTTCGGCCGCGACGTCGAGCAGCAACTGCGCGAGCTCGAGCGCGAGGAGAAGCTGATCCGCGGCGAGCTGCGCCCGGGCGGCACCGAGCGCGAGTGGTGCGACCCCGACGTGCTGCGCCGGCTCCGCCGCGCGTCGCTCGCCGCGCTGCGCAAGGAGGTCGAGCCCGCCGAGCAGGCGACGCTCGGCCGCTTCCTGCCGAGCTGGCACGGCATCGACCGGCGCGCGACGCTGCGCGAGGCACTCGTGCCGCTGCAGGGGCTCGCGCTGCCGGTGAAGCTCTGGGAGTCCGAGGTGCTGCCGCGGCGCGTGCCGAACTACCAGCCGCTTGCAGCTCGACCAGCTCTGCGCGTCGGGCGAGCTCGTCTGGGTCGGTGCCGGTCTCGATCGCGTCGCGCTCTTCTTCCGCGAGGACGCGGGCGTGCTCGGCCGTCCGGCCGCGGCTGCGGCTCCCGAGACCGAGGCTGCGCAGAAGATCCGCGACGCGCTCGCGGGCGGCGCGAAGTTCTGGTTCGACCTCGTCGAGGCGACCGGGCTCGAGCACGCAGAGGTGCTGCCCGCACTGTGGGATCTCGTCTGGGCGGGCGAGGTGCGAAACGACGCCTGGACGCCGCTTCGTGCCGGGAAGCGCTACGAGGCGCCGCGGCCGCAGCGACTGCGCGCGCGTCGCTTCTCGCGCCAGCGCGCGAACGCGAACACGGCGACGCAGGGCCGCTGGTCGCTCACCGACAACCTCTTCGCGGAGGCACCCGATCGCCGTGCGCTCGCGGAGCTGCTGCTCGAGCGGCAGGGGATCGTCACGCGAGACGGCGTGCGCGCCGAGGGGATCCCCGGCGGCTACGGCGCGGTGTACGGCGAGCTGCGCGCGCTCGAGACGCTCGGCATCTGCCGGCGCGGCTACTTCGTCGAGGGACTCGGCGGCGCGCAGTTCGCGCTCGCGGGCGGTGTCGAGCGCTTGCGCGAGCTTCGTCCCCGCGACGACGACGAGCCCGACGCGCTCGTGCTCGCCGCCGCCGACCCGGCCCAGCCCTACGGCGCGGCGATCGCGTGGCCGAAGCGCGCCGGCGGTCGTGCGGCACGCGTCGCGGGCGCCTACGTCGTGTTGCTCGGCGGTGAGCCGGCGCTCTACGTCGAGCGCGGCGGCAAGTCGCTCGTCGCGCTCCGCGAGCCCGACGAGGACTGGCTGCGCGAGGCGCTGGCGGCGCTCGTCGCGCACGTGAGGCAGCGAGGCCGCAAGCGCCTCGCGGTCGAGCGCTTCGACGGCGAACCTGTCGGCGAGACCGAGGTCATGCCGCTGTTGCTCGAGGCCGGCTTCCTGGCCGGTCCGCGCCGCGCAGTCCTTCGCCCGTGAGAGCCGCCGCCGCGCTCGCCGCGCTCGTTGTCCTGGCGGGCTGCGGCGCGGGGCCGCCGGAGCAGGAGGCCGCTGAGCGCTACCTCGCTCGGACGACCGAAACGGACGGGGCGGAGTGCACTGCGCGTTCCCGCATCTGGTTCCGCGAGGGAGAGCCCGCCAACGTCTTCGTCTGCGCGGTCAAGGTCGGCGACGGGTTCTGCGACCGTTACCGCGTCGACCGCAGCGGCGCGCAGTTCAGCGCGCGAGTGCTCGAACGACGTGGAGGCTGCGTCCTGCCCGCCGGCTGATCGCTCGCCCGAGGGATGTAACGGCCGCACGCGGCACGCCGATTTCGAGGGCGTAATGGACCCGGTGCAGACGAAGCTCTTGCTGCTCATGATGCTCATGTGCCTGCTCTTCGCGGCGCAGCTGCTGACGCAGGCCGGCGCCTTCGCAGCGGTCCCGTAGAGGACGCCGACACCACTCGCTACCCTCGAGGCCGTGCCCGAAGGGGATTCGCTGCGACGAGCGGCGGCGCGGTTGCAGCCGCTGGTCGGTGAGTGCGTCGAGGTCGAGACGCCGCACCCGCGCGCAGCGGTGAAGCGGATCGCGGAGCGGCTCGACGGACGGCGGCTGGAGGCGGTCGACGCGGTCGGGAAGAACCTCCTGCTGCGCTTCGAGGGAGGCATCGTGCTGCGAAGTCACTTGCGCATGACGGGGCGGTGGCGGCTCGAGCCGCGCGGGGCGAAGCGCGTGGGGCGGCCGTGGCTCGTCCTGCGCGGTTCGGAGCACGAGGGCGTGCTCTGGAACGGCCCCGTGCTCGAGCTCGACGCCGGCGATCTCGCGCGACGGCTCGGCCCCGACGTGCTCGACGATCCGCTGGAGCTCGAGGCAATCGTCCGCAACCTCCGCGCGACCGACCAGGCACGCGAGCTCGGCGAAGCGCTCCTCGACCAGCGGCTGGTCGCGGGGATCGGGAACGTGTGGAGGGCGGAGGCGCTGTGGGAGGTGCAGCTGTCGCCGTGGGCCCGCCTGCGCGAGCTCTCCGACGACGAGCTTCGGAGCGCGGTCGACGCCGCAGCCCGACTGATGCGCGGCGGCCTCGAGACGGGCCGCCCGGGCCGGAACGTCTACCGCCGCCACGTCTGCCCGCGCTGCGGCGGGCGGATCTCGTCGCGCGGCCAGGGCGACGACAACCGCACGTCCTACTGGTGTCCGACCTGCCAGGCAGGAAAGGCGGTGCCGAGCGCGTAGGCGAAGGGTCCATGGCCGCCGTTCGCGCTCCCCATCTCTACCGCTCGCTCCGCTGCTTCTGCCTCGGCGCGTTCCACGTGCTCTCCGCCGAGGACGTCGACCTGCCGTTCGCGTTCGAGCAGCACGAGTCGCGCGGGCGCCCCGTCCTCTACGAGTACCGGCCGCTCGTGCGCGACTTCGTCGAGGCTCGCGCACGGAAGCTCGAAGGCCGGCAGGACGCGCAGCTCGCGGTGCAGGACCTGCGCGCAGAGCCCGCCGCCGCGATCTTCGGCGAGGAGCCGTTCAAGAGCGTGCTGCTGCCGCTGATCCTCCGCGTCTCGGAGTCGTGCGGCGGCTTCGACTGGGACGACTCGGCGTTCGACCGCGCGTACGGGGAGCTCGAGCAGACGCTCTTCAGCGGCCGCCGTGTGTACGCGGCCGTCGCTCCGGTCGTCGGGTTGTCGCTCGGCGCGGAGCTCGCGCTCGCGGAAGGACTGTGCGTGCGTCACGCGGCGACCGGAGAGCTGGCGAAGCACTGGCCCGAGGCGCAGGCGCTGCTCCCGCCGGAGTTCGGGCGCGACACCGACCGCCTCTGCGTGGTCGAGCTCCAGCGCGAGCTCGCGGCGGGGGAGACCGTCCCCGACGCTGCGGGCGAGATCGGCGACGCCGTCACCGCGATTCGGCTGGCGACGTCGGGTGCGATCGCCGCCGGCCCCGTGCTCTTCGAGCGCATCGACTGGCGGCCGTTCGGGATCAAGCCGATGCTCCCGATCGCCGCAGCGCAGCCGACGGGAGAGGCAACACGTCTCGATCCGTTCCGCGGCCGGCTCGCGGCCGAGCTACTCGAACGGCTGCCGCTCGCCGACGAGGACCCCGAGCTCGGCGAGGCGCTCGACCGCTGGGAGCTCACCCTGTTCCAGTCGGGCTCGTCGCGCGAGGAGCAGCTACGCGAAGCGCTGACCGCGCTGCTCGGCGGGATGGACGGCGTCTGGGCGGCGACGATGCGCGCGTCGGTGCTGCTCGGTGCCCAGCTCGACGAGCCGGGGCCGGACAGCGTCCGTCGCGCGATCGTGGAGACGCTCATGCACGGCGATCGTCCCGGGTTGGTGCGCGCGCTCGACGACGCGATGCTCGGTCTCCGTGAGGCTCCCGCGGGCTACTTCGCCCGCGCCACCGCCTGACGGGAGGTGAGGTTGCCCCGGATCCCGGCCGGCACTCGCGCCGCGCTTCCGATCCTGGTCACGGTGCCGCTCTTCGGCATCTCGTACGGGGTGCTCGCGCGGGCTGCGGACATGGGCGTCGTGGCGCCCATCGTGATGTCGGCGACGACGTTCGCAGGCTCGTCGCAGTTCGCGGTCGCGTCGATCCTCGAAGAGGGCGGCGGTCTCGTCGCGGCGATCGTCGCCGCGCTGCTCCTGAACGCGCGCTACGCGGCGATCAGCGTGTCGGTCGCGTCGCTCTTCCACGGGTCGCGCCCGAGACGGCTGGTCGAGGCGCAGCTGATCGTCGACGAGTCCTGGGCGCTGTCCGCACGCCCCGACGGCACCTTCGACCGCAAGGTGCTGCTCGGAGCCGGGCTCACGCTCTACGTGGGCTGGGTGCTCGGCACCGCGCTCGGGGTGCTCGGCGGCGGCTTTCTCGGCGACCCGGAACAGCTCGGCCTCGACGCCGCGTTCCCGGCGCTGTTCCTCGCGCTGCTCGTGGGGCAACTCAACTCGGGCCGCGCCGTCGCAGCCGCCGTGGCGGGTGGCGGCATCGCGCTCGTCCTGCTGCCGTTCACGCCGCCCGGGGTGCCGATCGTCGTCGCCGTCCTCGGCTGTCTCGTCGGGTTGCGCCGGTGACGGTGTGGATCGCAGTCGCGGTCGTCGGTGTCGGGACGATCGCCCTCAAGGGGCTCGGCCCGGCGCTCCTCGGGACCCGACGGCTGCCCGAACGCGTTGCGGACCTCGCGGTCCTGCTCGCCCCGACGCTCCTCGCCGCGCTCGTCGTGACGCAGACGCTCGGAGGCTCGGACGGGCTGGAGGTCGACGCTCGGCTGGTCGGCGTCGGCGCGGCCGGCGTCGCTCTGGCGTTTCGGGCTCCGCTGATCGTTGCCGTCGTCGTCGCGGCCGCTGCGACCGCCGCGGCGCGCGCGCTTAGCTAGGCCAGCTCGCGCCGGAGGACCGACGCGGTCGCGCGCAGCGCAACCTGGGTCTCGTCGAGCCGCGGCTCGCGCGTCGTCAGCCGCTGCAGCAGCAGACCGGGCACGAGGAACGCGCGCGCGAGCCGGTGCGTGCGGCCTTCGATCGCCGCCCACAGTTCCATCGTGAGCGACAGGGACAGGAGCGCGACGGCGGCCGCCGGGAGCGACCAGGCGACGTAGTCGAAGACGGCGGCGACGGGCAGAACGAGCGCGGCGAAGTTCGTTCCGCAGCGCGCGGCGAACCTCGACGGACGCGTAGCGCCGGACCAGGTCGACACCAGCCGACCTTGCTCGACTGCCGCGATCGCGCGGTGCTCGGCGCCGTGCAGGCGAAGCGTGCGCCCGCGGAGCAGCCAGGCGATCATCGCGACCGACAGGAGCACGCCGACGACGAGCTGCACCTCGGACGGCAGGAGGAAGAGCGCGAACGGTGCGAGCAGCACCGCGATCAGGAAGCGACGCTCCCCGGGGCGAGTGACGCCGTCGCGCCGCACGATCGGGCCGAGCGACGAGCCGAGGCGAAGCAGGCCGCGGATGAGCGGAACCCGGCGGAGGACTTTCGGGGTGCTCGGCATCTCGCCCTCGCGGAGCGAGCCGTCCACGCCCGCGAACGCCCAGAACCGCTCGCCGACGATCACGACGCCGTTCGGCCGCGCCATCCCGCCGAGGCGGGGGGGACGCGGAAGGGCGTCGGCGCGCGCGAACAACTCGAGGAGGGCCGGATGGTCCACCTCAACAGCATCGACAAAGGAAGGCCGCCCGGCAACCCCCCGGGCGGCCTATTAGCTAAGTGTCTGGGTCCTAGTTCGTTACCAGCGGCCTCGGCCGAAAAAGCCGAGCAGCGCCAGCACGAGAACCACGATCAGGACGATCCAAAGAAGAGACAAGAGTCGCCTTTCGTCGATTGCCCATTTCGGGCGGTCACCTCTTGAACGGAAAAGTCCCGTGAGAGGATGCGGGTGTGATCTCCCGCTGGAAGAAAGCGGAAACCCAGCCTGCGTCTAACAGAGGAACGCGGCCGCTACCATCGAAACGAGCGTGGTCATGGCCCTTGCACGGCTACTTCCACGACCCAATACGCGGACGAAACCCGCGAAAGGACCGACCTTGGTAAGGGTGATCGCACTCGCCAATCAGAAGGGGGGCGTGGCGAAGACCACGACCACCCTGAACCTCGCCGTCGCCCTGAAAGAGAAGGGGATGAAGGTCCTCTGCGTCGACCTGGACCCGCAGGGCAACCTGACGATGAGCCAGGGGCTGAACCCCGACGAGATCGACCGCTCGATGTACGACGTCCTCGTCCACAAGCTGCCGATCGAGCAGGTGATCCAGGAGCGCGAGATCGACCTCGCCGTCTCCTCGATCGACCTCGCCGGCGCCGAGCTCGCCCTCTCGTCGATGATCGGCCGCGAGCGCGCGCTCGAGAAGGCGCTCGTCTCGGTCCGCGACCGCTACGACTACATCCTCTTCGACACGCCGCCCTCGCTCGGGCTCCTGACGATCAACGCGTTCACGGCCTCCGACGGGGTGATCGTCCCCGTCCAGACCGAGTACCTCGCGCTCCGCGGCCTCGTCCAGCTGGAGAACACGCTCGCGATGGTGCGCGAAAATCTCAACCCGAATGTTCAAATCATGGGGATCCTCCCGACCATGTACGACAAGCGGCTGCTCAACTCCAAGGAGGCGGTGGAGATCCTCGTCGAGAACTTCGGCGACCTCGTCTACGAGACGCGGATCCGGAAGCTGGTCCGGTACGCGGAGGCGCCGGTGAAGGGACAGTCCGTTCTCGCGTACGATCCAACCGGCGAGGCGGCGAAGATGTACCGCGACTTGGCGAAGGAGGTGCTCAATGGCGCGAAGGCGCGCGAGCATGCGTGAGGGCCCGCTCGCGGAGCTCTTCCGTGCGACCGAGGCTGCACAGCGCCAGGCCGAGCGCGAGGCGGCGGGGGAGACCTCGCCGCAGACGCCTGAGGAGAGCGCACCCGTCGAGCCCCACGAGGAGACGGTCGAGCACGTCCCCACGTTCGAGCGGAGCGTGCCTGCGCCGCCGCCGGTCACGCCGACTCCGCCCCCGGTGACGTACGAGCCCGAGCCCGAGCCGGAGCGGCCGCCGCTCGCCGCCGTGCCGGAGCCCGAGCCCGTCCCGCGCTACGAGCCCCCCGTCACGCGCCTCGAGCCGCTGCCCGAGCCCGCGCCCCGCCTCCACCGCGTCCCGCGGACCGACTCGGGTGCGTACCTCGCCGTGATCCGCGTCGTCGGCGTCGGCGGCGCCGGCCTGAACGCGATCCACCGGATGATGGACGCCGGGATCAGCCAGGTCGAGTTCGTCGCGGTCAACACCGACTTGCAGCAGCTGCAGATGTCTGACGCCGAGGTGAAGCTCCACATCGGCCGCGACCTGACGAAGGGACTCGGCTCCGGCTCCGACCCCAAGGTCGGCAAGGCCGCGGCGGAAGAGTCGTACGACCAGATCAAGCACGCGCTCCGCGGCTCCGACATGGTCTTCGTGACCGCGGGCGAAGGCGGCGGCACCGGCTCCGGTGCGGCGCCGGTGGTCGCGCGGATCGCGCGCGAGCTCGGCGCGCTGACGGTCGGCATCGTCACGACGCCGTTCCCGTTCGAGGGCACCAAGCGCAAGGCGCAGGCCGACGCCGGCGTCGACGAGCTGCGCCGGAACTGCGACACCGCGATCGTGATCCCGAACGCGAGGCTGCTCGAGGTGCTCGACAAGTCGACCTCGATGCTCGACGCGTTCAAGATCGCCGACGACGTCCTGCGCCAGGGCGTCCAGGGCATCACCGACCTGATCACGCTGCCCGGCCTGATCAACCTCGACTTCGCCGACGTCCGCACGATCATGAAGGACGCCGGCACCGCGCTGATGGGAATCGGCTTCGCGACCGGCGACAACCGCGCCGCCGAGGCGGCAGAGCGCGCGCTGCGCTCGCCGCTGATCGACACCGAGCTGATCGGCGCCAAGGGGATCCTGCTCTCGATCGCCGGCGGCAGCGACCTGTCGCTGCTCGAGGTGAACGAGGCCGCCGAGGTGATCCGCCGCGGCGCGACCGACGACACGAACATCATCTTCGGCGCGACGATCGACGAACGGCTCGTCGGCCAGATGTGGGTCACCGTCGTCGCGACGGGCCTGCGCGACAAGAGCGGACACCGCGAGCGGCCGGTGCGGGAGCGCCCACTGTTCGGGCGTGGCGACGACGCCGACGACGTCCTGCAGCCGCCGAGTTTTCTGACCGACCCCTAGTCGCGCGCTAGACGAGGACCATCGAGCCGACGAACGCGGCTGCGACGACTGCCGTCGCACCTGCGACCGCCCAGCGCGGAACCGGCACGCGCGAGAGATACAGCGTCCCCGCGGAGCCGAACGTGATCCCCACGAGCGTCTCGAGCGCGTGGAACGCGATGCCCATCGAGAGCGCGGTGGTCATGTCGACGCCCTGTGCCTGCAAGGCAAGCGCAATCGCGCCGCTCTTCAGGCCGATGTTGCCGGGCGTGATCGCGAACAGTCCGGCGAGGTCGATCGCCGGGACGACGAGGAGCGCAGTCAGCAGCGGTGCGGGGATGCCCATCGCAGCCGCGACCGCTGCTGCCGCTGCGACCCGCGCGACGGTTGCCGCGGCGACCCACACGGGCACGCGGCCGAGCAGCGGCGCGACCAGGAGCAGGAGAATCGCGATCGGCTTCATCGTCGCGAGCAGGAGGACGCCGACGCAGGCGAGGCGCATCAACGCAACCCCGGCGAGCGCCTTGCCCGCGGTCAGGCATTTGTGGTCGCCGGGCGAAGCCTTCGCGAAGAGCGCAAGGCGCACCGCGTCACCGGCGTGCGCGGGCGCGAACGAGTTGACGAGCGAGCCGACTCCGTAGCGCGCGTAGGCGTCGAGCCGGTCGGGCAGCTTCGTCGCTGCGCGCCACGCCGAAGCGGAGCTGAACAGCGCGGCGATGAACGCGGCGGCCGCGACCCAGAGCCAGCCGGTGTTCGCGTCCTCGAGGGCGGTGAACGACTCGCCGAGCTGGTTGCGAAAGTGCGGCATGAACGCGAGCACCGCGAGGCACAGCATCCCTGCTGCTGAGAGCAGGATCGTTCGCTTATCGAGGGCTTCGCGAAACATCAATGAGTGAAACGGCTGAGCGTCCCTACCGGCTACGGGAGCGCCACCGGCAGTGGCGCGGGCAGAGCCGGAATTGGCTGGACGGGCTGAACCACGGTAGCCGGAGAAAGTGTGGGGTTTGCGGGGGCCGCCGGGAGCTCGAAATTCACTCCGACCAGGCGCAGCAGCAGAAACGACGCCGCGAACAGCACCGCACCCGCGACTGCGAGCCGTGCATCGTCGCGATGCTGACCAAGGAGACCTCCCACATCTCTCCTATCGGCGCGTAGGCTCAATCCATGAAGGGCGCAGTCGCCGCGGGTCACCCCCTCACGGCCGAAGTCGGCGCTCGAACCCTGGAGCGAGGCGGCAATGCGGTCGATGCCTGCGTTGCGGCCGGGTTCGCTTCCTGGGTGACCGAGAGTCCCTTGACCGGGCCAGGTGGCGGCGGGTTCATGCTCGTCCACACCGCGCGAGACCGCCGGACCCGCGTCTTCGACTTCTTCGTCGCCGTCCCGAGCGGCCCGCGGGCCGAGCCGGAGGCGGTCACCGTCGTCTTCGAGGGCTCGCAGTCGCAGCTCTTCCGGATCGGGCCGGAGACGTGCGCCGTTCCCGGCACCACCGCCGGCCTGGAGACCGTGCACCGCGCCCACGGCTCGCTGCCGTGGGCTGACCTCATGCAGCCGGCGGTCGAGCTCGCCGACGGGGGCTTCGAGGTCACGGAGCGCCAGGCGTACCTCCACCGGATCCTCGCCCCGATGCTCGAGGCGACGCCGTGCAACGGCCTCGAGACCGGGGATCGCCTGGCCTGGCCCGACCTCGCTCGCACCCTCGAGCAGATCGCGCCGAAGCGGTGCGGCGGCGATCTACACCGGCGACGTCGCGAGAGCGATGGTGCGCACCGTTCCCGCGATCACGGCCGCCGACCTCGAGAGCTACCGCGTGATCCGCCGCCGGCCGCTCCGTTCCCCCTATCGAGGGGCGGAGTTCGTCTCGAACCCGCCGCCGTCCTCCGGCGGCGTCCTGATCGCCTACGGGCTCCGGCGCCTCGAGCAGCCGGGTCGCGCGGGCTCGCCCGCCGCGGTCGCGCTGCTCGCGCAGGTGATGGAGGAGCAGGCTCGCGCCCGCGCGCGCAGGCTGACCCGTGCACTCGGCGAGGTGGGCGGGACGACGCACATCAGCGTGCTCGACGCCGCGGGCAACGCCGCGGCCCTGTCGGCGTCCACAGGGAGCGGGTCGAACGTCGTCCTCCCCGGCACCGGCGTCCACATGAACAACATGCTCGGCGAGTTCGACCTCGCCGGGACGCTGCCGAAGCCGGGCGAGCGGATGCTGAGCATGATGTCGCCGTCGCTCGTGCTCGAGGACGGCCGCCCGCGCCTCGTCGTCGGCAGCGCCGGCTCGAGCCGGCTTCGCGGGGCGGTCCTGCAGATCGTCGTCAACGTGCTCGGCCACGACCTCGACGTCGCGAACGCGATCGCGGCGCCGCGCGTGCACCTCGAGGGCGAGGTGCTCCACCTCGAGCCGCCGCTCGACCCGGGCGAGGTTCCCTACGAGCTCGCGCGCTGGAACGAGCGCAACCTCTTCTTCGGGGGCGTCTCGGCGGTCGAGCAGCTGCCGGACGGAACCCTGGGCGCCGCCGGCGACCCTCGCCGCGGTGGCGCGGGCCTCGTCGTCGCGTAATTCCCTCGAACCGGGACTGGGCCAGGGCTGCGCAAGCGCCGATCTGAGGAGCGTGTCGTACCACGTCGACTCCACGCCGGGTACGTACGCGCCTCCGCGAGCGAGCAACGTCAGCATCCGCTCGCTGCTCCTGATCGTCGGGTTCGCGGGGGTCGGAGCCCTTCCGCTCGTCCTGGCTCGCGCCTTCGACGTGTCGTTCGCCGTCTCCGCGCCGATCGTCGTCCTGCTCGCGGTCATCTACTGGGCCGCGGAGTCGGACAGCCTCCTGATGGAGCGTGGCCTCAAGGGCCGAAACGGCGAGGCCGTCGTGGGCGAGGCCCTCGAGGGGCTTCGCTGGGAGCAGTACATCGTGCTCCACGACGTCCCGTTCGCCGGTGAGGGGAACATCGACCACCTCGTCTCCGGGCCGAACGGCGTCTTCCTCGTCGAGACGAAGTTCGGCAGCTACCTCCCGGTTCACCTCAAGAAGGCGAAGCGGCAGGCCGCGAAGCTGAGCGACGAGCTGGGAGTCCTGGTCACGCCGGTGCTCTGCGTCGGCGTGAGCGAGGGTGACCCGTACCGCCACGGAGGCGTGCAGGTCGTGGCCTTCGACGCGCTCCTCGGGTGGATTCGGGAGCAGAGCAACCCGCCCGTCGAGTTCGACCGCCTCGCCACCTTCTCTGCGGGGCTCTGACGTGCGCGGCCGCCGCGCGCTGATCCTCTTCGTGCTCGCGAGCGTGCTCATCGTGCCGCTGGCTTTCGCCGGCGAAGAGAAGCCCGTCGCCGTCGCGCTGATCGTCGCCCTCGCCGTCGCGCTCGGCGTCGCGCTGCACCGCGCCGGGCCGCAGCGGGTCTAGGGCACTAGCCTTCGCGGCGTGAGCCGCGACTTCACGATCCGCCCCGCCGATCCCGGCGACGCCGCGGAGCTCGTCGCGCTCGCGAACGAGGTCGGCGCCGAGCCCGGCGGCTGGCTGATCACCACCACCAACTGGCGGAGCGTGAACGAGGAGCGCCGCTACCTCCGCTCGCTTCGCCGCTACCCGCACGCCGCCGTGTTCGTCGCCGAGGCCCCCGAGGGGGTCGTCGGCCGGCTCTCGGTCGGCCGTGACCCGCACCCGGCGAGCCACCACGTCGCCGACCTCGGCCTGATGGTCGCGGAGAGCCACCGCCGCCGGGGCGTCGGTCGGGCTCTCCTCGAGGCCGCGGTCGCGTGGGCGCGCGCCCAGGGCGTGAGCAAGCTCGAGCTCCACGTCTTCCCGCACAACGAGGGCGCGATCGCCCTCTACGACCGGTTCGGCTTCGAGCGCGAGGGCTACCGAAAGCGCCACTACCGCCGTCCCGACGGGTACGTGGATGCGATCCTGATGGCCTACGAGGTGACCTGATGCAGACGACGATCCCGATGCTCACCTACGAGGACGCCGGTGCGGCGGCCGACTGGCTCTGCGAGGCCTTCGGTTTCCGCGAGACCGGCGAGCGCTTCCACGACGAGGAGGGCCGCGTGAACCACGCCGAGCTCTCCTACGGCACGGGGGAGGTCATGCTCGGCTTCGCGAGTCCCCACTACCGCGGCCCTCGCCGCCACGCCGAGGAATGTGAACAGGCCCGGCGCTGGCTCGACAACCCTTTTGCGGTTGACGGCGTCCTCGTCCACGTCGAGGACCTCGACTCGCACCTCGCCCAGGCGCGCGCCGCCGGAGCGGAGATCCTCCGCGGGCCCGACGACCAGCCGTTCGGCCGCCTCTACACAGCCGCCGATCCAGAGGGTCACCGCTGGATGTTCGTTCAGCCCGCCTGATCGTTCCCCGCAAAGAGCGGACGATTCGGTCTGCGCGCCCCTTGAACGGCACCTTGCACTCGGCTACTTTCCCCGATGCGCCGAGCACGGCACGCGAGTAGGACGAAACTGATCCGGTCGGCTGTACCTGCAAGGGGAACGTCAGCCGGATGAGTGGACGAAAGCGTGACCGGCTCGGCGAATTTTTTTGGTCCCGTGTCGGGGCCTCTTTTTTGGCCCGAGATCGCGTCGCCGCAAATTGCGACAAGTTTTCTCGCCGGGCACTTGTAGGACCCGGCTCCGACCGGATACGTTGGTCAAGCGCCAAGCACGGAGCGTGACTAGGTCGAAGTTGATCCGGGTGGCTGTACCTGCAAGGGGAAAGTCAGCCGGATGAACGGACGAAAGCGCAACCGGCTTGGCGAATTCTTTGGTCCAAGAGCGCGCCCGAAAGGGCGCGCTCTTCGTTTGGAGGGCTTGACGGAACGGGCCTCGTCGTCGGGGTGCGATGGGTGGTGCGAGGCAAGGACGCAGGGAGCGCTCGTATCCGATGGATACGGGCGCGACTGAGGACGCCGCATCGCGGCGCCCAGCGCGGCCCGGCGGCACAGCGCCCGTTTCGTCAAGCCCTCCTACTAGACGACGGGGTTCGCCAGCACGCCGATCCGCTCGACCTCGACCTCGACGAGGTCGCCGGGCCGCATCGCGAGCGGCGGGTCACGGTAGACCCCGACGCCCGAGGGCGTCCCGGTCAGGATCAGGTCGCCCGGCTCGAGCGTGAACGCGGCGGAGGCGTGCGCGATCACGGTCGGCACGTCGAAGAGGAAGTCGTCCGTGCTCGCGTCCTGGAGCAGCTCGCCGTTCAGTCGCTGGGTGACCCGCAGGCCGGAGGCGTCGCCGAGCTCCTCAGGGCCGACGAGGGCGGGGAGGAGGGGGCAGAACGTGTCGAAGCTCTTGGCCCGCAGCCACTGGCCGTCGTTTCGCTGCAGCGTTCGGGCGCTCACGTCGTTCGCGACCGTGTAGCCGGCGACGTGCTCGAGCGCGTCCTCCCGAGGGATCCGCCGACCCGCGCGGCCGATCACGACCGCGAGCTCGGCCTCGGAGTCGACGTGGTCGTCCTCGGGCGGCAGCACGATCGGCTCGCCCGGGCCGATCAGCGAGGTCGGGAGCTTCGCGAAGAGCAGCGGCTCGAGCGGCGCGTCACGGCCGCCTTCCGCTGCGTGGTCGCGGTAGTTCAGCCCGACGCAGACGATCTTGCGCGGCGCGTCGATCCCGAAGCGCTCGCGCCAGAGCTCTCCGATCGTCAACTAGCGGCGGCCGAGGCGCCGCACGCTGAGGGTGAGGCGCCACGTCAAGGTCGCCTCGCGGGTCTGCGTCCCCTGGGCGTTGAAGGTGAACGTCGTCTTGCCGAGGGCGCTCGCGAGGACGTTGACGGTCGTGGAGGGCTGGTTGGCGAGGAAGTAGAGGAGCGCGTTGTTCGTCGGCGGGCGGCACTCGTGCGCGACGTAGCCGGCGCGCCGCTTGGGATCGAGCCCCCACAAGATCCTGACCCTGGACGAGCTCACCTGGCGCGCCGCGGCAGTGCCCCGGCTCGCCGGGGTGAGGGCGAACGTCTCTTTGCAGAGGCCGCCGTCTTCCTCGTCGTAGTCATACGTGTACGTGCCGCGCACCGGGAACCGCAGCTGGAAGCTCTTCAGCCCGCCCGAGCCGTCAGCCGTCGGGAAGCCCGGCACGGGGCGCGTCCCGCGCGCGTGCGGCGCGACCGACCAGGTGAGCCGCTCGAACCCGGTGTTCTCCCCGGCTTCCTCGCGGGTCTCGATCGTCATCGAGCCGCCGGTCACGCGGTAGTAGTAGGTCGGAGCCTTCTCCAACCGCGGCGAAGCCGGCGCGGCAGCCAGCAGTGCGAGCGCGAAAGCGACAGTGGCGACCCGGACCACGGATGCAGGGTAGGGCCTCACCCGATGGCGCGCAAGAGCCGCTCGAGGCCGAGCTCCACCGCGTCGTCGTCGGCCGCGAGCGAGATCCGCGCCCAGCCCGCCCCGGCCGGGCCGAAGCCTTCGCCGGGCGCGAGCGCGAGCCGGTGCTCGGTCAGGAGCCGCTCGGCGGTCAGCCCTTCCGGCAGCTCGAGCCAGACGTAGAACGTCCCCTCGCTGACCGCGCGGAGCGGCAGCGCCTCGAGCACGCGGTCGCGGCGGGTCTCGTAGCGCGCGCGGCGCTCTTCGACGGAGTCCTGCGGCCCGGTCAGCGCCGCGATCCCGGCCTCTTGCACGCCCCGGAAGATCCCGGCCCGGGTGTGGTCCTGGAGCAGGTTGATCCGCTCGACGATCTCCGCGTTGCCGACGACGAACCCGAGGCGCCAGCCGGCCATCCCGTACGACTTCGACATCGAGAAGAGCTCGACGCCGACGTCCTTCGCGCCGGGCGTGGCGAGGAAGCTCTGCGGCGCGCGTCCGTCGAAGACGAGGTCGCCGTAGGCGAAGTCGTGCACGACGAAGGCACCGTGCTCGACCGCCGCGGCGAACACGCCGTCGGGCGCGACGACGGCGCACGGGTTCGAGGGGTAGTTCAGGTAGATGACTTGGGCTGCGGCCGAGCTCGGGCTCGGTCGGCGAGAACGTCCCGAGCGTCGCGTCGGCGAGCGCGACCGCGGAGAAGTAGTCCGGGTAGCCCGGGTCGGGGAGGAGGACGGTGTCGCCGCGCTCCGCGAGGACGAGACAGAGCTCGACGAGCGCCGTCTTCGTGCCGGGGACGACCGCGACCTCGCGCGCGGGGTCGAGCTCGACGCCGTACACGTCGCGGTAGCGCGCGGCGACCGCCTCCTTCAGCTCCGGCATGCCGCGGAACTCGGGGTAGCCGTGCGAGCGCTCGTCCGCGGCCGCGCGCTGCGCCGCCTCGATCACGTGCGCGGGCGGGCCGACTTCGGGTTCCCGCGACCGAAGTTGACGAGCGGCTCGCCGTCCTTCGCCGCCTCTGCGGCGACGCGCGCGAGCAGCGCGGTGAAGTACTGCTGCGGCAGCCGCTCGATCCGATTTGGCCGTTTTGGGTTCGCCACGGGAGGTGTCATACTCGTCGAGCGCCGAGACCGGCGCGGCGACGAGCTTGGCCAGCAGGCGAAGCCCGCAAGGGCGACGTCAGCCGGCAGAGCACTCGCCGCGACGCCTCGGCGCTTTTCTTTCACAGAGTTGGCACACGGCGTTCGCCGGCCGTCGGCTTCCATGACCTCGTGGACGCTCCCGCCCGGCTCGGGGAACGGAGGCCGACGGTCCGTCAGGTGTACGCCCTGGCCGCGGCGCTCTGCGAGCGACTGGGGGAGGAGTTCCCGCCCTCGGGCGCGGCCGCGTCGGAGCTGATCGAGCGCCTCCGGCGCGAGAACGGCCATCCGGCGCCCGCGCTCGAGGACACGCCGCCGAGGCGGCGAGGGTTCTCCCGCCGCTAAGGCTCCCTCCCCGGGCACGCATCGTTGTAGGCTCGACCGTGTCGAGCGAAGGAGGCGCGATGCGCATCGAGTCGGCGGTGACCTCGGTCACTTGGATCCCGTCGGAGGCGGTCGAGGGCATGCCGAAGCTGCCGTTCGAGCTCGGCGTCGCGCACTACGACGACCCGCCGCCGGACGTGCTCGGCGATCTCGACAAGCTCCAAGCGAAGGACGCATTCCGCGAGGCGAACGAGCTCCGCGGCTGGATCGAGGTCCAGAAAGGGCAGATCGTCGACCATGGAAGCGAGGGTCGCGGACTGCTCGGCGTCACGCGGATGCGACTCGGGCCGGCGCGGATGGCGTTTCCGGCCGTGGCCTTTCCGCTCATCCAGCCCGAGCCGGAGGTCGGCGACGGCTGGGTCCGGTTCGTGCAGACCGCAGGCGGAAGGATGGGCCTCCCCGCGCCGCGCCGCGTGCGGGGCAAGCCGTACTTCCAGGTCGCGTCGGCCTCGGCGTGGACGACGCTCGAGCTGACCCTCTACGCCGACGGGCGCTCGGAGGGCTCGCTCGTGGGCGCGAGCCCGTTCCCCCGGCATTGGGTGTACGACCACGAAGGGCAGCTCGTCGAGAAGTCGGGGACGATCGACTTCGAGAAGTGGTACCGCGAGTCCTACGGCGAGAACACGCCGTGGGGAGGCGAGGACACGCCGGCCTTCGTCACGGCGGTCGAGACGCAGCTCGAGCGGGAGCTCACGGAGTCGGTGATGAAGCTCGACGGCAAGCAGCCGCGGCGCAGCCTCGAGCCCGGGGACACGCTCGTCGAGCAGGGGGCCGAGGGCGACGACGTGTTCGTTCTGCTCGACGGCGTCTTCCAGGTCGAGGTCGACGGCGAGACCGTCGCCGAGGTCGGCCCTGGTGCGATCGTCGGTGAGCGGGCGGCTGTCGAGGGCGGTGCTCGCACCGCGACCCTGCGGGCCGTGACGCCGTGCAGGGTGGTCGTGCTGGATTCGGAGCAGATCAGCAAGTACGAGCTGACGGAGCTCGCGCTCTCGCGCCGTCGGGAGGAGGGCTAGCGGGACCGCCGCCATCTGACGGCGGCCCCGCAAGCGAACGCTAGGCCCCTTCGAGCACGGGAACCGGTTCGACCTGTTCCGTGGCGAGGTCCTCGCCGCGCACGACGAAGAGCGCGACGAACACACCGACGAGCGCGACCGCCGCGGCGCCGTAGAACGCCGCCTGGAAGCCGTCGGTCAGCGCGACGGGAACCGCCGAGCCGGACGCGAGCGCGTCGCTCGTCGCCGAGGCCGCGACCGCGGACAGCACCGCGATCCCGAGCGCGCCGCCGATCTGCTGCGACGTGTTGATCAGCCCCGACGCGAGGCCTGCCTCCGACGGGTGCACGCCCGCGAGCGCCGCGATCGAGATCGGCACGAACGAGAAGCCCATCCCGATCGAGATCAGCAGGAACCCGGGGAGGAGGTCGCCGAGGTACGAGCCGCCGACCGACACCTGCGTGAAGTAGAGGAGCCCGGCGGAGAGGAACGCCATCCCCGCGACGAGCACCGGCTTGACACCGACGCGGTTCACGAGCTGGGCGGCGACCCCCGACCAGACGATCGCCGTGCCTGCGACAGCGAGGTACCCGACGCCGGTCCGCATCGGCGAGTAGCTCAGCACCTGCTGCATGTAGAGCGTCAGCATGAGGAACATCGAGAAGAGCGCCGTCCCGAGGATCAGCCCGGCGACGTTCGCGCCGACGAGCGTGCGCAGCCGGAAGATCGAGAACGGCATCAGCGGCTCGGCGGTCCGAGACTCCCAGACGAGGAAGGCGGCGAGCAGCACGGCCGCGATCGAGAAGAGGCCGATCGTCTCGATCGAGCTCCAGCCGTAGTGGTTGCCCCGCGTGAGCGCGTAGACGAGCACGACGAGCCCGCTCGTCACGAGCACCGCGCCGGGCACGTCGAAGCTCTTGACGCGGGCGTCGCGGCTTTCGGTGAGCAGGATCGGCGCGAGCACGAGGCCGAGCACGCCGACGGGGATGTTCACGAAGAAGATCCACTCCCAGCTGAGCCAGTCGGTCAGCACGCCGCCGAGGAGCACGCCGGCGACGGCGCCGAACGCGCCGACCGCGCCCCAGGCGCCGAGCGCCGCGTTCCGTTCCCTGCCTTCGGCGAACGTCGTGCTGAGGATCGAGAGCGCGGCCGGCGTGATCATCGCCGCGCCGAGCCCCTGCAGCGCCCGGGCGCCGATCAGAGCGCCCTCGCTCCAGGCGAGCCCTGAGAGCAGCGAGGCGCCGGTGAAGACGATGAGCCCGACGATGAACACGCGGCGGCGGCCGACGATGTCGGACACCCGCCCGCCGAGCAGGAGGAAGCCGCCGAAGAAGAGCGCGTAGGCGCTCACGACCCACTGGAGGTTCTCCTGCGAGAACCCGAGGTCGGTCTGGATGGACGGAAGGGCGACGTTCACGATCGCGATGTCGAGCACGACCATGAACTGGACGCCGAGGAGCAGTGCGAGTGCGAACCACTTCCGTCGAGCCGTTGCGATCATGGGATGAATCCTTTCGTTCGACTACGTGTCGGGTACTAGACGATTGCCAACCTGCAGAATCGACTTGCCAACCTACAGGACGCGCTTGCAAAAAGCAATCTTCCCCTTGCCGAAAGAAAGTTTCCTGTTAGTATCCGGCTGGTGACCAAGCACTACGACCAGTACTGCCCGATGGCTCATGCCCTCTCGCTGGTCGGGGAGCGGTGGTCGCTGCTGATCGTCAGGGAGCTCCTCCGGGGCCCCAAGCGCTACACCGACCTGGCCCACGGCCTGCCGGGGATCGGCACGAACATCCTGGCCAGCCGCCTCAAGGACCTCGAGGAGGGCGGGATCGTCGAGAAGCGCAAGCTCCCGCCGCCGGCGGCCTCGACGGTCTACGAGCTGACGGAGTACGGCGCCGGCCTCGCAGGAGGCGCTCTACGCGCTGGCCCGCTGGGGCGCGCGCTCGCTCGGCCCGCCGACGAAGCAGGACGATCTCTACGAGGACTGGGGCCTGAACGCGCTGCCGGCGATCTTCAACGCCGACGAGGCGCGCGGGCTGACGGAGACGTACGTGCTGAAGATCGGCGAGGACGTCTTCACCGCGCGGATCGTCGACGGCGTGCTCGAGCCGTCGTGCGGCGCGGCGCCGGACGCCGACCTGGTCGTCGAGACCGACCCCGAGACGTTCTTCCTGCTCTGCGCCGGCCAGCTCGAGCCGAAGGACGCGGTCAAGAGCGGCCGCGTGCGCGTCGAGGGCGATCGAGCCCTGCTCGAGCGCTGCTTCCGCGTGCTGACCTTCGCGCCGCGCGTCAGCGC
>CAWEIK010000002.1:0-171923 GCA_963809175.1 uncultured Actinomycetes bacterium
GGCGAGCGGCCGATGATCAACCACGCACTCCACGAGCTGCTCGAGCGGCGCGACCTCACCCGCGACGAGTCGCGCGAGGTGATGGACAGCGTGATGCGCGGCGAGGCGACTCCCGCGCAGATCGGCGGCTTCCTGATCGCGCTCCGACTGAAAGGCGAGACCGCGGACGAGATCGCGGGGTTCGCGGAGGCGATGCGGGCCCACGTCGTCCCGGTTCGCCCCGAGCGCGCCGACCTCGTCGACACGGCCGGCACCGGCGGCGACGGCGCCCACACGCTCAACATCTCGACGGCGGCCGCGCTGGTCGCGGCAGCGGCGGGAGCGGCGGTCGCGAAGCACGGCAACCGCGCGGTCTCGTCCTCGTCGGGGTCCGCCGACGTCCTCGAGGCGCTCGGCTTCGAGCTCGAGCTCTCGCCGGAGCGGATCGCGCGGTCGATCGACGAGCTGGGCTTCGGCTTCATGTTCGCGCCCACGCACCACCCGGCGATGCGCCACGCCGCGCCCGTCCGCCGCGAGCTTGCGACGCGCACCGTCTTCAACGTGCTCGGCCCGCTGACGAACCCCGCGGGCGCGCGCGCGCAGGTCGTCGGCGTCTACGCGCCGGAGCTCGTGCGCACGATCGCCGAGGTGCTCGCGCGTCTCGGCGCGCGTCGCGCGTTCGTCGTGCACGGCGCGGCCGGGATCGACGAGCTGTCACCGGCCGGGCCGAACCTCGTCGGCGAGGTGGTGGACGGCGACGTGCGCGAGCGGATGATCGACCCGCTCGAGCTCGGCGTCCCGCGCTGCGACCCGGCCGAGCTCGTGGGCGCGGGGCCGGCCGAGAACGCGGCCCGAATCCGCGCGATCTTCGAGGGGGCCGAGAACGCCGGCGCCAAGAGCGCGATCCTGCTGAACGCCGCGGGCGCGATCGCGGCCGGCGGACACGCGGCCGACCTGCGCGACGGCCTGGGCTACGCGCGTGAGGCGCTCGAGTCCGGCGCGGCCGCAGCGAGACTCGAGCAGCTCGTTGCGTTCTCGCGCGAGGTCGTGGTCGCATGAGGTTCCGCGACGCCCTGGCGGCGCCCGGGCTCGGCGCGATCGCCGAGATCAAGCGACGCTCGCCGTCGGCGGGCGAGCTCCGCGCCGACGCCGACCCGGCATCGCTCGCGAGACAGTTCGCGAAGGCGGGCGCCGCCGCGCTCTCGGTGCTCGTCGACGCCCGCTTCGGCGGCACGCTCGACGACCTGCGGGCCGCGCGCGCGGCGACGGAGCTCCCGATCCTCGGCAAGGGCTTCTTCACCGAGGAGCGAGACCTTGCCGAGCTGAAGGCCTCGGGCGCGGACGCTGCGCTGATCCTCTTGCGCGACGTCGACGACGCCCGGGCGAGCGCGTTGCTCGCCGAGGCGCGAAGGCTCGGGCTCGACGCGCTCGTCGAGGCCCACGACGCAGAGGAGCTCGACCGCGCGGTCCAGCTCGAGGCCGAGATCGTCGGCGTGAACGCGCGCGACCTCGGCAGCTTCGAGATCGACCGCCGTGCGCAGCTCGAGCTCGTCGCACGCGTCCCGCACGACCGGGTCGTCGTCGCCGAGAGCGGCGTCCACACCCGCGCGCAGGGCGCGGCCGCCGAGCTCGCGGGCGCGGACGCGATCCTCGTCGGCACGGCGCTCATGCGAGCATCCGACCCCGGCGCGAAGCTCGCCGAGTTGATCTCCCGCCCGCTCGTGAAGGTCTGCGGGCTGACCCGCGACGAGGACGTGGCGGTCGCCGTCGACGCGGGCGCCGACCTCGTCGGCTTCATCCTCGCCCGCGAGACGCCGCGGCGAGCACCGCGCGTCCTCGACGTGCCCGACACCGTTCTGTCGGTCGCGGTCTTCGTCGAGGACGTGGAGGAGACGCCCGCCGACCTCGTGCAGCTGTACGCGCGCGAGCATGGGCATCGCGCTCGTCACGCTGCGCTGTACCGCGGCACCGAACAGGTGGCATCGGTGGTCGACCTACCGTGGTTGCGCGAGGATCCACTCCACTGGAGCCGTGCGTCGTCGCTCGACGGTCGGGTGATGCTCGCCGGCGGCCTCTCGCCGAACAACGTGCGCGACGCGATCGACGCTGTGCGTCCGTGGGCCGTCGACGCGAGCTCCTCGCTCGAGACGAGCCCCGGCGTCAAGGACGAGGCGAAGGTGCGCGCGTTCGTCGAGGCGGTTCGATGCTGACCTACGGCGAGTACGGCGGGCGCTACGTGCCCGAGACGCTGATCCCGGCGCTCGACGAGCTCGACGCCGGCTGGCGTGCCGCACTGGCCGACGACGGCTTTCACGCTGAGCTCCACCACTTGCTCACGACGTACGCGGGCCGCCCGACGCCGCTGACGCTCGCCGATCGCTTTGCGCCGGGCAAGCGCTTCTACCTCAAGCGCGAGGACCTGCTCCACACCGGCGCGCACAAGCTGAACAACGCGCTCGGCCAGGCGGTGCTCGCGCGGCGGCTCGGGAAACGGCGCATCGTCGCGGAAACGGGCGCGGGACAGCACGGCGTCGCAACCGCGACCGTCTGTGCACGGTTCGGCTTCGACTGCGTCGTCTACATGGGCGCCGAGGACATGCGCAGGCAGCGACCGAACGTCGAGCGCATGCACCTCCTCGGCGCGGAGGTGCGTCCGGTCGAGTTCGGGACGAAGACCCTGAAGGAGGCGACGAGCGAGGCGATCCGCGACTGGATCACCAACGTCGAGACGACCCACTATCTGATCGGGTCGTGCGTCGGGCCTCACCCCTACCCGGAGCTGGTCGCGCAGCTGCAGTCGGTGATCGGCCGCGAGTCACGCGAGCAGGTGCTCGACGCCGAGGGACGGCTTCCCGACGCGGTCGTCGCGTGCGTCGGCGGCGGGTCGAACGCGATCGGGATCTTCTCGGGTTTCATCGAGGACGACGTGCGGTTGGTCGGGGTCGAGGCCGCAGGCGCGGCGTCACTCGGCACGGGCCGCCCCGCGGTCCTGCACGGCGCTCGCTCGTCGGTGCTCGCGGACGAGGACGGCCAGGTGCTCGACGCGCACTCGATCTCCGCAGGGCTCGACTATCCCGGTGTGGGACCGGAGCACGCGCACCTGCGCGACACGGGCCGCGCGGAATACGTCGGCGCGACGGACGACGAGGCGCTCGCCGCGGCGCACCGGCTCGCGCGAACCGAAGGCATCCTCCCGGCGCTCGAGCCGGCGCACGCGCTCGCGCGCGCGCTCGAGCTCGACGAGGAGCTCGTCGTCGTCTGCCTCTCGGGCCGCGGCGACAAGGACCTCGCTCAACTCGTATGAAGCGCCTCGCGATCTACCTGATGTGCGGGCGGGAGACGCCGACGCTCGCACAGGCCGCGGTCGAGGGCGGCGCCGACCTGATCGAGCTCGGCTTCCCGTTCTCCGACCCGCTCGCCGACGGGCCCGTCGTGCGGGCAGCGGCCGAGCGCGCGCTCGCCGACGGCATGCGCACGCGGGAGTGCCTCGACTGCCTCGCGCGCACGCGTGCGCTCGTCGACGTGCCACTCGTGCCGATGACCTACGCCTCGCTGCTCGAGGCCTACGGCTGGGAGCGCTTCGAGTCCGACGCGCGATCGGCCGGCGCGGACTCGCTGATCGTCGCCGACCTCCCGGCCGACGCGCACGAGGAGCTCCGCCGCGTGCAGCTCGTCGCTCCGACGTCGACCGACGAGCGCATCCGACTCGCGGCCGATCGCACGGACGGCTGGCTCTACCTGGTGACGGTGACCGGCACGACCGGCGCGCGCGACGAGCTCTCACCGGCGCTCGCCG
The DNA here is from genome assembly GCA_963809175.1 of uncultured Actinomycetes bacterium. Classification (GTDB taxonomy): domain Bacteria; phylum Actinomycetota; class Thermoleophilia; order Gaiellales; family Gaiellaceae; genus JACCTU01. Next base: position 3,776 of record CAWEIK010000002.1, read on the forward strand.
GGCTCGTTCGACGCGCGCGGGCGCTCACCGACGTCCCCCTCCACGCCGGCTTCGGCATCTCGACGCCCGAGCAGGCGCGTGCCGCCGCTGAGCTGACGGACGGGATCGTCGTCGGCTCGGCGGCGCTGCTCGCGGCCGACGGCGGTCCGGAAGCCCTCCGCGGCTACGTTGCGTCGCTGCGATCCGCCCTGGACGCCCAGCTCCAGAGCGCTCTCCGGTAGGCCCCTTCACCCGAATCGGGTAGGCAGAGGGCTCGCTGCGACGATTCCCCGGAGGGCCGGAACGACCCACGGTGAGTAGGCAGTGCGGCGCTTCCTCCTTCTTGCGGTCTCGATTGCCTCCCTGGCCCTCCCTGGGGCCGCATTCGCGGGCGGCGGCGACTACGCGTTCGACGGCGGCACGAAGGCACAGCGCGCTCAGGTTCGGGCGGCGCTCGGGGCCAGCACGTTCAACTGGAACACCGTCCCGACCCGCGTGACGATCCACGTCAAGCCGAACATCCCGACGCAGGCGACGCCCGGGCACATCTGGCTCGACGCGGGCCTCGTCAGCTCGGGCCGGTTCGCCTGGGCAGCGATCCAGGACGAATACGCGCACCAGGTCGACTTCTCGCGCTTCGACGCGGCGACCCGCAAGCGCCTCACGGGTGAGCTCGGGGCGCGCGACTGGTGCTACGGCGTCACGGGCCTCCAGCACGCCGAGTACGGCTGCGAGCGGTTCGCCTCGACCCTCGTCTGGGCCTTCTGGCCCTCGAAGCACAATGCGTACCGGCCGACCTCGTCGAGCGACGAGTCGGCTGCGATGCCCCCGCAGCAGTTCCGCACGCTCGTCACGGACCTGCTGGGGATCGGCAATCCGTTCGACGTCAGGCGATGAGCCGCTGACGGAGAGCCTTCGCCACGGCCTCCGTCCTCGTGTCCGCCTCGAGCTTCGCCATCGCCTTCCGCACGTGCGTGCGAACGGTCTCGGGCGAGATGAACAGCTCCTTCCCGATCTCCTCGTTGGACTTCCCGTCGGCGAGGAGGCGGAGGACATCGCGCTCGCGCTGCGTGATCTTCGGCAGCCGCATCGCGACCTCCGAGGTCGCGAGTGCCCCGGCGAGCACGGGGTCGACGTATGTCCCACCCTCCGCAACCGTCTTGATCGCACGGTGCAGGTCGACGAGCGGCGCTTCCTTGAGGACGAAGCCGCGGGCACCCGCGTCGAGCGCCTCCAGGAGCAGCGCCTTGTCCCCGTAGCCGCTGTAGAGGAGCACTGCCGTTTCGGGTGTTGAGCGCGAAACCCGGCGCGCGACCTCGACGCCGGACAGCCGGGGCATCTTGATGTCCACGAGGGCAACGTCGGGCTTTCGCGTCTCGATCTTCTCGAGCGCCTCCTCCCCGTCGGACGCCTCGCCGATCACGTCGATCCCGCTCGCCACGAGGATCTCGGTGACCGCTCGGCGCATCGCAGGGTGATCGTCCGCGACGAGACACTTGACCGGCCGGCTGCTTTCCGCTGACACCAGTCCCATTCTTCCTGCTGTTGTGCCTGTTCGGCGTCTCGACCCGTCACCCGATCGGGTGATGACGGCCGCGCGCATCGGAGGATGGGCGGGTTCCCGAACTGGGACGAGACTGAGGAGGTGGCCACAGTTACCGCTGCTCTCGGCACGGCAGACGTGCGGATGCAGCGCACCGAGCGTCAGCTGATCGACGCCGCCCTCGCCGTCAACGAGGCTCGGACCCTCGGCGAAGCGCTGGAAGCGCTCGCCGCGTCCGTCCGGGAGCTCGTCACCGCCGACCAGGTGTGGATCCTCGTCTGGGACGACGATCTGCGCTTCGCGACGACCGAAGCATCGTCGGGTGGGTTCCCCGCCAAGGGCGACCGGGTCCCCTCCTCGGCGCTCACTGCCTTGCTGATCGCACGCGGCGACGCGTTCGTCGTCGGCGACGCCCACGTCGAGGGACTCTCGAACGAGCTCCGGGGCCACGCATTGAAAGCCGGGACGCTCCTCTGCGTCCCGTTGAACCAGGAGGCGCGGCCGATCGTCACCTTCAGCGCAGCCTGGAACGAGCCCGTGGGCGCGGACGTCACCGAGCTCGCGACCTCGAAGCTGCGCCTGCTCGGCCGGCTCACCAGCGTCGCGTTCCGCACCGAGGCGGAGCGAGTGCGATCGCGGGAGGATGCCCGGCTTCGAGCCGTGCTCGAGGCGGTTCCGGATGGCCTCGTGGTTCGCTCGGACGTGGGAGCCATCGTCAACACCGCCGCCCGAGAACTGCTCGGCATCGGCGTGAACCCGCCCGAAAACCTCGACCTGAGGGAGCTCGACGGGACGACGATTCCAAGGGAGCGGTCACCCCTCGAGACCGCCAAGCGCAGCGGCGAGCCGCAGAGCTACACGCTTCGCGTCACGCGCGGCGACGGCGTCGAGCGGATCCACGACGGCCGCATCGCTCCGATCCTGGACGAGACGGGCTCGGTCTTCGCGACCGTCACGATCTTCCGCGACGTCACCGAGGTGCACGAGGAGCAGTTCGTCACCCAGCAGTTCCTCGACCGGCTGTTCGAGTCGCTGCCGACCGCGATCGCCGTGTGCGACCCCGAGACGAACGAGGTGCGCCGAGTCAACGCATCCTTCGTCGAATTGCTCGGCTTCGAAGCGGAAGAGGCCGTCGGAACGGTGCCGCCCTACCCCTGGTTGACGGGGGGACTGATCCCGTCACCGGCGTCGGCGACGAAGACGTACGAGCGGCTGTTCCGCCGCAAGACCGGTGAGCTGGTCCCCGCGGACGTCACGAAGACCGTGATCTGCGACGCCGAGGGCGTACCCGCGGCCACGGTGGTCCTGATCGCCGACAAGAGCGAGCGCAGGAACTTCGAGCAGCGCCTGATCCAGAGCGGCAAGCTCGCGTCGATCGGCGAGCTCGCGGCCGGCGTCGCCCACGAGATCAACAACCCGCTCTTCGCGATCCTCGGGCTCGTCGAGTTTCTGCTGCTGGACGCCGAGCCGGGCTCGAAGTCGCGCGATCGCCTCGAGGTGATCCAGGAGACGGGGCTCGAGATCAAGGAGATCGTCCGAGCGTTGCTCGACTTCGCGCGCGAGCGCTCGGACGAGCTCTCGATCGTCTCGCTGACCGACGTCGCCGCCCAGACGGTCGAGCTGATGCGGCGGACGAGCGCTGCGAAGCAGGTCGAGATCGTCGAGTGCCTCGGAGAGGCGAACGTCTCCGTCGAGGCGAGCGCCAACCAGCTCAAGCAGATCTTCGTCAACCTGATCTCGAACGCGAAGCAGGCCCTGAAGGACAGCGGCGGAACGATCACGGTCGAGGTCGGCCGCGACGACGATTGCGCATGGGCGGAAGTGCGCGACGACGGCCCGGGAATCTCCGAGGACCTCCGCGCGCGCGTCTTCGAGCCGTTCTTCACGACCCGCCGCGACTCGGGCGGCACGGGCCTCGGCCTCTCGGTCAGCCTCGGGATCGCCGAGTCTCACGGTGGAAGCCTCGTCGTCGACGAGGCGGCCGGCGGCGGCGCGTCGTTCCGCCTGCAGCTTCCGATCGCGTCGAAGGCCGCGGCATGAGCCGCGTCCTCGTGATCGACGACGAGCAGGTGATCCGCGGGTTGATGCGCGAGATCCTCGAACGCGCGGGCTACGAGACGATCGGCGCGGGCACGGCCGACGAGGCCCTCACCCTCTTGACGGACAACGAGATCGGGCTCGTCGTCAGCGACATCGTGATGCCGGGCCTCACCGGCCTCGAGCTCCTCGGAGAGGTCCGCGCCCGCAGGCCGAGCCTCCCCGTGATCCTCGTCACCGGCGCCGGCACCTACGAGAACCTCAGCCAGGCCGTCACGCGCGGCGCGGACGGGCTCGTGATCAAGCCGTTCTCCCACGCCGATCTCCAGAACGCCGTCGCGACCGCGCTCGAGCGGTCTCGCCGCTCCGAGCACGACGTGCGCGAGCGGCTGCTCGCCCCGACGCTCGCGGCTGCGCTCGCAAACGCGATCGAGGCGCGCGACGGAGAGCTCCAGGGCCACTGCGAGCGGCTCGGCGAGCTCGCGGTGCGGGTCGCGACGCTCATGGGCCTCGACCCGACGGCCGTCGAGCACGTTCGCCTCGGCGCGCTGCTCCACGACGTCGGCAAGATCGGGATCCCGGACCGCGTGCTGCTCAAGAACGGCTCGCTCACCGACGACGAGCGGACGCTGATGCGCACGCATCCGCTGATCGGCGACCGGCTGCTCGACCCGCTCGACTTCCTCCCCGACGTTCGGTCGATCGTCCGGCACCACCACGAGCGCTGGGACGGCACCGGCTACCCGGACGGGCTCGAAGGCGAGGCGCATTCCGCTCGGCGCGCGAATCGTCGGCGTCGCTGACGCGGTCGAGGCGATGTCCGCCCCGCGCCCCTATCGCGCCCCGCTCAGCGCCGCAGCGATCGTCGACGAGCTTCGCCGCGAATGCGGTGCGCAGTGGGAAGCGCAGATCGTGGACGTCGTGCTCGAGCTGATCATGAACTGTGAGCTTCGCTTCGAGCACGATGGGCTGCGTCTGCACATCGGCGAGTCCGACGTCGCGCCCGAGCTGTCCGTCCTGCTCGTCGAAGGTGACGCCGACATCGCTCTCGTGACGACGAAGGCGATCGAGGGCGCACTGGCCAACGTGCGCGTCGTGCACGCCGTCGATCTCCGGAGCGCCAACGAGCTCTGCCGAAGCTCGCGCTGGGCACTCGCGGTCGTCGACAACGAGCTCGCCGACGGCAGCGGCATCGACTTCTTGAAGCAGATCAAAGAGCGAATCCCGAGCCTTCCCGTCGTGATGCTGACCGGTGCGGGCTCGGAAGAGATCGCGATCGAGGCGTTCCGTTGCGGGGCGTCCGACTACGTCGTCAAGACGAACGGCTACGCAGCCGAGCTCGGCGAGCGTGTTCGTTCCTTTCTGGAGGCGGCGTGACCGGCGCTTCCCTCAACTCAACGGAGGTGCCAAAGATGATTCGAGTCGTCGTCGTAGACGACCATCCCGCAGTTCGGCTCGGCCTCGCCGACTTCCTCGACGCCCAGGACGGGCTCGAGATCGTCGGTCAGGCGGAGAACGGCGCGCAGGCGGTCGAGCTCTCCCGCTCGGCCGTACCCGACGTCGTCGTGATGGACATCCGCATGCCGGAGCTCGACGGGATCGAGGCCACCCGGCTGATCAAGGAGAACCGCCCGGAGACCGGCGTCCTCCTGCTCACCGCCTACGAAGAGGACGAGCTCGCGGCTGCCGCTCGTGCAGCCGGTGCCGACGCGTTCTTCCTCAAGGGCATCTTCGGTGCCGAGCTCGTCGATCGGGTGCGCGAGGTCGATGCGGCGTAAGCGCGTGATCGGCACCGCCCTCGCCGCGAGCTGCGCTGTCTGGCTCGCGGGGTGGATCGGCGTGCTCGCCGGCATCGGCGTCGCGTTCCACGTCGAGAACGTCGGCTGGACGCTGCTCGCGGCTTCCGCCGCGGCAGGCGCCTTCTCCGCAGCGCTCGAGCCGGGCGCGCGCCGGGCTCGCACGTCGTTCGCGTTCCTCGGCGCGGGCATGCTCGCCTGGGCACTCGGCCAGGTGGCGTGGACCGTCTACGCGCTCCAGGGCGTCACCCTGCCGTACCCCTCTCTGTCCGACGTCGGCTACCTCGCGGCGATGCCGCTCCTCGCCGTCGGTGTGCTGACCTGGCCGCGCCGACGCAAGGTCTGGAAGAGCGGGAACTTGATCGACGGAGCGCTCGCCATGGGCGCTGTCGTCGTCGTCTCGTACACCTTTTCGTTCGAGCCGATTTTCGAGAGCGGCGTCGAAGGCGCCCAGGCGTGGCTTGCCATCTTCTACCCGGCCTCCGAGCTTGCGCTGGTCGCGATCGTCTTCGGTGGGCTCCTGTTCGACGGCTGGGCCGACCGCGGGCGCGTCGCGCTCGTCGGGCTCGGCCTGCTCTCGCTTGCCGTTGCCGACACGGTCTTCGCGGTCGATGCGCTCGACGGGACGCTCTCAGCGCTGACCGACGGCGGCTGGACGCTCGCGTTCGCTGCGCTGGGCGTCGCCTCGCTCCTGCCCAGGGACTGGCCGGCACGAGTGACCGGACGCGTCCCTGAATTCCTGCCCGCGATCGCCGTGACGGGGCTCCTCGGCCTCGCGGCCGCAGCGTTTGCGATCCGCGAGCTGGGCCAGCAAGGTTGGCACGCTGCGGACGCCGTCGCCGTCGGCTTCCTCCTGGTGCTCGTCGCAGCCCGAGTTCTCCTCGTCGCGCGCGAACAATCAAGCCAGAATGCGGTGCTCATCGAAACGCAGGCGGCGCTGCACGAGGCGCAGCGCACGCGAGATCAGTTCCTGGTCGAGCTCGTCAACGCGCAGGAGCGCGGCGCCCGAGACGTTGCCGACGTCCTCCACGACGACGTCGTCCAGCAGCTGACCGCGCTCGGCTTCCGGCTCGAGCTCGAGGCGCAGCGGACCGAGGCGCCCAAGCTTCGCGAGCTCACCCTCGACACCGGGAAGATCACGGCGTCGATTCGAGGGCTCCTCGTCGAGCTCCACCCCGCGATCCTCGACGGGCGGGGGCTCGCCCCGGCGATCGACGTCGCCGCGGAAGGGCTCCGCGACCAGGGGATCGACGTCCGCGTCACTCCCTTTCCGCACCGCATCCAGCGCGAGACCGAGACGCTCGCCTACCGGCTCGTCCAGGGGGCGCTCGCGAACGTCCGCAGCGATCCCCAGGCGCGCTCGGCCGAAGTCGAGCTCAGCCTGCGCGACGGGACGTTGCACGGCCGCGTCAGCTCTTCCGACAGCGGCCTCGAGCCCGACGACCACACGGCGAACGGCGTCAGCCTCCTCGTCGCGCAGAAGCGGGCGGAGCTGGCGGGCGGCCGGTTCGTGCTCAACGCGACCCGCGGCCGCGGAACCGACATCGCCTTCGAGCTTCCCATCCCCGTTCCGTTGAGTGCCACCGTCGAGGCCGCCTCGTGAGCATCCGCTGTCTCATCGCCGACGACCATCCCGCGCTGTTGCAGGCGGTCTGCGAGTACCTCCAGGCGAACGGGTTGCTGGTCGTGGGCACTGCGCCCGACGGCGAACGCGCGATCGCGCTCGCCGTGGAAACGCACCCTGACGTCGCGCTCGTCGACTTCCGCATGCCCCGCCTTTCAGGCGTCGAGCTGATCACCCGGCTGCTGGCGACCTCGCCGGAGACGAAGATCGTCGTCTACACGGCCGATGCCGACGAGGCGCTCGTCCGGAGCGCGCTCGGCGCCGGCGCGTCCGCGGTCCTGCTGAAGGAATCGCCGCTGGACGACCTCGTTCGCGCAGTCGAAACCGCGATCGCCGGCGCGACGTACGTCGACCCGGCGCTCGCCGCGTTCGGTCTCGAGGCGTCGGTCGGCACTCCCGTGCTGACCGAGCGCGAGTGCTCGGTGCTGACCCTCCTCTCCGAGGGGATGTCGCACGACGAGATCGGCGCCGAGCTCTCGATCAGCGGCGAGACCGTCCGCACGCACGTCCGCAAGGCATCCAAACGGCTCGGCGGCGCGACGCGAACCGAGACGGTCGCGAAGGCGCTCCGGCTCGGGTTGATCGCGTGAACACACTCGAGCACAGCGATGAGCTCTACCGCGCGATCGTCGAGGCGGTCGCCGAGGGCATCTGGGTCGTCGACGCGAACGAGGTGACCACGTTCGTGAACCCGCAACTCGCTGCGCTCCTCGGCTACGAGCAGGCGGAGCTCGTCGGCAGGCCGCCTCAGTTTTTCATCGACGAAGAGTCGATCGAGCTCGCGGGAGCAGAGCTCGAGCGCCTCCGCCAGGGCAGCCCGGTGCAAACCGAGATCACGTTCCGCCGCAAGGACGGAACGCCGATCGTGACGTCGGTCAGCAGCCGACCGCTGCACGACGTGGACGGACGTTACGTCGGCGCGGTGGGGCTCGTCACGGACGTCACGGAGCAGCGACGCGCGCGGCTCGAGCTCGAGGAGAGCGCGATCCGATTCCGAACGCTCGTCGAGCGGCTTCCGGTGGCGACGTACCTCTCGGACGCGCAGCGGCAGCCCATCTACGCAAGCCCCCAGATCGAGACCCTGATGGGTTTCACCGCCCAGGAGTTCCTGGACAACCCGTTCATCTGGAAGGCGCTCCTCCACGCCGAGGATCGTGAGCGGGTGCTCGCCGCGGTGGACGAAAGCGCGCGCTCGGTCACTGCGTTCTGCGAAGTCTTCCGGGTCCTGACGAAGGACGGCCGGACATTGCACGTTCGGGACGAGACCCACCCCATCCACGACGCGGACGGGCGGCTCCTCTACTGGCAGGGCATCGTGTTCGACGTGACGGAGCGGGTCGAGGCCGAAGAGGCGCTCCGTCGCAGCGAGCAGTTCCTCCGCACGATGTACGACAACGAGCCTGAGTGCGTGAAGCTGGTCGCCCGAGACGGTGCGCTGCTCGAGATGAACGCCGCAGGTCTCGCGATGATCGAGGCGGACTCGCTCGCCGACGTCCGCGGTGAGCGCATCTTCCAGCTGATCGCGCCCGAGTACCGTTCGGCCTTCGTCGCGCTCCACGACCGCGTGTGCGCGGGCGAGACACGGGACACTCGAGTTCGAGCTGATCGGGCTCAAGGGCACGCGCCGCTGGATGGAGACGACGTCCGCCCCGCTGCGGGACGAGTCGGGCGAGATCGTCGCTGCGCTGTCCGTCACCCGCGACGCGACCGCGCGTCGCGGCCTCGAGGAGCAGCTCCGTCAGGGCCAGAAGCTGGAGGCCATCGGACGGATCGCCGGTGGCGTCGCGCACGACTTCAACAACCTCCTGACCGCGATCATCGGGTCGAGCGAGGCGATCGTGGCCCGCGGCGGCGAGGCGGCCGACGAAGCCGAGGAGATCCTGCACGCCGCCGATCGCGCGGGCGAGCTCGTCCGCCAGCTGCTCGCGTTCAGCAGGCAGCAGATCCTCGAGACGAAGGTGCTCGACCTCAACGAGGTCGTGCGACAGACCGAGCGGATCCTGTCGCGGACGATCGGCGACCACATCCACGTCGTGCTCGAGCTCGACGCCGAGCTGCGCCCGGTATGGGCCGACGCCGGCCAGCTGCAGCAGGTGATCCTCAACCTCGCAGTCAACGCGCGCGACGCGATGCCGACCGGCGGGCTGATCACGCTCGCGACGAAGAACGTCGTGCTCGACGACGACGGGCCGGTCGAGGCCGGCGCCTACGTGCAGCTGACCGTGAGCGACACCGGTGAAGGCATGACCCCGGATGTCCGTGAGCAGATCTTCGACCCGTTCTTCACGACGAAGCCTGCGGGTGAGGGAACGGGCCTCGGCCTCGCAACCGTCTACGGAATCGTCAGCCAGAGCGGCGGGCACGTCACGGCGTTCAGCCAGCCCGACCTGGGCTCGAGCTTCAAGGTCTTTCTGCCGGCGTCGGACCAGCCGGTCGCCGAGCCCGAGCCGGCGCCGACGGACGCACCGGGAACGCCGGCGACCGAAACGGTGCTGCTCGTCGAGGACCAGACGGTCGTGAGACGACTCGTCCGCGAGATCCTCGAGCGCGACGGGTACACCGTCCTCGAGGCCGAGAGCCCCGAGGACGCTCTCGCGACCGGGCAGGGGGACGGCGTGATCGACCTGCTCCTGACCGACGTCGTGATGCCGCGGATGAGCGGCCCGGAGATCGCGCGGGCCCTCGGCGGCGTCAGGGACGAGCTCAGGGTGCTCTACATGTCCGGCCACTCCGATCTCTCGGTCGTCAAGCGCGGGCTGCTGGAACCGGGGACGGCGTTCATCCAGAAGCCGTTTCGAGCGCGTGAGCTGACCGACAAGGTCCGCTCGCTCCTCGAGCAGAGGTAAGCGCCCTCACCCGTTTCGGGGATGCCGGGAGGCGCCGAACGTGACTTCCGCGAACGGCTTTGCTGCGGCATATGAGGAAGAGATGGTTTCTACAGCCCTCCTCGACAACATCGTCGTCGCCCGGGAGTCAGCCGGGTCGCTCCGTGCTGCGATCGACGAGGGCGCCGCCCAGCTCGATCGCGGCGACGTCGACGAGGCGCTGAGAACGCTCGAGGGCGCGCGCGCACTCGCGCTCGATGCCGATTCGAACGACACCGACCGCGCAGCGCTGCTCTTCCACCTCGGCGACGCCGAGCTCGCGCGAGGAGCCGTCGCCGACGCCTGCTCGCTGCTGACGCTCGCGCTCGACATCTGCAACCGCTCCGCCGAGCCGAGCGATCGACTTCGTGCCCAGATCTTCGAACGTCGCGCCCGCTGCCACCGCCACCATCGCGAGTGGTCCGCCGCCCGCAGCGACGTCGAGCGTGCGCTCGAGCTCTCCGAGTCCCTCGGTGACGACGCGACGATCGCGCAGGCCTCGCTGCAGGCATCGATCATCGCCGAGCGCGAGGGTCAGTGGATCATGGCGCAGTTCTACGCAGAGCGCGCCCGCGAGCTCTTCGTCAACCTCGGCGACGTCTTCGGCGTCGGCCGCTGCCTGAACAACCTCGGTGGACTTGCGTTCCTGCTCGGCAGGCCGGACGACGCACGCAAGCAGCTGAAGGAGTCGTTCTCGATCCTGCTCGACCTCGGTCGCGACGTGGAGGCTGCCTACGCAGTCTCGTCGCTCGCGCAGGTGCAGCTCCGCACCGGTGAGTTCGAGGAAGCCGAGCGGCTTGCCCGTCGCGCGTTCGTCTTCATGGGCAGCCGGGTCGACCACCGCGTCGAGCTCGGCAACGCGCAGCTCGTCCTCGGGCGCGCGCTCCTCGAGCAGGGGAAGCTCGACGAGGCGGACGAGACCTTTTGCCAGGCCGAGCGCACGCTCGATCGTGCAGCGGTCGGCGAGCGCGCTTCGGTGTGGCTCGCCCAGGGCGAGGCCGCGACGCGCCGCGGCGACACGGCCACGGCCGCGGAGCTCTACCGGCGCGCCGCCGAAGCCCTCCAGGACTTTCACTTCTAGACCTGCGAGAGGAGGAACCACGCCATGAAAATCAAGTTCTCGTCGCTCCTGTTGGTCGCGTTTGCGGTCGCGTCCGTGCTCGGCAAGGCCCACCACCACGCTTCCCCGCTCGGTTTCTTCCAGGGCTAAGCGGCTCCTAGCGCGCACGTTGCGCTCCCCTGGTCCGTGGCACTCTTCAGGTGTGGACGCTGACACGGCAACCTTCGAAGTCGACGTGATCGGGCGCTCTCGCGAGCGCCCGATCGTCGTTGTACTGACATGAGGTCGCTGAAGGGCAAGCTGCTCGTCGCCGGGGCCGCACTGTTCGACCCGCACTTCCGACGCGCGGTCGTCCTCGTCACCGAGCACGACGACGAGGGCGCGCTCGGTCTCGTGTTGAACCGGCCGGCCGAGACGAAGGTGACCGAAGCGGTGCCCGGTCTCGCGCCGCTCGTCCCCGACGACGCGCCCGTGTTCGTCGGCGGGCCTGTCGACCAGCACTCCGTGCTCGTGGTCGCGGAGTTCGAGGACCCCGAGGACTCGGCCTCGACGATCTTCGAGGACGTCGGCTTCGTCCGAGGCGACACCGACATCGACCTCGCCGCGGAAGCGACACGCCGGGCGCGCGTGTTCGCCGGCTACGCAGGCTGGAGCGCCGGGCAGCTCGACGCCGAGCTCGAGGCCGACGGCTGGATCGTCGTCCCGGCGGAGCGCGAGGACGTTTTCGGCGACGAGGACGAGGAGCTGTGGAGCTCCGTGCTTCGACGCCAGGGTCGACGCCGACTTCACGCTGCTCGCGACGATGCCGGTCGACCCGTCGCTGAACTAGCGACGGCTCTGGAGCTCGTCGAGGACACGATCGAGGCCGGGCCGCTGCGCCTGAGCATCCTGAGGCCGCCGGACCCGGACGCGATGATCGACGAGGCCCGCTTCGACGACGACGAGTTCATGCCGTACTGGGCGCGAGCTCTGGTCGAGCGGTATCGCGCTCGCCGCAGTCGTCGCCGCGCGCGACGTTCGCGGGTCTGCGCGTGCTCGAGCTCGGCTGCGGCCTCGGCCTGCCGAGCATCGCCGCCGCGCTCGGGGGCGCTGACGTCCTCGCGACCGACTGGGCGCCCGAAGCGCTCGACGTCACGCGCCGAAACGCCGAGCGAAACGGCGCGCTGGTCGAGACGCTCCTCGCTGACTGGTCGCGACCGGCCGACGCTTCTCGAACGCGCGCCGTTCGACCTCGTGCTCTGCGCCGACGTGCTCTACGAGCCGCGAAACGTCGACGCGCTGCTCGAGCTGCTGCCGCAGTTGACCGACGAGGTGCTGCTCGGAGAACCGGGCCGCGCGACGGCGGCCCGGTTCTTCGAGTCGGCCGAGCGAGACTGGCTGCTCGGCCGCGAAGGCGACGTCAGCGTGCTGCGGTCACGCTCTAACCTCGCCTGAGCAGCAGGCAGCTGGCCGTCTTCGACGGTGTTCGGGCGCGGTGCTGCGGTTGGTGGGTGCGCCTGGACGTCGAACAGCCACGCCTCGCCGCCGAAGAGCGCCGAGGCGTCGATGATGCCGCTCGTCTCCCAGATGCCGGGTCCGACGGCGACGCCGTCGCGGCCGGGCGGGTCGAGCTCCGCGATGCGAAGTCGCAGAGGAGGCGTCGACGCCGACCGCTTGCCGATGTCGAACCGCCAGATCGAACCGTCGCGGCCCTTCGAGCCCATCACGGCGCGACTCTAGGCGGTGCCGTCCTCGTTGATCATCAGGTAGTTCTCGCTGGCGTCGATGTTGTCGGGGCTGATCGCGATGTCGCCGCCTGCGGCGATCACGTTGTCGGCGTTGTAGACGACGCTCAGCGTGCCACCCTGGGTGACGTTGCCGGGATGCAGGCCGCAGCGAGTAGAGCCGGCCGAGCGTGTTCGCGCCGCCGGAGCGCCTCGCCGGTGGTGACGAAGAAGAACTCGTTCGCGGTCTCGCTTGTTGAAGGCGCCGTCCTCGGGGCGCGCGAAACGGAACGCACCGGCGGCGTCGCTCGCGCCTCGAGCTGCGCCTCGGTCGAGCTCGCCGGCGTTGGGGATCAGCTTCCACTCGACCTCGATGCTGCCGCTCGAGAACCCTGCCTCGCTCGTCGTGCGCCGGGTTGGACGGGACGAGCACGTACAGCTCGCCGTTGTCGAGGCCGTTGCGTCGCAGCACGCCGGCGCCGGCGCGGCGGTCCTTCTTGCCGACGTACATGTAGACCTGGCTGTTCTCGATCGCCGGGTCGAGCGTCGAACGGGCCGTCCTCCATGCTCATGATCACGGTGCTGCGTGCCGTGGTTGGGCTGCGCGATCGTGTTCTCCCACGCGAAGCGCCCGAGCTTCGGCAGCGTGTACAGCGCGTTGTCGACGATCGCGACGGTGAGGCCGCCCTTGCCGTCGAACGAGTTCGCGGGTGTCGCCTTCCTCCTCGTTGGTGAAGTAGATCCAGCGGTCGAACCCATCGGCGGCCCGGCGAGCGAGCCCGAGCAGAAGCGCGAGAACGGCCGGGTCGCGTTGCCGACCACCGGCGGCCGGGCCGACGAGCGTGTTCTCGTTGAACACCCAGGTCGTAGGCGCGCTCGCCCGAGAGCACGTCGCCGTCGCGCGTCGACGATCGAGCTTCGACACGAACGCGCCGCGGTTCAGCGGATCGGCCGATCGTTCGGCTCCGACAGCGGTCGCCGCACGTGAGCTCGTGGTTCATGAAGACCGTCGTCGTGCCGTCCGGGTTCGCTGTGGGCGCCGAGCCCGTCCGGGATGCCGACCATCTGGTACTCGCTTCGCCGGGTTGCTGGTCTCGGGCACGCGGTCACCGACCGAGATCAGCCGCTTCGTCTCGTAGCCCGCCGGCGATCCCGACCGCGTAGTTCTTGATCGGCGCGATCGCTGCTGCGGCTGTCACGACGAGCATGAGTCCGAGGCACGCGCCGAGCAGGCCGAGCCACGCCGTTCGCTTTCGCATCTCTCCCCCTCTTCGTTCGTTGACCAGTCGCCGCGAGTCTCGGCGGCAGGGGGCGCGCGGTGGGTCGCTCGGCTGTGAACGTTCGGTGTCGGCCTTGTGACCCTCAGTGCCGCAGCGCCTGGGCGAGCGCACGCGCGCCGGCCCTGAGCGCGGCCTCATTCGAGTGCGCGAAACCAAGCAGGAGCCCTCCGCTCCCGCCCCGCGCGAACCGGTGCTCGCCCAGGCCGCTGAGCTCGATCCGCTGCTCGCGTGCAGCGGCGAGCGCAGCGGCTTCGCTTCGACCGCTCGGCAAGGAGGAGACGACATGAAGCCCCGCGGCGACGCCCGCGACCTCGAGCTCGGGCAGGTGTCGGGCGAGCGCGCGCACGAGCACGTCGCGGCGGCGGCGGTAGCGGACGCGCATGCGCCGGACATGTCGGTCGAGCTCGCCGCGGACGACGAAGTCGGCCAGCGCGATCTGGTCGAGCACGGGAGGGGCAAGGATCGTCCCGCGCACATCCGCGATGACGTCGTCGACGAGCCAGGACGGCACGACTGCCCAGCCGATGCGGAGCGCCGGTGCGAGCGTGCGCGACGTCGAGCCGAGGTAGACGACGCGCTCCGGCGCAAGACCTTGCAGTGCGCCGACGGGAGCGCGGTCATAGCGAAACTCGGCGTCGACGTCGTCCTCGAGCACCAGCGCACCACGGGACTCCGCCCACTCGAGCAGCGCGGCGCGACGCTCGGGCGCGAGCACAGCTGTGGTCGGAAACTGGTGCGCCGGTGTCGCGAGCACCGCGTCGGGGTCGGCGGCGACGACCTCGTCGACCCGCAGGCCGTCCCGGTCGACGCCGACGGGAACGAGCTCGAGCCCCGATGCCGCGACGATCCGCCGCACGGCGATGTGCCCTGGGTTCTCGAGCGCGATCCGTCGCGCACCTCGCGCGAGCAGCACGCGGCACACCGCGCCGACGCCGTTTGCGAAGCCGACGGTCACGAACGTGCGCTCGGCCTGTACGACTGCACCGCGAGTGCGTCCGAGATACGAGGCCAGCGCGACTCGAAGCCGCGCAGAGCCCCGCGCGTCTCCGTAGCCGAGCTCCTCGTCGGTCGCGTCGCGCAGCGCGGCGCGAAGCGACATGAGCCACTCGCGACGCGGGAACGACGCGTAGTCGGCGAGATCAGGCCGCAGGTTGTAGCGCGGCGCGGGGACGGGCACGACGTCCCGAACGGGCGGCGCAGACTCGACCTCCGCAACCCGCACTGCCGCCCCTTGCCGGACGAAGAGGTACCCCTCTGCGCCGAGCTGTGCGTAGGCACCACCGACGACACCGCGGGAGACTCCGAGCTCGTGCGCGAGCGCGCGCGACGAAGGCAGCGCCGTTCCGGGCGGGAGCCTCCCGTCGCGGACCGCCTTGCGGAGCGCCTCCTCGAGCCGCTTCGTCCGCGGCCCCGCCCCGGCGAGCTCGAGCAGGAGCTCCAGCGAACTGGTCCGAGAAATCGCCATCGAACTGGACTTTACGCCGTGTCAGTCCCGGCATAGCGTCGTGCTCATGGAACCTCTGCGCTTCGTCCTCTTCGGCCGCAGCGGCCTGCGCGTCTCGGAGCTCTGCCTCGGCACGATGACCTTCGGCACCGACTGGGGCTGGGGTGCGGACGAGCAGGAGTGCCTGCGGATCGTCCGCACGTTCGCCGAGGCCGGCGGCAACTTCATCGACACCGCGTGCAACTACACCGACGGGTCGAGCGAGGAGATCGTCGGCCGCGCGGTCGCACCGGACCGCGACCGCTGGGTCGTGGCCACGAAGTACACCCTGACGATGGACCCAACCGACCCGAACGCGGGCGGCAACCACCGGAAGAGCCTCGTTCGCACGCTCGACGGCAGCCTGCGCCGGCTCGGCACGGACTACGTCGACCTGCTGTGGCTGCACATGCGCGACGCGACGACGCCGATCGATGAGGCCATGCGCGCCCTGGACGATCAGGTTCGCGCGGGCAAGGTCCTGTACGTCGGGATCTCGGACTCGCCCGCGTGGGTCGCCGCGCAGGCGAACACGGTCGCCGAGCTTCGTGGGTGGACGCCGTTCGTCGGGCTCCAGCTCCCCTACTCGCTGGCCGGCCGCACGCCCGAGCGCGAGCTGTTGCCGATGGCCGCGGACTTCGGCCTCGCCGTCACACCTTGGGGCGTGCTCGAGCACGGAATCCTCTCCGGACGCGACCCGTCCAGCCTGCGCTGGCCGGAGGACGCGATCTCGGACCGCGTGCGCGGGATCGTCGACGCGCTTCGCGGAATCGCCGACGCGCACGGCGCGACCCCCGGACAGGTTGCGATCGCCTGGCTGCTGGCGCGTCCCAAGCCGCCGACGATCGTCCCGATCGTCGGTACGCGAAGCGCGGAACAGCTGACGGAGAACCTTGGCGCGCTCGAGCTCGAGTTGACCCCGGACGACCTGGAGCGGCTCGACCAGGTCTCGCGGCCCGAGCTCGGCTTCCCGCGCTCGTTCCTCGAGAGCGAGAACGTGCGCGGGCTGATCTACGGCGAGACCTGGTCGAGACTCCGCGTCTAGCTGCTGTTGTCCACCAGCCCCACGAGGTGACCCTCGGGATCGGTGAACATCGCAAAGGTGACGACGTTCGGGATCTCCATCGGCGGCGTCACCGTCTTCCCGCCGAGGCTCTCCGCCTTGTCGAGCGTCGCCTGGAGGTCGTCGACGCCGACGTAGAACGTGAGGTGGCCGTCGCTTCCCTCTTGCGCCGCGCTGATCCCGCCGCCGATGCCCGACTCCGCGGCGTCGACCATGCCGTAGTTCATCGGGTTGTCCGCGTTCACGGTCCAGCCGAACAGCTGGCCGTAGAACTGCATGAGCTTCGGGCCGTCATTGCCGACGACCTCGAAGTGGACGACTTTGTCCGCCATCTCGACTCCTTCCGTATGGGTTCCGTTGTTCGTTAGACGAACGAGAAGGTCGAAAATCGACCCTACGCGAAGAGCGTCAGGTCGGGCTCGCGCCGGCCGCGGAGCAGGTCGAGGTCGACCTCGCGGGTGAGGATCCCCCGCGCGTCCGCGAGCGTCGCCGCCTGCGGTCGCACCTTCTGCGCGACGAGGATGCCGCGGCAGCCCGCCATCGCCGGGTCGAGCCGGATCCGCTCGAGGTAGCGGGACAACTGCTCGACCGCGTCCATCGTCGCGATCCGCTTGATCTCCACGGCGACCCACTGGTCGTCGCAGTCGCGGCACATCAGGTCGACGGGGCCGATGTCCGTCGGCCACTCCCTCCGGACCAGCCGCAGCTCGTCCTCGATCGCGTGCGGCTGCGCCGCGAGCTCGAGCTGGAGGTCGCGCTCGACGCCGTCCTTCTCGAGCCCGGCCGCCTCGCCCATGTCGTGCTGCTGGTCGCTCAGGACCTCGACGAGGCGGATCTCCAACCGGTCCTCGGTGCGACCCTGCCTCTTCCTTACGACGAGCAGGTCGCCGGACTCCTCGACCACGGTCGGCGGCGTCATCCAGTTCAGCGGCTTGTACCCCCCGGCATCGGCGTGGACCAGCACCGCTCCGTCTTCCTTGACCATGAGCAGGCGCGTCGACTCGGGCAGGTAGGCCGAGAGCCGGCCGGTGTAGGTGACCTCGCAGCGGGCGACGATCAGGCGCACGGGGCAAGACCGTACCGTCCGATTCGGACAGGTCGCGAAAGCTCGGGCTAGCTCGGCTTGGCCGGGACGAACCGCTTGACGAAGTCGAGCGCAGTCTGCGCGACCTCCTGCCAGCCGTGGTCGATGGTCAGCGAGTGGCCGCGGTTCGGCATCTGCTTGATCTCGGTGACTCCCGGGTTGCGCTTCTGCCGCTTGAAGGCGGCGTTGGCGATCGCCCAGGGAACCGTGTGGTCCTTCTCCCCGTCGAGGATCAGCAGCGGGCCCCGATCGGGGTTCTTCGTGTCGACCTTCGACTCGGTCCTGGGGTTGAGGTTGGCGTTGCCCATCTGGGCCAGGGCGATCCCCGACCCGGCCACGTGGTAGGTGTCGTACAGGCGCTTCGCCTCGTCCTCATCGAGGGCGTTCGTCCAGCCGTACTTGAACTGGTCGAAGGTGAGCGTGATCGCGCGGCCTCGATACCGGGGGTTCACCAGGAAGGGTCCCGCCACCTTGAGCACGGAGACGGGCAGCGGCAGGACGCCGCGAAACACGCCCGGGTCGATGGCAACCGTGGCCGCCGAGAGTCCACGGCCGGCGAGCATCTGAGCCAACAGTCCGCCGGTCGAGTGCCCCATCACGGCCGGCTTCTGCTCGAGCTTGCCGATCACCTCGGCCGTGTGGTCGGCGATCTGCTTCAGCGTCTTCTTGGCGAAGACGTCCGGGTTCGCTCGCGCCTCCTCAATCGTTTCCGGATCGTCCGGCCAGTCCGGCGTCAGCGGCGCGTACCCGGCCTGCTTGAAGAGGTCCGCCCAGTTGGCCCAGCTGCTCGGCAGCAGCCAGAGGCCGTGGATGAAGACGACCGGAGTGGTGCCGGCGGCGTTTGCCGCCTCGATCTCCCTGCTCTCCCGCTCCGAAATGGACGCCATCGCGAACTCCTTTCGGTCGGAGTGGAACGTGATCCGACCCTAACGAACTGCAGCTCAGAACGCGTTCGCGGCCGACTTCCACTCCTGGAGGCGCTGCGCGATCAGCTCGGCCCGCTCCTCCGCGCTCCCGCCGTCGAGCAGCTCGAGGTCCGAGGGGTCGGCTCGAAGGTAGACGCCGGCGGTTCGGGCATTCAGCCCGGCGTCGCGATCCGACCGTGTCGTCCAGTACCCGGTGGCGCGCTCGGCGGTCTCCACCCTGATCTCGCCGGTTCCCTCGAGCTGCGGCGCGTTCGGGTCCCGAGGGCGCTCGCCCTTCCAGAAGTAGAGGATGCCGGCCGGATCCCTGCGCTCCTTCGCAGCCTCGCTCCAGTAGCGGGCCGAGAGGGTGCCGTCCTCCTGCCAGGACCGGCCGTTCACGTTCAGGCCACCGTCGCGGTCCCGCGAGATGCGCAGCAGGCTCACCGCCGACGGTTCGGCCTCGGTTCGCACGGTGAGCGAGAGCTGCCACCACAGCCCCTCGACCGGACCGCGGCGACCCTCGGTCTCGATCGCCTTGCGGAGCTTCTGGTTGATCGCGCGAACCTCCGCCGCGCTGGTCGCCGGGTCGTAGCGGACGGAGGTCAGACCGAGCAGGTCGCTCGGCAGCTTCGAGCCGTTCGCGTGGAGGATGAACGTGCGCCGGATGCCGAGCGCGCCGCCGAACAGCCCGGCCTCGAACACCACGTTGTCGCGCGGCGACGCCTGGCCGGACTGGGACGCATCCGTCGTGGTCCAGTCGTCCTGGGCGAACACGAACGCGGCGAAGTCGACCTCCTGGGAAAGCTCGACGAGCCGGTCGAGGGTGGAGCGCCCCGGGTTGAACGTGGTCGTCCAGGGCTCGACGTCGGCGACGTCCTCGAGCCCGCGGGTGATCGCCTGGAGCAGTTTCGCCTGCTTGCCCGACGATCCCAGGAAGATGCGCGGCTTGTTCATCGCGGCTCACCTCTCGGTCAAGAGACGAGGGCCAGCGTACTCGACGACAGGCGTACGATCCGCCGATGGAAGCGGCCGGCGTCGAGGAGACCGAGCGCCGGACCTCCTACCTCGAGCTCTTCTTCGACCTCGTCTTCGTCTTCGCGATCACCCAGGTGGCGTCGCTGATGCTCGCGGAGCCGACGGCCGCCGGGTATGCGAAGTCCGCGCTCGTGCTCGGGATGATCTACTGGGCCTGGTCGGGGTACGCGTGGGCGACGAACGCGATCGACCTCAGCTCACCCCTGCTCCGGCTCGGCTATCTCGCCGCGATGGGCGCGAGCTTCGGGATGGCCGTTGCGGTCCCCGACGCGTTCGGCGACCAGACGCTCTGGTTCGCGATCCCGTACGTCGTGGTGCGGCTGCTCAACCTCGCCTTGTACATCGGCGGGCTCCGGCACGACCGGGTGCAGCAGCGGGCGGTCCTCGCCCTCGCTCCGTGGTTCGCCCTCTCCCCCGCGCTCGCGCTGACCGGTGCGTTGCTGGGAGGCCGTCTGCTGATCGTGTTCTGGTGCGCGGGCCTGGCGCTCGACGTGTTCGGAACGCTCCGCGCCGGCGAGGGTGCGGGCTTCCGGGTGTCACCCGACCACTTCGCCGAGCGCTACGCGCTGTTCATCATCATCGCGCTCGGCGAGTCGATCGTCGCGATCGGTTCGGGCCTCGTCGACCACCCGCGCGACGCCGCGTTCGCCCTGTCGCTGGCCGTCGCCTTCGTCGGCGTGGCCGCGATCTGGTGGGCCTACTTCGACTTCACCGCCGCGGTCATGGCCCGCACGTTGCGCAATCAGACCCCCGAGCAGCGAGGCCCGATGGCTCGAGACATCTTCACGCTGTGCCACTACCCGATCGTGCTCGGGATCATCTTCTTCGCCGTCGCGGCGAAGAAGACGGTTGAGCATCCCGGAGAGCCGCTCACCGGGGCCGGGCGCTTCGCGCTCGCTGCAGGCATCGGCTTCTTCCTCGTCGGCTTCGCGCTCGCGCGCTACCGGGTCCTCAAGCGCATCGCCTGGGAGCGCCTCGCCGCAGCGGTCGCGGCCTTCGCCGCGGTCTTCGTCCTGGCCGATGCTCCCGGCCTTGCGCTGATGGCGACCGTCGTAGCCTGTCTCGTCGCCGGCCTCGTTGCAGAGACGGTTCGCATCCGCGAGTTCCGCGCGGAGGTTCGCTCAGGCCCGACACAGCATTGAGAGCTCCGGCGTTCTCATCGTCGTCTCATCGGGTACTCCATACGGTGGGCGAGCCCAGTCACCAACCGAAGGAGATCGCTCGATGAGACGCCGCTTGACCATGATCCTCGCCGGCCTCGCCGCGCTCGCTGCGCTCGCACTCGGCGGCGCCGCGATCGCCAACGCCACCGGTGTCACCGGCGGCGACGACGAAGGGCCGGCGCTCTCCTCCTCCGAGGCCGCGCGCGCAGGCGCCGCAGCACTCCGCGCAACCGGCGGCGGCACCGTCCAGGCTTCGGAGCGCGACAACGAAAAAGGCGCGACCTTCGAGGTCGAGGTCCGCAAGCCCGACGGTTCTGTCGTGGACGTCCGTCTCGACTCGAGCTACGGCGTGATCGCCGTCGACGATGACCAGGAGACGAACGACGACAACGACAGCCAGAACGAGGACGCCGGCGAGAACTGAGCATCGCTCCCGCCCCGGGAGGAGCCCGTCATGAGCTCCTCCCGGCCCACTCTCATCCGCGTCTCATCTCGCGCGCGACAATGAAGGCGTGCGCGCGCTCGTCGTCGAGGATCAGCCCAAGCTCGCGTCGCTGATCCGCCGCGGCCTCGTCGAGGAGGGGTATGCGGTCGACTTGGCGCCGGATGGTCTCGAAGCGCTGGTGCGTGCGGGCGCGACGGCCTACGACGTGATCGTGCTCGACGTGATGCTCCCGGGCATCGACGGGTTCGAGGTCGTACGCCGCTTGCGAGACCAGACCGTGCAGTCACCCGTGTTGCTGCTGACCGCCCGCGACGGGCCGACCGACCGCGTGACCGGGCTCGACCTCGGTGCGGACGACTACCTGACGAAGCCGTTCTCGTTCGACGAGCTCCTCGCCCGCCTACGTGCGCTCACCCGTCGCGGGCCGCTCGAGCGGCTTCCCGTGCTCGAGGTCGGGGCGCTCACGCTCGACCCTCGCCGGCGGCGGGCCTGGCACGGTGAGACCGAGCTCGAGCTCTCCTCGAAGGAGTTCGCATTGCTCGAGACGTTCATGCGACGCCCGGGTGAGGTGCTCTCGCGCTTCGACCTGCTCGAGAGCGCCTGGGACATCGCCTACGAGAATCGCTCCAACGTCGTCGACGTCTACGTCCGCTACCTGCGCGAGAAGATCGACCGCCGCTTCGGGGTCGCCTTGATCGAGACGGTGCGCGGCAGCGGCTACCGGCTCCGCGAGGCCGACTGACGTGCGACGGCTGCCGATCCGGCTCCGACTGACGGCGGCGTTCGCGCTCGCGATGGCTGCCGTGCTCGCCGCGACGGGGCTGTTCCTGTTCGTCCGTCTGGGCTCGGCGCTCGACGACACGATCGACAGCGGGCTGCGCAGCCGTTCGGCGGAGGTCTCCGCGCTGGTTCGCGGCGGCGGCGACCTGAGTTCGGTCTCCTCGTCCGAGGACGAGCTTCGCGCAGCTCCTCCGCGCGGACGGGACGGTCGCCGAATCCACGCCGCACGCCGGGACGCTGCCACTGCTCACGCCGGCCGAGGCGCGGCGGGCGGCCACGGGCCCGGTGCTGGTCGATCGGGACCGGCTTCCCGGCTTCGACGATCCCGCGCGGCTGCTCGCAGCGCCGGCCGGACCGAAGGTCCTGGTGGTCGGCGCGTCGACCGAGGGCCGGGCGGAGGCGCTCGGCAGTCTCTTCGGGGAGCTCCTGATCGCGGCACCGATCGCGCTCCTGCTGGCTTCGGCCCTCGCGTACGGCCTGGCCACGGCGGCGCTGCGACCGGTCGAGTCGATGAGACGCCGTGCAGCGGCGATCGAGCACGGCGGCAGGCTGCCGGTGCCCGAAACGAACGACGAGATCGCGCGGCTCGGAGCGACGCTCAACGACATGCTCGCCCGACTCGACCTCGCGCTCGAGCGCGAGCGCAGCTTCGTCGCGGATGCGAGCCACGAGCTCAGGACTCCACTCGCGCTCCTACGCGCGGAGCTCGACCTCGCGTTGAGACGCGAGCGAACCCGGGACGAGCTCGAGGCTGCACTCAGGTCGGCGGCCGACGAGAGCGACCGCCTCTCGCGTCTGGCGGAGGACCTGCTCGTCCTCGCTCGCGCGGACGAGGGCAGGCTCCCACTCCGGCCGACGACGATCGGCGCTCAGGAGCTCGGCGAGCGCGTCGCGTCGCGCTTCTCAGCGCGCGGCACGATCGAGGTGGTTGCACCGAACGAGCTCGCGCTGACGGTAGACGCCGAGCGCATCGAGCAAGCGCTCGGGAACCTGGTCGAGAATGCGCTCGTCCACGGCGAGGGCGCCGTCCGCATCGTCGCGCAGAGCACGAATGGGCACGTCGAGCTGCACGTGCTCGACGAGGGGCCGGGTTTTCGTGACGGCTTCGCCGAGCGGGCGTTCGACCGCTTCAGCCGAGCGGACGATGCACGGTCGAGTCAAGGCGCCGGCCTCGGCCTGGCAATTGCGCGTGCGATCGCGAAGGCGCACGGCGGCGACTCCGGTGCGCGATCTCGCAACGACCGGCGCGGTGCAGACGTGTGGCTCGTCCTGCCGAGCTAACGCGGACGACTCTCGGGAAACCGCTCGAGCCCGTCGTCCGGGATCGGCTCCCACGGCGCCGCGTACGCGACGAACTGTCGATACGTCGGGCGGATCCCCGGGTCGCCGTCGAACGCGCCGAGACGAATCGAGATCACCTCGGGATCCACCTGGCTCCGGCTCCACAACGAACCGCCGCAGGCGGAGCAGAACACCTTCGCGAACCCCTCGGCGGGCTCGTAGGACTTGATGGACTCCTCGCCCGAGAGCACGCGCAGCGAGCCCGGCGCGATCCGCGCTCCGGGCGACGCCGCCGTCCCCGTCCGCCGCTGGCACCGCGTGCAGTGGCAGTAGCCGGACGACACGAGCGGCTCGGTCACTTCGAAGCGCACAGCACCGCAGAGGCATCCGCCGGTGAGCGGCAGCTCGACCACGGCGGAAGCCTACGCGGTGACTTGGACGCGGGCAGCGCGCTCCGCAGCGGCGAGCACGATCGTGTCCGCGACGGCCACGAGTTGCTCGCGGAAGTTGCCGTCGGTGAGCCGGCCGGCATCGTCGAAGCGTTCGTGCGCGTGCGGCACCGCGAGCTCGACCTCGAGGACGCGCGCGCCAAGCGCGGCGAGCACCTTGCGAAGCTCGGCCTGTGCCCACACGCCGCCGAACGCACTCGTGCTCGCGCCGATCACCGCGACCGGCTTGTTGCGCATCGGGTTCGTGGCAATCGGGCGAGAGACCCAGTCGAACGCATTCTTCAGCTGCCCCGGAATCGAGCTGTTGTACTCCGGGGTCGCGATCAGGACGGCGTCCGCCCCCGCGATCGCTTCGCGTAGCTTCGCGACCGCGGCGGGCGCATCGACACCGTCGTCGTCCTCGTCGTACGGGGGCACGTCCTTCAAGCCGCCCCACAGGTCGAGCGTGACGTCTGCGGGGAACAGCTCCACCGAGTTGTAGAGCAGCTTCGCGTTGTACGAGTCGTTGCGAAGGCTGCCCGGAATGGCGAGGACGCGCATTGCCTTACGCCGCCTTGTAGAAGTAGAGCTCTGCGTTGATCGAGACGTCGTCCGCGAGCGCCGGCTGGCCGCTCGGGATCGGCGCATTCCAGCTGACGCCGAACGCGGTTCGGTCGATGGTCGTCGTCAGCCGCAGGCCGACGCGCTCGCGGCCGGCGTAGTCCGTCAACGGCGCCGCGACGGTGCCGGTGACCTCGGTCGGCTGCTTGACGCCCTTGATCGTGAGCTCGCCGCGGACGTTGACGTTCTCGCCGTCGAGCGAGATGTCGGTCGCGGTGAAGCGAAGCTCCGGGTACAGCTCGGCGTCGAAGAAGTCCGGCGACTGCAGGTGCGCGGAGAGGTTCTCGTCCTTGGCGTCCACGCTCGCCACCTTCACGGTGCCCTCCAGGGTCGCCTCGTCGCCGTCGACGACGAGCTTGCCGTCGAACTCCCGGAACGAGCCCTTGAAGGTGCCCGAGAGATAGGCGACCTCGAAGCCCACCTGCGAGTGCACGGGATCCAACTGCCACGTGCCGGCGGGGGCGATGAGGGTTTCTGTTGCGCTCACTTGCGTCCTCCTGTTGAGTGGTCTACTATTGAGTACGCAAGCAATATAGCGAGGAAACCTTGAGTCGTCAAGTAATCACAGAACCCGCTCCGCTCCATGCCTCCCCGGCCCTCCGGGCCTGGGGCCAGCTCCTGCGCGGGCACGCCGCGGCCACCCGCCTGCTCAGCGCGGAGCTCCAGGAGCACGGCCTCACGATCAACGACTACGAGGCCCTGCTCCTCCTCTCGCAGGCCGAGGGCGGCCGCCTGAAGCGCGTGGAGCTGGCCGAGCGGCTCGTCCTGACGCCGTCCGGCGTCACGCGGCTGCTCGAGGGGCTCGAGACGGCCGGCCTGGTCGAGCGCGCGACGTGTCCGGCCGACCTCCGGATCGTCTACGCACAGCTCACAGAGCGCGGCCGCGAGCAGCTCTCGACCGCGTCATGCGGCCACGTCGGCTCGGTGCGCGCACTCTTCGAGGAGCACCTCTCGGACGACGAGCTCGACACGCTCGCGTCGCTGCTCGAGCGGCTTCCCTACGGCCCCGCGCTCTGCCCGGAAACGTCCGTCTGATCCGGCGGCGGCGCAGGGGTTGTCGGACGTCGGCGTAAGACGCATACTCGTCACCTGGCACTAGCCACACTGGACGATCTCGTCCGGGCCGCTCCGCGGCTCCTGCGGTTGATCTCCCGGCCCTTTGGGTGGGCCTCCCGCGCCCTGTGGTCGATCGCCTGGTCACCGCGTCGCCCCCTGATCCTCGCGGTCGCCGTCTTCTTCGGGCTGCCAGCGCTCGTCGTCATGGGTCAGCTCCAGTCGCTGCTCGCGGCGATGCACCTCCCGGGAGAGACGGCGTACTCGCTCCGGGACCTTGCGTTCCCCGACCGAGCCGACGCTGCGATCGAGACCTGGTTCGCGCACTCGCGCGAGACGACGCAGCAGTTTTCCGGGCCTGGGGCCGTGACGCTGCTGTTCGCGCTCGTCGACACGTTCGTGTTCATCCCTGCGTACACGATCGTCTTCTCGGTGGCGGCGGCGACGTCGTTCGCCAGGCTGCGCGCGGCCACCGACGAGGATCCCCTGCTCCCCGCCTACCGGACGCTGACGGCGACGGCGTTCCTGGTCGTGCCACTGCTCGTCGTCCTCGACGTGCTCGAGAACGCGGTGACGCTCGTGCTCGTCCAGCAGAAAGGGGAAGCGCCCGGTGTGCTCGAGTGGGCGCTCACGCTGCTCTGGGCGACGAAGTGGGTGCTTGCGCTCGGAATCCTGATCGCACTGCTGCTCGCGGCAGTTGCGCTCGCGCGCCGCGCGAAGGCCGGCGGTGTCGACCTCTGGCGAACCGTCGTGGCGTTGCGCGTGCAGATCGTGCTCGTCGCGTTCTTCGCGATCTTCCTCTTCGGCCCCGTCGCGGCCGACCAGATCGACGACGTGGTCCGCCGCTGGATCGGCCCGGACTGGGAAGAGGTGATCGCGAGCACGGCGCTGACGCTGTTGCTGAGCCTCGTCGTTGCCGCGACGTCATGGCGCCTGCTCTTGCTGCAGCGGCGACCCGGGCGCGACCTGCCGCTGCGCGGAACACTGATCGGCGGCATCGCGCTGATCGCAGCGTCCGGGCTGCTTGCGGCAGGCGACCTCGGCGGGCTCGGCCTGCTGGCGCTCGGCGCGATCCTCGTGGCGATCGTCGTGCTCAGCTTTCCGATCCGCAATGTCCGCCGCGTCGCCGATCCTGCTCGCGCGACGTTCGGCTGGGCAGGAGCACCTGCGGTGCTCGCTTCGCTTCCGTTGACGCTGCTCGGGCTCGCGGCCGTGCGCGCTGCCGTGTTCGAGCTCGTCTACGCGCAGCACCTCGAGTACCTCGGCCTGATCGCGATCGGGCTCTTCCTCCAGGCTCTCGGCTGGGCGGTCTACTTCCTCGCCTTCCGGCGCGCCCCGACCGAGGATCAGACCGCGGCCGACGCACCGTCGATCGTGCCCCTGTACGCCGCGGGTGTCGCCGTCGCCTTCATCGCGGCCGGCGTCTGGCTCGACCCGTGGCGGGCAGGCAACGTCCTCGGAACGATCGGCGCGCTTGCGGCGTTCCTGCTCGGCATCGCGCTGCTCGGCTATGCGGCGCTCACCCTCGAGCGACGCTGGCTGTCGCCGCCCGTCTTCCTCGTGATCGGGATCAAGCGCTTCCCGGTGCTCTTGATCCTGCTGGCGTGGGCCATCGCCGCTGCGGCACTCGACCCGGGCGGCTTTCACGACGTGCGGACGATCGACCGGCGAGGCGGCGGCCCCGTGACGCTCGACGCCGCGTGGCAGCGCTGGCTCGCGCGCCAGCCGGAGCGCGACGCGGTCCCGCTCGTCCTCGTCGCGGCGGAAGGCGGCGGGATCCGCGCGGCGTACTGGACCGCCCGCGCCCTCGACTGCGCGATCGCCGCGGACTACGAGAGCTGCGGCTTCGTGCCCGACGGCGACCCCGGCGACCCGGGCTCGCTGTTCGCGGCGAGCGGCGTCTCGGGCGGCAGCCTCGGCCTCGTCGCCTACGACGCGTCCGTTCGCACCCGCGAACAGGGCAACTGGCCCGACGTGCGGCTCGGCGACGACTTCGTCGCCGCGACGGGTGCGTGGATGCTGTTCGCCGATCTCCCGAACGCGCTGATCAAGCTCGACTTCGAGCCGGACCGAGCAGGCGTGCTCGAGCGCGCCTGGCAGCGCGCTTGGGGCGCGCCGTCGCCGCTCGCGGCCGGCATGTTCGAGACGTACCGCGCGGACGACCGCTCGCCGCTCTTGCTGCTGAACGGGACGAGCGTGCAGGACGGTTGCCGCGTCAACACCTCGGTGCTCGACGTCGATGTCGAGGAAGCCGAGACCGGGAAGGCGCTCCGGGCGCGGGACTGCCTCTCGATGGACGCGTTCGGGGCAGCCTCCACGCCGAGCGCCGACGGCTTCGCGCTGGCGGCGACGCACGACGTCGCAGACCTCCTCTGCGAGGATCGCGACCTTCGTCTGTCCACGGCGGCGCTCCTGTCGGCGAGGTTCCCGTGGGTCTCACCCGCGGGGCGCGTCACGCGCTGCGACACGGAGTTCGCGACGTACGTCGTCGACGGCGGCTACTTCGACACGTCGGCGGCGTCACCGCTGCAGGAGCTCTGGTCACGGCTCGAGCCGCTCGTCGCGCGTCAGAACGCCGTCGCCGGCGGACGCTGTGTCGTGCCCCTGTTCCTCCAGCTCGACAACCACTACAAGGAGCCACGAAACTCGAGCGCAACCGGGCGGCCGTGGGAGTCGGGTGTGCCGCTGCAGGCCGTGCGTGCCGCGCGGGACGCACGCGAGAACGGCGCGCGCCAGGCGGCCGCGCTCCTCTTCTCGACGAGCGTCGCCGCGGGGGTCTCGGCGAGCGCCGGTGGAGAGCCGCTCGTCCGCTACGCGCACCTGTTCCCCCGCGCGCACCCGGGCACGTCGGCGCCGCTCGGGTGGACGCTCTCCCAGGCGTCGATGGACGACCTGACGAACCAGCTCCGCGAGCGCGCGAACGCGAACGAGCTCGGGAAGATCCGACGCTGGTTCGCGTCGGATCTCAGCTGCGCGCGCGGCTAAGCGGCCTCGGCGAGCGCCTCTTCGCTTCCGTGCGCCTGCGGTGCCTCGACACGCAGGAGCGCTGCGCCGACGCCCGCCGCGACGATGAACACCGCGCCGACGAGGAAGGCGAGGTGGTAACCGCTGTTCAGCGCGACAAGCGAGTCGTCGCCCGCGGCGAGCCGGTTGTCGCTCCTCGACGCCGCGAGGCTCGCGAGGATCGCCAGACCAACCGCGCCGCCCATCATGAAGGAGGTATTGACGACGCCCGAGGCGAGCCCTGCCCGCTCTGGTTCGACGCCGCTCATCGCAGCGAGGAGGATCGGGTTGAACGCGATCCCCGCCCCGATCCCGAGCGCGATCGTCGCGGGCAAGATGTCGAGCGCCCAGTTGCCGTCGACCGGCGTCCTCGCGAGGAGGATGAGTGCGAGCCCCATCAGGCCGAGCCCGGCGACAAGCGGCGGCTTGATGCCGTAGCGCATGACGAGCCGCTGGGAAAGGAACAGCGACGAGGCTCCCCAGATCACGGTGCCGGGCAGATAGGCGAGACCCACCTCCAGCGGGGTGTACTCGAGCACAAGCTGGAGGTAGAGCGCTGAGAAGAAGAAGTAGGCGAACATGCCGGCCGCCATCAGCACGCCGACGATGTTGGCCGTCGAGACGTTGCGGTTCCTGAACAGGCCTAGCGGCACCAGCGGCGACGAGACTCGCGCCTCGATCGCGACGAAGACTGCGAGGAGCACACCGGAGACGGCGAGCAAGCCGAGCGTCTGCGTCGACCCCCACCCGTCCTCGTTGCCGTTCACGATCGCGTAGACCGCGAGGATCAGTGCGCTCGTCACCGTGACTGCACCGGCGTAGTCGACGCGCCCGGTCGCAGCAGGGCCATGCTCGACCGGCAGCAGCCGCAGCGACAGGACGAAGACCGCGATGCCGACCGGGATGTTGACGAGGAAGATCCAGTGCCAGTTCAGCACGTCGGTGAGGATCCCGCCCGCAAGCACGCCGATGACACCGCCGCCCGAGAGGACGAATCCGAACACTCCCATCGCCTTCGCGCGGTCCGCAGTCTCCGTGAAGAGCAACATCAGCAGCGACAGCGCGACCGCGGAGACGATCGCGCCCCCGACGCCTTGCACTGCGCGCGCGGCGATGAGCATCCCCTGGGAGGTGGCGAGTCCGCACGCAAGCGACGCAGCCGTGAAGATCGAGATGCCGACGAGGAACAACCGCCGATGACCGAAGAGATCGCCGAGCCGGCCGCCGAGGAGAAGAAAGCCGCCGAAAGTCAGCAGGTACGCGTTGACCACCCAGGCGAGCGACGTCTGCGAGAAGCCGAGGTCGTCCCGGATCGACGGCAGCGCGACGTTCACGATCGTGCCGTCGAGGACGATCATGATGTCGCCCAGGCAGAGGACGTAGAGCGCGATCCAGCGTTTGCGGTCGTCCAGGGTCATCGGCGTTCCTTTCGGTGTCGGTCTCGATGCGTTAGACCGGCGCCTGAGGGAGAACTCATCGGTCGAACGGCGATGAGTTTTACCCGCCTGACCGGTCGTTACGTCAGATGACCCTTCGTGGGACGCGCCCGATCGTCTTCCAGATCGAAGGGCCCATCGCGCGGGCAGACCTGCCGGGGCTCTGTGACCGTGTCTGTGGGCTCTTCGAGCGTAGCGCTGCCGACATCGCCTACTGCCGAGTGAGCGGCATCGAGCCGGATGCCGTCACGGTCGACGCCCTCGCGCGGCTGCAGCTGGCTGCGCAACGGCACAGCTGCCAGGTTCGGCTCCGCGACGCGTCGCCCGAGCTGCTGGAGCTCGTCGCGTTCATGGGCTTGAGCGACGTTCTGCCGGACTAAGCGGCGGCGTCGAGCCGCTCGGGCAGCCCGAAGAGCGGGAACAGCGTCTTCGTGTCGAGGAAGAAGGTGAGCTCGCCGATCCGTCCGTCCGCGATCTCGATCACCTGAAGCGCCCACGGTTCGTACCCGCCGTCGGGCGCCGGCTTGTACTGCCCGTACGCGGGTGAGCCGTTCGCGCCGACGGTCGGCACGCAGGCGCGAGCCGCGGCAGCCGATGCCCGGCCCGAACCACCACGTGAAGATGTCGTCGCGGCCGCGCAGCCACAGGTCGAACGGCGGCATCGACTGCGTCGCGTCCTCCTGGATCAGACTCGTGAGCGCGTCGATGTCGTACGCCTCGAACGCCGCCACGTAGCGGTCGAGCAGCGCGCGCTCCTCCGCTCCGAGCGGCGGGGAGGGATCCGTCACGGCGACGTTGCCGTCGGCGAGCGTGGCGCGGGCGCGCTGAAGCGCGCTGTTCACCGACGGAACGGTGGTCTCGAGGAGCTCCGCGACCTCGGTCGCCTGCCAACGGAGCACCTCGCAGAGAATCAGCACGGCGCGTTGGCGCGGCGGCAGGTGCTGCAGCGCGGCGACGAACGCGAGCCGGATCGTCTCGCGGGCGACCGCGACGTCCGCGGGATCTCCTTCGGGCACGACGAGCCCGTCCGGCACCGGCTCGATCCACGTGACCTCGGGGAGCGTGTTCAGGTTGGACTCGATCGGCTCCCGCGCAGGCCCGAGGTCCATCGGACGCGCGCGCCGCTCGCGCCCGCTCAGCATGTCGAGGCAGACGTTCGTCGCGATGCGGTAGAGCCACGAGCGAAGCGCGGCGCGCCCCTCGAAGCGCTCGTACCCGCGCCACGCACGGATCATCGTCTCCTGCACGGCGTCCTCGGCCTCGAACGACGAGCCGAGCATCCGGTACGCGTACGCGGTCAGCTCTCTCCGGTGCTGCTCGAGCTGCGCTCCAAGCTCCGCGCTCGCAGGTGTCTCGACCCCGGCCATCGTCTGACCATCGTAGACAGCTAGGGCGAGCGTGGAGCGATGCGACCGTCAGCGGCGACAACAACCGCGGAGCGGCCGAAATCGGCCTTGGAGAGCTGCCGGACGAGCGCGAGCGAGCGCCTAGCCGGGTCGCGCGTCGGCGTCCCCTGGCCGACGAGCCGCAGCGGAACCAGCCGCCCGCTCCACGAACTCGCCATCCGCGTCGAGCTTGACCCTCAGGATCGCGCTGTACGCGCTGACGCCCGCCACGTTCAACGTCCGGTACCCGCTGACGTTGCCGAGACTGTGCGCGATCAGGCGTCCGCGGTACCACTCCATGCCGCGCAGGACGTGCGGCCCGTGGCCGACGACGAGATCGGCGCCTGCGTCGACGACGGCGTGGCCGAAGGCGCGCGAGTTGCCGCGAGGCTCGCCGAGGTACGTCTCCGGCCCGCGAGGGACGCGAGCGTGCTTGGCCCCTTCGGCGCCGATGTGCATCGTGACGACCACGAGGTCCGCGCGGCGCGCCGCCGCGCTCACGAGCGCGCGGACCTTCTTCAGGTCGAGCAGGTCGGAAGCCCACGGGTACGGAGCAAAGCCGAGCACCGCGACGCGTAACCCGCGCACCTTCAGGACCGTGATCTGGTCCGGTCTGCCGGTCGAGCGGAGCCCGGCGCGCGCCAACGCCAGGACCGTCCATGCGTGTCCGACCTCGCCGTAGTCGTTGGTGTGATTGTTGGCGAGGTTGAGAATCGTGAACCCGACGTCACGCAGGCCACGCGCGTACGCCACCGGTGCGCCAAAGGCGAAGCAGTCGGACGACGCAGCGTTGCACTTCGCGGGCAGACGAGCGGCGACGTTCGGATCGACGAGCACCGTCTCGAGGTTGCCGAGCGAGACCGGCGCCCGCAGGTCGCGGGCAATGCGTCCGAGGAGCTGCTTCGATCCTCCGGGCGGGTATTGGCCTGTTCGCCCGAGCGTGATGTCGCCCACTGCCGCGATGTCGAGCTCGCTCGCAGGGCATCGCACCGACTGCTACCGGCGTGCTCGCGGGCAGCAGCGCGAACGCGACCGCACCGATCGTGAGCCAGCGTCGCAACGAACTCCGTCTACTGCTCGTAGCCCTCAACGGTCTCCGGCCGCCGAACCGTGGCAACGCTCGGATCGAGACCGGACTCGCGAAGCGCGCGTCGCTGACGCAGCAGGTCCCAGCACTGGTCGAGGGAAACCCTGACGCTCTCGAGCCGTCGTCGCTCCGCGTCGCCGGCGTTTCCTGCCGACTCCTGCTGCCAGAGCTCGTGCTCTTCGGCCACCAGCTTCTCGATCTCCTCGTGGATCTGCTCGTCGGCCACGGCGTCTCCTTTCGTCCTGGACGAAGCGCCGAGCGTAGCTCCTGAACCTCGCCCGAGAAAGACCGAAGGCCCCGTTTCCGGGGCCTTCGGGTGGTGCTGCGAGACTCGTGAATTAGACGGTGACGCCGTTCCGGTGCGACAGAACCTTGCCGGTCGTGATCTTCGGCGGGTTCGGGAACGTGGTCTCGAGCTTCTCGTCACGAATCCAGGTCGAGGCGACCTTGGTGGACTCGTCGACCTGCTCGGAGGTCTCGAAGATCCCGAGCGAGCTGATGACGCCGTTGCCGGCCTCGATCATGTAGTAGCCCTTGAAGCCGTCGAGCTTGCTCAGCTTCGGGACGAGCGTCTCGTTGACCTTGGTGGTCAGCTCGACGATGCGATTCTGGTCCACACCGTCGTAGCGGCGAATGGTCGCGAACATGTGATGCTCCTTCGGTTCATGTCACAGGGCAGGGAATCCGAACGGACTCCTGCTTGCGCTCAGGCCAGGCGTGACAGACGAAGAGGATGGTGCAGAAAGCCTCGGCGGCTACAACAACAATCAGCCAAACGCGCTGTAGACCAACCTAGCACCGATGTCCGCGACCTGTGCCCCGGCGCGGGACATCGGGGGCGAATCGGGCCGCAACCGCCGCCGCAGAGTCATTGTGGACTTTTGTGGAGTTTGCTACAATTTCCGCTCTTAGCGAGCAGACGCACCAGGCTAAAAAACTCCTCTGCGCCCGTTCTCGTTGCCCCGCTCCGTAACGGAAGGCACGTGTTGGACGGGATCCATCACCTCCGCGTCTTGATCGCGAATCAGCGATCAGATCGGCTCGAACTGCTCGCCGCGGTGGTGACCGGCCTCGGCCACGAGGTGATTGCACGCGAGATCCATGTCAAGGACGTCGCTGCGGTCACGGCACGAGAGCGTCCCGACGTGGCTCTCGTCGGGCTCGGCGAGAGCGCGGAGCACGCGCTCCAGCAGATCTCCGAGATCGTTGCCGAGGCGTTCTGCCCGGTGATCGCGCTGCTCGACACGTACGACGGGGTCTGGGTCAACGAGGCCGCGGCACGTGGCGTCTTCGCCTACATCGTCGACAGCAGGCCGGAGGAGCTGCAGAGCGCGATCGACATCACGTTGCGTCGTTTCGCCGAGTTCCAGCACGTTCAGGGGGCGTTCGAACGCCGCTCGGCCGAAACGGCGCGCGAGGCAAGCCGCCAGGCCAAGCAGCAGCGTCACGTGCTCGAGCTCCACGACGGAGTCGTGCAGTCACTCTCGGTCGCGCACCTCGCGCTCGCACTCGACCGGCGCGACCAGTCACGCGAAGCACTCGAGGAGGCGCTCGAGAACGCCCGCGCCATCGTCAGCAGATCACTCGACGAGCTACGACGACAAGGAGTGCCGCTCCAAGACCTGATCCGCGACTCGGCGCCGAGCTAGCTTGAGCAACGGGGTTCCCACGTACGGCGACGCCGCAGCGGGTGTGCTCATCTGCGACGACAACGACGAGATGCGCGTGCTGCTCGGCGCGATCATTCGGGCGAGCCCCAAGCTGCGGGTGATCGGCGAAGCGTCGAACGGGAATGATGCCGTCGTCGAGGCAACGCGGCTCCAGCCGGACGTCATCCTGCTCGATCTCGCGATGCCGATCCGTAGCGGACTCGAGGCTCTCCCCGAGCTGCGCCAGGCGGCGCCCGCCGCTCGGGTCGTCGTCTACTCCGGTTTCGCCGGCGGGATCGTCGCCGACGAGGTGATCGCGCTCGGCGCCGCGGGGTACCTCGAGAAGGGCGCACACCCCGACACGATCGTCGCGACCATCGAGCAGTCGCTGGTCAGCCCCAACGCAGTGGCCCCGAGCCCGATCGCAGCCGAGTGAAGTTGCTCGGCGCCGCCCGTGACCTGCTCGCGGGCGCAGTTGGCCGCCGAGCCGCCGAGGAGGACGCCGAGTCGACGCACCGCGCGCTCGCGGCGGTGATCGAAGGAACGACCGATTACGTCTTCGTCAAGGACCTCGACGGCCGGATCATCGCGGTCAACGAGAGTGGAGCGAAGGCGCTCGGCCGGTCGCGGGAGCAGTTGGTCGGACACACGATCCAGGAGGTGTCGCCGGGTCCCCTGGCGGACGCGATGGCCGAGACCGACCGGCTGATCCTCGAACGCGGAACAACCGAGACGTTCGAGGAGTCCGGGCCGCTCGGCGACGAGACGCGGGTCTTCCTCGCGACCAAGGGTCCGTACCGCACCCGCGACGGCACCCAACTCGGCACCTTCGAGATCGCGCACGACATCACTCATCGCAAGGCGCGTGAGCTTGAGGTCGTCCGAAGCGAGGAACGACTCCGGCTGGCGCAGGAGGGCGCGCGGATGGGGACCTGGGACGTCGACCTCGTCACCGGCGTGACTGCCTGGTCGAGCGGCCTCCGAATGCTGTACGGCGTCGACGAGGAGCATCCAGCCGGCTTCGAGCAGTTCGCGGCGCTCATCCACCCTGAGGACCGTGATCGGGTCCGGAAGACGGTGACCGACGCGTCCCAGCGTGGGGTCGACTTCGAGTTCGAGTGCAGGATCGTGCGGCCGGACGGCGAGCTGCGCTGGCTCCTCGCGCGCTCGACTGCCCGTCGAGACGAGAGCGGCCACCTGGCGCGCATACTTGGCGTCTCGATCGACATCACCGAGCGCAAGATCGCCGAAGAGGAGCTGGTTCGAAGCGAGGAGACCCTGCGGCTCGCGCAGGCGGCCGGGGGGCTCGGAGCGTGGGGCTGGAACGTGGAAACCGACGAGGTGCGCTGGACCCCCGGCATGTACGAGATCGCCGGCCTCGATCCGCTGTCGTACGAGCCGACCCTGAAGTCGTCATCCGATCACATCCACCCGGATGACCGGGCCGCCTTGAACGCGGAGATCCGCCGCGTCATCGCTTCCGGCGAGTCCGCCTACGATTCCTTCTTCCGCGTCGTGCGGCCCTCGGGCGAAATCCGCCGGGTGATGAGCCGCGGCACGGTCTTCCGAAGCGCGAACGGCACCCCGACCCAGATGATCGGCGTCACACTCGACGAGACCGACCGCAGGTCGGCCGAGGGCGAGCGTGCGCAACTCGAGAGCCGGCTGCGCCAGGCGGAGAAGCTCGAGGCGCTCGGCCAACTCGCGGGCGGCGTCGCACACGACTTCAACAACCTGCTCGTCGCGATCCGCGGCTACGGCGAGCTCGCGCTCGGCAAGCTCCAACGCGGCGAAGAGGGCGTGCCGGAGTACGTCGAGGCCGTGCTCACGGCCGCCGACCGCGCCGCGGGCCTGACGAAGCAGCTGCTCGCGTTCGGCCGCAGGCAGGTGCTCAACCCGGAAGTGGTCGACCTGAACGAGATCGTCCGCGAGACGGACGGGCTCCTGAAGCAGCTGCTCGGCGACGACGTCGAGCTCCTGACGACCTTCGCGAAGGAGCCGGTGCTGGTCGAGGTCGATCGCGGGATGCTCGAGCAGGTCATCACGAATCTCGCGCTCAACGCACGGGACGCCATGCCCGACGGCGGCCTGGTGAGGATTCAGGTCGCGACCGGGAACATCGAGCTCGGTGACGGAGACAGCCCGTCCCACGCAGTGTTGAGCGTCGCCGACGAAGGCTCGGGCATCGACGCGGCGGTCGCGTCGCACATCTTCGAGCCGTTCTTCACGACGAAGGGTGACGAGGGCACCGGTCTCGGCCTCCCGACCGTGCACGGCATCGTCGCGCAGAGCGGCGGCCAGATCGTCCTCGACACCGCCGTCGGACGCGGCTCGACCTTCAGCGTGTACCTGCCACTGTCCCTGGACGAACTGTCCTCCCCACGCGCGCCGCGTTCGATCGCCGGCGGTGTCGGAACCGAGACGATTCTGCTCGTCGAGGACGACCCCTCGGTCCGATCGATCGTGTCGAAGATGCTGTCCACGCGCGGGTACGACATCGCCGGCGCCTCGGACGGTGAAGAGGCGATCATCCGCTTCGAGCAACGTGAGTCTCCGATCCAGCTCGTGCTCAGCGACATGGTCATGCTCGGGCTCGACGGTCGTCAGACGATCGACCGCATCCGCGAGATCGAACCGACCACCAGGGTGCTCTACATGTCCGGCTACACCGATGCCGCCGTCATCCGAAGCTCCGAGCTCGGACCCGGCACGGGCTTCATCCAGAAGCCGTTCAGCGGTGACGAGCTCGCGGTCCGCGTCCGCGAGGTGCTCGACGGCGCCGCGCCCTAGCCGTCGTCGAGAACTTCTCGGACCTTGCCCACGAGGTCGTCGACCGCGAACGGCTTCTGGAGGAAGGCGACTCCGTCCTCGCGCAGCCCGCGCCGGGCCGTCACGCTGCCGTAGCCGGAGACGAAGATCACCTTCAGCTCCGGGGAGTGTTCCGCGATCGCGACTGCGAGCTCGTAGCCGTCGAGCTTCGGCATCACGAGGTCGGTGATCAGGAGGTCGAACGCCCCACCGGTCGTGGCGAGGTCGAGCGCGTCCTCGGGGTCGCCGGTGCTGGTCACCGTGTACCCCTGAGCCTCGAGCATCTCCGTCAGCACCTGCCGGACGACCGGCTCGTCTTCGACCAGGAGCACGCTCAGTGGAGGTTTCGAGGGCTTGGCCAAGAGGGATCAGGTGGTGCTACAGAACGGTTCGCGGCCGCGATACAGACCGTTCTGTACTCTAGCTACTCAAGCCGGAGGCACGCGCATGGCCCGCAAACGCAGGACGCCTGATCGGGGCGCCGCCCCGACCCCGTGGCTGGACGTCGGCCTGGCCGGGGCCGACACGCGGGAGCAGATTCTCCGGACCGCCTACGCCCTGTACTGGCGTCACGGCATCGGTGCAGTCGGCATCGACCGGATCGTCTCGGAGGCCGGCGTCGCGAAGACGAGCCTCTACCGGCACTTCGGTTCCAAGGAAGGGCTCGTCGTCGCGGTGATCGAGCGCCACACCGAGCGTGTGGACGCGAGACTGGCTCCAGACAGAGATCACGCGGCGCGGCAAGACGGCCGACGAACAACTGCGCGCGATCTTCGACGTCCTCGACGACTGGTTTCACCAGGAGCCCTTCGAGGGCTGCCTCTTCATCAACACGCTGACCGAGTCGCATCACCAGCCTGCGCCGGTGCGCGACGCCGCAGTCGCGGCGCTCGCCGAGATCCGAGCAGTCGTCGCAGAGGTGGCGGCCGCGGCCGGCGTTCGCGACCCGGCGGACTTCGCGCGCCGGCTTCAGATGCTGATGTCGGGCTCGATCACGGCCGCGTTGCAGGGTGACATCGACGCCGCGAAGCGCGCTCGCAGCGTCGCGGAACTGCTCTTCGCGCAAGAAATTCCCGCGCGGGCTACCGGCGATAGCCCCGCACGTAGTCGACCGTGAACTCCTTGGGGTAGACGCCTGCGTTCGGCTCGGACGCCGTCTCCGGCGGGAACTCGTAGATGCCGAGCATGAGCTGCATCGGATAGGACGGCGACTGCTCGACGGTCTTGATCACCTCGCCGTCGACGGTGAAGGCAACGTGCTCCGGCGTCCACTCGGCCGCGTAGACGTGGAACTCGCGAGCGTCGATGGCCACCGTCTCGGTGGAGAACCCGTCGACGATCTCCGGGTCGGCGAACGGGCGGACGCCCATGCCGATCGCGGCGTGATCCGGGCCGACGTCGCGTCCGAAGATCTCGCAGACGCAGATCTCCGCGGACCGGTGCGGCTCGTCCTCGTAGCCGATCATCCAGAGGGCGACCATGTTGCGCGGGTCGTCGATCGCCTTCGCCCGCAGCTCGATCAGACCGTACTGCGGCGTGTAGAGCCGGACGTTCTGCTGAGCCTCGCGAACGACGGCGTCGGGGTTGAAGCGTTGCTGACCGATCGTGCTGCCGACCGGGCCGGCGAACATGCCCGTCTGCAGCGAGGACACCTTGACCGCGCCGTCGTACTCGGGACACCAGGACGGTTGGTCGGCCTCGATCAACAGCCGCAGGCAGCCACCGCCGATCGTGAAACCGCGCGGCGGAGCGCTCCCGGCTGCTCCACTGCGAGAGGTAGTGCGGAATCCAGCGGCCTTCGTCGAGCGAGTTGCCGTCGAACGTGTCTTCGAACTCGAGCTCGTATCCGGCTTTGCTCATGATCTGAACTTCCGTGTCGGACACCGGGTTATCGCGCGTGCGGAGGTCAAGGCCGGAAGTGTTGCAACTCGGACATTCGGTGTCGGACACCGCGTTACGATCTGCTCGTCGACGGCCGACGGGGCTTCTGGCCCCCAAGGAAAGCCGAGAGGCCCTGTCTCCACTGAGCCGGATACGCTGGAGCGGGTTGAGTTCCGCGCTCCGCCTCGCTCTGGTCATCGCGGCGCTGCAAATCGCGCCCGCCGCGGGTGCGGCGCGCGTCACAGTGGCGCCGTCCTTTCCGGCCGCCGGCGAGCTGACGACGCTGCGCGCGGTCGTCCGGGCCGCGCCCGATCCGCACGCGACGATCGTCCGACGGCTGTCGCAGTTCCGGGCCGACTACCGCCCCCGCGTCGTGCTCGCCCTCGGCGTTCGCCGCTCGAACGACGGCGGTTCGTGGTATCGGCTCAGCCTGCCGGGTCGGCCGAACGGGCAGCGCGGGTGGGTGCATGCAGACGACGTCGACGTCCGACCGGTCGCGAACCGGATCACGATCTTCCGCGGCGCCCGCCGGCTCGAAGTGCGTCGAAGCTCCGACCGGCGGCTGCTCCTCTCGACACGCGTGGCCGTCGGAAAGCCTGGTGCCGAGACACCCGTCGGGCGTGACTTCTACGTGCAGTCGCGCTTCGCGCCGACGGATCCCTTCTACGGCGTGTTCGCGCTCGAGACGACCGCGTATGCGCCGATCAGCGATTGGCCGGGCGGCGGACTCGTCGGGATCCACGGAACGGACGCACCGGAGCTGATCGGGCAGGCCGTCTCGCACGGTTGCGTCCGCCTGTCGAATGCGCAGGCGGCGAAGCTGCGCCGGCTCGCACCGCTCGGGACGCCGATCGACATCGTCGGCTAGCCCGAGATGCCGGGGGACGAGGCGGCCAGCACGCCGACGCCCGACTGGCACCGGTTGCTTCCCGGCACCAGCGCCACGATGACACCGGGGAGAAGCGGCGTGAAGCTGAAGGTCGCGACACCGTCGACGTTCGTCGTCACCGCGCGCGCGACGCCGGGTCCTCGCAGGTGCATGGAGAGCCCCCACACCGGCGTCCCGCGGATCGTTCGGGCGCGGGCCGCGAGCGTGACGCGACGGCCGCGGGTCGCCGTTCGGCGGCTGAGCTGAAGCTGACCGCACTGGGTCGGTCCGACGACGTGCACCAGCGCGGACGCGACGTTGTCCGTCCGATCGGGATCGGCCTCGGCGGCGTCGACCTCGACCACGTTCACGCGAGGCCCGACAACCTGGCCGCGGATCACGACCGCGATCGTTGCCGAAGCGCCGGGCGCGAGCGTCCCGAGCGCGCACGAGCGCGTCAGGACGGTGCACGTGCCCTGCGACGGCGTCGCCGAGACGATCGCCGTCCCCTGCGGCACGAGCTCCGTGACCGTCACGTTGGTCGCGGGCACCCCGCCGTTGTTCGTCACGCGGACCGTCGCCGTGTAGGTCGACCCGATCGTGATCGAGAGCGGGCTCGCGACTTTCGTGACCGCGAGGTCGACCTGACTCGCAGGTGGCGGTTCGGGCGGCAGCGGCGTCGGCGGAATCGGCGGAGGCACTGGTGGAACCGGCGGCTCCGGGCCCGGCGGTGTGGGCGTGGGCGGGGTCGGCGAGGTTCGCACGTTGCGGATCGTGCAGACGACCTCTTGGCCGGGAGCGACGCGGATGGCGAGCGACGCGATGTTCGAGGCGCCGAGCTCGGCGCCGGCACCTCGGTCCGCGCGGCAGACGATCGTCGTCGCGTAGTCGTCGGCGTTGGTGTTCCCGACAGCACGCTCTCCGACGGTGTGCAGGCTGCCCGGCGGGAGCGCCGCGACGAGCACGTCTCCCGTCGTGCCCTGGTGACCGACGTTCGCTCCGCTTCCGGCCACGCTGCCATCGATCTCGAGGTTGAACCGGCCGAGATCGTTCGGCGGCTCGAGCGCCTTGTCGATCCGAATCGTTGCGGCGCACGGCGGCGAGGCGGCCGACGCAGCGACCCGCCTGCTGCCGAGCGTCCACGTGTGCGTGCCCTCGGCGAAGTCGACCTGGAATTCATCGATGACCCGGCCTGGAACGAACTGGTCGGGCTGACCGCGATCACGCGGCAGCGGATCGAAGTTGTTGCGATCCCCGAGGGGGATCACGTCGGTCGATCCGCCCGAGTTCGAGTAGCCGAAGTGCGCGCGGCGCCGGCCGTTCGGCAGCTCCTCGACGCACTCGAGCAGCGGCTCGACGACCTCGACGTTCGTTCCTTCGACGGTGAGCTCGGCCGAGGCGGCGTTGTCGGCCGGCATGGGATCCCTCTGGTCCAGCCTTGGCCTCCACGAGGTTGACCTGGGAGCCGACCTGCGTCGCCGTTGTCCTGAACGTCCCGACGACGGACGCACCGGCCGCAAGTGACGCGAGCGTGCACACGGAGCTGACGCACGTGACGCCCTGCGAAACGGACAGGGAGCCCTCGATGTACTTGACGCCTTCGGGGAGCGTGTCCCCGATCCGCACGTTCGTCGCCGTCGCGGGCCCCTTGTTCCTCAACGTCACGGTCCACGTGACCGTCTGACCGAGGACGGCCAGGCTTTGGCTGACCACCTTGGTGATCGCGAGGTCCGCCTCCGGCGGGGGCGGTTGCGCACCCTTGTGCGAGTTCAGGAACACGCAGACGACGTGCTCGCCGGAGCGCACCGGCACAGTCAGCGACGCCCCGATGCCCTGCGCGACGACGTCGCCGCCGCCGCCACCCGTCCGACAGACGACCGAGCTGTCGTAGTCGGCGAGACTCGTCGGCGCGATCGCGGTCTCGCTGACCCTGTGGTCGCCAGGCGGCAGTGTGGTGTCTCCGGTGGTGGGAAGCAGCCGGGTGTTCTGCGCGCGCAGCAGTTGCGCGGCGTCGATGTGCATCTGGAATTGGCCGGGGTCGTCCTCAGGCGAGATCAGCTTGTCCACGCGAAGCACTCCCGGGCACGGCGTCGACGAGCTCGACGCGGAGACGGACTGGCCGGTCAACGCCCACGTGATCGTCTCGCCGCCGAAGACGACCTCGAAGGCGTTGGTCGGAGAGCCGGTCTGGAAGACCTGCGGCTGATTGCGGTTGACCGGGTCGGGCGTGAAGCCGTTGCGCTCTCCGACCGCAACTTCGATCGGGGTGCCGTTGGGATTCTGGTACCCGAAGTGCGCGCGGTACTGGCCGTTCCCGATCGGGGAGACGCAGCTGAGCGTCGGGGTGACGGGCTGGGGCGGCAGCGGCGCGACGCTGCCCGAGAACGCGACGAAGAGGATGTCGTCGACACTGGACAGCGTGATCTGCTTAGGCCCCTCGACGGTGCCCTCCGGCGAGATCGTCACCGAGGCTCCGTGCTGCGTGTCGACGCAGGTGACCGCCGCTCGGTAGCCGGCGGCGACTTCGAAGACGGCGACCTTGCGGTTGGAGTGGGAGACGAACGAGACGCCCGGAGTCTCGCCTTGCCACGTGCCTTCGCTTGCGCCCTGGTTGAGGTGGAAGCGCGGCTTGTCGCAGTGTCCTTCCTCGACCTGGAGCGCCGCGTCGCCGCGCGCGGACGCGTCGTCTGCCGCAACGACCTGGCCGGCGCCCAGCGCAACGGACGCCGACGCCACGACGGCAATCGACCCGAGCCGCAGCAGATCCCGCGTGGTCACGGCACCCCCTGCTATAGACGACGGCGATTCATTGTCCGCCGTTGCACTGCGCAACGCAACCCCTCGGCATGAAGATCACACTTTGCGGGTGACGAGACGCCCGCGGCCTCGCCGCCCGTCGGTGGATCGCCCGGCGTCTCGGTGCCGGACGGCTACCGCGCGATGAACGACCGCGAAGTCCTGAAGTTCCAGATCGAACCGTGAGAACCCTCGGCCGGTTGGGCCTTCGACGTGGGGGAAGGGGGAGATCGAAAGAGGGGGAACCGTTGGTTCCCCCTCTTGGACTGACATAGCGGGGGCAGGATTTGAACCTGCGACCTCCGGGTTATGAGCCCGGCGAGCTACCTGACTGCTCCACCCCGCGTCGCTGGGGGCATGATAGCAGCGTCGTGTCGCTCGTCACAATCGCTCTCGTCGTCGGTTTCGTCGCGATAGCAGGGTCTTTGGCCTTCGTCGGCACGCGCTCGTACGAGCTCTGGCGGACGAGCCACTCGTTCTTTGGCGCGCTCGGCCAGGCGAACGACGCGGTGAGCGCCTCGCTCGAACGACTCTCCGCGTTCGAGCCGCGCGGCGTCGACCGGATCTCGACGTCGACCGCCCGACTCGAGGCATCGCGCGCGCGGCTCGACCGTCCTCACGGACGCGCTCGGACGGGTCCGCGGCCAGTGGGCCGCGCTGCTCGGCGTCTACCCGAGGAAGTAGTGCGCGTCGCAGCGATCGACCAGGGCACGAA
This sequence comes from uncultured Actinomycetes bacterium, assembly GCA_963809175.1. GTDB lineage: Bacteria > Actinomycetota > Thermoleophilia > Gaiellales > Gaiellaceae > JACCTU01. The sequence goes on from CAWEIK010000002.1 coordinate 46,631, forward strand.
CACGACGCGCCTGCTCGTCGCCGACGTCGACGACGGCCGGCTCGCGCGAAGTCGTGCGTCGCACCGAGATCACGCGGCTCGGCGAAGGCGTGGACGAGCGTCACCGCCTCCTCCCCGTTCCGGTCGCGCGCGTCCGCAACTGCCTGACCGAGTACCGGCGCGAGGCGGAGCGGCTCGGCGCGGAGCGAACGTTGCTCGTCGCGACGAGCGCGGTGCGAGACGCCGAGAACGGCGAGGCGTTTCTCGGCGAGATCGAGTGGTCGTACGGGTTCGCCACGCGGCTGCTGAGCGGCGACGAAGAGGCGGACCTGATGCTGCGAGGCGTCGGGGCGATCGCGCCGGGAACGCTCGTGCTCGACATCGGCGGCGGCTCGACCGAGCTCGTCACGCTGGACTCGCGCGTGAGCCTCGACGTCGGCTCGGTGCGGTTGACCGAGCGCTTCCTGCACTCGGACCCGCCGACCCGCGACGAGCTCGAAGCTTCCGCGGAGCAAGTCCGCGCGCTCCTCCCCCAGCTCGACGCGAACAGCGCGATCGGCGTGGCAGGAACGATCACGTCGTTGGCAGCGCTCGATCTCGGGCTCGACGAGTACGACCGCAAGCGTGTTCACGGACACGAGCTCTCGCGCGCAGGCGTCGAGCGTCAGCTCGAACGGCTCGCCGCTCTCCCGCTCTCCGAACGACGTGAAGTGCCCGCGCTCGAACCGGAACGCGCGCCTGTGATCGTCGCCGGAGCCGTGATCGCCCGAGAGGTGCTCGCCGCGTACGGGCTCGACGCGCTGCGGGTGAGCGAGCACGACATCCTGGACGGGGTCGCGCTCGCCGCCGCCGAGTTGCCGGAGCCCGTCGAGGGCGACGCGCCGCCCGGCGCCTACACCTGCTGCTGAGCAGAAGTCACTCGTCCGAGTGATACGAAGGACCACGGTCCGTGACACGCTGAGCGCGTGACTGCGGCTCACCTCCATCGTCGTGCGGTCCTGGTCGCCGCCGGGGTCGCGTATGCCCTCATCTTCCTCGCGCTCGTGTTCGTGGAGTCGCCGGGCCTCGGGCTCGGGCACTTCTTCTACCTGCCGATCGCGGTGATCGCGATCGTGCGCGGCGCGCGTGGCGGCTTCGCGGCCGGGGTCGTCGCCACGGCGCTGTACACCGTCGCGGTGATCATCAACGCCGATCTCCCGACGATCGACCTCCTCACCGTGAGCACGCCGATCCGGCTCGTCGGGTACACGCTCACCGGGGTGCTCATCGGCTGGTTCGCACAGCAGAACCGCGAGCTGATCGACCAGCTCGAGGTGCTCGCGACCCGCGACCAGCTGACCGGGCTGCCGAACGCCCGCGCCTTCGAGATCGAGGTCGACAAGCGGTTCGCGGCTCAGCAACCGTTTGCGATCCTGCTCGGCGATCTCGACGGGCTACGCGAGCTGAACTCGGAGGATGGACACGGCGAGGGCGACCTCGTGCTCGTGCGACTGGGCGACACGCTCGGCCGGCTGCTCGGTCCCGAGGAGCGGATCGCCAGAGTCGGCGGCGACGAGTTCGCGATCCTCGCAACGCTCCGCGGCAAGGACGCTGCCCGGGACCATGCGAACCGGCTCGAGCAGCGCTTGACCGAGCACGGCCTCAAGGTCACGTTCGGCTGGGCCGCGTACCCCGACGAGGGCTCGAACGCGCTCGGCCTGATCCGGATCGCCGACGAGCGGCTCTACGCGCGCAAGCTCGTCCGCGGGCGCCGCACGGGCGAGCCGCAACGGCCGCGCGCGGTCACCGCCTAGTCCGCTTCCTCCGCGGGCGGCTCGTCTTCGGCGAGCCGACGCTGCACGACCGCGCGCGAGAGCACGCCGACGAGGCGCCCGTCCTCGACGACGGGCACACGCTCGAAGTCGCGCTCCTCGAGCTCGCGGAACGCCTCTTCGAGCTCCGCGTCGGCGTCGATCGTGAACAGCGGCTCCTCGGCGATGTCCCGAAGCAGCGTCTGGCTCGGGTCCGACCCCGTGGCGACGACCTCACGGACGAGCGTCTTCCGCGTGACGATCCCGGTCAGGCGACCGCTCTCGCACACGAGCACGTTCCGCACCTCCGGTCGCAGGAAGAGCTGCCCCGCCTCCTGCGCGCTCGCCGACCCCTCGAGCGCGGGCGGGTCGACGATCATCGCGTCGCGGACTCTCGAGCTCACGGGTAGATGCCGCGCGCCTCGAGTGCCGCCGCGACCTCGCGGATTCCGCCGACGAGCGCGGCGTTGCGGAGCGTCAGGTCGCGCTGCTCGGACAGGTTCCAGACGCGGTCGAACGCATCGCCGAGCTTCTCCGCGAGCCGCGCGCGGATCTCGTCGCGCGTCCAGAACAGCCGGCCGAGGTCCTGCACCCACTCGAAGTAGGAGACCGTGACGCCGCCCGCGTTCGTCAACACGTCGGGAAGGACGAGGATCCCCCGCTCGGCGAGAATCGCGTCCGCTTCGTTGTCGGTCGGTCCGTTCGCGCCCTCGGCGACGAGCTTCGTGTCGATGCGCGGCGCGTTCTCGGCGGTCAGCTGGTCCTCGAGCGCCGCGAGCACGAGGATGTCGTTCGGGAGCTCGAGCAGCTCGGCGTTCGTGACCCGCTCGCAGTTCGGGAAGTCGGCGAGCGAGCCGTGCAGAGCGACCCATTCGTGCGCGCTCGCGACGTCGATGCCGTTCGGCGAGTAGATCCCGCCGGAGATGTCGGCGACCGCGATCACGACGGCGCCACGGTCGGCGAGCTCCTGCGCCGCGACACCGCCGACGTTTCCGAAGCCCTGCACGACGCAGCGCTGTCCGGCGAGGTTCCAGCCGAGCCTGGCGCACGCGCGCTCGATCACCATCACGACGCCCGCACCGGTCGCCTCGCGGCGGAAGACGGAACCGCCGAGCGGGATCGGCTTCCCCGTCACGACCTCCGGAACCGCGTAGCCGTGCTGCATGGAATAGGTGTCCATCATCCAGGCCATCGTCTGCTCGTTCGTCGCCATGTCGGGAGCCGGGATGTCCTCCTGCGGGCCGATGAAGTCGCGCAGCTCGATCGTGTAGCGCCGCGTGAGCCGCTGCAGCTCGGCCTGGCTCAGTGCGCGCGGGTTGCAGCGCACGCCGCCTTTCGCACCGCCGTACGGAAGCTTGAGCAGCGAGCACTTCCACGTCATCCACATCGCGAGCGCCGCGCATTCACCGAGCGAGACGTTCTCGTCGTAGCGGATCCCGCCCTTCGTCGGCCCGAGCACGCTCGAGTGTTGGACGCGGTAGCCGGCGAAGACGCTGAGGGTCCCGTCGTCGCGCCGCACGGGCACGCTCGAGACGAGCGAGCGCTCCGGGTAGCGGAGCCGCTCCGCCACCTCATCGGGGACGTCGGCAAACGGAAGCGCCTCCTCGAACTGCCTCAGCGCCTGCCGGAAGAGCGGCGTGTCCCACTCGAAGGTCTGCTCCGGCGCGTGCGTCGGCGGGCTGGCCACGCGCTGAGTCTACGTTTGGCAGGTCCCACCCGTTGCGGCCGTGCGGACGTTCGAGAGCCGCACGCCGACCTCACGAAACTGTTCGCTGAAGGGCGGCGCGATCGGGATCGCGCGGATCGACGTCGAGCCCTCGACCCGGATCGGCACCTCGGCGTAGCCGCCCTCCGGGACGCAGACCTCGAGGGCGAGCTCACGCGTCTCGCCGGACTCGAGCGCGAAGGACTGCGACCCGATCTGCAGCGGGCGCGGCGCCTCCACGTCCGGCGCGCTCACCGTCAGGGTGACGGTCGCCACGCCGGCCGGCGGGTAGACCCGGAGCACCGCCTCGCGCTCGGGTCGCGTCCAGCCGTCCGGGTGCAGCCCGAGCGTGAGCCACTGTGCGCGCAGCGGAACCTCGAGGTCGACGAGCTCGAGTTGTGGCCCTGCGGCGACCGCCGTTCCCGCGGGGCCGAAGCGTGCGTCGAGCGGCGTGCGGACGATGAAGTCCGGCGTGCCGGCGCCGACGAAGAGACCGGTGCGCGGGTCGACGCGCACGTTCGGCGTCGGGAAGCTGTTCGGCGTGTACGTGATGTAGCCGTCGAGGCGGTAGGCACGGTCGACGCGAGCGTTCCAGAACTCGACGTCCCACCAGGCGACCGCACTCGGGTACCACTCCTGGCCGAAGGGGTACGCGAACATCGCAACCGAGCCGTCCTCGACGGCGGCGTCGATCCACGACAGCTGTGGCGCCTGCTTCACGGCGAGCGCGCGTCCGCTCGGGCCTGAGCTGTCGAGCAACCGGTTCCACGTGTACGCCGTCTCGGCGAACACGAACGCGACGAGCGCCGCGAGCACGGTCGCCGCGACCGGCCTCCGCGGCAGCCGGCGGAGTGCGAGGACGAGCGCAAGCCCCAGCAACCCGCCGACGATCGCGAGCAGCTCCGCGACCTCGAGCCCCACGTCGTTGCCGAAGCTCGTCAGCGCCTCGTACGTCGACGACGCGGGCGAGTCGACGTTGACGCCGAAGATCGGCTCGAAGTCGCTCAGGCCGACCGTGAGCACGAAGAGCGTCGTGAGCCCGAGCACTCCGGCGACCCGCGGACGCGGGTCCTCGAGCGCACACGCGGTCGCGAGGAACAGCAGCGGCGCGATGTAGAAGAGGTAGCGATCCTTGACGTCGAGCCCGAGGCCGAACCGGACGACGACGGAGCCCGACTCGACGGCGAGCACGATCACGGCCGCGACGACGACGCCGGCGAACGCGGACCGTTCCTGCTCTCCCGGCGGACGGACGAGCGCCGCGATCGCCCAGCCGCCGCCGAGGAGGAGCGGCACGATCCCGAGCGCAACGGCTGTCACGTTCACGTGGACGATTGCCGACCGGAACGCGTCGAGCGAGAACACGTCGCCCTCGATGGCAGGCGAGTAGCTCCCGAGTAGTCCGGCGCCGCCGAGCAGCACGACGGGGACGGCGAGCGCGCCGACGCCGAACGCGACGGCATGGGCTCGCCAGCGGCCGAGACGAGCCTCGTGCACTGCCGCGGCGGCGACGAGCACGACACCGAGTGCGGCGAGCTGTGGGCGGGCGAGCGTCGCGACGAGGATCGCGGCCAGCGCGACGAGGTCGCGCCGCGGCGAGGGCAGCACGATCGCCCGCTGAATCGCGAGCAGCGCCCAGAGCGCGGCCGGGTACGCGGCCGACTCGGTCATCACGAAGCCCCCGATCACGGTCCAGGGGAGCGCGACCGAGAAGAACGCGGAAGCCAGCGCGGCGTACCGCGAGAGCGCGAGCTCGCGCGCGAGCAGCCACGTCGGGATCGCGGCGCTCGCGAAGAGCACGCCGTTCAGCCCGTGCACCACTCGCACGGCATCGGGCAGGTCGACGATCGCGAAGACCGGCATGAGCAGGAACGGGTAGAGCACGGCGTAGACGTCGGCGTGCGCGCCGTGCAGCGTCGGCAGGAATGCGCCGTCGACGAACGAGAGCGCGAGCCGCTCGTAGAGCAGCTCGTCGGTCATCACGGCCCAGTCGGAGACGCGCGAGCAGAGCACGGCGAGCGCGACCGCCGAGACGACGAAGAGCGCGAGCTCGGGGGCCGCCCGGCGCACGCCGGGCACGCTATAGGTCGGTCGAGCTCTACGAGGTCGCGATCGACGGGGGGATGCGCTCCGGAGCAGCTCTCAGCGGCAGCTCCGACGCCACGCGTCGAGCTTCAGACGCTTGCGCATCGACGAGAAGCCCAGCCGGTTCACGAGCGGGCAGAAGCGCGTCGCCGCCACGTGGTACTCGACGTGAAACACGGACTTGCGCGCCCTGATGAATGGAAGCAGGCGCTCGCATTCGACGTACTGAACGCACTGCTCGTTGACCGCGAAGTCGAAGCTCGGAAGCAGCGCGCGCACCTGATCGAGATCGTTCTTCAGCCCTGCCGCCATCCCGCGCGAGCGAACCTCGCGAGCGAGGAACCGGTTGTAACGGAGCTGGTCGCCCGCCGTGAGCCGAAAACCGGTGTCCTGCTGCCAACCGTCGATCTCATCGAGCTCGACGCCGTCGAAGCCTTTGTCGCGGCACATGTCGAGGCGCGCGCGCATGATCGGCGCCAGGACATCGAGCCGGCGAATGTCGAGCCAGCGCTGGTCGGGCCACTGGGGGTTGACCTTGCCGAGCACGGATCGAGGGAAGCGCCCTGCGTCAGGGCGGAAGCGCTCCCAAGCGCCTGCGTCGACGTAACAGATCACTTTGCGGCCTCGGGCGTGCAACCGGCCGACGACCGCCGCGCTGTTGTCGAAACCGTCGATGTCGTAGACCTGTGCGTCGATTGACTCGTCGACTGGAACCGTCAGCTGCCATTGCCAGGTGAGCTCCGGCCGAGGCTTCCAGTGCGTGGCCCTGTTCGCGACGCCGGACGAGGATGCGAGGGGCACGCTCAGCGCGACGACGAGCGCCGATCGGCGGGCGAGGTCACGCCACCGGTGCAAGCGAGCCCGAGATCTGCGCACGTTCCTCGGAACGCTCCGCGATCACGTCGTCGATGATCTGGTTGAGCCGGATCCGAGGCTTCCAGCCCAGGGTGCGCTGAATCCGACGAACGTCCGGGACGCGGCAGCGGATGTCCTCGAAGTCGCCGCCCGGATAGGCCACGTGGTAGGGCACGAGCGCGATCGGGGTGCTTCCGTCGCGAAGACGCGAGGGTTCGACACGGCGAACGACACGGCGGGCCAACTCGAGGATCGTGACCCGTTCTCGGGACCCGACGTTGAACACGCCACCAACCGCCTCAGGCGCCTCGGCGAGGCCGGCGATGGCCTGGACGGCGTCGCGGACGTGAAGGAAGCAACGCGACTGCAGGCCGTCGCCGTAGACCTGGAGGCTCTCCTCGTTCAGCGCCGCCTCGACGAACCTCGGCACGACCATGCCGTAGCGCCCCGTCTGACGCGGTCCGACGGTGTTGAAGAGCCGGAACACGACGACGGGTAGCCCGGTCGCGCGCCAATGGGCAAGGGCGAGGAACTCGTCGAGCATCTTGGACGCCGCGTATGACCAGCGGGCGAACCGCGTGGCGCCGAGAACGATGTCGTCGTCCTCGCGCTGCGGGATGCGGGCCGACTTGCCGTAGACCTCTGAGGTCGATGCGATCACAACCTTCGTTCGGTGGGAAGCCGCTCGCTCGAGCACGACCTGCGTTCCGTGGACGTTGGAGTCCATGCTGTCGAGCGGGTCGGAGAGGATCAGGCGAACGCCCACCGCGGCCGCGAGGTGGAAGACGGTCCCGCCGTGCCTCACGAGCCGGTCGACCGCCTGCTCGTCGCGTACGTCGTCGACGACGAGTTCGAAGTTGGGTGCGTCGATCACGGCCGCGAGGTTCTCGAGCCGGCCCGTCGACAGGTTGTCCAACGCGACGACAGGGTGCCCGCGGTGCACCATCGCCTCGCAGAGGTGGCTGCCCACGAACCCGGCTCCTCCCGTGACCAGGATCGGAGGGAGCTCGCGGCGGGCGCCGTTCCTAGAAGGCGATCGCATAGTGGTAGTCCGCGCGCGCGAGCGCCGCGCGACAGTGGTGAAGGGACAGTCCGGCGAACACGACCGAGCCGACGACGAACGCGAGCGGCGTGAGCACGTAGCTGACAGCTGCGAGCGGTACGCCGATCAGCGTCAACGCGGCGACGCCGCAAAGCGCCGCGGATGCAGCGGGACGCGGCACACCGAGGCTGAGCAGGAAGCCGCAGTTGAACTGCCCGAGGCCGACGTGCCAGTAAGCGACGAGGGCGCAGCCGAGCGCGAATTCGGTAACGCGGACGTCGCCCGGGCGGAGCACGTCAGGCAGCACGCCCGCGTGGACAGCAACGTCGAACACGAGGAAGGTGAGCAGAGCGATCGCTGCGATGACCGCCTGATGTCGAATCAGGCGGTTGGCATGCAGTCGGAGCAGCGCAGAGCGAAACCGCGCCGGCCTCTCGGCGGCCGTGACGCGCTGCAAGCGCTCAGCGGTCGTCCAGAAGAGCCGGACGGAGCGGTCGGCGATCCCGGAGGCGAGGAGGATCGGGACGAGCCCCAGCGTGAGGGGAAGCTCGAGTGTCCGGATCGCCTCGAACGTGGCGTCTCCTTCCGCGAGCGCTGCGACCCAGCCGAGCACGTGCGACACGACGAGCAGCGCCATGAACAGGGCGCCGTACGCAAAGTACGGTGACAGCTCGAGCGCGACTCCCCACGTCGGAGGAAACGCGGGAGCTGAAGGGACGGCTGCGCCGTAGAGCCGTCGGCAGCCGTAGACGAGCACCGCGATCGCGAGAACGCACGCCGTGATGACGCCGGCCGCGATCGTCGCCTGCGGCCCGAGCGGCGTCGCCCGTGCGACGACGACGCCTCCGGCCGCGGCAACGGCAAGTGCTGCCAACGTCCAGTGGCCACCGCCCGCGAGCAAGGTGGCGGAGACGAGCAGCCAGAACGCCGCGAGCGCGACCGCACCGACCCAGACGATCGCGCGCTGCGACGGCGTGAGCCACCCCGCCCAGCCCGCGAGCGTGGTGCCGACTCCTCCGAGCAACGCGACGGCCGCGAGCGCGAGCCCGCCGGCGCAGACGAGGAACTGCCTCGCCAGCACGCGGTCGCGGAGGCCAAGGTAGATGGCGGTCCGGCGGCCGATCGCCTGGATGAACCCGTTCGCGGGAACCATGGTGAGCGTCGTGCCGATCCCGAGCGCGAGCACTGTGCCGGAGCTCAGGCCACTCCACGCAAGCAGGACGAAGAGCGCCACGCAGGCGCACACGGGCGCCAGCGCGACGGCGCCGCGGACGAGCTCGAACCGCGCCCCGTTTTCGAGCGGCCTGTCGGACTCCTCGGTCCGCGCACTGCGGCCCCTGCGAGGCGCTCGCCCACGGAGGATCGCGAAGACACGCTCGGCCAAGTCGAAAGTGTCGAGCGCCCCGTAGTCCTGGGCCGCGATCGTGTCCGTGATCCCACCCGACTCCAGCGCGGCGGCTATCTCGAGAACGTCGACCGGCTGCGTAACGCGCCGGCGGACGGCTCGAGCAAGGATCGTGACCGAACGCTCCGGCTCCGACGCCGACACCCTCGGTCCGCCCGGGCGCGCAGCGACGGCCGGTACGGCCGTCATCGCGGCGCTCCTTCGGCGACGAGCGCGTCGTAGGCGAGGGCGTGAGCCTCGCGGAACCGTGCAATCGTGAACAACGACTCTGCGCGCGCTCTCGCCGCCCGCCCGAGCCGAAGGCGAAGCCGGCGGTCCGAGAGGAGTCGCAGGATCGCACCGGCAAGCGCATCGGGATCTCGGGGCCGGACGAGCACGCCCGCGCGCCCGATCTGCTCGCCCACGCCGCCTACCGCAGTGGCGACGATCGCGCGTCCGCAGAACATCGCCTCGAGGGTGCTGTAGGGGAAGCCCTCGGAGATGCTCGAGAGCACGACGACATCCGCGTCCTCGAACGCCCGCGACGTCTCCACGGCAAAACCCTCGAACGTGACGGCACCTTCTAGCCCCAGCCCTCGGTGCAAGGCGAGGCAGCGCGCCAGGTAGCCCTCCTCACCGGTCGGCGCGCTACCGAACAGCCTGAAGCGGGCATCGGGCCTCGCGGCCACGACGAGCGCGGACGCCCTCAGCAGCGTCTCGACGTCCTTGAGAGGGTCGATCCGGCCGGCCCAGGCGACCGCCGGCGCGCCGGCGTCGACGGGTGGCGCGAACGCATAGCGAGCCGGGTCGAGCCCGTAGTACGCGGTGCTGACGCGGTCCGGGTTCGCACCGGTCCGCAACTCCCAGCGGCGGTTGTAGTCGCAGCACGGAGCGACCCGATCCGCGAGGTCGTAGCCGAGCATCGTCGCGAGCCGGGCGAAGCGCAGCTTGATGAGCTTTCGAAACAGCGAGTCGCGCGACTGCTGCTGCGCCAGGTAGCACTCGCGCAGGTAGATCCCGTGCTCGCTGAGCAGGAACCCGGCGCCGTGCTCGACCTTGGCCACGGCGGCGACGATCGTGCAGATCCCCGCCATCGTCGCATGGACCACATCCACCTCCGGAAGCGGTCTGGCCAGCGGGAAGAGCCAATGGTGGAGCCACTGGAACACCGCCGTGAGATCGGCGAGCGAGAGGCTGGCACCGAAGTATCCGTGGAGGGCGGCGAGCCCTTCGTAGCGCCCGCGGACTTCATCGACGAAGCACTCCCAGGCCGGTCGCGACCGCATTGTCGTGTCGAAGTCGTGAGTGAGAAAGAACCGGTGCAGCTGGTGGAGCGAGAGTGCGAGTTCCTCGCTCGTCACCTCGGCGCCGACCAGCGCGCCGACGAATTGGCGGAACGGAGGCGCGAACCCCAGCACGACGGCGCGATCGGTCGTTGCTCGAGCGCGCCCACGGATCAGAGCGCGATCGTCCAGGTCGTCGCGGGCCTCCCAGGAGTCGCGAACCCCCCAGACCGAGACCGGCCGAAAGTACTCGACGCTCGGCGCGAGCTCGAAGCGTTGCTCGAGCCGTGGGTCGTCCGCGATCGCGAGCAGGGAGAAGCGGACGTCCGCGAGTTCGTGGGTCAACGCATGACACCACGTGCTGACCCCACCCCAGCGGTAGGGATATGTCCCCTCGGTCAACAGCAGGACGCGAGTCGGGTTCCGGCCGGTTTCCGGAGGCCCGGCAAGCAAGGTGGTCGCGATCCCCATCGGAGCTCAGCAGACAAGGGGGATCGTGACGGGAGTGGAGGGTTCGACGCCAAGGTACGAGATGGCCTGACCGCCGTAGGTCTCGGTACGCGGCCCGGACGCCACGCCGGTCAACGGCACGACCGCCCCTCGCTCCGTCGTCAGCGTGACCGACTTGCAGGGCACGATGAGGCCGCGTACGCCCGACGCGTTGTAGGCCATCCGCTCGGACATCCGCACTCCGACGTCGAACTGCGTGAGCTTTCGGATCGGGAGGGTGGTGACGGCGCGATACTTCGCGAGCGTTGCGTCGAGCAGGTCCGTGAGCAGGGTCCGACCGCTGGAGTACACGCGGAGGTTCGCCTGGTGGAACATCCACGGGTCGATGTCCCAGCGCAGCAGGTACGTCAGCAGGTTCTCGGATTCGTGGTCGAGGATCTCGGCGTACGACTGGGGTCCTTGCCAGAACGCCCAGATGCCGCCCGGACCGTAGTAGTGGTTGTACTCGTCCACCCATTGGTCGGGCGTCGAGAGGTTGTAGAAGAGGTTCGTCGGCCGTCGCGGGATGATCAGGATCTGCGACTGATACGCGCTGAAGAAGCCGGCGTTGGGAGTCGGGTTGGCCCAGCCTGGACGAGAAGTGTCCGAGATCAGGTACCTGATCCCGAAGTCGAACGCAGCCTGCTGGAAGAGCGGGTTGTCGAGCCCCGAAATGTCCGGTTGCACGAGCGCCTGTGATCGGTACGAGCGAAGCCCGAGGTCCCGCGCCATCCGGTGGTTGTTCCGGATCTCTGCGAACGAGGTCGCGTAGTCGGAGGCGTCGAGGTTGAGGTGCGTGAAGGTGTGGTTCACCCAGCTGAAGGGCTGGTTGAACATCCGGACGAGCGGCGTCAGCGTGTCCGCCGGGTAGATGCCGGTCGCACCCTCGCCGTTGAAGGCCAGCTCGAGCCCGAGCTGGTTGAAGGCGGGGTCTCGGCTGCGAGCGAGGGACTGCCAGGCCACTGCGGCTGCGTAGTCGGCGCCGGTCAGGCGGTAGGTGAGCCCGGTCTGGTCGCTGTTCGCGGCGGTGTCCCACAGGTCGCTGTCGATCAGGAGGTCGTCCACCTGCGCGTTGAAGTTGACGTGGCGCTCGCCGAGGAAGACCCCCTTCGTCACCCAGTTGACGAGGCCGTACGCGAGCAGCTGCGAGTGCCGGATGAACTCGTTGTTCGCAGCGGTGACGGCGAGGTTTTCCCGCCCGTCGGGATACTTCGTGATCGAGGCGATCGCGTAGCCGCCCGGCGTGACGATCAGCGGCTTGGTGACTGCGGGATCCTCGATGGTCGCCAGGTACACCCAGGCGTGCCGGAAGGTGATCGGGGCGTCACCGCGGAGGTAACCGAAGGTCGCACGGCCTGCATCGGTCAGGTTCGCGGTCAACGACTTCGACGACGTGTCCTGCACGGAGACCAGGTCGAGCCCGTAGTCGTCGGGCAGCCCGTCGGGGTAGGTGTACGACGTGACCTGCCGGATGCCGAACTGGGCCTCGTACTCCCAGAGGAGCGCCCATTCGGCGTCGGCGAGCGCGCTGCGCCACTCGCGCGCGCCCTCGTCGAAGTACGTCAAGTTCCCGGTCGTCAGGATGACGCCCTGGTAGTAGCCGTGGGAGACGCCGTCCCACAGCCGGTCGGCCGTGAGCTCGGTCTGCGTCGCGAAGAGGACGTCGTACGGGATCCCGAGCTGGTCGAGAAACGCGCGGAGCGACGCGTAGTCGGTCTCCTTGCCGTCCGCCGCCAGCAGAAGCACGCGCATGTCGACGGGGTCCGTCAGATGAGACGGCGCCACCGCCCCGGTGGTCGGACCGAGATCGGCCGAGAGATTCTCGGGCGCCTGCTGACGGATCCGCGCGGAGCCCTTCAGCTCCACAGGCCCGCGGTGGACCTTCACCTTGGGCGGCTTGGGCTTCGCAGAGCCTGCATCGACGATCGCCGTCAGCAGCACCGGGCTGAGGACGATGGCGATCAGGAAGAGGCGGAGCACCCGCCTCGAAAGCGTCCGACTCCTGCGCCCATCTCGTCCGCGAGCCATCGTCCCTCTCCTGCTTCGCCCGCCCCCCGCCGCAGGAAGGTACGCGGATTCTTCTTCGACAACGAAGCCACACGCTAGGACGGCGGCGGAGTTGTGAACAGGAGGCCGTCGCCTGATCTTTCGAACCACTGCCGTTGGAGGAGGCGTACTGCGACGACGCGAGGTCGGGCGTTCGGAGATTCGCAGTACCTGGATCCGAACTCCACCTTGAACATGGGGCACGATCGCGGTACAACGTTGTCAGAGAGGGAGGCCACAAATGTCGGCGGGTCCGATCTTCGTCATCGATGGCGATCGGCTATCTGTTCGGCTCCTCTGCGGGCTGTTGGGGCGAGACGGGTTCCAGACGAGGGTCGCCTCGACCGGAGACCACGCCTTCGAGTTGATGCGGCGAGAGCGGCCGATGCTCGCGATCGTCGACGTCCACGTCCCCGGCACGAGCGGCTACGCGATCCACCGACGACTTCGAGAGCGCTTCGGCGAGCGGCTCCCGACCATCTTCATCTCGGGCGAGCGGACGGAACCTCATGACCGCGTCGCAGGGCTGATGCTCGGTGCTGACGACTACATCGTGAAGCCGTTCGACCCCGACGAGCTCGTCGCGCGTGTCCATGCCCTCTGCCGACGGGCCGGCATCTCCGAGCCCGATCGCCATCCCGATACCGGGCTGCCGGCGCTGACACATCGAGAGCGCGAGATCCTGAAGCTGCTCGCGGAGGGTCTCGCTCAGGAGCAGATCGCGAACCGCCTCGTGATCAGCCCGAAGACCGTGTCGACGCACATCCAGCACGTGCTCGCGAAGCTCGGCGTCCACAGCCGGGCACAGGCCGTCGCGGTCGTGCTGCGAGCACAAGCGACCCAGCCTCTTCCCGAAGCGCCGCCCACCGGGGCGAGACGTGAGACGCCGCGAAGTACCGGGGGAGGGACTCGAACCCTCACGTCCCCAAGGGACACCCGATTTTAAGTCGGGCGCGTCTGACCAATTCCGCCACCCCGGCGGGACCAGGCTAACTGCCGGGCTGGAGGCTCTCCGGCGGAATCCGCTCGGGGCCTTGGAACCGGTACGCGTCGCGGAACGTCTCGAACGCGCTCTCGTCGAAGCGCGTGCACTCGGCGAGGATTCCCTGCGTGTTGTCGATCTGCACCTCGTCGCCCTCGGTGGGGGCGTACCACGCGGTGAGCGCGATCTTGTCGCCGAGCCGCGGGAGCGGCGAGAGCAGCATCGCGGCCGGGTCGGAGCGGTAGAAGGTGCGAAGCTTCGTGACCTCCGCGTCGGAGACCTCGCTGCCGTAGTACATGACGATCCCGCCGTGCTCGAGGTTGTGCACCGCCTGCGCGAGCCGGACCGGCTCGTCGTACTCGCCCCAGATCACCCACTGCCCGAAGTGCGGCCCGCTCGTCGGCGGGAAGGAGTTCCACTCCTTCGGCGTCGCCGCCGGGTTCGGGATGTGGACGCCCGAAGCCTCGCCCTCGAACACCTGATACGTACAGCCGGCGTCGCGCATCGCCTGCGCGACCGACTCCGTCTTCGACTCGTCTCCGCCGAGGAGGAAGAACGCGGCGCCGCCGGCAACGGCGGCCAGAACGAGCACGGCCGCGAGGATCACCCAGAGGCCGCGCCGGTCACGCTGCTCCTTGCGTGTCTTCGGGGCCTGTACTCGCCGCGGTGGAGCGGGCGTCCGGGCTTTCCTGGCCAAACTGGCGGCGATGGTAGCAGCGCGGCTCCGTCCGACCGCCTCTCTACCGTTCGTCGGCCCGATGCTCATCCAGGTCCTGATCGCGCTCGTCCTGGCTACCGCCGCCCTGGCGGGCGGCGTCGTGCTCATGCGCGCGATCGTCCGGGAGCTCCGTGCGCTACGCGACGACACGGGCGTGGAGCTCACCACGCGGAGCGCGGAGGTCGATCGCCGGCTGCTCGCGATCGACGAAAAGCTCGACCGGCGGCTCTCCGACCTCGACACGAAGGTCGACCGGCGGCTCGAGAGCGCCTCGAAGCAGTCGGTCGCGATCCACGAGCAATTGACGAGGGTCGGCGAGACGACGGCGCAGGTGCTGGAGCAGGCGAAGGCCTTCGGGCGGCTCGAGCAGGCGCTCCGACCGCCGAAGGCGCGCGGTGGCTTCGGCGAGCTGCTGCTCGAGAACCTGCTGCGCGATCGGCTGCCCCGGGACTCGTACCAGCTTCAGTACAGCTTCGCGAGCGGCGAACGGGTCGACGCGATCCTGCGTGTCGACCGGCTCGTCCCGATCGACGCGAAGTTCCCGCTCGACAACTTCGAGCGGCTTGCTGCGGCAGAGACCGACGAGGAACGCCTCCTGTTCGAGAAAGCGTTCGCGCGCGACCTCAAGGGCCACGTCGACGCGATCTCGACGAAGTACATCCGGCCGGACGAGGGGACGTACGACTTCGCGCTCATGTACCTCCCTGCGGAGTCCGTCTACTACGAGCTCGTGTGCGGCAAGACCGGCTCGCTGCTGCAGTACGCGCACGAGAAGCGCGTGTTCCCGGTCTCCCCGACGACGTTCACGGCTCAGCTGCAGGTGATCGCGCTCGGGCTCAAGGGGCTGCAGATCGAGCAGCACGCCCACGAAGTCATGGCCTACGTCGCTCAGCTCGGAAACGACTTCGACCGGTTCAAGGCCGACTTCGACGTCGTTGGCAAGCACATCGGCAACGCCCAGACCAAGTACGGCGAGGCCGAGAGGCGCCTCGACCGCTTCGAGGCGAAGCTCGAGCGCGCCAGCGATCAAGAGGAGCTCGAGACGGAGCCGCTCGACCTCCCGCGGGCGCTGGACGCGGCCTAGCCCGGCGTCGTACGATTCGGGGCGATGCCCCTGCGCGACCTGTTCCGGAGGCGGCGGCGCGAGCGCCGCAGCGCGTCGGACGAGCCGACCGAGCTGACCGAGGAGGACGTCCAACGCCTCCACCGGTTGCAGCGGACCGCCGCGTCATCCGTCCGCGTCGTGCGCGGGCGGCGTCGCTAGAAACGGAGCAGCGCGCCGACGCCTTCGACCGGCGCGAGGTCGACCTGGTGGCGCACGTCGAGCAGCGAGCCGCCGTGCAACAGCGTCTGGCGGACCGCGAGGTCGAAGCCCGAGTCGCGTGGCTCGAGCGCCGTGCCGTCGAGCGGGCACTCCCCTCCCTCGAGCGAAGCGCGGCCGCACTGCGGGCACTCGTGCGCCGGCTTGTCCGCGCCCTCCTGGTGCAGGAGCAGATCGACGCGCGAGTCGGAGGCTGCCGTCAGCGTCTCGGCCCAGCCTGACGCTGCGCGACCGTTCGTTCCGGCCCCCTCGCGCCAGCGCTCGAGCGCCTCGTGCTCGTCGGCGGCCTCGGCTTCCTCGAGCAGCGGCTGCACGACCTCGAGCAGCTCGTTCGGCCCGGCATGCGCCTGCGCCTCGGTCGTGCCGACGACGACGCTCTTGACCTCGTGCGGCAGCGTGTCGAGAAACTCCGTGCGCGTCTCCTCCGAGCCGACGACGACGACCTTCGGCGTGTGCAGCCGCCGAACGACGCGATCGAGCTCCGTGGCGACGTCCTTCAGGTGCTCGGCGACGAGCTTCTCGACGTGGCGCTGGTAGCCCGCGTCCGACGCGCCGACCGGGTCGCCGCGACCCGACTGGTCCTCCGTTCGGTCGACGATCTCCTCCAGCCGCCCCGCGCGGAGCCGAAAGACCTGGCCGCGCTCGCGGCCGATGAACGCGACGATCGCGCCGTCGTCGCGGCCGACGAGCTGGGCGAGCCGCCCGAGGTGGAAGCCGCGGCCGACGTGCACGTCGTCCGGGAGCGATCCGGCGACGAGGAGCGGCCGGAAGAAGTCGCCCGACGTGAAGACGGCCAGTCCTCGAGCCCCTTCCCGGCTGAACTCGTTGTCGAAGAACTCGCGGATCCGCGCGAAGTCCCGCTTGAGCCCCTCCCGCTGGGCGTGCGTCAGCTCGTCATGACGAGCTTCGACCCGCTTCTCGGCCTCCGAGAGGAGTGAGTTGACGCGC
Source organism: uncultured Actinomycetes bacterium (assembly GCA_963809175.1). Classification (GTDB taxonomy): domain Bacteria; phylum Actinomycetota; class Thermoleophilia; order Gaiellales; family Gaiellaceae; genus JACCTU01. The sequence continues at coordinate 63,258 of CAWEIK010000002.1, forward strand.
GTGTCGACCGCGGTCGGCGTCGGGCTGTCCGCGGGATCGAGGTCGAGGTAGAGGCTGATCGCACAGCCCCCATCCGACCGGAAGCCGGCGAGCTCGCGAAGCGTTGTCCAGGTCAGCGGTTCGGCCATCGAGTGTGTAGGTCTGCCCCGGGCTGCGGATTGTAGTCGTCCCGCTCTTGGAACACCCATCCGGTCGGTACCGTTGAATACAGCAGATGGAAGTCCGTGATCTGATCGTCATCGGCGGTGGGCCCGCCGGGTACACGGCGGCGCTCTACGCCGCCCGTGCCAACCTGGAGCCGCTCGTGATCGAGGGCTTCCAGTGGGGCGGCCAGCTGATGATCACGAGCGACGTCGAGAACTACCCCGGTTACCCGGAGGGGATCCTGGGGCCGCAGATGATGGTCGAGTTCCGCCGCCAGGCGGAGCGGTTCGGGACCGAGTTCATCACCGACGACGTGACCAAGGTCGACTTCTCCGAGCGCCCCTTCCGCGTGTGGGTCGGCGACGACGAGTACCAGGCCCGCACGGTGATCGTGGCGACCGGGGCGAGCGCACGCCAGCTCGGGCTCGAGTCCGAAGTCGCGCTCCAGGGACGCGGCGTGACCTACTGCGCGACCTGCGACGGCGCCTTCTATCGCGACCGCGAGGTCGTGGTCGCCGGCGGCGGCGACTCGGCGATGGAGGAGGCGCTCTTCCTGACGCGCTTCGCCTCGAAGGTGACGATCGTGCACCGGCGCAACGAGTTCCGCGCTTCGCCGATCATGACCGACCGCGCCCGCGCCCACGAGAAGATCGAGTTCCTCACGCCGTACGTCGTCGTCGACGTCCTCGGGGTCGACGAGGGCAAGCTCAGCGGCGTGCGCCTCGAGAACGTCGAGACCGGTGAGGTGATCGACCATCCGACCGACGGGCTGTTCGTCGCGATCGGCCACGATCCGACCACGAAGCTGTTCCTCGACCAGCTCGAGCACGACGAGGCCGGCTACCTGATCACGAGCCCGCGCTCGACCGAGACCAACATCCCCGGCGTGTTCGCGGTCGGCGACGTGCAGGACCACACGTACCGCCAGGCGGTCACCGCTGCCGGGTCCGGCTGCATGGGCGCCCTCGACGCCGAGCGCTTCCTCGCCGCCGAAGAGGGGCACCTGCACGACGCGCTCGCCGCCCCTCGCGTCGAGTCCTGACGACCGCGTGCCGTACTTCATCTGCCCGAACTGCCAGAACCGGTCGATCGACAACGACGGCCGGGAGGGTCTGCTCGACCAGGCGGCGGCGTGTCAGCGCTGCGGTTTCGGCTTCCTGTTCGAGTTGATGGACGACTACTACCCTGCTCCCGGCTCCGGCTTCCTCGTTTGCGACCGCGACGCGCGCGTGCTCGCGATCGGTAAGGGCGTCTTCGAGCTGACGGGGTACCGCGAGCCCGAGCTGATCGGCCGCGACCTCGTCGAAACGCTCGGACTGCATGGGAGCGACGGCGTCGCGAATCCCGTCGCGTTGGCGCTCGAGTGGGGCGTGCGACGACTGGGCGAGCGACTCGCGCTCCGCACGCGGGCGGGGATCGACAAGACCGTCACCGCCGACGTGTTCCCCGCGTACGACGAGGACGGCGGCCTGCTCGTGTCGCTGTCCCCGCGCTAGACGCGACTCGACGGACAGAGGTCGTTCAGCACGCAGACCTCGCAGCGCGGGTTGCGCGCGACGCACACGCGGCGGCCGTGCCAGATCAGCAGGTGCGGGAAGCGGCCCCAGTCTTCGCGCGGCACGAGCTTGATCAGGTCGCGTTCGATCTTGACCGGGTCTTCCTGCTTCGTCAGCCCGAGTCGCTGGGAGAGCCGGCGCACGTGCGTGTCGACGACGACGCCCTGCGGGGTTCCGAGCTCGGCGGCCACGACGTTCGCCGTCTTACGCGCGACGCCGGGCAGCCGCGTCAGCTCCTCGAGCGTGCGCGGGACCTCGCCGTCGAACTCCTCGAGCAGCATGCGCATCGTCCCGCGGATCGCCTTGGCCTTCTGCCGATAGAAGCCCGTCGCGAAGATGTCCCGCTCGAGCTCCTCCTGCGGCACGGCGAGGTAGTCCTCGGGCCGGTGGTACTTCTCGAACAGCGTCGCGGTGACGCGGTTCACGTTCACGTCGGTCGTCTGCGCGGAGAGCATGACCGAGACGAGGAGCTCCAGCGGGCCGCGGAACGTGAGCGCGATCGTCGCGTCCTGGTGCTCGCGGGCGAGGCGTTCGACGATCTCGCGGACTCGAATGCGCTTCAGGCCGGGGACGCGGCGGCGGGCCTCCGCGACGAAGCTGCGCACTACGCGAGCGCCGCGGCGGCGTCGCTCGCAACCGGCTGATACGGCAGCCTCGGCCCGGCGCAGACGACGTCGAGCGCGGGACAGCCGGCGCAGGCGTACTCGCTCGGCGTGGGCCGGAACTCGCCGGCGCGCAGGCGCGCGATCGCGGCCGAGAGCTCGGCCTCGAGCTCGGGAACCTGCGTGCGCGTGAACGTCGTCGCCACGGGCTCGTCCGGCCGCTCGAGGAACAGGTACGCGACCTCGACCTCCTCGGCACCCGCGCGGAAACACGCGAGCGCGTACACGAGCCGCTGGAGCTCGTACGAACGCGCCACGATCTCGGCGGGTTCCTGGCCGTCGAGCAGGTTCGACTTGTAGTCGACGACGAGCGCGCGGTCACCGGCGCGGTGGTACGTGTCGAGGAACCCGTGGAGCAGCACACCGTCGTGCTCGAAGGTGAAGTGCCGTTCCTTGGCGACGCCGTCGAGGCTGGACACGCGGCCGGCGAGGTCCGAGGTGCAGTACGCCTCGATCAGGCTTCGAATCCGCTCGACCTCCTCGTCCGTCGCGCTCGGGTACGCGCCGCGAACGCGCTCCTCCCAGCCGTCCGCCAGCGCAGGCGCTGCAAGGTCCACGTGCTCGAGCTCAGCGTGCACGGCGCTGCCGATCGCCGTCCCCGACAGACCTTCGTGACCGACGGGCGCGACGTCGAGCGAGCGCATGCCTGCGACGCGCTCGGCGAAGTAGCGGTACGAGCACGTCTCGAAGAGAGAAAGAGCAGTGAACGACAGGCGGCGGACATGGTGCATGGCGGGCTCGGGGATCGCGTGCAGCTCGGGGAGCGTCGGCGCAGGCGGCGGCAGTGGCTCGACCGCGCCCTCGCTGAACAGCTCGAGCTGTCCCGGCTCGCCCGCGACCTCGACCGCTTCGGGCTCCTCGCGGTACCGGTCGAAGCGAACCTGCACGAGCGCATTCCCGCGGGAGAGCTCGAGCGGCGCGCCGTTTGCGGCGGCGAGCTCCTCGGCGGCATCGAGCCGCTGCAGCACCCAGCCCATCGGCGTCGAGCGGTCGGCCGTGCTCTCGCGGTCGATCGCACCGGAGACGATCAGCCGGTCGACGGCGCGCGTCATCGCGACGTAGTAGAGGCGGAGCCGTTCCGCGCGGTCCTCTTCCTCGCGCGCCTGCCTCACCTCGTCGTAGTCGAAGGCGCCGCGCCGCTTGCTCGTCGCAGGGTCGGCGACCTTGAAGCCGAAGCGTCCGTCGGCGAGCGCGAGGATCTCGTCGCCGTCGGGCGCGCGCTTGTCCCGTCCCGCATCGGCGACGACGACCACCTTGAACTCGAGGCCCTTCGCAGCGTGGATCGTCAACAGCCGCACCGAGTCCGAGCCCTCCTCCTCCGCAACCGCTTCGAGCTCTTTGGCGCCGACGGCCTCCTGATCGCGGACGAAGCGGACGAAGCCTTCGAGGTTCGGGCCGCGCAGCTCCTCGTACGAGCGCGCGAGCCGCGCGAGCTTGCGCAGGTTCGCGTAACGGCGCCGGCCGTCCCACTGAACCAGCACCGCAAGGTCGTAGTCGTGCTCGGAGACGATCTGCTCGAGGAGACGCTCGAGCGGCAGGCGCGGGAGCGCTCGTACGAGCCGCTCGTAGCGCTGGAGGAAGGCGCGGACCAGCTGCGCGTCGCGTTCGTCGAGCTCGGGCGGCAAGCTCTTCTCGATCCCGGTGAACAGCGGCCGCTTGGACGCTGCGCGCCGGATCAGCACGAGCGCGTCGTTCGAGACGCCGACGAACGGCGAGGCGAGCACGGCGACGAGCGCCTGGTCGTCGTAGCGGTTCTGGAGCAGCAACAGGTACGAGAGGAGGTCGACGACCTGCTGCTGGCCGAAGTAGCCGCGGCCCGTCGCGCGGTAGGTCGGCAGGCCCGCCTTGCGCAGCTCTTCCTCGTACACCTCTGCGTCGGTGCCCGCCGCGAACAGCAGCACGATCTCGCCCGGGGTCGCCGCTCCCTCGTCGACCAGCTCACGAACGCGACTCGCGATGTGCGTCGCCTCCGCACGCCGCCAGTGCACGCCCGTGTCCGCGTACGTCTCCTTCTCGGTGACCAGCAGCTCGACGGGATGGCCGAAGACGGGGTCCGGGAACTCGCCCGACGCCGCGAGCGGCTGAAAGCCGTCGCCGAACTCTTCGTGGAAGAGGTGGTTGACGGCCGCGAGCACCTCGGGGCGCGAGCGGTAGTTGCGGACGAGCGCGAGCCCTCCGCCCTCGGCCTCGCGCCGCTCGCGGAAGACCTGGACGTCTGCGTGCCGGAACCCGTAGATCGACTGGAACTCGTCGCCGACGAAGAAGAGCTCGGGCCTCGCGGGACCGTTCGCGACGAGGTCGATCAACTCGCACTGGAGCCGGTTCGTGTCCTGGAACTCGTCGACCATGATCCCCGCGAAGCGCAGGTGCTCGCGCTCGCGGATGCGCTCGTTCGAGCGGAGGAGGTCGCGCGCGTTGAGCTGCAGGTCCTCGAAGTCGAGCACTCCCTCGCGACGCTTCGCCGCGTCGTAGGCGCGCGCGAAGCCTTCGAGCAGCGCCTGGAGCAGGTCGCGGTCGCGAACCGCGAGCTCGTCGAGCGCCGACTGCTCGACCACCTTGCGCGCCTCCTCGTACGACGCGGTTCGCTCGCTGCCGCGCACCTTGTGGGCGGAGAGGTCGAGCAGGCGGTCCGGGGAAGGCGAGCCTGCGAGGAGGTCGAGCATCCCCGCGGCGTTCGCGCGCTGGAGCTCGGTCGCGCTCGTGTCGGCGGCGAGACAGCGCGATGCGTCGCGCAGCGCCTCGACGCGCTCGGAGAGCGGCGCCCGCTCGCCGAGCTCGAGCACGAGCTCGCGCCCGGCCGAACGCAGCGTCTCGTAGACGCCGATCAGCATCCGGCGCAGCGCCGCGGTGCCGTAGGTCGCGAGCAGCTGGAGGCGCTCCGGCTCCTCGCGGGCGCAGAACTCGTCGAGCGCCTCCGCGAACGCCTCGCCCGCGAGCACGGCCGACTGCGCGCCGTCGAGCTCGCGGAAGCGCGGGTCGAGCCCCGCTTCGAAGGGATACGTGCGGAGCAGCCGCGCACAGAAGCCGTGGATCGTCGCGATCCACGCGCCGTCCAGCTCGCGTGCGAGGTCGTGGCGACCGCGCTCGCGCAGCTCGCGCCGGATCCGCGCGCGCAGCTCCCCAGCGGCCTTGCGCGTGTACGTGATCACGAGGATCGACCCGACGTCGATCCCGCGATCGCACACGGCGCGGACGAACCGCTCGACGAGCACGGCGGTCTTGCCCGTCCCCGCGCCGGCGGAGAGGAAGACGCGGCCTTCGGCGTCGATCGCCGTGCGCTGCTCCGGGTTCGGGGCGAGCGTGCTCACGGGCGACGGATCCTGCACATCGGCCACAGCTGGCACCACTGCGGGCACTCGCCCCCGCGCGGGTCGTGCCGCACGTCGCCGGCGCGGATGCGCTGCGCCAGCCCGCGCGCGTTGTCGCGGGCGGTCTCGACCTGGCCCCAGAACGCGTCGTCCTCGACGTAGTCCCTCGACGAGTAGCCGGCGAGCACCTCGTCCTTGGCGTCGGCTCGGAGCAGGCCGCGCGGCTTCCGGTCTCCCGCGAGCGGGCGGTAGACACCGCCGAGCGGCTCGATCCCGACGAGGTCGCGCAGCACGAGCATGTAGAGCGGGATCTGGAGGCGGAGCTCCTTCTCGATCTGGCTCGCCGAGTGCGCGGTCTTGCCAGCCTTGTAGTCCTGCACGATCCCGCGCGCGCTGAAGGGATCGGTGTCGATGCGGTCGATCTTTCCGCTCAGGGTGAGCCCCTCGCCGAGGTCGAGCCCTCGCTGCAGCTCTTGCGGCGAGCGCTCCATCCCGAACGAGACCTCGAAGCGCTTCGGCACGAGCTGCGCGTCGGCGTCGGCCTCGAAGTGGACGAGCGCCTCGAGGTCGCGCCAGAGCGACGCGTCGAGCTCGCGGCGCTGCATCGTCGTCATCTCCATGCGCACGCCTGCAAGCGCCTTGTCGAGGCACTCGCGCATCAGGCGAACGGCGTCGTCGACGCGCTCGGGCGGAACGCGGTCCGTGCCGAGCTCCTTCGGCAGCGCTGCGAAGAACTTGTGCAGCGCGTTGTGTGCGACCGACCCGCGCAGCTTCGGATCGACTTCGGCATCGATCGTCTTCGGGTCGAGCAGCCGGTCGACGAACCACGCCGACGAGCAGTCGGCCATCCGCTCGAGCTCGGTGACCGGGAAGGTCGTGCGCGCGCCGAGCGTCGCGAGCACGATCGGGTTGCGCAGACGCGTCGGCCGGTTCTCCGCGCGTCGCGCGCGGTCGAGCCTGCGCTCCCACCCGTTCGCGCGGGCGATCCCGTCGGCCTCGGCTACGTGGTCGCGCGAGATCGAGGCGAGCGCGCGCAGCCGCTCGCGGTCGGTCGGCGCGTCCTCGAGTCGCCACGTCAGCTCCGAGAGCCGGCGACGCGTCGTCGCGCGGTCGACCTCCTCGCGCGGGAAGAGCGCGCGCACCTCGTCCCAGAAGGGGCTCGCCTCCTTCGGGCTGCCCTCGTCGTTCGCGGACTCGCGCACGAGATACAGGCGGCGCGTCGGGCGGGTGCACGCGGTGTAGAAGAGGTACCGGTCGCGGCTGACCTGGTCGGCGCGCTGCAGGCGGCCACCGAGGCGCTCGCGCGCCTCGTCGTCGAGGAACGGCGTCCCGCCGCCACGCCGCGGCAGGCTTCCCTCCTCGAGCCCGAGCACGAAGACGACCTCGAAGCGTCCGGTGCGTGCTCGCTCGAGGTCGAGCACGGTGACCTTGCCGGGCTCGGCCCGCTCGCCGCGCAGTCGCGCCCGCTCGAGGGTGGCGATCACGTCGTCTGCGCCGATCGACTCCTCGACGCGACGCTCCCAGCCGGCGAGCTCGTCGAGCAGGCGCAGGCAGGCGTCCAGCGCGCGGAGGTCGCTCGCCGGGCTCTCCCCCACCGGCGGGTGCTCGAGCCCGTGCGCTGCGCGCAGCATCGACTGCGCGAGCGCGCGGACGGCGTCCACCGCCGGCGTCCCCGACCGAAGGCCGTCGAGTTGGCGAAGCGGGGAGCCGCGAAGCTCCAGCACGACAGCATCGATGCGCTCGGGCTCGGCCACCGCCCGCCCGCGCAGGCGCCCCTCGACGAAGTCGACGTGCGCGCGGGTCAGCCCCGAGTAGGGCGAGCGGAGGAACGCGAAGAGATCGGCGCGCGAGCCGTCGGCCCACGCGTAGCGAAGCAGCGCGAGCAACGCGTGCCCGAAGGCCGTCTCGGCGAAGCGCCCGCGGCCGTCGAAGGCGTACGGGATGCCGAGCGTCCGGAAGGCCGTCTCGAGCGGCGCGCGCCAGCGGCCGAGCGACGGGCAGACGACGCCGATCGCGTCCGGCGCGGTTCCCGCGCGCACGAGGCGGAGCAACTCGTCGCCGACGAGCTCGAGCGCGCCTCGCACACCGGCGCCCTCCAGGAACGAGACGGCGCCCTCGAGCGGCGGCGCGCCGGGGCCGGGCTCCTCGAAGAGCGCGCGCTCGAGATACGCGAGGGCCGGCGGAGCCACCTCGGCATACGCAGGCGGAAGCTCCTCGATGCGACCGTCGGCGAGCTTCGCGAGATCCTCGGCGGTTCGCTGGAGCGAGGCGAACGCCGTGCGACCCTGCTCGTAGGGCAGCGAGACGGTGACGTCAGTGCGACCGGCGAGCGCTTCCAGGAGCGACCACTCCGCGGCGGTGAGGTCCTCGAAGCCGTAGGCGAACACGGGCTCGCCGTGCCAGGCGTCGAGCTGTCCCCGCAACCGCGCGACGGCCTCGGCCCGAAGGAGCTCGCGGTCCCAGACGCCGAGCGTGTCGAGCTCGGCCCGGTACGACGCGTAGAGGTGGGCGAGGTCGCCCTCGACACGGTCGGGCTCGAGCAGCGCGCCCTGGAGCTCGCGAATCGCCTCGCGGAGCGTGTCGGCGAACCCGGCGGAGTGCGCGGAGGCCGAGAGGCCGTTCAGCGACGCGCGCGCGACGGCCCGCCGGAGCGCGAGCTGCTGCTGCGCGTCGGTGGCCAGCGGCCTCGTCGGGCCGGCGTAGGCGATCCGCTCGAAGACGTCGTCGAACGTGCCGATCGAGCCGCCGAAGACGCAGCCGTGGCGGGCGACGAGCTCCCGCTCGACCCGGTCGACGTCCGACCGGCCCGGCACGATCAGTGTCGGCTCCCGTCCCTCGCCGAGCACGGCGAGATACCGCTCCAGGAGCAGCGACACCTTTCCCGCGTTCGCGGGGCCGACGAGCAGGCTTAGACCCACAACCTGTCCATCGTAGAGCCGGGTCCCGACGGCTCCGGACACGGCTCCCCGCAAAGTGCGCGAATCGTCGGGCGGGTTTGCGGCCCGCCCCTCCGCTCAGCCCGCCGAGGCCGCCTTCGGCCTACGGCCCCGCCTGGCCGCCGCCTGGCCCGGCATCTTCCCGGCGCAGGTGTCGCACAGGTCGGCCTGCTTCGAGCCGCGGCGCGCATCGTTGAAGTTGATGCGCATCACGGCGCCCTTCGATTCGTCGATTTCGTTGCTGCAACTGTCGCAAACGAGCACGGTCTTTCTCGCCAACGTTTCCTCCTCGATCTGCGGGGGTCGATGCAACTCTAGCGACAAAGGCCGGCGGAACTACGCGGCCGCGCGCGCCTGCCGAATTCGCCACGAGCGAAGCAGGCTGAGCAGCGCTTGCTCTTCCAGATCGAGCCCGGTATCTCGCGCGGAGACGACGCGCAAATGCCGAGGCCGGAAATCCGCGATCGTGCGCCCGTCCAGGTACTGCTCGATCACCGGCGGGCTGATGTAGGAGGCGCGGCAGACCGCGGGCGTGTTGCCGAGCTTGTCGGCGACCGCGCGGCAGACGGCCGTGACGTTCTTCTTCGCCTGGGTCTCCGTCTCGGCGGTGCCTCGCTCGGCGAGGCCGATCGCCGCGAGCAGCGTGCCGCCCCACGTGCGGAAGTCCTTGACCGTGAAGTCGTCGCCCAGGTGCTCCTGCACGTACTGGTTGAGGTGCCGGTCGGTCAGGCTCGTCAGCTCGCCGTCGTCGTTGCGGAAGCGGAAGAGCCCACGCCCGCCGCGCAGCGCGAGCAGCTCCTTCAGCGCCTCGGCCAGCTCCGCGTCGAGGACCGCGGTCCGGACCCACACCTTGTGCTTGCCGCGAAAGTTCAGCGCGATCCTGCTCCCGCGCACCGTGACATGGCGCTTGCGCAGCGTGGTGATCCCGTACGTGCGCGACTCCTTCGCGTAACGCTCCGAGCCCGGCCGGAACCAGCCAAGGTTGATCAAACGCAGTGCAATCGCGCAGACGCGTGCCCGGTCGAGCTGCTCGCGGTCCATGTCCTCGGCCATTGCCGTTCGGATCACCGGCAGCCGATCACCGAAGCGCACGAGCTTGTCGAACTTCGCCTGCTCCTGCTGCGCGCGAAACGCGGCCGAGTAGAGGTACTGCTTGCGCCCCGCACGGTCGAGCCCGACGGCCTGAAGCTTGGCGCCGGCGCTGGGCGAGATCCACACGTCGCGCCAGGCCGGCGGGATGCTGAGCTGGTCGATCCGCTCGAGCTTGGCGGGGTCGGTGAGCTTCCGACCCTTGGCGTCGTAGTAGCGAAAGCCGCTGCTCTTCGAGCCGCGGCGGCGAAGACCCCCCTTGCGTGCCACGCTTGCTCTCTTACCTTCGAGATCGCACGGTAACCTCGACCGCCGTGGAGTCGAACACGATCGTCGTTCTCGAGGGCGACCAGACCGGCCAGGAGCTGCTCGAGGAGTCGCTTCGCGTCCTGCAGCCCGACGTGATCGGGCTCGAGCTGCAGTTTCCCCGGTTCGACCTCTCGCTCGAAAACCGGCGGGCGACGAAGAACGCGGTGGTCTACGAGGCCGCGGCGGCGATCCGGGAGCACGGGCTCGGACTGAAGGCCGCGACGGTCACGCCGGAGGAGCGCGACGACGTCGGCTCGCCGAACCGGATCCTGCGCGAGGAGATCGGCGGGCGCGTGATCGTGCGCACCGGGCGCCGGATCCCCGGCGTCGTTCCGATCGGCGGCGTGTTCGCACCGATCTCGATCGTGCGGATGGCCGTCGGCGACGCCTACGGCGCGAAGGAGTGGCGCGAAGGCGAGGGCGACGACGAGGTCGCGTATCGCACGGAGAAGATCGAGCGGCGAATCTGCCGGTCGGTTGCCGAGTACGCGTTCCGGCTCGCGGAGCGAACGCACGGGAAGGTCTTCGGCGGTCCGAAGTACACCGTCTCCCCGACGTACGAGGGGATGCTCAAGGAAGAGATGGACGCCGCAGCCGAGCGCCACGCCGACGTGCCGTACGAGCCGCAGCTGATCGACGCGACCTTCGCGCTGCTGATGGCGCGCGCGTCGGAGCCGCTGGTCATCCCGTCGCTGAACCGGGACGGCGACATCCTGAGCGACTTCGTGCTGCCGCTCTTCGGCTCGATCGCGGGCTCCGAGTCGCTGCTCGTCGCGTTCGACGAGATCGACGTTCCGAGCGCGCTGATGGCCGAGGCTGCGCACGGGACCGCACCGGCGCTCGAAGGAAAGAACATCGCGAACCCGATGGCGATGATCCTGGCCGGGGCCGCGCTGCTGATGCACGGCGACGAGCGGGAGCAGGAGGCCGCGCGCGCGATCCGCGAGTCGGCGCTCGAAGCGGTCGCCGAGGGCGAGCGCACCGCGGACCTCGGTGGACACTTGGGGACGTCGGACTACACCGACGCCGTGATCCACCGCGTGAAGACGAAGCTGGAAGTCTGGGCGACGCTCTAGACGGCGAGGAGCAAGCGCGTCGACCAGACGTCGACGCACGCGTCCGTGAGCACCGGGTCGAACTGCGTCCCGGCGCAGCGCACGAGCTCCTCCAGCGCGGCATCGGTGGTCAGAGCCGCGCGGTACGGGCGGTTCGACGTCATCGCGTCGAAGGCGTCCGCGAGGCCGATCAGGCGCGCCTCGATCGGGATCAGAGGGCCGTCGAGCCGCGCCGGATACCCGAGCCCGTCCCACCGCTCGTGGTGGTAGAGCACGCAGCCGATCGCGTCACTCGCTTCCGGCGAGCCCGCGATCAACCGCGCGCCCGCGGCCGGATGCGTGCGCATCTCGTCGAGCTCGGCCTCCGTGAACGCACCGGGCTTTCCGAGCAGCTCTGTGGGGAGCAGGAGCTTGCCGACGTCGTGGAGGAGAGCACCCGCCCGGATGGCCTGAACGCGTGCTCCTCGCCACTCGAGCGTCTCGGCGACCGCGAGCGCGAGACCGGCGACGCGGCGTGCGTGACCACGCGTCCAGGGATGGGACTCCTCCACCGCCTCAGTGAGGTCCGCCAGCACGGACGGCAGAGTTCGCTGTTGCCTCCCCCGTCCCTTCTCGGCGAGCGCAAATAGGATCGTCGCGGTGAGAGTCGGGGTCGCACGGGAGACCGCTGCCGGAGAACGGCGCGTGGCGCTCGTCCCGGACTCGGTCGGGCGGCTCGCGCAGACCGGGATCGTCGTCGTCGTCGAGCCCGGTGCCGGCGTCGCGGCCTCCTACCCCGACGAGGCCTACCGCGAGGCAGGCGCCGAGCTCGGGCCTGCCTGGGACGCCGACGCGGTCGCGAAGGTCCAGGCGCCCGCCGCCGGCGAGGTCGAGCGGCTGCGCGAGGGCCAGGTGCTGATCGGGTTCCTCCAGCCGTTGACCGACCGTGAGGGGATCGACCGACTCGCCGCGCGCGGCGTGGTCGCGTTCGCCATGGAGTCGATCCCGCGGATCACGCGCGCGCAGGCGATGGACGCGCTCTCGTCGCAGGCCACGGTCTCCGGCTACAAGGCCGCGCTGATCGCCGCCGACCGGCTCCCCCGCTTCCTGCCGATGCTGATGACCGCGGCCGGCACCGTGCCGCCTGCGAAGGTGCTCGTGCTCGGCGCCGGCGTCGCGGGGCTCCAGGCGATCGCGACGGCGCGGCGGCTCGGTGCGGTCGTCTCCGGCTTCGACGTGCGGCCGGCTGTGCGCGAGCAGGTCGAGTCGCTCGGCGCGGCGTTCCTCGACCTCGGCGTCGTCGGCGAGGAAACCGAGGGCGGGTACGCGCGCGAGTTGACCGCGGACGAGCAGCGCACGCAACAGGAGGCGCTCGAGCAGCGGATCCCGGAGTTCGACGCCGTCATCACGACGGCTGCGATCCCCGGGCGCGCAGCGCCGAGGCTCATTCCGGCGAGCGCGGTGCACGCGATGCGCCCCGGCTCGGTGATCGTCGACCTCGCGGCGGAGACCGGTGGAAACTGCGAGCTGACCCGGCCGGGCGAGGAGTTCTCCGAGGACGGCGTGACGATCGTCGGGCTGACGAATCTCCCGAGCACGATGGCGTACGACGCGTCGCGGCTGTACGCGCGCAACGTCACGTCGCTGCTGCAGCACCTGGCGCCCGAGGGTGAGCTGCACATCGACTTCGACGACGAGATCGTCGCCGGCGCGTGCGTCACGCGCCGCGAGGAGGTGCCGGCGTGAACGAGCTGCTCGTGCTCGAGCTGACGATCTTCGCGCTCGCGATCTTCGTCGGGTTCGAGATCATCTCGAAGGTGCCGGCGATGCTGCACACGCCGCTGATGTCGGGCACGAACGCGATTCACGGCATCGTCCTGATCGGCGCGATGCTGATCGTCGGCACGGCCGACTCGACGATCGAGCAGGTGCTCGGCTTCGTCGCCGTCGTCTTCGGGACGATCAACGTCGTCGGCGGGTTCCTCGTCACCGACCGGATGCTCGAGATGTTCAAGCAGCGTCGCCCGGACGAGCCGGACGGCGAATGAGCCGCGTCTGGATCGACGTCGCCTACCTCGTCGCCGCGATCTTGCTGATCATCGGCGTCAAGCGACTCGCGCATCCCTCGCACGGCTCGCTCGGGGAACTGGATCGCCGCGGTCGGCATGGCGATCGCCATCGGCTTCACGTTCCTGATCGAGGAGATCGACTCGTACGGGCTGATGCTCGCGGGCATCGCCGTGGGCTCGGTGGTCGGTGTGCTCTCGGCGCGCGCCGTGAAGATGACGCAGATCCCGCAGATGGTCGCGCTGTTCAACGGCGTCGGCGGCGGTGCGGCGGCGCTGATCGCGGCGTCCGAGTTCCACCGCCACGCGCCGCAGCCGGGCGACATCGAGGGAGAGCTGCTCGTGGGAATCCTCTTCTCCGCCGTGATCGGTTCGGTCAGCTTCTGGGGCTCGCTCGTCGCGTTCGGGAAGCTGCAGGAGGTGATCACCGGGCGGCCGCTCGTCTTCCCCGGCCAGAACCTGTTCAACGCCGCGCTCGGGGTCGCGCTCGTCGCGCTCGTCGCGTTGACGGCCACGACCGAGAACGGGCTGTGGCTCGTGCTGCTGATGCTCGCCGCCGCGGTGCTCGGTGTGCTGTTCGTGCTCCCGATCGGCGGCGCCGACATGCCGGTCGTGATCTCGCTGCTGAACGCCTGCACGGGGCTCGCGGCGGCCTCGACCGGATTCGTGCTCCACAACACCGCGCTGATCATCGGCGGGACGATCGTCGGTGCGTCGGGGACGCTCCTCACCGTGATGATGGGCCGCGCGATGGGACGGCCGCTCGTCCAGACGCTCTTCGGCGCGTTCGGCGCGACGCCCACGGCCGGGCCCACGCCCGCGGGAGCACCGACGAACGGCGCGAGCGTGCGCACGGCGTCGCCGGAGGACATCGGGTTCATGCTGGCGTACGCACGGCGAGTCGTGTTCGTCCCGGGCTACGGGCTCGCGGTCGCCCAGGCGCAGCACGACGTGCGGAGCCTCGGCGAGCTGCTCGAGAGCAAGGGCGTCGACGTCCGCTACGCGATCCACCCCGTCGCGGGACGAATGCCGGGGCACATGAACGTGCTGCTGGCGGAAGCCAACGTGCCGTACGACGAGCTCTTCGAGATGGACGAGATCAACCCCGAGTTCCCGCAGACCGACGTGGTCGTCGTGGTCGGCGCGAACGACGTCGTCAATCCCGCGGCACGGAGCTCGCCCGGCAGCCCGATCTACGGGATGCCGATCCTCGACGTCGACAAGGCGCACAACGTCGTCGTGATCAAGCGGTCGCTCGCAACGGGGTTCGCCGGCGTCGACAACCCGCTCTTCTACGACCCGAAGACCACGATGCTCTTCGACGACGCGAAGACCGCGCTCGAGCGGCTCGTCGCCGCCGTCAAAGCCGTTTGAGCGTTCCCGACGTCCCGTTCTTCGACGGCCGCGCCGTCGAGGACGCCGTCGCGCCGGAGCGGGCGCTCGAGGCGGTGCGCGACGCATTCATCGCGTACGCGCGCGGCGAGTGGACGATGCCGCCGAAGGTGTACGTGCACGCCTATCCGGCGGGCGACTTCCGTGCGATGCCCGCACTCGGTGGCGGTCACGCGCTGCTCAAGTGGGTGACGTCGTTTCCGGGGAACCCCGCTGCCGGGCTCCCGACGGTGATGGGGCTCGTGCTCGTCTCGGACGCGTCGAACGGCGTGCTGCGGGCGGTGCTCGACGCGGGCGCGGTGACCGCGCTGCGAACCGGCGCGGCGGCGGTGCTCGCGGCCGAGACGCTCGGGCGAGGCGACGCCGGCAGCGCCTCGGTGATCGGCGCCGGCGTCAACGGCCGGGCCGCGGCGCGAACGTTTCTCGCGCGCGGCCGTGGGGTCGCGCTCTGGGACGTCGACCCCGAGCGTGCACTTGCGGTCGCCTCGGAGCTCGGCGCCGAAGTCGCGGGATCTCGGGAGGAGGCGCTCGCGGCGGACCTCCTCGTGACGGTCACGCCGGGACGCGAGGTGCTCCTGGCCGAAGGCGCGCTCGCGCCGGGACAGCACGCGTCGCTGATGGGCGCCGACGGGCCGGGCAAGCAGGAGATCGCGGTCGCGGAGCTTGCACGCGTCCGGGTCTTCTCGGACGAGTGGGAGCAGGCGAGCCACGGCGGCGACATCGCCCACGCGGTCGAGGCAGGCGTCATCGAGCGT
This sequence comes from uncultured Actinomycetes bacterium, assembly GCA_963809175.1. Taxonomy (GTDB): domain Bacteria; phylum Actinomycetota; class Thermoleophilia; order Gaiellales; family Gaiellaceae; genus JACCTU01. The sequence goes on from CAWEIK010000002.1 coordinate 78,509, forward strand.
GGCGACGTGACCGAGCTCGGCGCGGTGCTCGCGGGCGCTGCCGAGGGGCGTCGCTCGCCGGACGAGGCGACGGTCTTCGACTCCACCGGCCTCGCGATCCAGGATCTCGCGATCGCGCTCGCGGCGCTCGAGCGCGTCGACGAGCTCGACCTGCCGCGCTTCAGTCTCTAGGCAGCGACGACCGCGCGCGCCGGGTCGAGCACGTCGAGGAGCGGGTCGCGGTCGCCACCGAGCGCGCGCGCGACGAGCTCGCCCGATGCGAAGCCGAGCACGTTCCCGTGGCCCGAGTACCCCGCGGCCAGCCAGACGCGTTCGTTCCCCGGGACCTGACCGACGAGCGGGAGCAGGTCCTCGGTGGTGCCCCAGATCCCGGCCCAGCGGTGCGTGACGCGCGGAGGTCGCCCGAGCAGCTCGAGTGCGAGCGCCTCGATCCCCGACTGGACGGCGTCGGTCACGGTCTCGTCGTCGGTCCACTCGCGATCGCCCCCGGCGTCGCGCGACCCGCCGATCACGAGGCGCCGGTCACGCGTCTGGTGCCAGTAGTCGAGCCCGTGGCGCGCGTAGTGCGGCCGCTCGAACATCAGCTTCGGCAGCGACTCGGTGACCAAGCACCTGGCCTCTCGTCGCTCGCACGCGGGCGTCGAGCTCGGGCACGAGCCCGTGGCCAAGCCCGTCGGTCGCGACGACGACGCGCTCCGCCTCGAGCTCGTCCAGCGAGCCCACGCGACTGTTCTCGCGCAGCTCGGCTCCGGCCTCGGACGCCCGCCGGGCCAGGCTGCGGACCCAGCGCGCAGGCTGGATCGCCCCGTCGCCCGGGTGCAGGAGCGCCGCGGCGAACCGGCCTCGCAGCGGCTGGGCGAGCTCGGGCGCGTCGAGCCACTCGGCCGCGAACCCGTCCTCGACGAGCGCCTCGTACTCCGCGCGTAGCGCCGTCCGCTCCGCGTCGTCGACCGCGAGCCGAAGGCTGCCGAGCGCGCGGAACGCGTCGCCCGCGAGGGCGGCGAGCCGTCCCTGCGCCTGCTCTGTCAGTTGCCAGTACGCCCGCGCCGAGTCGTGACCGAGCTGCTTCCGAGCGGCGTCGTACGCCATCGCGCCACCGCGGAGCGCGAAGCCGCCGTTGCGTCCGCTCGCACCGCCGGCGATCTCGCGCGCCTCGTGCAGCCGCACGCGAACACCCGCTTGCGCCAGTGCGAGCGCACAGGAGCAGCCCGTGACGCCGCCGCCGACGATCTCGACTTCGGGCACGCCCGCGAGGGCGGCCCTCGACAACGGCTCCTCCCGCTCTTCGAGCCAGTACGAGGCCATACGGCGATCGTACTCACCGCCCGGTCCGCCGGTACACGCCGTCGCTGGTCGCCACGAGGCCCGCGAGCTCGAGCTCCGAGAGCGCCGCCGCCGCCTCGCCGGCGTCGAGGCCCGCGACCCGGACGAGCTCGTCCGCGCTCGTCGGGCCGTCGAGCCGCTCGAGGATCGCCCGGGCCGCTTCGCCGAGATCGACTTCCGCTTCGGCGGGTGCTTCGAGGCCGAACAGCTCGAGCACGTCGCCTGACGGAGGTCAGCGGCGTCGCTCCTAGCCGAAGGAGCGCGTTCGTCCCCGCGCTGAGCGCAGATGTGATCTCCCCCGGGCAGGCGAAGACCTCGCGCCCCTCCTCGAGTGCGAAGTCCGCGGTGATCAGCGCACCGCTTCGCTCGCGAGCCTCGACGACGACGGTTGCCTGCGCGAGTCCGGCGACGATCCGGTTCCGAGCAGGGAAGCGCCACGGTGCGGGCTCGACCCCAGGCGCGTACTCGGAGACGACGAGACCGGTGGCGGTGATCCGCGCAGCCAGCTCCGTATGCGCCGCCGGGTAGTCGCGGTCGACGCCGCAGCCGAGCACGGCGACCGTCGCGCCGCCGCCCTCGAGCGCACCGCGGTGCGCCTCGCCGTCGACGCCGCGCGCGAGACCGCTGACCACGACGAGACCGGCCGCCGCGAGCTCGCGCCCGAGCATCCGCGCGACCTGGGCGCCGTACCCCGAGCAGGCACGCGCACCGACGATCGCGACCGCGGGTCTCGCCAGGAGCTCGGGCGACGCTCCGCCACGAAGGAACACTCCCGAGGGCGAGTCGCTGATCGCACGCAGCAGCGGTGGGAATCGGCGATCCGACCGCCCGAGCCACCGCAGCCCGCGTCGCTCGAGCGACTCGAGATACGCGCGCGCGTCGAACGTCTTCGCGAAGGCGGCGAAGCGCGCAGTGCGCGCCTCGGTCCGCGGGTGGATCCCGCGCTCCGCCGCGAAGGCCGCGAGGGCGAGCTCCTTCACGGGCTCTTCAGCTCTTTCGGTACGCGGTACGAGAGCGCCTCCGCCAGGTGCGACGACTCAACGGCGTCGGCTCCGGCGAGCGCGGCGATCGTCGTCGCGACGCGCGCGACCCGCGCCCGTCCGCGCCCCGAGAGCGGGAGCTGCTCGACGGCCCGCGTGAGCAGCGCGTCGGCCTTCTCGTCTCGGTGAGGCGTGCGCTCGGCGAGTCGCGAGCGCGCGGCCGCGACGCGCTCGCGGACCGCGAGGGAAGCCTCGCTCCTGCCCGCGGCGAGCTCCACGGCTCGCGGGCGCGGAACGACGACCACGAGGTCGAATCGATCGAGCAGCGCGCGGGAGAGCTTGTTGCCGTAGGCGGCGAGCCGCTGCGCGGAGCACGTGCACGCGACCGCCGGATCTCCGCGAGCCCCGCACGGGCACAGATTCATCGTCCCGACGAGCTGGAACGAGGCCGGGTACAGCGCCGTTCCTTCGGCACGGGCAACGCTGATCACACCGTCCTCGAGTGGCTGCCGCAGCGCCTCGAGCGCGGGTCGGACGAACTCGGGCAGCTCGTCGAGGAGCAACACGCCGTGATGCGCGAGGCTTGCTTCACCGGGCCTCGGGCCGCGTCCGCCGCCGACGATCGCTGCAGCCGAGGCGGTGTGGTGCGGTGCGCGAAAGGGCGGCGTCGTGACGAGCGGGTGCTCGACTCGGAGAATTCCCGCGACCGAGTGGATGCGCGTGACCTCGAGTGACGCGGACTCGTCCAGCTCCGGAAGGAGCCCGGGAAGCCGGCGCGCGAGCATCGTCTTCCCGGTGCCGGGCGGGCCGCCCAGCAGAAGGTTGTGCCGTCCGGCAGCGGCGATCTCGAGCGCGCGGCGCGCGCGCTCCTGGCCGTGGACGTCGGCGAGATCCGGGCCGGCCACGGGAGCGACGCCGTTCCGCGGCGGGATCGGCTCCGGCTCGAGCTCGCCGCGGAGATACGCGACCGCTTCGGCCAGGTGCCAGACCGGCACGGGCTCGATCCCGGCGAGCGCGGCCTCGGGTGCCGTCTGCGCCGCGCAGATGATCCGCGGCAGCTTGGCCTGCTTCGCGCCCTCCGCGACCGCGAAGACGCCGGCGACCGGGCGGACTCTCCCGTCGAGGGCGAGCTCGCCGTGGACGGCGTGCCGCTCGAGCTCGGCCCGGGGAATCTGACCCGACGCGGCGAGCACGGCGAGCGCGATCGGAAGATCGAAGCCCGAGCCCTCCTTGCGCAGCGCGGCGGGCGCGAGGTTGACGGTGATCCTGCCTTCGGGCCACTCGCACTCGGCGGAACGGACGCCGCTCCGCACACGCTCCTTCGCCTCCTGGCAGGCGCGGTCGGCAAGCCCGACGATCGTGAACGCGGGCAGCGAACCCTGGAGATGCGCCTCGACCTCGACGCGACGCGCTTCGAGACCGACGAGAGCATGCGTGACTGCGCGCGCGAGCACGTCGCCACGTTAGGCCGCCGCTCGCGCGGCTTTGTGTCAGGTGTGTGTCAACTTCCTTGAAACTTTGCGCGCGACCTTCTCGTCGAGACTACGGCACGAGTGTCGGCGGCAACGTGCCCTCCGGAGCGGACGCGAGGATCATGAGCTCGAAAGGACGCGCGTCGTCGCGCCGCGACTCCGAAGCATCACTCCACGACAACGTGACCACGCCCCCGTAGGCCTCCCAGACGCGCCCCGAGGGGTCCCTGACGAAGCTGCCCCGATAGCCGAGCCCAGGGGACTCCGGCAGCGGCCCCTCACGTGCGTCGAGCGACTCCCAGATGCGCTGGAGTTGCTCGGCGAGCTCCGTCGTGATCGACCAGGTCGGATCGGGGCGGCCGGAAAAGACGAACGCACCCGCAATCCAACCGCTCTCGCTACTCGATCTTGATGTGGCCATGCATGACGATCATGAACGTGCAGAACTGCGTGTAGGGACCCCGATCGGCCGTTCGGGGATCGGGAATCGTGACCGCCGAGTTGTCGAGGTTCGTCACCGGCGTCCCTCCAGGCTTGTGAGACCAGTAGCCGTTCCGTCCTTTGCGGAACCAGTGGAAGTCCCAGCCTGGTGCGATGACCAGCGCGACGAGATGCCCCTCCCGCGGGCACCTGTTGTTGGAGTTCGGCGAGTTGATGAGCTCGTCGGCGACTGCCGCCGGACGTACGGATGCGCACGTGAGCGCCGAGTACATCGCGCCCGCAGCGAGACCGGGCTGCGCAAACGTGTCGGTGCGATAGTCGGTCGCGTAGTTGTAACAGTTGTTCGAGCCCTGAATCGGCCAGACGTTCCACCAGTCAGGCTCGTAGAGTGGCGCGCACTTGCAATGATCTCGACGCGGCCAGTCGGGCCGCTTCGGCTTCCACCAGTCGCGCAGATCGTCGAGCCGCGCGATCTCCTTGAGGATGAACTCCGAGAGGTCGGGCTTCGGGCGGATGTGGCGGATCGGCCCGGTCGACCCGCAGACGAAGTCCTCGAACGCCGGGTCGGACGGACGTGCGGCGAAGTCCTCTCCCACGATGTCGCCGTTCGCAACGCGGAACTGCTTCGGCAGCCCACGGGCTGCCCGCCCGGTCTGCTCGATGATCAGGCCGCGATAGCCGAGGACGGAGTCCGGCAACGGACGGACCTGCCGTGGACCGAGCTTCTCGGCCGGCCGAAGTCGGTCGAGCGCCTCCTCCTCCTCGGGTCCCTCGAGGACGACCACGGGGTTGGGGCGTCCGCTGAAGATGTCGATGGTGATTCGAAGAGCCATTTGGCGACCGTCCCTTCTGTCAGACCTCGAATTCAAGCGTCTCTGTCGCGACGCCCAGGTTCTCGTTGATTGCAACCACCTCGATCGCCTGAGTCCCTTCGGCCTCCGGCGTGTAGAACACCCTGCCGTCGCTGGCGGAGAACTCGCCGTGCTTCGCCGACAGCCGGAACCAGACGCGGCGCCCGAGCGGATCGTCGGCCTCGAGCACGAGTGCGATCGGCACGCCGCTCGATGGCTTGCCTTCGGCGAGCGCAACGCGTCGAATCTCCGGTCGAACGGGGCTTCGATCCAGCTGTTGCGGCTCGGTGAACAGCCTGTCGACCTCGCGGGCGACGGGCTCGACAGACTGGACCTCGCCGCCCGCGTTGAGCACGACCACGGCGACGTTCGCTCTGGCGAACACGAGTGACGTGTCGCCGGGCATGCCGAACGCGACGTCGCCGAGACCGTTCCGCCGACGCTCGATCAGCGGCGACTGGAACTGCGCGAGCAGGCGCACCACGAGCTCGTCTGCGTCCGCCCGTGACGCGCACTCGTAGACGTCGATGCGAACGAGCTGCTCCTCGTCCTCAGCGCTCTCGGTTGAGCCCCAGAGCGACTGGATCGCGAGCGGCCACGCGGGCGCCTCTACGGTGTCGATTCGCAGCGCGCGGAAGCCAGGGAGCTCGCGACCGCCGAAGAAGAACTCCCAGACGAACAGTTCCTCGTCGGTCGTTCGCGAGCCCCGCCAGTCCTCGAAGCCGTGGCGCTCGCGAAATGCCTCCAATCCGTCCGACGTCGTCGTCACGTCACCATCCTTCGCGTTCGGGTTCCAGTCTGCGGCTGGCACGCCCCGCGCGTGGCGGGTGTCACCAGTCGGTCGAGATAGTCCATCGATCCGGGCGTTCCGAAGCGAAGATCGACCGGGAGGAGGGGCGTGTGCGGCGCCGACGTCGGGTCGGCGTCCCCGTCGACCTGGAGACACGCGTCCCACACCGGGTCACTAGCGGTACAGGCGCCTTTCCAGGCGACCTCGTGGTAGCTGAACCCGCCCCAGTTGCACGCCGTCTGCCAGATGCTCGAGCCGATCGCGAGCAGTGGGTTGAGATCGAAGAAGTATCCCATTCGCGACTGCCACAGATCGCACCCGACAGAATTCGCGAACGTCGACACGATCGTCGCGCAGTCACTGCAGTTGATGTACCTCCCAAGGCCGGGGCCACCGCCGAGCAGGTCGAGAAATGCAGAGCAGTTGAACGCTCCGCTCGAATACCACGAGGCGCCACCGCCCGGGCAGTCGTACTCAAGGATCGAAGGGCCGAGGCCGTACACGCTGTGCGTCACCTTTTCGGCAGCCGCGTCGCGACTCGTCGCAGCGAAGGCCCAGACACAGGCGCGGTCGAGCACGTCCGTCCAGGGGAGCTGCGTGTTCGCCGAGGTAGATGGCGTCTGCTGCCACGGCGCCTTGGGAACCTCCAGGAGAACGTAGATCCGGTGCTCGCTCGTTGCGAAGTCGGTCCAGGGGTCGTTCTTCTTTCGCCGGTATTGCCACCGCCACGTCGTCGTCCGGATCCCGACGCCGACGTCCCAGAGACGGACGTGCTCGAGCTCGAACGTCTCGAATGCGGTCTGCCCGGCCGCATCGAAGTCGACCAACCGGGCCTTGACGTCCCCGAGGACGTTGCCGACGAGGAGCCGGATCAACCAGCCGAGCCACTTGAGAAGACCGGCACAGCCGCACCCCGAATCGCCCGGCGGATCGACCGTCGGATCGAGCGCCCTGATTTCCACCTGTTTCTTCTTCAGCTTCGAGTCGTTCGTGCTGAACCTGGCCTTGATCGTGAGCGTGTTCCCCTTCGTCTCGGCAATGCTGTACGCCGCAGGCGCGTCCTCGGGGTTCACGCTGACACCGCGAACCCACTCGGGGACGTTGACCGGCGTGTTCTTGTTGCGCCGGATGTTCAACGCGTCGGACGTGGCGGCGCCCCCGTCGTGATTGAGCTTGACCGCTTCCAGATAGACGCTCACGTTGACTAGGTGCGATAGACCGTGAGGCTCAGGAAGAAGAACGCGCCCGCCACTTGCCGGATCCGGAAGTGGTGGAACCCTGCCGCGAGGTTGCACACGTGCGGCTGGTCGATCGTGCCGGCCCATGTCAACGGGCCGAACGACGAGTTGTCGATCACGCACTCGACGACCGAAGTCGCCGACGACGGGTAGCTCTGAAGCCTCGCGTTGCAAACGTAGTTGCCCGTAGCCGGGGCGCGGAAGTAGCAATTCACCCGCCCGGTTTTCGTCTGACCCGATCCCCAGGCCGAGAAGCCGTCGGCCGAGAACCAGGCGCGGCAGTCGTTCAGGCACCGCTGCAGGTCGGTGAATCCATCGAAGTGATCGGCGTCCCAGATGTCGAGGAACCTCGCCGTACCGCTCTTCGCGCAGACGCTGAAGAACGCGACTTGGCTCCACAAGGCGAGCTCGCCGAACCCGGGGACGCGCTGAAGGATCTCCTCCGCGCCTGGTGTCGCTTTCAGCGCGCGCAGGACTGCTCGAGCCGAGGTCTCGGTCTTCGCGCGCGGCGCTCTCTCGCGGGCGCGGTCGACCTGGAGAGGCTTGTTCGCCTCGATCAGCCTGAGCCTGAAGTCCCTTTCAGCTGGAGCCGTCGCGGCACCTCCGGAAGCTCATCGAGCACTCCGATCTGCCGCAGACTCTTCCGTCGCTTCTACTCCTTTGTTGCCTATGTGTCAAGCCCGGGTGGACTACCGGGATGAACCGCTTTGCGTCAGCCGCGTGTCAACTTCGTGCCGACTTGCGCGCAACGAGCACGTCTTCGAAGTATTCGCCCGCTCGTCGTCCGGTGCGTCGGTTTACGTGACGACGAACGCGATGTTCGAGACGCAACCCCGCACGCTCGAAGATCTCCGGGTAGAGATCCCGCCGGTCGTTCACGACGACGACCACACGCGCGCCGCGGCGCAGCGACTCCGCCGAGCGCTCGAGCACGCGGGCGACGCCTTCCGTGTACTCCGCGATCGCGCGCTTCGTCGCGCCGCGTCCGAGCTCGAACGTCCCGCGGTCCTCGAGGTCGAGCAGCTCGTACGCGTAGCGGTGCTGCTCGTGGTAGTCGATCAGACCCGGATACGGCGGCGACGTGACCACTCCCGCGTAGGGGCCGCCGAGCTCGAGCTCGCGCGCGTCCCCGTGCAGCACGCTCGCGGTCCGCCCGCGCGCGCGGACCCGGGCAAAGGCATGGACGCGTGCGAGCGTGTCGAGCGCGTAGCGGCGCAGGAAGTGGTCTGCGCGCTGGACCGGACGGCACTCGCGCTTGTGCTTGTGGCACCAGTACGGCTCGGTCTGAGGCGTGCGCGGGAAGTCGAGGTCGAAGTGCGTCGTCAGGCGCGCCGAGCGCGCTGCACGCGCCAGCACGACCTTGAAGACGTCCGCGTGCTCGTAGTCCGGGATCCACGAACGAAAACCGAGGAGCTGGGCGGCAGCTGCCGGCGCGAACCAGCGCCGGACGTAGGCGGGCGTCCCGCGAACCGATCGCTTCGGCTCGAGCGCCTCGAGGCGCGCGCAGGCGTCGCGGAGCTCGTGCTCGAGCGTGAAGAGGTTGTAGCGCTCGGTCTTGACCCGCATCAGCAGCGCGTTGAACGCCGCGATGTCGACGCCGGTCGCGTCGTGGCCGCTCTCGAGCGCCTGCACGAGCGTCGTCCCGGAGCCCGCGAAGGGGTCGAGCACACGGCCGCCGGCCGGCACGTAGCGCTGCAGGAGCGTCTCGACGAGCTGCGGGATGAACTTGCCGAGGTACGGGTGCAGCCGGTTGACGTGCTTCGTGCGCTCGCGCTCGGGCAGGTCCCGCTCGGACCAGGAGAGCTCGAGGTCGATGCCGTCGTAGAGGGCTGCCTGCGTCTGTGCCACGCCGCACGGACTTCGTGGCTCAGAGGGGATCTCCTAGGGGCACCCGACGAAGGTGACCCTCGTCGACCGCGACGACGTCGAACGAGATCCGGAGCTCACGCAGGCTCGGATTGCGCACGAGCCAGGCTTCGGCGGCCCGAAAGAGCCGCCGCTGCTTCTCGCGGTCGACCATCTCGAGGGCGCTCCCGAACCGCTGCCCGGACTTCGACTTGACCTCGCAGAACACCAGCCGCCGCCCGCGCCGGACGATCAGGTCCAGCTCGTAGCCCGCGCTCCAGACGTTGACGCCCAGGATGCGGTAGCCGCGGAGCCGGTAGTGCCGGACCGCGCGGCGCTCAGCCTGTTGCCCCGACCCCCGTCTCGGCAAGGTCGGCGTAGCAGAGCGCCTGGAACGAGCGCCGGTGGATGTGCGACGGCCCGCGCGCGCGGACGGCCGCAGAGTGATTCGGCGTGATGTAGCCGACGTGCGACGAGAACCCGTAGTGCGGGAACACGGCGTCCATGCGGCGCATCGCCCGATCGCGTACGACCTTCGCGACGATCGACGCGGCCGCGATCGCCGCGCTCTTCGTGTCGCCGTCGACGATCGCGCGGTGCGGCGGCGCGCTCGGACCAAGCCGGAACCCGTCGACGACGCAGACCACCTCCTCGGGCGGCACGAGCGAGGCGAGGCACGAGCGCATGCCCGCGAGGTTCGAGCGGTGCAACCCGTTGCGGTCGATCTCGCGCGCCGAGTACATCCGCACGGCGATCTTCGACGCGCACCCGACGACGGCGCGAAAGAGCTCGTGCCGCTCCTCCTGGCTCAGCTGCTTCGAGTCGTTGAGAAGCGCGAGCGGGCGTACCCGATGGTCACGCAGGCATTCGTAGTCGAGCAGCACGCCCGCGACGACGAGTGGCCCCGCCAGCGACCCGCGGCCGGCCTCGTCGACACCGGCTACGAAGCGAGCGCCGAGCCGTCGGTCGAAGCGAAGAAGGCGCTGGCCGCTGCTCGGAGGCACGCGCCGAGGATAGCCCCGGCCTCAGCCGGAGCGACTCCCTGTGGAAAAGGTCTTACGCCTCGGCCTTGGCGGGCTCGGGCTCGCCCTCTGCGGCGTCCTCACCCTCGGCCACGACCTCGACCGGCTCAGCCTCTGCCTCGGCTCTGCCGCTGCCTCGGGGGACTCCTGCTCGAGCTCGTCCGGCTCGACCACGGTCAGCGGCGTCTCGATCTCCACGACCCCGCGTTGCTGCTGCTTCTCGCGCACGCGCGCCTTCTTGCCAACGCGCCCACGCAGGTAGTAGAGCTTCGCGCGCCGCACGTCCCCGATCGCCATCACCTCGAGCCGCTCGATCTTCGGCGAGTGGACCGGGAACGTGCGCTCGACCCCGATGCCGAACGACTGCTTGCGCACGGTGAACGTCTCGCGCACCCCCGCCCCCTGGCGCTTGAGCACGATCCCCTCGAACACCTGGACACGCCGTCGCTGGCCCTCGATCACCTGAAAGTGGACCCGCACGGTGTCGCCCGCCTTGAAGCGGGGGATCCCGCTCCGCAACTGGGCGCGCTCGATGGAATCGATCACGTTGCTCATAGGAAAAGGAGGCCGGGAAAAGGCCGAATCGGGATGTTAGCGCAAGGAAATCCGGTTCGGCGGCCAGTAGGTCGCGAAGACCTTGCCGATCAGATTCTGGCGCGGAACCGTCCCCCAGCGGCGAGAGTCGCACGACTGGGTGCGGTTGTCGCCCATCACGAAGTAGGCGGCCTCGGGAATCTTCTGCGGCTCGTACGTCTCGAAGTCGCGGCGGCCCTGCGGGATGTAGGGCTCGCTGAGCTGTCGACCGTTGATGTAGACGATGCCGTCGCGCTGCTCCCAGGTCTCCCCCGGCAGGGCGACGATCCGCTTGACGAACGTGCCGGCCGGCGGACACTGCTGAGCCGCGCGAGGCGGGGTGTTGAAGACGACGATGTCGCCTCGCTTCGGATCCTGGAAGTGGTAGATGAAGCGATTCGCGAGCACCCGGTCGGAGAATCGAGCGAGGCAGCCCGGGCCCGGCGCGGCGCAGTGCAGCCGCGGCTCCATCGACGAGGTCGGAATCCGGTACGGGTTCACCACCCAGGCCTTGATCGCGAGCACGATCGCGATCGCGCCGACGATCGTGACGAGCCAGTCGAGCGCGACCGTCCACCCGTGCGGCAGCCCCAGCCGCTCGATTGGGTTCCTCACCTGCTGACGCTCCGAAGCCGGCTCTGCTCGAGCCGCCACTCGTCGATCCGTCGGTGATCACCCGAGAGCAGCACGTCGGGCACGGTCCAGCCGCGGTACTCCGCAGGTCGCGTGTAGTGCGGGTACTCGACGCCGCGCTCGAGCTCGACCGAGAAGCTTTCGTGCACGTTCGACTCAGGGCTCCCGAGGGCCCCGGGCAGCAAGCGAACGACGGCGTCGACGAGCACCATCGCCGGCAGGTCGCCGTTCGAGAGCACGTACGGGCCGACCGAGATCGCGTCCGACGCGAGGTTCGTCGACGATCCGCTCGTCGAACCCCTCGAAGCGCGCAGACAGAATCGTCAGCCGCTCCTCTGCGGCGAGCTCCTCGACGACCTCCTGCGTCAGCTGGCGCCCGCCCGGAGTCATCGCGACCACCCGGTGCTCCGGCGCTCCGCCGTAGACGGCGTCCAACGCAGCGGCGACGACGTCGACGCGAAGCACCATGCCCGCGCCGCCGCCGTACGGTTCGTCGTCGACCTGCCGCGCGCTGAGCGGCGACGTGTCGCGGTAGTTGAAGAGGCGAAGCTCGAGCCCGTCACCGAGCACCGCAGCGAGCGGCCGCTGCTCCGTCAACCAGGCGTAGGCATGCGGGATGAGCGTGAAGACGTCGATCTGCACGGGCCGTGAGGTTACTCAGGCTCGGCGAAGCCCCGCGAGACAAGGATCCGCCGGCCCTCCAGGTCGATTTCCCGGACGCACGCCTCGACGAGCGGTAGGAGCGTGCCCGAATCGAGCTCGAGCACGTCGTTTGCTTCGTAGTTCGCGACGTCCTTGACCGTTCCGAGCACCCGCCCGCCCTCCTCGACGACCTCGAGCCCGACGAGCTGGAAGACGTAGAACGAGTCCGGCTCGGGAGGCGGCAACGACGACGCCGGAATGCGGAGCTCGGTCCCGCGCTCCACTGGACGGTCGAGTCTCACGACAAGCCGGCCGCCTGAGCGCTTCGACTCTTCGACGCGCGCCGTCGCGTCTCCAGCGACGAGCTCCGCACCGACCGCGAAGCGCGCTGCATCGTCACTCGGATGCTCGACGACGAACGCGCCGCCGATCCCGTGCGGCTTTCCGACCCGACCGACGACGACGTGCTCGCTCATCGCTCGCCGCGGTCGATCGCGAAACCTTCGAAGACCGGCACGACGTCTTCGCGCCGCATGGCCGTCCGCAGGTTCTTCTCGGCGAAGCTCTCCGCGTCCGGCCAGCCGGACTCGAGCGACCGCGCTGACGCTGCGCTCGACGTCGAACGGCGTCCGTCGAAGCTCGACGCCCGGCCCGAGCAGCGCCCAGAACGCCGCCACCTCTCCCTCGTACGGCATCCCGACCGAGCCGGCGTTCACCCAGCGGAAGCCGTCGACGCGCCGGTCGAGCTGCATGTGCGTGTGGCCCGCGACGACGGTCGACTCGCTCACGCGCGCCAGGACCTTTCGCAGGTGCCGGTCGGGCGTCGCCTGCGTGACGATCTCCTCGTCGCTCCGCGGAGTCGCGTGGCAGAAGCACACGTCGCCGAGCCCGTCGACGTCCAGGACGACCGTCTCCGGGAGCGAGCCGAGGAACCCGCGCTGCTCGTCGGAGAGTTGCTCCGCCGTCCAGCGAATCGTCGCCTGAATCGTTGGTTCGTAGTCACCGGCCCCGCCCGACGCGAGCTCGCGGTCGCCGTTCCCTCGTACCCAGTGAACGCGGTCCCCGAGTGCACGCAGCAGCTCGAGCACCTCCACCGGCTGCGGCCCGCTCGCGACGTCGCCGCCGACGACGATCGCGTCCGTCTCCGCGACCTCGTCGAGCACCGCCTCCAGCGGGACGAGCATCCCGTGGATGTCGTAGAGCGCCGCGACGCGCAACGCTAGCCGGCGATCTCGAGCAGCACGCGACGGTTCTCGCGCACCCCTCCGGCCCGGACAACCGCGCGCAGCGCGCGGGCGATCCGTCCCTGACGGCCGATCACCTTGCCGACGTCGTCGGGAGCGACGTGCAGGTGGAGCACGAGCGCGTCGTCGCGCTCCTCGCGCTCGACCCGAACTGCATCCGGGTCGTCGACCAGGCTCCGCGCGAGAAACTCGACGAGCTCCGCCACGTCAGACGTTCAGGTTCTTGATCTTGAGGAGCCTGGAGACCGTGCTCGACGGCTGCACGCCCTTCCCGAGCCACTCCTTCACCTTCTCCTCGTCGAACTCGATCGTCGACGGGTCGGTCTGCGGGTTGTAACGACCGACGATCTCGATGAACTTGCCGTCGCGCGGCGAGCGCGAGTCGGCGACCACGACGCGGTAGATCGGGTTCTTCTTCGACCCGACCCGCGCCAATCTCATGCGAGCTGCCATTTCACCTCCGGTTCTTGGGACGCTTCTTCTTCTTGGACTTGCGCGGCACGGCGCGGGCCGGTGCTCCGTTGCCGGCCTCGGGCGTGAGGCCCGCGAACTGCGGCATCTTGCCCTTGCTCATGCCCTTCATCATCTTCTCCATCTGCTTGCGTGCCTCGAGCAGCCGGTTGACCTGCTGCACCGAGGTGCCGCTGCCCTTCGCGATGCGAAGCCTGCGCTTGCCGTCGATCACGTGCGGCGTGTTCCGCTCGTGCGGCGTCATCGAGAGCACGATCGCCTCGACCTTCTTCAACTCGTTCTCGTCGATGTCGACGTCCTTGAGCTGAGAGCCGAGCCCCGGGATCAGCTTCAGCACACCCTGCAGCGGGCCCATCCTCCGCAACATGCGCTGCGCCGAGAGGAAGTCGTCGAACGTGAACTTCCCCTTGCGGATCCGGTCCTCCATCGCCTGCTGCTCGTCCTCCTCGAACGCCTGCTCGGCCTTCTCGACGAGCGACAGCACGTCGCCCATGCCGAGGATCCGCGACGCCATTCGGTCGGGATGGAAGTACTCGAGCTGGTCGAGCTTCTCGCCGACGGAGACGAGCTTGATCGGCCGGCCGGTGACCGCCTTGACCGAGAGCGCGGCGCCGCCGCGCGCGTCGCCGTCGAGCTTCGTGAGGACGACGCCGTCGAACGCGACGCGCTCCTGGAAGCTCTGCGCGACGCGCACTGCCTCCTGGCCCGTCATCGCGTCGAGGACGAGCAGCACGTTGTGCGGCCGCGCCTCCTTGCGCACGCGTGAGAGCTCGTCCATCAGGTCCTCGTCGATGTGCAGACGGCCCGCGGTGTCGAGGATGATCGTGTCGCGCCCGTCGGCCTGCGCGCGCGCGAGCCCGTCGCGGACCGCGGCGACCGGGTCGCTGCGCTCGTCGCTGTACACCGGCACCTGAATCTGCTTCCCGAGCTGCTCGAGCTGCTCGATCGCGGCCGGGCGCTGCAGGTCGGCCGCGACGAGCGCCGGCTGCTTGCCGTCCTTGCGGAGGAGCAGCGCGAGCTTCGCGGCCGCCGTCGTCTTGCCCGAGCCCTGGAGGCCCGCGAGCAGGATCACGGTCGGCTGCTTGGACGTGTAGACGAGGCGCGAGCTACCCGACCCCATCAGCGCGGTCAGCTCGTCGTGGACGATCTTGACCACCTGCTGGCCCGGCGTGACCGACTTGACCACGTCCTGGCCCATCGCGCGCTCGCGGACCTTGGCCGTGAAGTCCTTCACGACGTCGAGGTTCACATCGGCTTCGAGCAGCGCAAGGCGGATCTCGCGCATCGCGCGGGAAATCGACTCCTCGTCGAGTGTCCCGCGCTTCCTGAGATCGCCGAGTGCGCCCTGAAGGCGGTCGGAGAGCGTGTCGAACACGGCGGCAGAAGTGTACTGGCGCCCTTACGATCCCCCGGCGCACACCTAGGAAAGGAGCAGCATGGCCCAGGTTGCAAAGGTGGTCACGATCATCGGCTCGTCGCCGGAGAGCTTCGCCAAGGCGGCCGACGCGGCCGTTCAGGAGGCGGCGAAGACCCTGCGTGGGATCTCGGGCGCTGCCGTCGTCTCGATGAGCGCAGAGGTGGAGGGTGACCGAATCACCGAGTACCGCACGACGGTGAACATCGCGTTCGCGATCGAGCGGTAGCAGGAGCTAGCCGGAGACCAGCGCCCGGGCGAAGTCTCTCGGGTCGAACGGGCGCAGGTCTTCGAGCCCCTCCCCCACGCCGACGAGCTTCACCGGCAGGCCCAGCTCGTGCGCGATCGCGACCGCGATCCCGCCCTTCGCCGAGCCGTCGAGCTTCGTCAGCGCGACGCCCGTCACCCCGACCGCCTCGCCGAAGAGGCGCGCCTGCTGCAGCCCGTTCTGCCCGGTCGTCGCGTCCACGACCAGCAGCACCTCGTGCGGCGCGCCCTCCCGTTTCCTTTCGATGACGCGCCGGACCTTCGCGAGCTCCTCCATCAGGTTGGCCTGCGTGTGCAGGCGTCCCGCGGTGTCGACGATCACGACGTCGGCTCCGTCCCGCTCGGCGCGCTCGATCGCGTCGTAGGCGACGGCAGCGGGGTCACCGCCGCGCTCGCCGCCGACGAAGTCGGCCCCCGCCCGCTCCGCCCAGATCTCGAGCTGCTCCTCGGCGGCGGCTCGAAAGGTGTCCGCTGCACCGACGACGACGCTGCGGCCGTGGTCGCGCAGGCGCATCGCGAGCTTGCCGATCGTCGTCGTCTTCCCGGTCCCGTTGACGCCGACGACGAGGATCACCGTCGGCCGCTTGCTCACGTCGAGGAGCGCGGGCTCGCCGAGCACCTCGGCCAACTCGTCGACGAGTGCGCCCTGCAGGTCGGGCAGCTCGCCGCGCTGCTCCAGGCGCCGCACGATCTCCGCGGTCGCGGGCACGCCGACGTCGGCGGTGATCAGCGCTTCCTCGAGGCGCTCCCACGCGGCCTCGTCGGTCGGGTCGAACACCGCGACCTCGAGCTGCTCGGTCAGCGCGCGGCGGGAACGCCCGAGCGAGTCGCGCAGCCGGCCGAAGAACCCCTGCTCCTCTTCCTGAGAGTCCGGCTGCGCGCCGTCCTCGCCAAGCAGCTCGCCCCATGACCTCGGCATCGCCGCGCCACGATAGCCTCCGCCTGTGGCGACGTGGGACGACGTGCGCGCGCTCGGGCTCGAGCTTCCCGAAGCCGAGGAAGCCACGACGTACCGTGAGCCGGCGATCAAAGTGGCCGGCAAGTCATTCGCGTGGCTCAGTCCGCACGAGCGCGGCGCGCTCGTCCTGCGCTGCGATCCCGAGGAGCGCCCGCTGATGGTCGAGTCGAAACCAGACGTCTACTGGGTCAGTCCCCACTACGAGCGCTGGCCGATGGTGCTCGTCCACCTCGACGCGATCGATCCGAAGGAGCTCGCCGACCGGCTCGCGGATTCGTGGCTCGAGGTCGCGCCACGCGCCTCGCGAAGTCGTTCGCGCCCTCGTAGGCGGGCTTACGCGGCGCCGATGGCCACGGCGTCTTCGCGCGGCAGCCGGCGCGACACGATCTGGGACACGCCGTCGGGCCCCATCGTCACGCCGTAGAGCGTGTCGGCCGCTTCCATCGTTCGCTTCTGGTGCGTGATCACGATGAACTGCGCGCGGTCCGCGTAGCGGCGAAGCAGCTCGACGAAGCGCCCGATGTTCGTGTCGTCGAGCGCCGCCTCGACCTCGTCGAGGAGATAGAACGGGCACGGCCGCGCCAGGAAGAGCGCGAACAGGAACGAGATCGCGCCGAGCGCCTTCTCGCCGCCGGACAGGAGCGAGAGCCGCGTCACGCGCTTGCCCGCCGGGCGCAGCTCGACCTCGATGCCCGGCTGCTCCTCCTCGTCCTCGGGCTCGACCAGCCGGAGCCGTCCCTCGCCGCCGGGGAAGAGCGTCGTCGCGACCTCGTGGAAGTGCGACTCGACGGCGGCGTACGTCTCGGAGAAGCGCGTGCGCACCGTTTCGTCGAGCTCGCTGCGGAGCTTCTCGAGCTCGGTGAGGCTCGCCTCGAGATCGGCACGCTGCGTCGAGAGCTCCTCGAGGCGCTCCTTCTCGGCGTCGTACTCCTGCTTCGCGAGCGGGTTCACCTGGCCGAGCGAGAGCCGGCGCTTCTCGAGCCGGTCGACGCGTTCGGCGAGCGCGTCGCGGTCGTCGCCCTCGGCAGGCACCGCGTCGGCCGCTTCCAGCCTGCGGCGCGCCTCGGCCGCGTCGGCCTCGATCCGTGCGAGCTCGACCTCCACCGCGCTCGCGCGCTCCGCGGCCTCGGCGGCCTCGCGGCGGAGCTCGACCTCTTGCGCGCCGAGCGTGCGCAGCGCCTCGCCGAGCTCCTGCGCGCGATGCGAGCCGGCGTCGACCCGTGCGCGCATCGGCGTCTCGAGTCGCGCACTCGTCCCGACTGCACCTTCGAGCGCAGCCACGGCGCGGTCCGCCAGGCGCGCGAGTCGCGCGGCGACAACCTGATCGAGCCTTCCCGACGGCAGCGCGTCGAGCGCGGCCCGGGCCGCCGCCGCCGTCACCTGCGCGTCCGCAGCGTGAGCAGCTGCGCGCGCGAGCGACGCGTCGAGCTCGTCGATCTCGCGGCGAAGCTCGCGTCCGCGGGCCTCGAGCTCGAGCAGCACCGCCTCGGCCGCCTCGCCCGAGAACCACAGCTCGCCGCTCGCCGGGTCGTAGCCGAAGCCCTCCCGGGTGACGGCGCGCTCGCTCTGCGCCAGCAGGTCTTCCTTCGCGACGACTCGCGCTTCGCGGAACGGATCCGGCACGCGCGTCACGACGGTGAGGCTGCCGAGCCCCGCCGCACGGGCACGCTCGAGCAGCGCCAGCGCGGCCGCTGCATCCGGCGCGAGGACCGCCGACGCGCGCGAGCGCAGCGCCGCGGCGACGGCGCGCTCGTCACCGGGCGAAACGTCGAGCTGCGAGAGCGCGATCCGCTCGCCCTCCTCGGCGAGCGCGCGGGCAGCCGGCGGTAGCCCTTCGCGCTCCGCGAGCGTGCGCTCGAGCGCGTCGAGCCGCGTGCGTGCGAGCGAGAGCGCCTCGCTGAGCTCCTCGCGCTCCTTTGCCGCGGCGGCCGACGGCCGCGGCCGCGTCGGCGGCGGCGCGCCTGAGCTCGGCGCCGTCGGCGAACGTCTCCTGCGTCGTCGGCAACCCCGCGCGCAGAGCGGCGATCGACTCGAGCCTGAGCGTCAGGCGTTCCCCGGCGCTCCGCAGGCGATAGAGCGAGGCGGTCGACTCCTCGCGCCTGCCCGCGGCGTCGGTCAACTCCTCCTCGACCTCGTTCCGCTGGGCGAGCAGCGCCTCGAGCCGCTCGTTGACGTGGCGACGCGCGAGCCCGGCCGCCGTGCGGCGCTCCTCGCCCTCGGCCAACCGACCGCCGAGCGCGTCGAGGTCGAGCTGCGCGATCCGCGCCCGGAGCGAGGCGATCTCGCCCACGAGCTTCTCCGCGCGCTCGGCCGCGGTCGCCTGCAGCGCGAGCGGGCGCAGCCGCTTCTTGACCTCGGCCTCGACGTCGCGCGCGCGCTCCGCCTGGATCGCGACGCGCTGCAACTTCAACTCGGCGCGGTGGCGCTGACGCTTGAAGCGCCCGAGCCCCGCGGCCTCCTCGATCATCTCGCGGCGCCGCTCCGGCGACGACGAGAGCACCTCCTCGACCTTGCCCTGCCCGATGATCGAGTGCATCCCGCCGCCGAGCCCGAGGTCGGCGAGCAGCTCGACCAGATCGATGCGCCGAACGCCCGTGCGGTTGACGAGGTACTGACCCTCGCCGCCGCGGTGGAGGCGCCGGGAGATCGAGAGCTCCGCGTAGTCGAGCGGCCCGTCGCCGTCGGCGTTGTCGAACAGCAGCTCGACCTCGCAGAAGTCGGTGGCCTTCCGCCCGGCCGCGCCGGCGAAGAGCACGTCGTCGGGTTTCTCGGCGCGCAGCTCCGACGGGGCGAGCGATCCGGCCGCCCAGACGATCCCGTCCGAGACGTTCGACTTCCCGGAGCCGTTCGGCCCGACCACGACGGCCACGCCGGGCTCGAGCCGGATTTCCACCGGGTCGGGGAACGACTTGAAGCCACGCAGTTTGATCGCGCTCAGGTGCACGTGTCGGGGAGGCTAGCGATCAGAACGGATGCCGAAGGTGCGGCTAGGCGGGCAGTCCAAGCCGATCGAGAGCCATCCGCGCGGCCTCCTGCTCGGCGTCCTTCTTCGTGCGGCCGGTGCCCGTCCCCACCTGCTCGCCGTCGACGAGCGCGGCGCACTCGAAGGTGCGGTCGTGCGGCGGGCCGTCGGTGGAGAGCGTCACGTACTCGACGCGCTGGCCCCGCTTCGCCAGCTCCTCCTGAAGCGTCGTCTTCTGGTCGACCGACTCGGTCAGGGCCTCCTCGATCCGCGGCTCGAAGGCCTCGATCACCGGCCCGGCGAGCTCGTCGAGACCGCGCTCCAGGTACAGCGCAGCGAGCACAGCCTCCATGAGCGCCGCGAGGACGTTCGAGGAGCGGCGGAGGTCGTCCGGGATCTCGCCGCTCTCCTCGAGGCGGCGATCGAGCCCGAGCTCGTGCGCGACGACGGCACACGAGCGCCGCGAGACGACGTGCGCGCGGATCTTGGACAGCTGCCCTTCCGAGAAGTTGGGGAAGCGGTCGTAGAGCGCGCGCGCGACCACGAAGCCGAGCACGCTGTCGCCGAGGAACTCGAGCCGCTCGTACGACTCGACGCGGTCCTCGGTCTGGGAGGGGTGGCGGAAGACCTGCTCGAGCCGCCCGGCCGGCAGCGAGTCGATCAGCCGCTCGAGCGCGGCTGACTCGCTACTGGTGCGTCGAGACGTAGTCGACGGCCTGCCCGACGGTGGTGATCTTCTGCGCGTCGTCGTCCGAGATCTTGATCCCGAACTGGTCCTCCAGCTCCATGATCAGCTCGACGAGGTCGAGGGAGTCCGCGTCGAGGTCCTCCGTGAAGGACGCCTCCTCGGTGACCTCTCCTTCGTCGATGCCGAGCTGCTCGGTCAGGACTTCCTTGACTCGCTCGAAGACTTCCTCGCGCGACGCTGCCATCTCACCTCGTTTGGTCGGGGACTGCTGGGCGCGCGGAATCTACCACCATCCGCTCCGAAAGACGATCCACGACGCCGTTCTCGACCCCGCGGGCGGCCAATCGGATCGCGTTCGCGATCGCCGTCCGGGACGAGTTTCCGTGCGCGATCACCGAGAGCCCGCGGAGCCCGAGGAGGTAGGCGCCGCCGTAGGTGTCGGGGTCGAGGCGGCTCCGGAGCCCGCGCGCGGCCGGCCGGATCAGCAGCCCGCCCAGCTTGCCGCGGGTGGTCGCGGAGATCTCCTCGCGGAGCGCGTCGAGGAGCTCCTTGATCGTCCCCTCCAGCAGCTTCAGGGCGACGTTCCCCGTGAAGCCGTCGGCGACGACGACGTCGGCGGCGAAGCGCAGCAGCTCGCCGGCCTCGGTGTTCCCCTTGAAGTTCAGCCCACTCTCCGCGAGCAGGGCGTGCGCCTCGAGAACGAGGCGGTTCCCCTTCTCGGGCTCTTCGCCGATCGAGAGCAGGCGCACCTCGGGGTTCGGCCGCTCGAGGATCTCCTCGGCGAAGATCGAGCCCATGTGCGCGAACTGGACCAGGTGCTCGGGTCTGGAGTCGGCGTTCGCGCCGGCGTCGATCAGCACCGAGGCGCCGTAGCGCGCCGGGATCACGACGGCGATCGCGGGGCGGTGGACGCCCTTCAGCCGCCGGATCTCGAGCAGCCCCGCCGCGAGCATCGCGCCGGTGTTCCCCGCCGACACGACGGCGTCGGCACGGCCCTCGCCGACGGCGCGGTTCGCCAGCACGAGCGAGCTGTTCCGCTTCGCCCGCACGGCCTCGGCGGGCTTGTCGTCCATCGTGATCAGCTCGGGCGCCTCGACGAGCTCGAGGCCGCCGGTGTCGAGCCCGGGCGGGCCGACGAGGATCGGCTCGATCGTGTCGCTCCGCGCCTCGAGGGCGCCGGCGACGACCTCCTCAGGGGCGCGGTCGCCCCCCATCGCGTCGACCGCGATGCGGGCAGCCACGGTCTACGGGGCCTGGAGGTGGAGCGGCTCGATCTCGCGACCGTTGTAGGTCTTGCAGATCGGGCACATGCGGTGCGGCTGCTTCGGGTTGCCGCACTGCGGGCAGAGGTTGACGCGCGGCGCTTCGATCCGGTGCGTCGCGCGGCGCTTGTCTCGACGCGCCTTCGAGGTCTTCTTCTTGGGGACGGCCATGAGCCGGGGAAGAGTAGCGGAGCGCTAGAGCTGCTCGCGGAGCTGCTCGAGCGCCTCCCAGCGCGGGTCGGAGTGCTCCTCCTCGTGCTCGTGCGGCTCCTCGTTCAGGTCCTTGCCGCAGGTGGGGCAGAGGCCCGCGCAGTCGGGGTCGTGGAGGATCTGCGCCGGCAGGTCGAGGACGAGCGCGTCTCGCGCCCAGCCGGAGAGGTCGAGCTTGTCGTCCGCGACGTACTCCGAGCGCAGCTCTTCGTCCGCGTCGGCGCTCGACGCGTGGTACTCGCGAGCGGAGATGTCGTGGTCGATCGCCGTGTCGCGGAGGCAACGCTGGCAGGGGCCGTGCAGCCGGCCGACGAACGAGAGCTCGAAGACGGTGCCGGTGGAAGCTTGCGTGGCGCGAAACTCCGTTGGGACTTGCTCGGGGATCGGGAGGTAGCGCTGGCCGCCGAACTCGAGCGGCACGAGCTGCACCTCGACCTCGTCCTGAAACTGCTCGCCCGACCGGAGCTTCAACGCCCGAAGGTCGAAGCTGGTCATGCGGCCAGCGTAGCAGCGTCCTCCTCGATCACTGGCTCCGCCGGAGGGGCGCTCTGCGCCCTGACGATCAGCACCACGGACGTGACGATGGCCGCGCCTGCGAGCAGGACCCAAGCGGTGATCGCCTCGTTCAGGAAGACGGCCCCGAGCAGCACGGCGATCACCGGGTTGACGTACGCGTACGTGCTGACGAGCTCCGTCGGCGCGACGGTGAGCAGCCAGACGTAACACGAGTACGCGACGATCGACCCGAAGAGGACGAGCGCAGCGAGCGCCAGCCACGAGCGACCCGAGACGGCGCTGACGTCGATGCGCTCACCCGACGCGAAGCCGACGACGGCGAGGAGCGCGCCGCCGGCGAGCATCTCCATCCCCGAGCCCAGCAGCAGGTTGTCCGGCAGCCGCGCGCCGCGGGCGTAGAGCGAGCCGATCGTCCACGAGATCGGAGCCATGAGGCAGATCAGCGCGCCGAGGAGGTCGATGTCGCCGCCCGGCCGGATCAGCAGCGCGATCCCGGCGAAGCCGACGATCACGCCGACGACCGCCAGCGGCCGGAGCCTGCGGCCGTTCGCGGCGAAGTCGAAGGTGGCGATCCAGAGCGGGAACGTGGCCACGATCAGCGCCGCGACGCCCGTGTCGATCCGCTGCTGCGCCACCGCGACGAGCGCGTTGCCCCCGACGAGCAGGAAGGTGCCCACGATCGCCGTGGCGACCCAGTGCTGGAGGGTCGGCCGCTCGCGTGGCCGGAAGATCGCGAAGAGGATCGCCCCCGCCGCGAGGAAGCGGATCGAGGCCATCAGGAACGGCGGGATCGACTCCATCGCGATCTCCATCCCGAGGTACGTGGCACCCCAGATGACGTAGATCGCCCCGAGGGCGGCCCAGACTGCTGCGGTCGGTGCGCCTAGCCGGTGCGCCACGGGCCGCGTTGGTCGCGAGTGTCAGTCACACGCGAGTCCGCGCCGTAGCGAACGGCCAGTGGGCCGATCAGCAGGAGGAAGGCGAGGATCACTAGCTCCATGACACCCAGTATCGGCATCGGCTTCCATTAGCACAAATCGAGTTTTGGTATCTTTCCATCATGGATCCTGATCGTTGGCTCGGCGTCGAGCTTCGCCACTTGATCGCGCTGGAGGCCGTCTCGCGTGAGGCGTCGTTCGGCCGCGCCGCCGTCTCGCTCGGGTACACGCAGTCGGCGATCAGCCAGCAGATCGCGACCCTCGAGCGGATCGTCGGCGAGAAGCTCGTCGAGCGACCCGGAGGGCCGCGCAAGGTCTCCCTGACCGAGGCGGGCGAGCTGCTGCTCCGGCACGCCGAGGCGATCGTCTCGCGCCTCTCTGCGGCCCGGGCAGACATGGACGCCCTCGGCACCGGCCAGGCCGGCACGCTCCGCGTGGGCGTCTACCAGAGCGTCGGGCAGCACATCCTCCCCACGCTGATGTCGCGCTTCGTCGAGGGCTGGCCCCGCGTCGAGGTCTCGCTCGAGGAAGCGGCGAACGACGTCGAGCTGCTCGGCCAGATCGAGCGCGGCGAGCTCGACCTCACGTTCGCCGACCTGCCCCTCCCGGAAGGCCCGTTCGAGCACGCGGAGGTGCTGCGCGATCCCTACGTGCTCGTCCTTCCGGCCGACGCGGACGACCCCGACACGACCACGCTCGCCGCCGCAGCGGGGCTCGACCTGATCGGCTTCCGGCACTGCCGCGGGCTGAACCAGCTGGAGACCTTCTCGCCCGAGCCGCTTCGCTTCGTCTTCCGCTCCGACCACAACGGGACCGTGCAGGGCATGGTCGCTGCCGGCCTGGGCGCGGCGGTCGTCCCGCGACTCACGGTCGACGAGGAGGACGAGCGCGTCCGCGTCGTCGAGCTCGACGACGTCCCGCCGCGCACGATCGCCGTCGTCTGGCACCGAGACCGCCACCGCGGCCCGTCCGCGCGCGCGTTCGTCGAGCTCGCGCAGCAGGTCTGCGCCGAGCTCGGCTCCGTGCCGGCCTAGCCGACTACGAGAACGGGTCTTCGTTCGTGACGGCGTCGGAGACGCCCGCCATCACGTGTTCCTGCGAGCGCTCGTGCAGCCGCTCGCGGCCGCGCTTGACGGCGGTGAGGAACTTCTCGAGGTTGACCTCGAGCGTCGAGAGGATCCCGTCCGCCCAGTCCTCCATCTCGAGCCGCGTCTCGCGGGCCTGACGGCGCGCCTCGTCGACGATGTCCTGAGCCTGGCGCTCGGCGAGCTTGACGATCTCGGTCTGCGAGGCCTCGCGCACCGCCTGCTCGCGCGCCTCGGCCAGCAGCCGGTCGACCTCCCGCTTCGCCTCGGCGAGCATGTCCTGGCGCTCCTTGACGATCCACCGGGCCTGCTTGATCTCCTCGGGGATCGTCGCCCGCATCTGGTCGAGGATGTCGTAGATCTCCTCGCGGTCGATCCGCACCTGGTCGGTGAGGGGGACGGCCTTCGCGTTGTGCACGAGGTCGTCGAGCTTGTCGATCAGAACCAGTACGTCCATGGGCTTGAAGTCTACTCCTGGGGGTTTTCTGGGGTACCGGGTCGGCCTTGCGGGTACAGCTCGACGAACCGTCGCGCAACTGACTCGGGGACGAGTTCGTCCACCTTTCCTCCGAACGCGGCAATCTCCTTTACGCCGCTGGAGGAAACGAAACTGACCTGGGCGCTCGCCATCACGTAGACGGTCTCGATCTCCGGGGCGAGCATGCGGTTCAGCTGGTTCATCTGGAACTCCCACTCGAAGTCCGAGATCACGCGGAGGCCCTTGACGATCGCCTTCGCCTCCCACTTGCGGGCGAACTCGACGACGAGCTCCGAGAAGACGTCGACCTCGACGTTCGGCAGCTCCGAGAGCGCCTCGCGCAGGAACTCGACGCGCTCGTCGAGGGAGAAGAGGGGCGTCTTGTGGCGCGGCGCGCCGACGACGCCGACGACGACGCGGTCGAAGATCGAGGCCGCGCGGCCGATCACGTCGACGTGGCCGAACGTCACGGGGTCGTACGACCCTGGGCAGATCGCCGTGATCATCCGAAGAGCGTCACGCGCGCGGAGCCGTACCTGCGTGAGGTCCGCTGCTCGAGCGGGAGCTCGGGCTCCACGCGCGCGCCGGTCTCGACGACCACGAGGCCGCCCTCGGCGAGGACGTGCGGGAGATAGCGCGCGAGCATGGGTTCAAGGTCTTGGTAGAGGTCGTACGGCGGGTCGACCAGCACGAGATCGTACTTCCTGCCCGCCGACGCCTCGGCGGCGAGCGCGCGCACGGCGTCGGAGCGAACGATCCGCGCACCCGTGAGCCGCAGCTTCGCGAGGTTCTGGTCGATCGTCTCCGCAGCGTGGCGGTCGGCCTCGACGAACGTCGCGCTCGTCGGCTCCGCGCGAGAGCGCCTCGAGGCCCATGGCGCCCGAGCCGGCGAAGAGGTCGAGCACGGACGCGCCGTCGATCGGCCCGATCAGGTTGAACGCGCTCTCGCGCACGCGGTCGCTCGTGGGACGGGTGTCGAGGCCCTTCGGCGCGGCGATCCGGTGGCCCCGATGCGTTCCCGCGATGATCCGCACGGCGGACTAGGCGGTCGCGAAGCGCTTCTTCGCCCGCTCGCGCGCCCGCTCGGCCTCGACCTCGCGGTCCTTCGGCGCGGCCGTCGTCACGAGCGAGGCGATCAGCCTGCGCGTCGCGTCGGCGACCTCGTCGACCGCCGCGTCGAAGGCCGACTCGTTCGCCTGGGACGGCTTCGTGAAGCCGCTGACCTTGCGGACGTACTGGAGCGCGGCGCCGCGGATCTCGTCCTCGGTCGCCGGGGGCTCGAAGTTGTAGAGCGTGTGGATGTTTCGGCACATGCCCGTATTCAAGCTGCCACGAGGGTGGCTCGGCGGAGGACCTCGTCCTGGAGCAGGCCCTCCCCACCCGCCAGGGCCTCGGCCTCGCGCCGGGCGAGCTCCAGCAGATCGCGGTCGCCCCGGAGCGAGGCGAAGCGCAGGCCGAACGCGCCCGACTGACGCGTGCCGAGCAGCTCGCCCTCGCCGCGGATCTCGAGGTCGCGCTCGGCGAGCTCGAAGCCGTCGGTCGACGCGACCATCGCCTCCAGGCGGGCGCGCGCCGAGTCGGTCAGCTCGTCCTTCGCGCGCGAGACGAGCAGGCAGTACGACTGCTCTCCCCCGCGCCCCACGCGGCCGCGGAGCTGGTGCAGCTGGGCGAGGCCGAAGCGGTCGGCCTCCTGCACGATCATCACCGTCGAGTTCGGGACGTCGACGCCGACCTCGATCACCGTCGTCGCGACGAGCACGTCGAGCTCGTGCGCCTTGAACTGCGCCATCAGCGAGCGGCGGTCGGCGGGCTTGAGCCGTCCGTGCAGGCAGCCGACCCGGAAGCCCTTCAGCTCACCGTGCCGCAGTCGCTCGGCCTCCACCTCTGCCGCCTTCGCTTGCCGCGTCTCCGACTCCTCGATCACCGGGCAGACGACGTAGGCCTGCCGGCCCTCCTCGAGCAGGCGGCGCAGTCGCGTGTACGCCTCCGAGCTTCGCTCCTGCGGGATCCAGCGCGTGACGATCGGCTTGCGGTTCGCGGGCGGCTTCGCGATCTCGCTGACCGAGAGGTCGCCGTAGAGCGTCAGCGCGAGCGTGCGCGGGATCGGCGTCGCGGTCATGTGCAGGACGTGCGGCGAGCGTCCCTCCGAGAGCGCCTTGCGCTGCTCGACGCCGAAGCGGTGTTGCTCGTCGACGACGGCGACTCCGAGGTCGTCGAGCTCTGCGCCTTCCTGGATCAGCGCGTGCGTGCCGACGACGATCTGGGCGTCGCCGACGCCGGCCCTCGCGTGGCTCGTCAGCAGCGCGGCGCGCACGCCGAGGGCGATGCAGATCGGGTCGATCGTCAGGAAGTGCTGCTCGGCGAGCGTTTCGGTCGGAGCCATCAGCGCGCCGCGGTACCCGTGCTCGACCGCGCGCAGCAGCGCGTAGAGCGCGACGACGGTCTTGCCGGAACCGACGTCGCCCTGCAGCAGCCGCTGCATCGGCACGCTGCGGGCGAGGTCGTGGTCGAGCTCGGCGATCGCGCGCTCCTGGTGCTCGGTGAAGGCAAACGGAAGCGCCCCGCGGTAGCGGTCGATCAGCTCGCCCGGCACACCCAGCTCAGGCGCCTTCGCGTCCTCGCGGTCGCGACGGGCCAGCGCAAGCGCGAGCTGCAGCTCGAGCAGCTCGTCGAACGCGAGCCGTCGCCGCCCACGCTCGGCGTCTCCCTCCGACTGCGGCTGGTGGATCGCGACGAGCGCGTCGCGCACGATCGGGAGCTCGAGCCGCGCCCGCAGCACGGCGGGCAGCAGGTCGCCGACGTCGCCCGCGTACGGCAGCGCCGACTCGACGAACGCGCGCAGCCGCTTCGTCGTCACGTCCTCGCTGGCCGGGTAGACGGGCAGGAAGTCGGCGGTCTGCGAAGTCTCGCCGAGGTCGTAGCTCTTGACGACGAAGTCGTTACGGCGCCGCTGGCCGCGGAGGCGCACGTGCGTGCCCGGTTGCAGCTTGTCGGCGAGCCACTCCTGGTTGAACCAGACCGCGTCGATCTTCCCGCTTTCGTCCTCGACGCGCGCGGTGACGATCGTCAGCCGGCGCGCGCGCCGCTTGCGCACGCTGACCACGACACCGGAGATCGCCGCTTCCTCCTCGCCGAAGAGCTCCGCGATCTGGAGCTCGGGCGCGGCCGGCTCGTAGCGGAACGGCGCGTGCCGGAGCAAGTCGCCGACGGTGCCGAGACCGAGCTTGGCGAGTCGCTTCGCAACGGTGACGCCGATCCCCGGCAGGACGTCGAGCGTGCGCTCCAGCCGTTCGGGTCGAGGCGTCGACCGAGAGGGTTGCCAACGCCCGGGCGGGTCCACGCCCGAGAAACCCGCTGCGGTGCGGATCACTGTCTCCACGACGACCAGAGCCGGTCCGAGTATAGAAACGCGGTCCGGATGGACTACGCGTCGTCCGTGAACCAGAACAACCCGACCGTGCCGGGGCCGGCGTGCGTCCCGACCACCGCGCCGAGCGTCGTCACGATCTCGATCTGCGCCTTCGGCCGCTCGCCCGCGACCATCTTGCGGAGCTGCTCCGCTCGGTCCGGCGCGTCGGCGTGCGCGATGCCGACGCGGAGGTGGTCGGTGTCGAACGTCGAGTCGATGAACTGCTGCTGAAACTCGGCGAACGCCTTGGCCGCACCCCGCACGCGCTTCAGCGGGATCACCTCTCCGTCCTCGATCGTGAGGATCGGCTTCACGTGCAGCAGTTGGCCCGCGAACTTTGCTGCGCGGCCGATCCGGCCGCCCCGCTGGAGAAACTCGAGCGTGTCGACGGTGAAGAGGATCGCGGCGGTCTCCTTGAAGCGCGCGACGAGCGCGTCGATCTCCTCGTCGGTCGTGCCGCGCTCGAGCCGCCGCTGGATCGCAAAGCCGAGCATCGCCTCTGCCGCCGACGCCGTGCCCGAGTCGATCGTCCGCACCTTGTCGCCGAACTCCTCGGCCGCGACGCGCGCACTCTGGATCGTTCCCGACAGCGACTCCGGGATGTGGATCGAGAAGATGCGGTCGTAGCCGCCGAGCTCCGTGTAGGTCGCCGCGAAGTCGCCCGGCGTCGGCTGCGAGGTCGTCGGAGTCGTCGGCGACGTCCGCAACCGCTCGTAGAACTCGTGCGGGCCGAGCTCGACGTAGTCGCGATAGCTCTCGTCCCCGAAGCGAACGTACAGCGGGACCAGGCGCCAGTTCGGGAAGCGCTCCGCCGCCTCCGGGAAGTCGGCCGTCGAGTCGAGAACGACGGCGGTGTTCTTCGCGGTCAGGTTCACGAGGGCTCTCGCCCGCCCGCGCGCAGGATCGCTCCCACGATCTCGTCGAGGTCCTGGTCCTTCGTCAGGCAGGCGACGGCGCCGGCCTCCTCGAGGGCTCTCATCTCCCGGAGGTTCGCAGAAGCGGTCAGTGCGACGACGTTGGTGCCGGGACAGCTCGCGACGACCGCCCTCGTGGCCTGGACGCCGTCGAGCCCCGGCAGCCGATAGTCCATCACGACGACGTCGGGCTTGTGCTCGATGCACGCGGGCACGGCGAGGGTGCCTTCGGCCACCGACGCGACGACGTCGATGTCGTCGCGGAGACCGAGCAGCAGCTCGAGCGCCTCCCGGAAGACCTGGTTGTCCTCGACGAGGACGACGCGGACCCGGCCGTCGGTCACTCGGCGGAGAGCAGGAGCGGGTAGTGCGGCTGGCCGCCGTCCTGCACGTCGACCTCGACGTCCGGGTGCTGCTTCGCGAGCGAGGCGACGAGCGCATCCAGCTCGGGCGCTTCCGCTCCGCGCAGCAGCGTCAGCATCCCGCGAGGCTCGGCCAGCAACCGCTCGACGACCTGGCGCGCGACCTCGTCGAAGCTCTCGCCCACCGCGACCGCCTCGCCGTCTGCAAGCCCGAGGAACGCGCCCTTCGGCACGGCGAGCCCGTTCAGCTGCGCGTCGCGCGAGGCGACGGTCACCTCGCCGGTCGCGACGGCCTCGAGCACCTCGCGCATCTCGGCGGCGTTCTCCTCCGCGCCTCGCTGCGGGTCGAAGGAGACGATTGCAGCAAGACCGGCCGGGATCGAGTCGCTCGCGACGACGTGCACCGGCTTGCCCGCGAGCCCTGCGGCCTGTTCCGCGCTCATGATCACGTTCGAGTTGTTCGGGAGCAGGACGACCTCCGCGGCGCCGGTGCGCTCGACCGCGGCGACGAGGTCGGCGGTGGACGGGTTCATCGTCTGTCCTCCCTCGACGAAGCTCGTGGCGCCGAGCGTCTCGAACAGCCGCCGGTTTCCCTCGCCCACGACCACCGCGACGACGTCGGTCCGCACGTCCGGAACGGCTTCGAGTCGCGCTGACCGGTGCTGCGTCTGCACGTGCATGTTCGCGATCTCGACGCCGGCGATCGTGCCGCGCGTGGTGCCGATCGCGAGCGCCCTGCCGGGCTCGTCGGTGTGCACGTGCACCTTCATCGCCGTGGGGTCGCCGACGACGAGGAGCGAGTCGCCGAGCCGCTCCAGCTCGCCTTCGAGCTCCTCGCGAACGAGGCCGTCGCCCTCGATCACGAACGTCGTGCAGTAGCGGAACTCCGACAGTTCCTGATGGATCGCGTCGAAGCCGAGCGACTCGCGCTGAGGAGCCTCGGGGATCGGCTCCCCGGTCGCGGTCGCCGCCAGCCCACGCACGATCTCGACGAGCCCCGCGCCGCCTGCATCGACGACGCCCGCGTCGCGCAGCACGTCGAGCATGTCCTGCGTGCGCGCGAGCGACTCCTCGCCGGCATGCACGAGCTCGACGAGCAGCTCCGCGGTCGACTGGGAGTGGTCGGCGCGCTCGGCTGCCTCGGCCAGCTCGCGGATCACGGTCAGCATCGTCCCCTCGACGGGTCGTCGCACGGCGCGGTAGGCCGCGTCGCTCGCTCCGCGGAAGGCCCGCGAAAGCGCGGCCGCGTCGAAGGGGTCGGCGTCCCCGATCACGTCGGCGAAGCCGCGGACGATCTGCGACAGGATCACACCGGAATTTCCGCGCGCGCCCATCAGCGCGGCGCGCGTCACTTCCTTCGCGAGCGTCGGTCGGTCGGTCGACTCGGTCGTCTCGAGCGCGTCGACGATCGCGCGGGAGGTCAGCGTCAGGTTCGTGCCGGTGTCGCCGTCGGGCACCGGGTACACGTTGAGGTCGTCGATTCGCTGGCGGTTCGCTTCGAGCGAGGCGAGCGCGCCGCGCGCGAGCTCGAGCGGCGTCATCCGGTCTTCACGTCCTGGATGTGCACCTCGACCGACGCCACCTTCAGACCCGTCAGCCGCTCGAGGTCGTACGCCACGCGGTTGCGGAGGCCCGACGCGACCTCGGCGAGGTTCAGCCCGTACTCGACGACGACGTAGAGGTCGACGGTCACCCCCTGGCCGTTGCCGCCGACGACGATTCCCTGCCCGATGCGGTCGCGCGACAGCAGCCGGCCGACGCGCCCTCGGGCGGACATGCCGACGACCCCGTACGACTCGAGTGCTGCCTGGCCTGCGATGCGCGCCAAGACCTCCGGCGCGATCGTGATCCTCCCGAGCGGTGCGGAGAGGGAGTGAGCCGCCTCCACGCCGGGATTAGACCGGAACGAGGGGCTCGGGGTTGCTAGAGCGCTTTTGTGACCTTGCCGGCTTTGAGGCAGCGGGTGCAGACGTAGGCGCGCTGGGCCTTGCCGCCCAGGTTGACGCGAACGCGCTGGAGGTTCGGGTCGAAGCGCCGCTTCGTGGCCACCATCGAGTGGCTCCGGCTGTTCCCGAACGAGGGCTTCTTCCCGCAGACTGCACAGATCTTCGGCATGGCCGCGGCAGTGTAGCGAAGAGCTTGTAACAGTCTGTTACGTGGCCGCCGCGGCGCTCGCGCGGAGCTGGGCGAAGAGATCGGCCATCTCGAGCGCCGTCCGCACGGCCTCGGCGCCCTTGTCGACCCGGGCCTCCGCCTGCTCGGTCGTCTCCGTCGTGAGCACCCCGAAGGCGACCGGGATCCCGGTCTCGATCGCGGCCAGCTGGAGCCCCGAGGCGGCCTCGCCCGCGATGAACTCGAAGTGCGCGGTCTCACCACGGATGACGCAGCCGAGCGCGACCACGCAGGAGAAGCGACGCGTCTTCGCGAGCGCGAGCGCAGCGAGCGGCAACTCGAAGGCGCCGGGCACGGGCACGACCGTCACGGACTCGCGCGGGACCTCGGCGCGGTCGAGCTCCTCGAGCGCCGACGCGAGCAGGCGGCCCGTGATCTCGCCGTTGAACTTCGAGACCAGCACGGCGACGCCGCGGCGACCGCCGATCGGCGAGCCCTCGAGCACCTGCACGCCGTCGGGCAGCTCGAGTGCGCCCTCGGCGTGCTCCGGCGGGCGAAGCTGCGGGACCTCGGCCGGCTCCCGTCACTCGGCAGTCCTCCGCGAAGCGGCGGTCCTGATGGTGCAGGCGGTGGCCGAGCTTCTCGCGCTTCGTCGTGAGGTACCGCTCGTTCTCCGGGTTGGGCGCGACCTCGATCGGCACCTGCTCGGTGACGGTGAGGCCGTAGCCCTCCAGGCCGGTCAGCTTCTTGCGGGTTGTTGGTCAGGATGCGAATCGTCGTCAGGCCGAGGTCGGCCAGGATCTGGTTGCCGATCCCCCACTCTCTCGCATCGGCCGGATAGCCGAGCTCGAGGTTCGCCTCGACCGTGTCGAGACCCGCCTCCTGCAGCTCGTACGCCTGCAGCTTCGAGAGCAGCCCGATCCCTCGTCCCTCCTGCGACATGTAGAGCAGGACGCCGCGGCCCTCGTCCTCGATCCGGTGCAGCGCGAGCTCGAGCTGGTCGCCGCAGTCGCAGCGCAGCGAGTGGAAGACGTCGCCGGTGAGGCACTCGGAGTGCACGCGGACGAGCACGTCCTCGCCGCCGTCGACCTCGCCCTTGACGAGCGCGACGTGCGGCTTGCCGGTGAGCGTCTCGCGGAAGGCGACGGCGGTGAACTCGCCGTACGCGGTCGGCAGCCGCACCTGCGCGACGCGCTCGACGAGCTTCTCGGTCGCGCGGCGGTACTCGATCAGGTCGGCGATCGTCAGCAGCTTGATCCCGTGCTGCTCGCAGAAGACGGTCAGGTCCGGGACGCGGGCCATCGTCCCGTCCTCGTTCATGATCTCGCAGACGACGCCCGCGGGGTTCAGCCCCGCGAGCCGAGAGAGGTCGACGGCCGCCTCCGTCTGGCCGGAGCGCTCGAGCACGCCGCCGGCCCGCGCGCGAAGCGGAAAGACGTGGCCGGGACGGACGAGGTCGTGCGAGCCCTTCGACGGGTCGATCGCGACCTGGATCGTGTGCGAGCGATCCGGCGCGGAAATGCCCGTCGTGACACCCTCGCGCGCCTCGACGGAGACGGTGAAGGCGGTGCCGAGCGGCGTCTCGTTCTCGCGCGCCATCTGTTCGAGGCCGAGCTCGTCGCAGCGCTCCTCGGTCAGGCAGAGGCAGATCAGGCCGCGGGCGTGCGTCGCCATGAAGTTGATCGCCTCCGGGGTCGCGAACTGCGCGGCGATCGTCAGGTCTCCCTCGTTCTCGCGGTCCTCCGCGTCGACGACGACGACGAAGCGTCCCTGACGGATGTCCTCGATCGCTTCCTCGACGGTCGCGAACGGCGCGCGTGTCTCAACCGCGGTGGTCACGTCGAGAGCCTAGCCCCGAGCAGGCGCTCCACGTACTTCGCAAGCACGTCGACCTCGAGGTTGACCTCGTCGCCCGGCCGCTTTCCTCCAAGCGTCGTGATCTCGAGAGTGTGTGGCACGAGCGCGACCTCGAAGCTCTCGTCGTCGAGCGCCGCGATCGTGAGCGCGACGCCGTCGACCGCGATCGAGCCCTTCTCGACGCAGTAGCGCATCACCTCGGGCGACGCGTCGACGACGAGTCGTTCGCCGTCGAACGACCGCACGCGACCCACGGAGTCGACGTGGCCCTGGACGTAGTGGCCGCCGAGCGAGTCGCCCGCGCGCGCCGCAGGCTCGAGGTTCGCCTCGTCGCCGAACGGCTTCACGCGCGAGCTCGTCTCGCCGACGACGTCGAACGCGAGCGTGCCGGCCCTCGCCTCGACCACCGTCAGGCAGACGCCGTCGACCGAGACCGAGTCACCGATCCCGGGCTCGAGCGTCGACTCGACCACGAGCCTGCCGTTGTCGAACGAGGCGACTCGGCCGCGCTCCCTGACGATTCCCGTGAACACCCCGAAAGGCTACGGGCCGGCCTCGACCCGGGCGAGGATGGTGTCGAGATCGCCGCGCCCGTCGTGGATCTGCTCGATCCACCACGTCGCGCCGGCCTCGGCGTAGGCGTCGTGGAGCTCGCTCTCGCCCGGCTGCGAGTAGCCCATCACGGCCACGTCGCCGAAGGAGTAGCCCTCGAGCAGCGCGGCGAGCTCCTCGGGCGTCGTCGTCAGCTCGCTCGGGCTCGCCGTGTCCGCGAACCAGCCGTCGAACCGCTGGGCGCGGTCGCGCGCTCTGCGGCTCAGCCCGCCGATCCAGATCGGCAGGCGCTCGGGAGCCGGGCGCAGCGTCACCCCGTCGACGGTGAAGTGCTCGCCCCGGTGCTCGACGCGCTCGCCGGAGAGCAGCGCGCGGATCACGTCGAGCCCCTCGTCGAGCAACGCGGCTCGCGCGTGCGCGTCCTCGTCCTCGCCGAAGCGCTCGAACTCGCCGTGCCCGCCTCCGAGCCCCGCGCCGAAGACGACGCGCCCCGGCGCGAGCCGGTCGAGCGTCGCCAGCTCGTGCGCGACGACCTGCGGCCGGCGGCGCGCGACGGGCGTGACACCGGGGCCGATGAGGATCCGGTCGGTCGACACGGCGACCGCGCCGAGCGTCACCCACGGGTCGGCCGCGGGCTTGTCCCAGACGAAGGCGAGGTGGTCCCAGATCAGGTACGCGTCCCACCCCGCGCGCTCGGCCGCCTGCGCGACGCGGACCGCGGTTCGAGGCTCGGAGTACGAGCCGACGTTCGAGCTGAGGATCCCGAACTTCACGGTTCCCGAAGGTATCCCTCGAAGAGCACGTCCACACCGACGTGCCGGACGGACGCGCGGGTCAACCCGACCGGTCCCGCGAAGTCGTTGAAGACGTGCGGCCCCGCACCCGAGAGCGTCGGCGCGACGAAGAGCAGGAGCTTGTCGATCAGCGAACGCTCGAGGAACGCGGTCGCGATCGTCGGGCCGCCCTCGAGCAGCAGCGACTGGACACCTTCGTGCGCGAGCGCGCGCAACTCCTCGACCGGCTCTCCCGAGCGCAGCTCCAACTCGGAACCGGGAGGCAGCGGCCCGAGGCCGAACGCGATCCGCCGCGGCTGACGCTCGGCCGCGACGTCGCGCGCGTCGAGCTTCGGGTCGTCGGCGCGCACGGTGCCCATCCCCACCCCGACCGCGTCGGACTGCGCGCGCAGCTCGTGCACGAGCCGCCGAGACTCCTCGCCCGAGATCCAACGCGAGCCGGGGATCGTCACTCGCCCGTCGAGCGTGACCGCCGCCTTGTACGTCACGAACGGCCGCTCCAGGGTCTTCCACGTGCGCCACGCTTCGTTCTGCCGTCGTGCCTCCCACAGGTCGAGCACCTCGACCTCCACGTCGAGCTCGCGCAGCCGCTCGATCCCTGCCTGCGACGGGTCGTCGGACCCGACGACGACCTTCGCGATCCCCGCGCCGACGATCGCGTCGACGCACGGCGGCGTCCGGCCGAACCGCGAGCACGGCTCGAGCGTCGCGTAGAGCGTTGCTCCCGCCGCGCGTCCGCCGGCTGCGCGAAGCGCGACCAGCTCGGCGTGCGGCCCGCCCGCGTGCTCGTGCCAGCCCTCGCCGACCACCGTCCCTCCCGGCGTGACGACGACCGCGCCGACGACGGGGTTCGGGTGCGTGGTTCCGCGCCCTCGCTCGGCGAGCTCGAGCGCCCTCTCCATGTGGCTCACGCCAACGCTTGTACCAAGCGGCGATAGGACCGCGCGAGATCCTCTCGCCCGAAGATCGCGCTGGCGGAGACGAGCAGCGTCGCGCCCGCGTCGTAGGCCGCTCGGATGTTCTCCGCGTCGATCCCGCCGTCGACCTGCACGTGAACCTCCGGTGGCAGCAACTCGCGCGTCAACGCGATCCGCTCGAGCGATCCGGGCAGGAACGCCTGGCCCGAGTACCCGGGCTCGATGCTCATGCAGAGCACGACGTCGACGTTCTCCGCCGTCGCGACGGCTTCCGGCGACCGGCGTCCCCGGACTGAACGCCAGCCCGACGTCGAGGTCGTGCTCACGGGCGGCCTGCACGCAGCCGCGCACGTCGCGCACGGCTTCGTAGTGGAACGTCACGCTGTCGGCGCCCGCCTGCGCGAACGCGCCGAAGTGCTTCGAGGGGTTCTGGACCATCAGGTGGCAGTCGATCTTCCCGTCCATGGCGTGGATCTGGTCCGAGATCGACGAGAGCACGATCGGCCCCATCGTGATCGGCTCGACGAAGTGGCCGTCGCCGCAGTCGAAGTGGAAGATCCTCGCCCCCGCGTGCAGCAGCACCTCGATCTGCTCCGCGAGGTGCCCGAAGTCCGCCGCGTACAGCGACGGCTCGACCTCGACCGTGCGGACCCACTCGCGCCAGGGCATCGGCGGATCTTACGAAGCCTTCAGGCGGGCAATGAAGAACCCCGACGTCCCGTGCAGGTCGGGGCGGGTCAGCAGGAACTCCGGGAGCTTCGGATGGGCGAACTGCGGCCACTCCTCGCCGAGCGGCTCGATCTCGAGCCCCGAGGCCTCGACGACGGCCTCGTTCTCGTCCGCGTTGATCGTGCAGACCGAGTAGACGACCGTGCCGCCCGGCTTCGTGCGCGCGGCCGCCTCTTGCAGGAGCGCGAGCTGGAGGTCGGGCAGCGGGCGGGCGCGCCAGCGCAGGTCGGGCCGCGCGGCGAGGACGCCGAGGCCCGAGCAGGGCGCGTCGACGAGCGCGCGGTCGAAGTCCTTCAGCTCCGGCGGCAAGGCAGTGGCGTCGGCCTCGACGACGTGCACGTTCGTGGCACCGAGCAACGCGGCGTTGTCGCGCAGCTCCCGCGCGCGCCCGGCGTTCAGCTCGACCGCAGTCACCTCGCCGGCGAGCATCGTCGCCTTCCCTCCGGGCGCGGCGCACGAGTCGAGGATCCGCTCACCCTCGCGGGCGCCGACGACGAGGCCGGCGAGCTGCGAGCCACGGCTCTGCGGCCAGACCCGTCCCTCCGCGAGCGCCTGCTCGTCGACCCGGTCGACGCGGTACGCACCCGGGACGTCGGTCGGCTCGCCGGGCGGATCGCCGCGAACCAGACGGACGACGGTCTCGGGCGGCTCGTTCTGCGCGCGCATCAGCGCGAGCG
The DNA here is from genome assembly GCA_963809175.1 of uncultured Actinomycetes bacterium. GTDB lineage: Bacteria > Actinomycetota > Thermoleophilia > Gaiellales > Gaiellaceae > JACCTU01. The sequence continues at coordinate 115,135 of CAWEIK010000002.1, forward strand.
AGGCCTCCTCGCCGAGGTCTCGTCGCCACGTGTCGTGGATCCAGTCGGGGTACGAGTGCTTGAGCGGCCCTTCCGGAAGCGAGCCGAGGAGGCCGCGAAGGCGCTCGGTCAGCCGCCGCATGACCGCGTTGGTGAACGGCGACCGCGCGCTCGACCCCGGCGCGCCGCACGAGCTCGACCGTGTCGTCGACGACCGCGTGCGGCGCCTGCTCCGTGTAGCCGAGCTGGTACGCGCCGAGCCTGAGCGCAGCGAGCACGGGCGGGTCGAGCTTGCGAACCGGTCGACGGCCGATCGCCTCGATCGCGTGGTCGAGCGTCCGGACGCGCTGCACCGTGCCGTACGCGAGTCGTTGCGCGAGCGCGCGGTCGCGATCGTCGAGGTCGGCCGCCAGCGTGCGGAACGCGCGGTCGGCGTACGACTCGTCCTCGAACACGCGACGCACGACGGAGTACGCCACGCGACGTGCCGGCGCGATCACCGCAGCCCTCGGCGGAACTCCTCGTACGTCATTCGCTTCCGGCCGTCGGGCTGGACCTCGAGCGGGACGAGCTCGCCGTCCTCGACGCGCGCCCGCCAGATCGTCACCGGCCGGCCGTCGAGCTCCGCGCGCGCGCCGATGTGCGGCGAGAGCGCACGGATTCGCCGCTAGCGCGTCTTCGGGATCGGCGAGGTCGAGCTCCCGGTCAGCGGCCTCGAGCTTGTGGGCGTACGTCGGCTCTCCCTCCTGCTCGCGGAACGTCGGCGCCGGCAGGACCTCGTCGAGCAGCTCGGCCGCGAGCTCGGCCGACCGCTCGTAGACCGCGCCCGCGTCGTCGTCGTCGCCGATTCGGAACGCACGCTGCGCCGCAATCGGGCCGGCGTCGAGCTCCTTCACGAGCTTGATGATCGACACGCCGGTCTCCTCGTCGCCGGCGAGCAGCGCGCGCTCGACCGGCGCCGCGCCGCGCCACCTCGGCAGCAAGGACGGGTGCACGTTCAGCCAGAGCGCCGCGGCGAGCAGGTCGTCGGGGATCAGCACGCCGTAGGCGACGAGGACGATCGTGTCGACGCCCGCGACGTCGTCGACCGCGGGACGCTCGGGCTGCCGCACCTCCAGCCCAAGCTTTTCCGCAGCGACCTTTGCCGCCGGCGGGCGCTCCTTGCGTCCGCGCCCCGCCGGCCGGTCGGGACGCGTGAGCACCCAGGCGACGTCGTGCTTCGCGGCCAGGCGTTCGAGCACGTCCGCTCCGAAGGGCGCCGTCGCGGCGACGCCGAGTCGGCTCAAGCGAGCGAAAGCTGTGCGCGGAGCGTCGCCATCGCCTCGCGCCGTGCGTCGTCGGTGGTCCTGTCGAGGATCAACACCCCGTCGAGATGGTCGAGCTCGTGCTGCGCGACGCGGGCCTGGAGCTCGTCGAGCTCGAGCCGCACGTCGTCGCCGTCGAGGTCCTGCGCCTCGATCGTGACCGTCACGCTGCGCTCGACCGGCACCAGCACGCGCTGGAGCGAGAGGCAACCCTCTTCGTCCAGCTCCACCTCGTCGCTTTGCTGCACGATGCGCGGGTTGACCAGCACGCGCGGCTCGTCGTCGCCCGACTGGAAGACGAACAGTCGCTGGAGCACGCCGACCTGCGTCGCCGCGAGGCCGACGCCGTACGCGTCGATCATCAGCGCGGTCATCCGCTCGGCGAGCTGCCGAAGCGACTCGTCGAACTGCTCGACCTCGTTGGCCCGCAGCCGCAGCGCGGAATCCGGGTACTGGCGGATCTGCGACAGCGCGAGCCGCCGACGCGCGAGAGCCTCGGCGTCGAGGTCGCCGGTGTCGCGCAGCTCGCCCGCCTCGTCAGCCACGGCGGGGAGTGTAGTCCGGCGCGTCAGAGGCTCTGCGGGTCAACGTCGACGACCGCCGTGAGCCCGGCGCGGCGCATCGCGGGCGCGGCCTCGGCGAGCAGTCGGCCCGCGCGCGCCGCAACGCGTCGCGGCTCGCCCGTCTTGGCGATCAGCTGGGCGCGGTAGCGCCCACGGAGGCGAAGCAGCGGCGCAGGCCCGAGCAGCTCGCCCTCCTGGAACCTCGACGCCAGCTCCCGCAGCGCCGTGAGCGGCTGCTCCGGCTCCGGGCCGGCGACGACGATGCGGACGAGGTGGCAGAACGGCGGGTAGCCGAGCTCGCGGCGACGCTCGAGCTCGCCCGTGAGGAAGCCCGCGACGTCGTGGCGCGCCGCGAACGCGACCGCGCGCGCGTCGGGTTGGAAGGTCTGCACGATCACCCGCCCCGGCGCGTCGCGGCCGGAGCGGCCCGCGAGCTGGGTCAAGAGCGCGAACGTCCGCTCCTCGGCGCGAAAGTCCGGCAGCCCGAGCTGCGTGTCGGCGTCGACGACGGCGGCGAGCGACACGCCGGCGAAGTGGTGGCCCTTGGCGACCATCTGCGTGCCCAGCAGGACGGCTCGATCCGTCTCGGCGAAGCGGCGCAGTGCCTCGGGGACGGCGCCGCGCTCCGCGACGACGTCGGCGTCGAGCCGGATCCGCTCGAGCTCCGGCACGCTCGCGGCGAGTTCCTGCTCGAGCTTCTCCGTCCCCGCGCCGATGCGCGCGAGCTCGGGCGACGCGCAGGCCGGGCACGTCTCCGGCGACGCGACGGTGTGCCCGCAGTGGTGGCAGTGCAGGACGTCGTCGCGGTGCAGGACGAGCGCGACGTCGCAGTTCGGGCAGCGGAGCGTCGTTCCGCAGGCGCGGCAGTGGATCGCCGGGGCGATGCCGCGCCGGTTGAGGAGCAGGATCGCCTTGCCGCCCTCAGCCGCAACGCGACCGAGCGCCGCGAGGAGCGGTGCGGAGAGCGGGTAGCCGGCCTCGCGCCGGAGGTCGACGACCTTGACCGGCGGGAGCGACCCGACGAGCCGCCCGCCGAGATCGAGCCGATCGAGCCGCTCCCAGCTCTCCGGCCGCGGGGTTGCGCTGCCGTAGACCGCGACCGCGCCCTCGAGCGCCGCGCGCTTCGCGGCGACCGTGCGCGCGTCGTAGCGCGGGTCGGAGTCCTGCTTGTACGACTGGTCGTGCTCCTCGTCGACGCAGATCAGGCCGAGGTCGCGGACCGGCGCGAAGATCGCGGAGCGTGCGCCGACGACGATGCGCGCCTCGCCCCGCGCGATCCGCTCGCGCTCGTCGCGGCGCTCCGCGTCGGTGAGGCCCGAGTGCAGGATCGCGAGGCCGTCGCCGAAGCGCGCCGCGAAGCGACCGGCCGCCTGCGGCGTGAGCGCGATCTCCGGGACGAGCACGATCGCACCGAGCCCGCGCTCGAGCGCCGCCGCGCACGCCTGGAGGTAGACCTCGGTCTTGCCGCTCCCGGTCGCCCCCGCGAGCAGGAAGTTCCCGCCGCTGCCCGAACGCGCCGACGATCCGGTCGATCGCGGCGCGCTGCTCGTCGGTCAGCTGCTCCGGCTCCGCCTCGCCCGCGAGCCCTTCGCGCGACAGCGGCGCCGGACGCTCCCCGCGACGCTTCCGCTCCCGGGGCGCGACGAGCGCGAGCGTGCGCGCGGGGGTCGAGCCGTAGTACTCGGCGAGCCAGAGCGCGAGATCGACGAGGGCCGGCGGGAGCTCCTCCACGACCCGCTCGATCGCGGCCACGGTGATCCCCTCCGGCGCGACCCCGTCGACGTCCACGACGACGCCGCGGGCCTTGGAGCGGGCGAAGCGCACCTCGACGACCGCCCCTTTCTCGACCTCGTCGGGCACCTCGTAGGTGAAGATCCGCGAGGCCAGGGCCCTGGCGTTGACGAGCGGGTAGACCGAGGCGTAGCGGCTCACGCAGCCGAGCGTAGTCAGCCCCCCGGCGTGTCAGGCGTGCCTTACACTGAGGGAAATGGCCTGTGGAACCATCTGCACGCACGGCGTGACGAAGCACTTCGGCGACGTCGCCGCCGTGCTCGAGAGCGAGCTCTGCGTCGAGCGCGGCGAGTTCGTCGCCCTCCTCGGCCCGAGCGGCTGCGGCAAGACGACCTTGCTCAGACTGGTGGCGGGCTTCGAGCGCCCGGACGCCGGCGAGATCGCGATCGAGGACCGCCCCGTCTTCGGCCCGGGCGTCTTCGTCCCGGCGCACGCTCGCGGGATCGGCATGGTCTTCCAGGAGTACGCGCTCTTCCCGCACCTGAGCGTCGAGCAGAACGTGGGCTTCGGCGTCCGGCGCGGCGACCGCCGCGAGCGCGTGCCCGAGCTGCTCCGCCTCGTCGGCCTGACCGAGCAGTCGCAGCGCTTCCCGCACGAGCTCTCGGGCGGACAGCAGCAGCGCGTCGCGCTCGCCCGCGCGCTCGCGCCGCGGCCGTCCGTCGTGCTGCTCGACGAGCCGTGGTCGAACATCGACCCGTTGCTCCGCGCCTCGATGCGCGCCGAGCTCGCGGAGATCCTGCGCGGGATCGACGTGACGGTGCTCTTCGTCACCCACGACCGCGAGGAAGCCTTCTCGCTCGCCGACCGGATCGCGCTGATGCGAGACGGCACCGTCCTGCAGACGGGCTCGCCGGAGGACCTCTACCTGCACCCCGCCGACCGCTGGGCGGCCGAGTTCGTCGGCGCGGCCAACTTCGTCCCCGGGACGATCGACGGCGGTCTCGTCGACACGCTGCTCGGCCGCTTTCCCGTCGCGAACCTGAACGGCAACACGAGCGTCGAAGCGCTGATCCGGCCCGAGCAGCTGGAGCTCTCGCTCGACGAGGCGGGGATCGGCGAGGTGGTCGGCCGCGAGTTCCGCGGCCACGACGTCTTCTACCGCGTCCGGCTCACCGACGGCGCGACCGTGATCTCGCAGCGCCCCTCCACCGAGGTCGTGCCGCTCGGCTCGCGCGTCTCGGTACACCCCCACGAGCGCCGCGTGACGGTGTTCGAGCGGGTTCCCGCTTGACGCGTCAGGTCCGCCTTACATAGGCTTCCGGCGCTTGTAAGGGGGACCTGACAATCACGGGAGGAAACGACGCATGCGGAAGGTGATGGTGTTGGCGGTTGCGGCGCTGCTCGGCGTGGCGGCCGGTTGCGGGGGCGACGACGACGCGGGCGCGGACGAGACGCTCGTGGTCTACTCGGGCCGCGAAGAGGAGCTCGTCGAACCGCTCTTCGAGCGCTTCGAAAAGGAGACGGGCATCGACGTCGAGGTGCGCTACGGCGACAGCGCCGAGCTCGCCGCGACGATCGCCGAGGAGGGCGAGAACTCGCCCGCCGACGTCTTCTTCGCGCAGGACCCGGGCTCGCTCGGCGCCGTCGAGCGCGAAGGGCAGCTCGCCGAGCTGCCGCAGGAAGCGCTCGACCGTGTGCCCGCGCGCTTCCGCGATCCGGACGGCCACTGGGTCGGCACCTCGGGCCGCTCGCGCGTGATCGCGTACAACACCGACGCGCTCTCGGAGGACGAGGTTCCCGACTCCGTCTTCGCGCTCACCGATCCGAAGTGGAAGGGCAAGATCGGCATCGCGCCCACGAACGCGTCGTTCCAGGCGTTCGTCAGCGCCATGCTGCTCGAGCTCGGCGAGGAGCGCACGCGCACCTGGCTCGAGGGGCTGAAGGCGAACGAGCCGAAGCTCTACGAGAAGAACACGCCCGTCGTCGAGGCCGTCGGCTCGGGCGAGATCGAGCTCGGTCTCGTCAACCACTACTACCTCTACCTCGTCAAGGAGGAGAACCCCGAGGCGGCGGTCGCGAACCACTTCCTCACGGGCGAGGATCCCGGCGCGCTCGTGTCGGTCGCGGGCGCGGCGATCCTCGAGACCGCCGAGCATGCGGACGCAGCGCAGCAGTTCGTCGAGTTCCTGCTCTCCGAGCCGAGCCAGCGCTTCTACGTGGACGAGGCCGAGGAGGCCGAGTACCCGGTCGTGCCGGGCATCGAGGCCAAGGCCGGCCTCCCCCCGCTCGACAGCCTGGGCGGGCCGCAGATCCAGCTCGACCAGCTCGGCCCCGAGCTCGAGAAGACGCTCGAGCTGCTGAACGAGGTCGGGTTCACGACGTGAGCCGCACGAGGGCGCCCGCCGCGCTTGCCGTTCCGGCGGTTGCGGCGGTCGCCCTCGTCCTCCTGCCGCTCGTCTACCTCCTCCTCCGCACCGTCGGCTCGGGCGACGTGCTCGAGGTGCTCGGGCGGCCCGGAACGCTGACCCTCGTCGTCAAGACGTTCGTGCTCGTCGCGGCGGTGACGGGCACGGCGGTCCTCGTCGGCCTCCCGCTCGCCTGGCTGGTCACGCGCACCGACCTGCCGGCACGACGCGTGCTCGCGGTCGCGGCGCCGCTGCCGCTCGTGATCCCGAGCTACGTCGCCGCGCTTGCGCTGCTCGGCGCGTTCGGGCCGCGCGGGCTGCTGCAGCAGCTGCTGGAGCCGCTCGGCGTGGAGCGCCTACCGGAGATCTACGGCTTCGTCGGCGCGTGGCTCGCGCTCACGCTCTCCACCTACCCGTACGTCTTCCTGCTCGCGGGCGCGGCGCTTCGCGGGCTCGACCCAGCGCTCGAGGACGCGGCGCGCGGGCTCGGGCGCTCGCGCTGGGGCGTCTTCCGGCGCGTGACGCTGCCGGCGCTGCGGCCGTCGCTCGGCGCGGCGTCGCTGCTCGTCGCGCTCTACACGCTCTCCGACTTCGGCGCGGTGTCGCTGATGCAGTACAACGCGCTGACCCGGTCGATCTACGTGCAGTACCGCTCGCTGTTCGACCGGACGCCGGCCGCGGTGCTTGCGCTCGTGCTGGTCGCGTTCGCCGCAGTGCTGCTCGTGCTCGAGGAACGGTCCCGACGAGGTGTGCGTGCGTCCGCAAGCGGCGCCGAGCGGCCGCCGAAGACGATTCCGCTCGGACCGTGGCGCTGGCCCGCGTTCGCGTTCAGCGCGAGCGTCGTCGCGTTCTTCCTCGTCGTGCCGCTCGCCGTGCTCGTCTACTGGACCGCGCGCGGCGTCGAGCTCGGCCGGGGAATCGAGATCGCCTGGGAGGCCGCGCTTTCGTCCGTCTCGGCCTCCGCGCTCGCTGCGGTGGTCGCGGTCGTCGCGGTGCTTCCCGTCGCGCTGCTCGCCGAGCGCTACCCGGCACGCTGGACGCGCACGCTCGAGCGACTCGCCTACACCGGCAACGCGCTGCCCGGGATCGTGATCGCGCTGTCGCTCGTGTTCTTCGCGGCGAACTACCTGACGCCGCTCTACCAGACGCTCGCGCTGCTGGTGTTCGCGTACGTCGTCCGCTTCTTCCCGCAAGCGCTCGCGGGCGTCGAGTCGTCGTTGCAGGCCGTCCACCCGCGGATCGAGGAGGCCGCGCGGAGCCTCGGGCACGGCCCCGTGCGCGTGCTTGCGACCGTGACGGTGCCGTTGATCCGCCGCGGGCTGCTCGCCGGCGCCGCGCTCGTCTTCCTGAACGCGATGAAGGAGCTGCCCGCGACGTTGCTCCTGCGGCCGATCGGCTTCGAGACGCTCGCGACCGAGATCTGGAAGTACACGGCGCTCGGCTCGTACTCGCGGGCCGCCCCGCCCGCACTCCTGCTGATCCTCGTCTCCGCGCCGTTCGTCTACCTGCTCGCCGCGCGGCGCGGGTCCGACGTGTCCGCGCCCGGGTAGAGTGGCCGCCGTGGCGCCCCAGGGACATTCGGTCGACGAGTACCTCGAGACGATCTACTTCCTGGCCTTCCCGATCGGCGAGTACCGGCCGATGGCCGAGGGGCTCCCGACGGTGGCGGTGCGCGTCGCGGAGATGCTCGGCGTCTCTCGCGCCTCGGCGGGCGAGATGCTGAAGCGGCTCGAGTCGGAGGGGCTGATCGAGCGCGGCGAGCACAAGGAGGCCCTGCTGACGAAGACCGGACGGGCGCGGGCCGAGAAGGTCGTGCGCAAGCACCGCCTGATCGAGCGGCTGCTCACGGACTTCATGGGCTACACCGCCGCGGAAGCGCACGTGCACGCCGACGAGCTCGGCGACACCTTCAGCGACGACATGGTCGACCGCATCGCGGAGAAGCTCGGCAACCCGGAGCGCTGCCCGCACGGCTGGCCGGTCGACCCCGACTTCGAGCAGCGCGAGAACGACGAGCTCGCCCCGCTCGCGAACCTCGCCCCCGGCACGAAGGCGACGATCGTCCGGCTCGCCGAGCACGACGGCGACCTGCTGCACTGGTTCTACGACCATGGCCTCGAGCCGGGCCGCGAGCTCGAGGTTCGCTCGAACGAGCCCTTCGCCGTGCAGCTGAACGGCGGCGAGGTCGCGCTCACGGACAAGGCCGCCGAGGGTTTGTTCGTGCGCCCCGCCTAGGGCGTGACGTCGACGAACTCGATCGTGACGCTCCTGAAACCGAGCGCCTTCAGCAGGCCGACGAGCATCAGGCGCGTGTTCTGCTCGGCGCGGACGACGATGCTCGGGCTCTCCTCCGCCGCGTCCATCAGCTTCTCCTCCGCGAGCACGTAGAGCTCCTGCTCGCTCGTCGGGTTGTCCTGGAAGATCGAGGCGACGCGGTCGATCAGGCCGCGGTCGCGGTCGTAGACGTAGCTGCGCGTCGGGTCGACGCGCGCACCGAAGATCTCCGCGTGGGGCAGCTCGAGGTGAACGGTGCGCCGGTTGTCCGAGACGCGCACGGCCTCGTCCTCGAGCGCTGAGAAGTCGACGCCGGCGTCGACGTCGCCCACCGCGACGAACAGGACGCGCTCACCGCGAATCGGCGACGGGACGAATTGCGTGTCCTTCTCGAGGTCGACGATCACCTCGTAGTGGCCTGTCGCTGCCTGGAACCGGCGCAGGTTCTCGATCGACTTCAGCACGACGGGGCTGCTGCGGTCGACCGTCTCTTCCCGGAACGGGTTGCCGAACGACGGGAAGCAACCGCCGAGGCCGCCGAAGGCGACCCAGAGCGCGAGTACGAGCAGCGCCGCGCCCGAGAGCAGGCGAGGCAGGTCGGTGCGCGGCCGGGCCGGAGTCGGTGGCGGCGGCTCGGTCAGGCGTCGCGCTCGCCGGCGGCGACGGGCTCGCCCGCACTCACCGGAAAGGGCGGCTCACCGTTGAGGCCGGCGGCCTCGCGGAGCTCGGCGGCCTTGTCGACGCGCTCCCACGAGAAGTCGTGGTCGTCGCGCCCGAAGTGCCCGTAGGCCGCGGTCTTGGAATAGATCGGCCGCCGCAGGTCGAGGTCGCGCAGAATCGCGGCGGGCCGTAGGTCGAAGTACTCCTTGACGAGCTGCTCGATCTTCGGGACCGGGATGTGCTCGGTCCCGAACGTGCGCACCGTCACCGAGACGGGGTGCGCGACGCCGATCGCGTACGCGACGTTGATCTCGCAGCGCTCCGCGAGCCCGGCCGCGACGATGTTCTTCGCGACGTACCTCGCGGCATACGCGGCCGACCGGTCGACCTTCGTCGGATCCTTGCCGGAGAACGCACCGCCGCCGTGTCGCGCCGCGCCGCCGTACGTGTCGACGATGATCTTGCGGCCGGTCAGGCCGGTGTCGCCCATCGGCCCGCCGATCACGAACTTGCCGGTCGGGTTGACGTAGACGAAGTCGCGCTCCTGGAAGCGCTTCTCGTCGTAGAGATCGCGAGGGAGGATCGGCCGCAGCACGTACTCGATGATGTCGGGCTTGATCATCGCGTCGGCGTCGAGCCCGTCGGCGTGCTGGGTCGAGACGAGCAGCCGCTCGATCGCGACCGGCCGCTGCACGTCGTGCTCGTCGGTCTCGTAGCGCACGGTCACCTGCGCCTTCCCGTCCGGTCGCAGGTACGGAAGGATCCCCGCCTTGCGCACCTCGGCGAGTCGCTTGCAGATCTTGTGCGCGAGCATGATCGGGAGCGGCATCAGCTCGGGCGTCTCGCTGGACGCGTAGCCGAACATCATCCCCTGGTCACCGGCGCCGACCTTGTCGAGCGGATCGTCGTCGCCGGGGTCGTGCTGGATCTCGTAGGCGGTGTCCACGCCCTGCGCGATGTCCGGCGACTGTTCGTCGATCGCGACGACGACGCCGCACGTGTGAGCGTCGAAGCCCCACTCGGAGTGCGTGTAGCCGATCTGCGCGATCCGCTCGCGCACGAGCTTGGGGATGTCGACGTAGATCTCGGTCGTGATCTCGCCGGCGACCACGACGAGGCCGGTCGTGATCAGCGTCTCGCAGGCGACGCGCCCGCCCGGATCGTCGCGGAGGACGGCGTCGAGGACGCTGTCCGAGACCTGGTCGGCGATCTTGTCCGGGTGGCCTTCGGTGACCGACTCGGACGTGAAGAGGAACTCGCGGCCCGCCATCGGCGGCAGACTACCTACTGGATGTGGACGAAAACCGTCTGAGCCGAGGTGGCTCCGTCCGCCTCGCTCCAGGCGACCACCGAGCTGACCGGCCGCAGGTTCTCGAGCGCCTCCTTCGGCACGTCGACGCCCGCATAGCCGGCGAGCGCGAGCAGTGGGAGCGCGTCCGCGACGTCGACGTAGAGGAAGCCCCCGGTCTGGTCGGGCATGCCCGCAGCGTCCTTCGCCTCGCGGAAGTCCTCGTCGTCGGCGAGCGTCCCGCCCACCCTGGCCCGCTCGAGCGCCTGGGCCGGGTTCGACGCGGTCGTGGCGACGACCTGATCCCCGACGACGGCAACCCGGATCGGCAGCGGCGCGCCCTCGAGCAGCTCTTGCAGCTGCTGCTGCGTCCGCGCCGGCGACGACGTGGTGAGCACCAGGGTCACCTCGGGGAAGCCCGGGGCCGGCAGCACCCAGAACGCGCCCTCGCCTTCGATATCTGCGACGAGCTGGTCGACGCGAACGCCGAACAGGGTCGCGAGCGGGGCAAGCGCCGAGGTCTGCGCGCGGAGGCTCTTCGTGTCGAACGAGAGGAACACGAGCGCGTCGGCGGGTGCCTCGTCGATGCGGCGCGAGGTGTAGTTCGCGCCGGCTTCCGCGGTCGATCGCTCGACGAACGTCGCGGCAGCGCCGTCGTCGCGCGCCTCGATCGCTCCGGCGACCCACTCGAACTCGAACTGCAGCAGGTCTGCGGAGGAGAGCGCCTCCTGGCGCACCCACCCGAAGGCGAGCCGCTCGTCGGGGAGCTCGTCGAGAGCGGCCTGATATGCGTCGTTGTCCGCCAGTTCGCCGTCGCCTGCCTTCAGGTCGTCGATCACCGCTTGCCGTTCCGCGACGAGCGTCCAGCCGTCGAGCTCGCCGAGCACGTAGTCCGTGTCGACCTCGTCGGCGATCTTGTCGACGAGCGTGCGGAGCTTCGCCTCGTCGTCGGGCTGCGTCGCCCAGACGACATCGTTCTCGGTCCGCCCGACCCAGATCACAGCGACGGTGTCGCCGAGCGCGGGCTCGACGTCGCGCTCCCACTCGAGCTGTTCCTCGGCGAGCTGCTTGTCGAGCTCGACGACGAGCTGCGGTCGACTCGGAAAGCGGTCAAGCAGGGCCTGCACTTTTTCCCATTGGTCGGAGTCGAGGGTCGTGTCGAGCTCGACGTAGCCGACCGCGTCCGCCGGCGCGAGGCCGATCGCCGACGCGCCTGCCGTGTCGTTGCCGCCGCACCCGGCGAGCGCGATCGCGCCGAGCGCCGCCGCGAGCCAGACCTTCACTCTTCGGTGGGCCGCCGACCCATGAGACTCGCGAGCAGATCGGAGAGAGGCATGCCGCTGAGAACGGTACATACGCCTTCGGTGATCGGCAGCTCGACGCCGAGACGGTGAGAAAGATCCCTCAGAACGGGGGCGGTCGTGAGCCCCTCGACCGTCTGGCCGATCTCCGCGGCCGCCTCGTCGGGCGACAGCCCGCGCGCGATCAGCTCGCCGGCCCTGCGGTTGCGACCGCTGGGGTGCCAGCACGTCACGATCAGGTCGCCCATGCCGGCGAGACCCGCGAACGTGTCCGGGTCGCCGCCGGCCGCCTCGCCCAGCCTCCCCATCTCGGCCAGCCCCCGGGTCATCAGCGCCGCCTTCGCGTTGTCGCCGAGGCCGAGGCCGTCGACGCCGCCCGCCGCGAGCCCGATCACGTTCTTCGCCGCGGCGCACAGCTCGACGCCGACGAGGTCGGTGTTCGAGTAGACGCGGAACGCGAGCGAGTTGATCTCGGACTGGAGCTGCTCGGCGAGCTGCTCCTCCTCCGAGGCGATCACCGCCGCCGTGGGCAGCCCCGACGCGATCTCCTCGGCCATGTTCGGGCCGGTCAGCACCGCGATCGGGCGGTCGCGGACGAGTGTGGACAGGCGCTCGCCGGTCGAGGGGTCGAGGCCCTTGGTCAGGCTGAGCACCGGCGCGTTCCCCGGCAGGTTCGGCACGACCGAGCCGAAGACGCGGCTCGGAACGGCCGCGACGACGAGGTCGGCGTCGGCGATCGGCGCCGCTTCGATCGTCGACGGCCGGATCCCCTTCAGGTCGACGTTCGTCAGGTAGCGCGGGTTGCGCCCGGTCGCCTCGATCGCCTCGACCTGCTCGGGATCACGCGCGGCGAGTGTCACCTCGTGCCCGCGATCCGCCAGCAGGCGCGCGAACGCCGTCCCCCACGAGCCCGCTCCGACGACGACCGTGTTCACTTCGGGGCGAAGTCGATCACGACCGGGACGCCCGTGAGGTTGAACCGCTCGCGAACGTTGTTCTCGACCCAGTAGCCGTAGTCGCGCGTGACGAGCGCGGGGTCGTTGACGAAGAACTTGAACCGAGGCGGGCGCGTCTCGACCTGCGTGCCGTAGAGGAGGTTGAGGCTGCGGCCGTTCCGCGACGGGGGTTGTCGCGCCTCGCGCAGCTCGCCGAGGAACCGGTTGAGCTCGGGCGTCGGCACGCGCGAGGTGTGCTTCTCGAAGAGCTTCTCGACCTCGTCGAGCAGGCGGTTGACGCCGCGGCCGGTCTTTGCGGAGACCGCGATGATCGGCGGGCGCTGGCGCAGGCGGCGGATCAGCTGCTTCCGCGTGTCCTCGACGTCGATCGTCGACTCGTCCCACTTCGAGAGCACGACGAGGGTCGAGTTGTTCGCCTTTCGCGCCACGTCTGCCACGGAAACGTCCTGCTCGACGATCCCCTCGCTCGAGTCGATCAGGACGAGCGCGACGTCCGCTCGCTCGGCGGCCTCGATCGCGCGAAGCTCCGAGTAGTACTCGATCCCCTGCCGGTGGCGGCGCTTCCGCCTGAGGCCCGCGGTGTCGACGAGCACGAACGTGCGCCCGTCGCGCTCGAGCACGGTGTCGATCGAGTCGCGCGTCGTGCCGGGCACCTCCGAGACGATCACGCGCTCGCGACCGAGCAGCGCGTTCAGGAGCGACGACTTGCCGACGTTGGGGCGGCCGAGGATGGCGACGCGGATCGCGTCCTCGGGCAGCTCGGGTCGTGCGCCGCCGAGCTGCTCGAGCCGGTCGACGAGGTCGTCGAGCAGGTCGCCGGTGCCGTGACCGTGCATCGCGGAGAGCGGGATCGGGTCGCCGAGGCCGAGCCGGTGGAACTCGAGCGCGTTCGCCTCCTGCGTCGGGTCGTCGATCTTGTTCGCGAGCACCAGGACGGGCTTGTGCGAGAGGCGAAGGATCTCCGCGACCTCCTCGTCGCCCGGCGTCGTGCCGATGCGCGCGTCGACGACGAAGAGCACGAGGTCGGCCTCCTCGACCGCCTCGCGCGCCTGGTCCGCGATCGAGCGCGTGATCTCGGCGTCGTCGGCGATGTCGATCCCGCCCGTGTCGATCACGAGGAAGCGGCGGCCGTTCCACTCGACCTCGAGCTCCTTGCGGTCGCGGGTGACGCCGGGCGTCTCGTGCACGACCGCCGCGCGCGTCGAGGTGAGCCGGTTGACGAGCGTCGACTTGCCGACGTTCGGGAAGCCGACGATCGCGACGGTGCCGATCAGCTCGTCCGCGCGCGTGCTCACGGCAGCTCGACCTGCGCCGGGCGCCCGGCCTCGTGCACCTCGACGAGCCAGCGCCAGAGCCGGTGGATCTCGCGCTCGATCTCGACGGAGGCTTCGCGGTAGCCCTTGCCGTTCTTCGGCAGGCCGTCGAAGCGCATCGGTGCGCCCCAGACGACGGAGACGGGCTTCCAGTTGCCGGGCCGCCACTCGTGCGTGCCGTGGATCGCGGCCGGCACGACGGGCACGTCCTCCTGGAGCGCGACCATCGCCGCGCCCGGCTGGACCTTGCCCGGGACCCCGTCACGCTGACGCGTGCCTTCGGCGAAGAGCCCGAGGGCGTACCCGTCGCGGACGACCTGGCGCATCAGCCGGACCGCTTCGCGGTCGGACTCGCCGCGCCGCACGGAGATCGTCCCGAACAGGCGGATCAGCTGCCCGACCCCGGGCATCCGGTGCGCTTCGATCTTCGCGAGGAAACGCATGGTCCGCGGCGACGCGTTCCCGAACACCGGCGGATCGATCCACGAGAAGTGGTTGAACGCCATCACGATCCCGCCCTCGAGCGGGACGCGCTCCTTGCCATAGACGCGGAGCGGAACGAACGCGCGCACGAGCGAACCGAGCGTGAGCTGCCCGATCCTCCACGTGACGTCCATGCGGTTCATGCCGGCTGCCTCGAGCGCACGAGCTCTTCGATCCGCGCGACCACGTCGTCGATCGAGAGGTCGGTCGTGTCGATCTGCTCTGCGTCGTCCGCGGGGCGCATCTGTGCCGAGTCGCGCTCGTCGCGCAGCCGCAGGTCGGTCGCGAGCGCGTCGGCCGCGAGCCCCGGTCGCTCGGCGATGCGCCGGCGGGCACGTTCCGACTCGTTGGCGTTCAAGTACACCTTTACTTCTGCGCGCGGCGCGACGACCGTCCCGATGTCGCGCCCCTCGATCACGACGTTGCCGTGCTCGCCGAGCTCGCGTTGCCGCTCGCGCATCACCTCGCGCACCTGCGGGTGGCGCGCGACCGACGAGACCACCTTGTCGATCCGAGGCTCGCGGATCTCGGCCGACACGTCGCGGTCGTCGATCAGGACGTGCTGCTCGTCCTCGAAGCTGATCGGATGCTCGCGGGCGAGCGCGCCGAGCGCCTCCGCGTCGTCGAGGTCCGCGGCGCGCTCGAGCGCGAGCCAGGTCAGCGCGCGGTACATCGCGCCGGTGTCGAGGTAGCGAAAGCCGAGCCGCGCGGCGAGCTGCCGTGCCACCGTGCTCTTGCCCGCCCCAGCGGGTCCGTCGATCGCGACGATCATCGTTCTATTAGAGAGCATTTGCTCACCTGAGCGCGATGCTCTCGAGCAGCTCGAAGAACCCGGGAAAGCTCACCGCCGCCGCATCGGCCCCCTCGAGCCGCAGCCCCTCCCGCGACACGAGCCCCGCAACCGCCCCGAGCATCGCGATCCGGTGGTCGCCGTGGGAATCAGCGCTGCCACCCCCCTTTGGGCGGGTGGGGACACCCACCACCCTCAGTTCATCTTCGCCCGCGGAGACACGGATGCCAAGGGGTTTCAGCACATCTTTCACAGTCTCGACACGATCTGTTTCCTTTACGCGCAGTTCCTGGACGCCGCGGATGACCGTCTCGCCGCGCGCGAAGCCGGCGAGCAGCGCGACGAGCGGCAGCTCGTCGACCATGCGCGGCACCTCCGCAGGAGCGACGCGCGTCGCGACGAGCGCGGCGGAGCGCACGTCGATGTCCGCGACCGTCTCCGCACCGAGCTTGCGCTTGTTGAAGAGCGTGACGCGCGCTTGCATCCGCTCGAGCACGTCGAGCAGGCCGGTGCGCGTCGGGTTGATCCCGACGCCGTGGAGGTAGAGCTCGGAGCCGGGCAGCAGGGTCGCGGCGACGATCAGCGGCGCGGCGGACGAGAAGTCGCCGGGCACCTCGACGCGCTCGAGCTCGAGGCGCTCGATACCGGCGACGCTCACCGAGAGCCCCTTGCGCTCGACGTCGACGCCGGCGTGTTGCAGCAGCAGCTCGGTGTGGTCGCGCGTTGCCACCGGCTCGACAACGGTCGTGCGACCCTTGGCGTAGAGCCCGGCCAGGAGCACAGCCGACTTCACCTGCGCGCTCGCGACCGGCAGCTCGTACGTGATCCCGCGGAGCTTGCCGCCCTCGACGACGATCGGCGCATGGCCGTCGGTCGTCTCGACGAGCGCGCCGAGCTCGCGGAGCGGCGCTGCGACCCGTTCCATCGGCCGGCGCGAGAGCGACTCGTCCCCCGTCAGCTCGAAGCGCCCCTCCTGCCCGGCGAGGAGCCCCGCGAGCAGGCGCATCAACGTTCCCGCGTTCCCCGCGTCGATCGGTTCGCCCGGCGGCACGAGCCCACGAAGCCCGCGGCCGCGCACGCGCACGACGTCGATGTCGGGCTCTTCGACTTCCGCGCCGAGCGCGCGCACGGCCCGCAGCGTCGACTCGGTGTCGCCGGAGCGACCGAAGCCGGTGATCTCGGTCTCCCCCTCGCCGACGGCGGCGAGCAGGACGGCGCGGTGCGAGATCGACTTGTCGCCGGGCACGACCGCGTGCCCGACGAGCGCGCGGGCGGGCTCGATCTTCATTCGTCGACGACCGGTGAGACGACGACGCCGTAGCCCTGCGCCTCGAGCAGCTCGGCGGCTCGGCGCGCGGGCTCCTCGCCCGTGACGAGCACGGTGAGCACGCCGCCGCGCTCGGGCGACATGTGGTGCAGCTCGAAGTCCTCGATGTTGATCCGCTCGGCCCCGAGTGCCTGCGTGATCCCCGCGAGCACGCCCGGGCGGTCCGGCACGTGCACGCGCAGCCGCTGCAGTGCGCCGGGATCCTCGTACGCGTCGGCGAGCATGCGGCGGCGGTTGCCCGACGCCTCGGCGATCCAGCGTGCGAGGAAGCCCGCGTCCCCGGACGCGAGCGCGGCCTCGAGCTGTTCGATCCGCCGCCGGTGTTCGCCGAGCGACTCGCGAACGGCGGTCGCGTTGTCGAGGAAGATGTCGATCCAGATGCGCGGGTTGGCTCCGGCGACGCGCGTCATGTCGCGCAGCGAGCCGCCGGCCGCCGCGAGCGGCTCGTGCCCGTCGATGCGCGTCGCTCCCGCCTGGTTGACGAGCAGGTTGGCGAGTGCGTGCGGCAGGTGGCTCGTCAGCGCGACCAGCCGGTCGTGTGCGTCGGGGTCGACCGCGACGGGGACGGCGCCGACCGCGGACACGAACGCGTGCAGCGTGCGGTAGCGCTCGGGGTCCGTCTGCGCGACCGGGGTGAGGAACCACGTGGCGCCGTCGAAGAGCTCGGCACGCGCGTTCGCCGGCCCGCGCGCTTCGGACCCGCAGACCGGATGGCCGCCGATGAAGCGGGCGTCGGAACGCGCGGCGCGCACGACGGCGCCCTTCGTCGAGCCGACGTCGGTGACCGTGCCGCTCGACGCGTCGAGCACCTCGGCGACCGACGCGGCGAGCCGCGCGACCGGAGCCGCCACGACCACGAGCTCGACGTCCCCCACCGCCTCGCCCAGCGAGCCGGCCGCCTCGACCGCGCCCCGCTCGACCGCGCCGGCGAGCGCCTCGTCGTCGGGGTCGTAGCCGCGCACGTCCTCGACTCCCGCGCGCCGGGCGGCGAGAGCGACTGAGGCGCCGATCAGGCCGGTGCCGACGACTGCGAGTGAACGAACCGGCATGTCAACCCGCGGTCTTGCCCACCAGCTCGACGAGCGCGAACACCTCGCGGGCGAACTCGGGGAAGTCGCCGGTCGGGAATCTGCTGCGGCCCGTCCGAGAGCGCCTGCTCGGGGTCGGGGTGCACCTCGACGATCACGCCGTCGGCGCCGGCCGCGACTGCTGCGAGCGTCAGCGGCAGCACGAGGTCGCGGCGCCCGGCCGGGTGCGAGGGGTCGACGACGACGGGCAGGTGCGTCTCCTGCTTGAGCACCGGTACCGCGGCGATGTCGAGCGTGTACCGCGTCGAGGTCTCGAAGGTCTTGATCCCGCGCTCGCAGAGCATCACCTGGTCGTTCCCCTCGCGCACGACGTACTCGGCGGCCATCAGGAGCTCCTCGATCGACGCCGACGGCGAGCGCTTCAGGAGCACGGGCTTCTCCGCGCGGCCCACCTCGGAGAGGAGCGTGAAGTTCTGCATGTTCCGCGCGCCGATCTGGATCACGTCGGCCCACGTGACGACCGCCTCGACGTCGCGCACGTCCATCAGCTCGGTGACGATCGGCAGGCCCGTCACCTCGCGCGCCTCCGCGAGGATCTCCAGCCCCGCCTGCCCGAGGCCCTGGAAGGAGTACGGCGACGAGCGCGGCTTGAACGCGCCGCCGCGGAGCATCGTCGCGCCCGCGGCCGCGACGACGCGCGCCGTTTCGAGCGTCTGCTCGCGCGTTTCGACGGAACAGGGCCCCGCGATCAGCCCGAAGTAGGAGTCGCCGAGGCGACGGCCGAGCGAGTCGATCATCGTCAGGTCCGCCGCGAGCTCGCGCGAGACGAGCTTGTACGGCTTCACGATCGGCAGCACCTGGTGGACGCCCGGATAGGCCTCGAGCGGGAGCGACGCGAGCAGGTCGCGGTCGCCGATCGCGCCGATCACGGTCGCCTCGCGGCCGGTCGAAACGCGCGCCGACACGCCCACCTCGGCGAGCCGGGCGACGACGTGCTCGGTCTGGTCGGGCGTCGCGCCCGGACCCATGACGATCAGCAGCTCGGGCGCCGCCTGCGTGGCCATTTGCGAAGTCTACGGGCGGTAGTCTCAGCGGCCTGGTGAGCGACGAGAACACGGACCGGCTGATTCAGGAGCTGCGCGGACAGATCTCCGACAACGACCGCGCGATCGTGCGCGCGCTCAACAAGCGGCTCGAGCTCGTCGCGCGGTTGAAGCGGCACAAGGAGGCGGAGGGCATCGAGTTCGTCGACCCGCAGCAGGAGGAGTCGCTCCTGCGCGACCTCTCGCGCGCGAACCGGGGGCCGTTGACGGAGGAAGGCCTGCACGGCCTGTACCGGGAGATCCTCGACCTGACGAAGCGAGAGCTCGGCCGATGAGGGTCTTCTCGGGCATCCGCGCGTCGGGCGACAAGACCCTCGGCAACTACAGCGGCGGGTTCCGGCAGTACGTCCGGACGCAGGAGGAAGCGGCCGCGGCGGGCGAGGAGGCGGTCTTCTGCGTGGTGGACATGCACTCGATCACGACGCCGTTCGAGCCCGAGGTGCTGCGCGAGTCGACGCTCTCCGTCTTCGCGTGGCTGATCGCGACCGGGCTCGACCCCGACCGCTCGATCGTGTTCGTCCAGAGCCACGTGCCCGCGCACACGGAAGGTGCCTGGCTGCTCGGAGGCGTCACGGCCTTCGGTGAGCTCCGGCGCATGACCCAGTTCAAGGAGCGCGCCGACGAGCAGGACTTCGTCTCTGCGGGCCTCTTCACGTACCCCGTCCTGATGGCGGCGGACATCCTGCTCTACAACACCGACATCGTTCCGGTCGGAGACGACCAGCGCCAGCACGTCGAGCTGACGCGCGACATCGCGGAGCGCTTCAACCAGCGCTTCGGCGAGACGCTCGTCGTGCCGCGCGGCGTCTACCCCGAGGAGGGAGCGCGCGTGAAGAACCTCCAGGAGCCGGACCGCCTGATGTCGACGACGCGCGGCGCGCCGCAGGGCGTCGTCCGGTTGATCGACGAGCCCGACGTGATCAGGAAGAAGTTCAAGACCGCGGTCACCGACTCCGGGCGCGAGGTCAAGCACGACCCGGACGAGAAGGCGGGCGTGTCGAACCTGATCGAGATCATGGCCGTCGCGACCGGGGCGTCGATCGCCGAGGTCGAGTCGCGCTACGACGGCGCGGGCTACGGGCAGTTCAAGGAGGACGTCGGCGAGGCGGTGGTCACGTTGCTGACGCCGTTCAGGGAGCGCTACGACGAGCTGCGCGCGGACGAAGGGGCGCTGTTGGGGTTGATGAAGCGGGGCGCCGAGAAGGCTGCCGCTGTCGCGAACCCGACGGTCGATCGCATGTACGAGCGGATGGGCTTCGTCCGCTCGAGCTGAAGCTCAGATCCAGCGGCGGCGTCTGAAGAGCACGTAGAGGCCCGCGGAAACGGCAAGCATCAGCCCGAGCGCCATCGGATAACCGAGCCGCCAGTGGAGCTCCGGCATGTGGTCGAAGTTCATGCCGTACACCGTTCCCACGAGCGTCGGTGCGAAGAGGATGGCCGCCCACGCGGAGATCTTCTTGACCTCTTCGTTCTGGCGGTTCCCGGCCTCGTTGAGCGCCTTCGTCTCGAGCGTCAGGTTGATGCTGAGGATGTTGCGGAGGAGCTCGTTGAAACCGTCGACCTGCTCTTGAATTCGCAGCGCGTGGTCGTGCACGTCCCGTAGATAGCGCCGCTCCTCGTCGCCGACGTCTCGGTCCTTCATGAGATGCAGGAGAACCTCCGGGAGCGGATTGACCGCCCTTCTGAACTCGATCACCTCTCGAATCAGCTCGTAGGTGCGGCGGGAGACGTGGCGAGCGCGACCGAAGACTTCGGACTCGATCTCGTCGACGTCGTTCTCCAGTCCGGCGACGACGGGTGCGTAGTCGTCCACGACGCGATCCACGACCGCGTAGACGACGGCCATCGGGCCGCGGGCAAGCAGGTCCGGACGAGACTCCAGCGATTGCCGAAGCCGCCCGAGCTCTGATGCCTCGCCGTGACGGATCGTGATGACGAAGTTCGGTCCGGCGAAGACGTGGATCTCACCGAACTCGACCTCCTCTTTCTCGTCGATGTAGCGAGCGGGTCGCAACACCAGAAACGCCACGTCTCCGTACCACTCGAGCTTGGGCCGCTGATGGGCGTGAACCGCATCCTCGACTGCCAGCTCGTGGAGGGCGAACTCGCGAGCGACCTCGTCCAGCTCCTCGGTCGTCGGCTCGTGGAGCCCCAACCACGCGAGGCACCCGCCCTTCCGGGCCGCAGCGGCGAGATCCGCCACGGTTGCCGGCTCGGCAACGCGCTTGCCCTCCCGATACACGGCGCTGTCGACGATCATCCCGAGACGCTACCTCCGGTCTCTTTCCGCAACTGCTGCACCTCTTCTTCTGTCAGCTCGCGCCATTCCCCTGCAGGGAGATCACCCAACTCGAGCCCGTCGTAGCGTGACCGGTGCAGGCGCAGGACCGGCAGGCCGACTGCGTCGCACATCCGTTTGACCTGGTGCTTGCGCCCTTCGTGCAGCGTCGAGCTCGAGCCGGTGCGGGCCGAGGCGACGGGCGCGGGCCGGAGCCGTTCGGCCGTCGTCCAGCTGCACGCCTTCGCTGAGCTGCCGAAGCTGGTCCTCCTTCGGGTCGCCCTCGACCTCGACCTCGTACACCTTGTCGACGCCGTAGCGAGGATGCGCAAGCCGGTGCGCGAGCGGCCCGTCGTTCGTCAGCAGCAGCGCGCCGGTCGTGTCGGCGTCGAGGCGACCGACGGGGACGACGCGCGCCTCGTGGCGCACGAGGTCGACGACGGTCGGTCGGCGCTGCGGGTCGCGGGCGGTGGTCACGACGCCGGCGGGCTTGTGCAGGAGCACGTAGGCGAGCGGCTGCGGCGCGACGGCGCGGCCGTCGACCTCGACGCGGTCCGCCTGCTCGACGAACGTGTTCAGCTGGCCGGGCGCGCCGTTCACCGTGACCCGACCGGCCTTGATCAGCTCGTCGGCGCTTCGGCGCGACGCGATGCCCGCGCGCGCGAGGTAGGCGTTCAGCCGCACAGCTCATAAGATTGCCCCATGCCGCACTACATCTCGCTGATGCGCTGGACGTCCCAGGGGATGGCGGGCCTCCCGGCGTGGCGGGAGCGGGTCGAAGAGGGCGAGCGGATCATCCAGGAGGCCGGCGGCAGCCTGATCGGCGTGTACGTCACGCTCGGCCGGTACGACGTCGTCGAGATCTTCGAGTGCCCGGACGACGACAAGGCGGCCGAGATCCTGATGAAGCTCCAGCGCCACGGCGCCGAGCACACGGAGACGCTCCGCGGCTTCACGCGCGAGGAAGCGGAAGCGATCATCCGCCGCCTCTAGCGGCGCCTGCCCCACATTTCCCTTTCCGCAGTTCCCTTCCCCCGGGGCGCTTTCGCGCCCTGCCCCCGCTTTTGAGGGTAGTCGTGAAAACGTGACGTGTCTGTGCCGACTCGTGACGATTCGCTGACTTCAAGCCCACAGGTGCCGACGCCGATAGACGAGGGATGGACCGCTCCTCCTCCGGTCTCCTTTGGGCTGCGATCGCCCTCGTCACGGCCGTGCTGTTCGTCGGCGCGTACTTCGGCACCAAGCTCTCGCTCGAGCGGCCGCCGGCCGAGCAGGCGCAGCTGCAGCTGCAGTCCTCGGGCAAGTGGGCGCGCTACGTGGCACCGGAGACCGTCGTGCCCGCGCGCCGACGACCTCAGCGCGAGCGTTCGGGTCGAGGAGCAGGTCGAGCTCTGCCTCCTCAACTATGCGCGCGGGGTCGCGGGCGTCGGGCCGCTGAACATCTCTCCCGCGCTGATGAGCTCTGCGAAGTTCAAGGCGGACGACATCGTTCGCTGCAACCAGTTCGCGCACGACGCGTGCGGCTTCGACGTCCGCCAGCGCTTCGCCGACTCCGGGTACTTCCGCAGCGACCTCCAGAGCCGCTTCGGCGAGAACCTCGCCTGGGGCAGCGTCGAGGCCGGGAGCCCGCGCGGCGCGCTCCTCGGCTGGCTCGACTCGGCCGAGCACCGCGCGAACCTCTTCAAGCCGGAGTGGACGGAGCAGGGAATCGCCCTCGTCTACGTGCCGAGCTTCCGCGGCGTCGCGAACAGCCGCATCTGGGTCTCGCACTTCGGCCACCAGGGCTAGAGCTAAAGTCCGCGGCCGTGCGGGTCGCGTTGATGATCGAGGGCCAGGAGGGCGTCACCTGGGAGCAGTGGGTCGCCCTGGCCGAGACGTGCGAGCGCGCCGGGATCGAGACGCTCTTCCGCTCCGACCACTACCTCTCGTTCTCGTTCCCGCACGAGCGCGCCGCGCACGACGCGTGGACGACGATCGCCGGCCTGGCCGCACGCACGACGAAGCTTCGCTTCGGCACGCTCGTCTCGCCGGTCACGTTCCGCCACCCGTCGCGTGCTCGCGAACGCCGTCGCGACCGTCGACCACATCTCGGGCGGTCGCGTCGAGCTGGGGATGGGCGCAGGCTGGAACGAGCTCGAGCACGAGGCGTTCGGATTTCCGTTTCCGCCGCTTCGCGAGCGCCTCGAGCACCTCGCCGAGCAAATCGAGATCGTCCACCGGCTCTGGACGGAGGAGCACGTCACGTTCGAGGGCAAGCACTACCACCTGGTCGATTGCCCGGCGCTCCCGAAGCCGGTGCAGAGCCCGCACCCGCCGCTGCTCGTCGGCGGCCGCGCGAAGCCCGGCACCGCGGTCCCCGCCGCTCGCTTCGCGGACGAGTACAACGTGATCGGCGCGTCGCTCGAGGACTACGTCGCGGCGCGCAAGGCGCTGGACGAGGCGTGCGAGCGCGAAGGTCGTGACCCGAAGACGCTTCGCATGTCGGTCATGACGGGCGTCCTGCTCGGCACCGACGAGGACGACTTGCTCGCGAAGGCGCGCCTCTCGATGGAGCGTTGGGGCTCGCCGATGTCACCGGAAGAAGCGTTGGAACGCGGCCGTGCGCGCGGCACCGCCGGCACGCCGGAGCAGCTGATCGAAGGGCTCCGCCGGCTCGAGGACGTCGGCGTCGAGCGCGTGATGCTGCAGCACATCCGGCACGAGGACCTCGAGACGGTCGAGCTGCTCGGCCGCGAAGTCGTCGCGAAGCTCTAAGCGGGGCGCTTCTCGGCGACCGACACGAGCCGGTCGCGGATCTCGTCGACGTCGCCGCCGAGATCGTCCAGGCGCGGCAGCTCCGAGAGCGACTGGAGCCCGAACACACGCTCGAAGAGCGGCGTCGTCCGGTAGCGGATCGCGCCGCCCGCGCCGTCGTCTCGTCCCGCCTCGGAGATCAGCCCACGCTCGACGAGGTTCGCCACCGCGGAGTCAGCCGACACGCCGCGGATCCGCGCCACGTCCGGCCGAGTGCACGGCCCGAGGTACGCCACGATCGCGAGCGTCTCGAGCGACGCCTGAGAGAGCGACCGCTGGACGGGCCGCTCGAACAGCCGCCCGCACGCCTCCGCTGCCTCGCGCGCGGCGCGAAAGGCCCAGCCGCCCGCGACCTGCTCGAGCACGATCCCGCTCCGACCCTCGCTGTAGCGCTCGCGGAGCAGTCCGAGCGCCGTCTCGACCCGCTCGGTCTCGTCCGCGGCCGCCTCGACGAGCTCCGCCACGGTCAGCGGCTGCGAGGCCACGACGAGCAGCGCCTCGATCGTGCGGGCGAGCTGGTCGACCGGACTGGCGGTGATCAGGCGGAGCGGACGGTCCACGATTCGTTCCTTTCGACGTCGGGATGGGAAATCCTGATCGGCGCGAACGGCGCCGCCTGCTCGATCGCGATCTCGTTCGAGCGTCGCAGGTCGAGCAGGGCGAGGAAGGCGACGGCGACCTCGGTTCGCGAGAGCCCGTCCACCGCCTCCTCGAAGTCGAACCGCGTCCGCCGCGCGAGCAGCGCCCGGAAGCGCTCGATGAACTGCGAGACGGGCGGGAAGCGAAGCGACATGTGCGCCAGCGAGACGTTCGGCGGCTCCTGCGCGAGCAGCCGCAGCACCGAGGCGAGCGACTCCGGCTCCTGCGGGGCGAGCTTCCGCTCCGTCCGCGGCGCGAGCGGGGCCGGCCCGAGCCGGAAGAACCGGTCGCGCTCGGCTGCGAGCCGCTCGGTCAGCCACCCGGCCGCATCCTTCATGCGGCGGTACTCCTCGAGGCGCCGCGCGAGCTCCTCCGCGGCCTCCTCGGGCTCGAGCTCGGCGAGGTCGGCGTCCTCCGCGAACAGGCCACGCGCCTTCAGCTCGAGCAGCGCCGAGACCAGCACGAGGAACTCGCCGCACACTTCCAGGTCGAGTTGCTCGCGCTCGGCGAGCCGCTCGATGAAGGCGACGATGATCCCCGCCACGTCCACCTCGGCGAGGTCGAGCTCCTCCCGGAGCACGAGGCTCAACAGGAGGTCGAACGGCCCTTCGAAGGCGTCCAGATCCAGCTCGAGCTCGCGCACGACCACGGGCGTCACCCTAGCGCCCTCCCCGGCTAGCGGCGGCCGCGCGGAACGGCCATCGCGGGCCGCTTCTTCTCGGCACGCCCGCGCCGGAAACCGAGCCGCGGGAGCTTCCCGTCGTAGATCTGCCAGTAGATGAAGAAGAGCGACGACGCGATGAACAGCACGAGCGCGACCCACGCGTTGACGCGCATCCCCCAGAACATCCCCGACGGATCGATCCGCAGCTGCTCGAGCAGGAAGCGGCCGAACGTGTACCACGCGACGTAGAGCGAGAACAGCGCGGGCGGCCGGATCCGCCACCGCTTTCCGACCAAGATCAGGACGCCGACCCCGACGAGGTTCCACAGCGCCTCGTAGGCGAAGGTCGGGTGGAAGGTCGTGCCGGGCGGGAAGTCCAGGTTGTGCGCGTCGTCGATCTCGAGCGCCCACGGCAGGTCGGTCGGCTTGCCGTAGAGCTCCTGGTTCCACCAGTTGCCGAGGCGGCCGATCGCCTGTGCCAGCAGCAGCGCGGGCGCGACGACGTCGAGCGCTCGCAGCACGCTCCCGCCCTGCGCGCTTGATCACCCAGGCGCCCGCCAGGACGCCGAAGAGGATGCCGCCCCAGATCCCGAGGCCTCCCTCCCAGACCTCGAACACGCCCTGCCACTTCGGGTCGGGGACGTCGTCCCACGACGTGGCCACGTGGTAGAGCCGTGCGCCGACGATCCCGGCCGCGACGCCCCACACGGCGACGCGGAGGATCAGGTCGGTGTCGCCCTCACGCCGCCCCCAGCGCCAGCGGGTGAGCATGACCGCGGCGATGATCGCGACGAGGAGCGTCAGCCCGTACGCGTGAACCGCCGGCAGCGGGCCGGGCAGATCGAACTGGCCGGACGACGGCGAGGGGATGCTGGCGAGCACGCTGGCGAGCACGGCGGCATTCTGCACGCCGCGTCAGACGCGGGCGCGGCTAGGAGCGCTTGGCGCTCCTAAATCAGAATCTGGAGGGCCAGCTCTTGCGAGCAGCCCGCCGCGAGCAGGTCGCTCGCGAGGTGCAGATCGATGTCGAGACGGGCCGCGAGCTCCGCGGCTGCCTGCGGCTCGTAGCCCGCACGCTCGAGCGCCTCGGCGCGCCAGCGCTCGATTCGCTCGATTTCTGTCCCGACCCTGGTGTCAGCTTCAGCCGCAGTCATTTCTCGCTCCCTTATCTACCACTTCACCTTCGTCAAAACGACGGGAGCGGATCTCCCCTTACAGGGGGATTCCGGCTGTTAACGAGAATTCAACGGGCGGCCACCCCTGGGCGACCGCCCGCCGAAGCTAGGGCTGAGCGACCGGTGCCGCCGAGGGGCGAGACCGGCGCGCGATCAGGAAGAGCACGAGCAGCCCCGCAGCAGCCGCCGCGAGCACCCACGTCCAGTCGGGGATCGAGAAGCCGCCGTCGCTGCCGGCGCCGATCTGGACCGGCGCGAACGAGTGGGTCTGGCTGAAGCCGTCGTCGACCACGTACGTCCAGCTGCCCTGGCTCGGGAACTCGACCTTCGCCAGGTACACCCCGGCCTCACCCGTCGGAACGGCCGCGAACTCATGGGTCTCGCCGCCCTTCGAGATCTTGACCACGGGCGAGACGCCGACGAGCGGCGTCACACCGTGTTGAAGGATCGTCACCTCGGCGTTCCAGGTGTCCCCGGCGCCGATCCCGCCGTCGGGCGGACTGAGTCCGGCCGTCGCGAAGCCACCCGCGGCCGCCGGCGCGGCGAGCACGAGCGCCGCCGTGACGGCGAGGAGCAATGCGCGCATCGAGAGGTCTCCTTTCATTTCGCTACCCCCAATACACCGCTAAGGGCCTTTGAGGTTCCGGGCGACGGCCCGCGCGTCCGCGACCGAGCGCGCGCCCTCGAGCCGGTAGGTGATCTCGCCGGCCTCCCAGATCAGGACGTTTCCGGCCAACCGGCGCGATTTCGCCTCGATCTGGCCCGTCTTCGGGTCGCGGTAGATGATCTCGTGGCGCGCGCCGGTGATCCAGAGCCCCGGCTCGCCGCGGACGTCGACGCCGACCGTCTGCGAGCCCGGGCCGAGCTGCTTCTGCGCGAACGGGAGCTGCTCGCCGCGCCACTGCGAGAGCACGTAGCGCTTCCAGCGGAGGTTGACCATCGGCTCGTCGACGTACGCCGTGAAGGGATCACGCGGCGAGAGCAGCGGGAAGTCGACCCTGCGCTGAGCGGTCGCGAACGAGACCTGTTGCCCAAGAGCGGGCGGACGCACCGGCGCGCGAGGCTGCGTCTCGACCCGCTGCACCTCGACGCCGCCGATCCGGAACAGGTCGAGGATCGCCGCGCGCGTCTGCGGGATCGCGAGCAGCGCGCCTGCGGCGGCGAGCGCGACGAGCGCGGGCACGAGCCACCACCTGCGCGCGGGACGCTCGAGCCGCGCCAGCACGCGCGGCGCGAGGTCGGGCTCCTCCGGAAACGCGATCGGCAGCGCGCGGAGCTCGTGCTCGAGGTTCACCGCTCCACCTCCTCCCGCAGCTGCGCGAGCGCGCGCGACGTGCGCGACTTGACCGTGCCGAGCTTGACCCCGAGCGTCTGCGCGGTCTCGTCCTCGGTGAGCCCGAGGAAGAACCGGCACGAGACGACCAGCCGCTCCTCCTCGCGGAGCCGCTCGACCGCCGCCAGCAGCTCCGCGCGGCGCTCGTCCGAGAGCAGTTCCGCCTCGGGGGACGGGACCGCGTCCCCCGGGCGGGCCTCGTCGACCAGGCGCAGCGCGAGGTTCGCGCGCCGCCCCGCCGATCTCCGTCGGTTGCGGGCCTCGTTCGCGACGATCTGCAACAACCAAGGCCGAAACGGCGCGCCGCGCCGGAACCGCCCGAGCGCGCGGTAGGCCTTCACGAACCCGTCCTGCGCGGCCTCCTCGGCGTCCGCGGGGTCGCGGGCGATCAGGAACGCGGTTCGAAACGCGATTCCCTGGTGCGCTCTCACGAGCGCCTCGTATGCCGAAGCGTCTCCACGTTTGGCCCGTTCGATCAGCTCGTGTTCGTCGAGTGGCCGGTCCACCACCGCTGCTTCTACACCGCCGGGCTCCGAGCCGTTCCCGGCCTATTGATGAGCGCGGCCGAGTGTGAAACCATTGACGCGGCGTTCAAAACAGCCGTCCGAGCAGAACGGCGGTAGAGGGAGAGGGCACACTTGCGGGTTACTCGTACAGGACTCGGCGCGGCGGCGACCGCGCTGGCATTTCTCACAATCGGACTTCTCGGCGGAGCCGCGCAGGCTTCGACGAGCTCCGACTGCAACGACTCAGGCCGGGCGATCTGCATTCGAGGTCACTGACGAGGACTTCATCACGCACTCGACGACGGCCGTGAGCCGGTACACGAAGTACACGACACAGGTGTCCAACGACGGCGGCTCGGCGCTGACGAACGGCAGTGCGACGGTCACCCTGAAGGATGTCGTCGGCGGGAACCCCGTGGCGACGACCGCGAAGTTCGTGGCCACCCCGGCAGGCTGCACGACCGTGTCGACGACGTCGTTCACCTGCCCTCTGCCGAACCTCGCCGCGTTCACGGCGGCTCCGACGATCGGCCCGTTCTTCGCGTCGACGTCGACGGACACTGCGGCGACGGCGACTCGAGCTCGTCGTGACCGCGACGTTCAAGGAGAGGGCGAACGACAACGGAACGTCCGACCCCAATCTCGACCTCTTCAGCGTGAGCGAGGACACGATCCTCGAGCCGGAGGAGGACTTCTCGCAGTCGGTCGCCTTCCTCGGCGGCTCGACGCTGCTCGAGACGCTTCCCGGCCACCGCGGCCAGTCGAGCGTGTTCCGGATCCCGGTGGTTGCTGCGGTACCCGGCGGGTTCGAGCTCACCACGCTCGAAGAGTTCAGCAGCGGCGACTCCGGCTACTTCTGCCCGACGGGCTTCGCCTGCTTCGGGCAGAGCGTCGCGACGTCGGCGCCCGGCATCTTCTCAGCGTCGAACCTGGCGAACCTCGTCACGACGATCGACCTGGCGCTGCTCCCGAAGGGCGTGACCGAGAAGTCGCTCCGCGTCCACCACGACTCGGCGTCGTTCACGACCGCGTGCGGCGGAGCCCTCCTCAGCACGCCGAGCGTCGTACCCTGCCGGCGCGTCGTGATCGATCGCAAGGCCGGCACGGTCACGATCGACACGTGGGACAACCACCAGGGGGACTGGGGCTTCAGTTAGACGTCGGCAGCGGCTGGCCGAGCGCGTCGAGTGCGGCGCGCGCGGCCGCCGCCGCCACCACGTTTCCCTTCAGGTCGTAGAGCGCGATCGCCTCCTCGAGCGACCGTTCGGCGGCGTCCCTGCGACCCGCTCGGCCGAGTACCTCGCTCAGGACCAGGAGCGCGTCGGCCTGCTGGCCGATCCCGTCGCTCCCCGCGAGCAACTCGACGGCGCCGTCAGCCAGCTCGACAGCCTCGTCGAGCTTCCCCTCTCGCACGAGCACGCGCGCGCGGACCGACCGCCACATCGCCTGCGAGGTGACGTCGTCCTCGCTCGCGAGCTCCGCGGCTAGCGCAGCGAACCGGTCGGCCTCCTCGTAGCGGCCCTGGTTGGCCACCGCAGCGGCGAGGTAGGCCGCGACCGTCGGTCGCAGGTAGGTCTCGCCCATCGCCTCGAGCAGGTCGAGCTCCCGACGCAGCCGCGCTTCGGCAGCGGGCGCGTCGCCGGCGAGCATGTCGACCGTCGACGCGTTGAACGTCGTGGACGCAGCGATCAGCTTGCCCCCGATGTCCTCGAGCAGGGCTCGCCCGCGCGCGTAATGCTCACGCGCGACCCTCGAAGTCGCCCTGCATGGCCCGCAGCGGAGCGAGCAGGCAGAGCACCAGCCCTTCGAGCCGCTTGTCACCTCGCGACTCGACGAGCGCCTGTTCGCACCGCGCGATCGCCTCCGCGACCGGCGTCGGGCCGTAGAGCGCAGCCATCGCGTACCCCGACGCCGCGCGAGCCTCCTGGCGAACGTCGCCCGAGAGCCTGGCGTGCTCTCCGGCGCGCTCCGCGGCCGCCGCGGCTTCGCCGAAGCGGCGGGCCACGCCGTGCGCGTTCATCACCAGCCGCCAGGCACGCGCCAGCGCGGCGTGGTCACCCGCCGCCTCGAAGATCACGACGGCGGCCTCCGCTTCTTCGAGCAGCGTCGCCGTCCAGCGATCGAGTCGCTCGGCGTACCGGCGCTGAAGCAGCAGGACGAGCCTCACCTCCGCCGCAAGCCGCTCGTCGCCCAGCTCGGCCGCCGCGTCGGCAGCCTCCGTCAGGAAGAGCTCCGCCCACGCGAGCTCGCCGATCTCGGTCAGCGCCTCACCGAGGTCGGGCAGCATCTGGAGTCGGCGAACGTCGCGCTCCGGCAGGAGCTCGGCCGCTCGCCGAAGCAGGTTCGCCGCTGCCGCCATGTCGTTGCGGGCAAAGGCACGACGCCCCGCCGAGCCGAGACTGACCGACGCGCGCTCGCCGAGCGCACGACCGTGTTCGTCGACCGGACCGAGCTCTGCCAGATAGCGGTACGCCTGCTCGAGGTGGTATCCGAAGATCTCCTCGTACTCCATCGCGCGGTCGCGGTCGAGGTTCACGCGCTCCGCCCAGTCGGCGAACTGCTCGTGGAGCGCGGCCCGCGTCCGTTTGAGGAGTCCGTTGTACGCCTCTTCGCGGATCAGGGCGTGCTGGAACTCGTAGGTCTGGTCGTCTCGAGGTTGGAGGGCGATGAGGTGCTTCTTGACGAGCGCGCCAAGCAGGACGTCCGCGTCCGCCCGGAGCGCGTCGGGCGCCAGCTCGATGAGCGCATTCCGGGGGAACACGGCTCCGATCACGGAGGCGGGCTCGAGCAAGGCCCGCTCCTCCCGCGTCAGCAGATCGAGCCGCGCCGCCAGCAGCGCGTGAATCGTCGGCGGTAGCTCGAGCTCCGTCAGGTCGCCGACCGGGACCCAGCTCCCGTTGTCCCGGCGCACACGTCCCTGCTCGATGAGCATCGAGACGAGCTGTCGAACGAAGAGCGGGTTGCCGGCCGCCACCTCGGCGACGCGGTCCTGCACGCCGGCGTCGAGCGTCCCTCCGTCGAGCAGGTCGGCGACGAGGCTGCTGCTCGTCGTCGCGGGCAGCGGCTCGAGCTCGATTCGCGCGAGGTCGGCGCTCGCCCACTCCGGTCGCAGCTCGTCGAGGTCGTGCCGCGCGGCGCACACGACGAGAACTGCACGGTCCTGCACGGCGGAAACGAGATGGTCGACGAGGTCGAGAAATGTCGTCTCCGCCCAGTGCACGTCCTCGACGATCACCACCACGGGCTGCTCGGCGGCCAGATGCTCGATCAGCTTCCTCACGCCCCAGAACAGCTCGCCGAGTGAGAACGGCGCGCTCGAGAGGCCGACTGCCGCGGTCACCCGCGCTGCGATCCCGTCGTCGCCGCCGACCAGCCCACGCAGGCGCTCGGCCGCGAGCTCCGGCGAGTCCTCCTCGAGGATCCCGGCGGCCTCCTTCACCATCTCCAAGACGGGCCAGAAGGTGATCCCTCGTCCGTAGGAGAGGCAGCGGCCACGGAGGACGCGCGCAGCCGGTGCGACGCGACGCTGAAGCTCCTCGAGCAGTCGCGTCTTCCCCACTCCCGCGTCGCCGAGCACGGTTGCGGCGCGGCAGGTCCTCGCGCGCGGCCACGGCGTCGAGTTCCGCGAGCAGCCGGCCGAGCTCCGCGTCGCGGCCGACGATCGGGACGCCGGACACGACACGTCCGACGCTCGGCTCCTTGACCCCGAGCAGCCGGTACGCCGCAACTCGCTCACTCTTCCCCTTCAACTCGAGTGGCTCGACCTCCTCGACGTCGACGAAGTCGCGGACGAGCTGGTAGGTCGGATCGCCGACCAGCACCTCCAGCGCGGGCGCGGCCTGCTCGAGCCGAGCCGCGACGTTGACGGCGTCCCCGGTGACGAGCCGTTGGCCCGCGACGGGGTCTCCCGCGACCACGATTCCCGTGTTGACGCCCGTCCGGTTCGTCAGCCGGACGCCCCAAACGCGCTCGAGTTCCTCGTTCAGCCGCTCGAGCGCGACCTGCATCCCGGCGGCCGCGCGCACGGCGCGCAGCGCATCGTCCTCGTGCAGTGTCGGCAACCCGAACACCGCCATCACCGCGTCGCCGATGTACTTCTCCACCGTCCCACCGTGCTCCTCGAGCACGGCGCGCATCTCCTCGAAGTACCGGGTCAGAACTTCTCGGAGGGATTCCGAGTCGAGCTTCTCCCCGAGGCTCGTCGAGCCCTTCAGGTCGGAGAAGACGATCGTGACCGTCTTCCGCACCTCCTGGACGGGAAGCGAGACGGCGAGCGGCGTGCCGCAGAACCCGCACAGGCGGAAGCGCGACGGGTTTTCCTCTCCGCAATTGGTACAGACGACCACGTCAACGAGTGTAGGACGCTCGCGAGTCGAGGTGGTAGCCGCAGATCGTATGCTCGCGGGTCCCCTGAACGAAGGAGGCTCCATGGCGCAGGAGGTCCAGATTCCAGGCGCGAACTCGACCGCGAGGATCCGCAACCCGATCGCCGTCGCGATCTTCTCGACGATCACGCTCGGGATCTACGTGCTCTATTGGTGGTACGCCGCCAATCGCGAGATGGTCGACTACGGCCGCGCCAAGGGCACCGACGAGCTCGGCGACAGCGCGCTGAAGTCGCTGCTCGCCGTCTTCCCGGGCGGTCTGATCATCGTCCCGGCGATCTGGACGACGTTCACGACCTTCCAGCGCGTGCAGAAGGCCCAGAAGCTCGCAGGCCAGACGCCGATCAACGGCTGGCTCGCGTTCGTGCTCTACATCGTGTTCTCGCCGGCGTTCGTCGCCTACATGCAGAGCGGGCTGAACAGCGTCTGGGAGTCCGAGGGCTCCGCGTAGCTTAGCGCGACGACGAGCGGCGCGGCGTCCAGCCGAGCGAGGACCGGCGAAGCAGCAGACCGCCGCCGATGAGGCCGACGCCGAAGAGCACGACGAGCCCGAGCGGCGCTCCGGTGAAGGGCAGCGTGGGACCGCCCGCGGCCGCGCCGAGGACCGCACTCTGCTGCTCCTCGTGTGAGGTCTCCGAGACGCCGCTGGTAGCCGCCTGGTCGGGATCAGCCGCGGCCGCGGCGGGCGCTGCGGGATCGGTGATCCTCCGTCCGGCCTCGGCGACGACCGCAAGGTGGTCCGGGCGAAGGACGCCGGGACCGGACGGAGTCTCGCTCTGGGGAGGGTTCCCCGAAGGCTGAGGGCACGCAGCACGACCCTTTGCGCCGGCCACTGCGTACGTGTCGCCGTGACCGTCGACGTGCGCCCGTGCAGCGTGGACGTCGACCGTGATCGCGTGCCCCTTGTGACAGATGGTGAGCTTGTGGCGGCCCGAGTTGCCCGGCGCTGAGACGCTCGCCTCGGGAGCAGCCTCGGCGGCCGCGGGAACGTTGTGCTTCGGCTTGCCGGCAGCGTTCTCGAAGCGGGGAGATTCGAGCGGGCTGCTGCGCCGTCCGGCTCAGCCGGCGGCGCGACGACCGCGGTGACGACGACGTCGGGCGCGACCACTTCGGGCTCGACGTGGCCAGGCGGAGTCTTCTGCTCCGACGCTCCGTCGTCCTTGTCCTTCTGGTGCCCCGGCGCATCGCCGCTCTTGCCCGGCGGCTCGCTCGGCGGTGCGGCGAACGCCGATCCGCACGGCAGCAGCAGCGCCAGTCCCAGCGCAGCGGTCGCAACAACGTTTCGCCTCGTCAAGTCCATCCCCCTCCCCTCTCGTCCCAC
Source organism: uncultured Actinomycetes bacterium (assembly GCA_963809175.1). Lineage (GTDB taxonomy): Bacteria > Actinomycetota > Thermoleophilia > Gaiellales > Gaiellaceae > JACCTU01. The sequence goes on from CAWEIK010000002.1 coordinate 148,734, forward strand.
TAAAGGGGCACGCCGAGATTCCGCCTCTGGCCGAGGGGCTAGGTCCGCTCGTCGAAGGTCTAGACGACCGCTGCGGGGCCGAGCAGCGCCTTGACCTCGGCGAAGAGGTCGGAGTCCGGCGTGACGCGGTAGTTCGGCCCGAGCTCGAGCGTCTGCGCGCCCGCGGACGTCGTCATCGCGACGAAGACCGACGCGTCGCCGGGGTACGCGCGGAGCAGCTCCGCGAGCTCCTTGATGATCCCGGCCCGCGCCGTCCGCGCGTCCAGCTTCAGGTGGAGCACCTTGCGCTCGGGAACCGCCTCGAACGGCGAGAGCTCGAGCGCGATCAGCTTCGTCTCGCCTTCCTTGTGGTCGATCCGGCCCTTCACGACGAGCACCTTGTCGGTCATCAGGTGCTGGTGGCTCGCCGCGTACACCGAGTTGAAGACGACGACCTCGACCGAGCCGATCACGTCGTCCAACGTGAGGAAGACCATCGGCTCGCCGCGCTTCGTCGTCATCTGCTTGAGGTTCGCGACGATCCCGCCGACGGTGACGACGTCGCCGTCGCGGCGCGCGCCGAGCTCGGTCATCGGCGTGTCGATCTTCTTGCGCAGCTGGTCGCGGATCGCCGACAGCGGATGGTCGGAGACGTAGAGGCCGAGCACCTCTTTCTCGAGCTTGAGCAGCTCGTTCCCGTCGAACTCGCCCGGCGGAATCGTCGGGTGGTGCCGCGGCTTCTCCTCGGCCGGCGAGTCGTCGAGGTCGAAGATCGACGACTGCCCGGCCATCTTGTCGGCCTGCCGCATGCTCCCCCACTGCACCGCCTGGTCGAGCACCGCGAGCATCCCCATGCGCGTCGCACCGAGCCCGTCGAGCGCGCCGCACTTGACGAGCGACTCGAGCGAGCGCTTGTTCACGCACTGCGCGTCGACCCGCTCGACGAAGTCCCAGATCGACGCGAACTGCCCGCCGGACTCGCGCTCGGCGCAGATCGCGCGCGCCGCAGGCCCGCCGACGTTCTTGACCGCGTTCAGCCCGAAGCGGATCTGCCCCTCGACGACCGCGAAGTCGATCTGCGACGTGTTCACGTCGGGCGGCAGCACCTCGATCCCGAGCTCGTGGCACGCGTTCACGTAGAACGGCACGCGGTCCTTCGTGTTCATCACCGAGGAGATGAGCGCCGCCATGTACTCGCGCGGGTGGTTCGCGCGCAGCCACGCGGTTCGATACGCGATGAGCGCGTAGCAGGCCGCGTGCGACTTGTTGAACGAGTAGTCCTGCGAGGCCTCCATGTCCTTCCAGAGCTGGTGCGCGACCTGCGTGCTCGTGCTCGTCTTCGCGCAGCCCTCCAGGAACTTCTCCTTCAGGGAGGCCATCAGCGAGTGGATCTTCTTGCCGATCGCCTTGCGCAGGTCGTCCGCCTCGGCGGGCGTGAAGCCGGCGATCCGCTTCGCGATCTCGAGGTACTGCTCCTGGTAGATGCAGATCCCGTACGTCTTGCCGGTGATCTCCTTCAGCCGCGGGTCGATGTACGACACCTGCTCCTGGCCGTTCTTGCGCTTCGCGTAGCCGGGGATGTAGCCCATCGGCCCCGGCCGGTAGAGCGCGACGAGCGCGATCAGGTCGTCGAACACCGTCGGCTTCACCTGGCGCAGCGCCTCGCGCATGCCCGACGACTCGAACTGGAAGACGCCGATCGCGTCGCCCTTGCGCAGCATCTCGTACGTCTTCGCGTCGTCGAGCGGGAGCTTGCCGATGTCGAGGTTGCCGATCAGCGCGCACGCCTTGTCGATCACGTCGAGGTTGCGCAGGCCGAGGAAGTCCATCTTCAGCAACCCGATCGCGTCGACGTCGTTCATCCCGTACTGCGTCACGACTTCCTGGCCCGGCCCCTTCTGCTGCAGCGGCACGATCTCCATCAGCGGCTGCGCGCCGATCACGACACCGGCGGCGTGGATCGAGTCCTGCCGCGTCAGCCCTTCGAGCGGCCGCGCGAGGTCGACCACCTCGCGCGTGATCGGGTCGGCGTCGTACGACTCCTTGAGCGGCTGACCGTTCTTCAGCGACGCGTCGAGCGTCTGCCCCGGCCCTTCCGGGATCATTTTCGCGATCCGGTCGACGGTGCCGTAGGGGATCTCGAGCACGCGCCCTGCGTCCCGCACCGCCGCGCGCGCCGCCATCGTCCCGAAGGTGATGATCTGCGCGACGCGGTCGCGCCCGTACTTCTCCGCGACGTAGTTGATCACGCGGTCGCGTCCCTCGACGGCGAAGTCGATGTCCATGTCGGGCATCGTCTTGCGTCCCGGGTTGAGGAAGCGCTCGAAGAGCAGGTCGTAGCGGATCGGGTCGATGTCGGTGATCTCGAGGCAGTACGCCGCGAGCGAGCCGGCCGCGCTGCCGCGACCGGGGCCGACCGAGATCCCGTTCTGGTGCGCGAAGCGGATGAAGTCCCAGACGATCAGGAAGTAGTCCGAGAAGCCCATCTCCCTGATCGTTTTCAGCTCGAACTTGAGCCGCTCGTTCAGCTCCGACGTGACCTTGTCGTAGCGCTTCTGTAGCCCCTTGTCGCAGAGCTCGACGAGGTACTCGAACGAGTCGCGTCCGTCGGGCGTCGGGAACTCGGGCAGCAGGATGTTCCCGAGCTCGATCGTGACGTTGCAGCGCTCGGCGATCTCGAGCGTGCGCGCCATCGCGTGGTCGTAGCCGGGAAAGTCGAGCGCCATCTCGGCGGCCGACTTGAAGAAGAACTGGTCGGTGTCGAACTTCCAGTGGCTCGGGTTCTTGAGCGAGTCGCCGGACTGGATGCAGAGCAGCGCCTCGTGCGCGCGCGCGTCCTCGTGGCGGAGGTAGTGGACGTCGCCGGTCGCGACGAGCGGCAAGCCCGCGGTCTCGGCGGCGCGCGCGAGCACGGGGTTGATGCGCGCCTGCACGTCGAGCCCGGCGTTCTGCATCTCGACGTAGACGGAGTCCTTGCCGAAGATCTGCCCGAGCCGGTCGAGCTCTGCGGCCGCGTCGTTCTCGCGGTTCTCCTCGAGCGCCTTGCAGACCTTCCCGGAGAGACAGCCGGAGAGCGCGATCAGCCCGGTCGAGTGCTGCTGGAGCAGCTCCCAGTCGACGCGCGGCTTGTAGTAGTAGCCCTCGAGGTAGCCGAGCGACGAGAGCTTGATCAGGTTCGAGTAGCCCGCGTTGTCGGCCGCGAGCAGCGTCAGGTGCGCGTACCCCTTCGCCTGCGCCTTCCGGTCCTCTGCGACGTACACCTCGCAGCCGATGATCGGCTTGACGCCGACCTTCCCGGTCTCCTTGACGAGCTGCACCGCGCCCGCGAGCGACCCGTGATCGGTCAGCCCGACCGCGGGCATGTCGAACTCAGCCGCCCGAGCAGCAAGCTCGGGAATGCGGCACGCCCCGTCGAGAATCGAGTACTCGGAGTGGACGTGAAGGTGGACGAACGGGGCCTGACCCATGGCGCGGGGACAGTCTACGAGGGCGGTCCGCTGGCACCCGATTCGCCCGAAATTGCATCTCTCGGGTCAGACGCCCGCTCGGCGGGTACCTACCTGGTATGGAGACGGGTCGCCTTCGTGCGCTGGGCGTAGTGCTCCTGACTGCTCTCCTGGCGACCTCCGCGGCGACTGCAGCGCCCTTGGACGTCCGGATCGAAAACGTCGCCGGGTCTCCCGATCCCCCTCGTGCCGGCGCCCCGTTCGAGCTCGTCGGACGCGTCCTCTTCACGGGCGGCGGCCCGTCCCTCCATTGCCGCGTGTTCGTGGGTGCCAAGCGCTACCGAAACGTCCGCCTCGTCTGGGACGGCGCAGCGGCCAGGTGCTCGTTCACCGTCCCTGCAGGGGCGCGCGGCAAGGGCCTCTCTGTGGCGCTTGTCGCCAGCCAGGGCGGCTCGCGGTCGCGGACGACGCTCAGGTTCCGCGTCTCGTAGACGTACTGCGAGAATGCATCGCCCGCGGGGCCGGCGACATCAGCCCGACGCCTTCACCGCCCCGTTGCCGTTCCGGCTCGCCGCGATGAAGTCGCGATACCAGCGGTAGCTCGCCTTCGGCACGCGCTCGAGCGTCGGGTAGTCGACGTAGACGATCCCGAAGCGCTTCGAGTACCCGTGCGCCCACTCGAAGTTGTCGAGCAGCGACCAGACGAAGTAGCCGGCCATCGGCACGCCCGCCTCGATCGCCCTGCCGATCGCGTCGAGGTGCGCCTCGATGTACGCCTTTCGCTCGGGATCGTTCACCTCCCCGTCGTGCGTCGTGTGGTCGCTGTACGCCGCGCCGTTCTCCGTGATGTAGATCGGCGGCGGGTCGTAGTCGTCCTTCACCCGCACGAGCAGGTCGAAGAGGCCGTCGGGGTAGATCTCCCAGTCCATCGCCGTGTACGACGAGTCGGGGTTGCGCACGACGGTCGGCCGGCCTCCGTTCGGGTTCGCGCGCAGCACCTGGCGCGAGTAGTAGTTGACGCCGAGGAAGTCGAGCGGCGCCGAGATCGCTTCGAGATCGCCGTCCTCGACCGGCGGGCCCGACGGGGACGACGGGGCGAAGTACTCGAGGATGTCCGCCGGATAGCTCCCGCGAAAGAGCGGATCGAGGAACCAGCGGTTGAAGAACCCGTCGCCGTGCTGGGCGGCCAGGCGATCCGCGTCGCTGTCGCTTGCCGGGTACGCGGGGTTGAGGACGAGCGTGATGCCGACCTTCGAGCCGGGCGCGACTCGCCGAATCGCTTCTGCCGCCCAGCCGTGCGAGAGGAGCATGTGGTGCGCGGCCGCGAGCGCGTCGTCCGGGTTCGAGCGTCCCGGCGCGTGTTCGCCCGACCCGTACCCGAGCCACGCGGCGACCCACGGCTCGTTGTGCGTGATCCAGTGGGAGACTCGGTCGCCGAGCCGCCCCGCAACCGCTTCCGCATACTCGACGAACGCCTCCGCGGTCGAGCGCGACGCCCAGCCGCCCTCGTCCTCGAGCGTCTGCGGCAGATCCCAGTGGTACAGGGTCGGGAACGGCGTCACCCCCTGCTCGAGCAGCTCGTCGACGAGCCGGTCGTAGAAGTCGAGCCCCGCCTGGTTCACCTTGCCGCGCCCTTCCGGGAGGATGCGCGGCCAGGCGATCGAGAGGCGGAAGGCGTCGATCCCGAGCTCGCGCATCAGCCGGACGTCGTCGGGGAAGCGGTGGTAGAAGTCGCACGCGATCGCGCCGCTCTCGCCGTTGCGGACCTTCCCGGGCGTCGCACAGAACCGATCCCAGATGCTCTCGCCGCGGCCGTCCTCGTGGACGGCGCCTTCGATCTGGTACGCCGCGGTCGCGGCGCCCCAGGCGAAATCGGCTGGAAACGCGGTCTTCTCGGTCATGCTGCTTGCCTCCTTACGAAATGGTCGGGGCGTACTTCAAGGAGCGCCGTTCCCGCGCCGAGGTCGCCGACGTTGCGGTCGGCGCGGGCGCCGAGCGGCGCGTGCGAGAGCCCCCGCTCCGGGTGCGGCACAGCGGAGAGCAGGAGTCGCGTGTAGGCGTGGAGCGGTTCGAGCAGCACCGAGTCGGTCGGCCCCTGCTCGACGATCTGGCCGGCGTACATCACGAGCACCTCGTCCGCGATGTAGCGGGCACTTGCAATGTCGTGCGTGATGTAGAGGAACGCGATCCCGAGCTCGCGCTTCAGCCCCAGCATCAGGTTGAGGATCCCGATCCGGATCGAGACGTCGAGCATCGAGATCGGCTCGTCCGCGAGGATCACCGACGGATTGACGGCGAGGGCGCGCGCGATCGCCACGCGCTGCCTCTGGCCGCCCGAGAGCTCGTGCGGGTACTTCTTCGCGTACTTCTCGGCCGGGACGAGACCGACCGTGCGCAGCAGCTCGTGCACGCGGGGCCTGACCTCGCGCCTCGGGACGACGCTGTGGATCCGAACCGGGCGCTCGAGATGGTGCTCGATCGTGCGCACGGGGTTCAGCGAGTCGAAGGGGTCCTGGAAGATCATCTGCACCCGCGAGCGGTAGAGCTTGACGTCGCAGCGGTCGAGGACGTCCTTCCCGTCGTAGATCACCGAGCCCGAGGTCGCGTCGTGCAGCCGGGCGAGGATGCGCGCGACGGTGCTCTTGCCGCTGCCGCTCTCGCCGACGAGCGCGGTGATCGTGCCCTGGCGGAGCGTGAAGCTCACGTCGTCGACGGCGCGCAGCTTCTTGAAGTCCTTCGTCAGTCCGCGGACTTCCAGCTCGGTGGTGTTCACGAGCGCGACTCCTCGACGAGATGGCAGGCGACCTCGTGGCCGGGAGCGACCGGCTTGAGCACGCGGCCGCTCGGCGGTCTGGCGCGTGAACAGCGCGGCGTCGCCGGGCTGGCAGTGCGGGCACCGGGGATGGAAGCGGCAGCCGGTGGGCGGGTCGGCCAGGTCGGGCGGGCTGCCGGGGATCCCGGCCAGCGGCACGATCGGCCCCGTGAGCGGCGGGAACGAGCCGAGCAGCCCGAGGGAGTACGGGTGCAGCGAGTTGGCGAAGAGCTCCTGGGACTCGGCCAGCTCGACGATCTCGCCCGCGTACATGATCGCGACCCGGTCGGCGAACTCGAGCAGCAGCGACAGGTCGTGCGTGATGAACAGCACCGCGAACCCGAGCTCGCGCTGCAGCTGCTGGAGCTCCTGCAGGATCTCGCGCTGGACGACGACGTCGAGCGCGGTCGTCGGCTCGTCCATGATCACGAGCTCCGGCTCGAGCGCGAGCGCCATCGCGATGATCACGCGCTGACGCATGCCGCCGGAGAGCTCGTGCGGGTACGCGCGCACGCGGCCGCGGTCGATGCCCGACGAGGTTGAGGAGGTCGCCGGCCCGCTGCAGCGCGTCGCGCTTGCTCACGCGCTCGTGCGCTTTCATCATGTCCACGAACTGGTCGCCGACGCGCATGACCGGGTTGAGCGCGCTCATCGCGCTCTGGAAGACCATCGAGACGTTGCGCCAGCGGTAGCGGCGGCGCTCCTTCGTGCTCAGGCCGACGACGTCGACGCCGCGGAACCGGATCCGGCCGCCGGTCACCTCCGCGGGCGGCTGCAGGATGCTCAGGATCGCGTTCGCCGTGGTGGTCTTGCCGCAACCGGACTCGCCGGCGAGGCCGACGATCTCGCCCGCCCGAATCGTCAGGTTGACGTGATCGACGGCGCGAAGCGGACCGTCCGCCTCGAGGTAGTCGACGACGAGGTCTTCGAGCTCCAGCAGCACCTCGGTCTCGACGTCGGGAGCGATCGCGGGCGCTGCGTCGTGCACGAGACCGGTCACCGCGCTGCCTTCCGCCGCCGACGCAGGCGCGGGTTCGCGAGCTCGTCGACGCCGTAGTTGATGAACACGAGCGCCGCGACCGACGAGTGCGAGCGCGACGCCCGGGAAGACGAAGTGCCACCACGCGCCCTGGAGCACGGAGGAGTTGTTCTGCGCCCAGTAGAGCGTCGTCCCCCAGGTGATCTTGTTCACGTCGCCGAACCCGAGGAACTCGAGCCCGGCGGCGAAGATGATCGAGAGGTAGAAGACGAGCAGGAAGCCGGCAGCGATCCGGCTGATCATGTTCGGCATGATCTCGCCGAAGACGATCCGCCACGTTCCTTCGCCGGAGACCTTCGCCGCCTGCACGAAGTCGCGGTTCCTCAGCGAGAGCGCCTGGCTGCGGAGGATGCGCGCCTCGACTGCCCACGTCGTCAGGCCGAGGATCAGCACCATCGGCACCGGCCCGCGGGTCGGGAGGAACGAGTAGACGACGATCAGCAGCGGCAGCGCCGGGATGACGATGAAGATGTTGATCACCGTGTTGATCGCGTCGTCGACCCACCCGCCGACGAAGGCGGAGACCATTCCGAGCGTTGCCGCGATCGCCGTCGAGATCACCGCCGCTGCCGCTCCGACGGCGAGCGAGATCCTGGCTCCCCAGATGACCTGCGCGAAGACGTCGTAGCCCTGGTCGGTCGTGCCGAACCAGTACTCCCTGCTCGGCGACAGGCCGGGAAGGGCGACGATCTCGTCCGGCGGGTTCTGCGCGATCACCGGCGCGAGCAGCGCGGCGAGGACGATGCCGCCGAAGACGACGATGCCGAAGCACGACTTCGGATTGGTCAGGAGGAGGCGCGCCCACTCCGGCGAGCGAAGCCGGCGTGCGCGGCGCGTCGGGGAGAGGGAACGCGATCGGGTCGATAGCCACGATCAGCTCGCGCGCACGCGCGGGTCGAGGACGACGTAGAGCACGTCCATGATGAAGTTGGCGACGAGGACGCAGACGGAGAACACGAGCAGCAGCGACTGCGTCAGCGGGTAGTCCGAGCCGAGCGCGGCCTGCTGCAGGGTCAGGCCGACGCCCGGGTAGCTGAACACGAACTCGATGAAGACGAGGCCGCCGACCGCGGCGCCGAACTGGGAGGCGAAGCCGGTCAGCGGCGGGAGGATCGCGTTTCGTCCCGCGTACATCGTCATCACGCGCCGGTCGCGGAGGCCCTTGGCGTGCGCCATCGCGACGTAGTCCTCATCGACCGTGTTGATCATCGTGTTGCGCATGCTGAGCAGCCAGCCGCCCGTGAAGACGGCGAGGATGACGAGCATCGGCAGCTGCGCGTGGCGGCCGACGCTCTCGAAGAAGTCCAGGCTGAACCCCGGCTCGATGTCCGTGTTGTAGGCGTGCTGGATCGGGAACCAGCCCCACTTCAGCCCGAGGAAGTAGACGGCGACGAGCGACGTGAAGAAGGCGGGGAACGCGCCGAGCGCGATCAGGAGCGGCGTGAAGACGGTGTCGACGACTCCGCCGCGACGCCACGCCGCGAGCATCCCGAGCAGCGTGCCGATCACGAACGCGAAGAAGAACGCCACACCGACGAGGAAGATCGAGTACGGAAGCGTGCGGCCGATCACCTCGCTCACCGGGGACGGGAAGTTCGAGGTCGAGATCCCGAAGTCGCCGTGCAGGAGCTGGCCCAGGTACGTGATGTACCCCTGGAGCAGCGGCTCCTTCTGGAACCCGAGCGAGTCGCGGAGGTTCTGGACGGCATTCGGGTTGGCCGCGAGCTGGGCCGGCGAGAGCCGCGCGAGCATCCCGTCGATCGGCTCGCCGGGCATCAGCCGCGGCAGCAGGTAGTTCAGCGTGATCGCTCCCCAGAGGGCGATCGCGTAGAAGCCGAGCCGACGAAGAAGGAATCTCACGCGTCCACCGGAGTATCGACCGGTGGGCGCCCCGGGGCCAGGGCGCCCACCGGCGTTGGAGGGTCACCGAATCCCGGTCCTGATCGCCTTGCCGCCGCGACAGATCGTCGTCAGCAGCACGGAGTTCTCCGGGTAGGTGTTGAAGATCGGCCTCACGTAGTGATTCTGGCGCGACGGGAAGCAGTGGAAGTGCTTCGTGCTGTAGGTCGACCACTGCGGCCCGATGAAGAGTGGGATCACCGGCAGCTTCTGCAGCCAAAGCGACTGCAGCTTCGTGGCGATCTTCTTCTGGCCCGACACGTTGAGGTTTGCCTTCCACTGGTCGAGCATGCGTGTGGCGCCCGTGTCCTGGAAGTGCGCGAAGTTGCCCGTGTTGACGGCGTCCTCGCCCGACGGGACGTACGTGTTCCTGTGCATGTTGTTGAAGAAGAACCCGTACGGCGAGCCCGTCGCGGCGGTCTGCCACAGGAGCGTCACGAACTTCGTGCTCGTCGCGTTCGGGAACCACTCGCCCCAGCCCGGCTCGAGCTTGACGCGTGCGTCGATGCCGATGTCCTGGAGGTTCTTCGTGATGATCTGGAGCGAGGCGACCCAGTCGGACCAGCCCGAGATCACGTGGATCGTGAAGCTGACCTTGTTCCCCCTCGGGTCGACCAGGTCGTTGCCGCTGTAGCGGAAACCGTTCTGCGTCAGCATCCGCTTGGCGGCGTTCGGGTTGTAGGCGGCGAGCGCCTTCGCGTCGGCCTTGACCTTCTTGTTGGTCACCCAGCTGGGGAACAGCTGCGAGAGGCCGATCGCGTCGGTCGGCGGCGCGTAGCCGTACTCGCCGAGCTTCGACACCTTGTTGCGGTCGATCGCCATGCTGACCGCCTTGCGGAACGGGATCAGGCTGTACGGGTACTTGCCCGTGTCGAACATCAGCGAGATCGGATACGCCGTGGTGTCGTAGAACGCGTGGTAGTAGAGCGGGCTCTTCGCGATGTACGCCTTCTCGACGTTCGGCACGAAGTTGTGCGTCCAGTCGGCCTTGCCGCTCACGATCTGGAGCAGCGCGGCGTCGTTCGACGACGCCTGGATGTACTCGAGGCACGCGAACTTCGGCTTGCCCTTCTGCCAGTAGCGCGGGTTGCGCTCGAGCACGTAGTCCTGCGCGTTGAACCGCGACACGCGGACGAACGGGCCCGACCCGACCGGGTTCGGGTTCGTGAACTTGTCGATGTCAGCGACCTTCGAGAAGATGTGCTTCGGGACGACGAAGATGCCGTTCAGGTTGACCGAGACGAACTGCGAGTCCTTCGTCTTGAGCCTGACCACGACGCCGTGGCTCCCCTTCTGGCTCACCGAGGCGACGTTCGTGTCGTTGCGGAACATGCCGAGGATGTCCATCGTCGGGTTCTGTCTCCCGGCGGTCAGGCTGTAGACGACGTCGGCCGCCGTGAGCGGCTTGCCGTCCGACCAGCGGACGTTCCGCCGGATGTTCAACGTGATCGTCCGGCCGTCCTTGCTCCACGTGTAGCTCTGCGCGAGCCACTTGTACTGGCGCCCGCCGCCGGCGGGCGTCGTGATCAGGAGCGGCTCGTACATGCCGCCGCGAACGAAGCTCGACGACGGGAGACCCTGGACGTAGGGGTTGAAGTTGCGAACGAACGCCGGATCGCCCGAGCCTGTCGCGACGAGGCAACGGTGAGCGGTTGCGGCTGTGGCTGCTGGTGCTGCCATCGCGTCCGTTCGCGCGGCCGAGCTCGAGGCGAGGGTGCCGACAAGTGCGGCCCCCGCGACGATGCTCGCCAGTGCCGGCGCCCGAAAGCGCGCTGGAAGGAGCATTTCCCATTCCTTTCTTCCTGCTCGCGACGAGCGAGCGGAGGGTCCACGGGGTGCGTGCTCTGGAACTTTCCCGGTAACGGTACACCAATCCTTTTCGGAAAGTCAAGGTGGAGGAAAGCCATATTTGCTCTTGACCGCCGACCGGTCGAGGGCGTAAGCTGCGTCCCTATGCGGAACCGGTACCGGGACGGAAACGGCGGAACCGGGGGCCAGAACGGCCCGCCGACGATCCGCGACATCGCCGACGCAGCCGGCGTGTCGATCGCGACCGTCTCCCGGGTCCTGAACGGCCGGCCGGACGTCTCGCCCAAGACGCGGGAGGCCGTGCTCGGCGTCGTCCGCGAGCAAGGGTTCAGCATGAACCGCAGCGCCCGCGCCCTCTCCGGCGGGCGGACCGGGCTGATCGGCGTCACCCTCCCCATGGTTCACGTCGAATATTTCAGCTCGATTCTCTGGGGCGCCTCGGAGGCGCTCTACGAGCACGACATGCACGTCGTCCTCTGCCCGACGATGCACGAGCGGGAGCGCGAGGTCACGCTCCTCGACCGGCTCCTCCAGGGGACGACGGACGGTGCCCTGCTGCTGCTGACCAGAGAGTCGAACGACGCGCTCACGGCGCTCGAACGACAGGGCTATCCGTTCGTCGTCCTCGATCCGCGCCAACCGGTCGACGAGCGGACGCCGGTCGTCTCGGCCGCCCACCTGGCCGGCGCGAAGGCAGCGACCGAGCATCTGCTCTCACTCGGACACCGCCGAATCGGAGTGATCACGGGTCCGCACGGCTGGGTCGCGAGCGTGGATCGGCTCGCCGGCTACCGGGTGTCGCTCGCCGCCGCCGGCCTGTCCGCCGATCCGGAGCTGATCGCCAAGGGCAACTTCACGAACGAGAGCGGCTACGCGGGGGCGTCGGAGCTGCTGAGCCTCCGGAAGCCGCCGACCGCGATCTTCGCGTTCAACGACGAGATGGCGGTCGGTGCGATGCGGGCCGCGGAAGAACGAGGGCTCTCGATCCCGCGCGACCTCTCGATCGTCGGCTTCGACGACGTCGAGAAGACGCGGATCGTCACGCCGGCGCTGACGACGGTGCGCCAGCCGCTCGCCGAGATGGGGCGAATGGCGGTCAGCCTGCTCACGCGTCTGCTCGAGCGTCAGCCGATCGAAGCGATGCGCGTCGAGCTCGCGACGAAGCTGATCGTGCGCGAGTCGACGGCGCCGCCGCGCGGCTGACTGCTTCAGGGCCTGAGCTCGACGAATCCGGCAGCGGTGAAGTCGCCATCGAAGGCGAGCGCGCTGTTGATCGCCCCTCGAGCGCATCAGGGCGAAGCTCGTGGCATCCACGAACGAGTATTCACGCTCACCGCGCCTGCGGAGCCAGGCGAGCGCATCGCCTTCGAGCTTCTCGTCGACGAAGGTGATTTCGACACGCGGCGAGGCGTCCACGAAGTCGAGGACGGCTACGGCGGTCGCGTGTCCTTCGCGTCTGTTGAGGAACGTCCACGTCTCGCCGCGAACGTGGTTCGTGGTCACGAGCGGCTCGTCGGCGTAGCGCCTGAACAACGCCGTTGCGACCCCGTGGTTCGCGTCGCGCGCAGCCACGAGTGCGGCCCACGCCGACGTATCGACGAAGATCACTCGTCGGACTTCGGGCCGTAGACGACGTCGTCGACACTCATCGAGTCGGTCGGCGTCCCCTCGGCAATCCCCACGAGCTGCCAGAGTGGGTCCTCCTCGATCGGTGGGAGAGGACGTAGCCGATCACGGAGCACCCGCCGCACGAGCGCCGCTTTCGAGAGCCGTTCGCGCCGCGCCGCGCGTCCCAGCGCGGCGTCGAGCTCGGGCTCGAGCGAGATCTGGAGGCGTTTCATGCGAGCCATGTTACATCACTCTAGCTAGGTGATGTAATGTCCGCAACAGACATCTCGACGAAGCGGCAGAGCGCGTTCACGAGCCGCATCTGGTCGACCGAGCGCGTGCGCACGTCGAGCAGCCGCGGGCTCCCGACGAGCACCGCGAGGCACTGCGCGCGCGAGATCGCGACGTTCAGCCGGTTGCGCGAGAACAGGAACTCGAGGCCGCGCGGGACCTCCTCGCCGCTCGAGCTCGTCGTCGAGTAGAAGACGACCGGCGCCTCCTGGCCCTGGAACTTGTCGACGGTGCCGACCCTCACTCCCGCCGGCAGCGCGCCGCGCAGAGTGCGCACCTGCTGGTTGTAGGGCGCGACGACGAGGACGTCCTCGTGCCGCAGCGACCACGTGCGGCCGTCCGCGGCCGTGTACGTCTTCGCCCACGAGCGACTCGATCTCGCGCGCGATCGCCTCGGCCTCCTCGGGCGACGACTGCGACCTCCCCTCGTGCTCGACCGGCACGTAGCGAAGCCCCGCCCCCACGCCGTCGATCGACTGCCGCTCGAGCCCGTCCAGCGGCAGCAGCCGGCCGTCGTAGACGACCTCCGAGACGAAGCGGCACACGTCCGGGTGCATCCGCCGCGTCCGCTCGAGGAAGATCCCGCGGTCGGGCGGCACGGTCGCGTCGTCGCCGAGCAGGTGCTCGAGCACCGAGCAGCCCGTCCCGCGCGGATGCACGCCCTGCGAGACCTGCGCGAGCTGGAGCGGGTCGCCGAGCAGGATCAGGTTGCGCGCGCACGTGCCCATCGCGAGCGCGTCGGCGAGCGAGACCTGCCCGGCCTCGTCGATGACGAGGTAGTCGAGCTTGCCGTCGAGCTCCTCGCGCGAGAAGAGCCAGGCGGTTCCGGCGAGCAGCCGGACGTCCTCCGCGACGAAGGCGTCGTTGTCCTTCTCGTTCTCGATCCAGGTCGCCGTCGTAGCGGCTCTCCGGGTCGTCGCCGCACTTCTTCAGCGCGCGCACGGGTGCGGCCGTCTTCTCGATCTCGCGCGAGCAGGTTGTGGATCGCCTTGTGGCTCGGCGCCGCGACGCCGACGCGGTTGCCCGTCGCGAAGCAGGCGCGCGACGATCTGCGCGCCGGTGTACGTCTTCCCCGAGCCGGGCGGTCCCTGGATGAAGAGGTAGCTGTCGTCGAGCGACGCCGCGGCCTCTTCGCGCGCCGAGCGTCGAGCCGCGCCCGCGGCGAGGTCGCGATGCAGGATCGCGCGCAGGTGCGGGTAGCGCTCGGCGGTCGGTCGCGAGCCGCGCGAGCGCAGCGCGCTGGACCCGCGTGTCCCACGCCCCGCCGGGGATCAGCGCGCGCGGCAGCGGCTCGCCGGCGCGCTTGTTGCCGCGCGTGATCCGCAGCGTGCCGCGCTCTTCGTCGAGGTCGACGATCGTCTCGCCCTTCTCCGTCGCCGGGTCGACGACGCCGCCACCCGCGCTCAGCTTGTGCTGCTGCGGCGGGTAGCGGAGCGTGAAGACGGTCGACGTCTTCCCCGCCTCGGGCTCGCCCGTCGAGCTCGAGTCCCGCGATCGACTCGCTGTCCCAGTCGCGCAGCTCCTCCTCGCTCGCCTCGAGCCGGCGGAAGTAGTTCCACCAGACCGGGCGGGCCTCGCGGCGGTGGTACTCGAGCAGCTGCCCGAGCAGCCAGCGCTCGTCGCCCTCCTCGGCGCCTTCGAGCAGCGACTGGCGGAGCCGCTCGCGCTCGGCGATCGCCTCCGCCTTCTCCTCGGTGATCTCGCGCGGAGCCTGCGCGCTCCTTCCACGTCTCGATCCCGGCCTCGGCGCGCCGCTCGAGCAGCCACTCGCGCAGCTGCTCGGTCGCGCGGCAGTCGAACTCGTTGTAGCGCTCGATCGACTCGAGCAGCGCGTCGTCGCCCGTGTCGAGCCACTGCTCGAAGACGAGGATCGAGTCGTCGCCCGCGCTGACGTCCTCCGTGCGCTCGGGCATGAAGAACGTCTCGACCTGCTTGAGCCCGTAGCGCGGGTGCGAGATCCGCAGCGACTGCGCGACGACGCGGTAGAGGTCGACGAAGACCTCGCGGCGGAGCAGCTCGTCGACGTGCTCCTCGCGCGTCCCGTACTCGCCGGCGAGCCGCCGGAGCACGCCGACCTCGTAGTGCGCGTAGTGGTAGACGTGCATGTCCGGGTAGCGCAGCGAGCCGCTCGGTGAGGAAGTCGACGAGCTGCTCGAACGCGCGCTGCTCCTCCTCGCGGCTCGTGCGCCCAGAAGGCGCGGAACTCGCCGTCGGCGATCACGCCGTGCAGGTACTCGAGCCCGCGCGCGGCCTCGTAGAACGGGTCGCCCTCGATGTCGTAGAAGACGTCGCCTTCGGACGGCCGCGGCAGCAGCGCGAGCCCGTCGGGCTCGGGAAGGAGCTTCCAGTCGTGCCCCTTCGTCCGCGCCTCGAACTGCATGCGCGCCTGGTCGCTGATCCGCTCGAGGATCTCGGGCCGGATCCCGCCGACCGTCGCCTCCTGCGCGAGCGCGAGCCCTTCGAGCGTCGTGATCCCGGCGTCGCCGAGCTTCGCGATCCACGACCGGCGCATGTTCGCGACGAGGCTCAGGTGGTCGTCGTCGATCCACCGCTGCTCGCAGACCGCCTTCCAGGCGCAGATCGGGCAGTGCGTCGACGGGGAGCGGGTACGTCTCGGGCGTGTGCTCGACGAACGTCGAGAAACCGCGCGCGAACGCGCCGGTAGTACGCGATGAAGTCGGCGACGCGAAACGACTCGCGATCGTTCGTCCCGAGCACGACGTGCATCCGCTCGGGCAGCCGCCCCTGAACCCGCCCGAGCTGCTCGGAGTAGAACGAGAGCTGGAGCAGGAAGTACGGCTTCGAGTGCCGCGCGAGCTTCGTGTCGGAGACCTCGTACGACCCGTCCGGCTGCCGCTCGATGAAGTCGGCGACCCCGCGCCAGCCGTCGGGGTCGATGAAGACGCCCTGGTAGACGACGTCGTGCGAGCCGGAGCGGATCGCGTCGGCGGTGACGCGAGCCGCGCGCTCCCAGTCGCGGTCGTCGGTGTCGACGACGAGCGACGCTCTTCCCCTCGGCGCGCAGCTGCCGCGAGGTAGGCGCGCTCGTGCTCCTCGCCCTTGCGCCGGATGAGCTCAGCCTGCGGGTCGTCGGCGACCGGCCGAGCGAGCTCGCCGCGCGAGACCGCGAGCCCGAGCGCGGCGAGGTGCTCGCACTCGAGGAAGTCGTTCAGGTGCGAGGGCGAGAAGGCGCGGAGCTGTGTTTTCATCCTCTTCTGTCAGTCAACGAGCGGCTCTCCGCTTCCAAACGTGCCGTTGCCCTAACTCCGCGGCTTGATGACACGCCGAGGTGCGGGAGGGTACTGTTCGCGCCCGGGAGTGTGGCGAGAACCGCGCCGATGAACGCGCTGCGATAGCCGACGGTCTCAACGTCGATCACGACCTCTCCGTCAAGCTCGAGCATGTCGAGCGCGTGTTGCCCCCACGCGATCGGCACTGGCTTCCCGTTCGGGCTCGGTTTCGTGCCCACGATGACGTTGTCACCTTCGAGACGAAGGACTTTGTTTCGTCGGCCGGTAAGGGTCTCGATTTCAGTGCCAACGAGCGAGGTGAGATAAGAAGCACATCCACCGGCTAACCACCGCGTGTGGCGCGGACGAGTTTCCAGAGAATTCCGCTGCGCCCGGTGACGAACTGTCGGCACTGCGAGAAGTCGCGCTTTGACATTGCTTCGGTGTGGGCGGCGCGATTGCGGTATCCGGTCGCGAGGGCGCCAATTGCAGCCACCGCTCCGTCGGGCGCGATGAGCCACTCGTTGTCGTGCCAGCGCTCAAGAATCTGTCGAAATGTCCGGATCGTTTGGCTGTGCTTCGCGCGCGCCTTGCTCCGCACCGCCGTCTGGAGGAAACGGGCTATGGCGCCGAGCTGGGAGGCTTCGCACCCAGACCGAAGCAGTACTTTGCGATCCGACCGATGTCCCGGTCAGCGATGTCGTCTTCCGCCACGGCACCACGCGTCAGCTCGTCTCTCAGCGGGTCGATGAGTCGCTCAACGCTCTCAAGCTCGAAGGCCTTGCAAGAGCAGATGATCGCGCCAGACCAGTCCAGTTCCGTGTGGCCCGCGAGGAACTCGCCAAGTTCTTCTGCCGTACGGAGAAAGCGAGCTGCGTCATCGCTGAGCGCGGCTTCGCGCGGCAGCTCTGACGCGCGATCTGCCATGGCGTCGACTTCGCGCGTCTTGAAATCCGCCCAAATTTCTCGAAATCAGCAACCTCTAGGCGGGGCAACGATGCCTGAGGCGGAGGCGGAGGAAGAGCTGGGCCATCACCCCCATCGCAAGAAGATCCGCTCTGTCCTCCACAGACACCGGGCGCGACTTGATGTTCCGGATCAATAACTCGTAGTCATGCGTGCTCGCCGCGCTCGCCGAGTATCGATCGGCAGCAGCTACAGGTGACTCATTGCGAGCTCGCGCGAGATCATTCGAGTAGATCGCCTTAGGCACACGCTCGCCCACGACAGCACTAGCTGATGCCGCGAGCGCATGTGGAACCGCCGCGACGAGCACCCCGGTGGCGTCCGAAGGAAGCTCGGCAGGCCAACGTCGCGGATCTTCGCCGAGACCGTAGACATCTCCCAAGTACCGAGATCCAGCCGCTCCGATCTTTGTGCGGAACCAGTTTTCGGCGATCGGAGCGAGAAGCTCGCAACCATCAGGACGGACACCGCCGAGTACAAAGATTGTCCGGGGCAAGTCGACGACGACGTTGTTGAGTCCGTCGACCTTCACCACCCGCGCAAGCACTTGTCCGGAGTATTGCGTAAGGCGGGAGCGCTGGCTACTCGTTGTTGCCTCCGGGCTGACCGCGATGGTGGCTAGTCATGAGCCGTGCCGCGCGTTGCGGTGAAGACTCCAGAAGGACCGACCCAGTACCCGGTGCCACGGTCGTCGGCGATAAGTCCTGTGGCGGCGACCTCGTCCCCTTCGGAGACAACCTCAGCATCAGCGAACACTCCGGGATCGACGTTCTTGACGACGACTGTTTCAACGCCCGTAGATCCCGCGGCCGCTTCGATATGCATTGTGACTCCGCCGAGTGGAGTCACAAATGCGCGGGAGACAACCCCCGCCGCTGCCTGCACGATGGGAGCCCACGTCGTATCGCACGAGTCCCAGAACGGAGAGCAGACCGTCGCAGCAGCGCACCAACGGCAGATCTCCGGAGCCGGACTCGCTGGCTGCGGAGCAGGAACAAGGTCGTTGTATGCGTGCAGCGCTGAAAGCGCGTCAGCTGCGAGAGCTAAGCAGGTGTCGGGCTCAACGTCGATCTCGATCGGTGCACCCTGCAGCGGGAACAGGTGTGCGCTCGTGGCCAGCTTCCGCTCGCGGCGTGCTCGAGGTACGCATAGAGCTGCAGCTGGCGTACGTACGCCTCGCGTGGGCGTGCGGTATTCGCGGTCAAGAACGCCGCCGCTCTTGTAGTCGATGATGCGGTGTCGCTCGGCCCCTGATGATGAGGTCGGGGCCGTCCGTAAAGCAGGCCGTCCTCGGCGGTGAGGGGCGCCTCGGTCAGCAGCTCCGGCTCGGGCGGAAGCTCGTGAAGGAACGCTCGGATGCGGTGCGGCTACCTGAAGGAGCCGTGCGCGCTTTAGCTGGTAGCCCCGCCACCTCTCGGGTGCATCGCTACGGCCGTGAGTGCCCGCGCACGGTCGTGCTCCGCCGCGAGCTCGACGTCCCACTCCCGCTCGATCAGCTGCCTCCACGTCGTCTCTTGCAGCCAGGCCCTCGCGTATTACCGTGTCGAGTACCGTGTGGCAGACGCGTGCCCAGGCGAGTCGCCGGCGTACCGTCGGCGGCGCCCCGGCAGACGGGCTGCTGATCGAAGCCAAAGCGCAGCCCGCACTCGCGGAGACCTAAATGACGTGGGTGAGAGGCGCGCGACTCGAGCGGAGGGCGGGCGCTCGGTCCTCACGAGCGGTTGTACATGCGTGAGGCCACTACACGCGGGCGACGCAGCAGATTGAAGCGTCGTCGACGATGATGTGCGGCCGCGGCGATCGCGACTCGGCGTCAGCCCATGCGAGCGCAAGCCGCTCTGTGAGGAAGTCGGGGTGGTCGCTTTCGAGCGGGTGAGCGACGATCAGCAGCGGCCAGGGTGCGCCGGGGTCGACTCCGTGTACGCCTCCATCGAGGTCGAGCGGGTCGCCGCCGAAAGTCCGCTGCAGAAGGAACGCTGCGAGGTCTTCGTTCGATTGCCGCCCACGGGCTCGACATCGAAGCGGCCCCGCTCCAGCAGGTCGAGCATGTCGCGGCGAGTCGCCAGTCGAGCAGCGGGTGGAACGCCATGTTGTAGTAGTCGCGCAGGCAGTCGTAGCAGGAGCTGTCGCACTGCTCGCTGTGTGGCGGGCTGCTGCGAGCTCGTCGAGGAACGTTCGGGCTTCGGCAAGCACCTCGCGAACTGCTCGGCTTGCCGAGGTGGGTGCAGTAGCCGGCGCCATTCTCGAGCGAGTCCGCAAGGAAGAGCTCCGTCCGCACTGCCTCGCCGATGCGCGCAACCCGCAGACCGACGCGAAGCTCCTGGCTCTGAACGTCAAGCGCACGCGCGGCCGCTTCGCGCAGGAGGAAGCCGAGCGAGTACCAGGCCGCCCGGCGGGACGGTGAGAACGGGGTCGAGGTCGAGCCCTCGGGAGCGTCGCACCGATCGAGCGAGCACGTCGGTGACGTACGAGGCGCCGAGGGCGACCTTTTCCTCGGTCCCGGCTCCGACTTCGGGCAGGTCGAGATCCGCGGCGCGGCTCGGGTCCTCGACCAGGTCAACCGAGACGAGGCCGTCCCAGGGTAGCCGTGCAGGCACTTCGCCTTCGCGAACCGGAAGTCGTGGCCACTCGTTGTCGTTGATGACGTAGATCCGCCCGCTGCCCGACGGCGAGCAGCGCGTTCCGCCACGCGTCTCCAGTGAGCGACGCCGGGTCGGGCGACGACACGCGCCGAGAGCGAGCGCGCCGACCACTCGAAGCGTGCCCTCGAAGTCGCGCGGCCGGAAGTCGGTCCGGAAGCCGACGCGGCTGCGCGAGGTCCAACGACTCGGAAGACGGGCTCGATCTCGCCGCAGACCGGGCAGTGGTCGCGCGTCGGTCGGTCGCGGTTCGATGTAGAGGCAGTTGCGGCAGACGCCGACGTCCTCTCGCGGGCCCGAGCGGGTTCGGGCTCGGCGACCGTACGCGGCCCCGCCGGCGCCCAGCCGGCGACGCCGACGGCGGTGTGGATCGCCTTGTCCTTGACGACCTGGCCGCCGGGCGCGAACTGCGAAATCGCGATCGCGAGCTCGCGGTCGATGACGCCCTTCGGCGGCCACGGGTAGGCGCGTCGTCCGGGGTAGCGGTGGTACAGGTAGCGCGACCGCGTCGGGAAGCCGAACATCGGCAGCAGCCCCGCTTCGGCGAGCCGCTCGCTGAGGTCGCGGCAGCGCCCGGCGCTGCGACGACCGTCGATCGATCTCGCCGGGATGAGCTCGTTCTCGGCGAACGTGATCAAGCTCGTCGCGCCGAGTCGCAGAGCTCAGCGTCGACGTGCCGAAGCAGCGCGTCGGCTGACCGCTTCGATCTCGCGTCGGTTCGCTCGATCCAGCTTGCGACCGCGGCGCGGTTCGTCGTCCAGTCGCTCGACGCTCCCGAACTGCCCGTGCACGTTGCGTGCCGCCGTCGAAGTCCGTCAGTCGGCCGCCAGCGGCCGGAACGCCGCCGGAGGACCTCCGCGACAAGGACGCGCCGGACGATCTCGATCCGCTTCAGGTCGAGGTACGGCGCCGGCGGCGGGTCGCCGGTGATGCGCTCGGGCGCGAGAAGTAGTAGTCGTCGTGGCTTCGGCCGCGGCAGATCGTGAGCGCGACGGCGAGCGCGTCACGGCGGCGCCCGGCACGCCCGACGCGCTGCTGGTAGTTGAAGCGCATCGGCGGCATGTTCGACATCATCACGGCCTGCAGGCCGCCGATGTCGACGCCGGCCTCCATCGTCGTCGTGACGCTCAGGAGGTCGATCGAGTCGACGAGTGGTATCTCTCCGTCGAGGAAGATGTCCTGGAACTGCGCCTGCCGCTGCTGGCTTTCGAGCGCGGTCGGTCTGGCCCGTCAGCTCTTCGCAGTGCAGCCGGAACGGCGCGCCCGCCTTCGTCGCGAGGAACGCGTAGTAGTCGCGATCGGCCAGCTCCTCGGCACGCCGCCGGTTCGCGCGAGGCGCGCGTAGCAGTAGGTGCACACGCCGCCGACCGGGTGAAGGTGCTGGCGTCGGCACCGCTCGCAGATCCATGCCTGCTCGGCGGGCGCAAGGAACAGCGCCGACGGCTTCATGAGGTACTCAGTCGACCGCTCCTGCCAGGCCTGCTCGACCGCACGCTTGGCAGCTCGCAACAGGTCTCGCCGTGCAGCGTCGGCAGACGGCCTCCCAGTACCTTCGCAGCCGAGCGGGCGGCAACTGCACTCGCCCAGCGGATGCCCGGAAAGCGCCGCATGTCACCGAGGATCCGAACGCTCGACGCCAGCGACCTCGGCGAAGACGTCGTCGTCGATTCCGGGCGGCGGGATAGCCTTCGCTGCGGATCGAGCGACGACCAGGCCAGGCCGATCGACTCGAAGTCACGGCCTGCGCCGCTGTAGACCGCCTGGACGCACTCGCGCTAAGGGACTCGGTGATCGACTGCGAGCAGCTGCTGCGCCTCCTGGCCGAGATCCGCGTCGAGCTTCTTCCGCGGGTTCGCGTGCCTCCCAGCCGGTGAAGAGAGTCAGTCCACGGCGTGCGATCCTCCTGGCGTGGCGGGTATCCCTGCAGCGTCCAGTCGGGCCCGCCGGGATTGATGCCCGCCGGTCGAGAGCCGTCCCAGACGCCCCCGATGAGCGCGTCGAGCGTCGCACCGCCTGCCGGAATCGCGCACGAATCCGTTCTGCCTCTTCGACGGCGGCTTCGCCGCCGAGACCGACGAGTGCGTTCGAGAGCGCGAGTGCCTCAAGCGGGAAGTCGCTGTTGGAACCGCTGCCACTCGCCTTCGTTCTCGGGTGTCCGGTCGCCCTTGATCGTACGCCTCGAAGCCCCTCGAGATGCTTCTGAACGCGAGCGCACGCGCTCGTCGAGCGCCTCGAGGAGCAACTGCCGCACCAGGTCCTGGTAGTGGCGCTTCTCGAAGCCGGCAGAGAGCTTCGCGGCATCCTGGCGGCTATCTGAGAAGAGGACGAGCTTGCGGGCTCCCGCGAAGTTCACGAAGTAGTGCGTCGCCGAGGACCTGGCTCACCTTCTCGAAACCAGTGCGCATGCCCGCGACTAGGTGAGCGCGTCCGCGAGGCGTCTTCGACCGGCTTCTCGCGCGGGCCTGCTTCGCACATCTCCCAGTCATCTCCGCAGGCCGGACAGACCGTTCGGAAACGGAGGGACGAGCTCCGCGCTCGCCGCCGCTTCCGCGACGACATGAAACGACCATCCCGTCGCGCCTGCCGCCTTGGTTGACGAGACGTCCTGTCTGCGGCGTAAGACGCTACGCCGGAACTCGAAGCTGTATCGCCCGTTGTCGCGTGTCCACGTCTCGTCGGCGGGAGCGTCAGTGCGCGGCCAGTACACGAGGTACGACGCTTGAGTTTCGCGAGAGCGTCGCTTGCTCGGGCAGATCCTCGAGGTTCGGGATGTCCGGCAAGCAGGAATGCGTCGATGTCGTCGGCGATAAGGCTCGCCGTCCCGCGAAATCCGCCAAGGAACAGGTCGCCGCAGGTCTGGCAGTACGAGAAGGTCGAGGACCCGCGCGCCGCAGTCGCACCGGTACTGCGGCTGGCTGAAGAGCTTGCCGACTCGCCGGTCCGTCGCTCTGGACTCTGGGCTCACGCGCCGCGCAGCTCGGGGTCGCTGCACGCCCAGACGCCCTGGACGTTGCGGAAGAACAAGTGAGCGCGAACACGGGCAGCAGCGTCTCCGTCCGCGAGCGCAAGTGTCGCGAGCATCCCCTTCATGGCTTCGCGTCGCTGTGGCCCTCCGTGGCCGGGAAGAGAATGTCTTCGAGGGCCGAAACGTCGCGTGACACTGGCAGGTCGTTCTCGGTGCAGCTCTCAGCAAAGCATCCTTCACCCGGGCGCCTTCGAGCAGCTCCGTGGCTTGCTTGCGGTGGGCGCGTCCCCGTTGGCCGCCAATGCGAAGTCCGCGGCGTGGCCGTCGAGCGTCGCAGCGTTCGCACCCGGTGGCACGGTCTTGCCCTTCACCACTGCGAACGACGCAATCGGTGCGGCGAAGAACCCTTGCAAGAAAGGATCATCGCGGCCCTCTTCGAGCGATGCACTCGCGGCGAGGAAGCGGACCTGATCTGGCCGCTCGTTGAGCCGAAGACGATGAGTCAGG
>CAWEIK010000003.1:0-968070 GCA_963809175.1 uncultured Actinomycetes bacterium
CAGGAAGTTCTTCGCGAGCGACGGCCCGAGCGGAGTCAGCACCGACTCGGGGTGGAACTGCACGCCGTCGACCGGAAGCTCCCGGTGCCGGACGCCCATCACCTCGCCGTCCGCGGTGGTCGCGGAGACCTCGAGCTCGTCGGGAACCGACGTCGCGGCGAGCGAGTGGTAGCGGCCCGCCTCGAACCCGTCCGGGAGCCCCGCGAAGAGACCGCGGCCGTCGTGGTTGACGCGCGCAGCCTTTCCGTGGACGAGCTCGCGCGCAAAGCCGACCTCGCCGCCGAAGGCCTCGACGATCGCCTGGTGCCCGAGACACACGCCGAGCGTGCGCGTGGTCGGTGCGAGTCGGCGGACGACGTCGATCGTCGCGCCGGCGTCGGCCGGCCGGCCGGGGCCGGGGGAGACCACGAGGTGCGACGGGCGCGAGCCGCTCCGCCTCGTCCGCGTCGAGCTCGTCGTTTCGCAGGACGACGACCTCGCAGCCGAGCTCGCCGAAGAGGTGCGCGAGGTTGTAGGTGAACGAGTCGTAGTTGTCGATCAGCAGGATCACGAGCGCGCCTCCGCGAGGCGGATCGCCGTCTCGAGCGCGGCGAGCTTGTTCAGGCATTCCTGCTGCTCGGCCTGCGGGTCCGAGTCCGCGACGATGCCCGCGCCGGCCTGCAGGTACGCGACGCCCTTGTGCAGCACGAGCGTGCGGATCGCGATGCACGTGTCGAACGCCTCGCCGGGGATCGCGTAGCCGACCGCGCCGGCATACGGGCCGCGTCGGTAGCCCTCGAGCTCCGAGATGATCTGCATCGCGCGCACCTTCGGCGCGCCCGAGACAGTGCCGGCGGGAAAGCACGCGCGCAGGAGGTCGAAGTGCGAGACGTCCTCGCGCAGCTCGCCTGCCACCTCGGAGACGAGGTGCGTCACGTGCGAGAACTGCTCCGCCTCCATCATCCGCTCGACGCGGACGGTCCCCGGCACGCAGACGCGCGACAGGTCGTTGCGGCCGAGATCGACGAGCATCACGTGCTCCGCGCGGTCCTTCTCCGAGCCGAGCAGCCGCTCGGCGTCGCCTTCCCCGCGGAGCGTCGTCCCCGCGATCGGGTTGACGCTCGCGCGTCGGCCCTCGGCCTTGACGAGCGTCTCGGGCGAGGAGCCGACCAGCGCGAGGTCGTCGCCGAGCTCCAGGAGGAAGAGGTACGGCGACGGGTTGACACGGCGGAGCGAGCGGTAGAGCTGGATGGCGCCGGCGGACGTCGGCCGCTCGGCGCGCTGGGAGAGCACGATCTGGAACGCGTCGCCCGCGCGGATGTGCTCCTTCGCGACGCCGACGATGCGCTCGTACTCGTGGCGGGAAGGAGTGCGGCGGAGCGGGCCCGACACCGCACCGTTGCTGCCCGGGATCTCCCCGAGCGGTCCGTCCAGGAGCGACTCGACCTCGGCGGGGTCGCCGCAGAGCACCTCGGCCATCCCCGAGACGTGGTCGAAGCGGACGAGGACGTCGGCGACGACGAAGCGGGTCTCGGGCAGGTCCGGGCCTTGGTCCGGGAGCGGAACGGTCGGCTCGAGCTTCGCGATGTGGTCGTAGGCGACGTAGCCGACGACCGGTTCGCCCGTCGCCTCCGCCTCGTCGAGGTCGACGATCCGCGAGCCGGCGCCGACGAGCGAGTAGCGGCCCAGGCGTCCGTGCTCGACGGACTCGAGCAGGAACGACGCGCGGCCGGTCCCACGCAAGCGGAGGTACGCCCCGAGTGGGGTGAGGAGATCGGTTGCGATGACGGTTTGTGCGATCACGGGTACGAAAAACGCCCCTCTCGGGGCGACTGGAAGCGAGACAGGGATGTGGCTAGCGCGTCGCTAGCGCAGGCTCCTGCCCCGCTCGGTGCGCCATGCCCACCAGCTCTGCGAGGAAGGAGTCATCGATCGCAGGGTAGGCACCAGGCTCGGATCCGTCAAGGGTAGGCTCGCGTGCGTGGCGCTGCCTTCAGTCCTCCGCTCGCTGCTCACGGCGCCGGGGCCGTCCGGCTACGAGAGCGCACCGACCGCGGTGTGGCGCGAGGCCGCGTCCGCGTTCGCGGAGGTGACGGGCGACTCGCTCGGCTCGTCGGTCGCGCGCGTGCCGGGAACGGGGCAGGGGCCGCTGCTCGCGATCGTCGGGCACATCGACGAGATCGGCCTGATCGTCACGCACATCGACAAGGAGGGGTACGTCTACTTCCGGCCGGTCGGCGGTTGGAGCGCCGAGGTGCTTCGCGCGCAGCGCGTGATCGTGCTGACGAAGGACGGCGAGCTTCCGGGCGTGGTCGAGCGCGCGAAGCAGAAGGTGCGCAAGGGCGCCGAGCCGCAGTTGACCGTGCTCGACGACCTCCACATCGACATCGGCGCGAAGGACGGCGACGAGGCGCGCCGGCTCGTGCGGCCCGGCGACGCCGTGGTGATCGCAGGCGAGCCGGTCGAGCTGCCGAACGGGCGCGTCGCCTCCCGCTCGCTGGACAACCGGCTCGGCGCGTTCGTCGCGCTCGAGGCGGCACGGCTCGTCGCCGAGGCGGGCGGTGCGCCCGGAGACGTCGCAGCGGTCGCAGCGGTGCAGGAGGAGGTCGGCGACTTCGGCGGAGCGCGGGTCGTGACGTTCGCGCTCGAGCCGGCGATCGCGATCGCCGTCGACGTCACGCACTCGACCGACGTGCCGGGAGGCGACCCGAAGGCCGAGGGTGAGCACGGGCTCGGCAGCGGACCGGCGATCTCGCGCGGCTCGACGATCAACCCGAAGGTCTTCGAGCTGCTCGCAGAGACCGCCGAGGCGGAGGGGATCGAGTACACGCTCGAGGTCTCGGCCGGGACGACGTCCACCGACATGGACGCGATGTATCTCTCGCGCGCGGGCGTCGCGACCGGGCTCGTCTCGATCCCGCTGCGCTACATGCACACGCCGACGGAGATCGTCGACCTCGCCGACGTCGAGCAGTGCGCCCGCCTGCTCGCCGCCTTCGCCCGCCGCCTCGAGCCGGGCGTCAGCTTCACCCGCTGAAGCTAGGCTGGTTCCATGGCCCGCTCGGTGATCGTCAGCGCCGTCCGCACGCCGTTCGGCAGGCTCGGCGGTGCGCTCAAGGACTACGAGGCGCCGAGGCTCGGAGCCCACGTGATCAAGGCTGCGCTGGAGAAGGTCGGCCTCGAGCCGAACGAGATCGAGTACGTGATCATGGGCGAGGTGCTCCAGGCCGGGGTCGGCCAGGCGCCTGCGCGGCAGGCCGCGATCGGCGCCGGCCTGCCGAAGGAGCTCCCGGCGGACACGATCAACAAGGTGTGTGCGTCGTCGATCCGCGCGGTGCAGATCGCCGACGCGATGATCCGCTCGGGCGACCACCACGTCGTCGTCACCGGCGGGATGGAGTCGATGTCGAACGCGCCGTACCTGCTCAAGCAGGCGCGCTTCGGCTACAAGCTCGGCAACGGCGAGCTGATCGACCACATGGTCTTCGACGGGCTGACGTCGAGCTTCGACAACAAGCACATGGTCGAGCAGGCGTCGTTCGTCTCGCGCGAGCTCGGGATCTCCCGCGAGGATCAGGACGCGTGGGCCCTCCGCTCGCACGAGCGCGCGGTCGCCGCGCAGGACGCGGGACGCTTCGCCGACGAGCTCGCTCCCATCGACGGCTTCGAAGTCGACGAGGGCCCGCGGCGCGACACGTCGCTCGAGCGCCTGGGGGCGCTGAAGCCCGTGTTCGACCCGGAGGGGACGACGACCGCAGGGAACGCACCGGGAGTGAACGACGGCGCCGGCTGCGTGATCGTCACGAGCGAGGAGTTCGCCCGCAAGCGCGGGCTCGAGATCCTCGCGACGATCGTCGCGCAGGCGTACGTCGCCGACGACTTCGCGTTTCTCGCGCGCACGCCCGCCAAGGCCGGCGAGCTGGCGCTCGCGAAGGCCGGCAAGTCGATCGACGACGTCGAGCGGGTCGAGCTGAACGAGGCGTTCTCGTCCGTGGTCGTCAACTCGGTGAAGATGCTCGGCGCCGACCCGGAGAAGGTCAACGTCAACGGCGGCGCGGTCGCGCTCGGCCACCCGATCGGCGCGTCCGGCGCGCGCATCGTCGGCACGCTGGTGCACGACCTGCGCCGAAACGGCGGCGGGCTCGGGCTCGCGGCGATCTGCTCGGGCGGCGGCCAGGGCGACGCGTTGCTCCTCGAGGTGTGACGAAGCTCCTCGTCGTTCTTGCCGTCGTCGCGCTCGCGGTGGTCGCCGCGCCGGCCGCTTCGGCCTGCTCGTGCATCGCACCGGGAACGCCACGCGCCGACCTCGCGCGCTCCGACGGCGCGTTCGTCGGCGTCTACCAGAGCCGGTACCGGCTCTCGCCGAGCGCGTTCTTCTACAAGTTCACGATCGTCCGCCGGGTGAAGGGGAACCTTCCCGCCAGGACGATCCACGTCGTCGCCGGGACCAACAGCGCCTCGTGCGGCCTCCAGGTGCGGAAGGGCCAGCGCGTCGCGCTCCTGCTGCAGCGCTCGGACCGGCAATGGCGCTCGAGCCTCTGCGATCAGCGCGCCGCGAACTTCTTCCGCGGCGTCCCCTCGCGGCTGCTCGCTGCCTGCGGCTAGACCGAGGCCGTCTCGGTCACAGCTGCGCGGAACGCCCCGACGAGGCGCTCCAGGTCGGCCTCCGAGGTCTGCCAGTTCGAGACCGACACGCGGATCGCGGGCCGCTCGTCCCACGTGGTGCCGCTGAGCCACGCCTCGCCGCTTTGCTGCACCGCGTGCAGCGCCTCCGTCGTCCGCTCGTCGGTCTCGAAGCGGAACAGCACCTGGTTCAGGACGACCTCGTTCAGCACCTCGGCGCCGGGAAGCTGCGCGAGCTCTTCGGCCGCATGTCGCGCGTGCGCACACGAGCGCGTGATCAGCTCGGAGACGCCCGAACGCCCGAGCGAGCGAAGGGCCGCGTAGACCGGGAAGCCGCGCGCGCGGCGCGAGAACTCCGGGTTCCAGTCGATCTGGTCGCGGTTCGCGCCGGCGTCGTGCACGAGGTACTCGGCGTGGACGCCCATCGCCGCGCGATGCGCGGCGGGATGCGCGCAGAACGCGAGGCCCGAGTCGTAGGGGACGTTCAGCCACTTGTGCGCGTCGGTCGCCCAGGAGTCCGCGTGCTCGACGCCGCGCACGAGGTGCCGGAGCGAGGGGGAGGCCGCTGCCCACAGCCCGAAGGCGCCGTCGACGTGCAGCCATGCGCCGGCCTCTCGCGCGCGGGCGGCGATCGCCTCGACGTCGTCGCACGCGCCGGTGTTCACCTCGCCGACCTGCGCGCAGACGATCGTCGGGCGCTCGTCGAGTGAGAGGTCGTCGACGACCATGCGCCCCTGGTCGTCGGCGCGGACGATCTCGGGTGCGCCCATGCCGAGGAGCCGAAGCGCCCTGTCGATCGTGACGTGACGCTTGGCGCCGACGACGACGCGCACCGGGGGCGCGCCGTAGAGCCCGCGGTCTGCGAGCTCCCAGCCGAGGGCGTGCAGGACGTGCTCGCGTGCCGCGGCGAGCGCCGTGACGTGCGCCATCTGGCAGCCGGTCACGAACGCGTACGACACGCCCCGCGGAAGCTCGAACAGCTCGCGGAGCCACTCGCCCGCAACCTCCTCGACGATCGCGGCCGCGGGCGCAGGCGCGAACAGGCCGGCGTTCTGGTCCCACGTCGAGGTCAGCCAGTCGGCCGCGAGCGCAGCCGGCAGCGAGCCGCCGAGCACGAACCCGAACCACCGTCCGCCGGGCATGCCCGCGATGCCGGGATCCGCGTCGGCGACGAGTTGCTCGAGCACGTCGCGCGCGTCGATCGGCTCGTCCTGCAGGGGACGCGTCAACGTCGCCCGAAGAGCGTCGAGGTCGATCGGCGGGAGCACCGGGCGCGTGTCGAGCGACTCGAGGAAGTCGGCCGACAGCTCGGCGGTCCTGGCGAGCAGGTCGCGCGAATCGGTCATCTCGCCACCAACCCTACAAGCGTCGGCTAGCCTCGCCGAATGCGCTTCGAGCACGTTCTCGTCGTCGGTGCCGGGCAGATGGGCGGCGGCATCGCGCAGGTCGTCGCGGGCTCGGGACGTCGCGTCTCGCTCTACGACGAGCAGCCCGGCGCCACCGAGCGTGCGCTCGAGACGATGCGCAAGAGCCTCGCAAAGCTCGAGGAGAAGGGCGGGCCTGCACCGGACGACGTGCTCGCGCGCGTCAGCACGGTCGACGAGGTCGTCCCCGCCGACCTGATGGTCGAGGCGGTCGTCGAAGACGCCGACGTGAAGCTCGACGTGTTCCGGCGCGCCGACGCAACGCTCCCGCCCGAGGCCGTGCTTGCGTCCAACACGTCCTCGATCCCGATCTCGTCGCTCGCGGCAGGCACGCAGCGACCCGACCGGGTGATCGGCATGCACTTCTTCAACCCGGTACCGATCCTGAAGCTGGTCGAGGTCGTCCGCGGGCGCGACACGTCCGACGAGACCGCCGGCTCGATCGTCGAGCTCGCGGAAGAGCTGGGGAAGGTGCCGGCCGAGGCGAACGACTTCCCGGGCTTCGTCTCGAACCGGATCCTGATGCCGTTCATCAACGAGGCGGCCTGGGCGCTCCACGACGGCGTGGCCGAAGCGGAGGCGATCGACACGATCGCGAGGCTCGGCTTCGCCCATCCGATCGGCCCCCTGGCCCTGGCGGACCTGATCGGCCTGGACACCTGCGTCGCGATCATGGAGGTGCTCCAGGAGGGCCTCGGGGACGACCGCTACGCCCCGTGCCCCCTGTTCGTCGAGTACGTGGCGGAGGGCCGGCTGGGTCGGAAGACCAAACGGGGTTTCTTCGAGTACTGATCCTCAAGCCGCCCCCGATTCGTGCCGATATCTGGCCCTGGAAGGGAGGACGTAAGGGTGCGGGTGCTCCTCGTTGATGACGATGCGGGTCTCAGGGCGCTCTTGCGCACGACGTTCGACGTCTTCGACATCGACGTCGACGAAGCCGCCGGAGCCGCCGAGGCGCGCGACCTGATCCGAGTCAGCCCTCCCGACGTGATCGTGCTCGACGTCGTGATGCCCGGCATGGACGGGCTCGAGTTCTGCCGCGAGCTGAAGTCGAGCCGCGACACGCGGGACATCGCCGTCGTGCTGCTCTCGGGCTCGGAAGGCGGAACGCGCGTCGCCGCAGATGCGGCGGGCGCGGAGGCGTACGTGCCGAAGCCGTTCAGCCCGCTCGAGTTGCTCGCCGTGGTCGAGCGTCTCTCCGGAGGTCTCTACGGCGTTCCGTTCCGCGCGACGAAGAAGCACGGCAGCCAGGAGGAGCAGCTGCTCCTCTACGCGCGCGATCTGCGCCATCTGCTGCAGATCGAGCGCGCACAACGCTCGCTCGTGCAGGACGCCTACCGCGAGACGGTGGCCGCCTTCGCCAGCGCGCTCGAGTCGAAGGACACGCGCACCCGGGCTCACTCGCAGCGCGTGCAGCGCTACGCCCTCGAGCTCGCCCGGACGATGGACGCGGAGCTTGCGAACGATCCGTCCGCCGAGTACGGGTTCCTGCTCCACGACGTCGGCAAGATCGGGATCCCGGACCGGGTGTTGCAGAAGCCCGCGCCGCTCACCGAGCCCGAGCGTGCGCTGATGCAGACCCACACCGTCCTCGGCGAGCAGATGCTCGCCGGCGTTGCGCTGCTGCAGGGACCCGGCATGGACATCGTGCGCTCCCACCACGAGCGCTGGGACGGCGACGGCTACCCCGACCGCCTCGCGCGGGAGGAGATCCCGACCGGGGCGAGGATCTTCGCGGTGGCCGACACGCTGGACGCGATGACGAGCGACCGCGTGTATCGCGCGGCGCTCCCCTGGTCGGTCGCGAGCGACGAGATCGTCCTGCAGGCCGGGCAGCAGTTCGACCCCGACGTCGTCGACGCGTTTCGCGCGTGCGAGCCGACCCTGCGCGAGGTGCGCAGGGAGTTCGACGCCGTTTCCGCCTAGACCGGCTCCTCTTCCTGCTCGATCGGCGCCTCGAGCTGGTGCCAGAGCACGATCTTGCCGTCACGCACGCGGACGAGCGCGAGCGCCCGCGCGCCGGGGCCGTCGCAGCGGCTGCGACGGCGGTTCCCGAGCAGGAACGTCGCGCGCACCGTGTCGCCTCGTTCGCTGAGGCTGAGGATGCGGCCCGCGCAGGGGAGCGCGGCGTTCCAGGCCTGAGCTTCGTCGAACGTCTCGAGCCGCCGGACCGAGGCGCCCTGCACGACGCGTGCGCCTTCGGCGAAGAGCCTTGCTGCGCCCTCGTTGTCGTCGGAGTTGACGGCCTCGGACCAGGCGCGGACGACGCTCTGGGGCGAGGGGTCGCCGCCGCCGCAGCCCGTCAGGACGAAGGCGGCCAGCGCGACGAGGCCGACGACTCGCACCGTCACTACGATAGTCAGGCCCATGCACTTCGAGCTGACCGACGACCAGCGCGAGATCCAGGCGCTTGCTCGCGACGTCGCGCAGGCCGAGATCGAGCCGAATGCGGCCGCGTGGGACCGCGAGCACCGCTTTCCACGCGAGCTCTACGGCAAGCTCGCCGCGCTCGGGCTGATGGGCGTCTGCATCCCCGAGGAGTACGGCGGTGCGGGTGCCGACTTCCTCTCCTACATCCTCGTGCTCGAGGAGCTCTCTCGCGCCGACGCCGGTGTCGGCGTGACGGTTGCCGTGCACACGAGCGCGTGCACGCTCCCGCTGCTCACGTTCGGGACGGACGAGCAGCGCGCGCGGTTCGTGCCGCCGCTCGCGCGCGGCGAAGGGATCGGCGCGTTCGCGCTGACCGAGCCGGAGGCGGGCTCGGACGCGGGCGCGCTTCGCACGCACGCCGACCCGGACGGGACCGGCTGGCGCATCACCGGGACGAAGCAGTGGATCACGAACGGCGCGCACGCGTCGACGTTCCTGCTCTTCGCGCGAACGGATCGGGAGACGCCGGGCGCCAAGGGAGTGTCGGCGTTCGTGCTGGACGCCGAGCACGTGCGCGTGACGCGTGACGAGGAGAAGCTCGGGCTTGAACTCGTCGTGCACGAACGACATCGCGATCGAGGGCGCGACCGTCGGACGCGACCGCCTGCTGCACGAGGAGGGCAAGGGGTTCAAGGTCGCGATGGCGACGCTCGACGGGGGACGCATCGGGATCGCGGCGCAGGCGGTGGGAATCGCGCAGGCGGCGTTCGACGTCGCGCGCGAGTACGCGAAGGAACGGCGCACCTTCGGCAAGGCGATCGGCGAGCACCAGGCGATCCAGTTCAAGCTGGCCGACATGGCGACGGAGATCGACGCGGCGCGGCTGCTGGTCTATCGCGCCGCCTGGCTGAAGCAGCAGGGCCGCCCGCACACCGAGGAAGGCGCCAAGGCCAAGCTCTTCGCCTCCGAGATGGCGCGCCGTCAGACCGGCGAGGCGATCCAGATCCTCGGCGGCTACGGGTACACGAAGGAATTTCCTGTCGAGCGGTACTACCGCGACGCGAAGATCACGGAGATCTACGAGGGCACGAGCGAGATCCAACGCATCGTGATCGCGCGCTCGGTGCTCGGGCTCCGCCGGCACGAGCAGACGCTCGCGCAGGGCTAGGGCCGCCACGCGTACTGCGCGTCGGGCTCCTTTTCCTCGTTGCCTTCGCCGTCCGTCAACTGGACGAGCTCGAGCCCGTGGCGCTCGTAGAAGCGGCGGGCACCCTCGTTCTTCTGGAAGACCCAGAGCGAGAAGCCGTCGGGGCGGCGCTCCTTCGCCCGGTCGAGCAGGCGGCCGCCGATGCCCTGGTTCTGCTCGTCGGGCGAGACGTGGATCTGGAGCAGCTGGTCGGCGGTGAGAATCGCGAACCCGAGGACACCGGTGTCGCCGTTCTCCGCGACCCACACCTCGTGGTCGGCGAGGAGCCCGGCGATGTACCCGAGATCTTCCTCCGCCGTGTGGAGACGCGGGATGTACGTCATCCGGTCGTAGGTCGAGCGCAGCAGCCGCGCGATCTGCGCCACGTCGTCGGTTTCACCACTTCGTAGCCGCATCCCCGCCTAATCTACGCCCGTGGCACGCGACCGCGACGAGCCCGTCCGGCTGACGAAGATCTACACGCGCGGCGGCGATCGCGGCGAGACGTCGCTCGGCGACGGGTCGCGCGCCTCGAAGCTCGACCCGCGGATCGGCGCCTACGGGGCGGTCGACGAGCTGAACTCGCTCATCGGCGTCGCGCTCGCCGGTCCGCTCGACGATCGGATCCGCGCGGTGCTCGAGCGCGTGCAGAACGAGCTGTTCGACGTGGGCGCCGACCTCTCCGTCCCGTGGGCAGGTGCCGACGACAAGCTGCGCACGACGCAGAAGCAGGTCGACGCGCTCGAGGCCGACTGCGACTCCTTCAACGCCGACCTTCCCGAGCTGAAGAGCTTCGTGCTCCCGGGCGGGGACGAAGGCGCAGCGAGGATCCACGTCGCGCGCGCCGTGTGCCGTCGCGCCGAGCGCGACGCGCTCGCAGCACCCGTCAACCCGCTCGCCGTCGTCTACCTGAACCGTCTCTCCGACCTGCTCTTCATCCTCGCGCGCGCAGCGAACGCCGTCGCCGAACGCAACGAGCCGCTCTGGAAGCCTGGCAGCTCGCGCTGACCTTCGCCGCGTCGTTCGCGGCGGGGTACCTCGGATCGGCAGTCGGACTCGTGCTCGGGACGCTCCGGCTGCCCGCGATCCTGATCGCCGCGGGCAACCCGGCTGCGGCCGCGGGGACGAACATCGCGATCAGCGCTGCGGCCGCGGCAGCGGGCGGTTGGCGTCACGCGCGCGAGGGCCGCGTCGACTGGCGCGTCGTCGCCTGGATGACGCCGCCGTCCGTGGTCGGCGCGGTCGTGGGCGCGCTCGTCGGGTCGAGCGTGCCGGAGCGGCTGCTCTTCGCGGCGATCGCCGCCGTGCTCGCGTGGAACGGCATCGACCTGCTGGTGCGGCCCGTCCGCGCTCGCCCGCGCGCGGAACCGCGCCTCTGGCCTGCAGGGCTCTTCGGTTTCGCGATCGGCCTCATCGGCGGTGCGATCGGGGTCATCCTCGGCACGCTGCGGATGCCTGCGCTCCTCGGCGCGGTCGGCCTGAGCGCGCACAAGGCGGTCGGGACGAACCTCGTCGTCGGCTTCGCGCTCGGCGTCGCCGCGTTCGCCACGTACGCGTCGAAGCTCGAGGTCGAGTGGGATCTGCTCGCGGTCGGCCTCGCGGGCGCACTCCCGGGAGCCTGGCTCGGCGCGCGGGTCACCGGCGGGCTCTCGGAGGAGCTGCTGCGCCGCCTGATCGGGGTCGCGCTGCTCCTGATCGCCGTCGCGTTCGCGGTCCAGGCCGCGCTGGGCTAGGCGGTTACCTAGTACGGCACGGCGGTTCGCGAGCCGCTGGATCAGCTTCGCGAGATCCTTCGGCGGCGTCGAGCGCGGAACCGCGATCGTCGCTCCGGCGCGGACCGCCTGGGCCAGGCGCCGCGGGTCGTTCGTCAGGCCGATGATCCGGACGGTCGGGAACACGAGCCGGAGGTCGCGGATCAACTGCAGGCCGTAGCGGTCGACGTCGACGACGATCACCTCCACGTTCTTGTTCGAGGCGCCGGTCAGCGTCCACGTGTCCTCGCCGACTGCCGCCGGGACGACCTCGATGCCCTTGCTGAGCCCGCGCTCGATCTCCTTGCCGTTGTTCCCGGTGCTGGCGAGGACGATCTGGAGCGGCTTCTTCGGCCGGACCGGCTTCTTCGTCTTCTTGACGATCTGGACGACGATCGACTTCTTGACGGTCTCGCGGCCCGACTGCACGGAGAAGACGAGGCGGTAGCGCCCGGGCTTCGTCACGCTCGGCGGCATCGTGAGCCGCTTGATCGTGATGCCGGCCTTGGCCAGGAAGCGCCAGCGGTACGCGCGCTTGCCCTTCGGGTCGAGCAGGGTCGCCGTGACGGTCGAGGCCCGCGTCGTCTTGAGCCGCAGCGCGATCGACTTGCTCGCGGCGGGCGCGTAGCGCTTCGTCGCGACGACGTCGAAGACGAGCCGGGCCTGCGGCGCGGTGGGCGTGCCGAGCTCGAGGTCGATCTTGCCGCCGACCGGCGCCATCAGGGCCGTCGGCCGGCGCGACGACCAGCGTGCCGGTCCCGCGCACGACACCGACCGCGAAGCCGCGGTTGACGAGGATCGCCCGAGCCTCGTCGAGCGTCTTGCCGGCGAGGACCGAGGTCGAGCGCAGCCCGGCACTCGCGGGGCTGGCCATCCCGTCGCCGTCGATCGCGACGATCGTGAAGACGCGCAGGTCGGCGGGGTCGAACGGGCCGAGGTTGACCTGGTTCTCGCCGGGCCCGAACGTCTGCGTCGCGATCCCGTCGATGTAGAGCAGGGTGGCGAACGGCTCACCGTCGGCGTCGCGCGACGGCTTCCAGCGAAGCGTCAGCGACCCGTCGACCTCGAGCTTGGCGACGAAGTCGGTGGGCGTCGGCACGAGCGGCAGGGCCGGATCGAACGTTCCGCCGCCGGTCGACGGTGCAGGCGCCGGGCACCCCGACCATGAAGGTGATCGAGAACGCGCTGGACTTGCCCGCTGCGTCGTGGATCGTGCCCTCCAGCGTGTGCGCACCGTCGCTGAGCGAGCCGACGTTGAACGTCGCCACGGCACCCGAGAGCATCGGCATCACGGAGGGTGCGCCGTCGAGCGTCCCGCCGGTGACGGACGCGATGTCCTCGCTCGCGGTGATCGTGATCACGTTCGCGGTCGCGACGATCGAGCCGTTGCCCGGCGCCGAGGAGACGACGATCGGGACGAAGTTGTCGATCCGGACGCCGGCGATCACGTCCTGGCTCGTGTTGCCGACCGCGTCGTTCACGACTGCCCGCAGGTCGTAGAGGCCGTCGCCAACAGCCGTGGTGTCGAAGTTCGCGCCGTAGGGTGCCGAGCCGTCTGCGCCGATGGTCGTCCACGAAGCCGCGCCGGCCGGGCTGCGGCTGAAGGTGACGGTGACCGCATCACCGGCGGTGGACGCGCTCAGCGCGACGGTGCCGGAGATCGGCGAGCCGGGGTTGGTGAGCGAGACCGTCGGCGCGGTCGAGTCGATGTTGACGGTGATCGACGGGCTCGTGAACGTGTTCCCGGCCAGGTCGGTGACCACGATGCGCAGGTCGTGCGGGACGCTCGGCAGCGAGGTGACGTCCCACGTCGCCGCGAACGGGGCGCTCGAGTCGCTGGCGACGTCTCCGAAGCCGCCGCCGCCGGACACGCGCGCCTGCCAGGTGACCGACGCGACGCCGGAGCCGCCGTCCGAGCCCGTGGCCGCGAGCGGCACCGCCGAGCTGCCGATGGTCGCGCCGCCGCCGGGTGCGGTCAGCAGCCCGCTCGGGTCGGTGTTGTCGACGCGCGTCGTGACGACGCCGCTCGTACCGGAGTTCCCGCCCGCGTCGACGGCGATCGCGCGGAGCTCGTAGTTCCCGTCTGCGACGGCCGTGGTGTCGAACGATGCCGACCACGGGCCGCCAACGGCGGTTCCGATGGTCGTCCAGCCGCCGCCGCCCGCAGGCCGCCGCTCGAAGGTCACCTGCACCGTGTCGCCGTCGGCGCTGGCGCCGAGGCCGATCGTGCCGCTGACGTTCGCGGGCGGCGCGCTCAGCGAGATCGAAGGCGCGAAGTTGTCGACCGTGATGTTGACCGAGCCCGTGCTCGTCGAGTTGCCGGCCACGTCGCTGATCACTGCGGAGATCGTCGCGGGGCCGTCGCCGCCCGAGGCCGAGTTCCAGCTCATCTGGAACGGCGCGCTGCCTGCCGTCCCGATCGAGCCGCCGTTGACGAAGTACTCGACGCCGGCGATCGGGTTGTCGTCGGAGGCGGAGACGCCGAGCGTGATGCTGCCGGACACCGTCGACCCGGAGAGCGGGGAGGCGACGTTGCCGGCCGGCGCGGTGTTGTCGACGATCTTCGACGCGAGGTCGGTCGTGTTCGTGTTGGCCGCCTCGTCGGTGACGATGAAGCGCAGATCCCACGAGCCGTCGTCGCTCGGCGTCGTCGCCCAGCTGGCGCTGAACGGAGCCGCGGTGTCCACGCCGAGTGACGTCCAGGTGCTGTCGCTCGAGCGCTTGTGCTGGAACTCGACCTGCGTGACCTCGGCGCCGCCGGGGCCGCCCGTGTCCGGGTTCGCGGTCAGGGTGACCGTCCCGCGCAGGTAGTTGCCGGGGTCGTTCGCGCCCGGGTCGGGCGGCGTCGAGTCGATCATCACGGTCGCGGTCTTCGGCGACTCGATGTTCCCGGCCACGTCGGTCGAGAAGAAGGAAATCGTGTGGATGCCGTCGCCGGAGACGTTGACGCTCGTGCCCGAGTTCCAGCCGCCGCCGTCGACGGAGTACTGCGTGTTCGCGACGCCGGAGCCGCCGTCGCTCGGGCCGAGGGAGACCGTGGTCGCACCCGACTGCCAGCCTCCGGGCGCGTTGTGCGACGTGTCCGGCGGCGTGTTGTCGACGCGCCTGCCGCTGACGACCCCCGAGATGGTCTGGTTGCCGGCGACGTCGGCGACGACGACCCGCAGGTCGTAGACGCCGTCGGGCACGGAGGTCGTCGCCCAGGTCTGCGAGATGCCCGTCCAGACGCCGCCGATCAGCGCCTCGTACATGACCACGGAGACGCCGGATGCGACGGGCGGCCCGGGCGGGTCGTCGACGACGGAGCTCAGGTTGACGGCGCCGCGGAGGTTCGCGCCGGGGTCGTTCAGCGAGGCCGTCGGCGGCGTGTTGTCGATCCGGCGCGGGCCGACGGGCGCGCCCTCGGTGACGTTCCCGGCGACGTCGGACGCGACGGTGCGGAAGAAGTAGAGGCCGTCCGGCATCGATGCCGTGTCGAACGGCAGCTCGTACGGATCCGAGTTGTCCGAGCCGATCGTCGACCACGAGGAGCCGTCGGGGCTGATCTCGAAGACGACGTTGGCGACGCCCGAGCCCGTGTCGCTCGCGGTGCCCTTGATCGTCACGACCGCGCGCAGGTTCGCGCCGGGATCGTCGATCGCGGTGGCGGGCGGTGAGTTGTCGATCCGGCGATCCTCGACCGCGGCGGCCTGCGTCTCGTTGCCGGCGTTGTCGGTGACGACCACGCGGAGGTCGTAGAGGCCGTCGGTGACCGTCGTCGTGTCCCAGGCCGCCGGGGCGGTGACCCACGTGTTCGCGTCGGCGACCGAGTACTGGTACTCGACGGAGGCGATCCCGGACGGGCTCGCACCCGGGTCGGACTCGACCGAGGTGAGGGCGATCGTCAGGCGGAGGTTCGCGCCCGGGTCGTTCATCGTCGCCGTCGGCGGCGTCGTGTCGAGCAGCCAGGCCCAGCTCGACGGCGTCGCGTCGACGTTGCCCGCCGCGTCGATGGCGCGCACGTCGAACGTCCGCGGGCCGTCGGCGAGGGGAGCGGTCGTGTGCGGCGTCGAGCAGGCGGTCCAGGCGCCGCCGTCGACGCTGCACTCGAACGTCGAGCCGAGCTCGGTCGAGGAGAACGTGAAGTCGGGCGTCGAGTCGCGCGACGGGTCGCCGGGGGTCGTGACGAGGCTCGTGTCCGGCGTCGTGCGGTCGACCGTGACCTCGACGATGGCGTCCGCGCTGCGGCCGGCGAGGTCGCGCGCCGTCGCCTTCAGGTGGTAGACGCCGTCGGCGCCGGGGAGCGTCCAGGCCGCCTCGTACGGGCCGGCGTTGTCCGCGCCGAGCGAGCTGGAGCTCGTGCACGTCGCGCCGCCGGCGGTGCAGAGGAAGAACTCGACCTCGTCGACGCCGCTGCCGAGGTCGGCGGCGGCTGCAACGAGCGTGAACGGGTCGGCGTCGGCTGCGTTGACGGAGCCCAGGTCGACCGGCGTCGTGAAGGAGACCGTCGGGTCGGTGTTGTCGACGACGACCGAGACGACCGAGGAGGTCTCGACGTTGTCGGTGTAGTCCGTCGCGATCGCGCGGAGATCGTGCGGGCCGTCCGTGAAGGACGCCGTGGCCCACGAGGCCTGGTACGGCGCGCTCGTGTCGACGCCGAGCGAGACCCAGACGCCGCCGTCGAACACCTGCAGCTCGACCTGCTTGACGCCGGAGTGCGCGTCGGCCGCGTTGGCGTCGACCGTCACCGTGCCGCTGACCGGGCCCGGGTCGACGATCGAGACCGTCGGGTTCAGGTTGTCCACCCAGCGTCCGGTGAGCGCGGGGGTGCTGCTCGAGTTGCCCGCGAAGTCGGTCGCGATCACGCGGAGGTCGTAGAGGGCGTTGGGAACACCGGTCGTGTCCCAGGCCGCCGCGACGGGAGTCCAGGTGCCGGCGCCTGCGGGCGAGCGCTCGAAGCCGACGGTGGCGACGCCGCTGCCGCCGGTGTCGGTCGAGGTGGAGTTCAGGTTGACCGTGCCCTTGAGGTACTGGCCGGGGTCGTCCATCGTCGCGACCGGCGGAACGGTGTCGACGAACCACGTGTGCGAGGCGGCGGAGGGGTCGACGTTGCCGCCGACGTCGGTGGCCCGGACCTCGAAGGTGCGCGAGCCCTCGGCGAGCGACGTGTAGTTCCGCGGGCTCGTGCAGGCCGCCCAGGCGCCGCCGTCGATGCGGCACTCGAAGCTCGAGCCCGGCTGGTCGGCCGAGAAGGTGAAGGCGGCGTTCGTGCTCGAGATCGGCGTGGCCGGCGAGGTGTCGATCGTCGTCTCCGGCGGCACGGTGTCGACCGTGAACGTGCGCGACGAGGCGGTCTCGACGTTGCCGGCGGCGTCGATCGCGCGGACGCGGATCGAGTAGTCGCCGTCGGCCGGGAAGTTCGTCCCCGCGAACGCGAGCGACCAGGTTGCCGTGCCGGTGGCGGTGCGCCA
Source organism: uncultured Actinomycetes bacterium (assembly GCA_963809175.1). Classification (GTDB taxonomy): domain Bacteria; phylum Actinomycetota; class Thermoleophilia; order Gaiellales; family Gaiellaceae; genus JACCTU01. Next base: position 16,784 of record CAWEIK010000003.1, read on the forward strand.
GTTCTCGGAGGCGTCCGCGAACGCCGTCCCGTTCCAGTAGAGCGAGTCGGCCACGCGCTGGAGCGAGACCTCGACGCGGTCGAGGCCGACGCCGTCCGAGGCGGTGCCGGACGGGTTGTTCCAGCCGGCGCCGTTGTAGGAGCCGCCGTTCGCCGGGAAGGCGATCGCCGAGCTCGGCGCGGTCAGGTCGATCGTCCAGGTCTGCGTCGCAGGCGTCGGGTCGAAGTTCCCCGCGCCGTCCTGCGCGCGCACCTCGAAGGTGTGGGAGCCGGCCGCGAGCGCCGTGTAGCCCTCGGGCGAGGCGCAGGCGCCCCACGAGCCGCCGTCGAGGCGGCACTCGAAGCTCACGCCACCCGGGCCGCCGGAGAACGCGAAGGTCGGATCCTGGTTGTTCGTCGGGTTCGCGGGGCCGGAGTCGATCGCGGTGTCGGGCGGGCTCGTGTCGACCGTGAAGGTGCGACTCGCGGCCGCCTCGACGTTGCCGGCGAGATCGCGGGCGCGCACGCGGATCGTGTAGCTGCCGTCCGCCGGGAAGGCGGCGGCTGCGAAGGCGAGGTTCCACGAAGCGCCGCCGGCGTTGTGCCAATCCTCGGGTGCGCTCGCGAAGGCGGAACCGTTCCAGTAGAGGCTGTCGGCGCCGCGCTGGATCGACACCTCGACGCGGTCGAGGCCCGAGCCGCCGTCCGACGCGGTGCCGCAGCTGCCGCTCGGCGTGCAGCCGGCGTTCCAGCCCGCGATGTTGTACGAGCCGATGTTCACCGGGAAGCTCGTCGCCGAACTCGGCGCGGCAGTGTCGATCGTCCAGGTGAAGCTCGCGGGGCTGGCGTCGGTGTTGCCTGCTGCGTCGGTGGCGCGCACCTCGAAGGTGTGGGAGCCGTCGGCGAGGCCGGTGTAGCTCTTCGGGGAGACGCAGGCGGCGAATGCGCCGGCGTCGAGCGAGCACTCGAACGTCGAGCCGCCCTCGCTCGCCGTGAAGGAGAAGTCCGGCGCCGCCGAGTTGCTCGGGTTGCTCGGCTGCGCGGTGATCGTGGTGTTCGGGGCGGTGCTGTCGATCGTCCAGGTGAAGCTCGCGGGCGAGGCGTCGGTGTTGCCGGCGGCGTCGGTGGCGCGCACCTCGAAGGTGTGGGAGCCGTCGGCGAGCCCGGTGTAGCTCTTCGGCGAGGTGCAGGCGGTCCAGGAGCCGCCGTCGATCCGGCACTCGAACGTAGAGCCGCCTTCGCTGGCGGTGAATGAGAAGTCGGCGTTGGCCGAGTTGCTCGGGTTGCTCGGCTGCGCGGTGATCGTGGTGTTCGGCGCCGCGGTGTCGATCGTCCAGGTGAAGCTGGCGGGGCTGGCGTCGGTGTTGCCGGCTCCGTCGGTGGCGCGGACGTCGAAGGTGTGGGAGCCGTCGGCGAGGCCGGTGTAGCTCTTCGGGGTCGCGCAGGCGGTCCAGGAGCCGCCGTCGATCCGGCACTCGAAGGTGGAGCCGCCTTCGCTGGCGGTGAAGGAGAAGTCGGCGTTCGCCGAGTTGCTCGGGTCGCTCGGCTGCGCGGTGATCGTGGTGTTCGGCGCCGCGGTGTCGATCGTCCAGGTGAAGCTGACGCGGGCGTCGGGTCGGTGTTGCCGGCGGCGTCGGTCGCGCGCACCTCGAAGGTGTGCGAGCCGTCGCTCAGGCCCGAGTAGAGCTTCGGCGACGTGCAGGAGGCCCAGCCGCCGCCGTCCCGCTGGCACTCGAACGTCGAGCCGCCCTCCGACGAGGTGAAGGAGAACGACGCACCGGTCGCGCTCGTCGGATCGCTCGGCTGCGCGGTGATCGTGGTGTTCGGCGCGGCGGTGTCGATCGTCCAGGTGTAGCTCGCGGGCGTCGGGTCGACGTTGCTCGAGGCGTCGGTGGCGCGCACCTCGAAGGTGTGGGAGCCGGCGGTCAGGCCGGTGTAGCTCTTGGGCGAGGTGCAGGACGACCAGCCGCCGCCGTCGAGCTGGCACTCGAAGGTCGAGCCGCCCTCGGTCGAGGTGAACGAGAAGCTCGGGCCGGTGTCGTTCGACGGATCGCTCGGCTGTGCGGTGATCGTGGTGTCGGGCGCGGCAGCGTCGACCGTCCAGGTGAAGCTCGCGGGCGTCGCGTCGGTGTTGCCTGCGGCGTCGGTCGCGCGCACCTCGAAGGTGTGCGACGCGTCGGTGAGGCCGGTGTAGCTCTTCGGGCGAGGCGCAGAGCCGACCAGCCGCCGCCGTCGAGCTGGCACTCGAACGTCGAGCCGCCCTCAGATGACGTGAAGGAGAAGTCGGCGTTCGCGGAGTTGCTCGGGTCGTTCGGCTGCGCCGTGATCGTCGTGTTCGGCGCGGCAGTGTCGATCGTCCAGGTGAAGCTCGCCGGGGACGCGTCGGGTTGCCGGCGCCGTCGGTGGCGCGAACCTCGAAGGTGTGCGAGCCGGCGGACAGGCCGGTGTAGACTCTTCGGCGAGGCGCAGGAGGACCAGCCGCCGCTGTCGAGCTGGCACTCGAACGTCGAGCCGCCTTCCGAAGCGGTGAAGGAGAAGGACGCGCCGGTCGCGTTCGTCGGGTCGCTCGGCTGCGCGGTGATCGTCGTGTTCGGTGCTGCGGTGTCGTAGGTCAGCGAGTACGAGTTGGGCGTCTCCGAGTTCGCGGCCGTGTCGGTCGCCCGGGCGCGGACGACGTAGTCCCCGTCGGCGGGGAAGTTGACGTTCGCGAAGGCGAGCGACCACGACGCGGTCCCGGTCGCGAGCCGCCAGTTCTCGGTGCCGTCGGCGAAGGCGGTACCGTTCCAGTACTGGTCGTCGGAGACGCGCTTGATCGAGATCTCCACCTTGTCGAGTGCGACCCCGTCGGACGCGGTCCCTGCGATGTCCGCCCAGGCAGCCGCGCTGTAGAAGCCGCCGCTCGTCGGGAAGGTCACGACCGACGCGGGCGCCGTCGTGTCGATCGTCCAGGTGAAGCTCGCCGGGCTCGCGTCCGTGTTGCCGGCGGCGTCGGTGGCGCGCACCTGGAAGGTGTGCGAGCCGGCTGCGAGGCCGCTGTAGGTCTTCGGGCGAGCTGCAGGACGACCAGCCGCCGCCGTCGAGCTGGCACTCGAAGGTCGAGCCGCCCTCGGTCGCCGTGAACGAGAAGCGAGGCTCCGGTGGCGTTCGTCGGGTCGTTCGGCTGCGCGGTGATCGTGGTGTTCGGCGCGGCGTTGTCGATCGTGAAGGTCTGCGAGGCGGGGGTGCCCTGGACGTTCGTGGCGAGGTCGGTGGCGCGGACGCGGACGGTGTAGTCGCCGTCGGCGGGGAAGTTGCCGGCCGCGAAGGCGAGCGACCAGCTGGCGGTGCCGGTGGCGAGCCGCCAGTTCTCGGTGCCGTCGGCGAAGGCGGTGCCGTTCCAGTACTGGTCGTCGGAGACGCGCTTGATCGAGAGCTCGACCTTGTCGAGGCCCGCGCCGCCCGCGTCGGAGGCCGTGCCGCTGAAGGCGTTCCAGCCGGCGTTGTTGTACGGGCCGGCGGCCGGGAACGTGATCGTCGACGACGGGTCGGTCAGGTCGATCGTCCAGGTGAACGAGGCGGGGGAGAGGTCGGTGTTCCCTGCGGCGTCGGTCGCGCGCACCTGGAAGGTGTGCGAGCCCGGCGGAGAGCCCACTCAGGATCTCGGGTGAGCTGCAGGCCGACCAGCCGCCGCCGTCGAGCTTGCACTCGAACGTCGAGCCGCCCTGGTCTGCGGTGAAGGAGAAGGACGCGCCGGTCGCGTTCGTCGGGTTGCTCGGCTGTGCGGTGATCGTCGTGTTCGGCGCCGACGTGTCGACCGAGAACGCGCGGCTCGCCGGGGCCGACGTGTTGCTCGCGGTGTCGGTGGCCCGGAGGCGAACGGTGTAGTCGCCGTCCGCGGCGAAGTTCGCTCCCGCGAAGGCGAGCGACCACGAAACGGTGCCGGCAGCGGAGCGCCAGTTCTCGACGGCGTCCGCGAACGCGGTGCCGTTCCAGTACAGGTTGTCCGAGTCGCGCTTGATCGAGATCTCGACCGTCTGGAGCGCCGCGCCGCCGGTGTCCGAGGCGGTGCCGCTGAAGTCGTTCCAGCCGGCCAGGTTGTAGAACGCGCCGGCGGCCGGGAAGGTGAACGCCGCGCTCGGATCGGTCGTGTCGATCGTCCAGGTGTGGCTCGCGGGGGAGGCATCGGTGTTGCCCGCCGCGTCGGTCGCCCGGACGTCGAACGTGTGCGAGCCCTGCGTCAGGCCGCTGTAGCTCTTCGGGGAGGTGCACGCGCCCCACGAGCCGCCGTCCAGCCGGCACTCGAAGGTCGAGCCGCCCTCGGTCGAGGAGAACGAGAAGCTCGGCCCGGTGACGTTCGAGGGGTTGTTCGGCTGCGCCGTGATCGTGGTGTTCGGCGCGGCGTTGTCGACCGTGAAGGTGCGCGAGGCGGGGGTGCCCTGGACGTTCGTGGCGAGGTCGGTGGCGCGGACGCGGACGGTGTAGTCGCCGTCGGCGGGGAAGTTGCCGGCCGCGAAGGCGAGCGACCAGCTGGCGGTGCCGGCGGCGAGCCGCCAGTTCTCGGTGCCGTCGGCGAAGGCGCTGCCGTTCCAGTACTGGTCGTCGGAGACGCGCTTGATCGAGAGCTCGACCTTGTCGAGCCCTGCGCCGCCCGTGTCGGAGGCCGTGCCGCTGAAGTCGTTCCACGAAGCGTTCCGGTACGGTGCCGCTCGCGGCCGGGAACGTGATCGCCGACGACGGGTCGGTCGTGTCCACCGTCCAGGTGAACGAGGCGGGGGAGGCGTCGGTGTTGCCGGGGCCGTCGGTCGCACGAACGTCGAACGTGTGCGAGGCCTGGGTCAGGCCGCTGTAGCTCTTCGGGGAGGTGCAGGCGCTCCACGAGCCGCCGTCGATCCGGCACTCGAACGTCGAGCCGCCCTCGGTCGCGGTGAAGGAGAAGGAGGCGCCGGTCGCGTTCGTCGGGTCGTTCGGCTGCGCGGTGATCGACGTGTTCGGCGCAGCGTTGTCGATCGTGACCGTGTACGAGGTCGCGGCTTCGGTGTTGCTCGCGTTGTCGAGCGCGCGAACCCGGAAGACGTAGTCGCCGTCCGCCGGGAAGTTCGACGACGGGAAGGTCAGCGACCACGAAGCGGTGCCCGTCGCGGTGCGCCAGTTCTCGGTGCCGTCGGCGAAGGCGGTGCCGTTCCAGTACTGGTTGTCGGAGACGCGCTTGATCGAGACCTCGAGCCGCAGCAGGCCGGCGCCGCCGGTGTCGGACGCGGTGCCCGCCGGGTTGTTCCACGAGCCGTTGCGGTAGACACCGCCCGACGTCGGGAACGTGACCGTCGACGACGGGTTGGTCGAGTCCTCGACGTAGTTGACCGCGCTCGAGCAGGCGGACTGATTCCCGGCTGCGTCGGTCGCACGCGCCGTGTACGAGGTCGCGGAGTTGTCGGCGACGTCGGGCGGGTTGAGGCCGGCGCCGCCGAAGGCTGCGGCGGTGCCGGAGGCGACGGAGCCGCCGGTGCAGTCGTTGGTCGCGTAGACGTTGACGGTCGAGCCGGCCTCGGCGGTGCCGGTGACCCGCGGGTCGTTGTTGTTCGCCGGGGAGGCGGGGGTCGTGGCGAGCGCGGACGGCGCGCTCGGCGCGGCCGAGTCCTCGACGTACGTGACCGCCGACGAGCAGCCGGACTGGTTGCCCGGCGGCGTCGGTGGCGCGGCGGTGTACGACGTGGTCGAGTTGTCCGCGACGTCGGCCGGGTTGAGGCCGGCGCCGCCGAAGGCTGCGGCGGTGCCGGAGGCGACGGAGCCGCCGGTGCAGTCGTCGGTCGCGTAGAGGTTGACGGTGGAGCCGGCCTCGGCGGTGCCGGTGATGCGCGGGTCGTTGTTGTTCGCCGGGGAGGCCGGGGTCGTGCCGAGAGCCGAGGGCGCGCCCGGCGCGGTCGAGTCCTCGACGTAGGCGATCGCCGACGAGCAGACCGACTGGTTGCCCGCCGCGTCGGTCGCCTTCGCGGTGTAGGAGGTGCGTGGAGTTGTCGGCGACGTCGGCCGGGTTGAGGCCGGCGCCGCCGAAGGCTGCGGCGGTGCCGGAGGCGACGGAGCCGCCGGTGCAGTCGTTGGTCGCGTAGACGTTGACGGTGGAGCCGGCCTCGGCGGTGCCGGTGACGCGCGGGTCGTTGTCGTTCGCCGGGGAGGCGGGAGTCGTGCCGAGCGCGGACGGCGCGACGGGAGCGGCCGAGTCCTCGACGTACGAGATCGCCGAGGAGCAGGGGGACTGGTTCCCGGCCGCGTCGGTCGCCGTCGCGGTGTAGGAGGTGGTCGAGTTGTCGGCGACGTCGGCGCGGGTTGAGCCCGGCGCCGCCGAAGGCTGCGGCGGTGCCGGAGGCGACGGAGCCGCCGGTGCAGTCGTTGGTCGCGTAGACGTTGACGGTCGAGCCGGCCTCGGCGGTGCCGGTGATGCCGCGGGTCGTTGTTGTTCGCCGGCGACGCGGGCGTCGTCGCGAGCGCGGACGGCGCGCACGGCGCGGCGGAGTCCTCGACGTACGGCGACGGCCGCCGAGCAGGCCGGACTGGTTGCCGGCCGCGTCGGTCGCCCGCGCGGTGTACGAGGTGGTCGAGTTGTCGGCGACGTCGGGCGGGTTGAGGCCGGCGCCGCCGAAGGCTGCGGCGGTGCCGGAGGCGACGGAGCCGCCGGTGCAGTCGTCGGTCGCGTAGACGTTGACGGTGGAGCCGGCCTCGGCGGTGCCGGTGATGCGCGGGTCGTTGTTGTTCGCGGGCGAGGCCGGGGTGGTCGAGAGCGCGGACGGCGCGCTCGGCGCGACCGAGTCCTCGACGTAGGAGATCGCGGACGAGCAGACCGACTGGTTGCCGGCCGCGTCGGTGGCCCTCGCGGTGTACGGGGTGGTCGAGTTGTCGGCGATGTCGGGCGGGTTGAGCCCGGCGCCGCCGAAGGCTGCGGCGGTGCCGGAGGCGACGGAGCCGCCGGTGCAGTCCGTTGGTCGCGTAGACGTTGACGGTCGAGCCGGCTTCGGCGGTGCCGGTGACGCGCGGGTCGTTGTTGTTCGCCGGGCGAGGCGGGCGTCGTGCCGAGCGCCGAGGGTGCGCCCGGAGCTGCCGAGTCCTCGACGTAGGAGATCGCCGAGGAGCAGGCGACTGGTTCCCGGCGGCGTCGGTCGCCGTCGCGGTGTACGAGGTGGTCGAGTTGTCGGCGATGTCGGGCGGGTTGAGGCCCGGCGCCGCCGAAGGCTGCCGCGGTGCCGGAGGCGACCGAGCCGCCGGTGCAGTCCGCCGTTGCGTAGACGTTGACGGTCGAGCCGGCCTCGGCGGTGCCGGTGACGCGCGGGTCGTTGTTGTTCGCCGGGGAGGCCGGGGTGGTCGCGAGCGAGGACGGCGCGCTCGGCGCTGCCGAGTCCTCGACGTAGGAGATCGGCCGCGGAGCAGACCGACTGGTTGCCGGCGGCGTCGGTCGCCCTCGCGGTGTACGAGGTGGTCGAGTTGTCGGCGATGTCGGGCGGGTTGAGCCCGGCGCCGCCGAAGGCAGCCGCGGTGCCGGAGGCGACCGAGCCGCCGGTGCAGTCCGACGTCGCATAGATGTTGACGGTCGAGCCGGCCTCGGCGGTGCCGGTGATCCGCGGGTCGTTGTTGTTCGCGGGCGACGCGGGAGTCGTCGCGAGCGACGGAGGGCGCGGCAGGCACGCCGGTGTCGATCGTGATCGCGAACGTCGCGATCGCGGTGTTGCCGACGTTGTCGGTCGTCCGGACGCGGAAGTTGTAGGCGCCGTCCGCGGGGAAGTTCGCGCCGGCGAACCCGAGGCTCCAGCGTCGTCGTCCCCGTCGCGGCGTTCCAGACTTCCGCGCCGCTCGCGAAGGAAGCACCGTTCCAGTAGTTGCCCGCGCCCTGGCGGATCGAGACGTCCACCGCGGCGATCCCCGACTGCGAGCTGTCGTCTGCGGTGCCGCAGAGGTCGCCGGGCCCGGTGGAGCAGCCCGCGTTCCAGCCCGCTGTGTTGTATGCGGAGGTGTCGACCGGGAAGGTCGTCGTCGGCGCGTTCGTGGCCGAGTCGTCCGAGAACGTCAGCGTCGGCAGCACGAGTGAGTTCGTGGCCGCGTCGAGCGCGTTGACGACCTCGGTCGGCGAGCTCGTCGTGTTCTGCACCCAGGTGAAGGTGTTCGAGTCGTAGGGCCCACCGGCGGGCGTCGCGACGGTCGAGGCAACGTGCGTCCAGCCTGTCGACGTTCCGCCGAGGGCGTTCGTCCGGCTGCCACCCGGCCCGGAGCCGCCGACGTTGTCCGTCACCGTGTCCCGCAGCCGGAAGTTGCCGCCGCCGGACTGGACGCCCCGGTACCAGACGGTCGTTCCGCCCAGGTAGGCGGAGCCGGCCGGCGTGACGCTGTTCAGCGCCAGCACCCCGGAGGTCGGGTTCGTGCGGTCGATCTTGTACGTGGCGGAGACGCCGGGCGACTCGGCGTTGGCGCCGTTGTCCGTTGCGACCACGCGCACGGTGTAGTTGCCCTCAGCGGGGAAGCTCGCCCCGGCGAAGGTGTACGACCAGCTGACGTCGTCGGCCGCCATCGTCGTGTTGTTCATGAACTCGGTCGCGCTGCCGAACGAGGCGCCGTTCCAGTAGTTGCCGGTCCCCTGGCGGATCGAGATCGCGACGCTCGCGATGCCCGACTGCGAGTCAGAGGCCGTGCCGCAGAAGCCGTTCGTCGCGCAGCCGGCGTTCCACGCAGCGTTGTTGTAGTTCCCGCTGGCAGCCGGGAAGGTCAGGACGGAGGTGTTAGGCGCCGTCGAGTCCTGCGTGACCGAGATCGACTGGCCGACGTTTCGCGAGCTCGCAGAGGTGACGATCGTCGAGCCCCCAGCGGCGAAGCCGTCGTAGACCCCCGAGGCGAACGCGCCGGTCGCGTTGTTGACCGCGACGCGCTGAGGACAGCCGGCGCCCGCGGCACACGTCGCCGGGAACGTGCTGTTGGCGGTGATCGCGCCGACGCCGATGCGGAGCGAGTTCGCGGTAACGGCCGGAAGCGTGATCGTCGCGGAGTTGGCGGCGGCGCTTGCCGAGCTGACGGTCCCGGTGTTGTCGACCCCCGACCACGCAGTGATCGCCGCAGTGCCGGCCGTGCTGACGCTGATGTTGAACTGGTACGACCCCGAACCGTTTCCGTCCGCGGCCGTCGCGCGCTTCCTGAACGTCGCGACCTTCATCTTCGGGCTTCCGGTGCCCGTGCTCGTCAGGACGGCAGTCCAGAGCCCGCTCGGGTCGGTGATCGTGGGGGTGTCGTCTTTGATCCCGACGTGCGCGAGCAGGAGGTCGCCTTCGCGCACGGCGGCCGGAATCGTCGGCGTCAGCGACGTCGAGCCCGCGCCGTTCTGGACTCCGGCGCCGGTCGAGCGATACGCGATCGGGTCGATCACGTACGGAACCGGGAGCTCGGCGTCGTCGAGGTCGAGGGCGAGCAGCTGCGCCTTGCCCTGGTCGACGAGCCGCCACCGTGTGCCCGACGGCGTGACGTCCTTGCCGTGCGTGTCGAAGATCTTGGCCGGGCCGAGCAGCACGTCCGAGACGCGACCCGTCCGCTCGTCGACGAAGCCGACCCGACCGGCATCGAGCAGGCGTGCTCGCGCCGACCCGTCGAGCGTCCACGTCCACGTCCGTCGACCCTGACGGCTCTCAACCGTCAAGTACTGCTCGAGGCTTTCCTTCTGGAAGGTGATCGTCTCCGAACCGAACGAGGCCGTGCGGTGCGCGCCGTGTTCGTAGCGGCGCCACGTCCCGGAGCCGGAGGTGGTGAGCGTGACGGACGCGAGCTCGGTGGCGAGACCGAAGCTCGCGTCCGTCACGTTCGTGGTCAGACCCGGTGCCGGCTTGCGGACGAGTGGGGCCGTCGCTTGTGGCGAGCCCAACACGTTCCCTAGAAATGCCGGAGCCGAGCCTGCGCTGTGCTGCTCCTGTCGGCTGGCGAGCTGAGCCAGAAGCAGCAAGCAGACGAGTCCCACCCCAAGGGCGGAAGCGAGAGCGAACCGAGGCATGCGGAAGCGCCCGGCTGATGCCGAGCGCTTTGCAGATCGCCGCAGTTCGGAGTTGCTCGCCAAGACTCGCCTTCCATCGCACGTGCGTGCCCGCACGTAGACCAGGCATCGGAGAAAAGACCCGCCACCTGTAGTTCCGGGAGGGGTAAACCCAGAATTGCGTAGAAAGTTCCCCCTTTCGGGTGAGCCTCCTCGCCCGAAGCCCTTCGCGGGCCAAACGGCCCGGCCCCGGCAATCGACCTCTAGTCGAGGTCGAGGGTTGTGCTCAGCGGGTCAGCGAAGCGCCCGTCGGCCGTAGATCCCGCCGGCGACGAGGTTGCGGATCGACTCCGCAGACGCGCCACGTTCTTCCGGGTAGACCCACCGCCCGTCGTCGAGCAGCTGCACCGTGTTCTCGCGCAGCGAGATCAAGATCACCGGCACCCGGGCGAACCGCGCGTACGTCGCCGCGACCGCGCCTTCCTGTTCGTCGTCGACGACGATCGCGTCCGGCTGGAGCGACTTCAGCAGGCCGCCGAGCTCGGGCTGGCGCGCCGGGATGAACTTGCACTCGGCGAGGCCCTCGAGCGCGCCGGTCACCGCTTCGCCGAGCAGCGGGACCGCGCAGATCACGGCGACGAGCGGCGCCTCGCGCTCGCTCATGCCGACCTCCCCTCGGCGACCGGTTCGTCGCGGTAGGCCGAGACGTAGAACGCGGCCGCGGCACGCCGGGAAGGTGCGTCGAGTTTCTGGAGGATGTTCTGCATGTGCCGCTTGACCGTGAACTCGGAGATCGCGAGCTCCTCGGCGATCTCCCGGTTCCGCGCACCGCGTGCGACGAACGCGAGCACTTCCTTCTCGCGTTCCGAAAGCACTGCCGCGCGCTCGCGCGCCTGCGACCGCGCCTCGAGCGTGTGGATGGCGTCGATCATCAGCGCCGCCATGTCGCGCGACAGCGGTGCCTCCCCGTTCACGGTCCCGCGCAGCGCGCGCAGAAGCCCCGTCGGCGAGATCTCCTTGTGCAAGAAGCCGTGGGCTCCCGCGGTGATCGACTCGAGCACCGCGTCGCGGGACGGTTCGAGCGACCAGACGATCATCGCTGCGCGCGTCCGCGACCGCACGCGGCGGACGAGGTCGATGCCGCCGGTGGGCGGCAGGTCGAGGTCGATGAGCGCGATCTCCGCGTGCCCGCCGGCGAGGAGTCCTGCGGCGTCCTCGGAGCTGCTCGCCTCGAGCACCTCGAGATCGCTCTCACGCCTGAGCAGGTTGCGGACGCCCGTGCGAAAGAGCGGCAGCGGATCCGCGATCAGAACGCGGGCGCGCCTCAGCGCGTGATCCGTTTCCGGCGACGGACCATGTTCAGATGGTCCCGGCTGTGGTTCCGCGTCATCTTTGGTCATCGTGGGTCAGTCCGGGGCATCCGGCAAGGGCCCCTGTGGAGATCTCCGGCTCTGGGCCGAGCCGCGCGACAGGTTTGAGTAGCTTTCCAGCCGCGGAGAGCCACGGGCTCGTGGTTCCAGGCCCGGGCGTGCGATCTCGTCGTCCACAGAGACATGTGGATGAAGAGGTCGGATTTTCCCCATCCGTACAATCGCTCGGCGATGGCGACGACCGAAGACCGGCGCTCAGCCTCGGACCTCGAAGCCTGGAAAGAGCTCTACGAAGCGACGGCGGAGCGCGAGGGCGAGCTCTTCTCGACCATCTCGGGGGTCGAGAACGAGGCGCTCTACACGGCCGACAACGTCGTCGTCGAGGACACGAGCTACCCGGGCGTCTACCCGTTCACGCGCGGCGTCTACCCGTCGATGTACCGCGGGAAGCTCTGGACGATGCGGCAGTTCGCCGGCTTCGGCACGGCGGAGGAGACGAACGAACGCTTCCGGTACCTGCTCGACCACGGCCAGACGGGGCTCTCGACGGCGTTCGACATGCCGACGCTGATGGGCTACGACTCGGATCACGAACGTTCGGTGGGCGAAGTCGGCCGCGAGGGCGTCGCGATCGACTCGCTGGAGGACATGGAGACGCTGTTCGCGGGGATCCCGCTGGGCGACGTCTCGACCTCGATGACGATCAACTCACCGGCGGCCGTGCTGCTCGCGTTCTACGCGGTCGTCGGCGAGGAACAGGGCGTCCCGATGTCGGAGCTCCGCGGGACCGTCCAGACGGACATCCTCAAGGAGTACATCGCGCAGAAGGAGTACATCTTCCCGCCGGAGCCGTCGATGCGGCTCGTCACCGACATGGTCGAGTTCTGCTCGACGGCGATGCCGAAGTGGCATCCGATCTCGATCTCGGGGTACCACATCCGCGAGGCCGGGTCGACGGCGGCGCAGGAGCTCGCGTTCACGCTGGCCGACGGGTTCACGTACGTCGAGTGGGCGATCGAGCGCGGCCTGGACGTCGATGCGTTCGCACCGCGGCTCTCATTCTTCTTCAACGCGCATCTCGACTTCTTCGAGGAGATCGCGAAGTACCGCGCCGCGCGGCGGATCTGGGCGCGCGAGCTGCGCGACCGGTTCGGCGCGAAGTCACCGCGGTCGTGGTTGATGCGGTTCCACACGCAGACGGCCGGGGTCTCGCTGACCGCGCAGCAGCCCGAGGTGAACATCGTCCGGACCGCGCTCGAGGCCCTGGCGGCCGTGCTCGGTGGCACGCAGTCGCTGCACACGAACTCGTTCGACGAGGCACTCGCGCTGCCGACGGAGGATGCAGTTCGGATCGCGCTGCGCACGCAGCAGGTGATCGCGCACGAGACGGGTGTCGTGAACACGATCGACCCGCTCGGCGGGTCGTACTACGTCGAGCATCTGACGAACGAGCTCGAGCGGCAAGCGTACGAGTACTTCTCGCAGATCGACGCCCTGGGCGGCGTCGTCGACGCGATCAAGGAGAACTTCTTCCAGCAGGAGATCGCCGACGCGTCGTTCCGCTACCAGGCCGAGGTCGAGGCGAAGCAGCGGATCATCGTCGGCGTCAACCGGTACCAGTTGGAGGACGAGCAGCCGCTCGAGATCCTGAAGATCGATCCGGCTCTGGAGCCGCAGCAGATCGCGCGCGTGCAGGCGCTGCGAGGCAGGCGCGACTCGGCGGCGGTGGAGTCGGCGCTCGCGGCGTTGAAAGCCGCCTCCGCGCGGGACGACGTGAACCTGATGCCCGTCATCCTCGACGCCGCCCGCGCGTACGTGACGATGGGCGAGATGTGCGACGTCTGGCGCGAGGTCTGGGGTATCTGGCGCGAGACGCCGGTCTTCTGATCCTCTAGACCTCGACCACCAGGCCGTCGGCGGCCTGCGCGAAGCGGGCGTCGAGCGGTCGCTCGATCGGGCGGTGCGTAAGCAGGAGCCGCTTCGCGCCCGCAGCGACCGAGACACTCTCTGCTTCTCGCGCCGACAGGTGGCCCCGCGGCGAGCCTTCCCGATCCTCGTCGCCGTCCGCGAGGGTCGCCTCGCAAACGAAGAGGTCGGCGTCCTGAGCCAACTCGGCCAGTCCCCCGTTCGGCCCGCTGTCCCCCGAGTACGCGAGCACCGAGCCGTTCGCCGAGACCCGGAAGCCGTAGGCCTCGAGCTCGTAGTGGAGCACCTTCACGGCGGTCACTTCCATCCCTGCGGTGTCGAACGGGGTTCCCCGTTCGAACTCGTGCACGTCGAACGCCAGCTCGAACATCTGCGGGCGCCCCAGCCGTCCGCCGAGCTCAGCGAGGAAGTCGCGCCCGCCGGGCGGCACCCAGAGCTCGGGCGCAGCGAGCTCGCTTGCGGGTCCGAACTGCGCCGCCCACACCCAGGGCACGACGTCGCCCCAGTGGTCGAGATGCCAGTGCGTGATCGCGATCGCGTCGACGCGCGGCCAGTCCTCCCACTCGCGCAGTCGTCCGAGCACGCCGGGCCCGCAGTCGAGCAGCAGCCGCCGTCCCGCGTCCTCGACGAGATAGCCCGATTGCGCACCGCCCGGGTTCGGCCAAGCGGGCGAGCACCCCACGATTCTGAGCTTCACCTCCATATACTTGCGCAGCCGTGGCCAGCAAGATCCGTGTGGTGATCGCGAAGCCCGGCCTCGACGGTCACGACCGCGGCGCGAAGATCATCGCCCGCGCCCTCCGGGACGCCGGGATGGAGGTCATCTACACCGGCCTGCATCAGACGCCGGAGCAGATCGTCGAGACCGCGATCCAGGAGGACGCGGACGCGGTCGGCATCTCGATCCTCTCCGGCGCTCACATGACGCTCGTCCCGAAGATCCTCCAGGGGTTGCGGGCGCAAGGCGCCGAGGACGTGCTGGTGGTGCTGGGCGGGACGATCCCGGCCGAGGACGCGGCCGAGCTGCAGAGCCAGGGCGTCGCCGCCGTCTTCACCCCGGGCGCGCCGACGAGTGAGATCGTCGACTTCCTGCGCGCCGGCGTCCCTGCGTGAGATGAGCATCCTCGTCGAGCGCGACGACGCCGTCGCGATCGTGACCGTCGACCGGCCCGACGCGCTCAACGCACTCGACGTCGCAACCCTCACGGAGCTCCGCGACCAGCTCGCGCGCCTCGCGACGGACGCCGACACGCGCGTCGTCGTGCTGACCGGAGCGGGCGACCGCGCGTTCATCGCCGGGAGCCGACATCAAGTACATGAGCGCGCTCGACGTCGACGCAGGCGAAGGCCTGGGGCGCGCTCGGCCACGAGACCGCACGGCTGCTCGAGACGATGCCGCAGCCGACGATCGCCGCGATCAACGGCTTCGCGCTCGGCGGCGGCTGCGAGCTGGCGCTCGCGTGCGACCTTCGTTACGCCTCGGCCAAGGCGAAGCTCGGCCAGCCGGAGATCAAGCTCGGGATCATCCCGGGCTGGGGCGGGACGCAGCGCCTGGCGCGCGCGACCACGATCGGCTACGCGAAGGAGCTGATCCTCACCGGTCGCACGATCGATGCCGCCGAGGCCCATCGGCACGGGCTCGTGAACGCGGTCTACGAGCCGCAGGAGCTGATGGCGAAGTCGCTCGAGACCGCGCGCGAGCTCGCGAAGCTCAGCCCGCTCGCGTTGGCGGCCGCGAAGGCTGCTGCCAACCGCGCGCTCCAGGGCGACCACGCGGACAATCTCGCGTCCGAGGCGGACCACTTCGGCGAGCTCTTCGCGAGCGACGATGCGAAAGAGGGCTTGTCGGCGTTCGTCGAGAAGCGCGACGCGCGCTTCACCGGCCGCTAGCTAGCCGACGACGAGCCGGTCGGTCGAGAGCAGCATCGGGGTGCCGAGTGCCGCCTCGATCGTCGCCGGGGTGAGCGCCGTCCAGGCGACGGCTCGTTGCCCCTTCTTGAGCGCAGCGAGCTTGGCCGACGCGATCAGGGCGCCGAGCGGGTTCGAGATCACGACGCTCGGCGGAACCGACAGCTCGACGACGCGCTTGACGTCGGTGACGCGCATCCCGCCGGGCCAGGACTGCAGGTTGTCGACCATCAGCGTCAGCGATCGTGCCACGCCGTCGGCTGCGACGACGTTCCCGCGGAGCGCCGCGGTGAAGTTCACCTCGGGCTGGACCGGGACGAGGAGCTTCTTCGCGCGGTTCAGGTACCTGAACGGGCTGACTGCCGCGCCGCCGCCCGGATGCACCTCGAAGTGCAGGTGGTACCCCGCCTGATCGGCGTCACCGGAGTTGCCGTTGTACGCGATCGGCTGGCCCGCAACGACGCGTGCGCCGTCCTTCAAGCCCTTCCAGTACGAACCACCCGCGACGCACTTGCCCTTGTTGTCGTTCTTCGCGGTGAGGTCGTTGTTCAGATGGATGTAGATGTACATCGTGCCGCTCGCGCCGTACAGGTAGAGCATGCAGCCCGCGCGCGCCGACGTCGTGTGGAACTTGACCTTGCCCGCCTCCGCCGCGACGGCCGGCGAGCGCCAGGTCGTCATGAGGTCGTTCCCCTGGTGTCCGCCTTGACCGCGTGCCGCGCCGAAGTCGTCGAAGTACACCGCTTTGCCGACGACCGGAAAGATGAGTTGCGGAACCTTGGCTGTTGCAGCGCCGGGTGCCGATGCGGTGGCGAGCCCTGTGATCAGAGCGAGAACGATCGGAATGAGGAGGCGGCGCATCGGGGAGCGGTTTCGCGATTCCGGGCGGGGTGCCTTCATTAGAGTGCCACGGCTCCATGAAGATTGCCGTCTGCATCAAGCAAGTGCCGGAAGGTACGAAGCGCATCGACCGCGCAACCATGCGGCTGGACCGCTCGGTGAGGGAGCCTTGAACGCGTTCGATGCACATGCCGTCGAGGAGGCGCTTCGGGTGAAAGACGCAGCGGGCGGCGGCGAGATCGTGCTCGTCTCGATGGGGCCGGCGAAAGCCGCCGACGCGCTTCGCAAGGCACTCGCGATGGGCGCCGACCGATCGGTGCTCGTGACCGACGACGCTGCCGCGGGCGCGGATCTCGTCGGCACGAGCCGCGTGCTCGCAGCGGTGCTCGAGCGCGAGCAGGCGGACCTCGTGCTCTTCGGCCAGCAGGCCGCCGACGCCGACGGCGCCGTGCTGTGGTCGGCCGTCGCCGAGCGATTGCGTCGCCCGGTGATCTCGCAGGTCGCCGAGCTCACCGTCGCCGACGGCAAGGCGCGCGGCAAACGGCAGACCGAGTTCGGCTACGACGTGATCGAGGCGCCGCTGCCGGCGGTGATTGCGGTCTCGGACGCGATCAACGAGCCGCGTTACCCGTCGCTCAAGGGGATCATGGGCGCGAAGTCGAAGCCGCAGGAGACGCTCACGCTCGCCGACCTCGGTGTCGAAGCCGGCGCGAAGACCGAGGTGCTCGCGTTGAGCGATCCGCCGCCGCGCGGCGACACGACGAAGATCGAAGACGACGGCAGCGCGGCGGCGCAGATCGTCGAGTTCCTCGCCGAGAAGCGGCTGCTGTGAGGACGCTCGTCTTTCTCGAGCACCACGACGGCGAGATCCAGAAGGGCGCGCTCGGCGTGCTCGCCAAGGCGGCGCAGCTCGGCGACGTTTCGGGAGTGGTCATCGGCTCGGGCGTGCGCTCGCTCGCAGAGCAGGCCGGCAAGTTCGGCGCGAGCAAGGTGTTCGTCGCCGACGACGCGGCGCTCGACGCGCCGTTGCCGCAGCCGCGCGTCGACGTGCTCGCGACGCTCGTGCGCGACCAGGGCTTCGACACCGTGCTCTTCGCGGCGTCGGTGCTCGCGGCCGACGTCGCGGCCGGGCTCGCCGCGCGACTGGACGCCGGCCTCAACTGGGATCTCGCCGACCTGACCGAGCAGGACGGCAGGCTCGTCGGCAAGCGTCCGGCACTCGGCGACTCGGTCTTCGTCGACGTCGGCTGGGGCGACGGGCCCAAGCTCGCGCTCTTTCGGTCCGGCACGTTCGACCCCGTCGAGACGGGCGGAACCGCGCAGGTCGAGGCTGCCGCCGTGCAGCTCGAGGAGCACTCGAAAGCGGCGACCATGGTCGAGCAGGCGCACGCCGAGAGCGAAGGCCCGAACCTCGAGGAGGCCGACGTGATCGTCGCCGGCGGCCGCGGGCTCGGCGGACCCGAGAACTTCACGCTCGTCGAGGAGCTCGCGAAGGCGCTCGGCGGCGCCGTCGGCGCGACGCGCGCGGTCGTCGACGCAGGCTGGTACCCGTACTCGACGCAGATCGGCCAGACCGGCAAGACCGTCGCGCCGAAGCTCTACGTCGCCTGCGGGATCTCCGGGGCGATCCAGCACAAGGTCGGCATGCAGAGCTCGGGCACGATCGTCGCGATCAACAAGGACCCGAACGCGCCGATCTTCGAGTTCGCGGACTTCGGCGTCGTCGGCGACATCCACCAGGTCGTCCCGAAGCTGACCGAGCTCGTGCGCGAACGCCGCGGCGGCTGATGACCCGCCCCGCGGACTACCCACCTCCATTTTCGATCGACGAGGCGATCGGCGTCGCCGACCGATCCGCCCGACGAGCGGATCGACGTCGGCGTGCTGATCGTCGGCGCAGGCCCCGCCGGCCTCGCGTGCGCGATCCGGCTCGGCCAGCTGCTCGAGGACGCGCCGCCCGAGCTGCGGGCCCGGCTCGGCGACGTGCCGGTCGCCGTGCTCGAGAAGGGCAAGCAGCCCGGCTCGCACCTGCTCTCCGGCGCCGTCGTCAACCCGCGCGGGCTCCGGCGGCTCTTCCGCGGGCGGCAAGCAGCTCGACGAGCTGCCGCTGCTCGGCCCGGTCGAGGGCGAGTCCGTCTACTTCCTCACCGCCGGCTCCGCGTTCCGCATCCCGACGCCGCCGACGATGAAGAACGACGGCAACTACGTCGCGTCGCTGTCGCAGCTCGGCCGCTGGCTCGCCGAGCAGGCCGAGGAGGGCGGCGCGATGATCCTGCCCGAGACCGCCGCGACGAAGCTGCTCGTCGAGCACGGCCGCGTCGTCGGCGTTCGCACGGGCGACAAGGGTCGCGGTCGCGACGGCGAGCCGCTCGCCGAACTTCGAGCCGGGCTCCGACATCGTCGCGCGCGTGACGGTGCTCGCCGAGGGGACGCAGGGACATCTGACCGGCGCCGCGATCGAGCGCTTCGGCCTCGAGGGCGACAACCCGCAGGTGTGGGCGCTCGGCGTGAAGGAGATCTGGCGCGTCGCGAAGCCGCTCGACCGCGTGATCCACACGATGGGCTGGCCGCTGCGCGGCGGCGCACGCTACCGCGAGTTCGGCGGCTCGTTCATCTACCCGATGGGCGACGACCACGTCGCGGTCGGCATGGTCGTCGGGCTCGACTACCGCGACGCCGAGCTCTCCGTGCACGACCTGCTGCAGGAGCTGAAGACGCATCCGCTCGTCCGGAAGATCCTCGCCGGAGGCGAGCGCGTGGAGTGGGGGGCGAAGACGATTCCCGAGGGCGGCTTCCTCGCGCTGCCGAAGCAGCTGCACGCTCCCGGCCTGCTGCTGTGCGGCGACGGCGTCGGGATGGTCAACGTGCCGGCGCTGAAGGGGATCCACTACGCGATCGAGTCGGGCCGGCTCGCCGCAGAGACGGCGTTCGAGGCGCTGCAGCGTGGGCGGACGGCCGCGACTCCCGGTGCGCTCGAGTCGTACGACCGAGCGGTGCGCGACAGCTACATCTGGCGCGACCTCGAGCAGGTGCGAAACATGCGGCCCGCGTTCAACCGCGGCTTCTGGGTCGGCGGAGCCCTCGCGGGGATGATGACCGCGACCCGCGGCAAGCTGCCGCCGTTCGCGTTCCGCACCGAACGCGATGCCGACGTCGAGCTGATCGTCACCGATCGTGCGAAGCGCTACCCGGCACCCGACGGGACGCTCACCTTCGACAAGCTCTCGTCGGTCTTCCTGTCGGGGAACAAGACGCGCGACGACCAGCCGAACCACATCCGCATCCAGCGGCGGGTACCCAAGCGACGTCGCGCAGCTGTGGGTGCGCATGTGCCCGGCGCACGTCTACGAGGTCGGCGCCGCCGACGGCGACTCGACGGTCGAGGTGGAGGTCAACCCGTCGAACTGCGTGCAGTGCGGTGCGATCACCGCGAAGGGCGGCCGGCTCACGCCGCCGGAAGGCGGCTCCGGGCCCGAGTACCAGCGGACGTAGCCCGGCCAGCCGCGTCCGATCCGCCGTTGGACGCTTCCCCGCGCAAAGCTTCCCCGCCCCAATGGGGTGGGGAAGGAAGGATCCACCCGCCTCCCGAGGCGGACGCTACCGGCGAAAGCGTGACGCGTCCGTGACGGAGTGCGCCGAACCTGTGACGATCACACCACACGTGGCCGCGGTTCCGATCATCGAGCTCGACGACGTCCACCGCGCGCGCGAGGCGATCGCGGGCCGGCTGCACCGAACGCCGACGTTCACGTCCGCGTCGCTCTCGCGACTGTCGGGCGCCCAGGTGCACCTGAAGGCGGAGCTCTTCCAGCGTACGGGCTCGTTCAAGCCGCGCGGCGTGCTCACCAAGCTCGCGTCGCTCACGCCTGACGAGAAGGCGCGCGGCGTGATCGGGATCTCGGCGGGCAACCACGCGCAGGCGCTCGCCTACTGCGCGGCGCTCGAGGAGATCGACGCGCTGCTCGTCATGTGGCAGGGCGCCGACGAGTCGAAGCGCGCCGCGACGATCGGCTACGGCGCCGCGGTGCACCAGGAGGCGCGCGACCCGACGGAGGCGTTCGCAGTGCTCGCGCAGCTCCAGGCGGAGACCGGCCGGACGCTCGTGCACCCGTTCGACGACCCGTTCACGCAGGCGGGTCAGGGAACGGTGGGGCTCGAGCTGATCGAGGACGTGGAGGCGGACGTCGTCGTCGTTCCCATCGGTGGCGGCGGCCTGATCTCCGGCGTCGCGACGGCGGTCAAGGGCCTGCGACCCTCGGCGCGCGTGATCGGCGTCGAGCCCGAGACGTCGGCCGCGATGAAGCTGGCGGTCGAGGCGGGCGAGCCCGTTCCGATCACCCCGGTCTCGCTTGCGGACGGGCTGAACGCACCCTTCGCGGGGACGCACGCGCTCGCGGTCGTCCGCGAGCGGGTCGACGAGATCGTCCTCGTCACCGAGTCGGAGCTCGAGGCCGCCTTCCGCTTCCTCTACGGTCGCGCGAAGCTTGCGGTCGAGGGTGCCGGTGCGGCCTCCACGGCGGCGTTGCTCGCCGGCAAGATCCCTCACGAGCAGGGTGAACACGTCGCGCTTGTCGTCTCAGGAGGCAACGTTTCACCCGAAACCGCCTCTGCTATCCTGGCTTCGCGATGAAGACTGGCATCCATCCCGACTACGTGCTCTCGAACGTCACGTGCTCCTGCGGGAACACCTTCCAGACGCGGTCCACGAAGCCCGAGCTGCACGTCGAGATCTGCTCGAACTGCCACCCGTTCTACACGGGCAAGCAGAAGCTGATGGACACCGGCGGTCGTGTCGAGCGCTTCCAGCGTCGGCTCGAGCGCGCCGGCGGCGCGCCCCGCAAGGGCTAGCTCCCTCACTTCGATGCAGACAATCGGAGGCCAGGCGGTCCTCGAAGGCGTGATGATGCGCAGTCCTGCGCATTGGGCGCTCGCGGTGCGGAAGCCGAACGGCGAGATCGCCGAGCACACGACCTCGATCTCCTCGCCGATGGCGCGTCACCGCATCTATCGGCTCCCGGTGATCCGCGGGATCGTCGCGCTCGGCGAGTCGCTGGCGATCGGCTTCCGCGCGCTCGCGATCTCGGCGAACTACGCGGCGCAGGAGGCGGACGCGGACGAGAAGGAAGAGGTCGAGACCGAGTTGTCGCGCGGCGCGATCTTCTTCGCGTTCGCGATCGCGATCGGGTTTGCGATCGCGCTCTTCAAGGTGACGCCCGCGTTGATCACGAGCTGGCTCCCGATCGAGACGGACGGCTACTTCGTGGTCGTCGAAGGCGTGATCCGCGTGAGCATCTTCATCCTCTACATCCTCGTCATCTCCCTGCTTCCCGACCTCAGGCGCGTCTTCCAGTACCACGGCGCCGAGCACAAGGCGATCAACGCGCTCGAAGCCGGCGCGGATCTGACGCCGGAGAACGTGCAGCGCTTCTCGCTGATCCACCCACGCTGCGGCACGGCGTTCCTGCTCTGGGTGATGGTGATCGCGATCTTCGTCTTCGCCTTCATCGGCCAGCCCTCGTGGCCGTGGCTGATCGCGAGCCGCATCCTGCTGCTGCCGGTGATCGCGGGTCTCGCCTACGAGGTGATCCGCTTCGCGGGCAAGCACACCGACAACCGGCTGCTGATGGCGCTGCTCGCGCCCGGCCTCTGGCTGCAGCGGCTGACGACGCGCGAGCCTTCGCTCGACCAGCTCGAGGTCTCGATCCGCGCGCTGCGCGAGGTGCTCCGGCTCGAAGGGCAGGAGCGGCCCGCCGAGGCGCGTCGCGTCGAAGTCATGGCCTGAGGCCGATGGCGATCGACGCGCTGATCGACGAGCTCGAGCGCAAGTACCGCGAGACGCAGGAGCGGATGTCCGATCCCGCCGTCTACAACGACCATCGCGAAGCCGCCGACACGGGCCGCCGGCTGAAAGAGCTCGAAGGCCCGTACAAGCTGACGCAGGAGTGGCGCGAGATCACCGCCGATCTCGAAGCCGCCCGTGACGACGGCGACCTGCGCGAGCTCGTTCCCGACCTCGAGGCTCGGCTCGCCGCGCTCGAGGAGGAGCTGAAGCTCGCGCTCGTCGAGACCGACCCGGCCGACAGCAAGGACGTGATCCTCGAGGTGCGGCAGGGCGTCGGCGGCGACGAGGCCGCTCTCTGGGCCGCCGAGGTGCTTCGGATGCTGACGCGCTACGCAGAGCGGCGCGGGTGGAAGACCGAGACGCTCGGCGGCTCGCCGAACGAGTTCGGCGGCATCAAGGAGATGACGATCGCGGTGAAGGGCGACGGTGCGTACTCCGTGTTCAAGTGGGAGGGCGGCACGCACCGCGTGCAACGCGTGCCCGAGACCGAGTCGCAGGGGCGCATCCACACGTCGACCGCGACCGTCGCCGTGATGCCGGAGGCGGAAGAGGTCGAGATCGAGATCGACCCGAACGACCTGAAGATCGACGTCTACCGCTCGACCGGCCCGGGCGGCCAGAGCGTCAACACGACCGACTCGGCCGTCCGCATCACGCACGCGCCGACCGGCACCGTCGTCTCGATGCAGGACGAGAAGTCGCAGCTCCAGAACAAGGCCAAGGCGATGCGCGTCCTCCGGGCGCGGCTCTACGAGCTCGAGCGCGAGAAGCAGCAGGCCGCGCTTGCCGCGACGCGCCGCTCGCAGATCGGGACGGGCGAGCGGGCCGAGAAGATCCGCACGTACAACTTCGCCGAGAACCGCGTGACCGACCATCGCATCCACCTGACGCAGCACAAGCTCGACCGCGTCCTCGAAGGCGAGCTCGACGACTTCACCGAGGCGCTCGCCGCAGAAGAGCGGCGCCGCGCGCTCGAAGCCACGCCGGCGTGACCGTCGGCGAGGTGCTGCGCCGGGCGACGGAGTTCCTCGCCGGCAAGGGAGTCGACAGCCCGCGGCTGGACGCCGAGCACCTGCTCGGGAAGGCACTCGGCCTCTCGCGCGTCGAGTTGTACATGCACCACGACCGGCCGCTCTCCGACGCAGAGCGCGACGCGTACCGCGAGCTCGTGCGCAGGCGTGGCGAGCGGGAGCCACTCGCCTACGTCCTCGGCGAGTGGGGCTTTCGGCGGCTGACGTTGAAGACCGACCGCCGCGCGCTCGTGCCGCGTCCCGAGACCGAAGTCGGTCGTCGAGCGCTGCCTCGCGCTCTTGAACGGCGGGACGCCGCGCGTGCTCGACGTCGGCACCGGGACGGGCGCGATCGCGCTCGCGATCGTGGACGAGCATCCGGGCGCGAAGGTTCGCGCGCTCGACGTGTCGCCCGACGCTCTGGCGCTGGCTCGCGAGAACGCCGAGTTGACGGGGCTCGAGATCGAGCTCGTCGAGGGCGACCTCGTCGGCGGTCTCGGCGACCGGGAATACGATCTGATCGTGTCGAACCCGCCGTACATCGCGCAGGACGAGATCGGCACGCTCGCCCCGGAAGTCAAGGACTGGGAGCCGCGCCTTGCGACGGTCGGCGACGAGCACACGGCGCAGATCGCCGAGCACGCGCTCGACGCACTCGTTCCGGGCGGTCATCTCGTGCTCGAGGTCGCCGACGCGCGGGCGGGCGCGGCGGCTGAGCTGCTCGAGCGCCTCGGCTACGACGAGGTCGCCGTGACGGAGGACCTCGCCGGCCGGGATCGGATCGTCGAGGGGAAGCGGCCGTGATCGAGACCGCCGTCGATGCGCTGAACGCGGGCAAGGTCGTCGTCCTGCCGACCGACACCGTGTACGGGCTCTGCGTCTCGCCGTACCGGGAGGAGCCCGCGCGGAAGCTGTTCGAGCTGAAGGGCCGCGACGACGGGCAGCCGATCTCCCTCGTCGCATCCGACCTCGAGCTGATGTTCGAGTGTGTCCCGGAGCTTCGCGGCCGTTCCGGGACGATCGCGCGCGAGCTGCTGCCCGGGCCGTACACCTTGATCTTCCCGAACCCGGCGCAGCGCTACCGGTGGCTGACCGGGACACGGCCCGACACGATCGGCGTGCGCGTCCCCGTCCTCGAGGGCTACGGAAAGCAGGTGCTCGACCGGGTCGGCGCGGTCGCCGCCACGAGCGCGAACGTCCACGGCGGCCCCGATCCGAAGACGATCGCGGAGATCCCCCAGGAGATCCTGAACGGCGTCGCGGAGGCCGTCGA
Organism: uncultured Actinomycetes bacterium; assembly: GCA_963809175.1. Lineage (GTDB taxonomy): Bacteria > Actinomycetota > Thermoleophilia > Gaiellales > Gaiellaceae > JACCTU01. The sequence continues at coordinate 40,898 of CAWEIK010000003.1, forward strand.
CGCCGGGGAGCTTCCGGGCCTCCCCTCGACCGTGATCGACTTCACGGGCGAGCGGCCCGTCGTTCTCCGCGAGGGCGCCGGCGACGTCGAGCGCGCCCTCGCAGTGCTGGCCTGAGGCGCCAGTAGCATCCCGGGAGACTTCCCCGGGAAGGAGAGCCGCATGGCCGTCGCGCAGGAAACCCTCCAGCACCTTCAGACCGCCGGCCTCGCAGAGGTCGATCCCGAGATCGCGGAGCTGCTCACCGCGGAGCTCGAGCGGCAGCGCGGTCAGATCGAGCTGATCGCGTCGGAGAACTTCACCTGGCCGAGCGTCTTCGAGGCGGTCGGGTCGGTGCCGACGAACAAGTACGCGGAGGGCTATCCGGGCAAGCGCTACTACGGCGGCTGCGAGGTCGTCGACGAGATCGAGACGATCGCGATCGAGCGCGCGAAGTCGCTCTTCGCCGCCGAGCACGCGAACGTGCAGCCCCACGCCGGCGCGCAGGCGAACATGGGCGTGTACTTCGCCGCGCTCCAGCCCGGCGACACGATCCTGTCGATGAAGCTCGACTCCGGCGGCCACCTGTCGCATGGGCTCAAGGTCAACTTCTCCGGGCGGCTCTACACGATCGTCGGCTACGGGGTCGATCGCGAGACGTCGCTCGTCGACTACGACGAGGTGCTCACGCTTGCGAAGGAGCACCGGCCGAAGCTGATCATCTGCGGCGGCTCGGCGTATCCCCGCGCGATCGAAGCGGACCGCTTCCGCGAGATCGCCGACGAGGTCGACGCGCTCCTGATGTGCGACATGGCGCACTTCGCAGGTCTGGTCGCAGCCGGTCTGCACGCGAACCCGATGCCGCACTGCGACTTCGTCACCTCGACGACGCACAAGACGCTCGCAGGCCCTCGCGCGGGGTTCATCCTCTGCAAGGAGGAGTTCGCGAAGGACGTCGACCGCGCGGTCTTCCCCGGGATGCAGGGCGGTCCGCTCGAGCACACGATCGCGGCGAAAGCGGCGTGCTTCAAGATCGCGATGACCGACGCCTTCCGCGACTACCAGTCGCAGGTGCGAGCGAACGCCGACGTGCTCGGCGAGACGCTGATGCAAGGCGGGCTCGACCTGCTCACGGGCGGGACCGACACGCACCTCCTGCAGATCGACCTGCGGAAGTCGGAGTGGACGGGCAAGGACGCGGAGGAGCGGCTGCACGAGGTCAAGCTGACCGTCAACCGCAACACGGTGCCGTTCGACGAACGTCCGCCGACCGTCGGCTCCGGCGTTCGCGTCGGCACGCCGGCCGCGACGATGCGCGGGTTCGACGAGGACGACTTCCGCGAGGTCGGCTCGGTGATGGTCGACGCGCTCGCGGGTGCTCCGGATCTCGCAGGGCTGAACGCGCGCATCGACGCGCTCTGCGCCAAGCGGCCGCTCTACCCGGGGTTCCGCGGCTACACCACGTACGACGACGTGAGCGCGACCGCGACCGGCCGCGTCACGCACGTGACGCACCCGCTCGTGCAACACAAGCTGTCGTACCTGCGTGACAAGGACACGCCGACCGTCCACTTCCGGAAGCTCGTCGAGGAGGTCACGCTGCTCCTGACCTACGAGGCGACGAAGGAGTTCCCGACGGAGGACGTCGTGATCGAGACGCCGCTCGAGACCGCTCCGTTTCCCCGGATCGCCGGCAAGAAGGTCGCCGTCACCCCGGTGCTCCGCGCGGGGGTCGGGATGCTCGACGGCGTGCTCTCGCTGATCTCGAGCGCACGCGTCGGGTTCATCGGCATGTACCGCGACGAGGAGACGCTGCAGCCGGTGCAGTACTTCGTGAAGCTGCCGGCCGACATGAACGACCGTGACGCGATCGTGCTCGACCCGATGCTTGCGACCGGCAACTCGAGCGCCGCCGCGATCGAGGTCGTCAAGGAAGCGGGAGCCCGGACGGTGACGCTCGTCTGCCTCGTCGCGGTCCAGGAGGGCATCGACCGCGTGCATCGCGACCACCCCGACGTGCACATCGTGTGCGCTGCGATCGACCGTGAGCTGAACGAGCGCGGCTTCATCGTTCCGGGCCTCGGCGACGCGGGCGACCGGCTCTACGGCACGAAGTAGGCCACGGTGTGTGCTGGACGAGCTGAGGGAGACGCCCGAGGTCGTCTGGGGCTTCGCGCTCGCGCTCGGGATCGTGCTGTTGCTCACGCCCGCGATCGGGCAGATGGCGCGGCGGATCGGCGCGGTCGACGCGCCCGAAGCGCGGCGGCTGAACGAGCTGCCGGTGCCGCGGCTCGGCGGGCTCGCGCTCTTCGTCGGCATCCTCGTGCCGGCGCTCGCGTTCCTCGACCTGAACCGCGAGGCGCGCGGGCTGCTGCTCGGCGCGGCGATCGCGACCACGGTCGGGGCGATCGACGACTTCCGCGGTCTCGCGTGGTGGCAGAAGCTCGCGGGCCAGGTGACCGCGGCCGCGGTGCCGGCGACGTTCGGGATCTACATCGACCGCTTCAACTTCCCGTTCCTGGCCGATCCCTACATCGAGCTGCCGACGTGGCTCGGCGTCGGCGCCACGATCGTCTGGGTGGTCGCGCTGATGAACATGGTCAACTTCCTCGACGGGATGGACGGCCTGGCGGCCGGCGTCTGCGGGATCGCGGGCTTCACGTTCGCGGTGATCGCGCTCTCGCTCGGCAAGCCGACAGCTGCCGTGTTCTCCGCGATCGTCGCCGGGGCGTGCTTCGGCTTCCTGCGCCACAACTTCTTCCCGGCGCGGATCTTCATGGGCGACTCGGGGGCGCTGCTGCTGGGGTATGCGCTCGCGACGATCGCGATCCAGGGGCTGCTGAAAACGGCGTCGACCGTCGTGCTGTTCTTCCCGCTCGTCATGCTCGCGATCCCGATCCTCGACACGACGTTCGTCCTCGCCCGGAGGATCAAGCACGGCCAGAAGCTCTACGCAGCCGACCAGTCGCACCTGCACTTCCGGTTCCTGCGGCGGGGCTTCTCGCAGCGGCGAGCCGCGCTCACGATGTACGCGTGGTGCGTCACGCTCGCGGGGGCGGCGTTCGCGACGCGCTTCGTCCCCTTCCGCGAAGGCGGTGAGTGGCACCTGTGGCCGACGCTCCTGGCGCTCGCGATCGGTCTCGTCGCGGTCGCGTTCTCGGTCTACGTCGTCTACGTCCTCGAGATCGTGAAGCTCACGAACCGCCGCGGCCGCCGGCGCGAGGAAGCCGAGCGCGAGCGCAAGACCGCCTAGGTCGAGACGAACGCTTCCAGGACCGCGTTGAACGGCTCGCCGAGGCGAGGGACCGAGTGACCGGCGCCCGGGAGCACGGCCCGCTGCGCGCCGAGGTGCTGCTCGAGGACGTCGCAGACCGCGTCGAAGGCCGCGCTGTGGCCGCCGGAGACGACGAGCTTCGGAAAGGGCGCCGCCGCAAGCTCCGCCAGGGGGATGACCGCCTCGTGGGGGAAGCGCTCCGCAATCGCCGCCCGGGCGCCGGCCTCGATCGCGGGCGAGAGCGGTTCGCGCAGGTTCAGCGACGATCCGACGAGCGGGAGGAAGAACTCGAGGTACGCCAGCGGCTCCGTCGGCACTCCCGCCTCGAAGTGGCCGAGGAACTCCTCGACCGCGGGGTGGCCTCGCGCGAGGCCGAAGGCGGGCGGCTCGACGACCGTCAGCGAGGCGAGCGGCGCTCGCGCCGCGGCAAGGAGCGAGACCACCGCGCCGTAGGAGTGGGCCGCGAGGTGGTCGCCCGGCTCGAGCAGCGCGGCGAGCTCCTTCGCCTGCGACTCGAAGTCGATCTCCTCGAGTGGGGCGTTCGGCGGGTAGCCGGACCGGGTGGGCACGACCAGCTCGAAGTGCTCGGCAAGCGGCTTCTGCGCGTTCCACGTGAGCCAACCGGGCGCGACCGAGCCGTGGACGAGCACGAGCCGGGGACCCGAGCCGAGACGCTCGACATGCATCGCACAATCATTAGCTGAAACCCGCTTGGAAAGCGGGTTTTCGGTGTTACGAGCTTTGGTATGCTCGCCTCGAGTGGTTGAACCCGCCCGCCCGTCTCTTCAGCTCGCCGGCGCAGGGGGAACCCTGATCGGGACGACGACTGCATGCGGCATCGTCGGCACGGTCGTCGGCTGGGCGCTCGGCTCCTGGCCAGTCGGCCTGATGGTCGGGCTCGTGATCGGGATCCCGGTCGGGATCTTCACGGTGTACCGGCGCTACCGGGAGGCGATGTGAGACCGGCGATGTTCGAGACCCCGCGTGCCGCACCCGGCCGGTTGCTCCCCGCGCTCGCCACGGCGGGCCTCTTCGTGCTTGCGCTGCCCGTGTTCATCGTCGCCGACCTGCCGATCGGTGGCTGGGTGCTCGCCCTCGTTCTCTGGCTCGCGTCGCAGGGCTTCGCGCTGCTGCTGGCGCGGCTCGGGGTGGGCGCCGATAAGCTCGCGGCCTCGGGCGTGGTGGGGATCGGAATGACTTTGCGCTCGGTCGCGGTCGGCGTCGTGCTGATCGCGGTCGCGGCGTCTGACGCACGGCTCGGCCTCTCGGCTGCGCTTCTCTATGCGCTCGCGTACACGCTCGAGCTCGGCGTCTCGCTCGCGACGTACTTCGGCCAGGAGACGACGCCGTGAAGCTGCTCCTGCTGAACGCGCTTACCCTCGCCGCGGAGGCGCCTGCCGCCGAGGAGGAGAAGTTCGACCCTTCGCACGAGTTCGAGCTGCCCGCCTGGGTCTCGATCCACATCGGTCCGCTCGACATGTCGATCAACAAGGCCGTCGTCTACCTCTGGATCGGCACCGCCTTGACGATCCTGCTCGGGATCGTGCTCATGCGCTTGCGGCTCCGCGTCACTCCGGACCGCCGCCAGACGATCGGCGAACAGATCTACGACATCGCGCAGGTGCAGATCGCCGAGCAGGGCCTGCCGACGAAGGCAATCGGGCGCTGGTTCCCGTACGTCGCCACGCTCTTGCTCTTCATCTGGACGATCAACATGATCGGGTTCATCCCGCTTGCCGTTGACAGGGGAGACGTTCGAGCTCGCGGGCGTCGAGCTCCCGGTCTGGGGAATCTACGCCGCGACGTCGTCGATCTCGGTGACCCTCGCGTTGGCGCTGATGACGTGGTTCTTCACGCATTACGAAGGCATCCGCAACAACGGCGTCGCCGGCTACTTCAAGAGCTGGATCCCGGAGGTCCCGCGCGCTCTCTACCCCCTGATCATCCCACTCGAGATTCTCGGGCAGTTCATGCGACTGATCTCGCTGTCAGTGCGTCTCTTCGCGAACATGCTCGCGGGCCACATGCTGATCCTGACGTTCATCGGCCTGGTCTTCCTGACCTCCTCGTTCGTCGTCGGGCTCGTGGCGGGCGTTGCGCTCACGGGCGTCGCGACCCTCTTCTATCTCTTCGAGGTCGTCATCGTCGTCTCGATTCAGGCGTTTATCTTCGCCGCACTGTCCGCCATCTACATCGGCTCGGCGATCGAGCCGGAGCATTAAGGAGGCCACGTTGGAGTTTCTTCTCTTCGAAACGACCGGTGACGTCGCGGATCAGGGCAAGGCCATTGCCCTGGCACTCGGGATCGGGCTCGGCTCGGTCGGGGCCGGCATCGGCATCGGGAACATCTTCGGCTCGATGATCCAGTCCGTCGCGCGCCAGCCTGAGTTGCGCGGCGAGCTGCAGGGGATCATGTGGCTCGGCTTCGCACTCTGCGAGGCGGTCGTCTTCTACGGCCTGCTGGGCGGGATCCTCGCGTTCGTCCTCGTCTGATGCTCGCGACACTCTCTTCCGCTGGCGGCCGAGGCCGCGTCCGACGACAAGTCGGGGCTCATCAAGCCGATCCCCGGCCTGATGATCTGGACCCTGCTGTCGTTCCTGATCGCGTTCCTCGTGCTGCGGAAGTACGCGTTCGGCCCGATCCAGCAGATCATCGACCAGCGCCGCGAGCGGATCGCCGAGGCGCTTCGCGAGGCCGACAACGCCCGCGACGAGGCACGCAGGCTGCTCGAGGAGCACAAGAGCCTGATGCAGCAGGCGCGCGGCCAGTCCGAGGAGATCCTCGCCGAGGCGCGCCGCGTCGCCGAGTCGCAGCGCGAGCGCGTGCGCAAGGAGACCGAGGAGGACCGGCAGCGGCGGCTCGAGGAGACCAAGCGCCAGATCGAGGCGGAGACGCACCGCGCGCTCGGCGAGATTCGGCGCGCGGTCGCGGACCTCGCGCTCGTCGCGGCGGCGCGGGTCACGCGCGGCGCGCTCGACCCGAAGGCGCACCGCACGCTGATCGACGACGCGATCAAGGAGCTCGACTTCTCGAAGCTGGAGAAGGAGCCGGTCTAGGTGGCCGTCGCGCACCGCATCTACGCCCGCGCGCTCTTCGACGCCGCGAAGGACCTGAACCGCCTCTCGCAGGTGCACGAGGAGCTCGCCGACTTCGTCGCGGCGACGCGAGACGTGCCGGAGCTGCGGGCGCTGCTCGAGAACCCCGAGATCGACCACCGCACGAAGCAGGCCGCGCTCGGCGAGCTGCTCGCAGGCGGCGAAGAGATGGTGCGCAACTTCCTGCTGCTGCTGATCGAGAAGGGACGCGCCACCGAGCTCGAGGAGATCACGCGCGAGTTCGAGTCGCTCGTCGCCGCCGAGGAGAAGCGCCTCGCGGTCGACCTGACGACCGCGTACGAGCTCTCAGACGACGAGGCGAAGGAGATCCTCGCGCAGATCGAGCAGCAGTCGGGCCGCCACATCGAGGCGACTCGCAGCGTCGATCCCGACCTGATCGGCGGCTTCGTGCTGCGCGCCGGCCCGATGCTCGTGGACGCCAGCGTCCGCGGAAGACTTGAACGCCTACGACAAGACCTCAAGAGGAGCTGACACCGTTGAAGCTACGCCCCGAAGAGATCACCTCGATCCTGAAGCAGCGGATCGAGCAGTACGACGTCCAGACCGATCTCTCCGAGGTCGGCACGGTCCTGCAGGTCGGCGACGGCATCGCGCGCGTCCACGGCCTCGACAACTGCGTCGCGCTCGAGATGCTCGACTTCGACCACGGGGTGACGGGCTTCGCGTTCAACCTCGAAGAGGACAACGTCGGGGCGGCGCTCGTCGGCGAGTGGGAGCAGGTCGCCGAGGGCCAGCCGGTCCGGCGCACGGGCAACGTCGCGTCGGTGCCGGTCGGCGAGGCGCTGCTCGGCCGCGTGGTCGACCCGCTCGGCAACCCGCTCGACGGCCTCGGCCCGATCGAGACGTCGGAGCGCCGGCCGCTCGAGTTCAAGGCGCCGGGCGTCGTCGACCGCCAGCCGGTCAAGGAGCCCGTGCAGACGGGGATCAAGGCGATCGACTCGATGATCCCGATCGGCCGCGGCCAGCGCGAGCTGATCATCGGCGACCGGGGCACCGGCAAGACGGCGCTCGTCGTCGACACGATCCTGAACCAGCGCGGGGGCGACCTGTTCTGCGTCTACGTCGCGATCGGGCAGAAGTCGTCGACCGTCGCGCAGGTCGTCAACCGGCTCCGCGACGAGGGCGCGCTCGAGTACACGATCGTCGTCTCGGCGGCCGCGCAGCGAGGCGGCGCCGATCAAGTGGATGGCGCCGTACTCGGGCACCGCGATGGGCGAGCACTTCCTCTTCCAGGGCAAGCACGCCGCCGTCTTCTACGACGACCTCTCGAAGCACGCGGACGCGTACCGCCAGCTGTCGCTGCTGCTGCGCCGCCCGCCGGGCCGCGAGGCGTTCCCGGGCGACGTCTTCTACCTCCACTCCCGCCTGCTCGAGCGGAGCTGCAAGCTGAACGACGAGCTGGGCGGCGGCTCGCTGACCGGGATCCCGATCGTCGAGACGCAGGCCGGCGACGTCGCCGCCTACATCCCGACGAACGTGATCTCGATCACCGACGGGCAGATCTTCCTCGAGTCCGACCTCTTCTATTCGGGCATCCGACCGGCGATCAACGTCGGCATCTCGGTCTCGCGCGTCGGCGGCAGCGCCCGCACGAAGGCGATGAACAAGGTGGCCGGCCGGCTGCGCCTCGATCTCTCGCAGTACCGCGAGCTCGAGGCGTTCGCGCAGTTCGGCTCGGAGCTCGACGAGGCCACCCGCGCGACCCTGAACCGCGGCGAGAAGCTCGTCGCGACGCTCAACCAGCCGCAGTACCAGCCGTGGCCGGTCGAGGAGCAGGTGGTCGCGATCTACGCCGGCGTCAACGGCTACCTCGACGACATCCCGACCACGGAGGTCGTGCGCTTCCAGGAGGAGCTCCGCGAGTACCTGCGCTCCTCGGGGGACATCTACAAGACGGTCAGCGAGACCGGTGAGCTCCCCGACGAGCTCGAGGAAACGCTCAAGACGGAGATCGACAAGTTCAAACAGGGCTTCAACGTCGAGACGTCGTAGATGGCCTCGACGCAAGACCTGAAGCGCCGGGTCCGCTCGGTTCAGAACACGCAGAAGATCACGAAGGCGTTCGAGCTCGTCGCCTCCGCCCGGCTCCGGCGCGCGCAGGCGCGGATCGAGACGATGCGTCCGTACGCCGACAAGATGCTCGAGCTGATGAGCGGCGTCGCGCGCGCGTCCGTCTCGAAGCAGCGGCTACCGCTCCTCCAGCGTCGCGACCCGCAGACGACGGCGATCCTCGCTGATGACCGGCGACCGCGGCCTCGCGGGCGCGTTCAACTCGCAGGTTCTGCGACGCGGGTTCGCGCTCGGCCGCGAGCTCGAGTCCGAGGGGCAGACGATCCGCTGGCTCGTCGCGGGCAAGAAGGGCCGCTCGACGCTCCGCTTCCGCGGCTACGAGGTCGCGAGCGACTGGACCGGGTTCAGCGACCGGCCCGCGTACACCGACGCGCAGGCGATCGCGCACGCGCTGACCGAGCAGTACGTGGACGGCGACTTCGACCGGGTGATCCTCGTCTACAACCACTTCGACTCGCCGCTCGTGCAGAAGGTGACCGAGCAGGAGGTGCTGCCGATCCCCGAGCACCTGCTCGAGACCGACGACGAGGAGCGCCGCGACGACGCGATGCGCGGCGACTTCATCTACGAGCCCGAGCCGGAAGAGATCCTCGCGCGGTTGCTGCCGGTCTACCTCGAGACGGAGGTCTACCGCGCGCTGCTCGAGTCTGCGGCCTCCGAGCAGGGCGCCCGGATGACGGCGATGCGGAACGCCTCGAAGAACGCCGGCGAGCTGATCGACAGCCTCACGCTCGCGATGAACCGAGCCCGGCAGGCCGAGATCACCCAGGAGATCCTGGAAGTCGTGGCCGGCGCCGATGCGCTCGAAGGTTAGGGCCTGCGCCAACATTCGCGGCTGAGGCCACGTCTTAGAGGTCACGCTTGTCCGCCTACAATCGATCTGCGATGGACACCGAGGCGGTACCTCTCGAGCAAGAGTCCGCCCTCGACCGGGCGGTTCGGATCGCCGAACGGCTGTCCGGCAACATCGAGACGGTCATCCACGGCAAGTCGGAGGAGATCCGGCTCGTCCTCGCCGCGCTGACCTGTGGTGGGCACGTTCTGCTCGAGGACGTCCCCGGCACCGGGAAGACCGTGCTCGCGCGGACGATCGCGCGTTCGATCGAAGGCGCGGTGACATCGCGCATCCAGTGCACGCCCGACCTCCAGCCGACCGACGTCACCGGGCTCGCGATCTTCGACCAGAAGACGCGCGAGTTCGAGTTCCGGCAGGGCCCGATCTTCGCGAACGTCGTGCTCGTCGACGAGGTCAACCGCGCGATGCCGAAGACGCAGTCGGCGCTCCTCGAGGCGATGGCCGAGCAGCAGGTCACGGTCGACGGCGTCACGCGCGTTCTGCCCGACCCGTTCCTCCTGCTCGCGACCGAGAACCCGGTCGAGTACGAGGGGACGTTCCCGCTGCCCGAGGCGCAGCTCGACCGTTTCTTCCTGAAGACCGCGCTCGGGTATCCCTCGGCAGACGACGAGCTCCGGATCCTGGACGAGCAGCGGTACTCGAAGCCGCTCGAGCAGCTCGGCCCGGTGGTCACGGTTGCGGAGGTCCTCGAGCTGCGAGCCGCGGTCCGCGACATCTACATCGACGAGGTGATCCGACGCTGGGTCGTCGACCTCGTCCGCTCCACCCGTGAGCTCGACGCGGTCGCGATGGGCGCGTCGGTGCGCGCCAGCCTCGCGCTCGAGGGCGCCTCGCGCGCGTGGGCGCTGCTGAACGGACGGAGCTACGTCGTGCCCGAAGACGTCGAGCGGCTGTTCCTGCCCGTCGTCGCGCACCGGCTCGTCTTCGTCGGGGGCTTCCTCGCCCGGGCCCGCGCCGCCGGCGGGTACGACGTGATCGAGGAGCTTCGGCGGCAGTGCCTCGAGCTCGCGCCGAGCCCGGGCTCCGAGGACGACCCGCTCTTCGGCCGCCCCCGGCTGCTTCCGAGCGTCGAGCAGCCGTGACGTTCCCGCTCGTCCCGCGCGGCAGGCTGATCGGCCTCTCGTTCGGAACGATGCGGAGCTTCCGCCGCGGCACCGGCTCCGACGTCGTCGACTCGCGCCCGTACCGCCGGGGCGACGACGTGCACGCGATCGACTGGGCGGCGTCGGCGCGCCGGTCGGCCGCGCTGCAGAGCGACGAGTTCATCGTGCGCGAGCACTACGCGGACGAGGCGCCGCGGGTCGTGATCGCGTGCGACCGGCGGCCGGGGATGTCCTTCTTCTCCTCGCCGCTGCCGTGGCTCGACAAGGCGCGCGCGGCCCGCGAGATCGCGGAGCTGCTGATGCGGAGCGCCGTCGGCGCCGGTGGGTTCGTCGGCTACCTCGACCATGCGGACGGAACGCCGTACTGGGAGCCGCCCCGCGGCGGGCGCCGGCCGCGCGAGGTGATGGAGAAGCGCTTCGCCGCGGCACCGTTCACCGCGCCGCCGGACAGCCTGGAGCGGGCGCTCGACCACCTCGCCGAGCACCGGCGCGTCGTCACCTCCGGGGCGTTCGTGTTCGTGCTCTCGGACTTCCTGCCGCCACCGTCGGACGAGACGTGGCTCCAGGTGCTCGAGCATCGGTGGGACTTCGTCCCGGTCGTGATCCAGGACCCGACCTGGGAGCAGAGCTTCCCCGACGTGCACGGGCTCGTCCTCCCGCTGCGCGACCCGCGCACGGGGCGCGTCTCGCCGGTTCGGCTCACGGCTCGCGAGGCGGCCGAGCGGCGCGAGGCGAACGAGCGCCGCTTCGAAGGGCTGCTCGACGTCTTTCGCGGGCTCGACCTCGACCCGGTGCTCGTGTCGTCGAGCGACCCGGCGGCGATTCTCTCGTCGTTCCTCGGCTGGTCCGAAGGACGGCGCACGAGGCAGGTGGTGCGCGCGTGAGCTCGCGCCGCCTGCTCGTCGGAGCGCTCGTTGCGCTCGCGGCGGTCGCCGCGCTCGTCGCCGTCGTCGCGCTACGGGACGACAGCTCCTCGACCGAGGCGCTCGACCGCGCGCAGGCGCTCGAGACGCGAGTCGTCGTGTCACCGCGCGTCGTGCTCTTCGGCGACACGGTCACCGCGCGCGTCCAGGTCGCGCTCGACCGTGCGCGCATCGATCCGGACTCGCTCCGGGTCGAGACGGCGTTCGCGCCGTGGCAGCTCGTGCGAGCGCCGCAGCGGATCCGCCGCGACGACGACCGCGCGACCTACGTGGAGACGGTCTACGTCATTCGCTGCCTGGGGCCGACCTGCGTTCCGAATCGCGCGTCGTCGTCTCGCGAGTTCCAGGCCGTCAAGCTCACCTACGACCAGGTGGACGGCGGACGTGCGTCGACCGAGGTGCGCTGGCCCGTCCTCGTGATGAACACGAGGCTCGTCTCGGACGACTTCGGTCGCCGCGACGAGTACGGGACGCCCTGGCGCGCCGATCTCGCGACGCTGCCGGCCGCGTCGTACCGACTGTCGCCGACGTTGCTGCTCGCTTTGCTCCTCGCAGGGGCAGTGGGGCTGCTGCTCGGCGGCGGCCGGCTCGCGTACGCCGCCCTCCCGCGCCGGGAGGAGCCGCCTCCGCCCGAGCCGCCGGCCCCACCGCCTCCCCCCGACCTGACGCCGCTCGAGCGCGCGCTCGCGCTGCTCGAGGAGCCGAACCCGCTCGACGGGGCGGCCGAGCGCCGCCGGGCGCTCGAGTTCGTCGCGGAGCACTTCGACGGACGAGACCGGTCGCTCGCCGCGTCGGCGCGAGCGCTCGCGTGGCGCTCCGGCCAGCCCGCGCCCACCGAGTCGGTCGGTCTCGCCGCGCGGGTGCGCGAGCACCTCGACCAGGATGCGGCGAGCGACGAGCTCGAGGAGGACGATGCGACGCAGGCGTAGGCCCGCGATCGACACGCACGACGTCGCAGCCCTTCGCGGCGTCTCGCGACGCACCAGGCTCGTCCGGCTGGTGCTGGCGGCTGCTGCCGTCGCGGCGCTCGCCGCGACGGTTGCGTCCGTGCGTTCGTTCGACGTGCATCGCCGCACCATCGTCCCCGCAGGCTCGTCGGGCGTGATCATCGTGGACGTCTCGCTCAGCATCGCGAACAGCTACGGCGACGTCCGCCGTTCGCTGCGGAACGTCATGAACGGTGACTCCCCGGTCGGGCTCGTCGTGTTCTCCGACGTTGCGTACGAGCTGCTCCCGCCGGGAACGCCCGCGAGCGAGCTCGAGCCGGTGCTGAGCGTGCTGACCCCGCCGGAGCGTGGCGACCCGCCGACCCCGTGGACGCAGAGCTTCCGCGGCGGGACGCGCATCTCCGACGCGCTGGAGCTCGGCGGCCGGATGCTCGACCGCGAGCACGTCGAGAACGGCTCGATCGTGCTGATCAGCGACCTGCAGACCGCGCCCGACGACGTGGCCAGCCTGACGCGGACGATCGACGGGCTCAAGAGCCGCGGTGTCGCCGTCCGCGTCGTGCCGATCGGCGCGCTGAGCGACGGCCGGCTCCTCTTCCGCCGGCTCCTCGGCGAGGACGCGTTCTCCGAGCCGACGCGCTCGATCGACAACGAACCGCGCCCGCTGCGGAGCGCCGACAGCGCGGGGCTCCCGATCGGGCTGCTGACGCTGGCCACACTGTTCTTCTTGGCGCTCGCGGCGCACGAGCGCTACGCGTCGCGGCTGGCGCTGCCGAGGTCGACGTGAAGCGCGTCGCGACGATCCTCGGCGCCGTCGCGTGCTTCGCGCTCGCGGGCGTGCTGCTCCTGACCGCGCTCGACGTCGTCCGCTGGCGGGGCGCGCTGGAGAGCGGCGACGTCCGCTACCGCGCCGCGCCGCAGGAGCCAGACCTCTGGCAGCCCGCGCAGACCGTGCCGTTCGGCGCCGCCGCAGCGCTCCTCGGCGTGGACGACGACGTCGACTTCCGGGAGGCGCTGCGCACGCTTCGCCTCGCCGGTGTCGCGCAGGCGGAGTCGTCCGACCCGCGGCTGGCGCTGCGCCGAAGCGAGGCGCGCTCGCTGATCGCCGCGATCGCCGAGGCCGACGCCGACCGCCGGCGGCGCTCGCGCGCGATGACCCTGCTCGGGGCGATCAGCTTCGCGAGCGCGCTGTCCGACTCCCAGGACCAGGACGCCCTCCAGCGCGACGCCCTGGCGAGGTTCCGGGGCGCGATCGAGCTCGACCCTGACAACGACGAGGCGAAGGCGAACCTCGAGATCGCGCTCCGTCGCGACGCCGAGGCCGGCGAGAGCGGTGGCGGCGACGACCCGACTCCGGGGGGACAGGGTGCGCGCGGAGCGGGCGCGGGCGAGGCCGGAGGCGGGTACTAGCGTTGACGATTACGTTCCTGACGCCGCTCGCCGCGCTCGTCGCGCTCGCGGTCGTGGTCCCGGTGGCGATCGCGTTGCTCGTCTCGCGCCGCGCGGCAGGGATCCGGAGCACGCTTCGCCTGCCGTCGCCGCGACTGCGGTTTCGAGCCGCGCCGGTCGTCGCGCTGGTGTGCGCCGGCGCGCTGGTCGGGGTGGCGGCGGCCCAGCCGGTCCTCGAGCGCACGACGCCGCTCCAGGTTCGCTCGGATGCGGAGGTCTACGTCGTCGTCGACGTCTCGCGCTCGATGCTTGCGCGCTCGGACCGGACCTCCCCGGCGCGAATCGAGCGCGCGAAGTCGGCCGCGGTCGAGGTCCGAGAGCAGCTCGTCGGGATCAAGGTCGGGATCGGCTCGCTGACCGACCGCGTCTTGCCGCACCTCTTTCCCAGCGCGAACGAGGACGTGTTCCGGGCGACGATCGAGCAGTCGATCGGGATCGACCGGCCGCCGCCGCAGGAGCGACTGTCCGCCAACGGGACGACCCTGGAGGCGCTCGGGCCCGTCGCGACCCGGAGGTTCTTCTCGCCGGCCGCCGAGCACCGCCTGCTCGTCGTCGTGACGGACGGCGAGACGCGGCCGCTGAACGAGGGAGCGGTCGCGGCGACGCTGGCCCGCCCGCCGGGGATCGAGACCGTCTTCGTCCACGTCTGGGGCCCGAGCGAGCGGGTCTTCGTCCGGGGCATCGCCGCGCCGGACTACAAGCCCGACCCGACCTCACGCGCCTCGCTCGACCGGCTCGCGAGCGCCACCCGCGGCGCCGTCTACTCCGAGGACGAGGTGGGAGCCGCAGCGCGGGAGGCCCGGCGGCGCCTCGCCACCGGCCCCACGGTCGTCCAGCGGGAGCGACGCGAGCGGAAACCACTCGCGCCCATCGCCGCGCTGGCCGCCTTTTTGCCTCTGGGCCTGCTGCTGGGCCGCCCAGGCCGCTGACTTCCGTTCGCTAACAAACCTCTCAGCAAGGCGTCATACTCACCGGCCCGCACTCACCAACGGCGTAGAAGAGGCACTCCGGATCTGGCACGTCTGCGGTCTCGAGGGCGGGTAGGAAGCATCTACAGGAGGGGATACATGCGTACGAAAGCTCTTTGGCTCTTCGCCGCGGCGCTTGTGATTACAAGCCTCGTCGTCGGGCCTGCTGCAACCGCGAAGCCGAGCCGTTCGGCTGCGGGCACGGTGGTGATCGGCCACGACCAGGAGCCGGCCACCCTGAACAACCTGATCACCCCTGGTAACGCGTACACCACGAGCCTCGTCACGAACCTCGTGCTTGCGAGTGGTCAGCGCTACAACCAGAAGGCGATCCTCGTTCCGCAGCTTTTCCAGGGTAAGCCGAAGCTCGTCAAGGCGAATCCGTTGACCGTTCGCTTCACGATCAAGGCTGCTGCGAAGTGGAGCAATGGCAGCCAGGTCACGGGCAACGACTTCCGCGCCACCTACCAGGCCATCATGAACAAGAACTGGGACATCACGTCCCGTGAGGGCTGGGAGGACATCCGCTCCATGGCAGTTCGGGGCAAGACCGTCACGATCGTCTTCCGCAAGCCGTACGCGGCCTGGGAAGCACTGATCTCCGGGAACATCTACCCGGCGGCGTCCCTCCGTGGTGCGAACGTCAACACGCTCTACCAGAGCAGCCTTGACGTCTCCAGCGGTCCGTACCGGTTCAGCAGCTGGCAGAAGGGCACGCAGCTCGTGCTCGTCAAGAACGCGACGTTCCGCGCAGGGCCGCAGGCCCGGCTCGATCGTCTCGTGTTCCGCTACATCCCGAACACGGCGTCGCTCTTCCAGTCGCTGCGCTCGAACGAGATCCAGGTGACGGAGCCGCAGCCGCAGCTCCAGATCGTGGAGATCCGGCGCAACAGCTCGTATCGGGTCCAGTCCGGCCCCGGGTACTTCTTCGAGCACATGGACCTGCAGCAGGGCCCGCAGGGCCATCCGGCGCTGAAGCGGAAGTACGTCCGCCAGGCGCTCATCCAGAGCATCAACCGCGCTGACGTGCGGAACGCTCTGTACGTCAACTCCGGCCTGGTTGCATCGGCTGCTCAGCTGCCCGTGCTCCAGAGCCTGGTCTGGAAGCCGTTCGAGGCCAACTACCGGCCGTTCTTCGCCCGGTGGGGCTTCAACCAGCGGGCTGCGATCGCGCGGCTCCGCGCCAACGGCTGCACCGGCGGTCCGACCACGCCGAACCGCAACAACACGAACATCTGGACCTGCCCCGGTGTCGGGAAGCTGTCGTTCCGCTTCAACACCACCGCCGGCAACCAGCTTCGTGCTCTGACGTTCGAGATCGCCCAGAGCCAGACGAAGGCCATGGGCATCGAGCTCCTGCCGCGGTTCGCGGCGAACGCGCTGACCCAGATCCTGCCTTCGCGCGACTGGGACATCAGCATGTTCACGTGGCTCGGTGGACCGACGAGCTCGATCACCGCGTTCGGCCTCTACGGCTGTGGTGGTGACCAGAACTACATGACGTACTGCAACAGGACGGCGTCCAGCGCGCTTCAGAAGGCGCAGTTCACGCCGAACAACGTCGCCCGCCGGAACCTGCTTCACAAGGCGGAGCGGATCATGGCCGAGGATGTCATCTCGATTCCGATGTACGTCCGGCCTGGCTTCCTGATCAACAACCGCAGCGTCAGTGGGCTTCTGCTCAACCCGACGCAGCAGGGCTCGACCTGGAACTCCGAGCTCTGGCGGACCCAGTAACACCGTAGGGAGAGTGGCCTTTCGCCACGCTCAGCTCGACAGAAAGGGGGTCCCGCTTCGGCGGGACCTCCTTTCTCGCTTTACACTCGCTTGGTGAACCGGAGGAGGCCCCTGCCGTGCTGACCTACATCATCCGCCGCCTGCTCTACAGCCTCGTCGTGCTTCTCGTGGCGAGTTTCCTCATCTTCACGTTCGTGACCATCTCGGGTGACCCGCTGGCGTTCCTGAAGATGTCGCCCGGCGTCGATCCGGCCACGATCGCGAACATCGAGGCCCGCAAGCATTTGAACGACCCGATCGTCGTCCAGTACGTCTACTGGCTCCAGGACGCCGTGACGAACCAGTTCGGCACGACGATCATCGGCGAGCGGAAGATCATGCCGGACATCCAGCGCGTCGTGGGTCACACGCTGCAACTCGTGATCATCGCCGAGGTGTTGGCGATCCTCGTTGCGATCGTGATCGGCGTCTACTCCGCGCTCAGGCAATACAGCGCGTTCGACTACACGGCGACGACCTTCAGCTTCCTCGGTCTGGCCACGCCAGTCTTCTGGCTGGCGCTGATGCTCCAGATCGTCTTCGTCAACATCTATTTGTGGTTCGACATCCGAATTTTCTACACGGCGAACCTGAGCGGGGTCGACCCGGGCAACGGCATCTACTTCCTGCTCGACCGGATGCAGCATCTCGCGCTGCCGGTGATCGTCCTCTGCGTCGCGAGCATCGCCACGTACTCGCGCTTCATGCGCGGAGCGATGCTCGAGGTGATCAACTCCGACTACGTCCGCACGGCGCGCGCCAAGGGGCTCAAGGAGCGCTCGGTGATCATGAGGCACGCGTTCCGAAACGCGCTCATCCCGCTGACGACGGTGATCGCACTGAACTTCGGCGCGCTGATCGGCGGCGTCGTCGTCACCGAGACGGTGTTCGGTCTCGACGGGATGGGCCTCTACTTCATCAACGCGCTCAACTCCGGCGACCCGTACCCGGTGATGGCGTGGCTGATGATCGTGTCGGCAGCGATCATCATCTTCAACCTGCTCGCCGACATCACCTACGGCCTCCTGGACCCGCGGGTGCGGCATGACTGATCTGATCCGCACGCCCGAGGGCACCAAGCAGCTGGACCACGAGGGGCCCGGCGGCGACGAGCTCCCGGAGCCGATCACGCTGCAGGAGGAGGAGCTCGCTCACGAGTCGGGCGTCGCGATCAAGCCGCGAAGCCAGTGGTACTACGTGCGGACGCGGTTCTTGCGGCACCGCCTCGCCGTCGCGAGCCTGATCGTGTTGATCTTCTTCGCGTTGCTCGCAATCTTCGCGGAGCGAGTGTCGCCGTACGCCTACGACGAGCTCGACCTGTTCAACATCGCGCAGGCGCCGACGCGCGAAGGGAATCACTGGTTCGGTACCGACCTGCTCGGGCGGGACTACCTGAGCCGCGTGATCTACGGCCTGCGGACGTCGCTCTGGGTCGCGATCCTCGTGGCCGGCCTGACGACGCTGATCGGCACGACGATCGGCTCGATCGCCGGCTACTACGGCGGCACGGTCGACAACCTGCTGATGCGCTTCACCGACCTGATCCTGACGCTGCCGCTGCTGGCCGTGCTGCTGACCGCGTCGGTGTTCCTCGGCAACGGCGACCCGGTCCGGGTCGGGATCATCCTGGCGCTGCTGATCTGGACGGGCCTGGCGCGCATCGTGCGCGGCGTCTTCCTCTCCCTGCGAGAGAAGGAGTTCGTCGAGGCGGCGAAGGCCGCCGGCGCCGGGGACGCCCGGATCATCGTCCGACATCTGCTGCCGAACGCGGTCGGGCCGATCATCGTCTCGATGACGCTGATCATCGCCGCGGCGATCCTCATCGAGGCCGCCCTCTCGTTCCTCGGCTTCGGGATCCAGCCGCCGACGCCGGCGCTCGGGAAGCTGATCGCCGACGGCCAGACGCAGGGGTTCGAGGCCTGGTGGCTCGTCACGTTCCCGGGGCTCGTGATCGTCGTGATCGCACTCGCGGTCAACTTCATCGGCGACGGTCTCCGCGACGCCCTCGACCCGACGCAGCGGAGGCTCCGTGCCTGAGCCGGTTCTCTCGATTCGCGACATGACGGTGGAGTTCGGAACCGAGGACGGGGTCGTCAAGGCGGTGACCGGGGTGAACTACGACCTGTTCCCCGGCGAGATCCTCGGGGTGATCGGCGAGTCCGGCGCAGGCAAGAGCGTGTCGGTGATGACGATGCTCGACCTGATCCCCAAGCCGCCGGGCCGTGTCATCTCGGGCGAGGCGATCTTCAAGGGTCGCGACCTGCTGACGATGTCGAAGAGCGAGCTGCGGGACGTCCGCGGCGGCGACATCGCGATGATCTTCCAGGACCCGATGACGTCGCTGAACCCCGTCCTGAAGGTCGGCTCCCAGATCGCGGAGGCCGTGCTCGCGCACAACTCGAAGGCGAGCGACAACGATGCGAAGAGACGCGCGATCGAGCTTCTGGAGCTCGTCGGCGTCCCGAACGCCGAGCAGCGGTTCGACCAGTACCCGCACGAGTTCTCGGGCGGGATGCGGCAGCGCGGGATGATCGCGATGGCGATCGCCAACGAGCCCTCGGTGCTGATCGCGGACGAGCCGACGACTGCGCTCGACGTGACGATCCAGGCGCAGATCGTCGAGGTGTTGAAGACCGCGCAGCGTGAGACCCACGCCGCGACGATCCTGATCACCCACGACCTCGGGCTGATCGCCGAGCTCGCGGACCGCGTGGTCGTGATGTACGCCGGCCGCGTCGTCGAGCTCTCGGACGTCTTCACGATCTTCAACTCGCCGCGACACCCGTACACGGTCGGCCTCATGAACAGCCTGGCGAGGGTCGACATCGACAAGGAAGCGCTGCTGCCGATTCCCGGGCAGCCGCCGAGCATGATCGCGCCGCCGCCGGGCTGCGCGTTCCATCCGCGCTGCCTGCACTCCCGCGGTCGCGCGCGCTGCCGCACGGAGATCCCGCCGCTGCGGCCGTTCGGCGAGGGCGGCAACCACGTGTCTGCGTGTCACTTCGCCGAGGAGCTCGCCGAAGCGGACGTCGTCGGCATCGGAGCGGAGCAGCCGGCGTGACCGAGACTGCTGCGAGCGCAAGCGCGACCGCCGGCACGGCCGTGTCGACGGACAGCCCGGTGCTGCTCCAGATCGAAGGCCTCGTCAAGCACTTCCCGATCGGCGGCGGTCTCTTCCGGCGCCAAGTGGGCGCGGTGCGCGCCGTCGAAGGCGTCGACCTGACGGTGCATCGCGGCGAGACGCTCGGCGTCGTCGGCGAGTCGGGTTGCGGCAAGACGACGCTCGGGCGCACCGTGATGAAGCTCACCGAGCCGACCGCCGGCAAGATCGTCTTCGAGGACCGCGACATCACGAACCTGTCGCGGCGCCAGATGCGTCCGATCCGGCGCGAGCTGCAGATCGTCTTCCAGGATCCGTACGCGTCGCTGAACCCGCGGATGACCGTGCGCGACATCGTCTCGGAGCCGCTGCGGATCCACGGCGTCTACCGGGGGCGTGAAGGCAGGCTCCGCGTCGAGGAGCTGCTCCGCACCGTCGGCCTGAGCCCGGAGCACGCGAACCGATTTCCGCACGAGTTCTCCGGCGGCCAGCGCCAGCGCATCGGCGTCGCGCGAGCGCTTGCGCTCAACCCGACGATGATGGTGCTCGACGAGCCCGTCTCGGCGCTCGACGTCTCGATCCAGGCGCAGGTCGTGAACCTGCTCTCCGACCTGCAGAAGGAGTTCAGGCTCACCTACTTGTTCATCGCGCACGACCTCTCGGTCGTTCGCCACATCTCCGACCGGGTCGCCGTCATGTACCTCGGCAAGATCATGGAGATCGGGACGAAGAACCAGATCTACAACGGCCCGACGCACCCGTACACCCAGGCGCTGCTCTCCGCGGTGCCGATCGAGTCGCCGAACCAGCGCGGCAAGCGGGAGCGGATCATCCTCACCGGCGACGTCCCGAGCCCTGCCAACCCGCCGTCCGGCTGCGTCTTCCGCACCCGCTGCTGGAAGGCGCAGGAGATCTGCGCCGAGGAGGTGCCGCCGCTGATCGACCACGGTCATGGGCACCCGAGCGCCTGCCATTTCGCCGAAGTCAGGCGGCCCCTGGCCATCGACGAGCCGGCCTCCGCGCCGAGTCCGCTCTAACTCTCTCCGCCGAACGGCGTCATACGGAACGTGACCCCAGCTTCTCGATCCTCAGCTTGTGACCGCGTGCGCGCCCAGATCGCGCTCGAGGTCGACCACGAGTTTTCGCAGCTCGAGCGGGCGCGGCGGGCAACCCACGTCGCGCACTGCGCCGAGTGCCGCGCCTTCGGCGTCGAGGTGCGCGAGTTCACGCGCCTGCTCCGCGAGGCCCCGCCGGAGCTCCTGACGCGGCCGATCGCGGTGCGCCGCCCGCGGACCGCCGCCCGCTCGCTCCGCCTCACGAGCGTCGCTGCGGCGGCGCTGGTCCTCGCAGTCGCAGGGCTGACCGCACAGGTCGCGAGCCAGTTCGCCACGTCCGACCTCTCTGCCGCCCGCAGCGAGCCGACGGTCTACCCGACAGGGCAGGATCTGGAGACTGAGATCCTGGTCATCGAGGCGCTCGCCGCGAACCCGCGCCTGATGGCCGACAACGCCAACCTGCGCTGAGCCTGCAGCACCCTCGATAGACTTGCCTCGCCGGGTACGCCGTTGCGGCCCGAGACCCACGTCTTCGTAGGAGGCACATGCCCGACCAGAACAACGGCCGCAACGTCGGCAAGATCGTCGAGATCAAGGGCGTCGTGATCGACGCGGTCTTTCCCGACACCCTGCCCTCGATCAACAACGCCGTCTCGATCCAGATGCCGGACGGCGCGACGCTGATCTCCGAGGTGCAGCAGCACCTCGGCGACGATCGAGTCCGCGTCGTGGCGATGGACTCGACCGACGGCCTCGCCCGAGGCCTCGACGTCGTCGACACCGGCGCTCCGATCAGCGTGCCGGTCGGCGAGCCGACCCTCGGACGGCTCTGGAACGTGATCGGCGATCCGGTCGACAACGGCGACGCGCTCCCCGACGGGAGCGAGCGCTGGGCGATCCACCGCGATCCGCCGGAGTTCCGCGAGCTGTCGCCGACGATGGAGATCTTCGAGACGGGCATGAAGGTCATCGACCTCGTCGCGCCGTTCGTGCGCGGCGGCAAGATCGGCCTCTTCGGCGGCGCCGGGCTCGGCAAGACGGTGCTGATCCAGGAGCTGATCCACAACGTCGCGATGCAGCACGGCGGCGTGTCGGTCTTCGCCGGCGTCGGCGAGCGCACGCGCGAGGGCAACGACCTCTGGCGCGAGATGACGGAGACGGGCGTGATCGACAAGGTCGCGCTGGTCTACGGCCAGATGAACGAGCCGCCGGGCGCGCGCCTGCGCGTCGGCCTGTCCGCGCTGACGATGGCGGAGTACTTCCGCGACGAGGGGCAGGACGTGCTCCTCTTCATCGACAACATCTTCCGCTTCGTGCAGGCGGGCTCCGAGGTGTCGGCGCTGCTCGGCCGCATGCCGAGCGCCGTCGGCTACCAGCCGACGCTCGCGACGGAGATGGGGCAGCTGCAGGAGCGCATCACCTCGACGCGGACGGGCTCCGTCACGTCGGTGCAGGCGATCTACGTCCCCGCGGACGACCTGACCGACCCCGCGCCGGCGAACACGTTCGCGCATCTCGACGCGTTCATCGTGCTCTCCCGGCCGATCTCCGAGAAGGGCATCTACCCGGCGATCGACCCGCTCGACTCGTCGTCGCGCGCGCTCGACCGCACGGTCGTCGGCGACGAGCACTACGACACCGCGACGCGCGTGCAGGAGATCCTCCAGCGCTACAAGGACCTGCAGGACATCATCGCGATCCTCGGCATGGACGAGCTCTCCGACGAGGACAAGCTCGTCGTGCAGCGTGCCCGCAAGGTCGAGCGGTTCCTCTCGCAGCCGATGAACGTCGCGGAGGCCTTCACCGGGCAGCCGGGCGTCTACGTCCGCGTCGAGGACACGATCAAGGGCTTCCAGGAGATCATCGAAGGGCAGCACGACGACTTGCCCGAGCAGGCCTTCTACATGGTCGGCACGATCGACGAGGCGATGATGAAGGCGCGCGGCGAGGATCCGGTCGCGGCGCGCCGCGCCGCCCGCGAGGCCGAGACCGCAGGCGCGGCGGCGTAGTTGTCCGCGCGGCCGCGGTTCGACGTCTCGCTCGTCACGCCGGACGGCACGGTGTTCGAGGGCGACGCGGAGATGCTGATCGTCCCGGGAGCGGCGGGCGAGATCGGCGTGCTCGCACGGCACGCGCCGCTCGTCGCGACGCTGAAGTCCGGCGCGACCCGGGTGCACCTCGGCGCCGGGCAGGTCGAGGAGTTCGCGACCGGGCCGGGGTTCTTCACCGTGCAGCTCGACCGGGCGATCGCGATCGTCGACCACGCGGTCAAGGCGACCGAGATCGACCGCGAGGCGGCCGAGCGGATGCTCGAGGAGGCGAAGGCCGAGCTCGAGCGGATCGAGCAGGGCGAGTCGACCGCCGACCGGTGGGTCGTCGAGCAGCGGATCATCCACGCGGAGACACAGCTCGAGGTCGCGACCGGCGGCGCCGACATCCGCGACGCGCGCGTCAAGCTCGCGGGTTAGCGCCGACAGCTGCTGCTACGCTTTTTGCTCCCTGGAGAGCTTTGAAGGCAGCTTGGCGACCAGGATAAAAAACGCCTAAAGAGCCGGAGCCCCACGCTCCCGATCCTCTCTAGGCATGGGAGCGCTTGTGAGCGAACGGATCGAACAGCTGAAGGACCTCCTCGAGCGGCGGATCGCCGTTCTCGACGGCTCCTGGGGCGTGCTGATCCAGCGCGAGGTCAAGGGGGAGGAGGCGTACCGCGGCGAGCGGTTCCGGGACCACCCGCGCGACGTCGCCGGCGACCCCGACCTGCTCAACATCACGCGACCCGAGGTCGTCCTCGGCATCCACCGCGACTACTTCGCGGCCGGCGCTGACATCGCGACGACGAACACCTTCACGGCGACCACGATCGGCCAGGCCGACTACGCGCTCGAGGACGCCGCCTACGAGATGAACGTCCAGGGCGCGCGGCTGGCCCGGCAGGCAGCGGACGAGCTCGACCGCCCGGCCTGGGTTGCGGGCTCGGTCGGCCCGCTCAACGTCTCGCTCTCGGTGTCGCCGCGCGTCGACGACCCGATGTACCGCTCGCACACCTTCGACCAGGTCGTCGAGACGTACGCCGAGCAGATCCGGGCGCTCGTCGAGGGCGGCGTCGACCTGCTCCTGATCGAGACGATCTTCGACACGCTGAACGCGAAGGCCGCCGTTGCGGCGGCGCTCGACGTCGCCCCCGACGTCCCGCGTTGGATCTCGTTCACCGCGATCGACAAGAGCGGCCGCAACCTCTCCGGCCAGACCGTCGAGGCGTTCTGGGCTTCGGTCGAGCACGCGGAGCCGCTGATCGTCGGCGTCAACTGCTCGCTCGGCGCGACCGAGATGCGCCCGTTCGTCGAGGGCCTCGCGCGAATCGCGCCGACCTACGTCTCGTGCCATCCGAACGCGGGCCTGCCGAACGAGATGGGGCTGCACGACGAGCAGCCGGGCGACACGAGCCGCTTCCTGCACGACTTCGCGGCCGAGCGGCTGCTCAACGTGGTCGGCGGCTGCTGCGGCACCACCCCTGATCATGTGAGGGCGATCGTCGCCGCGACCGAAGGCTTGCCTGCGCGCGAGGTCCCGGCGCGGAGAGCGCGCCCGTCGTTCAGCGGCATGGAGCCGTTCGAGATCGGCCCCGACACCGGGTTCGTGCTGATCGGCGAGCGGACGAACGTCACCGGCAGCGCGCGCTTCCGCCGCATGGTCGAGGCGGACGACTGGCAGGGCGCGCTCGAGGTCGCGCTCGAGCAGGTGCGCGGGGGCGCGAACCTCCTCGACGTGAACATGGACGCCGACCTGCTCGACGGCGTCCAGGCGATGACGCAGTTCCTGAACCTGATCGCGACCGAGCCCGAGGTCGCGCGCATCCCGATCATGGTCGACAGCTCGCGCTGGGAGGTCCTCGAAGCCGGGATGAAGTGCACCCAGGGCAAGGGCGTCGTCAACTCGATCTCCCTGAAGGAAGGCGAGGACGCGTTCCTCGAGCAGGCCCGCCGGATCCGCCGCTACGGCGCCGCCGTGATCGTGATGGCGTTCGACGAGCAGGGACAGGCCGACACCGTCGAGCGCAAGGTCGAGATCTGCGGCCGCGCCTACGACCTGCTGACCCAGAAAGCCGGCTACCCGCCCGAGGACATCGTCTTCGACCCCAACGTGCTCGCGGTCGCGACCGGGATCGAGGAGCACGACGAGTACGCGAAGAACTTCATCGCGGCGCTGCCGCTGATCAAGGAGCGCTGCCCCGGCGCGCGCACGTCGGGCGGCATCTCGAACCTCAGCTTCAGCTTCCGGGGCAACGACGCCGTCCGCGAGGCGATGCACGCCGCGTTCCTCTACTACGCGATCCAGGCCGGGCTCGACATGGGCATCGTCAACGCGGGCCAGCTCGCGGTCTACGAGGACATCGAGCCCGAGCTCAAGGAGCACGTCGAGGACGTGATCTGGAACCGCCGGCCGGACGCGACCGAGCGCCTCGTCGAGCTCGCCAGCCGCGTCAAGGGCCAGGGCGCGACGAGGGAGCGCGATCTCTCCTGGCGCGAGGCTCCGGTCGAGAAGCGGCTCGAGCACGCGCTCGTCCACGGGATCGTCGACTTCATCGAGGAGGACACCGAGGAGGCGCGTCAGAAGCTCGACCGCCCGATCGACGTGATCGAGGGCCCGCTGATGGAGGGCATGAAGGTCGTCGGCGACCTCTTCGGGTCGGGCCGGATGTTCCTGCCGCAGGTCGTGAAGAGCGCACGCGCGATGAAGCGCGCCGTCGCCTACCTCGAGCCGTACATGGACCTGGAGAAGCAGCAAGGAAACGGCGGGCCGCAGGGGCGTGCCGTGCTCGCGACGGTCAAGGGCGACGTGCACGACATCGGCAAGAACATCGTCGGCGTCGTGCTCGGCTGCAACAACTACGACGTCGTCGACCTCGGCGTCATGGTTCCCGCGGCCAAGATCCTCGACACCGCGCTCGAGGTCGGCGCTGACGTCGTCGGGCTGTCCGGGCTGATCACGCCGTCGCTCGACGAGATGGTCAGCGTCGCGCACGAGATGGAGCGCCGCGGCCTCGACCTGCCGCTGCTGATCGGCGGCGCGACGACCTCGAAGCAGCACACCGCCGTCAAGATCGCGCCCGAGTACTCGCATCCCGTCGTGCACGTGCTCGACGCGTCGCGCGTGATCGGGGTGATGTCCGACCTCCTCGACACCGAGGGCCGCAAGCGTCTGGACGACGAGAACCGGGAGCTGCAGGACCGGCTCCGCACGCAGCACGCAGAGAAGGAGCGCAAGCCGCTGCTGCCGTTCGCCGACGCGCGCGCGAACCCGCAGCGACCCGACTTCAGCGACCTCCCGACCCCGTCGTTCACCGGACGGCGCGTGGTCGAGCCCGACCTCGAGACGATCGTCCGCTACATCGACTGGCAGTTCTTCTTCCACGCCTGGGAGCTGAAGGGGAAGTTCCCGGCGCTCCTCGAGCAGCCGGCCGCGCGCGAGCTCTACGACGACGCGCTCGCCGTCCTCGACCAGATCGTCTCGACGCGCGCGTTCCAGCCTCGCGGCGTGTACGGCTTCTGGCCGGCGCACTCCGACGGCGACGACGTCGTGCTCGACGACGGGAGGCGCTTCCACTTCCTGCGCCAGCAGAGCGCGTACGGAGACTCGCGCCCGAACCGCTCGCTCGCCGACGTCGTCGCGCCGAGTGGCGATCACGTCGGCGCGTTCGCGGTCACGATCCACGGCGCCGACGAGCTCGCGTCCGGGTACGAGTCCGAGCACGACGACTACAACTCGATCATCGTCAAAGCTCTGGCGGATCGGCTCGCCGAGGCGTTCGCCGAGTACCTGCACGCGGTCGCCAGACGCGAGTGGTACGAGACCGGCCCGGCACTCTCGGACGAAGACCTGCGTGCGGAGCGCTACCGGGGCATCCGGCCGGCGTTCGGCTACCCCGCCTGCCCCGACCACACGGAGAAGGGAACCCTCTTCGACGTGCTCGGGGCCGAGGAGGTCGGGCTGCAGCTGACGGAGAGCTACGCGATGCTCCCCGCCGCCGCGGTCAGCGGGATCTACCTGGCGCACCCGGACGCTCGCTACTTCAGCGTCGGCCGGATCGGCCGCGACCAGGCGGAGGACTACGCCGCTCGCAAGGGCATCCCGCTCGAGCAGGTGGAGCGCTGGCTCGCGCCGAACCTGGCCTCGACGCCGCGACCGGAGCCGGCGCTATCCTGACCCCAGGGACGCCTTCGAGGCGTCTTCGGCTTTTCACATGAAGACGACGCTGAAGAGAGGCATTGGCCGCGCCGCCGAGCTGAACGGGAACGGTCACGCCGTCTACCCGCCGGCGATCGGCGCCCCGGTGCGCCGCTACCGTCAGCCCGAGCCCGACCCGCGGAGCCTGGCGGGCCTCTTCGGCCGCATCTTCCTGTGGCTCGTGATCGGCGCGCTCATGCTCGCCGCGGGGATCGCGGGCGGGACGTACCTCTACGTCGAGCAGGACATCGCGAACAGCCTCACCCCGACCTCGGCGGACGTCAGGGAGGCGCAAGAGACCCTCGACGTCGTGATCCCGGGCTCGCCGACGACGGCGCTCGTGCTCGGCTACGACAAGCGAGCCGGGGTCGAGGCGGGCCAGACGGGGCACTCGGACACGCTGATGCTCGTCCGGGCCGACCCGGGCCTCGAGACCGTGACGATGCTGTCGTTCCCGCGCGACCTGCTCGTCGAGATCCAGGGCTGCCCGAACGGCACGTTCGTCTCGAGGATCAACAACGCGTACGGCGAGTGCGGCTCGACCGCGGCGATCGAGACCGTGCGGAAGCTGACCGGTGTTCCGATCAACTTCCTCGTCACCGTCAACTTCCGCGGCTTCAAGCAGGTCGTCAGCCGGATGGGTGGCGTGTGGATCGACGTCGACCGGCGGTACTTCAACGACAACTCGTCCGGCGGCGATCGCTACGCGGCGATCGATCTCCAGCCCGGCTACCAGAAGCTGAACGGCACGAACGCGCTCGAGTACGTGCGCTACCGCCACCTGGACTCAGACTTCTTCCGGATCGCGCGGCAGCAGCAGTTCCTGCGCGGGGTCAAGCAGCGCGCGACCGACTTCCCGCTCCTCGACCTCCCGAAGCTCGTCAAGACCCTGACGACGAACGTCGAGGTCGGCAAGGGCGACGGGACCCGCTTCGACGCTCGCACGCTGCTCGACTACGCAGCTCTCGTCTACGGGCTGCCGGCACGACATGTGATCCAGACCAGGATCGACCTCAGCTGCTACCAGGGGTTCAACGAGGTCGTCGTCCCCCAGTCGTGCATCCAGGCCGCCGTCAACGACTTCATCCAGCCCGACGTCGAGGCGCCACTGAAGGCGACTGACGTGGCCTTGAACCGCCGCCGCGCCGACACCGCTCTACCGCCGTCCCGGACGACGGTCACCGTCTTGAACGGAAACGGTCAGGTCGGCTCTGCGACGTCAGCCGCTTCGCAACTGGGGGCGCGCGGCTACAAGATCGCGACGAGCGGCGACGGGAACGCGCCGAGCTGGGAGTACTTCCGCACGGAGGTCTACTTCCAGGGCGGCGCCGTTGCGCGCACGTCGGCGAACAAGCTCGCCAAGCTCTTCGGTGACGCGCGCGTCTCGCCGATCCCGGCGGAGATCGTGCCGCTGTCGAACGGCGCGGCGGTGACCGTGATCGTGGGGCAGACGTACCACGGGACGATCGCGGCCGCGCCCGCGGACAAGACGCCGGAGCGCTCCGCACCCGCCGTCCGCTCGGACTCGGCCGCGAGGCCGCTGCTGCAGTCGGTCGCGAAGCGCATCCCCTACCCGCTGATGGTGCCGACGAAGGTCGAGCAGAGCTCGTCGCTCAGCACGATCACGCCGATTCGCGTCTACGGGCTCGGTGGCAGCAACGCCGTGCGGCTGACGTACTCCCTCGGCGGGATCGACTACTGGGGCATCCAGATGACCAACTGGGAGGACGCGCCGATTCTCGAGGACCCGAACGAGGTCACGAAGATCGGCCGTCGCACGTACCGGCTCTACTACAACGGCTCGCACCTCCACATGGTCGTGCTCGAATCCGGTGGCGCGACCTACTGGGTCGTGAATTCGCTGCTCGACAAGCTCTCCAACGAGACCATGCTCGCGATCGCCAAGGGTCTCCGGCCGCTCGGGCCGGGGTAGGCTTCGCGCCCGTGAGCAGGATCGGCGTCTTCGGGGCGGGGTACGTCGGGCTCGTCACCGCTGCGTGCCTCGCGGAGCTCGGCAACGACGTGGTCCTCCGCGACGTCGTCCCCGAGAAGGTCGAGCGGCTGCTGCGCGGCGAGGTGCCGATCTTCGAGCCGGGTCTCGACGAGCTCCTGGCGAAGAACGCGGAGCGGCTGACGTTCACGCTCGACGCCGGCGAGGCGGTGGACGGCGCCGAGTTCCTGTTCGTCTGCGTCGACACGCCGCCGGTCGCGTACTCCGGCGACGCCGACCTCTCGCGCGTCTGGACGGTCGTCGACGAGCTCCCGAACGTCGAGGGGAACCCCGTGCTGGTGCTGAAGAGCACCGTTCCGGTCGGGACCGGCGAGAAGGTGCGCGCGGCGCTCGACCAGCGCGGGCTCGAGCACGTCGGCTACGCGTCGAACCCGGAGTTCACGGCCGAGGGACGCGCGGTGCGCGACTTCATGGAGCCCGACCGGATCGTGATCGGCTCCTTCGACCCGGACGATGGAGAGCGCGTCGCGGGCCTCTACGCGTCGCTCGACGCACCGATCGTCCAGATGGACGTCAACTCGGCCGAGATGGTCAAGCTCGCCTCGAACGCGTTCCTGATGACGCGCATCAGCTTCATCAACGAGATCGCGAACGTCTGCGAGGCGACCGGCGCGGACGTCGTGCGCGTCGCGGAGGGCGTCGGGCTCGACAAGCGCCTCGGTCCCCACTTCCTGCGCGCGGGCGTGGGCTGGGGCGGTTCGTGTTTTCCAAAAGACTCGCTCGCGCTCAAGCAGCTCGCGGCGAACTCGGGCTACCACTTCCAGCTCCTGAACGCCGTGATCGAGGTGAACGAGCTGCAGAAGCGCCGCGTGATCGGGAAGCTCGAGCGCCATCTCGGGAAGTTGCGCGGTAAGCGCGTTGCGCTGCTCGGGCTCGCGTTCAAGGCGGGCACCGACGACACGCGCGAGGCGCCGAGCCTCGTGCTCGCGTCCCGGCTGATCGCCGAGGGTGCGGAAGTCCGCGCCTGGGATCCCGTCGTCGACGGCAAGCGGGTGATGCCGCAGGCGGAGTTCTGCACGACCGTCCAGGAGGCGGTGCGCGACGCCGACGCGGCGGTGATCGTCACCGAGTGGGACGAGCTGCGCGACCTCGCGCGCCCGGAGATCCGCGAGTTGATGGCACGGCCCCTGATCGTGGACGGGCGGAACCTGCTCGACCCGGCGCAGGCGCGCGCGGCGGGGTTCGCGTACGAGGGGATCGGCCGGCCCGTCTCGCCGTCCGACGTGTTGCCGGAAACGCCCGAGCGCGACCGCGAGCCGTCGGCGTCGTAGTGGAGGCGATCCTCCTCGCGGGCGGCCGGGCCGAGCGGCTCGGCGACGCTGCACAGGGGCGCCCGAAGGCGCTCGTCGACGTCGGCGGCAAGCCGCTCGCGGAGCACCAGATCCTCCGGCTGGCGCGGTCCGGCGTCGACCGGGTGATCGTGAGCTGCCGAGCCGGGCAGGAGGACGAGTTCGCCCGGGCGCTTGCAGGCGTCGGCGTCGAGCTCGCGTTCGCCGGCGAGCCGGAGCCGCTCGGGCGTGGGGGAGGGCTGAAGTTCGCCGCGCGTGAGCGGCGCGAGTCAGGCCCCTGCTTCGCGCTGAACGGCGACGAGCTCTTCGACGTCGAGCTCGAGGCGCTGCTCGCGCTCCACCGGGAGCGCTCGCCGGCGGCGACGATCACGGTTGCGCCGCTTCCGTCGCCGTTCGGCGTCGTCGACGTTGCGGACGACGGGACGGTCGAGGGCTTTCGCGAGGCACCGAAGCTGCCGCACTGGGTGAACATGGGCCTCTACGTGCTCGACGACGAGGCGATCGAGCGGTTGCCCGAGAAAGGCGACCACGAGACGTCGACGTTTCCCGAGCTCGCGGAGGAGCGGAAGCTGCTCGCGTTCAGGCACGAAGGCCTGTGGCTGACCGTCAACACGCCCAAGGACCTGCGCCGCGCCGAAGAGCACTTCGCCGCCGCGGAACCGGCGTAGCGGTTGTCCGGCTCCGAGGCCGGATGCACGCGTTGCGAGCACCAGGCAAGGACGCAGGGAGCGCTCGTACTGACAAGTACGGGCGCGCGCCGCAGCGCGCAGCGTGATCGCGGCGCGGGCGCGGTGCTCGGCGGCGAGCCGAGATCGCCGGATCGACGCTCGCCGAACCTGAACAGCCTCGACGCCTGGACCTTCGACCCGCGGCGGGTCGAGAAGCCCTGGGGGTGGGAGCTGATCTGGGCCGAGACGGACGACTACGTGGGCAAGATCCTCTTCGTCGGGTCCGGGCACTCCTTGAGCCTCCAGTACCACGAGCGCAAGGACGAGTCCTGGTACGTCCAGTCCGGCCGGGCCAGGCTCGAGCTCGGCTCGACGGGCGACGCGGTGCTGAGCGAGGTGGTGATCGGGCCCGGGGAGGCCTTCCACTACCCGCCCGGCACCCTCCATCGCGTCACGGCGCTCGAGGACACGACGATCCTGGAGGTCTCGACGCCGCACCTCGAAGACGTCGTCCGCCTCGAGGACGCCTACGGGCGGGCGGGCACCTCAGAACCTTAACACTCTCGTGGTAAGGTCCTGCGCGTGGATGCGCTCACGGTCTCAGACGCCGCCGCCCGCACGGGCTGGTCGGCACGGATGCTGCGGTACCTCGAGGCCTCGGGCCTCGTCGAGCCGCAGCGGACGGACGCCGGGTACCGCCTCTACGGGCTCCGGGAGCTGAACCAGCTCCGGTCTCTGCGCGAGCTGCGCCGCCGCTTCGGCGTCGAGCTCGCAGAGATGGCCTTCGCTCTGCGCATGCGGCGTGACCCCGAGCTCCGCGCCGCCGTCGACACCTGGCTGCACGGCAGCGGCGTCGACGCGCTCGACTGGGAGCAGCGCAAGCACGAGCGGCTGCTCGCCGCCTGACCCACACCTTCACCCGACCACTCCCAACGGAAGAGGACGCATTGGCTACGACACGCAGACACGACGTAAAGGACCTGTCGCTCGCCCCCGAGGGCGTGCGGCGCATCGAGTGGGCCGACCGGCAGATGCCGGTGCTCGCCGCGATCCGGGAACGCTTCGAGAGCGAGCAGCCGCTGGCCGGCTATCGCGTCGCGGCGTGCCTCCACGTGACGACCGAGACCGCGAACCTGATGCGGACGCTGAAGGCCGGAGGCGCCGACGTGGTGCTCTGCGCCTCGAACCCGCTCTCGACGCAGGACGACGTCGCCGCAGCGCTGGTCGACGAGTACGACATCGCCGTCTTCGCGATCAAGGGCGAGGACAACGACACCTACTACCAGCACATCGAGGCGGCGGTCGACCACAAGCCGCAGATCACGATGGACGACGGCGCCGACGTGATCGGCGTGCTCCACTCCGCTCGGCGGGAGCAGCTCGGCGACGTGATCGCCGGCACGGAGGAGACGACGACCGGCGTGATCCGGCTCAAGGCGCTCGAGCGCGACGGAGCGCTCGGGTTCCCCGTGATCGCCGTCAACGACGCGTTCACGAAGCACATGTTCGACAACCGCTACGGCACGGGCCAGTCGACGATCGACGGGATCATCCGTGCGACGAACGTCCTGCTCGGCGGGAAGCGCTTCGTGATCGCCGGCTATGGCTGGGTCGGCAAGGGCGTCGCGATGCGCGCGAAGGGCATGGGCTCGCACGTGATCATCACCGAGGTCGACCCCCTGAAGGCGCTCGAGGCGATCATGGACGGGTTCGAGGTCATGCCGATGGAGCAGGCCGCCAAGGTCGGCGACATCTTCTGCACCGCGACCGGCGACAAGTCGGTGATCCGGCGCGAGCACATGGAGCAGATGAAGGACGGCGCGATCCTCTCGAACACCGGGCACTTCAACGTGGAGATCGACATCCCCGCCCTGCGGGCGCTCGCGAGCGAGACGCGCGAGGCACGGCAGTTCGTCGAGGAGTTCACCCTGTCGGACGGCCGCAGGCTCTACCTGCTCGGTGAGGGCCGCCTGATCAACCTCGCCGCTGCCGAGGGTCATCCCGCGATCGTCATGGACATGTCGTTCGCGAACCAGGCGCTCGCGGCCGAGTACGCCGTCCAGCATGCGGCCGAGCTCGAGCGGAAGGTCTACCCGGTCCCCGCGGCAATCGACGCGGAGATCGCGAAGCTCAAGCTCGCGACGATGGGCGTCGAGGTCGACATCCTGACCGAAGAGCAGGAGCGCTACCTCGCGTCCTGGGACGAGGGAACCTGAGGTACCCGCAGAAAATGCTGCGCATTTTCCGCGGATGAAAGCGTTGATACTCGCGGCGGGGTACGCCACTCGGCTTTACCCGCTGACCGAGTCGATCGCCAAGCCGCTCCTGACGATCGGCGGGCGGCCGATGGTCGATCACATTCTCGACCGGATCCGCGAGGCGGATCCGGTCGAGGTTCACGTCGTGACGAACTCGAAGTTCGCGGGCGCCTTCTCCGAGTGGGCGCCCGCGGACGTCACGGTCCACGACGACGGCACGACGAGCGAGGACGACCGCCTCGGTGCGATCGGCGACCTGCGCTTCGTCCTCGACCGCGCCGGCATCGACGACGACTGGCTCGTCGTCGCAGGCGACAACCTCTTCGACTACAGCCTTGGCGACTACGCGCGCTGGTGGCGCACGAAAGGGGTCGCGAGCGCGGTCGCACTGTACGAGCATCCCGACCGGGAGCTCGTCAAGCAGTACGGCGTCGTCGAGCTCGACGACCACGAGCGCGTCGTGTCCTTCGTCGAGAAGCCGCCCGACCCGGCGTCGAACCTCGCCGCGACGGCGTGCTACCTCTTCCACCGCGAGCACGTGAAGCTCGTTGCGACCTACCTCGACGAGGGGAACGTGCCGGATCAGCCGGGACGCTTCGTCGAGTGGCTCTACCGGCGCGCCCCGGTGTACGGCTACCGCTTCAGCGGCGAGTGGCTCGACATCGGCGACCGCGACCAGCTCCTCGAGGCGGACAACCGGGCCCGCACCCGCGCCGGCCTGTCCCCGCGGCCCGAGTACGCACCGGGCTAGCCGGGTCCAAGGCGCACCCCCACCCTCAAATTGGGTGGGGCAGCTTCCCGCCGCCCACGGCGGAGACGCTACCGCCCGCGCGCGGCCGAATCGTGTCGGAACCGGGTCGCTTCGTGCCGGCGAGGTGACGATCGCTCCACATCAGGTCGTCGGCGTCCGGGCCCGACGTACCGTCGGCGCATGGCCGGCAGCCTCCTCCTCGACCTGCTCCTGCCGCAGCGCTGCGTCGCGTGCGGGAGCCCCGGCGCGCAGGTGTGCGGCCACTGCCTCGGCGGGTTGCCGCGGCTCCGAGGCCCGCGCTGCGAGCGCTGCTGCGCGCCGACGGCGTGGCCGGTGCGGCGCTGCCGCGAGTGCGCCGGACGCCGCCTGGCGTTTGCACGCGCGCGCTCCGCGGTCGCGTACGACGAGACCGTCAGCCGCCTCGTCCACGCCTGGAAGGAGCGCGGGTTGCGGAATCTGTCCGTCGCCGCGGCGGAGGTCACCGCGCAGGCACTCGAATCGTCGGGCGACCCGCTCGTCTTCATCCCTCCCGATCCCGAGCGCCGTCGCGGCCGGGGCCACCATCCCGCGGAGACCCTCGCGCGCGAGGTCGCCGTCCGCTGGGACGTGCCCGTCCTCGCGCTTCTCGCCCGCGCCAAGGGCGGGGCTCGCCAGCGCGGTCTCACGCTCTCCGAGCGACGGGCGAACGTGCGCGGAGCGTTCTCGGCCGCGCGTTCTCCGCCGGCCGTCGTCCTCGTCGACGACGTCTACACCACCGGCGCGACCGCCAATGCGGCAGCCTCGGCGCTCCGCCGGGCAGGCGCGCGGCGGGTCGAAGTCGTCACGTTCGCCCGCGCGGTCCGCGGGTATACAGTGACGACCCAGGCTTGACTCAGCCCGAGGAGGACGCGTTGCGACTTCAGGTGAAGGGCAAGAACCTCGACGTCACCGACTCCATCCGCAGCTACGCCGAGCAGAAGCTCCAGAAGCTCGACAAGCAGCTGAACGACGCGACCGAGGTCGAGCTCGAGCTCCGCGTCGAGAAGAACCCGTCGATCGCAGC
This sequence comes from uncultured Actinomycetes bacterium, assembly GCA_963809175.1. Lineage (GTDB taxonomy): Bacteria > Actinomycetota > Thermoleophilia > Gaiellales > Gaiellaceae > JACCTU01. The sequence continues at coordinate 75,757 of CAWEIK010000003.1, forward strand.
GAACCAGATCGCCGAGGCGACCGTCTGGACGAAGGGCCCGACGCTGCGCGCGCGCGAGGCGTCCGAGGACATGCGCGCCTCGATCGACCAGCTGACCGAGAAGCTCGTGCGCCAGGTCAGGCACTACCGCGACAAGCGAAGCCGCCGCGGCTCGCGCAACCACGCTCCCGTCGACGAAGGAGTCACGCCGTTGCAGGACGACCAGCTGGACCAGCAGATCGTCAAGACGAAGCAGTTCCCGGTGAAGCCGATGAACGCCGAGGAAGCGGTCCTTCAGCTCGAGCTGATCGGCCACGACTTCTTCGTGTTCAGGAACGTGGACACCGACGAGGTGAACGTCGTCTACCGCCGCAAGGACGGCGGGTACGGCCTGATCGAGCCCGGGACGTGAGCTTTCGGCGGCGTGAGAAGCCGCTGCACGAACGCCTCGCCGAGCAGGGCGGCATGACGACGCCGACCGAGAGCGACCACGTCGCGCCCTGGAACCAGGCAGGCGTGACCGGCATCCCGCGGCCGCGTCAATGGGACGCCGTCGTCACCGCCGAAGCTGACCTTCCGGGCGACTCCGTCCACTTCGTCACCCTCGAGGATCGAACGGTGGTCGTCGACGAGGACGTCCCGGACGACCAGCTGGCGCCACTGGCCGACGCCATCGAGACGCAGCTCAACCCGCCGTACCGCGCCGAGGGCACGAGGCGCGACGACCGGCTGTGGGCGGTCGGCGCGAGCAAGATCGACGTCCTCTCGATCGACGAGGAGATCGGCGGAGACGTCGTCGAGCTCGCCGTCCGGGAAGGCGTCGTGACGCACCTCGTGGACGGCGCCCACGGCTTCGGCTCGGTCCCGGAGCTCGAGGCGCTGGGAGCCGGGATGCCGTCGTTCGTGGTGCGGGCGGACCGCATCGACGGGAACCTCTGGGAGGTCGTGGTTCTGCCCCTCTGACGCCGTCCGGGCCGCTCGGAGGGAGCCGGTACCCTTAGCCCGTATGGCCCAGAGCATGGGTTCCTTCGAGAAGGTCCTCCGCCTCGGCGAAGGACGGCGCCTGAAACGGCTGGCCGAGCAGGCCGCCTACGTCGGCACGCTCGAGCCCGAGTACGAGGCGCTCTCCGACGAGGAGCTCGCCGGCAAGACCGCCGGGTTCAAGCAGCGCTTCGAGGCCGGCGAGTCGCTCGAGGAGCTGCTCTTCGAGGCCTTCGCGGCCGTTCGTGAGGCGTTCAAGCGCACGATCGGCGTCCGCCTCTTCGACGTGCAGCTGATGGGCGGCATCACCCTCCACGAGGGCGACATCGCCGAGATGAAGACCGGTGAGGGCAAGACGTTCGTCGCGGTCCAGCCGCTGTACCTGAACGCGCTCGAAGGCAGCGGGGTGCACCTGGTGACGGTGAACGACTACCTCGCCAAGCGCGACGCGGAGTGGATCGAGCCCGTCTTCGAGAAGCTCGGGATGCGCGTCGCCTACATCCAGAACCAGATGCCGTTCGCGGAGCGCAAGCATGCGTACGACGCCGACGTCACCTACGGGACGAACTCTGAGTTCGGGTTCGACTACCTGCGCGACAACATGGCCGTCTCGCTGCCCGAGCTCGTGCAGCGCAGCCACCGCTACGCGATCGTGGACGAGGTCGACTCGATCCTGATCGACGAAGCGCGAACGCCGCTGATCATCTCCGGCCAGCCCGAGACCGCGGCGAGCACCTACTACGACTTCGCGCGCATCGTCAAGACGCTGGAGTCTCAGCCCGCGAAGATCCTGGCCAAGGGCGAGGACCAGTTCGCGGAGGGCGGCGACTTCGTCTACGACGAGAAGTTCAAGACCGTTTCCCCGAGCGAGGCCGCGATCGAGAAGGTCGAGCGCGCGCTCAAGATCGACAACCTCTACGACCCGCGGAACGTCCAGCTCGTCAACCACCTGACGCAGTCGCTGAAGGCGCAGTCGCTCTACAAGCGCGACATCGACTACGTGATCCAGGAGGGCGAGGTCAAGATCGTCGACGAGAACACCGGCCGGATCATGGAAGGCCGCCGCTGGAGCGAGGGCCTGCACCAGGCGATCGAGGCGAAGGAAGGGCTCAAGATCCAGGAAGAGCACGTCACGCTCGCGACGATCACGCTCCAGAACTACTTCCGCCTCTACGAGAAGCTCGCCGGGATGACCGGCACCGCGAAGACCGAGGAGAAGGAGTTCGTCGAGATCTACAACCTCCACGTCGTCGAGATCCCGACGAACGTGGACGTTGCGCGCCAGGACAAGAACGACTTCATCTTCCGCACGAAGGAAGGCAAGTTCCAGGCCGTGATCCGCGACATCAAGGAGCGAAACGAGCAGGGGCAGCCCGTGCTGCTGGGCACGATCGCCGTCGAGACGTCGGAGTACCTCGCCCAGCTGCTCGAGCGCCAGGGGATCAAGCACAACGTCCTGAACGCGAAGCAGCACGAGCGCGAGGCGGAGATCATCAAGGACGCGGGCCAGCTCGGCGCGGTCACGATCGCGACGAACATGGCGGGCCGCGGCGTCGACATCAAGCTCGGCGAGGGCGTCATCGAGGCGGGCGGGCTCTACGTGCTCGGCACCGAGCGCCACGAGGCGCGCCGCATCGACAACCAGCTTCGCGGTCGCGCCGGCCGCCAGGGAGACCCCGGCGAGTCGCGCTTCTACCTCTCGGGCGAGGACGAGCTCGTGCGCCTCTTCGCCGGCGACCGGATCAAGAACATCATGCAGCGCTTCAAGGTCCCCGACGACGAGCCGATGGAAGCGTCGATCCTCTCGAAGCAGATCGAGAACGCGCAGAAGAAGGTCGAGGAGCAGAACTTCGTCATGCGCAAGAACGTCCTCAAGTACGACGACGTGATGAACTCGCAGCGGCAGGTCATCTACGCGCAGCGCCGCAGCGTCCTCGAGGGTCAGGACATGGCGGAGGAGATCGGCGGGTGGATCGACGACGTCGTCGCGGGCGCGGTCGACAGGTACACGCAAGAGGAGTACGCGGAGGAGTGGGACCTCGGTGCACTGACCCAGGCGATGCACGACCTCTACGGCTCCGACATCACGCCCGACGAGCTGAAGGAAGAGGTCGCGCTCGAGCGCGACGCGCTCGTCGAGGAGTTCCAGCAGGACGCGCGCGACGCGTACGGGGACAAGGAGCAGGAGCTCGGCGTCGAGCTGATGCGCGACCTCGAGCGCTACGTCACGCTGCAGGTCGTCGACACCCGCTGGCGCGAGCACCTCGAGAACATGGACTACCTGCGCGAGGGCGTGCACCTCCGCGCGTTCGCGCAGAAGGACCCGCTCGTCGAGTACCGCGGCGAGGGTCACCGCATGTTCGAGGAGCTCGGGCTGCAGATCCGCGAGGAGGTCGTGGGCACGCTCTTCCACGCGCAGTTGGCCCCGCAGGACGCCGAGGTGCTCGAGCAGCCGGGCCAGCAGAACGGCGACCGGCTTTCCTACGAGCACGAGACGGCTGCGGGCGCAGGCGCGATCGCAGGTGCGGCGGTCGGAGGCGGCTCGGTCGCGACCGCAGGCACGCTCGCTCCCGCCCAGACCGTGAACACCCAGCAGGTCGTGAAGAACGAGAACCAGCAGGTCGGCCGCAACGACCCGTGCTGGTGCGGCTCCGGCAAGAAGTTCAAGAAGTGCCACGGGGCGTAGGCGGATGACCACCGAGACCGAGGCACCACTGGAGCAGCAGCTCGAGGAGATCGGGACCCAGCTCGCCTGGGTCCGTGATTACCTTTGACCCCGACTCGCTGAGGGTCCGGGTCGCCGACCTCGAGGCTCGCATGGGCGAGCCCGGGTTCTGGGACGACCAGGCAGGGGCCGCGCGGATCTCGTCCGAGCACTCGCGCCTGACGAGGCGGCTCGAACGCTACGACCGGCTGCTGCGCGAGTACGACGACGCGCGCGAGCTGCTCTCGCTCGACGGTGACATGGCCGACGACATCGTCTCGATGCTGAAGCCGCTGCGCGCCGAGCTCGACCGGCTGCAGGAGGACGCGCTGTTCACCGGCGAGTACGACACCGGCGACGCGCTGATGTCGCTGCACGCGGCGACGGGCGGGATCGACGCGCAGGACTTCACGGAGATGCTCCTGCGCATGTACCTGCGCTGGGCGTCGGAGCGCGGGTTCCAGACGGAGGTGCTCGAGGCGACGGCCGGGGAGGAGGCGGGACTGAAGTCCGCGACCGTCAGCTTCGCGGGCGAGAACGCGTACGGGATCCTGAAGGCCGAGCGCGGCAAGCACCGGCTCGTCCGTCTCTCGCCGTTCGACCAGGCGCACAGGCGGCACACATCTTTCTCACAGGTCGTCGTCGCGCCGCTGCTCCCGGACGACGCCGAGCTCGAGCTCGACGAAGGCGACCTTCGCATCGACACGTACCGCGCGAGCGGCGCCGGCGGCCAGCACGTCAACAAGACCGACTCCGCGGTGCGGATCACGCACCTGCCGACCGGGATCGTCGTCCAGTGCCAGAACGAGCGCTCGCAGACGGCGAACAAGCAGACCGCGATGCGCATGCTCCGCTCCCGGCTCGCCGAGCTGCAGCTCGAGGAGCGAGAGGCCGAGATCGCCCGCGAGCGGGGGGTGGCGGCGGACACCGGCTTCGGCGGCACGAACATCCGCAGCTACGTCCTCCAGCCCTACCAGCAGGTCAAGGACCACCGGACGGGCCACGAGGTCGGAAACGCCCAGGGCGTCCTCGACGGCGATATCGACGGCTTCATCCACGCCTATCTCCTCGCCCAGGCTTCCGGAGGCGTCGCCTAGACCCTCCGAGGGCTCAGCTAGACTGCGCCGGCAGGTCCTCTCACGTACCGGAGCAGGCATGCCTGCCCTTCCCTTTCCCCGGTGACGGAGCCAGAGATCACAGACACCGCGATTCCCCCGCTCAGCGAGGCACCCGAGAGCGAGAACGGCCGAGCCGTTCCGGTCGCGGGCGCCGCGGTCATGTTCGACTCGGTGACGAAGGTCTACGACCCCGGCGTGACCGCGCTCTCGGACGTCTCGTTCGTGATCGAGAAGGGCGAGTTCGTCTTCGTCGTCGGCGCCTCGGGGTCGGGCAAGTCGACGATGATCCGGCTGATCCTGAAGGAGCTCGACCCGACCTCCGGGCGGATCATCGTCGGGGGCCGCGACCTCTCCCGCCTGCGCCGCAGCAAGATCCCGCAGCTCCGGCGGAACGTCGGCTGCGTCTTCCAGGACTTCAAGCTGCTGCCGAACCGCACCGCGGCCGAGAACGTCGCCTACGCGCTCAAGGTGCAGGGCGAGAACCAGAACTCGATCCGGCGCAAGGTGCCGGAGGTGCTGAGCCTCGTCGGGCTCTCGCACAAGATGAACTCCCTTCCCGACGAGCTCTCCGGCGGCGAGCAGCAGCGCGTCTCGATCGCGCGCGCGTTCGTCAACCATCCGCCGCTGCTGATCTGCGACGAGCCGACGGGCAACCTCGACCCTGACACGAGCGTCGGGATCATGCAGCTGCTCTATCGCATCAACCGTTCCGGCACGACGATCCTGATGGTCACGCACGACCGCGAGATGGTCGACAAGATGCGCCGGCGCGTGCTCGCCCTCTCGGAGGGCAAGCTCGAGCGCGACGAGCGGCGCGGGGGGTACGTCGGCGAATGACCCAGCTCCAGCTCCTCCTGGCCGAGTCCATTCGCTCGTTGCGAGCGTCGCTCTCCACGACGTTCGCAGCGACGATGACCGTGCTGATCGCGATGTTCCTGCTCGGCGTGTCGATCGCGCTCGGCTCGTGGGTCGTGTCGTGGTCGAACAACGTGAAGAAGGACGTGCAGGTGAAGGCGTTCTTCTGCACGGAGCACACGTGCGCGGCGGACGTCACGCGCCAGCAGGTCGGCAACGTGCAGCGGTACCTCGAGGCCGACCCGAGGATCAAGGACGGCGGCGTGACGTTCGTCTCCAAGGCGGAGGCGCTCGAGATCATGCGCGAGCGCTCCCCGGAGCTCGTCCAGGACCTGACGTACAACCCGCTGCCCGATGCGTTCGAGATCCAGCCCAAGCAGGCTGAGGACGTCGAGGCGATCGCCGCCGACCTCCGCAGGCAGACGTTCGCCGGCGTCGAGAAGGTCGACTACGGCCGGGCGACAGCACGGCGGATCATCCGGGTCGGGCAGGTGATCTCGATCATCTTCTTCGGCGTCGTCCTGCTCCTGCTCGCTGCGTCCGGCCTGCTGATCGCGAACACGATCCGACTCTCGATCTACGCCCGTCGCCGGGAGATCGAGGTGATGAAGCTCGTCGGAGCGTCGAACTGGTTCGTGCGCGGCCCGTTCATGCTCGAGGGGCTCTTCACGGGCTTCGCGGGCGCGCTGCTCGCGGTCATCCTGCTCTTGCTCGGGAAAGAGATCGCGCTGCCCGCGATCCTCGGCCGGGTTGACGCCGACTCCGACGTGCAGGCGCTGGCGTTCGCCTGGACCGCGCTGATCCTGCTCGGGCTCGGGCTGCTGCTCGGAGCCGCCGGCTCCGGCCTGACGCTACGCCGTTTCCTCCGCGTCTAGACACGCGGGCGTGACCGACTACGTCGTCGTCGAGGTCTCCCGGCGGGGCCGCATGCTCGTCGGGGAGCCGATCTTCACGCCCGGGGTGCCGATCCCGTTGGACAAGCACGGGCTCGGGGACCTCGGGGCGGGGGACCTGGCGGTGGTCAAGAAGCAGCGCGGGCGCGCTCGGCTCGAGCGTTCGCTCGGGCCTGCGGACCGGATCGAGAACGTCCTCCAGGGGCTGCTCGAGCACGAGGGCCTTCGCCATGAGTTCGAGCCGTTCGACCTGCCGGAGCCGAGCATCGAGGGTCGTGTCGACCTACGCGAGCTGCTGACGTTCACGATCGACCCCGAGACCGCGAAGGACTTCGACGACGCGATCTCCACGCGGCGCGAAGACGACGGGATCCGCGTCTGGGTCCACATCGCCGACGTGTCGTGGTTCGTGCCGGCGGGGTCGCCGCTCGATCGAGGGGCCGCAGAACGCGCGCTGTCCGTCTACGTCCCGGGCTTCGTCGCTCCGATGCTTCCGCACGAGCTCGCGGACGACGCGTGCTCGCTCCGGCCCGACGTCGACCGGCTGTGCGTCACGGTCGAGGTGCTGTTCGACAGTTCGCTGGAGGCCGGGGAGCCGACGTTCTACCGATCGGTGATCCGCTCGAACGAGCGACTGACGTACGGGCAGGCCGAATCGATCCTCGCAGGGCGCGAGCACGCGCCGGACGACCTCGCCGAGGGGCTGCGGCTCGCAGAGACGATCGCGCTCGAGCTCAGGCGGCGGCGATTCGCGCGCGGTGCGCTTCGGATCGCCGGTGCCGAGATCGCGTTCGCGTTCGACGGCGACGGGGGCGTCGAGAAGGCGTGGCTCGAGTCCGAGCCGCACGCGCACGCGCTGATCGAAGAGCTGATGATCCTCGCGAACGAGGCCGTGGCCGGCTTGCTGGCCGGGCGTCGCCGCGAAGCGCTCTTCCGCGTGCACGAGCGGCCGGAGCCGCTCTCGGTCACGCGGTTGCTCGCGAAGCTGACCTCGGTCGAGGTCCCGACGCCGCCGGCGCCCGACGCCGACCACATGACGCCGCAGCAGGCGGCGAGGATCGCGGCCGAGGCGAGCGAGCGCGTGAGCGAGTACGTGGCGCACTCCAAACGGGGCAAGGAGGCGTTTCCCTCGCTCGTGTTGCGCGCGCTCAAGCAGGCGCGCTACCACCCGCAGAACCTCGGGCACTCGGGGCTCGCGAGCACCGCGTACTGCCACTTCACGTCGCCGATCCGGCGCTACCCGGACCTCGTCGTCCATCGGGCGCTGCTCCGCGAGATCGGTGCGACCGACGAACCGCTCCCGGAGGATCTCGAAGCGGCAGCCGAGCACTGCTCGGTCAAGGAGCGCGAGGCGGGCGAGGTCGAGTACCGCGCGGACGACATCGTTGCCGCGTGGCTGCTCGAGGACGTGCTCTTCGAGCGCGGGTGGAGGAGCCGTTTGTCGGCGAGATCACGGGGATGATCGGCTCCGGTCTCTTCATTCGCTTCGGCGACGTCTTCGAGGGCTACCTGCCGGCGCGGCGGCTCCCCGGCGACTACTACGAGATCGACGCGCTCGAGACGCGCCTGGTCGGCCGTCGCGGCGGTCGGATCTTCCGGCTCGGAGACCCGATCGACGTCCGCGTCCAGGAGATCCGGAAAAACGAAGGCAAGGTCGAGCTGTCGCTGGCAGGGTAGGATGCGCTGCAACTGCGCACGTTAGGAGGGACATGAGACTCGAAGGCATCCACCACGTGACGGCGATCACGGGCGACGCCCCGGCGAACGTCGACTTCTATGTAGACACGCTCGGCCTCCGTCTGGTGAAGAAGACCGTCAACCAGGACGACCCGACCGTCTACCACCTGTTCTACGCCGACGAGAAGGGCAGCGCCGGGAGCGACATCACCTTCTTCGAGTACCCGGGCGCGGCACGCGGGCGCGCGGGGGCGGGAATGGTTCACCGCGTGCTCTGGCGCGTCGGCTCCGAGGACTCGCTCGACTTCTGGGCGGAACGGCTCGGCGTGGAGCGCAACGGCGACACGCTGCGCTTCGCCGATCCCGAGGGCCTCGAGCACGAGCTCGTCATCGACACGAGCGGCGAGGAGCCGCTGACCGCAGAGCATCCGGAGATCCCGGCGGAGCACCGCTCTGCGCGGCTTCGCGGGCGTGCGCGCCTTTGCGAGCGATCCGTCGCGCAGCGACGGGTTTCTGAGCGCGCTCGGCTTCGAGCCGGGCTGGGTCGCCCGCGGCGAGCACCGCAGCGGCACCTACGACTACGACCAGCGCCAGAGGGCGCGGGAGTGCCCGGCGCGGGCACGGTGCACCACGTCGCGTGGGGCTCGACGCCGGAAGAGCACGAGGCGTGGCGCGAGCGAGCGCAGGAGGCAGGCGGACGACCGACGCCGGTGATCGAGCGCTTCTACTTCAAGTCGATCTACTTCCGCGAGCCGAGCGGGGTGCTGTTCGAGATCGCGACGCTCGGGCCGGGCTTCACGGCGGACGAGCCGCTCGAGTCGCTCGGCGAGCGGCTCTCGCTGCCGCCGGCGTTCGAGTCGCTCCGCGAGCAGATCGAGCCGAAGCTGACGCCGATCCGGAACCCGCGCGAGGCGTGGCAGAAGACCTGACCGTCCGCGTCCGCGAGGCGTCGGGCGAGCCCGAGGGCGCGCTCGTCCTCTTCCACGGGCGCGGCGCCGACGAGCACGATCTCGTGCCGCTCTTCGACGTGCTCGACCCCGAGCGGCGCTTCGTCGGCCTCACGCCGCGCGGGCCGCTGAGCCTGCCGCCCGGCGGCGCGCACTGGTACGCAGTGCACGAGATCGGCTATCCCGGACCCTTCGACGTTCCTGCCGACGTACGCGCTGGTCGGCGAGTGGCTCGACGGGCTCGGCTTTCCGCCCGAGCGCATCGATCCTCGGCGGCTTCTCGCAGGGCGCGGTGATGAGCTACGCGCTGTCGCTCGGGCGTGGACGGCCGCGCCCGGCGTCGGTGCTCGCGCTCAGCGGGTTCGTGCCGACCGTCGAGGGCTCGAGCTCGACCTCGAGCCACCGCTGGCGCGGTACGCGATCGGCCACGGCACGCTCGACCCGGTGATCCGCGTCGAGTGGGGGCGCCGCGCCCGGACGCTGCTCGAGGAGGCGGGCGCAGAGGTGCGCTACGCCGAGTACCCGCTCCCGCACACGATCCACCCGGGCTTCCTGCTCCAGGTGCGCGACTGGCTCACCGAGCGCGTCGGCACGGCGGTCTGATGGCCGACAAGCTGATCGTCGACAATCGCCGGGCGCGACACGACTACCACCTGACCGACCGCGTCGAGGCCGGCCTCGCGCTCGTCGGCACGGAGGTCAAGTCACTGCGCGAGGGGCAGGCGAACCTCCAGCGCGCGTACGGCGAGATCCGCGACGGCGAGGCGTGGCTCGTCGGCGCGCACATCGCCGAGTACGGCCACGGCAACGTCTCGAACCACGACCCTGATCGCGAGCGCAAGCTGCTGCTCAAGCGGCGTGAGATCGACTCCCTCGCGGACAAGGTGCGAGAGCGCGGCCTCACGCTCGTGCCGACCAAGCTCTACTTCAAGAACGGCAAGGTGAAGGTGGAGCTCGCCGTCGGCAAGGGCAAGCAGGCGCAGGACAAGCGCCGCGACATCGCGAAGCGCGACGCCGACCGGGAGATGGAGCGGGCGGTGAAGGCCCGCCGTTGACCGTCTTTACGAAACCCTGATCTTGACCCTGGAATCCGGAGGGTTATCGCGCCCGTAGGCTCGGGTACCAGCGAACGAAGCCGTCAAGGGGGGGAAAATGATTCGGAAGCTCATCGCCACAACCGTGGTCATGCTCGCCGTGGCGAGCGGCGTTGCCGCCGCCGCGCCGTCGTATCCGGCGACGATCGCGCTGCCGCGCGGGTTCCAGCCGGAGGGGATCTCGATTCGCGCGAACACGTTCTACGTCGGCTCGATTCCGACCGGGTCGATCTACCGCGGCAATCTGCGTACCGGCACGGGGTCGGTGTTCGTCCAGCGCAGCGGACGCGCGGCGATCGGCGTCGAGGCCGACAACCGCAACCGGCTGTTCGTCGCCGGAGGGCCGACCGGCAAGGCGTTCGTCTACAACGCGCGCACCGGCGCGGACATCGCCTCATACGACCTCGCGCCGGGGTTCATCAACGACGTCGTCGTGACTCGGACCGGCGCGTACTTCACGAACTCGAACCTCGCCGAGCTCTATCGCATACCGATCGGGCCTGGAGGCCGCTCTCGGCTCCGACCGTGCAAAAGATCGCGCTGAAGCCTCCCTACGCACAGGGCTCAGGTTTCAACGTGAACGGGATCGACGCGACGCCGAACGGACGCTGGCTCGTGATCGTCCAGAGCAACACCGGCAAGCTGTTCCGGGTGAACCCGTCGACCGGCGCGACGGTCGAGATCGCGCTCGGCGGTGCAGACGTGATGAGGGGCGACGGGATCCTGCTCGACGGCAGGACGCTCTACGTCGTGCAGAACACGTTGAACAAGATCGCGGTGATCCGCGTGAACTCGGCACTCACGACGGGGCGGGTCCTGACGCACATCGAAGACTCGCGCTTCGCGGTGCCGACGACGATCGACGATCTCGGCCGCAGGCTCTACGCGGTCAATGCGCGCTTCGGCTCGCCGCCTGCGACGACCGATTACCAGGTCATCCAGGTCCGCAAGCCCAACGGCAGCTGAGCACGTGACGGGCGGGTGCCGTTCGGCACCCGCCCGTCACGGCAGCGGGATCGGCGGAAGCGACACCACGCCCAGCTGGTCGAGCAGGCTCTGCGCGCGAGCGGAGTTTCGCTCCACGTCCTCGCCGATCGCTGCGAGCGCCTGGTGGGCGAGTGCCTGCTCGTACTCGGCCTCCGTGGTCTGCGCCGTGGCCAGGCTTTCCTCGAACGACGCTCGCGCCTCCTCGGTGACCCCGGCCTGGGCGCGTGCGTAGCCCACGAGTCGAAGCAACCCCGCCTCGAGTGGCGATCCGCCGCTCGCGCGCGCCTCGGCGAGTGCCGACACCGCGCGCTCGAGCGCTCGTTCGGGCCGATCGCCGCGCAGCACGTCCAGCTCGGCGAGCCGGGCCTGGGCTTCCAGCATGAAGGACGCCGCTTTCAGGTCGCCGAACCCGTCGAGCGCGGCCTCCAGCGCCTGCTCGGCCTCGTTGAAGCGCCCTTCCCTCGCCGCCAGCCGACCGAGATTCCCGGCGGCGACGTGCTCGAGGAAACGTGCGTGCGCGCCCTGAAACACTGCGGCAGCTTCCTCGAAGAGCTCGCGCGCCTCGTCGGTGCGTCCCTGGTCGGAGAGGATCTCGGCGATGTTTCCCACGATCGTCGCCGCGCCGACGACGTCGCCGATTCGCTCGCGCAGGCGCCTGCTCTGCTCGTAGTGCCCGAGTGCATCGTCCCACCGGCCCTCGTAGTAGGCATCGATGCCGAGGTTGTTGAGGACGTTCGCCTGGCCGAGGAGATCGCCCAGCTCCTCGTAGATCGGCAGTGCGATGCCGCGAAAGTCCCGCCGTTCCGCCCAGCCCAGCGACGTGTACGAGAGGTGCAGGAGGTAGTACCCGTGGGCTGCGCTCTCGAGATCCTGGATCGCGAGCGCGGTCGGAACGACGTCGCGGCACCAGCGGATGCACTCGGCGAGCTTTCCCTGGCGCAGCCGCACCCCGGCCGTCGCGAGGCCGAGCCGCACGATGTGGCGGGTCTGCTCCTCGCCCTTCGGCAGCGCCTGCGCGGCGGTGCGGCCGTTCGAGTACCGGCGCAGCGCGCCGACGTAGTCGCCCTCGCGCTCACGGACGACTCCTTGCTTGAGCAGCAGCGCGGGTTGGCGGCCCGGCGCCTCTGCAAGCCGCGCGGCCTGTCGATACGCGTGTCCCGCGTCCTCGTACTGTCCGGCGAGCTCCGACACGTCGCCCAGCGACTCCCACACGTCCGCGACGGCGTCGCGCTCGAGCTCGGAAAGGCCCTTCTTGGCGTCGAGCGCGCGGCGATAGAACTCCGCGGCGTCCGCATTCGCCGACTTCGCGCGAGCGCGCTCGGCGGCGACGAGCGAGTAGCTCCACGCCTTCCCGTGCACCTCTGCGCGTAGGAAGTGCAGCGAGAGGACCTCGGCGAGCTCCTCCGTCTCATCCGCCCGCAAGCGCTCGTACGCTTCTCCGACGCGTGCGTGAAGCTCGCGCCGGCGTCGATAGGGAAGGCCCTCGTACGCCGCGTCGCGGAAGAGTGCGTGGCGGAACCGATACGCGCCGGCGACGTTCGGGTCGCGTTCGACGAACTCGGTGAGCCGGTCCCACGCCTCGGAGTCCGATGCCGCCGAGGGATCGCCGGCGAGCACGAGCTCGAGCACGTCGCTCGCGAAGGTCGGGCCGAGCACGGAGGCCCAACGAAGGAGTGCGCGGTCCGGAGCGGAGAGGCGGTCGATGCGCGCGCCGATGAGCGCCTCCACGGTGTCGGGAAGATCTTCGGACTGCCCGGAGTCGGCGCCGCGTGCGGAGACGAGCTCCTGGAGGAAGAGCGGGTTGCCTCCGGCGCGCTCCGCGATCGCGTGAAGCTCGTCGGCCGCGAGGCCCTCGGGCGCGGCAGAGACTGCGAGCTTCCTCGCGTCTTCGTCCGGGAGCGGATCGAGCCTGATCGTGAACGCCGGAACCGGCGGCGTCCCCTCGGCCGCCGAGAAGCCACCGGCAACGGGACGGCGTGTCGTGCACGCGAACCAGGGTTTCCCCTGGAGCTGGAGCGCGAGGTGCCGGAGCAGGTCGGCAGACGCCTCGTCCATCCAGTGGACGTCCTCGAACAGAATCATGGTCGGCGAAGCGAGGAGCGACTCCAGCAGCGTCGTGACGACGCCGTGGAGTCGCACTCGCCGGAACGCCGGCTGGAGGTCGTCGACCTCCGGGGTCGCCTCGACCGGGGCGTCGAGCGCGAGCCCCAGTAGCGGAATCCAGGGCACGAGCTCCGGCGCGAGCGACTCGAGCCGACCGCGAAGCGCCGCCGAGTTCTCGGCCGGATCGGCGCCGAGCGGGACATCGAGCAGGCGGCGGACGAGCTCGCGGAACGGGAAGTACGGAGTCGTCGACTCGTACTGCTCGCAGGCAGTCACGACCGGCGACAGATCCTCCGCCTGCGCACGCACTTCGTCGACGAGGCGAGACTTGCCGATCCCGGGCTCGCCGATCAGCTCGGCCAGCGTGCCGAAGCCGGCGCGCGCGGGGCCGAGCGCCGCGCTCAACACCGCGAGCTCGCGCTCGCGGTCGACCATCGGGAGTCGCGGCCGGTCGGCCGTCGTGCGCAGGCCGACGACCGGGCCGAGGTCGATCGCTTCGATCGGCTCCGCCTTGCCCTTGACCTGGAACGGGGGCAAGGCGGTCCCGGCGAACACCGTCTGCGAACGCGCGACGACGTCCGCCGGCACGAGAACCTGCCCCCGCTCGGCGCGCGCCATCAGGCGCGCCGCCAACGCAGCGGTGTCGCCGAGGACGGTGTACGTCCTCCGGAACGGCGCGCCCACTTCGCCCGCGAAGACGCGGCCGCGATTCACTCCGTGCTGCACGTGCAGCCGTGTCTCCGCCTCCGCGATCCTGCGAACTGTGCGGAGGATTCGCTCCTCGTCGTTCTCCGACGCGACCGGCGCCCCGGCCACGAGGACGATCCGTCCGCCGTCGCGGTCGATGTCGCTCTCGAGGAAGCACACGTCGTACTCCTCCGCCGCTGCCTGCACGGACTCGACCAGCTCCGCCAGCGCGGCCGCCGCGTCGTCTGGCCCGCCGCTTGTGAGGAGCTCGTCCACGCCGCCGAAGCGCACGAACGCGATAGCGGCCGCGCGGTGCTCGCCCTCGGCTGCGGCGGTGGCGATGTGCTGCCGCACTCCGACCGGGACGAAGGCCGCGAGGTCGAGCCCCGACGTGTCGGGGAGCGGCTGCAGCTCCCCCGCGGCGTCCGGCTGCGCCCGGAGGAGGAACCCCTCTCCTCTCTTCTCTCCGAGGACTTGCGGATCGAGCAGCGCAGCGGTCGACTCGCTGACGAGGATCTCGCCGGCCTCGGATGCAGCTTCCATCTCGACGGTCGTCGTTGCCGCAGGACCGGTGACCAGGAGCTCTCTGTGCGAGCGGCCGACCAGGAAGAAGTCGAACGACCCGCTGTGCGCTCCGACGTGCATGCGGAGCGTCACCTGGCCTGCAGACGTGCGCAGGTGTCCGATCTCGCGCAGCATGCTGCGCATGTCGAACGCCGCTCGGGTCGCGCGAGCTGCGTGGTCTTCGCCCGAGAAGAAGAGGAGGAGCGCGTCGCCGCCGAACTTCAGCAGCCCGCCGCCGCGCGCGTAGGCGACGTCGAGCAGCTGCGCGAACGTCGCGTTCATGACGTCCGTGACCTCCTCGGCGCCGGCTTTTCCCTTGGCGGCCAGCCGCTCCGACATCGCCGTGAAGCCCGAGACGTCGACGAACGCCATCGTTCCGTCCAGGCGCCGATGCAGAGCGTCGGGGTCGCTCAACGCCCATTCGACCACGATCCGCGGCACATAGGCGGTCAGGTCAGCGCGAGGGGGCTCCATCCGGCGATTGTGCAGACATTGACAAGGCTCGCGTAGAGGGAGATAACTCCGGGACGGTCGCCGAGAGGGGGCACCAGGTGGAGGGGAGGGAGATGCGGCAGCGGGTTCGAGCGGTTATCGGGGCGGGTGCCATCGCGGCCGCTCTTGGGCTCCTCGCAGGGCCCGCTTCGGCACACTCGGGGTTCGCCCTGCCGGCGGCGCCTCTCACCACGGCCGCTCCAGTGCTCGACGGCGTGATGAACGCGGGCGAATGGGCAAGCGCGAGCACTTTCGTTTTTCCGGCCGGTGAGGCCGAGGGCCGGGTCTGGGCGATGCACGACGGTGACTACGTGTACTTCGCATTCCGGCGAATCGACGCGACGCCGGGGACGTCGGCGGCGTTCCAGGTGTACTTCGACAACGCCCACGATGGCGCGCTCGACTCGGGTGACGATGCCTGGAGCGCAGCGGTCAACCCCAGCACGGGCGCGTCGTTCACGAACGACGCGGCGTACACGCCGGCCAGCTGTCCATCGTGCTGGCCCGGCGACACCTCGCTCTCCGGCACGAACGACACGGAGGCCGGCGCGGCCTACACACCCGGCACGGGTGAGGTCGTCTTCGAGATGCGTCATCGGCGCTGCACGACCGACGTCGGACGCGATCTTTGCCTCCCGGCTGACGGCACGCTCGCAGGTGTCACCTTCTTGTACTTCAGCGGCGGCAGCACGGTGTTCTACCCGGCTTCGTTCTCGGCGCCCGCGAGCTACGGCGACTTCAGTCTCGCCGCGGAAGACACGACGCCGCCGGAGACGACGATCACGAGCGGCCCCGTCGACTACAGCGCCGAAACGCGGCAGGTCTTCCTCACGGAGTCGAGCGAACCAGGCTCGAGCTTCGAGTGCAGGCGCGTGCCTGATGCGTTCAACGTCTGTGCGTCCAGCCACGAGTACGACGGCTTGGCGATGGGTCGTACACGTTCGAGATCCGTGCGAAAGACGCTGCGGGCAACGTCGATCCGACGCCCGCCGTCTACCGGTGGACGGTCGACACGGTTCCGTTTGTCGGCACGCTTGACCAGCACAACGGGCGCGTGATCGACACGACGGGTGGAAGCTCGATCGGCGGCGAGACGCAGATCGAGCTCGCACAGATCTTCTCGCCGGCCGCCGGCGGCGCGCTCCTGGAAGCGCGGATCGGGCTCTCCTGCCCGATCCCGTCCTCGGTGCGTGCGCGGATCGAGACGACGAGCAGCGGCGTGCCCAGCGGCACGGTGCTCGCGACCGCCGAGGTCACCAACGCCGGCTCAGGGTCGCCTTCAAGCGCTTCCCCTTCTCGCCGTCGCCCGCACTCGTTGCCGGAACGAGCTACGCGCTCGTGCTTGCCGGGCCGCTGAACACGGGCTGCTTCGCGTACGTCGCCGAGGACGCGACTCCGGGCGGCATGTACTTCCGCGACGCGGCTCCGACCCCCGGCGGCTGGGCCCCGAACTCGGAACCCGAGGACCTCGCCTTCGCCACCTTCATGGGCGCGGCGGCGGCGGCGTCGTTCGTCGTCACCAACACGAACGACAGCGGCGCAGGCTCGCTCCGGCAGGCGATTCTGGACGCCAACGCCAACGAAGGCGCGGAAACGATCACGTTCGCGATCCCCGGCTCGGGCCGACACACGATTACGCTCGCGAACGGTCTCCCCGCGATCACGGAGAACACCACGATCGACGGAACGAGCCAGAGCGGTTTCATCGGCACTCCCTTGATCGAGCTCACCGGCGGGTCGACATTCGCCGGGCTCGCGCTGACCGGGCACGACGCCGTCGTGCGCTCGCTCTCGATCTACGGCTTCCAGAACGGTGTCGAGATCAGCGGCTCCGGTAACCGTCTCGTCGGCAGCTACATCGGGCTCGACGGAACCGGTACCGCGCGCGCCAACGCGAATACCGGCGTCATCGTCGGCGTCGGCGAGGACAACGTGATCGGCGGTGCCGCGGCCGGAGACCGGAACGTCATCTCGAACAGCGGCGGCAACGGCGTCATCGTCACCACCGCCTTGGACACGACGATCCGCAACAACCTGATCGGCGTGAGCGCCGACGGCGACAAGGCGATGCCGAACGCGCTGAACGGGATCCTGATGAACCCAAGCTCGAGCGGGACGTCGATCGTCGACAACGTCGTCTCCGGAAACACCAACGACGGCGTCTTCGTGCACTCGCAGGCGAGCTTGAGCGGCAACCGAATCGGGATCGCCGCGAGCGGCGACGACGCGGTCCCGAACCTTGGCGACGGCGTGCAGCTGAACGGGGACGGGAGCACGCTCCGGCCCGAGGAAGGCGCCTCTGCGAACACGATCGCCCACAACGGCCTCGACGGCGTGTTCGTCTCGGGCGGGCCGACGAACACGATCACCGGCAACTCGATCTACTCCAACGGCGGCCTCGGCATCGACCTGGCGCCGAACGGCGTCACCCCGAACGACGTCGAGGACGGCGACTCGGGGCCGAACGACCTGCAGAACTTCCCGGTCTTCGACAGCGTGACCTTCGCCACGGGTCGACCGACCAGTTGCACATCGTCGCCTCGGCTCCGACTTCGCCGGGAGCGGGGTCCTACCGGATCGACTACTACGCGAGCGACGTCTGCGATCCATCCGGCAACGGCGAAGGCGTTCGTCACCTCGGCCAGGATCTCACCGGCTCAGGTGGGGGAACGATCAGCTTCGACTCCGACTCGGTCGGCCCGGTCTTGGCCGGCGAAATCCTCACCGCGACGCTCACGAGCCCGATCGGAAGCACGTCCGAGTTCTCGGCGTGCCATGTGATCGGCGAGGGGCTCGAGGACGAGCTGCTCTTCACCAGCCCGGCCGAATGCGTGCCCAGCTTCCTCGGTGGCCACACGATCGACTTCGAGGACGCGCCCGAGAGCGGCGCCCTGACGATCTACGACAAGCTCGGAGTCACCTTCGTGGCGACCGGACAGGCCGTGCCGCGGGCGGTCGACAGCGACGCACGCGTCACGAGCTCGCCGACGACCTCGCTCGTGAACGTCCCCGTGAGCATCGAAGGACCGGGTCGAGCGACGACGTCCCGCTGCGGATCACGTTCGACGCGCCGCAGACGGCGGTCGGCTTCTTCCTCGGTAACGGCGGCGAAGTACTCGCGACGGTGACCGCATACAACGGCGGCGACACCGCCGGGTCGGTGCAGGTCCCCGTCCGGACCGACGCCGTCGAGACCTACGTCGGGATCAAGCTGCTCGAGGGGACGTTCGACGAGGTTCGGGTCGACTACGGAGGCGAGTCCGCAGCCCGAAGAGCTCGACGACCTCTGTTTCCTGACGAGCGAGGAGGAGGGTGAGGGCTCCGAGGCGCTCACGCTGACGACCGACGAGGAGAGCGTCGTGGTCGGCGTCAAGCTCGTGCCCCGCTCGGCGACGTGCCCTCGACGAGCTGCCGTCGTTCGCCGGTGCGCCGTCCTCGACGCCGGTCGGTTCGATCCCGGTGGGCTCGATCCCGGTGGGCTCGATTCCGGTCGGTTCGATTCCGGTTGGTTCGATTCCGGTCGGCTCGATTCCAGTCGGTTCGATTCCGGTCGGCTCGATTCCGGTCGGCTCGATTCCGGTCGGCTCGATCGGGCTCAACTCGATCCTGGTTGGACCCTATCGGGCTGACCAGATCCTGCTCTCGCAGTTGCCGGTGAACGCCGACGAGCTGCTCGCGGGACGCCGCTCTTCACGCGGCCGCGCCAGTCGATCACCCTCGACGACGTGTACGCGAACGCGACGACCCGCGCGCGGTTCAACGATCTCAACCTCCCCGAGAGCGGCCTGATGAACTCGATCCTGAACGGCGTGCCGTTCTCGGCGTTCATGCTCGGCCGCGCGACGCTGGCCCAGCTGCCGGCGCCGGGCGGCGCGTCGTCGTGGTGCGCCGCGATCACGGCCGCGGGCGGCAGCTGCTCGGGCGTGAGCGGGACGAACACGGTCGTCGGCTTGTCGATCGCCGGGCGTCCCGGTCGGCTCGATCCCGGTCGGGCTCGATCCCGGTCGGCTCGATCCCGGTCGGCTCGATCCCGGTCGGCTCGATTCCCGGTGGGCAGCATCGACCTCGTCGCGAGCCGGCTCGCCGGGATCCCGGTCGGCAGCATCCCCGCGGCGACGCGGGGACGAGGTCGTCGACTCACCCTTCCCCGACGGCTGGACGCTCGGGGACGCGAAGTCCGCGGGGCGGATCAAGCCGGGAGCGCAGCTGAGACACCTCGTCGGCGCGTTCCCGGCAGGCCTCGTGTTGAACGACCTGATCATGGGGATCGTCCCGCGGTCCGCGCTCGCGTGGGAAGGATTCCCGATCGACGGCTTCCAGCTCTTCGCAGGCACCGGCGACGTCGTGCACTACCACCTCGCGTTCTCGCTCACCTGCCCCGTGCCGTCGAACTTCGCCGCGCGCGTGCACCTGCCGGAGGGTTGGCTGTACAAGCCCGGCACGACGCGTTGGCGCTACGGCACGGGGACGCCCGTCACCGGCGCGAACCCGACCACCACCTCGCGCTCCGGCGCTCGCTGGTCCGACCTGCCCGGGACGCCGTGTGCGGCGGGTGCCGCTTCGCGACCGGTCGAGCTCACGTTCGACGCGCTCGTCGGGACTGACGCTGGGCGTCGAGGAGGCGACGGCCTCGGTGACGATGGGCGCGACGACGCAGACGACCGACCCGCAGGCACCGGTGCTCGTGACGCAGAACTGGGAGAGCAACGACGCGGTCACCGGCGCACCGACGATCCAGCCGAACCGGCTGGTCGTCGGCCACGTCGCGAAGAGCGGCGACGTCGAGGTGTTCCGCGCTGCCCGTGCCGTCCGTGCGCGGGACCCGCACGACCGTGTATCTCAGCCACATGGCGAGGGCGCCGACTTCGACCTCGTCGTCGGGAAGCCTGACGCGCCGTCGCTGCAGTCGAACCCCGTCGGCTCGATCCCGGTCGGCTCGATCCCGGTCGAGGACGGCGGCAGCTCGATCGACAACCGCAGCGACGCGCTGCCGCCCGAGACGCTGCAGGACATCCCGTGGGCTCGATCCCGTCGGGAGCATCTCGGCGAACCGCGGCGCGGCCGACGAGGCGGCGCAGGTCGTCGCCGACGGCGAGGAGGGCTTCTACACGATCACGGTCAGCGGCTACAACGGATCGCACAGCGACGAGCCGTTCGTCCTGCGGGTCGTGCAGACGCCACCGCCGGAGCTTCCGCGCGTGTCCGGCCCGTGGGCTCACGCTCGGCACGCCTGGCACGCTCGCCGCGCCCGCCGCGGGCACGAAGACACTCTTCATCGTCAACCGGCAACGGATGACGGCGCTCCACGGCGCCCAGGCGACGGCCGACATGCTCGCCGCGGCGGGCCGGGTGGCCGGGAGGTCCGAGGTCGCCGGACAGATCCTCGAGGTCGACGGTGACGCCGCCGTGCGCGCGGCGTACGGCGCGTGGGACGCACAGCCGTGCTCGATCGACGCCGCGAACGACGTGGTCGCCTCGGTCAACGCCGTCGTCGCCCGATTCCGCGCCGCCTCCCCGAGCGTGCGCTACGTCGTCCTCATCGGCTCCGACGACGCGCTGCCGATGATGCGGCGCCTCGACCCGGTGACGATCTCGAACGAGACGGACGAGGCTCCCGATCTGCTCTTCACGCTCCGGAACGGCAATGCGAACGCGCTCTACGCCGCCGCCGCGCTCGGCTACTTCCTGAGCGACAGTGTGTACGGCGCGTTCACGTCGATGCCGTGGCTCGGCCGCGACCTGTATCTCCCGAACGTCGCGGTCGGCCGACTCGTCGAGACCGCAACCGAGATCGAGCGCCAACTCCTGCTCTACGAGAGCAAGAGCGGCGTCCTCGACCCGTCGTCGACGCTCACGACCGCGTACGACTTCCTCACGGACGGCGGCGAGGCGGTCGCGGCCGGGCTGGCGCCACTCGGCGGTGCGAGCAGCCTGATCAACGACACCTGGACCTCAGCGAACCTCGCGACGGCATTCACGAACAGCGCCGACCCGGCGGACGTCCTCTCCGTCAACGCGCACTACAGCCACTGGCTCCTGCAGCCGGCCGCCGGCACGTCGCTCGTCTCGACCGACGACCTGCCCGACGTCGAGGACGCGTTCGCCGCTCGCATCCTCTTCACGATGGGCTGCCACGGCGGGCTGAACGTTCCCGACACGCTGCTCGGCCCGAACCCGACGAACTTCCAGCGCGCCCGGCTCCTCGACTGGACGCAGAGCTACGCACGGGCACGCGCTGCGGTGTACGTCGCGAACACCGGCTTCGGGTACGGCGATACCGTCGCGAACGCCTTGTCCGAGCGGCTGATGTCGATCTTCGCCGCGAAGATCCCGCGCGGCGGGACGATCGGCGAGCGCTGGCTCGATTCCGTGCACGAGTACTTCGGGACAGCAGGCGTCTACGGCGTGTACGACGAGAAGGCGCTGACCGAGGCGACGTTCTACGGGCTGCCGTTCTGGTCGCTTGGCCCCGCGGCACCGCCTCCGCCCGGTGGCAGCGGCTCGCTCGTGAACGACCCGGCCTCGGGGCTTCCAGTGGCGTCGCTGAGCGTCGCGCCGTCCCTGACCGAGCGAACGACGCCGCGCGGGCGCTTCTGGGAAGCGACGAACCGGCAGACGCTCGCGATCCACTACCGGCCGATCCAGCCGCGCGTCGCGGTCGACATCACGCGGCCCGGGCTCGTCGCGACCGGCGTGATCATCAAGTCCCTCCAGACGCACGACGTGGGGGGCGTCGATCCCGTGCACGCGACGCCGACGATCGACCTCGCGGCGAACGAGCGCGAGCGTCGCTTCCGCGAGCTGATCTTCCCGGCGAACTCGGTGTCGCTGACCCGGTCTCGCGGCGCGGGCGGCGAGCGTCAGCACGCGGTCGTCATCGCGGGGCAGTTCCGTCCGGGGAGCTCGTCCGCGAGCGGGACGGAGCGGCTGATCGACCAGATCGGGCTCGAGATCGCCTATGTTCCGTCACCGTCCGACACGACGCCGCCGGTCATCGAGCAGGTCTCGGCAGTGAACACGAGCAGCGCGACGATCTTCGTGCGCGCCAGCGAGAGCGCTGCGGGTGGCGTGAAGCGCGTCGCCGCGCTCTACGCGGACGCAGCCGCGGGAGGGACGTGGTCGTTCGTCGAGCTCGGCTTCAACAGCGCACTCGGAGGGTGGTCGGCGACCGTGCCCACCACCGGGCCCGTCCAGGTGATCGCAATGGCGCAGAACGTGAACGGCCTCGTCGCCTACAGCGCGAACAAGGGCGTGAACTTCCCCTCGGTCACCGACACGACCGGTCCGGAGGTCCTGCTCGAGTCGCCGGCGCCCGGCGCGGTCTACCTCTTGAACCAGCGAGTGCCTGCGACCTTCTCATGCTCGGACGCGGGCGTGGTCGTGTCGTGCGTGGGCGCACCGCTGACGGGCGGCCTGCTCGACACCAGCCGCGTCGGCGACCGGACGTTCACCGTCACCGCGACGGATCTCCGCGGGAACCAGGTGGTGGAGACGATCCACTACACGGTTCGGTACGGCTTCGAGGGCTTCTTCGCGCCGATCGACAACCCGCCCGCCGTGAACGTCGGCGTGGCCGGCCGTGCGTACCCGATCAAGTGGCGGCTGAAGGACGCGAACGGTGCCGTCGTCGGAGCCCTCACCGCCGTCACCTCGATCTCGAAGGTTCGCCTGACGAGCTGTACCAACGGCGCACAGGACTCGCTCGAAGAGTCGGTTCCGGTCTCGACGTCGCAGCTCAAGTTCGACGCGGCCACCGGTCAGTTCCACTACAACTGGAAGACCGAGAAGGCCGACGCGGGCTGCCGCAGGCTCGTGATCGAGCTCGCCGACGGCACGCGCCGCACCGCCGACTTCTTGCTCCGCTAGGAGGGCTTGGTGGAACGGCCCGGCGGCACAGCGCCTGTTTCGCCAAGCCCTCCTTTAGATCATTCGGCGCTCGGCGGCCCAGCGCGTCAGCTCGTGGCGGCTCGACAGCTGGCAGCTTGCGCAGCACGCTCGACACGTGGCTCTCCACCGTCTTGACCGAGAGATGGAGGCTCGCGGCGATCTCCTTGTAGCGGTAGCCGCGCGCGATCAGGCGGAGCACCTCGCGCTCGCGCGGGGTCAGCTCGTCGAGCTCGGCGTCGCGCACGGGCTCGCCCGAGCCGAACGCGTCGAGCACGAAGCCCGCGAGGCGCGGCGAGAAGACGGCGTCGCCCGCCGCGACTCGGTCGATCGCCTCGGTGAGCTCGTCTCCCGAGATCGTCTTCGTCACGTAGCCGCGGGCGCCCGCGCGCACGACCGCGATCACGTCCTCCGCCGCGTCCGAGACCGAGAGCGCGAGGAACCGCACGCCGGGCCGCTCGAGCGCGACGCCGGCGATCACGGCCTGACCGCCGCCGTCGGGGAGGTGCACGTCGAGCAGCACGACGTCGGGGTCGGCCTCGAGGATCAGCGGCATCGCCTCGGCGACCGTCGCCGCCTCGCCGACGATCTCGACGGCGTCGCCGAGCTCGCTGCGGACACCCGCGCGGAAGAGCCCGTGGTCGTCGACGATCACGACGCGACGCGCGCTCACGGCTTCTTCCTCGGCAAGGTCAGCTCGACCTCGGTGCCTTCGCCCTGCGCCGACGTGATCGTCGCGCTGCCGCCGTGGCGTGCCATGCGTCCCTCG
The DNA here is from genome assembly GCA_963809175.1 of uncultured Actinomycetes bacterium. Taxonomy (GTDB): domain Bacteria; phylum Actinomycetota; class Thermoleophilia; order Gaiellales; family Gaiellaceae; genus JACCTU01. The sequence goes on from CAWEIK010000003.1 coordinate 99,491, forward strand.
ATCGACTCGGCGAGGCCGCGCCGCTCGGCGGGAACGGCGTCGCGGTCGAAGCCGGCGCCACGGTCGCGGACGAAGACGCTGATCGCCTCGGGGTCGGCCTCGGCGTAGACGGAGACCTCGTCGGCGCCGGAGAAGCGGGCGGCGTTCGCCATCGCCTCTCGCGCCGCGAGCACGACCGCCCGCGCGTCCTCGTCGAGCGGCGCGTTGCCTGCGCTCGCGACCTCGACGCGCACGCCGTGCAGCTCCTCGACCTCGGCCGCTGCGTTGCCGATCGCCGCGACGAGCGTGTCCTCCTGGAAGAGCTGGCCCTCGGGGTAGAGCCAGCCGCGCAGCTCGCGCTCCTGCCGCCGTGCGAGCTGTGCGACGCGCTTCGGGTCGTCGGCCTCGCGCTGGACGAGCGCGAGCGTCTGGAGCACCGAGTCGTGCACGCGCGCGGCGACCTCGGCGCGCTCCTCGGAGCGGATGCGCCGCGTCCGCTCGGCGTCGCGCTCCTGCGCGTGCGCCAGAGCCACGGCCCGACGACGAGCAGCAGCCCGCCCGCGAACGCAGCCGGCGTGAGCAGCGGCCCGTCCGAGCCGGTGTCTCCGCCGCGCGTCAGCACGAGGACGGCGGCGCCTGCCAGGAGCACTGTCCCGACCAGCCGCTGCCTCCTCCGCCAGAAGAAGAACACGCCCGCTGCCGCGAGGGCCGCGGCCGCTTGAACGAAGCCGGGAAGCCCCAGCCCATTCAGGGCTGCGATGGCGGCAAGGAGCAGCAGAACGAGCCCGATCGCGGTGCGAGTGCCACTCACGCGCGCGCCCGCCGCCTCGGGCATCAGCAGCGCGGCCGCGAGGTAGAGCAGGATCCCCGCGCCGCCGGCGAGCGTCAGGAGCGCGAAGAGCAGGCGCACGAGCGTCGGGTCGACCTCGAGCGCGCGCGCGATCCCGGCGGCCACGCCCGCGACCACGCCGTTGGCGCGGTCGCGGGCCGGGATGGTGCCGACGTCGACCATCGAGCTAACGGACTTCTCTCTCGACGACGACCTGGCCGAGGCCGACGTGTGCGTCGATGTGCAGCGTGTCGCTCGCGCCGGGGTCGCCGAAGCTCCCCGACACCTTCGCGTTCGGCGCCGTCGTCCTGGCGGCCGAACACCACGACGTCGCCTGCCGACGCGGTCGCGTCGACGTCGACGGCTACGCCGTACGGGACGACCACTCGCAGTTCGCCGATGCCGACGTTCGCGTCGATCTCGCGGTCGCCGGAGAGCTCGGCGTTCGTCAGGTCGACGGTCAGGCTGCCGATCGAGACGTCGTAGGTCCGCTGGACGCTTGCCGCCTCGAACGGGCGGAACGTGCGGTCGCCGATCGGCCCGTCGAGGCGGACGTCGACGGCCGAGACCGTGACCGCCAGCGTCGCGAGCACGATCCCGACGACGACCAGGCCGCCGGTGCGCCGGTGCAGGAACGCTCCTGCGGCGACGACGACGCCGGTGCCGATGGCGGCGACGGCGAGCGCGATGCTCCAGGGGACGTCGACGCCCGTTGCCTCGAGCAGCGCGAGTGCGCCTGCGGCGGCCAGCAGGATGCCGAACACCGGCAGGAAGAGCGAGGGCTGCCTGGGTGCGCGGACCTCGGTGCCCGTCTCGGGGGCCGGCTCGCCGTCGTTCTGACGCCGCTGCGCAATCACGATCGCGGCACCGCCGAGCAGGAGGAGCACCCACGCGAAGCCGCTGTTCGGCCAGAAGTCGGCCTGCGCGACGAGCGAGAGGACCGCGATCCCGACGAGCGCGACCCCGGCGAGGAGCCAGGGGCGGTCACGGTGGCGCCTGAGCGCCTCGGAGACGATCGAGTCGGTGCGGCCCTCGTCGGGGATGACGAGCGCTGCGGCGACGTAGATCAGGATCCCGGCCCCGCCGACGAGCGTCAGGATCACGAAGGCGATCCGGAAGAACGTGGGGGACAGGTCGAAGTAGCGCCCGAGCCCTCCGGCGACGCCGGCGAGGATCCGATCCTCGCGGCTGCGATGGAGCTCTTTAACGGACGCGGTGGGAGTGTCGGTGGTGGTCATTTCTGCCTTTCGTGGGGGACGATTCCAGGATGCGCCCCGCCGCGTCGCTGCACCATCCGGCATCCCCCTGACTCGCCCCTGATCTTCGCGTCCCCAGAGGTACGGGTAACCCCGCTACAATTGGGTCAACAACATACGGGGGCGACCTGGTTTCGACGTGGTCGGTTCTCCGGCAGAGCTGCAAGCCGAGGTCCCGGAGGCCTCGTAAAACCCCGGGAACAACACAAGTGCGAACAAGAACAACGCACTCGCTCTCGCTGCCTAATCAGTAGCTGAGCGCGTCGCTCCCGGGCTCGGCCCGTGGCTCGGGTAGCGGCGACAACTAACGGGCTCGGCACCGAAGGAACGCGATCGCCGGAGGTGCGACATCACAGGATCGCTGGCCCGGTCGGTGGGTTGCCCACCACCAGCCGGCCGGGCGAGATCACAAGGTGGGACAAGCTTGTAGATGCTCTGTCGGTGCGACTCACGGACGCGGGTTCGATTCCCGCCGCCTCCATGTTTGTCCAAGAGGGGGAACCTCGGGTTCCCCCTCTTTCGATCTCCCCCATCCACCTGGAGCGGGCCTGGGTCAGATCCCCGCACGGGTGAACGTCACATGCGTGACTCCGCTGGGCGAGGAGGTGGCCTCGACCTCGTAGTCCTGCTCGATCCCCTCCAGTCCGTCCCAGATGCGTACGCCTCGGCCGAGCAGGATCGGAACGACCACGATGTGCATGTGGTCGACGAGCCCGGCTGCAAGGAAGTCGCGGATCATGGTCGGACCCCCGCCGAGGCGCACGTCCTGGCCGCCCGCAGCCTCGCGGACCGTCTCGAGCGCCTCCGCAGGCGAAGCGTCGAGGAAGTGGAACGTCGTGCCGCCCTCCAACTCGATCGACGGGCGCGCGTGATGCGTGAGCACGAAGGTCGGTGTGTGGAACGGTGGGTTGGGACCCCACCAGCCCTTCCACTCCGGGTCCTCGTGCCATCCGGGCCAGCCGAACTTCCTGGCACCCATGATCTCGGCGCCGATCTCCGGACCGTGCTGCCGGGCGAAGGCGTCGTCGACGCCGCGGCTACCGCCGGGCTGGCCGACCATCTCGCCCCACCACCGGGTGGCGAACAACCACTCGTGCAGCCTCTCGCCGGCGTGGCCGAACGGTGCCTCAAGACTCTGACCTTCGCCGGTCGCGAAGCCGTCGAGCGAGATGGAGAAGTTGTGGACGCGTGTGAGAGACATCGTTCGACTCCTTCTGTCGGTCGAGCTTCGTCGGATCCGCTCAACTATGATGGCGGCCCGGCTCGTTCATAGCTCCGCAAGGGCCGATGACGACACGCGTCCGGCGCGTGCCCGACGCCGAGCATCGAGTCACGCCGCTCGAGCTCTTTTTCGACCTCGTTTTGTCTTCGGGATCACGCAGGTCACGAGCTTGCTCGTGCACGACTCGACGTCACTTCGGTGTCGGCCACCAAAGGGCTTGTACCCGCCGGCGAGCCCGGCCGGCGCGCGAGACTGAAAGCATGACGATCCCGGCCGGCGACGCCATTCCCTCCTCGGAGTGGCTCAGTAGGACGCTCGAGACGTCTCCCGCTTGGCCCCATGGTGCAGTACGGGTCGTGAGCGCGACGCGCATCGGCGTCGACTACGGCCTGAGCGGGCGAGTTCATCGTGTCGTGGCCGAGGTGCGGGGCGGCCGACGGGTTTCACTCGTCGTCAAACAGGACGACTCAGCGCAAATTGAGCGTGAGCTGCTCTTTCGCGGCCACTTCGGTGAACGTTTGCGCGGCTGCATTGCGGAGTGCTTCGGCGGCACGACTGACAACGAGTCCGACAGTGGAGTGCTCGTGCTCGAAGATGTCGTCCCCGCCCTGCAGGGCGACGTTCTTCGAGGGTGCACGCAGGCGCAAGCCGAAGCGGTTGTGCGTGCGCTGGCGCGTGTCCACGGAACGTCGTGGGAGGTTCAAGACGATCTGATTCCTTCCGAGCTTGCCGCGCTGGCGACCGACGCCGATGGTGCGGGATCGCTGGACGGATCGGCTCGGTCGCGCGCGCGAGCGGTTCCCGGAGATCCTGAGCCCGGGTGCTCTGCGCCGAGCTTCGTGATCTTCCGGAGGAGGTCGAGCACGCCGTCGAACAGCTGACGCGAGGTCCGGCTTCCTGGATCCACGTCGACGCCCACCTCGACAACGTTCTCTGGCGACCGGACGGCACGGCTGTGCTGCTCGATTGGTGCAACGCCGCGATCGGCCCGCCAATTGTCGATCTTGCCCGTTTCCTGACGGAGGGCGTCGTCGACGTGGCGCAGCCCGAGCGACTCACTGCTCTCTTGTCGACCTATGCGGATGAGCTACGAGCTCACGGGCCTCGGGTGGAGCTGATCGAGCAGAAGGCAGCGTTCTCGCTTGCGCTGCGACCGCTCTTGCAAGGCGTCGTCGGCTGGGCGGGGCGTGAGGATCTCGAGCCGGCCGGCCGGACTGCAGCGCTCTGTGAACACTTCCTTCGGAGTTTGTGCGACTGGTCGGGGTGAAACGAGTCCGGCCCTCTCTTCGCAAAGGGCCGGACTCGACTTGTTGCGCTACGCGAGGTAGGCGCAGAGCTCCGGGTTGATGTCGAGATCCCACCGCGGGGTGGCGAACGGAACCGTCTCCGTGCCGGCAGGGTCGACGTGGAAGACGATCCGGCCGACCTGCGTGGCGACCGGCCCCTGGCCGCGGGCGATGAACAGCCGCTCGCGGCCGGCGACGACCTGCGTGATCGAGCCGTCCGGGAAGTACTCGGTGAAGACCGGGCCGCCGAGGACGGACGCGATCGACTTGCCGTTCGCGGGGTTCGTCCACGTCACCGTGAACGCGCGCTCGACGTGCCACCGTTCGCGGACGAGCGGCGCCGCTTTCGTCGAGGTACTGCCAGGCCGTGAACACGCCCTCGGAGTGCACGAGGACGGGGAAGCCGCAGACGCCGATCGTGCTCGTCCGGTCGATGTTCGTGTGCGTCACGACGTCCGGCGGGGCGGCAAGGGCCGCTGGAGCCAGCATGAGCGCTGCCAGGATGGCGGCGACGAGGAGTCGCAAGAGGTGCTCCTTTCTCGAGGAGGCGGTCATACGTTCAACCGCTGTGACGCTATGACGAAGCCGAAGTTAGGCGCCGGCTCGGCGGGCCCGGAACGCCTGGTGCGCCGCCCGGTCGGCGCAGAGCCGGCAGCAGTACCGGCGCACGCCGCTCCGGGTCCGGTCGATGAAGACGCACCGGCACGGCCCGGCGTCGCAGCGGCCGAATCGGTGCCAGCGGCCCGCGGCGATCTCCTCGAGTAGGCCCCGCGCGGCGAGCGCGTCGGCGAACGCCCGGATCGGCAGGCCCGGGCGGTCGTAGCGGAACTCTGAGCCGCCGTCCCGGCGGGCGAGCCACGGCTGCGCGCTCGCTCCGGCGAGGATCGTGTTCAGCTCGGCGACCGCCGTCTCCTCGTTCGCGGCGTCCCAGGCTCGCGAGAGGCGCCCTCGGAGGCCGCGCAGCGACTCGACGTCCTCCTCGCCGGCGGCGCGCTCCGCGTCGGTGAGGCCGTGCCGGGCCATGAAGCGACGCACGAAGCCGACGTCGCTCAGGCACTCGGGGTCGGGCTCGAGCTCGTCCCACGTGTTGAGCAGACGGATCGCGAAGGCGGTGCCGTCACCGGGCTCGAACTCGGCGTCTGCCATGGCGCCAGTGTAGAGCCGGTCAGACGCTCGGGGGCGCTACGGCGCTGACGCGGGTGGGCCCAACGCCGCGCGCGCGGCCTCGACCTGCTCGCGGCGCGACTTCGTCAGCTCCTGGATGAAGATCTGGATCGTCGCCGCAAGCGGGACGGCAGTGAGCGCGCCGAGCACGCCGAGCAGCGCTCCGAACAGCGTGACGGCGACGATGATGAAGAACCCGGAGAGATTGACCGCCTTGCCCTGGATCTTCGGCGTGAGCACGTTGTTCTCGATCTGCTGGTAGACGAGCAGCACGACGAGCATGATGATCGCCGCGGTCAGCCCTTCCTCGGCCCAGAGCGCCGGGACGAGGATGAAGCCGGAGATGGTCGCGCCGAGGTTGGGGATCATGTCGAGCAGCCCCGCGATCACTCCGAGCGCGAGCGCGTAGCTCGAACCGAGCAGCCAGGCGGTGAGCCCGAGTGTCGTGCCGGCGATCACCGCGATCACCACGACGCCGATCGCCCAGCGGGAGACGGCCGTCGTGACGCGTTCCCAGATCGCGAGCCAGCGGTCGTCCTCGCCCGGCATGAGCACGCTTGCCAACGACCGTTTCATGTTCGCGACGTCGCTGAGCAGGAAGATGCAGATGAACAGAATCGTGAAGGCGGCGAGGAAGACCGAGAAGAAGTCCCCGGCGATGCCGAGCACTTTCGAGATGGCGTTCGGCACCGACGCCGCGACCTTCTCGGCGCCGGACTGCACGTTCTCGCCCGCCCCGCCCGAGTCGATTCCCGACAGTTCGTCGGAGCTTCTCAGCTGCTCGACCGTTGCCGGCAGGTCTTGAAGGAAGTCGCGCACGCCCCCCACCATGGGGGCCAGGAAGAGGAGGCCGATGACGAGGATCGCGACCGCGGCGCCGAGCACCGTGACCGTCGCGGCGAGACCGCGAGACATTCCCGTCTTCGCCATCACCAGCCGAACCGGGTACTCGAACACGAGCGCCAGGAAGATGCCGACGAAGATGATCAGGAACGTGGAGCCGATCGCGATGAATGCCGCCATCACGCCGACTGCCGCAGCCACGATCAGGACGGTCCGAATCGGCAGCAGCAGCTCGACCCGCTTCGACTCGCGCGACTCCATCGGGCGAATCTACCCCCTCAGGTTCCCGTGTGAGCCAGGACCAGGTCGAGCGGCCGTGGGACGTCGTCGAGGTCGAGCGCCTCGACGAGGTAGCGCGCGTAGCGGATCTTCCGCCTGCCGCCGCTGCCCATGAAGCGCCGGAGCTGGTCCTCGACCGGCCGGCCCTGCCACTGAGGCTGCTTCTGCAGCGTGCGGAACGAGCCGAGGTCGCCTTGCGCCTCGACGACGCGTTGGACCGCGTCGGCGCCGAGGGACCGGATCAACTCGGACTCCAGGTCCGCCGTGCACACGTAGAAACCGAGCTGTTCCAGATCGTCGCGCGTGAGGTCCGAACCGAGCCCGGCTCGTTCGAGTGCGCGCCGGAACTCGCCCTCCTCCGCGGCGTCGCAGAGACCCGCGAGGCGGACGTCGAGCCCCTGCGGGCCGAACCGCTCGAGGAACCTCGCGATCGACTGCGCGCCCCCGATCGCGAGGACGGACACGCCCTCGGCGTCGAGATCCCGACCGCGGCGCTCCGCGAGCGTCTCGAGCGCCTGCTGGTCACTGAGCCCCTCGACGAGCACGACGGCACGCGGGTCGCCGCCCTCGACCAGCGCTACATCCGTTCGATCATCGCCCGCCCGAACCCGGACGAGGAGACTTCGTTCGCGTCGTCCATCAGCCGCGCGAAGTCGTACGTCACCTGCTTGTCCGAGATCGCCGCGCCGAGCGAGTCGATGATCTTGTCCGCGGCCTCGACCCAGCCCAGGTGCCGGAGCATCATCTCGGCCGAGAGGATCAGCGAGCCCGGGTTCACCTTGTCCTGGCCGGCGTACTTCGGCGCCGTTCCGTGCGTGGCCTCGAACATCGCGACCGTGTCCGAGAGGTTCGCCCCCGGAGCGATCCCGATGCCGCCGACCTGCGCGGCGAGCGCGTCCGAGATGTAGTCGCCGTTCAGGTTCAGCGTCGCGATCACGTCGTACTCGGCGGGTCGCAGGAGGATCTGCTGGAGGAAGGCGTCGGCGATCGCGTCCTTGATCGTGATCGTTCGCCCGCCGGTCTCGAGTGAGAGCCACGGGCCGCCGTCGATCGGCGTCGCGCCGAACTCGCTCGCCGCGAGCGCGTAGCCCCAGTCGCGGAAGCCGCCCTCGGTGAACTTCATGATGTTGCCCTTGTGCACGAGCGTGACCGAGTCGCGCCCGTTCGCGATCGCGTACTCGATCGCCTTGCGCACGAGCCGCTCGGTGCCTTCGCGCGAGACCGGCTTCACGCCGATCGACGATGTGTCCGGGAAGCGGATCTTGCGCACTCCCATCTCGTTCTGCAGGAAGTCGACGACCTTCTTCGCGCCCTCGGTGCCTGCTTCCCACTCGATCCCCGCGTAGATGTCCTCGGAGTTCTCGCGGAAGATCACCATGTCGGTCTTCGAGGGGTCCTTGAGCGGGCTCGGCACGCCCGGGAAGTGGCGGATGGGGCGGAGGCAGACGTAGAGGTCGAGCTCCTGCCGGAGGGCCACGTTGAGCGATCTGATCCCGCCGCCCACCGGCGTCGTCAACGGCCCCTTGATCGAGACCGAGTACTCCTTCGCGGCCTCGAGGGTCTCCTCCGGGAGCCACGTGTCGCTGCCGTAGACGGACGCCGCCTTCTGACCGGCGTAGACCTCGAGCCAGTGGATCCGCCGGTCGCCGCCGTAGCTCTTCTCGACGGCAGCGTCGACGACGTCCTTCATCACCGGCGTGATGTCGGCGCCGATCCCGTCACCCTCGATGTAGGGGATGATCGGCTGGTCGGGCGTGGGCTCGCCCGGGACGATCTTCCGGCCTTCGGTCGGAACCTGGATCTGCGTGTCGACGCTCACTCGCCTACTTTTCGCTCGTGGAAGGAAGAACGATCGCTGAGGCTATCGCAGCCGTCCTGATCGAAGGCTTCAACCGGCACTACCGGCTCTTCCGGGAGACGAGCGCCCAGGCGAAGTCGCGCTTCGAGCGCGCAGCGTGGGCAGAGGTGCAGCTTGCGGTGCAGGAGCGAATCCGCTTCTACGACGAGCGCGTCCGCGAGAACGTCCAGCGGCTGCGCACCGAGTTCGACCTCGACGCGCTCGACGCCGTCGCCTGGCGCGAGGTCAAGCTCCGCTTCATCGGGCTCCTCGTCGACCACCACCAGCCCGAGCTGGCCGAGACGTTCTTCAACTCGGTGATCACGCGCATTCTCCGTCGCACGTACTCCGACAACGAGCTGATCTTCGTCCGCGCGACGATCTCGACGGAGCAGATCGAGTCCGACCCGCCGATCTACCGCAGCTACTACCCGGGCGCGAGCGGTCTCCGGGAGTGCTTCGTCCGCGTCTTCCGCGACTTCGGCTGGAGCGTCCCGTTCGCCGACCTCGAGCGCGACGTCGACCGCCTCCTCGCGGCTGTCGGGGAGCCGTTCGCGCACGTCGAGCCGAATCGCCAGCTCCAGGTGCTCGGCTCGGCCTTCTATCGAAACAAGGCCGCGTACGTGCTCGGGAAGCTCGTGAACGGGCACGACGAGCTGCCGTTCGCCGTCCCGGTCCTCCACGACGAGGACGGCCGGCTCGCCCTCGACGCGATCGTGCTCGAGGAGGAGCGGATCGGCGTGCTCTTCTCGCTCTCGCGCACGTACTTCATGGTCGACATGGAGGTGCCGTCGGGCTACGTCGACTTCCTCAGGACGATGACGCCGACGTGGGCGCGGGCCGACCTGTACCGGATGATCGGGCTGGGGAAGCAGGGCAAGACGCTCTTCTATCGCGACCTGCTCCAGCATCTGCACCACTCCGAGGACGTGTTCGTCGAGGCGCTCGGGGTGCGCGGCAAGGTGATGCTCGTGTTCACCCTCCCGTCGTACCCGTACGTCTTCAAGGTGATCAAGGACGTCTTCGGCCCCGGGAAGGACACCGATCGCGCGACCGTGCGCTCGAAGTTCGAGCTGGTCAAGTACGTCGACCGCGTCGGGCGGCTGGCCGACACGCTCGAGTTCACCGCGCTGGCGCTGCCCTTCGAGCGCTTCTCCCCGGAGCTGCTCGGCGAACTGCGTGCGCTCGCGCCGTCGATGATCGAGGTGGACGGCGACAGCCTCGTGATCAACCACTGCTACGTCGAGCGACGGATGACGCCGCTCAACATCTACCTCGACCGGGCAACGCCCGACGAGGTCGAGCCCGCGGTGCTCGAGTACGGAAACGCGATCCGCGATCTCGCGATCGCCAACATCTTTCCGGGTGACCTGCTCTGGCGGAACTTCGGCGTCACGCGCGACGGGCGCGTCGTCTTCTACGACTTCGACGAGCTCGAGTACCTGACCGACGTGAACTTCCGCAGGATTCCCGCCGCGCCGAACCCGGAGGCCGAGCTTTCGAGCGAGCCCTGGTACGGCGTCGTCCGCAACGACGTCTTCCCCGAGGAGTTCGCGACGTTCCTGCTCGGTGACCTGCGGCTCCGCGAGCCCTTTCTCCGTCACCACGCCGACCTCCTCGAGCCGGAGTTCTGGCAGGAGTGCCAGCGCCGCGTCGAGGCGGGGGAGATCGTCGACTTCTTCCCGTACCCCGAGTCGCTGCGGTTCGGCAACCACGGCGCGCATTGACCCGCGTCGTCGGTGCGGGAGATACTCCGCCCGTGCGCGACGGCAACGGCCCCGAGACGCTCGCTGCGCTCCTCATCGGGTGGGGGGTCAACGTCGTGGCGCTGCTCGTCGTCGACTCGCTCTTCGACGGCGTCGAGATCGGGCTCTGGGGCAGCGTGCTGATCGGTGCTGCGGTGCTCGGGATCGCGAACGCGGTCGTCAAGCCCGTGCTTGCACTGCTCACGTTGCCGCTCATCCTGCTCACGCTCGGGCTCGCGTACTTCGCGATCAACGTCCTGATGCTCGCGCTCGCCGAGTGGGTCGCGCCCGACTTCTCGATCGACGGGTTCTGGACCTACGTCGGGGCGACGATCGTCGTCTGGCTCGTGAACTGGATCCTGAACAGCCTGCTCGGCTCGCTGTTCGGCGGGCGCGAGCACGCGCCGGGTCGTCGTCTAGCCGACGATCGAGACCGGTGGAGCCCGAGCTCGACGATCTGCTCGCGCGAGGCGCGAAGCCGACCCGGAGGCGCTCGGCCTCGTGCTCTTCGGATCGGCGGCCGCGGGCTCTGCGCACGAGGAGTCCGACCTCGACGTGTACTACGTCGTCCGCACCGACCCACCGCCGCCGCGCTCCCGCCGCGGACGGCTCGAGCTGATCCCGACGACCCTGCGGCTGATGGGCGAGCGCCCCGGACTGGCTCAAGCCGGCGCTCGCCTACGCGAAGGTGCTGTGGGACTCGACGGGCGAGATCGCGCCGATCGTCGCCGCGGCGCAGACCGTCACCCGCGAGGAGACCGCCGAGCTCTACGACGGCTACCTGAACGACTTCTACCGCTCGATGAAGACCTGGCGACGCGGGCTCGAGTTGCCCGCGCGGATCGAGTGCGGTCGCTCGCTGCGCTTCCTCGGGGAGTTGCTGTTCGCGCTCGACGGTCGGCGCGCGCCGTACCCGAAGGAGTGGACGGGCCAGCTCGGTGTGCTCGAGCCGTTGATCCTCGAGGTCGCACGAACTGCGGATCCGAAGCTCCAGCAAGAGCTCTGCATCCGGGTCGAGCAGCTCGCGACGACGCGCGGGTATCGGGACGTCTACGACGGCTGGGACGGCGACATCGACCGCGTGCTGGCATTCCGTTCGAGTGAGGCCGGCGCTCGCGATCAACGTCGCGCTCAAGCTCGCGCTCGTCGCCGCGCTGATGTTCGGAGCGTTCTCCGGCCTGGAGCGATTCGAGGGCAAGGCCTTCGGCGCCCGGCTGATCGCGTACCCGCTGGCGACGCTCATCGTTCCGGTGGCCTGGTGGCTCGGGTCCCGGCGACCGCCGTACCCGTACGCCGCGGACATCCTCTTCACGCTCCCGTTCCTGATCGACACGCTCGGGAACGTGTTCGACCTCTACGACACGATCGTCTGGTGGGACGACGCGAACCACTTCGTCAACTGGGGGCTGCTCACGGCCGCGTTCGGCCAGTTCCTGCTCCGCCTGAGGCTGGGCGCGCTGAACACGTTCGCGCTGGCGGTCGGCTTCGGCGCGGTCACCGCGGTCCTGTGGGAGTTCGGCGAGTACTTCGCGTTCATCCGCGATTCGCCCGAGCTGGACACGGCCTACACGGACACGCTGGGCGACCTCGCGCTCGGCCTCGCCGGCTCGACGGTGGCGGCACTCGTCACGGTGGGCTTACGGCGCCGCCTATGATCCCGCGGATGCGCGGGATGAAGCCCGAGGATGTCTACGCGCTCAAGGGGGTCTCCGACCCACGCCTGAGCCCCGACGGCACGACCGTCGCGTACGTCCCGTGGTCGATCGACGGGGAGGCGAACGAGTACCGCGGCAACATCTGGCTCGCGCCCGTCGACGGCTCGGAGCCGCCGCGCCGGTTCACGACCGGCGAGCGCCGGGACGGCGAGCCCCGCTGGTCGCCCGACGGGAGCAGCCTGGCGTTCGTCTCGAGCCGGGCCGAGAAGGAGCCGGGCCAGCTCTACGTGATCTCGCTCCGCGGCGGCGAGGCGCAGAAGCTCACGAAGCTGAAGGAGGACGTGCGCGGGGTCGCCTGGTCGCCGGACGGCCGCACGATCGCGTTCACCTCGCGCGTCCGCGACGAGGCGTCGGAGGAAGAGGACGAGCGCCGGAGGCCGCCTCGCCGCGTCACGCACCTCCTCTACAAGCTCGACAACGAAGGCTGGATCGCCGACCGTCGCTCGCAGGTCTTCGTCGTCCCGGCCGACGGAAGCGCCGAGCCGCGACAGCTCACCGACGCCGAGCAGGACAACGGCGCCCCGGTCTGGTCTCCCGACGGCTCGCAGCTGGTCTTCTCGACGACGCGCGGCGACGACTGGGACACGCAGCTCGTCTCCGACCTCTACCTCATGTCGTCCGAGGGCGGAGAGCCCGAGCTCCTGACGCACGGCGACGGCGCCTGCGCAGATCCCGTCTGGTCGCCGGACGGAACGCGCATCGCGTATCGGTACACGCCCGACCCGTGGGTCTGGGGGCGCCATACGCAGATCGCGGTGATCGACCTTGCGACGCGCGAGCGCACGATCCTGACCGAGAGCCTGGACCGACAGTGCGGGCCGTACCCGCCGCAGCGGGAACCGGTCTGGAACAAGGACCAGATCGTGTTCGGGGTCGAGGACGGCGGCAGCGTGCACGTCTACTCGGTGGCGGCGGACGGCTCGGCCGAGCCCGAGTTGGTCGTCGGCGGCGACCGGCTCGTCAACGGGTTCGACATCAAGGGCGACACGCTCGTGCACGCGGCGAGCACGCCGTCGACGTTCGGCGACCTGTACATCGGCGAGAAGCGGGTCACCGACGCGACCGAGGGCTTCCCCGCGCACGTGGTGGAGCCGGAGCGCTTCACCGCGACCTCGAAGGACGGCACCGAGGTCGAGGCGTGGATCGTTCGACCCGCGGGCTTCGAGGAAGGCAAGCGCTACCCCGTCCTGCTCTCGATCCACGGTGGGCCGTTCTCGCAGTACGTCTCGAGCTTTTTCGACGAGTTCCAGGTGTACTCGGGCGCGGGCTACGCGGTCGTGTTCGCGAACCCGCGCGGTTCGTCCGGCTACAGCGAGGACTGGGGGACGGCGATCCGCGGACCGTTGAACGACGCGGGACCGGGGTGGGGCACCGTCGACTACGAGGACCTGATGGCGGCGCTGGACACTGCGCTCGAGCGCTTCGACTTCCTCGACCCCGAGCGCACCGGCGTGCTCGGCGGCTCGTACGGCGGCTACATGACGTCGTGGATCGTCTCGCACACCGACCGCTTCAAGGCTGCGTGCTCCGAGCGGGCGGTGAACAACCTCTACACCGCGATGGGGTCGAGCGACATCTTCTGGGCGTTCAAGGGTTACTTCGGAGCGTTCGCGCACGAGGCAACCGACGCGTGGCTCGAGCGCTCGCCCTCGGTGTACGCAGAGAAGATCGAGACGCCGCTCCTGATCATGCATGCGGAGGGCGACCTGCGCTGCTCCGTCGAGCAGGCCGAGCACCTGTTCACGATCATGCGCCTGCTCGGCAAGGAGGTCGAGTTCGTGCGCTTCCCCGGCGAGGGCCACGAGCTGTCGCGCTCCGGCTCGCCGGTGCACCGCGTGCAGCGCTTCGAGGTGCTGCTCGACTGGTTCGACCGGTACCTGAAGAGCTAGTCCTCGGCGAGCTGCTCGGCAAGCAACGAGCACGCGTACGCGTTCCACGCCACGTCCGGTGTCGCCAGAAGGGCTTGGACCGCCTCGCTGACGTGCGGGAGCCCCTTCGCGTCCCCGAGCAGGCGGAAGAGCCCGTCCTCGAGCGCCTCGCGACGCTCGGGCGCGTCGAGCTCGCTCGCGAGCCCGAGCACTGCGGGGCCGTCGAGGTCGAGCCCGCGCGACGGATCGCCACCCGCCGCGAGCACGAGCAGCGCGCGTCTGCCTGCCCCACGGAGCTCGTCCGGGTCGAGCTCGAGCTCGCGACCGGCGACCGATGCCACGGTCACGACGGCGGTCGCCTCGTCGGCACCGGCGAGCAGCGCCTCGAGCTGGTCGAGCCAGGCCTCGCGCATCGACCGGACGCTACGGGAGAATCGCCGCATGAGCTACGCGAGCAGGCTGCAGCGCCTCGGCGGCTGGTTGATCGAGCTCGTCGTCGTGGCGGTGATCCTCGCGCTCGGGCTGATCCTCGGCGGGCGGAGCTACTTCGCCGGCTTCGTGATCGCCCTGACCGCGATCTGGCTGTACTTCGCCGGGCTCGAGAGCTCTCGGCTGCAGGGGACCCTCTCCGGCCGGATCCTCGGGCTGCGCGTCACGGATCTCAGCGGTGAGCCGATCAGCTTCAACCGGGCGACGGTGCGGCACTTCGCGATGTACTTCAGCGCGCTGACGCCGTTCGCGGTCGGGTACCTGATGGCGTTCTGGACGAAGCGCCGGCAGACGCTGCACGACTACGTGTCGAGCACGCTCGTGCTGAAGAAGTGACGGGCGCCGGCCGTGGGGCCAGCGCCCGTCGCTGCGATCAGGAGCCTGCGCTCGGAGTGCTCGCGGGACGCTCGTACTGCGCCTCGATCCGCTCGAGCTCCTCCTCGGTGCCCTGCGCCACCGGACCCTTGAACCAGTTCTTGGCCGAGAGCATCCACCAGCCGCCGAACACGAGCCCGATCGCCGCGAACCAGAGGATCGTGCGTAGTTCGACAGCCTCCCAGCTGAAGTCGTCCTCCCACGGGAGGCCGGCCTTGTAGAGCGGGAAGATGAAGAGGATCGTGATCAGCGCGACCCAGCCGATCGCGATCGGGTCGATCCACTTGTAGTGGCGCCCGAGGCGTCCAGGCGCCGGGCTCGAACGCGGTCACCCATCCGGAACCGCAGGATCACCGGGAGGATGAACGCGATGTAGAGGCCGATCACCGCGATCGCCGTTCCCGCTGCGTAGCCGACGAGGTAGTTCCAGATCGCGGGGATCATCAGGATCGCCGGCGAGGACGCACGATCGCCCACGACCGCATGTCGCGGGACGCGGTTCCGCGCGACCTGGCGCCAGAGCGGGTGGCCCGGGACGGCGCGGTCGCGCGAGAACGCGAACATCATGCGCGACGCCGACGTCACCGACGCGGTCACGCAGAAGAACTGCGCGACGACGCAGATGAAGAGCAGCGCCTCGGACCAGCTCTGGCTCATCGACTCCGCCCAGATCCACGGGACGACGACGCCGATGTTCTCGAGCGCCGCCTTCGGTGCTCGGGATCGCCGCTGTGACCGCGAGCAGCAGGATCAAGCCGAAGATCACCGAGGCGACGACGGACATGTACATCCCGACGGCGGCCGTGCGCGAGGCCGTTCTTCGTCTCCTCCGCCATGTGCGCCGACGCGTCGAAGCCCGTGATCGTGTACTGGGCCATCAGCAGGCCGAGCCCGAACACGAACCAGAAGATCAGGTGCGAGAACGTCGCGGTCACGCCGTCGCCGAAGCCCGAGTTGTTCACCGTCTCGGTGAACACGTAGCTGAGCGACTGGTGCCGGTCGGGCACGACGATCAGGACGATCACGATGATCGCGACGCCCGCCATGTGCCAGTACGCCGACACCGTGTTCAGCATCGACGTGAGCCGGACGTCGAACATGTTGATGATCAGCGCGCCGCGAGGAGAAACACGCAGTAGAGGAAGAAGATCCAGAAGTTCTCGTTCGGATAGTCGAACCAGTAGTTGAGCAGGATCGTCCCGAAGGTCGCGAGGCCGTAGCCGATCGCCGCGGTGACGGCGATCTGCCCGATCAGGTTGAACCAGCCCGTGACCCAGCCCCAGCCGGGGCTGCCGAGCTTGGACGCCCAGTAGTAGAGGCCGCCCGCGGTCGGGTACGCCGAGGCGATCTCGGCCATCGCGAGCGCGACGATCGTGCTCATCAGGCCGACGAGGAGCCAGCCCCACGTGACCGCAACAGGCCCGCCGCGCTCGAACGCGACCCAGTACGACGTCAGGCAGCCGGCGAGGATCGAGATGATCGTGAAGGAGATGGCGAAGTTCTGGAACCCGCCCATCGCCTCGGAACAGTTCCTGCGCGTACCCGAGCCGGTGGAGCAGCCGCTCGTCGTCTTGATAGACGCTGCGATCGCCGCTCCCGCTTGGCGCGCTAGACATCCAGCCTCCTCTTCGGTGGGTCGTGACAGCGCTATTTACTCCCGCCGGCGCGCAGGACTGTCAATGGGACTGCGCGTCTACGAGCGGATGCGTTCTCCGGACGGGTCGTACAACGGCTCGGCCGCGACCTCGCCGGCGACCCACTCGCCGAAGATCTCGACCTCGACCGGCTGGCCGGGCTGCGCGTTGCCTGCGGGCACGTAGGCGTAGGCGATCGACGCGTTCGACGGTGTAGCCGTAGCCGCCGCTCGTCACGCGTCCGACGGTCTCGCCGTCGATCCGCACGGGCTCCGAGCCGAGCGCGACGGCGCGCGGATCGGCCAGGACGAGGCAGGCGAGGCGGCGCTCGGGCTCCGGCGGCGAGCGAGCGCCTCGCGGCCGATGAAGTCGCCCTTGTCGAGCTTGACCGCGAACTCGAGCCCCGCCTCGTACGGGTTGTCGTCCGGCGTGATGTCGGCGCCCCAGACGCGGTAGCCCTTCTCGAGCCGGCAGGAGTCGATCGCCTTGTAGCCGCCGGCGGCGAGGCCGTGCTCGCGGCCCGCCTCCCAGATCGTGTCCCACAGCCGCAGGCCGAACTCCATCGGGCAGTAGAGCTCCCAGCCGAGCTCGCCGACGTAGGTGACCCGGAGCGCGAGGCACGGCACCGGGCCGACGTCGATCTCGCGCGCGCGCATGTAGCGGAACGCCTCGTTCGAGAGGTCGGCGGTCGAGAGCGGCTGGAGGATGTCGCGCGCCCGCGGGCCCCAGATGCCGAGGCAGGCGTAGCGCGAGGTGACGTCCTCGACGACGACCGAGCCGTCCTCCGGCGCGTGCTCGCGAATCCAGGAGAGGTCGTGCAGCCCGAACGCCGTTCCGGTGACGATCCGGAAGCGCTCGGGCTCGAGCCGCGTGACCGTGAAGTCGCACTCGATCCCGCCGCGCGTGTTCAGCATCGACGTGTACGTGATCGCGCCGACGTCGCGTGCGACCTTGTTGGCGCAGAGGTGCTCGAGGAAGGCCGGCGCGCCCTCGCCCGAGACCTCGATCTTCGCGAAGCTCGTCTCGTCGAAGAGCGCGGCGGTCTCGCGCGTCGCGACGTGCTCCGCGCCGATCGCGGGCGACCAGAGCCGGCCGGCCCAGCCGCGCGGCCGCAGCGACTCGTCGCCGCGCGCCGCGTTCGGCTCGAACCAGTTCGGGCGCTCCCAGCCGGACTTCTCGCCGAACGCGGCGCCGAGCTCCTCGAGTCGCGGGTAGGTGGGGGAGGTGCGGAGCGGGCGACCCGCCTGGCGCTCGTGCCCCGGGTACTTGACGTCGTAGTACGTCGAGTAGACCTCGATCGTGCGCGCGAGCGTGTACTCGCGCGTGCGGTACGCAGTGCCGAAGCGCCGCGAGTCCATCTCCCAGACGTCGAGGCTCGGCACGCCGTCGAGGATCCACTCGGCGACGAGCTTGCCCATGCCGCCTGCGCCCGCGAGGCCGTGCGCGCAGAAGCCGGCCGCGACCCAGAAGCCGCGCACGTCGGTCGGGCCGAGGATGAACTCGTTGTCGGGCGTGAACGCCTCCGGGCCGTTGATCAGGCGCACCGAGTCCATCTCCGCGAGCTCCGGCACGCGCTTGATCGCGTTCTCGAGCAGCGGCTCGAAGCGCGGCCAGTCCTCGGCGAGCAGTTGGCCGTTGAAGTCGGCGGGGATCCCGTCGAGCGACCACGGCGCGGGGTCGCGCTCGTAGCCGCCCATGATCAGCCCGCCGGACTCCGGCCGGAAGTAGACGAGCAGCGACGGGTCGCGCATCGTCGGCATCTCGAGCGGCAGGCCGGACGGCTTCGTGACGAGGTACTCGTGCGCCATCGGGACGATCGGGACGTTCACGCCCGCGAGCTCGCCGAGCTCCTTCGCGAACATCCCGCCCGCGTTGACCACCACATCGGCCTCGATCGGGCCCTTGTCGGTCTGCACGCCCGTGACGCGGCCGCGCTCGACGTCGATCCCGGTCACGCGCGTGCTCGTGTTGATCTCCGCGCCGCCGCGACGCGCGCCTTCCGCGAGCGCGAAGGTCAGCTGGCTCGGGTCGATGTAGCCGTCGGTGGGGAGGAACGCGGCGCCGAGCACGCCCTCGGTCGACATCGGCGGGAACAGCTCGCTGGGCCTCGTCGGCCGAGATCAGGTCGAGCGGGAGGCCGAACGTCTTCGCCCAGCCGGCCTGGCGCGAGAGCTCCTCCATTCGCTCCTGCGAGGACGCGAGCCTGAGCGAGCCGACCTCGCGCCAGCCCGTCTCGAGGCCGACCTCTTCCTGCAACGAGCGGTAGAGGTCGACCGAGCTCATCATCATCTTCGTCAGGCTCAACGAGCCGCGCAGCTGCCCGACGAGGCCCGCGGAGTGGAAGGTCGAGCCGCTCGTCAGGTCGGCGCGCTCGACGAGCACGACGTCGCGCTCGCCGAGCTTCGTCAGCCAGTACGCGATCGAGCAGCCGCCGACGCCGCCGCCGATCACGACGACCCGTGCGCGGTCTCTCACCCGAGCGCCTCTCGGAACGCAGGGTCGTCGGCGGTGGCGCGCAGACGCTCGAAGTGCGTGCCCGCGTAGTCCACGAAGTCGAAGTCGAGCTCGGAGATCCCCTGCTGCACGACGCCCCACATGGCTTCGCGGAAGTCCGACATGAAGCGCATCAGGGTCAGCGAGCGAACGTCGTCCTCGGACACCTCCCCGAAGTACATCCGGAGGAGCTCCTCGTTCTCGTCGGCGGAGAGCTCGTGGTTGACCGAGAAGTTCGCGAGGTCGAAGAAGCGGTCGCCCATCCCCGCGTACTCCCAGTCGACGATCCAGATGCGCTCGCCGTCGGTGATGAAGTTCGCGTTCAGGAGATCGTTGTGGCACGGCGCGGGGGGCTGCGTGCCCCGCGCTTGCTCGATCCGGTCGGCGACCTCCTTCGCCGTCGTGTACGCCGGCCGGCACGGAGACACCGTGCGTCGTGGCAGTCGCGCAGTACGCCTCGACGACGCGGAACGAGTCGAAGCGTCCGGGGATCGCCGGGCCTTCGTGGAGGCGGCGCAGCCCGCCCGCGATCTCCCGGAGGGCCGTGGTCGTGCGCACCTCGTCGACCGGCACCGGGCGGCCTGCCGACGAAGCGCGTCACGAGGTAGCCCTCCGGCTCGACGAACGCGATCACCTCCGGCGCGAGCCCGGCGTCGGCCGCCACCCGCGTCGCCGCGTGCTCGTTGTCGCGGTCGATGCCGAGCAGCTCGGTGTCCTTGCCGCCGATCCGGAGCACGACCTGGGCGCCGTCGAGGAGCGTCACCTTGAAGTTGCGGTTGGTGATTCCGCCGCCGAGCGGCTCGAGCGACCGGATCCCGTCCGGCCAGACCCGCTCCGCGATCCGCTCCGGCTCCACGCCGCGCGATCCTAGACTGCGGCGGGCGTGACCTCGGTGCTGTTCGACTTCAACGGGACGATCTCGGACGACGAGCCGCTGCTCTGCGCGATCTTCCAGGAGCTGTTCGCCGACGCCGGCAAGCCCCTCGAGGAAGAGGAGTACTTCGACCGGCTCGCGGGGCTGTCGGACCCCGAGATCGTGATCGAGTGGCTCGGCCGGCCCGACCCCGCGATCGTCGACCGGAAGATCGCGCGCTACCGCGAGCGCGCGGCAGACGGCTCGACCGTCGACGACGAGACGAGACGCGCCGTGCTGCTCGCGGCAGAGCACGGCCCCGTCGCGGTGGTCTCCGGGGCCGCGCGCTCCGAGATCGAGCCGGTGCTGGCCGCCGCGGGGCTGCGCGACGCCGTGGAGGTGATCGTCTCGATGGAGGACGTCCCGCGGGGCAAGCCCGAGCCGGACGGCTACCTCCGGGCCCTCGAGCTGCTCGGCGTCCGGCCCGACGACGCGGCCGCGATCGAGGACTCGCCGCCGGGGGTGGCCGCCGCGAAGGCGGCCGGCCTCCGCTGCGCCGCCCTGACCCGCACGTTCTCCGCGGAACGGCTCGCCGGCGCCGACTTGCTGGCGGGTCGTGTTGATCGCGAGTTGATCCGGCGACTAGTCTCGTCCGAGTGATCTCCCTCGACGAGCTGCGGTCGGAGGTCGAGTCGGGCGCGATCGACACGGTCGTCGTCGCGTTCACCGACATGCAGGGACGCCTGCTGGGCAAGCGGATGCACGCCGAGTTCTTCCTCGAGGACTCGGTCGAGCACGGCATGGAGGGCTGCAACTACCTGCTCGCGCTCGAGATGGAGATGGACCCGGTCCCCGGCTACGAGATCGCGAGCTGGGAGCGCGGCTACGGCGACTTCCGCGTGCAGCCCGACCTCGCGTCGCTGCGGCGGATCCCCTGGCTCGAGGGAACGGCGCTCGTGCTCGGCGACGTCCTCTGGCACGACGGCACGCCGGTTCGCCCTTCGCCGCGGCAGGTGCTGAACGAGCAGGTCGAGCGCGCACGCGCCGCGGGGTACGAGCCGATGTTCGGCAGCGAGCTCGAGTTCTACTTGCTCAAGGAGACCTACGCCGAGGCGCACGAGAAGAACTACCGAGACCTCACGCCGTCGGTGCCGTACATCCTCGACTACCACGTGCTCGCGACGACGTACGACGAGCCGTTCATCCGCCAGATCCGCAACGGCATGCAGGCGGCCGGGATCAAGGTCGAGAACTCGAAGGGAGAGGCCTGGCCGGGGCAGCAGGAGATCAACTTCCGCTTCGCCGACGCGGTCACGATGGCCGACAACCACGTGATCTACAAGAACGGCGCGAAGGAGCTCGCGCACCTGAACGGGATGTCGATCACGTTCATGGCGAAGCCCGACCACACGTGGATCGGCAGCTCGTGCCACATCCACGGCTCGCTCTGGCGCGGCGACGAGCCGGCGTTCACCGACGAGCAGCTCTTCGGCTCGTGGCTCGCGGGCTGGATCGCGCACGCGAAGGAGCTCGCGATCTTCCTCGCGCCGAACGTCAACTCGTACAAGCGCTACACGGCCGGCTCGTGGGCGCCGACGACGCTCGCGTGGGGCGAGGACAACCGAACGTGCGGCTTCCGCGTGGTCGGCCATGGGCGGACGCGGCGCGTCGAGACGCGGATCCCCGGCGGCGACGTGAACCCGTACCTCGCGTTCGCCGCGCTGATCGCGTCGGGCCTCGACGGCGTCGAGCGCGGCCTCGAGCCGCCGGCGCGGCTCGAGGGGAACGCCTACGAGTCGGACGCCGAGCGCTTCCCGCACACGCTGCGCGAGGCGATCGCCGCGCTCGAGGAAGGCTCGTTCGCGCGCGCGGCGTTCGGCGACGACGTCGTCGACCACTACCTCAACTACGCGCACACCGAGCAGCGGCTCTTCGACCAGGTCGTGACGTCCTACGAGCGGGAGCGACTGTTCGAGCGTGGCTAGTCCC
Organism: uncultured Actinomycetes bacterium; assembly: GCA_963809175.1. Classification (GTDB taxonomy): domain Bacteria; phylum Actinomycetota; class Thermoleophilia; order Gaiellales; family Gaiellaceae; genus JACCTU01. The sequence goes on from CAWEIK010000003.1 coordinate 121,347, forward strand.
CTGATCGGCATCACGACGTACGTCGAGCCCGCGCAGTGGGGCGCGTGGGAGCTTCCGTCCGCGCTGATCCCCTACATGTACGTGCAGGCGATCGAGCGAGCCGGCGGGCGCGCGCTGCTCGTGCCGCCGAGCACCGAGGCGATCGAGGAGACGCTCGACGCGCTCGACGGGCTGCTCTTCTCGGGCGGCAGCGACCTCGACCCCACGACGTACGAACAGGACCCGCACCCGGAGACGACCGGCACGCGCCCCGAGCGCGACCGGGGCGAGCTCGCGCTCCTCGGTGCCGCACTTGCGCGCGACATGCCGGTGCTCGCCGTGTGCCGTGGCTCGCAGATCCTGAACGTCGCGCGCGGCGGCGATCTCGTGCAGCACCTCCCCGAGGTCGTCGGCGACGAGCGGCACAAGCACAAGCCGGGCGTGTTCGCGGACCACGACGTCAAGGTCGAGGCCGAGTCGAAGGTCGGCGGGCTGCTCGGCGAACGCGCGCCGGTCAAGTCGCACCACCACCAGGGCTTCGGCCGCATCGGCGAAGGGCTCCGCGAGGTCGCGTGGGCCGACGACGGGACGGTCGAGGCGGTGGAGGATCCGGACAAGCGCTTCGCGGTCGGCGTGCTCTGGCACCCCGAGGCCGGGCGAGGACCGCGCGCTCTTCGACGCGCTCGTCGAGCAGTCGCGCGCGTATCGCCAGGAGAAGCGCTCGGCCTACGCCTGAAGGCGCTCGAGGAGCAACGCGTGCACGTCGGGGACGCGCGCGGTCAACGAGAGGTGCCCGTGGTCGGGCTCGATGTGCACGTCCGCGCCGGGGAGGTTGTCCGCGAGCCAGCGTCCGTGCGCGACGGGGACGAAGAGGTCTTGCTCCCCGTGCCACAGCGCGACCGGGACGGCGATCTGTCGGAGCTCGAACCCCCACGGGGCCAGGAACGCGAGATCGTCCTCGACCCAACCCTCGACGCTCTCGCCGATCGCCTCTCGAATCGAAGCGAGCATGTACTCGCCGAGCTCGCCGGTCAGCGCCTCCGCGTCGACCGGCGACACGAGCGTGCGAATCGCCTCGACCATCGCCACGGGATCCGCGGCGAGCAGCTCGCCGCGTTCGCGCGCCGTGAACTCCGCGAGCGCCTCACGACTCTCCTGCGCTGCGCCGAACTCGTCGATGTTCCCCTGGCCCATGCCCGCGAGCCAGTCGAGCCCTTGCGCGGGGAACGGCGCCACGCTTGCGATCGCGACCGCCCCGACGACGCGGTCCGGGAGGAGCGCCGCGCAGGCGAGCGTGTGCGGTCCGCCGCCCGAGCCCCCGTAGGTGCCGAAGTCCCCGATGCCGAGCGCATCGGCGATCGCGCTGACGTCAGCCGCTGCGTCCGCGACCGCTCGTCCCTCGTGCGGCGTCGAGCCGCCGTAGCCCGGGCGGTCGTAGGAGATCAGCCGGATGCCGCGCTCCGCGGCGTCCACGGCGTGAGGCTCGTACTGAAGCGCGCAGCCCGGCGTCCCGTGGTGGACCACAACCGGCAGTCCGTCCGGGTCGCCGCCCTCGATCACGTGCAGCGTGCGGCCGTCCGGGGTGCGCACGTCGTGCTCCACGGGAGTGTTTCCTATCAGGTTGAATCACCGAGATGTCGCTGACCGTCCTGAACCCGGCGACCGAGCAGCCGATCGCGGAGCTCGAGCAGGCGGGCGTGGAGGAGACCGACGCCGCCGTCGCGCGCGGCGAAGGCCGCCTACCCGGCGTGGCGCGCGGTCGCGCCGAACGACCGCGCCGCGCCTCCTGCGAAGGCTCGCCACGCTCGTCGAGGAGCACCACGAGGAGCTCGCGCAGATCGAGTCGCGAAACGTCGGCAAGCCGATCGCCGGCGCGCGCGGCGAGGTCGGGATGGTCGCGAACGTCTTCCACTTCTACGCGGGCGCCGTCGACAAGCACTACGGCGAGACGATCCCCGTCGCCGGGCGGAGTCGACCTGACGTTCCGCGAGCCGCTCGGCGTCGTCGGGCTGATCGTGCCGTGGAACTTCCCGCTCAACATCGCGTCCTGGAAGCTCGGGCCTGCGCTCGCGTGCGGCAACACCGTCGTGCTGAAGCCGGCCGAGCTGACGCCGCTCTCGGCGCTCCGGCTCGCCGAGCTCGCGCTCGAGGCCGGGATCCCGGAGGGCGTGCTGAACGTCGCTCGTCGGCAAGGGCTCGATCGTCGGCGCGCGCCTCGTCGAGCACCCGGACGTCGCGAAGATCGGCTTCACGGGCTCGACCGAGGTCGGGCGCGGAGTCATGCAGGGCGCAGCGGGCACGATCAAGCGCGTGACGCTCGAGCTCGGCGGCAAGTCGGCGAACGTCGTCTTCGAGGACGCCGACCTGGAGCAAGGCCGCGGCCGCCGCGCCGTACGCCGTCTTCGACAACGCCGGCCAGGACTGCTGCGCGCGTTCGCGCGTGCTCGTCCAGAAGTCGGTCTACGACCGCTTTCTCGACTCCCTCGTCGCCGCGACGCGCGGGGTGAAGGTCGGGGACCCTGCCGACGAGGCGACGGAGATGGGGCCGCTGATCTCGGCGCAGCACCGCGAGACCGTGGCCTCGTTCGTCGACGGTGACGTCCTCTTCCGGGGCGACGTGCCCGAAGGCCCCGGCTACTGGTATCCAGCGACGCTGGTCGAGGCGACGAACGAGGATCGCGTCGCGCGCGAGGAGGTCTTCGGCCCCGTCGCGGCGGTGATCCCGTTCGACGACGAGGCGGACGCGGTCCGGATCGCGAACGACACGCCGTACGGCTTGTCCGGGCTCGATCTGGACGCGCGACGGTGCGCGCGCGCTTCGCGTCGCGCGCGCGCTCGAGACGGGCGTCCTCTCCGTGAACTCGAACTCGTCCGTTCGCCACTCGACGCCGTTCGGCGGCTTCAAGCAGTCGGGCTTCGGCCGGGAGCTCGGGATGCAGGCGCTCGAGGGCTACTCCGAGGTCAAGAACGTCTACGTGTCGACGGACGCCTGAGATGGGACGGCTCGACGGCAAGGTCGCGGTGATCACCGGCGCGGGCGGCGGGATGGGCCGCGACGCTGCGCAGCTCTTCACGGAGGAGGGCGCGAAGGTCTGCGCCGCCGACGTGCAGCTCGCCGCCGCCGAGGAGACGGTCGCGGCGTGTGCCGAGGGAACCGCGTTCGCGTTCGAGGTGGACGTCGCGAACGAGGAGCAGGTCGCGGCGATGATGCGCGCGACCGCCGACCGGTTCGGCGGGATCGACGTCCTCTACAACAACGCCGGCATCTCGCCCGACGACGACGCGTCGGTGCTCGACACCTCGGTCGAAGCGTGGGACCGCGTCCAGGACGTGAACACGAAGGGCGTCTTCCTCTGCTGCAAGCACGGGATCCCGTACCTGCGCGAGCGGGGCGGAGGCTCGGTGATCAACGTCGCATCGTTCGTCGCCGTCGCTCGGGGCCGCGACCTCGCAGATCTCCTACAGCGCGTCGAAGGGCGCCGTGCTCTCGATGAGCCGCGAGCTCGCAGTGCAGTTCGCGCGCGAGGGCATCCGCGTCAACGCGCTCTGCCCGGGGCCGGTCGAGACGCCGCTCCTGCTCAACATCTTCGGCGACGACCCCGCCGCGCTCGAGCGGCGGCGGATCCACTGGCCGACGGGCCGACTCGCGAAGCCGCGCGAGATCGTGAACGGCGCGCTCTTCCTCGCGAGCGACGAGTCCTCGTACGTGAACGGCGCGACGTTCCTCGTCGACGGCGGGCTCACCGCCGCGTACGTCACGCCCGAGTGAGCGTCGAGGTCGTCGAGTACGACGACGCCTGGCCCGCGCGGTTCACGGCGGAGGCCGATCAGATCCGTGCCGCGCTGGGCTCGCAGCTGCGGAAGATCGAGCACGTCGGCTCGACGTCGGTACCGGGGCTCGCCGCGAAGCCGATCGTCGACATCGCGTTGTCCGTGGAGTCGTTCGACGCGCTCGACATCGCGGCGCTCGAGGAGCTCGGCTATCGGTACGTCCAGGAGTACGACGAGGAGACGCCGAACCGGCGCTACTTCAGCAAGCCGGGCTACCACGTCCACGCGTACGAGCAGGAGCACGAGGAGTTCCTCGACTACGTCCGCTTTCGCGACTACCTACGCACGCACGACGAGGACCGCGATGCGTACGGCGCGCTGAAGCTCCGCCTCGCGCGGGATCACGAGCCGGCGGAGTACCAGGACGCGAAGGGCCCCTTCGTGGCCCGTCTGGTCGAGATGCTGCGGCGCGGCTAGGTGCCGACGACCTGGACGACCCAGCGCCGATCGCGCTCGCGGTCGAGCTCCAGGAAGAGCACGCGCTGCCAGGTTCCGAGCTGGAGCTTCCCGTCGATCACGGGGATGGACTCGCCGGCTGACCCGAGCAGCATCGACATGCAGTGCGAGTGGCCGTTCCCGAACTCGACGTCCTCCTCGCAGATGTTCTCCGTCCGCTTGTCCCAGTCGTCGTGGGCGTAGTACTCGTCGCTCGGCACGAGGCGCTTCAGCATCGTCGCGAAGTCCTCGAGGAAGCCCTTCTCGAACTCGTTGACCCGGACGCAGCAGGTCGTGTGGGGCGAGTAGACGCAGGCGATCCCCTGCGCGATCCCGCTCTCGCGGACGACGTCGTTGACCTCGTCTGTGATGTCGCGAACGGAGAGGCCCCCGGTCGTCCGGAACTGCGATTCGCGCTGGAAGACCTTCACCGCGCGAGATCCTAGCGAGGGTCTGATAGGGACTGCGGAGAACCGGTACGGGTTAGCCTTGGCGAGGCCGGGCCCGTAGCTCAGCGGTTAGAGCAGCGGACTCATAATCCGTCGGTCCCAGGTTCGAATCCTGGCGGGCCCTTCGGCACCGCGCAGCCATGCAGGTTCCGCATAGCTGCGCGGGAAGGGCCCGTCGAAGTCGGAACGGCCGAAAGGAGAACCGAGCTGGGAAAGATCGTCATCAGTGAGAACGTCACGCTCGACGGAGTCGTCCAGGACCCGGCCGGTGCGGAAGGCTTCGGGCGCGGCGGTTGGGTCGGTCGTGTCGGCGAGCGGGGTCGCGCTGAGGCGGCCAAGGTCCTGCTCGACGAGGCGCTGGGCGCCGAGGCCCAGCTGTTCGGTCGGCGAACCTACGAGTTCCTCGCCGCGCGGTGGCCATCCCGGAGTGGCGAATTGGCGGACAGGTTGAACGACATGCCCAAGTACGTCGTGTCCTCGACCCTGAAGGATCCCGAGTGGAACAACTCGACGGTGCTTGCGGGCGACGTCATGCAGGAGGTCTCGAAGCTGAAGGAGGAGCTAGACGGAGAGATCATCGTCGCCGGCAGCATCCGGCTCGTCCGCACGCTGATGAAGAACGACCTGGTCGACGAGCTGCGGCTGATGATCTACCCGGTCCTGCTCGGGGCCGGCGAGCGCCTCTTCGGCGAGACCAGCGACGAAAGGCCGGTGCGCCTCGTCGAGACCCGGACCGTCGCCGACCTCGCCTACCTCACCTACGAGGTCGTCCGCGGCCTCGACGCGTCCCAGAGGAAATAGACGAACACTCCGACGAGTGGGACGACGAGTATGGCAACGAGCCAGAGCAACTTGCCGGCGAATCCGAGATCGCGGCGGCGGACGACTCGGACGGCGACGAGCAGCCAGACGAGGATCCACGCGACGAGCGCCGCGGCGGCAAGCCCCGTACCGAAGGTGTAAGCAAGCGGCGCCACGGTGGTCCGAAACCTATAGCGATACGCGTCAGACGTGGCTCAGACGCGCTGGTGGGCCTTCCCCGACCGCCTTTAGTCGGCTCTCGCGGGCGCCGATACACCCAGTGGCCCCTCGAATGCGCACATCCTCAGAGCACCCGCACGGCCCCCCGCGGCTCGTTCTTCGCTTCGCGGTGTACGCGGGCGCCGCCGTACTGCTTGCGGTCGTGGGTGCGCTCGTTCTCTCCCGGTTCAACGCCTCGCAGAGCGCCGAGGGCGATCTCGCCGACGACGCCGCCTACGTCGCGGACGAGCTCGGTCGCGACGACCTCGTTCGCGTCGGCTTCCAGGGCCGGGTCTCGGACGACATCGAGGCACAGCTGGACGAGTTCCTCGGCCCGATCGCCGGTGCTCGCGACCTGACCCGCGCCTCGCTCGTCGCGCCGGACGGAACGATCACGTACTCCACCGATCACGCGCTGCGCGGCAAGCCCGCGTCGTCGCTCGGCAACGGGACGCTCGACGCGAGCGCGCCCGTCCAGTGGGTGCTCGAGACCGGGCGAACGCGCGGGCGGTTCGTGGCGGAGCGCAACGATGCCGTCATCGCCGCCGAGGTGCAGCGCACGTTCCTGACGCAGTCCGCGCTCGTCATCCTGGCCCTGCTCCTCCTCTATGGAGCGTTGATCCCCGTCTTCCGAAAGGTCACTGCCGAGCTCGAGGCGCGAAACCGCCGGCTCGTCGAGAGCGAGGGCCGCTACCGAACGCTGATGGAGCAGGCTTCGGACGCGATCTTCGTCGCCGACGCCAAGGGCCGCCTGACCGAGGTGAACGAGCACGCAACCGAGCTGCTCGGCTACACGCGCGACGAGCTCTTGCAGCGCCACGCGATGGACCTGATGAGCATCGAGGACGTCGCCCGGCTGCCGCTCCACCTGCGCGACCTGAAAGCGGGCAAGACGATCCTCATGGAGCGCCCTGTGCGCCGAAAGGACGGCACGTTCCTCACCGGTGACGTCTCGGCGAAGATCCTGGCGGACGGCCGCCTGATGACGAGCATCCGCGACGTCTCCGAGCGCAAGCAGCTTCGCGAGGCGCAGAAGCACGAGGCCGTCGGCCGCTTCGCCTCGGGCATCGCCGACGACTTCTCCGAGCTGGTGGACTCCATCGCCGTTCACGCCGACGAGCTCGCGAATCGCATCGGCACCGACCCGAGCGTGGTCGCGATCCGGTCACAGCTTGCAGCGACGTATGCGCTGACCTTGCAGCTGCGCGCGATCGGCGACCGGCAGGAGCTCAACCCCGTGCTGATCGATCTCAACGAGCTTCTGGGCTCACGACGCGACTTGCTGCGCGACGTGGCCGGGCCGCACGTCGATGTGGTGGTCCGGACCGGGGAGGACGTCGAGCAGGTTCACGCCGACCCCGTGCAGCTCGAGCGTGTGATCGTCGACCTCGTTCTGCACGCGCGCTCGGCGATGCCGAACGGTGGCACCGTCACACTCGAGACCGCAAGCGTCGACTTCGAGCAGCACGGCCGAGATCGCCGCAGTGGCACCGGCCGCCACGTGATGCTCGCGATCAGCGATACCGGCGGCGAGCCGGGCGACGAAGAGACCGGCGAGCGGCTCGGCCTCGGACTTGCAGCCGTCTACGGCGTCGTCCACCAGAGCGGCGGTTCGATCGGCATCGAGAGCGAGCCCGGCGAGGGCACGACCGTGCGGATCTACCTCCCGGCAGCCGACGTGCTAGCCGCGCTCGGCCGCACGTAGCCCGGTCAGCGCCCAGAAGCCGAACAACGCCGCGAGCGGGACACCGATCCCGAACGCGATCGCGACCTCCTCGGTCGAGCCGGCGAGCAGGCTGCGCGCACCTTCGATGAACGCCGTGAACGGGTTGACGCTCGCGACCGCGTGGATCCAGCCGGTGAGCAGCTCGATCGGCACGAACACGGGGGCGAGGAAGATCACGAGGAAGATCGGGAACTGCATGATCGGCCCCGCCTGCGTCGAGCGAAGTCGCAACGCGACGCCTGACGCCCAGAGGATGCCGATCAGGTTGACGGTCAGCCCGAGCAGCAAGAGCGCGAAGAGGTCGAACCCGTTGCCGAGGATCTCCATCCCCATCAGCAGGCCGATCGAGAACACGACCGCGGTGTTCAGGACCCACCGGAGCATCGTCGCGAGTGCGTAACCGGCGACGATGCCGCTGCGTCTCGGCGCCGCGATCATCAGGCGGCGCGCGAAGCCGCGCTCGAAGTCCTGCGCGATCCCGAACCCGGTGAAGACACCGGCCATCGCCGCGGATTGCACCAGCACGAACGCGAACTGGAACGTGACATAGCCGGGCTCGTAGTCGAAGCCGGGGATCTGGTCGACCGCGGACAACGCCCCTGCGAACCCGACGAAGAAGATGACGGGGAACATGAGGGCGGGCAGCAAGAAGGAGAGGTTCGTGAGCGACTTCTTCATCACCCGGTAGGCCACCGCCCACGCGACGCTCGTCATGTGCGTGTCATCCTCGCCTGGAAGGCTCGCGCCGAGATCGCCAGCGCAACCGCGATCGCTGCGAGGGCGACGCCGAAGCCGATCGCGAGCGTCTCGAGGTCCCAGCCGGCGATGACCAGCGAGCGGAGGCCCTCGATCAAATAGGAAACCGGGTTGATGGTCGCGATCCACTGGAACCACTCGTTCTCGATCAGGTTGCGCGGCATGTTCATCGACGAGAGGAACAGGGCGACGAAGAAGAGCGGAAAGATGCCCTGGACCGCCTCGGGTGAGCCGCTGCGAAGCGCGAAGGTCATGCCCGCGGCCCCGATCGCCACGGCGCCGAGCGCGGCGAGCAGGAACAGCACGGGGATCCCCAACAGGCCGGCGTCGAAGTGCGCTCCCATCAAGAGCCCGCCGACGAAGAAGATGCAGCACTGGATCAGCACGATCGCAACGCCCCCGGCGAGGTTGCCGAGCATGATCGCGCTGCCCCGCGCCGGTGTGAGCGCAAGCCGGTTGAGAAAACCCGTGTCGATGTCGCGGCCGAGCTCGATCGCCGAGTTGAGTGCGGCGAAGAGCGCACCGTGCACGAACGGGATCGCGAACATGAAGTCGATGTAGGAGTCGGCGGGGAAGCCCGGGAGCTCGGAGGCGGGGCTCAGCCCGTTCGAGACGACGAACAGGAAGAAGAGCGGAAAGACGAGCGCGAAGGCCATCTGCCCCGGTTGTCGGATCGAGCGCAGGAACGCCCGCCTGCCGAGGAACGCGATCTGCGCAGCGGCGCTCAAGCGCCGACGGGCTCCGGCTGCGCCTCGGCCTGGCCCTCGAGCCGGTGGCCGGTCTTCGCGAGGAAGACGTCGTCGAGCGAGGGCTCGTCGAGCTCGAGGTGCGCGACCTTCAGGCTCTCGGCGTCGAGGGCGCGCACGACGTCGGCGAGGTCGTAGCCGACGTCCAGCCGAACCGCGACGCGCCCGGGCTCCGCTTCGACCGGGGCGCCGAAGCGGTCGAGCGTCTTGACGATCGCGTCGCGCTCGTCGGGGTCGGCGGGCGCGACCTGCACGGTCGGCCGCCCGATCTCGGCCTTCAGCTCCGACGGCGTGCCTTCGGCGACGATCCGGCCGGAGTCGATGATCCCGACGCGGTCCGCGAGCACGTCGGCCTCTTCGAGGTACTGCGTCGTCAGGAAGACGGTGACGCTGTCCTCGCGCGCGAGCCGTGCCACCTCGACCCAGAGCGCGCTGCGGCTCTGAGGGTCGAGCCCGGTCGTGGGCTCGTCGAGGAAGAGGATCGAGGGCCGGTGCAGGAGCGCGAGCGCGAGGTCGAGGCGGCGCTTCATCCCGCCCGAGTACGTGCGCACCTTGCGGTCGGCGGCGTCGGTCAGGCCGACGCGCTCGAGCAGCTCGTCGCCGCGGCTGGCGCGCTCCGCGCGCGAGAGGCCGTGCAGCGACGCCTGCAGGCGGACGTGGTCGCGGCCCGTGAGAAAGGGGTCGAGCGCAGCCTCCTGGAGCGCGGCGCCGATCAGCTGGCGCACCTTCGGGCCGTCCTTGACGACGTCGAACCCGCCGACGATCGCGCGGCCGCCGGTGGGCGGCATCAGCGTGGTCAGCATGTGGACGGTCGTCGACTTGCCCGCGCCGTTCGGGCCGAGAAACCCGTAGATCTCGCCGTCGGCGACCTCGAGGTCGATCCCGTCGACGGCCCGAACGGCCTTGAACTCGCGGACGAGCCGCTCGGCGACGATGGCGCTCACCGTCGAAAGGTAGCGACGGGCGGTCCAGCCGCGTGATCGAGGCATACTTGAGGTGTCAATGGAGCGCACCATGACCGGACCGAAGGCGAAGGCCGAGACCGAGTTCGAGCCGTTCGTTCGCTTCCTGCGCGCCCACGCGGTGGTCGTCCGCGAGCTCTCGTCCGAGCTCGTCGCGGAGCACGACCTCACGATCAACGACTACGAGGTGCTCTTGCGGCTCTCGAGGGCCGACGGCAACCGGATGCGCAGGGTCGACCTCGCGCAGGAGGTGCTGCTCACTCCGTCGGGGATCACGCGGTTGCTCGAGGGGCTCGAGCGCGCGGGCTACGTGGAGCGCGTGGCCTGCAAGGACGACCTTCGCGTCAGCTACGCGCAGTTGACCCCCGCAGGACGCACAAAGCTGCGCGCGGCGGGCAAGACGCACGTCGCCGGCATCCACCGCCTCTTCCTCGACCACTTCGACGACGACGAGCGTGCGCGTCGTCGCTGAGCTGCTGGGACGGCTCACGGAAGGCGAGGACGGCGAGGCTTGCGCGCCCGAGTAAACTGACCGCGATGCTCGACCTCGGAACGATGCGGGTCAAGACGGGCCTCGCCGAGATGCTCAAGGGCGGGGTGATCATGGACGTGGTCAACGCCGAGCAGGCGCGCGTCGCCGAGGACGCCGGCGCAGTCGCCGTCATGGCGCTCGAGCGCGTTCCCGCAGACATCCGCGTGCAGGGAGGCGTTGCGCGCATGTCCGACCCGGAGATGATCCGCGCGATCCAGGAGGCGGTCACGATCCCGGTGATGGCGAAGTGCCGCATCGGCCACTTCGCCGAGGCGCAGATCCTCGAGGCGCTCGAGATCGACTACATCGACGAGTCGGAGGTGCTGACTCCCGCCGACCTCGAGCACCACGTCGACAAGTGGAAGTTCACCGTGCCGTTCGTCTGCGGCTGCACGAACCTCGGCGAAGCGCTCCGGCGCATCTCCGAGGGCGCCGCGATGATTCGCACCAAGGGCGAGGCCGGCACGGGCGACATCGTCAACGCCGTCACGCACATGCGCGCGGTCTTCGGCGGGATCCGCCGGCTGCAGTCGCTGCGCGACGAGGAGCTCTACTCCGAGGCGAAGGAGCTCCGCGCGCCGTACGAGCTCGTGCGGTGGGTCGCCGAGAACGGTCGGCTTCCCGTCGTGACGTTCACCGCCGGCGGGATCGCGACGCCGGCCGACGCGGCGCTCTGCATGCAGCTCGGCGCGGACGGCGTCTTCGTCGGCTCGGGCATCTTCAAGTCGGGCAATCCCGAGACGCGGGCGAAGGCGATCGTCGAGGCGACGACGCACTTCAACGACCCGAAGGTGCTCGCGGACGTTTCCGCCGGGCTCGGCGAGCCGATGGTCGGGATCTCGACCGCCTCGCTCGACCCGTCGCAGCTGCTCGAGACTCGCGGCTGGTAGGCAGGCGGCGCGGTCGCCCGCGCCGCCCACTCACGTTCAGCCCGCGGTCTCGATCGCGGTGATGCGCGCGTTCCGGCCGATCACGAACGTGTCGCCGCCGGTCGGGCCGCGCTCGCAGGCGAGTGAGGGCTGGAAGCCGGCGAGCATCCCGACCCGCGCGGTCAGTGCGATCGTCGCGGTCTGCACGCCCGGAACGACGCCGATCGTCGTCTCCCCGGGAGTCTCCGCCGGTCGGATCACCATGGTGTTCGTCGTCAGCACCAGGCTCGAGATGTCGACGACGAACGTCCCGGTCTGGCGCAGGAAGCAGTTGATCGGAACCTGCTGGCCGCCGGTCCCGCCGAAGAAGAACGTCGCCTTCGCGGCGACCACGTACGTCCCGTCCTTGCCGATCGTCAGGGACGCGAGCTCCGTCGGGCTGGGCGACGAGATCCAGTCCGGGATCGTCACGTCGCCGAAGCCGCCGCCCGAGTAGCCGGCGCCTGCCGCGCCCGTACCGGCCGGCCCGGCCGGTCCTGCGGGCCCTGCGGGTCCTGCCGGTCCCGCGGGTCCTGCCGGTCCTGCTGCGCCGGCCGGCCCTGTCCGCTCCGGATGGCCCTGCAGGTCCTGCCGGCCCTGCCGGTCCTGCGGGTCCTGCCGGTCCCGCGGTGCCGCCCTCGTTCCACGTCACCGACCGTTCGCTCGGCCGGCAGTCGGCCGACGTCCTCGACCACGCGAAGCTGGCCGTTCACGCGTTGGGCGCAAGCCGTGATCGTTCCATCGCTCGCCGGAACCGCTGCGTAGGCGGCACCGGCCGCGGCCGTGCCCGCGAGCACGAGCACGATCGCCGCACGGCGTCGATGCCGTCTGATCATCGTCGTTCCTCCCTCTCCTCGAGTGCGGACTCAGCATTGGCCAGAACAGCGCCTGAACGCAACGGGCGTGGCGTTGAACACGGAGCAGTTCTCCGTGCGATCCTGTCGCTGCGACGGGCACTCCCGTCCGCCGCGAGGACAGGGAGGCAGAGGTGAAGTCGACTCTCGTTGCGCGTGGCAGGCGAGTGGCGATCGCGGCGGTCGCACTCTTTGCAGTCGCCGGAGGGCTCGCGTATGCGGCGATCCCGGACGCGTCCGGGGTGATGCAACGCTGCTACCGAACCAGCACGGACGACCAGAAAGGGGCAGCTTCGTGTCGTCGACTCAGCGGCAAGCTGTCGGAACAACGAGTTGCCGACCCAGTGGAACGTCACCGGCGCACCGGGAGCTCAGGGTCCGGCCGGCGAAGATGGAGCCGAAGGCACGAGCCCGACGGTGTCGCAGGTCGGTCCCGGCACCGGAGGGTGTGCCAACGGCGGTGCGGCGATCACCGACGCCGCGGGCACTACGGCATACGTCTGCAGCGGCGAACGGCCAGGACGGGGCGGACGGCGAGTCGTTCTCCGGGACGTTCACGAGCCCGAACGGCCAGTACTCGATCAACGTCACGGACACCGGTGTCACGATTGCGAGCCCGGATTCGTCGATCGCGGTCTCCGGTGGCGAGATCAAGGTCGAAACCCTGGGCAGCGACGGCATTGTCGTGCGAAGCGCCACGAGTCTCGACCTCAGGGCCGGCAGCACGGGGCGCCTGGAGAGCGCAGCGACCATGACCATCAGGGGCAGCGTCGTGAACATCAACTAGGCGGCAGCATCGCCGCACCTACAATCGCAGCATGAAAATCGGCGTCCTCGCCCTCCAGGGGAACTTCCGCGAGCACGCGGCGATGCTGCGCCGGCTCGGCGCGGACGTCGTCGAGGTGCGCAAGCCGGAGCAGCTCGACGGGCTCGACGGGCTCGTCATCCCCGGCGGCGAGTCGACGACGTTCATGCGCCTGATGCGCCTCTACGGCCTCGACGAGGCGATCCGTCGCTTCGAGCGACCCGTCTTCGGCACGTGCGCGGGGATGATCGTGCTCGACCGTGAGCACCTCGGCCTCGTCGACCTCGTCGTCGACCGAAACGCCTACGGGCGCCAGGTCGCGAGCTTCGAGGCCGACCTCGACCTCGAGGGCGACGACGAGCAGCTGCGCGGTGTCTTCATTCGCGCGCCACGCGTGCGCGAGGTCGGCGCGACCGTCGAGGTGCTCGCGGAGCACGACGGCGAGCCGGTGCTCGTCCGCGACGGTCGCTTCCTGCTCGCGTCGTTTCACCCGGAGCTGACCGACGACACGCGCGTGCACGAGCGGTTCCTCGAGCTCGTGAAGGAGGAGACGGGTGTCCGGGCATAGCAAGTGGTCGTCGATCAAGCACAAGAAGGGCGCGGCCGACGCCAAGCGCGGCAAGCTCTTCTCGAAGCTCTCGCGCGCGATCATCGTCGCGGCGAAGGAGGGCGGCGGCGACCCGGCGAACAACCTGTCCCTCCAGAACGCGATCGAGAAGGCGCGCTCGTACTCCATGCCGAAGGACAACATCGAGCGCGCGATCGCGCGCGGCTCCGGCCAGGACGCCGACGCCGCCACGTTCGAGACGATCGTCTACGAGGGCTACGCGTCGGGCGGTGTCGCCGTGATCGCGGAGGCGCTGACCGACAACCGCAACCGCACCGCAGCCGACGTACGTCACATCTTTGCGAAGCACGACGGAAACCTCGGCGAGGCGGGCTCGGTCGCGTGGTTGTTCGAGCGGCGGGGAGTCGTCGTCGTGGACGGCAGCGCCGACGAGGACGAGCTCACGCTCATCGCGGCCGAGGGTGGCGCCGACGACGTGCAGCGCGACGGCTCGACGTGGGAGGTGACCGCCGCGCCCGAGCACCTGAGCGCGGTGCGCGAAGCGGTGGAGAGCGCGGGCTTCACGGTCGAGAACGCCGAGCTCGCGATGGTCCCGAAGACGACGATCGAGGTCGACGACGAGAACCAGGCGAAGAAGGTCCTGCGCCTGATCGACGCCCTCGAGGAGAACGACGACGTGCAGGAGGTCTACGCGAACTTCGACATCCCCGAGCGGGTGCTCGAGGAAGCGATGTCCTAGCCGCTCGGTTGCTCGCTCGCGGGGCGCGCGTTCTCCGGCGACTGAATTTCGACTTGCCCGTTCGGGTCCTCGAGCTCCAGCTCGAACGTGAACGTGCCGCCGCCCGCATCGCCCAATGCCCGGCGCAAGTCTTCGGGCACGTCGGGCCCGAGCTCGGCCTTCAGGGACAGGCGCCGCAGGAAGTGGTCGTCGTGCCCGGACTCGAGCTCGAAGCTCGAGGCCTCGGTTGCGTCAGCGATTCGCTGCGCGTCGTCGCGGCCCAGGCGCGCGAGGGAGGAGCCGCCGAACGCACGGGCGATGTCGACGAGATCGTTCACGACCGCGGCGACGTCGAGCTCACCCGTCACGGTGTCGACCTCTTCGCCCGAGGAGGCTTCCGGATCGCGCACCCAGTCGTCGATGCGCAGGCTCGCGAGGCCTCCGTCGGCGGCTTCGAGCTCGTCGCACCCCGACCGCAAGTCGGCCGCCTGCTCCTCGCTCAGCTCGTACGCGGTCCCGTCGAGAACGATGAACCCCTGCGTGCCGTTCGCAACGATTCGCATCGTCGCCTCCTGGCCGTTCGCGATCTGGGTGTACTCGACGTCGAGGAGCGGAAGGGCGCGCAGCCGGCAGAGCGCGACAGGGCCCTCGAGCTCGAACCCGAACGGGTCGCCCTCGCCGGGGTCGACGAGGAGCTTCAGGTGCACCGAGTCCGCGCTGTGGATCTTCCCGAGGTTCTCGGCGGTCTGCGAGAGAATCGTCGCGGGGTCCGCGTCGCCACCGCCGCATCCGGCGAGAGCTCCGACCACCAGCAGCAGAGGGAGGACGCGGGTCACGGACTCGGTGAACTGTATGCCTGCCTGGTCACTCGGGTCACTCAGACCCAGCCACGTTGGCGGGCAACCCGGCAGAGCGCGCGACGCTTAGCGTGGGGGCTGCCCTCCGTCAGGCCGGCCTTCGAGTACGCCCGGCGGAGCGCCGCCTTCACGGTCGCTGCCGACCCCGGGGTCCCGAGCTGCGCTGCGATCTCTTCGTTCGACGGGAGCTCGTCGAGGCTCGCGCCGTCGAGCCAGGGGCCGCAGAGGCAGCGCACGACCTGAAGCTGAAGCGCGGAGAGCTGGGCGACGGCCGACTTCGGAAGCTCACCGTGGGGCTCAGTCCGGTCGGGGTCGTCGAGCAGGGCGGGGGCAGAGAAGACGAGCACCTCCGAGCCGACGCGGATCCGGTCGGCGTGGCGGAGCTGGAGCGCGACGCCGGGCGGGAGGCGCCGGTCGTTCAGGAAGGTGCCGTTGAAGCTCCCGCTGTCCGCGATCCACCACTTGCCGTCGCGCTCGACGACGAGCGCATGCCGGCGGCTGACCGTCTTGCTGTCGATCCGGATCTGGTTGACCTCGTCGCGCCCGACGAAGGCATCACCCTTCAGGGGCACCTCGCGTCCGTCCGGAAGAATCAGCGCCGCGTCCGTCATCGCGCGGGTTAGTTCCCCGGCGCGCCCGGAAAAGGAACGTCCGACCGCACGCCTAATGTCTCCGCGTGAAGGTCGTCGTCGGAATCGACCCAGGAACTGCTGCTTGCGGGTACGGGATCGTCCACGAAAGCGACGGGCGCCTCCGGGCGCTGGCCCACGGCTGGTGGAAAACCGCCGCGGGGGAGCGACCGGAGCTTCGGTTGAAGACGATCTACGAGGGAGTCGTCGCGCTCATCGAGGAGTACGAGCCGGATGCCGTCGCACTCGAGGAGTCGTACGTCGGCGCCGACGCCCGCATCGCACTCTCTGTCGGACAGGCACGAGGAGCCGTGCTCGTCGCGTCCGCCGTGGCCGGCGTCGCCTGCGCTGAGTACGCGCCCGCCCGGATCAAGCAGACGGTCTGCGGCTACGGGCGCGCCGACAAGCCCCAGGTTCAGCGGATGGTGAAGACGATCCTCTCGATGGCTGCCGAGCCGAAGCCCTCGCACGCGGCCGACGCGCTGGCGGTCGCGATCTGCCACATGCTCTATTCGCCGCTGCTGCGGGTGAGCGCGTGATCGCCCGCCTGCGCGGGACGCTGGTCGCGCGCACGCCCGAAGGGCTCGTGCTCGACGTCAACGGCGTCGGCTACCTCGTCCAGGCCACGCCGAGCGCCGCTGCCAAGGGCGCCGAGGAGATCACGGTCGAGACCTACCTGCACGTTCGCGAGGACGCGATGCAGCTCTACGGCTTCGCGGACGCGGCCGAGCGCGAGCTCTTCGTGCAGCTGCTGGGCGTGAACGGCGTGGGGCCGAAGGTGGCGCTCGCGATCGTCTCGGGCTCGCGGCCCGCCGAGCTTCGCCGTGCGATCGTGCGCGAGGATCTCGCGCGCTTCCAGGCGATCCCCGGCATCGGCAAGAAGACGGCCGAGCGGATCGTGCTCGAGCTCAAGGAGAAGGTCGTCACCGAGGGTGACGCATCCGCGCCGAGCGACCTGACGGCGCGCGATGCGCTCGTGGAGCTCGGGTACAACGTCGTCGACGCTGAGCGCGCGCTCGCCGAAGTCGACGGCGACCTCCCGATCGAAGAACAGGTGCGCGCGGCGCTCAGGCAGGCCGCATGAGCACGACGCAATTCCTGGCGCCGACCGTTCGCCCCGAGGAGGACGAGCTCGACCGGTCGCTTCGCCCGCGCAGGCTCGACGACTTCGTCGGCCAGTCGCGGGTCAAGGAGCAGCTCGCGATCTCGCTCGACGCCGCGAAGGCGCGCGGCGAGGCGCTCGACCACGTGCTGCTCGTCGGGCCGCCCGGGCTCGGGAAGACGAGCCTCGCGTTCATCGTCCGCGAGGAGCTCGGCGTCGGGATCCGCACCGTCGCCGGCCCCGCGCTCGAGCGCAAGGGCGACATGGCGGCGATCCTCACCGGCCTCGAGGAGCGCGACGTCCTGTTCGTGGACGAGATCCACCGCCTGAACCGCGCGGTCGAGGAGATCCTCTACCCGGCGCTCGAAGACTTCCGGCTCGACATCATCGTCGGCCAGGGACCGGCTGCGCGAACGCTGACGCTCGACCTGCCGCCGTTCACGCTGATCGGCGCGACGACGCGCACGGGACTGCTGACGACGCCGCTTCGCGACCGCTTCGGGATGACGTTCCGCCTCGACTACTACTCGCCCGATGAGCTCGCGACGATCGTGAACCGCTCCGCGCGCATCCTCGGCGTCGAGATCGAGCCTGAAGCCGCAGTCGAGATCGCGGGACGTTCGCGGGGGACACCGCGCATCGCGAACCGGATCCTCCGTCGCGTGCGAGACGTCGCCGAGGTCAGGCACCAGGGCGCCGTGACGACCGCGATCGCCGCGGAGGCGCTCGCGCTGCTCGAGGTCGACGCGCTCGGGCTCGAGCGAACCGATCGTGCGCTCTTGGGCGCGATCGTCGGGAAGTTCGGCGGCGGGCCTGTCGGGCTCTCGACGCTCGCGGTCGCGCTCGGCGAAGAGCCGGACACGATCGAGGACGTCTACGAGCCCTTCCTGCTCCAGCTCGGCTTCATCCAGCGCACGCCGCGTGGCCGGATCGTGACCGACCTCGGCCGCGCACACGTCGGCGCGTCGGCCGCCGACGAGAAACTCTTCTAGCGCACCGGCTGCCAGTCCGGCTGCGTCTGGTCGATCAGCAGCTCGGCGGTCGGCGCAGGGTTCCGCGTCAGCGGCGACGAGCGGCCGCCGACCGTGACGAGCTGCAGCCCGAGGAAGTTCGCGCGGCCGAACTGGTCCGTGACGACGAGGAGCGTTCCGTCGGGTGACCAGGCGGGCTCGTCTCCGCCGCCCAGCAGCCGCGGGTCGCTGCCGTCCGCCGCGACCGTGATCAGCCCGAGGCGGGTGCCCGCCGCGAGCCGCGAGCCGTCCGGCGACCACGTGGGCGCGGAGGGGATGAGGTCCCCGCCGAGACCACCGCCGACCCTGCGCGTCCCGTCCGGGGCCGAGGTCCAGAGCTCGCGTTCGCGACCGACCGTGCAGCGGCTCGGGTTGCACGAGCGCGTGAGCGGCGCGACGAGGAACGCGAGCCGGTCGCCGCGCGGCGCCCAGGCCGGGTCCAGCTCGAGCTCCGGAGTCCGCGTCAGCCGGCGCTGGCGCGTGCCGTCCGCGTTCATCACCCAGAGGTCGGCGCTCGGCCGCTCGTCGTGGGCGACGAAGAGCCGCCCGCGCACGAACAGGATGTTGCGCCCGTCGGGGCTCCACGTCGGGCTGCCGTCCCAGAGGGCGTTCCGGGTGAGCCGGCGCTTGCTCGTCCCGTCGGCGTTCATCACCCAGATCTCGGTGCCGGCCGTCCCGGGGCCGAGCCGACGGCCGGTCGAGTGGACGTACGCGAGCCGGCGGCCATCGGGTGACCAGGCAGGCTCGAAGTCGCCGGACGTGCGGGTCGCGGTCGTCAGCGTCTGGCGGCCGGTCCCGTCGAGGCGAACGGAGACGATCGTCGGTCCCCAGCCCAAACCGGTGCGGCCGAGAGCGGATTCGACGTAGGCGACTCGCCCGTTCTTGCCGGGGTAGGCCCCTTCGGCAGCCACCGAGCAGAGAAGCGCAGCGAACAGTCCCAACGCTGCGAAGCGCAGCATGTGCCAACCGTATCGCGCCCGCACGGTGTATTCATTCCGCCGTGCCCGAGCTTTGGATCCCAGGAGCGGCCGGACCGCTCGACCAGCTCGTCGAGCGGCTCCACCGCCGGATCGCCGAGTTCGCGCAGAAGCACGGCCTCGACGAGGCCGCGGTCGAGGTCGAGCTCTCGGACGGGGCGCTGATCCCGGTGGCGTCGATCTCGGCCGAGCCCGGGTTCGGGTTCGTCACGCTTTGCCCGCACGGCGAGGAACCACAGGAGCTCGTCGTCCCGATCGGCTCGATCAAGCAGATCGTCCTGGGCGCGCCCGAGCCGGCACGCTCGCGCTTCGGCTTCTCGGTTCCGGACGCGCGCTAGGGAGGGCTTGGCAAAACAGGCGCTGTGCCGCCGGGCCGCGCTGGGCGGCGCGATGCCGCGTCCTCAGTCGCGTCCGTATCCATCGGATACGCACGCTCCCTGCGTCCTTGCCTCGCGCCACCCATCGCACCCCAGCGACGAGGCCTGTTCCACCAAACCCTCCTAGCGGCGGAACTGCAGCTCGTGCCAGCTCGGCACGGGGGCGAGCTCGAGCAAGGCCCGGCCGCCGTGTGGGTCGCGGTAGCCGAAGTCGGCCGCCTCGTCGTCCCAGGCGACCTCGAGCAGGCCCTCCTTGACGCGGTGGTCGAGCCACGCGCCGCGGAAGACGAGCTTGCGCAGCCAGTAGACGAGCGACTCGCCCTCGACGAGCGAGATCCGCTCCCAGTGCCGGACGACGTAGCGACCGAGCGTCGAGCGGGGCTCCTCGATGACGCCGTCGGCCGCGAGCTCGACGAGGTCGGAGATCTCCTCTTGCTCGAGCTCGTTCCCGCCGATCAGCCCGAGCCGAACCGCGGCGGCGGTGACGCGCTGCTCGAAGTCGTCCCCGTTGAAGCTGAACCGGTAGCCGAGGAACTCGACGACGTAGTCGTCCCCCGACGTGTAGTTCGCCTCGGCCACCCAGGGAGAATAGCCCGCGACTACGCTGCGCCCGTGAGCCCGCGAGCCGTCATCGTGTCTGCGCTCGCCTGCGCCGTTCTCGTCGTCGGGGGCAAGTATTTCTTCGACCTCTCGTGGGAGAGCGCGCTCGTGCTGGCCCCGGTCTTCGTGCTGACGTTCGGCGGAATCGCCTTCATCCTGCTGCTCTGGGCGAAGGTGATCCGCGACTCGCTGCGGAGCTAGCGGCTCAGACGCACGCGCGACGTGTGCGCGCGTCACCTCGTCCGGTGAGCAGCAGCCGCAGAGGCCGAGTGCGAGCTTGAGCTCGGCGCGCAGGAGGTCGAGCACGCGCCGCGCGCCGTCCTCGCCGTCGACCGCGAGGCCCCACAGCACCGGCCGGCCGACGAGCACCGCCCTCGCACCGAGCGCGAGCGCGACCATCACGTCGACGCCCCGTCTGATCCCGCCGTCGACGAGCACCTCGACCCGATCGCCCACTGCCTCGACGACCTCGGGCAGCACATCGACCGACGCGGCGACGCCGTCGAGCTGCCTGCCGCCGTGGTTCGAGACGACGACTCCCGCCGCGCCGTGCTCGACCGCGAGCAACGCGTCCTCGGCCGTGTGCACTCCCTTGACGAGCACCGGCAGCTTCGTCTCGCTCGAGAGCCGCTCGACGTCCTTCCAGCTGATCGACGGGGAGATGAGCTTGAAGTGCTCGGACACCGACGTCTCGCGCATCGTGCCGAGCGCCGCCGCGAGCGCCGGAACGGCGGGCTCGTCGGGGATCAGCCAGCCGGTGCGGAGGTCGCGCTCGCGGCGGCCGAAGTACGGGGCGTCGATCGTCAGCACGATCGCGCGGAAGCCCGCGGCAACCGCCTGTTCGACGATCGAGCGGGTCACGCCCTCGTCGCGGAAGACGTAGAGCTGAAACCAGCGCGGCGCCTCGGGTGCGGCAGCGGCCACTTCCGCCGGCGAGGACGTCGCCATCGTCGACATCGTCATGATCGTCCCGAACGCGGCGGCGGCCCGCGCCATGGCGACCTCGCCCTCGGGGTGCGCGTGCCGCTGGTAGGCCATCGGCGCGACGATGATCGGCGCCGCGAGGTCGTGGCCGAGCACGGTGCGTGCCGTCGTCACCTCCGCGACGTCGCGGAGGAGCCGCGGGCGGAGCGTCCACCGGCGGTACGCGCTCACGTTCTCGCGGAGCGTCCACTCGTCGCCCGCGCCCGCTGCGAAGTAGCCCGAGCGGCCCGGGCGGCAGGAGCTCCGCAGCGCGGCGCTCGTAGTCGAAGACGTTGAGGAGGTCGTCCATCCGGGCGCAAACCTAGCTCCGTCCGACCCTCTCCGTACCGTGATCCCACGATGCAACAGGGCACGTGGACGATCCGTCCCTGCCCGCACGATGAGGCGAGCGACCTCGCGGGGGCGCTCGGGATCAGCTGGGTCACCGCCAGCGTCCTCGTTCGGCGCGGGTACGGCGACCCCGGGGCGGCGCGAGCGTTTCTCGCCGCCGAGCCGCCTCGCCACGACGCCGGCCTGCTCGGCGACACCGCAGTCGCGTGTGAGCGGATCAGGGCGGCGATTGCGGCGGGGGAGCGGATCTGCATCCACGGCGACTACGACGTCGACGGGATCTGCGCGACCGCGCTCGCAGTGATGTCGCTGCGCGAGCTCGGCGCGAACGTCGACTGGCATCTCCCGAGCCGCTTCGACGAGGGCTACGGCCTCGCGGCCCAGACGATCGAGCGCCTCGCCGAGGAGGGCTGCGCACTCGTCCTGACCGTCGACTGCGGGATCACCGCGGTCGAGGAGGTCGCGCGCGCGAAGGCGCTCGGGCCTCGACGTGATCGTCACCGACCACCACCGCCCCGGCGAGACGCTTCCCGACTGCCCGATCGTCGCGACGCGGCCGTCGCGCTATCCCTTTCCCGAGCTCTGCGGCACCGGCGTCGCCTACAAGCTGCTCGGCGCGCTCGGAGCCGACGTCGACAAGCACCTCGACCTCGTCGCGCTCGCCACCGTCGCCGACGTCGTGCCGCTGCTCGACGAGAACCGCGCGCTCGCGAGCGCCGGGTTGCGGGCGCTCGCGCGAACGCAGAAGCCGGGGCTCCAGGCGCTGATGCGCGCCGCGCACGTCGACCCCGCGATCGTCGACACCGGTGCGGTCGGCTTCCGGCTCGCGCCGCGGATCAACGCCGCCGGCAGGCTCGGCCACCCGGCAGCGGCGCTCGAGCTGCTGCTGACGGACGACCGCGAGGAAGCATCGCGGCTCGCGTCCAGGCTGGAGGAGCTGAACCGCGAGCGCCAGCAGGTCGAGGATCGAATCCTTCGCGAAGCGGTCGCGCAGGTCGGTGAGTGGACCGAGGCGGAGCAGCGCCGCCGCGCCTACGTCGTCGCGGGCGAAGCGTGGCACGAGGGCGTGATCGGCATCGTCGCCTCTCGGCTCGTCGAGCGCTTCAACCGCCCGGTCGTGATGATCGCCGGCGGTGAGGAGCTCTGGAAGGGCTCGGGCCGCTCGGTGCCGGCGTTCGACCTGCACGCCGGCCTCGCTGCGTGCTCGGACGCGCTCGAGCGATTCGGCGGTCACCGCGCGGCCGCCGGCCTCTCGATTCGACGCGAGAACGTCGAGGAGTTCGCGCGCGCGTTCGCTGCGCACGCCGAGGAGCACCTCGTCGAGCAGGACTTGCGGCCCGTCACGTACGTCGACGCGGTGCTGCCGCCGAAGACGGTCCCGACGCTCGAGCTCTGCGAGGAGCTCGCGAAGCTCGCGCCCTTCGGGCTCGGCAATCCCGAGGTGACGATGCTCGCCGAGAGCTGCGAGCTCCGCGACCTCGCGACCGTCGGCGAAGGGAAGCACCTGCGCTTCCGCGTGCGCGCCGGCGGGGCGATCGCGTTCGGCTTCGGCGGTCAGCTCGAACGCTTCCAGACCGACGGCCGCTTCGACGTCGCCTTCCGGCTGCAGGCGAACCACTGGAACGGCACGGTTGCGCCGCAGCTCGTCGTGCGACGGGTCTTCGACGCACCGAACGGATACATCGGGTTGCGCGACTGGCTCGTCGCCGAGTTCCGAAAGGACGAGCGCGATCCCGCCGCGCAGGAGATCTTCGAAGAGCTCGGCCTCGCGCCGGGCGTCGAGCCGCGCAGCTTGCTCGAGTCGGAGCGCTTCCGGGCGCTGCTCGAGCAGCCGGCGCTCGCGCGCGCTGCGTGATCATCCGCCCAGAGCGCGCGGAGGACAATGACGCGATCGCGTCGGTCGTGGAAGCCGCGTTCGGCTCACCCGACGAGGCGCGACTCGTCGAGAGCTTTCGGGCTTCCGCGGGCTACCTGCCGGACCTGGCGCTCGTCGGAGAGGAGGCCGGTCAGATCGTCGGCCACGTCATGTTCACGCTGGCCGAGCTCGTCGACGGTACGAGCATCCTGATGCTGTCACCGCTCGCCGTCCGGCCCGACCGTCAGCGCGCGGGGGTCGGGAGCGCGCTCGTCCGCAAGGGCCTGCGCGCGACGGCCGAGCGCACCGAGCCGCTCGTGATCGTCGAGGGCGACCCGCGCTACTACTCGCGGTTCGGCTTCGTCGCCGCCTCGGAGCTCGGGCTGGAGCGTCCCTACGAGACCATCCCTGAGGCGGCGTTTCAGGCCCTGCGGCTCCCGGCGTACCTCGAACGAGCTCGCGGGCGCGTGGTCTACCCGCCGCCGCTCACGCCGTTCTACGAGGGCTTGTAACAGTCTGTTACTTGACCAGCGAGGTGCCCGCGCGGCGTCTCGGCCGGGGCCGGACGTCGGCGGCGGCACGGTCGAGCGCGACGAGTGCTCGCGCGATCTCGCGTGCCGGGTCTCGCCGGAGTCTGCGGATTCGACGCATCAGCATCTCTTGTTCATCGGCGGATCCGCCGATCCTCTGTAGGCAGAACCCCCATCTACACTTGGAGAAATGACGGTCGTCGACGTCACCGAGAAGCACAAAGACCTCGTCGACCAGCTGCTCGCAGCCGTCTCGGAGTCCAACCCCGACGCCGACCTCGAGCTGCTGGCGAGGGCCTTCGCCTACGCCGCGAGAGCCCACGAGGGCCAGCTGAGGCGCTCCGGCGAGGACTTCATCTGGCATCCGTGGTCGGTCGCGAAGCTCTGTGCCGAGCTGCGGCTCGACGAGCAGACCGTCGCGGCCGCACTCCTGCACGACGTCGTCGAGGACACCGACGTCGAGCTCGACGACGTGCGCGCCGAGTTCGGCGGCGAGATCGCGCAGCTCGTCGAAGGCGTGACGAAGCTGACGCGGATCCAGTTCCAGACCCGCGAGCAGACTCAGGCCGACAACTACCGCAAGATGATCGTGGCGATGGCCGACGACCCTCGGGTCATCCCGATCAAGCTCGCGGACCGCCTGCACAACATGCGCACGATCGAGCACCTGCCGAAGCAGAAGCAGGTGCAGACGTCGAAGGAGACGCTCGAGGTCTACGCGCCGCTCGCGCACCGGCTCGGGATCCACGCGTTCAAGTGGGAGCTGGAGGACCTCGCGTTCGAGGCGTTGCACCCGCGCAAGTACGAGGAGATCAAGGCGCTCGTCTCCGACCGTCGCGCGAACCGGGAGGCGCACGTGCGCGAGGCGGCCGCGCAACTCGAGGCGGAGCTCGCCAAGGTCGACATCCCGGCCGAGATCTCGTCTCGAGCGAAGCACTTCTACTCGATCTACGAGAAGATGGCGAAGAAGGGTCGCGAGTTCAACGAGATCTACGACCTCACCGCCATGCGGGTGATCGTCGAGCGGGGCGGGGAGGAGGGAACGCGCGACTGCTACGGCGCGCTCGGGCTGATCCACTCGCTCTGGAAGCCGATGCCCGGCCGCTTCAAGGACTTTCTCGCGATGCCGAAGTTCAACGGCTACCGCTCGCTGCACACGACCGTGATCGGGCCCGAGGGCCGCCCGCTCGAGATCCAGATCCGCACGCGCGAGATGCACGAGATGTCCGAGCTCGGGATCGCCGCGCACTGGGCGTACAAGCACGGCAAGGCGCCCGACGAGCAGTGGCTCGCGTGGGTCAAGCAGTTGATGGACTCGCAGGCCGAAGAGGCCGACCCGAAGGAGTTCATGCGGAACTTCCGCACCGACCTCTTCGACGACGAGGTGTTCGTCTTCACGCCGAAGGGCGAGGTGAAGACGCTGCCCGCCGGCGCGACGCCGATCGACTTCGCCTACGCAGTCCACACGGACGTCGGTCACCGCACGGTCGGTGCGAAGGTGAACGCGCGGATCGTCCCGCTGCACTACCGCCTGAAGAGCGGCGACTTCGTCGAGATCCTCACGGCGAAGACGGGGCGCGGCCCCTCGCGCGACTGGATGTCGCTCGCGGCGTCCTCGCGCGCGCGGAACAAGATCCGCCAGTGGTTCTCGCGCGAGACGAAGGAGGAGACCGAGGCGAAGGGCCGTGAGGCGCTGGAGGAGGCGCTGAAGCGGCAGAACCTGCCCTACCGCAAGCTGGCAGGCTCGGCCGTCCTCGCGCAGATCATCCGCGACTCGGGCTTCAAGAAGGCGGAGGACTTCTACCTCGCGCTCGGCTCCGGGAAGCTCCCGCCGGCGCAGATCGTCAAGAAGGTGCTCCAGCGGCTGAAGTCGGAGGGCGTGCCGGAGGAGGAGACGCTCCCCAAGAAGCAGACGCGCGCCAAGCCGATCGACGACGGCGAGATGGGCGTGATCGTCAAGGGCGCGCAGGGCGTGCTCGTGCGCCTCGCCAAGTGCTGCACGCCGGTCCCTGGCGACGACATCGCCGGCTACATCTCGCTCGGCAAGGGCGTCACGATTCACCGGCTCGACTGCCCGAACGTCAAGGCGCTGATGCGGAACCCCGAGCGCTTCACGGACGTCGAGTGGTCGGACGGCCACAAGACGAGCTTCCGCGTGCACATCGCGGTCGACTCGTGGGATCGCCCGCGGCTGCTCGAGGACGTCGCGCGGACGTTTGCCGAGCACGGCGCGAACATCGTCTCCTACGGTGGCAGCGTCGAGGACCAGCTCGCCAAGAACTGGTACGTCGCCGAGGTCGGCGACATCAAGTCGCTCCGCAGCCTGCTCACGGCGCTCCGAAACGTCGACGCGGTGTTCGATGCCTTCCGCGTCACCCCGTCTCAGGGATAGCCCGGCCCACGTTTCGTGGCTCGACGAATCCCTCGATGGGGGGACTCATCACCCGATCAAGCGCGGTACCTGAATCGAGGGATAGCGAGGCGGCGCGACCTGAGTACAACGAGACCAGGGGAGGGGGCTCCGAGGAGGCTGCGGCGCCCGGGTGCAGAGGACACACCCGGGCGCGCGGTCTTTAGCCGCGGAAAATGCTGCGCATTTTCCGCGGTCGGGAGTACGGCGAGACCAGGAGCTCGACTCGGCTTGCGAAGGCGGCATCGTCGGCCGCGTTCGAGTCGAGCTTCGCGAGCACCGCGCGTACAGCTGCGAGTACGTCGTCGTCCGCGCCTCCCCGGTTGACGATTCGCTCGATCGCCTCGAGCGCGCCTGCACGCTGTTGCTCCGGCGTCATCGCTCCAGGTCGTCGCCCTCGAACGCGCGCACGGTTTCGACGAACGACTCGGGAATCTCACAGGCTTTTCGCTCGTCGAGGTCGACGAGGACGAGCGTCTGGGTCGCGGTGACCATCAGCACGTCGTCGTCGGCGCGGTAGGCCGCGAACTCGTACGTCGCGCTGGTACGGCCGATGCGGGCGAGCCGCACGAAGATCTCCAGCAGGTCGTCGAACACCGCGGGAGCGTGGTACTCGACGTGCATCGCGCGCATCACGAACTCGTTGCCGCCGAGCGCGTCCTTCGACAGCCCGAGGTGGCGGTGGTACTCGACGCGCGCGAGGTCGAAGTACGGGACGTAACGGCCGTAGTAGACGATCCCCTGCGCGTCGGTGTCGGAGAAGCCGACCCGCGTGCGCGCTGCGTACTTGAACGGAGGCTTCTCGTCGGTCGTGAAGCCGAGCTCGAGCGTCACTCCCGGATCACCGACAGCACCTCGTCGCGCTTGTGCTCCATCAGCTCCTCCGAGAGCGCTTCGAGGTTGAGTCGCAGCAGTGGCTCCGTGTTCGACGGCCGGACGTTGAAGTGCCAGTCGGCCGCTTCGACCGACAGCCCGTCGAGGTGAGAGATCTGTCCCTCGGGGCCGAAGCGCTCCTCGAGCTCCCGGAGCTTCGACTCGACGTCCGCGACGGGGGTGTTGAGCTCGCCCGTGAGGAAGTACCGCTCGCGATAAGGCGCGAGGAGCTCCGAGAGCTTGCGGCCGCGCTTCGAGATCAGCTCGAGCATCAACAGGAACGGCACGACACCGGAGTCGGCCTGCGTGAAGTCGCGGAAGTAGTAGTGACCCGAGACCTCGCCGCCGAACACCGCGCCTTCCTTGCGCATGCGGTGCTTGATGTACGCGTGGCCGACGCGGTTGATCAGCGGCACTCCGCCGACGCGCTCGATCGTGTCGGGCACAGCCCAGCTCGCACGGACGTCGTAGATGATCTTCGCTCCGGGCTCTCGCTCGAGAATGGACTCGGCGAGCAGCGCCGTGATGAAGTCCCCAGGCACGAAGTCGCCCGTGTCGTCGACGAAGAAGCAGCGGTCGGCGTCGCCGTCGAACGCGACGCCGAGGTCGGCGCCTTCGTCGAGCGTCTTCGCGACGATGAACTCGCGGTTCTCGGGCAGCAAGGGGTTGGGCTCGTGGTTCGGGAACGTCCCGTCGGGCTCGAAGAAGAACGGGCGCGCGTCGATCGGCAGGCGCTCGAGGATCGGCGGCAACATCACACCGGCCGTTCCGTTGGCCGCGTCGATCACGACGGTGAGCGGCCGGATCACCTCGACGTCGACGAACGAGAGCACGCGCTCGACGTACGCGGGCCAGATGTCGTACGGCTCGATCGTCCCCGGGCTCGATGTCGTCGCCGGGGCTTGCGCGGCGCGGTCGCGGATCTCGAGCAGCCCGGACTCGCCGCCGACCGGCAGCGCTCCGCTTCGCACGATCTTCAGCCCGGTGTACTCCTTCGGGTTGTGCGAGGCGGTGACCATGACCCCGCCGTCCAGCGAGAGCTCCCCGACGGCGAAGTAGACCAGCTCGGTCCCGACGAGCCCCAGGTCGAGGACGTCCGCGCCGGCCGACGCGGCTCCCTCCATCACCGCGGCCGCCATCGACGGTGACGACACGCGCATGTCGCGGCCGACGGCGATCCGCTGCGGCTCGAAGTGCTCGACGAACGCACGGCCGATCGCGCGCGCGCCGTCCTCGTCGAGCTCGGTCGGGTGGATCCCGCGAACGTCGTACGCCTTGAAGACCTTCGGATCGAGCACGCGTCCGATGCTAATCCGTGAGCGAGGCGGCCGACGGGGCGGCCTCTCTCGGTTGCTCTGATGGGGAAGATTTGGGGCCGTTCGGCCGTCTTGAGGTCAATGCCCAGGCTTCAGCGTGCCCGGAAGGTGCCGCCGGCTCCCGGCGTTTCTACACTTACGGGAGTGGAACGCAAGCTGGCGACCGTTCTCTTCGTCGACCTCGTCGATTCGACCGGGCTCGTCTCCACGACCGACCCCGAGATCGTCCGCAGGCGCGTCGACCGTTTCTTCGAGCAGGCCTCCGAGTGCATCGAGAACCACGGGGGGCTCGTCGAGAAGTTCGCAGGGGACGCCGTGATGGCGGCCTTCGGCGTCCCGCAGGCCCACGAGGACGACGCCGAGCGCGCGATCCGCGCTGCGCTCGAGATCCTCGAGGCGACCGCCGACCTCGGACTCGAGGCGCGCGTCGGGGTCGAGGCTGGCGAGGTCGTGGTCGGCGGCGGCGACTCGACGTTCGCGACCGGCGAGGCGATCAACCTCGCCGCGCGACTTCAGCAGAGCGCGTCCGCGAACCAGATCCTGATCGGCCCGAACGCGTACCGGCTGACGCTCGACCGGATCGAGGTCGAGGACGTCGGGCCCGTGCAGGTCCGCGGCCGAGACGAGCCGATCTGGGCCTGGCGTGCGCTGTCGGCCTACGACCGGGGAACGCGGATCTCCACCCTCCAGGCGTCCCTCGTCGGGCGCGACATCGAGCTGAGCCTGCTCGAGAACACGTACACGCGCGTCGTTCGCGACCGGCGTGCGCACCTCGTGACGATCTTCGGCGAGCCCGGAGTCGGCAAGAGCCGGCTCGCGCGCGAGTTCCTCGACACGCTCGAAGGCGCCACGGTGCTGCAGGGACGCTGCCTGCCGTACGGCGAGGGGATCACCTACTGGCCGCTCGCCGAGATGGTGAAGGTCTCCGCCGGCATCCACGACGACGAGCCGGTGCGCGAGGCATTCGACAAGCTGCGCGCGTGCTGCGAGGACGAGGCGATCGCCGACCTGCTCGCAAACGCGTCCGGCGTGCTCGAGGCCGTCGAAGCAGAGGCGACCGGCCAGGAGATCGCGTGGGCCGCGCGCGAGTGGGGCGCGAAGCTCGCCGAGCCGCAGCCGCTCGTGCTCGTCTTCGAGGACATCCACTGGGCGGAGGAGCCGCTGCTCGAGCTGATCGAGCACCTGGCCGAGTACGTACGTGACGCGCCGCTGATCATCCTCGCGCTCGCTCGGCCCGAGCTGCTCGAGGTGCGGCCGTCGTGGGGCGGCGGCCGGTTGCGCTCGGCCGCGATCGAGCTCGAGCCGCTCGGGGACGCCGAAGCCGAGCAGCTGATCGACGCGCTGATGGCGGGGACGACACTCGGCCTGGAGTGCCGCGCGGAGATCCTCGACGTCACCGAGGGCAATCCCCTCTTCGTCGAGGAGACGATCCGCATGCTCGCCGAGTCCGACGGGACGCTGTCGATCGCCGCGGGCATGCCGAACACGCTGCAAGCGCTGATCGCCGCGCGCATCGACCGACTGCCCGCGGCCGAGAAGAGACTGATCCAGCGCGCGGCACTGATCGGCCGCATCTTCTGGGAGGGCGCGCTCACCCACCTGTCGCCCGAGCTCGACGAGATCGGGACGCAGCTCGAGAGCCTCGTGCTTCGCGAGCTCGTCCTGCCGGAGACGCGCTCGACGATCACCGGCGAGCGCGCGTACAAGTTCAAGCACGTGCTGATCCGCGAAGTCGCTTACGGCGGGCTCTCGAAGTCGGCGCGCGCGGCACAGCACGCGCGGTTCGCAGCGTGGCTCAAGGAGCGCGCCGGCGAGGAGCTGCTCGAGATCCGGGCGTTCCATCTCGATCGCGCGTCGTCGCTCCTCGCTGAGCTCGACGGGTCGACGCCGCCCGAGCTCGCGGTCGAGGCAGCCGAGGCGCTCGAGGCTGCGGGCCGGCGGTCGATGGCGCGCGAGTCCTTCACGACCGCGCGGAAGCTGTTCCTGCGCTCGGTCGAGCTCGAGCCGAACGTCGAGCGACGCTGGTACGCCGCGCGTGCCGCCCAGAGGCTCGGCGACATGCAAGCCGTGGCGGTGGAGATGGAGAAGGTGCGGGGGCTCGCGGTCGAGCAAGGCAGCAAGAAGCTCGAGGCGACCGCGCTGGCAGCGCTCGCCGAGGTCGCGCTCTACACGCAGGCCGACCTCCCGCGTGCGAAGGAGCTCGCGACGCAGGCGCTCGAGACCCTCCCGGACGACGCCCCGATCGGCGCGAAGATCGAGGCGCTCAACGTTCGCGTGCAGATCGCGAACTGGATCGGCGACCACGAGACAGCCGAGAAGTACCTCCGTCACGTGCTCGAAGCGGCGCACGACGCGGAGCGGAAGGACCTCGAGGCCAGCGCGATCCAGGGCCTCGCCTCGCTCTACATCACGAAGCTCGACCTCGACGCGGCGCGCCCGCTGCTCGAGCGCGGGAGGGAGCTCGCGGAGGAGAGCGGCGGCGTGCTCGTCAAGGCGGCGGTGCTCGAGCGCTGCGGCAACCTGAGCATGATCGAGGGGAACCTCGAGGCCGCTGAAGACTCGTTCACGCAGGCGCTCGACCTGTACCGCGAGGTGGGCTTCGAGGCGGGGATCGCCTGGGGGCTCAAGCACCTCGGCACGCTCGCGTGGAAGCGCGGCGATCTCTCGCAGGCGCAGGTCAGCTACCGCGAGGCCGTCAAGATCCTCAAGCGGCTGGGCGATCGCGCGTACCTGTGCGAGGCGCAGCGCTCGCTCGCGGAGCTGCTCGTCGACGACGGGCGCATCGACGAGGCGGAGCGCTTCGCACTCGAGGCTCGCGAGACCGTCGGCCCGCAGGACGCGCTCTCGCAGATCACGACGACGTTCGCACTCGGCGTCGTGCGCGCGGCGCAGGGGCGCGACGAGGAAGCCGAAGAGTTGTTCCTCTCCGCGCTCGAGCGCGCAGAGTCCGGCCCGTTCCGGCTGATCGAGCGCGAAGCGGTCGACCGCTACGCGCGCTTCCTGCGCGACCGCGGCCGCGACGACGAGGCGGCCCCCTTCGAGGACCGCCTCGCGTCAGGCCCGCTGGCCGCCGCTGCCTAGCCGGTCCGCCTCAGGATCCAGAGCCCGGAGTTCATGTCGCTCGCGTAGACGAGCCCGGTCGCCTCGTCGACGACGGAGCCCCAGACCTGCGTCGTGTTCGTGAGCACGCCTCGCTGCGAGGGCTTGACCGGGTTCGTCGTCGCCGGAGGGACGAAGTAGGCAACTTCCCTCGGTGCACGCGGGTTGGCGACGTCGATCACGCGAATCCCGTCGGTGTACCAGGACGTGTAGAGCGTCGTCCCGACGAGGTAGTTGTTGTGGATCGTGTAGTCGCCGGCGCCTTGGTCGCTGCCGCCGATCGAGTTCGGCGTCCGGTACTCGCCGATCTGCCTCGGTGCGTTCAGCCTCGAGTAGTCCCACACCCGCAGGTAGCCGTGGCCTTTCTCGATCCCGGACCCGGAGGTCTTGCAGAAGTCTTCGTCGCCGTGAAGAGCAGCTTGCGCGCCTCGTCGTACTGGGACGAATGGCTGTCGATGTCCTCGTCGGTGCCGTAGACCGTGTGCCCCTTGTAGACGGGGCTCGCCGGTTCGTCGAGGTCGAGCGCGACGAAGCCGCTGTCCCAGTAGGCGATGAACGCGAGCTTCCCGTCGGCCGCAGGCTCGGCACTGTGCCCGTAGTTCCCGTCGGCATCGCAGCCTTGGGCCGCGAACGGCCCGCCGGCGTCCTGGATCGCCCACTCGGACACCTGCGACGGCGCCGTCGGGTTGGTGATGTCGCCAGAGCCGGAAGTCGCCGTCACCGTTGACGTCGCGGACGCCGGTGATCGTCGCGCACGTCCGGGTAGCCGACTCGCGGGCACGCTTCCGTACACGAACGTCCGTCCGAGGTCGGTGCGGTGCTGGACCTCGAGCTCGTGCACGCCGCGCGTGCAGCACGCCGTCTTGAGGTACCCGATCCGCACGGGGTTCGTCCGGCTGGGTGACGTCCCAGAGCATGCAGCCCGCGCTCCGCGGCGATGTCGTAGCGATCGGAGCCGCAGTACTGGATGCCGCCGACCGCGATGTCGCGGCCGGCGTGCGCGCCGTACCTCGCGGTGAACACGACGACGTCCTCGATCGACGTGCCGATCGGGTTGACGAGCCGCGACACCCACTTCGCCTGCGCGGGCACACGCGCGTCGATGATCGCGGCACCGCGCGTCGACTCGTCGGCGGACAGAACCGCGTCGTTGCCGTGCGCCCAGTCGGAGAAGCCCCACTGGCCGACGTAGCGCGTACCCCTTGTAGCGTCCAGACGTCCGCGTTGTAGCCGCGGCGGCGAGATCGACGTGCGCGACCGCTTCCATGTTCCAGACGGAGCCTGCCTTGATCCCGCCGTTGTACTGCAGCTCGGCCAGTCGCCCGAACTGCGCGTGCTCCTTGATCCCCTCGCCGCCGGGGTCTTGGCTTGCGGCGGTCGCGGCGACGACGACCATCAGCGTCGCCAGCACGACGACGCCTCCCAGCACAGCTCGTTTCATCGACCCCCCCTCTGATGGCTCCGAGGACGGGATTCTAGACCTGCAGCGCAGGCATTCAAGCACTCAAGGATGCAGCTCGCTGCGGCCGGCCTCGAGCGCGCGCGAATCGCGAGGCTCGACTCCAGGTCGGGCGCCTCGCTGATCACGGTCGCGGGCCGCTCGAAGCGCGGCGAGCGCCTCGCCCAGCGGCTCCGCGCGCAGCGTCCCCTCGCCGTAGGGCAGGTGCTTCGTCTCGTTGCGGTTCGCGTACGCGATGTCGGAGAAGTGGATGTGGAAGGGCGCGCCCGGCTCGAGGACGGCGTCCGCACCGGCGAGCGCCTCCTCGAACGAGCGACGCCTCCGTGTAGGCGCCGTCGCTCGTCGCGTGCATGTGCGCGAAGTCGATCACCGGCCGCACCCAGTCGAGCCGGGACGAGATCTCGAGCACGTCCTCGAGCGAGCCGAGCTCGCGGACGCGGCCCATCACCTCGATCCCGAACGGCACGCCGCGGTCCTTCTTCTCCAGGCGCTCGCGGAGCTCGCCGAGCTGCTCGACGACGGAGTCGATCGCCTCCTCGCGCGTGCGGCCGAGCAGGAAGCCGGGGTGGAAGACGACGAGCTCGGCGCCCGCGGTCTTCGCGATCCCGGCCGAGTGGTCGAGCATCCCGACGGCCATGTTGAGCTTCTTGCCACGTTCGGCGTGGCCCATGAAGCCGGCGATCGGCGCGTGCACGGACAGGACGATCCCGTGCTCTCGCGCGAGCTCGCCGAAGCGCTCGGCCCACGGGTAGTCCATCCAGAACTTGCCCTCGAAGTCGATCTCGCAGGCCGTGTAGCCCCGCTCCAGCAGGATCTCGACCGCCGCCTCGGGGCTCTCCCGCGAGGGCACCCTGGCCCCGCCGAACCGCAGCTCTCCCATGGGGCAATCATGCCGTCCGACCCAGGTCCTACGCTTTCGGCCATGCAGAAGACCCCCACCCGCATCGACCTCCTGGAGCTCGACATCGACCTTCGGCTCGCCGACCTCTGGCGCGAGGCCGGGGAGATCTCCGAGTGGAACATCGACGTCGTGGCCGCGTTCATGCGGGCCGCCTACGGCAAGGGCTACTGCGACTCGCTCACCGAGGACTCCCCGGGGTCGCTCTGCGTCGACCACGGCTACCGCGTGCCCGCCAGGCGCGCAACCCAGGCCGAACGCTCCTAACCCGCGGCTAGACTCTCGGCGTGGCCCGGAGGTCGAACCCGGCGCGGCTCGTGCTCGCATTGTCCGTGGCGGCCGTGCTCGCGGTCTTCCTCGTCTACGTCTCGTTCGCCGGCGGCGGCACGCCCGCCGTCGAGCCCTCCGAGCTCAAGGGACGCGCCGAAGCCGTGGTGCTCAGCGGCAAGGTCGTGCCCGGCTCCGTGCAGACCATGGGGGAGGTCACGCGCTTCCGGCTCCGCGACGTCGAGGGGACGGCGACCGTCCCCGTGACCTACGCGGGCGGGCTGCCCGACCAGTTCAAGGCCGACCGCGATCTGCGGGTGAACGGCCGGCTGCGGCAGGGAGTCTTCGTGGGCGAGCCCGGCACGATGGTCACGAAGTGCCCCTCGAAGTACGCGCCCAAGCAACGCTCGAGCTAACGCATGGCTGAGCTCGGCCGCGCGGCACTCGTCGTCTGCCTCGGGCTCTGCCTGTACGCGCTCGTCGCGGGCTCGTGGGCGCTCGTCGCGCGGCGCAGGCGCCTCGCGGTCTCCGCGCAGAACGCGCTCGTGGCCGCGTTCGCGTCCGCGCTCGTCGGCTCGATCGTCCTCGTCGTCGCGCTCGTGCGGCACGACTTCTCGCTCGTCTACGTCGCGAGGCTGACGAGCGAGCAACTCCCGCTCGGCTACACGCTCTCCGCCTTCTGGGGCGGGCAGGAGGGCTCGCTGCTGCTGTGGTTGCTCGTGCTGACGGGCTACGCCGCGCTCGTGGTCGCGACGTCGCGGCGCCGCCGGTCCGAGCTGCTGCCGTGGGTCGTCCCGCCGCTCGCGCTCGTCGCGCTCTTCTTCGCGTTCATGCTCGTGGCGATCTCGAGCCCGTTCGACACGCAGCTCGCGCCGGCGAACGGCGCCGGGCTGAACCCGAGCCTGCAGAACCCGTACATGGTCGCGCACCCGCCGCTGCTCTACCTCGGCTACGTCGGCCTCACGATCCCGTGGGCGTTCGGGATGGGTGCGCTGCTCGCGCGCCGCGCGGACGAGGCGTGGATCATCGCGACGCGGCGCTGGACGCTCGTCGCCTGGACGGCGCTCGGGGTCGGCCAGCTGCTCGGCGCGAAGTGGGCGTACGAGGAGATCGGCTGGGGCGGCTACTTCGCGTGGGACCCCGTCGAGAACGCCGCGCTGATGCCGTGGCTCGCGGCGACCGCGTTCCTGCACTCGGTGATGATCCAGGAGAAGCGCGGGATGCTGAAGGTCTGGAACCTGCTGCTCGTGATCCTCGCGTTCGGGCTGTCGCTCTTCGGGACGTTCCTGACGCGCTCGGGGATCCTCGACTCGATCCACTCGTTCACCGAGAGCTCGATCGGGCCGTGGTTCCTCGGCTTCATCGTGCTCGTGCTGACGCTCTCGATCGTGCTCGTGTTCTTGCGCCTGCCGCTCCTTCGCTCGCGCACGCGGCTCGAGTCGCTGGTGTCGCGCGAGGCGACGTTCCTCTACAACAACCTGCTGCTCGTCGCGCTCTGCCTGACGATCCTCTGGGGCGTGATCTGGCCGTTGCTCTCGGAGGCGGTGCGCGGCGAGGCGAGCGTCGTCGCCGGCCCGTACTACAACTTCTTCCTGCGCGTCTTCGGGCTGCCGCTCCTGTTGTTGATGGGGCTGGCGCCGCTCGTCGCCTGGCGGCGCGCGTCGCTTCGCTCGCTCGGTGCGTCGTTCGCGTGGCCGGCCGGGATCGCGGCGGCCGTCGCGGTCGTCCTGCTCGCGCTCGGTGCGGGCTCGTCGCCTGTCGGCCTGCTCGCGTACACCTTCTCCGCCTTCGTGCTCGGCTCGATCGGCTACGAGTTCGTGCGCGGCACTCGGGCGCGGCGCTCGCTCGAAGGCGGTAGCCGCCTGCAGGCGTTCTCGTCGCTCGTCGGTCGAAACCGCCGGCGCTACGGCGGCTACGTCGTGCACGCGGCGATCGTCCTGCTCGCGATCGGCGTCGCGGGCTCCGCCTACGACACCGTGCGCGAGGGGCGCCTGGACCGCGGCGAGCGGCTCGAGGTGGCGGGCTACACGCTCACCTACCTCGGCACGACGGAGCGGATGAGCGCGAACGCCCGCGAACTGCGGGCCCGAGTCGCCGTCCAGCGCGACGGGCGTGACCTCGGGGTCATCGAACCGGGCAAGAACTTCTACCCCGTCGAGCAGCAGGTCTCCGCGGAACCCGCGATCCGCGCCGACGCGATGAGCCTCGGCGACCTGTTCGTCATCCTCGAGAACTCGAACCCCGACGGAAGCGTGCGCCTGAAGGCGCTCGTCAACCCACTCGTCAACCTGATCTGGCTCGCCGGTCTCGTTTTCCTCACCGGCTCGCTGATCGCGCTCTGGCCCGACCCCGCCGAGGAGCGGCGATTGCTCGAGCGCTACGCGCTCGTACCCGCATGATCGTCGGGTTGCTGCTCGGGGCGCTGCTCGCGCTTGCCGTCGTCGTGTACGTCGCTGCGCCGTTCCTGCGCGAGCCCGACGCACCACTCGATCGACTTGCCGAACCGGACGGCCTCGAGCTGAGACGCCTCGCGCTGATCGAAGAGCGCGATCGTTCGCAGGACGCGCTCCGCGAGCTCGAGTTCGACCACCGCACGGGAAAGCTCTCCGACGAGGACTACCGCTCGCTCGTCGGGCCGCTCCGCCGCCGCGTCGCCGAGGCGAGGCGTGCGCTCGAGCCGCGTGGGGAAGGGAGGGAGCGTGTCCGCGCCGCCGGCTAACTGCGCCAACTGCAGCGCGCCGCTTCCGAGCGGAGCGCGCTTCTGCGCGGCGTGCGGAACGCCGGTCCGAAGCGGCGACACCGTGCGCGCAGAGGTGCCGCCGAACGAGACCGGGCCCGTTCCGGTGACGGTCGCGCAAGCGACGCCGCGCTGGTTCGGGCTCGCCCCGCCGACCGGTCTCTTCGCGCTCGCCGTCGTGCTGCTCGTCGTCGCCGTCGTGCTGCTCGTGCTGGGGATGTGGGTGGCCGGGCTCGTCCTGCTCGGGCTCGCGCTGCTCTTCGCCGCGGGCTTCCTCGAAGCCGGGCGACGGAAGCCGGACACGCCGATCGTGACCGCCTCGGTCGGTGCCGTCGACTCTGCGCGGGCACGGGCGGGCTACACGGCGCAGGCGTTCCTCACGCGCTCCTCGGCCCGCAAGGAGATCGGGCGGCGCCGGGGTGAGGCGATGCGGCTCCAGGGCGATCGCGAGCGGCTCCTCGCGCAGCTCGGCGCGGCCGTCTACGCAGGCGCCGACGGGACGGCCGAACGAGCGTCGATCGCGGCTCTGGACGAACGGCTCGCCGGCCTCGAGCAGGAGGCCTCCGAGATCGCGGCGAGCGCCCAGGAGCGCGTCCAGGCCGCCAGGAGGCAGGTTCAGCCCACCGAGATCAGGAAACCGGACGGCGACTAGCGTTAGAATTCGCTACCCTCACGCAGGATTCCGCGCCCGGCAGGGACAGCCGAGCGCCCGACGAAGTCAGCCACGCGTGACCCGCCGAGTCCTTCCTCTCCTCTTCCTCACCCTTCTGATCGCCGCGCCGGCCGCGGCCGACAACGTGACGCGCAAGCAGTCCGTCGACTCGAAGATCTCGGGCCTGCAGGACAAGATCGCGGCTGCCCGTGCCAAGGAGCAGCGGCTCTCGCGGGAGATCGCCGACGTCACGGCGAGGATCCGCACGCTCGAGTCGGAGGTCGGGGACGTCTCCACCGACCTTGCCCTCCTCGAGCAGGACCTGGCGCTGCAGCGCGAGCGGCTCGCGCGCATCACCGAGCTGTGGAAGCTCCAGACCGCGAAGCTCGGCTTCCTGCGCGCCCAACACGAGCAGGCGATCGACCGGCTGAGCGATCGGATCGTCGCGATCTACCAGTCGGGCAACCTCAGCACGGTCGACGTGCTGCTCAACTCGTCGAACTTCGGCGAGCTGATGACGCGGCTCGACTATGCGCAGGAGCTGGCAGCGCAGGACGAGCGGATCGCCGAGTCGGTCGGCCACGCGAAGGACCGGATCCAGGTGCAGCAGAAGAACACGACGATCACGCGCAAGAAGGTCTTCGCGGTTGCTCAGGCCGTCGCCGCCCGCACGCAGCAGACGCGCCAGGTTCGCGACCAGCTCGTCGCGCGCGAGAACGCGCTCTCCGGGACGCGCGCAGAGCGTCGCGAGGCGCTCGCGTCCGTTCAGCAGCAGAAGGAGGAGTACCTCCACGAGGTCGTGGCGCTTGCCGCGGTCAGCGCTTCACTCTCGTCGCGGATCCAGACCTCGCAGTACGCCTCGTCGGTCGTTCCCTCCGCGAGCGGGTTCATCTGGCCGGTCTCGGGCCCGGTCACGAGCGGGTTCGGGTGGCGCTGGGGACGGATGCACGAGGGGATCGACATCGCGGTCCCCACGGGCACGCCGGTCGTGGCTGCGGCCTCGGGACAGGTGATCGTCGCCGGCTGGATGGGCGGCTACGGCAACCTCGTCGTGATCGACCACGGTGGCGGCATCGCCACGGCCTACGGTCACAACTCGTCGTTCGCGGTCGGGAGCGGGAGCACGGTCTCGCAGGGGCAGACGATCGCCTACGCCGGCTCGACCGGGAACAGCACCGGCCCGCACGTCCACTTCGAGGTCCGCGTCAACGGCTCGCCGGTCGACCCGCTCGGCTACCTCGGCTAGCCAGGCGTTTTCGACCCGTCACCGCGGGAAATCACGTTCCCGTCAGTCCCCCCGATAGAGGAGCCAAATGAGTCCACTCGTGCTGATCCTGATCCTCATCCTGATCCTGTTCGTCCTGGGGATCACCGGCGTCGTCAAGGTCCTGGTCTGGGTCGCGATCATCGCCTTCGTGCTCTGGCTGATCGGCCTCTTCGTCGGCCGGCGCCGCGCCTAACTACTTGAGGACGTGCAGGTCCGGCAGGTTGCGGTACCGCTCGTCCAGGTCGAAGCCGTAGCCGACGAACAGCTCGTCGGGGACCGTGAAGCCCACGTGGGCGATCGGCAGGTCCTCGACGAGCCGTCGGTACGGACGGTCGAGGAGCGTCACGACCGCGAGCGACGCCGGCCTGCGCAGGCGAAGCGTCTTGCAGAGGTAGTTGAGCGAGAGCCCGGTGTCGACGACGTCCTCGACGATCACGACGTGGCGGTCCTCGATCTCGGCGTCGAGATCCTTGAGCAGGCGGATTCCGGGGCCCGGCGGCGTCGTAGGGAGCGAGCTCGAGGAAGTCGAGCTCGTGCGCGACCGCGAGCGCGCGCGAGAGGTCGGTGACGAAGACGAGGCTCGCCTTGAGCGGCGCGACGAGCAGCGGGTTTCGTCCCTCGTACTCGCGGGTGAGCTCGGCCCCGAGCTGGCGCACGCGCGCGTCGATCTCGTCGCGCGTGAGATAGACGTCGCCGACGCGAGGGTCGACTAGCTTGCGAGATCGAGTCTGTATCGCTCGGCCAGGCGCGAGATGTCGCGCTTGTAGAAGAGCTTGACGTTGACGTCGGGGTAGCGCTCGCGGAGCTTGCGGAGCTTGCGGTTCTTGCGCGTCACGAGCGACTGCTTCATCACGGTGATCTCGACGTAGAGATCCTGCTCGGGGAGGTAGAAGTCGGGCGTGAACGCCTCGACGATGCGGCCCTCCTCCTCTTCGAGCACGAACGTGCGAGGCTCGTACTCCCACGGGATGCCGTAGTAGTCGAGGATGCGTGCGCACGCGACCTCGGCCTGGTTCGCGAACGTGGGCGGCTGCGAACCGCGATAGGCCTGGAAATTCCAGGTTTCCGCGGGCATCTGAAAGCAGGGTAGCAACGGCCTCGGACGCCCTAGACTTGCGAAATGGCGACCGACGGACGCGCGGGCTACACGATCGCGCACATCTCGGACCTGCACTGCGGCGATCCGCACTTCCAGCCGAGCCTGCTCGAGCGGGCGATCTCGGAGATCAACGAGATGGCGCCGCGCGCGGTCGTCTGCACGGGCGACCTGACGGTCTTCGGCTTCAAGGAGGAGTACCGGCTCGCGCGCGAGTATCTCGACCTGATCGAGTGCCCGTCCGTCGTCGTGATCCCGGGCAACCACGACTCGCGAAACGTCGGGTACGTCCACTTCGAGGATCTGTTCGGCGACCGCAACTCGGTGCTGAAGGTGGACGACTGCACGGTGGTCGCGATCGACTCGAGCGAGCCCGACCTCGACCACGGGCACGTCGGGCGCGGCCGCTACCGCTGGATCGAGGAGCAGTTCGACGGCGCCGGGCCGGGGCTTCGCGTGTTCGCGCTCCATCACCACCTGCTGCCGGTTCCCGGCACGGGACGCGAGCGCAACGTCGTCTACGACGCCGGCGACGCGATCGAGTGCCTCCAGCGCTCCCACGTCGACCTCGTGCTCTCGGGCCACAAGCACGTGCCGTACGCCTGGCGGCTCGAGGACATCTTCGTCGTCAACGCCGGGACGGTCTCGACGCTGCGTCTTCGCGGTAAGACCCGACCCTGTTACAACGTGATCGAGGTCACCGGGCCGCACGTGGACGTGTGGCGCAAGTACCCGTTCCACGGCCAGGAGAAGATCATCCAGTTCTCGACCGACACGCGTGCGTTCGAGAAGTACACCGCGCGGATCGAGGGAGAGGTCACGACCCGCTCGTGAAGCGCGCGCTCGCGATCATCGACGGCGAGCACTACCTCTCGACGATTCGAGACGCCCTCGACGAGCTGCCCTACGAGTTCGTCGCGGCTCACCTCGTCGGCGGGACCGAGAAGCTGCGCGGCGGCGAGGACTACGGCGTGCCGCTCGTCGACTCGCTGGCCGCGGCGCTCGAACACGAGGCCGAAGTGGTCGTCGACCTCTCGGACGAGCCGGTGCTCGGGCCGCCCGATCGGCTTCGGCTTGCGAGCCGCGTGCTCGCGCTCGGGCTGCCGTACGTCGGCGCGGACTTCCGCTTCGACCCACCGGTGCTCGAGCCGTTCGACCTCCCGTCGATCGGGATCGTCGGCACCGGCAAGCGCGTCGGCAAGACCGCCGTCGGGGCGCACACGGCGCGTGTGCTGTCCGAGCGCTACGACGTCGTCGTCGTGGCGATGGGCCGCGGTGGACCGGCGCAGCCCGAGGTGGCCGAGACGCCGCCGACGCTCGACGACCTGCTCGCGCTCTCGCGGAGCGGTCGCCACGCCGCTTCGGACTACCTCGAGGATGCCGCGCTCGCGGGCGTCGTCACCGTCGGCTGCCGCCGCGCGGGCGGCGGGCTCGCCGGCGCGACGTTCGCCTCCAACGTCCGGGAGGGCGCAGCGCTCGCTGCCGAGCGCGCGCCGGACCTGGTCATCTTCGAGGGGAGCGGCGCGGCGTTTCCGCCGATCGACACGAGCAAGCGCGTGCTCGTGGTTGGGGGAGGCCAGTCGCCCGAGGTCGCCACCGGCTACCTGAACGCGTACCGCATCCTCGTCTCCGATCTCGTGCTCGTCGTCGGGGCGAGCGGGTCGGTTGCCGCGATCCGCGAGCTCACGGATGTGCCGGTCCTCGAGGCGCAGCTGCGCCCACGTCCGGCCGAGCCCGTCGAGGGACCGGTTGCGGTGTTCACGACGGCACCCGCAGACGCGCGCGAGACGATCCGTTCCGAGCTCGCGGCGCAAGGGCTCGATGTGCGGCACGTGTCCTCGAGCCTCGCCGACCGGGATGCGCTCCGCGCGGAGCTCGACCGCGTCGATGCCGAGACGTTCCTCGTCGAGTTGAAGGCGGCTGCGATCGACGTCGTCGCGGAAGCAGCGGCCGAGCGTGGCGTGCGTCTCGTGCTGCTCGGCAGCGACGTCGTCGCGGAGGGGCTCGACGAGCAGCTCCTCGCGCTCGCGGAGGACGCCGTCCGTGAGCAGGTGCGCGCATGACGAGCCAGCCGCGCCACACGGACCCGCTGCCGCTCGGCGGCGACGGCGTCCCGTACTCGAAGGGCCTGATGGCGCGAGCGCTCACGGCGGTCGGCGTGCCGACGATGCGCGCGCACGATCTCGCGCGGCGCGTCGAGGAGGACCTCCGCGCCCGCGGCGAGACGGTCGCCGACCTCGACCGGATCGAGGAGCTCGCCGAGGACGACGCCGCGATGGGCCGGCTGCGGCGGTACTTCGCGCTCCGGGAGCTCGACCTGCCCGTGATCGTCCTGCTCGGCGGTGCGACCGGCACGGGGAAGTCGACGGTCGCGACCGAGCTCGCATACCGGCTCGGGATCACGCGCGTGACGTCGACGGACTTCATCCGCCAGACGATGCGCGCCTTCTTCTCGCGCGACTTCATGCCGTCGATCCACTACTCCAGCTTCGAGGCGGGGGAGGCGCTGCGCGAGCCGGAGGAGGCGGACGACCCCGCGATCGCCGGGTTCCTCGACCAGTCGCGGAACGTGCTCGCCGGCGTGCAGGCCTCGCTCGAACGGGCGCTCGAGGAGGGCTGGTCGATGGTGCTCGAGGGCGTCCACCTCGTGCCCGGGCTCTTCAACCCGCCGCTCGAGGCGGAGCAGGCGGTCGTGGCGCAGCTGCATTCTCGAGATCTCGGACCCCGCCGTGCACGAGACGCACTTCTACGTTCGCGACGCCTCGTCGGACGGCGTGCGACCGGTCGCGCGGTACCTCGACCGCTTCGACGAGATCAGGCGGATCCAGGACGAGCTCGTCGCGCGCGCGCGCCGCGAGGGCGTGCCCGTGATCGAGTCCGCGAACGTCGACGAGGCCGTCATGCGAACACTCGACCTCGTGCTCGCGGGCGCGGAGCAAGTCGAACGGGTGCCGTGAGCGACCGGCCTCCCTGCCTCTGCGAGTCGTACGCCCGCGTGACGGAGCGCGCGGCGCTCGCCGGCGCGCGCTGGCTGGGACGCGCCGACGTGGAGGGAGCCGAGGAGGCGACCTTCTCGGCGATGCGCGGCGCGCTCGACGAGTTGCCGATCGGCGGGCACATCGTGATCGGCGCACCGGAAGGGGATCCGCTGCTGCCGACGGGCGCGA
This sequence comes from uncultured Actinomycetes bacterium, assembly GCA_963809175.1. Taxonomy (GTDB): domain Bacteria; phylum Actinomycetota; class Thermoleophilia; order Gaiellales; family Gaiellaceae; genus JACCTU01. Next base: position 164,128 of record CAWEIK010000003.1, read on the forward strand.
CCGTGGGGGCCGGCGGCGAGGCGGCCGACCTGGCGCTCGACCCGCTCGAGGGGCGGGGCGTCGTCGCGCGTGGCGGGCCCGGCGCGATGTCGATGATCGCCGTCGGCGAGCCCGGCTCGCTGCTCACGCTGCCGGACATGTACATGCGCAAGATGGCGGTCGGGCCGCGCGCGCGCGGGTCGATCGACCTCAACCGGCCGATCGAGGAGAACATCCGCGCGATCGCCGACGCCTTCGGCCGGAACGTCAACGACATCACGACGATCGTGCTCGACCGTCCGCGGCACCACGATCTGATCGAGGAGATCCGCCGCGCCGGCGCGCGCATCAAGCTGATCCAGGACGGCGACGTGACCGCGTCGATCTCGGCGGCGATCCGCGGCACGAACGACCATCTCGCGATCGGGATCGGCGGCACGCGGCAGGCCGTGCTCAGCGCGGCGGCGCTCCGCTGCCTCGGCGGCGAGCTCCAGGCGCAGCTCTGGCCGACGACGCGCGGCGAGATCGACGAGGCCCGAGAGCAGGGGATCGACGACATCTATCGCGTCTTCGGCACCGAGGAGCTCGCGTCGGGCGAGGTGATCGTCGCGGCGACCGGCGTCTCGAACGGCGACCTGCTCCGCGGTGTGCGCTTCTACGCGGACAGCGCCCGGACGCACTCGCTCGTGATGTGCACCCGCTGCAACTGGGTGCGCTTCATCGACGGGATCCACTTCTTCGCCCGCGAACGGCGCGAGGAAGTCCGGCTCCTGGGTTATTAGCCCACAGCTAGGCTGGGGGCATGCCGACGAAGGAAGAGGTCACCGAGGCGCTCCGCGCGGTCGAGGATCCCGAGCTCGGGATGGACATCGTCGACCTCGGGCTCCTCTACGACGTGGAGATCGACGGCCCGAAGGTCAAGGTGATCCACAGCCTCACGTCGATGGGCTGCCCCGCCGGGCCGATGATCCAGGAGGACATCGTCAACGTCGCGTCCGCGGTCGAAGGCGTCGAGGAGGTCGAGATCGAGCTGACCTGGGAGCCGCCCTGGACGCCCGACCGCATGTCCGACGACGCCAAGTTCATCCTCGGCTTCGGGTAAGCGCTAGCCCGGAATCGCGAGCACGATCTTGCCGAGCTGCTCGCCCGCCTCGAGGCGCTCGTGCGCTTCGCGGATCGCTTCGAGCGGATAGACGCGGTCGATCACCGGCTTCGCGCGGCCGGTGCGGACGAGCTCGTACGCGGCCTCGAAGTCCGCGCGCGTGCCCATCGTCGAGCCGACGATCGTCAGCTGCTTCCACCAGACGCGGTGGAGCTGTGCCGGCGGGTTCGGGCCGCTCGTGGCACCGCAGACGGCGATCCGGCCGCCCGGCGCAGCGACGGCGAGCGAGGTCTTCCACGTCGCCTCGCCGACGTGCTCGACGACGACGTCGATGCCCGCACCGCCGGTCGCCTCCTTCGCGGCGGCGGCGACGTCGCCCGTCGCGTGGTTGACGACGGCGTCCGCGCCGAGCTCCTGCGCGCGCTCGAGCTTCTCGTCGCTCGACGAGGTGACGAGCACGCGCGCGCCGAGCGCCTTCGCGATCGTCAGCGCGGCCGTCGCAACACCGCCGCCGATGCCCCAGACGAGCACCCACTCGCCCTCGACGAGCCCCGCACGCGTCTTCAGCATCCGGTACGCGGTCTCGAAGACGAGCGGGAAGGCGGCGGCGTCCTCGAACGACAGCGCGTCGTCGAGCGCGATAGACGTTCGTCGCCGGCACCGCGATCAGCTCTGCGTTCGTCCCGTCCGTGTGCTCGCCGACGACGCTGATCGATCGTCCGTGCTCGAGACCCGGGTTGATCACGACCCGCTGGCCGAGCGCGAGCCCGTCGACGCCTTCCCCGAGCGCCTCGACGGTCCCCGCGCCGTCGGCGCCGAGGATCCGCGGCTTCGGCACGGAAGGGAGGCCCTTGCGCACCCAGAGATCGAGGTGGTTGAGCGCGCTGGCGCGAAGGCGGATGAGCACCTCGCCGGCCGCGGGCTCGGGGTCGGGCGCGTCCTCGTACCGCAGGACGTCGGGGCCTCCGTCCTCGTGGATTCGTACGGCTTTCAGGGCACAATGGGTTCGATGACGGGGCCTGAGCTTAGTCGGCTCGGCGAGGAGCTCGGTCTCGATGCGGTCGGGGCCGCGCCCGTCGCGGCGTACACGGAGACCGAACGCCACATCCGTGAGCGCCGCGAGCGCGGCCTGTTCGCGGACATGCAGTTCACGATGGCGAAGCCCGAGATCTCGTGTCACCCCGAGACGCTGCTCGCCGGTGCGCGCACCGTCGTCTCGGCAGCGCTCTGCTACTACGCGCCCGCACCGGAACAGCCCGACGGAACGGGCCGTTTGCCGCGCTACACGTGGCGTCACGCCTACGCCGAGCTCCGCGAGAAGCTCGACGCGCTCGGCCGCGCGCTCGGCGGCGAGTATCGCGTGCTCGTCGACGAGAACGACCACGTCGACCGGGAGGCCGCGGCGCGCGCTCGGGCGTCGGCTTCTACGGCAAGAACACGCTCCTGATCACCCGGCGCCACGGCTCCTGGGTCGTCCTCGGGACGCTCGTCACCGAAGCGGCACTCGAGGCGACGCCACCGCTCGGCGCCGACTGCGGCGAGTGCCGCCTCTGCGTCGACGCCTGCCCGACCGGGGCGCTCGACGAGCCGGGCGTTCTCGACTCGACGCGCTGCCTCTCCTACTGGACGCAGTCCCGCACGCCGATCCCGGTGGAGTACCGGGCGGCGCTCGAGGACCGCGTCTACGGCTGCGACATCTGCCAGGACGTCTGCCCGTGGAACCGCGGCGTCGAGAAGCGTCGCGCCGGCGAGCGGCACGGCGAGGCGTTCGTCTCGCTCGTCGACTGGCTCGAAGCCGACGACGCGGACCTGCGCGCGCGTTACGACCGTCTTTACGTCCCCCGCAACGACCCCCGTTTCCTTCGCCGCAACGCGCTCGTCGCAGCAGGGAACGTCGGCGGTGATCGAGAGCGCGCTGCCGTGGCGCCGTATGCGGAGTCCGAGGACGAGCTGCTTCGCGAGCACGCGCTCTGGGCGCTTGAGCGAATCGACGCGCGGCCATGACCGACGATCGACTCCTCGACGTCGAGCGCTGGATCGCCTGGGTCCGCCTGGGCGCCGTCGCCTTCGCGGCGGTCGAGGTCGGGATTTTCACGGAGAGCTTCCCTTCGGGCTACGAGCGCGTGGCCTGGGCGCTGACGGCGGTGTTCGCGCTCGGCGCCGTGCTGCTCTTCGTCGCGAGCCGGCCCGGTCGCACCGCGTCGCCGTTCCTCGGCGCGGTCGCCCTCGGCTTCGACACCGCTGTGATCGGCGGCTACGCGCTCCTCTTCTCGTACGAGTACGGAAGCCCGACGCGCTGGGCGCTCATCTTCCCGGTTGTCGAGGCGTCCCTGCGCTTCGGCTTGCGCGGGGGTGTCGTCGTGCCGATGTTCCTCCTCCCGACGCTCGTCTTTCTCGAGTGGTGGCGCGCGGACCGGTTCGGTCCGCCTCCGTTCAGCTGGGACCGCGTGACCTTCCCGTTCGGGATCCTGCTGTTGACCGGGCTGATCGTCGGCTGGCTCGTCGCCCGGCTTCGCCGCGAGGCGGCGTCCGCGAAAGTGCAGGCGGCCGAGGCCGAGCAGTTGCGCGACCGACTCGGCAGACGTGTCGACCTGCTCGAGGCGGCCGGGCGCTGCGCGCGGGCGCTCGGCTCGTCGCTCGACCTCGACGAGGCGTTCAGCGCCTTCATCCGAGAGTTGCGCGGGCTCGTTCCGTTCGATCGGACGGCGATCGTCCTCGCCGAGGGCGGCGTGGCACACGTGATGGCGACTGCGGGCGTCGCGTCCTCGGACGTCTTCCCGCCCGGCAGCCACCGGCCGATCGCGGGGTCGCTCCTGGAAGAGGTGCTCCGGGGCGAGACGGTTTACCGCGAGGACATGAACGAGTCGCGCTTCTACGAGGAGGCCGAGCTCGTGCGGCTCGGGCTGCACTGCCGCGTGGTCGCGCCTCTGCTCGCGGGCGCCCGCGCGATCGGGATGATCTCCGTCGTCCGCGAGGAGCCGCGCTCGTTCACGCAGGAGGAGGTCGAGCTGCTCTCCCTGCTCGGACGCTTCGTCGCGACCGCAGTCGAGAACATCCGCGCCTACGACGCCGAGCGCACGACCGTCGAGGAACTGCGTCGCCTCTCGGCGCTGCGCGCGGACTTCGTCTCGCTCGTCTCACACGAGCTGCGCAGCCCAATGGCGACGGTGATCGGCTCGGCGCGAACGTTGCAGCAGCGCTGGCGGGAGCTGAAGCCCGAGCAGCGCGAGTCGTTCCTCGCGCTCATCGCGGACGAGACCAACCGGCTCGCGATGCTCGTCGCCGACGTGCTCGACACGTCGCGCATCGAGGCCGGGACCTTCAGCTACACGTTCGCGGACGTCGATCTCGCCGAGCTGCTGCGCGACGTGGTCGCCGCGGCAGAGGTGGGGCAGGACGAGGTGCCGCTCGCGACGTCGATCACCGATCCGGTGCCGCCGATCCGCGGCGACCGCGAACGCCTGCGTCAGGTGCTCGCGAACCTCGTCGAGAACGCCGTCAAGTACTCACCTTCGGGCGAGCCGGTCGAGGTGAGCGCGACGGCGCTCAACGGGAGCGTCGTCGTCAGCGTGCGCGACCGCGGGCCGGGGATCGCGAGCGAGGACCAGTCGCTGATCTTCGAGAAGTTCGGACGAGCGCGGTCAGGCAAGACGCTGCCCGGAACCGGGCTCGGCCTCTTCATCGCGCGCTCGATCGCGGAGGCCCACGGCGGCACGCTCGACGTGCGCTCGGCACCCACCGAGGGCGCCACGTTCACGCTCGTGCTGCCGACGGTCTAGGCGCTGACGCGCATGCGCGTGACGCCGAGCTCCTGCGCCAGCTCTTTCGCGCGGCGGGCGATCACGGGCCGCAGCTCGGCCGGCTCGAGGACGACGGCCTCGCCGCGCTGACCGAGCACCTCGCCGATCAGCCACTCCTCGCTGCCGATCCGCACCTCGCGGAGCGCGCTGCCGTCGCGCAGCAGCACCGCGCCGCGCTCGACCACCCAGCGCGCGACCACGGGCGAGTAGAGGATGCGCGCGAGTCGTGAGTCGCGGAACTCGTGCGGGTCGAAGCCCTCCCGCCGCTCGAAGCGCTCCTTCGTCAGCTTGGCCGTGCGCATCCGGTCGAGGCGGAAGCTGCGCTCCGCGTCGCGCGAGCGGTCCCACGCGTGCACGAGCCAGTTCGGCAGCGCACGCTCGAGGACGTACGGCTCGACGACGCGCTTCGTCCACGTCTCCTCGCCTTCCTTCTGGTACTCGATCTCGACGAGGCGCCGCTCGCGGATCGCCTGGCTCAGCGTCTTGACGAGGTCCTCCTCCTCGGCGCCGACGTGCGCCTCGGGGCGCTGGGCGAGCTCGAACTGGCCGAAGGTCTCCTCGAGCTTGCGGCGCACCTTCTCGAGCGGGTTGTGCGCTTCCGCGGCGATCATCGGGCCGACGAACTCGAGGGCGAGCGTGATCGCGCGCGCCTCCAGCGGCGTCAGCCGCGGCGCCGAGCGGAACGCGTCGCCGTAGAGCTCCTTGTCCACCCGGACGACGTCGCCCTGCAGCTCCGCGTAGACCGCGTAGCAGCCGCCGCCGAAGTTGACGAGCGAGAGCAGCGCGAGGTGGTCCTGGAGCTGATCCTCCGGGATGTGGAAGTTGTCGACGAGCTCGCGGGCGGGGATCTCGGCGGACGGCTCGTCGCCGCAGCGCGCGAGCAGGTACGCGAGCAGCGCCTGGAGCAGGCCGAAGCGCTCGGGCACGACCGGGCCGGCCGGACGGTCGCCGTCTTCCTCGCGTGCGCGTCGCGTCTTCGGCGCTGCGGGCTCGGGCGGGGTGCCCTCGTGAACCTCGCGCACCTTGCGGAGCGCCGAGCCGACCACCCGGCGCAGCTCGTCCGGCTCGACCGGCTTCGCCCGGCCGTCCTGGCGCAGCACCCACGACGCGAGCAGCGGTAGCGACGCGTACGACGTCACGAACACGTCGTCCTCGAAGTGTCCGTGGGCGCCGAACTCGCGGCGCACCCACCACGCGGTGTCGGGAGCCATCTCGATCCTCGCCTCGCCGGACACGTCGCCGATCTTCCAGCTCGGCCGGCCGCGATGGTCGTCGATCTCGAACTCGGTCGGGACGCGGAAGTCGCGCTCACGCCTGGTCGCGAAGCGGATGTCACCGCGAATGCGCGACACCTTGAAGGTGCGGATGTCCTTGCGCACGAGATCCTGACCGACGACGTACCAACCCTCGCGGTCGCGGAAGAGCCCGTACGGGTTGACCGTGCGCTCCTGCTCGCGGTCGCTCGAGATCGACCAGTAGTTGAACTTGGCGGTGCGCTGCTTCGAGATCGCGCTCTCGAGCTTGCCGAGCCGTCCCGGCATGTCGGCCGAGTAGTCGGGGTCGTCGACCTCGACCTCGACCCGGAGCGCGCTCGGCGTCGGCGTCGAGGCGAAGCCCGGACGGCCGAGCGCGAGGTTCTGCAGCGCGAGGCGCAGCGGCTCCGCGTACGCGAACTTCCCCTCGAGCATGTAGAGGGAGGTCTGAAGCGCCGCGAGCTCGTCGTCCGAGAGCTCGAGCGGCGGCAGGAAGTACTGCTCCGACGTGAGCGTGTAGAGCTCCTCGCCGGTGAACTCGTCGCGCTGCGACTGGAGCGGCACGCCGAGGGCGAGCAGCTCCGCCCGGTCGGAGTAGAACCGACGGGCGAACGCCTCGTCCGACATCTCCTGGTAGCCCTCGACGTTCTGCTTCACGTCGCGCGCCGTCAGCGGCCGCCGTTCGGCCATCAGGAAGGCCACGAGAGAAAGCTGGCGGATTAACTTGTCAGTGTCGTGCGACAGGGCGCAGCGACTCTAGCGCGTCTTTACGCTGCGACCTTCGAGCGCGACTCGAGATGCTGGTGCGACGGGCAGTAGTCGCGCTCGGGCAGGGGGGTGCGCTGGCACGGCTTGCCCTTGCGAGTGGTCGCGCGGCAGCGGGCGACGCCGCCGTCGAGGGCGCCCTGCTCGATCTGGTCCTCGATGAAGGCGCAGGCGGCGCTGACGCCTTCCTGCACCGCCCAGGCGACCTCCGCCTGCACCGTGATCGGGAAGTAGCGGCGGATGTCCTGGAAGAGCGCGCGCTCCGGCTTCGCGAAATAGAGCGGGTCGGCAGCGAGCCGCTCCATCGTCTGCTGGCACGCGTCGAGCACCTCGCGCCGAAACTCGAGGTGCGTGTCCTCGTCCACGTACGGATCGATGAGGTCCTTGATCGAGCGATAAATCGCCCGCGAGTACTGATACATGCAGTGCTGTAGCTGAAGTGTCTGCTCGTCGATCATGCCGTCTTGCCTTGCAAGAGCATCGTCAAATGGCGGTTAACCCCGGGTTAAATCTCCCTGGCCCGACCCCTTGAAGCCGAGTCTATACAGATCGGGGCCGTGTTACAAAGTCGGGGTCCCCGTTGCCTCGAAAGAGAACGTCAGCGGCTGATCTGGCGAATATAGGCCGCGGGGTAGAGGCTCTGAACGCGCCCGATGCCCCTCAGAGCGGCCCGCTGATCGGCGTAGATCCCGCTGAAGACGACGTAGTAGCCGGGGTGGAGGCTCGAGAACTCGCCGGAGTCGATCACCCCGACCTCGGGCAGCTCGCTGGCGAGCACCTCGCGGGCCTTCCTGATCGCCTGGGCCCGTCCACCGCTCGCCGGCAGGGAGGCGATGACGATCGTGTAGCCGTTCTGGCTCGGGGGCCAGTCCACGAGCTCCGGGGCCGGGGGCGGCTCGGTCGCCGTGGGCGTCGTTTCGGACTCCGTCGCCGCGGTCGTGGTCGGCTCGGTCGGGACGGTCTCGGTCGTCGGCGTGGAGATCGAGCTCGGCCCGGTGGCGGCGATCACCTGCGGCCCGTCGTCGTTCCCCTGAGAGATCAGGATCGCGACGCCGGTCATCACCGCGGCGACGAGGAGCGCAGCGAGGATCGGCAGGAGCCAGCCGGGGAGACGTCTGCGCACCCGTTGCTGCCAGGCCGTCCCGACGGTGGCGGCGAGCCCTTCGCCCGGCTGGCGCAGACCGCACTCGAGGCAGTACTCCTGTCCCGGCTCGACGAGCGCGCCGCACCTGGGGCAGAAGCCGCCTCCGCCGCCGGAGGTCACGCGTCGTTGGCCGCGACGGTGCCGCAGCTCGCGCAGAACTTGGCGTCGGCCGGGAGCGCGTGCCCACAGCTCGTGCAGGCGACGAGCGCGTCGCCCGCAGGCCGGCCGCAGTTCGCGCAGAAGTGCTGTCCCCAGAGGACGGGAGCACCGCACGCGCACCGTGCCGACGGCGGCGAGCGGTGGACGCCGGTGGCGGCCGTCAGCAGCAGCTCGAGCTCGTGGAGGCGGTCTTCGAGGCCGATCAGGTCGGCCGCCTGCTCGTAGACGAGGTCCTCCCGGAACTCGTCCCGGCGGACCATCTCGAGCACGATTCCACCGAGGTCGCGGATCCGCTGCTCGCGCAGGCGAAGCAGCGTCCGCCGCTCGCGACGCAGCTGGCCGGTCGGCGGGAGCGGCCTGCGGGCCGGCGCCGCCGCAGCGGGCTGCGCTTCCGGCGTCGGCCGGAGCACGCGCGACAGGAACGAGCTCATAGGCGCGAGTCTACGGCGTGCTCGCGGGCTTCTGGGGAAGCTGGAAGACGACGAGCCGCTCCTCCGTCAGCTCGCGCACGGCCCACGCGGGGCCCTCGCGCGTGTTGCCCGAGTCCTTCACGCCGCCGTACGGCATCTGGTCGGCGCGGAAGGTCGGGGCCTCGTTGATGATCACCCCGCCGAACTCGAGCTGCTGCGCGGCGACGAGCGCGGGGCGGAGGTCGAAGCTGAAGATCGCGGCCTGGAGCCCGTAGCGCGTCGAGTTCGCGAGCTCGATCGCCTCCTCGAGCGAGTTCGTCCGCGTCAGCGTCACGACGGGGCCGAAGACCTCCTCCTTCTGCACCTTGTCGGTCGGCGCGGGGTTCGCGATCACGGTCGGGCGAAGGAGCCCGTCGGCGGTCAGCTCGCCGCCGGTGAGCACGTCGCCGGAGCTCTCGTGGATCCACTCGAGCACGCGGTCGCGCTCCTTCTCCGCGATCAGCGGACCGACGTCCGTCTCGTCGTCGGCCGGGTCGCCGACCTTCAGCGCCTCGACCTTCGCGACGAACTCGGGCACGAAGTCGTCCCAGGCGCCGTCCATTACGTAGATGCGCTGCACGGAGATGCAGCTCTGACCCGCGAACGAGAACGAGTTCGCTGCGAGCTTGTCGGCGGTCGACGGGGGCGCGTCGCAGCAGACGATCGCCGGCGTCGCGTTGCCGAGCTCGAGGTTGACCTTCTTGCGTGGAGCGCGCTCGCGGATGCCCCAGCCGACGTCGCCGGAGCCGGTGAACGTGATCACGCGCACGCGCTCGTCCTCGACGAGCACGTCGCCGATCTCGGACGCGGGGCCGACGACGACGCTGAGCCACCCCGGCGGCAGACCGGCCTCCTCTTCGAGCTCGGCGAGGAGCAGCGCCGAGAGCGGCGTCTGCGTCGCCGGCTTCAGCACGACCGGGCAGCCCGCCGCGAGCGCGGGCGCGATCTTGTGCGCCACCAGGTTCAGCGGAAAGTTGAACGGCGAGATCGCACCGACGACGCCGATCGGAACGCGGAGCGTGAACGCGAGCTTGCCCTCGCCCGCCTGCGAGCCGTCCATCGGGACCATCTCGCCCGCGAGCGTGCGCGCTTCGACCGCGGCGTAGGTGTACGTCGACATCGCGCGCGCCGCCTCGACGCGCGCGGCCTTCATCGGCTTGCCGGCCTCCTCCGAGATCGTGCGCGCGACCTCCTCGTGGCGGCGGCCGAGCGCACCGGCGACCTTGACGAGGATCTCCGCGCGCTTGTGCGCGGGCAGCGGGTTCTCGAGCGCGCGAGCCGCGGCGTCGACCGCGCGGCGCGTTTCGTCTGCGCCGCCCTTCGCGACGCGGCCGACGACGTCGCCCGAGTACGGCGACCGCACGTCGATCCACTCGCCGGTCTCGACCCACTCGCCGGCGACGAACAGCTTCCGTTCGGTGGCGGTCGCAGCCATAGTTGAAGCGTATGCCTTCCGGCCCTATCGACGTTCGCTACGCCCGCAGCGGCGACGTCAGCATCGCGTACCGCGTCGTCGGCGAGGGCGAGCGCGACCTCCTCTTCGTCCACGGCTTCGCGGGGAACCTCGAGGTCGAGGCCGAGACCCCGTTCTTCGCGGCGTTCGAGGAGCGCCTCTCGCGGTTCTCGCGCCTGATCAGGTTCGACCGGCGGGGGACTGGACTCTCGGATCGCGTCCGCGAAACACCGTCGCTGGAGACGCGCATGGACGACGTGAGGGCCGTGCTCGACGCCGTCGGCGCCGAGCGCGCCGCGCTCTTCGGGACCTTCGAAGCGGCCGCGATGTGCATGCTCTTCGCGGCGTCGTATCCCGAGCGTACGACGGGGCTCGTCCTCTACAACCCCGTCGCGAAGGGAACGTGGGCGCCGGACTATCCATGGGCCATGACGACGGACGAGTGGGGGCGCCGCCTCGCACACCTCGCGGAGTCGTGGGCGACCCCGGAGTTCGTCGACGAGCTCGTACGCGAGAACGCTCCGACGCGGGGCGAGGACGCTGAGTTCAAGGGTCACGTTCTCCGCAACCTGCGGCTCGGCGCGAGCCCGAGTGCAGCGCAGGCGATCACGCGGATGGCGCGGGAGATCGACATCCGTGACGTGTTGCCGGCGATTCGCCTCCCGGCGCTCGTCCTCACGACGCACTTCACTCACGAGGAATCGAGGTTCATCGCCGACCGGATCCCCGACTCGCGAGTGTTCGAGGTCCCCGGCCCGGACTTCATGGTCGCGTTGCTGGGCGACGACGTCTACGACGACGTCGAACGCTTCGTTCGCGGCCTCGACGCGGAGACCGAGCCTGAAACGGTGCTCGCGACGGTCCTGTTCACCGACATCGCCGACTCGACCAAGAAGCTCGCCGAGCTCGGAGACCGTGGCTGGGCGGAGCTCGTGTCCAGGCACCACTCGCTCGTGCGGCGGCAGCTCGACGCGTTCCGCGGGACGGAGATCGACACCGCCGGTGACGGTTTCTTCGCCAGCTTCGAAGGGCCGCTGCGTGCGATCCGCTGCGCACGGGCGATCAACGAGTCGGTGCGTCCGCTCGGTGTCGAGGTGCGTGCCGGTCTCCACACGGGTGAGTGCGAGCGAGTGGACGGCAAGATCGGCGGCCTGGCCGTGAACATCGGAGCGCGTGTCGCGGCGGCGGCAGGCCCGGGCGAGCTGCTCGTCTCCAGCACCGTCAAGGATCTCGTCGCCGGGTCCGCGGTCGAGTTCGACGACCGCGGCACGCACGAGCTGAAGGGCGTGCCCGGCGAGTGGAAGCTCTACGCGGTGACGAGCGCCTAGGGCGTTCGCTCGAGCCGCTCGCCGAGCGCCTCGAGCACCTTGCGCTGGATCGGCGGCGACTGGTCGAGCATCCGGCGAAACGAGCGGTCGGTGATCACGAGCGCACGCGTGGGCGAGACGGTCGTCACGCTCGCCGTGCGCGGGAGCTTCGTGATCAGCGAGATCTCGCCGAAGAAGTCGCCGTCGGAGAGCGTCCGGAGCTTCTTCTTCCCGCGCGTGACCTCGGCGGTGCCGGTGACGATCACGAAGAACTCGCGGCCCGGCGCGCCCTCGCGGGCGAGCTCCTTGCCCTCCTTGAAGTCGAGCTCGTCGGCGATCTTCCCGATCGCCTCGAGCTCCGGGCCCGAGCAGCGCGCAAAGAGCGGCACCTGCTTCAAGAGCTTCTGCTTCGCGTTCATGCGCAGCGCCACGGCGCGAGTCTAAGCTTCTTCGCATGGGCAAATGGAAGTCCGAGGCGCTGATCGTCGACGCCGTCCGGTCCCCGATCGGCCGCCGAAACGGGACGCTTTCGGGCATCCGGGGCGACGAGCTCGCCGGCCAGGTCCTGAACGGGCTGGTCGAGCGGGTGGGCCTCGAGCCGGGCGAGGTCGAGGACGTCCAGATGGGCTGCGTGACCCAGGTCGGGGAGCAGGGCTGGAACGTCGGCCGGATGGCGGTGCTCGTCGCCGGGTGGCCGGAGACCGTCGGCGGGACGACCGTCGACCGGCAGTGCGGCTCCTCGATGCAGACGAACTTCAACGCGGCCGCCGCGGTCTGGTCCGGCCAGCTCGACGTGGTCGTCTCCGCGGGGGTCGAGATGATGTCCCGCGTCCCGATGGGCTCGAACGGCGGCGACATCTCGGATCGGCTCCACGAGCGCTGGCAGATCGTGCCGCAGGGCATCTCGGCCGAGGTGATCGCCGACGAGTGGAACATCTCGCGCGAGGAGCTCGACGCGTTCTCGCTCGAGTCGCATCGGCGCGCGATCGCCGCGAGCGATGCGGGGAAGTTCGAGCGCGAGATCGTGCCGATCGAGCTCCCCGGCGAGCTGCAGCCTGCCGGTGCCGCCGTTGCCACCACGACGTTCGCGGTCGACGAGACGCCTCGGCGCGACACCTCGGCCGAGAAGCTCGCCTCACTCGCGCCCGCGTTCCTGCCGGAAGGAAAGGTGACGGCCGGGAGCTCGAGCCAGATCTGCGACGGCTCGGCTGCGGTCCTGATCGCGAGCGAGGACGCCGCGTCACGGCTCGGTCTGGAGCCGCGCGCGCGGTTCGTCTCCTTCGGCCTCTCGGGCGTCGACCCGCACCGGATGCTCCACGGCAACCCCGAGGCGTGCGACAAGGCGCTCGCGAAGGCGGGGCTGACCTGGGACGACATCGCCGCGGTCGAGGTGAACGAGGCGTTCGCGTCGGTCGCCATCCAGTTCATGCGCGACACCGGCCTGACCGAGCGCTGGGCGGACGTGAACCCGAACGGCGGCGGCATCTCGCTCGGCCATCCGCTCGGCGCCACCGGCGCCCGCGTGACGGCGACGCTGCTGAACGAGCTCGATCGCCGCGACGCCCGGTACGGGATCGCGTGCATGTGCATCGGGTTCGGCATGGCGATCGCCGGCGTGATCGAGCGCGTCTAGCTTGCCTCGGGAGATCGAGACCGTCGGGGTCGTCGGCCTCGGGACGATGGGCGCGGGGATCGCGCAGATCGCGTTGCTCGCCGGGAACGAGGTCGTCGGCCGTGAGGTCAGCGAGGACCTGAACGAGCGCGCGCGCGGGCGCATCGAGCACTTCCTCGGTCGCGCCGTCGAGAAGGGCAAGCTCGCTGCCGCCGAGCGTGACGCCGCGCTCGCGCGGTTTCGCACGACGACCGAGGTGGGGGAGCTCGCCGAGTGCGACCTCGTGATCGAGGCGATCGTCGAGGAGCTGGACGCCAAGCGCGCGCTCTTCGCGGAGCTCGAGCGCGTGTGCGCGCCCGACGCGATCCTCGCCACCAACACGTCGGCGCTCTCGGTCACCGAGATCGCGGAGGCGACTCAGCATCCAGAGCGGGTGATCGGGATGCACTTCTTCAACCCGGCGCCGCTGCTCCCGCTCGTCGAGATCGTCCGCACCGAGCGGAGCGACGAGTCGGCAGTCGACGCCGCCTACGCCTGGGCGGAGCGCGCGGGCAAGCAGCCGGTTCGCTGCAACGACACGCCGGGCTTCATCGTCAACCGGATCCTCATCCCGCTGCTGAACGACTGCGTGCGCGTGCTGGACGAGGCGGGGGTGAGCCCCGAGGACCTCGACAAGGCGATGACGAACGGCGCCGGCTGGCCGATGGGACCGTGCGCGCTCATCGACCTGATCGGGATCGACATCCACATTCACGCCTCCGAAGCGCTCCAGGGAAAGCTCGGCGAGCCGCGCATGGGCCCGCCCGAGCGCCTCGTCGCGATGCAGGCCGACGGGAAGCTCGGCCGGAAGAGCGGCGAAGGCTTCTACCGGTACGAGTAGCGTCCGGGGTCGGGGGTACGGTCGAACCCATGGCAGGAGAGGCCGAGACCGGCCAGAAACGGACCCGCATGACCCGGCGGGCACGGACGGAGCGCACCGAACGGATCCTGGTCGCGCGGCTCGAGGAGCTCGCGCGGGTGCTCGAGCGCTCGGGCGCACCGGCCGAGTCGGTCGGCCGCCTGCTGGAGTCGGCGTCGGTGGCGACGATCAACGCGATCGCGCTCAACCTCCTCAGCGAGGAAGCCGCGAACGAGATCTGGAGCGGCGCCGCCGAGCGACATCCCGAGATCTCGTTACGCCGGGCGGCGTAGCCGCGCCCAGACGTTGTCGACGAGCCGCGAGACCTGCGGGTCGTCGATCGACGCTGCGAAGTTCAGGACGCCTGCGGCGAAGACCTTCGCCCCCGCGGGCGTCTCGTAGTACGTCATCTCCGCGGAGCGGCCGGCGCCCATCAGGTCCTTGATCTCCGCGAGCAGCGTCGTGCCGGGCGGCGAAGCGGCGGTGCGAGCGTCGAGCTCGATCCCGTAGCGCCCGAACGACGAGCCGTTTTCGAGGCCGGTTCCCTCGAACGCCCAGCGCGCCGCGTCGGCGCCTCGCACGACGAACGGGCCCTGACGCTGTCCGTAGTCCGAGGCGACGTACTGAACGCCGACGAGCGCGGACTCCGGCTTCCCGAGGTCGCGCCAGAGCTTCTCCCGCACGAGCGTGCGACCGTCGCGGCGAACGCGGCAGAAGAAGTTGTTGGCCGAGAGGAACAGGAGGTTGCCGCCGAGCGCGCGGTAGCGCTCGACGATCTCGAGCCCTCGCGACGTCACGTACTCGGCGTGACCGGGAAAGACGACGAGGTCGTACGCGCGCCGCAGGCGGTCGCCCGTGCCGGCGCTCTCGACGTCGTCGTCGGAGAGGAAGTCGACCTGCTTGCCGGTGCGGTTCAGCCACGCGACGAACGCGAGGTCCCAGTCGCGGAAGCGAAACGGCACGCCGAAGTCGAGGAAGGGACGCGAGACGTCCACGCTGTGCGTGCTCGAGCTGACGTACCAGCTGTCCCCCCAGCCGTCGCCGTCCGCGTCGTGGAAGTTGTACGCCTGCCACGTGTTCGTCGAGAGGACGACCGCGACGCGTTGGCCGCCGAGCGTGCGAGGTCGCAGGATGAACGGCGCGTAGCCGACGTTGCCGTCGTCGGCTCGTGCGCGGACGAAGTAGAGACCGCTGCTCCACTCTCCGGCCCGCAGGAAGCGCAGCCGCGACGGCGCGTCAGGGTGGGCGCGCCAGTCGACGTGGGCGGGAGGCGTCACGGCGACGCCGTTCGTGCGCAGGTCGCGCTCGACGAAGCGCTCCGGCCCTGCGTAGTGGAAGACCTGGACCTCGAGCGAAGGCGAGTCGCTCGCGATCAGCAGGTCGGTCGGCTCGCCGGGGGCGTAGCTCGTCTTCGTCAGCGCGACGTCGACGCCGAGCACGCGCACGACGGGTCCCTTCACGTTGCTGCCCGGCCGGTGGACGCCGTAGGTCCTCTGCCGGCCGCCGGCGCTCACGACGGCGCGCACCTGGTACGTCCGCGGCTGGAGGTCACGGGGCGGGCGCCACGCGACCTCGTGGGCACCCGCAGCGAAGCTCCGCTCGGACGCCCACACGACCTCGGCGAGCGGCTTGCCGACCCGGATCGTGTCCGTCCGGACGACCTCGAGGCGCACGCGCGCCCGGCCCGTGAGCGAGAAGCGGATGAGCGCCCGGCGCCGTCGCGGTCCGCCGGGGGCTGATCGTGGTCAGGTGCCGGCCGTCGCCGGCGAACGGGCGTCCCCCGTTCGAGGCGCGCAGGCCACGCAGCTCGGGAAGCGGGGTGGCGGCCCGGGAGGCCGCCGGAAGGCCGAGCGCGGCCACGACCGCCTGCAGGAACTGGCTTCGTCGCATCGACCCGCCGTACCGTAGCGCCGCCGGGGGCTGGCCCTAACGATTTCCATACTTTACGATCAGCTTGCGCATATTTCCGCGTTCGATACTCCACCCATGCGGCGCCTTGTCGTCCTCACAACCCTGCTCGTCCTCGCACTCCCCGGTGTGGCCTCGGCCACCGTCCGGGCGCCGGGCGACGGCACCCTCTCGGTTCGCGATCTGGACGGCTCGATCTCCGTCCACGTGAAGGGCGGCGTGATCGGGCGCTGCAGCCAGTGCGTTCTCCTCCTCGACGAGTGGAGGACCGACGAGCTCGTTCCGGTCGTCACGGGCGCAGGCGTGAATCGAACCGACCTCGACGACGACGGCGCGAAGGAGCGCTTCGCGGGCAAGGACCTCCGCTGGAAGGTCATGGGCGAGTCCTTCAGCATGATCGTCCGCAAGGGCGTCGACGTCGATCTCTCGCTCGTCGGCAAGGGTCGCGTCGACTGGATCCGCGGAACGAACGGCTCCTACGTGTTGAATGGCGGTGACTTGCAATTCGTGGATCTGCTCTCACCACCGTTCTTCCAGCTGAACCCGGTCGCAACGAACCCGTAGTGGCGACGCAGCAGACGCAGACCGTCCTGGTGGTCGAGGACGAGTCCTCGATCGCGTCCTTCGTCTCGCTCTACTTGAAGAACGCCGGCTACGCCGTGCGCACGGCCGCGAACGGCACCGAGGCGCTCACGCAGGCTGCCAAGGGCGACCTGACGCTGATCATCCTCGACCTGATGCTGCCCGACATCGACGGGATCGAGGTCTGCCGCCGCATCCGCAAGAGCTCGGACGTTCCGATCCTGATGCTGACCGCGCGCGACGAGGACGTCGACAAGATCATCGGCCTCGAGGTCGGCGCGGACGACTACCTGACGAAGCCGTTCAACCCGCGCGAGCTCGTCGCGCGCGTGAAGTCGATCCTGCGCCGCGCGACGCCCGACCGCCGCGAGAAGGAGAGCGCGCAGCTCCAGCACGGCGACCTGAAGATCGACGCCGGCCGGCGCGAGGTGCGGGTCGGCGAGGAGGAGATCCAGCTCGCCCCGAAGGAGTTCGACCTGCTCTGGGAGCTCCTCGACCACAAAGGTCTCGTGCTGACCCGGGACCAGCTGCTCGAGCGGGTCTGGGGCTACACGTTCGCCGGGGACACGCGGACGGTGGACGTCCACGTGCGCCAGCTGCGGCGAAAACTGGGCGACGCGTCGCCGATCGTGACCGTCTGGGGCGTGGGCTACAAGGTCTCGCCCGCCCGCGACGCCGCCTAGCCCGCCTACCCTTAGAGCCGGCATGTTCCGGTCGCTCAGCTTCAGGCTCCCGGCCCTCTTCCTCGCGGGGATCGCGCTCGCGCTCCTGATCGCGTCGGCCGTCGCGCTTCGCCTCTTCCAGGACTACGCGCGGGAACAGTCGGTGCGAGAGCTCCAGCGCGAGGCGGCGGGCCTGACCCAGCTCTTCGGGGAGCAGATCGGAAAAGGGGCCCAGCCCTATGGGGCGCGGGCACTCGAGCGAACGACCGGTGACCGGATCTACTACGTCGGCCAGTCGCTCTTCCCCGGTGAGAACTCCGGTTTCCGCCAGCTCCCCCTGAACATCGTCGACGTCAACGCGCTCCCCGCCGGGCGCGGCACGGTGTTCGAGTTCACGCCGGTCGACGACGACCGCCGCTACCTCGCCGTCGCGCGCCCGTTCGAGGAGAACGACGTGCGGTTCGGCGTGTTCGCGGTCGCGAAGCCGCGCGCCGAGTTGCAGGCGCAGTGGGTGACGCTGCTCCAGCGGCTGGCGTTCGGCATCGTCGGCGGCCTGCTCGTCGCAGCGGGCCTCGTCTTCTACTTGTCCCGGCGGATCTCGAAGCCGATGCGCGAGCTCGCCGGTGCGGCCGACCAGATCGCGGAAGGCCGCTACGACGTCGTGATCCCCGACGTTCCGACCGGCGACGAGATCGGGCACCTCGCAGAGCGCTTCCGCGAGATGGCCGCGCGCCTGGCCGAGGCAGACGAGCGCGAGCGCAGCTTCCTGATGTCCGTGTCGCACGAGCTGCGCACGCCGCTGACCGCGATCCGCGGTCACGTCGACGCGTTGCGCGAGGGCGTCGTCGAGGACCCGGAGCTCCGCAGCGAGTCGCTCGACGTGATCGCGCTCGAGGCCGACCGGCTGTCGCGGCTCGTCGGCGACATCCTCGACCTCGCGAAGCTCGACGCCCACCGCTTCACGCTCCTGCAGGAAGAGGTCGACATGCAGGCGCTCTGCGAGCAGGCGTACACGGCGTTCAGCGAGGAGGCGCGCCGGCGCGCGATCGACTACCAGCGTGACGTCGAGGCGCACCCGGTGATCGTCACCGACGGCGACCGGGTGCTCCAGATCATCTCGAACCTCCTGCAGAACGCGTTCCGCTGGACGCCCGACGGAGGAAAGATCGGGTTGAGCCTCGAGCACGCGAACGGGAACGTCAGCGTCGCCATCGACGACACGGGGCCTGGGATCACCGCGGACGAGCGGGAACGGATCTTCCGGCCGTTCGTCTCGCAGGACGGTGCGGGCGGGACGGGCCTCGGCCTCGCGATCGCGCGGGAGCTCGCGGCTGCGCTCGGCGGGCGGATCGACCTCGAGAGCGAGCCCGGCCGCGGCAGCCGGTTCCTGCTCGTGCTGCCGAGCTAGCTGATGTCGCCGCTGGCGGGGCGGCGCTCTTCGATGCGGTACACGACCGCGCCGGAGCCCGTCGTGCAGATGCTGCTCGAGTGCCGTGCGAGCCGTTCGTCGACGCCTCTCCAGCCTGACGTGAGCAGGTCGACGAGCAGCCCGAGATCGTCGACGCGCGCATGCCGCTCCGCGAGGACGTCGCCCTCGAGCCGTTCGAGGCGGCGGAGCAGCTGGTTCATCAGGCCCCGCACCTCGGCGAGCTGGCGGCCGACGGGGCGTGCCTCGGACGCGACGCCTTCCTTGACGGCCTCGCCGACCTTCGCCGGCAGGGTCGCTTCGAGCTCTCCCGCGGCGGCGGCGAGGTCCTCGAGACCCTTGCGCGCACGCTCCAGCGCCGCGTCCACGCCGGCCGCGTCGGTGCGCCCTTCGGCCGCCTCTGCGAGACGCTGCCGCGCGCGCTCGATCGCGTCCTGATCCATCGGACGCAACACTAACCTGGGCGTCGGATGCAAACCAGCGAGCTGGACTACGAGCTGCCGCCGGAGCTGATCGCGCAGCGGCCGCTCGAGCGGCGGGACGAGTCGAGGCTCCTGGTGTTCGACCGGGCGAGCGGCGAGGTGCGGCACCGGCGCTTCGGCGAGCTGCCTGAGGAGCTGCCGCGGCGAGCTCGTCGTCGTCAACGACACGCGCGTCGTGCCGGCGCGGATCCCGATCGCGAAGCCCAAAGGGGAGGTGCTGCTGCTCGAGCGGCTCGAGGACGGGCTCTGGGAGGGGCTCGCCCGGCCGACGCGACGCCTGCGCGCGGGGAAGCGCTACGGCCCGGTGGAGCTGGTCGAGCACCTGGGCGAGGGCCGCTGGCGGCTGCGTCTCGACGGCGAGCCCGCCGGGCGAGGTCCCGCTGCCGCCGTACATCGGCGTCCCGCTCGAGGACCCCGAGCGCTACCAGACCGTCTACGCGCGAGACCCCGGCTCGGCCGCGGCGCCGACCGCCGGTCTGCACTTCACGCCGGAGCTGCTGGCCGCGCTCGACGTCGAGCGCGTGACGCTCCACGTCGGGCTCGACACGTTCCGCCCGGTCGCCGTCGACGATGCTCGAGGAGCACGAGCTGCACGGCGAGCGCTACGACGTGCGGCCCGAGGCGTGGGCGCGAATCCGCGCGGCCGACCGCGTGCTCGCCGTCGGCACGACGTCGGTCCGCGTCCTCGAGACGCTCGCGCGCGACGGCCCGCTGACCGGCCGCACGTCGCTGTTCGTGACGCCCGGCTTCGAGTTCCGTCGCGTGGACGCGCTGCTGACGAACTTCCACCTGCCGCGCTCGACGCTGCTCGCGCTCGTGATGGCCTTCGCGGGCGTCGAGCAGACCCGCGAGCTCTACCGCACGGCCGTCGAGGAGCGGTACCGCTTCTACTCGTTCGGCGATGCGATGCTGATCCTGTGAGCTTCACGCTTCACGCAACCGACGGTCCTGCGCGCGCAGGCGTGCTGCACACCGCGCACGGCGACGTGCCGACGCCGGCGTTCATGCCCGTCGGGACGAAGGCGACCGTCAAGAGCCTCCACCCGGACGAGCTGCGCGCGCTCGGCGCCTCGATCGTCCTCGGCAACACCTACCACCTGCACTTCCGACCCGGGCGAAGACGTGATCGCCGAGCTCGGCGGCCTGCACGCGTTCATGGGCTGGGACGGGCCGATCCTGACCGACTCGGGCGGCTTCCAGGTCTTCTCGCTCCGCGACACGCTGCTCGGCGTCGACGACGACGCGGTCACGTTCCGCTCGGTCTACGACGGCGAGGCCGCGCGCCTGACGCCGGAGGACGCTGCGGAGATCCAGCGCGCGCTCGGCTCCGACGTCGCGATGTGCCTCGACGTCGTCCTGCCGCCCGCGGCGTCGCGCGCGGAGCTCGAGCAGGCCGTGCGCCGCACGACCGAGTGGGCGCGACGGCAACGGGACGCACCGCGCGCGCCCGGCCAGCTCCGCTTCGGGATCGCGCAGGGCGGCGTCGATCCGGAGCTGCGCCGCCGCTCGATCGAGGAGATCGTCGAGCTCGACTTCGACGGCAACGCGATCGGCGGGCTCGCGATCGGCGAGTCGCGCGACCAGATGTTCGAGACGACCGCGTGGGCGGCCGACCTGCTCCCGACCGAGAAGCCGCGCTACTTCATGGGCATCGGCGACCCCGAGGGCGTGCTGGAGGTGATCGCACGCGGCGTCGACATGTTCGACTGCGTGCTGCCGACGCGCACGGCGCGCACCGGGAGCGCGCTGACGTGGGAGGGCCGGCTGAACCTGCGAAACGCCCGCTTCGCGCGCGACCCCGGCCCGCTCGACGAGAGCTGCGCCTGCCCTGCGTGCGAGCGGTTCTCGCGCGCCTACATCCGCCACCTGGTCAACCAGCAGGAACTGCTCGGTCTGCGGCTGCTCAGTCTTCATAATCTCCGGTTCCTGATCGACCTGACCGCGGGAGCTCGCGCGGCGATCGAGCGGGGCGAGTTCGCCGCCTACCGCGCCGACGCACTCGACCGGCTCGCCGCGGCTCCCGCAACGAAAGGCCACTGAATGGAGTTCCTCCCGCTCGTCGTGCTCGCCGTCCTCTTCTGGGTCCTGATCATCCGGCCCCAGCGCCGCCGCTCGCAGCGCCAAGGCGAGCTGATCGAGGGACTCGAGCGAGGCCAGGAGGTCGTGACCGCCGGCGGGCTCTACGGCCGGATCGACCACGTCGACGAGGACCACATTCGGCTCGAGATCGCCCCCGAGACGTTCGTGAAAGTCGACAAACGGGCCGTTTCCCAGCTCGCTCCGGGAAGCGCTCCGGCGGCGGATCCCAGCTAACCTGAGCGCGGCTTGAACACCCGCCGGTCGTACCTCGTCCTCGTATCGCTGATCGTCCTCGCCCTCGTCGGCGTGGCACTGATCGCGCTGCCGCAATCCCCCTTCTACAAGAAGCCGGTGCTCGGGCTCGACCTCCAGGGCGGCCTCGAGGTCGTGCTGAAGGCGGATCCCCCGCCCAACCGGCAGATCACCGAGAACGATCTCAAGCGCTCCGAGACGATCATCCGGAACCGGATCGACAGGCTCGGCGTCTCCGAGCCGATCGTCGCGCGGCAGGGCGAGGACCAGATCTCGGTCCAGCTCGCAGGCGTCACAGACGTCAACCGCGCCCGCGAGCTGATCGGCAAGACGGCTGAGCTCCAGTTCTTCGACCTCGAGGGCGACCTCGTGCCACCGTCGATCTCGCGCGGCATCCCGATCCCCATCGAGACGCTCTACGACCTGCTCGTCGGGCAGCAGTCGTTGATTCAGGAAGGCGGCGGCAAGGAGTGGCGCGTCTTCGACACCGAGACGAAGAAGGTGATCGCCGGACCGTTCCCGACGAAGCAGGCGGCGGAGAGCAGCAAGGCCTTCGAGGAAGGCGGCGAGGACGTCCGCGCGCTCGGGGTCCCGAAGAACCGCATCGTGATCACGTGCAGCGCCGACTCGGCCGTGATCTGCCCGCCCGGCGCAAGCACGCCGGTCCCCGGCGTGACCTACTACTACCTCTTCAAGTACCAGCCGGACAACGCCGAGCGGCCGATTCCCGAGATGAGGGGCGTCGACCTCAAGCTCTCGGGCACGCGCAGCGACTTCGACACGACCTCCGGCGAGCCGATCGTGCTGATGCAGTTCACGAGCGACGGGACGGAGAAGTTCGGAGACATCACCCGCGAGCTCGCGCAGCGCGGCAAGCGCGTCAGTCTCGGCGGACAGGACCAGTTCCAGCACTTCGCGATCGTGCTCGACGGCGAGATCCGCTCGTGGCCGTCGATCGACTTCAACGAGAACCCGAACGGGATCTCCGGTTCGAACGGCGCGCAGATCACCGGCATGGCCGGCGTGAACGAGGCGAAGGACCTGGCGATCGTGCTCCAGACCGGTGCGCTGCCGATCAAGTTCGTGACGCTCGAGGAGACGCAGATCTCGGCGACGCTCGGCGAGGACTCCCTGCGGCAGGCCTGGCAGGCGGCGATCGCGGGGCTCGTGCTCGTCGCGCTGTTCCTGCTCGTCTTCTACCGCTTCCTCGGCCTGATCGCCGTGCTCGGCCTCGGCATCTACGCGGCGCTGCTCTACGGCGCGATCCTGCTCTTCGACGTGACGCTGACGCTGCCGGGCTTCGCGGGAATGATCCTGACGATCGGCGTCGCGGCCGACGCGAACATCGTCATCTTCGAGCGCATCAAGGAGGAGTCGCGCGAGGGTAAATCCGTGCGCGCGGCGATCGCGTCCGGGTACGGCAAGGGACTCTCGACGATCATCGACGCGAACGTCGTCACAGCGATCACCGCACTCGTGCTCTTCTCGCTCGCGACGGCGGGCGTCAAGGGCTTCGCGCTGATGCTGCTGATCGGTACGGCGATGTCGGTCGTGACCGCGGTCTTCGCGACGCGTGCGATGCTCGGGCTGCTCGCCGGCTTCCGCTGGTTCGACAGCGCCAAGTTCATGGGCGCGACCGGCGCCAAGGTCCCGAACTGGATCCGCCACGACTACGTCGGCAAGCGGAAGATCTGGTTCGCGATCTCGGGCGCGATCATGGCGATCGCGATCGGGTCGCTCCTCTACCAGGGGCTCAACCTCGGGATCGACTTCGAGGGCGGCAGCGAGCTCACGATCCAGACCCCACAGCCGGTCGCCCTCGAGGACGTTCGCGCGCAGGCGGCCGAGGTCGGGCAGGGGGGCGCGACGATCCAGGGCGTCGGCGCCGAGATCGGCGACAACCAGTACCGCGAGTTTCAGATGCGCACGCCGGTGCTCGAGCCCGACGAGCAACAGCAATTGACGTCCTCGCTCAGGCAGGAGTTCGACGCGGCGACGAGCTTGAACACCGTCTCCGCGAGCTTCGGCAGCCAGATCGCGCGGAGCGCTCTGTGGGCAGTCGTGTTCTCGCTACTGCTCGTGGTCGGCTACATCTGGATCCGCTTCCAGTGGAAGTTCGCGGTCGCGACGATCGCCGCGCTCCTCCACGACGTCTTGATCGCGATCGGCGTCTACTCGCTCTTCGGGCTGGAGGTCTCGACGGCCACGGTGGCCGCGATCCTGACCGTGCTCGGCTACTCGATCTACGACTCGATCATCATCCTCGACCGCGTGCGCGAGAACATCCCGCTGATGCGCCGCGCATCGTTCCGGGAGATCGGCAACGTGTCGCTGTGGGAGACGATCCGCCGTTCGCTGGCGACGACGTTCATCACGCTGCTGCCGATCGCCGCGCTGTACTTCTTCGGCGGCGACACGCTCAAGGACTTCGCGTTCGCACTCCTCGTCGGGATCGGCTCCGGTGCGTACTCGTCGATCTTCCTCGCGGTGCCGCTGCTCTCGTGGCTGAAGGAGCGTGAGCCGGAGTACGCGAAGCGGATGGCCGCCGACGTGCCCGAAGACGACCTCGCCGTCGCCGAAGCGGCGATGCAGGCGGCCGCCGACGAGCCCGTCCCCGACATCCCGCTGCTCTCACCGACAGACGACGGCGACGGCAACGGGGACGCAGCCAAGCGCGAACGCCGGCGTCAACGTCGCAAGGCGCGACCCCATGGCCGAGCCCGTTAACGCCGCCCGGAACGTCGTCGAGGCCCTCGTCGGCTGGGCGCGCGACGAGAGCGGCCGCGTGAGCGAGCGCGCCTCGGACAACATGAGCGCGCTCCTACGCGAGCTCGGTTTCGTCACCCAGAGCGAGCACGAAGACCTGGAGCTGCGCGTCGCCCAGCTCGAGCACCGGATCCGCCTGATGGAGTCCGCGCCGCCTCCTGTCACACTTCCGGTGGATGGCGCAGACGACGTCCCGGAACCTCGGCCGCCTCTCTGAGATCGCACAGGTCGCGGTCCGGCACGGCTTCGGCTACTTCTTCGAGCGCCACAAGCTGACCGACCTGCTCCCCTGGGGGGAGCGCCCGCCACCGGAACCCGAGGATCGCTCGGCGCGCGGCGTCCGCCTCCGCGAGCTGCTCGACGAGCTCGGGCCGACGTTCGTCAAGTTCGGGCAGCTCCTCTCGACCCGTCCCGACGTCGTTCCGCCCGACATCATCGCCGAGCTCCGGGGTCTCCAGGACGACGTGCGGCCCGTGCCGTTCTCCGCGGTGCGCGAGGT
Organism: uncultured Actinomycetes bacterium; assembly: GCA_963809175.1. GTDB lineage: Bacteria > Actinomycetota > Thermoleophilia > Gaiellales > Gaiellaceae > JACCTU01. The sequence goes on from CAWEIK010000003.1 coordinate 188,705, forward strand.
GATCGAGAGCGAGCTCGGGCTCGAGCTCGAGAAGCTCTTCGTCGAGTTCGAGCGGCAGCCGATCGCGGCGGCGTCGATCGGCCAGGTGCACAGTGCGGTGCTCCCGAACGGCGACCGGGTCGCGGTCAAGGTGCAGCGGCCTCACGCGCCGCGCCAGATCGAGGCCGACCTCGCGCTCCTCTACCAGGCGGCGCGGGTGATCAGGGAGCGCGTGCGCGCACTCGACTTCATCGACGCGCGCGAGCTCGTCGACGAGTTCGCCCAGCAGATCCGCGGGGAGCTCGACTACACGCGGGAGGGTCGGAACGCGGAGAAGTTCCGGCGGAACTTCCGCAACGACGAGCGCGTCCGCGTGCCGAAGGTCTACTGGAGCTACTCGCGGCACCGCGTCCTGACGCTCGAGTTCATCGACGGCGTGCAGCTCGTCGACCTGCCGCTCGAGACGCCGCTCGAGCGCCGCCGACAGGTCGCGCACACGATGACCGACGCGTGGATGGCGATGATCTTCCGCCACGGCTTCTTCCACGGCGATCCGCATCCCGCGAACGTCCTCGTGCTTCCCGACGGGACGATCGGTCTCGTCGACTTCGGCGCCGTCGGCCGCCTCACCGACGAGGACATGACGAAGCTGACGCGGCTGTTCATCGACGTGGCGCAGGAGCGAGTCGACAACCTGCCGAAACGTCTCGGAGACCTCGGCGTGCGCTACCCGCTCGATCGCGAGGACGACTTCCGCGCCCGGCTCAACGACCTCTACTACCGCTACTACGGCGCGAGCCTCGCGGAGATCGATCCGCTCGTCGTGATCCGCGAGACGTTCGACCTCATCTACTCGATGAACCTGCACCTGCCGTCGCGCTATCTGCTGCTCGACCGCTCGATCGCGATGCTCGCCTCGGTCGGCGTCGAGCTCTACCCGGACTTCAACGTCTTCGAGGTCGCAAGGCCCTACGCGCGCGCGATGCTCGTCGAGCGGTTCACGCCGGACCGGATCGCGAGCCGCGCGCGCCGCGAGGGGTTACGCATGGGTGAGATGGCGCTCGACCTCCCGTACCAGCTGCACGACGTCCTGGAGGAGCTGCGGGACGGCCAGATGGAGGTCGGCTTCGTGCACAAGGGGCTCGACGAGTTCATGCACCGGATCGACGTCGTCTTCAACCGGCTGGTGATCGCGCTCGTCGTGACCGGCGGGCTGATCGGCTCGAGCCTGATCGGGATCTTCGCCGAGGGGCCGCAGATCCTCGGGCTGAACGTCCTCTCAGTGGTCGGGTTCGTGCTCTCGGCGGTGCTCGGCGGCTGGCTCTTCTGGGGCGTGATCAGAAGCGGGCGGCTCTAGCCAGCGCAGCAGCTCGGCGTTCACGCGCTCCGGGGCTTCGTTCTGCACGTAGTGGCCCGCCTCCTCGATCCGGACGACCTCGACGTTCGTCGCGTGCGGGCGCAGCCGCTCGGGATCGGCGAATCCCGGCGCGAGGAAGCGGTCGCGCATGCCCCAGAGGACGAGGGTCGGCGCCTGGATCGGCCCGCCGAGTCCGGCGCCGCGCCGTAGGAGCGCGTTCCTGAACGCCGTCCGGTAGTAGGCGAGCGGGCCTTTGAGCTTGCGCGGCTCGTCGAACGCGGCCCGGTAGTGCTCGAGCTCCTCGTCGGGCCACGCGGACTCGCACGTGCGAGCCGCCGCGGAGCGCGCGCACGATGTTGGCCGCGCGATCCTTCGAGAGCTGCCGCTCGGGGTACCACGGGATCTGGAACTGGAAGATGTAGCGCGAGCGCTTGCGCTGCTCGCCGCTCGCGAGCATCTCCTCGCGCAGGAGCCTCGGGTGCGGTGCGTTCATGACGACGAGCCGCTCGACGCGGTTCGGATGCAGGTGTGCCGCCGCCCACGCGGTGACGCCGCCCCAGTCGTGCCCGACCACGGTCGCGCGCTCGCGGCCGAGCGCCTCGATCAGCCCGGCGGCGTCGTTGCGCGAGCGTGCGCAGGTCGTACGGGCCGCGCGCTTCGGTGCCGTCGTAGCCGCGCATGTTCGGCGCGACCGCGCGGTAGCCGGCCTGCGCGAGCGCGGGGAGCTGGTGGCGCCACGAGCGCGCGAGCTCGGGGAAGCCGTGCAGGAGCAGGACGAGTGGACCGTCCTCGGGACCTTCGGCGATCGCCTCGAAGCGGATCCCGTTGGCGTGCAGGATCACGGGAGCGTGATGTGCTCGACGGCGCCGCTGGTCGTGAGCCCGGGCTGCGGGCCGCCTGCGATCGCGTAGACCGTCCGTCCCGTCGCGACGACGCCGAGGCCATGGCGTGGGGTGGGGAGGTCGGGGAGCCTGCGCCAGCGCCTGGTCTTCGTGTCGAAGGCGAACACGCTCGCGATCGTCCCACCAGGCGCCTCGCCGCCGATCGACACGATCGTCCGGCCGACCGCCGTCGCGCCGGTTCCGCCGCGGGCAACCGGCACCGGCGGCAGGCGTGCCCAGGCTCGCGCGCCCGGCTTCCAGCTCTCGAGCGTGCGGAGGTTCGTGTCGAGCCCCGCGGTGCGGCCCGCGAGCGCGTAGACGCGCCCACCCGTCGCGGTGACGGCGAGGTGCTCGCGCGGGGTCGGTCCCGGGATCTGCCGCCAGCGGTTGCGCCTGAGGTCGAGCGCGTAGGAGGCTCGCGTGAGGCCGGCGGGCCCGATGCCGGCGACGACGTAGAGCGTGTCGCCGATCACCGCCGCGCCTCCGGCGGCGCGTCCCGCGGGCAAACGCGGGAGCTCGCGCCAGCGGCCGTTCTCGAGCACGAACGCGCGGTCACTCGGGGCGCTCCGCGCGACGTAGCCGCCGACGACGATGGCCTTGCCGCGCCACGTCGCGGCCATCGCGTGGTTGACGGCGACGGGGAGGTCCGGCAGGCGTCGCCAGCGTCGGGTCGCGGGCGCGTAGGCGTCGGCCTGTGCGGAGCTGTCTCCCCACGGGACGTAGCCGCCGACGACGACGAGCTCGTTGCCGCTGCGCGCGGCGGCGACCTCGGTGCGCGGCAGCGAAAGCGGCTCGCCTCGCTGCCAGACGGGTGTCGCCGCGTGCGCGACTGCCGGAACAACCACGGCCGCGAGGAGCGCCGTTCGCAGCGGACGACTGTCGATGAACCGTCGCACAATTGCGAGAAAGGACATCTCGACCGCCTCGGAAGCCGATGTTAGCTTCGCGCGAATGTCCGCGGCCCTCCTTCTCGCCGAGTCGGAACACGCAACGCGCGGGTTCCTGGAACGTCAGCTCGCGCAGGACGGCTTTGAGGTCGTGGGCGCACGTGCGTGCGGCGAGGCGCTCGAGCTCGCCGAGCGTTCGCGGCCGGATCTCGTCCTCGTAGGCACCCCTCTCCCTGACGCCACAGGCCTCGAGCTCTGCAGGCGCCTGCGCGAGGGCGAGCCCGGCCGCTCCTGGAATCGCGACGTTCCGCTCATCCTCATGGGCCAACCCGACGCCGACGCAGTCGACCGGGTTCGAGCGTTCCACCGAGGTTGCGACGACTACGTGCCGAAGCCGTTCGTCTACGACGAGCTGCTCGCACGAATCCGTGCGGTCCTCCGACGCGCGGTTCGTCCACACGGCGACGTGCTGGAGGCCGGCGAGGTCGTCGTCGACAAGCGCACACGGCGCGTGAGCGTGCAAGGGCACCCCGTCACGCTCTCGGGCAAGGAGTTCGAGCTGCTCGCGAAGCTGGCCGAGGACCCGCAACGCGTCTTCCCGAAGCAGGAGCTCCTGCGAGACGTGTGGGGCTTTCGCTCCCCGAGCGCGCGCACGCGCACGCTCGACTCGCACGCGTCACGGCTACGTCGCAAGCTGGGCGCCGCGGGCGGCGGGCCGTACGTGCTGAACGCGTGGGGAGTCGGGTACCGGCTGCTGCAGAGCTAGCGGAGCGCGTCCACGGCGGCGTCGACCTGTTCGACGAGTTGCTCGTCCTCGCCGCCGTAGGTGACGAGAACCATCGGCAGTCATCCCAGCAGCGTGAGCGACGCGCCTTCGAGTTGCAGGAGCCGTTCCTTGCGCTCGAGCCCGCCTCCGTAGCCGGTGAGGCTCCCGTTTGCGCCCACGACCCGGTGGCAGGGAAGGACGATCGGGATCGGGTTGCGGTTCATGAACGTCCCGACTGCCCGCGCGGCCCGCGGATTCCCGGCGCGGGCGGCGAGCGCGCCGTAGGTCGTCACCTCGCCGTACGGGACGCGGGCGAGCTCGTCCATCACGCGGAGCCGGAACGCGTCGAAGCGGACGTCGACCGGCACGTCGAACGCCGTGCGCGTCCCCTCGAAGTACTCGCTCAGCTCGCGCCGTGACTCGTCGACCGCCTTCGGCGCCCGCAGCACCTTCGCGCCGAACAGTCGCGCGAGCGGGTCGAGATCGCGCTCGGGCTCGGCGTCGAACCCGATGCGGCACAGGCCACGCTCGGTCACGGCGACGAGCAGCGCGCCGATCGGCGAGTCGACGAGGTCGTACGCAACGTCGAGCGAGCCTTCTGAGAACGCGCGCTCGCGGAAGCGGCGGTCGAGATCGTCGGAGACCTTCACAGCGTCACACCCTTTCGTCGGAGCCTTCGGACACCCGAGGACGTCGCCTGGCGCGCCGCCTCCTCGCTCGAGTCGAGCGCGAGTGCGATGTCCGAGTACTCGAGGTCGTAGCCGTACCGAAGCACGACGGCCGCGCGTTCCTTCGGCGGCAGCTCGTCGGCGAGGTGCTCGAGCTCGGCGTAGGCCGGCCTCGAATCCTCGACCACCGGCTCGTGCTCAGGCGACGTCGGGCGCCGCTTGCGAAAGTCGTCGACGGCCACCCGCGCGGCGATCGTGAACACCCACGCGCGCAGGTTTCCCGCGTGCGCGAGCGACTCGTAGCTCTTGAGCGCCCGAAGGAACGTCTCCTGGAAGGCATCCTCCGCGCGGTCGCGGCCAACGCGCCGCACGAGGAAGCCGAACACCCCGTCGCGGTGCTCGACGTAGAAGCGCTCGAACGGGGGGATCGTCGCCACGGCTTCCATCATCGTCTTGAAACGGCCGGCCGCGCTCAAATGTGAGACTGCCGGTCGATGAACGTCGCCGTGGTCGGCCACGTCGAGTGGATCCAGTTCGCCCGGGTCGAGCGAGTTCCCGAGCCCGGGGAGATCGTGGCGGCCTACGAGACCTGGGAGGAGGCCGGCGGCGGCGGCGCCGTCGCGGCGGTGCAGCTCGCGAAGCTCAACGGCGGGTGCACCTTCTACACGCTGCTCGGGGACGACGAGCTCGGGCGTCGCGCCCACGCCGAGCTGGTCGCCCACGGCGTCCAGGTGGAGGCCGAGTTCGTCCCGCGGTCGACGCGTCGCGGTTTCACCTTCGTCGACGACACCGGCGAGCGGACGATCACCGTGCTCGGTGACAAGCTCCACCCGAGCACGAGCCACCACCTTCCCTGGCTGGAGCTGGGGCGTGCCGACGGCGTGTACTTCACCGCGGGCGACGTCAGCGCGCTCGAGGCGGCGAGGCGGGCGCGCGTCGTCGTTGCCACCTCGCGGGAGCTTGCGACGCTGCGCCGGGCGGGGGTCGAGCTCGATGCACTGGTCGGGAGCGGGGAGGACCTGGGCGAGCAGTACCACCCGGGTGACCTCGACCCGCCCCCGAGGCTCGTGGTCTCGACCGCAGGCCCTCTGGGCGGCTGGACCCAGCCGGGCGGGCCGTTCCTGGCCGCCCGGCTCCCGGCGCCGGTCTCCGACGCCTACGGGGCGGGCGACTCCTTCGCGGCGGGGCTGACGTACGCCCTGGCGAGCGGGCTGGACCGCGAGAACGCGCTCGATCTCGCCTCCCGCTGTGGGGCGGCCGCGATGACCGGCCGGGGCCCCTACGAGGGGCAGTTGACCTCGATGTAGCCCCTCACCCTTCAGAGGGGTTGCCAAGTGGGGGAGTGTGGTTTAGAGTGGGGGAAAGTGGAGATCCACCGCACGGCCCCACCCCATGCTCCTTGGCGAATACGCACACACCCTCGATGACAAGAACCGTCTCACGCTTCCGGCCAAGTTCCGGGAATCCTTCGTGGGCGGGGGCATCGTCACGCGTGGGCTCGATGGGTGCCTGTACCTCTTCGCCAGGCAGCAGTGGGAGGACCTCGTGGCCGGCCGGCTCTCCGAGCTCGACCCGCTGCTCGAGGAGACGCGCCTGATGAATCGCTACTTCTTCTCCGGCGCTGCCGAGGCCGAGCCTGACAAGCAGGGGCGGATCAACCTTCCTGCCGCGCTGATCGAGCACGCGCACCTCGGCCGCGAGGTCGTCGTCGCGGGGGTTCAAGACCACCTGGAGATCTGGGATCGCGCCGCCTGGCGCGAGCACCTGAAGCAAGTCGAAGGGAGTGCGCATCATGTTGCCGAGCGTCTTGCAGCCAAACGAGACTGAGCACGTCCCTGTTCTCGCCGAGGAGGTGCGGCGCCTGCTCGCCGTGCGCCCGAACGAGACCGTGGTCGACGCCACGTTCGGCGCGGGCGGTCACGCCGCGATTCTCGCGGAGGGGCTGCGCGGCAACGGCAAGCTGATCGCCGTCGACCGCGACCCGAGCGTTCGTCCGTACTTCGAACGGTTCCGGCGGCGTGCGGGAGTCCAGGCGCGGCTGCTGCGGGGGGACTTCTCGGTCGTCCTGCGCCAGCTCGCCGACAACGGGGTGCGCGCGGACGCGATCCTGCTCGACCTCGGCGTCTCGTCGATGCAGATCGATCGACCCGAGCGCGGGTTCTCGTACGCCGCCGACGCGCCGCTCGACATGCGCATGGACCCCTCCGCAGACCTTTCCGCGCGCGAGCTCGTCAACGAGTTCTCGGAGAGCGAGCTCGAGCAGATCTTCCGCCGCTACGGCGAGGAGCGCTACGCGAAGCAGATCGCCCGCGCGATCGGTCGCCGCCGTCGGGAGCAGCCGTTCGAGCGGACGCTCGACCTCGTCGAGACGATCCGCGCGGCGATCCCCGCACCCGCGCGCTTCGGCGAGGGGCACCCCGCCAAGCGTGTGTTCCAGGCCCTCCGGATCGCGGTCAACGACGAGCTCGGGGCGCTCGAGGCCGCTCTGCCGGCGGCCACCGCGATGCTCCGTCCGGGCGGTCGGCTCGCGGTGATCAGCTTCCACTCGCTCGAGGATCGCCTCGTCAAGCGCTTCATGCGAGAGCGCGAACGCGGGTGCACGTGCCCGCCCGACTTTCCGATCTGCGTCTGCGGCAAGGAGCCGGAGCTCCGCTCGCTGTCCAAGCGGGCTGTGCGCCCGAGCGCCGAGGAGATCGCCCACAACCCGCGCGCGGCGTCGGCGCGGCTCCGCGCGGCGGTCAAGGCCTGAGCATGGCGAGCTGGACCTCTGCGGCGCAGCTCGAAGCTCCGGCGGTTTCACGGCCGCAGCAGCGTCCACGGCCTCGCAGCGCGTCGGCCGCCCCGCGGCGCCGGCTCGCAGGGGGCGTCGTCTGGATCGCGGTGCTCGCGGTGCTGCTGGTCGGTGTCGTGGCGGTGAACGTCGCCGTGCTGCGGCTGAACATGCAGATCGAGCAGCTCGGTCAGCAGCGCCTCGAGCTCGAGGCGCAGAACGCCCTGCTCGAGTCGAAGGTGTCGAGCACGCTCGCGCCGGCCCGAATCGAGCGTGACGCGCGGACGCGGCTCGGGCTCCAGCCCGCGGAGGAATCGACCTACGTCGAGCTCCGCCCGGGCCGGTGACCTCGAAGGTCGTCAACCGCCGCATCCGCCTGCTCTTCGTCCTGTTGGCGCTCGCGCTCGCCGGATCGCTCGCACGCGCCGTCTGGCTGCAGGGGGTGCGCGCACAGCCGCTCTCGAACCTCGCGGCGAAGCAGCAGCGGCAGACCCTGGAGCTGCCGGCTCGGCGCGGCACGATCTTCGACCGTAACGGCGTTCCGCTCGCGCTCGGCGAGCAGGCGACGACGGTGTACGCAGACCCGACGCAGATTCAGAACGCGCGCCTCGTCGCACTGGCGGCGGAGAAGGCACTGGGGCTCGACGCCGAGACGATCTTCCCGCAGCTCAAGGACAAGTCGCGCGCGTTCGTCTACCTGCAGCGGAAGGCCAACGCCGTGAAGGCGGACGTGCTGCGCAAGCGCGAGCTGCCGGGCGTCGGCTTCTACGCCGAGGAGCGCCGCCGGTATCCGCAGGGCGCCGTCGGCGCGCAGGTGCTCGGCTTCGCCGGCCAGGACAACCGTGGGCTCGCAGGGATCGAGCTTCAGCTCGACGAGGTGCTGCGAGGGCGGGCCGGACGCGAGACCGTGATCCGCGACCCGTTCGGCCGCGTCGTCGACGTGCTGAGCGAGACGGCCGAGCGGCAGGGTCGCGACGTCTTCCTCACGCTCGACCATCGCATCCAGGCGAAGGCCGAAGACGTGCTGCGGCGCACCGCGCGCCAGTGGGGTGCGAAGTCGGCGACGGCAGTCGTGCTCGATCCGAGCACGGGTGAGATCTACGCCATGGCGACGGCGCCGACGTTCGACGCGAATCGCTTCGCGGAAGCGAGCCCGGACACGCAGCGCAACCGCACGGTGAGCGACACCTACGAGCCGGGCTCGACGTTCAAGCTGATCCCCGTCGCCGGCGCGCTCTCCGAGGGGCTCGTGACTCCGCACTCGGCATTCACGCTCGCGACGTCGATCCACGTGGCAGATCGCGTCATCCACGAGCACGAGCCGCGGGCGACGGTGCGGATGACCGTCGCCGACATCGTCGCGCAGTCGTCCAACGTCGGCGCGATCACGCTCGCGCGGCAGCTCGGCTCCGAGCGGCTCGCGTCCTGGGTCGACCGCTTCGGCTTCGGGAGCAAGACCAAGGTCGACTTCCCCGGTGAGACGTCCGGGATCGTTCCCCCGCTCGACACCTGGTCCGGCTCGACGATCGGCACGCTCCCGATCGGTCACGGGATCGCGGTCACGCCGGTGCAGATGGCGGCCGCGTACGCCGCGGTCGCGAACGACGGCGTCTGGCTGCAGCCGCACCTCGTCGAGCACGTCGGCGGCCGTGCGGCCGCGCGAGTCGAGCGGCGGAGGCTCCTGACGCCCGCCGTCGCATCGCAGCTCGCAACGATGCTCACCGGCGTCGTCGCCGAGGGAGGCACCGGCCTTGCCGCCGCCGTGCCCGGCTACAACGTCGCGGGCAAGACCGGCACCGCCGCGAAGCCGCTCGAGGACGGAAGCGGCTACTCGACCTCGCGCTATGTCGCCTCGTTCGTCGGCTTCGTCCCCGCCACGCGGCCCCGGCTGGTGATCCTCGTCACCGTCGACGAGCCCACGACGATCTGGGGCGGCGTCGTCGCGGCCCCGGCGTTCCAGGAGCTGGCCCGCTTCGCGCTCCAGTACCTCGAGGTCCCGCCCGACAACCCGGAGAACTGACCGCCGGGGGCCAAAGGCAGCCCCCCGCCCGGGTGGGGGCTTGGCTCCACCCGCGTTCCCCGCTGCGAGCGTATCCCCGCAGGTGTGCCGGAACAAGACGCGAACCGTCACGAACGTGGAACAACGCGGGATAGACTCGACCGCCGAGATGCAGCTCGAGCGTTTGATTGCGGCGCTCGCACCGAAGGACGTAGTGGGGCGCGCTCCGGTCGAGCTGAAAGACCTCGCCTACGACGCGGGTGCCGTCGTGCCCGGTGCGCTGTTCTTCTGCGTTCCCGGCTCGCGCGCCGACGGCCACGACTTCGCGGCGGACGCGGTCGCCCGCGGCGCGGTGGCGCTCGTCGTCGAGCGTCCGCTCGACCTCGCCGTCCCGCAGCTCGTCGTCGAGGACGCTCGTCGCGCGATGGCGACCGCGGCCGCGGAGTTCTTCGGCCACCCGACGAACGACCTCGAGGTGGCAGGCGTCACCGGGACGAACGGCAAGACGACGACCGCATACCTCCTCTACGCGATCCTCGAGGCGGCAGGCCGGAAGCCCGGCCTGCTCGGAACGGTCGAGTCGCGCGTCGGCGACGAGCGGCGCGCCGCCGTTCGCACGACCGCCGAGGCGATCGACCTCCAGCGAACGTTCCGCGAGATGCTCGACGCCGGCAACCGCAGCTGCGCGCTCGAGGCGACTTCACACGGCTCCGAGCTCCACCGCCTCGACGGCGTCCGCTTCGCCGCGCTCGTCTTCACGAACCTCACGCAGGACCACCTCGACTTCCACGGCACGATGGAGCGCTACTTCGACGCGAAGCGCCGACTGTTCGCCCAGGACGTCCCGGCCGCGGTCAACGTCGGCGACGAGTACGGCCGCAGGCTCGCGGCGGAGCTTCCGCACGCGTTGACGTTCGGCTTCGCGGACGACGCGGAGCTCGGGCCGAGCGCCCTCGACGGCGTCGACCTGAAGCTGCGTGGACGCTTCAACGTCGAGAACGCGCTCGGCGCGCTCGCCGCGTCGAGGCTGCTCGGGATCGACGAGGCGGCAGCACGAGCCGGACTGGAGTCCGTTCGCGCCGTTCCGGGACGTTTCGAAGAGGTCGACGAGGGCCAACCTTTCACGGTGCTCGTCGATTACGCCCACACGCCCGATGCCCTCGCGAACGTGCTGCGCACCGCGCGCGGGCTCGGCGGGCGCGTGATCTGCGTCTTCGGCGCCGGCGGCGACCGCGACCGCGACAAGCGGCCGCAGATGGGCCGCGTCGCGTCCGAGCTCGCCGACGTCGCGATCGTGACCTCCGACAACCCGCGCTCCGAGGACCCTCGCGCGATCGTCGACGAGATCGTCGCCGGTGCGACCGGGCGCCTCGAGATCGAGCCCGACCGGCGCCGGGCGATCGAGCTCGCCCTCGACGAGGCGCAGCCGGGTGACGTCGTCGTGATCGCGGGCAAGGGCCACGAGCAGGGGCAGGAGTTCGCGGACCGCAAGCTGCCGTTCGACGACCGCGAGGTCGCGCGAGAGTTGCTCCGACGCGCGAGAGTGCAGGCGTGATCCCGCTCACGATCGACGAGGTCAAGGCGCTCGGCGCCGGACGGGTCGAGGCGACCGGCGAGCGGATCACGGGCGTCAAGATCGACTCCCGGCTCGTCGAGCCGGGCGATCTCTTCGTCGCGATCGGCGCGGGCAAGAACTTCCTCTCGGAGGCGCACGCGCGCGGTGCAGCGGCGACGCTCGTGCCGAAGGACGCGTTCGCGACGATCGGGGCGCTCGGTGCGGCCGTCCGGGCGCGAAGCGGCGCGCGCGTCGTCGGGATCACCGGCTCGACCGGCAAGACGTCGACGAAGGACGTCCTGCACGCGCTCTGCTCGCCCGTTGCACGCACCGTCGCCGCCGAGGCGAGCTTCAACAACGAGCTCGGCGTCCCGCTCACGCTCTGCCGGCTCGAGCCGGACACCGAGGTCTGCGTGCTCGAGCTCGCGATGCGCGGGCTCGGCCAGATCGCCGACCTGGCGTGCGATCGCGCAGCCGAGGATCGGCGTGATCACGGGGGTCGGGCCCGTCCACCTCGAGCTCGTCGGCACGGTCGCCGCGGTCGCACAGGCGAAAGCCGAGCTGATCGAGGCGCTCCCCGCGGGCGGCGTCGCGATCGTGCCCACGGACGTGACCGAGCTCGCGCCGTATCTGCGCCGCCCGGATCTGGACGTGAGGCGCTTCGGCCCCGGCGACGTGCTGAGTGCCGAGGTCGAGGGCGAGCACACGCACGCCGTGCTCTCCGTCGGCGGGCGCGAGGTCGAGCTGACGTTCAACTTCGTCGCGCGCCACCATCTGCTGAACGCGCTTGCGGCGCTGCACGCCTACGACGCACTCGGCCTGCCGCTCGACCGGGCGCACGAGGGCGCGGGTGCGATCGCGTTCTCGCGCTGGCGCGGCGAGGAGCTCCCGCTCGAAGGGGGAGGATTGCTGATCAACGACGCGTACAACGCGAACCCGATGTCGATGCGCGCCGCCCTCGACCACCTCGCCGACCGAGCCGGCTCGCGGCGCCGCGTCGCGGTGCTCGGTGACATGGCCGAGCTGGGTCCCGACGCGCCGCGCTACCACCGCGACGTGGGGCGCCACGCCGCCAGGGTCGGCGTCGACGTGCTGCTCACCGTCGGCCCGCTCGCCGTGCACTACGGTGACGGGCAGACGGAGAGCCTGTCCGTTCGGAGCGTCGCCGGCGTCGACGAGGCGATCGTCGCGCTCGACGAGCTCCTGCAGCCCGGCGACTGCGTGCTCGTCAAGGCGTCGCGCGCCGCCGGGCTCGAGGTCGTCGCGGAAGCTCTCGCAGGGGCGCGGGTTTGAGTCGCGTCATCATCGCCGCGATCGTGGCGATGCTGCTCTCGATCCTGCTCGGCCCCAGATTCATCGACTTTCTGCGCCGGAAGGAGCTCGGGCAGTTCGTCCGTGAAGAGGGCCCGCAGGGGCACGTCGTCAAGCAGGGCACGCCGACGATGGGCGGGCTGCTGATCATCGCCGCGGCGGCAGCCGCCTTCCTTCCGTTCAGCCACTACTCGACTGCCGCGTTGACCGTGTTCTTTGCGACCGTCGCCTGCGGGGCGATCGGCTTCCTCGACGACTACATCAAGCTGACGCACCGCCGCTCGCTCGGACTGTCGGGCCGCTGGAAGCTCCTGATGCTGCTCGGGATCTCGGCCGTCATCGGCTACCTCTCCCAGGATCGCGAGCTGACGACCGAGGTCTACGTGCCGATCGTCGGCATCGACATCGATCTGTCGTGGGCCTGGTACGGGCTCGTCTTCTTCGTGATCGCCGGCGCGGCGAACGGCGCGAACCTGACCGACGGAATCGACGGGCTCGCCGCCGGCGTCTGCACGATCGCGCTCTTCACGTTCACCGCGATGAACGTGCTCACGTTCGTGCGCGGTGGCCAGCGCGGCGTCGAGAGCATCGCGGCGGTCGACATGGCGACGCTCGGCGCAGCGCTGATCGGCGGCGGCGTCGGCTTCCTCTGGTACAACGCCTTCCCCGCGGAGATCATCATGGGTGACACCGGGTCCTTCGCGCTCGGCGGCGCGCTCGGTGCGTTCGCGCTGATGATGAACGTGGAGCTCCTGCTGCTGCTGATCGGCGGCATCTTCGTGATCGAGGCGCTGTCGGTGATCATCCAGGTGTTCACCTTCAAGTACCTCGGCAGACGCGTGTTCCTGATGGCGCCGATCCACCACCACTTCGAGATGAAAGCCTGGTCGGAAACGAAGATCATGGTGCGCTTCTGGATCGTGACCGGGATCCTCTGCGCCGCCGGGTTCGCGCTCTACTACCGCTTCTTCTTCGAGTTCCGCCCGGATCTCCTGCGGTGACGCTCCCGCGAAGCGCGCTCGTGCTCGGCCTCGCGCGCTCCGGGCAGGCCGCGGTCGCCGCGCTCGAGCGGCGCAGCGTGCGTGTCGTCGGTGCCGACCGCGACCTCGGAAACGACGACGACGTCTCCTTGCTCGACGGGGTCGAGCTGCTCGTCAAGAGCCCAGGCGTGCCCGGCGAGGCGGTGCTCGTCGTCGAGGCCCGCCTGCGCGGGATCCCCGTCTGGAGCGAGCTCGAGCTCGGCTTCCGGGTCCTCGACAACCCGCTCGTCGCGGTCACCGGGACGAACGGCAAGACGACGACGAGTGAGCTGCTCGGCGCGATGCTCGGCGCACCGGTCGCCGGCAACGTCGGCGTCGCGCTCTCCGAGCTCGACGGAGCCGTCGAGCCGGGATCGTGGGTCGTCGTCGAGGCGTCGAGCTTCCAGCTCGAGGACGTCGACACGTTCCGGCCGCGCGTCGCGGTGCTGCTGAACCTCGAGCCCGACCACCTCGATCGTCACGCGTCGTTCGAGGCGTACGCGGCAGCGAAGCTCCGCGTCTTCGAGAACCAGGAGCTCGGCGACGTCGCGGTCGTTCCGCGCGGCTTCGGCGCGGTCCCCGGCCAGGCTCGCCGCGCCGACTTCGACGTCGACGATCCGCTCCCGGCCGAGCCGCTCATCCCGGGAGCGCACAACCGGGAGAACGCAGCCGCGGCAGCGGCTGCGGCCAGGGCGGCCGGCGGGACCGAGGAAGAGATCGCGCGCGCGCTTCGCGAGTTCCCGGGCGTGCCGCACCGGCTGGAGCCCGTCGCCGAGCGGGACGGCGTCCTGTACGTGAACGACTCGAAGGCGACGAACGTCGCCGCGGCGCTCCGCGCGCTCGCCGCCTACGACCGGCCGCTGCTCCTGATCGCCGGCGGCAGGGCGAAGGGCGAGTCGTTCGAGCCGCTGGCCGCGGCGGCCCGGGGGAGGGTCGAGCGAGCCTTCCTGATCGGAGAGGCCGCGCCCGAGCTCGCCGAGGCGCTCGACGAGCTCCCTCACGAGACGAGCGGCGATCTCGGGACGGCGGTCGCCGCTGCCGCCGCAGCGGCGCGGCCGGGCGACGTCGTGCTGCTCTCGCCCGCCTGCGCCAGCTACGACCAGTTTCGGGACTTCGAGGAGCGTGGGGACGAGTTCCGGCGCCTGGTGGAAGCGCTCTAGGGCAGGCGTCGCGGCCCTCGCGCCGAACTGTCGCGAGGGAGATGAAGAAGGCGCATCTGGAATGGCACGTGCTCTTGCTCGTGACGCTCGCGCTCGTCGCGTTCGGGCTGGTGATGGTCTACAGCGCGACCTCCGCGCCGGCCGCGCTCGGCGGCGGCGACCCCACCGGCTACCTGGCCCGCCAGGGCGTCTACGCGCTGATCGGCGTCTGCCTGCTCGCGATCGCAGCGCGCACCGACTTCCGCATCTGGCGAAAGCTGGCGCCGCCGTTCCTCGTCGTCTCGTTCGCGCTGTGCGTCGCCGTGCTCGCGCTGGGCGACCCGGTCAACGGCGCGCGCCGCTGGCTCGCCGTCGGCCCTGCCGTCTTCCAGCCGTCCGAGCTCGCGAAGCTCGCGCTCGCCGTCTGGGCGTCCGCCTACCTCGCACGCCGCCGCGCGCCGCAGACACTCGCGGAGCTCGCGAAGCCGCTCGGTCTCGTCGCCGGCGTCTTCTGTGCGGTGATCCTGCTCGAGCCCGACCTCGGCACCGTGATCTGCATCGTGGTGATGCTCGGCGGCCTGCTGCTCGTCGCCGGAACGCCGGTGCGGCTGCTCGCCGTCACGGCAGCGATTTCTGCCGCAATCGGGATGGCCGCGATCTGGATCGAGCCGTACCGTCGCGAGCGACTGCTCAGCTTCATGAACCCCTGGGACGATGCGCAGGGCGCGGGCTTCCAGTCCGTGCAGGCGCTGATCGGCCTCGGCTCGGGCGGTCTCTTCGGCAAGGGGCTCGGCCAGGGCGTCCAGAAGATCTTCTATCTCCCGGAAGCGCACACCGACATGATCTTCGCGATCGTCGGCGAGGAGCTGGGGCTGATCGGGTCGACGCTCGTGATCGCCGCCTACGGAGCGTTCGCCTACGCCGGGCTGCAGGTCGCGCTTCGCTGCGCTGATCCCTTCGGCAAGCGACTCGCGGCCGCGCTCACGGCGCTCGTCTGCGGCCAGGCGGCCGTCAACCTCGCCGCCGTGCTGGGAATCGCCCCGCTGACCGGAATTCCTCTCCCATTCGTCTCCGCCGGGGGCTCGAGCCTCGTGGTGATGCTCACCGGCGTCGGGGTCCTCCTTAACATCGCTTCCGGTGGAGGACGAAAGATCGCTGCAGTGCCTGATCGCGGCCGGGGGGACGGCAGGACACGTGCTGCCCGCGCTCGCAGTAGCGGAAGCGCTCCGCGCGCACGGAGTGGAGGTGACGTTCGCCGGGTCGCCGGAGCGCGTCGAGGCTCGGCTCGTCGCTGAGGCCGGCTATCCGTTCGACGCGTTTCAGGTCAGCGGCTTCCCGCGCCAACTCGGGACCAGGCTGATCAGCGCGGCGGCGCAGGCGGTGGCTGCGCCGTTCGCTTGCCGCGCCATCCTCGAGCGTCGCCGTCCCGACGTCGTGCTCGGCGGTGGCGGCTACGTGGCCGGGCCGATGGTGCTCGCGGCGTGGACGAAGGGGATCCCGGCGGCGGTGACCGAGGCCGACGCGCACGTGGGGCTCGCGAACCGGCTTGCCTCACCGTTCGCACGGCGAGTCTTCCTGGCGTATCCGACCGAGAAGGAGCGCGGCTTCGGGCGGCCGATCCCGTCGAGCTCGCGCGCTGTTCCGCGCTACGAGGCGCGGCGCGAGCTCGACCTGCCGCTCGTGGGGGAGG
The DNA here is from genome assembly GCA_963809175.1 of uncultured Actinomycetes bacterium. Lineage (GTDB taxonomy): Bacteria > Actinomycetota > Thermoleophilia > Gaiellales > Gaiellaceae > JACCTU01. Next base: position 204,726 of record CAWEIK010000003.1, read on the forward strand.
TGCTGCTCGTCGCGGGCGCGCTCGCCGGTGCCCGCTCGCTCAACGAGGCCGCGGTCGAGGCGTTCGGGCAGAGCGGCCCGGCGGTGCTGCACCTGACCGGCGAGCGCGACTTCGCCCTCGTGCACGCCCGCGTCTCTCGGGATGACTACGTGGTGCTCCCCTCGATCGAGCAGTTCGGCGTTGCGCTCGGCGCCGCCGACCTCGCGCTCGCGCGCGCCGGCGGATCAGTCTGGGAGCTCGCGGCCGCAGGGCTGCCCGCCGTGCTCGTCCCCTACCCGCACGCGACGGCCGACCACCAGACGCGAAACGCGGAGCACTTCGAACGCGCGGGCGGCGCGGTCGTCGTGCCGGACTCGGAGCTCCCGCGCGCCATCGACGTCGTGCGCACGCTGCTCGAGGACGAAGCGGAGCTCGCGGCCATGCGCGAGGCGATGCTCGGCGCTGCGCGTCCGGACGCCGCCGAGGAGATCGCGGAGGAGCTGGTGAAGCTTGCAACGGCCACTCGCCGGTAGACGCCTCTGGTTCGTCGGGATCGGCGGTGCGGGGCTGTCCGGTTACGCGCTCCTCGCGCAGGCGTGGGGGGCCGAGGTCGGGGGTTGGGACCGCGTCGAGACGCCGTATCTCGCGAACGTCCGCGCTGCCGGGATCGACGTGTCGATCGAGCCCGAGCCCGTCGTGCCGGACGGGTGGGAGGCGATCGTCTCGTCCGCCTTCGACGTCCCCGGCAAGAGCCGCGCCGAGCTCCTCGCCGAGCTCGTCTCCTTGCAGCGCTCGATCGTCGTCGCCGGTGCGCACGGCAAGACGACCACGACGGCGATGATCGCGTTCGTCCTCGACCGGCTCGGGCTCGATCCGTCGTTTCTGATCGGCGGCGAGGTGCCGCAGCTCGGCGCCAACGCGCGAGCGGGGGAGGGCTGGCTCGTCGTCGAGGGCGACGAGTCGGACCGGACGATCTCGGCGCTCCGGCCGGAGATCGCGGTCGTGCTCAACGTCGACCTCGACCACCACGCGACGTTCGGCTCGCTCGCGGAGGTGCAGGCGCTCTTCGACGCCTGGCTCGTCCACGTGCCGAACGTCGTGCTCGGAGACGAGCTCGAGCCCGTGGCATTCGAGCTCCAGCTTGCCCGGCGAGCACAACCGTCGCAACGCTGCTGCGGCGCTCGCGGCGCTCGAGCTCGCCGGCGTGGACCGCGCGGCGGCCGAGCAAGCGCTGCGGGAGTTCGCGGGCGCCGGCCGCCGCTTCGAGCTTCGCGGCGGCGACGGAGTGCGCGTCTACGACGACTATGCGCACAATCCGGCGAAGGTGGCCGCCGCGCTCGCCGCTGCGCGCGAGCTCGAGCCGGGTCGCGTGCTCGTCCTTTTCCAGCCGCATCTCTACTCGCGGACGCGACATCTCGCGCACGAGCTGGCCCGCGCTCTCAGTACGGCCGACGCGGTCGCCGTGACCGACGTCTACGCGGCACGCGAGGAGCCGGTGCAGGGCGTCAGTGGAAAGCTCGTCGTCGACGCCCTCACGGAGCTTCGGCCGGGGATGCCGGTCGCGTGGACGCCGGACCTCGAGGACGGCGTGCGGTTCCTCACGGGGCGGGCGCGGCCCGGCGACGTGGTGCTGACGCTCGGTGCCGGTGACGTCGACCGCGGGGCCGACCTCCTCGTCGCGGAGCTCTCGTGACGCTCGAGGAGGGCGTCCCGCTCGGGCGCTTCACCACGCTCGGCACCGGCGGCCCTGCCCGCGCGTTCGCCAGGCCGGAGAGCCTGGACGAGCTGCACGAGGCGCTCCGCTGGGCGGCGGAGCACGACGCCGGGGTGGCGACCGTCGGGCTCGGCTCGAACCTGCTCGTCGCCGACGAGGGCGTGGACGCGCTCGTCCTGAAGCTCGGCGGCGAGCTCGCAAAGGTGGAGGTCGACGGCGAGCTCGTGCGCGCGGGCGGCGGCGCGGCGAACGCGGTCGTGCTGCACCGCGCGCGCGACGCCGGTCTCGGCGGGTTCGAGTTCGCCTGCGCGATCCCGGGCACGACCGGCGGCGGCGTCTGGATGAACGCCGGCGCCTACGGAGGCGACTTCGCGCAGGTGCTCGAGCGTGCGCTCGTCGTCGACCTCGACGGCGCCCGCTGGCTCGATCCGACGGAGCTCGGACTGCGCTACCGGCACTCGGAGCTTCGCCACGGGCAGGTCGTGGCGGAGGTCGAGCTCCGGCTCGTCCCTCGTCCGGTCGAGGAGATCAAGGCGACGGTCGCCGAGCTGCAGGCACAGCGCAAGGCTGCGCAGCCGACGAACAAGCGCACGTTCGGCAGCGTGTTCAAGAACCCCGAGCACGAGCTCTCCGCGGGACGGATGCTCGAGGCCTGCGGGCTCCGCGGGTTCCGGCTCGGCGGTGCGCAGATCTCTCCGCGCCACGCGAACTTCATCGAGAACGCAGACGGGGCCACGACGGCGGACGCGGTGGGCCTCATGGTCGAGGCGCGCCGGCGTGCGTGGCACCAGTACGGCGTCGAGCTCGAGCACGAGGTCGAGCTCCTCGGCCCCGTCGAGCTGCCGCCGCTCGAGCGGTAGGAGCGCCGGACCGGGCGGCGAAGTTGCCGCAATGGCCCCTGAGGACCAGCGGTCGCCTGCGCGCGTGAAGGCTGCGGCGGCCGAGCTGCCGCCCCGCCACCGGATCGATCTCCGTCGGCTGCTGCCGTCCGGGTCCTCGCTGCTCATCGGCTTCGTCGTGCTCGCGCTCGGCGTCGCGGCCTACGGCGTCGCGCGCGAGACGGGGCTCTTCGCGATTCGCCACATCGAGGTCGTCGGTGCGCCGCCCGATGTGAGCGCGCGGGTGGTCGCCGCCCTCGAGCCGCTCGAGGGGAGGAGCCTCGTCGGGTTGCGCGCAGCAGACCTCGACCGCAAGATCGTCGGCCTGCCCGACGTGGTCGGCGTCACTCACGACCGGGCCTTCCCGCACACGCTGCGGGTGTACGTGCTCCCTGAACGCGCCCTCCTCGTCCTCAGGCGAGGCGACGAGTCGTGGCTCGTCTCGGCCCGCGCCCGCGTCGTTCGGCCGCTCGAGCGCGGAGCGCTGCCGATGCTGCCCCGGATCTGGGTGCCCCGCGACGTGGACGTCGCCGCAGGCGACACCCTCGCCGACGGTCCCGCTCGGCGGGCCGTCCGGGTGCTCGTCCTCGCCCGCGACGGTCTGCCGGCCCGCGTCCACTCGGTCCGGCTCGAAGGACCCGAGACGACGCTCGTCCTGCGCTCGGGGATCGAGGTTCGGCTGGGCCGCGAGCACGACCTCCAGCTGAAGCTCGCGGTCGCCGCGGAGGTCCTGCCACAGCTGTCCGAAGGGGCCACGTACCTCGACGTCGCGGTGCCCGATCGTCCTGTCGCAGGTTCGGCGGAGTCTCAACCTCAACTCGAGGTCGACCCCGGTCAGGGATAGCGAACGTTGACACGATTGACAAGCGCACGTACCCTCCTGTGCAGAAAGGCCCTGCACAACCCCCAGGCTCCACTCCAGCTTTACGGCGAGGGACATCCAGAATGAGAGACCAGACCGGTAACTATCTCGCGGTGATCAAGGTCGTCGGCGTCGGCGGCGGCGGCACGAACGCCGTCTCGCGGATGGTCGAGGCCGGGCTCTCCGGGGTCGAGTTCATCGCCGTGAACACGGACGCGCAGGCGCTCGTCATGAGCGAGGCCGACGTGAAGATCCACATCGGCTCGAAGGAGACGCGCGGTCTCGGCGCCGGGGCCGACCCGGCCGTCGGCGAGTCCGCCGCGCAGGAGAGCCGAGACGAGCTGAAGGAGGCGCTGAAGGGCGCCGACATGGTCTTCGTGACCGCGGGCGAGGGCGGCGGCACCGGCACCGGCGGCGCGCCGATCGTCGCCGAGCTCGCGAAGGAGGAGCTCGGTGCGCTCACCGTCGGCGTCGTCACCCGGCCGTTCTCGTTCGAGGGCCGCCGCCGCGCCGAACAGGCGCAGGTCGGAATCGGGAACCTCGGCGAGAAGGTCGACACGCTGATCGTGATCGAGAACGACCGGCTGCTCCAGGTGGTCGAGAAGCGAACCTCGATCGTCGACGCCTTCGTGATGGCCGACGACATCCTGCGCCAGGGCGTTCAGGGGATCACCGACCTGATCACCGTGCCCGGCCTGGTCAACCTCGACTTCGCCGACGTGCGCACGATCATGCGCGACGCCGGCTCCGCGCTGATGGGGATCGGCGAGGCGTCGGGCGAGAGCCGTGCGGCCGAGGCGGCACGGACGGCGGTCTCGTCGCCGCTCCTCGAGGCGTCCATCGAGGGCGCGACCGGGATCCTGCTCAACGTCTCCGGCGGCACGGACATCGGGCTCTTCGAGGTGAACGAGGCGGCCGAGGTCGTCACGGGCGCCGCCGACCAGAACGCCAACGTGATCTTCGGCGCCGTGATCGACGACAAGCTGGGCGACCAGGTGCGCGTGACCGTGATCGCGACCGGGTTCGGGCCGCAGCGCAGGCGTCGCAAGCGTGAGGAGAGCCTCGTCGCGCCCGAGCCGCGCGCCCGCGAGGGCTTCGAGGTCTCCGACGACGTGCTCGAAGTGCCGTCGTTCCTGCGCGACGACTGACCGCCCGGCTCACCAGGAGCGCCGCCGATTCGGGGCGGGTCGCCGAAGGGCTCTTCACTAGGATCGAGTGCGCATGCAGACGCTGCTCCGCACGCCGCTCCACGACCGGCACGCCGCCCTCGGCGCGCGGCTCGTCCCGTTCGCGGGCTGGGAGATGCCCGTCCAGTACGAGGGCGTCATCCCCGAGCACCGGGCCGTGCGGACCGACGCCGGCGTGTTCGACGTCTCGCACATGGGCGAGCTCGAAATCGAGGGACCACAGGCGAAGGAGCTCCTCCAGGGGCTGCTCTCGAACGACCTCGACAAGATCGGTCCCGGCGAGGCGCAGTACACGCTCCTGACGAACGAGCGCGGCGGGATCATCGACGACCTGATCGTGTACGAGCTCGAGCCGACGCGCTTCCTGCTGGTCGTCAACGCCTCGAACCGCGAGACGGCGTACGGCTGGCTGAAGGAGCGCGAGCTCCGCGGCTCCGAGGTCAGCGACCGCTCGAACGAGTACGCGCTGCTCGCCGTCCAGGGGCCGAACGCGTTCGAGCGGCTCGGCCTTCCGTCCGGGAAGAAGGCCTTCACGTGGGAGCTGGGTGAGCTCGACGGGGTCGAGGTGATGGTCAACCGCACCGGCTACACCGGCGAGGCGGGGTGCGAGCTGCTGGCGATGGCCGAGGACGCGGGCGAGCTCTGGGATGCCGTCCTCGCGCGCGGCGTCGTGCCGTGCGGGCTCGGTGCGCGCGACACCCTGCGGCTCGAGGTCTGCTATCCGCTGCACGGAAACGACATCACGCCGGACACCGATCCGATCTCCGCGGGCCTCGGGTGGACGTGCGCGCTCGACAAGGACTTCACCGGCGCGGACGAGCTGCGCCGCATCAAGGCCGACGGCCCTGAGCGCAAGCTCGTCGCCTTCGTGATGGAGGAGAAGGCGATCCCGCGACAGGGGATGGCGATCTCCGAACCGCCGGGCGAGGTGACCTCCGGCTCGCACTCGCCGATGCTCGACGTCGGGATCGGGATGGGGTACGTCCCCGCCGGCGCGAGCGCGCCCGACACCGAGTTGACGATCGACGTGCGTGGGCGCCCGAGGCGCGCGCGCATCGTCCCCAAGCCGATCTACCGACGAGAGGAGCACGCGTAGTGGCCGCCGAGGAGAGCTACCCCGACGAGTTGAAGTACCACCGCGAGCACGACTGGGCCCGCATCGACGGCGACGAGGCCGTGCTCGGGATCACGTGGTTCGCGCAGGACTCGCTCGGCGAGCTCGTGCACTTCGAGCCGCCGACCGACGGGCAACAGATCCAGCTCGGCGCGTCGTACGGCGAGGTCGAGTCGGTGAAGGCGGTCTCCGACGTGATCGCGCCACTCTCCGGTGAGGTGCTCGAGGTCAACCGCAAGGCCGTCGACGAGCCCGAGAAGGTCAACGAGGACCCGTACGGCGAGGGGTGGCTGATCCGGATCCGGCTGAGCAAGCCCGCGGAGGCAGACGAGCTGCTCGACGCCGGCGCCTATCGCGCGTTCTTGGCCGAGCAGTGACGCCGTTCGTCTCGCTGACCGAGCGCGACGAGCGAGAGATGCTCGACGCGATCGGCGTCTCGTCGGTGGACGAGCTCTTTCGCGACGTCCCCGAGGGTGTGCGCTTCCGGCGGGAGCTCGCGCTCGAGCCGGCGCTCTCGGAGCCCGAGGTCGTCGCGCACCTGGAGCAGCTCGCCGCACGGAACGTGCGCGACGAGGTCTCGTTTCTCGGCGCGGGAATCTACGACCACTACGTGCCCGCGGTCGTCGACGCGGTTCTCCAGCGCGGGGAGTTCCTCACCGCGTACACGCCGTATCAGCCGGAGCTGAGCCAGGGCGTGCTCCAGGCGATCTTCGAGTACCAGACCGCGATCTGCGAGCTCACCGGGATGGACGTCTCGAACGCGTCGGGCTACGACGGGACGACCGTGGCCGCGGACGCGTGCTACGTCGCGAAGCACGTGACGGGGCGGTCGAAGGTCGTCGTCACCGAGGCGACGAACCCGCAGGTGCGCCAGGTCGTGAAGACGTTCGCGCCTGGTTTTGGGCTCGAGGTCGTCGAAGTGCCACACCGCGACGGGGTCACCGATCCCGAGGAGCTCGCGGAGGCGGCACGCGACGCGGCGTGCGTGATCTTCCAGCAGCCGAACTTCTTCGGGAACCTCGAGGCCGCGCCGGAGCTCGCAGCCGCGGCGAACGAGGCCGGCGCGCTGCGCGGTGGCGCACGTGGACCCGCTCAGCCTCGGCGTGCTCGAGGCCCCGGGCCGCTACGGCTGCGCGCTGGCGATCGGCGAAGGGCAGGGGGCCGGGAACCACCAGTCCTTCGGCGGACCGCACTACGGCTTCCTCGCAGCCCGGTCGGAGTACATCCGCCGGATGCCGGGCCGAATCGTCGGCGAGACGGTCGACGCCGCGGGTGAGCGCGGCTATGTCCTCACCCTGCAGACGCGCGAGCAGCACATCCGTCGCGAGAAGGCGACGTCGAACATCACCACCAACCAGACGCTGCTCGCGCTCGGTGGTCTCGTCTACCTCTCGTGGCTCGGCCCGCAGGGGCTTCGCGAGCTGGGGGAGACCTGCCTCGGCCTCGCCCACCATGCGAAGACACGCCTGCAAGAGGCGGGCCTCGAACCGACGTTCTCAGGACAGGCAACGTTCAAAGAGTTTGCCGTGCGCGTCGGACGGAACGCCGCCGACGTCGTGCGCGACGCGCGCGCCCAGGGCGTGCACCCGGGCTACCCGCTCGGCCGCGACTACCCGGGGCTCGACGACTCGCTGCTCGTCGCGCTGACGGAGAAGCGCACGCCGGCGGACATCGACCGTCTCGTCGAGGTGCTCACGCCGTGAAGCTGATCTACGAGAAGTCGCAGTCCGGCCGGACCGCGTACACGCTTCCGCGTCACGACCTCGAAACGCCCGAGCTTCCCGAGTCCCTCCGCCGCGCGGAGCCGCCGCGCCTCCCCGAGCTCGCCGAGCCCGAGCTCATGCGCCACTTCACCGAGCTGTCGACGCGGAACTTCGGGATCGACACCGGCTTCTACCCGCTCGGCTCGTGCACGATGAAGTACAACCCGCGCGTCAACGAGCGGCTCGCGAACCTGCCCGGCTTCCGCGACCTGCACCCGCTGCAGGAGGAGGAAGGCGCGCAGGGCGCGCTCGAGCTGATGTGGCGCCTCCAGGAGATCCTCGTCGAGGTCTCTGGCCTGCACGCCTGCTCGCTGCAGCCCGCGGCCGGAAGCCAGGGCGAGCTGACGGGCCTGCTCCTGATGCGCGCGTACTTCACGGAGCGCGGCGAGCACGAGCAGCGGCGCAAGATCGTCATCCCCGACAGCGCGCACGGCACGAACCCCGCCTCGGTGACGATGGCGGGCTACGAGGTCACGCCCGTCAAGACCGACGCGCGCGGGAACATCGACGTCGAGGACCTGCGCGGCAAGGTCGACGAGCACACGGCCGGCCTGATGATCACGAACCCCTCGACGCTCGGACTGTTCGATGAGCACGTCGAGGAGATCGCGCGGATCTTCCACTCGGTCGGCGCGCTGATGTACTACGACGGCGCAAACCTGAACGCGGTGTGCGGCATCTCGCGGCCCGGCGACATGGGCTTCGACATCGTCCACATCAACCTGCACAAGACGTTCTCGCAGCCGCACGGCGGCGGTGGGCCGGGCGGCGGGCCGATCGTCGTCCGCGACAAGCTCGAGCCGTTCTTGCCCGTGCCGCAGGTCGTCCGTGACGGCGACACGTTCCGACTCGACTTCGACCGACCCCAGTCGATCGGCAAGGTGCGCGGGTTCACCGGGCCGTTCGGCGTCTTCATCCGCTCGTACGCGTTCATCCGGATGTGGGGACCGCAGCTCAAGCGGATGTCGGAGATCGCCGTCCTGAACGCCAACTACATGCTGGCGCGGCTGCGGGACACGTACGACCTGCCGTTCGACCGGCTGTGCATGCACGAGTTCGTCGTCTCGGCGCGAAGCCTCAAGCGCGAGCACGGCGCGAGCGCGCTCGACGTCGCGAAGCGGTTGATGGACTACGGCTTCCATCCGCCGACGGTCTACTTCCCGCTGATCGTCCCCGAGGCGCTGATGATCGAGCCGACGGAGACCGAGCCGAAAGAGGTGCTCGACGAGTTCTGCGACGCGATGCTCGCGATCGCGCGCGAGGCCGCCGAGTCGCCCGAGCTGCTGAAGGAGGCGCCGCACGACCGGCCCGTGCGCAGGCTCGACGAGGTGCGCGCCGCGAAGCGGGCGATCGTGCGCTACGGCTTCGAGGACCACCCCGACCTCTCCGGCGAGCCGGTCGAGCCGCGCCAGCTCGAAGCGCAGAAGGGCGCATGATCCGCGTCTGGCGCATCCCGTTCTCGACGAACGTCGAGCGGGTCGCGCTGGCGCTCGGGCACAAGGGGCTCGAGGCGGAGTGGGTCGACGTCGACCGCAACGACCGCGCGTTGGTGATCGAGGCGAGCGGCCAGCCGCTGGTGCCCGTGCTCGAGGACGACGGCACGCTCGTGACCGACTCGACCGCGATCCTCGAGTACCTGGAGGAGCACTATCCCGACCCGCCGCTCTATCCGCGCGACGAGGCTCGGCGTGCCGAGGCCGCGGTGCTGATCGACTGGTTCAACCGCGTCTGGAAGAAACCGCCGAACGAGCTCGAGCGCGCGCTCACGGTCGAGGAGCGGGTCGAGAAGCGGATCCGCGCGCAGGTCGAGGAGCTCGAGCGCTCGCGGGACCGCTTCGAGGCGCTCCTGGCCGACCGGCCGTACATGCTCGGCGACGAGTTCGGGGTCGTCGACTGCGCGTTCTTCCCGTTTCTCAAGTACGGCGTGATCGTCGACCCGACGGACACCGAGCCGTTCCACCGGATCCTGGTCGAGCACCTCGCGCTCGACGGCGCGTACCCGCGGCTCGAGGCCTGGATCCGGCGGGTCGACGAGCACCCGCGGGCATAGTGAGAGCGTGAAGCGCGTTCAGCTCGGCCGGCAAGGCCTTGAAGTCTCCGCGCAGGGCCTCGGCTGCATGGGGATGTCCGAGTTCTACGGCACGACCGACGAAGCCGAGTCGGTCGCGACGATCCACCGCGCGCTCGACCTCGGCGTCACGTTCCTCGACACCGCCGATATGTACGGCGTCGGCGCGAACGAGCGGCTCGTCGGCGAAGCGATCGCCGGCCGGCGCGACGAGGTCCAGCTCGCGACGAAGTTCGGGAACGAGCGGAAGCCCGACGGCTCGTGGATCGGGATCAACGGGCGTCCCGAATACGTGCTGGCCGCGTGCGAGTCGTCCCTGCAGCGGCTTGGCGTCGACGTGATCGACCTCTACTACCAACATCGAGTCGACAACACCGTCCCGATCGAGGAGACGGTCGGCGCCATGGCGTCGCTCGTCGAAGCAGGCAAGGTGCGCTACCTCGGGCTCTCGGAGGCCGGCCCCGAGACGATCAGGCGCGCGCACGCCGTGCACCCGATCAGCGCGCTCCAGAGCGAGTACTCGCTCTGGTCACGCGACGTGGAGGCAGAGATCCTGCCGACGGTGCGCGAGCTGGGGATCGGGTTCGTCGCCTACAGCCCGCTCGGTCGCGGCTTCCTGACCGGCAGCTACCGCAGCGCGGACGACTTCGCCGAGGGCGACCGACGAATGGTCATGCCGCGATTTCAGGAAGAGAACCTCGAGCGCAACATCGCGCTCGCGGACGCGGTGCGAGCGCTGGCAGAGCGGAAGGGCGTGACATCGGCGCAACTCGCGCTTGCCTGGGTGCACTCCCGCGGTGAAGACGTCGTGCCGATCCCCGGCACGAAGCGGCGCCGCTATCTCGAGGAGAACGTCGGCGCGCTCGAGCTCGAACTGACGGACGACGAGCGTCGACAGCTCGACGAAGCGTTCCCCGCGGGCGTGGCGGCCGGCGACCGCTACCCCGACATGTCGACGGTCAACCGGTAGCCGCGAGCTGGCCGCACGCGGCCGCGATGTCGCGCCCGCGCGTGAGCCGCACCGTCACCGGGATGCGCGCGCGGTCGAGCACGTGCTTGAACGCGTCGATCGCCTTGCGCGACGAGCCGTCGTACATCCCCGTCGGGTTGTACGGGATCAGGTTCACCTTGAAGACCTGCGGATCGAGCAGCGCCGCGAGCTCGCGCGCCTGCTCGACGCGATCGTTGACGCCGGCGAGCATCACGTACTCGACGAAGACCTTGCGCCGCCGCAGGCCGAAGTAGCGGACGCATTCGGCGAGGACGTCAGGCAGGGGGTAGCGATCGTTCACCGGCATGATCGTCGAGCGGAGGGTTGCGTCGGCGGCGTGCAGCGAGATCGCGAGTCGGATCGGCTCATCGACCTCGTCCACGAAGCGCTGCAGCCCCGGCAGCCAGCCGATCGTCGAGATCGTCGTGCGCCGGTGCGTGATCCCGAGGTCGGGCAGTCGCCGCGCAGCCTCGAGCACGTTGTCGAGGTTCAGCATCGGCTCGCCCATGCCCATGAAGACGCAGTGGTCGACGGTCTCGAAGCGACGGAAGTGGAGCGCCTGGTCGACGATCTCCCAGGCGGTGAGGTTGCGGCGAAACTGCATCGCGCCGGTCGCGCAGAACGTGCACGTCAGCGGGCAGCCCGACTGCGAGGAGACGCAGATCGAGCGGCGGCCGTCGCGATAGCGCATCAGCACCGCTTCGACGGGGTGTCCGTCGTGCGTGTGGAAGAGCGTCTTGACCGTCCGGTCGCGCGCCTCGTCCTGCCGAACCACCGTCAGCGTCGAGAGCGGCACCGACGACGCGAGCTCGCCGCGCAGCCCCGCGGGAACGTCGGTCATCTGCTCGTAGCCCTTCGCTCCGCGCGCGACCCACGACCAGACCTGGCGGGCCCGGAACGGCGGCTCTCCGCGAGCGCTCAGCTCGGCTTCCAGCAGGGCGAGGTCCATCCGCCCACGGTAGCGCGGCTAGAACAGGTCGACCTCGTCGTCGGGCCCGGACGCGAGGTGATCGCCGCGTCTTCGCCGAACGACGAAGACCGACGCCACCAGCAGCACGGCGACCAGCAACGGCAGCGGGCTGAACCACGCGACCGAAAGCCAGGCGAGCGCGGCCGTCGCAATCGCGGTCCAGCGCACGAGCGGCTCCTGCTCGATGAGCTTGCGCAGCGGCTCGATTCGGTCCATCGGCTCCCTCCTCGGGGTCCCCATCGGCCGGTGGGTCACGGAGTTCCATCCCTGGTTCGGGTCGAACGGTGCGAAGATCTGTCCGGTGGCGCCCCAGACCTGGCACTACGGCCTCGTTGCCAAATGGTGGGCCGAGTTCAACGAGGGCGGCCCGGAGATCGAGTACTTCCGGCGGTTCATCGAGCGCGACGGCCAGCCGGCGCTCGACGTCGCCTGCGGAACCGGCAGGCTGTTGCTCCCGTTCCTTCGCGCGGGGCTGGACGTCGACGGCTGCGACGTCTCGGAGGACATGATCGCCCTCTGCCGCGAGCGGGCTGAGGCCGAGGGACTGTCGCCCGCGCTCTTCGTGCAGCCGATGCACGAGCTCGACCCGCCTCGCTCGTACCGGACGATCGTCGTCTGCGGCGGCTTTGCCCTCGGCAGCGACCGGGCGCAGGACGTCCAGGCACTCGCGCGCTTCCACGAACACCTGGAGCCGGGCGGGACGCTGGTCCTCGACAACGAGGTTCCGTACGCGGACTCGCGCCAGTGGCAACGCTGGCTGCGAGCGGAGCGGGCGGGCCTGCCTCGCGCGTGGTCCGAAGACGACGGGGAGCGCCGGCGCGCGTCCGACGGCACCGAGCTCGCGCTGCAGTCGAGGCTCCTGGCGCTCGACCCACTCGAGCAGCGCGCGACCCTCGAGATCCGCGCGCGTCAGTGGCGCGACGGGGAGCTGATCGCCGAGGAGGACCACACGCTGGACCTCGGCCTCTACTTCACCAACGAGCTGGTGCTGATGCTCGAGCGTGCAGGCTTCGAGGTCGTCGCGGTCCACGGCAGCCACCAAGAGCGGGCGGCGACGGCCGACGACGACTTCGTCGTCTTCGTCGCGCGCAAGCCGATGCCGGTAGCCTGACGCGCCGCATGTGGTGGCGCGACGCGGTCCTGTACCAGATCTACGTCCGGTCCTTCGCGGACGCGAACGGCGACGGCCACGGCGACCTGCAGGGGATCCGGTCGAAGCTCGACTACCTCGAGTGGCTCGGCGTCGACGTGATCTGGCTGACCCCGATCCACCCGTCGCCGAACGCGGACTGGGGGTACGACGTCTCCGACTTCCACGGCGTCCACCCCGACTACGGGACGCTCGACGACCTCGACGCGCTCGTCGCCGACGCCGGTGCCCGCGGGCTGAAGGTCGTGCTCGACCTCGTCCCGAACCACACGAGCAGCGAGCACCCGTGGTTCTCCGACCCCGCGAAACGCGACTGGTACGTCTGGGCGGACGAGCCGAACAATTGGACGTCGACGTTCGGCGGGACTGCGTGGACGAAGCACCCGGAGGTCGGCAGGTACTACCTGCACAACTTTCTCCCCGAGCAGCCGGACCTGAACTGGTGGAACCAGGGTGTGCGCGACGAGTTCGAGGAAACACTCCGCTTCTGGTTCGACCGTGGCATCGCCGGCTTCCGGATCGACGTCGCGCATGCGCTGATCAAGGACGCGGAGCTGCGCGACAACCCGAGCGTCGGGAAGGCGAAGGACCGCCGGGAAGAGCGCGTCTACAACATGAACCGGCCGGAGGTCCACGAGATCTACCGTCGCTGGCGCACGATCGCGCGCGAGTACGACCCCGAACGCGTGCTGCTCGGCGAGACGTGGGTCCCGAACCTCGCGGAGCTCGCGAAGTACTACGGCGACGACGACGAGCTCCAGCTGCCGATGATCTTCTCGTTCACGCTCGCGCACCTCGATGCGGCGGAGCTCCGCGAGATCGTGGAGGGCGCCCAGCAGACGTTCCCGGAGCACGCGTGGCCGGTCTGGTGCGGCTCGAACCACGACATCGTTCGCTTTCCGACGCGCTGGTGCGCGGGCGACGAGGCAAAGATCCGCTGCGCGTCTGCTGCTGTTGCTCGGGCTCCGCGGGACGCCGATCCTCTACTACGGCGACGAGCTCGGGATGGAGCAGGTCGAGATCCCTGCGGCCGAGCAGCTCGACACGGCGCACAGCCGCGACGGCGCGCGCACGCCGATGCCGTGGGCGCCGACGGCCGACCACGAGTGGTGGATCCGCCACGGCGACCTGACCCGCAACGTCGAGGACCTGCGTGCGGACGAGACGTCGACGCTGTGGTTCACGAGGCGATTGCTCGAGTTGCGCCGCTCGACGCCGGCGCTCGGCGCAAGGTTCGTACGCGGCCGTCGACGCGGCTCCGGGCGTCTGGGCGTGGCGTCGCGGAGAGGGGTGCGTGGTGGCGGTCAATCTCTCGGATCGTCCGCAGTCCGTCCCGGAGGTCAGCGGCGTGATCCGGCTCGACACCAAACAGGCACGCGCTGGGGAGAATGTGGCAGGAACACTCAGGCTCGCACCCTGGGAGGGTGCAATCGTCACAGCCTGAGTGCTGCGTGGAACAATGTCCCCCTGGAAGTACAAGGGGTTTGAAGGAGGGGGGACTATGAAAAATCGCGCCAGGAGGATCGTTCTCTTGGGGGCGCTCGCCGCGTCTATGGGCATCGCAGCACTCGCAGCGACGGCGAGCCAAGGCAAGACCGACTCGCAGGCGACGCCTGCGGCTCAAGAGGTGACGGGGTCGATCAGGCTTGCCGGCTGGACGTCCGGCGGCAGCACGGAAGGCGTGCTGTTGAAGCAAGTGCTGGCCGGTTTCGCGAAGAAGTACCCGAAGATCAAGGTCAGCTACACGGCCCTCGATCCGTACCAGCAGAACATGCTGGCGCAGTTCGCGGCCCGGAGGCCACCGGACGTCTTCTACGTCGACTCGAACGACTTCCCCGACTGGGCGAAGCAGGGTCTGCTCGAGCCGCTCGGTCCGTACATCGCGAAGTACAAGTTCAGCACCAAGCCGTTCTTCCCGAGGCTGCTGAACGCGTTCCGGTACAAGGCCAAGCTCTACGGGTTCCCGAAGGGCTTCTCGCCGCTGTCGATGCAGGTCAACACCGCGATGCTCCAGCGAGCCGGCGTGAGTGCGCCGACGACGTGGGCGCAGCTGCGGTCGGTTGCACAGCGGATGAAGGCGGCAGAACATCCCGGCCGGCGGACGCCCGATCTGCCTGCAGCCAGAGTGGGCTCGCATGCTGGCGTTCGTCTACCAGAACGGTGGGTCGCTGCTGAACGCGACCAAGACGCGGGCAACGGTGAACACCCCCGCGGTCCGTGAAGCGGTGAACTTCTACGTCGGCCTGATCAACGACGGTCTCGCCGGGACGCAGCAGCAGCTCGGCGCAGGCTGGTGCGGTGACGCGCTCGGCAAGGAGAAGGCGGCCATCATCTTCGAGGGCAACTGGGTGATGCCGTTCATGGCCGAGCAGTTCCCGAGCGTCAACTACCGGGTGAATCGCATGGTCAGGGGCAAGCAGGCCGCGACGCTCAGCTTCACGGTGTCGTACTCGATCGCAAAGGCCTCGAAGAACAAGGCCGCTGCGTGGACGCTCCTGACGTACCTCACCGGGAGGCAGGGGATGGGCAACGTGGACGTCCAAGGGGCTCGAGCTGCCGTCGCGCAAGGACGTGAAGCTCCGCGTTCCGGGCCGGACGTCGTTCATCGCGGACGCCGCGGTTGGACGTGCCTGGCAGTTCGCGCCCGGCTTCTCGCAGGTGATGACGGTCGCCAACAACGAGCTGACCGCCGTGCTCGAAGGGAAGCAGACGGTCAACGGCATGCTGGCGAAGGTCCAGGAAGCCGCGAACGCAGCGCTCCGGTAGGGAGCGACGAACGAACGGTGGAGGCTCCTTCGGGAGCCTCCACCTGACTCTCCGGGAGGTTTGTTGGCGATCGCCGTGGCCGAAAAGAGGCGGGACTCCCTCGGGAGCGCGAAGGTCCGCGAGGCTCTGGTCGGCTACGCGTTCGTGATCCTGCCGCTCGCGTTCTTCTTTCTCTTCTTCATCTTCCCGATGGTCTACGCGATCTACATCTCGCGCTACGACTGGGGAGTGCTCGGCCCGATCGACGCGGTCGGGTTCCAGAACTACCGCGACCTCTACCAGGACGAGCTCTTCCGCAGGGCCCTGCGCAACATCCTCGTCTATACGGCGTTCGTCGTTCCCGCGCAGATGGCGCTCGGGCTTCTCGCCGCGGTGATCGTGAACCAGAAGATCCACGGGCGGCCGTTCTTCCGCGCGGCCTTCTACTTCCCGTCGCTCGCGTCTTCTGCCGCGATCGTGGCGATCTTCATCTACCTGCTGAACGTCGACGGTCTCGTGAACTCGATCCTCGGCACCAACATCACGTTCTTCGCCGACTCCGACACCGCGCTGCCGTCGATTATGGCCCTGAACGTCTGGACGACCTCGGGGACGATGATGCTCTTCTACCTCGCGGCGCTCCAGGCGATTCCGCCGGACGTGTACGAGGCGGCTGCGATCGACGGCTCCAGCCCGTGGCGCACGTTCTGGAAGATCACGTTCCCGTTGCTCAAGCCGGGGCACTTCTTCGTTCTGGTCGTGTCGATCATCGGCTGCCTGAAAGTGTTCGACCAGATGTACATCGTGTCTGGCGGTACGGGTGGACCGAACTACTCGACGTTGACCGTCGTGCTCTACATGTACCAGACGGCGATCAGCGATCTTCGCTGGGGCTATGCGGCGACGATCGGCGTCGCGCTGTTCGCGGTGATCTTCGTCTTCACGCTCGTCCAGCGTCTGCTCTTCGGCCGGCCGGAGATCTCCTGATGGCCGCGGTTCAACCTTCCGAAGCTCCGATTGGGGAGATCCCGGGCCGCAGCGCTGGTTACAGGGCGACGAAGCTCCTGGTCTACACGCTGCTCGTGGCGCTCGCGCTGCTGTACTTCGTCCCGTTCTTCTGGAGCGTCTCGACCTCCTTGAAGACGATCCCCGAGAGCGTCCAGGGCTTCGACCTGATCCCGAACCATCCGACGCTCGACGCCTACAAGGAGGTGCTGACGGAGTTTAACTTCGCCCGCTACGCCGCGAACAGCGCGTTCATGGCCACCTCGGTGACGCTGCTCAACCTCTTTCTCTGCTCCCTCGGCGGCTATGCCTTCGCCCGTCTGCGCTTTCCGGGACGCGAGGTGCTGTTCATCCTCGTGCTCGCGACGCTGATGATTCCCGACCAGCTTCGCTTCGTCCCGGTCTTCCAGATCCTCAGCGACTTTCCGCACACGTCGTGGAACCTGGACTTCCCGCCGGTGCACTACAACCTGATCGGCACGTACCAGGGGTTCATCCTGATCAACGCAGTGCTGGCGACGAACCTCTTCTTAATGCGCCAGTACTTCCTGACGATCCCGAAGGATTTCGAGGAGGCGGCGAAGCTCGACGGCGCCGGCTACTTCAAGACGTACTGGCGCGTGATGCTTCCGCTCGCCGGCCCTGCGCTCGCCGCAGTGACGATCCTGACCTTCCAGGGGATGTGGAACGACTTCTTCTGGTCGCTCGTCATCCTCCAGGATCCCGACCACTACTCGCTGACGGTCGGGCTCTCGAGCTTCATCGGGCAGTACAGGACGCTCTGGCCGCAATTGATGGCGGCGAGTGTCATCTCGATCATTCCGATCGCTCTGCTGTTCATCGCTGCGCAGCGATACTTCATCGCCGGCGTCACGTCGGCGGGGGTGAAGGGATGAGCGTCGGCGCATCCCTGCGGAGAGCGACACGCGACTTCTACGGGCACTCGTGGCGTCTGCTCATGCTCAACGCGGCGTTGACGGTCTTCGTCGTTGCCGTGGTCGGCATCGGATTGTGGTTCTCGCCCGCGCTGATTCTCCTCGTGCTTGTCGGCCCGCTCGCGACGGGGCTCATGTACTGCGCCGTGACCCTCGCGCAGACCGACGAACTGAGCCTGCGCGACGCGGTCGTGGGGGTCCGGACGTTCTGGCGGCGAGGGCTCGTGCTCGGCCTGCTCACGCTCGCCGTGGTCGCGGGCGCGGCGTTCGCCGTGCCGTTCTACGCGGGGCTCGGCGGCTGGTGGTGGGTTCCTGCGCTCGTCGCGCTCAACGTGGCGGTGCTCTTCGCGGTCGTCCAGTTGCTGCTCTGGCCGCTGGCGGTGCTCGAGCACGACCGGCCGCTCTCGGACGTCGCGCGCGACTCGATCGTCGGCCTGCTGCGCCGCCCGGACGCGGTGGGCCTCGCGCTCTTGTTGCTCGGCATCAACATCATTGGCATCGTCGCGGGCCTGGTCCCGTTCCTGACCCTGACCGTCGCGTACTCGTTCCTGGCCGCGGCGCACTTTGCTCTCCCTCGAGAACCAGGAGGAACCGCCGCATGGCCAGCGTGAGCTTCGAGCACGTGACCAAGACCTTCGACGGAACGCCGGCGGTGAACGACTTCTCGCTCGAGGTCGGCGACGGGGAGTTCATGGTGCTGGTCGGTCCCTCCGGGTGCGGCAAGAGCACCGCGCTCAGAATGCTGGCGGGGCTCGAGGAGATCACGAAAGGACGGATCTTGATCGGCGACCGCGTCGTGAACAACGTCGCGCCGGCTTCGCGAGACATCGCGATGGTGTTCCAGTCGTACGCCCTCTACCCGCACATGACGGTGTACGACAACCTCGCCTTCGGCCTGCGCAACACGGGGGTCCCGAAGCGCGAAATCGACGACCGAGTGCAGCGCGCCGCGGAGATCCTTCAGATGCAAGAGCTCGTCAAGCGGAAGCCGAAGCAGCTCTCCGGCGGTCAGCGTCAACGCGTGGCGCTCGGACGCGCGATCGTGCGCGAACCGAAGGCGTTCCTGATGGACGAGCCGCTCTCGAACCTCGACGCAAAGCTGCGAGTCGAGACGCGGAGCGAGATCCTGAAGCTTCAGGACCGCCTCGACACAACCACGATCTACGTCACGCACGACCAGGTCGAGGCGATGACGATGGGCGACCGGATTGCGGTCATGAACGCCGGCGTCCTGCAGCAGCTCGGGACGCCCGAGGAGGTGTACACGAATCCCCGGAACGTCTTCGTGGCCGGGTTCATCGGCTCCCCCGCGATGAATCTCGTGCCGGCCCCTCTGCTCGAGGCCGGCGGACCGGACCGCATCGCCGGCTTTCGGCCGGAGCATCTGCGGCTCGGGCAGGACGGCGCGGATGCCTATCGCTTCGACGCGCGCATCGAGGTCGTCGAGTACCTCGGGGACGAGCAGCTCGTCCACCTCATCCGGAAGGACACGCCGCTGCTCGCGAAGCTGCCGGTCGAGCAGCAGATCGAGACGGGACGCGACGAGCAGTTCGCGGTCGCGCGCGACAAGGTCGTCCTCTTCGACGCGGAGACGCAAGAGCGCGTCGGGTAGGTTGCGAGCGTGATCGAGCTTCGCTCCGACACGCTCACGCAGCCCAGCCCAGGCATGCGCCAGGCGATCGCGAACGCGGTCGTGGGCGACGAACAGAAGCGCGAGGACCCGACCGTCCTCGAGCTCGAGTCACGCGCCGCCGAGCTGCTCGGTCACGAGGCGTCCGTCTACCTCCCGACGGCGACGATGGCCAACCAGATCGCGATCCGGATCCTCACCGAGCCCGGCGACGTCGTGATCGCCGAGGAGCACTCGCACCTCTTCATCGCCGAGCAGGGCGGGCCGGCCGCGCACTCGGGGCTGTTCACGCGCCCGTTGCCCGGCTATGCGGGACGGCTCGCGCCGGAGCAGATCCGCGCCGCGATGACCGACCCGCGGTCGGGGCACGAGCCGGTGACGAAGCTCGTCTCGCTCGAGAACACGCACAACTCGTCCGGCGGCCGCGTCTGGCCGCTCGACGAGCTCGCGGCGGTGGTCGAGACCGCGCGCGAGCTCGAGCTCCGCGTGCACCTCGACGGCGCGCGCGTCGTGAACGCGGCGGTCGCGCTCGGTGTACCGGCGGCCGAGATCGGCGGTCGCTTCGATACGGTCACGCTCTGTCTCTCGAAGGGCCTCGGCTGCCCGCTCGGCGCGGTCGTCGCCGGGTCGGAGGAGCTGATGGTGAAGGCGCGGCGCGCGAAGCACCTCTTCGGCGGCGCGATGCGGCAGGCCGGGATCGTGGCGGCGGCGGGCGTCTACGCGCTCGACCACAACGTCGACCGGCTCGCGGAGGACCACGCGCGGGCGCGCCGCCTTGCGGAAGGCCTCGCCGCAGCCGGCGTCGCGATCGACCTCGACGCAGTCGAGACGAACTTCGTGCAGCTCGACGTCGAGCCATACGGGCTGACGAAGTGGGAAGCGCTCGCACGGCTGAAGGAGCACGGCGTGGGCATGTCCGCGACCGTGCATCCGACAAGGCTGCGCGCGGTGACCCACCTCGACGTCTCGGACGAGGACATCGAGCGCGCGATCGACCAGATCCCGCGCGCGCTCGGCGTGCTTGTCGAAGCCTGACATCCTCGAGCGCGCGCTCGAGGAGCACGGCCTCCCGAGCATCTCGGCCGCGGTCTTCGAGGACGGCGAGGTGGCCTGGGCGAACACCGCGGGGGACGCGCGGCCGGACACGCAATACGCGATCGCGTCGGTCACGAAGACCTTCGTTGCGGCGGCGGTTCTCGAGCTGGGCGTCGACCTCGACGACCCGCTGCGCTTCGGGACGCCGAGGCAGCTGCTCTCGCACACGTCGGGCCTCCAGCACCAGCTGCCCGGTGAGGAGTGGGGGACGCTCGTGTTCCCCACTCGCGAGGAGGTCGTCGCGCGCTTCGACGAGGCCGAGCGCGTGCTCCCGCCTGGACGCTTCCACTATTCGAACCTCGGCTACCTCGTCCTCGGTGAGCTCGTCGCGGAACGGACGGGCAAGCCGATCGAGGAGGCGATCCGGGACCTGCTGCTCGAGCCGCAGGGCCTGCGTCGCACGACCTGGGAGCCCGAGGAGCCCCACGCGCGCGGGTTCTTCCACGAGCGACCCGAGCGGACGCTCGTCAAGGGCGGAACCAACGCCTCGGGCGGTCTCTGGAGCACCGCCGCTGACGTCGCCCGTTGGGGAACGCACCTCCTCGGCCTGGAGGAGCTCCACCGGCCGTACGCCCACGCCGGCTGGGACGAGGCCTTCGGGCTCGGCGTGGAGTGCGTCCGCGTCGACGGGCGCGAGCTCTGGGGGCACGAGGGCGCCACCGTCGGCTTCCGGTCGATCCTGCTCTACGACCGCGACGCGAACGCGGGCGCTGCCGTGCTGACGAACGCGATGCAGTTCGAGGGCGGTCGCGCGCTCGCGGCGTCACTCGTTCCGCAGCGCGACACCAGGCGCGCCGACGAGTCGGCGCCGCCCGAAGTGGAAGGGATCCTCGGCTCGTGGTGGTCGGAGGGCATCGAGCACCGCTTTCGCTGGACGGGCCGGCTCGAGACCGACGACGCGGTTTTCGTCCGGGAAACGCCCGACCGCTTCCGCTCGGTGCAGGGCCACGAGGAGGGCGAGCTGCTCCGCGTCGTCCGTGGCGAGGACGGTGAGCCGATCCAGCTCTGGTGGGCGGGTTACCCGTTCCGCCGGGAGCCCGGCTACTCGTACTGAAGCGCTTGGAGCACGTTCAGCCGAGCTGCTCGCCGCGCCGGCCACACGGCGGCGATGATCCCCACGGCGATCGTCGCGATCGTGAACACGATCAGCGAGCCGACCGGCAGCGTGAAGTCGATGAACTCGATTCGCGCCACGAGCAGCGCGCCGAGCACCACGCCGAGAATGATCCCAAGGAAGCCGCCGATCAGCGCGGTGATCACGCTCTCGTGGCGGATCATCCGCCGCACTTGTCGGCGCGTCATGCCGATCGCGCGCAGCATCCCGATCTCACGCGTGCGCTCGAACACCGTCAGGACGAGCGTGTTGACGATCCCGAAGAGCGAGACGATGACGGAGAGCGCGAGCAGGACGTAGAGGATGTTCAGGATCGCGCTCAGGCCCGCGATCTGGTTGTCGATGAACTCGCTCCTCGTCTGCGCCTTCGCGTTCGGGTAGGCGACGAGCGCCTGCTCGAGCCTTGCCTGGTTCGCGTCGGTCTGACCGCCTTGCATGCGCACGAAGGAGAAGAGATTGCGCGGGTTCGCGTTGTGCTTGTCCCACTCCGCGGCAGAGATCGTGACCGGGCCGAAGGGTGATCCGCCCGCGGGCGGATCGAAGATGCCCTCGACCCGGAAGGTCTCCCGGTCGCCGTTTGCGAACGTCAGGCGGATCGCCGAGCCGAGCCGAAGGTCGTGGTCGGCGGCGTAGCCGTCGTCGACGACCGCGCCGTCGTCGCCGAGTTGCGCGAGGACGTCTTCCGGGCCTTCCGCCCACGTCATGTCGAGCATCGTGCTGAGCGGGGGAGTGACGGCGGTCGCGAAGAACGGGTTGCCGAACGCCTGAGCGTCGCCGGTGCGGACGTCGCCGACGGCTTCGACGCCGGGCACGTCGGCGATCCCCTCGCTCACGGAGGCCGGAATGGGCGAGAAGTTGTTCTGCGCCGTCACGGCGTAGTCGGCGTCCGTCCACAAGTCCTCGACCGCGCCGCGGAACGTCGACGTGATGCCCGCGGCGAGCACCGCGACGAGCGTGACCAGCGCGAGCCCGATCATCAGCGCTGAGGCCGTCGAGGCGGTGCGCTGCGGGTTCCGTTGCGCGTTGTCGCGGGCGAGTACGCCTGCAGCTCCGCCGATCCTGGTGGCGGGCCAGCCGAGGGCGTACGCGAGCGGGCGGATGAACTTCACCGAGAGCAGCGCGAAGCCCACGAAGACCAGCAGAGCGCCGAGCCCGAGCCAGATGAGCAGGCTCGTCGTCCCGAGGTCGGGTGCGAACAGCGCGTAGAGAATCGCCGCGAACCCCAGGAGGGTCAGCAGCGTTGCGCCGATCGTGCGGTACGGCGCGAAGCGCGACTCTGGCAACGTCGCTCCTTCACGGACCGCGGCGATCGGCGGCACGCGGGTCGCGCGGATCGCCGGCCGGAGACTGGCGACGAGCGTGACGAGGATGCCGACCAGGAGCGAGACCACGATCGTGCGCGTCTCGAAGACGAGGCCGGTGTTCGGCAGCGTGAACCCGACCGCGTCGAAGAGCTCGAAGAGAACGGTTGCGAGCCCGAGGCCGAGGAAGAGCCCGATCAGGGACGCAAGGATCCCGACGACGAGCGACTCGAGGACGATCGAGCCGAGCACTTGCTTGCGCGACGCCCCGATCGTCCGGATCGTCGCGAACTCGCGCGTGCGTTGCGCGATCGTGATCGCGAGCGAGTTCGCGATCACGAAGCTGCCGACGAAGAGCGCGATCCCAGCGAACGCGAGCAGGAAGCCCTGGAGGAACGTGATGAACTCGTTGGTCTCGGAGGCTTCCTCGGTTGCCTGGGCCTGACCGGTGCGAACCTGCGCGGTCACGGGGATCACACCCTCGATCGCCTTCGTGAGCTGTTCGGGCGAGACGTTCGGGCGTGACGAAACGGCGATCTCGTCGAGCCGGCCCACCTTGTTGTAGAGACGCTGGGCCGTCGGAAGGTCGAAACCGGCGAGCGTCGCGTCCCCGATCGTCGACAGGGTGTCGCCGAAACGGACCAGACCCGAGATCCGGTACTGCTCCACGGCGCCCTCGGCCTGGACCCTGATCGTGTCCCCGACGGCGAAGTCCTCCTTCTTCGCCGTCGCCTCGTCGATCACGATCTCGTTCGGCCCGGGCCAGCCTCCCGCGACGAGCCTCAGCGGGTTGAACGGGAGATTCTCCGTCGGAGATGCTGAAGCCGATGCTCGGAGCGTTGCCGACGATCGCCTTGCCTTCCTTGTCGATCAGGACCGTCGACTCGCTGTCCACGCCGCCTTCGGCTTGCTGAACCTCCGGCAGCGCACGGACGCGCGCGAGCAGGGACTCGTCGAGCGTGGGGGCCTCGCTGCCGCTTCCGTCGGTGAGATCGAAGGCGGACCTGCCCGTGATCACGGCGTCCGAGCCTTGCCGGACGTCGTTGAAGATCGCGTCGAACGCCTGGTCGATCGAGTCCGTGAGCACGTAGGTGCCGCTCACCATCGCGACCCCCAGCACGATCGCGACCGCGGTCAGGGCGGTGCGAAGCTTGCGGCCGAGCAGCCCCTTCAGGGCGAACTTGATCACGCCGTCGTGATCGCGTCGAGCGCCGCGAGAATCTCGGGCTGCGTCGAGCGCGGGAGCTCTTTGACGATCTTGCCGTCCGCGAGAAAGAGCACGCGATTGGCGATCGCCGCTGCGCGGGGCTCGTGCGTGACCATCACGGTCGTCTGCCCGTACTCCTCGACGGAGTGCCTGAGGAGCTCGAGGATCTCGCTCCCGGTCTTCGAGTCGAGGTTGCCCGTCGGCTCGTCGGCGAAGACGACCGTCGGGCGCGAGACGAGCGCTCGTGCGATCGCCACCCGCTGCTGCTGGCCGCCCGAGAGCTCCGAGGGCCGGTGGGAGCGCCGGTCCGCGAGGCCGACGTCGTGGATCAGGGTCTCGAAGAACTCGGGCTCGGGCTTCTCACCGGCAATCGAGAGCGGCAGCAGGATGTTCTCCTCCGCGGTGAGCATCGGCAGCAGGTTGAAGAACTGGAAGACGAAGCCGATGTGCTCGCGCCGGAGCTTCGTCAGGTCGCCGTCCCCGAGCCGCGTGATGTCGGTGCCGGCGATCGCGACGTCGCCGGCAGTCGGCTTGTCGAGGCCCGCGAGGATGTGCATCAGCGTCGACTTCCCCGAGCCGGACGGCCCCATGATCGCCGTCAGGTCGCCTTGCGGGATGTCGAGCGAGACCCCTTGCAGGGCGTTGACCGCGGTCTCGCCCTCGCCGTAGATTCGCGTTACGTCGCTTGCGTGCACGACGACACCGTTTCTGCTCATCGGCTCAACTTACCTATCGCCCGCGATGAAGAACGCAGCCGCCGCGACGACGTACGTGAAGATCAGGAGAACGCCTTTCAGGCGGCTGGATTGCCCGTCGGCGAGCAGCGCCGCCGTCACGGCGGTCGAGCCGAAGAGCACCGCGATCTCGACCGGGCGGAACGACAGCGCCAAGGGGTCGATCAGCCAGGAGAGGAGGGCGACGGCCGGGATCAGGAACACCGCCACCTGCGCGCTCGAGGCGAGGGCGATCTCGGCCGCCAGCTTGATGTTGCCGCGCGCAGCGACGACGACCGCGCCGCCGTGCTCTGCTGCGTTCCCGACGATCGCGATGATCACGGCCGCAACGAAGAACTCCGACAGCCCGACGCTCTCCGCGAAGGAATCGACCGACCCGACGAGGATCTCGGCGATCAGCGCCGTCACGACGGTGGCGCCGGCGAGCACGATGAGCGAAGTCCGGAGCGACCAGCCCTCCATCTGCTTCGCTTCGTCGGAGACGTGCAGCAGCCGGTGCCGTCGCAACGAGTACCAGGTGACCACGACGTAGACGACGAGCAGGATCACCGACGGGATCACGGAGAGCTTGGCGAGGGAGCTCCGCTCGGGATCGCCCTCCCAACCCGGGATCGCGGGGATCAAGAACATGACCGCCGCGAACCCGACGAGCCCGATCGACAGGAACGACGACGCGCGGTCGATTGGACCGCGCCCTCCGAAGAGCAGCGAGAACCCGAGCACGAGCAGCAGGTTCCCGACCACGCTTCCCGTGAGCGAGCCGCGCACGACCTCGGTCAGGCCGTCCGAGACGGCGAAGAGCGCGATGATCAGCTCGGGCGCGTTTCCGAACGTCGCGTTCAGGAAGCCGCCGACGCCTGCCCCCGTGTGGTGCGCCGCGTGCTCCGTGGCCTCGCCGATCAGCCACGCGAGCGGGATCAGGCTGATCGCTGCGAGCACGAAGTCGACGGTCGACCCGGGGTGCACGAGGAAGTGGATGGCGATCGTCAGCGGCGCGAGGCCGAGCGATGCCGTGAGGATGCGCCGCGTCACGGCCCAGTACGTTACTGACGCGATGGTCGACGCCGTCCTCTTCGCCTGGGGCCACACGCTGACGATCCCGGCTCCGGACGACGAGCCGCAAGCGACGTCGCGGCGGCTCGACTCGACGACCCATGCGCTGCTCGAGGCGCTCCGGAACCGAGGGCTGAAGCTCGGCGTCGTCTCGAACGCGTCCGACCCACCCGCGCTCCTGCACGGCGAGCTCGCCGAGTCAGGGATCGCGGAGCGGATCGACTACGCCGTCTTCTCCTCCGAGGTGGGGTGGACCAAGCCCGGCGCCGAGATCTTCGAGCTCGCGCTCGCCGCGCTCGGCGTCTCGGCGGGGGCCGCGCTCTTCGTCGGCGACCGGCTCTACGAGGACGTGCGCGGCGCGTCCGAGCTCGGGATGACGACTGTCCAGGCCCTGTGGTTCCGCGCGGACGACCATCCCGACGGGGCCGAGCCGGACTACCAGGCGTTCACGCAGATGGACGTCCTGAACGTGGTCCGCCGGCTCAATGGTGAGTGAAGACTCACCCGCGCTTACTCCTGAGAAGCCGTTCTGTCAAGTCTTGCGCAGCCCCCTCTTCATGCCGACAATTCAGGGAATGGCGTACGTCGAGCAGTCCGCCGCCACCCTCCCCCTGCGGCCCCAGGACGAGGTCGAATGTCGGCGCTGCGAAGTCCACTGCGACAAGGTCGTGCACCCGTCGGCCTGCATCGCGAAGGCCTGCCCGTTCCTCTACGCCTACGAGGCCCACGGGCACCGCTACGTGGGCTGCCTGCAGAAGGTCTACGCGGTCGAGATCGACCTCGACAAGCTCGAGGCGGCCGAGCGGCACGGGGGCTTCGGGGCGGTGCGTGCGATCCGCCAGCCGCTGCCGATGTGCCACACCGAGGTCGAGAGCACCTACGAGAGCCGCACCGACGACCTCGGCTGCGTCAACCCGGAGTTCTTCGAGGTGCCCGACGGGCAGCCGAACTTCCGGATCTTCGCTCGAATAACACCGAACGCCTAGGTCGTCCAGCGGTCGTGGAGCTCGCGCGTCTTGCGCAGCTCGTCGGCGTTCGGGCCCTTGTCGTCCGCGCCCGGGACCTCGAGGATCGCCGGTAGCCCCTGCACCTTCGGGTGCGCGAGGAACGCGCCGAGCCCTTCGCCCATGACGCCGTCGAGGATGTTGTCGTGGCGGTCGCTGTTCGAGCCGAGCGCCGACTTCGAGTCGTTCACGTGCAGGCAGCGCAGCCGGTCGAGCCCGACGGCGTCGTCGAGCTCGGCGAGGACTGCGGCGACCGCATCGGGGTCAGTCACGTCGTAGCCGGAGACGTAGAGATGGCACGAGTCGAGGCAGACACCGAGTCGCGGATGGCGGTCGAGCTTCTCGAAGAGCGTCGCGAGCTCCTCGATCGATCGGCCGATCGTGGCGCCGGCGCCCGCCGAGTTCTCCATCAGCAGCCACGTGCGCTCCGAGCAACGTTCGAGCACCTGCTCCATCGCGGGCAGCACGCGCTCGAGCCCGTGCTCGAAGCCGGAGCCGAGGTGCGAGCCGACGTGGAAGACGACGCCGTCGGCCTCGATCGCGCAGGCGATGTCCATCGTGCTGCGCATCGCGGCGACGCTCTTCTCGTACACCTCGTCGTTCGGAGCGGCGAGGTTGACGAGATAGATCGCGTGGCAGAGGACGGCGCCCATCCCGGTCTCGTCCCGCTGCGCGCGGAACGCTTCGTACAGCTCCGGGTTCGGCGTCGGGGGCTTCCACGCGCGCGGGCTCTGCGTGAACAGCTGGACCGCGTCGGCGCCCATCTCGACCGCCTTGTCGAGCGCACCTTTCACGCCGCCCCCGCAGTGCGCACCGATCAGCACGTGAACTCCGCGAGCCTTGCGCCCTCGTCCTCCAGCTCCCGACGGACCGCACGGGGGAGAGGCGCGAACGGCTCGAGCGCGATCTTGCCCCCCTCCTGCCGCCAGCGGCCGGCGACGACGCCGTCGACGAGAAACGTCTGCGCCACGTCGCCGTTCTTCCCGATCACGGTCTTGCGGTACTCCTCGGGGAGCACCCGCGTGCGATCCGCGAACGCGAGCAGCACGCTGTCCCACTTCGGGAGGAAGCGGACCGGCGCAGGCGTGTCGGCGTCCGGCAGCGGGGCACGCTGCAGGTCGAGCAGCTCGCGTCCGTTCTCGTCGCGGAAGCGCCGAAGCGGCTCGAGCGCCTCGAAGGCGCCGGCGAAGTCGGAGACCCGCATGCCGGACCAGCCTGCGAAATCCGCGCGGCTCGCAGGCCCGAAGGCGGCGAGGTAGCGCCGCACGAGCTCGACCCGCGCGAGCGTCGTGTCGACGACCTCCGGTTCGTCGATCGCCGCGAACACCGCCTGCGGCCGCGACGACCAGAGCGCGGTCTCGGGGGCGTGCAGGACGTGCCCGCCGGTTCGCGCCGCGAACCAGGCGCGCCGGCGGGTCAGCAGGTCGACCGTGCCGTGCGTGCGCTCGAGGTGATCGAGCACCTGCTGGAACGTCAGCGGCCCGTCGGCGAAGAGCTCGCGGACCGCCGGCACGAGCTTCCGGCCGAGCTCCATCGACTCCGGGTCGCCCCAGGGACGCAAGCCCTGAAGTGCCGAGAAGAACAGCGCGTAGTCGCGTGCGGTCACCAGGTGGAGCGTGCCGCGCATCACCGTCGCCTTCAGGACCTTGCCCGACCGGATCGCACGCTCCAGCGTCTCGCGCCGAAAGCCCGGGATGCGCGACCAGAGACCGACGTACGGCGCCTGGGGCCACTGCGCCTGCATCCCCGCGAGCCGCTCGATCACGGCGGTTGCCGGCGCGCGCCTGCGTTCGAGCAGCAGCTGCCGCGCGAGCGTCGCGCGGTTGAGCTCCCGGAGCGTGAGCACGCGCGTCACGCCAGGAACGCCCCGAGCCGTTCCGATTCCTCGCCGACCTCGCGCTTCGCCGTGCGCGGCAGCGGTGCGAACGGCTCCACGACGACGCGCCCGCCGTCCAGCTTCCACGTCCCCGCGACGAAGCCGTCCACGAGCACCGTCGGCGCGCCTCCGAGCACGAGCTTCCGCACGGCGTGCTCCTCGGGCAGCACGCGACTTCGGTCGGCATGGGCGATCAGCAGTTCGTCCCAGCGGGAGAGGAAGCGGATCGGGGCCTGCTCGTCGCCGTCGGCCAGCGGCGCGCGCGGGAGGTCGATCAGCTCGCGACCCTGCTCGTCGGCGAAGCGCCTGAGCCGGATCGACTCCAGCGCCGGGTCGAGCGTCTTCAGCAGCTGCCCGCTCCAGGCGGCGAGGTCGGCCCTCGTCGCCGGCCCGAACGCTGCCAGGTACCGCTTGACGAGGTGCACGAGCGCGTCGGCGAGCGGCGGCCGGCGGAACGACGCGGCCCGGAATCGCACGCCACGGGTGAAACCCCACTCGGCGGCGTTCGGCAGCGGCTCGAGCGGGATCAGGTGTCGAAGCCAGGCCAGGTCGCGGAGGTTCTCGACCTCGTCCGCCGGCCCACGGTGCTCCTCGAGGAACGCGACGAGCTCTCTCGCAGCGCGCGGCTCGCGGCCGACGTGCGTCCGAACCGCGGTCACGAGCTCGCGTGTGGGCTTCGGGCGGCCGTTCGACCACGGGGCGACCTCCTTCCGGAGACCCGTGGCGTAGAGGGGGTAGTCCCGCGCGCTGACGAGATGCAGCGTCCCGCGCATCAGGGCGCCCTTGACCACCTGCTCGCGCCGGAGCGCCCGCGTCAGCTGCGCTCGCTCGAAGCCCTCGAGGCGCGACCAGAGCGCGACGTACGGCGAGGGGACCCACTGGGCCTGGAGAGCGGCGAGCCGCTCGATCGCGCGGGCCGGGCTGAGCCGCTCGCGCCGCAGGAGCAGCTGTCGCAGGAGCAGCGTTCGGTTGAGCTCTCGGAGCGTCAGGACGCGCATCGCGCCTACGCTATCCACATGGTCAAAGTCCGCTTCGCGCCGAGCCCGACCGGGATGCTCCACATCGGGGGCGTGCGCACCGCCGTGTTCAACTGGCTCTTCGCGCGCGCGCAGGGCGGCGAGTTCAAGCTGCGGATCGAGAACACCGACACGAGCCGCGAGGTCGCGCAGGCGGTCGACCAGATCCAGGAGTCGCTCCGCTGGCTCGGGCTCGACTGGGACGGCGACCACACCTTCCAGCTCGACCGGATGGACGACTGCCGCGAGGTCGCGCAGCGGCTCGTCTCGGAGGGCAAGGCCTACGAGGACGAAGGCGCGATCCGCTTCCGCATGCCGGACGAGGGCACGACGGGCTGGGACGACGTCGTCCGCGACCGCATCGACTTTCCGAGCGACCAGCTCGAGGACCTCGTGCTCGTCCGCTCGGACGGTCGGCCGACGTACAACTTCGCCTCGCCGATGGAGGACGTCTGGGACGGGATCACGCACGTGATCCGCGGCGACGACCACGTCTCGAACACGCCGAAGCAGATCAACCTGATCCGGGCGGTCGGTGCCGAGCCGCCGGTCTACGCGCACGTGCCGAGCGTCTTCGGAACGGACGGCAAGAAGCTCTCGAAGCGTCACGGAGCCGTCAGTGTCGAGGAATTCCGCGACGCGGGCTACATCGCGCCGGCACTGCTCAACTTCCTCTCACTGCTCGGCTGGGCTCCCGACGGCGAGACGACGATCATGTCCCGCGACGAGCTCGTCGAGCGCTTCGACCTCTCACGCGTGCAGTCGAGCCCCGCCGCGTTCGACTTCCAGAAGCTCGACTGGATGAACGGCGTCTACCTGCGCGCGCTCCCGCCCGACGAGTACGCGCACGAGCTGTTGCTGTACCTCGGCGAGCAGGGCTACGACTGGGACGCGGAGCTCGTCCACAAAGCAGCGCCATTGGTGCAGGAGAAGATCGAGAAGCTGGGCGACTTTCCCGCCTTCGCGGGGTTCCTGTTCGGCGACGTCTCGCTCGACGGGCACCAGTTCGACCCGGCGCTCATCGAGGAGGCCGAGCGAGCGCTCGGCGAGGTCGAGCCGTTCACCGCCGAGGCGATCGAGCCGGTGCTCCGTCAGCTCGCCGAGAGGCTGGGGTTGAAGCCGCGCGATGCGTTCGCCCCGATCAGGCTCGCCGTCACGGGCTCGAAGGTGTCGCCGGGGTTGTTCGAGAGCCTCGAGCTCCTCGGCAAGGAGCGCGCGCTCGAGCGGCTCAGCGCCGCCCGATCCTGAACGGCTTGGGCGACGACAGCGGGTCGAGTGCCCGCTGGAATCGGATCCACGCACGGCGCCGAAACGCCGTGGTCGGCTGCGGGAGCCCCTTGAGGACCTCCCGCGTCCGGGCTCGCTCGGAGCCATCGCTATTGGGACGCTCGGCGCGCATTTACTACTTGTAAACGTGATGTCGACCCCCGGGGATACGGCCTCTCCGCTAGCCTCGGGCGCTATGGCGTCGGGGGTCGGCACCGTGCTCGTCGTGGACGACGAGCCCTCACTACGTTTGCTCTGCCGGGTGAACCTCGAGCTGGAGGGACTCCGCGTGCTCGAGGCCGCGACGCTCGACGAGGCGCGCGCCCAGCTCGAGAGCGAACACATCGACGTCGTCGTGCTCGACGTCCACGTCGGCTCGGGCGACGGGCGCGACCTGCTGGACGAGTTGCGCGCCGCGGACTCGGGGGCCCGCGTCGTCATGTTGACCGGGAGCGTGGAGCCGACCGGCGGCCGGTTCGCCGCCGCCGACCGCGTCGTGACGAAGCCGTTCGAGCCCGTCCAGCTCGTGGCGACTGTCCGCGAGCTGGTCGACCGCGCTCATGTAGATTCGACTACGTGAGCGTCACAAAAGTCAGGACCTCCGAAGAGTTCGAGGCCGAGCTCCAGCGCTACCTCTACGAGCGCTCCGAGGAGGGGCGCGCGGTGCGGGTCGGGGAGAAGGAGATCTCCGAGCAGGCAGCGATCGTCGCGCGCTACGCGAACCTCTTCTTCCGTGAGCAGATCGAGGCGCTGCGCGGGGAGGAGGAGGCAGCCACCGGCGACGAGGCCGAGCGGCTGTACCGCCTGCGGAAGACCTGCGAGTCCGGGATCGTCTCCGCGGAGCTCGCCGAACGCGAGGACGAGCTCGAGAACGCGCTGCTCGCCGCCCGCGTGCAGTGGCAGGGAGAGGAGCTGCCGCTTCGAGCCGCGCAGGCGAAGCTCGCCGTGCTCCCCGACTACCGCGAGCGCGAGGAGCTCGGTGACCTGCAGGCGCGCCGCTCAGCCGACTTCAACGACGACCGCCTCGAGCTGATCACCGCAGGCGAAGAGCTCGAGGCCGAGCTCTCGGGCGAGCCCGATGCGGTCAAGCGAAACGAGGAGGAGAAGCAGATCTCCCTGCGCGACCTCGAGCGTGCGCTCGCCGCCGCGAGCCGGAGCGTGGACGACGCCTGGGAGCGCCTGCGCGCGGAGTGGTACGAGCGGCTGCTCGGGCCCGACCGTGACGACGTGCCGACGTCGGCGCACGTCTCGTGGATCCGCCGGCTGTCTCCGCTCGAGTCGACGTACACCAAGGAGCGCTCCGTGGAGGTCTGCATGGACACGCTCACGCGCCTCGGCTTCGACCTCCAGAACGACCCGAACGTCCGGCTCGACCTCGAGGACCGCCCGCAGAAGTCGCCGCGCGCGTGCGTGATCGCCTCCGATCCGCCGAAGGTCGTCCACCTGATCACCCGGGCGCAGGGCGGCCTGCACGACTACCAGGCGTTCATGCACGAGGCCGGGCACGCGCTCCACTACGCCGGCGTCGATCCCGGGCTCCCGTACACGTTCCGCAAGATCTCGCGCGACCACGCGCTGACCGAGATCTACTCGTACATCCTCGAGGCGATCACCCGCGAGCCGGGCTGGCACGACCGGTACTTCGACGCGCCGGAGAACGCCCAGGCGCCCGTGTTCCTCGAGGCGCTGCTCTTCCGCCGCTACACCGCCAAGCTGCAGTTCGAGCTCGCGTTCTGGTCCGACTTCCCGAACGGCGCGGGCGGCGACGAGTACTCGCAGCGGCTGACCGACGCGACCGGCATCCGCTACCGGCCCGATGCGTTCCTCTCCGACATGGACTCGGGCTTCTACTCGGCCGACTACCTCCGCGCGTGGATCCGCTCCGCCCAGCTGCGCACGTACCTCGAGCGGGAGATCGGCGAGGACTGGTGGCACAACCCGAAGACGGGCGACCACCTCCGCGAGCTCTGGCGCGAAGGGACGAAGCCGTCGAGCGAGGACATCGCCGCCCGGATCGGGTTCGAGCCGTTCGACACGGGCCCGCTGGTCGCGGAGCTCGGCGGTTAGTGGCCGAGCAGCCGGTCTCGGAGTCTCAGCTCGAATCGACCGCACACGGACTCGTCCCCAAAGGGGAGGGCTGGTTCGTCCTCAACGCGCGCGAGGCGCCTTGGCGCCACGCCGGCGGGCGGGGCGCGTACTGCTCGTTCGAGGGTGAGCAGAAGTTCTCGCAGCTGGGGGTTCATCTCGTCGCTCTCGAGCCGGGCGAGGCGATGGCGATGTACCACTGGGAGGCCGATCAGGAGGACTTCCTCGTGCTCGCCGGGGAGGCGCTGCTGATCGTCGAGGGCGAGGAGCGCGCGCTGCGACAGTGGGACCTCGTGCACTGTCCTGCGGGGACGAAGCACGTGATCGTCGGGGCCGGAGACGCCCGCTGCTTGGTGCTCGCGGTCGGCGCACGCGACCGCTCGACGGGGCCGGACTGGGGCGGGTATCCCGTGGACGATGCTGCGCTGCGACATGGCGCCGGCGTCGAGCAGGAGACGACCGACGCCAAGGTGGCTTATGCGTCGGGACCGAAGCGCGAGCCGACCACGTACCGCGACGGCTGGCTTCCGGACTAGCGAGCCCGCTCGGCGAGGAGCCGCGCGATCGGCCACGCGCCGTCGGACGTGTTCGAGATCACGGTGTAGGTGTCGTTCGAGCCCGGGTCGTGCGCGCTCCAGAACGAGACGCCCGCGTCCGACCCGACCAGCATCACGACGTCGCTCGACTCGTGGAGCCAGAAGCCGAGGCCGTAGCGCCTCGGCCCCTCCGGCACGTCGCTGCGGGGCCGCACCAGTTCCTCCACCGAGCCTCGGGGAACGAGCTTGCCGGCGAAGAGGGCGTTCCAGAAGGCACTGACGTCCGCGGCGGTGGTGTAGATCCCTCCGTCGCCGGTCCCGCGCACCGGCAGGTGGAACACGTTCGTCCTCCACGCGCCGTCGATCTCGAGGTACCCGAGCGCGACGCGTCCAGGGAGCTCGTCGGAGCGCAGGAACTCGGTGTCGGCCATGCCCGCCGGTTCGCACACGCGCCGGCGGACGAGCTCGTGGAACGGAACGCCGCTCGTTCGCTCGGCGATGAGCGCGAGCACGACGAAGCCGCCGTTGTTGTATGCGAATCGCTCGCCGGGTGGGAACGCCGTGTCGTGCCCGTCGAGCACCGCGAGGTACTGCTCGGTCGTTGCGAGCTCGTGCACGGGAACCGGCATGAGGTAGTCGGCGAGGTCGTGCTCGACGTTCTCGTCGAGGTAGTCGCCGATGCCGGATCGGTGCGACAGGAGGTGCTCGATCGTCACGTCGTCGCGGATGAGGGGCAGATCCGGGCCGAGCACCGAGCGCGCCGTCGTCGAGAGCTCGAGTGCGCCTTCCTCGACAAGGCTCGCGATCGTGACCGCGGTGAAGCCCTTCGTGCCGCTCGCGGTCGCGAACCGGGTGTCGACGGTGTTCGGGATCTCGTGGCCGCGGTGCGCCAGCCCGTAGGCCCTCGCCAGCTCGACGTCGCCGCCGCGATCGATCCGCACCACGCCGGAGAAGCTCGTGCCGTCGATTGCGCGCTCCAGCGGATGCATCGGGCACAGTTTCGCAGCTGATGATGCGCGACGAGGACCGGCAGCAACTCGACCGTGTCCTGGCCCTCGTGCGCGAGGTCCTCGGGCCGGACGTCGTCGGTGCCTATCTCTTCGGCTCGGCCGTGCTCGGCGGCCTCCAGCAGCAGAGCGACCTCGACGTGCTCGTTCTCGCGACGCGCCGGACGACCCGGGAGCAGAAGCAGCGTCTCGTCGATCGCCTGCTCGCCATCTCCGGACGAACCACTCCGCAAGGTCGGTGGCGCCGCGTCGAGGTGACGATCCTGGTGGAGTCCGAAGTCAAGCCTTGGCGGTTTCCGCCGCGCTTCGACTTCCAGTACGGGGACTGGCTGCGAGGTGAGTTCACGAGCGGCGACGTGGAACCGTGGTCGACGACGACGAATCCCGACGTCGCCGTGTTGATCACGATGGCGCTGCTCGCGAACACACCGGTGCTCGGACCACCGCCGGACGCGGTCTTCGACCCGATTCCGCGCGACGACCTCGTGCGCGCGATCGTGTGCGGTATCGACGGGCTGCTCGAGGACCTCGTCGACGACACCCGGAACGTGCTCTTGACGCTCGCGCGCATGTGGAGCACCGTCGCCGACGGCGTGATCCGCTCGAAGGACGACGCCGCAGACTGGGCGCTGCCTCGGCTGCCCGCCGAGCATCGAGCGGTTCTCGCTCGTGCGCGCGCGATCTACCTGGGTGTCGAGGAGGAACGCTGGGACGACGTCCAC
This sequence comes from uncultured Actinomycetes bacterium, assembly GCA_963809175.1. GTDB lineage: Bacteria > Actinomycetota > Thermoleophilia > Gaiellales > Gaiellaceae > JACCTU01. Next base: position 239,733 of record CAWEIK010000003.1, read on the forward strand.
CCGCAACTTCGCCCTCACGCCGACCACGTCGTCGGCGAGATCAAGCGGCTGGTCGCGGCCTAGGCCGGCTTCTCCCAGACCGACACGTGCTTACGGCTGTCACTCGTGAACGGCTCCCGCCGCCATCCGCCCCAGCGCTCGCGGAGCCTCAGCCCCGCGAGTTGCGCCATCAGGTCGAGCTCCGAGGGCCACGCGTAGCGGAACGGAATCGAATTGCGGTGGGCCTTTCCGTCGACGATCTCGAAGTGATGTGACGTGAGCCCCTGGTTCGCGACGTCGTACTCGTCGAGGCCCCACCTGGTCTCGCTCACGTGGAAGGCGAGGATGGTCTCGCCGGGCGGAAGTCGCTGAAGCTCGGGGACGCCGACCTCGATGACGAAGCAACCGCCGGGCTCGAGGTGCGCCGCGACGTTGCGGAAGCACGCGACCTGCGCCTCCTGCGTCGTCAGGTTCATGATCGTGTTGAAGACGAGGTAGGCGACCGAGAACGTCCCGTCGACGGTCGTCGTCGCGAAGTCGCCGATCGTGACGCCGACGTCCTCGCCGCCCGCCTTCGCGCGCAACCTCGCGACCATCGCCTTCGACAGGTCGATCCCGTGCACCGGCACTCCCCGCTGCGCGAGCGGTAGGGCGATCCGGCCCGTCCCGATCCCGAGCTCGAGTGCGCGACCGCTCCCGGCGATCTGGGCGAGGAAGTCGACGACCGGGTCGACGACGGCGGGGTCGAACATCTCCGCGGCGGACTCGTCGTACCTCGAAGCGACGCGCTCGCCGAAGTAGCCGTCGTCCTCGTCCACGGCCGGAATCTACCCACGCATACGATTGGCGACGTGACGGACAATCGCCGACTGGCAGGCAAGTGCATGTGCGGCGCGGTTCGGTACAGCGTCGAGGACGCATTCGTGTACGCGATGAACTGCCACTGCTCGAACTGTCGCGCGGCGACCGGGTCCGCTTTCAAGGCGTTCGCCGGCATCGAGCGCGAGAAGCTCGAGCTAACGGAGGGCGCGGACCAGCTCTTGGTCTTCGGGGAGGACGTCCTGAACGACACGCGGTGTGCGGTCTGTGGCTCGTTCCTCTTCTCCGTCGTTCGGGACGGGGCCTACGTTCACGTCGCACTGGGGTCGCTCGTGGATGAACCCACGCTTCGTCCGAACAAGCACATCTTCGTCGGCTCCAAGGCGCCGTGGTTCGAGATCACCGACGACCTGCCGCAGTTCGAGGAGTACGGGACCTAGCTTCACCAGCGGGACTCGCCGCTGATCGTCCTGCTGCGTCGTCCCAGCTCGTCCACGACCGCGAACGTCACGCGGTAGAGATCCCCGGTCGCGATCAGCTTCGCGGGAATCGGCCAGCGCACGGAGAGAGACCCACAACCGCTCGCGCGCAAGCTGCCGCTGACGACGGTCGTCGTGCTCGCGACGACCTTGCCGCCGCGAATCCGCCGCTGGCCGACGACGACTCGGAAGTCGCCCTCGTCGTCGCAGACCTGCAACCTCGCGCTTCCCGTTCGACGCGTCCTGGACGCACTCCACCGCCTGGACTGGAGCACGGGGGCGATGTTCGGGATCCGGAGCGTGAGGACGTTCGACCACTCGCGGACCGGACACGCGAAGACGAAGAAGCACGGCCAGTCGATCGCGTTCATGTGGACGTAGTAGGTGACGCCGGTCGTCAATCGACGTTCGGTTGCCGTGTAGGAGGTCTGGCCCGCCTCGAGGAGCTCGAAGTGCACGAGGTGCTCGCCGAGGAACGCACCGTCGGTGCTCAACGCCGGGTCGGTCGCGATCTCGATCAGCTGCGACTCCACTCCGGACGGGAGCGTCCACCTCGCCGTCAGGTATTGCTTGGCGTGCCCGACCGCGACGAGCGTCGGCGGGGCGGCCAGTGCCGCGGCCGGCACGAGGAGGAGCGCCGCCGCGACGGCCCCGACGACGAGAAGGCGTTTCACGGCTTCGGTCCTAACACACCCGCACCGCCAGGTGTACGAAAAATCGCCCGGCGGGGATTCCGCCCGATCCTCACTCAGCGTCGGTGAGGACGTTCGGGCCGTGCTTGTCCTCGAAGCGGTCCAGCACGCCGGACGAGACGAGGCGTTCACGCGCCTCGTTCGCGTCCTCGAGACTCGAGAACTCGAGGTAGATGAAGACCTCGTTCGGGTCGTCGACACTTCGCAGGACGCGCTGCGTCAGCGCCTTCTCGCGCGCCCGCGGCTTGTCCTGGTCGAACATCGGGCGCCACTTGTCGTAGTCGACCGTCTGAATGCGCGTGATGATGAACGCAGCCATTGTTCTCCTCAGACGCCTCTCGTCCCAAGCCCCGCTCGTCTCGACGATATCGACTTCTGCCTGGCCGGAGGTTTCACCGAGGTCTGCACGCTGCGAGCACGTGCGGGCAAGAGGGGCGCCGCTCGAGAGCGGGCGCCCCTCTTGACGTGCCGGTCACGCATGCGCCGTCGTCCTACGCGAATGGAACAGCTGGAGCGTTGCGGCCAACGCACGAGATCTGCGCCACTGGCGCTGCGTCCGTGATGCCGCCCGCAGCCGCGCCTGCTCAGCCTCGCGCATCAGCGCGCTGCGGTGCTCACGGGTCCGCTGTTCGAGCTCTTCGTAATACATGCTTCCTCCTCTCCACGTTGGTCGCAGGGGCGTTTGGAGATGCACGGAACAGGCGTCCCACGGACGCGTCTCCCTTCTGTTGGCCGCACGCGTGACGTGCGGCGGCTGGCTGCTGCACCGGCGGTGTTACCGACGAGCAGGGACTCTGTGTGGCGGCGCTGGGTCTCTAGCCGCGGATCGTGTCCGCACCGAGAGGCCAGCTCGCATTAAGTGGATCGAAATTCAACGGTGGCCTCCTTTCGCGTGTGCGGAAGATGAACGAAGCATTGTGCACTTCCGCGAGCGCCGCGTCAAGAGTTACGCAGAACTATTCGCGCGACGAGGTTCACCACTTTTTCTGCACGCGCAGTTGGCGCCGTTCGTCCCCTCGGTGCCCTGCGGGTACGCGTCGTCGACGAGACCGCGCGGCTCTTGTCAGCCGCGCAGCATCGTGCTAGTTCTTAGGCACTCCGGGGGGAGAAAAGAGGAAGGCATGAAGGGACTCCTGGTGTCAGCCGCGGCGGTCTGCGGCGTTGCGCTGCTGCTCGCCGCTACGGCCTCTGCGAAGCCGCCCGAAAGGTTCACGGAGTCGTTCCCGTACTCCGGCTCTGCCACGTGCGGAGGGTTCAACGACGTATGGGAAGGGTCGATCGAGGTCTCCGGGATGACGACGTTCGACAAGGCCGGGAACCCGGTCGCGGACATCGTGCACTTCAAGCGGGTGGAGACGAACTGGCGCTCCGACGACCCGTCCGTCTCGATGACGGGGACGGGGAGCTTTACGCTCAAGTACGACTACGCGACAGACACCGAGGCGAACTTGGGCCAGATCTTCAAGCAGACCTACCCCGGTCTCGGACTGCTGTTCCACGACGTCGGCAAGATCGTCTTCTCGCCGGGCGGCGTGGTGGTCCACGGCCCGCACGACATCTTCGAGCAGGGCGACGCGGTGTTCTGCGACGCGCTCGAGGCGATCGGCTGACGGACCCCACTCGGGCCTGCGGGGGCAGCAGGAGCAGTGCGCTGCCCCCGCATACGCGGACCCTCATCCGCAGAGCCGATCTCCACGTCGACGGGTAGGTCGCGGAGTGGCTGAAACCGCACAACTAGGCGGAGTGGCGCGCGAGAGCGCGAGGAGCCGTCTTGGTCACGTCCCCGACGACCTTCGGGTGGGTCCCGCCGAGTGAGCACCGAGTGAACACCACCTGCGCTTTCCCGGCACACCTGGCACGCCTGACCCGCGTAACCATGCGGATTCTGCGCTGCGCTTCGCTGCGCGGCATCCCGACGCGACAGGGTTACGACCGTGACGAGTACCCACCGGCCGCGAGCGAGGAAGGCGGCGCGGGGGCCGACATTCGTTACGTGAAGTCCGCAGAGAACCGCTCTGCGGGGAGTTTGATGGGACGCAAGATCCGCGGGCCGGGCGACGGGCAACGCTCCGCTTCGAGAACCCGTAGCCGCGCCGCGCGGCCATTGAGGGGGCCGGGTGAATTGGCCGCCAGACCCCGACCCCCGGAGAGTAATAGAACGCCTAGCTAGTCCGCTTGGTTGCGCTCTGCCCGCGACCTGCGACGCACCGGGCGGGGGAGACGAAAAGGGGCCAGAGACTCCGGGGAGAAGAAGCCTCAGGCCCCCTTCGACGAGAACCTAGACGGCCAGCTACTCCGCTTTAGTCCGCTTCACCCTCAATTCACCAAATTCTCTGACAGCGCAAGCCGGGCAGTAGGCAGCAAGAACGCGCTCGTCCGCATCGTCCGGATCCTTAGCGTGATAGAGCCGCCAGCCTCTCGCTTCCGGGCCGGACGGCCGGCCGCACTCGACACACCACAACCGCATACCCCGGCGACTCTACGCCGCCCGTCCCGTCCACGCGCACCCCACGTTCCGTCAGTATCGAGGTCAGGGTCGGCGGATGGCACCTGACCGAGGGCTTCGGGGAACGCAGCCCCCCGAAGCCGAGACAATCATCTCCTGCCCGGCGGGGTCGCAACCCCGCACGAACGGCTGGGTTTCGGCGGGGCGTCGAGGCGTCGGGCGAACTGAATACGGGGGGCTCTGGCCTGGCTAGTGCCGCAGGGGTCGGCATCCCCCAATTCGGTCGTCCGCGTATCCCGCCGGTCAACTCGCGCGTTCAATGTCGGCACCCGGTCTGGCGACGGGCAACCGCGCTGAAGAGTGAGTCCGCACACGCTTGGGCGAGCGTCGGGCTCACTCTTCTACCCTCACCGAGCACACCACGAGCGTGCCGTTTAGCTCCGGGTGCGGCCTAACGTCGACGACTCGCAAGGTCTTTCCGGGCGCGAGGGGATGGTGTCACCCGGTCGTCAGTTCGGCACCGCCGCGGTGTAGTCGCCAGCCGCGGTGCCGTCTTCGACTCGAGCTGGTACTTGAACATGCGGCTCCCTTCCTGTCGGTTGGGGGCCGGCGGCGCGATGTTAGCGGCACCACCGTCATGGATTATCAGGGATACACCCTGGTAGTCCTGTACGAAGGTCCATTGAAACGCCATCGACCGTCCGCCGATCATCCAGGCTGGATAACTGGACAAAACCGGGGGGCGGAAGGGGAGACAAACATGATCTACCGTCTCATTGGCGCGCTTGCGGTCGCGCTCGCGGTGGCGACGGGCGGGCTGATCAGCCCGAGCACCGCGCTGGCACACCATCCGGAGATTACAGCCGAGGTCGTATGCGACGAGGCAACCGGGGTGACTACGATCAGCTTCACGTCGACCGCGTGGGCGGGTGACGGCTCGGATCCGACGAACGATCCGTCTCGCGCGAATCCGCAGATCGACATCCTTCTCGACGGCGTCACGGTCGCGTCGGGCGCGCCGCATAGATGCCTGGCGGACGCGCACAGATGGAGCTACGTCGACCTGCACCGACGCCAGCTCGTCGCCAGTCCTCGGCGCGGCTGGCTTCACGGTCATAGTGCGAAGTCCGACGGTTTCGCCGTCGTCGCGCTCGCGCGATTGGCTCACTTCGAAGATGTTGTGCCAGAAGTCCTTCGGGAGAACCTGTCCCCAAACGCATGCCAGTCAGCCTCGGAATTGGCGCGGACGTGCCACCCCACGTTGATACCGATGGCGTCAACCGGGGTTTCTGGAAGTAGATCGAAGATCGCCATTGCCAAGTCGCGCAGATCAAGTTCCCTCTCCTCGACCGTCGAGAAGGCGGCTTGGTCCTGCGTGACCTGCACGGTGAGCCAATCGGCAGTGAACGCCGCGAGCTGGCTAGAGACGATGAGCGATGCGTCCCCCGTCGCGTCCTGGCTCGCGGCTTCCATCGCATAGGCCGCGATGTTCTCTGGGATTAGGTCCTTCGCCGCAAGCCGCTGATAACGACGGACGCCTGAACGCTGTCGGGTCGGAGCGCGATCACGATCGCCGAGTTTTGCCTGCGGCGACGAAGAGCGCGCGGGTGGCCGGTTCACCGGCGGCGGTCGGCGGGTGAGCGGTGGGCGAAGCACGCGTCACTCGCGGCCTGACGAGTTCACATGCGGCCGCAAGCTGTCGGAAACGACCTCGAGGTCAACTGAGGGCGGCAACCAATTCCACATGACCGAGCACCTGGAGGACCGTGGCGTGAACGGACGACGGCGCGGCGCGCGGACTCGGCCGAGGACTACGGGCTGAGCCATGAGGCTGACACGCGCAATCGACCTGTGGATGGGAGAACGGCTCGTGGCGGCCGAACAGCGGGACCAGGGCGAGCTACGAGCGGTACCTGTTCAAGTTCGTCGATCAGCGGAGCGCGCGCGGCCAGACGTCGATGTGCGGACAGTGACCGTCAACGACTGCCGCCACTTTTTGGACGGTTGGAATGATCGGTCAGCATCCACTGTCTGCTCGATTCACAGCGCGCTGAGTGGGCTTGTTCAAATGGCTCTACATGGAGGGCGTGATCGAGGCTAACCCGATGGTCCGTATTCCTCGGCCTCGCGGCCGCGTCCCGGAGGATCGTGGACGTGGTGAACGTGACGCCCGCGGACGTCGAGAAGATGCTCGCCGCCACTAAGGACTGGCAGGAGTTTCTTTGTCTCTCGGTGCTCGCGTACCTCGGGCCGCGACGCGATTCCGCGAGCCGACTCCGCTGGCGGGACGTTGATCTCGTGGAGGGGACGCTGCGGTTCAGGGAGAAGGGCAGCAAGCTGGCGGTCAAGCCGAATGCCCAACGAGCTGCTGGCGATCCTCCGAACGGCGCTGCGAATCGAACGCGGTCAGCTGGCACGCCGACGACTACGTGATTCCGAACCGTCGGCCGGCGAGCGTTCGGCGCGCCGAGCGCTCGAACAAGATCAGCTGGGAGACCGTGCTGCGGGTAGACGAACCGCGTCGGCGTCGGGCGACAGTTCACGCGCTCCGGAGAGCCTTCGCGGTCGCGTTCCTGACGAGTCATCCCGGCGCTATCGAGTCGCTCCAGGCATTGATGAATCACTCCCGGATCGATACGACGCAGGTCTACCTGCGAGCGTTCAATCGATCTCAGGCGATGGAGGCTGTCCGAGACCTCTCATGGGGCCGCGGATTCAGGCGGTGCACTAGGAAAGGCCCATACGGGATTCGAACCCGTGCCGCCGCCGTGAGAGGGCGGTGTCCTAGGCCACTAGACGAATGGGCCGTCGTGGCGAGGGCCAGTGTAGCGGGCTAGCTGATCCGGGCGAAGCGCTGCACGGCAGCCAGGAGCTCCTCGCTCTTCTCGGCGGCGGCCTGCTTGTTGCCCGACTCGAGGGCGTCCTTGACGCAGTGCCGGACGTGCTCGTCGAGGACCTCCAGCGCGACGCTCTCGAGCGCCTTGGAGACCGCGCCGATCTGGGTGAGCAGGTCCATGCAGTAGCGGTCGTCCTCGACCATCTTCTCGATCCCGCGGACCTGGCCCTCGATGCGGCGCAGGCGCTTGCCGAGCGCTTCCTTGTCGTAGCCGTGGCTGTCGTGGGTCATGTGCGCACACTCCTGAATCGACGGAGCCGGAGGGAGTTCGTGACGACGAAGATCGACGAGAAGGCCATCGCGGCCGCAGCGACGATCGGGTTCAGCAGGCCGGCGACGGCGAGTGGGATCGCCGCGACGTTGTAGGCGAACGCCCAGAAGAGGTTGCCCTTGATCGTGCCGAGCGTCCGGCGCGCGAGGCGGATCGCATCGCCCGCCGCGCGCAGGTCACCGGAGACGAGCGTGACGTCGCTCGCCTCGATCGCGACGTCCGTTCCGGTGCCGATCGCGATCCCCAGGTCGGCCTGGGCGAGCGCGGGCGCGTCGTTGATCCCGTCGCCGACCATCGCGACGACCTCGCCCGCGGCCTGCAGCCGCTCGATCTCGTCCACCTTGCCGCCCGGGAGCACACCGGCGACGACGCGATCGATCCCGACCTCGCCGGCGACCCGTCGAGCCTCTGCCTCGACGTCGCCGCTCAGCAGCACGGGAGTGAGGCCGAGCGCGCGGAGCTCTGCGACCGCTTCGCGACTCGTCGGCCTGACGGTGTCCTCGAGCTCGAGCGTGCCGACGTGCGCGCCGTCGACCTGGACACCGTCGCGGTCGATCGTGATTCGCTTTCGCTCGACGACGCCCGTCACGCCCTCGCCGGGGACGTTCCGGAACTCCGTGACGTCGGGGAGCGATGCGAAGCGGGCGCGCGCCGCCTCTGCGACCGCGCGACCCACCGGGTGCTCGCTCGCCGCCTCGACGGCACCGGCGAGCCGCAGCACGTCGTCCGGGAGGCCGTTGACGAGCCGCAGGCGTCCCTCGGTGACCGTGCCGGTCTTGTCGAGCACGATCGTCGTGATCCGCCGCGTCTGCTCGAGCACCTCCGGCCCCTTGATCAGGATGCCGAGCTGCGCGCCGCGCCCCGTGCCGACCATCAGCGCGGTCGGCGTCGCGAGACCGAGCGCGCAGGGGCACGCGATGATCAGCACCGCCACCGCCGCCTCGAAGGCCTCGGACGGCACGCCGGTGACGAGCAGCCAGCCGGCGAGCGTCGCCAGCGAGAGCACGAGCACGACGGGAACGAACACTGCGGAGACGCGGTCGGCGAGCCGTTGCACGTCGGCCTTGCCGGACTGCGCGTCGGCGACGAGGCGCGCGATCTGGGCGAGCGCGGTCTCCGAGCCGACGCGGGTCGCGCGAACGACGAGCCGCCCGTAGGTGTTGACGGTCGCACCTGCAACGTCGGAGCCGGGTCGTACCTCGACGGGCACCGGCTCACCGGTCAGCATCGCCTGGTCGATCGCGGACTCGCCCTCCTCGACGACGCCGTCGGTCGCGAGCTTCTCGCCGGGACGCACGACGAAGCGGTCGCCGACCTCGAGGGCGTCGATGTTGACGACGACCTCGTGCCCGTCGCGGAGCACGCGCGCCTCTTTCGCGCCGAGCTCGACGAGCGCGCGGATCGCCGCGCCCGACCGCCGCCGTGCACTCGACTCGAGCCAGCGGCCCAGCAGGATCAGCGTCGTGATGATCGCGCCGACCTCGAAGTACGTCTCACCGGTCCCGAGCGCGAGCGCGACGACCGACCACGCCCACGCCGCGAGCGTGCCGATCGAGATCAGCGTGTCCATCGTCGCGGCTCCGTGGCGCGCGTTCAGCAGCGCGGCTCGGTGGAACGGCAGGCCCGCCCAGAGGACGACCGGCGTCGCGAGCGCGAACGAGAGCCACTCCCAGCCGGAGAACTGGAGCGGCGGCAGCATCAAGGCGACGAGTGGGGCGGAGAGGAGCGCCGCGACGACGAGCCGGACCGGCCTGGCCGGCGTGTCGTCCCGGACGCCCGCGGCGGGAGCCGCGCCGTAGCCGATCGAGGTCACCGCGCCGACCAGCTCGTCGAGCTGGACCCGCTCGGCGTCGAAGCGCACGCGGGCCGTCTCGGTCGCGAGGTTGACCGACGCTTCCACGCTGTCGAGCTCGTTCAGCTTCCGCTCGACGCGGGAGACGCAGCCGGCGCAGGTCATCCCCTCGATCTCGAGCGTCACGGAGGAGGTATAGGTGTCGGCAGCCATGCGTCTACGATACCCCCTGGGGGTACTTCTCGCCATCGGTCTCGTGCTCACGGGGTCGAGCTCGAGCACGGGCCTGCTCCGACCGGCACCGGAGCTGCGGGTTCCGGCCGGGTACGTCGCCGAGCGCTACGCGACCGGACTGATGCGCCCGACGGCGATGGCCTTCGGCCCGGACGGCCGCCTGTACGTGGCCCAGGAGACCGGCCAGATCGTCGTCGTCGGCGTCGGGAGCGCGAAGCCGCGCGTCCTGGCGCAGGGTTTCCACGAACCGCTCGGGATCGCCTGGAGCGGCCCGCGACTCTTCGTCTCCTCGCGCGGGCGTCTCGACAGCCTGAACCTCATCGACAAGACGCTGCGGGCGCGTCGCACCCTGTTGCAGGGGCTGCCGAACGGCCGCCACCAGCAGGACAACGTCGTGCGTCGGCGGCGACGGCCGGCTCTACGTCGGCTCGGGATCGACGTGCGACGTCTGCAAGGAGAAGGACGCGAGGAGCGCCACGATCCTCTCCGTCCTCCCGAACGGGCGCGGCCTGCGCGTCGTCGCGAAGGGTCTGCGAAACCCGTACGGGCTGGCGTTCCAGCCGGGAACGGGCCGGCTCTACGCGACGGTGAACGGGCGAGACGATCTCGGCGGCTCCGAGCCCGCGGAGCTGCTCGTGCACGTCTCGCAGGGCCGGAACTTCGGCTGGCCGAGCTGTTGGCCGAGCTGGGCGAAGAAGCGACTCGCCGGAACGGGTTGCGCGGGCGTGACGCCGCCGGCTGCGTACCTCGAGCCTCGCTCCGGCGCCGGCGGGATCGCGTTCGCGCGCGACGGCGGTACCGCGTTCGTCGCGTTGTGGGGCCAGTACTTCGGGAGGAAGCACGGCCGCACGGTCGTGCGCCTCACGTTCGACGCGGAGGGTCGCGTCACGGGGCAGCAGGTCTTCGCGCGCGGCTTCGATCACCCGCTCGCGGTCCTCGTCGCGCGCGACGACGCGTTGCTCGTCTCGGACTGGGGGACCGGGCGCATCTACCGAATCGCCCGGAAGGCCTAGAGAACGAGAGAGGGGGCCGAAGCCCCCTCGTCGTTCCGATTCCTAGACCTTTTCGACCGGTCGGCCGAGCTGTTTCTCCCACCAGTCGGACTCGCGCTGGTCGAACTTGCCCTGCAGCTGACCGACGTAGTCGGCGAGCTGGTTCTCCTTCTTTCCGAGCCGTTCCTCGAGCTCCGCGACCTTCAGCTCCCGCCTCTCGAGCTTCTCTTCGCGAAGCTCGAGGTCGGCCTCGACGCGCGCTTCGCGCGCTTCGACTTCAGCCTCTCGCTCGTCCATCTCACGGATGCGATCCGAGAGCGATTCTTCCGTGCTGTTGAGCCGCTTCTCGCGGCGCTCGATGCGCTCGCGCTGCGACTCGAAGAGTGCCTCAGTGGACTGCAGCTCGGCCTCGCGCGCCGCAAGCTCGCGCTCGCGCTCGAGCATCGCCTGCTGCTTGTGCTCGAGCTCGGCGGCCATGCCTTCGTCCCGCTCGACGCGGCGGAGGGTGGCGAGCTGGCGGTTGAGCTCGGCCTCGCGCGCAGCGAGCTCGGTCTCCCGCTGCTGAAGGTTCGCGAGCTGCTCCGCCGACTGCTCGCCGAGCTGGCCGAACGACGCAGCCTTCGTCTCGAGGTTGTTCTCGGCCAGGCGGACGCGCTGCTCGACCTCTTGGAGCTCGGCCTCTCGCTTCTCGATCGTCTCGACGCGAGCGACCAGCCTGCCGTCCGCCTTCGCCAGCTCGCGCTGCTTCTCGAAGACCTCGGTCTCGCGCGATGCGAGCTCTTCGTCGCGCGAGACCAGGCTGGTCTCGCGGACGGCGAGCGCCGCCTCGCGGGCGTCGACCTTGGCGAGCATCTCCTGCTCGCGGAGCTCGATGTCCTGCTCGGCCCTGGCGATCGTGCGTTCGCGCTGTCCGAGCGCGGCCTCCTGCTTGGCGAGGTCGGCGGCGGCTTCGGTGCGGCCGCGGTCGACGCTCGACAGCTCGCGGAACTTCGCCTGGAGCTGGCGCTCGCGCTCGGCGGCGCGTGCCTCGGCGTCGGCGATCTCAGTCTTCTCGCTCGTGATTCGCCGCTGCTCGTCGGTGAGCGCGTTGAACCGCTCGGTCACTTCCTGCTCGCGGGAAGCAAGCTCGTTCTCGCGTGCGGCGAGCGTCGCGGCGCGCTGGTCGAGCTCCGACGCGCGAAGGTTCAGGCCCTGCGGACCCGCGAGCTCACGCTCGAGCATCGCGGCCTGCTCGGCCATCGCCGCGCGAAGGTCTCGCTCGCGGGCGAGGGCGGACGAGAGCTCGGAGCGGAACGCCTCGACGTCGGAGGTCGCCCCGTTCTCACTCGACCCAACGGGGAGGTCGGCGAGGATCTCCTCGGCGACCACGTGCGGGAGCGGCTCGCGCGGCGTGTCGCCGTTGGCGTCTTCGCCGTCGCGGCGCCGTTCGAGCTGCCGGCGGAGGCCGGTGCCGAATCCCTTGTCGGTGTCTTGGGTCGAGTCGTCCACGAAGCCTCCTAGAAGATCTCGCGAATCGTCAGCATTGCGGGGCCGAGGATGACGAGGAACATGGCCGGGAAGATGAAGATCACGGTCGGGAAGAGCATCTTGATCGGCGCCTTCATCGCCTTCTCCTCGGCGGCGGCCTGACGACGCTCGCGGGTGTCCGCGGCCTGCACCTTCAGGATGCGCCCGAGCGAGATGCCGAGCACGTCGGCCTGGATGATCGCGCGGGTGAAGTGGCCGACCTCGGGTGCTGCGGCGCGCTCGGAGAGCTTCTTGAGCGCATCGTGGCGACTCTCGCCGATTCGCATCTCGTTGAGCGTGAGCGTGAACTCCTCGACGATCGGGCCTTCGAGGTGCTCGGTCAGCTTCGCGATCGCGCCGTCGAAGCCGAGCCCTGCCTCGACGCTGACCGCGAGCAGGTCGAGCGCGTCGGGCAGCTGCATCCGGAGCGCCTCCTTGCGGGCGCGGACCTTCATCGTCAGCACGATGCCGGGCAGCGCGAAGCCGATGAACGTGCACAGGAGCGCGAACGGAACGCGCTGCGAGCTTGCCCCCGAGCGTGCCGCCGGCGATGACGCCGAAGGCGAGACCGCCGAGCGCCAGCGCCGCCTTGGTGGCGAGGAACGCGGTGGGCGTCACCTTGCGCGCGAGGCCCGCGCTGAGGAGCTTGCCTTCGACCGCTCTCGACCGTCATCCGCGGGTTGAGCCTCAGTGCGATGCGGGCCAGCCGGGCGACACCGGGTGCGAGCACGCGCTCGCGGAACTTGAGTTGGTCGACGCCGACGCGAGCCGACTCGCCGTAGCGCGATGGCGCGCGTGATCGCGGTCGTGCGCTGGCGCGACGTTGCAGTTGCCGCCTCGGCGAACACGTAGATCGAGACGGCGAACATCATGAGACCGAACAGAAGCAGCAGCATCAGTTACCCCCTGAAGGAAGCGATCTTGCGGAGCATGTACGCGCCGATGGCCATCATCACGAGGCCGATGATGATCATCTTGTGTCCGGTCGAGGTGTGGTAGAGAGGACTCATGTACTCGGCGTTGATCGCGGTGATGATCAGCGCGAGCGCGAACGGCATTCCGACGAGCGTGTACGCGGATGCGCGACCCATCGCCGTCAGACCCTTGATCTTGCGGCCGAACGCCTGCCGTTGCCGGACGGCGTCGGCGACCATGTCGAAGATGCCGGCGAGGCTGCCGCCGACCTGGCGCTGGACGGTCACTGCGGTCATCACGAAGGACAGGTTCTTCGACTGGACCCGGTCCGCCATCTCGGCGAGCGCGTCGTCGATCGGCCGGCCGAGCTGTGCCTCCGTCAGCACGCGCTTGAACTCGTCGCTGATCGGCGGCTGACCCTCGTTGACGACCGCCTGCATCGCCTGCCGGAAGCTGTGCCCGGCTTTCAGCGACGCGGCCATCGTGATCAGGAGGTCAGGCAGCTGCTCGTCGATCGCGTTGACACGCTGCTTCGCCTTGAAGGCGAGGAAGCCGAGCGGGAGGAGGCCGCCGATCACCATCGCGGCCAGGATCAGCAGCGACGACAGCGCCATCGCGGCCGCGACCAGCCCGAAGAAGAACGCCGGGACGATCATGCAGTAGAAGAACTCGGCGGTGCGAAGCGGGACGTCCGCCCGCTCGAGCATCGCGTGCAGCTTGCGCCAGAACGAGAACCGGACGAATGCCTGCTCGGTCGCCTTCAGGAGCCCGGAGGCACCGTCGAAGCGCTCGCGGACGGACGCCTTCTTCGCCCGGCGGCGCGGGGCGCCGACGTGCGGGCCGAGCCTGCGGCGCAAGCGAGTGCTCGCAGGCGTTGCCATGACGAGCGCGATCGCCATCAGGATCGCGGTGCCGACGGCGAGGCTCAGCACGAGCGCCGCGATGCCCGACGTGAACAGCAGGTCGGGGAGGAACCTGGCGAGACCCTGACCCGGCGGAGGCGGCGTGCTGCCCGGAAGCGTGGTCTGCGAGGTCACCGAGCCCTGGCCGGGAACCGTCGCGGTCAGGTTCAACGTCTGGCCCGGGCGTGCAGCGGTCAGATACGAGAGACGCCACGTGCGGGCGAGATCCCGCGTGACCGCGTCGTACGCCTGCTGCGAGCGCAGCCGACGAGGTGGCCCCGTAGTACGAGCCGCCGGTCGCTTCCGCAACCTGCTCGAGTGGGCCGCGCGCGAAGTCGCCGCTCTCGATCCCGATTGCGTAGACGGCGACACCGGCTTGCTTGGCTGCCGCGATCGCCTTCTGGAGCGAGACGCCCTTGGCGACGTTGTTTCCGTCGGTCATGAGCACGATCACGCGACCGGGGTTGACCTCCGTCGCCAGTGCGAGCGACGAGAGGTGGATCGCGTCGTACAGCGCGGTTCCCTGCTGCGCGTCCAGGGCGAGATTGCGAAGTGCGCTGTCGGTGTCGATCGTCGCCGAGGAGAAGCGCGTCGTCTGGACCGCGCTCTCTCCGAACGTGACGACGGAGAGCCGGTCGGCGCTGGCCTTGCCCGCGACGAACGCCCGTGCGGCTGCGATCGCGTCGACGAGCGGCTGACCCTTCATCGACCGGGAGTGGTCGATCGCGACCACGACGCTCTTCGCGCGGCCGAGGTTCTGTGCCTCGAGCCCCGAGACGGCGTGGCCGTTCTCACGAAGCGTCGGGGCGGCCTTCGACGGGTTGTCGGTGACGACGGAGAGCTGCACCGTCGGGTGGCGGCTCGCATCGACGCCGGCGAACTGGACGCCGGCGGCCGCAGGCGTTGCCGTGATGGCTGCCGCCAGTGCGGCGATCGCGACGAGCCGGATCAAGGCCGACCTCCGTACGATGCGCCGGCGAACGTCGGCCGGGTGCCGAGCTCGGGCTCGAAGAAGGTCGGAGCGAACTGCACGCCGCTGGCCGCCATCTTCTCGAGGAACGTGGGCTTGAGCCCCGTGCAGGCCAGCGGGTTGAGCAGCCGGCCGGAGTGGCCGGACTCCTCGTCTGGTGCCTTGGCGACGAAGATGTCCTGCAACGTCACGACGTCGGACTCCATCCGCTGCACCTCGGTCACGGCGGTGATCCGCCGCGAGCCGTCGATGAGCCTGCTGATCTGGACGAGCAGGTCGAACGCGCTCGAGGTCTGCTCGCGAATCGCGCGCAGCGGCAGATCGACGCCGCCCGTCAGCACGAGGGTCTCGAGGCGCGAGAGGGCATCGCGCGGGGAGTTCGCGTGGATCGTGGTCAGCGAGCCCTCGTGGCCCGTGTTCATCGCCTGGAGCATGTCCAGGGTCTCGGCGCCGCGGACCTCGCCGACGATGATCCGGTCGGGCCTCATGCGCAGTGCGTTGCGGACGAGCTCGCGGATCCGCACCTCGCCGGAGCCCTCGATGTTCGGGGGCCTCGACTCGAGCGTGATCACGTGCTCCTGCTGGAGCTGGAGCTCGGCTGCGTCCTCGATCGTGACGATGCGCTCGTCGCCCGGGACGAACGCGGACATCGCGTTCAGGAGCGTCGTCTTACCGGTACCGGTACCACCGGAGATGAGGATGTTCAGCTTGCCCTTGACGCACGACGCGAGGAACTGCGCCGCCTTGGGGGAGACCGACCCGAAGTTGATCAGGTCGTCCATCGTGTACGGGTCGCGCGCGAACTTGCGGATCGTGAGCGTCGGGCCGCGGAGCGCGAGGGGCGGGATGATCGCGTTGACACGGCTTCCGTCCGGAAGGCGTGCGTCGACCATCGGCGAGGCCTCGTCCACGCGGCGTCCGACCTGCGACACGATCTTGTCGATGATGCGCAGGAGATGGGCGTTGTCCGCGAACGTCGACTGCGTCCGCTCGAGCTTGCCCGAGCGCTCGATGTAGATCTGGTCGAACGCGTTGACCATGACTTCGGTCACGGAGTCGTCGTTGAGCAGCGGCTCGAGCGGTCCGTAGCCGAGAATGTCGTCCGCGATCTCGCGGACGATCTGGCGCCGCTCTTCGCGGGTGAGCGGGGTGCGGTCGAGCGCGAGCTGCTCGGTGACCGCGTGCAGGACGCGTTCGGAGAGGTCTTCCGTCTCCGTCTGCCGGAAGAGCTCCGGCCCGAGCTTGGCGATGCACGCGTGGTGGATGCGCGTCTTCAGCTCGGCATACGGGTCCATCGACTGCTTTTCCGGGCGCTGCTGCGCGCGCGGCTGACTGGCAGGCGAATGCGGGCCGGCGGGTGCCGACGCGTTGTCGTCGGGAGCAACGGTGCTCCCGTTGCTTCGGATCCGCTCGTGAAGGCTCATCGTTAAGCCCTCGCGAGGGCGCCGAAGAGCCGCCGCTTCTTCTCCTGCTCGGGCTCGAGCAGGCCCTTGGCCATCGACCGAATCGAGCGCGAGAAGTCGCAACCGGCCTCCGCGAGCACCGCGGGCGTTCCGCGGTTGACGGCGAGGGGCACGGCGCGGTCACTCGGCATCTCGAAGGCGATCTTCACGCCCAGTGCGCTCTCGACCTCGCTCTGCTTCATCCCGACCTTCGAGTTCGACCGGTTCAGGACGAACCGGACGCGCGAGGCGGGGAAGGACAGCAGGTCGAGCGTGTGCTGCGCGAGCTTGACGTTCTTCAACGTGGGCACGTCGAGCCCACACAGGACGAGCAGCTCGTCCGTGCGGTCGAGGGTCGCGAGCATCGGGCCGTGGAAGAACGGCGACGTGTCGACGACGATCAGGTCGTAGGACCCGCGGGCAACCTCGAGCAGCCGGTTGACCTTCGGCTCCGTCACGAGCTCCGCGTCTTCCGGGCGGAGCGGGGCGGGGAGGACGTCGACGCCGGAGGCGTGGCGGGTGGTGTAGCCGGCCAGCTTCTCCGAGTCGAGCTCTCCCGGCGCGACGACGAGGTCGTAGATCGTCTTGTCGGGCTCGAGCCCGAGCATGATCGCGGCGTCGCCGAACTGGAGGTCGAGGTCGATCAGCAGCGTCCGCTTCTTCTCGTACTTCGCGAACGCCGTTGCGAGGTTCGTCGCGGTCACGGTCTTGCCCGTGCCGCCCTTCGGCGAGAAGACGGTCAGAACGCGTCCGCGCCTGCCGGTGCCGCCCTCGGACTCGAGCCGCCGGCCGGCGTGAGCCGCCTTGCGGACTGCGAAGACGACGTTGTCGGCCAGCTGGGGCAGGAGGAGCACGTCTGCCACGTCCGTCTCGAGCGCCTCGTTCAGGAGCTGCGAGGCCTCACCTGACGCGAGCAGGATGATCGGAGCCTGCGTGTGCTCCCGGATCGACGCGATGTCGTGCACCGGGAGGTGCGGGTCTCTGGTCCCGTGGAGGACGACCTGGAGGTGTCCGCCCGCAAGCGGGGCGAACGCGTCCGCGACGTGCTCGGCCGACCCGACGAGTTCGACGTCGTCGTGCTGGTCGAGTGCGTCGCGGAGCGGCTCGAGGCCGTCGCAGTTGCCGGTGACGAAGATCCGCACCGGATCGCGAGTGGAGTTGTTATCGCTCATCAGTTGCCTCCCTCGCCGCCACGGAGTCCGTCGCGGAGGATCGTCCTGGTCGTTTCCAGGCTTTCGGGGCTGTCGACGGCGTCGACGACCGGCCTGAGCTGGAGCGTCCACTCGCCGTTGTGCTGGGTGTGCAGGAGCTTCTGGACCTGGGTGTCGGAGATCGCGAGCAGCACGAACAGCTGGTTGCGGCCGGAGGCCCGGTCGAGCGACTTCGTCCCGGTCGCGCCGGCGGGCTTCAGCACTTCGATGTCGCGCAGCACGATTCGCGTCGCCCAGACGTCGTTGTCGGGGTCGATCTTCAAGGTGGCGACGAGGTCGACCCGGTCGCCTGCCTTGAGCGTGCCGAAGAGCAGCTGGACGCTGTCACCCGGGAGGGCGACGGCGCGCATGTTCCCGGTCAGGCTCGAGCGGACGCCGATCTCGGTGGAGCTGCTGAACCGCTGCCGGCTGACCTGCTCACCGGCGTAGATCGGCTGCGAGACGACGAACTCCTCGAGCTGGGTCTTGTCGGACACCGCGCCGGGCGCGACGTTCCGTTGAGCGACCATGCGCGCTTCGACGCGGCCCAGAGCGGCTGCGCCGGAGGTGCCGGCCGGGATGTCGCTCGTGGCAACGAGGACCGAGACGTCTTCCTCGCCGTTCTGGACGCGCTTCTCGTAACTCGTGACGTACATCATCGTCAGCAGCGCGGCGAAGGCGGCCAACACCACTGCAATGACGATGTTTCTGAGGCGGTATGTCATTGCGATTTCCTTCCTATCGGTCAGTCGATGAGCGCAACTGAGCGCACACCGAAGTCGGTGGTGCCACCAGTGCCGTTGAGAGTGCCCTCCCAGATCACGCGGCTGAAGTAGCCGGAAACGGTCCCGCCGTTTCCCTTTCCCATGAAGTCGGTGACGTAGAAGCCGACCCAGCCGATGACCTCGTACTCGAGGTTCGCGCCCTCTTCGCGGATCGTGCGATAGACGGGGAAGAGCATCTCCGTGTTGAGGCGCTGGTCCATCGCGCCCTTGACGTCGGACGAGTTGAACTTGGCGCCGGGGTCGGAGTTGTACTGTCCGGGCCCCATCAAGCCGTCGTAGCCCTCGAGGATCCACTCGGAGAGGATCTTGGATCCGGTTCCACCATGGGAGTGGTCGAGGTTGAGCAGGCGGAATGCGCCCGGGTCCGACCTTCTCCATGTCGAGCGTGGTCGGGTTGGCTCGAGCCGAAGCACTTCAGCACCGGGCTGCAGTTGAGCAGCGGGTGCAGCCGGTCCACGCCGATCGGTGCAGCCCAGCGTGCCTCGCTCGGAACGCCTGCGCGAGCCTTGGCCGTCGAGCCGACCTCGACCGAGTCGATGCCGACGATCTTCGCGAAGAAGCTGTCCGCCGACCGGTCGACGTCGACGCTGATCGTGTCGCCGGCGAGGACCGTGGTCGAGAACGAGACGTCGCCGGCAAGGACTCCGCCACCGTTCTCACCGGCGTACTCCAGCGCAAGCGCCTGAGCGGTGCCCTGATTCTCCGGAAGCGCCTGTGCGCCGGCGAGCGCGGCGGCGTCGGCGGCTCGCTGGGTGTCGCGATCTTCGCGCATCCATGAGCCGACGTCGATGACCGCAGCTGCAGAGCAGAGCAGAACCGTCAAGAAGAGAATGGTGAGTACCGCAGCCTGGCCGTGTTCGCGTCTCATGATCACTCCAAGCGCTCAGTCGTGACGCTCGTCAGGGTGCCGTTTACGACAGGCAGCCCGAGAACCTCGATGGAATAGGGGTAGTTGACGGTGCAGCTGACGTCGCTGCCCGCTGCGTCCCAGTCGTCGGCGTCGCACGTGACGAAAGCGTCAGCGTCCACGAGGTCGTCGTCGAGACCGTTGGCGGCATTGCGGGCGGCAGCCTCGGCGGCGGCCCCCGAGTCGCCGACGAAGCGGCTGACGGCGGCCTTGCGGGCGCCGACGCGCGATGCGTCGGTGACCGTGATGTAGTCGTGGAAGACGACCCCGAACTGGATGATCCCGAACAGGATCAGGCAGAGCACGGGCAGCATGACCGCGAACTCGACGAGCGTCTGTCCGCTCTCGCCGCTAGGTCGCTCCTGATGTCTCTTTACTGCCATTGCTCCTCGATGTCGGTGTCGTCGAAACTTGGAAAAGAACTTGGCGGGCCCCAGGGGAGGGGCCCGCCACGTTTTGTTGCGGCTTAGCCGTTAATCACGTCGGTCACGTCGTCGAGCCGACCCGTGATTGCAAGCACGAGGAAGCCGAGCGCCGTGATGACAACGGCGGCGATGACGGTCAGGATCACGGCGTACTCAGCCATGGTCTGACCCTCCTCGCGGCGCGCGAACGCGCTGAACATGGTGAACCAATTACGAAGCGTCATTTGCAGATTCACCTCCCTTCATGTGAGGTTCGGGTGCACTCCGAAAGACGCTGCGACTTGCACACCGGGAAACCGGGAAGGTGAATCTGCTGGCGTGAGAGTGACTTCTCGCTGGCAACGTGTGCGGTCACGCTTTTCAAACTCCCTTGGGTTTCCTGGCGGCCGCAACGCCTGTGGTCTGTTACCTGCGATTCATCGTGCAACTGTCGTCGCCGTTAGACCCCCCAAAAGGGGCATCTCTACGTGCGGTGTCTCGAAGATCACCCCGATGAGGGAGAAACGCCGTCGCGTATCGACGCGATAAGTGAGTAGTCCGCGCGGCCGCGGATGAACAAGTTCAGTTGGTCAAGCACGCGTTAGAGCAGCGGACTCTGCGCCCAATCAAGGGAGCGAAACCGAGATGGATACGAACGACGGATTTCGGAAGCTGGTTGTCCGAGTCGTGCTCTTCGTTCTGATCGGGTGGGCCGTCGCACTTATGCGCGCAGTCCGCCGCGAGCGGGGCTGGGACGACTGGACGGATACGAATCGCCAATGGAAGCCGGCGCCACTGCCGATCGAGACCGACGAGCAGCCCGCCAAACGGCATCGGTTCCGTGCACACAAGCTTGCGACGAGCATGGCGTTCGTCGTTGTCTTCTTCGCCGCCGCCTCGTTCACCGCAGGCGCCGGCGACATGGTTGCGAAGGCTTTCGACCCCGCGCGCTGCGCGGCACTGATGCAGGTCACCGGCGAAGACGACTCCGTCTGCGCCGACATGTTGCAGGACGAGGCCGCACCTGAAGCGATGCCGCTTCCGGAGCCGGTCGCCGCCCCCGAGGCAGCCGAGCCGGCCGAGCCGGCCTCGGAGCTCCCCGCGGAGCTCGCCGACGACCTCGCCGCCGGCGAGGCCGGTGCAGACCTCGAGTCGGCGTCCGCCGCCGACGCGTCCCTGGCCGACGCTCCCGAGCAGTCGGCGCCCGGCGCGGATGCTTCTGCCGGCGCAGCTCCCGCTGCGAACGATCCGGAGTCGTACGTCCTCGCGCCCGAGCCGTCAGAGGCCGCCGCTCCGGCGAAGAACGACACGCGCCACTGGGTGGTCAAGCGTGCGAAGGAGTCGAAGCTCGCCGCTGACGTCGTCGAAGACGAAGGCGGAGCACCGACCGTGTGGCTGAACCGCGCACTGCCGGACCCGACGCCGCCTGCCAAGCGCCTGTCACCCGCGTTCGCGAAGAACCTTCAGCGGATCTCGGGGAACAACGGTGTGAGCTGGTCGCTCGTCCTCGGTGTCCTTCGCGCTGAAGGCGCACGGGACCGCGTTCCGGCAACCGTTCGCGAGCTGAACGCGCTTGCGCGTGGCCTCAGCCAGCGTGGCGCGGCGGACAGCGAGTGGAACGCCGCTCTGTCACTGTCCGGTCGCACCGCGTTCGCCGACCGCGCCGTGGCGCTTGCGCGCTACAACCGCGTCGTCGGTCTGAAGGCACTGGTCAACGGCCTCGAGGCCGAGAAGGAGACGCTCGGTGAGCGGCTGCTCCTCGACCCGCGGATCACGATGTACGGCGGCGGTCGCGAGGACGTCACCGAGAACAGGATCGACGTCCGCGTGGTCGTGCTGATCTCGTACCTCGCGGAGTCGTACGGCGAGGTGACCATCTCGAGCCTGTTCAGCGGTCACCGCAAGTACGCACGGCCGGGTGTCGTCTCCGCGCACATCTACGGCCAGGCTGTGGACATCGCGAGCGTCGGCAAGCTGTCGATCGCCGGACACCAGCAGCCGGGAAGCGTCACCGAGAAGGCCGTCCGCTCGATCCTGATGCTGCCGGTCGAGCTCCAGCCGCGACAGGTCATTTCGCTGCTCGGTCTCGGCGGTGCGTCGTTCCCGATGGCCGACCACCACGACCACATCCACGTCGGGTTCTAGGACGATGAGTCGCCATCAGGTCACCGCGCAGGTCGACGAACGTAGCGTTTGCGAGCGATGCGACGTCGCTGATCATCTTGTGGCTCGCATGCGTGGCCTCCTCGGCCGCTCGGATCTTCCGCAGGGCGAAGGAGTTCTCCTTCGCCCTGCGGGCTCCATCCACACCTTCTTCATGCGCTTCCCGATCGACGTCGTCTTCCTGAACGAGGAGGACGTCGTCGTCAAGGTCGTTCACCGGCTGCCGCCGTGGCGTGCAGCGGGCATGAAGGGTGCGCGATCGGTGCTCGAGCTGGCCGCCGGCGAGGTGGAGTCCCGACGGATCGAGGTCGGATCGGCGATGCAGTTCGATCCGCCGTCACGCGGGCACATCGCGCTGCGGGAAGCCGCGCAGACGATGTCGGAGTACGTGATCGTGCTCTTCGTGGTCAGCGCGACGGTCATGGCTGCGCTCGCGTTCATGTCCGGCGTCCTCGGGATGCTGATCCAGCTCGCGGCCGACATCCTCGGCTCCGGGTAGACAAAACCCCGCCTGGGGCGGGGCTTCCGGAGAGACTGCGGGGCTAGGATTCGAACCTAGACTACTCGGTCCAGAGCCGAGCGTCCTACCATTAGACGACCCCGCAAAGGGTCGTCCAGTGTAGCGCCTAGGTTTCGAGGCGGTACACGGAGACGAGGCTCTTCTCGGCCTCCGTGTCGATGTGTGCGACCACTTCGACGTACGGCTCGAGACCCGACCCGGTGAGCTTCGCCTTCAGCACCTCGTCGACCTGGAAGATCCCCGACGAGTTGTTCATGACGATCTCGATCTTGACCGGGCGCTCGTCGCCGTCGGTCACGATCACGTCTTCGATCGCGGCCGCCGACAGCGAGTGGATCGAAACGCGGCCGCGCTCGAACGGGATGCGCGAGCGGCCCTGCTCCATGTCGAGCGCGTCCGCGACGCGCACGATCCCGGCTTCCAGGGTCAGCGGCTTTCCGTACTCCCGGTGGCTCGTGATCATCTGCAGCACCTCGCTCACGAGCACCGTGCGCTCGGGCTCGTCGTAGAGCCCTTCGAGCAGCTGCTGGAGCTTCGGCTGGGCGAGGAAGAGGCTGAAGTCTTCGTGACCGTCGCGGTGCACCGACATCCCGATGCAGTGCGTCAGCGCGCCGAGCGTGACCGCGAGCTCGGAGTCGTCGTTCGTCATCCCGTAGTCGCGGACGATCGAGGGCTCGACCCCGTGCTTGGTGAGCTGCCGGTGGAGCTTGAGCGCGATGTTCGCGACGATCTGGATGTGCACCCACGAGTGGTCGTTGATCTCGAGGCGCCCGACCGCGTTGACGTTGGCGACGTGCCACCACGCCTTGAGCTGCGTGTCGTTGTTGACCCGCTCGATCAACGTGCGCAGCTTGCGGTTCGCACGCGACGGGACGTTGATGCGCATCCGCGCGACCGCTTCGGCGGGCGTGAGCTTGATCTCGTGCTCGGCCTCGTCGGAGGCCGGGGACTCGATTCGCTCCTCGGTTTCGGGATCGAGGCCGCTCACGCCTCGAAACCCTACTCGGGGGCGGTCGGGCCGTCGCTCGGCGGCGGCGGCGGCGGCGGCGACGCCGGGAACGCCTCGGCGGCGGGTGCAGGTTCCGCCGTCCGACCCTGCGCGAGCGCGAAGTACATCAGCGTCCAGGCGACGGCGACGAACGGGACGACCAGCGTGTTCGAGATCACGTCGGCGACGAAGGTGTCGATGTCGTCGGGGAGCCAGAAGGTGAGGAGGCCGACGACGATGCTCGCGGCGATCACTGCGGCGATCGTGATCACGATCACGCCGAACACGCTCCACCCGTTCCCCCTGACGAGCTCGCGGCTGCGGCCGAACGACTCGCCGGCCGACTTGCCCTCGAGCACGATCGTCGGGACGATCAGCGACCAGATGGTCAGGAGGAAGAGCCCGGGAACGATCAGCAGGATGAGCCCGAGCGCGATTCCGAGCCCGGCGAGGATGCCCGCGACGATCAGGGCGGGGAGGCGCGGCTGCACCCGCGAGAACAGTTCCCCGATGGTGAGGTCCTGCTTGCCGTCGCGGACGTCCCGGACGGCCTCGACGAGTGCTCCCTGGAGCCAGAAGGTGCCGACGATGCTGGCGAGCCCGCTGATCAGCAGCCCGAGCCACCCGAGAATGAACCCGAGCACGAGCGTGATCAGGCCGAGCACGAGGTAGACGATCAGCGCGAGCGGCGCGAAGGTGCGCCAGTGGCCCTTGTAGAGCTCCCACGCTTCGCGAACGATTGCCCCGGGCTGCATTAGGCGCGGGACACTAACAGGTCAGGCGACTTCCGCCCAATCGCCGTAGAGCGACGTGTAGAGCCCCTGCTTCGCCATCAGCTCGTCGTGCGTGCCCTGCTCGACGACCTTGCCGTGCTCGAGCACGACGATCAGGTCGGCGTCGCGGATCGTCGAGAGGCGGTGGGCGATGATGAACGCGGTCCGGCCGGCGAGGAGCCGCCGAAGGGCTCCCTCGATCCGCCGCTCGGTCCCGATGTCGACCGAGCGACGTCGCCTCGTCGAGGATCAGGATCCGCGGGTTCGCGAGCAGCGCGCGCGCGAAGGCGACGAGCTGGCGCTGGCCGAGCGACAGGCGAGTGCCGCGCTCCTGGAGGTTCGTCTCGTAGCCGTCCTCGAGCCGCATCACGAAGTCGTGCGCGCCGACGGCCTGGGCCGCGGCGACGATCTCCTCGGGGCTCGCGTCCGGGTTGCCGAAGGCGATGTTGTCGCGGACGGTGCCCGCGAACAGGAACCCTTCCTGCGGGACGATCCCGAGCTGGCGGCGGAGCGACTCCTGCGTCACCGTCGTCGTGTCGATCCCGTCGATCGTGATCCGTCCCTCGGTCGGGTCGTAGAAGCGGGCGAGCAGCTTCGCGATCGTCGACTTGCCGGCGCCGGTGTGGCCGACGAGCGCGACGGTCGTGCCGGGCGCGATGTCGAGGTCGATCCCGTGCAGCACTTCGGGCCCGGTCCCGTACTTGAACCTGACGTTCTCGAACGCGACGCGGCCGTCGATCGGCGGCAGCGCACGCGCGTCGGGAGCGTCGCGCACCTCGGGCTCCTCGTCGAGCACGCCGAGGATCTTGTCGAGCGCAGCGACCGCAGCGAGGAACGTGTTGTAGAGCTGCGACAGCTGCTGCACCGGGTCGAAGAAGTTCGAGACGTAGAGGATGAACGCGAACAGCACGCCGGGCGTGGTCTGCCCGTCGAAGACGAGCCAGCCGCCGAAGCCGAGCACGATCGCCGTCGCAGCCGCGGAGAGGAAGTCGACGAAGGGGAAGTAGAGGCCGTTCAGGACGACGGTTTCCTGGTTCGCCGCCCGGTAGTGCGAGTTCACTTCCTCGAAGCGCTGCTGGTTCCGCGGCTCGCGCGTGAAGGCCTGCACGACGCGCATCCCCGCGATGTCCTCGGCGAGCGTCGCCGTCACGAGCCCGAGGCGCTCGCGCACCTGCGTGTACGCGCGCGCCGAGCGCACGCGGAAGACGCGCGTGGCGACGATGAGCGCGGGGATCACGGTCACCGTCGCGAGCGCGAGCTTCCAGTCGAGGTAGAAGAGGATGATCGTCGTCCCGATCAACACCAGCGTGCTCTGGACGAGCGTCGTCACGCCGTCGGTGACGAGCTGGTCGAGCGCGTCGACGTCGTTCGTCAGCCGGCTGATCACGACGCCTGCGCGGTTGCGCTCGTAGAAGCCGAGCGAGAGCCGCTGCAGGTGGCGGAAGAGGTCGTTGCGAAGGTCGGCGAGGATCCGCTCGCCCGTCCAGCCGGTGAAGTACGTCTGCAGCGCCCCGGTCACGAGGCTGGCGAGCCCCGCGGCGATCATCAGCAAGACGGTGATCGTCAGCAGCCGGAGGTCGCCTTGCCGGACGCCGTCGTCGATCGCGTACCGCGTCAGGAACGGCGGGATGAGGAACGTGGCCGTCGCGAGGAGGAGCGAGACGATCGCGAGGGTCGTGCGGAGCCGATAGCGCTTCGTGTAGCGCGCGAGGAAGCGGATCCGCCGCAGCGTCGCGCGCCACGACCAGTCGCGCACGTCCGCGCCGCGCTGCATGCGTGCGAGAGTGGCCCGCCGGGCTGCCAGACGCGCATCAGGCTGCGTCAGCCTCCACGCGCTCGGCGAACTCGCGCTCGAGCAGGCCGTGCTCGTAGATCTCGCGGTACACCGCGCTCGTCAGGAGCAGCTGGTCGTGCGTGCCGCGCGCCGCGACCCGTCCGTGGTCGAGGACGACGAGCTCGTCGGCGAGCGCGAGCGTCGAGAGCCGGTGCGCGATGATGATCGTCGTCCTGCCCTTCATCGCTTCGCGGAGCCCGGTGCCGGATCCGGGCCTCGGTCGTCGCGTCGACGCTACGCGGTCGCGTCGTCGAGGATCAGGACGCGCGGCTCGAGGATCAGCGCGCGGGCGATCGCGATCCGCTGGCGCTGACCACCCGAGAGCGTGATCCCGCGCTCGCCGATCACCGTGTCGTAGCCCTCCGGGAGCTCGGCGATGAACTCGTCGGCCTGCGCGAGCCGTGCCGCGCGCTCGATCTCCTCGTCCGTCGCGTCGGGCCGGGCGAACGCGATGTTCTCGCGCACGGTCGCCGAGAAGAGGAACGGGTCCTGGAGGACGACGCCGATCTCGCGCCGAAGCGAGGCGACCTTCGCGTCGCGGACGTCGAGCCCGTCGATCGAGACGCGTCCCTCGGTGACGTCGTAGAAGCGCGGAACGAGCGACGCGAGCGTCGTCTTGCCCGAGCCGGTGTGCCCGATGAGCGCCACGGCCTTTCCGGGCTCGAGCTCGAGGTCGATCCCCTCGAGCACCGGCCGGCCGTCGGCGTACTCGAACGAGACCTGCTCGAAGCTCACGCGTCCCGGGCCCGGCGGGAGGTCGACGGCGCCGGGCTTGTCGGCGACGTCCTCGATCTCGTCGAGCACCTCGAAGATCCGCTCGCCCGACGCGGTCGCGCGCTGCGCCTGGCCGATCCACATCCCGAGCATCCGGAGCGGGAAGACGAGCATCAGGACGAGCGCGTTGAAGAAGAAGAAGTCGGTCAGGCTGAGCTTGCCGTTGACGACCATGCGCCCGCCGACGAGGATCACGCCCGCCTGCGCCAGGAGCGGCAGGAAGGAGAGGACCGGCACGTAGATCGCGCGCTGGCGGTTCGCGTCCATGCTCCGCGCGAAGACACGGTTCGAACGCGACGAGAACTTCTCCAGCTCGTTCGACTCCTGCGCGAACGACTTGACGACGTGGACGCCGACGATGTTCTCCTCGGCGACCGTCGTCATGTCGGCCATCTTCTGCTGGACGTCGCGCAGCACCGGGTGCGAGACGTTCGAGTAGCGGTAGGCGAGCATGATCGAGCACCGGCGTGATCGCGCAGGCGACGAGCGCGAGCTTCCAGTTGAACACGAGCATGACGGTCGTGACGCCGACGACCGTCAGCACGTGCTGGAAGAAGAAGATGAGGCCGTAGCCGAGGAAGAACCGCACGCTCTGCAGGTCGACGGTCGCGCGCGACATCAGCTGGCCGGTCTGGTGGCTGTCGTAGAAGCGGAACGAGAGTCGGAGCAGCTTCGCGTAGAGCTGGTTGCGCATGTCGAACTCGACGCCGAGCGCCTGCCGGCCCGAGATCAGGCGGCGGCCGACCATGAAGAGGGCGCGGGCGAGCCCGACGGCGAGGAGCGCGAGGACGAGCCTCCACAGCGCCTCGCGGTCGTTGGACTCGATCACGTGCGCGAGCGCGTCTCCGGTCAGGTACGCGGCGGCGATCGCGGCGGCCTGCGTGCCGACGGCGAGGACGACCGAGACCGCGAGCGACCACTTGTACGGCCGCAGGAACCCCAGCAGGCGGAAGAAGGTCGTGCGGTAGCGCGGTGTCTCGGCCAAGACTTGAGCGTAGCCACCGGCTCGGGGCTCAGAGCGTGGCGAGCTCCTCGTGGATCGCCGCGACCGCCCGCTCGACGAGCGCGCGGTTCGCCGGCGAGTTCAGCCAGAGCGAGACGCCGGACGGATGCGGCAACGGGATCGCGACGGCGCCGTCCGCGAGCTCGAACCGCTCACCGACCGTCCCGGCGAGTGGCCGCTTGCCGAGCAGGCGCCCGATCGCGAGCGCGCCCACCGGAACGACCAGCTTCGGGCGGAGCAACCGGAGCTCCCAGTCGCGCCAGAACTGGCACAGGTCCTGCTCCTCCGGGCGTCGGCACGCGGTCGCCCTTCCCGGTCGGAGCTTCGGCCGGGATAGCAGCGCGTGACCGAACGCGCAATAGAAGGTGGAGTAGAACGCGTCCTCGTCCAGCCCGAGCCAGCCGCGGAGCGTCTGCCCGGCACGGCCGCGCCACGGGCGCCGCTCGAGGCCCTCGTTCGGTCCCGGCGCCTGGCCGTACAGGTAGGCGGGCTGCCCGAGCGTGCGGGTTCAGGACCGGGAGCGACTCGAGCGGGTAGCCGGCCTCGACGCAGGCGCGGCAGACGGCGAGGTCGCGCTGGAGCGACGCGAGCGAGCGGTACGACGAGCGGCGGCGCGTCAAGGCGCTCGTAGAGTACGGCGGTGGCGCTGCCGCTCGAATCGGTGCCGAACTTCTCCGAGGGACGCGACCGCGCGACGATCGACGCGATCGGTTCGGCGCTGAGCGCGCACGCCGAGCTGCTCGACGTCCACGCCGACGAGGACCACAACCGGTCGGTGTTCACGCTCGTCGGCGAGGAGAAGCAGCTCGAGGACGCGCTCGTCGCCGGCGTCGCCGCGGCGAAGGAGCGGATCGACCTGCGCCGGCACGAGGGAGCGCACCCGCGGATCGGCGCCGCCGACGTCGTCCCGGTCGTCCCGATCGATCGCGACGACTTGCCGCGCGCGCGCACGCGTCGCCCGCCTGGTCGGCGAAGCGGATCGCCGCCGAGCTCGGGCTGCCGGTGTTCTTCTACGGCGAGCTCGGCGGCGGCAACGGCCCGGCGTTCTTCCGGCGCGGCGGGCCGGAGGAGCTGCAGCGCCGGGTCGACGACGGCGAGCTGAAGCCCGACTACGGGCCGCCGTTTCTCGACGACGCGGCTGGCGGCGTGCTGGTCGGCGCGCGTCGGCGCTGATCGCGTTCAACGTCAACCTGCGCGGCGACGTCGCGGCGGCGCGCGAGATCGCGGCGCTGGTGCGCGAGCGCGATGGCGGCTTCCCCGGTGTGCGCGCGCTCGGCCTCGACCTTCCGCGCGCCGGGCTTGTCCAGGTGAGCATGAACGTCGAGGACTGGGAGGCGGCCGCGCTGCACGAGATCGTCGCGCGCGTGGAAGCCGAGGCGGCCGCTCGTGGCCTCGAGGTCGTCGGCTTCGGAGCTCGTCGGGCTGATGCCCGCAGGCGCGGCAGCCGCCGCCGCGGGCGCGGCGCTGCGGATCGACGGCTTCGACGCGTCGCGGGTGCTCGAGCTGCGGCTCCTCCGGTAGCGAGGCCGGGGACTACACTCGCGCCGTGATCCAGAGTCGCGCGCTGAGCGGCGAAGACCTGACGGTCGACCACGTCTGGGAGGTCGCGGTCGAGGGGGCGCCAGTCTCGCTCGCCGACTCTGCGCGCGGGCGGATGCGGGCCTCCCGCGAGCTGGTCGAGCGCGCCGCGCACGGCACCAGCGAGCACACCTACGGGATCAACACCGGGTTCGGCCGCTTCGTCTCGGCGTCGATTCCCGAGGAGCTGACCGAGGAGCTGCAGCTGCGACTACTGCGGAGCCACGCGTGCGGCGTGGGCGAGCCGTACGCGCCGGAGGTCGTGCGCGCGGCGATGCTGCTGCGCGCGAACGCGCTCGCGAAGGGTTACTCCGGCGCACGCATCGAGACGGTCGAGCTGCTGATCGAGTGCATCAATCGCGGGCTCTTGCCGAACGTGCCGAGCCGAGGCTCGGTCGGCGCGAGCGGCGACCTCGCGCCACTCGCGCATCTCGCCCTGCCGCTCGTCGGCGAAGGGCAGGCGTGGCTCGAGGGCGAGCTTCTGCCCGGCGCGGTCGCGCTCGAGCGAGTCGGTCTCGAGCCGGTGCGGTTGCAGGCGAAGGAGGGGCTCTCGCTGATCAACGGGACGCAGTTCATGGCCGCGGTCGGTGCGCTCGGGCTCGTCCGCGCCCGGCGGCTCGCGAAGGCAGCCGATCTCGCGTGCGCGATGTCGCTCGAGGCGTTGCAGGGCTCACGCGCGAGCTTCATGCCCGAGATCCAGGCGCTTCGTCCATTGCACGGGCAGGCTGCGTCGGCGGCGAACGTGCTGCGCCTGATCGACGACTCCGCGATCAACGAGTCCCATCGCTGGTGCGACAAGGTGCAGGACGCGTACTCGCTCCGCTGCGCGCCGCAGGTGCACGGTGCGTGTCGCGATCTGTTCGACCACGTCGCGTACACGGTCGGCGTCGAGGTGAACGCGGCGACCGACAACCCACTCGTGCTCGTCGAGCTCGAGGAGCTCGTCTCGAACGGAAACTTCCACGGACAGCCGGTCGCGTTCGCGCTCGACATCCTCGCGCTCGGCGTCTCCGAGCTCGCGAGCATCTCGGAGCGGCGGATCGAGCGACTCGTGAACCCGAGCCTGTCCGACGGACTGCCGCCGTTTCTCACCGTCGACGGCGGGCTCAACTCCGGGTTCATGATCCCGCAGTACGTCGCGGCCGCGCTCGTCAGCGAGAACAAGGTGCTCTCGCACCCGGCGAGCGTCGACTCGATCCCGACGAGCGCGGGTCAGGAGGACCACGTCTCGATGGGGAACGCCGCGGCCCTGAAGGGCTGGCAGGTGCTCGCGAACGGCGAGTGCGCACTCGCGATCGAGCTGCTCGCCGGCGCTCAGGGTGTGGAGTTCCTCGCGCCGCTCGAGCCTGGTGTCGGCGTGCGCGCGACGCGCGCGTTCGTGCGGACGCTGTCGCCGCGACTCGGTGACGACCGGTCGTTGAGCGGCGACATCGAGGCGGTCGCAGCGGCGATCCGCAACGGCTCGCTGATCGCGGCCGTCGAGTCCGAGGTGGGGGAGCTCTCGTAGTGGCGGTCGTCCGGCCGGTCGACGAGGCGGTCGAGGCGCTCTGCGGCGACCTTCGGTCGATCCGAGCGCCGCGCGGGAGCGAGCTGAACGCGCGCTCGTGGTCGACCGAGGCGCCGCTCCGGATGCTGCTCAACAACCTCGACGCGGAGGTCGCCGAGCGTCCGGAGGAGCTCGTCGTCTACGGCGGCTCGGGGAAGGCGGCGCGCTCACACGACGCGCTGAAGGCGATCGTCGCGACGCTGCTCCGCCTCGGCGACGACGAGACGCTGCTCGTGCAGAGCGGCAAGCCGGTCGGCGTCTTCCGCACGCACCCGGGTGCACCGCGCGTGCTGATCGCCAACTCGCTGCTCGTGCCGCGCTGGGCGACCTGGGAGGAGTTCCGCCGGCTCGAGGCGCTCGGCCTGACGATGTTCGGCCAGATGACGGCGGGGTCGTGGATCTACATCGGGACGCAGGGGATCCTGCAGGGCACGTTCCAGACCTTCGCGGCGGCGGGCGAGACGCACTACGGGTCGGCCGACCTTGCCGGCCGCACGATTCTCACCGCAGGCCTCGGGGGGATGGGCGGAGCGCAGCCGCTCGCCGCGACGATGGCCGGCGCGGCGATCCTCTGCGTCGAGGTCGACCCCGAGCGGATCGAGCGACGGCTGAAGACGCGCTACCTGGACGAGGCGGCCGACTCGCTCGACGACGCGCTGTCGCGCGTGCGGACGGCTGCGGAGGAAGGCCGCGCGCTTTCCGTCGGGCTACTCGGCAACGCCGCGGAGGTCGTGCCCGAGCTCGTCCGCCGCGGCGAGCACTTCGACCTCGTCACCGACCAGACAGCCGCGCACGATCCGTTGACCGGCTACGTGCCGGTCGGGCTCGACGTGCACGAAGCGGCGGCGCTGCGCGTGTCCGATCCAGACGAGTACCTCAAGCGCGCACGTGTGTCGATTGTGCAACACGTGCGCGCGCTGCTCGAATTCGCGCGAAACGGCAGCTACGTTTTTGACTATGGCAACAATCTTCGCGGGGAGGCGTATGAAGCCGGCGTAGCGGAGGCCTTCTCATACCCGGGCTTCGTCCCGGCCTATATCCGGCCGCTCTTCTGCCGCGGCGTGGGACCGTTTCGCTGGGCGGCGCTGTCGGGCGACCCGGCCGACATCGCGACGATCGACGACACGCTGCGCGAGCTGTTCCCCGGCGACGTGCTCCTGCAGCGGTGGCTCGAGCTTGCGCCCGAGCGGGTGGCGTTCCAGGGGCTCCCCGCGCGAATCTGCTGGCTCGGCCTCGGCGATCGCGCCAAGGCGGGGCTCGCGATCAACGAGCTCGTGCGTAGCGGGCGCGTGACGGCACCCGTCGTGATCGGTCGCGATCACCTCGACTCCGGCTCGGTCGCGTCTCCGTACCGGGAGACCGAGGCGATGCGAGACGGCTCCGACGCGATCGCGGACTGGCCGATCCTGAACGCGCTGCTGAACGTCGCCGCGGGAGCGACGTGGGTGAGCGTGCACCACGGCGGCGGGGTCGGGATCGGCAACTCGATCCACGCCGGCATGGTCGTCGTCGCGGACGGGACCGACGACGCCGCCGAGCGGCTCGAGCGCGTGCTGACCGCCGACCCCGGCACGGGCGTGATGCGGCATCTCGACGCCGGCTATCCCGAGGCCGCGGCGGCCGCGGCGGAGCACGGCTTCGAGGCGCCGATGGGCGACGCCGGAACCGCGTGAGCGTGCCCGGCGCGACGCGCCTGCTGATCCGCGACCTCGAGCAGCTCGTCACGTCCGGCCGGTCGCGACGCGCCCCTGCGTGGACGCGCGCTCGCGGACGTCGACTGGCTCGACGACGCGTACGTGCTCTGCGAGGACGGCGTGATCGACTCCGTCGGTCGCATGCGCGACCTGCCGGCCCTCGACGGCGACGTCGTGGAGCTCGACGGAAGCGGCCACTGCGCCATCCCCGGGCTCGTCGACTGTCATACGCACCCGGCCTTCGCGGGCGACCGGGCCGAGGAGTTCTCGCTGCGCGCGGCCGGCGCGAGCTACGAGGAGCTGCACGCAGCGGGCGGCGGGATCCTCTCGACCGTGCGCGCGACGCGCGCGGCGTCGGCGGACGAGCTCGCCCGGGCGGTCCGGCGGCACGCGGGCTGGATGCTCCGCGCCGGGACGACCACGTTCGAGGGGAAGTCGGGCTACGGCCTCGACCGCGACACCGAGCTCGCCTCACTCAGGGCCGTCGCCGCGGCCGGGGGCGTTCCGACATGGCTCGGCGCGCACGCCGTTCCGCCCGAGTTCGACGACGCGGATGCGTATCTGGACTTCGCGCTGTCGGAGGTCCTACCCGAAGCCGCTGGGATCGCGGAGGCGGCCGACGTCTTCCTCGAGCGTGGAGCATTCGACACGGCACAGGCACGGCGCTACCTCGAGGCGTGTCGGGCGGCCGGGCTTTCCCTCCGGCTCCACGGTGACCAGTTCACCGAGTCGGGCGCCGTCCCGCTCGCGATCGAGCTCGGCGCGCGCTCCGTCGACCACCTCGAGGCGACCGGCGCCGACGGCGCGCTCGCGCTGGCGCGCTCCGACGTCGTCGGCGTCCTGCCTGCCCGTCAGCGCGCTCTACCTCGGCAGGCCGATGCCGCCCGCCCGTGCGCTCGTCGACTCCGGAGCCGCGGTTGCCCTCGCGACCGACTTCAACCCCGGGAGCGCGTTCTGCGAGAGCCTGCCGCTCGTCTGCTCACTCGCGTGCACCCAGCTCCGGCTCTCGCCGGCCGAGGCGCTCGCGGCGTGCACCGTCAACGCGGCCCACGTCCTCGGACGGGCCGACCACGTCGGGCGGCTCGCACCGGGCTTCGCCGCGGACGTCGTCCTCCTCGAGGCCCCGGACTGGCGCTACCTCGCGTACCACCTCGGCGGCGAAGTGGTCGGCGCGGTCGTCCGCGGGGGCGACCTCGCGTGGAGTCGCGGCCGGCGCGCGGCGAGCTAGGCTAGAGCCAATGCCGACACGCAAGCAACGGCGGCGCCAGGCCAAGAGCAAGCGCCACGAGTACGAGTACGTCTACGTCGACGAGGAAGGGAACGAGGTCGAGGTCGCCGAGGACGAAGTGAAGGCCGAGCGGACCGCCTCGCGCAACGGCCGAGCGAAGCCGAACCCCCGCGCCGCACAGCGCGCTCGCGTCCAACCGCCCTCGTGGGGCCGGGTCGCGAAGCGGGGCTTGATCTTCGCGCCCGCTGATGTTCATCACGGTGATGCTCACGAGCTCGGACGCGACGGTGCTCCAGCAGGCGCTCACCGCAGTGTGGCTGCTGGCGATCTTCCTGCCGTTCAGCTACTTCATGGACTCGTTCATGTACAAGCGCTACGCGAAGCGCACCGGCGCGGCTCCGCCCTCGAAGAGCTAGCGCGCGGAGCCCTGGCCGCCCCGGTAGTGCCCGGCGCCCGGCCACGGTGCGAGCACGAGCAACAGCCTCGCCCCCGAAGCGCTCGAGATCGAGTGGCGCTCGTCGGGATCGAACCTGAAGATCGTGCCGTGCCCCGCAGACACCTGCTCAGCGCCCGCCTGCACGTCGACGGCGCCGTCGACCACGACGAGCAGTGCCGCCTCCTTGACCTGGTGGTCGCCCAGGCGCTGCCCAGGCTTCAGGCCGATCAGGACCGCACGCGCCTCGCCGTCCTCGGAGTGCAGGACGACCGGCGAGCGGCTCCCCTCAGGCGTGTCGATCTCCATCAGGTTCCAGCTCTGCACGGCGAGTGATCCTAACCGCCCCGAGTAGACTCAACGCCCCGATGGCGCTCGCGGTTGACACGTACCAGCTCGGCCCGATCGGGACGAATTGCTACGTCGTCCGAGCCGACCAGGCTGCACGCGAGGTGGTCGTCGTCGACCCCGGCGGGGACGCGGAGGAACTCCAGGCACAGCTCGCGCGGGACGGGATGACGTGCGGCGCGATCGTCCTCACGCACACGCACTTCGACCACGTCGGCGGCGTTGCCGACCTCGCGGAGGCCACCGGCGCGCCGGTCTACGTCTCGGCGGACGCCGTCGGCAGGTCTCGAGAGCCCGTTCTCACCCCCAGGATTCGACGTTCGCGGCTACGCGGGAGCACGCCACGTCTCGGGCGGAGACACGCTCGAGCTCGCTCGGGATCGCGTTCGACGTGCTCGACGTCCCGGGCCACGCTCCCGGACACCTTTCCTATTACGCAGACGGGAGCCTCTTCTCCGGGGACGTCCTGTTCGCAGGCGGCGTCGGCCGCGTCGACCTCCCCGGCGGGGACTGGGAGACGCTGCTCGACTCGATCCGCCTGCTCGTCGAGCGATACCCACCGGAGACGGTCGTCTACTCCGGCCACGGCCCCGCGACCACGCTCGGAGCCGAGCTCGCGCGCAATCCCTTCCTCGCAGAGCTCCGCTCCACCTCACAATGAAGTTCCAGGCACCGCGCGGGACCCACGACGTCCTCCCGTCGGAGCAGCCGCTCTGGCAGCTCGCCACGGGGACGCTCGCGGAGGTCGCCGAGACGTACGGCTACGGCCGGATCCAGACGCCGGTCTTCGAGGACGCCGAGCTCTTCCTGCGCACGTCGGGCCAGGGCTCCGACGTCGTCCAGAAGGAGATGTACGCCTTCGAGGACCGCGGCGGACGCACGCTCGCGCTGCGACCCGAGGCGACGGCGCCGATCTGCCGCGCGTACCTCGAGCACGGAATGCAGCGCGAACCGCAGCCCGTGAAGCTCTACACGCAGGCGACGATGTACCGCTACGCCGCGCCGCAGAAGGGCCGCTACCGCGAGCACTGGCAGCAGTCCGTCGAGGCGATCGGCTCCGACGATCCGGCGATCGACGCCGAGGTGATCCAGCTGTACGTCGAGGTGCTCCGTCGGCTCGGCGTGACGCAGTGGGAGCTGCAGCTCAACTCGATCGGCGACGCGAGCTGCCGCCCCGCGTACGTCGAGAAGCTCGTCGAGTGGCTCGACGCGAACGACGCGGCGCTGGACGACGAGGCGAGGCAGAAGCGCGCCACGAGCCCGCTCCGCGTCTTCGACGTCAAGAACCCCACCGTCCGTGCGGCCCTCGCCGACGCGCCGAAGATCGGTGAGTCCCTCTGCGACGAGTGCCGTGAGCACTTCGCCGAGGTGCGCCGCTACCTCGACGCGCTCGACGTTCCGTACACGCTCGAGCCGACGCTCGTGCGGGGCCTCGACTACTACACGCGCACGACCTTCGAGTTCGTCGGGCCCGACGAAGGCGCGCAGTCGACCATCTGCGCCGGCGGGCGCTACGACGGGCTGATCGAAGAGCTCGGCGGCCCGCCGACGCCGGGGATCGGCTTCGGCGCGGGAATCGAACGACTGGTGCAGGCACTCGAGCAGGAGGGGATCACCGCCGAGCCCCGCGGGCTCGACCTGTTCTTCCTGATCGACCCCGACGCGGACCGGGCCGCCGCGCTCGCCGAGCTGGCCAAGCTGCGCGCGGCGGGCGTCTCGTGCGACGCCGACTACGCCGGACGATCGATCAAGGGGCAGCGCACACAGCTCGCACGCTCCGGCGCGCGAGGGTTCGTTCACGTGCGCGCGGACGGCGCGACGATCAAGCGCGGCGAGGTCGAGCAAGACGTGCCCGTCGACAAGGTCGCCGCTACGGTGCTCGCGTGAACGAGTGGCGCGACACGTACTGCGGCGCGGTCACCGCCGAGCACGTCGGGCAGCGGCTGACGCTCGCCGGCTGGACCGCCCGCCGGCGAGATCACGGCGGTCTCGTCTTCATCGACCTGCGCGACCACACGGGGCTCGTCCAGCTCGTCGTGAACCCCGACCGCGCGCCCGAGGCGGCGGCGATCGCCCACGACGTCCGCAGCGAGTTCGTGCTGCGCGCGCGAGGCGAAGTCGTACGCCGAGCGCCCGACGCGGTCAACCCGAACCTCCCGACGGGCGAGATCGAGGTGCAGGTCGACGAGCTCGAGATCGTCTCGCGCTCGGATCCGCTGCCCTTCCAGCTCGACGAGGAGAACGTCGACGAGACCATCCGGCTGCGCTACCGCTACCTCGACCTGCGGCGCGAGCGCATGCAGCGGAACCTCCGGCTCTCGGCGAACGTGATCGGCTCGATCAGGCGGACGATGGACGAGCAGGGCTTCGTCGACGTCTGGACTCCGAGCATGACGCGCGGCACGCCGGAAGGCGCGCGCGACTTCCTCGTCCCGGTCCGGCTGCAGCCGGGCAAGTTCTTCGCGCTCGCGCAGTCGCCGCAGCTCTTCAAGCAGCTGTTCATGGTCGGCGGGCTCGACCGCTACTACCAGATCGCCACCTGCTGGCGCGACGAGGATCTCCGCGCCGACCGCCAGTTCGAGTTCCGGCAGCTCGACCTCGAGCTCGCGTTCCCGGTCCGCGAGGACGTGCTCGACGTGCTCGAGCGTGTCGTCGTCGCGGCGTTCGAAGCGGAGGGCAGGACGCCGCCGGCGCGACCGTTCCCGCGGCTCGCGTACGCCGAGGCGATGCTTCGCTACGGGACCGACAAGCCCGACGTGCGCTTCGGGCTCGAGATCCAGGACGCGACCGAGGTGACGCGTGGATCGGAGTTCGGCGTCTTCGCGGGCGCGCCGGTCGTGCGCTACCTCGTCGCGCCGCGCGCGTTCTCGCGCGCGGAGCTCGGGCGACTCGAGGAGTTCGCGAAGGAGTGGGGTGCGAAGGGCCTCGCCTACCTCGTCGTCGACGAGTCCGGGGAGGTGCGCTCGCCGATCGCGAAGTTCCTCTCCGAGCGCGAGCTGGAGGCCTTCGGCGCGCCGCCCGGCTCGACGGTGCTGTTCGCCGCCGACACCGAGCCGATGGTCGAGCGCGTGCTCGGTGCGCTGCGCTCGCACCTCGGCGCAGAGCTCGGCCTGATCGACGAGTCGCAGGACGCGTTCCTCTGGGTCCTCGACTTCCCGCTCTTCCTGCACGACGAGGAGACCGGGCAGTGGACGTTCGTCCACCATCCCTTCACGGCGCCGATGCCCGAGCACGAGGACCGGATCGAGACCGATCCCGGTTCGGCGCCTCAGCCAGCACTACGACCTGATCTGGAACGGCTGGGAGCTCGGCTCGGGGTCGATCAGGATCCACCGCCAGGAGGTGCAGGAGCGCGTCTTCCGGGCGATGGGGATGTCCGACGAGGAGGCGCAGGCGAAGTTCGGCTGGTTCCTCGACGCGCTCCGGATGGGCGCGCCGCCGCACGGCGGCTTCGCGCTCGGGATCGAGCGGTTCGTCGCCCTGATGGCGGGCGAATCGAACATCCGCGAGGTGATCGCCTACCCGAAGACGGCGAGCGGCTCCGATCCGCTGACGGGCGCGCCGACCGCCGATCCCGCAGGAAGTTCTCTCCGAACTCGGAATCAAGGTGACGACGGACCCGATTTAAGCCTTTCCCTCGGTCTCGCCGATAGAAAGGTCATACTTTGGGACAGCCGTCAACGGTCACCGTGAAGCGAAGGAGCGAGAGAGCAAGATGTCCACACCGCAGGATCCCGGCCGCGCGGCTGTCGCCGGCACTGACGTCGCTGCCGCGCCTGGAGGACCTCCCGCAGGCTCCGGGCGGCGGCTACGACGCCGACCGGGTTCGGGACGCGTTCGACGCGTTCCGCCGCCACTCCGCTCAGCTCCAGGCGCAGCTCCGCGTGCTTCAGGCCGCGGGCCGGACCGGGCAACGTCGAGCCGACCGGCCACGCGGTTCGCATGGACGCCCTGCACCTGATCCGCGTCCGCCGCCGAGTTCGCCGACACGCTCGAGCGCGACGCCCAGCAGGCCGTCGTCGAATCAGCTGGCCCGCACCGAGGAAGAGGTCTCGAAGCGCCAGCGCGAGCTGCAGGACCGCGAGGCCGAGATCGAGCGCTACCGCCAGGAGTCGGAGCGCCAGCGCGCCGAGATCACGAACGCGGCGCGAAACGAGGCGCGCGAGCTGCTCCAGAACTCGCAGCGCGACGCGTCGCCAGGAGGTTCGCGAGTCCGAGGCACGCGCCACGCGGCTGGTCGAGCAGGCACGCCATCAGGCGACCGAGCTCACGAACGCCGCCCGCGCCGAGGTCGAGCAGACGCTCGAGTGGGCGCGCGCCCAGGCCGCGACGATCATGGCCCGCGCGCAGCAGGGAGCCGAGCAGTTCCTGGCCTCCGCCGGTCTCGGCGAGTCCGAGATCGCGCGCGTCGCCGAATCGATCGTTCGCGCCGCCGACCACGAGTCCGGGGGTGGCAGGCAGCCGGGCACGATGCCGTCGACCGCGCCCGACGGTGCGCAGCCGGGCGGACCGATCCCGGTGCGGCCGTCATCGCGCAAGGCCGACGACCGCGTCCAAGACGCCGCCCGCCGACGACGGCGAGCGCGAAGAGCCGAAGCCCTAGCGCGCCGTGAGCCGGCGGGTGTTCGGGCCGCGATTCGTCGTCGAGGCGATCTTCCTCGCCGTGGTCGCGCTCGTGGCCGGGTTCTCCGGGCTCGAGTGGACCGCGATCGTGCTCGTCATGGTGCTCGCGTACCTGCTCGTGGTCGTCTTCGACATCGCGGTTTCCCGCACGGGTGCCTGGCCGGGCCAGGGAACCATGCAGACGGCGCCGCGAGCTCGCCGAGGAGACGCCGCACGCCTTCGCCGCCACCCACGAAGCTCGAGCCGAAGCACGTCCACGTCGTCCCGCGCGAGCCGCGATCCCGCTGCGACAGCCCGTGCTCGAACGCGTGCCCGACCCGATCCCCGAGCCGGAGCTCGAGCCCGAGCCCGCGCCCGAGCCGATTCCACCCGCGGCCGAGCGTCGAGCCGCCGGCGCCGTGCCGAACCGAGCCGGAGCCGGAGCCCGAACCGGAGCCGAGCCCGAGCCGGAGCCGCGAGCCGGAGCCCGACCGAGCCGGAGCCCGAGCCGCCGCACCTCGAGGTCGTGCCCGAACCGGAGCCCGAGCCCGAACCCGAGCCGGAACCGGAGCCCGAACCAGAAGCCCCGCAGGTCGTGACGCTCCCGCTCTCGGGAGCGCCGCAGGGAGTGGAACGTGTGGGAGCTCGAGCGGCTCGCGCGGGCGAACACCGGCGGCGACGTCGTCAAGGACGAGGAGCTCTCGTACCTGCTCGTCTACCTGCGCGGCTTCGCCACGCCCGAGGGCACCCTGCCCGTGGACTTCGACGAGCTCGTGCGCGAGTCGTTCGGCCCGCTGCTCGTGGCACGTTGATCCCGTCCGGCCTCGCCCGGCGCGGTGTCGTCCTCGCCGCGGTCGCGCTCCTGGGAGGCGTCCTCGCGTTCGCCGCCGGCTCGTGGAACGGCGATGACGGCGGCAGCACGCAGCCGGCGGCGCGACCGGTGCCCGTGC
This sequence comes from uncultured Actinomycetes bacterium, assembly GCA_963809175.1. GTDB lineage: Bacteria > Actinomycetota > Thermoleophilia > Gaiellales > Gaiellaceae > JACCTU01. The sequence continues at coordinate 279,788 of CAWEIK010000003.1, forward strand.
CGGGCTCGGGCTGGTACCGGGCGCTCGCGGCCCCGTACCCGGCAAGCACCACCAGGGAACGGACCTCCTGCGGGCAGCGGCTCGGTCCTCAGACGCTCGGCGTCGCGCATCCGGTGCTCCCCTGCGGCGTCAAGCTCTACATCTCGTACGGCGACAAGCTCGTCCTGACGCAGGTCGTCGACCGTGGCCCCGGCGCCCCCGGCCGCGACTTCGACCTCACGAGGGCGCTCGCCGACCGGCTCGGCCTCGTGGGCACGCAGCAGATCCGCTGGCGCTACGCCCGCTAGCTACGATGCGCGAGTCTCGTCTTCCCGCCCATGATCTGGTCTCGCCCACAAGGCGGCGCCAGATTTGTCGTTAAAGAACCAACACCGCTGAACAAGGGAGCGTTCGTTCGGTAGCGGCACGGGAGTGTCAGGCGCCGACACCGCACCCACCTGGCTTGCCAGGTTCATTACGGCCATGGGCGGGAGGCGAGGCGCTACGGTGCTCGGATGATCGAGCTCGTCGGAGACTCGTCGCGCAGCGGCGACTGGGCACTCGTGCGGCTCCGCGTCGACGGCAACAGGATCGTCGACTCGGATGCGCCCGGGTTGTCTCGCGACCTCCGGGGGCTGACGTTGCTGGAGGCCGCCGCGGTGCCGGGCGAGACGCTGGCAGCCGACGCACTCGCGAACGCGATCGGGCCGGTCGTCCGGGAGGCTGCGGATCCCCGGCGCGTTGCGGTGGCGATGAGCGGTGGCGTCGACAGCGCCGTCGCGTTGCTGCACGCCGGTCCCGAAGCCGTCGGCGTGACGCTCCGGCTCTGGCTCGACCCGGAGGGTCCGAGCGCCGAGCGCGCGTGCTGCTCGCCCGACGCGGTCATCGCCGCGCGCGAAGCCTGTCACGCACTCGGCCGGCCCCACGTGACGCTCGATCTCCGGGAGGAGTTCAGGCGCGCGATCGTCGAGCCCTTCGTGCGCGGCTACGCACGTGGCGAGACGCCGAACCCCTGCATCGCGTGCAACGGGAGCTTTCGGTTCGCGGAGTTGCTCGCGTTCGCCGCGCGGGTGGGTGCGTCGCGGCTGGCAACGGGGCACTACGCGCGCGTCGTGTCGCATCGCGGCCGGCTGCTGCTCGCTCGTGGAGTCGATCCCGAGAAGGACCAGTCGTACATGCTCGGCCGGCTCGATCCCGCCTTTCTCGACCGGATCTGGTTCCCGCTCGGCGAGCAGACGAAGGCGGAGACGCGCGCCGAGGCCGACGCGGCAGGACTGGCTGCAGCGGGACGCGCGGAGAGCCAGGAAGCGTGCTTCCTCGCAGGCGGCGACTACCGCTCGTTCCTCGAGCGGCGTGGGTTGAACGGCGAGGGCTCGATTGTCGACGAGGCGGGGCGCGAGCTCGGCAGGCACGAAGGCGTGTGGCGCTTCACGCCGGGCCAGCGCCGAGGGCTCGGCGTCTCGTCCGCTGCTCCGCTCTACGCGCTCAGGACCGATGCGTCGACCTCGACGGTCGTCGTCGGTCCTCGGGAGTCACTCGCCACGACGAGCGTGTCGGCCCGCGGCCGGCTCTTCGTGGACGTGGAGCGGGTCGAAGCGAAGCTTCGCTACCGCTCGCCCGCAGTCGGCGCCCGGGTCGTGGCGGAGGGTCGCGGATTCCGCCTCGAGCTCGACCGGCCGGCCTTCGCGGTCGCAGCGGGCCAGGCCGCCGTTCTGTACGACAACGACGCGATCGTCGGTTCAGGTCTGATCACGGCCGCCGCGGACGCCTAAGATCGCTTCCGTACACGTGTCGCCATTCCTCGCCTTCAGCTGGAACGACCTCGCCGACCTCGCGCTGGCCGTCTTCCTCTTCTCGGTCGGGCTGTCGCTCGCCTACGCCTTCATCCGCCTGGGCGGAACTCTCGGGCGCCTTTCCGCGTTCATCAGGGGAACGCAGGACGAGCTTCTGCCCGTGATCAACAAGACCGGGGGGACGGTGGATCGGGTGAACGTGCAGCTCGACAAGGTCGATCTCGTCACGGACAGCGCCGTCGACGCGGCGGACAGCGTCGACACCGCCGTTCGGGCGGTGAGCTTCGCGATCCAGCGTCCCGTGCAGAAGATCGCCGGGCTCGCGGCGGGCATCGCGCACGGCTTCGCGTCCCTTCGGGTCGAACGCGACGTCGGCAGCGCCGTCCAGCGTGCGAAGGAAGCTGCCGCTCGGCGTGAAGCGGAGCTCTCGGAGGAACTGCGACGCGTGGACAGCGAACGCCCTTGAGTGCAGACGAGATCACGCTCAGACTGCCGCGCGAGCGGCCGTTCTTCGGTGTGGCGCATCTGGTCGTCGGCGGCCTTGCCGTGCGACTCGACCTGAGCTTCGAGCAGCTCGAGGATCTGCAGGTTGCAATCGGCGAGCTGCTCGAGCAGCACGAGACCGAGCGCGAGATCACGGTCTCGGTGCGCGTCGAGAACGACACGATCCACGCGCTCGTCGGTCCTTTCGACGGGTCGCTCGAGCAGGCGCTCGCGAAGGACTCGGGCGACGCCGTCGGTCTCCGACGGGTCCTGGAGACCGTCGTCGACGACGTCGAGGTCACGACCCGCGACGGGCAACCGTGGGTCGCGCTGACGAAGGCGATGAAGGCCTGATGCCGGACCGGAACGACCGCGAGCTTCTGCGCCGCTACCACGAGCACGGCGATCTCCAGGCGCGCGAGCAGCTGATCGAGCACTACATGTCGCTCGTGCGCTCGCTCGCCCGGCGCTACTCGTACCGCGGCGAGCAGCTCGACGACCTCGTCCAGATCGGCGCGATCGGGCTGATCAAGGCGATCGACCGCTTCGACCTCGACCGCGGCGTCGAGCTGACGACCTATGCGACGCCGAACATCATCGGCGAGATCAAGCGGCATTTCCGCGACAAGGGCTGGGCGGTGCGGGTTCCGCGCGGGCTCCAGGAGCTGAACGTGCAGCTGTCGCGGCTGGTCGAGCAGCTGACCGTGCAGCTCGGCCGGTCTCCGACGATCACCGAGCTCGCAAAGGCGTCCGACTCGACGGAGGAGGAGGTCCTCGAGGCGCTGGAGAGCGGCCGCGCGTACTCGTCGCTCTCGCTCTCGTCGGGGGGCGGCGACGGGGAGGACGAGCTCGACCCGCTCGAGTCGATCGGCGAGGAGGAGCACGAGTACGAGGTCTCCGAGGACCGCGCCGTGCTCGAGCCCGGCATGCGCGCGCTCGACGAGCGTGAGCGACGCATCCTGCACCTGCGCTTCTTCGACGGCCTCACGCAGTCGCAGATCGCGCAGCAGGTCGGGATCTCGCAGATGCACGTCTCGCGCCTGATCCGCCGCTCGCTCGACAAGATCCGCGCCGAGATCGTCGAGGAGGAGGAGGCGGAACCCCGCAGGGCCGCGAACGGCTAGCCCGTTCGAGCCAGGCCCCCGCCCGAGAACAGCCCCACCCATGGGTGGGGAAGTCGCGCTTCCACCCGCCACCCGCGGTCGAGCGTACCCCCGAAACCGTGCGAGGTTCGTGACGAGTTGTGCCTGTTGTGCGCCGACTTCTCCACACGCGCGCCACGCGTTTCCGCCCGGTTCGACCGCGCGTCCAGGCGGCGGAGCGCCCGGAGGGCGGCCGTACACTAGAGCCGTGAAGACGACGGCTGAGCTGCGCGAAGGCTTCCTCTCCTTCTTCGAGGAGCGCGGTCACATGCGCTTCCCGTCCTGGTCGCTGATCCCGCCGCCCGACGATCCGTCGACGCTCTTCGTCTCGGCCGGCATGCACCCGCTGAAGCCCTACTTCTCGGGCCAGAAGGAGCCGCCGGCGCCCCGCTTCACCACCGTGCAGAAGGTGTTGCGCGCGGGCGGCAAGGACACGGATCTCGACGAGGTCGGGCTGACTGCGCGCCATGCGTCGATGTTCGAGATGCTCGGGAACTTCTCGTTCGGCGACTACTTCAAGGACGGAGCGATCGACTACGCCTGGGAGTTCGTCACCGAGCACATGGGCTTCGAGCCCGACCGCTTGTGGGCGTCGGTCTTCGCGGGCGATCCCGAGCTCGGGCTCGGCGAGGACGAGGTCGCGGTCGCGGGCTGGCTCCGCAAGGGCCTCCCGCGGGAGCGAATCATCGCGTTCCCGCGCTCGGAGAACTTCTGGGGCCCCGCCGGCGACACCGGCCCCTGCGGCCCGTGCTCCGAGCTCCACTACGACCGCGGCCCGGAGCACGGCTGCGGTCAGGACGACTGCGGGCCGAACTGCGAGCGTTGCGACCGGTTCATCGAGTTCTGGAATCTCGTCTTCATGGAGTTCGACCTGCACGCAGACGGGTCGGTGACCCCGCTGCCGAAGCAGAACATCGACACCGGGCTGGGGCTCGAACGCGGCGCCATGCTCCTGCAGGACGCAGCGTCGATCTTCGACACGGACGGCTTCCGGTTGATCATGGATTGGATCGAGCGGGAGTCGGGCGTCTCCTACGACGCGTCGCCGACGGCCAGGAAGGCGCACCGCGTGATCACCGACCACGCTCGCGGCATGACGTTCCTCGCCGCGGAAGGCATCCAGCCTTCGAACGAGGGGCGCGGGTACGTGATGCGGCGGCTGATCCGACGTGCGGTCGTGCAAGCGCGCAGGATCGGCCTCGAAGACGTCTACCGCATCTCCCGCATCGTCGTCGAGCAGGTCGGCCCTTGGTACCCCGAGGTCGTCGAGCACGCCGACGAGGTCGAGCGCGTGCTGCGGGCCGAGGAGGAGCGCTTTCGCGACACGCTCGAGCGCGGCTTGCGCGAGTTCGACGCGCTTGCGGGCAGCGACGCGATCTCGGGCGAGGCGGCCTTCACCCTGGCCGCCACCTACGGGTTCCCGCTGGAGCTGACCGTCGAGCTCGCCGAGGAGCGCGGCCAACCCGTCGACGTGGACGGCTACCGACGCGCGATGGCGGAGCACCGTGAGATCTCGCGCGCGGGCGGCTCGTTCGACATCTCGACTGCGCTCCTCGAGGCACCGCGCAGCGAGTTCGTCGGCTACGAGCGAACGGACGTCCTCACGGCCATCCTCGCCTACGAGGACCGCGGCGACGGCACGTTCGAGGCGAAGCTCGAGCAGTCTCCGTTCTACGCGGAGGGCGGAGGTCAGGTCTCCGACGCGGGTTACATCGAGCACGACGAGACGAATGCGCGCGCCGACTTGATCCGGGCGACCCGGATCGGCGACGACCAGGTCCTGACGTTCAGAGGAGAAGGGTTCGCCGAAGGATCGCGCGTTCGCGCAGTCGTTCCGCGGGCGATCCGCTACCCGACGATGGCGAACCACACGGGCACGCACCTCCTGCACAAGGCGCTCCACGAGGTGCTGGGCGAGCACGCCAAGCAGGCGGGCTCCGCCGTTCGCCCCGACAAGCTCCGGTTCGACTTCACGCACGGCCAGGCGTTGAGTGCGGAGGAGCGCGAGCAGGTCGAGCTGCGCGTGAACGAGAAGGTCTTCGAGAACCTGCCCGTGCGCACGTACGTGACGACCCTCGACGAGGCGCGCACGCTCGGCGCGATGATGCTCTTCGGCGAGAAGTACGGGGACGAGGTGCGCGTCGTCGAGATCGACGACTACTCGCGCGAGCTCTGCGGCGGCACGCACGTCCGCACGACCGCTGAGGTCGGGCCGTTCGCGATCCTCTCCGAAGGCTCCGTGGGCTCGGGCGTCCGCCGCATCGAGGCGGTCACCGCGGGCGAAGCCTGGGCGCTGCTCCGCGCCCGCGCGGAGGAGGCGAGCGAGCTTCGCGTCGAGCTCGACAAGACGCGCAAGGAGTCGCGCAAGTCGGGAAGCGCCGTCACGGCAGGGCCGGAGGTTCTGGACGAACGCCGGAGCGAGGCGGGGGACGTGCACGTGATCGTCGTCGAGGCGAAGGCCGCGTCGACCGACGACCTCCTCGCGCTCTCCGACAAGCTGAAGCAGCAGCACGCCCCGGCCGCGATCGTGCTCGGCGCCCGCGAGGACGGCGCGGCGCACCTGATCCTCAACTTCGACCGCTCGCTCGAGGCGCGCGGCCTGAACGCCGGCGACCTCGTGAAGCAGGCGGCCGCGCTGATGGGAGGCGGCGGCGGCGGCCGGCCGACCATGGCCCGCGCCGGAGGCAAGCAGCCCGAGCGACTCGGCGAGGCGCTCGCCGAGGCCGAGCGACTGATCATCTCCGCCCTCAGTTGAAGGTGCTCGCGCTCGACTACGGCGCCGCCCGAACCGGCGTGGCGGTCTCCGATCCGACCGGGACGCTTGCCCGGCCCCTCTGCGTGGTCGAGCGCGCGGCCTCGGAGGCGGGGCTCGCGCGCCTCGCGGAGCTCGTCCGGGACGAGCAGGCCGAACGTGTCGTCGTCGGGCTCCCGCTGACGCTGCGCGGCGAGCGCGGCGCGCAGGTCGGCGAGACGGAGCGGTTCCTCGAAGCGCTCCGCACGGTGCTCGATGTTCCGGTGGACACCTTCGACGAGCGGTTCACGACCGTCCTCGCGGCGCGCGGCGGCGACGCGCCCGAGGACGCGCGTGCCGCTGCCCATCTTCTCTCCTCGTACCTGGCATGGGTGAGCAGGTAATCCCGCCCGTCCGCGGGCGGCCGCGCCCGAGCCGAAGGAAGCTGCGCACGCGGCGCGCGATCGCGCTCGCCGGGCTACTCGGTGCGCTCGCCGTCGTCGGCTTGCTCGGCTCGTTGGCGCTGGGCGCGCTGCGCGAGTCGGCGCCGCCGCCGACGCCGACGGTTGTCCCTCCGCCCAAGCCGCTCAAGATCGTCTTCCCCGAGGGCTTCACGATCGACCAGATGGCCGAGCGCATCGGCGCAGTCAACGAGATCGCGAAGGAGCGGCGCAACGTGACCCCGAAGCTGAAGGCCGCGGAGTACCAGCGCCTCACACGCCGCTCGAAGCTTCCCGGGGAGTTCGCCGGCGACGGAAAGTCCCGATCGCTCGAGGGCTTCCTCTTTCCGGCGACCTACGAGTTTCTCCCGAAGACGACGACGAAGCAGCTCGTGAACAAGCAAATCGTCGCGTTCCACAAGGCGTGGGATCAGCTCGACCTCACGTACGCGAAGTCGAAGAACCTGACGCCGTACGACGTGCTGATCATCGCCTCGATGATCGAGAAGGAGACGCTCGCGCCCGACGAGCGACCGAAGGTCGCCGCGGTGATCTACAACCGCTTGAAGGCGGGGATGTCGCTCGGGATCGACGCGACGCTCCGGTACGGGCTCGACATCCCGCCGACGGAGTCGATCAGGCAGTCGCAGCTCGACTCCGACAACCCGTACAACACGCGCAAGCTGCCCGGCCTCACGCCGACCCCGATCGCGAACCCGGGGCTTGCGTCGATGCAGGCCGCCGCGCATCCGGCCAACGTCGACTACCTCTTCTTCGTGCGGAAGCCGGACAAGGTGCACCACTTCTTCACCGCGAGTGCGGCGGAGTTCGAGCAGTACCTGGCCGACAACGGCTACGGCCCGTGATCACGGCGTCCACGAGGCTGGTCGCGCTGCTCGGCCACCCCGTCGGCCACTCGCTGTCACCACGAATCCAGAACGCGGCGTTCGCAGCGCTTGCGCTCGACTGGGCCTACGTGGCGCTCGACGTTCCGCCCGAGCGCCTCGAGGAAGCCCTGCGCGGGCTCGTCGCGGCGGGCTTCGCAGGGGCGAACGTGACCGCCCCGCACAAGCTCGCGGCCGCGAAGCTGGCGGAGACGGACGCCCCGTCCGTCAACACGCTCGTCTTTCGCGACGGCCGGATCGAGGGCCGCTCGACCGACGCGGCCGTCCTCGACGGGCTCGTGGCGGAGCAGCCGGTCGTCCTCGGCGACGGGGGAGCAGCGCAGGCGTTTCTCCAGGCGCTCCCGCACGCGCGCTCGTTCGCGCGGCGCGGGGAGTGGCCACCCGACGTTCGACGAGCGCCGACCTCGTCGTCAACGCGACGGCTGCCCGCGACGAGGTGCTCGTCGAGCTGCGCGAGGGCCAGACGCTCGTCGACCTGCCCTATCCGGCGACGGCCACTGCTCGGGCGGCCCGCGACGCCGGCGCACGCGTGCTCGACGGGTACGACGTCCTCGTTGCGCAGGGCGCGGCGTCCTTTGAGCTCTGGACGGGTTTGCCGGCGCCCGTCGAGGTCATGCGCTCAGCGATTCAGGAGTAGGAAGGGGGCCTGCGTCGCCGCAGGCCCCCTTCGGATCGACTACGGAAGCAACGAGTTGAACGAAGGCGGTGCCGAGTCGATCGGAGTCGACTGGCCGCCCTGGTCGTGCGGGACGCCGATGCGCAGGATGCCGGAGCACTCTCCGCCCTCGCCGTCGCTGGCGGAGAACGCGACCCTGTAGACGCGTCCGTCGCCCTGTCCGGAACGCTCAGCTCGCACCTGGAAGGCGCCGCCCGAACCGATCGTGGCGTCCGGCGACGTGTTGCCGTCGGCAGCGCCGTTGACCGGCTCGTCCTGCGTGATCCCGGAGATCGCGAGCGTGATCACATCGCCGGGGTCGACGTCGGTCACTCCGGCGATCTGGCCGTCCACGAGCTTGTGGTTCGGCGGCCAGAGGAGGCCGAGCCCCGTCGTGGCGGCGGTGCAGACCGGGTTGTGGTTGATGTTGGTCGTCACCGTCGCGACGTTGTTCGCGAGGTTCGGATCGTCCTGGTCACCGTCGATCGTCGCGGTGTTCACCACCGTGTTGCCTGATCCCGCCTGAACGACGATCGTGAACACCTGGGTCGCCCCCGGTGCCATCGTTCCGGCCGTACAGGTCACCAACCCGGCAGCGTGAGCGCAACCCGCGCTCGCCGAGACGAACGTCGAGTTCGCGGGCACCGGGTCGGAGACCGTGACACCGGTCGCCGTCGTCGGGCCGAGGTTCCTCGCCGTCAACGTGTAGGTGATGTTGTCGCCCTCTGTCACCTGCACCGGGCCCGTCTTCGCGATCGCGAGGTCGGGTGCGGGCACGGTGATCGTGATCGTCTCCATGAAGGCGGCTCCACCGGACATTCCGTTCAGCAGGAACTGGACCGTGCAGCCGTAGGTCCCGGCCAGCGTGCCGGCGTTGACGCCGTACGTCTCGCTGAACGTGAACGTCGTACCGCTGACAGCCGTCTGGCTCGCCGGAGTGAGCGACGCGCTCACGCCCGGGTCGCAAATGACGGTGTGGGTGACCGTCACCGGCAGGTTCGAGAGGCCCTCGAGGATCGCGTCGGAGACCTCGTCGTCGCTTGCGCCCGACAGGAAGGTGCCGCCGGTTGCGTCGGCGATCCTCTGTGCCTGGCCGCTGCCGTTGAGGTTGTTCGCGGTGCCCGTGCTGATCGCGATCACGCGGACTCCCGCCGCGAGGAGTGCCGCCGTTGCGGTCAATTCGGTCGCGCCGGCACACGGATCGTGCCCGACTGCATCTCCGAACCACACGAGGATGCGCGACGAGCCGGCTCGGAAGCCGGTCGCCAAGCTCGTGGCGAGCGTCTGAATTGCGAAGAGCTGGCACTCGGGGGTGTCCCCGCCGCCACCCGCAACCCATTGGTTCATCCCCGTGTTGACGTCCGCCGTGTTGGCTGTGATCGCCTGGTTGAGCCGGTAGGCGAAGGCGTCACCGGTGTCCTTGTACTCGCCGACGCCGAACTGCGCCGTGGGCTGGGCGGCCAGCACCTGAGCCATGACGTTGGCGTTCCCCGCCCGGACGTTGGCGACCGCTCCGCCCATGCTGCCCGTCGTGTCGGCGAGGAAGAAGATGTCCGGGTTCGGCGGAATCGGCGACGTCTCGACGGACTTCGAGATCGTCTCCGACTCACCCGGAAGCATCGTGTCGGTCACGAGGTTCGGTGTGACTCCGGGTGCGGCGATCGCGGCGCCGCCGAGCGCGACCGCGATCAGGGAGACGCCCGCTGTCGCGAGCAGACTCCGTGTCAGGGCACGCGTCTTCCGCGCCCAGCAATACACCTTCATATATGCCCTCCCTAGCGTCGTGGAGACTCCCGCGTCCGAGCGTAGGCAGGAGTGACCCGCGACAACAGAGGGTAAATCTCCGATCTCGATCGGGTGACGACCGTACGGTTCGCATTGACCTTTGCGGCTTTACCGGAGACAATTGCCGTAGAGGAGGGAGTGCAATGAGCGCTGACGAGAGGATCGGCGCTGCGGCAACGGTCGTGTTGGTCGTCGACGACGACACGGCGTTTCGAGAATTCATCTGCGAGTTGCTGGCGAGTGCCGGCTACGACGCGCGCCCGGCGGCGAACGGCGTTGCGGCGCTCGAGCTGATCGACCGGGAGCGGCCGGGAGCACTCGTGCTCGACGTGAACCTGCCGGGCATGAGCGGCTACGAGGTCTGCCGGATCGTGAAGAACGACCTCCGTCTCGACCTGCCGGTGATCTTCGTCTCCGGCGACCGGACCGAGTCGTACGACCGGGTCGCCGGCTTGCTGATCGGCGCCGACGACTACTTGCCGAAGCCCTTCGCGCCTGACGAGCTGCTGGCTCGCCTTCGCGGCCTGCTGCGGCGCACCGCTGTCCCTCAGCGACCGGACGCAGGGCTGTCACGGCGCGAGCTCGAGGTGCTTTCGCTCCTCGCGGAAGGGCAGCGCCAGGCAGAGATCGCGCGGCTCTTGATGATCAGCCCGAAGACCGTCAGCACGCACATCGAGCGCATCCTTTCGAAGCTCGGTGCTCACAGCCGCGCGGAGGCGGTGGGCCTCGCCTATCGCCTCCAGCTCGTGCCGGTTTCCGCCTGACGAATACGCTGCCCGCGTGACCCTCCGCCTCAGTAGCGCGGGCGAATCCCACGGGCCGGCGCTCGTGGCGATCCTCGAGGGTCTCCCCGCGGGGCTCGTCGTCGACAAGGCGGCGATCGACGCCGACCTGCGCCGGCGCCAGGAAGGCTACGGGCGCAGCCCGCGGCAGCAGATCGAGCAGGACGAGGTCGAGGTGCTCGCGGGGCTCCGGCACGGCCGGACGCTCGGGACGCCGCTCGCGCTCGTCGTCCGCAACCGCGACCACGCGAACTGGGAGTGGGGGATGAGCCCGTGGCCGCCTGAGGGCGAGCCGTCGGGCAAGGGCGCGAAGCCGGTGACCCTGCCGCGGCCGGGTCACGCAGACTTTGCGGGCACGCTCAAGTACGGCCTCGAGGACGCACGCGACGCGCTCGAGCGCGCGAGCGCGAGGCACACCGCGGTGCACGTCGCGGCCGGCGCGGTCGCGAAGGCGCTGCTGGCGTCGATCGGGATCGGGGTGCGCGGCTCGGTGGTCGACGAGGAGGCGCTGCACGCGCGCATCGACGAGGCCCGCGCCGATCGCGACACGGTCGGGGGGATCGTCGAGGTGCGCGCGACCGGTGTTCCGCCGGGGCTCGGGTCGTACGCGTCGAAGGCGGATCGTCTCGACGCACGGCTCGCTGCCGCGGTGATGGGGATCCAGGCGGTCAAGGGCGTCGAGATCGGCGACGGCTTCGCGCTCGCCGCGCTGCGCGGGAGCGAGGCGCACGACGAGCTCCTCCCCGGCAACCTGCGCGAGACCAATCGTGCGGGCGGGATCGAAGCGGGCGTCTCGAACGGCGAGGAGCTCGTCGTTCGCGCGGCGATGAAGCCGCTGCCGACGCTGATGAAGCCGCTGCGCTCGGTCGACCTCGCAACCGGCGAGGAGGGCCAGGCGCTCGTCGAGCGGAGCGACGTCGCTGCGGTCGAGGCACTCGCGGTCGTCGCCGAGGCGGCCGTCGCGTTCGAGCTCGCACGCGCCGCGCGCGAGAAGTTCGGCGGCGACGCGCTCGCAGACTTCGTCGCGGCGCACCGCGCGTACCTGGAGCGGATCCCGTGGCAGGCGCCCTAGAGCGTCACATCGCGCTCGTGGGGTTCATGGGCGCCGGCAAGTCCACGCTCGGCAAGCAGGTCGCCGAACGGCTCGGCCGGAAGTTCGTCGACGTCGACGCCGAGCTCGAGAACGTCACCGGCCAGTCGATCCCGCAGCTGTTCGAGGAGGGCGAAGCGTTCTTCCGCACGAAGGAAGCGAAGGTGACCGTCGAGCGGTTGCACACGTCGCCGCCGGCGGTGCTCGCGCTCGGCGGCGGTGCGCTCGGCTCCGCGCAGGTGCGCGACACGCTTCGGGAACGTGCGTTCACCGTGCACGTCGAGGTCGAGCCCGAAGAGGCCTGGCGCAGGGTTCGAGACGCGGGCAGGCCGCTCGCGCGGGACGAGCTCGACTTCCGCGCGCTCTTCACGAAGCGGGCGCCGGTGTATGCGGAGGCAGCCGACGCGACCGCGACCGAGGTCGACGAGGTCGTCCTCGCGGCCGCCGCGGTGCACGTCGAGGCCGGCTCGCTCGGGCGCCTCGGCGAGCTCGCGCCCGACGGCGACGCCGCGCTCGTCAGCGACGCTCGCGTCGCCGGGATCCACGGCGCGGACGCGCAGGTCGCGCTCGGCGGACGCCTCGTCTCGGTGCACGAGCTGCCGGAGGGCGAGGCGGCGAAGACGATCGACGCGGTCTCCGCACTCTGGGACGCGCTCCGGCTCGACCGCACGGGCCTGCTCGTCGCGCTCGGCGGCGGCTGCACGACCGACGCCGCGGGTTTTGCCGCGGCGACGTATCTCCGCGGCGTCCGCTGGGTCGCGGTCCCGACGACGCTCGTCGGCCAGGTCGACGCCGCGATCGGCGGCAAGACCGGGATCGACCTCGCCGAGGGGAAGAACCTCGTCGGCGCGTTCCACTGGCCGGCGCGCACCGTGATCGACCCCGCGCTGCTCGCGACGCTGCCCGAGCGGGAGCGGCGCGAGGGCCTGGCCGAGGTCGTGAAGACCGGGCTGCTCTCGGGCGAGTCGCTCTGGGAGCTCCCCGACTCGCAGCTCGTCCGCCGCGCGGCGGCGTACAAGAGCGCCGTCTGCCTGCGCGACCCGCACGACCGGGGCGCGCGGAACGTCCTGAACCTCGGGCACACGTTTGCCCATGCCTTGGAAGCGGCCGCCGGCTACGAGCGGCTGACGCACGGGAGCGCCGTCGCACTCGGCCTGCTCGCTGCGCTGCGGCTGTCGGGGCTCGACACGTCGCCGGTCGAGGAGGTCCTCCGCCCCGAGCCCGTGGTCGTCGACCGCGATCGCGCCTGGGCCGCGCTCCAGCGCGACAAGAAGGCGGAGAACGGTCGCGTGCGCCTCGTCCTGCTCGAGGCGCCCGGGAAACCCGTCCACGGCGTCGAGCGACCGGAGGCCGAGGTGCGCGCCGCGCTCGACGAGCTGATCGCGCACTAGAGTCCTCGACTTGCAGTTCGCCGTCCTCAACGGGGTCAACCTCGACGTGCTCGAGCGGCGCGACCCGGCCGTCTACGGCGGCGGCTCGCTGAACGACCTCGAGACGCAGATCTACGCGTGGGCCAAGGAGCTCGGCTGCACCGCACGGTGTCGCCAGACGAACAGCGAGGGCGAGTACGTCGACTGGTGCCACGACGCGCTCGACTGGGCCGACGGCGTGATCGTGAACCCCGGCGCGTGGTCGCACTACAGCTATGCGATCAGGGACGCGCTCGAGCTGCTGACCGTGCCGATCGTCGAGGTGCACCTCTCGAACCCCGAAGAGCGGGAAGAGTGGCGCCGCCACTCGGTCGTCGCGGACCTCGCCGCGAAGCGTGTGCTGGGAAAAGGTGCCGACGGGTACCGTGAGGCCCTCGCGTTCCTGATGGAGACCACGTGAACCGCATCGACCACCTGCGCCGGCAGATCGAGGAGCCGCTCCTCGTCACGATGCCGGTGAACGTCTTCTACCTGACCGGGTTCCGCAGCTCGAACGCCGCGCTCCTGATCGACGGCGAACGCGCACTGCTCTTTTCCGACTTCCGCTACGCCGAGGCCGGCCGGAAGGTTCAAGGCGTCGAGTTCGTCGAGGTCGAGCGCGCGCTGATCCGTGGCATCGCGGCACACGTCGACGGGCGGCTCGTGTTCGAGCGCTCCCACCTGACGTACGCGAACTGGGAGGTGCTGCGGGACGCCGGCGTCGACCTCGTCCCGGGCGGCGGCCAGGTCGAGCGCCTGCGAGCGGTCAAGACCGAGGACGAGCTCGACCTCATCCGCCGCGCGACCGACATCACGAACGAGGCCTATGAGCGGCTGGCGGAGGAGCGCTTCGTGGGGCGCACCGAGCGCGAGCTCGCCTTCCGCTTCGCGACGTTCATGCACGAGTGCGGCGCCGACGGCGAGGCATTCCCGACGACCGTCGCCTCCGGGCCGAACGGTGCGACGCCGCACGCGGGGACGAGCGCGCGCGTCGTCGAGCAGGGCGAGACGGTCGTCGTCGACGCCGGCGCGGTGCTCGAGGGCTACGCGTCCGACTGCACGCGCACGTTCGCGACGGGACCGCTGCCGGACGAGCTCGCCAGCGCCTACAACGTCGTGCTCGAGGCGCAGCTCGAAGGGCTCGACGCGGTCCGCCCGGGCGTTTCCGGCAAGGACGCGGACGCCGCTGCCCGCGAGGTCATCGCCGGTGCCGGGCTCGGCGAGCGGTTCGGCCACGGCCTCGGCCACGGGGTCGGCCTGATGGTGCACGAGGCGCCGACGCTCCGGCCCGAGTCGCAGGACACGCTCGTGCCGAACAACGTGGTCACGGTCGAGCCCGGGGTCTACCTCCCGGGAGTCGGCGGGATCCGGATCGAGGATCTCGTCGTCGTGCGGGAGGGCGAGCCGGTCGTGCTGACGTCCTTCCCGAAAGAGCTCGTCACGGTCGGCTAGCCTCTTTCGCGCGATGGCGGAAATGGTCTCGACCAACCAGTTCAAGAACGGCATGCACATCGAGCTCGAGGGCGGCACCTGGCGCATCATCGAGTTCCAGCACGTGAAGCCCGGCAAGGGCGGCGCCTTCGTGCGCACGAAGCTCAAGTCGACGGACAGCGGCTCGGTCGTCGACAAGACGTTCAGGGCGGGCGAGAAGTTCGCGCGCGTGCGCACCGACCTGAAGAACGTGCAGTACCTCTACGACGCGGGTGACCACGTCGTGTTCATGGACGAGCAGAACTACGAGCAGATCCAGCTTCCGCGCGAGCTCGTGGCCGACGCGCTCGAGTTCGTCGCGCCGTCGAGCACGGTGCAGCTGCTGACGATCGGCGATCGGCCCTCCGGACTGCAGATGCCCGCATCCGTCGAGCTGGCCGTCACCGACACCGAGCCCGGCGTGAAGGGCGACACGGTCTCGAACGTGACGAAGCCGGCCACCCTGGAGACCGGGGCGATCGTCCAGGTGCCGCTCTTCGTGAACCCGGGCGACAAGATCAAGATCGACCCGCGCGAGCGGCGCTACATCTCGCGCGCGTAGCGCGTGGGCGAGTGGTTCACGAGCTTCGACGACGCGTGGTCGTCGTTCCTCGCGCGCTCTGAGCCGCTCGAGACGTTCTTCGACGAGTTCCCGGAGGACCCGTCGTCTCTCGCCGAAGGTTGGCTGATCGTTCCGCCGCCGGAGATCAAGCACGAGGCAATGCGTCTGCAGGCCGAGCTCGAGGACATTCCGGGGATCGTTGCCGTGCCGGAACACTTCTTCCACGTCTGGCTCCGAGGTGAACACGGTCCCGACCTCGAGCCGCTGCTGGAGCTCGGGCCGTTCTCGTTGAGCCTGGCGAGGTTGAACTGCTTCCACACTGCGGTCGTCGCGGAAGTCGACTCGCCGGGGCTCGAACGACTGGACGCACCGGACACCTTCCTCCCGCACCTCTCGCTCGCGTACGTCGGCACGCCGCTCGCAGCCCAGCCGGTCCGCGAGGCGATCGTCCCCTTCCGAGAGCTCTCGCTGGGGACCTTCATCGTGGACGAGTTGGTGCGAGTGCGACTGCCCGCGGGCAGGACGACGGTCCTCCAGCCGTGGACCGTGGTCGAGCGCGCTTCACTGCGGCGATAAGGTCCCGGGCGTGCCGAAGCTCGTCGACACGACGATTCGCCTGCTCGGGCAGGACCCGCTCGCGGGGACGATGGGGACGGCCGAGCTCCTCCGGCTCGCCGAGATCCTCGACCGGGCGGGATTCGCGTACCTCGAGGTCTCCGGCGGCGGCGTCTTCGACAGCGCGGTCCGGCGCGGCGTGGAGAGCCCGTGGGAGCGGATCCGGGCGATCCAGGCCCGGGTCAAGACGCCGCTCGGGCTGGCGCTTCGCGGGCGCTTCCTGGTCGGCTCCCGGCCGGTCGACGGCGAGTTCGCGCGGCGGTTCGTCGCGTCGGCCGCCGAGAACGGCATCGACGTCTTCCGGCTGCACGATCCGCTGAACGACGTCTCCAACCTTCGCGAGGCGGCCGAGGCGATCGCCGCCGCCGAACGCGAGTTCGAGGCCGGGCTCGTCTACAGCCCCGGCGTTGCGGGCGAGGTCGACACGCTGGTGGAGCAGGCGCGCAAGCTCCCAGAGCTCGGCGCCGCACGCGTGGTCGTCCACGACCCGACCGGCTCGCTCGGCCCGCACGGGGCCGCCGAGCTCGTCGAGCGCGTCGGCGAGGCGAGCGGGCTGCCCGTCGGCGTCTACTGCCAGGGCGCCGGCGGCAACGCGATGTCCGCCGCGCTCGAGGCGATCCGCGTCGGCGCCGACCTCGCGGCGTGCGCGATCTATCCCGTGGCTCTCGCGGTGCACCGCGTCGCCGGCGAGTCGCTCGCGGAGGCGCTCAAGGGCCTCGGCCTCGACACCGGCGTCGACGTCGACGCGCTCTGGGAAGCCTCGGAGATCGTCGACCAGCACATCGGCGACGAGCCCGTCACGCCGCTCGCTCCACGCGTCGCCGTCCGCGCCGCCGAGTACCGGCTGCCGGCGGGGCTCGTCGCAGGGATCGACGCGAGCCTGCGCACGCAGGCCGCGGGCGACCGGCTCGACGAGGTCCTGGTGGAGCTCTCGAAGATCCGCGGCGAGGTCGGGTCGCCGCCGCTCGCCGCGCCGATCGGTCAGATCCTCGGCTCGCAGGCGCTGATCCACGTGCTGTCCGCGCAGCGCTACCTCACCGTCGTCGACGAGCTGCGCGAGCTCGTCTCGGGTGCGTACGGCACCCCGCCCGGCGACGTCGACCCCGGCGTGCGCCGCGCGCTCGAGCTCGTCGTCGGCGACGACACGCCCCCGGAGGAGCCGGTCACGCTCGAGGACGTTCGCGAGCAGACGCAGGGCCTCGCCTCGAGCGAGGAGGAGCTCCTGCTCGTCGGGCTCTTCGGCGACGACGCCGAGGCGCTGCTGCACGGGATTCGAGCTCGAGCCGGGGGCGACGACGACGCCGTCCGTGGGGTCGACCGCTCACGCGCGGAGCGGATTCGCGAGATCGTCCGCGTCGTCCAGGAGTCGGGCGTCGCGGAGGTGACGATCGAGGAGTCGGGCCTGCGCGTGTCGGTTCGCCGGACGCCCGAACCGGGTTTCGCGCCGGTTCCGCTGGCCACCGAAGCGGAGTCGCAGCTCGAGCCCGCCGTCGCGTCCGCCCTCGCGAACGGCTTCGTGCGCGTCGAGGCACCGATGGTCGGCACCTTCTACCGCGCGTCGCAGCCGGGTGCGCCCGCGTTCGTGGAGGAAGGCGACGCCGTCGCCCCGGGCCAGACGCTCTGCATCCTCGAGGCGATGAAGCTGATGAACGAGATCAAGGCGGAGACGGAGGGGATCGTCCGGAAGATCCACGTCCAGAACGCCCAGCCCGTCGAGTTCGGCCAGCTCCTGTTCGAGCTCGAGCCGCTCCCGGGCCGTCCTCTTGTTTAACCGGGTTCTCGTCGCGAACCGCGGCGAGGTCGCGGTCCGCGTGATCCGGGCGCTGCACGAGCTCGGGATCGAGGCAGTCGCCGTGTACTCGACCGTCGACAAGGACTCGATGCACGTGCGCATGGCCGACCGAGCCGTCTGCATCGGGCCGCCGGCGGCGAACGAGAGCTACCTGCGCATCCCGAGCGTGATCGCGGCGGCGGAGACGACGGGCTGCGAGGCCGTCCATCCGGGCTGGGGCTTCCTCGCGGAGAACCCGGCTTTCGTGACCGCGTGCGAGGAGAACGACCTCGTGTTCGTCGGCCCCGACGCAGAGGTCATGGCGCGCATGGGCGACAAGACGCAGGCGAAGGCTGCGTTGCGCGATGCGGGGGTCCCGCTCGTCCCGGGAACGGAAGGGGCGGCGACGCTGCACCAGGCGCGGACCGCGGCCAAAGAGGTCGGTTACCCGGTCCTCCTGAAGGCGAGCGCCGGCGGCGGCGGCAAGGGCATGCGGCTCGTTACCGGCCCGGATGAGCTCGACGATGCGTACGCGAGCGCGTCGGGCGAGGCGCAGGCCGCGTTCGGCGACGGGACCCTCTACGTCGAGAAGGCGGTCAAGCCCGCACGCCACGTCGAGATTCAGGTGCTCTGCGACGACCACGGCAACGTGCTCACGCTCGGCGAGCGCGAGTGCTCGATCCAACGGCGTCATCAGAAGCTCGTCGAGGAGTCGCCCTCGCCCGGCGCTCGACCCGGACACGCGCGACGCGATGGAGGACGCCGCCGAACGCGCCTGCCGGGCGATCGGCTACCTCAACGCCGGGACGTTCGAGTTCCTGCTCGGGCCCGACCGCAGCTTCTACTTCATCGAGCTGAACTGCCGGTTGCAGGTCGAGCATCCGGTGAGCGAGCTCGTGACGGGGATCGACATCGTGCGCGAGCAACTGCGCATCGCCGCGGGCGAGCCGGTCGTGCTGACGGGGCGCGCGCCGCGGAGCGGGCACGCGATCGAGCTGCGGATCAACGCGGAGGACCCATCCCGCGGCTTCCTGCCGTCGCCCGGGACGATCGAGCGCTTCCGGCCGCCGCTCGGCCCGTTCGACCGCGTCGACACGTGCGTCGAGGACGGGACCGTCGTTCCGCCGTACTACGACTCGCTGATCGCGAAGCTGATCGTGTGGGACGCGAACCGGCCCGCCGCGATCTCGCGCGCGCTGCGTGCGCTCGGCGAGCTCGAGGTGCGCGGCGTGCCGACGACGCGCGAGGCCGCGATCGACATCCTCCGCAGCGAGGAGTTCCAGCGGGGCGACTACTCGACGACGTTCCTGGAAGAGGCCGGCGCGCGGCTCCCGTCGCTGAGCAGGGCAGTCGAGTGAACCCGCACGAGCTCACCGGTCCCGGCGGGACGATCACGATCACTCCAGCCGCGCTGACCCAGATCGTCGTGCGTGCCGCCGAGCGACGCCGACGGCGCGCGCGTGCGCCGTCCCCGTCGCGGGCTGGAGGTCGAGCTCGAGAACGGCCACGTGCGCGTCGAGCTGGAGCTCGCGGCGCGGTTCGGGGTCGTGCTCCCCGACCTGGCGCGAGAAGTGCAGGAGCGGGTGAGCGGCGCGCTCGGAGAGATGTGCGGCCTCGTCGTCGACGCGGTCGACGTCTCCGTCGAGGAGCTCGAGACGTGACGGCGACCGGTCGCCGCGCGGCACGCCGCACCGCACTCTTCCTTCTGTATCAGTGGGACGTAACCGGTCAGCCGCTCACGTCGTTGCACGAGGGCGAGATCGACGAGTACGCGCGCTCGCTCGCGGAGTCCGTTGCGGCTCGCGCCCCGGAGCTCGACGCGCTGATCACCGAGGCGGCCGACGGCTGGACCGCCGACCGGCTGGGCGCGGTCGAGCGGAACGTCCTGCGGATCGCGGTGCAGGAGCTCGAGTCGGGCGACGTGCCCGAGCCGGTCGCGATCGACGAGGCCGTGGGGCTCGCGAAGCGCTACGCGAGCGACGAGGCCGGGCGCCTCGTCAACGGGATCCTCGGTCGGATTCAGCGCGAGCGCGCAGCCTGAGCTCGTCCTCGAGCTCGGACAGCGCCGCGCGCAGCATCGCGATCCGCTCGGCGACCGGCGCGGGGGAGATGTCGTCGCCGACGTCGGCCCCGAGCGCACGCCGCCGCTCGATCTCCCGCGCCTCCTCCAGCGAGTTGAGCACGATCCCGATCAGCACGTTCAGCACCATGAAGACCGTGATCAGCACGAACGTGACGAAGTAGATCCACGACCACGGGTGCACCGACATCCCCGCGTCCAGGTAGGCGGGGAAGTTCTCGAGCGTCAGCAGCACGAACAGCGTGAGCATCGCCGCGCCGATGTTTCCCCAGTCGTCGGGCAGCTCGTCGCCGAACAGCAGCCAGCCGATCATCCCGTAGACGAAGAGGAGCAGCGTGACGAGCACCGTCATGCTGAAGAGCGGCGGCAGGCTTCGAACGACGCCCTGGAGCAGGATCCGGAGGTCGGGCAGCAGGCGGACGATCCGGACGACGCGCAGCAACCGGGCGAGGCGCAGGAGCGTCGAGCTCTCGCGCACGACGGGGAGGAAGGCGGAACCGACGACGACGAAGTCGAAGATGTTCCAGCCGCTGCGGAAGAACGCCTGCGGGCGCCTGCCGTACGAGCCGATCCGCAGCAGCAGCTCGACGACGAAGATCCCGAGGAAGACCCCGTTCAGGAGGTCGAGCGTGTCACCGTGCTCGGCGGCGACGTCCGGGTACGTCTGGAGCCCGAGCACGACCGCGTTCGCGAGGATCACCGTGATGATCACGGTGTCGAAGGCCGTCGAGCCCACGATGCGCCGCAGCGTCTGCGCCATGGGGCGGGACGATACGCTGCGCGCCATGAGCGCCGAAGAGAGCTTGCAACGCGCCGAGAGCCTGCTCGACCGCCTCGAAGCGGCCCGCGCGCGGCTGGAGGCGACCGAGGAGCCCGAGGCGGCGCTCGAGATCCTGACCGAGCTCTCCGAGATCGCGCGCGAGGTCGAGGCGGAGATCCAGCGGGCGAAGCGCGAGGCCGAGGCCGAGTCCGATGCGGAGCGCTGACGAGCTCCGGGCGCTCGTCGAGGACGCGCTCGCCGAGCTGAGCCCGGCCGGGCCGCCTGGTCTCGACGAAGCGTTCCGCTACGCGCTCGAGGGCGGCGGCAAGCGGGTGCGGCCGGTGCTCTGCCTGGCGGTCGGCGAGGCGCTCGGGGCCGAGCCCGAGGAGGTGCTACCGGCTGCGTGCGCGCTCGAGCTCGTGCACTCGTTCTCGCTCGTGCACGACGACCTGCCGGCGCTCGACGACGACGACACGCGGCGGGGCCGGCCGAGCACGTGGGCGCAGTTCGGCGAATCCGTCGCGGTGCTCGCGGGCGATGCGCTCCTCGTCGAGGCGTTCCGGCTGGCGCTGTCGTACGAGACGCCCGCCGTCGCGCGCGAGCTCGCCGACGCGACGCTCGGGATGATCGGCGGGCAGTACCTCGACGTGACCGGCTCGGCGGACGACCTTGCAGCGCTGAACCGCCTGAAGACCGGACGGCTCTTCGAAGCCTCCGTCGCGCTCGCGCTCGCGGTTCGGGGCTCGGAGCCGGAGACCTGGCCGCGCTTCGCGCAGGAGGTCGGTGGGCTCTTCCAGCTGGTCGACGACCTCCTCGACGGTGACGGTCACGTGCTCGCACACGGCGCGGAAGCGACCCGCCTGCGGGCCGACGAGGCGGCCGAGCGGGCGCTCGCCGCGCTCGCGGAGCTCGACGCCGACACGAGCGTCCTCCGTGGCCTCGTCGACGGTCTCGCGACTCGCACGGCCTGATCCGTCCGGCGCGCCCCTCACTCTGAAGGCATGGCGATCGACCAAGCGCTTCTGCTCGAGCTCGACGCGCACCCGTGGGCGACCACCGAGGAGCTCGAGCACGCGTTGCACGGCGCCGCACCGCTGGCGGCCGTCGCGCGCTGGCTCCGCGCCCACGAGGGCTGGCTCGTCGTGCGTGAGGCCGCCGGGTGGCGGCTCTCCTCGCAGGGCGAGGGCTTTCTGACCGCTCTCGACTAGCCCGGGCCGGTCGCCTCGGCCGGGCGGTCCGGCACCGGCACGACGACCTCCCGGTCGTGTGGCGGCTCGATGGTGATGTTCGGCAGGATCCGATCGAGCCAGCGCGGCATGTACCACGACTTCTCGCCGAGCAGCGTCAGGAACGCCGGCACGAGCGTCATCCGCACGAGCAGCGCGTCCGTGAGGATCGCGACCGCGAGCAGCAGCCCGAACTCCTTCGAGATGCGATCCGCCGTGAGGATGAAGGCCGCGAAGACGGTGCCCATGATCAGCGCCGCGGCAACGACCACGCGGCCGATCGCGGCGATCCCGTGCTCGACCGCCTCCCGCGTCGGCAGCCCGTGCACGTGCTCCTCGCGGATCCGGCTCATCAGGAAGACCATGTAGTCCATCGAGAGCCCGAAGAGGATCGCGAAGGCGATCGGTGGGACGAAGGTCTCGATCGGGCCGGTCCGGTCGAGCCCGGTCAGCCCCAGCCCGTGCCCTTCCTGGATCACGAGCGTGAGCACGCCGAAGCCGACGAACGCGGACAGGAGGGTCGTGATCGCGGCCGTGAAGGAGATGACGATCGACCGGAAGGCCATCGCGAGCACCAGGAACGTGACGCCGATCACGTAGAGCAGGAACAGCGGGAGCCGCTCCATGATCCGGTCGGCGATGTCGGCGAACGCCGCGGTCAGGCCCGAGACGTAGGCGACGGCGTCGCCGCCCGAGGTGGCCGCGGGGATGACGTCGTCACGCAGTCGGTGCACGAGGTCCGAGGTCGCCTCGTCCTGCGGCGCCGAATCGGGGGTCACGAAGACGATCGCGACCGTCTTCTCGTCGTTGAACTGCGGCTCGCCGGCAGAGGCGACGCCCGGCAGGTCGCGGACGCGGTCGTAGATCCGCTCCGGAGCCTGCGGGTCGTCGTTGATGTCCACGACGATCGGGATGGGACCGTTGAAGCCGGGGCCGAAGCCCTCGGCGAGCAAGTCGTACGCTCGGCGTGCGGTCTGTGCCTCGGGTTGCGTGCCCTGGTCCGACGCACCGAGCCGCACGAGCGCGGACGTTGCCGCGAGGGAGACGAGCACCAGCAGCACGACCACGAACACGCCGCGCGCGTGCGCGGTGACGAACCTGCCCCAGCGCGCGACCAGGGTCGTCTCACGCGCCGCTTCGCTTTCGTCGAGGGGACGCAGGAACGGGATCTTCAGCCGGTCGATCTTGTGGCCGAGCAGGCTGAGGACCGCCAGCAGCAGCGAGTTCGCGATCAGGACCGTCGTCAGCACGCCGAGCGCGCTGCCGATCCCGAGCTTGGTCACGAAGTCCAGGCCGAAGAACGCCAGCCCGGACACCGAGATCGCGACGGTGAGGCCGGCGAAGAGCACGGCTCGGCCGGCGGACGCGCCCGCCTCGGCGGCTGCAATGCGCGGTGGCAGCCCGTCGTGCAGCAGCTGCCTGAACCGGGTGACGATGAACAGCGAGTAGTCGATGCCGACGCCGAGCCCGATCATCGAGACGAGCAGCGGCGTGATCGTGTTGATGGTGGTGAGGCCGGCGAGGATGAAGAGCAGGAGGAACGCGGTCATCAGCGCCGTGAGCGCCAGCGCGATCGGGATCATGGTCGCGACGGCGGTGCGGAAGACGACGAGCAGCACGAGGAGCGCTGCGAGGAGCCCGAGCAATTCCTGCGTTCCCTGCTCGATCGGTGGGAACTCGGCGTCGCCGTTGAACTCGACCGTCACACCGGTGGGCGCGACCTCGTTGCGGATCTCCTCCTGAACCGCGAGGACGGCCTCGCGATCGGTGTCGAAGATCACCCGGTCGAACTGGACCTCCGCGTAGGCGATGCGGCCGTCGTCCGAGAACGTGTTCTCGTCGAACGGATCGCCGACGCTCTCGACGCCTGCCGTGTCCTCGGTCGGCTTGAACTCGGACGTCTCGAGCTTCGCGAGCGCTGCCTCGATCGCTGCCTCGCGCTCGGGGGTGTCGAGCCGCTCCCCGGGGGGCGCTGCGAAGACGACGTTCAGCACGCCGCCCTGCTCGGAGGCGAACTCGGCCTCGATCAGGTCGGTCGCCTTCTGCGTGTCCGAACCGGGAATGTCGAACTCGTCCTTCAGGCTGCCGCCGACGGTCGCGACGAGGGCGATCAGCACGCCGATGATGGCGATCCAGCTGAAGACGACGCGCCAAGGGTGCTCGGCGCAGGCTCGCGTCCACCGCGCGAGCGCGCCGGTGGCGAGCCGTTCGTGGGCCACGAGGCGTGGGTCCCCGTTGTCGTTCGCTGATCCGAGATTCTGCTCAGTCATGGTTCCGCCCCTTCGTCGCGACCGGTTTGCACTCTAAAGACCGGCCGAGGGTGCGGGACTCATCGGTCGACGCGAGGACGGACTTCGGCGCAAGACGGCGAAGGCGCCCCGCCACTACGCTTCCCGCGTGAAGACGTGGTGAAGAAGCGGCTGGACGTCCTGCTCGTGGAGCGCGGACTCGCGGAGTCGCGGTCGCAGGCGCAGGCACTCGTGATGGCGGGGCTCGTGCCGGGCTACGACAAGCCGGGCGCGCAGGTGGACGAGGACGCCGAGCTCGCGCTCGACAGCCCGCCGCGGTTCGTCTCTCGTGGCGGAGAGAAGCTCGCGCACGCGCTCGACGTCCTCGCAGTCGACGTCCACGGCCGCGACGCGCTCGACGTGGGCGCGTCGACGGGCGGCTTCACCGACGTGCTGCTGCAGGGCGGGGCTGCGCGCGTGATCGCCCTCGACGTCGGCTACGGCCAGCTCCACCCGCGCCTGCGCGACGATCCGCGCGTCACCGTGCTCGAGCGGACGAACGCGCGCGAGCTGCGCGAGCTGCCCTTCGCACCCGAGCTCGTCGTCGCCGACGTCTCGTTCATCTCCGTCCGCACCGCGCTGCCCCCGGCGCTCGCGCTCGCGCGGCCGGGGTGGGAGGCACTCGTCCTCGTGAAGCCGCAGTTCGAGGCCGGAAGGGCAGACGTGGGGAAGGGCGGCGTCGTCCGCGACCCGGCAACCCACCGGCGCGTTCTCGCCGAGGTGGCCGACGCGGCCCTGTCCTGGGGGGCCGAAACGCTCGCGGTCGTAGACTCAGGGCTGCCCGGACCGAAGGGAAACCGTGAGTTCTTCCTCCACCTCGCCCAGCGCGAGCACCCCGAGCGCGCCCACGACCTCGACCGCTGGATCGCCGATGCCGTCGATTGAGCGGCTCGCGGTCGTCGCGAACGACCACGCCGACACGGTCGGGGATGCGGTCAAGCGCGTGGAAGAGGTCGCGCGCGCGGCCGGCGTGAAGGTCGTCCGCGACGCCGAGGCCGACCTCGTCGTCGTCCTCGGCGGGGACGGGACGATGCTGCACGCGCTCAGGCAGAGCCTCGCGACGGGCATCCCGGTCTTCGGGATCAACTTCGGCCGCGTCGGCTTCCTCACCGCCGTGGACGCGGACGAGCTCGAGTCGGGCCTGGCACGCGCGCTCGCAGGCGACTTCGTGGTCGTCGAGCTGCCCACGCTCGAGGCTGACGTCGGCGGCGCGACGCACACCGCGGTGAACGACTGCGTCGCCACGAGTTCCACGCTCGGCCGGATGGTGACCGTGGGCTGGTCGGTGGGCGGCGAGGATCTCGGGACGCTCAGTTGCGACGGCGCGATCGCCGCGACGCCTTCCGGCTCGACGGCCTACAACCTCTCGAACGGCGGTCCGGTGCTGGTGTGGGGGCTCGACGCGATGGTCGTGACCTTCATCGCACCGCACTCGCTGCACGCACGCCCGCTCGTCGTCCCGCGCTCCTCGGACCTCGTCGTCCAGAACAAGACGGACGACGTTGCGCTGACGGTGCTTGCGGACGGTCACCCGGTCGGCACGCTCGGCACCGAGGAGCGCATGACGATCCGGCTCGGCCCGAAGCGCACGCGGCTCGCGACCCTGCCGGAAGCGACGTTCTTCACCCGCTACCGCGACACCTTTGCTTCGTAGCCTGAAGATCGAGAACCTCGTGCTGATCCGCGAGGCGGAGCTCGACCTCGCAGAGGGCCTGAACGCGATCACCGGGGAGACCGGGGCGGGGAAGACGATCCTCAGCCAGGCGATCGGGCTCCTGCTCGGCGCGAAGGGCGATGCCGGCGCGATCGGGGCGGACGGCGACGAGGCGTACGTCGAGGCCGAGCTCGACCTGCCCGACGGGCTGCTCGAGGAGTTCGAGTCGCTCGCGGAGCTCCGGCCGGCCGACGAGGAAGGCCTCGTGCTCGCCCGGCGGATCTTCGCCGACGGCAGGACGCGGGCGTACGCGTGGGGGCGGAGCGTGGCGCGCGAGGACGTCGCGGCGCTCGCGGAGCGGCTCGTGGCGATGTCCGGGCAGTTCGAGCAGCGGAGGCTCGCGCGGCCGGGTTACCAGCTCGACGTGCTCGACGCGTTCGTCGGAGACGAGCAGCGGCGACGGCGGGCGGAGCTGCGGCGTGCGTGGCGGGAGCTGCTCGCCGCTCGGCGCCGCCACGAGGAGCTCTCCGCGAACGCCGCCGATGCCCAGGCTCGCGTCGCCGAGCTGCGCGCGCTCGTGGAGGACACCGAGGGCCTCGAGCCCGACTCGGAGGAGCGGCTCCGCACGGAGCGCGAGCGTCTGCGGCACGTCACGGAGCTCGCGGCCGGCGTCGAGGCCGCCGTCGAGGCGCTGGCGCCCGACGACGGCGAGGGGGCCGGCGCGCTCGTCGGCTCGGCCGCGCACTCGCTGGCGCCGCTCGAAGGGCTCGCGCCCGAGCTGCGCGACGCTGCGGCCGACCTCCGAGACACGGAGCACCGCCTGCGCGAGGCTGCGGGCGAGCTGCGCTCGTTCCTCGCCTCGCTCGAGGCCGAGCCGGATCGCGTCGAGCAGGTCGAGGCCGAGCTCGACCGGATCGCCGAGGCGAAGCGGCGCTTCCGCTGCGCCGGGTTCGACGAGCTGCTCGCACGTGCGGCCGAGGCCCGCGCAGAGCTCGAGGCGCTCGCAGACGGCACCGACCCGGTGGAGGCCGCGTCGGCCGCCCACGCCGCAGCGGAAGCGAAGGTGCGCGCCCTGACCGGCGAGCTCGCCCAGGCCAGGCGCGAGAGCGCGGAGCCGTTCGCGGAAGCCGTCGCGCGTGAGCTCGAGAGCGTCGGCTTCGGCGAGGGGGAGTTCCTCGCGGAGCTCGGCGAGCGCGAGCCCGGCAGCACCGGCGCGGACGACGTCCGCTTCCTGATCCGGCCGAACCCTGGACTGCCGTTCGGCCCCGTCGCGGAGACGGCGTCGGGCGGCGAGCTCTCGCGGATCGCGCTTGCGATCGCGGCGGTCGGCGGCGGCGAGACGATGGTCTTCGACGAGATCGACGCGGGCATCGGCGGGACGACCGCACACGCCGTCGGCGAGACGCTTCGGCGGCTCGCGGAGCGGGCACAGGTGATCACGATCACGCACCTCCCGCAGATCGCAAGCCTCGCCGACCGCCACTTCCGCGTCGAGAAGGTCCCCGGCGACCCGACGCACACGACGATCGAGCGCCTCGAGGACGACGAGCGGCGCGACGAGCTGCAGCGGATGCTCGGCGGCGAGGAGTTCCTCGCGACCGTGGCCGAGGAACAGAAGCGATGAACCCGATCGAGTTCACCGGGCCGGCACGGCTCGACCGGAAGACGAAGCACCTCGTGCGGCGGCTCTCCTCGAGCGACATCGCGATCATCCACCACCGCGACATCGATCGCGTGTCCGCGGAGGAGCTCGTCGATTCGGGCGTGCGCGTCGTCGTCAACTGCGCCGAGTCGCAGAGCGGCCGCTTCCCGAACCCCGGCCCGCTCGCGCTCGTCCGCGGCGGCGTCAAGCTCGTCGACGCGCCGGGCGCCGAGCTGTTCGAGCAGGTGTCGGACGGCGAGAAGCTCACCGTGCGAGGCGGCAGCGTCTTCCGCAACGGGGCCTGTCTCGCGTCGGGCCGCGTGCTCGAGGCGGGCGAGCTCGACCGCGTGCTCAGCGCGCAGCAGGGGCGCGTGACCGAGGCGCTCGAGGCCTTCGCGGAGAACACCATGCGCTACCTGCGCGACGAGGGGCGCCTGCTCTCGGAGGGAGTCGACTTTCCGCCGCTGACGACGCGCTTCCGCGACCGGCACGCACTCGTCGTCGCGCGCGGGCCGGGGATGAAGCGCGACCTGCGGATGGTCCGGCCGTACGTCCGCGACTTCAAACCGGTGCTGCTCGCCGTCGACGGCGGCGCCGACGCGCTGATCGAGGAAGGGTTCAAGCCCGACCTGATCGTCGGCGACATGGACTCCGTCTCGGACCGCGCGCTTCGCTCCGGCGCAGAGGTCCTCGTGCACGCGTACAGCGACGGCGTCGCGCCCGGCTCCGCGCGCTGCGACACCCTCGGCGTTCCGTACCAGGTCGTCTCGATGCCCGGGATCAGCGAGGACATCGCGCTCCTCTTGGCCTATGAGAAGGGCGCGGAGCTGATCGTCGCGGTCGGGACGCACTTCAACCTGATCGAGTTCCTCGAGCGCGACCGCGCCGGCATGTCGTCGACGTTCGTCACGCGCTTGAAGGTGGGCGAGATCCTCGTCGACGCGAAGGGTCTGTCGCGGCTGTTCTCGCGGCAGGTCGGAGTGTGGCCGCTCGTCCTGTTCGCGGTGGCGGGGCTGCTCGCCGTCGTCGTCGCGATCGTCGTCTCGCCCGCGCTCCGGCACCTGATCGAGCTGATCGGGATCGAGCTCCGCGGCCTCTTCTCCTGATGCCGACGGTGTCCGTGTCACGGGAGCTGCTCGCGCCGCTCGACGACGTCTGGGCGTTCGTCTCCGAGCCGCACAACTTCCCGAACTGGTGGCCGCGCGTCGGCGGCGTGCAACCAGACCGGCGCGGGCTTCGTCCCGGGAGCGCGCTGGCAGATCCTCGGAGAGAACAAGCCGTCACCTGCTGCGGCGGCCGGAGGCGGTCGGGCACCTGACCGTGCTCGCCGTCGAGCCGAAACGCCTGCTCGGCTTCCACCTGAGCGGCGACAGGCTCGAGGTCGAGCTCACGCTCGAGCCTGAGGCCGACGACCGGACCCGCGCGTCCCTCAGAGTGAAGGGCCCCTGGCTCGTGGGGCTCTCGCGCGCACTTCCGCGTGAGGCGCTCTTCCGCCTGCACGCCCTCTGCCAGACTGGCGCCGCCTGATGTTCGACTTTCGGTACCACGCGACGTCGCTCGCGGCGGTCTTCATCGCGCTCGTGATCGGCATCCTCGTCGGGGTTGCGATCTCGGGCCGAAGCCTGCTCGACGACACCGAGCGGCGCATCCTCGAGAACGACATCGCCGAGCTCCAGCAGCAACTCTCCGACGCCGAGCGCCAGGTCGAGCAGCAGAACGCGCTCGAGGAGTACGAGCGCGTGACGTACCCGGCGGTGATGGCAGGCCGCCTGGCCGATCGCCGCGTGGGCGTCGTGTACGTCGGCTCGGCGGAGGGAGGCGTTGCCGGCGGCATCCAGGAGACGATCGACCGCGCCGACGGTGTGCAGAGCATGCGCGCGCTCCAGGTCCCGATCGCGACCGGCGAGCTCCTGCGACGTGCCGCGGAGGTGCCGGACGCGCCGCGGACGGTCGAGGACCTCGGCCGGTCGCTCGCGCGCGAGCTCGTCGACGGTGGCGACACGCCGCTCTGGGACGCGGTCGGCCCTTCCCTGGTCGAGGAGCGCGAGGGCGGCAACCTGCCGCTCGACGCCGTCGTCGTCGCACGCACTGCCGAACCGCAGAGCGGTCAGACGGCACGATTCCTGTCGGGCTTCTATTCGGGCCTCGCCGCCGCCGGCGTTCCGGTCGTCGGCGTCGAGACGACCGACACCGAGGAGACCGCCGTCCCGACGTACCGCGACCACGGGTTCTCGACGGTCGACCACGTCGACACGATCCCGGGCCGCGTCGCGCTCGCGGTGCTCCTGACCGGCGAGAGCCCCGGCTCGTACGGGACGGGGGAAGCGAACACGCCCGTCCTGCCTCCGGTCGAGCCCGTCGTGCCGACGACCGGGTGAAGGAGCCGCTGACGATCCTCGTCGCGGCCCGGGACGAGGAAGCAACGATCGCCGAGACGGTAGCGACGCTCCGGGCCCGGTTTCCGCAGGCGGAGGTGCTCGTCGCCGACGACGGCTCGCGGGACCGGACGGCCGAGCTCGCGGAGGCGGCCGGCGCGACCGTGCTCCCGCTGCGCCGGCTCGGCAAAGGGCAGGCGCTGTCCTCCGCCGAGCGTGCGGCTCCGCCGGGCCGGTTGCTCCTGTGCGACGCCGACCTGCGCGGCGACCTGCGCCCGCTCCTCGCCGGCGACGCGGACGTCAACGTCGCGATCTTCCGCGAGCGCGTGGGCGGTGGGTTCGGCCTGGCCAAGGGCGTCGCGCGGCGGCTGATCCGGCTGCTCTCGGGGTTCGAGGCGATCGAGCCGCTCTCGGGCCAGCGCGCACTCTCCTCCCGGGCTCGAGCGGCGGTCTTCCCGCTCGCGCCGGGGTTCGGGTGCGAGGCGCGGATGACGATCGACGCGGAGCGCGCCGGGCTCCGAGTCGAGGAAGTCGAGCTCGAGCTCGAGCACCGGGCGACGGGCCGCGACGCGAGCGGCTTCCTGCACCGCGGGCGGCAGCTGCTCGACGTGGCGCTCGGCTGCGGCCCGCTCGCCGTCAACTTCCGCGGTCGGCGCCTGCCGCTCGTCGGGTGGCTGGTGGGCGTCCGAGGCGGCCCCGCCGTCGCCGCGGTGGCCGCGATCGGGCTCGCCGACGACCTCTGGAGCGGACCGGAGCGCGGGTTCCGCGCCCATCTCGAAGCGGGGCGGACGACGGGCGTCCTGAAGCTCGTCGGAATTCCCTTCGTCGGCCTGCTCGCGACGAGGAAGCTGTCCGGCGCGCTGCTCGTCGGGCTCGCCGCGAACACCCTCAACCAGCTCGACACCCGGCCGGGTCGAGCGCTCAAGGCCTATCTCGCCGGAGCGGCGGCGACGGGAGCACCGCTCGGGACCGCCGTCCTGCTTCTTCCCTACGATCAGCGCGAGATGGTCATGCTCGGGGACGCGGGGTCCAATGCGCTGGGCTCGATGCTAGGCTTGTATTCCGTGAGTCGTCTCACGGAACGAGGCCGGTGGTTCGCGATCGGCGCGCTTGCAGGCCTCACCCTCCTCGGAGAGCGTCGTTCACTCGGTGAGCTGATCGAGCGGACGCCGGTCCTGCGCGAGCTCGACGCCCTCGGGCGGGAGCCCTAGGTGTCCACGCGCCCGACCAAGTATGTGTTCGTGACGGGTGGAGTGGTCTCCGGTCTCGGCAAGGGGATCGTCGCCGCGTCGCTCGGACGGCTGCTGAAGGCGCGCGGCCTGAGCGTTCAGGCGCAGAAGTTCGACCCGTACCTGAACGTCGATCCCGGCACGATGTCGCCGTTCCAGCACGGCGAGGTCTTCGTCACCGAGGACGGCGCCGAGACCGACCTCGACATCGGCCACTACGAGCGCTTCGTCGACGAGAACCTCTCGCGCAACTCCTCGCACACGGCCGGCGGGATCTGGGACGCCGTGCTGCGCAAGGAGCGCAAGGGCGAGTTCCTCGGCGCGACCGTGCAGGTGATCCCGCACATCACGAACGAGATCAAGGCGCGGATCAAGCGGATCGCCGAGACCGAGCCGGTCGACGTCGTGATCTCGGAGATCGGCGGGACCGTCGGCGACATCGAGTCGCTGCCGTTCCTCGAGGCGATCCGGCAGTTCCGGCGCGAGGCCGGCGTCGAGAACGTCTGCTACGTCCACGTGACGCTCGTGCCGTTCATCGACGCGGCCGGCGAGCTGAAGACGAAGCCGACGCAACACTCCGTCAACGAGCTGCGCCGCATCGGTATCCACCCCGACGTGATCGTCTGCCGGTCGCGCGAGGAGGTCTCCGAGGACATCCGCGACAAGATCGCGCTCTTCGCCGACGTCGAGCCGGACGCCGTGATCGCGAACCCGGACGTGCGCGACGTCTACCTCGTGCCGCAGGCGCTGCAGGCCGAGGGGCTCGACCAGCTCGTCGCGACTCGTCTGGGGCTCGAGGTGCCGCCGGCCGAGCTCGGCGAGTGGCTCGAGCTCGAGGAGCGAATCGGCGCGCAGGAAGGCACGGTCACGATCGCGCTCGTCGGCAAGTACGTGAAGCTCCACGACGCGTACCTGTCGGTGCACGAGGCGCTCAAGCACGCGGGCGTGCACCACGGCGCTGCGCGTGAACGTGCAGTGGGTCGACGCGGAGCACATGTCCTACGAGGAGGCCGTTGCGTCGCTCGACCAGGTCGACGGGGTGCTCGTGCCGGGAGGCTTCGGCTCGCGCGGCTGGGAGGGCAAGATCCTCGCCTGCCGCGTCGCCCGCGAGCGCGGGATCCCGTACCTCGGCATCTGCCTCGGCATGCACGTCGCGGTCAGCGAGTTCTCACGGCACGTGCTCGGGCTGGAGGGCGCGAACTCGACGGAGATGGACCCGGAGACGCCGTACCCCGTGATCGACCTGCTCCCCGAGCAGAAAGAGGTCGAGGACCTCGGCGGCACGATGCGGCTCGGCGCGCAGGCAGTCGAGGTCGCCGCAAGGCACGCGGGCACGCGACGCCTACGACGAGCCGGTCGTCCACGAGCGCCACCGGCACCGCTACGAGGTCAACAACCAGTACCGCCCGCGGCTCATCGAAGGCGGGCTCGTCGTCTCGGGCACGTTCCAGGAGGGGCGCCTGGTCGAGATCGTCGAGCTACCCGAGCACCCGTGGTTCGTGGCGAGCCAGTTCCACCCGGAGTTCAAGTCACGGCCGACGCGCCCGCACCGCTCTTCCGCGACTTCGTCGGCGCGGCGCTCGACCGCTCGCGCGAGCGGCTCGAGGTCGGGCTGTCAGTCGCGAACTAGATCGGCCAGCCGACGGAGACGTACAGCGGCATGCCGGCGACGGTCGTCTCGCGCGCGCGGTAACCCAGCTGAAAGACGCTGCCGTTCTTTCGCGTCAGCAACGCGATGCCGTCTCGATGGCGATGGGCGACCACCTCGTCGAACTGCTCGGTCGTCTCGGGAGCGCGGGCGACGTCCGTCACGCGCAACTCGAGCAGTTCCGCGCGCGTGTACCCGAGCAGCTCCGCGGCGTACGCGTTGACCGCCACGTAGCGCATCTGTTCGTCGGCGACGAAGATCGCGACGGGGCCGGGGTCCACGGCCTCCCCGAGTAGACTCGCCTGGATCAGCGGCTCGGCCGCCGTCGGGATGCGCGCGTCGTCAGTTGTCACTTTCAAGTAAGAAACTACCAGATACGTGCAGACTTCCCAAGCTTTGAGCCTCTTCCTCGAGCTGGCGGCGATCCCGTCGCCGCCCGGGAGCGAGCGGGCGGTCGCCGATCGCGTGACCGCGGAGCTGCGGGAGCTCGGGCTCGAGGTCGACGAGGACGCGAGCGGCTCGAAGATCGGCTCCGAGATCGGGAACCTCTATGCAGCCTTGCCGGCGACGAACGGCGGCGGGACGCCGCTCTTCTTCTGCGCACACCTCGACACCGTGCCGCCGCAGGGGCCGATCGAGCCCGTCGTCGAGGACGGCGTCGTCCGGAACGCCGCGGGGACGATCCTGGGCGCCGACAACAAGGCGGCCGTCGCAGCCATGGTCGAAGCAGTGCGGCGCGTCGTCCGGGAGGGCCGCCCGCACGCGGGCATCGAGCTCCTGCTGACGCCGAAGGAAGAGGTGGGGCTGATCGGCGCCACCGCGTTCGACGAGACGCGCCTGCTCTCGCGCGTGGGCTACGTCTACGACATGGCCGCGCCGATCGGGACGCTGATCATGGCCGCGCCGTACTCGCGCAAGTTCGACGTGCGCTTTCACGGCAAGGCCGCGCACTCGGGGATGTATCCGGAGGAGGGCCGGTCGGCGATCGCTGCGGCGGCGCGCGCGATCGCGGACTTCCGGCTCGGCCGGCTGGACGACGAGACGACCGCGAACGTCGGGACGATCGAGGGCGGCACCGCGACGAACATCATCCCGGAGTGGTGCTCGTTCACCGCCGAGGCGCGCTCGCTCGACGAGCGGAAGCTCGCGGACGTCGTCGAGGAGATGCTCGAGGTGGCGACGTTCGCCGCGAGCCTCGCCGAGTGCGACGTCGAGACGGAGCTGAGCGACGACTACCGCGGCTACCGCTTCAAGCGCGACGACCTGCCCGTCCGGCTCGCGGTCGCGGCGTTCGAGCAAACGGGGCACGAGGTTCGCTTCGAGACGACGGGAGGGGCCGCAGACGCGAACGTGTTCAACGAGCGCGGCCTGCAGTGCCTCAACCTCGCAAACGGGATGGCGGAGATCCACACGCCGGACGAGCACATCGCGGTCGACGACCTCGACGCGATGGTCGAGGTCACGCTGGCGCTGATCGACGCCGCGCGCGATGTTGAGCCTTAGACGCGGTCGCGTCACGGCGATCGTCGAAGAGCACGACGAACTCGTCCGGCTCGAGGTCGACGGCACGCCGTGCGTTGCCTACCCTCGGCTGACCGGGCCGGTCGCGCTCGACGACGACGTCGTCGTCAACGTCCAGGCGCGAGAGCTCGGGCTCGGCTCCGGCGGGTTCGACGTGCTCCACGTGAACCTCACGCGCGGCCTCGACTTGCCGGGCGAGACAGATGCCCACGTGATCAAGCTCCCGTACACGTCCCTGCAGTTCGCGCGGCGCCACGCCGAGGAGGACCACGACCTTCCCGAACGACTCGACGGCCTGCCGGTCGTCGCGTGCTCGCTCCACAGTCAGGTGACGCCCGTCTGCGCCGCGCTGCGCGGCCTGCGGGTCGTGTACGTGCAGCTCGAGGGCGGGGCGCTTGCGGTCGAGCTCTCCGATGCGCTGCGCGAGCTCCGGCGCGAGGGTCTGCTGGAGACGACGATCGGGGCCGGCGCGTGCTTCGGCGGCGATCTCGACTGCGTGAACGTCTACTCGGCGCTCGCGGTCGCGCACGCACGGGGAGCAGACGTCGTCGTCTGCGCCATCGGCCCGGGAATCGTCGGCACGGGCACGCGGCTCGGGCACGGCGGAATGGCCGCGGCGGCGGCGATCGAGGCGGCCTCGGCGCTCGGCGGTCGGCCCGTCCTCGCGCTCCGCGTCTCCGACAGCGATCCGCGCGAGCGCCATCAGGGCGTGTCGCACCACAGCGACGCGGTCCTCGCGGCGACGGGCGACCGGGCGCAGGTCGGGTCCCCGGCCGCCGGTGACTGGCGCGCGGCGTGCGAGGGGCTGACGCTCCGCCACATGGGCCGAGGGCCAGAAGACGATCCGTCGTTCTTCGCCGCCGCCTACGCCGCGGGGGTCCACGCACGGTCGCTCGTCGTGTGATGGAGGAGCGGCGGCTCGGGCCGGTGGTCGGGCTCGGAACCTGGAAGACCTTCAAGGGCGACCTGGTAGCAGCACAAGCAGTCGTCGACGCCTCGTTCGAGGCAGGCGCGCGTCTGTTCGACACGTCGCCGATGTACGGCGAGGCCGAACGGACGCTCGCCGCGGCACTCGGCCGGCGCCGCGACGAGGCGATCGTCGCGACGAAGATCTGGACGCCCGACCCCGCCGAAGCGCGGCGGCAGTACGCCGACCAGCTCGACTGGTTCGGCGGGCACATCGAGCTCCAGCAGGTGCACAACCTCGTTGCGTGGGAGGAGTACCTGCCGTGGCTCGAGGCCGAGCGCGGCGAAGGGCGGATCGGACGCGTCGGCGTGACCCACTACGCGTCGAGCGCGTTTCCCGAGCTCGTCCGCGCGCTTCGGACCCGACGCTTCGACGCCGTTCAGCTTCCCTACAACCCGCAGGAGCGAGAGTGCGAACGCGAGTTGCTGCCGCTCGCAGCCGAGCTCGGGATCTCCGTGCTCGTGATGATGCCGCTCGGCTCGGGACGGCTCGTCGCGCGCACCCCGGACCCTGCCGCACTCGCGCCGCTTCGTTCGTTCGGCGTCGAGACGTGGGCGCAGGCACTGCTGAAGTGGGCGCTCTCGGACGAGCGCGTCGACGCGGTGATCCCGGCCACGAAGCGGGCCGAACGAGTCCACGAGAACGCTGCAGCTGGAAACCCGCCGTGGTTCGGACCGGACGAGCGCCGCTACGTCGAGCAGCTGGCGGGGTAAGGTTCGGCCGCCCGTGAAGATCGGCGTCGCCAAGGAGATCAAGACCGACGAGTACCGCGTCGCGCTCACACCTGCGGGCGCGCGGGAGCTCGTGCAGCGCGGCCACGAGGTGACGATCGAGACGGACGCGGGCGCCGGCAGCTCGTTCGCCGACGATGCGTACAGGGCCGCCGGCGCCGAGATCGCGTCGGTCGAAGACGTGTGGGGCGACTCCGAGCTCCTGTTGAAGGTGAAAGAGCCGATCGAGCCCGAGTACGGACGCCTGCGGGAAGGGCTCGTCCTGTTCACGTACCTCCACATCGCCGCCGACGAACCGCTCACGCGCGCGCTCGTCGAGAGCGGCATCACGGGTGTCGCCTACGAGACCGTCGAGACGGACGACCGGCGGCTGCCGCTGCTCGCGCCGATGAGCGAGATCGCGGGCCGGCTCGCGGCGCAGGCCGGCGCGTACTTCCTCGAGAAGCCGCTCGGCGGCCGCGGCATCCTGCTCGGCGGCGTGCCGGGCGTGGCGAAGGGCGACGTGGTCGTGATCGGCGGCGGCATGGTCGGCTACAACTCCGCGGTGATCGCGCTCGGCCTCGGCGCGAACGTGACGGTGCTCGAGCGGTCGATCGACCGCATGCGCGAGCTCGAGGAGATCCTCGGTGCAAAGGTGAACCTCCTGATGTCGTCGTCGCTGCAGATCGAGGAGTCGGTCGCCGAGGCGGACGTGGTGATCGGCGCGGTGCTCATCCCCGGCGCGGTGGCGCCGAAGCTCGTCACGCGCGAGATGGTTGCGGGCATGAAGGACGGCGCGGTGATCGCCGACGTCGCGATCGACCAGGGCGGCTGCTTCGAGACGTCGCGGCCGACGACCCACAGCGACCCCGTCTACACGGTCGACGGCGTCACGCACTACTGCGTCGCGAACATGCCCGGCGCGGTGCCGGTCACGTCAACGAAGGCGCTCACGAACGCGACGCTGCCCTACGTGGAAGCAATCGCGAACGAGGGGCTCCGCGAGGCCATCGCGCGCGACCGCGCGCTCGCGCGGGGCGTGAACGTGCTCGAGGGCAAGGTCACCTACGAAGCCGTCGCCGAGGCTCACGGCCTCGACTACACGCCGCTCGAGGACGTTCTTCCTCTGTCGCCTGTTTAGGCGGCGTCGCCGGACGCCGGCTCGGCTTCTTGTCCGGCTTCTCGGCCGGCGAGACCTTGACGACGACCCAGGTCACCGCGGCCGCGAGCGCGATCACGCAGGCCGCGAAGACGATGATCCCGATGAGCCCGAGAACGGTGTCCATGCGCCGCCTAGAATAGCCCGATGCCCCGCGCGTGCGTCATCGTGCTGGATGCGGTCGGGGTTGGCGCCCTTCCCGATGCTGCCGAGTACGGCAAGGACGATCCGATCGCCGACACGCTCGGAAACGTCTCGCGGGCGGTCGGCGGGCTCGACCTGCCGAGCCTGGAGGCGCTCGGGCTCGGGAACGTCGAGCCGCTCGAGGGCTGCCCGCCGCAGGCCGGCGCGCCGGCGATCGCCGGCCGGCTCCTCGAGCGCTCGAAGGGCAAGGACACGACCACGGGCCACTGGGAGATGATGGGCATCGTCACGGCGACGCCGTTCCCGACCTACCCGCACGGCTTCCCGCACGACGTGATCGACCCGTTCATGCACAAGACGGGCCGCGGCGTGCTCGGCAACAAGGCGGCCTCCGGGACCGAGATCATCCAGGAGCTCGGCGAAGAGCATCAGAAGACGGGCAAGTGGATCGTCTACACGTCTGCGGACTCCGTCTTTCAGATCGCGGCGCACGAGGAGACGATCCCACTCGAGGAGCTCTACGACGCGTGCAGGTCGGCGCGCGAGATCCTCACGGGCAAACACGAGGTCGGTCGCGTGATCGCGCGCCCGTTCGCCGGCGAGCCGGGGAACTACACGCGCACGCCGAACCGTCACGACTTCTCGGTCAAGCCGCGCACGCCGAACTACCTGACGCTGCTGCAGGACGCCGGGGTCAAGGTGCACGGCGTCGGCAAGATCGGCGACATCTTCGCGGGCGTCGGGATCGACGAATCGCACCCGACGAAGTCGAACATCGAGGGGATCAACGAGACGATTCGCCTGCTCCAGGAATCCGACGACGGGACGTTCGTCTTCGTGAACCTCGTCGAAACGGATCAGCTGTGGGGACACCGCAACGACCCGGTCAACTTCCACCGCTGCCTGCAGGACTTCGACCGCCGGCTGACGGACATCCTCGACGCGCTGCATCCGGGCGACCTGCTCGTGCTCACCTCGGACCACGGCTGCGACCCGACGACGCCGAGCACCGACCACACGCGCGAGTACGCGCTGCTCGCTCGCGTACGCCGAGGGGCGAAACGCGAACGGGCACGTGCACGAGGAGGGTGAGTTCGCCGACGTCGGCGCGACCGTGAACGCGTGGCTCGGCGGCAAGTCGCCGGGGCGGGGGATCCCGGGCCGCTCGATCTACGACGAGTGATTCGTCCCGCCGAGCTGATCCAACGCAAGCGCGACGGCGGCGAGCTCGAGGCCGACGAGGTCGCGGAGCTCGTCCTCGGCTACGCGCGCGACGAGGTGCCCGACTACCAGATGGCCGCCTTCTGCATGGCGGTGTTCTTTCGCGGGCTCACGCCGGCTGAGACGTTCGCGTTCACCGACGCCATGGTGCGCAGCGGGGACACGCTCGACCTGCACGCCGCGCTCGGTCGAACCGTCGTCGACAAGCACTCGACCGGCGGCGTGGGGGACAAGACGACGATCGCGGTCGGGCCGATCGTCGCCGCGTGCGGCGTCCCGTTCGGGAAGATGAGCGGGCGCGGGCTCGGGCACACCGGCGGCACGCTCGACAAGCTCGAGGCGATCCCGGGCTTCCGCGTCGAGCTGTCGGAGGACGAGTTCATCGCGCAGGTCAAGGACGTCGGCCTGGCGATCATCGGCCAGACCGGCGACCTCGTTCCCGCCGACAAGCGGCTGTACGCGCTGCGCGACGTCACCGCGACCGTCGACAACGTCCAGCTGATCGCGGCGAGCATCATGTCGAAGAAGATCGCGTCGGGAGCCGACGCGATCGTGCTCGACGTCAAGGTCGGCGACGGCGCATTCATGAAGACGATCGAGGAGGCGCGGACGCTCGCGAAGACGATGCGCGAGCTCGGCGAACGCGCGGGCCGGCGCGTGACCTGCCTGTTGACGGACATGGACCAGCCGCTCGGTCGCGCGGTCGGCAACGCGCTCGAGATCAAGGAGGCGCGCGCGACGCTCGTGGGGGAGGGGCCTGACGACTTCACCGAGCTGGTCCTCACCGCGTCCGCACATCTGCTCGCGCTCTCCGACCTCGGGGTCGACCAGGAAGAAGGGCGCGGCCGCGCGGAAGCAGCGGTGCGCGACGGGTCGGCGCTCGAGCGTTACGAACGCTGGGTGCGAGCGCAGGGTGGCGATCCGAGCGACGACGTGCTTCCGCGCGCAGCCGTCGTCCGAGCCGTCGAGGCACCAGCGAGCGGTTACGTTCGAAGCCTGCGCGCGCTCCCGGTCGGGATCGCAGCGCTCGAGCTCGGCGCGGGGCGCGCACGCAAGGACGACGCGATCGACCACGCCGTCGGTGTCGTCTGCTTGCGCAAGCGAGGCGACGAAGTGAAGAGCGGCGAGGCGATCGCCGAGATCCACGCGCGAGACGAGGCGGCCGCCGAGAGCGCTGCCGAGGGAGTGCTGGCCGCGTACGAGATCGGCACGGACCCGCCCGAGCCGCGGCCGATCGTGCTCGACGTCCTTGCCTGAGCTACCCGAGGTCGAGACCGTGCGGGCGAGCCTCGAGCCGCTCCTCGCCGGGCAGGACCTTCGAGCACGTCGAGATCCTCGACGCGCGACTGACGCGCCCGCTCGACCCTGTGCTGGTCGCCGCGGAGCTTCAGGGCGAGCGCGTCGAGGCGGTCGAGCGGCGCGGGAAGTACCTCGTGCTCCGCATGGACACCGGCCGCGCGCTCGTCGTGCATCTCCGGATGACGGGAAGCTTCCGGGCCGAGGAGACGCCGCACACCCGTGCCGTGATCACGCTCGACGACGCCACCCGGATCGTCTACCGCGACGTGCGGCGGTTCGGCACGTGGCTGCTCCTCGAGCCCGGTGAGGTCGACCCGTATCTCGACGCGAGGCTCGGCGCGGAGCCGCTGGGTCGCGGCTTCGGCCCGAAGGCGCTCGCGGCCGCGCTCGAGGGACGGCGCGCGCCGATCAAGGCGGCGCTGCTCGACCAGCGCACCGTGGCCGGCCTCGGGAACATCTACGTCGACGAAGCGCTGTGGCGGGCGCAGATCCACCCGCTCAAGCCCGCGCGCGAGCTGGACGCCGACGAGATCCGCGCTGCTCCACCGCGCGATTCGCGCCGCGCTCCGCGTGGGCATCGCCCGTCAGGGCGCCACGCTGCGCGACTACGCGCAGCCGGACGGCCGGCGCGGAGGCATGCAGCACGAGTTCAAGGTCTACGGCCGCGGCGGCGAGCCGTGCGACCGGTGCGGCACGCCGATCGAGAAGACGCGGGTGGGCGGACGGGGCACGTGGTACTGCCCGAACTGTCAGAAGCTCTAGGCCGCGCGCTTCTACACTGGATCCGATGGCGGGACGGACCTACCGGACGGAAGCCGTCGTGCTGCGCTCGATCCGGCTCGGCGAGGCCGACCGGGTGCTGCACCTCTACACGCTCGAGCGCGGCCGGATCGGCGCGGTCGCGAAGGGGATCAGGCGGACGAAGTCGCGCTTCGGTGCCCGGCTCGAGCCGCTCTCGCACGTCGAGGTGATGCTCCACCAGGGTGGGGGCGACCTGCAGACGGTGACCGGCGCGCAGCTGAAGCGCTCGCACCACGAGGTGCGCGAGGACGGATACCGCCTGGGCGTCGGGCTCGTCGGCGCCGAAGCGATGCTTCGCCTCTTCGGCGAGCCGGAGGCAAACCCGCGCGCATTCGAGGCGCTGACGAAGTTCCTCGACGTGCTCGACGAGCTACCGGACCGTGCGCCCGCACGACCGGCGCTCGACCCGCTCGCGCTCTCCTTCCAGCTCAAGCTCCTCTGGCTCTCGGGCTAC
Organism: uncultured Actinomycetes bacterium; assembly: GCA_963809175.1. Taxonomy (GTDB): domain Bacteria; phylum Actinomycetota; class Thermoleophilia; order Gaiellales; family Gaiellaceae; genus JACCTU01. The sequence continues at coordinate 320,578 of CAWEIK010000003.1, forward strand.
CTCCCGCACCTCACGAGCTGCGCGAACTGCGGCCGGGCGGACGAGCTCGTCGGCTACTCGCCGCAGGCCGGCGGCGCCGTCTGCCACACGTGCGGCGAAGGAGCGATCGCGCTGTCGCCCGCGGGGAGGACGGGCATCGAGACGCTGCTCAGCACACCGCTCGCCGACGCGGCGGCGGCCGGGCTCACCGACCGCGGCGCGCGCGAAGCCCTCGCGGTGATCACGTCGTCGTACGAGTTCCACGGAGGCTTTCGCCTCCGCACGCTACGAAGCGCCTAGCCGCTCGGCCAGATATCTGAGCGCGATCGGGTAGCGCCAGACGATGCCGCCGTGCTTGCCGTCGAAGAGCTCGAAGAAGACGTCGGTGACGCCGACCCGCTCGAGCTCGCGCCGAAACGCTTCGGCGCCGAGGTCGAGGTAGTACTCGTCGCTCTTCCCGGCGTCGATGTAGACGGCCCGCATGCCTCGTAGCGCCTCGGCGTGCCCGTCGACCATCCGCACCGGGTCCCAGCGCAGCCACCGCTCCCAGACCTCGGGGATGAGCTTGCCGGTGTCGTCGTGCGGCAGTTGCACCGTTCCGTCGTCGTCCGCGGAGTACGCCGCTGCCATGCCCCAGGTGTTGACGAGGACGAAGTCGCCCGGCTTCGACACCATCGGGCGTGCGAGGAAGTCGTCCCAGAAGCGCTCGAACGAGCCGTCGTAGCGGTCGCGGAGCACGCGTGCCGTCTCGGGGAAGTCCTTCGCGTAGCACGCTTCGAAGAGCGCGTCGCCCGCGTGCGTGGCGAAGCCGCCGAAGAGATCGGGCCGAAGCATCGGCGTGACCATCGCGCCGTAGCCGCCGGACGACTTGCCCTGGATCCCGCGGTGCGGCGCGTCGGCGATCGTCCGGTAGCGCTCGTCGACCCACGGGACGAGCTCGTCGCACAGGTACGTGTGGTACTTCCCGATCGCCGGCGAGTCGATGAACTGCGAGCCGCCGAGCTTCGTCCACGCGTCGACCCAGACGACGATCGCGGGTGGGACCTCGCCCGACGCGAACACGTCGTCGCAGAGCTCCGGGTACGTCTTCGCGCCGAACGCCGGCCGGTTGCGCCACATGTCGAGCTGGCCCGTGTAGCCCTGGATCACGTAGATCGACGGGTAGCGCCGGTTCGGGTCGTCGTCGTAGCCCGGCGGGACGTAGACCCAGAGCGGACGCTCGTGCGGGTCGCCGAGCGGGTTGCCGCGCAGCGCCTCGCTCGTGACGACGTGCTCCTCGAACCGCCCTGCCGGCGGATAGCTCCAGGGAGCGCTCACGGCTTCGGCGAGCTCCACGGCTGCCTGAGTGTGTCGGTCAGGTGCGCGCGCACCTGCGCGAGCGCGATTCGTTCTTGACCGAGCGAGTCGCGGTCGCGGATCGTCACCGTGTCGTCCGCGAGCGTCTGCTCGTCCACCGTGAACGCGAACGGCGTGCCGATCTCGTCCTGCCGGCGGTAGCGGCGGCCGATCGCGCCGCTGTCGTCGTACTCGACCTGCGCGTCGATCCGCAGCTCGTCGAACAGGGAGCGCGCCTTCGCGACCATGTCGGCGTTCTTGCCGATCAGCGGCAGGATTGCGGCCTTGACCGGAGCGAGCGCGGGGTGGAGGCGCAGCACCGTTCGCTCTCGCTCCGCGACGACCTCTTCGTCGTACGCGTCGATCAGGAATGCGAGGAACATCCGCTCGATGCTCACTGCGGGTTCGATCACGTGCGGGACGAAACGCTCGCCGGTCCCGGCGTCGACCCACTCGAGCTTGGTGCCGGAGTGCTCGCTGTGCTGTGTGAGGTCGAAGTCGCCCCGGTTGGCGATCCCCTCGAGCTCCGACCAGCCGATCGGATAGAGGTATTCGAGATCGCTCGTGGCGCTCGAGTAGTGCGACAGCTCCTCGGCGGTGTGCTCGCGGACGCGCAGATGGCTTTCGCGAAGCCCGTATCGCTTGTACCAGGCCACGCGCTCGTCGATCCAGAAGCGGTACCACTCATCCGCCTCTGCCGGTGGGACGAAGTACTCCATCTCCATCTGCTCGAACTCCAGCACACGAAAGAGGAAGTTCCCCGGCGTGATCTCGTTGCGGAAGGACTTGCCGCCGACGTTCGCGATCCCGAACGGTGGCTTTCGCCGGGCGAGCTGAGCCACGTTCTTGAAGTTGATGAAGATGCCCTGCGCCGTCTCGGGTCGCAGGTAGGCCTTCGCGCCCGTCTCCTGCACCGGGCCGATCGTCGTCTCGAACATCAAGTTGAACTGCCGCGGCTCGGTCAGGTCGCAGTCGGGGATCTCGCCGGGGCGCTTCGAGGGCCGCTTGCCGCAGCGGACCTCCTCGTGCTCGGGATCCGACAGGTGGTCGGCTCGGAAGCGAAGCTTGCACGTGCGACAGTCGACGAGCGGGTCGGTGAACCCGGCTACGTGCCCCGACGCCTCCCAGACCCGAGGGTTGAGGATGATCGCGGTGTCGAGGGCGACGACGTCTTCGCGCTCCTGCACCATCGACTCGAGCCAGCGCGAGCGCAGGTTGGCCTTGAGCAGGACGCCGTAGTGCCCGTAGTCGTAGGCCGACCCGAGGCCGCCGTAGATCTCCGAGCTCGGAAAGACGAACCCGCGGCGGCGCGCCAGGGAGACGATCTTGTCCATCGTCACGGTGTCTGCGGCGGCCACGGAGAGCGAACGTTAGCTCCGGCCTGAGAGGGCGGCCGCCGGACCGACCGCCCTCTCGGCGCATCACAGGAGGAGTGAGACCCTTCAAGTGAAGCGCGCTTTCCTGAGAAGCGCCTGAGGACGATCTAGGAGGAAGGTGAAAACCGGACGCGGAAGCGGGCGCCGCCGTCAGGGGCGTTCTCCGCGGTCACCGAGCCGCCGTGCTCCTGGACGACCTGGCGCACGATCGCGAGGCCGAGCCCCGACCCTGGGACGGAGCGGGCGGCCGGCGCGCGGTAGAAGCGGTCGAACACGCGGTCGAGGTCCTCGGGGTCGATCCCGGGCCCGTGGTCGCGAACCCGAAGCTCGCCGTCCTCGCAGCTCGACGTCCACGAGGCCGCCGTCCGGGCTCCACTTGACCGCGTTCTCGAGCAGGTTCGCGACCGCTCGCTCGAGGCGGTTCGGGACGCCGCTGATCGTGGTCGGCTCGAGACTCGTGTTGAAGCCGACCCCGTTGGCACTCCGGCGCGTCCGGTCGATCGCCGACGCGATCACCTCGTCGAGCTGCACGGGCTCGGGTTGGACGTGCTCGCTTCGCGAGAGGTCGAGCAGGTCTCCGAGCAGCTCGGTCAGCTCCTCCGCCTGACAGCGGATCTCGGCGAGGATCCTTGCCCGCTCGTCCTCCGGCAGGTCCTTTCCCCGCTGGAGGACTTCGACGTTCGTCCGCAGGCTGGTGAGCGGCGTCCGGAGCTCGTGCGAGGCGTCGGCGATCAGCTGCGTCTGCGAGCGGAGCGAGTCGTCGAGCGCGCTGAGCATCGAGTTGAAGCTGCCCGCGAGCCGTCCGAGCTCGTCCTTGCCGGGCGTCGCGATCCGCTGGCTGAGGTCGCGCGTCGCGGTCACGTGCTCCGCGGTCTCGGTCAGCCGCCGGACCGGCGCCACGGCGGTGCGCGAGACGAGGAGGCCGAGGATCGCCGCCAGCGCGATCCCGCTCGCGGAGATGGCGGCGAGGAACTTGGCGAGACGGTTCAGCGTCTTGTCGACCTCGTCGAGCGGCCGGGCGATCTGGACCGCGATCCCGGGCGCGTACTGCACGGTGAGGATCCGGACATGCGTGTCGGCGACGGTCGCGTCTTCGAAGAAGGGGTCGCGCGTGCCCGTAGCGACCAGCCGCGCACCTTCCGAGGGGAGCGGGATCTTCGCGTCGGGTCGGCGAAAGACACCGCCGCTCGCCGTGACGAGCTGCGCGTAGCCGCCGGCGCCGCCGAGCAGCGGATCGGGTAGGCCGAAGTCGCCGAGCGAGCCGTCGGCCGGAACCTGCACGTGCCGCGCCCGTGCGCGCAGCGCGTCGTCGATCGAGTTGCGGAGCTGTGCGCGTACGAGCCCGTAGGAGACGAGCGAGGCGACGGCGATCGCCGCCGCCACGGCGACTGCCGATGCGAGGGCGAGGCGTGTGCGGAAGGTCACGGCTCTCGGAGAACGTAACCGACGCCGCGCACGGTGTGAATCAGGCGGGGCTCGTCTCCGGCCTCCAGCTTGCGGCGGAGATAGCTGACGTAGACCTCGAGTGCGTTCGATCGCGGCCCGAAGTCGTAGTCCCAGACCCGGTCGAAGATGACCGAGCGGGTCAGCACCTGGCGTGCGTTGCGCAGGAACAGCTCGAGCAGGAGGAACTCGGTCCGGGTCAGCTCGATCCGGCGCTCGCCTCGGCGGACCTCGCGTGTGCCCAGGTCGAGCGTGATGTCGGCGAAGCGGAGGACGTCGGTGTCCGTGCCGGCCGTTCGGCGGAGGAGCGCGCGAAGCCGCGCGTGCAGCTCCTCGAGCGCGAACGGCTTCACCAGGTAGTCGTCCGCGCCGGCGTCGAGCCCGGCCACGCGATCCCCGACGGAGTCGCGTGCGGTCAGCATCAGCACGGGCGTGTGGTCGTCGGCCGCGCGCAGCCGGCGGCAGACCTCGAGCCCGTCGAGGTTCGGCATCAGCACGTCCAGCACCACCGCGTCAGGAGCGTGGAGCGAGAGGCTGTGCAGCGCCTCGGCACCGTCGGCGGCGAGCTCGACGTCGTAGCCCTCCAACAGGAGGGCCCGCTCGAGCGCCGTGCGAACGGCCGGCTCGTCGTCGACCACGAGAACGCGCATCCACGCAAGTGTTCCTGCGAAACCTGTGTGGCCGCTGAGAAGCGCTTAACGCCGCCTGAACAAGCCTCTCAGCCCGATCTCAGGGCGACACGCTTCCATGGAGTCGTCACACTGACCAGGAGGATTGATGTTCCGAAAATTTCTCGTCTTCTTTCTCGCGATCGTCGCGGCCTCCGCCATCGGCGCCGGCGCGGGGATCGGGGTCTGGGAGGCGACCGATGACGACGGCGCGAACGCGACTGTCGTGCAGACGGCACCGACCCGGTCCGTCGCCGACGGCGCGCAGCTGTCGGTCAACGAGATCTACGAGCGTGCGAAGGACGGGGTCGTCCTCGTCACCACCAACTCCCAGGCGCAGGGACCGTTCGGCCAGGGCGGCGGTGGTGCGACCGGCAGCGGCTTCCTCATCGACGACGAGGGTCACATCCTCACGAACCAGCACGTCGTCGACAACGCCCAGAGCGTCACCGTCCGGTTCCCCGACGGCGACGAGATCGACGCGAGAGTCGTCGGCGCCGACGCGTCTTCCGACGTCGCGGTGCTCGAGCTCGAAAGCGTCCCGAGCGGCGTCACGCCCCTGGAGCTCGGTGCGTCCGAGTCGATGGTGATCGGCGACCTCGTGGTCGCGATCGGCAGCCCGTTCGGGCTCGAAGGCACGGTCACGAGCGGCATCGTCAGCGCACTGCACCGCGAGCTGACGGCACCCGACGGCTTCACGATCGACGGCGCGATCCAGACCGACGCCGCGATCAACCCCGGCAACAGCGGCGGTCCGCTGCTCGACGGCCAGGGCCGGGTCATCGGCATCAACTCGCAGATCGCGTCCTCGTCCGGTGGCAACGAAGGCATCGGCTACGCGGTCCCGATCGAGACGGCGAAGGAAGTCGCGGACTCGCTGATCGCGGGCACGCCGATCGAGCGGCCCTTCCTCGGCGTCCAGCTCGGAGAAGCCGACAACGGCGCGCAGGTTGCCGCGGTCACGGACGGCAGCCCCGCAGACAGGGCGGGCCTCCAGCAGGGCGACGTGATCACCGAGGTCGACGGCGAAGCAGCGTCGGCCGACGACGTCCGCCGCGCGGTCGCAGGGCACAAGCCCGGCGACGAGCTCGAGCTCACCATCGTCCGCGACGGTGAGACCCAGACAGTGACGGCCACGCTCGGGAAGCGACCCACCCAGAGCGACTAAGCAGTCGTCACAATGGCCGCGTGGCCGTCGCTGCGCCCGTGGAGCTCCACATCGTGTCGGACTCCACCGGAGAGACGGCCACGCGGCTCGTTCACGCGCTCGAGGCGCAGTTCCCCGACCAGACCTTCGAGGAAGTGCGCCACCCGCGCGTCGAGACGGTCGAGGACCTCGAGCTCGCCGTGGGGAGAGCGCGCGGGCGCCCCGCCGTCGTCTTCTACACGCTCGTCAAGCCGGAGCTGCGCGACGCGATGCGGCGCGCGTGCCGGCGCGCACGCGTCCACTACTGCGACCTGCTCGGCCAGCCGATCGACGCGGTCTCGCGCGTCGCGGGCGTCCAGGCGCAGGGCCGCGCGGGCGCACGGGCGCCGCTCGACTCGGGCTACTTCCGGCGGATCGAGGCGATCGAGTTCGCGGTGCGCTACGACGACGGCATCGGCGGCGGCCTCGACGAGGCGGACGTCGTGCTCGTCGGCGTCTCGCGAACGTCGAAGACGCCGCTCTCGATGTATCTCGGGAACCTCGGCTACAAGACCGCGAACGTCCCGATCGTCGCGGGGATCGAGCCGCCGCAGGATCTCTTCCGGATCAACCCGGTCAAGGTCGTCGGGCTGACGATCGACGCCAACCGGCTCGGCGAGATCCGCACGGCGCGCGCGCGCAACTTCGGCGGCACAGCGCGCCAGTACTCCGAGCTCGTGAAGATCTACGAGGAGCTCGCGCAGGCGGAAGTCGTGCACCGGCGCCTCGGCTGCCCGGTGATCGACGTCTCGGAGCTCTCGATCGAGGAGACGGCGCAGCGCGTGATCCGCACGGTCGAGCAGCGAACCCGCGATCTGCAAGAGGTGCAGGCGTGACGCGCGACCTGCGGCGGAAGGGCCCTGTGCCGTTTCGCTACTGGACGCTCTGGTGGACCGCGCTCGGTTTCGCGGTCGTGCTCTTCTACGTCGTGCTGACGCCGATCTGGATGGGGATCAGGGTCGCGGGGTGGCTCGCCTCGAAGCGCTCGTAGTCGTCGCGAGCAGGCGCGCCTCGATCGGCGTCTCCGAGCCCGGCTCGACGCGGTAGGCGCGGGCGTCCGGCTGGATCGTGACCGCCTCCGCCAGCTCGGTGCCGCTGAAGTGGAGCGCCACACCGTCGTCGGCCGCCCAGCCCGGGGGCAAGCCGCCCGCGACGAGCTCCTGGTAGCGAGGCCGGCGGAGCCCCTCGCCGTCGTAGTGCGGGCACGCGCTGCCGGGGAGGAAGCCGAGGCAGTCCATGCTCTCGAGCTGCGGCCCGAACGAGTCGGTCACGCCCGCCTCGAACCAGGCGATCATCCCGGCGCTCCAGCCGTAGAGCACGACGCCCTGCTCCCAGGCCTCGCGCACGATCCGGTCGAAGCCGTGGACGCGCCAGACCGCGAGCATGTTCGCGGTGTTTCCTCCCGGCACCAGGAGGACGTCCTGGGCGAGGGTGAAGTCGCGGAGGTTCTCCGGCGGCCAGGGGTTGAAGAGGAGCCGTGAGCACTCGGCCTTGCCGCCGAAAGCCTCGTAGAAGAGGACCAGGCCCGAGTCAGGCTCCATGTTCGCGGTCGGGACCACGCAGACCCGCCGCCCACGGGCGAGCCCGAGGACGAAGTCGTCGACGGGGGTTCCCAGGGTCGCGCCCGCCGGCCGCCACGATGTGCTGTGCAGCCACTTTGTGGGAATATTGGCCGCCCTTGACCCCGCCGCGCTACGTGTACGCGTTCGACGAGGCCGTTCCGGGCGGGCGTGAGCTCCTCGGCGGCAAGGGGATCGGGCTCGCGGAGATGACGGAGCTCGGGGTCCCCGTCCCCGCCGGGTTCACGATCACGACGGAGGCCTGCCGCGCCGCGATGGCGCTCGGGCGCGTGCCGGAGGGGCTCGACGCCGAGGTCGACGAGCACGTCGGGCGACTCGAAGCGCGGGCCGGGAAGCGCTTCGGCGACGCGGTGGACCCGCTGCTCGTCTCGGTCCGGTCGGGCGCGGCCGTCTCGATGCCGGGGATGATGGACACGATCCTCAACCTCGGCCTGAACGACGTCGCGGTCGAGGGTCTCGCGCGCACGACCGGCAACGCGCGCTTCGCACGCGACTCGTACCGGCGCCTGATCCAGATGTTCGGCGAGGTCGTCGAGGGGATCGACGGCCATCGGTTCGAGCAGTCGCTCGCCGACCTGAAGTCGAAGCGTCGGCGTCGCGCAGGACACGGACCTGACCGCCGAGGATCTCGCGGAGCTGATCGAGACGTACCAGGCGACCTATCGCGAGAGCACCGGCGGCGAGTTCCCGCAGGACGCGCGCGATCAGCTACGACGCGCCGTGAGCGCCGTCTTCGACTCGTGGGACAACCCGCGTGCGCAGGTGTACCGGCGCGCGCACCGGATCCCGGACGACCTCGGCACCGCGGTCAACGTCGTCCAGATGGTCTTCGGCAACAAGGGCGAGAACTGCGGCACCGGGGTCTGCTTCACGCGCGACCCGTCCACGGGCGAGCAGGGGCTCTACGGCGAGTTCCTCGCGAACGCGCAGGGCGAGGACGTCGTCGCGGGCATCCGCACGCCGGAGCCGCTCGAGGCGATGCAGGCGCGCCTGCCCGAAGCGTACGAGCAGCTGCTCGACACGATGCATCGGCTCGAGGAGCACTACCGCGACATGCAGGACATCGAGTTCACGGTCGAGGACGGGCAGCTCTACCTGCTTCAGACTCGCGCGGCGAAGCGCACCGCGGCGGCGGCGTTGAAGGCCGCGGTCGACATGGTCGACGAAGGACTCATCTCCCGGGAAGACGCGATCGCGCGGATCGACCCTGCGCAGCTCGACCAGCTGCTCCATCCGATGCTCGACCCGAACGACCACTACGACGTCGCTGCGACCGGCTTGAACGCGAGCCCCGGCGCGGCGAGCGGGAAGATCGTCTTCGACGCCGACACCGCGGCGGAGCGGGGCGAGCGCGAGGACGTGATCCTCGTGCGCTGGGAGACGACGCCCGACGACATCCACGGGATGATCGCGGCGAAGGGGATCCTCACCGTGCACGGCGGCATGACCTCGCACGCGGCCGTCGTGGCGCGCGGGATGGGGAAGCCGTGCGTCGCCGGCTGCGAGGCGCTCTCGCTCGACGTGAAGGCGGGCATCGCCCGGATCGGGGAGCACGAGCTCCGCGAAGGCGACCAGCTCACGATCGACGGCGGTACCGGACGCGTGATCGTCGGGCCGGTTCGACTCGTCCCGCCGCAGATCAACGAGGACTTCCAGACGGTGCTCGCGTGGGCCGACGACGTGCGCCGCCTGAAGGTGCGCGCGAACGCCGACACGCCGGAGGACGCGGTCCGCGCGCGCGAGTTCGGCGCGGAGGGGATCGGCCTCTGCCGCACCGAGCACATGTTCTTCGGCGACGAGCGGCTACCGGTCGTGCAGGAGATGATCATGGCCCGCGACGAGCCGGGCCGGCGCAGCGCGCTCGATCGGCTGCTCCCGATGCAGCAGTCCGACTTCGAGGGCATCTTCGAGGCGATGGCGGGCCTCCCGGTCACGATCCGGCTGCTCGACCCGCCGCTGCACGAGTTCCTGCCGGCCGTTCGACGAGGCGCCCGAGGAGATGCGCGCGCGGATCAAGCAGCTGCACGAGTCGAACCCGATGCTCGGCACGCGCGGTTGCCGGCTCGGGCTCCAGTTCCCGGAGATCTACGAGATGCAGGTGCGCGCGATCGTCCGTGCGGCGAAGGCCGTCCAGGACCGGACCGGAGAGGCGCCGCTCGTCGAGATCATGCACCCGCTCGTCGGCTTCGCCGAGGAGCTGCGCCGGCTGCGCGCGCTGACCGTTGCGGTCGCGGCGGAGGAGAACGACGTCGAGTATCTCTGCGGCACGATGATCGAGCTGCCACGCGCGTGCATCCGCGCCGACGAGATCGCCGAGCACGCCGACTTCTTCTCGTTCGGCACGAACGACCTGACGCAGACGGCGCTCGGCTTCTCGCGCGACGACGCGGAGGGGAAGTTCCTCACGCACTACCTCGAGGACGGCGTGCTCGAGCGGAACCCGTTCGAGACGCTCGACGTGAGCGGGGTCGGGCGACCTGATGCGGATCGCGGTCGAGCGGGGGAGAGGCGCGAAGGAGGACCTGAAGCTCGGGATCTGCGGCGAGCACGGCGGCGAGCCCGCATCGGTCGCGTTCTGCCACGAGCTCGGGCTCGACTACGTCTCGTGCTCGCCGTTCCGCGTCCCGCTCGCCCGGCTCGCCGCCGCGCAGGCCGCGCTCGCCGAGACCGGCGCCACCTACGTCGCCGCCGGGGGCTGATGGAGACCGTCGAAGCCGCCCGTCGCTGGCGCGACACCTGGCTCCGCGCCTGGCCGGCCAAGGACGTCGACGCGGTGCGCTCGCTCTACGGCGAGCACGCGGTCTTCCGCTCGCAGCCGTTTCGCGAGCCCCGCCTCGGGTCGGAGGGAGCGGCTGGGTACGCGAGCTGGGCGTTCGCGTCCGAGGAAGCGCCGGCGGAGTGTCGGTTCTCCGAGCCGATCGTCGACGGTGACCGCGCCACGTGCGAGTACTGGGCGGTCGTCCGTTCCGGGGGCAGCGAGCAGACGATCGCCGGCGTGTCGGTGCTTCGCTTCGACGCCGACGGGCTCGTCGCGTTCCAGCGCGACTACTGGGCGGTCGAGGTCGGCCGGAGAGAGCCTCCGGACGACTGGGGTCGCTAGCGACCGAGCGGGACGATCAGCCGCTTGTACGCCGCGCGGCTGCGCGGCTTCGACGCGAGGTCCCAGGGCGAGCCGCGCTTGCCGCTGTAGTACGAGACGAGCTCGACGCGCCGGTGCGTCCTCACGAACTGCGCCATCTGCTCGACGAAGCTCGGCGCATCGATTCCCCACAGGCCCCACTCGGCGAACGCGTACGGCTTCGAGGGGTGTGCGCGGTAGAGCTGCTCGGCGGCGGCCCACGCTGCTTTGCCCCGGATGTAGTAGAGGTCGTTCGCGACGACGTCGACGTAGCGGTCGCCCGGGTAGTACGCCTGCGCCGAGTTGCCGGGGAGGTCGGGCGAGCCGTAGCCCTGCGGGTTCCAGACGATCCTGACCGTCGTGAGGGCCGGCAGGTCGCGCGAGACGGGCGGCAGTTTCAGGCGCGCGAGTTGCGCGTTGACACTCGCAGCCGGGCCGCCGCGCACGAGCACGGCGATGCGCGCGAACGCCTTGCGGAAGGCAACGGTGGAGTACGCAGCGCCCTTCGAGCGACCGCTCTTCGTGTACGCGCAGTACGCGTTCCAGTGGCCGTTCATCTCCGGCATCGGCCGCACGTACGCGACACCGCCGCGGCGCGCGAGCCAGTCGTTCAGCGCGAACAGGTAGCCGTCACCGGAACCGCGCGCGATCGCCAGCGGTGAGATCGTCGTCGGGATCATCGCGATCATCGGCGTCTCGCCGCCCGCCGGGAAGTTCTGGTCGAAGCGAGTGTTGCCCCAGCCGAAGAAGATGTGGCGGACCTGCGAGCGCTGGCCGGTCAGCTGGTCGAAGCGGTCGACTGCACCGTGGACGCCGAGCAGCGGTCGTGCGGCGGCCGCGGCGGGGAACGCCAGGCAGAAGACGGCGACGAGGGCGACGAAACGGCGCATCGCCCCAAGGTATCGGCACTACAGGTAGTCGGCCACAGCCCAAAGGGAGATCGCAACGCTCGCGATTCCCACCGCGACCACCCCTGCGATGCCTGCAAGCCCTGGACGTCCGTACGCCGCGTGCGCCCGACCGAGGCGCGAGAGCGCGAGCGCGCAGAGCGCCCCGCCGACGAGCCCGCCGAGGTGTCCTCCGATCGAGATTCCGGGGATCGCGAAGGTGAAGGCCAGGTTGAGCACGATGATCGTGAGCGCGCCGCCTCCGAGCACGTAGTTGCGCTGCCGTTCGAAGACGAATGCGGCGCCGAGGATTCCGAAGAGCGCGCCCGACGCGCCGACGGTGGTCGCCTGGGGCGCGGACAGCAGCAGCGCGCCCGCCGCGCCCGAGAGGCCGGACACGAGGTAGAGGAGCGCAAAGCGCGCACGTCCGAGCGCCTCTTCGACCGGCGCCGCGATCCACCAGAGAAAGAGCATGTTCAAGCGCGAGGTGGATCACACCGGCGTGGAGGAACATCGACGTGAACAGGCGCCACCAGTCCCCGTTCGCGACGAGGATGCCGTTCAGCGCGCCGTGCAGATACGGATACCCGTAGGGCTGCGAGAGCGTGCCGCCGCTGCCGACCTGCCACAGGAAGACGAGCACGTTGATGCCGATCAGGATCTTCGTGATCAGCGCGCCTCCGCCGTCGACGCCGAAGCGACGCGCGCCCTGGACGACCTTCGCGGTGCCCGTCGGCACGCCGGCGTGCTCGGCGCACTTGATCCCCACGGGCGTGAAGACCATGCAGTCGGGGCACAGCCCGCGGCCGCAGTGGGCGCAGGAGACGCCCGTCTCGCGGTTCGGGTGGCGGTAGCAGGTGAGGGCCGTCGTCGCCATCGGCGGCTAGCGTAGCGGCGTGAATGTTGCCGTCGCCTTCACGCCGTCGGAGGCGGTCGCGGCCCCCGTGGGGATCGTCGTCGACGTCCTCCGGGCGACCTCGACGATCGCCCAGGCGCTCGCGAGCGGCTGGCCGCGCGTTCTCTGTGCGCCCGGGATCGAGGAGGCGCGCGCGGTGCGCGAGCAGCTCGGCGAAGGGCTGCTCGGCGGCGAGCGCCTGGGCGTGCGCATCGACGGCTTCGACGTCGGCGCCTCGCCGCGCGAGTTCCTCGACGGAGGCGACGTGCCGCTGATCTTCACGACGACGAACGGCACGCGCGCCGTCCTCACGGCGGCAGCCAGCTGCGAGCGCGTCTTCCTCGGGAGCCTGCTCAACCTCGATGCGGTCGCTGCGGCGGCGCGTGAGACCGGGCAGGACGTGGCGATCGTGTGCGCGGGCTACAGCGGCGGGTTCGCGCTCGACGACGCCTACTGCGCCGGCCGCTTCCTGCAGCTGCTCGAAGGCGATCGCAACGACGCCGCGAAGGCGTCGGAGCTGATCGCGCGGTCGTTCGCCGACCCGTACGAGGGCCTGACCGCGCGGACGTACGGGCCGCCCGGCCTCGACGAGGACATCCGCTTCTGCGCGCAGGAGAACGTCCTCGAAGTCGTCCCGCGCTTCACGCGCATGGTCGGCCCAGCGGCGGAAATCACGCTCTAGCGATCAGCGAGGCACGGCTGTTAGCCCTGTTACGGGCCGCGCCGGAACGAGACGAGCTCTTCGCGCCCACCGCCGGCGGTGAGGGCGATCACGAGCGCAGGCCCGACTCCGCGGGCGTAGAACTTGTGCTCCAGGGCGTCGGGGTCGAGCGGGGTGAAGTCCTTCGTGAGCACCACGTCGTCGAAGCGGCCGAAGGGGACCTCGATCGTCTCGTCGACGCCGAGCACCTCTGCCGCGTCCTCCGCCTCGCCCTCCAGGTACTCCTGGCGATAGCTCTGCCCGGCCCGCGGCTCCGCGGGCATGACGATGCCGGCTTGCGCGCCGCCGACGCCCGCCTCCCACGACCCCTCGGTGCTGACGACCTTCCCGTTCTCGTACTCCGCCGTCTGCTCGCCGAGGTACCAGACGTTGCCGTCGCCGTCCTGCGCGTACCAGTCGAAGGTGTCCTCGACCAGCGCGCCGTCCTCGGTCACGACGTCGTGCACGACGACGGCGTCGATGCCGAGGATCTGCTTCGTGCGGTCGGTGACGGTGACGACGACGCGCTGCTCCGCGCCGTCCGCGCCCGTCTCGCGGTAGACCCACCGGCTGCCCGGGCTCATCGGCCAGTACGGGTTGTCGATCCGGTCGACGAAGTCGGCGGGGTCGAGCTCGACGGCCTCGCTGCCCTGCGGAAGCGCTTCGGCACTCTCGTCGCTGCTGCACGAGCAGGTTGTGAGAAGGAGCAGCAGTCCGAGAACCGCGCGGCCGATGACGCTCAGCCCGCTTCGAGCCGGGTCGGCGTCGGTTGTGCCATCACGTTGAAGCGTCCCGGTCCTTTCGGTCGAGGGTTCCATCCTAGGGACGGCCTTCAGAAAGACGAACGGCCCGCTGGCGAAAGACGGGCCGTTCGAGGGAAGTGGCCAGAGGTTCGAAGCTGCGGTCTCCGTCGCCCCTGGTTCCTGCGTGTGTTGACAGGAGTTTCGGCCTGCGAGACCGCGAGACCTACCCTCAAAAGGGGGTGATTGAAAACGATATTCTCCCTCTTGACACCGAACGTGTGTTCGTGTAGAACAGACGTTCGCATGATCGCCTGCCTCGCCATCCCGGGCTTCTCCTTGCGGGCGGCGCTGCGGTCCAGGCCCTCGCTCTCGACCGCTCCGGCAGCCCTCGCGCCGCCGGCCGGCGAGGAGCCGCTCCTCGGCCCTGTGACGGCCGCGGCCGAGGCGGAGGGGGTCAAGCCCGGGATGCGGCTGGGCGAGGCGCTCGCGATGTGCCCGCGGCTCGTGCTCGTCGAGGAAGACCCCTCGGCGGCCGAGCAGGCGTGGGAGGGGGTTCTGCTCCGGCTCGAGGACTCGGGGTTCTCGGTCGAGTCGGCCGAGCCCGGGTGTGCCTATTTCGAGACGCGCGGGGTCGAGCGGCTCTACGGGGGGCTCGAGGAGGCGCTCAAGCGGGCGCTCGCGTCCGCGGGCACCGGCTGGGACGCACGGATCGGTGCGGCCGAGCGGCGCTTCGCCGCCCTCGCCGCGGCCAACGTCGCGCGCGCAGGGCAGGCGCTCGTCGTCTCCGACGAGCAGCTGCCCGACTTCCTGGCCCCGCTGCCGCTTTCGCTGCTGCCGCTCGACGCTCGGCGCCAGCTCGAGCTCCGCGAGCTCGGAGTCAAACGATTGGGCGAGCTTGCCGGGCTCCCCAGAGCTGCCGTCGCCGAACGACTGGGGCCGGACGGCCGGCGTGCCTGGAGCCTGGCGAGAGGGGGCGCGGCGGGGCGGGTGCTGGGGCGGCGCCCGCCCGCCGAGCTCTACGAGGAGCTCGAGTTTCCGGAGGCGATCGGCAACGAGCTCACCCTGCGGCGCGCGTTCGGCGCGCTGCTCGACCGACTGCTCGAGCGAAAGGAGCGCGATGGACGGTTCGTGCGCAAGGCCGCGATTGCAGCCCGACTCGTGGGCGGAGGCTCGTGGCGGCGGACGGTCACGATGCGAGACCCGACGGCCGAGCGCGACCGCCTGCGCCACGCCCTCGGACCGAAGCTCGCGGAGCTGCCGGCGCCGATCGTCTCGCTCCGCCTCGAGCTCGTCGAGCTGAGCGATTCGCACGGAGAGCAGTTGGAGCTCATGCAGGCGGCGGGGTCGGAGCTACAGAGCAGGCTGAGCGAGGGCCTGCGTCAGGTGCGTGCGAGCACCGGCTCGGGCTCGGTCGCGTCGGTGGTCGAAGTGGCACCGTGGTCGCGGATCCCGGAAGCCCGGGCGCTGTTCGTACCTCGCGACGACTGAACGAGCCGCAGTCGGCGCTCGTCGAGGCGCGATTCGACGGGACGCCGCGGCTCGTCAATCGTCTGGGGGTCGCGCTCGTCCGCGAAGAGTGGCGCGTGCTCGATCGCTGGTGGACCGAGGAGCCCGTTCAGCGGCGCTACTTCGAGCTCGTGCTCGAGTCGGGCCAGAACGTCGTGGTGTTCCGCGACGAGGAGCGGGGCGGATGGTTCAGCCAGCGCGGGGCTTAACCGGCGACGGCGAAGGCGAGCGTGGTCGCGACCACCAGCAGGGTCGCCATGATCGCTACGAGCAGGGCCATGGGTGCTCCTCATTCGTCGGGGACATTTGTCTCCCCTTCAACGCGGGACACGCCCTTCGAGGTTCGGTGAAGTACGCCGAGCTCCACGCGCACTCGGCCTATTCCTTCCTGGACGGTGCCTCGCTGCCGGAGGAGCTCGCGCTGCGGGCGGCCGAGCTCGGCTACGAGGCGCTCGCGCTCACCGACCACGACGGGGTCTTCGGCTCGCTCGAGTTCGCGCACGCGGCGAAGGCGTTCGGCGTGCGCGCGATCACCGGGGCGGAGGTCACGCTCGAGGGCGGCGCTCACGTCACGCTGCTCGTCGAGGACGCGCGCGGCTACGCGAACCTCTGCCGTCTCCTGACCTCGGCGCACGCGGGGACGAGGCCCAAGCCCGAGGATCCGCCGCTCGATCCCGCGTTGTCGGTCCAGCTCCTGCTCGAGCTGAACGAGGGGCTCGTCTGCCTTTCCGGCTGCGCGCGGCACGGGCTCGGCGTGCGCGACCCGAACACCGCGGCTGCGGTCGCCGGAGCGTTCCGCGAACGCTTCTTCGTCGAGCTCCAGCGGCCGTACGAGCGCGGCGACGTGCGCCGGAACGCCGCGCTGCGAGATCTCGCGGAGACACTCGGCGTGCAGACGGTCGCGACCGGCGACGTGCACGCGCACCACCCGCGGCGCGCGCAGCTGCAGGACGTGCTGGTCGCGATCCGCGAGTGCACGTCGCTCGACGGCTCGGAGCCCGAGCGTCGCGGCAACCACGAGTCGGTCCTGCTCGCGCCCGACGACGTGCTCGAGCGCTTCCCCGACGACCGCGACGCCGTCGCGCGGGCCGGGGAGCTCGCCGACCGGCTGCGCTTCGACCTCACCGCCGACCTCGGCTACAGCTACCCCGACTTCGCCGACGGGGAGCCGGCGAGCGTCAAGCTCAAGCGGGTCTGCGACCATGCGTTCGAAGAGCGCTACTCGGGATTCAACGGCCACAAGCGCAGCGCGCGCGCCCGGCTCGACGAGGAGCTCGCGCTGATCGGCCGGCTCGGCCTCGACGGGTTCTTCCTGCTCCACCACGAGGTGCTCCAGCTGGCCGCCGACTGCGCGCGCGAGGTGCGCGGCGACGACGCGCCGCGTCACGTGCTGCCGCCGGGTCGCGGGCGCGGCTCGTCGGTCGGCTCGATCGTCTGCTACCTGACCGGCCTCTCGCACGTCGACCCGGTGACCGCGGGGCTCTCGCTCGGCCGCTTCCTGAACGACGAGATGCGCGGCGTCCCCGACATCGACCTCGACTTCCCGCGCGACATCCGCGAGAAGCTGATCGTCCGCGTCACCGAGCGCTACGGCCGCGAGCACGCGGCACTCGTCGCGTCCTTCGCGACGTACCGCTCGCGCGGCGCGATCCGCGACGTCGGCAAGGCGCTCGGCCTGCCGCACGCAGAGCTCGAGCGGCTCGCGAAGATCACCGAAGGCTGGAACGCGAAGAAGGTCGCGGAGGAGCTCGCGACGCTCCCCGACGCGAAGCGGAAGCTCCTCTCGCCGCGCTGGCGCGCGTTCGTCGAGTGCTGCGCGGAGATCGCGGGCCTTCCGCGCCACATCTCGCAGCACCCGGGCGGGATGATCATCTCGTCGCGCCCGCTCGTCGAGCTCGTACCGGTGCAGCCCGCCGCGATGGTCGGCCGCCAGCTCTGCCAGTGGGACAAGGACTCGTGCTCCGACGCGGGGTTCATGAAGATCGACCTGCTCGGGCTCGGGATGCTCTCGGCGGTCGAGGAGTGCGTCAGCGAGGTCGCGCGGGTGCGCGGCGAGTCGATCGACCTCTCCAGGATCTCGCTCGACGATCGCGCCGTCTACGACGACATCCAGCGCGCGGACACGGTCGGCACGTTCCAGATCGAGAGCCGCGCGCAGATGCAGAGCCTCCTGCGGACGCGGCCGGAGAACCTCGACGATCTCACGGTGCAGGTCGCGCTCGTGCGCCCGGGGCCGATTCAGGGGAAGGCGGTGCACCCGTACGTCAAGAATCGAGAGCTCTTGCGCGCCGACCCGACGCACAAGCCGACCTTCGACCACCCGCTGCTCGAAGAGTCGCTCGGCGAGACCTACGGCGCGATCGTCTTCCAGGATCAGGTGCTGCACGTCGCGATGGCGCTCGCCGGCTTCAGCGTGGGGGAGGCGGAGGGCCTGCGCCGGGCGATGAGCCGCAAGCGCTCTCAGGAGGCGCTCGAGGCGTTCCGCGCGCGCTTCGTCGAGGGCGCGCTCGCCAACGGGGTCGACCGGGAGACCGCCGACCAGGTCTACGACAAGCTGACCGGCTTCTCCGGCTTCGGTTTCCCGAAGTCGCACGCCGCTGCGTTCGCGCTGCTCGCCTATCAATCGGCGTGGTTGCGCCACTACTACCCGACCGAGTTCCTCTGCTCGCTCCTGAACGCGCAGCCGATGGGCTTCTATCCGCCGTCGACGTTGGTCCGGGATGCGCAGAGAAAAGGTGTCGAGGTGCGCTCCCCCGACGTCAACCGCTCGCGCGCGAAGTGCGCGAACGAGGACGGCGCCGTGAGGATGGGCATCGAGTACGTCGCGCACGTCGGCGAGGACGACGCGCGCGCGCTCGTCGAGGAGCGCGAGCGCAACGGCTCGTTTCGCGACGTGCGTGAGCTTGCGCAGCGGACCGAGCTCGGCCGCGACGAGCTGGAGGCGCTCGTCCAGTCGGGCGCGTGCGACTGCCTGGGGGAGAGCCGGCGCACGCTGCTCTGGGAGCTCGGACTCGTCCCGCGCGCGCAGACCGTGCCCGGCTCCGGCGGCGAGGAGCACCAGCTTGCGCTACCGCTCGACCCGACGGTCGCGACGCCCGAGCTCGCGAAGCAGACGCGCTGGGAGCGGATGCTCGCCGACTACCGCCTGACGAGCGTCTCCGTCGGCGTCCACCCGCTCGAGCTGCTCCGCCCACACCTGCCCGACGGGACGCTCTCGTCCCGCGAGCTGCGCGAGCAGCGGCACCGCACGCGCGTCGCGGTCGCGGGCATGGCGATCGCGAGGCAGCGGCCCTCGACCGCGAAGGGGATCGTGTTCATGCTGCTCGAAGACGAGTTCGGCCAGATGAACCTGATCGTGCCCCCGCAGGTGTACGACCGGCACCGGGCGATCGTGCGCGGCGAGCCGTTGATCCGCGCCGAAGGGCGCTTCGAGAAGGTCGGACGGAACCAGAACGTGCTCGTCGACCGTCTCGAGACGCTCGGCCCGCTCGCGCGGCGTGTGTCCGGGGAGCACGCCGTCAGCGACGCGCTCCCCGACGCACACCACTTCGGCCACCGCTAGTCCTCGTCGTCCTCCTCGTCATCGTCGCCCAGCTCGAGCGCGAACTGTGGGAACCGGCGCAACACCGCGAAGTCGAACGCGCCCGCGTACTCCTCGGCCGCCTTGTCGTCGAGCGTCTCGGCGTAGGTGTCGCGGAGCCCGACCAGCGTCTCGCCTCCCTCGGCGAGGAGCTCCTGGAGGTCGCCGAAGCGCTCTTCGGCATCTCCGCGTCCGGCACGGCGGTACTCGTCCTCGGCATCCTCGAGGCGTTCGAAGAGGTCGGCGTTGTCCTGCTCGAAGAGGTCGAGCTGGCGGTCGATGAGGTCGCCGAAGCGGCGGCGGAAGATCACGCGAGCTCCCGGTACAGCTCGAGGTGCGCCCGCGCGGACGCCGCCCACGTGAGCGACTCGCGCGCGCGACGCGCACCTTCGCGCGCCGCGGCAAGCGCCTGCGGATCGTCGAGCAGCTCGCGAGCGGCTTCGGTCAAGGCGTCGACGTCCCCTGCGGGAACGACCCGGCCCGCACCGAAGCGCCGAACCGGCTCGGCGATCCCGCCGACGTCGTAACACACCGCCGGCACACCGGCCCCGAGCGCCTGCATGAGTGCTGCGCTCTGGTCGAGCTCGGGTCGGTAGGGGAAGAGCGCGACGGTGCCCTCGCCGAGTGCGCGGTCGAGCTCTGCTTGCGGCAGGTAGCCGAGCCGCCACTCGACTCTGTCGCCGCGTCTCTCGACCGGCTCGCTGGGATCGCCGGCGACGAGCAGGCGTGCGTCGTCGATCCGCCGGACGACCTCGAGCGCATCCGGGAGACCCTTGTACGGTCGGATCACGCCCGCGAAGAGGAGCGTCCGCCCGTCGTCACGTCGCTCGACGTTCGAGTCCGGGATCGGCAGCGGGATCACGTGCGCTTCGACGCCGAGCTCCGCGAGCCGCTCCTTGCCGTGCTCGCTGTGCACGACCACGCGGTCGAAGCGCCGCAGGAGCCGGCTCCAGAGGTCCAGCTTCGACGCGGTGCGGCGCGGGAGCACGTCGTGCGCCGTGAAGACCGACGGCGCGCGGAGCCGAAGCAGCCGCTCGTCGAGCTGCGGCGACGAGAGCCATTGGACGTGGACGACGTCTGCCGGCCGGCGGCCGAGGCGAAACATCCCGAGCGGATGCTCGAGCGCCTTGAGCGGAACGCGGAGCCGCGAGCGGCGAAACGCGCGCGAGCTGAGCGGGTAGAAGAGCTCGTTGCGCCGGTAGCCGTCGGCTGCGGGGACGTCGGCAAAGCGGAAGCGCGACGTGACGACTTCGACCTCCGCGCCGGCCGCCGCGAGCGCCGCGGCGAGGTCGTGGTCGTAGTACGGCGTGTAGGCCGGCGGGTCCGCGATGACGACGCGCACGCCGAATACGCTAGCCGTGTGCTGATCAGGAGCTGGAATCTCTTCCACGGACGCACCGTCCCGTCGGGGCGAACGCGCTACTTCGAGCGGATGGTGAAGCTCATCTGCGAGGACGGCCCGGCGATCGTCGCGCTCCAGGAGCTCGCCGCCGGCACGCTCCCGCGGCTCGAGTCCTGGTCCGGCTACCAGGCGTACGGCGACGTCGCCGCGCCCGCCAGGCTGCCGGACAAGCTCGCGTCGATCGTCACCGACGTCGACCCGAACCGGCTTCGCTCCGCGGTCGAAGGGCAGGCAAACGCGATCCTCGTAGCGCCCGGCCTCGAGGCGACCGACCAGCAAACGATCGTCCTCAACCCGCGTCGCTTTCGGAAGCGGATCGGCGAAGCGCTCGGTCTGCCGGTGCTCTCGCGACTCAGGTGGGCGCGCGAGCGGCGGATCTGCCACGCGGTGCGCGTCCGCCTCGAGGACGGCCGCACCGTCGTCGTCGGGAATCTGCACGCCACGAGCCTTCACGACGACAAGCGCGTCGCGGACGCCGAGCTCCTTCGCGCTGCGGCGTTCGTGGACGGGCTCGCGAACCCGGGCGAGCCGATCGTGCTCGCAGGCGACTTCAACGTCACGGTGGTGACGTCGCCGACCCTGCGCGCGCTCGGCACCTCCGAGTGGGGGTTCTCGCAGGCAGGCCCCGGGCTCGACCACGTCCTGGTCCGAGGGCTGATGCCGCAGGGGCCGGAGCGCCACTGGCCCGAAAACCTCCGTCGGCACGGAGACGTCCTCTTGTCGGATCATGCGCCGGTGGAGCTCGAGGTCCGATGACGTTCGACGAGGCACGCGCCCAGTTCCCGGTGCTCGAGCGCTACGCGTACCTGAACGCCGGCACGTTCGGGCCGATGCCGACAGCGGTCGCCGACGCGATCGCCGCGGAGCAGCAGCGCGCGCTCGTGGAGGGGCGGTTCAACCGCGCCGCCTTCGACAAGTACCTGGAGGACCGGCCACGCGTGCGCGCGGGGTTCGCCCAGCTCGTCGGCGTGCCCGTCGAGAACGTCGCGCTCACGACGTCGACGTCGGAGGGCTGCAACGTCGTGCTCAACGGGCTCGGCCTCGGTGAGGGCGACGAGGTCGTCACGACCGACTCGGAGCACTTCGGGTTGATCGGACCGCTGGCGGTGAGTCCCGCCACCGTCCGAATTGCACGCGTTCGCGACCGTCCGGCGGCGGACGCGTACGAGACCATCCTCGCCGAGGTCGGCCCGCGGACGAAGCTGATCGCGCTGTCCGAGGTTCTGTGGATCAACGGCCATCGTCTCCCGTGGCGAGAGTTGCGCGAGGCGACCGGCATCCCGGTGCTCGTCGACGGTGCGCAGTCGGCCGGTGCGATCCCCGTCGACGCGTCGGACGCGGACTTCTACACCGTCTCGGCGCAGAAGTGGCTCTGCGGTCCCGACCTGACCGGCGCCTTGTCGGTCCGCGATCCCGACGCGTTGCGCCTGACGCAGCCGAGCTATCTCTCGCAGCGCGAGTACGACCTCGAAGCCGGAACGTTCGAGCCGCAGGCAGGCGCCGACCGATTCGACACGCACTTCACCCCGCTCGCGGCGACTGCCGGGCTGCTCGCATGCTTCGACGTGCACCCCGAGTGGCGCTACGAGCGCGCCGCCGAAATGGCTGCGCGCTGCCGTGAGCTCCTCGCCGAGCGCGCGGAGGTCGTGACCGAGCCCGGCCACGCGAACCTCGTCGCGTTCCGCGACGCAAATCCCGAGACGACGGTCGCGCGGCTCGCGGAGAACGGCGTCATCGTTCGCGACATGCCGGGCACAGGGCTCGTGCGCGCCTCGTGCGGCTGGTGGACCAGCGACGAGGATCTCGACCGGCTTGTCGCCGCGCCTCTAGCTAAAGCGGCGCGAAGAGGTCGACCACGTGCCCGTCGGGGTCTCGCACCTGCGCGTAGCGCTGACCCCAGAACGCGTCCCAAGGCTCCTTGTGACTCTCGTAGCCGGCGCCGGTGAGGTCTGCATAGACCACGTCGACGTCGGCGGCCGACTCGCACAGGAACGCGAGGCCGATGCTGCTTCCGCTCGGACGCTGCCACTCGGGCTCGATCGAGCGGATCAGCTCCTCGGCGTCGAGCATGAAGCGGATCCCACCGGGAAGCGTCGCCTCGACGTGCTGCTCCGACTCGGCGCCCTCGGGGAACTCGAGCCCGAGCCGCCGGTAGAACGCGAGCGCCTGCGGGATGTCCGCGACGACGACGCCGAGTGCGTCGAACCGCGCGGTCACGCCGCGTCCGCCTGCGTGCGCAGCCCGAGCTCCGGCGCGATCGGTCGCATCGCCGCGGTCACGAACGCGATGTGCTCGTCGAGATCGACACCGAGCTCCTCGGCGCTCTTGAAGACGTCGTCGCGGTTCACGCCCGCGGCGAACGACGGCTGCTTCAGCTTCTTCCGAACCGACTTCGGCTCCAAGGTCTCGATCCCGTCGGGTCGAACGAGTCCACACGCATGGATGAACCCGGAGAGCTCGTCGCAGGCGAAGAGCGTGAGCTTGAGCGGCGTGTCGCGCGGCAGCGACAGGTGCTCGGCGTGGGAGAGCACGGCCTCGATCAGCTCCTCGGGGTACCCCTGCTCGCGCAGGATCGGCGCGCCGTCCTGCGGGTGCTTGTCGAGCGTGGGGTGGACCTCGTAGTCGAAGTCGTGCAGCAGCGCCGTCGCGCGCCAGAACTCCTCGTCTTCCCCGAGCTTTTGCGCGTAGGCGCCGACGGATGCTTCGACGGCGAGCGCGTGCCGCCTCAGAGCCTCGCTCTGCGTGTACTCGGTCAGCGTCTGCCAGGCGCGTTCACGGGTCACGTCCACGGGAGAGCTATCCTAGCCCGCTTCTGATGACCCACATGGTCGCCGAGACGTTGGCCGAGTCCTTCGTGATCGAGGGCGGACGGCCCCTGAACGGCCGCGTGCGCGCGGCGGGGAACAAGAACGGCGCGCTGCCGATCCTGGCCGCGACGTTGCTCGCGTCCGAGCCGGTGACGCTCACGAACGTCCCGCGGATCCGCGACGTCGAGACGATGGTCGAGCTGCTGGACAACCTCGGCGCAGAGGTGGAGTGGATCGGCCCGAACGAGGTGACCGTCGACGGGACGCAGGTGACGAAGACCGACGTCGACGCCGGCCTCGCGACGCGGATCCGCGCATCGTTCCTCGTCGCCGGTCCGTTGATCGCGCGCTTCGGACGCGCGCTGATCCCGCCGCCGGGCGGCGACGTGATCGGACGCCGTCGGCTCGACGTCCACATCCACGCCTTCGAGCAGCTCGGCGCGACGGTCACGATCGACCGCGCGTTCGAGTTCCGGGCAGACCGGTTGCGCGGGAAGCACGTCTTCCTCGACGAGGCGAGCGTGATGGGAACCGAGAACGCGGTCATGGCCGCAGTGCTCGCCGAGGGTGAGACCGTGATCGGCAACGCGGCGTGCGAGCCGCACGTCCAGGACCTCTGCCGGTTCCTCGTGTCGCTCGGTGCGCGGATCGAGGGCATCGAGTCGAACGTGCTCCGCATCCACGGGGTCGACCGGCTCGGTGGCGGCGAACACCGGATCGCGCCCGAGCACATCGAGGTCGCGAGCTTCATCGGCCTGGCCGCGGTCACCGGCGGCGATCTCTGGATCGACGAGGCGGCGCCCGAGGACCTCGTGCCGATCCTGCCGCACTTCGCACGGCTCGGCGTGCGCGTGGAGATCGAAGGGACGAGCGTGCACGTGCCGCCGGGTCAGGACCTGCAGGTGCAGGACGACCTCGGCGACCAGATCCCGAAGATCGAGGACGGCCCGTGGCCCGCTTTCCCCGCCGACCTGACGTCGATCGCCCTTGCGGTCGCGACGCAGGCGAAGGGGACGATCCTCATCTTCGAGAAGATGTTCGAGAACCGCCTCTTCTTCGTCGACAAGCTCGTCGGGATGGGAGCGCGGATCATCCTCTGCGACCCGCACCGCGCGGTCGTGACGGGTCCGGCGAAGCTCTACGGCGAGCGGATGGACAGCCCCGACATCCGCGCAGGCATGGCGATGCTGATCGCAAGCC
The DNA here is from genome assembly GCA_963809175.1 of uncultured Actinomycetes bacterium. Taxonomy (GTDB): domain Bacteria; phylum Actinomycetota; class Thermoleophilia; order Gaiellales; family Gaiellaceae; genus JACCTU01. The sequence goes on from CAWEIK010000003.1 coordinate 344,983, forward strand.
TTTGCGCGGAGGGCACGTCGACGATCGGCAACGTCGGGCAGATCGACCGCGGCTACGAGCGCATCGACGAGCGTCTCCGCGCTCTCGGGGCGCGCATCGATCGCGTCTCCGACTAACGAGACGCGAGCGCGAGCGCGACCGCCGCGCCGACGTCGAGCACGCCGTAGCCGATCCGCGCGTTCCAGCGACCTTGCCCCGACGCCGTTCCCTTCAGGTAGTCGGCGACGTCACTCGCGCTGAGCGCCGGGTTGGCCGCCCACACGAGCGCCGCTGCGCCCGCGACCTGCGGCGCCGCGTACGACGTGCCGGTGCCGAACGCGTAGAGCCCCTCGCGGGAGCCGGGAAGCGCGACGCGCGGGTAGTCGCGGCCCGAGCTGAGCCCCGACACCGCGCCGAGCACCGCCTCGCCGGGTGCCACGAGCGAGAGATGGGTCCCGGTGCTCGAGAATGCAGCGCGCGTCCCGTTCTGCGTGGACGCGCCGACCGAGAGCCCGCGCCCGCCCTGTCCACGTGATCGGAGCGGTTGCAGCAGGGCGGCCGGGTAGTGGGCGGGGTTGCCGCGCCGATGGTCGTTTCCGATCGCCGCGACCAGCAGCACGCCGCGCCGGGCGGCATAGTCGATCGCGCGGCGCTCCGTCGTGGACGTCGACGGACCGCCGAACGAGAGGTTGATCACCCGTGCGCCCTGGTCGACCGCGTAGATGATCGCCGCCGCCTCGTCGACGTCGGTGAGCGCGCGCCGTCCGTTCGTGGCCCGCACCACGAGCAGGTTCGAGTCGCCGCCGAAGCCGGCGATTCCCTCGTCGTTCGTCGAGGAGCCCGCCGCGAGGGACGCGACGAAGGTGCCGTGGCCGACGACGTCCGCGACGTCCTCCGCGCGCGTGCGGATGTCGAACGCGACGGGTGCTTTCGCCGCGAGATCCGGAGCGGCCAGGTCCGCACCGGTGTCGATCACCGCGATCGTGATCGCGCTCGCGGCGCGAAGGACGCTCTCGGGAACGGCGTCGGCGTGCGTGGCCGCGTACTGCCACTCGAACGCGCCCAGCGTGTTCGCCTGCGCAAGGCCGGGCTCGGCAGCGCGCGTGCGGGTTGCCGCCCGCTCGAGGAAGGAGATCTCCGGCGACCCCGCAAGCTGCTCCGCGAGCCGACCGGGCCCTGCGACCACGGCGATGCGAAGGCGCGGCAGGCGCCGCAGCACGCGGCCCCCGGCGCGCGAGACGGCCGCTTCGAGCGCGGCTTCGCTCGAATAGCCGACAGTGACGGGCCCACGGAGCGACAGGCCGCTCTCGGACGTCGTCGCCGAGGCGACGGGCGCGACGAGCAGCACGAAAGAGGCCGCGCAACCGAGCACGGCAAGCCGCAGAGGCGTGGCCATCGCGTCGCACCGTAGGCCGAGACGGCGCGTGGGGCACCCCTCGAAGGGGTCAGTCCCGGCGCGGGGCCTGCGATAGCCTCCGCGCGATGACGGCGATCGAGCGCGAAGACGAGGCGCAGAGCGGCGTCCGCGTCACCGTGGACGGAAACGGCACAGCCATGGTGGGAACCGGGCTGCCGGTCCTCGACCATCTGCTCGGGCTGCTCGCGGTCCATGGCGGCTTCGACGTCCAGCTCGAGATCGCACCCGGCGCAGCGGTCATCGAGGCGGCCTCGGCAGGACGAGCGCTCGGCCGCGCGCTCGCGGAGCCGCTTCGCGCCGGCCGAGGGCACGGCACCGCGGTGATTCCCGCCGACGAGGCGCTCGCGCACGTCGTGCTCGAGGCTTCCGGCCGGCCGCTGCTCGTCTCCAACGTCGATCTCTCCGACGCGCGCGTCGCCGGGCTGGACACGGACATCGTCGCCCGCTTCCTCGAAGGCCTGACGGAAGGCGCCGAGCTGACGCTGCACGTGCGGCTGCTCGAGGGTCGCGACACGCAGCACGTGCTCGACGCGATTTTCAAGGCACTCGGCATCTCGCTCGCTCAGGCGTGCCGTCCGCGACCTCGAAAGGAGTAACCGATGGCCGAGAAGACCGTCGTGCGCACCGACGATGCTCCCGCTCCGTTTCAGGGAGCGCCGTACTCGCAGGCGGTTCGCTACGGAGATCTCGTCTTCGTGGCGGGCCAGGTCGGGCTGACGGCTGGGCACGACGCGCTCGTCGGCGAGTCGATCGAAGAGCAGACGGAGCAGGTCTGCAAGAACCTCGAGGCGATTCTGAGCACGGCGGGAAGCAGCTTCGCTCAGGTGCTGAACACGACGATCTACCTCTCGGACTTCGGCGACTTCGCGGGCGTGAACGAGGTCTACGGCCGGTACGTCGGCGACCAGCCGCCCGCCCGTGCGACCGCGCAAGTCGCGGCGCTCCCGATGGGCGCCAAGGTCGAGATCGCGGTGGTCGCGCACGTCTGAGTCACCGGTCTCCGCCTTCGCCCACTCGCTCGGCCTCGACGCGTACCTCGTGGGAGGCGCCGTGCGCGACGAGCTGCTCGGGCGGCCGGCGAAGGATCAGGATTTCGTCGTCCCGGGCGTGGGCTACGAGGAGCTGCGCGAAGCACTCGCGCCGCACGGGCGGGTCGAGGACCTCGAGGTCGCGGGCCGGCGCGTCGGGCTGAGGCTCTACCCCGCCGACCAGGTGCTTCGGTCGATCGCACCGGCCGGGATCGAGTTCGCCCCGCCGCGCACCGAGCTCTCGACGGGGCCTGGCAGGCACGACTTCGAGATCGTCGCCTCGCCCGACATCTCGCTGGAGCAGGACATGGCGCGGCGCGACTTCACGATCAACGCGATCGCGAAGCGCCTCGAGACCGGCGAGCTCCTCGATCCGTTCCACGGGCAGCAAGACCTCCGGGCACGTGTGCTTCGAACGGTCTCGCCCGACAGCTTCCGCGAGGACCCGCTGCGGCTCGTCCGCGGGCTCCGGTTCGTCTCCGAGCACGACCTCGACCCGGACGAGCAGACGCTGGCGCAGATGCACGAGAACGCCGAGTCGGTGCGCCTCGTGTCGGCGGAGCGCGTGGGCGGAGGGCTGAGCGCAGACGGGATGGGGGAGCTCTCGAAGCTGCTGCTCGGCGCGCATCCCGCCAAGGCGCTCCGGCTCGCACGCGACACGGGCGTGCTGGTGGCGCTCATCCCCGAGTACGCGCCCGCGATCGGCTTGGAGCTGGCGCACGAGCGGCAGCAGCTACCGCTCGACGAGCACCACTTCACGGTCGTCCAGGCCGCGGCCGACGACGGTGCGCCGCTGGCCGTTCGGCTCGCCGCGTTGCTCCACGACCTCGGCAAGGTCCGCGGCGACGGGCCCAAGCACTCGGAGGCAAGCGCGGAGATCGCCCGTGGCGTGCTCGGACGCCTGCGCTACCCGACTCGCATGCGGCGTCGCGTCACCGCGATCGTTGCGAACCACGACCATCCGGTCCCCGACACGGCACCGCTGACGGCGCGACGAGCGCTTGCGAGGTACGGAGACGAGGTCGCCCTCGACATCGCCAGGCACAAGCTCGCGGACGTCCAGGCCAAGCGCGTACCCGACGAGGAGGTCGAGCTCATGCGGCGCTGGCTCTCCGCGCTCGAGAGTGCACGTGAGCAACCGCATCGGCTCTCCGACCTCGCGATCGACGGCGGCGACCTGATGACGCTCGGGCTCGCCGAGGGGCCGCGGATCGGCGAAGTGCTCGCGACGCTGCTCGAGCGGGTCGTCGAGGACCCCGCGCTGAACACCCGCGAGCGCCTGATCGAGGAAGCTCGGGGACTGCTGTGACGACGTTCCGTTGGGACTGCGGCCCGGCCTACGAGGTCGTGTTCTCGACGCGCGTCGGCGGGGTCAGCGAAGGGCCGTTCGCATCGCTGAACCTCGGCAAGCTGACGCTCGACCGCGAGGAACACGTCGAGGAGAACCGTCGACGGCTCTGCGCGGAGGTCGGCGCGGACGTCGCCAGGCTCGCGCTGAATCGCCAGCAGCACTCGGCCGTCGTCAACCGCGCGCAGGCGGGGAGCCGCGGGGAGCCGGGTGACGGGCTCTGGAGCGACGAGCCCGGCGTCCCGATGCTGAAGCTCACGGCCGACTGCGTCCCGATCGCGCTCGCGCGCGCTGACCGCCCTGCGCTCGCCGTGCTCCACGCGGGCTGGCGTGGGCTGCTCGAGGGGATCGTCGCGGCGGGTGCGACCGCTCTGGGCGGCACGTTGCGTGCCGCGGTCGGGCCGGCGATCGGGCCGTGCTGCTACGAGGTCGGACCTGAGGTGGCCGAGCCGTTCCTCGAGCGCTTCGGCTCGGACGTCGTGACCGGCCGCAGGCTCGACCTCTGGACCGCGGCGGAGCGCGCGCTCGTCGACGCGGGCGTCACGAAGGTCGAGCGCTTCGACCTCTGCACGTCGTGCAACCCCGAGCTCTTCTTCTCGCACCGACGCGACGACGGCGTCACCGGACGTCAAGGTGTGATCGGCGTTGTTGCCGGCTGACGAGATCCGGCAGCGCTACGAGGCGATCCGCGTCGAAGCGGGCGACGCTGTCACCGTCGTCGCCGCGACGAAGTACGTCTCGCTTGACGACCTGGGCGTTCTCGCGGAGGCGGGCATCGAGGTCGTGGGCGAGAACCGGGCGCAGGATCTCGAGGCGAAGCACGAACGGTACGGCGACGTGTTCCGCTGGCACTTCATCGGCCACCTGCAGAGCCGCAAGGCGAAGACGGTGAACGCGATCTGCGAGCTCTGCCACTCGCTCGACTCCGAGTCGGCCGCGCGGCGGCTGGAGATCCCCGCGCTCGTCGAGGTGAACCTCTCGGGCGAGCCGACGAAGTCGGGCGTCGAGCCGGAGGAGCTGGAGCGCTTCCTCGGCCTCTACCCGAACGTGCGCGGCCTGATGACGATGCCGCCCGCGACGGAGGACGCCGAATCGTCGCGCCCGTACTTCCGCCGGCTCCGCGAGCTGGCCGAGGCGAACGCCCTGAACGAGCTCTCGATGGGCACGAGCCAGGACTGGCGCGTGGCCGTGGAGGAGGGCGCGACGCTGATCCGCGTCGGCTCAACGCTCTACCATTAGAGGCTCGATGGCTTTCGCCGACATCTGGAACCGGACGCTCGTCTACTTCGGGATCGCCGAGGAGGACGACTGGGACGAGGACGGCTTCGTGACCGAGGAGGAGCTCGAGCGGACGTACTCCGACCGGCCCAACGTCCGCAGGCTCGCGCCGCGGCGGCGCCAGGAGCAGCTCGACGACTGGACCGACTCCGGCGAGCAGCCGGCCGCCGCCACGCCGATGCGGCCCAGGCTCCGCGCCGCAGACGGCCCGGGCTCGGTGCGCATGCACCTCGTGATCCCGCGGAGCTTCAACGACGCGCAGCAGATCGCCGACCGCTTCAAGCAGGACATCCCGGTGATCCTGAACCTCCAGAGCTCCGACCAGGAGCTCTCGAAGCGACTGATCGACTTCGCCAGCGGGCTGACGTACGCGCTCGACGGCGGGATGCAGCGGGTCGCCGACAAGGTCTTCCTGCTCACGCCGCGGAACGTCGAGGTCTCGGCGGAGGAGCGCGCCCGCCTGCTCGAGCGCGGCGGCTTCTTCAACCAGGCCTAGGAAAGTCGCGCCCGGCGGCGAATCCTGGCCGCGATGGGCGACACTGCCAACTTGATGCTGCTCTTCGACGCCGTCGGCACGATCCAAAACTTCCTGGACGTCTTCATCGGGGTCTACATCCTCGTGATCCTGCTCTACATCATCACGAGCTGGATCAGGCTGCCGTACTCGCCGACCCTCAACCGGATCCAGCGGTTTCTGTACGACGTCTGCGACCCGTACCTGCGCCTCTTTCGGCGCGTCATACCGCCCCTCGGACCGCTCGATCTCTCACCGATGCTCGCGGTCATTTCGCTGCTGATCTTCCAGCAGATCCTGAACGCGATCCTCGACCGATTCTAAGGAGCGCACATGGGACTTTCGCCAGTCGAGATCAAGCACATTCGGATTGAGCGCGCGTTGTTCGGCTACAAGCGCACGTTCGTCGACGCGACGCTCGAAGAGATCGCCGAGAGCTACGAGGACGTCTGGCGCGACCGGGCCGACCTCGGAGACAAGGTCGAGCACCTGGAGCGCGAGCTCGTTCGCTTCCGCGAGCTCGAGGCGCTGCTTCGCACGACGCTCGTCTCCGCCGAGCGCGCGTCGCAAGAGCTGAAGGAGCAGGCGCGCAAGGAGTCCGAGCTCCTGCTGACGGAAGCGCACGCCGAGGCCCGCGCGGTGACGCGCCGCGCACACGCCGAGCGCGAGCACCTGGCCACCGAGGCACGACGGATCCGCTCGCTGCTCCGCTCCGCGCTCGACGCTCTCGCCGTCGAGGACGCCGAGCCGACCGAGGAGCGCGAGGCCGCCTAGTCCTCGGAGTGCGGCCTCGGGCGTGACAAGATTGTGGGGGTGGACGGCCTCGGGGCCGTCGAGACGGAGGCGCGCCTGGCCTCGGTGAAGAGAAAGGACGCATGAGCTCGATCGACACGAACCGCTTCCGTGACGCGCTGCTCACCGAGCGGAAGCGCATCGAAGCCGCACTGGAGAACCTGCGGAACGAGAACCCCGGCACCGTCGAGGAAGAGACCGGCGAGGAGTCGTCGGATCAACACCTCGCCGACACCGCGACGGCGATGCACGACCGCGAGCTCGACTACGGGCTCACCGAGAACGAGGAGGACCTGCTGAAGTCGATCGACGCCGCCCTGCAGCGGATCGAGGACGGCACGTACGGCATCTGCACGAACTGCGGCAAGCCGATCGGCGAAGAGCGCCTCGAGGCGCTGCCGTGGGCCGACCTCTGCATCGACTGCGCGAACCTTCGATGAGCGCCCCTGCCCCGAGACCTCCGGTCGACGTGCGGGTCGGCTCGGCGACGGATGGGCTCGCGCCCGTGTCGATTGCGGAACGATCGGTTGCCGCCGGCCCGCACGAGTGGGTCGGGCTCGGGGCGGTCGCTGGGGCCGCCGTCGTCGCCGACCAGGTCACGAAGCGGATCGTCGCCGGGACGCTCGACCTCGGCGAGTCGCGCCACGTCGCCGGGCCGCTCGACCTCCACCACGTGCAGAACTCCGGGATCGCGTTCGGGCTCTTCCCCGACGCGACGACGATCGTGATCGCGCTGACGGCGATGGTGATCGCGTGGCTCCTCGTCGTCTTCGCACGATCGGGTGCGCGCCACCCCGTGATGCCCGTCGGGCTCGGGCTCGTCGTCGGCGGCAGCGTTTCGAACCTCGCCGACCGCGTGCGGCTCGGGCACGTCACGGACTTCCTCGACCTCGAATTCTGGCCGGCGTTCAACCTCGCCGACACCTTCATCGTCGTCGGTGTCGCCCTCTTGCTGGGCGCCGCGCTGATCTCCGATCGCCCGCATTCGCGTCACCGCTGACGCCGCCGGCGAGCGGCTCGACCGATTCCTCGCGTCACTCGAGGAGCTCGGCTCGCGCGCGGACGCGGAGCGGCTGCTGAGCGAGCGCGGAGCCGTCACGGTCGACGGCGAGCGCCGGCCGAAGAGCTACCGCGTCCAGGAAGGCGAGGAGGTGGCCTTCGAGGTGCCCGAGCGAGCGGTGGCGGTGGTCGCGGCGGCTCCGGTCGAGGAGGCGCCGCCGCTCCGCATCGCGTACCAGGACGAGCACCTGCTCGTCGTCGACAAGCCTGCGGGTCTCGTCGTCCACCCGGGTGCCGGCCACGCCGCCGGCACGCTGGCGGACGCGCTGATCGGCCACGGCGCGGCCGGGGGAGAGGCGGGCCGGCTCGGGATCGTGCACCGGCTGGACCGGGACACGTCCGGGCTGCTCGTCGTGGCACGGTCGGACGAGGCGTTCGAGAAGCTGCAGGAGCTCGTTCGAGCCCGCGCGCTCGAGCGTGAGTACCTCGCGCTGGTTCGCGGGAAGCCGCGTTCGCGTTCCGGGCGGATCGAAGCGCCGATCGGGCGTGACCGGCGCGATGCGACGCGCCAGTCGCTCGACACCGAGACGCCGCGCGAGGCGGTCACGCACTTCGAGCTCGAGGAGCGGCTACCGCGTCACGCGTTGCTTCGCGTGCGGCTCGAGACGGGGAGGATGCACCAGATCCGCGTCCACCTCGCGGCGATCAACCTGCCGGTGGCGGGCGACTCGGTCTACGGAGTCGGCGGCGAGCTCGGGCTCGAGCGGCAGTTCCTGCACGCGGCGCGGCTCGCGTTCGACCATCCGATCACGGGCGAGCGGGTCGAGACGACGTCGCGCTGCCCCCGGATCTCGCGGCAGCACTCACGCGCGCGCGTTAGCCGGACGTCTTCGCGCGCTTCGCTTCGTAGAGCCGTTCGTCGGCGAGGCGGAAGAGCGCGTCCGAGGTGACCGCGTCGTGCGGGTACGAGGCGAGCCCCGCGCTGAGCGCGAACCCTTCCGGCAGCCTCCCCGAGGCGGCCTCCTCGTCGACGAGGTCGTGCAGCCGGGCGAGGAACCGCCCGCCCGTCTCGAGGTCGCTCTCGATCAGGCAGACCGCGAACTCGTCCCCGCCCATGCGGCCCGCGAGGTCCGACCCGCGAAGCGACTCGGTGAGCAGCGCGGCCACGCGGCGCAGCACCCGGTCGCCCTCCGGGTGCCCGAACTCGTCGTTGATCGACTTGAACGCGTCGACGTCGACGTAGACCAGGGTCAGGCCGCGCTCGTAGCGGCGCGCGCGTTCGAGCTCCTCCTCGACCCCGACGCCGAAGGCCGCGTGGTTCAGGAGCTCGGTGAGGGGATCCCGCCGCGCCTGGTCGGCGAGCTCCGCGGTCGCGCGGTCGAAGTAGGCCACGACGCACTCGGCGATGAGCAGGTCGAGGCTGTCGTTCAGGCGCCGCTCGGCCTCCAGGACCTCGCTGCCCGTGAGGTCGGGTGCCCGCGAGGAGACGAACCGCCAGAGCACCCGCCGCAGGACCAGCAGCTCGGTGACGATCTCCCGCGGCGCGAACCCGAGGGACTCCCGCTCCCGCGCGTGGTCGCGGACGAGCCCGGCCAGCGGCCCGCCTCGGCGCATCCGGCCGGGCTGGGGCTCCGCCAGCTCCTTCGAGAGCTCGACGATGAAGGTCGGCATGTCCCCGAGCTGTCCGACCTGGCCGAGCCGCTGGAGCGAGGGGACGGCGTCCTCCCGAAGTCCCTCGTCGACGACCTCGACGGCCAGCTCCCAGGCGGCCTTCCTGATCTCCTCCGCGAGGGCGCTCAGCGGCTCCGAGACCCCAGGCATGTGGCCAGGATACGGCCGATTCGAGCCGCTCCCGCTACCATGGCGGCTCCACTCCTTCGACCCGGCGGGGCGACTCGGGTGGCGGTGCCGGGACGACGGATCCCCCGGTTCCAGCCGAGCCCGCCGGACGCTGTAGACAACGAAACCGGGAAAGAGAGGCTAGGCCACCATGTCCGTCGTCAGCATGCGAGAGCTCCTCGAGGCCGGGGTCCACTTCGGCCACCAGACGAGGCGCTGGAACCCCAAGATGCGCCGCTTCATCTTCACGGAGCGCGGAGGCATCTACATCATCGACCTCCAGCAGACACAACAGCTGCTCGAGGAGGCGTACGACTTCGCGAAGAACATCGCGACCCGAAACGGGACGGTGCTCTTCGTCGGCACGAAGAAGCAGGCGCAGGACGCCGTGGAGAACCAGGCGACGCGCGTCGGGATGCCCTACGTCAACCACCGCTGGCTCGGCGGGCTGCTCACGAACTGGCGCACGATCCACAGCCGGATCGACCGGCTCCACGAGCTCCGCAGGCTCCAGGCGGAGGGGCAGCTGGAGCTGCTCCCGTCGAAGGAGCGGATCGAGCTGCTGGGCCAGCTCGAGAAGCTCGACGCGAACCTCGGCGGCGTCGCCGACATGAAGCGCCACCCCGACGCCGTGTTCATCCTCGACCTGAAGAAGGAGCAGCTCGGCGTCGCCGAGGCGCGCCGGCTGAACATCCCGGTGATCGCGCTCGTCGACACGAACTGCGATCCCGACGAGGCCGACTTCGTCATCCCCGGCAACGACGACGCGATCCGCTCCTGCGAGCTGGTTGCGCGCGTGATCGCCGACGGGATCGAGGCGGGTCGCGCCGGCATCACCGAGAAGGAGATCGCCCGCGCGCAGGCGACCGTCGTCGAGCCGGCCGCCGAGGCAGCGCCCGAGGCGGAGCCCGAGACCGTGCCGGAGGGCGACGACGAGCAGGTCGCGCAGAACGAAGAGCCGGTCGCCGAAGAGGTGACCACGTGACCGCGATCTCGGCCACGCTCGTCAAGGAGCTCCGCGAGATGACCGGTGCCGGGATCATGGACGCGAAGCGCGCGCTCCAGGACACCGGCGGCGACATCGACGCCGCGAAGACGCTCCTCCGCGAGAAGGGGATGGCCTCGGCCGACAAGCGAGCGGGGAGGGCGACCACGGAGGGCAAGGTCGGCTACCGGATCCACGAGGACGGCAGCCGCGGCACGATCGTCGGCATCGGCTGCGAGACCGAGCCGGTCTCGAACAACGACGCGTTCATGGCGTTCGCGAAGCAGGTGCTCGACCTGATCGACGAAGAAGGGGTCGGCGCGGAGACGAAGCTCGAGGAAGAGCGCAAGGAGCTCACCGCGAAGCTCGGCGAGAACATCCAGATCGTCTCGCCCGCGCGCTTCGAGCGGATCGACACCGGGACGCTCGAGGGCTACGCGCACCCGCCGGCGAACAAGCTGGGCGTGCTCGTGCAGCTCCGCGGCGGCTCTCCGGAGCTTGCCCGCAAGGTCGCGATGCACATCGCGGCCTCGGCGCCGCAGTACATCGCGCGCGAGGACGTGCCGGAGGAGCTGGTGACCGCCGAGCGCGAGATCTACCTCGCCTCCGACGAGGTCCAGTCGAAGCCGGAGCAAGCGCGTGAGAAGATCGTCGAAGGGATGGTCAACAAGCGCTTCTTCGCCGCGCAGGTCCTGACCGAGCAGCCGTGGATCCACGACACGGCGCAGACGGTCGGCAAGGCGCTCGAGGCCGAGGGCGCCCAGGTGGCCGAGTTCGAGCGGATCTCGCTCTCGGGTTGATGGCGGTCCGGCCGCAGGAGTCGCCCGCGGCCGCCGGGGCGGCAGGTGAGCCGTTCCGCCGGGTGCTGCTGAAGCTCTCGGGCGAGGCGCTGATGGGCCCACGCGAGTACGGGCTCGACTCCGCGACGATCGACGAGCTCGCTCGTGAGATCTCGGAGGTCGCCGAGCTCACCGAGCTCGCGGTCGTGGTCGGCGCCGGGAACCTCTACCGAGGGCTGGAGGCGTCCGCCGAAGGCATGGACCGCGCGACGGCCGACTACATGGGAATGTTGGCCACCGTGATGAACGCGCTCGCTCTCCAGGACGCGCTCGAACGCGCCGGCGCCGAGACGCGGGTGCAGTCGGCACTCGACATCGCGGACGTCGCGGAGCCGTACATCCGCCGCCGCGCGATCAGGCATCTCGAGAAGCGGCGAATCGTGATCTTCGCGGCCGGAACCGGCAACCCGTACTTCACGACCGACACGGCCGCAGCGCTGCGGGCGCTCGAGATCGGCGCTGCGGCGATCCTGATGGCCAAGCACGGCGCGCGCGGCGTGTACAGCGCCGACCCGAACACCGACCCGAGCGCGGAGTTCATCCCGGAGCTCACGCACCGCCAGGCGATCGAGCGCGGGCTGAAGGTCATGGACACGACTGCGCTCTCGCTCTGCATGGACAACGACCTGCCGATCTACGTGTTCGGAAGCGGGGAGGGCAACCTGCGGCGCGTCGTCGACGGCGAGCGCGTGGGAACGATCATCTCGACAGGCAAGGAGGCCGCGTGACCGTCGACGAGGCGATGCAGGACGGGCAGCGACGGATGGACCAGGCCGTGGAGCACGCGCGCAACGAGTTCAACACCGTGCGCACGGGCCGCGCCTCGACGGCGCTCCTCGATCGGATCGTGATCGACTACTACGGCCAGGAGACGCCGCTGAAGCAGCTCGCGACGATCAACGTCCCCGAGCCGCGGATGCTGACCATCCAGCCGTTCGACCCGACCTCGCTGAAGCAGATCGAGAAGGCGATCCAGGAGTCCGACCTGGGGCTCACTCCGTCCAACGACGGGAAGGTGATCCGGCTCCCGATCCCGCAGCTCACCGAGGAGCGCCGCAAGGAGCTCGTCAAGATCGTGCGCCACCTCGCGGAGGAGGGTCGCATCGCCGTGCGGAACGTTCGGCGTGACGTGTTGCACCACATGAAGGAGCTCGTCAACAAGGGGGAGGTCGGCGCGGACGAGGAGCACCGCGGCGAGGAGCGCGTGCAGAAGCTGACGGACGAGCACATCAAGTCGATCGACGACGCGCTCAAGCACAAAGAAGCCGAGATCCTGGAAGTCTGATGGCGGCCATCGAGCTCGCCCGCACCGTCGCGGTCATCATGGACGGCAACGGCCGCTGGGCCGAGCAGCGGGGCCTGCCCGTTGCCGAGGGCCACCGCGCCGGCACCAAGGCCCTGAGACGAACGGTCGAGGCGGCGATCGACCTCGGCGTCGAGTCGCTCGCCGTGTACGCGTTCTCGACGGAGAACTGGTCGCGGCCGGTCGACGAGGTCGAGGACCTGATGGAGATCTTCGGCGACACGATCGAGCGAGAGCTCCCCGACCTCGCGAAGGAAGGGGTGCGCGTTCGCTTCGTCGGTCGTCGTGACCGCGCGCCGGACTCGCTGCTCGCGCGCATGGTCGCGCTCGAGGAAGAGACCAGCGAGAACGACCGGCTGCGCCTGTGGATCTGCTTCGACTACGGCGGTCGCGCGGAGCTCGTCGAGGCCGTGCGCGAGATCGCGGCGAGCGGTGCCGTGCCGGACGCGATCGACGAGGAGTTGATCGCGGAGCACCTGTACGAGCCCGAGATGCCGGACCCCGACCTGCTCGTCCGGACGTCGGGTGAGCAGCGGATCTCGAACTTCCTGCTCTGGCAGCTCGCGTACGCGGAGCTCGTGTTCACCGAAACGCTCTGGCCGGACTTCGGCGCGGACGAGCTGCGTGCGGCGCTCGAGACGTTCGCGCAGCGTCGCCGCCGTTTCGGCGCCCGATGAGAGACCTCGCCGGCCGCGTCCTCGTCGCCGTCCCGCTGCTCGTCGCGGTGCTGGCCGCCGCGTACTTCGACGGCTGGTGGCTGTTCGGAGTCGCGACGATCGGCGCACTGCTCGCGCTGCACGAGCTGTACACGACGATCCGACCGTTGCGGCCGCTCGTGCTCGCGGGCTTCGCCGGCGTTCTCGTGGGGCTGGTCGGCGCGGAGGTCGGCGGCGCCGGTTGGCTGCTCGCAGGCCTGCTCTCGACGTTCGTCTTCGCCTTCGGTCTCTACGGCGTGGCCGAGACCCGCCAGTCCGGCACGGTGACGATCGCGTCGACGATCCTGGGCGCGTTCTGGATCGGCGCGGGCATCGGTCACCTGATCCTGCTCCGCGACATCGGGGACGACACGCTCGGGCGGCTCTCGATCTTCACGGTGCTGCTCGCCGTCTGGGCGAGCGACACGGCGGCGTACTTCGCCGGGCGGTTGGTGGGCAGGCACAAGCTGGCAGCAGTGATGTCGCCGGGGAAGACGTGGGAAGGCTTCGTCGCCGGCTTCGCGGCTTCCGTGCTCGTCGCGTTCTTCGCGCTCTACCAGGACCGCGGACACTTTCTCGAGATCTGGGAGGCACTGGTCGTCGGCGCGGTGCTCGCGCTCGCGGGCACGATCGGTGACCTCTTCGAGTCTGCGGTGAAGCGCGACATGCAGGTCAAGGACACCGGCCGCCTGCTCGGTGGGCACGGCGGCGTGCTCGACCGCATCGACTCTCTGCTCTTCGCCTCGGTGGCGGGCTACTGGACGATCGTGGCGCTGCAGGGATGACGCGCGTCGCGCTCCTCGGTGCGACGGGATCGATCGGCCGACAGGCGATTGAGATCGTCGAGGCGAACCCGGGCCTCGAGCTGGTTGCGGCCGCGTCCGGGTCCGAGCCGATCGACGGGCTCGCGCCTCTGACGCAGGTCGGCGGTGACCTGACCGAGCTGCTCGAGCGCGCGGAGCCGGACGTCGTGCTGAACGCGGTGGTCGGGTTCGCGGGGCTCCCGGCGACCCTCTGGACGCTCGAGCAGGGTGTGACGCTCGCGCTCGCGAACAAGGAGAGCCTCGTCGCTGCGGGTGAGCTCGCGCTCGCGGCGCGCGAGCGTGGGGGAGGGCTGCTCCTACCGGTGGACAGCGAGCACTCCGCGCTCTTCCAGTGCCTCGAGGGCCGCAAGGCGGAGGAGATCGACTCGCTCGTCCTCACGGCGTCCGGGGGACCGTTCCGCGGCCGGAAGCGCGACGACCTCGCCGAGGTGACGCCGGAGCAGGCGCTCGCGCATCCAACCTGGCGGATGGGCCGTAAGATCACCGTGGACTCCGCGACGCTGGCGAACAAGGGGCTCGAGCTGATCGAGGCGCACTTCCTGTTCGGCGTCGCGTACGAGCAGATCGACGTCGTCGTCCACCCGACCTCGGTCGTGCACGGCCTTGCGCGCTTCCGCGACGGCGCCTCCCTGGCGCACCTCGGCCACCCGGACATGCGGGTGCCGATCTCGTTCGCGCTCACCTACCCGGAGCGGGCGGCGACGCCCGTGCCCCGGCTGGAGCTCGCAGGGACGACGCTCGAGTTCGAGGCGCCCGACCTCGAGACGTTCCCGCTGCTGCGTCTGGCGCGGGAGGCCGGCGAGCGCGGAGGTACCCTGCCCTGTGTGTTCAACGCGGCGAACGAGGTGGCGGTCGAGTCGTTCCTCGACGGTCGGCTTCCGTTCCTCGGCATCGCCGCTGCGGTCGACGAGGCGCTTGCCGCGTCCGACGGTGCGCCCGCGCGAGACCTGAGCGACCTCGTGGAGGCGGACGCCGCCGCCCGCCGGATCGCCGCGGGGGTGGGCGCGTGAGCTGGCTCGTCGCGATCCTCGGGCTCGCGTTCCTCGTGCTGATCCACGAAGCGGGTCACTTCTTCACCGCGCGCGCGCTCGGGATGCGCCCGCGGCGGTTCTACCTCGGCTTCCCGCCGGCGATCGCGAAGGTCAACCGCGGCGGCATCGAGTACGGCATCGGCGCGATCCCGCTCGGCGGCTACGTGAAGATCCCCGGCATGCACCGACCCGCGCCGTCCGACCTGGACGCGCACTTCGGTCGAGCGGTGCACGAGGCACCCGAGCTCACCGGGTCGGTCGAGCGCATGAAGCGCAGGCTCGAGCGGAACGAGTTCACGCCGGGCGTCGAGCTCTCCGCCCTCGAGGCCAGCGTGAGCGGCGTCGAGCTGTCGCCGCCGGCGCGACGAGGCGCGGAGCGGGGGCTGAGCGAGCTGCAGGACGCGCTCGGCGGCGACGCGTACTGGCGCGCGGGCACCTGGCGACGAGTCGCAGTCATCTTCGCCGGGCCCGGCACGAACCTGCTCTTCGCGATCGCGCTCCTCGCGGTCGTGTTCGCGTTCGGGGTCCGTGTGGCCACGCTCGGCGTGAGCGAGGTGCAGCCCGGCAGCCCGGCGGAACTGGCAGGACTTCGCGCGGGCGACCGCATCGTCGGCATCGACGGGCAGCAGGTCGGCGAGTTCAACGAGGTCTACGACGCGGTGCAGGCGTCCGAGGGCGAGCCCGTCACGCTGGTGGTCGACCGCGACGGCCGCACGCAGACGATCCACGTGACGCCCACGCACTACCTCGGCCAGAACTGGGCGGTCGGCTTCCGGCCCGGAGTCCGCTGGGAGCGCTACTCACCCGGCGAGGCGATCGCGCTGGCGTTCGGCCGGACGTGGGAGGTGACGAAGGCGATCGGCAACGGGTTCGCGCGCCTCGTCACTCCGGAAGGTCGCAAGGACATCTCGAGCCCCGTGGGGATCACGCGCGTGTCGAGCCAAGCCGTCGACGTGGACTTCCGCGTGTACCTCCAGCTGCTCGCGTTCATCAGCCTGTCGCTCGCGCTGCTCAACTTGCTGCCGCTCCTCCCACTCGACGGCGGGCACATCGCCTTCTCGATCGTCGAAGGCCTGCGCGGCCGTGCGGTCGGTCGGGAGGTCTACGAGCGGGTCTCGGTGATCGGGATCGCGCTCGTGCTGATGCTGTTCTTCATCGGTCTCTCGAACGATCTCGGGGGCAGAGGACCTGGGTAGTCGAGCCGGCGGCTCGCTGTAAGGTGGCCTCTCTGGAAGGCCGTGGCCCAATGGGCGAGCCGATCTCACCCGAGCTCGTAAGCGTCGATCCCGAGCTCGCCGCGGCCGCGCGCGCCGAACTCCCCGAAGAGCCGTGGCGGACGTTCGTCCCGGTGGCGCCGGAGCCTGTTGCCGAAGAGCCGGCGCCTGGTGCCGAAGAGCCGATGCCTGTCGCCGAAGAGCCGAGCCTGTCGCCGAAGAGCCGATGCCTGTCGCCGAAGAGCCGGTCGAGGTCGGGCGGCCACGTCGACGTCGACGGACGGCGATCGCACTCGGTCTCGTCGCCGCGGCCGCGGCTGGGATCGCGGCAGGGAGCAGCGACGTGTTCACACGTTCGGACGACCGGCCGTCGTTCGAGCCCGAACCGTCCCTGGCCGCGGCCTCCGCCGCCGCCACGACAGGCGTGACAGCACCGACGACGAAGAGCGCTGCCGGGGCCGGCTTCACGCCGTCCCGGACCTTCGCCTGGGTGACGGTCGCGGGGGCAAGCGAGTACCGGATCCGCTTCTCTCGTGACGGTCGAGTCGTGCTCGAAGGCCGCGCGAAACAGCCGCGGTTCGTCTTGCCTCGGAGGTTCGAATTCCGGCCCGGAGCGTACCGTTGGACGGTCGAACCGCGGCGGGGCGAGGCGTACGGCCCGCCGGTCGTGGACTCGCGGTTCGAGGTGGGAGACTAGCGCGCGACCGCAGCTACCCTTCGCTCGATGGCCAGCGAACGCGGTATCAAAGTAGGCAACGTCGCGATCGGCGGCGGAGCGCCTGTCGTGCTCCAGTCGATGACGCTGACCCCGACGCGCGACGTCCAGGCGACGATCGCGCAGATCGCGGCGCTCGCCGACGCCGGCTGCGAGGTCGTTCGCTGCGCGGTGCCGAAGACGGAAGACGCCGAGGCGCTTCGCATGATCGTCCGGCTGAGCCCGCTGCCGGTGATCGCGGACATCCACTTCAACGCGAGCCTCGCGCTCAAGGCGATCGACGCGGGCGTCGCGGCCGTCCGGATCAACCCGGGCAACATCGGCGGCCCCGATCGCGTCGCGGAGGTCGTCACCGCGGCGAAGGCGGCGGGAATCTCGATGCGGATCGGCGCGAACTCCGGCTCGCTGCCGAAGCACCTGCACGAGCTCGCGCAGGAGGACCAGGCGGAAGCGCTCGTCGCCGCCGCGCTCGAGGAGGTCGAGCTGCTCGAGAAGCTCGACTACTTCGACTTCAAGATCTCGGTCAAGTCGACGCACGTCCCGACGATGATCCGCGCGTACCGGATGCTGTCCGCGAAGGTGCCCTACCCGCTGCACCTCGGCGTCACTGAAGCGGGCACGCCGTTCTCGGGCTCGATCCGCAGCGCGATCGGGATCGGCTCGCTGCTCGCCGACGGCATCGGTGACACGTTGCGGGTCAGCCTCACCGCCGACCCCGTGAAGGAGATCGAGGTCGCCTGGGAGATCCTCAAGGCGCTCGGTCTCCGCGAGCGCGGCCCGATCATGATCGCGTGCCCGAGCTGCGGCCGCGACAACGTCGGCGTCTGGAATCTCGCGGAGAAGGTGGAAGAGCGCCTGAAGGAGTACCCGCAGCACTTCGAGGTCGCGGTGATGGGCTGCGCCGTCAACGGACCGGGGGAGGCGGGCGACGCCGACTTCGGCATCGCCGGCGGCCGTGACACCGGCTTCCTCTACGCGCACGGCCGGGTCCTGAAGAAGGTGAGCTCCGACATCCTCGTCGACGAGCTCTTCTTCGAGATCGACCGGTGGATCGAGGGCGGGATGCACCGCCCGAAGCGGCTGAAGATGGCGAAGCCGGCGGCGCTCGCGATGGCCGAAGCGTCGCTGATTCCGCTCGAGTAGCCTGCCGAGGCAACATGCGCGCCTCGCAACTCTTTCTGCCGACCCTGCGCGACGATCCCGCGGACGCGGAAGCCGCGAGCCACAAGCTGCTCGTCCGCGGCGGCTTCATCCGCCAGGTCGGCGCGGGCTTCTGGTCGTTCCTGCCGCTCGGGTTCCGCGTGCACGAGAAGGTCGTCCAGATCGTCCGCGAGGAGATGAACGCGATCGGCGGTCAGGAGATGCTGATGCCGGTCTTGGCACCTGCCGAGCTCTGGCAGGCGACCGGGCGCTACGACAGTCCCGAGGTTTGGAAGGTCGAGGATCGCAACGGCCGCCCATTCGTCCTCGCGCTGACGCACGAGGAGACGGTCACGTTCCATGCGCGCGAGCTGCAGTCGTACAAGCAGCTGCCGCAGTTCCTCTACCACTTCCAGACGAAAGTGCGCGACGAGCCGCGTCCGCGCGGCGCGTTGCTCCGCGTGCGCGAGTTCGTGATGAAGGACGCCTATTCGTTCGACCGCGACGACGAAGGTCTCGACGTCAGCTTTCGCAAGCACTTCGACGCGTACAACCGGATCTTCGAGCGCTGCGGGCTCGAGACCTACGCCGTCCAGGCGGAGTCGGGGCTGATGGGCGGCGACGAGTCGATCGACTACCTCGCACCGGCGGAGTCGGGCGAGAACACGCTCGTCACGTGCGAGCGCGGCGACTACGCGGCTGACCTCGAGATCGCGCGCGGCATTCCGAGGCCCCCGGAGTTTCCGGAGGCGCTCGGCGCACCGGCCGAGGTCGAGACGCCGGGCATCGGCACGATCGAGGGGCTGGCCGAGTTCCTCGGGATCGACGCGGCGGCGACGTCGAAGGCGATGCCGGTGGTGCACGACGGAGCGGTCGTCCTCGCGCTGGTGCGCGGCGACGACCGGCTCGAGGAGGCAAAGCTCGCCTCGGTGCTCGGCGGCGACGTCCGGCTGGCGAGCGAAGACGAGATCCGCGCGGCGTTCGGCGCCGACCCGGGCTCGCTCGGCCCGGTGGGCTGGGCCGGGGAGGTGGTGGCCGACGAGGCGCTACGCGAGGGCCAGTTCGTTGCCGGGGCGAACCGAACCGGGTGGCATCTGCGAGGCGTCGAACACGGACGTGACTTCGAGGCTCGCTTCGCCGACATTCGTCAGTCGCAGGAGGGCGACACGTGCCCTGAGTGCGGGGGCCGGCTCGGCTTTCAGACCGCGATCGAGGTTGGACACATCTTCAAGTTGGGCACCAAGTACTCCGTGGCGCTCGACGCGACCTATCTCGACGAGAACGGCAAGGAGCAGCCCATCGTGATGGGCTCGTACGGCGTCGGTCCCGGTCGCGTGATGGCGGCCGCGGTCGAGCAGCACCACGACGAGCACGGGATCATCTGGCCCGCGTCGATCGCGCCGTACGACGTGCACATCGTCACGCTGCCGGGGCTCGACGAGCAGGGCGAAGCGGTCGAGTCGGCGCTGGAGGCCCACGGGCACGAGGTGCTCCTCGACGACCGCGCGCAGCGGGCGGGCGAGAAGTTCGCCGACGCCGACCTGCTCGGCTGCCCGACGCGGATCACCGTCGGCAAGAAGACCCTCGAGGACGGTGCGGTCGACGTCCGCGATCGCGCGACGGGCGAGGAGCGCCGCGTCCCGATTGCCGAGCTCGGAGCGCTCGCGTAGTGGCGCGCCGCCGCCGTTTCTCGACGGAGCCGTTCGGCGCGACGATCGAACGTCTGATGGACGAGAGCGGAACGACCTACCGCGGGCTCGCGGACAAGACCGGCCTGTCGGCCGGCTACCTCAACCACCTCGTGCACGGCAACCGGCCCGTTCCCTCGAACGACGTCATGCAGGCGCTCGCGGGCGCGCTCGGCGTCGAGACCGAGCACTTCCGCGAGTACCGCCTGCGTGTGATCACCGACCGGCTCGAGGCGATGCCGGAGCTGATCGACCGGCTTTACAAGCGCTTCGGCTAGCCGAGGACCCGCTTCGCCTTTTGCACGGAGGGCAGCGCGCCCTTCGCCTTCGTGAGGGCACGCGCCTTCACGTCGACGGATTCGGGCTTCGCGGAGATCGTGATCTCCTCGCCGGTGGCGGGGTTGCGACCCGGCCGCGCGGGGCGGGCAGGCTTGAGGCGAACGGTCAACTGGACGACGCCGCCGATCTTGACCTTCTCCGCCTCGCCGATCTGCTCGAGGATGACCTCCTCGAGGGCGGTGAGGGCCTTCTTCGCGTCTGCACGAGTGAGATCGGCGCTTTTCGGCGATCGCGTCGGCGAGCTGCGTCTGAGTCAGAGCCATGTGGATTCTCCTAGTCGGTGGGGCACTCGGCGGGATATTGAACTTATCGCGGCGGACGGCGCCGCTGCGCCGATCGGCGACGACTCCGCCCTCGCGGGGCGTGGCGCAGCCTGGTTGAGCGCGCCAGTCTGGGGGACTGGAGGTCCCGAGTTCGAATCTCGGCGCCCCGATCGGAAAGCCCCGACAGCGGGGCTTTCTGGGTACGTCGTTCGGGCTGCGGACGCACGACATCTCCAGTGCGCGAAAGCTACGCTTTCGCGGCTGTGCGCGCGGTCACCCATGACCCGGACGAGCTGCTGATCGCAGCGATGCGGGAGCCGCCTCCGCTCGACGACGCGCGCGGCTCGCTCGAGTTCTGGCGACGACGGCGCTGGTGCTCCCGATGCGTACCGTACGGAGCGCCCGCCGACGAGGCCGACGAGCTGATCCGCTCGGCGACGGGGCAGGAGCATGTCCTGTAGCCGCCGAGCGTCGGCGGTACGGCACGGGCGGCTGCTGGGCGTTCCTGGGCGGCGATCAGGCTGGCGTCGGCGATTGTCGCCCCGTCGTGGACGCTCCTCGGGTTCGTGCTCTGGACGGCTTGTCGTCTGGGGCCTCATCCCGCATGGTACCGGTTCGTGCATCCGGCCTCGCGGGGCGTGGCGCAGCCTGGTTAGCGCGCCGTCTGGGACTGGGCCCAGTTCGAATCTCGGCGCCCCGATTTCGCTGAAGGAGAGGGGGCTCGGACGCCCTGCGGCACGGCGGCCAGAGGCCCCCTCACGCGCCGCAGTAGTGCAACGTCACTCGGTGCCCGCTTTGGCGACTCAACCACCGCCCGCAAGATCGGCGCCTGCGGGTCGCCCTGCCTCGGGGGGTTGCGGCCTTCCCGAGGCTTCCATTCCAGCTCAGCCGAAGACGTCGGCTGACGCTCCGAACACGAGGGCGGCGACCACGTCGTCGCCCTCGATTCCTTCGAGCGAGCGATGGCCCAGGTCGACCTCGACGTCCGGCCACGCGTCGAGCCCCAGCGCGCGTGCGCCCTCCTCGCGCCCGCTGCGCAGCAGCTCGTCGAGCGCGAATCACGTTGCGGCGTCCGCTCTGCCGGCGCGCGATGCCCTCGAGCTCGCGAAGCTCCTCGAGCGGGTCGATGCGGACGTTCGAGTCCGAGCCGATGCAGAGCGCGATCCCACGCGCGCGCACGCGCTCGACGGGCAGGAAGCCGTCGCCGAGGTTCGCCTCCGTCGTCGGGCAGACGCAGATGCGCGCGCCCGCGTCGGCGAGCAGGTCGAGCTCCGTCGCCGTTCGCGTGCGTCGCGTGCACGACGGTCGTCCGCTCGCCGAGGCAGCCGGTGCGCGCGAGCAGCTCGATCGGTCGCACGCCGTGCTCCGCGATGCACTCCTCGATCTCGCGCGGCTGCTCGTCGGCGTGCACGTGCAAGCGGCAGTCCCTCGCGCTCGGCGTACGCGCCGAGCTCCTCGAGCCAGTCGGCCGGGCACGCACGGACGGAGTGAGGCGCGACACCGACGCGCACGTCCCGCGTCACGAAGCTGCTCGAGCTGTTCGAGGTACGCGGCGACCGACGCCTGTCGAAAGCGCTCGATCCCGCCGCGCGCGTACGCGACGTGGAGCAGGACGAGCTCGACGCCCGCAGCTACCGCCGCCTCGGCGGCCGCGCGCCCCTCGGCGAGCCCCAGGTAGTGGAACTCGCCCACCGCCGTGAAGCCCGCACCGCGCATCTCGCGGTAGACCCGCTCGTAGGAGTCCCTGACGAGCTCCGGGGTCTGCCGGGACGCCTCCTCGAGCATCAGCTCCCGCCAGGCCCAGAAGTCGCCGCCCTCGGCGCGCCCTCTGAGCGCGCGCTGGAAGGCGTGGGAGTGGGCGTTGACGAAGCCGGGGAGCCGCACGGCGAGGACTATCCTCTCCGATATGGCCACGCGCGCCGTCTCGCGCCCGCTGGCGCAGGTGCCGAACGCGCTCACGATCCTGCGGCTGGGGCTGATCCCCGTCTTCGTCGTCCTGATCATCGGGGCCGACGAGGGCTACAGCTGGCCGGCCGCGCTCGTCTTCGCCGCGGCGGGGATCACCGATCAGGTCGACGGCTTCCTCGCGCGCCGCTGGCAGCGTCGAGTCCGCGTTCGGCAAGGTCGCCGACCCGCTCGCCGACCGGCTGATGATCGACGCTGCGGTGCTCCTGCTCTGGGTCGAAGGCCGGCTGCCGCTCCTCGCGGTCGCGATCGTCCTGGCGCGGGATGTTCTGCTGCTCGGCGGGTACAAGCTCGTCGTGCCGCGCGGCTACGACTTCGAGGTGAACTTCCTGGGCAAGCTCGCGACCTGGGTCCTGTACGCGTCGCTCGGGTTCACGATGGTCACGCGCGACGGCACGCGCCTGGCCGCTGTGGCTCTTCTGGATCGGGCTCGGGCTCGCCGTGCTCGCCGCGGTGCAGTACGTGCTGAAGGCACGCCGGGAGGTGCACGCGTGAAGGCGGTCGTCATGGCCGGCGGCGAGGGAACGCGCCTTCGCCCGCTCACGTCGAACCAGCCGAAGCCGATGGTGCCGATCGTCGGCAAGCCGTGCATGGAGCACATCGTCGAGCTGCTGAGGGAACACGGCTTCGAGGACGTGATCATCACCGCTCGCGTTCCTGCCGCAGGCGATCCGCTCCTACTTCGGCGACGGCGAGTCGCTCGGCGTGAACATCTCGTACTCGGTCGAGGAGACGCCGCTCGGCACGGCCGGCTCGGTGCGGCTCGCGACGCGGCGCCTCGACGAGCCGATCCTCGTCATCTCGGGCGACGCGCTGTGCGACGTCGACCTCGGCGCGATGCTCGCCGCGCATCGCGAGCGCGGCGCCGCGGTGACGATCGGGCTGAAGTCGGTCGACAACCCGCTCGAGTTCGGGATCGTCGTCACCGACGAGGACGGGCGGATCGAGCGCTTCCTCGAGAAGCCCTCGTGGGGCCAGGTCTTCTCGGACACGATCAACACCGGCATCTACATCCTCGAGCCGGAGGTGCTGACGCACATCCCGGACGACGGGCCCTACGACTTCTCGAAGGAGCTCTTCCCGCTCCTGCTCGAGATGGGTCGGCCGCTGTACGGCCACGTGTTCGAGGGCTACTGGCAGGACATCGGGAACCTCGAGCAGTACCGCCAGGCGAACGCCGACGCGCTCGACGAGCGCGTTCGCCTCAACGTTCCCGGGATCCGCCTGCGCGGGAACGTGTGGATCGGCGAAGGCGTCGACCTCCACGACCTCGGCGCGGTGCAGGGGCCGGCGTTCATCGGCAACTACTGCCGGATCCTCCCCGAGGCGACCGTCGGCCCGTACTCGGTGCTGTCCGCGAACGTGACCTTGCGCGAGAACGCGCGAACGACCCACAGCGTCATCGACTCCGGCACGCACATCGGCCGTGCGGCCGTGATCGAGGGCGCGATCGTCGGACGCTCCTGCGACATCCGCGGGCACGTCCGGATCGGCGAGGGCGTCGCGGTCGGGGACGAGGTGACGATCGGCGAGGAGAGCGTGCTGCAGCCGGGGGTCCGGATCTATCCGTACAAGGAGATCGAGTCGGGCGCGCTGATCCACGACAGCCTGATCTGGGAGTCGCGCGTGTCGTCGCGGCTCTTCGACCAGTGGGGCGTCTCGGGCCGCGTCAACGTCGACCTGACGCCCGAGACCGCGATCCGGCTCGCAACCGCGCTCGGGACCGCGCTGAAGAAGGGGTCCCGCGTCGTCGCGAGCAGGGACTCCTCGGCGGCGTGCCGGATGATCAAGCGCGCGGTGATCACGGGACTGACCGCGTCCGGCGTCAACGTCGCCGACCTGCGTGTGCTCCCGGCGGCGGTGAGCCGGCACCTGCTCAAGATGGAGGGGTACGACGCGGGCGTCCACGTGACGACGCACCCGACCGACCCCGAGGTGGTGCGGATCCAGTTCAGCGAGCCGCCGGGCATCTCGCTCACGCCCGGGCTCCAGAAGGAGATCGAGAAGCACTTCTCGCGCGGCGAGCTCAGGCGCGTCGGCTTCAACGAGGTCGGCTCGATCGCGTATCCGGCGCGCGTGCGCGAGAGCTACGCGACCGACCTGCTCGACTCCGTGGACGTCGAGGCGATCCGCGCGCGAGACTTCCGGATCGTCGTCGACTACGGCTACTCCGCGGCGTCGTTCGTGCTGCCGCTCGTGCTGGGGCCGCTCGGGGTCGAGGCAGTCGCGGCGCACGCGTTCATCACCGAGCGCGACGAGGGTGGGGCGGACGTGGCGGAGCTCGTCGAGCAGACGAAGCGGCTCGTGGCCGCGATCGGGGCCGACCTCGGTGTCGTCTTCGACCGCGGGGCCGAGCGGCTCCACCTCGTCGACGAACAGGGGCACGAGATCCCGCTCGACCGTGCGCTGCTGCTCTTCCTGCAGCTCCTCGGCTCGGACGGCCGGGTGGGGAAGCTCGCGTTCCCGGTCACGGTGACGAGCCGGGTCGAAGAGCTCCTCGAGGGCAGCGGGCTCGAGATCGTCCGCACCCCGGCCTCGCTCGCCGAGCTCACGAAGACGGCGTCGGCCGACGGCTTCATCTTCGCCGGCGCTGTGGGCGGCGGCTACGTCTTCCCCGAGTTCCTGCCCGGCTACGACGCGGTCGCGAGCCTCGTCAAGCTCCTCGAGCTGCTGGCACCGGTCGAGCGGCCGCTCTCGGAGCTCGTGGCCTCGCTCCCGGAGTCCTTGCTCGTCCACGAGCGGCTGCACTGCCCCTGGGCGCTGAAGGGGACGGTGATGCGCGTCCTCCACGAGCGGCTGGAGGGTCGCGAGGTCGATCTGACCGACGGGATCAAGGTCTTCGACGAGCGCGGCTCGGCGCAGGTGCTTCCGGACCCCGACGAGCCCATCGTCCACCTCTACGCCGAGGGACGGACCGAGGCCGAATCGCGGGAGCTGGCCTCGGAACTGAGGGCAATCGTCGAGCAGATTCTCGCCGCAGAGGAATCTCCGGTCGGCGCATGAACTAAAGTCTCAAGTTCAGGTTGACCCCTGGAGGAGGGAACTGCTGAAATGAGCGCCATGGAACCACTGCCGGACTTCGCCTCGCTCGCCGACGAGGACCTGAAAGAGCTGATCGAGGAGCTCGAACGCGAGGAGAGCGACATCTCGTACAGGCGCCGCCTGATCCAGGGGCGGATCGACATCCTGCGGGCCGAGCGGACGGCGCGGCTTCGCAAGTCGGTGGAGGCGGGTGGCGACACCGGCCACGTCGACATGGACGCGCTGACCGACATCCTGTCGCAGAAGGGCTCGCCGTCCACGAAGGATCCAGCCGCTTGAGCCACGTCTACTGTCCCGAGTGCGGCTTCCAGAACCCTGAAGCCGCGAACTTCTGCGCGCGCTGCGGGGCTCACCTCGTTCGGCCCGACGAGTCCGAGACGACGATGACCTTCACGCCCGAGGAAGCGGAGGAGGAGGGCTCTGGGCTCCCGGAGGGGATCGACGGGCCCGCCCTGATCATCCGCTCCGGCGGCGGCCGTGCCGGCGAGACGTTCTCGCTCGAGCGCGACAGCACGACGATCGGTCGCTCCCCCGACTGCGAGATCTTTCTCGACGACGTCACGGTCTCGCGCAAGCACTCGGTGATCGTCAAGTCGGGCGAGGCGTTCCGCATCGACGACGAGGGCAGCCTGAACGGCACCTTCGTGAACAAGAAGCGCGTCGAGTCCGCCGAGCTCGAGGACGGGGACGAGCTCCAGATCGGCAAATACCGGCTGACCTACCTCTCCCGATGAGCGTTGCGAAGACCGCCTCCCGCGAACAGGCGCTGCTGACGATCGGCGCGGTCTGCGAGCAGCTCAAGGGCGACTTCCCGGACATCTCGATCTCGAAGATCCGCTACCTCGAGGACCAGGGCCTGATCGCCCCGCGGCGCACGCGCGGGGGGTACCGGCTGTTCGGCGAGGACGACGTCGAGCGGCTGCGGCGGATCCTCGCCCTGCAGCGCGACGAGTTCCTGCCGCTCCGGGTGATCCGCCAGGAGCTCTCCGCGCCGTCGGCGAAGGATCGGAAGCGCAAGCGGGCCGCGACGCTCTCCGACCAAGAGGACGACTTCGACCTCGAGGAGCTGTGCGAGCGGACCGGCATCTCGGGCGACCTCGCGCGTGAGCTCGAGGAGTACGGGCTGCTCGCGCCGCGGACCGAGGCGCGGAAGAAGCGCTACTCGGAGACCGACGCCGGGATCGCGATCGCGTGCGGGCGCCTGGCCGACTACGGGATCAGCGCCAGGCACCTGCGGACGTTTCGCACCGCGGCCGACCGCGAGGCGAGCCTGCTCGAGGCCGTCGTCGCGCCGGCGCTCCGCGGCCGGAACGCCGAGCGCAGGCAGGAAGGGCTCCGCGAGCTCGAGGCGCTCGCCGAGGCGGCGCAGGAGCTCGCCCAGCTCCTGTTCCTTCGCGATCTGAGAGAGTTCGCCGCGCGCTGATGGCGGCGATCGACCTGAAGTCTCGAATTCGCGAGATCCCCGACTGGCCCGAGCCGGGCGTCGGGTTCAAGGACATCTCGCCGCTCCTGCGCGATCCGGACGCGCTCGGTCAGGCGATCGACGACCTCGCGTCGTGGACGCGCGAGCAGGCGCCCGACCTCGTGCTCGGCGCGGAGGCCCGAGGGTTCTGGCTCGGTGCGGCGATCGCGAACGAGGTGGGCTGCGGCTTCATCCCGGCGCGCCGGCCCGGCAAGCTCCCGCCCGAGACGGTGAGCGCGACCTACGCGCTCGAGTACGGGCAGAACTCGCTCGAGTTGCACGCGGACGCGATCGGCGACGGAGCGCGGGTCGTGATCCACGACGACGTGCTCGCCACGGGCGGAACGGTCGAGGCGATCGCGGGCCTCGTCGAGCAGATGGGCGGGGAGGTCGCCGGCGTCTGCTTCATCATCGACCTGACGTTTCTCGGCGGCCGCGAGCGGCTCTCGCGCTACCCGTTTTATTCGCTGATCGAGTACTAACCGAACGCTCACGTCCGGCGTCCGACTTGCCGATAAAACTGGCCAAGCGCATGTACGACGCGTTGACCAGCCGGTACGGCTTCTCGTGCCCGGTGCGGGGCGAGACGTCGGTCACGCTGTCCGCGTTCCGCTCGCTGGAGCGACTGGAGGGAACCGCGCACCCCGTCGTCTACCGCGTCACGTTCGCCTGCCCCTGCGGGGACGAGCACCCTGGACTCGTCCCGCACGACGAGCTCGACTGGGCGCCGCTCGGCTTCGGGGGCGAGCGCTTCTTCAACCTGATGACCGCGAAGCTCGAGGAGCTCGGCCGACGAGTTCGGCGACCTCGCAGCCCGCAAGATCCTGGCCGGCGAGTGGCCGTGGAGCTTCTTCTGCCTGCCGGAGGAGCGGCCGCGGCCCGTCTTCCCGTCGTCGTTCGTCCTCCTCGCCGCCGCCGACGGGACGGTGGGCCTCGCGGTGCGCTGCCCGGCCTGCGCAAGGACCTCCGTGAACTTGGTGACGACGACCCACGTCGACCTGCCGTTCCACAACGACGCCGAGGTGGGGGTCGTCCGGCACGTCTTCTGGGAGGAGCCGGTCGTCGACGAGTTCCGCTCCTTCTTGGCGTCGAGCGAGTTCGACGCCCGCCGGCTCCGCCTTTAGCCCCGAAGCGAGGGATGAGCCGGGCCAGAGCGGGCGCCGATACGAAAGGCGTGACCGCCGCAGAGCCGCAAATCCGCGGGCGGGGAGCTGAGCTCCTGCTCGACCATTGTGAAGCGCTCGACACCGAGCACCGGCGCCCGACGGCCCGTGAGCGCCTCGAGCGGATCGTGGGCGACGCCCTCGCGCGGCTGCTCATCGGCGCCCTCTCGAGCAAGCGCTCGCGCTCCGTCGACGTCGATTAGCTAGCGGACGTCGCGCGGCGACTCATCGCCGTAGATCCGGATGTAGAAGAAGATCCCCAACCCGAGCAGCGCGCTGAAGATCAACGCGCTCCCTTTGGCGACGCCGACGGCGAGCATCCCGAAGAAGAGATAGAGGAAGAAGAAGAACGCCCACCAAAACGCCGACACGCCTTTGTCGATGAAGGGGCGCGAAGGTGCATGGCGCGATCGTAGACGAGGGTGTCGCGACTCGATCGGCGAAAGTCCGCAGGACTTTCGCCAAACTTTCGGGGCGAGTGTCCCGAAGAACCCTCGCCCCGAAAGTATTCGCCGAGCCGGTTTCACTTTCGTCCACCGTCCCCGCTGGCTTTCGGCTTCCGCCTACTGCCACCGGGAGCGGTTTCGACCTACTTGCGCTCCGTGCTCGGCGCAAGAGGGAAAGTAGCCGGGGACGTGTCCCGCTTCAAGAGGTCGAAAATCGTCGTGGCCGCTATTTGCGGATAATTCAATTATCCACAATTCCACAGCCTTTCTTCCAACTTGTGGGAAAGCCTGTGGACAGCTGGACGCGGGACTCTACACCGTAGGATCGATCGCCGCATGAGCCGTGCTGCGACCGTCACAACCGCTGCGATTCTGCTCGCGCTCGCGGCGTTGCTGACGCTGCTCGGCGTGGGGGAGGTGGAGGGCGCGCTCCCGGACTGGCAGGCGTTCGTGCTCGGGCTCGTCCAGGGGTTCACGGAGCTGCTGCCCATCTCGTCGTCCGGCCATCTGATCCTCGTGCCGTGGCTCGGGGAGTGGACGTACCTCGAGCAGCACGATGCCTTCAACCAGACCTTCGACGTCGCGCTCCATCTGGGCACGCTCGTGGCAGTCGTCGCGTACTTCCGACACGACATCGCCGAGCTCGCCGTCGCGTTCGTCGGCAGCATCGCCCGGAGGCGGATCCGGACGCCCGCCGAGCGGACCGCGTGGGTCGTCGCCGTCGCGACCGTGCCGGCCGCGCTCGTCGGCGCCGCCGGGGAGTCGCTGATCGCGGAGCACCTCGGCGAGCCGTGGCAGATCGCGATCTTGCTCGCGGTCTTCGCGGGGGTGCTGTGGCTCGCCGACCGGCGGCCCGAGCGGAAGTCGATGGACGAGGTCGGTCTCTGGGGCGCGTTCGGCATCGGCTGCGCGCAGGCGCTCTCGTTGATGCCCGGCGTGTCGCGCTCCGGGATCACGATCTCAGCGGCGCGCTTCCTCGGGCTGACCCGCGACCAGGCCGCGCGGCTCTCGTTCCTGCTCCTCGCGCCGATCACCTTCGGGGCGATCCTCCTGAAGGGCGTGACGGACGTCCTGCTCGGCGACCTGCCGCCGGGGTGGGAGGGGCCGTTCCTGGTCGGCACGCTCGCCGCGGCCGGCAGCGCGCTCCTCGCGATCGAGGCGCTGCTCGGCTACGTGCGCCGCCACAACTACACCGTGTTCGTGATCTACCGGCTGATCGTCGCGGCGATCGTCGTGCTCCTGATCGTCAGCGGCGCCCGCGCCGCCACGTTCTAGGGCCGAACGAGGCGGGCGTACGGAACGCCCGTCACGGGGTCCACGTAGACGGCGCGATACGAGAAGCCCGGCGTGAGTGGAACGGCCGCGTCGAACAGACCCTGCGCGTCGAGCGGGAACTCGCCGACGAGCCGCCGCGGCTGACCGGCCTGTTCCTCGTAGAGCGAGACGACGCCGCTCGTCGCTCCCTCGACGCGGCCACGGAGCGTGAAGTCGACGGCCACTCGCACGACGGGCACGGCGGGCAGCTCGAACCACTCGAGCCCGTCGGGTCGCGCGAGCAGCAGCTGGCGGCCACCGCTCGGCGTCGCCGCGTAGCCGAGGATGCGACCGTCGAGCTCGGTCTGGACGCCGCCCGTCACGAAGCCTGCGACGAGCCCCTGCACCGGCTCGTTCGCGGCGACCTCCGGCCCCGAAGGACCGAGCACGAGCCCGGCCGCGAACGCGTTCGGGTGCAGGACGAGCGAGGTCGACCGGTCGATCCGCGACGAGAGCACGAGGTGGTTCTCGCCGAACGTGACGTACGGGATCGTCCACGCGACGTAGACGCCGTCGGCGGCAGCTGTGGCGAAGAGGGGGAGAGGCGCGGCGCCGAGCGCGCTCGCGTGGAGCACCCGGCCCCACCAGCGCTTCCCCTCGCGACGCCAGAGGATCGCGTTCGCGCCGCGCTGCGAGAAGCTCTCGACCACGCGAATCGTCCCGTCCGGCCAGAGCACCGGCATGGCGGCCGGCGGGACGACGCTCGTGGGGAAGCCCTGCTGTGTGATCCTGCGTGCGCGCGAGCTTCCCGGCCGAGGTGAGGCGGACGAGGTGGAGCGACGTGCTGTCGTCCGCCTCGTGGAGCGCGTAGGCGACCGCGGGCCGCCCGGCCGCGTCCAGCGCGAAGCCGGAGACGCCGAGCAGGGCTCGCTTCGGGGCGTTCGCGACGGCGAGGGCGCGCCAGCGGCCGCCCGAGCGAACGACGAGGCGGATCCACGTTCGGCGGGCCTCGACGAGGACGGCGTTCGACGAGAGCCCGACGACGCGTCCCTCGGCGCTCGGAAGCGTCGCGATCGGGCTCGGACGCCAGGAACCGTCCCTGGTCGCAAGCACAAGTCGCCGGCCGTCGACCCACGCGACCCGCGGCGACCCGTCACGCGCGACCGCGAGCGCGCCTTCCGAGACCCCCGGCGCGACGACCTCCGCCGCGGCCGTGCCCGGCAAGAGCAACGCGAGCCCGAGCAGGGGGATGAGCCCCTTCATGGCGACACGGTAGCCGTCTCGTCCCGACTCGACATAATCACGCTTATCGTGCGTGGGCCTGGAGGGGCCGAAGCGAGCCCGAGGTAGCGGGTTTGGACACCAGGGGCATGCGGAACACGCCTATCGGTCGTGGCTGTCGACGTCGTCGATAACGTGCTCGAGCACGAGGAGCTTCGTCCGCTCCTCGAAGCTCGGCCGAGGCGTCCGGGACGATCCGACGGCTCGAGCTCACCGAGCTGCTTGAGCTGCACGAGCTCGCGCCGCTCGAGCTGGACGCGCTGGAGCGCGAGCTGGAGGCACGGGGGTTCGAGCTCGTCGACGAGCCCGAGGAGAAGAAGGAGCCGGCACCGCCCCCGGTCCACCCGGTCGAGGCGACGACGACCGACGCCCTGCAGCTGTTCCTCCGCGAGGCCGGCCGCCACGCGCTGCTGACCGCCGCCCAGGAGGTCTCGCTCGCGAAGCGGATCGAGCGCGGCGACGCGTCTCGCCAAGCAACGGATGATCCAGTCGAACCTTCGACTCGTCGTCTCGATCGCGAAGAACTACCGAAACCAGGGCCTGCCGTTTCTCGACCTGATCCAGGAAGGGACGCTCGGGCTGATCCGCGCGGTCGAGAAGTTCGACTGGCGCCGCGGCTACAAGTTCTCGACCTACGCGACCTGGTGGATCCGGCAGGCGGTCGCGCGGGCGCTGGCGGACAAGGCGCGGACGATCCGCATGCCGGTCCACATCGTCGAGCGGCTCCAGAAGATGAACCGCGCCGAGCGGACGCTCTGGATGGAGCTCGGCCGAGAGCCGACGCTCGAGGAGATCGCCGAAGAGGCCAACCTGCCGGTGCAGCAGGCGCAGGGAGGTGCGCGCCGCCGCGCGCGCGTCGACGAGCCTCGACCAGCCGGTCGGCGAGGAGAACGACGCGACGTTCGGCGACTTCGTCGCGGGCGACTCGCCGCTACCGGAGGACGAGGTCGAGATCACGCTGCGCAGTCAGGCGCTCGCCGCGGCGCTCGGCGTGCTCACCGAGCGCGACCGGGCCGTGCTCGTCCTGCGTTACGGGCTCGACGACGCCGAGCCGAAGACGCTCGAGGAGATCGGCAAGCGGCTCGGACTGACGCGCGAGCGCGTCCGCCAGATCGAGATGGAGTCGCTCAAGCACCTCGCGCGGCTGCACGAGATGGAAGCGATCGCGTATTAGTTGGTCCGCAGGTCACGAATCCGCTTGCGCGGACACGTGACCGCGAGAACCCCTAAAGGCGGGCGCTTCGCGCCCGCTCGCGCAGCGGTGCGCGGCGGTCGCTGTTACCCCGATCGCCGACCCGTCGAAGAGCGACCGAGCCTGCGTCTCCCCCACTCGCACGACCGTCGCTGCGTAGGCATCGTCGAGCGTCGCCGGACGCGTGCCGCGGTGGCCGTCCGAACCCACGAGCGAGACGAGCCCGTCGTCGACGAGCCCCCACGCGAGCGCTTCGATCTCCGGCCCGTGCCGCGCGGTCAGCGAGCTGCCGTTCACCTGGAGAAGCCAGCCGCGCTCGACGAAGTCCCGCGCGAGTGACGGCCGCTCGAGCACCGGCTGCGTGCGCTCGGGATGGGCGATCACCGGCTGCAGGCCCTGCGTCTCCATGCGCTCGCAGATCTCGATCAGCAGGTCGGCCGAGCCGGTGAACGGCACCTCGATCAGGACGGCGTTCGTTCCCTCGAGCACGTAGCGGCGCAGGTCCTGCGTCGAGCAGCGGCGGCGCGGGCGTCAGCTCGAACCCGAGCCGCAGCTCGAGCTCGGCCAGCTCGGCGACCTCCGCGAAGTTCGCGCGGATCTCCCGCTCGCGCTCGTCGGTGAGCGTCAGGTGCGGCCAGACGTGCGGGGTCGCGTAGAGGATCGCCGTCCCGTGCGCGGCGGCCTCGCGGCAGAGACCGAGGCCCTCGACGACACGCTGCGCTCCGTCGTCACCCGAAGGTACGACGTGAGAGTGGACGTCGACGAAGAAGCCCATACCACGAGGGTACCCGCGGGCCGGTCGTCTACTCGGCGAGGTAGAGCTCGAGGTCCGGCGCAACCGCCCGGAGCTCGCGAAGTGCACGCGACTCGAGCTGGCGCACGCGCTCGCGCGTGATCCCGAGGCCGGCGCCGACTTCCTCGAGCGTCTGCGGCTTCTCGCCGTCGAGCCCGAAGCGCAGTGCGACGACCCGGCGCATGCGCGGGTTCAAGCTGTCGAGCGCGCGGACGAGCTCGCGATGTCGCATCCCGTCGGCGGTCGTCAGCTCGGGACGATCGGTCTTGGTGTCCTCGATCAGGTCGCCGTAGAGCGACTCGCCGTCGCCGACGGGTGTCTCGAGGCTCACCGGCTCCTCGACGAGCTCGAGCAAGTCCTTGACCTTCTTGATCGGCAGCTCCGACGCGGCTGCGAGCTCCGCGACCGTCGGCTCGCGGTTCAGCTTCTGCGCGAGCACGCGACGGGTGCGCATCAGGCGGCGCACCTGGTCGGCCACGTGGACGGGCAGGCGGATGATCCGGCCCTGGTCGGCGAGCGCACGGGTGATCGCCTGCCGGATCCACCAGGTGGCGTACGTCGAGAGCTTGAAGCCCATCTTGTAGTCGAACTTCTCGACCGCTCGGATCAAGCCAAGGTTGCCCTCCTGGATCAGGTCGAGGAGCGGCACGCCGGCCTTCGTGTAGTTCCGGGTGATCGACATGACGAGCCGGAGGTTGCACTCGATCAGGCGGCGCTTGGCGGCCTCGTCACCCAGGTCCTTCCGCCGGGCGAGCTCGCGCTCCTCGGTCGGGGTCAGGAGCCGGCCGTCGCCGATCTGGCGGACGTAGAGCTTGAGCGGGTCCTGGGTCGGCGCGGGCGCGTCGAACACGTCGACCTCCGCCCCGCTCTCCGGCTCCGCTTCGACGGGATCGAGGCTCGGGCAGCAGCTCGAGCCGCGGCTCGAGGGTCTCGACCTCGACCGACTCCGCAGGCTCCGGCAAGGAGTTCGGCTCCATGCCGCACGTATCGGCCTTTTGGGGGATGCGCCTGAAACCGCCGGTTCCCCCCGAACGAGGGATACCGCGGACTTACCGAATCCTTACCTAACCCCCGCTCGTGCCGATACGTCTAGCTAGAGAGAGGAAACAGTGTCGACCGTCGAGAATCCTAGGATCGAACCCTGATGTGCGGCATTGCCGGCTATAGCCTCAGCGGCTCTTCGAGCGTCGAGCGGACCCTCTCGGCCCAGTCGCTCCTCGCAGGAATCGCCGAGCGCGGAGCCGACGCCGTCGGGTACGCACACCGAGGCCCGAGCGGCCCGGTCGAGGTGCACAAGCAGCGCTCCGGCGCGAGCGCGCTCCTCGACCAGATCACGATCCCGATCGACGCGATCGAGGCGCTCGTCCACGTGCGTGACTACACGAAGGGTCATCCGTCGATCGCCGCGAACAACCACCCGGTTCGCCACGGGCCGGTCGTCGGGATCCACAACGGGATCATCGTGAACGACGACGAGCTGTTCGAGCGGCACGGCTGGCGCCGCGCGGAGCCCGAGATGACCGTCGACTCCGAGGCGATCTTTGCGCTCGCCGGGGCGATGGAGAACCGCGCCGAAGCGCTCGAGCAGCTCTACGGCGCGATGGCAACCGCCTGGGTCGACGAACGGCGTCCCGGCCTGCTCTTTCTGGCGCGCGGCATGGGCCGCCCGCTTTGGCTCGGGCGTGGTCACCGTGAGATCTTCTTCGCCTCCACCCTGCTCGCGCTCGAGACCGTCGAGCGCTTCGCCGGTGTCCGGCTCCAGAAGCGCGAGGTGCCCGAGGGCACGATGGTCGCGCTCGCCGACGGCCGCGTCGCCTGGACCGAGCGCTTCCGCCCGGATCACTCGTTCGTCGAGGACGACGTGCTGCCGCCGATCCGAACTCCGGACGAGGGCGCGCACTGCCTCAAGCGGCTCGCGGCGCTCGTCCAGGCCGCCTAACTAGCCGACCCGTCCTTCGGCGCTGACCGGGACGCCCTGCTCGCGCAGGCGCTCTGAGATCAGGAACTGGAACGTCGCCCACGCGCCCCGGCGCGAGTCGAACATCCGGTAGACCTGCCACTCGGTCAGGATCGTGTCGTCGGCCTTGCGCGCCGCGGCCCAGTCGGCGAACTTGGGCAGGCGCTTGAGCTTTCGCGCCAGCCGGACGCCCTGCTCGACCGCGCGCTCCAGGCGCTCCTCTCCTACCGGGATGTCGTAGCCCGCCTCGCGAAGAGCCGTCGTGAGCGAGCCGAATGTGTGCCAGTAGAGCGACTTCGACGGCAGCCGGCCTCGGCGCTCCTCGAGGTCGCGCGCGGTCGGGGTGCGCCCGAGCTCCTCACCGAGGTCGCGCAGCACCTGCAGGAGCTCCTCCCGCGTCGCGAAGCGGCGCGGCACGAGGCCTGCCTCCCGCTTGGCCGCGTTCCAGCTCCCGAAGTGCTCGATCACGGTCTGCGGATGAACGCGCGTCTGAGGGTCGTCCGCGAACTCCCGCATCGTGGGCGAGCGCCCGAGCCGCTCCGCGCACGCGCGGAGCTCGGCGAGGAGCTCCTCGTCGCCGTACCGCCTGCGGATCCCGGCCTGGAACGCCGCCAGCCGCTCGGGGTCGATGCCGTCGAGAGCGCGGAACGCCCGCTTCCGGGCCATGTCAAGAATGGTAGAGCAAACTGACCAAGACGCAAGAGCGCCCGATCAGCCGTGGCTGTCTCTACTACGAAACGGCGGCGAGCAGCTGGGTCGGCTCGACCGGGTGCTGCTCCTCGAGGCTCTCGATCGGGAGGATCCGCTGGAGTGCGGAGACGCACCGGGGGCAGAACTGGCTGCCGGAGGCCCGCTTGAGCTCGGAGAGGGCCTCCACGGGCGGCCTGGCGGCCCGGTAGATGCGGGTCGTGAGCATCGAGTCCAGCGCGTCGGCGACGTGGATGATCCGGGCACCGAGGGGGATCTCCTCCCCGGTCAGCCGATCGGGGTACCCCGTGCCGTCGAAGCGCTCGTGGTGATGCCGGATCGCCGGCACGGCGTCGCCGAGAAAGCCGAGCCGGTCGATGATCCTCGCGCCCTCCTCTGCGTGGCGCTGCATCAGCGCCCACTCCTCGGTCGTGAGCGAGGCGGGCTTCAGGAGGATCGCGTCGGGGATCGCGAGCTTGCCGATGTCGTGGAAGAGCGCGGCGTGGCCGAGGAGATCGAGCTCCGCCTGGGAGAGGCCGAGCTCGCGGCCGATCGCGAGCGCGAGCTGCTGCACGCGGCGCGAATGTCCGGCCGTGTAGGAGTCGCGCGCGTCGACCGTCGCCGAGAGCGACTCCATCGCCGCGGTCGAGCGCTCCTTGAGCAGCCGGTTCGCCTGCTCGAGGGAGACGTTCTGCGACTGGATCGTCTCGGCGGCCTCGCGGAGCTTCTTTGCCGAACGCTGCTGGTGTGTGAGGTAGGCCTCCTGGGTCTTGCGCATGAGGAGGAGCGGCACCACGAACACCGCGAGCCCCCAGAGCGCGGCAGCGCTGTAGGCGACGGCCATGACGCCCGCGACGAACCCGTAGACGAGGTAGTGCAGCCACAGCCACGCGAACCGCTCCCTGAAGACGGCGAGCCAGCGCTCGTGACCCTCCATCGCGAGCGCGACGCTGACGAGGCTCATGTTGACGCCGAAGTAGACGAGCCCCGCGGCGATGCCGGCGGCGATCATCGCGATCTGGCCGGGCGTGCCCGTGAAGTCGAACTGGCCGGCCAACGCGAAGACGCCAGCGGCCGAAAGCGAGGCGAGGGTCAGCGCGCCGATGTTGAAGAGCACCTGATGCGTCCAGATCCGCTGCGCGCTCCAGTCGACGACGGCAATCGTGATCGCGATCGCGAGCGCGGCACGCGGCCCGAACAGCGCGGCGCCGGCGATCGCGCCGACAGCACTGAGCGAAATCGAGCTGCCGCCGATCTCGTCGCTGACGGTGAGCGCGACAGCCTGGCCGATCCCGACGAGTGCGACGATCGCCAGCAGGCCGGCGATGTCGGACGAGCTGCCGAGCAGGAGGCCGTCGACGCCTGCGACGATCCCGGCGAGGCTCACCGCGCCGACGAGCATGCCGAGGCGGCGTGAGAGCGCGAGGAAGCGAGGGCCCTGGACCGCGAGCGGACGCGGGGACGACTGCGTCCGGCGGTCCTCCGGCGGGATCGCCTCGGCGGCGCGCGGCAGCGCGACGACGTGCTCCCCGTCCTCGGGGACGACGACGAGCCGCTGCGAGCGATCGGTGCTCACGAGCAGCGAGTCGTCGCTGACGCCCTGGACGCGGTTGCGGCCCTGGAGCTTCGCGCGGTAGACGGCGAGGTCGGCCTGGTGGATCAGCTCGTTCGC
The DNA here is from genome assembly GCA_963809175.1 of uncultured Actinomycetes bacterium. GTDB lineage: Bacteria > Actinomycetota > Thermoleophilia > Gaiellales > Gaiellaceae > JACCTU01. The sequence continues at coordinate 382,127 of CAWEIK010000003.1, forward strand.
GTCGGTCGCGTCCTTCGGGAAGCCGGCGACGCCGATCGAGACGGTCGCGCGGATCGGCTCGCTCGAGGTCTCGACCTCGAACGACGCCTCCGCGACCGCGCGCCGGATTCGCTCGGCGATCTCGAGCGCCTGGTCGGGCGGAGTCTCCGGCAGCAGGATCGAGAACTCCTCGCCGCCGAACCGGGCGGGCACGTCGTAGTGGCGAAGCTGCGCGCGGAAGATCTGCGCGATCCCGCGCAGCACCGCGTCCCCGGCGAGATGCCCGTACGTGTTGTTGATGTCGCGGAGCAGGTCGAGGTCGGCCATGATCAGCGACATCGGGCGCTCGAAGCGCACGGCGCGACCGAGCTCCTCGGCCAGCGCGGCGGCGAAGTGGCGGGCGTTGAAGAGCCCCGTCTTCGGGTCGACGCGCGCCTCTTCCTCGAGCGCCGGCACCGCGAGTGAGCGATGGATCAGCAGCATCGGGGCGATCCCGATCGGGATCAACCACGGGTTCGTGCGCCAGAAGCTGACGAGCGCGAAGCCGAGCAGGCCGACGACCATCTCGTTCGAGAGGCTCTGGAACGACAGGAGGCCGGTCTCCCGCAGCCGCATCCCGCGGGCGAGGCGCAGCATGACCGCGACGATCGTGTGGTTGAGGATCACGTAGACGAGGGTCGCCGCGATGCCTGCCATCGCCCAGACCTGCGATTCGGGGCCCGGTGCGACGTCGAGGATGATGTTGGCGACCGCCCAGGCCGCGAAGAGGTTGACCGTGTGGTTCGCGATGTTGAACGTCTGCATGAACCACGGGTAGCGAACGCGCAGCCACTCGGGCAGGTGCATGACGATCGGCATCAGCGCGATCAGCTCGGGCGGAAGCAGGAAGACCGCCGGGAGCATGAAGACGATCGCAGGTGTGAAGGCGTTGTTCCTGAGCGTGTGGACCGGGAACAGCTGGGCCGCTGCGGCCGCCGACCCGAAGATGGCGAAGATCAGCCAGCCCTCCGTGTCCATCGAGAGATGCGCGAGGCTCGGGACGATCGCGATCGCAGCCAGCGTGAAGAGGCCGCCGAGGAAGATCTTCGCGCTCATCGAGAGCTGGTTTTCAGTCGCCGCCACAGATGCTCCTACTGCTCGTCTTGTCGGCCGAAGGCGCTACAGGCTTGACCGTCGCATGTGTGCACAGCCGCACGTGGAACCTAAGCCGGTGAAGCAGAGGGAACATCCCCCACCGGGGTGACCCCGAACGGGCTCCCCCGTTCGGGGGAGAAGACACGAACGGCGGCCCGTGGGCCGCCGTTCGTCGTGATGGTGCTCACTCCTGGCCTACTCCTCGTCGGTCGCAACCGTCCAGTTCGCGGCCATCCAGTTCGAGGCCGTCCAGTTGGCGCTGACCCAGTTCGAGGCGACCCAGTTCGAGCTGACCCAGTTCGAGCTGACCCAGTTCGACGCCGTCCAGTTCGCTGCCGTCCAGTTCGCCTGCGTCCAGTTCGCGTTCGAGCTGACGTGGCTCGACCAGGCCTCGGCGTCGAACGCACCGTCCCGGACGAACGCGTAGAGGTTCTCGTTCGGGTTCGGCGGGCTCGCGATCTTGGCCGCCGCCGTCATGTCGATCTCGCCGACGCCGGCGCCCGGATCCTCCGAGCTCAGGTGGCGGGCCGACACCATCAGCGCGCCCTTCACCTGGTCCGGGCGAGAAGCCGGGGTTGCGCGCGAGGATCTGCGCGGCCGCGCCCGCAGCGATCGGAGCCGAGAACGACGTGCCGCTCATCCACATGTAGCCGGGAGTCGACGACGCGGTTGGTCTTCTTGTCGTGCAGCGTCGATCCGTCCGGAACCGGCCCGACGACCCAGCGACCGGGCGCGGCGACGTCCGGCTTCATGAAGCCGTCAGCCGTCGAGCCGTAGGCCGACCACGGAGCCCGCTTGTCGTCGTGAGTCGACGAGCGTCTCGGAGCATGTCGAGCGCCCCGACGGTGATCACGAACGGGTCGTTCGCCGGTGCGCCGATGCCCACCGGGTTGGCTGCGTTGCCGTTGTTGCCCGCCGCCGCGACGACCACGACGCCGCTCAGCCAGAGCTTCTCGACCGCCTTGTCGAGCGGGTCGACCCTGAAGCTGGCCGCCCTCGTGCCGACGAGCGAGAAGTTCGCGACGCGGATGTTGTACGTGCTCTTGTTCGCGAGCACCCAGTCCACGGCCGCGATGATGTCGCTGGTGAACGCCCGGCCGTCGCTCGCGGCGACGCGGACGTCGACGAGCGGAGCGTTGCGCGCGACGCCGGGATAGACGGGCCCGTTGCCCGCCGCGATGCCGGCGACCATCGTGCCGTGACCCATGGGGTCACCCGTCGCGTCGGGCTCGAGCGAGGCGAAGTTCGCCCGCGCGACGATCCGCGAGCCGAAGTCCGCCGTCTTCGAGGCGTCGATGCCGCTGTCGAAGATCGCGATCGCGGGAGCCTGAGGGGCCTTCGAGCCGAGCGACGGGATGCAGCTCGCGTCGAGCTTGAGACCCAGGAGGTTGGTCAGGCAGGTGACTGCAGGCTGATCCCAGAGCGCCTTCGCGGCGACGACTTCGCGCCACAGGCCGGCGTCCTTGGGGTCGGTGTCGTCCAGTCGCCGACTCCGGCGACCGACATGGGCTCGTCCCGCGTGATCGCACTGATGTGCGAGTTCTTCGCGAGCTTGAGCAGTTCCTTGCCCGAAATGGTACGCCGAAGACGCCGCCGATCGAGCGGAACATCCGCTTGAGCGAGCCATTGTTTTCCTTGGTTGCCTCGGCGACGTCCTTCGTCCCGTGGCTCTTGTCGCCCTGGACGATGACGTCGAAGTTTGCGGAGGGATTGGCCTGCGCCTCGGCCATCAGGTCGCTTGGGACAGCCGCGTGCTGCTTCTCGCCGGCGATGCCGGCAGCAGGGACGATCACACTGACGACGAGCGCGAGGAGCGGCGATGCTGCTGCGTCCACCTCTTCCCCAGAGCGCGCTACCACGGGACTGGCCGCCAGAGCCCTTGCCCCACAGCGCACTCGAGCGAGCCTCGCCTGCGTTCGAAGGTCGTTCGTGCCGCATGTGAAGTACCCGTTCCTTTCGTAATGCCGCATTCGAGACAGCCCCACGCCGTCTCTCCGCGCCGCAACGTATGCCGGGACAGGTGACGGAGCCTCCCCCGGCTGGGGGACGGCCCGCGCGGATCCCTTGATCGAGGGAGCCGTTACCCTCGAAGCCACGATGCGCGTCCAACTGCCACTCCCGGCACTCTCCGCGGCCACGCGCGCTGCGGGCGCGCTCTCCCGGCTCGCCGGCACGGGCGGCGGGACCACCTTGCCCGGCAAGCTGCTCTGGAAGCTCGATCCGACGGCGGTCTCGCGGCTTGCCGCGCGGCTTCCCCAAGGATCCGCGGCGCTCTCGGCGACGAACGGCAAGACGACGACTGCCGCGATGACCGCTGAGATCCTCGGTCCGCGCGTGCGCCTCGCGCACAATCGCTCCGGAGCGAACCTCCTCTCCGGGATCGCCTCCACCCTCCTGGCCGCCGACGGCGCCGAGCTCGGCCTGTTCGAGGTGGACGAGGCTGCGCTCCCACAGGTTGTCTCGCTGGTGCGGCCCCGCGTGCTCTGCCTCGGCAACCTCTTCCGCGACCAGCTCGACCGCTACGGGGAGCTCGAGCTGATCGCCGAGCGCTGGCGGGCCCTCGTTCGCGAGCTTCTCCGCGGAGGCGACGCTCGTCGTCAACGGCGACGATCCGCAGCTGGGCGACCTCGTTGCCGAACGCCCCGGCGCAGTCGTCTTCGGGATCGACGACCCTCGCCACGCGCGCCGTGGCGGCCCGCAGCACGCGGCCGACTCGACGCACTGCGTGCGCTGTGGGATCCGTACCGCTTCCACGCCGCGTACGTGGGGCACCTGGGCGACTACGAGTGCCTACGCTGCGGCCACCGGCGTCCGGCGCTCACGCTCTCGGCTGCGGCGATCGAGCTGGACTGGCTCGACGGAGCGTCCTTCGACCTGCGTGCGCCGGGCGAGGAGCGCCGCGTGACGCTGCGCCTGCCGGGCCTCTACAACGTCTACAATGCGCTTGCCGCGCTGCGCTGCCCGCGCCCTCGGCGCTTCGCTCGACGAGATCGTCTCCGGACTCGAGCGCTTCGACGCGGCCTTCGGACGCTTCGAGCGAATCGAGATGGACGGCCGCGGGCTGCTGATGCTCCTGATCAAGAACCCCGCCGGCGCGAACGAGGCGGTGCGGACGCTCGTTGCGGGTGCGCCCCCCACGCTCGCGGTCGTCGCGCTGAACGACGCGATCGCCGACGGAAAGGACGTGTCCTGGATCTGGGACGTCGATTTCGAGCCCCTGCTCGACGGGCTCGAGCGCGTCATCGTCACGGGGAACCGCGCGGCGGAGCTGGCGCTCCGCTTCAAATATGCAGGGTTCGACCCCGAGGCGATCGAGGTCGTCCCGTCGCTCGAGCGCGGCCTCGATCGCGGGCTCGGCGACCCCCGAGGGCGGGGAGCTCGTCGTGCTCCCGACCTACACCGCGATGCTCACGCTCCGCCGGATCGTCTCCAAGCGCGGCCACGTGCCGCAGTACTGGGTGAGCGCGGCATGAAGATCGTCGTCGGGCACCTCTATCCGGAGTACCTGAACATCTACGCCGACCGCGGGAACATCGCGGTGCTGCAGCGTCGCGCCGCGTGGCACGGTACGGCTCGAGGTGCGGCCCGTTTCCATGGACGACACCCTGGAGCCCGGTGCGCACGACCTCATCTACGTCGGCGGTGGCCAGGACCGCGAGCAGGTGCTCGTCGCGCACGACCTCGAGGGCAAGCGCGACCGGTTGCTCGCCGAGGCGGAAGGTGGCGCCGCAGTGCTCGCGGTCTGCGGCGGCTACCAGCTGCTCGGCCGCTTCTACCGTTTCGCGAACGGCGAGGAACTGCCCGGCGTCGGCCTGTTTCCGCTGCACACGATCGCGGGTGAGCGTCGGATGATCGGCGACATCCTGCTGGACGCCGAGCTCGTCCCCGGTGAGCGCCGGACGATCGCGGGCTTCGAGAACCACGCCGGCCGCACGTTCCTGGACGAGGGCGCCGAGCCGCTCGGCCGGGTCGTGGCCGGGTTCGGCAACGACGGGTCGAGCGGTGCAGAGGGTTGTCGGGTCGGCCGGGCGATCGGGACCTATCTGCACGGCCCGCTCCTCCCCCGCAACCCGTGGCTCGCCGACTGGCTGCTCGCCCAGGCGATCGCGCACCGCACCGGCGGCGAGGCACCTGTCCTCCCCCCTCTCCCGGACGAGTTGGAGCGCGACGCGCACGCGGTCTCCGCACAGCGAGCACGTGACCGCGGCGGCCGGTTCTAGGGCACCCAGACCGCGCCGAGATAGACGACCGGATCGCCCGGGCGCCACCGCTGGAGGAAGCGCTGGATCGGGGGGTGCAGCACGATGTCGTCGAGATCGGAGACCGCGAAGAGCCGGTGCCCGCGGACGGCCGCGTCCTTCGAGGTGACCTGCTCGAGCGAGCGTCCGGTCAGGTCGCCGGAGAAGACGATGTGCACGACGTGCTTCGCCGCGAAGCTCCGCTCCGGCGCGATCGAGTCCGCGATCGCGATCGGCCCCTCGAGCGGGAGCTCGTCGTCGATCCCGACCTCCTCGAGCAATTCCCGGTGCAAGGCGTCGGCCAGGCTCTCACCCGCGTCGACTCCCCCGCCCGGCAGCAGCCAGTACTCCTTCCCCGGCTTCTCGTGGCGGCAGAGCAGGATGCGGCCCTCCCACCGCAACAGCGCGGACACGCGGATCCGCGGCTGCATCAGGCCGACGAGCCGAACCCGCGCTCGCCGCGGTCGCTGTCGGGTAGCTCGTCGACCTCGACGGGCTCGACGGCGGGCACGGCAAGCACGACGAGTTGCGCGATCCGCATGCCGGGCTCGACCACGAACCGCTCGCGCGGGTCGGTGTTCAGGAGGTTCACGAGCAGCTCGCCGCGGTACCCGGAGTCGACGAGGCCTGGCGTGTTCACGATCGAGATCCCGTGCTTGGTCGCGAGCCCGGAGCGGGGCTGCACGTAGCCCGCATAACCCTCCGGGATCGCGATCGCGAGCCCCGTCGAGACGAGCGCGCGCTCACCTGGAGCCAGCTCGACCCGATCGCAGGCGGCGAGGTCGATTCCGGCGTCGCCCGCGTACGCCCGCGTCGGCACCTGGGCGTCCGGCCGCAGGCGCCGGATCGGAAGCTCGATCACACGGCCTTCTCGCTCGCAGCGTCGGCGACGAGGAACTCGGCGAAGCGCCGAATCTCGCCGTGCGGCAGCCGCGCTTGCACGAGCACGCCGTCCTCGGTGTCCTCCCTCCCGTCGATCGGCGCGCCGAGCGAGTAGAGCTCCGCGAGCTTCGCGCCTTCCTCGTAGGGGACGAGCAGCTTCACAGGCTCGAATCGGTCGCGGAAGCGCGACGCAATGCGAGCCCGCAGCTCGTCGAGGCCCTCCCCCGTCCGCGCCGACACCTGTAGCGCATCGGGGTACCGGGCCCCGAGGCGGCGACGCGCGAGCGGGTCGAGCGCGTCGACCTTGTTCAGCAGCAGCTCCCTCGGCAGCTCGGCGGCGCCGATCTCCACGAGCACCTCCTCGACAGCGTTGTGCATCTCGTCGATCTGATGGTCCGAAGCGGTCGCGTCGAGCACATGGAGCACGAGATCCGCGACGAGCGTCTCCTCGAGCGTCGCGGCGAACCCCTCTACGAGCGATGGGGGGAGGCGGCGGATGAAGCCCACCGTGTCGGTCATGAGGTACTTACGACCGTCGTACTCGAACCCACGCGTCGTCGGGTCGAGCGTCTCGAACAGCCGGTCCTCGACCGAGACGGTTGCCCCGGTTAGCGCGTTCAGCAGCGTCGACTTGCCGACGTTCGTGTAGCCGGCCAACGCGACGGTCGGCGTGTGCGAGCGCTCGCGCTCGCGGCGCCGCGTCGCGCGCTGCTTCGTCAGGCCGGCGAGCCGACGACGGAGCAGCGTCGCTCGCCCGCGTGCCAGGCGGCGGTCGGTCTCCAGCTGCGATTCGCCCGGGCCCCTCGTACCGACGCCGCCGCCGAGGCGCTCGAGGTGCTGCCACATGCCCCGCATGCGCGGCAGGTTGTACTCGAGCTGCGCGAGCTCGACCTGGAGCTTTCCCTCGGCCGTCACCGCGTGTTGGGCGAAGATGTCGAGGATCAGCTGCGTGCGGTCGACGACCCGCGAGTCGAGCGCATTCTCGAGCGCTCGCTGCTGCGTCGGGTCGAGCTCGGCGTCGACGAGGAGCACTTCGGCACCCGACTCCTTGTACGCACGCTTCAGCTCCTCGAGCTTCCCTTTTCCGACGTAGGTTCGAGAGTCGGGCCTGCCCCGGTGCTGGACGAGCTCGCCGATCGTCTCGACTCCCGCGGTCCGGGCGAGCTCGTTGAGCTCGGCGAGCTCCTCGGCCTCGTCCACGCCCTGCGCGAAGACGGCCACGGCGAAGCCGCGCTCTGCCTCGGCGCCGGGTAGGGGATCTGGCTGTCGCGTCGTCACGAAACGGATTATGCCCCGGCCCGTGCAGAATCCCCGCGTGGCCCTCGACCTTGCCGCGCGGACGCTCCAGCTCGTCGACGTTCCCTCCGAGAGCCGGCAGGAGGAGAGCCTCGCCGAACTCGTGCGGGCCTCGGTGCCCCTGGAGCTCGTCTACGACGACGATCTCACCCTGCTCTACCGGCGGTGGACCGGCGAGCAGCCGCTCGTCGTCTTCGCGGGGCACCTCGACACCGTCCCGGAGAACGGGAACCTGCCCGGCCGAATCGACGGCGGAGCGGTGCACGGGCTCGGCGCGAGCGACATGAAGGGCGGGCTCGCGGTGATGGTCGAGCTCGCGCGGTGGGCCGCTGCCGCCGACGAACTCGCCCTCGATCCGGCGTTCCTCTTCTTCCCACGAGAGGAGATCGCGGTCGAGCACAGCCCCCTGCCGCGCCTCTTCGACGGCGGGCTGATCGCCGACGCCGCGCTCGTCGTCGTTCTCGAGCCGACGAACAACGAGCTCCAGGTCGGTTGCGTCGGGAACATCAACGCCCGGCTTCGCTTCACGGGTCGGAGCGCACACACCGCACGGCCGTGGCTCGGCGTGAACGCGATTGACCTCGCAGTCGAGGCGCTCGCGCGCGTCGCGGGCGTCGCGCCGCACGACGTCGAGGTCGAGGGTCTGCCGTTTCGCGAGGTGTTGAGCCTGACGCGGATCGAAGGCGGACGGGCGGACAACGTCGTCCCTGACCTCGTCGAGGCGACGCTCAACTTCCGCTACGCGCCGCACCGCACGCCGGCTGACGCCGAGGCTCGCCTGCGTGAGCTGGCCGGTGATGAGGTCGAGATCGTCAGCCACTCTCCCTCCGCCCCCGTGGCCGTCGACAACGAGCTCGTGCAGCGGCTACGGGACGTCGGCGGGTTTTTGATCACGCCGAAGCAGGCCTGGACGCCGGTCGCCCAGTTCGCCGAGCGCGGCCTGGACGCGGTCAATTTCGGGCCGGGTGCGCCACGCTTCGCGCACACGCGTGACGAGCAGATCGAGATCGCGGCGCTCGAGCGCTGCTTCGAGGCGCTTCGCGTCTTCATCACCGCCTAGGCTCCAGGCGTGCACGTCTCCCCCGTACTCGCGGCCCAGACCGTCTACCCGTTCGTCCGAATCGAGGAGGCGAAGCGCCGGAAAGCCGCCGAAGGCGTCCGCATCTTCGACTTCGGCATGGGCGACCCGCGCGAGCCGACCGATCCGCTGATCAAGGCCGCACTGACCGCCGCGCTCGACGAGGCAACGGGCTACCCCGCTGCGGTCGGCCTGCCCGAGCTGCGTGAGGCGATCGCCGCCTGGGCGCGACGGAGGTTCGACGTCGAGCTGGACCCCGACCGCGAGCTGATCCCGACGTACGGCTCGAAGGAGGCGATCTTCCTCTTCGCACAGGTCGTCCTCGACGCGGCGGCAGGCAAGGACCTCGTGCTGCTGCCCGAGCCCGGCTACCCCGTCTACGAACGGGGGGCGCTCTTCGCCGGCGCGGAGATCGGGACGCTACCCCTGCGCGCCGAACACGACTTCCTGCCCGATCTCGACGCCGTCGACGACGAAACCTGGTCGCGCACCGCGCTCGTCTGGGTTTGCTACCCGAACAACCCGACGGGGGCGGTCGCCCCGCTCGAGTTCTACGAACGCCTCTCGCAGATTGCGCTCGAGCACGACGTGCTCGTCTGCTCCGACGAGGCGTACACCGAGCTCTGGTTCGACGAGCCGCCGGCGTCCGCGCTCCAGGTCCAGAACCGGCGCAACATGGTCGTGTTCAACACGTTGTCCAAGCGTTCGTCGATGACCGGTTACCGCTGCGGGTTCGTCGCGGCGAACGAGGACGTGATCGAGGCGCTTCGGAAGTTCCGCCCGAACGTCGGCACAGCGCCCCAAGTGTTCGTCCAGCGCGCTGCGATCGCCGCGTGGGGCGACGAGAAGCACGTCGAGCGCAACCGTGCGCTGTACGGCCGCAAGCGCACGCTGTTTCTCGATCTGTTCGCGCGCAAAGGGATCGTCCTGGCCGGGAGTCGAGCCACGATGTACCTGTGGGTCGAGACTCCCGGTGACGAGACATCGGTCTCGTTCGCCGAGCGGCTACTCGACCACGGTGTCGTCGTCGCTCCCGGGTCGTACTTCGGCCCGGCGGGCGAAGGGTATGTGCGGTTCGCGCTCGTGCCGACAGAGGGCGAGTGCGCGGAGGCGGTCGCCGTCCTCGAGGACGTTCTCTGAGCCTCGAGTCGGAGATCGAGGCGCTCTGGGCGGACCTCGACCCTGCACGCGCCAACGTGGTCGAGGAGACGATCGCCGCGCTCGACCGCGGTGAGCTGCGCGTCGCGGAGAAGCGCGACGAGGAGTGGGTCGTCCATGAGTGGGTGAAGAAGGCGATCCTGCTCTACTTCCGGCTCCGCAAGATGGAGCCGGTCGAGCTCGGTCCCTTTCTCTACCACGACAAGATTCCGCTGAAGCGCGACTACAGCGAGCGCGGCGTTCGCGTCGTGCCGCCGGCGGCGGCGCGCTTCGGCTCCTTCCTGTCGCCCGACGTGGTGCTGATGCCGAGCTACGTGAACATCGGCGCATGGGTCGGGCCGCGCACCATGGTCGACACCTGGGCGACGGTCGGGTCATGCGCCCAGATCGGCGCCGACGTCCATCTCGCCGGCGGCGTCGGCATCGGAGGCGTCCTCGAGCCTCCCGGGGCACGGCCGGTGATCGTCGAGGACGGCGCGTTCGTGGGCTCGCGCTGCATCGTCACCGAGGGAACGATCGTGGGCGAAGGTGCGGTGCTCGGCGCGAACGTGGTGCTGACGTCGTCGATCCCGATCATCGATGTGACTGGCGACAAGCCCGTCGAGCATCGCGGCTTCGTGCCACCTCGCTCGGTGGTGATCCCCGGCACACGTGCGAAGGAGTACGCCGCCGGGACGTTCGACATCCCCTGCGCGCTGATCGTCGGGACACGCAACGCCTCCACCGACCTGAAGACGAGCCTGAACGACGCGTTGCGGGAGCACGGGGTCGCGACGTGAACGATCGGCCGGTGCGCCTGATCGTCAACGACGACCGCGGTCGCTCCCGGCTCACGGTCTTCTTTCGGCTCTTCCTGGCGATTCCGCACTTCGTCTGGCTCGGGCTATGGACGTTCGCGGTCTTCTTCACCGCGATCGCGCAGTGGTTCGTCACGGTTGTGCGCGGCCGTCCGGCCGACCCGCTGCAGAGCTTTCACGTCGCCTACATTCGGTACGCGACGCACGTCGGCGCGTACGTCGCGCTGGCTGCCAACCCGTTTCCCGGGTTCCTCGGTGAGCCGGGGTACCCGATCGACGTCGAGCTGGACGCGGCCGAGCTCCAGCCGAGGCTGACTGCCGGCTTCCGCTTCCTGCTCGCGATCCCGGCGCTCCTCTTCCTGGCGCTCGTAACGGGCGGCGGACCAGCCGGGGGCTTCGGTGACCGCTCCTTCGCGATCAGCGGCGGCCTGGTGCTGACGGCAGCCGTCCTGGGGTGGTTCGCGTGTCTTGCGCGAGGCGAGATGCCGCACGGTCTGCGCAACGTCGCCGCGTACGGGCTGCGCTACTCGGCGGAGACGTACGCGTACCTGCTGCTCGTCACGCCGACGTATCCGACGGGCGATCCGACGCTTCCCGCGTCTGCGGGTCCAAACCCGGAGCACCCGATCGCTCTCGAGGTGAGCGACGATCGCCGACGGTCTCGTCTGACGACCTTCTTCCGTCTCTTCCTCACCGTGCCGCACATGGTGTGGCTGTTGCTCTGGGGCATCGCCGCGTTCTTCGCGGTCATCGGCCAGTGGTTCTTCGCACTCGCTACCGGCCGCCCAGCAGCGTCACTTCGTCGCTTCCTCGCGGCGTACGTGCGATACCAGACCCACGTCGGTGCCTTCCTCTTCATGGTCGCGAACCCGTTTCCGGGCTTCACCGGTCAGGCCGGGTACCCCGTCGACGTGTACGTCGCGCCGCCGGAGCCGCAGAACCGCTGGGTGACGCTCTTTCGGTTCTTCCTGGGGCTCCCGGCGTTCATCCTGAACAGCGCACTCACCACGATGTTGTTCGCGGCGGGGGTCGGCGGCTGGTTCGCCGCGCTCGCGATCGGGCGGATGCCGGAAGGCCTGCGGAATGCGGGCGCGTACGCGCTCCGGTACAACGCGCAGGTCAATACGTATGCGACGCTCGTGACGGACCGCTATCCGTTCAGCGGCCCGCCGAGGCTCGAGCCGGTCGAGACCCCGTGGGCCGAGCTACCGCCCACGCCGGTCGATGCGCCGGCTTGAGCACGTCGTCGCCGCGCTCGTCCTGATCGCCTGCGCGGCGCTCGGCGCTTGGGCGCTGTGGCCGACGGACGTTCCCGACGAGCTGAAGCTCCCGGCGCTCGACGAGCGCGCGATCTTCGAACCGGCGCAGCTGAACAGGGCGGAGCACTTCGAGACGTTCCTCCGCTGGAACTCACTTGCGTCGATGGTGGTGGTGCTGATCGTGCTAGGGCTGTACGCCTGGCGCGGACATCGCCTGGCCCGCGAGTCGGCGGCCGGGCGGATCGGCACCGGAATGCTGCTCGGGATGTTGGGACTCGGGATCCTCTGGATCACGCAGATCCCGTTCGGGCTCGCCGAGCTCTGGTGGGCGCGCCGCTACGACGCTGCGGACGACGTCGGCTACCTCGAGTGGCTGTTTGCCTACTGGCTCAGCCTCACGGTCGAGTTCGCGTTTATCTGCCTCGCGCTCGTGATCGTGATGGGCTTCGCACAGCTGCTGCGCGGGCGCTGGTGGGTCGCAGGCGCTCCGGTGTTCGTCGGCCTGTACGTCCTGTTCTCCTACACCTTCCCCTGGCTGGTTCCGGACGATCGCCCGCTGCGAGACGCGGCGCTGGTGACCGCCGCGCGCGAGTACGCGCGCGAGCAGGGCACCGAGTCGATTCCCGTTCGAGTCGAGGAGGTCAGCGCGTACACCGACTCGCCGAACGCGTTCGCCGCGGGGATGGACGCGTCGCGCAAGGTCTTCATCTGGGACACGCTTCTCGACGGGCGCTTCGCCGACGACGAGGTGCGGATGGTGCTCGCGCACGAGATCGCACATCACTCGCGGGAGCACATCTGGAAGGGCGTCGGCTGGTACGCGCTCTTTGCGGTGCCCGGCACGTTCCTGATCGCGGTCGCGACGCGTCGGCGCGGCACGCTCCGTGAGGCGCAGGCGGTGCCGGTCGCGCTCTTCGCCTTCGTGGCGCTCAGCATGGCGGCTCAGCCGATCTTCAACGTGATCGGTCGCAGGATGGAAGCGGAGGCCGACTGGGTCGCGCTCCAGACGACGGAGGACCCCGACGGCGCGCGGCAGCTCTTCGTCCATTTCACGGAGTTCGCCCTCGCCGACCCGTCCCCGCCCGCGTGGGCGTCCGCCCTGTTCGACACCCACCCATCCATGCTGGACAGGATCCGTATGGCCGAGGCTTGGCGGGCACGCTCGGAGGGCCGTTCCCATCCCTAACCCCCACCCACCCGGGGGAGCTCAGGGTAGCGGGCGGGAGCGCGGGTCTTCGTGCAAATCCTGTGACGATTCGTCCACCGGAGCGGCGGCCCCGCGCAGGTAGGCGCGGCCGTTCTCGAGGCGGACGTGCAGGTCGCCGCCCGGGAAGTGAACGACGACCTCACCGCCGGCCGGGTGCGTCGCCGCGGCGACGGCGACCGCGCTCGTGCCCGACGCGCTCGTCTCACCCACCCCACGCTCCCAGACTCGTGCCGTCACCTCGCCCGGCGCGTCCACCCTCGCAACCTGCACGTTGGTGCGATTCGGGAAGCGCTCGTGATTCTCGAGTCTCGGCCCGAGGGCCGGCAGCACCGCGGGATCGCCGAGCACGACCGCGTGCGGATTGCCGACGTCGACCGCGATCACCTCGATGCCGTCGACCACCTCGACCGCGCCCACGCGAACGTCGCCGAGCTCCTGCTCGACGTCGTCCCCGCCGAGCATCCGCGCAATGACGACGCGCGGCCCGACGCGCACCGTGACGACGTCCTCGCCCGTCCGCTCCGCGAGCCACCGGGCCGCGATCCGCGTTCCGTTCCCGGACATCTCCGCTTGCGATCCATCGGGGTTCCAGATGGTGACCTCGCCGTCGTCCGTCACCTCGAGGATGCCGTCGGCGTCGCCGACGAGCTCGCGCACTCGGTCAGCCGTCAGCCCGGAGGGCTCCGTCACCAGGTACACGTTCCCGTGCGCGTGCCAGCGCGACGATCTCATCGGCCACCTCGGTCGTGGGACGGTTCGCATCGATGATGACGACGCCGGGGATGCGGCGCATCCACTTCCGCTGGTAGGCGCTGTAGCGGCGGACGCGACGGTTAGTACGTCTCGACCGCCTCCTCGAGCGGCAGGTCGGCAAAGTCGCGCAGGCCGTGGACCGCGAGCGCGGTCTGGGAGACGGGGCCGGCGAGAGCCCGGCACGCCTCCTCGACGACGCCGCGCTCGACCATCGAGCGGGTCCGAGCCTCGATGCGCGCTCCGAGCTCCTCACGTGGCATCTCGAGACCGACCACGACGGTCGGATACCGGTACCCCCCGCCCCAGAGCGTGTCCGAGGTCGGAGCGAGCGACGAGCCGACCTCGACGAGCTCGAGTGCCCGGACGACCCGACGCCGGTCGTTCGCGTGAATTCGTCCCGCCGCGACCGGATCATGCTCCGCCAGCGCCGCGTGCGCGCGCTCGGGACCGAGACTGTCGTACAGCCGCTCCAGCCGCGCGCGGGTGGCGGCAGGCGCGGGCGGCGGAAGCGCGAGCCCCGCGAGCGCCGCACGGAGGTACAAACCTGTCCCGCCGGCCACCACCGGAGTTCGCCCGTCGGCTATGACCTCGTCGACCGCCGCCTGCGCGAGCTCTTGGTACTCCGCGACCGATGCCTCGTGGTCGAGCGGCCAGACACCGACGAGCTTCGTCGGCCGGTCGGACTGGTTCGTCAGGATCGGCAACCCCCGGTACGCCTGCATCGCGTCGGCGGACACGAGCTCGCCGTCGACCCGGTCGGCCAGGACCTCGGCAACGGCGGTCTTTCCGGACGCGGTCGGCCCGAAGACACCGACGACCATCAGGGCGTCACAGGGGCGCTGCGGAGCGCGGCGCGCCGGCGCCTCCACAGGAGCGCGCCAACGAGGAGCAACACGCCCTCGACGACGGTGATCACGATGCGGTTCAGGACGACCACCCCGAGTGCGACGCCACTCGGCGCCACTGCGAGGACGAGGCCGTACATCGTCGCCTCGCGGACGCCGAGGCCCGACGGAGTGATGATCGAGAGCACGGCAACGATGGCGCCCACCGCCGCAACACCGCCCAGGAAGACGATCGTCTCGGGTAGCGTCGCCTCCCAGCGAGCGAATGAGGAACAGCAACGCCGCGCCTCCGACAATCCACGAGAACGCGTAGAACACGAGCAGTCCGATGAGGACTCGGTACGGGAGCTCCGGGAGATCCACCCCACCGAACGGCCGGAAGACCCGCGCCGCGAGCCAGCGAAACACGCGCGGGTGCAACGCGACGACGACAACCGCGCTGAAGAGGATGAGCGGCAGGAGTGGCGCGTCGGCCCCGCCGATGATCGCGAGGCCGGCGACGAACACGCCGACGCCCGAGACTGCCGACAGACCGGCTTCGAGCAGGATCGACGAGAGGACTAGCGGCGTCGCCGCCTCGACGCCCGCCTTCCGCAGCCAGACTACCGCGCAGCCGGCGTCCAGATGCCGCCCGGCACGTACTTCGCGAGCATCGAGGCCATCTCCGCCTGCAGTGCGACGTCGTACGTCACGCGAACGTCCAGAGCGCGAAGGATCGACTGCCAGCCGATCACGAACAAGCAGTAGTACGCGCCGACGAGCCCGGTCGCGATCAGCAGGTCCCGACGTCCGCGTCGCGAAGCCGCGGGCCGGCGTCCGCCCAGGTGTCCTCAAGGGCGAAGCCGAGGAAGACGACCAGCGCAACGACGAAGAGCAGCTGCGCCGCGATCCAGGCGCGGCGCCGGGTCATACGGCGACGAGCGCCGTCCGCCGCCCGCCCAGCGTCGTGGAGGTCGCGCTCTCGATCTCGACCGGGACGAGCTCGCCGGGAGCCGCGTCGCCGCTGAAGTGCACCGTTCGTGTTTCGGCGCGTGCGCCCACGCAAGCGGGTGTCGTCTGTGCGGCTCGCGCCCTCGACGAGTACTTCCTCGACGTTTCCGATCCGAGCCATGTTGCGCTCACAAGCGATCCGCTGGACGAGCTCGACGAGCCGCTCGATCCGCTCGCGCTTCACGTCGTCGGGAACCTGGTCGGGCATCGCCGCGGCCTCCGTTCCGCTGTCGAGGCGAGTAGACGAACGTGAAGGCGCTGTCGTAGCGCACCGTCCTCGACGACCTCGAGCGTCTCGAGGAAGTCGTCCTCCGTCTCGCCCGGGAAGCCGACGATGATGTCGGTGCCGAGCGCGAGATCCGGGATCGCGGCGCGCAGCCGTTCCACGACCGCCAGGTAGCGCTCGCGCGAGTACGTGCGCCGCATCGCCTTGAGAATGCGCGTCGAGCCCGACTGCAGCGGCAGGTGCACGTGCTCGCAGACGCGACGCGCACTCCGCGATCGCGGCGATCACCGGCTCCCGAAAGTCCTTTGGGTGCGGGCTCGTGAAGCGGACCCGCTCGATTCCTTCGACTGCGTCGCAGGCCCTGAGCAGCTCACCGAACTCGGTGTCGCACGTCGGGCCGCAGGTCGCGACCCCAGGAGTTGACGTTCTGGCCGAGCAGCGTGAGCTCCTTGACGCCGTCTGCGGCGAGCCGCGTCGACCTCGGCGACGATCTCCCCCGGCCGGCGGCTGACCTCGCGGCCCCGCACTGCGGGAACGATGCAGTAGGCGCACTTCGAGTTGCAGCCCATCGAGACCTGCACCCACGCCTGGAAGCGGCGCTCGCGGTGCACCGGCAGCGCGGCGGCGAAGCGCCGTTCGTCGGCGATCCCGAAGCTCGAACGTGCGACGCCGGTCCCCCCTGCGCCGAGCCACTCGCCGAGGTGCGAGATCGAGCCTGGTCCGAACGCGACGTCGACGAACGGGTACTGGCCGAAGATCCGCTCCCGCTGCGCCTCCGCGTAGCACCCGCCGACCGCGATCACGCGGTCCGGGTCGCGCTCCTTCAGCACCTTCGCGTTCCCGAGATGCGCGGCGAGCCGCGTGTCGGGCTTCTCGCGGATCGTGCACGTGTTGAAGACGAGCACGTCGGCTTCCTCGGGCGACGACGTTCGCCGAGCCCGAGCTCCTCGAGCAGCCCTTGATCCGCTCGCGATCGTGGGCGTTCATCTGACAGCCGAAGTCGTGACGTGGTAGCGGCGCACCGTGCGACAATGGTAGCCATGCCGGACTCCGCTCGCCGGCCTCTTCAGGCAGGGCGTCATCGAAGTGAACCCGAAGACGGCGCTCTTCTTCCTCGGCCTGCCGCAGTTCGTCGACCGCGTCTGGACGCAGGTGCTCCTTCGGGCTGACTTTCGGCGTGCTCGGGTTCCTCACCGACGGGTCTACGCGGTCACGGCGGGAACGCTCGCCCGCTGGCTCAAGCAGCGTCGTCGGCTGCTGCGCTACGCGTCGGGCAGCGTGTTCATCGGGCTCGGCGTCTCGCCGCCCTTGCCAAGGGAACTAACGCGCGACGTCGATCGCGCGCGACTCCCGGATCACCGTCACCTTGACCTGGCCCGGGTACTCGAGGTTGTCCTCGATCTCGCGTGCGATCTCGTGCGAGAGCAGCGCCGCCTCGTCGTCGTCGACCTCGTTCGGCTTGACGATCACGCGGATCTCACGCCCGGCCTGCAGCGCGTAGACCCGCTCGACCCCGCTGTGCGCCTCGGCGAGCTGCTCGAGCGCTGACAGCCGCTTGATGTAGTGCTCGAGGCTCTCGCCCCTCGCGCCCGGGCGGGCGGCCGAGATCGCGTCCGCCGAGATCAGCAGGACCGCCTCGACGGTCTGCGGCTGGACCTCGTAGTGGTGCGCCTCGATCGCGTGCACGACGCCCTGCGTCTCGTTGTAGCGGCGTGCGAGCGACGCCGAGATGAGCGCGTGGGAGCCCTCGACCTCGTGCGTCATCGCCTTGCCGACGTCGTGCAGCAGCGCGGCGCGCTTGACGGTCTTGATCCCTGCTTCGAGCTCGGTCGCCATCACGCCGGCGAGGTGCACGACCTCGAGCGTGTGCTTCAGGACGTTCTGCCCGTAGCTCGTCCTGAAGCGGAGCCGGCCGAGCATCTTGACGATCTCCGGGTGGAAGTCGCCGCAGTTCGCCTCGAAGACGGCCTGCTCGCCGGCCTGCTGGATCAGGTCGTCGAGCTCCGACTTCGACTGGTAGTACGTCTCCTCGATCCGCGCCGGGTGGATGCGGCCGTCCTCGATCAGCTTCTGGAGCGTCAGCTTCGCGATCTCGCGACGGATGCCGTCGAACGACGAGAGCACGACGGCCTGCGGCGTGTCGTCGATGATGAAGTCGACGCCCGTCAGGTGCTCGAGCGCGCGAATGTTCCTGCCCTCGCGGCCGATGATCCGTCCCTTCATGTCGTCGCTCGGCAGCTCGACCATCGAGACCGTCGTCTCGGCCGCGTGGCTCGCGGCGACCCGCTGCAGCGCGTCGGCGACGAGGTTCCGCGCGCGGCGTTTCGACTTCCGCGCGGGCCTCCTCGTCGAGCTGACGCACGCGACGGGCGAGCTCGTGCCGGACGAGCTCCTCCGAGCGGTCGAGCAGGTGCGCCCGCGCCTCCGGCTGGGTCATGCCGGCGAGCTTCTCGAGCACGTGCTGCTCCTGCTCCTTGACGTGCTTCAGCTCCTCGTGCAGCTCCTTCGACGCGAGCTCGCGGTCGTTCACACCCTGCTCGCGCCGTGACAGCTCGGTCAGCTTCCGGTCGAGGTCGAGCTCGAGCGTGGCGATCCGCTCCTCGGTCCGCGAGATCTCCTGGCGGCGAGTCCGAACTTCGTCCTCGATCTCGGCGCGCAGCGCAAGCTCGCGTTCGCGGCTTTCGATCTGCGCCTCCCGGCGAATCGCCTCCGCCTCCCGCTCGGCCTCGGTGATCAGGAGCGTCCGGCGGCGGCGGAGGTCACCGAGACGGCTCTTCTCGAGCATCGCGATCGCGACCACGGCCGCGAGGACGCCCACCACGATTCCGATTGCGATTCCCGCGACGACGAGCAACGTTCCAGCACCTCGAAGGCCGAGTTCGGTTGTCAGCCACCCGGCAGATCTGCCGCAAGGCTCCGAGGTCGGCGAGGACGGGAGCACACCGCCTCGCCGCGACGCTCAACGCGTCGCCGTGTCTGGGATGTTCAGCTCGTTCGGTCGGGGTGGTTCAAAAGCCTCTAGATCGCTCGAACGTCAGAGAATGCTCAGTTTCGGATCAACGGAAAAAAACCTGTATGCAGGAGAAATGTCGAGTGAAGCACCTGGAGTCTACCGCCTCAGGGGCCGTCTGCAACAGCCTGGCCGAGCGCTTCCTCGACCGCGTCCTCGCCGAAGCCCCTCCGGGCGAGCTCGCGTGCCGTCCGAGGCCCCGTGCCCTGCGCGGCCACGACGAGCCGTGCGCGCTGTCGCTCGGGCGGCAGCGAGGCGACGGCCTTCGCCGCGGTCTCCCGGGCCACCCCGTCGCGCTCGAGGCGCCACCGGATCGCCTCGTCCCCCTGGCCCCGCTCGGAGAGCGACTCCGCGCGGCGCAGCGCATAGCGCTCGTCGTCGACGAGGCCGACCCGCTCCAGGCGGTTCAGCGTCTCCTCGCGCAGCCCCGGCGCGAAGCCCTCGCTGCCGGAGCCGGCGGTCGAGCTCGGCCGTGGACTGCTCGCGGCGCGAGACCGCCCGGAGCGCGGTGTCGACCGCGCGAGCGCGACGCAGCTCGCGAGCGAGCTCACGCGCTCGGGGACGGTCGAGCTCCTCCCCCACCTCGAGCCGCACGCGGACCACGACCTCCGCCGGGACGGTCCGCCAACGCGCTCCGTCGAGCTCGACGGCGACCCGGCCGCTTGGCAGCTCGCGGAGCCCGCTGACGACAGGCATTACGCCGGCTCTTTGACCTTCTCGGGCTCTTTGGCCGCCTTCTCGGGCTCGGCGACGGGCTCATCCTTGGCCGTCGCCTTGGCCGCGGCCGGCGGAGCGTCACCCTCGGCGATCGGCAGGAGCCGCGCCGAGACGACCTGATCCGGGCCTGCGTCCCGCTGCAGCGCCCCGAGGATCTTCTGCGTCACGTCCGGGTGCTCGCGGAGGAACGCCGCCGCGTTGTGGCGACCCTGGCCGAGCCGCTCGTCGTCGAAGCTGAAGTACGAGCCCGACTTCTGGATCACCTTCTTGTCGACCCCGGCCTCGACGACCGTGCCTTCCCAGGAGATCCCCGAGCCGTAGATGATGTCGAACTCGGCCTGCTTGAACGGCGGCGCGACCTTGTTCTTCACGACCTTCACGCGCACGCGGTTGCCGATCGCCTCGACACCTTCCTTCAGCGTCTCGATCCGGCGGATGTCCAGGCGGATCGACGCGTAGAACTTGAGCGCACGGCCTCCCGGCGTGACCTCCGGGCTGCCGAACATGACCCCGATCTTCTCGCGCAGCTGGTTGGTGAAGATGCAGATCGTGTCGGTGCGGTTGAGCGTGCCGGCGAGCTTGCGGAGCGCCTGGCTCATCAGCCGCGCCTGGATGCCGGGGAGCGAGTCGCCCATCTCGCCCTCGATCTCGGCCTTCGGCGTCAACGCCGCAACGGAGTCGATCGCGACGACGTCGAGCGCGCCGGAGCGGATGAGCAGCTCGCAGATCTCGAGCGCCTGCTCGCCGGTGTCGGGCTGCGAGACGAGCAGGTCGTCGATGTTGACGCCGATCCGCTTCGCGTACGCCGGGTCCATCGCGTGCTCGGCGTCGATGAACGCGCAGATCCCGCCGCGGCGCTGAGCCTCGGCGATCACGTGGTAGACGAGCGTCGTCTTCCCCGACGACTCCGGGCCGAAGATCTCGACGACGCGCCCGCGTGGCAGACCGCCGATCCCCAGCGCGAGGTCGAGCGAGAGCGACCCCGTCGAGACGGAGCCGACGTTCACGGCCGCCGCGTCCGTCATCTTCATGACCGATCCCTTGCCGAACTGTCGCTCGATCTGCCCGAGGGCGGTGTCCAGTGCCTGCTCGCGATCCACTCTTCAGCCTCCTAGCGCAAACGATTCCAGAACCTCGTACTGCGCCCCGGATGGGTGCAGCCGAGACAGGTAAACAGCCGCGTCGGACGGACTGAACCGCCCCAGCGCGGGGAGCTCCGGGTCGAGCCGTGGGCGCTGACGGAAACGGGTCACGGTCACGTGGGGCAGCCAGGGCCTCCGCTCCCGCTCGTAGACGCCGAGGGCCTCCAGACGGCCGAACAGGTCGTCGGCGAGGGCGGCGGCGCGCCCGTCCAGGTCGTCGAAGACGAGCATGCCGACGCTCCGGGTCTCCCGGTACCCGCGCAGCGCGAGCTCCGGTCGCCCGGCCCGAGCGGCGGCCTCGCGCACCGCGCCGGCCACGGGCTCGAGGTCGCTCCCGGGCCTCGAGCCGAGGAAGGCCAGCGTGACGTGGAGGTTTCCCCGGGGGACGACTCGTCCGCCGAGCTCGCGGAGCTGCCAGGCGGCGAGTGACTCGACCACGTCGTCGGGCAGCTGCAGCGCGCAGAAGAGGCGAAGCCGTGCATCCGGATCGACGGTAGCGGCCGAGGTGTGACGTGCGTGTGTCAGTTCTGGGTCAACAACCGCCGGACCAGGTGGAGCGCCGCGGCGGCGGCCCGCGAGCGCACCGCCTCCCGGTCGGACGGGTAGCTGAAGTCGACCACGCGTGCTCCGTCGGGGGTCTCCGCGGCGACGTAACAGAGCCCGACCGGTTTCTCGGGCGTGCCGCCCCCCGGGCCTGCGACCCCGGTGATCCCGACGGCGACGTCCGCGCCGAGGCGCTCCCGCGCTCCGGACGCCATCGCCGCAGCAACCTCGGCAGAGACCGAGCCGTGCTCGCGGATCAGCGCGTCGGGAACGCCCAGCTGGGCCGCCTTGACCTCGTCCGCGTAGGCCACGATCGCGCCGAGGAAGACGTCGCTCGAGCCCGGCACCCGGGTCAGCCGCTCGGCGACGAGCCCGCCGGTGCACGACTCGGCGGTCGCGAGCGTCAGCCCGCGCGCACGGCAGAGCGCGAGCACCTGTTCCTCGATCGTCCGCTCGTCCCTGGCGAACAGCCAGCGCCCGAGCGACTCGGCGAGCGCCGACTCGAGCGCGTCCGCCGCGTCCTCCGCGCCGGGCTCGACGACGAGGTCGACGTGGATCTCGAAGTCCCGCGCGCAGATCGTCGCCTCCACCCCCTCCGGCTCGCCTCCGGCCTCGTCGAGCGCGCGCGCGACGGCTGACTCGCTCACGCCGAAGAGCCGCAGCACCCGCCGTCCGGGCGGCCGGGCACGCGCAAGCAACTCCAGCATCGGCTCAGACTTGACCGCCGAGGCCCAGAGCCGCTGCAGTTCGCCGGGTGGCCCGGGTAGCACCACGACGACCGTCCCGCGGTGCTCGAGGACGAGGCCGGGCGCAGTGCCCGCGAGCCCGACCGACGCGGCGCCGTCCGGCACCGATGCCTGCTTCCGTACCCCGGGCTCGAAGTCCGTGTACGGGCGCCGCAGGCGCTCGGCGACGCCTCGCGAAACCAGTTCGATCTTCCCGTGGAGCTCGTCGTCCACCCGCAGCTCGCGCCCCGTCACGCGCGCGAGCAGCTCGACCGTCCGGTCGTCGTGCGTCGGTCCCAGGCCGCCCGACGTCACGAGGAGGTCTGCTGCGAGCCCCTCGCGAAGCGCTGCCTCGAGCTCGTGCTCTCCGTCGCCGACGATGGTGATCCGCGCCGGCTCGAGCCCGCGCTCCAGGATCTCCCGCGCGAGGAAGGGACCGTTTCGGTCGGTCCGCTCGCCGCGGGCGAGCTCGCTGCCGGTGACGACGAGGAGCGCCCGGGGCCGCGTCAATTCGCGGCGGGCGCGCGCTCGACGCCCGAGGCGTCGACGAAGAGCAGCCGTGCCGGCGCGCGCGTCGCGCGCCCGTTGACGACCAGGTCGACGGCCGCGGGGCGCTGCACGTAGAGCCAGAGCTTCTGCCCGATCTTGAAGGACTGCTCTCGTCCGTTCGGGATCGTGCCGGAGAAGACGAGCTCACCTTCCTGCGAGTTGCGGCGAACCTCCATGCGCGTCGCACCGCGCGTGCCGCGGACCACGAGCACGCGCTCGGCGGGCGCGCGCAGCACGGTGTCGGCGATCGGCGCGTTCGCGTTCGGGGAGTCGTCGCCCGACTTCCACGCCGCGATCACGAGCCCGAAGACGACCGCGATCCCGACGAGCGTGACGAGGACGACGCTCGACTCGAGCCGCCGGTTGCGCGGGCCGGGCGTGCTCCTGCGGGGCCGGAACGGCTCCTCTTCCTCCCGCGTGACGTAGCGCGAGTTGTACTCGTCGACGTAGAGCTGCCCGTCGAGGCCGAGGAACTCCGCATACGTGTTGAGGAAACCCTTGACGTAGGTCTGCGCAGGCAGCAGCTCGAACTGCTCGTCCTCGAGCGCGCGCAGGTACTTCGGGCGGATCTTGGTCGCCCGCTCGACGTCGGAGAGCTCCAGGCTCTGGCGGAGCCGGGCTTCTCGGAGGCTGTTGCCGATCTCGAACATGCCCGACGATTGTAGAGACGATTCGCCGGACTCGCCTAAGAGCCTCAAGTCCGCCCCCGCCAGCTCAGGATCGCGTACACGAGCAGGGAGATCGCGCCGGTGCCGGCGAACAGGAGGCCGAGCAGACCCAGGAACCTGCCCAGGACGGCGGTCCGGGCACCGCTGCGGCGAAGGGTCAACTGCGCGCGGCGCCGTCCTGCCCGCGCGGCGCCGAGCGCAGCGAGGCCGAGCAGCGCGGCGAAGGGCACTGCCACACCGGCCCAGATCAGCTCCACGCTCAGGCTCCGGTCGGCGTACGCCACCGCAACCGGGATCGCCGCCGCAGCGAGCACGCCGAGCAGAACCGACCAGACAGCGGGTGCATTTCGCATCGCTACTGCTTGACGTACGGTCGCCCGACGGCTGCGGGCGGGATCGAGCGCCCGATCACGCCGGCCACCGCGATCAGGGTCAGGACGTACGGCAGCGCCTGGAAGAGCACCGCCCCGGAGGTCGAGTACTCGGGCAGTCGCTGCGCGAGCGCGCTCGAGAAGCCGAACAAGAGTGCCGCGCCGAACGCGCCGAACGGCCGCCAGTTCCCGAAGATCACCGCCGCAAGCGCGATGAACCCCCGCCCCGCGGTCATGTTCTCGTTGAACGAGCCGAGGAACCCGATCGAGAGGTACGCACCGCCGAGCGCCGCGAGCATCCCCGAGACCACGACCGCGACATACCGAGTGGTATAGACGGAGATGCCCACCGTGTCGGCCGCGCGGGGGTGCTCGCCGACCGCGCGCAGCCGGAGCCCGATCGGCGACTTGAACAACAGGAAGTACGCGACGATCAGGAGGAGGAAGCTGAGCCAGATCATCAGGTTGAGGTGGCCGAACACGTCCTCGAGGAACGTCCCGATGCCCGGAATCGAGCCGAGGAAGTCGAGGTTGACCTCCGGGACGCGAGGGATCCCGCCCGCCGGGCGTCCCCTGGTCGCCGTAGACGTCGATGAAGAAGTAGCCGGTGACGCCGAGCGCGAGGAAGTTGATCGCCGTGCCGCTCACGATCTGATCTGCGCGCAGATGGATCGAGACGAACGCGTGGATCAGCGCCGTCAGCCCTCCTGCGACCAGCGCTGCGAGCAGCCCCAGCGGCCACGAGTCGAGCTTGTCCGCAGCGAGGATCGCGAAGAACGCGCCCATCAGCATCATCCCCTCGAGGCCGATGTTCACGACGCCGGAGCGCTCGCTGAAGATGCCGCCGATCGCCGCGAACGTGAGCGGCGTCGCGTAGCGGAGCATCGCGGCGAAGAGCGCCGACCACACGACCACGCTGTCGAGCTTCGCCTCGCCGGAGAGCGTTGCGAGGTAGCCGAGCCCGATCCCGAGGACGCCGAGGACGAGTGCGCCCCACGCGAGCCGACCCACACCACGGGTCACGGCCCAGAGCCCTCCCGAGATCCCGAGCAGCCCGAACAGGATCGGCCAGACGGGCGAGCGCGCGGTCGACCGGCGGGAGCGCGACGAAGAACGCGAGCAGCCCGAGCAGGATGCCGGCCCAGGCGATGGCTCGGTTCCCACGCGGCAGGCGGTCGAGGATGCCCGCGCGCACCGATGCAGCGCCCGCGGTCACGCGGGTGCCTCGGCGGTCGTGGCCGCGCGTCTGCGGAGCTTCCGACGGACGTTCCAGACGTAGACCACGAGCACGTCGGCGCCGACGAACAACAGCACGAGGGCCTGGATCATCAGCGTCAAGTTCCCGGCGAGCTCGGGCGGGAAGACGTCGGGGTCGAGGCTACGCGTCGACGTCCCGTAGAGGAGCGCGCCGAACAAGAGCGCGGAGAGGCCGACGCCGATCGCCGTGTTGCGGCCGAGCAGCGCGACCGCGATCCCGATGAAGCCGATCTGCGAGGTCTGGATGTCGAGCGAGCCCAACCGGTACTGCCAACCGAGGATGTCGAGCGCGCCGCCGAGGCCCGCGAAGCCGCCGGCGATCGCCATCGCGAGGAAGTAGCTTCGCGCGACGTTGATCCCCGCGTAGCGCGCAGCCTCCGGGTTGTAGCCGACCGCGCGAACCTCGTAGCCGAGCGTCGTCCGGTTGAGGATGAACCAGTACGCGACGAGCGCCGCGAGCGCGATGAAGAACCCGATGTGCAGTCCCTGCAGCTCCGCGTTGCCCCACCACACGGGCAGCTTCACGCTCGGTAAGACGTCGTTCGAGATCGGCACCGACTTGTTCGCGTCGTTCTGCAGCGGTCCGCCGAGGCCGAACGCCCACGTTCCGACCCAGTACGCGATCCAGTTGAGCATGATCGTCGTGATCACCTCGTGCGCCCCGACGGTCGCCTTCAGGATGCCGGCGATTCCCGCCCAGAGCGCGCCCGCGACGATCGCCAGCACGATCGCGAGGAACGCGTGCGGGATGCCCGGCAGGCTCGCCCAGGTCGTGCCCACCCACACGGCCGTGATCGCGCCCATCGTGTACTGACCCTGGCCGCCGATGTTGAACATCCCGCAGCGAAAGGCGAACGCGACGGCGAGCCCGGTGAGGATGAGCGGCGTCGTCACGAGCAGCGTCTGCTGGAGGTTGAACTCCGCGTTGATCCGCTCGGCGCCCGAGATCCACGGGAAGAACCAGTTCAGGCCGGTGCCCTCGAAGATCCCCTTGTAGGTCGAGATCGGGTTGTGGCCGGTGGCTGCGACGACGATCCCGCCGATGAAGAACGCGAAGATCGTCGTGATCACCGGTGTGAGGACGCCGCCGGCTCGCTGGTAGAACGCCATGCGTGCGGCGTTGCTCGGCGCGTAGTCGCCGCCGGTCGGCCGCTGCGGGACCTCCGGCTCGGGTGTCGTCGTCAAGCAGCCGCCTCGCGCGTGCCTCCGACCATTGCGAGCCCCAGCTCTGCCTGCGTTGCGGTCGGCGGGTACTCGCCGACGATTCGCCCTTCGTAGACGACGAGGATGCGGTCGGCGAGCGACAGGACCTCTTCGAGCTCGAACGAGACGAGCAGGATCGCGCGACCCTCGTCGCGCTCCTCGATCAGGCGGCGGTGCACGAACTCGATCGCGCCGACGTCGAGGCCGCGCGTCGGTTGCGCGGCGACGAGCACCTTCGGGTCGCGCTCGACCTCGCGCGCGAGGACGACCTTCTGCTGGTTGCCGCCCGAGAGCCCTGCCGCCCGCGTCTGCGGCCCCCCGCCGCGCACGTCGTAGGCGGTGAGCAGCCCCTTCGCGCGCTCGATCATGCGCCGCGGGCTGAGCCAGCCGTAGCGCGAGACGGGCGGCCGTCGATAGGTGAAGAAGGCGAGGTTCTCGGCGAGCGTGAACTCGAGCACGAGCCCGCGCCGCTGCCGATCCTCGGGGATGTGGCCGATGCCATCGTCGAGGTGCTGCCGGACGGTCGTGCTCGTGACGTCATGGCCGGCGACGAGCACGCGGCCCGAGTCGGGCTTCAAGAGCCCCGCAAGCGCGTCGATCAGCTCCGACTGGCCGTTCCCGTCGACGCCGGCGATCCCGACGATCTCCCCGGCGCGCACCTCGAAGGACACGTCGCGCACCGCCGGCAGGCCGCGCTCGTCTCGCACGGTCAGGTTCTCGACGACGAGGATCGGCTCGCCCACCTCGGGGGGCTTCTTGTCGACGCGGAGGAGCACCTCGCGGCCGACCATCATCTTCGCGAGCCCGGCTTCGGTCGCTCCCTCGCGCGGGATCGTCTCGACCTGCTTGCCGCGGCGAAGGGTCGTGATCCGGTCCGAGATCTGCGAGGACCTCGTCGAGCTTGTGGCTGATGAAGATCACGGACAGCCCGTCCGCGATCAGCCCGCGCAGGATCTCGAACAGCTCGTTCGCCTCCTGCGGGGTCAGGACCGCGGTCGGCTCGTCGAGGATCAGGATGTCGGCCTTGCGGTAGAGCGCCTTCAGGATCTCGACTCGTTGTTGCTGGGCGACCGAGATGTTCTCGACCTTCGCGCCCGGGTCGATCCCGAACTTGAAGCGCGCGGCGAGCTCGCGCACGCGTCGCTCCGCCTCGCCGTAGTCGAGCAGGACGCCGCCTTGCCGCGGCTCGTCGGCGAGGACGACGTTCTCGGCGACGGTCATCACCGGGATCAGCATGAAGTGCTGGTGCACCATCCCGATCCCCTGTGCGATCGCGTCGCGCGGCGAGTGCATGACGACCTTCTCGCCGCGGATCCGGATCTCGCCCTCGTCCGGGGTGTAGAGGCCGTAGAGGATGTTCATCAGCGTCGACTTGCCCGCCCCGTTCTCGCCGAGGAGCGCGTGCACCTCGCCGGGACGCAGGTCGAAGTCGACCGCGTCGTTCGCGACGATGCCCGGGAAGCGCTTCGTGATGCCGCGCATCTCGAGGACGGGGGTCTCGGACGCCACTCCGAGGCGATTCTAAGCAGATAGGGGCGGGCCGTATGGCCCGCCCCTATCAAGCGGGTGCTACAGGCTCGACTTCGGGGTGATCGAGCCGTCGATGATCTGCTGCTTCAGCTCGTCCACCTTGTCGAGGATGTCCTGCGTGACCTTGTCCGAGGTCGTCCCGATCGCGACGCCCTCGTTCTCGAGGTTGAACAACGCGTCGGTGCCGCCCTCGAAGGTGCCTTCCTGGGCCGCCTTGACGGTCTCGAAGACCGCCACGTCGACGCGCTTGACCGCGCTCGTGAGGATGTGCGCGCCGAGGTCGGACTGGTCCTTGTCGACGCCGATGCCCCACTTGCCCTTCTCCTTCGCCGCGTCGAGGGCGCCGAGGCCACAGCCGCCGGCGACCTGGAACACGACCTGCGAGCCCTGCGCGATCTGGTTCAGCGCGAGCTCCTTGCACTTGTCCTGCGCGACGAAGTCCTGCGAGAACCCGACCAGCACCTTGATCGCCGGGTTGCACGCCTTCGCCCCATCCTGGTAGCCGGCGATGAAGATGCTCACCGTCGGGATGTCCAGGCCGCCGACCGCCGAGATCACCTGCTGGCCGCCCTGCGCCTTCGCCATCATCGCGGCCATGCAGCCGATCAGATAGCTGTTCTCGTTCGTCGCGAACGTCAGGCCCTGGACGTTCGTCGGGGTCGCGACGTTCTTCGCCGAGTCGGTGAACGGCGGGGCCATCACCGAGTAGTCGATGATCGCGAAGTTCGCGTCCGGGAACTGCCGCGCGACCGTGTTGACGCCCTCCGCGAGGAGGAAGCCGACGCCGATCGAGACGTCGTAGTTCTGCCGCGCGAGCGACGACAGGTTCGGCACGTAGTCACCGGCCGCCCGGGACTCGATCGCCCGCGTTTCGGCGCCGAGCTCGTCCTTCGCCCGGTTCAAGCCTTCGAGCGCCGACTGGTTGAACGACTTGTCGTTGAAACGGCCGACGTCGCTGACCAGGCCCGCCGTGACGGCTTCGGCCTGTGTCTCCGCCGTAGTCGCCCCACCACCCTCGTCGTCGTCGCCGCCGCAGGCGGCCGCGCCCATCGCCAGCAGCAGCGCTGCGAGCAACGTCAACACGGACAGCCAAGTACGCCTACTCGTCACTAGCCCTCCTCGTTTGTCTCCCTGATTAGCCTCGGCGATCCTAAAGCGTCGCAGCCCGAGAAGCTACGGGAGGGCTCTACTGGCTTAACGCAGACGTAACGCGGTCGAGGTCGGCCTCGGCGATCAGGACCCGCCTCGGCTTCGACCCTTCATAGCCCGAGATGATCCCGCGGCGCTCCAGCATGTCGATCAGCCGGCCTGCCCTCGTGTAGCCGACCCGGAGCCGGCGCTGGAGGAGGCTGGTGGAGGCGGTCTGGGCCTGGACGACGATCTCGATCGCCCGGTCGAGGAGGGCGTCCTCGTCGGGGTCGAAGCCGTCCTCGTCGACCTCGACCTGCACGTCGTGGGCCTCGAGGAGCGACTCGTCGAGCTCCTGCTCGCGCTGGGCGCGGCACTGCTCGACGACGAGCGTCACCTCTTCCTCGGTCACGAACGCACCCTGGACGCGCTGGAGCCGCGAGGTGCCGAGCGGCTTGAAGAGCATGTCGCCCTGCCCGAGCAGGCTCTCGGCGCCGTTCGCGTCGAGGATCACGCGCGAGTCGGTCTGGCTCGAGACGGCGAACGCGATCCGCGACGGGACGTTCGCCTTGATCATCCCGGTGATCACGTCCACCGACGGGCGCTGCGTCGCCAGCACGAGGTGGATGCCGACGGCGCGCGACTTCTGCGCGAGCCGGATGATCGCGTCCTCGACTTCCTGCGGGCTCGTCATCATCAGGTCGGCGAGCTCGTCGATCACGACGAGCAGGTACGGGAGCGGCTGCTCGCCGCGGGCCTTGAGCGCGCGGTTCGCCTCGGGAAGGCTGCGGGCGCGGACGATGCTCAGCTTCTCGTAGCGACGCTCCATCTCCGCGACGACGTTGATCAGCGCCACGCTCGCCTGCTTCGGGTTCGAGACGACGGGCGTCAGCAGATGCGGGATCGACTCGTAGAAGCCGAGCTCGATCCGCTTCGGGTCGATCAGGATCATCCGGACCTCGTCCGGGGTCGCCCGCAGCAGGATCGAGGTGAGGATCGTGTTGATGCAGCCCGACTTGCCGGAGCCCGTCGTGCCGGCGATCAGGATGTGCGGCATGCGCGCCAGGTCGGTCCAGACGGAGCTGCCGGAGATGTCCTTGCCCAGCCAGACCGAGAGCGGGCTCGCGGTCGCGGGCAGGTCGTCGAAGATGTCGCCGAGCGTGACGATGTTCGGGCTCAGGTTGGGGACCTCGACGCCGACGGCCTGCTTGCCCGGGATCGGCGCGAGGATGCGGATCTCCGTCGTCGCGAGCGCGTAGCTCAGGTCGTCCTTCAGCGCCGCGACCTTCGCCACCTTCGTGCCCGGCGCGAGCTGGAGCTCGTAGCGAGTGACGCGCGGCCCGGCGATCTGACCGACGAGCGTCGCGTCGACGCCGAAGTTCGCGAGTGTCAGGACGAGCGCGTCCGCGATGCGGGTGTCGGACTTCGCGGGCAGCTTCGCGGGCGACGAGTGGCGCAGCAAGGTTCGATCCGGGAGCTCGTAGTCGCTGTGCGACTCCAGGGTGTCCTCGAAGATCGCCGGAACGTTCAGCTCGGTCTGCTCTTCCCGGAGGTCGTGGACGAGCAAGGGCGCCTCGCCGATCACGTCGGGGTAGTCGTGCAGGACGTCGACCGGCGGCTCGTGCTGCTCGGGCACGGGCTGCGGAGCACGGACCGGGATCGTCGTCGTCGTGGTGCGTGGGCGGCTCCGAGCAGCAGTGCGAACGGCCCGGCCGGAGCCGCGGAGGAGCGCGCCGGCCGACGCGCCGGAGAGAAGCAGCGCTCCGACGACGAGGGTCGTGACGCCGACGATCGTCGAGCCGGTCGCGCCGAGCAGGGTGCCGACGATTCCTTCGAGCGCGCGCCCGGCGAGCCCGCCGTGGTCGGCTCCGAGCGCGAGCAGCAGCCCGAGCGAGACGACGATCAGGCCGGTCCGAAACGGGCGGACGTCGACGAGCTCGCTCCGCGAGACCATCAGCAGGCCCAGGACGAAGAGCGCAGCGGGCGCGACGTAGGCAGCCGTGCCGATGGCGCCGCGGAGGCCGTCCTCGATCGGGCCGCCGACGACGCCTCCCTCCCAGCCGAACCAGAAGAGCGTCGCGAGGAAGATCCCGACCGCCGTGAGGACGAGGCCCCAGAGCTCGGGATGGTGGTGCCCGCGTTGGCTCTTCTTGCCCCGACGCTTCTTGACCCGCGACGGAACGCGCGGGCGCAGCGGAGTCTTACGCTTCTTGCGCGCCATGGGCGCGGATTCGACGCCGCCCTCGACTCCCCTTGTCCGAAAGTCCTAGGCCGCGAGGGCCCGCAGGTCCTCGAGCGCGTGGCCGAGCAGATTCTCCCGGAGGTCGAACAGGCCGGCCCAGAGGCTCGACGGGTCGATCTCGCTTCGCCACTGCGCTGCGCTCGACAGGCCCTCGAGCGCCCGCACGAGCACGGCCAGCTCGAGGTAGACCTGCGCGACGCGCGCTGGTGAGGCGTGGACCCCGGCCCGCTGCAGGACGGGTTGCCAGTCGAGGAGCTCCGCGTGCGTCGGCTGCGCGTACCACGACCGCCCTTCTGCCCGATCCGCCTCGAGCTCGACGAGGTAGCGGGCGAGCGGCTCCTCGAGCCCCGCCAGCGCGGTCTCGACCCGTTCGGCGGCGCGCTGGAGCGCAGCCTCGCGCCGACCGGGTGTGCAGGGCTCCGCCTCGCCGCGCGCCCAGCGCTCGAGCAGGCGGCAGAGCGCGAGCCCGGAGACCTCCGCGGCCGCGAGCTGGCCGATCACCCGCCGCGCGAGCGCATCGTCGACGGCGTGCTCGGCGATCACGTCCGCCCAGGCCGGCCGGCGGGCGAGGACGCTCATACCTCGACCACCACGGGCAGGATCAGCGGGCGGCGCCGCGTGCGGTCGTAGATCAACTGGCCGACCGCGTCGTGCAGGTGCTCCTGGATCAGCTTGATCTCGGCGGTGTCGTTCCGGAGCAGGTCGTGCAGGACCCGCGCGGCCTCGTCGCGCATCTCCTCGAGCACCGGGCCGGTCTCCGGAAAGCCGCGGGCGATCAACTCGGGACGTGCGGTCGAGGCGTCGCCGTTGACGGTCGCGACGATGATCAGCACGCCGTCCTCCGAGAGGCGACGACGGTCGCGGAGCGCGACGTCGCTGAGATCGCCGACGCTCAGCCCGTCCACGAACGTGACGCCCGACTCGACCCGCTCCGCTTCTCGGACGCCCTCCCGGGAGAGCTCGATCACGGAGCCGTTCTCCGCCATGACGATCGCGTTCGCGGGCACTCCCGCCTCGCGCCCGAGCTTCGCGTGCGCCGCGAGCATCCGGAACTCGCCGTGCACGGGCATCAGGGCCTTCGGGCGGAGCAGCCCGATCACGGTGCGGATCTCTTCCTCGCACGCATGACCCGAGACGTGCACGGGTGCGATCTCCTGGTGCAGCACTTCCGCGCCGATCTTCGCGAGCCGGTTGATCGAGTCGTGCACGCGCAGCTCGTTCCCGGGGACGGGCTTCGCCGAGATGATCACGGTGTCGCCGGGCTCGACCTTGACCGCAGGGTGGTCGTCGTAGGCGATGCGCGTCAGCGCCGACATCGGCTCGCCCTGGCTGCCGGTCGTGACGATCATCTGCTGGTCGGGGCGCAGACCCTCGAGCTCCTGCGGCCGGACGATCACGCCCTCGGGCACCTCCATGTAACCGAGGTTGCGCGCGATGTTCACGTTCTTGCGCATCGACCGGCCGACGATCGCGACCTTGCGGTTCGTCTGGATCGCGACGTCGATCGCCTGCTGCACGCGGTGCACGTTCGACGCGAACGACGTGACGAAGATCCTGCCCTTGCGCAGCGGGATGATCTGGCGGAAAGCCTCGCCCACGACCCGCTCCGACTGCGTGTACCCGGGCCGCTCGGCGTTCGTCGAGTCGCCGAGGCAGAGGTCGACGCCGCGGTTCCCGAGCTCGGCGAGCTTGCCGACGTCGGTTCGCATGCCGTCGACCGGCGTGTGGTCGAGCTTGTAGTCGCTGGTGTGGACGATCAGTCCGGCGGGCGTGTCGAGAACGACGGCGACGTTGTCCGGGATCGAGTGCGCCATGCGCACGAACTCGAGCTTGAACGGGCCGACCTCGATGGGCGGGTCGGCTGGATCGACCTCGCGGAGCTCGGTCGAGTTGCCGAGGCCGTGCTCGTCGAGCTTCGACTTGATCAGCCCGAGCGTCAGCCGGGTCGCCAGCACCTGCGCCGACCTTGATCTCGCGCAGCACGTACGGCAGCGAGCCGACGTGGTCCTCGTGCCCGTGCGTGAGGACGATCGCGCGGACGTTGACGCTCCGGAGATAGTCGAAGTCGGGCAGCACGAGGTCGACGCCGAGGTGCTCGTCGCGCGGGAACGCGAGCCCCGCGTCGACGACGACGGCCTCACCGCGGTGCTCGTAGACGGTCATGTTCTTGCCGACCTCGCCGAGGCCGCCGAGCGGGATGATTCGAACCGGGTCCACTTGCTGAGTGTAGGGCCGGACGCCTAGACGGGCGCCGGGGCGAGCAGCTTCAGCCGCTCGAGGCAGCTGCGCACGGCCTCGCGCTCGTCGTCGGTCGGGTCGACGAGCGGCAGGCGATGGCCCCCGATGTCGTGCCCGAGCAGGTTGAGCGCGCACTTGATCGCGATCGGATTTCCGACGACTTTCAGCAGGTCGTACGCCGCCTCGAGCTCACGGTCGATCGCCCGCGCTCCCTCGAGGTCGCCCGACCGCCCGAGCCGCACCTGCTCCTTCACGCGCGGACCGACCACGTGGGTGTGCACGCACACACCGCCGATCGCGCCGAGCTCGAGGAACGGCTGGATGATGTTGTCGTCGCCCGCGTAGAGGTCGAGCCCGAGCTCGACGATCCGCTTCGCCTGCGAGAGGTCGTCGTTCGCCTGCTTGACCGCCCGCACGTTCGGGATCTCGGCGAGCTCCGCGATCGTCTCCGGCTCGATGTTGATCGCGACCCGCGCCGGGATGTTGTAGACGACGATCGGCTTGTCGCTCGCCTGCGCGACCGCCTTGAAGTGCTCGACGATCCCGCGCTGAGGCGGCTTGTTGTAGTACGGCGTCACGACGAGGAACGCGTCGACGCCGAGCTCGTGCGCCGCCTCGGTCAGGTGCACCGAGTGTGCGGTCGAGTACGTGCCGGTGCCGGCGACGACGGTCGCGCGGCCGTCCGAGCTCGTCCACCGCGGCCGCGAAGAGCGACAGGCGCTCCTCGTCGGTGAGCGTGGGCGACTCACCGGTCGTCCCGGCGACGACGACGCCGTCGGAGCCGTTGTCGACGAGGAAGCGGCAGAGCTCACGGAACTTGTCGAGGTCGACCGCGCCGTTCGCATCGAACGGCGTCACTGCCGCGGTCAGGACCTCGCCCAGCACGGGCGCGATTCTACTCCTGCAGCAGGGTGTCGAGCCCGACCGTGAGCCCCGGCGGGAGCGACGGCAGCTGCTCGAGCGCGAGCAGCACGCCGGGGACGAACGCCTCGCGCGAGGTCGTGTCGTGGCGGATCGTCAGCGTCTGGCCCTGCCCGCCGAAGACGACCTCCTGGTGCGCGACGAGCCCGGGCAGCCGCACCGAGTGGATCGGCACGTCCCCACCCATCAGCTCGGCCGTCGCCTTGGCGGTCCCGGACGGCGCGTCGAGCTTCGTGTCCGCGTGGAGCTCGACGATCTCGGCGTTCGGCATCAGCTTCGCCGCCTCGGCCGCGAAGCGCATCATCAGGACGGCGCCGAGGGCGAAGTTCGGCGCGTGGAAGAGCGCGAGCCCGCGCTCGCGCGCGGCGTCGCCGAGCTGCGTCAGGTCGACGCCGGTCGTGCCGACGACGCACGGAACACCGGCCTCGAGCGCGCGCTCGACGTTCGCCGTCACGGCGTCCGGGGTGGTGAAGTCGATCATCGCCTCGGCGCGGTCGAGCTCGACGAGCTCGTGCCCAGCCGCTCGAGCGCAGGCCCGAGCACCGAGCCGACCTTGCCGCCGGCTCCGAGGAGCGCGACCCTCACGCCGCCGCGAGCGCCCGCAGGCCCGGGTGCAAGCGGCCGAGCGCACGCTTGAAGCGCGCCTCGCTCGGGCCGATCCCGGACGCGGAGAGTCGTTCCGGTGCGAGCAGCAGCGTGGCCAGCTCGGCGACGCCCTCGGGCTCGACCGCGTCGATCTCGGCCATGATCCGCTCGAAGGACAGAAGCTCCGTGTCGGTGATGAGCGACTTGCCGAGCCGGCTCATCCGGTTCGAGGTCGACTCCATCGAGAGCGTCAGCCGGCCCTTCAGGTTCTCCTTCGCGCGCTCGAGCTCGTTCGGGCGGAGGTTGCCCGCGGCGATGTCGGCGATCTGCTCGGCGGCGATCTCGAGCGCAGGCCCGAGGTTCTCCTCGCGCGTCCCGATGTAGACGCCGAACAGGCCCGTGTCCGAGTACTGCGCGCCGAAGCTGTAGACCGCGTACGCCATCCCGCGCTTCTCGCGGATCTCCTGGAAGAGGCGCGACGACGCCGAGCCGCCGAGGATCCCGTCGAGCAACGAGGCGGCGAAGCGGCGGCGGTCGGAACGCGAGATGCCGGGCGCGCCGATGCACACGTGGTACTGCTCCGTGTTCTTGCGCTGGAAGCGCACCCCGGCCGGCGGGGTCTTCACCAGCGGCGGGCGGACGCGCGGCCCCTTCGACTGCGTCGCCTTTCGCTGCGCCGCCTCGAGCAGGCGCAGCAGCTTCTCGTGCTGGAGGTTGCCGGCGGCAGCGATGACGATGTTCCCCGGCGTGTACATCGTGCGGTGGTACGTGGAGATCGTCCGCTTCGGGACGGTCGAGATCACGTCGCGCGTCCCGATGACGGGTCGGCCGAGTGCGTGCGAGCCGAACACGGCCTCGGAGAAGAGATCGTGCACGAGCTCCTGCGGCGTGTCCTCGTACATCGCGATCTCCTCGAGCACGACCTCGCGCTCGGAGTCGACGTCGTCGAAACGCGGTGCGAACACCATGTCGCTCATCACGTCGACGGCGGTCTCGAGGTGCTTGTCCGGCACGCGCGAGTAGACGACGGTGTGCTCCCGGGAGGTCGCCGCGTTCAGCTCCCCGCCGAGCCCGTCGAAGAGCTCGGCGATCTCCTGCGCGTCGAACTGCTCCGAGCCCTTGAACAGCAGGTGCTCGATGAAGTGCGAGAGCCCGGCCTTGGCGTCGGTCTCGTCCCGCGAGCCGGCACCGATCCAGAACCCGAGCGAGACCGACCGAACCGACGGAACGCGCTCCGAGATGACGCGCGCGCCTGAATCGAGCTCGGAGAGGACGTACTTCTGCACAGGGCGATCGTAGTCGCTGGGGTAGAAATTGCCGGTCCCGGGAAGCAAAATCCCCCGCACATGCAAGTCTTTCGTCATCTGGGGATCTTCGTGCTGGCCCTGCTCGGTGCCGCGGCGCTCTCCGGGGTCGCCGCTCCCTCGGCCGGCCGCTTCTCGCAGGTGCCCCCCGGAGTGACCGTCGGCGGACTGCCGGTCGGGGGCTTCACGTCCGAGGACGCGCGGTCGCTCGTCCGGGCACGGCTCGCGGCGCCGGTCGAGTTCGAGCTCGGGGCGAAGGCCTGGAACGCGACTCCGGAGGAGCTCGGCGTGTCCGCTTCCGTGGACGAGGCGATCGCGGCGGCGCTCGCCGGTCGGACCGGCGACGCGGTCGAGGTCGAAGCGACGCCGTCGCGGCCGGACCTCCTTCGCTACGTGACGCGCCTCGCCCCCACGCTCGCACGGAAGCCGGCGAACGCTCGCCTCGCCGGACTCGACGCCAAGCTGCGGCCGGCTGTTGCACCGGCCGTGACGGGCCGACGCCTCGACCTGCGCGCAACTGCCGCCGCGATCGAGGCTGCCGTCAGGACCGCGCAGCGCGAGCCGGTCCGCCCCGTCTTCCGCGTCGTCGCCCCGGCGAAGCGTCGTGTCGGCTCGGTGATCGTGATCCGCCGCGAGTCGAAGGGCCTCTACCTCTACAACGGGCGCAGGCTCGTTCGCAAGCTCGGCGTCGCGACCGGCCAGTCGCAGTACCCGACGCCGCTCGGCACGTTCGTGATCGCGGACAAGCAGTACAACCCGTGGTGGTACCCGCCGAGCTCGGACTGGGCGAAGGGGTTGAAGCCGGTGCCGCCGGGCCCGGGCAACCCGCTCGGCACGCGCTGGATGGGCTTGGACGGCGGGCTCGTCGGCATCCACGGGACGCCCGACGCGGCGTCGATCGGGTACTCCGCGTCGCACGGCTGCATCCGCATGCGGATCCCCGACGCCGAGTGGCTCTTCGAGCACGTCGACGTCGGCACGCCCGTCGTCATCGTGTCGGCGTAGAGAGGAGAGGGCGCCTTGCGGCGCCCTCTCGGTGTGTTCTGCCTTAGTTGCGGCGCGGGCCGCGGTCGCGACCGCCACGGCCGCGGTCGCGGTCGCCGCGCGGCCGCTCCTCCCGCGGTTCGCGCGGAGGTGCGTCCTTCGCCCGCTCGATCAGCTCCTCGGGCTGGACGAGCGTGCCGTTCTCGTGCTTCGCGACCAGCTTCAGCCCGATGCGGCCACGGTCCTTGTCGACCTCCTGGACGATCACGTCCAGCACGTCGCCACGCGAGATCACGTCCTCGATGTGGCCGACCCGACCCGGGCCGACGTTCGAGACGTGCAGCAGGCCGTCGGTCCCCTTCTTCAGCTCGACGAACGCACCGAAGTCGGTCGTCTTGACGACCTTCCCCGTGTACTGGTCGCCGGGCTCGGGGTCCTTCGTGAGCGCGCTGATCGCTGCGATCGCCGCCTCGGCCCTGTCGCCGTCCGTGGCGTAGATCAGGATCGTGCCGTCCTCCTCGATGTCGATCTGGACGTCGTAGTCCGACTCGAGCGAGCGGATCGTCTCGCCACCCTTGCCGATCACCATCCCGATGTACTCGGGGTTGATCTTGATCGACGAGATGCGCGGCGCGTGACCCCTGAGTTCCTGACGGGGCTCCGAAATCGCCTCGAGCATCTTGTCGAGGATCACGTCACGAGCCCGCTTCGCCTGTGCGAGCGCGTCGCTCATGATCTGCTGCGTGACACCGGTGATCTTGATGTCCATCTGGAGCGCGGTGATCCCGTTGCGGGATCCGGCGACCTTGAAGTCCATGTCGCCGAGGTGGTCCTCCGCACCCTGGATGTCCGTCAGGATCACGTAGTCGTCGCCTTCCTTGACGAGGCCCATCGCGATGCCCGAGACCGGAGCCTTGAGCGGCACGCCTGCGTCGTAGAGGGCGAGCGTCGAGCCGCAGACCGAGCCCATCGACGACGAGCCGTTCGACTCGAGCGTCTCCGAGACGATGCGGATCGTGTACGGGAACTCGTCCGACGTCGGGATCACCGGCTCGAGCGCCCGCTGTGCGAGCGCACCGTGGCCGATGTCGCGGCGCTTCGGGCCGCGCATGAACCCCGTCTCCCCGACCGAGTACGGCGGGAAGTTGTAGTGGTGCATGTACCGGCGATCCTCCTCGAGGGAGAGGTCGTCGATGCGCTGACCCTCCTTCGCGGTGCCGAGCGTGAGCAGCGACATGATCTGCGTCTGGCCACGCTGGAAGAGCCCTGAGCCGTGCGTGCGCGGGCTCACGCCCACCTCGCACTCGATCGGGCGAACCTCCTCCGGGTCGCGACCGTCGGGCCGGTTCTTCTCGACCGCGATCTTGCGGCGGACGATCTCCTTGTAGATCGCCTCGGACGCGCGCTTCACGAACTGGCGCGTGAGGCCGTCCTTCACCTGCGGAGCCTCGCCGTCGACCGTTGCGGGGCCGACCGGGAACCCGAGGTCGGCGGTCTCCTCGATCCGCTCGAAGAGCAGGTGCCGCTTCGCGGACTTCAGCTCCTTCGAATCCTGCTCCGCGTCGGTCAGCGCGCGGAGGTCGTCGCCGAACTGCTCGAAGACCGGCCCGACCACCGACTCCTGGCGGATCTTGTCGAGGACCTGCGCGAGGCTCGACTTGACCTGCGTGCGTCGGAGGATGTCCTCCTCCCCCGAGTCCATCGAGAGCGTCGGCGACAGCTCGTCGACGAGCTCCTCGACGATCGCACCGCCTTCGCGGAGACCCGCTTCCTGGATCCGTGCGCGGATCCGGTCGCCGACCTGCTGCTCCAGCTCCTGCGTGACCTCGGGATCGAGGTACTTCGGCTTGCCGATCTGGCTGCGCAGGTCCTCCTGCGCCTCGCAGATCCTGATGATCTCCCGGTGCGCGAGCTCGAACGCCTCGAGCAACACGTCCTCCGGAATCTCGTCGGCGCCTGCCTCGATCATCGTCAGGCCGTCCTTCGTGCCGACGACGATCAGGTCGAGCGTCGACTCCTGGAGCGCCGGCAGCGTCGGGTTGAAGACGAGCTGCTCGTCGATCCGGCCGACGCGCACAGCGCCGACGGGTCCGAGGAACGGCATCGACGAGACCATCAGCGCCGCCGAGGCACCGTTGATGCAGAGGATGTCGTGCGGGGTGACCATGTCCGCCGAGAGGACGGTCGCGATCACCTGCACCTCGTTCTTGAAGCCCTTCGGCCAGAGCGGCCGGATCGGGCGGTCGGTCATGCGAGCGGTGAGGATGGCGCGCTCGCTCGGGCGCCCTTCGCGCTTGAAGAAGCCGCCGGGGATCTTGCCCGCGGCGTACATGCGCTCCTCGACGTCGATCGTCAACGGGAAGAAGTCCGCGCCTTCGCGCGGCTCCATCCGGCCGACGGCCGTCGCGAGCACCATCGTCTCGCCGGAGCGGACGACGACCGAGCCGTCTGCCTGCTTGGCGAGCTTGCCGCTCTCGAATGTGATCTCGGCGTCGCCGACCGTGACTGACACGGTCGCGATGCGCTGAGCCAACGTACTCACTGTGCTACCTCCATCTTCGGGGAAGGTGGAGGTTTGACCCAGCGTCGCGTCGTGGCGCGGCGCTCGCTCAAACTTCCACCCTCCGGACTGTTGTCGTTTCTTCTCTCCGCCTACCTGCGGAGCCCTAGCTCCTTGATCAACGCGCGGTAGCCCTCCAGGTCGGTTCGCTGCATGTAGTTGAGGAACCGACGCCGGCGGCCGACGAGCTTCAGCAGCCCGCGCCGCGAGTGGTGGTCGTGCGAGTGCGTGCGGAGATGCTCGGTGAGCTGGTTGATCCGCTCGGTGAGCATCGCCACCTGCACGCGCGTCGAGCCGGTATCGCTCGAGCCCGTGCCGAACTTGTCGATCAGTTCTTGCTTTGCTTCCTTGGCCAGAGCCATGCGACCTCCTGGTTGTCGTCTCCGCGATCCCCGTACGCCGCGCGGAAGCTGCGCGAACGACCGAGACTGCGGTCGCCGAATAGGGTAGCGGAGGATGAAAGCCGGCGTTGCGGCGGGACATCCCGCGACCTGCGAGGCCGGGATCGAGATCCTGGAGGACGGCGGCAGCGCCGCTGACTCCGCCGTGGCGGCGTGCCTGGCCTCGTGCGTCGCCGAGACGATCATGACGGGTCTCCTCGGCGGCGGCCACGCGATCTACTGGGACGCGGGCTCGCAGCGAGCGCGGAACCTCGATTGCTTCGTCGCCGTTCCGTCCGGGACGGGTGCGCCGATGGTCGAGTTGGCAGTGCCGTTCGGCGAGGAGCTCGTCCACTACGCGATCGGCGCAGCGTCGTGCGGCGTTCCCGGCGTCGCCGCCGGG
Source organism: uncultured Actinomycetes bacterium (assembly GCA_963809175.1). Classification (GTDB taxonomy): domain Bacteria; phylum Actinomycetota; class Thermoleophilia; order Gaiellales; family Gaiellaceae; genus JACCTU01. The sequence goes on from CAWEIK010000003.1 coordinate 422,429, forward strand.
CTCGCCGAGCTGTGGCGTGCGCACGGCCGACTGCCGTGGGAGCGTCTGGTCGAGCCCGCGCTGCGGCTCGCACGCGACGGCGTGCCGATGACGCTCGCGCACGCTCTCTGCCTCGAGATGCTCGAGCCGGTGCTCACGCTCGACGCCGGCGCGCGAATCTACTCGCCGGGCGGAAGGCTCCTGCGAGAAGGCGACCTGCTGCAGCAACCCGGCCTCGTTCGCGCCCTCGAGCTGCTTCGCGACGAGGGCGCCGAGAGCTTCTACTCCGGGACGATCGCGGAGGAATTCCTGAAGCTCTGCGCCGAGCGCGGAGGCGCGATCACGCGCGGGGATCTCGAGGCGTACAGCGCGACGTGGAGCCAGCCGGTCGAGGTCGCCTTCGCCGGGACGAGGTTTCTGACGCGTGCCGGTCTCTCGGGAGTGCCCGACACGCTCGCCTCACTGCCGCCGAACGCGGACGTCGTCGCGCTCGTCGAGGCACTCGACCTGCCCGTCGACGCAGACGGCGACACGACGAACCTCGTCAGCGTCGACTCCGACGGCAACGTCTGCGTGCTGACCACGAGCCTCGGTCTCGGCTCGGGCGACTACCTCCCCGGCCTCGACCTGCACCTGAACAGCATGCTCGGGGAGGCCGACCTCGTTCGCGGCGAGACCCGACCCGGCCGCCGCATGAGCTCGATGATGGCGCCGAGCATCGCGCTCGACGGCGATGGGCCGGCGCTCGCGATCGGCGCCGCCGGCGGCACGCGGCTGCGCACCGCGCTCGTCGGCGTGACGAGCGCAATCCTCGAACGCGCCGTTCACCCACAGGACGCGATCGACGCGGGACGCGCGCACCCGATCGCCGGGCTCGTGCACGCGGAGCCCGGCGTTCCCGAGGACGCACTCGCGGAGCTCGAACGGCGTGGCAGGTCGGTGCGCCGCTGGCCCACCCGCCACCACTACTTCGGCGGCGTCAGCGCGATTGCGCGGAGCGGCCCAGCGGCGGATCCTCGTCGGAGCGGCTCGGCGCGTTCCGTTGCTTGAGCGGAAGGTCGACCGAGAGCCAGCCGACGTAGCCGCACTCCGGGCAGCCCGGGTTCAGGCGCGCGGTCCCGCCACGCGACGGCTTCGCGTAGATCGTTCCGCACTCGAGGCAGCGGACGCTCTCGTACACGGCGAGCGCGGAGCCCTCGGCTTTGCCTTCCATGCCAACAAAGACCCCTCGCCGGGTCGAATCTTGCGGCCTGGTTTTTATGGTTTTGCAGCCTAAATTGGCCGCTCGGCCGCACGGGTCGCCTCGACGTCACGCGCGATTTGGGCCACCAACTCCGCTTCGCTGTCGAACGAGCGCTCGTCGCGGAGCCTGCGCCAGACCTCGACGACGAGCCGTTGCCCGTAGAGGTCGCCCTCGTAGTCGAGCAGGAACGCCTCGACGCGCTGCTCGACGCCGCCGTAGTGCGGATTGACGCCGATCGAGATCGCCGCGCGGGTCCCGAGCGCCGCGCCGGCGTAGATCCCGTACGCGGGAACGAGCAGGTCTCCCTCGACCCGCAGGTTCGCCGTCGGGAAGCCGAGCGTCCCTCCGCGCGCGTCGCCGGACACGACGACTCCCTCGACCTCGACGGGACGACCGAGCAGCGCCGCGGCGCGGTCGACGTCACCGGTCTTGACGAGCGCACGGATCGCGCTCGACGAGATGCCTTCGACGACCGGCACGGTGCGAACGTCGAAGCCGAGCGACTCGAGTAACGCGAGATCGCCCGCCCGGCGGTGGCCGAACCGGAAGCCCGGTCCCGCGACGACCACCTCGGCGCCGATTCCGCGCAGGTAGCGCTCCGCGAACTCCTGCGGCGTCGTCCGTGCGAGGTCGAGGTCGAACTCGAGCACGAGCGCCTCGTCCAGCCCGGCGTCGGCGAGCAGCTCGAGGCGTCGCTCACACGTCGTCAGCAGCTCGACCCGGTTCCCGAGCGCGGTTCGGGGATGTGGGTCGAACGTGAGGACGGTCGACGTCAGCCCGACCGCGCGTGCCGCTTCGAGCACACGGCGGTGGCCGAGATGGACACCGTCGAACGTGCCGATCGCGACCGCGCGCCGAGCCGGCGCGAGCTCCTCCGGCGAGTGCACGACCTTCACGCGAGTCTCGCGAGCGCTTCGTCGACGGGGATCACCCGCGGCCCGGCTTCCTCGACCGAGAACGGCCCGACCTCGGTGCGTCGAAGCGTCCGGCAGTGACCGCCGAGTGCGGCGGCGATCGCGCGGACGTAGGTGCCCGAGCCGACCCGCAGGTCGAGCGTGACCGTGTCGCCGGTGGAGTCGACGACGTCGAGGGCGTGGACCCGCGAGCGCCGAAGCGGCATCTCCACGGCCACGCCCCGCCGGTGCAGGCGGTACGCCCGCTCGCCGTCGATCTTCACGGCCGACGCAGCCGGGATCGGGAGCTCGATCTCGCCCCGTAGAGCCTGCGAGCCGCTCTTCGAGCTCCGCCGGGGTCGGCGGCTCGTGCGTCTCCACGACCTCGCCCTCGGGATCCCCGGTCGAGGTCGTCGACGTCAGGTCGATCTCGGTCACGTAGCGCTTGTCGAGCTTCACGAAGGAGGGAGCCAGCTTCGTCGCCGAGCCGGAGAGGACGACGAGCAGACCCGTCGCGAACGGGTCGAGCGTCCCTGCGTGCCCGGTGCGCGCACCCGTCGTCCGGCGCAGCTCCGCGATCGCCGCGAACGACGAGCTGCCCGCGGGCTTGTCGAGCAGCACGATCCCCGCGGGCTCGAGTGCGCGCGGGATCTTCCGGCTCACGGGGACGAGGATTGCGCCGCGGCGAACTCACGGCGGACGAAGTCGGTGATCTCCTCGATCGACGCCTCGCTGGAGAACCCCGCAGCCTGCCGGTGTCCGCCGCCCTCGGACTTGCGCGCGATCGCGGAGACGTCGAGCTCGTCGTGGCTCGCGCGAAGCGAGACGCGGTGCAGCGGGCCGCCGGAGCGAGGCGGCTCGCGGATCAGCACGGCCATGTCGGCGCCTTCCACCGCCCGCAGGTAGTCGATGATCCCCTCCGAGTACGGCTCGGCTGCGGCGACCTCCTGAAAGTCGTTCGCAAGCAGATAGGAGACGACGAGCCGTCCACCTTCGTAGACCTGCGCGCGTTCGAGCGCACGCGCGAGCAGCTTCAGCTTCGCGAACTGCACGCTCTCATAAACCCCTTGGAAGATGCGGTGCAGGTCCGCCCCGGCTTCCACGAGCTCCGCCGCGAGCCGGAGCGACTTCGGCGTCGTGTTCGTGTACTGGAAGCGGCCCGTGTCCGTGACGAGCGCGATGTACAGCGCCTCGGCGATCTGCGGCGTGAGCTCGATGTCGAGCTCTCGGAAGAGATCCCGAAGGAGCTCGCCCGTCGACGAGGCACTCGCGTCGATCACGTTCACGTCGCCGAAACGGCTGTTGTCGTGGTGGTGGTCGATGTTGATGACGAGGGGCGACAGTTGGAGCACTTCCGGATCCGGTCCGATCCGCGACTCGTTCGCACAGTCGACCGCGAGCAGGATCCGCGCCGACGCGTCGTCCGGCACGCTCCGCAGGAGCCCGTCGAGCGGCATGAAGGAGTACTCGCCCGGGAGCGGTGCGTCGCCGACGAGGAGCATCGAGGCGTCCTTGCCGAGCTGGTCGAGCGCGAGCTTCGTCGCGAGCATCGACCCCAGGGCGTCGCCGTCCGGGTTCTCGTGCGTCGTGACGAGGAAGCGCTCACCGCCGCGGATCGCCTCCGCGGCCTGCGCCAGCTCAGTCGCGATCGTCGTCGTCTGGGGCGAGCTCATCGATCAACTTGGTCATGTGGACCCCCCGCTCGACCGTCGGATCGTATTCAAAGGCCAGCTGCGGCGTCCGCTTCATCCGGAGCTCCTGTGCGAGCTTCGCCTGCAGGATTCCGTGCGCGGCCTCGAGCCCCTGCAAGCTCTTGTCGCGCTTCTTCTCCGAGCCCAGCACCGACACGAAGACCTTGGCGTGCCGGAGGTCGGGCGACGTCTCGACGCCGGTGATCGTCACGAAGCCGATCCTCGGGTCCTTCAACCCGAGCAGCGCCCGGCCCAGGACCTCCTTGACGGCGTCGTTGACGCGGCGCATGCGCTCATTCACCGGGGACCACGACCTCTCGCTCGACCGACACGAGCTCGTACTCCTGACCGTTCAGGTACCGGACGGCGTCCTCGAGCAGCGCCTCGAGCTCGCGGTGCTCCCGCGCCACGCAGGCGACGGTGAGTCGCGAGCGCTGCCAGAGGTCGTGATGGTCGACCTCGGCCACCGAGGCGCCGAAGCGGTTCTGCAGGTTGGCCTTGGCCGACTTCACGTGCTTGCGCTTGCCCTTCAACGATCCCGCCTCCGGGAAGTGCAGCTCGACCGAGAGGATGCCGACAAAGCCGGCGCCCACAGGCAAAGCCTGCTTTAGGTGGTTGCCGCGGGCGCCGTCGGCGCCTCGCTCAGGTCGGTGCGCTCGACCTGCTTCGTCTCGTACGCCTCGAGCACGTCCCCGACCTTGACGTCGTCGTAGTTCTGGAGGTGGATGCCGCACTCGAAGCCCTCGGCCACCTCGCGCGCGTCGTCCTGGAAGCGCTTCAGCGAGTCGATCGTCGTCTCGTACACGACGGTTCCCTCGCGGATCACGCGCACCTGCGCGTTTCGCCGGATCACGCCGCTCGTGACCATGCAGCCGGCGATGACGCCGACCTTCGACGCGCGGAAGGTGTTGCGCACCTCCGCCTCGCCGAGCGTCTCCTCGGTCTCGACCGGGCGCAGCATGCCGATCAGCGCCTGCTCGATGTCCTCGGTCAGCTGGTAGATCACGCGGTACGTGCGGATCTCGACGCCCTCGCGATCTGCGAGCGCGCGCGCCTCGGCGTTCGGGCGGACGTTGAAGCCGACGACCATCGCGCTCGACGCGGCCGCGAGCATGATGTCGCCCTCGGTGATCCCGCCGACGCCCTGGTGGATCACGGAGACGCGAACCTCCGGATGCTGGATCTTGGCGAGCTCGGAGACCGCAGCCTCGACGGAGCCGACGACGTCGCCCTTCAGGACGAGGTTCAGGTCCTGGATCGCGCCTTCCTGGATCGAGGCGAAGAGGTTCTCGAGCGTCGGGCCGCGCTGCGAGCGCTGCGCGAGCTGCTCGCGGCGGAGCCGCTCACCGCGTGACTGCGCGAGCTGGCGGGCGGCGCGCTCGTTCTCGACGACGCGGCACTGCTCGCCTGCGGGCGGCGGATGGTCGAAGCCGAGGATCTCGACGGGGTCGCCGGGCCCGGCCTCCTTCATCTTCTCGCTCTTGTAGTTGTAGAGCGCGCGAACCTTGCCCCAGGCGTCGCCCGCGACGACGGCATCGCCGACCCGCAGGGTGCCGCGCTGGACGAGCATCGTCGCGACCGGCCCGCGCCCGACGTCGAGGCGCGACTCGATGATCGGCCCGGACGCCTCGGTGTTCGGGTTCGCCTTCAGCTCGAGCTCAGCGTCGGCGACGAGCAGCACGCGCTCGAGCAGGTCGTCGAGGTTCGTCTTCTGCTTCGCGGACACCTCGGAAAACTGGGTCGTTCCCCCCCACTCCTCGGGCTGCAAGCCTTCGGCAGCGAGGTCGGCCTTGATGCGGTCGACGTTGGAGTCGGGCAGGTCGATCTTGTTCACCGCGACGACGATCGGCACCTGCGCGGCCTTCGCGTGCGAGATCGACTCCTTCGTCTGCGGCATGACGCCGTCGTCGGCGGCGACGACGAGGACGGCGATGTCGGTCACCTTCGCGCCGCGTGCGCGCATCTCCGTGAACGCCTCGTGGCCCGGCGTGTCGATGAAGGTGATCTTCCGGCCCTTCTGGTCGACCTGGTACGCGCCGATGTGCTGCGTGATCCCGCCGGCCTCGGTCTCGACGACCCGGGCCGAGCGGATCGCGTCGAGCAGCGTCGTCTTGCCGTGGTCGACGTGGCCCATGATCGTGACGACCGGCGGCCGGTCGACGAGGTCGTCGGGCGCATCCTCGAACTCCTCGAGGATGTCCTCCTCGTCCGCGGCGTGCCGGATCGTGATCTCGCGGTCGATCTCGGCGGCGATCAGCTCGACCTCGTCGTCGGACAGCGACTGCGTCACCGTCTTCGGCGTCCCGATCTTCATCAGGATCTTGATGATCTCCGGCACCTTCTGGCCGAGCGCCTGCGAGAGGTTCTGAACCGTGATCCCCGACTCGACGGTGACAGGACCAGTCTGCGGGACGATCTCGCGCGGGGTTTTCGGCTGGCGCGGCGTGTCGTCGCGGCGCTGCCGCGAGTCCTGGCGCGGACGGCCGGCGCCGGTGTCGATCACGACGCGACGCTTGCGCCCCGCCTGCGGGTTGCCCTGACGGGGCCTCACAGGCCGATTGGGCTTATTTGGTCCGTTTCCGTTGGCCATTACGAATCGTCAGTGTAGAGCCGGGAGAGCGCTGGATCGACCTGCACCGTGCGCCTCAGGGTCCGGTTGAAGGCCCGCCGGGCACGGGCGCGCTCGAAGCACGCGAGCCGACGGCACGTGTAGGCGGAGCGCCCCGGTCCCGGCCCGGGGACGAGCTCGCCTTGCTCCGCCCGAAAGCGCAGCAGCTCCGGCTGCGGCGCCTTGCGCCCGCAGCCTGTGCACGTCCGAACCGGCATGGCGCTCACGCTGCAGGCTGGGTCTCCTCTTCGACCTCGGTCTCCGGCCCGGGCTCGATCAGCTCGGGCTCGGGGGACGGCTCGGTCACGGGCTCGTCCGGAGCCGAGGCCTCGGCGACCTGCTCCTCCTGCTCGGGCTCGGCAACGTCGGCCTCGCCCTCCACGGCTTCCTCGCCCTCGGCCGACGGCGGGGCCGGCTGGATGCTGCCGTCCGCAAAGCCGCCCGTCTCCGCCTCGACCTTCGCGAGCTCCTGGTGCGCGGGCACGCCGCAGAAGCGGGTGCCGGGCAGCGCCGCGTTCGGGCAGCGCTTGCCGTTCGCGAGGATCGCGGCGCAGCGGCCCGAGAACTCGTCGCCACCTTCGCCGGAGCCGCCGAAGGCCGCCTCGGCCTCGGCCGTGGCGAACTCGCGCTCGGACTGGATGTCGACCTTCCAACCGGTCAGCCGTGCGGCCAGGCGGGCGTTCATGCCCTCCTTGCCGATCGCGAGTGCCAGCTGGTCGTCGGGGACGACGACCGTCGCCTCCTTCGCGTCGTCGTCGAGGTAGACCTCGCGCACGCGGGCGGGCGAGAGCGCCTTCGCGACGAAGCGCGCAGGCTCCGGGTTCCACGGAATGATGTCGATCTTCTCGCCGCGGAGCTCCGACACGACCATGCGCACGCGCGAGCCGCGGGGCCCGACGCACGCACCGACCGGGTCGACGCCCTGCGCGTGCGACTCGACGGCGATCTTCGAGCGGTAGCCCGGGCTCGCGTGCAACACCACGGATCTCGACGAGCCCGTCCGCGATCTCCGGCACCTCGAGCTCGAACAGCGTCTTGATCAGCTCGGGATCGCGGCGCGAGAGGATCACCTGCGGCCCCTTCGTGCCGCTGCGCACCTCGGTGATCACGGCCTTGATCCGTGAGCCCTGCTCGTAGCGCTCGCCGTCGACCTGCTCGGAGCGCGGCAGCAGCGACTCGACCTTGCCGAGGTCGACGAGCACGTTGTTGCGGTCGCCGGCCTGCTGCACGATCCCGGTCACGACTTCGCCGACGCGGTCGATGTACTCGTCGTACATCATCGCGCGCTCCGCCTCGCGGATCCGCTGCAGGATGACCTGCTTGGCGGTCTGCGCGGCGATGCGCCCGAAGTCCTCCGGCGTCACGTCCTCGCGCTTGATCAGCTCCTCGGGAACCTGCTCCCAGTCGATGTCGAGGTCGTCGTCGGAGACGAGCGTGTGCTGGCGCTCGCCGGACTCCTCCTCGATCCGCTCGAGCTCGTCGATCGTGCGCTCGCGCGCCTCGTCGATCAGGCGCTCCTCGAGCTCTGCGGGCAGCTCGATCGAGAAGACGCGGAACTCCCCTTCGTCGTCGAGCTCGACGACGGCGTGGCGCGCCGCACCGGGCGTCTTCTTGTAGGCGGCCAGCAGCGCGTCTTCGAGGGCCTGGACGAGGGTGCCCTCGTCGATGCCCTTTTCGCGCTCGATCGTCTGAACCGCCTCGATGATCTCTCTGCTCATCTCTCTGTTACCTCTCGTCCGTCAGGTTCCCGCGCAGGATTTCCTCGTAGGGAACCTCCACGGCTTCGTTGTCCGTCTTCAGGGTCAGGGCCCGGTCGCCCGCGTCGACGACCTCGCCGCGCAGGCGCTTGCGAGCCTCGGTGCGCAGCGTGACGCGGCGGCCGACCGCGTTCCGAAAGTGTTGGGGCTTGCGGAGCGGGCGCTCGAGGCCCGGCGAGCTCACGTCGATCGTGTACTCGCGCAGGTAGTCACGGAGCTCGTCCGTCACTCGTGCGCAGAGTGCGTGGTCGACGCCGGCGCCGACGCGGTCGATGAAGACCGTGAAGCGCTCGGGTCCGTTCAGCTCGACGGCGAGAACCTCGACGTCGGGCATGGCGGTTTCGACTCGACTCGCAATCTCGCGGTGCAGTGACTTCTCCTTGTCGTGGACTTTGGCCATTTTGCAGCCCTTTCACAGAAAATGGGCGCCGCGCGCCCATCTCGAACCTGCCCGAAATGTGGTGTCGGAAGGATAGCAGCGCGACCCCGGCGAGGACGAGCGCGAGGGCCGGCAGGAGCGCGTCGGTGCTCACATTTCCCTTCGCCGTGAGCATGTTGACCAGGTCTCCAAAGTGTGGAAGGTTCCGGACGGGATGTCAGAGCGTGGTTTTGGAGCGATCTCTCTTGCTGTGCTCATCCTCGCTGCTAGCTGCGGTGGCGGTGGAGACGGCGCGTCCAGGGTGATCCTCACGGAACACTCGTGTACATACTCGGGCGCTCCGACGCACGAGCCCGGAGTGTTCGACATCGAGGCCATCAACACCACGCCGCGCCTCGCCAGCTTCGCCGTCTACGAACTCGCGCCAGGGTTCTCGATCAAGGATGTGCGGGGCTTCTTTCAGCGATTGATGGTCGCTCACGACCGCGGCGAGACGACGGTCAAGCCGCCGACGCCTGCCGACTTCCGTCGGAATGAGGTTTGGAGCCATGCCGACCCACGAGCAACGACGCTCCTCCCAGTCAGCGCGTCCGCTGGAAGATTCGTGATCGTGTGCATGGAAAACCCTTCGGCCCGACTGTCATCGGAGGACGAACGCTTCCCTGTCCCCGCGGCCATCTACGTGCCCACCCAGCTAGAGATTCGGTAGGTATGGCGGGTATCTAGATGTCGAGAACGATGGTCACTGGCCCGTCGTTCACGAGCGAGAGTTCCATCTTTGCGCCGAATACGCCTGTCTCGACCTGGACTCCGAGCGCCCGGAGCTCGTCGCAGAACCGTTCGTACAACGGCTCTGCCACGTCTCGTTTCGCCGCACGCGAGAAGTCTGGCCTAGTTCCCTTCTGGCGTCTGGTATCCGCGATCAAGGTGAACTGCGAGACGACGAGCGCTTCGCCGCCAACGTCGAGCAGCGAGCGGTCGAACTTTCCGTCGTCGTTCTCGAAGATCCGCAGCCGCGCGACCTTCCCGGCGAGACGTGCGGCCGCGACCGGCTCGTCAACAGCGGCGACGCCGAGGAGCACGCAGAGCCCCGACCCGATCTCGCCGCCGGGCGTCACCCGCGCACTCGACACCCGCTGGACGACGGCTCTCAAGCTCGGCGATTCAATCGTCTTCGTGGCGGCTCGAGCTCGCGGATCCGCGACTCGTAGTGCGGAGTGCCGGGGCTGAGCGAAGCGGCCAGCTTGTAGTGGCCGTTCGCCTCGTGGATGCGACCCTGCTTCTCGAGCACGCGGCCGAGCGCGTAGTGGGCGTAGTCCTCGGTCGGCGACAGCTCGAGCAGCGCCCGGAACTCCGTCTCCGCCTCGTCCCAGCGCTGGAGGCGGAAGTACGCGATTCCGAGCGCCTCGCGGATCGACGCCTTGTCCGGCTCGCGCTTCTTCGCCTTCTCGAGCGACACGGTCGCCTGTGCCGGCATCCCCTGGCGGAGGTGGTCGCGGCCCTGTTGGAAGAGGTCGTAGGTATCGCTCATCTCATGCCGTTCAGGTACGGAAAGTTCTCCTCCACCAAGTCAAGCGGGTCCGTCAAATCGCGTGTTTTCCCCACCTCGACCGCGGAAACGGCGACTCCGGACTCGATCGCGGCCTGGAACGCGTTCCCGAGCTCGTAGGGAGGCTTGTCCTTGCGGAGGTGAGGGACGATCTCGTCGCCGAGGAGCCAGAGCGGCGCGGCGGCGAACGGGTTGGCCGGGTCGTCGTCGAGGACCGTCGTCACGACGCCGTTGCGCGACGCGACGGCGTAGCGGTGCGGCGGAGCCGGCTGCGGGTCGCGGCGCACGGCGATCGCGGGCCGGCCCCGCGCGGCCTGGACGAAGCGGCCGATGTCCCCGGCGCCGAACACCGTGTCTGCGCCGGCGACGAGGCAAGGCGGCGCGGCGCCTGCAGCGAGCGCCCGGGCGACCGCGTCTGCCGACCCATCCGGCCGGGGCTGGTCCGCGAAGCGCACCTCGAGGCCCCAGGCGCTGCCGTCGCCCACGAGCGCCCGAACCTGGTCGGCGAGGTGCCCGGTGACGACGACCGCGCGCTCGACACCGGCGGCGGCGAGCTCGCGCAGGAGCGTGCCGAGCACGGGGCGGCCGTCGATCGGCAGGACCGGCTTCGGCCAACGCTCGGTGATCGGGCGCAGCCTGCGGCCCTCGCCCGCGGCCATCACGATCGCGTGCACTACGTGAGGCCGAGCGAGCGAACCGAGACGAGGCCGCGGAAGCGCTCCCAGGCGGACAGCTGCCGCCGCAGCGCACGCTCGATGCGGCGAAGCTCGCGCCGCGCACGGCGGGCGGCCTCAGCCGCACCGTCGGGCGGCCCGTAGCGCGCGGCGCTCACCGCGTCGACGAACGGCGCGACGTCGAGCGCGACCTCCTGCCTGACGACCTCTCCGAGCTCGGCCGGCGTCGCGCTCTCGGGAATCGCGACCTTCTGGTCGGCGAGAAAGTCCTCGAGCTCGCGCCGGCACGCGGCGGCCAGCCTGCGTGGGTCCCGCGTCAGGAACCGCGCCCTGCGCAGCACGAGCTTCAGGAGCCCGATCCCCGCCACGAGCGCCAGCGCCGCGAGCGCCAGCAGGCGAAGCAGGCTGCCCTCGTTCCCGCCGCTCGTCGTCCCCGAAAGGTCGCCCGGAAGGTCGCGGCCGTCTGCCGCACGGCCCACGCTGTCGCCGCGGTCGAAGCGCTCCGTCTCGAGCTTGTAGTCGGCGGCGTCCAGGCCCGCGGCGATGGCGGCCGACACCGCGGCGGCGCTGAAGCCGACCGAGGCCGCGCTGTACGCGCCGTCGAGGTCGCCACGCCCGGGGGTCGGGTCAAACGGGAGCCAGCCTTGGCCGCGGAACCAGACCTCGACCCAGGTGTGCGCGTCGTGGTCGGTCACGGTCCAGCGCTGCTTCTCCTGGTTGTACGACCCACTCGTGAACCCGGCGCCGACGCGGGCCGGGATGCCGAGGTAGCGGAGCATGAGCGCCATCGCCCCCGCGAAGTGCTGGCAGTAGCCGCGGTGGGTCCGCGTGACGAACTCGACGAGGGGCGGCATGTTCCCGCGCGTCGTCGGGTTCTGGTCGTAGACGTAGCTCTGGCCGTCCCGGAACGACGTCTCGAGCTCGACGACGGCCGCGTACGGGCTCGGGGCGTCCCCCGCGATCGCAAGCGCGCGCTCGTAGAGCGGGCGATAGGAGCCGAGCGACGGGTTCTCGGCGAAGATCCGGTCCATCGCCTCGCGCCGCCCCGGCGTGCCGAAGTGCGGCGCCGGCGGCGTCGAGGTGCGCGTCTGCACGATCAGATAGCGATCGAGCGCGGAGGAGTAGATCGGTTGGGACCGCGCGAGCGCCTGCGGCGACGGTCGCGGCGCGTAGCTCCACGACGTGTAGGTCGAGCCGCGCGGGACGCCTCGGGGGACGTACGCGGTACCGGTCGACTGGTAGAGCACGAACTCGTCCTCGTCGTCGAGCTCGTAGCGCACGGGCACGGACGCGCCGATCAGCCGGTTGTCCTGGAGCGCCTCGACCTTTACGCGGGCTCGAAGCTGCTGCTCCTCGTTGCGGCCGGCGGCCGGCATGAGCGGGTCGACGAGCGGGTCCGGTTGCACCTCGAGCGTCGACTCGAGCCAGTAGTCACCGTTGAAGACGTCGAGCGTCGTCGCCCGCCAGTAGCGCGAGATCGGCGGCGCCTCGATCGTCAGCACCGTCGTCTTGCGCTCGGGCCAGGTCAGCGCCGCGTAGTTGGAGTCCCAGACGTAGTCGACGCTGGCCGGGAGCTCGTTCTTGTTCGAGGGCTCCCACGTCTCCCAGGCGAGAAACGCGCCCTTCGCGACCGCGGGCACGGCCGAGACCAGACCCGCCGCGACGACGACCGCGGCCGCAGCGACCGACACCTGGCGCAGGCTTGCCGTCCTCGAGAGTCCGCCGAGGAGCACGAGCGCGGCGACGAGGATCACCGCGCCCCGACCGACGGTGTTCGAGCTGGTCAAGAGTGTCGCCGGCCAGGCGGCTCCCGCAACGAGCAGCCCCGTCGCGAGCACGGCACGACGCTCCGCGACCGCGAGTGAGATCGCGAGCGTGAAGCCGAGCACCGCGATCACGACGAGCCCGTGCATCAGCGGGTGTCCGGCCGTCGCGAAGGGCAGCGGTACGTCGTAGTACAGGTAGAAGCCGTCGACGATCCGCCGCCACGCCTCTCCGGGCCGAGCCGTCCCGACCGCGTAGTTGAGCCCGAGCAGAACCGCCACGGGCACGGCGGCGAGGCGCAGGCGGCGCCGCGGGAGCAGCGCGGGCAGGACGCCGATCACGAACGACCAGAAGAGCAAGCCCCACGTCACCTCCCCGTGCTCGAGTCGCAGCCAGCTCCAGCCCATGACGAGAGCGGCGAGCAGGCCGAGAGCCGCCGTCCTACGCACCCGCAGCCTCCCCGCTCAGCGCCGCTCCGAGGACGAGCCTCAGGTCGTCGCCGCGGCGAACGACGGCGACGGGAACGCCCGAGGCCTGCAGCTTGAGCAGCCCCGGCTCTCGCGTCGGGCGACCGCCCGCGAACGTCGGTGCGTCGACGTAGACGACGGAGACGCGGCGCTGGGCGAGCGAGCGGTGAACGACGCGGTCGACGAGCCCGGCGTCGAGACGCGACGTGACGATCGCGAGCTCGAACGCGCGTGCCGCCGGGCCGGAGTCGTCGACGAGCAGCGCGGCGAGCGGCACCTGCCCGGTGGGCTCGACCGCGGCGAGCGTCTCGAGCGCCTGCCGCCACTCGCCGAGCGCGGTCTGCACGCGAACGACCTCCTGCCGTAGGGAGTTCACGACCAGCACGGCACGACGGTCTCGCACCACTTGCGTGCGAAGCAGCGAGCCCGCTACTCGCACCTGCGCGTCGAAGCTGTCGCCTGCGACCGAGCGCGCGTCCGCGTCGAGCAGGATCGCCACCTCGTCGCGCGGCTCGTCCTGAAGCTCCTTCACCATCAGCTGCCCGCGTCGGGCGGTCGACTTCCAGTGCACCTTCCTGAGCGACTCGCCCTCCTCGTACTCGCGCACGCTGTGCACGTCGAACCCGGAGGGGCGGCGCAGGAGGAGCCGCCGGCCGTTGTCGGCTCGGGCCCCGCTCTCGGAGAAGAGCAGGTCGAGCTCGACGATCCGCGGCAGCACGAGGAGGGCGCCCTGCTCGGCCAGCGGCACTCTGCCCTGCTCGAGCCCGAACGGGTCCTCGACCAGCGCAGTCGCTTGATCGAGCGAGTAGCGGCCGCGCGGAACCGACCGGAGCACGTAACGGCCCCTGAGGAACCGACCGTCTCGGCGCAGCGGAATCTGCCGCTCGCCGAGCCGGGCGAACCGCTCCACGACGCTCACCGAAGCGAGCCCGACCGGGCCGCGAGGCTCCACCTCGACGTCGACCACGACGTCGTCGCCCTCGACGTGCTCGCCCGTGCCCGCGCGCCGTCGGTAGGCCATCGGGCGAGCGGCGGCGTGCACGCTCACCGCGGAGACCAGCACCGCGAGCAGGAAGCCGATCGCGACCGGGTAGAGCGCCTGAGAGCCGAACGCCCAGGCCGCGACGTACAGCGCGCCGCCGAGGACGAGCAGCAGGCGGCCCCGGCGGGTGAGCATCAGACGGGGACGGGAGTCTTGTCGAGCGCGTCGCGGACGAGGTCGACGCTCGTCGTCCCCGCTGCGCGCGCCTCGGGCGCGACGATCAACCGGTGCGAGAGCACGGCCTCGGCGACGGCCTTGACGTCGTCCGGGGAGAGGTAGTCGCGTGCGTCCGCGAGCGCTCGGGCCTTCGCGACGCGGACGAGCGAGATTCCCGCCCGTGGACTGCCCCCCAGGTAGAGCCGCGAGTCCGCCCGCGTGTGGCGGAGCAGGGCGACCACGTACCGGTTGACGCTCTCCTCGACGAAGATCGCCTGCGCCTCTGCGACCAGCGCGAGGACCTCCTGCCCGTTCGTGACCGGCTCGAGCGTCTCGAGCGGCGAGCCCGAGGTCTGCTCGGAGAGCATCCGGGACTCGTCGGCGAGCGTCGGGTAGCCGATCGCGACGCGCAGCGCGAAGCGGTCGAGCTGCGCCTCGGGCAGCGGATAGGTGCCCTCGTACTCGATCGGGTTCTGCGTGGCCATGACCATGAAGGGCGGTGCGAGCTCGTACGAGAAGCCGTCGATCGTCACCTGCCGCTCCTGCATGCACTCGAGGAGCGCGGACTGCGTCTTCGGCGAGGCCCTGTTGATCTCGTCGACCAGCAGGAGGTTCGCGAAGACCGGGCCCGGGCCGGAACTCGAACTCGTTCTGCGCCTGGTTGAACACGTTCACGCCGGTCACGTCCGAGGGCAGCAGGTCGGGCGTGAACTGGAGTCGCGAGAAGGAGACGTCCAGCGACCGGGCGAGCGCCTTGGCGAGCGTCGTCTTGCCGACGCCCGGCAGGTCCTCGATGATCAGGTGGCCCTCGGCGACCAGGCAGAGCACGACGAGCCTGAGCGTCTCCTCGGGCGCGTGCACGACCCGCTGGAGGTTCTCGACGATCGACGCGATCGTGCGCTGCGCGTCGTCGACGGTGACCGTCTGCCTACCGACCGCGTCCATCGGCCTCCTCGAGCAGCCGGGCGACCTCGTCGAGAATCGCCCCCGCGACGGCCCGCTTCGGTGCCTTCTCGACCCGCCGGTCCCCGTCCCTGCCGATCAGCGTCACCTCGTTCTCCTCCGAGTCGAACCCGATGTCTGCTCGTGATACGTCATTGAAGACGACGAGGTTCACGTTCTTGTCAGTGAGCTTCTGCCGGGCGCGATCGATCCCGCCCCCCGATTCGGCCGCGAAGCCGACCAGGAGCGGACCGTCAGCCCGCTCGCCCAGGGTTCGCAGGACGTCGGTGGTCGGCTCGAGCTCCAGCGTCCACGGCGCGACGTCCTTGCCGCGCTTGCCCGCGACGACCTCGGCCGGGCGGTAGTCCGCCACGGCTGCGGCCATCACGACGACGTCGGCGTCGGCCGCCCTGGTGAGCACCTCGCGCTCGACGTCCGCAGCCGTCGGCGCCGGAACGAGCTCGAGGCCCCCGGGCGTCGGCACCGTGAGGTTCGCGGCGACGAGCGTCACGTCGGCGCCTCGGCGGCGCGCCTCCTCGGCGAGCGCCACTCCCATGCGGCCGGAAGAGCGGTTGCCGACGAAACGCACGTCGTCGAGCGGCTCGCGCGTGCCGCCGGCGGTGACGAGGAGGCGCTTGCCCAGGAGCTGCTCGCGCTTCGCGAGCAGGGCCGCGCACGCCTCGAAGAGCTCGTCGGGCTCCGACATCCGCCCCACGCCCCACTCGCCTTCGGCCGTCTCGCCCTCGTCGGGGCCGATCAGCTCGATCCCGCGCGCGCGGATCGTCGCGACGTTCGCCTGCGTCGCCGGGCTCGCCCACATGCGCGGGTTCATCGCCGGCGCGACGAGGAGCGGGCCGCGGTGGGCCAGCGCGGCCTCGGTGACGAGGTTGTCGGCGATCCCGTGGGCGAGCTTCGCCAAGGTGTTGGCCGTGAGCGGCGCGATCACGTAGAGGTCGGCGCGCGTCAGGTGCGCGTAGAGGTCCTCCCGAGGCTCCCGCCTGGCGAGCGCGAAGAAGGTCTCCCGCCGGACGAACCGGTCGGCGCCGTCGGTCACCAAGGGGACGACGTCGTGCCCGGCCTTGACGAGCAGCCGAACGAGCTCACACGACTTGTAAGCAGCAATCCCGCCGGTGACGCCAACCAGGATCTTGGCCATGCCCACATTCTGCCGACAGCGAAGCGGCAGAAACGGCCCCCAGGAGGGAATCTTTACTTGGGGTACGTGTACTTGATCATGCCCTGGGCTGTTTCCTCCATGGCCATGGTCAAGTAGTTCTTCGAGCGCGACTCGACGAGCGGCGGCGGGAAGTCCTCGTAGGTGCCCTCACCGAGCTGCTGGTAGTAGTTGTTGATCTGGCGAGCCCGCTTGGCTGCGACGATGACCAGCGCGTAGCGCGAGTCGACGTTGTCCAGGAGCTCATCGAGGCGTGGGTGAATCACGTCGGCATGGTAGCTGCACCATCCAGCGCTCGTCGGACGATCCCGGACAGCTCCTCGGCGGCCCGCTCCACCTCGTCGTTCACGATCAGATAGTCGCATTGCTCCGCCTGATCGAGCTGGCGGCGTGAGAGGGCGAGCCGCTCCTCGATCTCGCCGGCACTCTCGGTGGCGCGCTCCCTGAGGCGACGCTCGAGCTCCTCGAAGTCGGGCGCGTGGATGAAGAAGAGCACGGCGTCCGGCACTCGCCCCTTGACTGCCAGCGCGCCGTTCGGCTCGAGCTCGAGCAGCGGCGCCTTGCCCTGGTCGCGGATGCGGTCGAGCTCCGACCACAGCGTCCCCGACCGCTGCCCCCACGGGAAGGCGTAGTACTCGAGGAAATCGTCCTCGGCGAGCCGCCGGTCGAACTCCTCGTCGGAGATGAACCAGTAGTGGACGCCGTCGACCTCGCCCGGCCTGCGGCCCCGCGTCGTCGCGGACACCGCGAGTGCCACCTCGGGCACGCGCTTCAGGAGCTCCTGGACGAGCGTCCCTTTGCCGGCACCCGAGGTGCCGGTGATCACGAAGACCGGCGGCTTCTTAGCGATTGAAGAGCCCAACGAGCTCCGACCGCTGCCGCTCCGAGAGGCCGCCGACCGTCTTCGCCTGGCTGATCCGGGCCTGGTTGAGGAACCGTGCGGCCTTCACGCGGCCGAACTTCGGGACGGCCATGAGGATGTCGAACACCTTCGCCGTCTCGACGTACTCGGGCGGGTTGCGCAGGATCGAATCGATGCGCACGTGTCCGTCCTTGAGATCCTTCTTCAGCCTCGCCCGCTTGACCCGGATGTCGTTCGCCCGCTTCAGCGCCTCCATGCGCTGATCGAGTGAGCGCAGAGGTGCTTGGGTCTGGGTCTTGGGCGACACCATGGCGCGGGAGTCTAACAAGTCGTCCGCGCGCTGCAACCTCTGCGGGCCGGTCCTTAACGCGCGTTCGCGTGTACGTCGGAGTGCTGTCCCGCATCTGTCCAGTGCGCGATTCCGCGTGCGTCGTGCACGGACTCGAGGCCCCGAGCGCTCCGCTCGACGTCGAGCTCGGCGCGAACGCGCGCAGGCGCGTCGATGTCGGCGAACAAAACCGTGCCGAGCGCGACCGCAGCTGCGCCCGCGGCGATCAACTCGAGCGCGTCGCGACCGGTGCGGACGCCGCCCATCCCCACGATCGGGAGCGTCGTCGCACGCGCGCACGCGTACACCGCGGCAAGCGCGATCGGCTTCAGCGCGGGGCCCGAGTAGCCGCCCGATCCGCGCTCGAGCGTCGGGCGCAGCGTCCGCTCGTCGAGCGAGAGGCCGCGGATCGTGTTCACGAGCGAGAGCCCGTCTGCCCCGGCCGCTTCCACGGCGCGCGCCGTCTCCGCGACGTCCCACGTCGCGGGCGAGAGCTTGGCGTAGAGCGGCAGATCGGTCGCTGCCCGGCACGCTGCGACGATCTCCGCCGCCGACTCGGGCGCCTCGTCGACGTTCGGGCAGGAGAGATTGAGCTCGATCGTCACGTCGGCGAGCGCCGCGCACGTCTCCGCGTACTCGTCCGCGGCGAAACCTCCGACGGAGACCCAGAGCGGGACCCCCAGCTCGCGCAGTTGCGGCAGCACGTCGTCGAGGAACTTGTCGCGACCGGGGTTGGCCAGGCCGATCGCGTTCAACATCCCGTGCTCGGTCTCGGCGATGCGCACGGGCGCGTTGCCTTCGCGCGGCAGCGGCGTGATCGTCTTCGTCACGAACGCGTCGAGTGCGCGCGCGACGTTCGGCGCGGTGAGCGCGTCGAGGCACCCGGAGCCGTTAAGCAGCAGCAAGGACCGGCCCTTCGACGCAGAGGCGCTTCAGCTCGCCGCCGATCTCGACCGCGCAGCCGTAGCACGCGCCGTAGCCGCAGGCCATCGGCGCCTCCCACGCGAGCTGCGCGTCGGGCGCCAGCGCTCGCACGGCTTCGAGCATCGGCTCAGGCCCGCACGCGAGGACGTCGCGGCCGGCCGGCATCGCCTCCGTCACGTAGGTCGGCTCGATCACGACCTCGGCGTTCGGGACGAGCGCGGCCGCCTCGGCGTGCCACTCGGATCGGAAGCCGAGCAGCGCGGGCGGCGCACCGAGCCGTTCCGAAACAAAGGGCATCGGCGCGATGCCGATCCCGCCGCCGACGAGCAGCGGACGCCGGACGTCGAGCCGGAAACCGTGGCCGAGCGGGCCAAGGACGTGGATCGCCTCGCCGGGCTCGAGCGCGCAGAGCGCGCGGGTCCCGGGGCCGATCGGGTCGATCAGGAACGCGAGCTCCCCGGGTGGCGCGAGGCAGACCGACATCGGCCGCGGCAGCACGCGACCCGGCGCCTCGAGCATGAAGAACTGCCCAGGAGTGCCGGCGTCGAGCGCTCCGCGCTCGACGCTCACGAGGCTGTACGGGCCGAACTCCTGCGTTCGCGAGAACGCTAAGCCGAGCGCGCTTCATCGATGCGCTCCTGCAGCGACTTGGCGATCTCCGTGCGAGCGTGCGCGATCGCGTGCACCGCAGCGGAGGCGCCCGAGAGCGTGGTGATGCACGGGACCCGTGCGACCAGCGCGGCTTCGCGGATCGCGTAGCCGTCGGTGCGTGCGCCGCGGCCCTGCGGTGTGTTCACGACGAGGTCGACCTTGCCCTTGCGAATCTGGTCGACGACCGTGCGGCCCTTCTCGACGATCTCGACGTCGAGGCCGGCGCCCGTGAGCGTGTGCGCGGTCCCCGCGGTTGCGGTGAGCTTGAAGCCGAGGCCTGCGAGCGCGGCCGCGACCGGCACGGCGTTCTGCTTGTCGGCGTCCCGCACCGTGAGAAATGCAGTGCCGCTCGTCGGCAGCTTGCGCCCGGCTGCGCGCTCGGCTTTCGCGAACGCGGTCGGCAGGTCGGCGGCGGTCGCCATCACCTCGCCCGTCGAGCGCATCTCGGGACCGAGCACCGGGTCGGCGCCGGGGAAGCGGTGGAACGGGAGCACCGCGGCCTTGACGCTCACCTCGTGCGGTGTCGCGCGTCGCGGCAGCCCGAGCTCGGCGATCGTCTTCCCCGCCGAGAGGCGGCACGCCGCGTCGACGAGGTTGACGCCCGTCGCCTTGCTCACGAACGGCACCGTGCGCGACGCACGCGGGTTCACCTCGAGCACGTAGACCTCGCGGCCGGCGATCGCGAGCTGGACGTTCAGGAGCCCGACGACGCCGAGCGCCGGGCCGAGCCGCCGCACGAACGCATCGACGTCGGCCGCCTGCTGCGGTGTCAGCGACTGAGCGGGCAGGACGCACGCCGAGTCGCCGGAGTGCACGCCCGCCTCTTCGACGTGCTGCATCACCGCGCCGACGTAGGTGTCGTGCCCGTCGCAGACCGCGTCGACGTCGATCTCGATCGCGTTCTCGAGGAAGCGGTCGACGAGCACCTTGCCCTCGACCGACGCGATCGCGTCGCGCACCTGGTCCTCGTCGTAGCAGACGCGCATCGAACGACCGCCGAGGACGTAGGAGGGCCGGACGAGCACCGGATAGCCGACGCGCTCGGCGACCCCGACCGCCTCGTCGGCGGTCTCGGCCATCCCCCACGCCGGGCACTGGACGCCGAGCCGGTCGGCGAGCGCCGCGAAGCGCTCGCGGTCCTCCGCCAGATCGATGGCATCGAAGGGCGTGCCGAGGATCGGGAAGCCGGCGTGCTCGATCGCGCGGGCGAGCTTGAGCGGCGTCTGGCCGCCGAACTGGATCACGACGCCCGACCGGCTGCTCGCGCTCGAGCACCGCGAGCACCTCCTCGATCCCGAGCGGCTCGAAGTACAGGCGGTCGGAGGTGTCGTAGTCCGTGGAGACCGTCTCGGGGTTGCAGTTGACCATCACGGCCTCGTAGCCGAGCTCGCGGAAGGTCTGCGCTGCGTGGACGCAGCAGTAGTCGAACTCGATCCCCTGGCCGATCCGGTTCGGGCCTGAGCCCAGGATCACGACCGACCGGCCGGGCTCCGGAGGCGCCTCGTCGGCCTCCCCCCAGGTGGAGTAGAGGTAGTTCGACTCCGCCTCGACCTCGCCCGCACATGAATCGACTCTCCGGAAAGCGGGCCTGACGGCCCACGCTTTCCTCCGGGAGCGCGCTTCGGTCTCGGTCGTGCCGCAGGCGCCTGCGATGTCGGCGTCCGAAAACCCCATTCGCTTCAGGCGAAGCCAGTCGGCCTCGACGAGATCGTCGAGCGAGCTCAGACGCTCGAGCACGTCGCGGACACGCTCGAGCTCGGCGACGAACCAGGGGTGCATGTTCTCCGGCGTCCACTCGTCGTCGATCTCGCGCGAGCGCTTCGCTTTCAGGAAGGCCTCGGTGAACGTGCGGCCGATGCCCATCGTCTCCCCCACGCTCTTCATCTGCGTCCCGAGCGTGCGGTCGGCGCCGGGGAACTTCTCGAAGGCGAAGCGCGGGAACTTGACGACGACGTAGTCGAGCGTCGGCTCGAAGCTGGCAGGCGTCGTCTTGGTCAGGTCGTTCGGGATCTCGTCGAGCGTGTAGCCGACGGCGAGCTTCGCCGCGACCTTGGCGATCGGGTAGCCGGTCGCCTTCGACGCGAGCGCCGAGGAGCGCGAGACGCGCGGGTTCATCTCGATCACGCGCAGGTCGCCGGTGTCGCGGTTGCGCGCGAACTGGATGTTCGACCCGCCCGACTCGATCCCGACCGCGCGCACGATCGCGGCCGCCGCGTCGCGGAGCTCCTGGTACGCGTCGTCTGACAGCGTCATCTGCGGCGCGACCGTCACCGAGTCGCCCGTGTGCACGCCCATCGGGTCGAGGTTCTCGATCGAGCAGACGATCACGACGTTGTCCTTCTTGTCGCGCATCACCTCGAGCTCGAACTCGTCCCAGCCGCGGATCGACTCCTCGACGAGGACCTGGTCGACCGGCGACTCGCGCAGTCCCGCCGCGACCTGGAGCCTCAGCTCGTCGATCGTGTTCGCGAAGCCGCCGCCGTGACCGCCGAGCGTGAAGGCGGGCCGGACGACCG
Source organism: uncultured Actinomycetes bacterium (assembly GCA_963809175.1). GTDB lineage: Bacteria > Actinomycetota > Thermoleophilia > Gaiellales > Gaiellaceae > JACCTU01. Next base: position 444,028 of record CAWEIK010000003.1, read on the forward strand.
CGGGCAGCGAGATGCCCGCGAGCTGGTCGGGCCCCGTCACGATCTTCGACTTCGGCGTCCGCAGGCCGCAGCTGTGCACCGCGTCACGGAAGAGCTCGCGGTCCTCCGCGCGGCGGATCACGTCGAGTGGCGCGCCGATCAGCTCGATCCCGAGCGCGCCGAGCAGCCCGTCGGCGGCGAGCTCCGCCGCGAGGTTGAGGCCGGTCTGCCCGCCCATCGTCGGCAGCAGCGCGTCGGGCCGCTCGCGGCCGAGCACGTCGGCGACTCCCTCGACGTCGAGCGGCTCGATGTACGTGCGGTCCGCGAAGCCCGGGTCGGTCATGATCGTCGCGGGGTTCGAGTTGACGACGATCGTGCGGAAGCCGTCCTCGCGGAGCACCTTGAGCGCCTGCGAGCCCGAGTAGTCGAACTCGCACGCCTGGCCGATCACGATCGGGCCCGAGCCGATCAGGCAGATCGACTTGAGGTCGTTCCTACGCGGCAACCGCGCTCAGCTCCTCGATCCACTCGTCGATGATCGTCCACGCGTCGTGCGGGCCCGGTCCGGCCTCGGGATGGAACTGCACCGAGCGTGCACGCAGCTCGGGGAAGTCGAAACCCTCGACGGTGCCGTCGTACAGCGAGACGTGCGTCGCCTCCTTGTCGTCGGAGGGCGCAACCGCGAAGCCGTGGTTCTGGCTCGTCACGAGCACCTTGCCGGTCGCCCGCTCGAGCACCGGGTGGTTCGCGCCGCGGTGGCCGAAGCGGAGCTTGTACGTCTCGTGGCCGGTCGCGAGCCCGAGCAGCTGGTGGCCGAGGCAGATCCCGAGCACCGGCACGCGTCCGAGCAGCTCGCGGAGCACGGCGACCTCTTCCACGAGCGGTTCCGGGTCGCCCGGGCCGTTCGTCAGCATGACGCCGTCGAACTGCGCGAGCTCGTCGGCGGACACGTCGTGCGGGAAGACCGTGACCGCGGCGCCCGCAGCGGCGAGCCGGCGCAGGATCGAGCGCTTGCAGCCGTAGTCGACGACGGCGACGCGCGCGCGTCCGTCAGCGGCGTAGACGTAGGACTCCGGCGTCGAGACCTGGGCGACCAGTGCGCGCCCGGCCATCGCGGGCTGTTCGCCGATCGCGCGCTGTACTTCCTCGAGCGAGGCGTCGCCGGACACGACGGCCGCGCGCATCGCGCCCGCTTCGCGAAGCTTCAGGACGAGGCTCCGCGTGTCGAGCCCCGAGAGCGCGACGATCCCGCGCTCGTGCAGCCAGTCGGTCCACGCGGGGCCTCGCGCCTCGCGCATCAGCGCCGCGCGCGCGTGCGGGCGCTTCGACTCGGAGCGCTCTTCGGCGACGCCGTAGTTGCCGATCATCGGCGCCGTGAAGCACACGAGCTGCTCCGCGTAGCTCGGGTCGGTGACGACCTCCTGGTAGCCCGTCATCGCGGTCGTGAAGACCGCCTCGCCGAACGCGAAGCCCTCGGCGGCCACGGACTCGCCGCGAAAGACCGTTCCGTCCTCGAGCGCGAGGAAGCCCGTCATCCGTCGAACACCATTCGTCCGTCGGCGATCGTCGCGCGCACCTTGCCGCGGAGCGTCTCGCCGAGCAGCCACGAGTTCTTCGAGCGCGAGCGGAAGCCGCCCTCCTCGACGCGCCAGCTCGCGTTCAGGTCGAGCAGCACGAGGTTCGCGCGGGCGCCGACCGCGATCGCCGGCTCGACGAGGTCGTACGCGCGCGCAGCCCCGGCCGACATCCGTTCGAGGATCGTCTCCAGCGGGATCACACCCGTCTCGACGAGATGCGTGTAGAGCGCGCTGAACGCCGTCTCGAGACCGGTGACCCCGAAGGGCGCCGCCTCGAACGGCACCTCTTTCTCGTGGCGTGCATGCGGGGCGTGGTCCGACGCGACCGAACCTACGGTTCCGTCGCGTAGCGCCTGGATCAACGCCTGACGGTCTTCCTCATCACGAAGCGGGGGGTTCATCTTGAAGTTCGGGTCGAGTGTGCGAACTGCTTCATCGGTCAGACAGAGGTGGTGCGGCGTCACTTCAGCCGTCGCGGCCAAGCCGGAGGCTTGGGCGCGATAGAGCGCCGCGACGGATTCTCGCGCCGAGAGGTGAAGAAGGTGCAAAGGCCGTTCCTCGTACGCGGCGAGCGAGAGGTCGCGCTCGACCATCACCGACTCGGCGATCGACGGGTAGCCGCCGAAGCCGAGCTCGGCGGAAACCGCGCCCTCGTGCACGTGACCGCCCCGTGACAGGGTCGGCTCCTCGCAGTGGAGCGCGAGCTTGAGGCCGGTGACGCTCCCGTACTGGAGCGCGCGGCGCATCAGCCCGGGCGCGGTCACCGGGTGGCCGTCGTCGGAGAACGCGACCGCGCCCGCGTCCGCGAGCTCGGCCATCTCCGTCAGCTCGCCGCCGGACTGGCCCTTGGTGATCGCAGCGAGGAAACCGACCGGGATCTCTGCCTCGCGCCGCGCGTCCTCGAAGAGCGCGCCGAGCACGGCCGCCGAGTCGACGACGGGATCGGTGTTCGGCATCGCGAGGATCGCGCAGAAGCCGCCGGCCGCGGCGGCGGCCGTGCCGGAGGCGAGCGTCTCCTCGTCCTCGCGGCCGGGAACGCGAAGGTGCACGTGCGGGTCGACGAACGCAGGCGCGAGCACGAGGCCGGCTCCGTCGACGACGCGGTGGCCGTTCCGCTCGAGCGAGGTGCCGAGCTGCGAGATCACGCCGTCGTCGACGCGAACGTCGATCTGCGCGTCGACGCCCTGCACCGGGTCGAGCACGCGCGCGCCGGTGATGATCAGGTTGTCGGCGGGTGCGTCTTTGCGGACGAGCATCACGCGACCTCGTGGATCTCGGCGGCGGTCTGGACCGCGACCGGGCCGTGGGTGAGCAGGTCGTAGAGCACGGCCATCCTCGTGACGAGCCCGGCGCGCACCTGCGTCTCGATCAGCGCGTCCGCCGCGTCGGCGACGACCGGGTCGATCTCGACGCCGCGGTTCATCGGGCCGGGGTGCATCACCTTCTGGCCGGGCCGCAGACGATCGGGGGTCACGCCCCAGCGCGCCGCGTACTCCCGCAGCGACGGGACGTAGTTCGCGCCCTCCAGCATCCGCTCGCGCTGCATGCGCAGGACGTAGACGACGTCGGCTGCCTTGATCGCCTCGATGTCGATCGTCGTCTCGCAGCCGAGCGCCTCGATCCCGCGCGGGATCAGCGACGGCGGGCCCACGAGCGTGACGCGCGCGCCCATCATCGTCAGCGCCTGGATGTTCGAGCGTGCAACCCGAGAGTGGAGGACATCGCCGACGATCGCGACGTGGAGCCCCTCGACGCGGCCGAACTCCTCGTTCAGCGTGTAGAGGTCGAGCAAGGCTTGCGTCGGGTGCTGGTGCTTTCCGTCGCCCGCATTGACGACGTGCGCGCCCGTCCAGCGTGCGACGAGCTGCGGCGCGCCGATCTCCGCGTGGCGGATCACGATCACGTCCGGGTCGTACGCGCCGAGCGTGATCGCGGTGTCCTTCAGCGACTCGCCCTTGTCGACCGAGGAGCCGCTTGCCTTGAAGGACATGGTGTCTGCGGAGAGGCGCTTGGCCGCGAGCTCGAAGCTCGAGCTCGTCCGCGTCGACGACTCGAAGAAGAGGTTGAGCACGAGCCGGCCGCGCAGGGTCGGCAGCTTCTTCAGCTCGCGCTCGAGCGAGCGCTCGAAGCTCCGCGCCGTGCCGAGCAGCCGCTCGACGTCGTCTCGCGTGAGGTCCGCGATCGAGAGCAGGTGCCGCCGCGGCGGCGGCTTCGGGGGGAGGTACTCCTCCCGCATCACTTTCAGCTCAGCCAAGGGGCTCGTCCTCCTCTTCGGACGTTGGTACCAGCAGGACCCGGTCGACCTCGTCGACCTCGAGCAGCTGCACCTGGATGCGCTCGCCGCGGGAGGTCGGCAGGTTCTTGCCGACGTAGTCGGGGCGGATCGGGAGCTCGCGATGGCCGCGGTCGACGAGGCAGGCGAGCTGGACGCGCTCGGGGCGGCCGTAGTCGAACAGCGACTCGATCGCGGCGCGGATCGTGCGGCCGGTGTAGAGGACGTCGTCGACGAGCACGCAGGTCATCCCCTCGAGCGGGAAGTCGAGCGTCGTCGCGCGCACGAGCGGCTGCGCGTGGAGCGGCGCCTCGCCGCCGCGCACCTGGACGTCGTCGCGGTAGAAGGTGATGTCGAGGGAGCCGAGCTCGACCTCTTCGTCCGTGCGCTCGGCGATCAGGCGGCGCAGACGGTGCGCGAGCGGGACGCCGCGCGTGTGGATCCCGACGAGCGCGAGCCGGTCGAGCTCCGGGTTCGCCTCGATCAGCTCGTGCGCGATGCGGCTGAGCGTGCGCGAGATCGCCTCGGCGTCGAGCAGAACCTTCTCGGTCGAGACGCGTGCAGCGGCCACTCTCGCAACTCCTTTCCGGCCTCGCTGGACCGGGTTAAAGGGGTCGGTGTCCGCGAGAACCTATCCCACCGGCCGGACGGACGCTCGCGCGGGTTCATCCCCGCTGAACGAAAGATCCCCCTTTCGGTGCCAACTGCGGCTACGCGGAACCGTCTGAACGTTCACTGTGGCGCGCTGGGGATTCGATCTGTCGGAGCCGCACCGCTGGGTGCCCGAGCAGCGCCACGTCAAGAGCGTCCAGCCCGCGAAGAAGAAGCCGCCGCGCCGGCTGACGTTCAGGCTCTCGTTCCGAGAGCGCCGGGCCGCCTGAACCAACCCCCGGCGCCTCGAGCACGCATCATGCTGCTCGTGAGGCGGGTTCCGGCTTGGGGGGTCTTGGCCGCGCTGGTCGCGATCTCGACGATCGCGCGCGCGTTGGCGGGCCTGCGCGTCCCCACACCGTGGATCGCGGCCGACGAGATGATCTACGCGGAGCTCGGCCGAAGCCTCTGGGAGACCGGCCACCTCTCGATCCTCGGCGCGGACACGGCGTTCTACAGCCTCGTCTACCCCGCCCTGATCGGCCTGCCGCTGGCGCTCTTCGACACCGCGCTCGGCTACGACGTTGCGCGGGTGCTGGGGGCGCTCGCGATGTCGCTCGCCGCAGTGCCCGTCTTCGCCTGGGGCCGGACCCTGATGTCGGAACGCTGGGCGCTCGCGGCTGCCGCGCTCACGCTCTGCATCCCGGGACTTGCGTACTCGGGGCTGCTGATGAGCGAGACGGTCTTCTACCCGCTCGTCGCGCTGGCGGCTTGGCTCGCGGCGCGCGCGCTCACCGCGCCGACGTTGCAGGCACAGGCGCTGCTCGTCGGTGTCGTCGTGCTGACGATCCTGACGCGGCTTCAGGGCGTCGTCCTCGTGCCCGCGTTCGTGCTCGCGGTCGTCGATCTACGCCGCCGCCGGGCGAACGAGGACGCCGATCGTCCGCCTCTGGCCGTCGCTCGCGGCGCTCGCGGTGGTCGGCGCCGGCGTCGGCGCGATCGGGCTCGGCGCGTACTCGCCCGCCGGTAGCGCCGAGTACGAGGTCGGGGACGCGCTGCGCTTCGGCTTCTACCACGCCGCCGACCTGCTGCTGCTCGTCGGCATCGTGCCGGCCTGCGCAGTCGCCGCACTCGCGCTCGCGCGTCCGGGCTCGCCGGAGGTTCGCGCCTACCTGGCGGTGACGTTCGCGTTCACCGCGGGCTTCGTCGCCGAGGTCGGGCTCTTCGCCTCTCGCTACGTCGGTCGGCTTGCGGAGCGCGACCTGCTCGGGCTGGCGCCGCTGCTCTTCATCGGCCTGTGCCTCTGGCTCGACAGCGGCGCACCGCGGCGGCGCGCCTCCTCGTACGTCGTGGCGTTCGCGGCAGCCGCGCTCGTGCTGGCGCTCCCGCTCGGGCGGCTCGTCCACAAGGCGGCGCTCCCCGACTCGTTCACGCTGATCCCGGTCTGGCAGCTCGGAAGCTACGACGTGGTCGTCTGGACCTTCACCGTGGTGGCGGTCCTCGCGTTCGCACTGCTGCCTCGGCGCCTGCTCGTCGCGATCCCGATCGCGCTCGCGCTGCTCTTCGTCGGCATGTCCATCTCCGTCTCGCGGTTCGTTGCGAACGAGGCGTCGGTGCTCGAGACCTCGTTCTTCGGCGAGTCCGACCCGGGCTGGATCGACGCCGCGGCGGACGCCGACGTCGCCTACTTCTACGACGGCGAGGCGCACTGGAACGCGGTCTGGTCGCACGTCTTCTGGAACCGCAAGCTCCGTCGGGTGTACCTGCTCGAAGACGCACGGCGCGTGCCGGGCCCCCTGCCGCAGCAACGGGTCGACCCCTTCCCGCTGGGCGTGCTCGCCGAGGACACGCCGAGCTGGATCGTCGCAGCGACGCCGACCTTCACCTTCCGCGGCGAGGCGGTCGCGACGATCGCCCAGGTTGGCCTGACGCAGGCCGGGCTCACGCTCTGGGGGAACGGGAGTCCGCTGCGCCTGCAGACCGTCCGCACCGGCGTGCAGGGCAACGGCGACATCTACGGGCCGGCGTCGATGACGGTCTACGGCTGCAGCGGCGGAACCTTCGAGCTGACGCTGATCGCGAAGGGCACTCAGGCGACCGTTCGCCTCGACAACGGCCAGTCGAGCCAGGAGCGGACGCTCGCCCCCGAGGAGATCTGGCGGCCGTCCGTGCCGGCCGTCGGCCCGGCCGGCATCTGCAGCCTCGCGATCACACCGAGCGTCATCGTCGGCTCGACGCGGTTCGAATACGTCCCCGGTTAGCTGCGGGACTGGACCGCGCGCGCGAGGTCCGCGAGCGAGACCACACCGACAGCGTCGCCGTCGGTGACGACGACGCCCCGATCGAGCCCGCCGCTGAGCGAGTTGAGCGCGTGCTCGAGCGAATCGTCACCGGCGAGCACCGGCACGACGGCGATCGGCAGCATCCGCTCGCCGACCGTTCGAGTGCTCCACTCGCCGCGTGGGACGTCGGCGATCTGGCGAAACGGGAGCAGACCGACCGGGCGGCCGTCCTCGACGACCGGATACGCGTCCTGCCGGTCGGTCCAGACGACGCCGTCCATCAGCTCGCCGATCGTCTGCCCCGGCGACAGCGTCGTGGGCGTCGGAACCATCAGGTCGCGCACGCGCAGGCCGGCGATCGCGCCGTACACCTTCGCGTAGCGCGCCTCGTCGGAGGCCGCGCCGTAGAGGAACCAGCCGAGGAACGCCATCCAGAGGCCGCTCGTCCCGCTCTCCAGGAAGAAGAGCGCGAGACCGCCGACGATGAAGAGCGCGCCGAACGCCCGTCCGATCGCCGCGGCGACCCTGGTCGCCCAGGTGAAGTTGTCGCGTGCGGCCCAGAGCGCGGAGCGGAGCACCCGCCCGCCGTCGAGCGGCAGTGCGGGCAGCAGGTTGAAGACGAGGAGCGCGAGGTTGATGTAGCCGAGCCACGCGGCGATCCCGTCGACCTCGTCGACACCGCTGATCGCGACCGCGAGGCCGACGAAGCCCAAGCCGAGCACGAGCGAGACGAGCGGCCCCGCGATCGCGATCCGGAACTCCGCGCCGGCACCCGGGAACATCCCGCGGAACTGTGCGACGCCGCCGAAGAGCCAGAGGGTGATGCCGTCGATCTCCATCCCCTCCCGCCTCGCCTGAAAGGCGTGGCCGAGCTCGTGCAGGAGCAAAGAGGTGAAGAACAGCAGCGCCGCTGCGATCGCCATCGCGTAGTAGGTGCCTTCGCCGAGGCCCGGGTTCTGGTCGGGGAACACGGCGGTCGCGAGCGACCACGTGATCAGCCCGAAGACGACGAGCCAGCTCCAGTGGATGCCGATGCGGATCCCGGCGATCCGACCGAGCGTGATGCTCGAGGTCACGCCGCTCTCCCGACCGCGACGAGCCAGCGGAGGTCGTACGCAACGGTCTCGGGAAGCGTGCGCTCCGCCGCCGCGAGCCCGCGCTCGATCTCGTCCTCGCCGATCAGGTCGAACGTGGAGATGTGCCGCGCGCGCAGCCGATCCAGCGCAGCCTCGCGCGAGAGCGTGGCGCGCTGGTCCAGCCGCAGGGTCTCGACTTCGGCGAAGCCCGCCTCACGCAGCTCGGCAACGAGTTGCGCGCGCGGTCGGGAAGCGCGCGCGATCGACCCGCTCGAGCGACGGCAGGTAGCGGTTGAGCCAGTGGGCGCCGAAGTGCGACTCGTCGAAGCTCACGACCGCGACGCGGCCGTCGGTCGCGAGCACGCGCCGCGCCTCGGCGAGCGCGGCCGGGCGATCGACCAGGTGGATTACCAGCCAGAGCACCGCGCGTTCGAACCAGCCGTCCTTGAAGGGCAGCGACTCGGCATCCGCCCGCTTGAACGCGACGCCCTGCACCTTGTCCTTCGCAACGGCGAGCATCTCCGCCGATGCGTCGACGCCCCAGACCTTCGCGTATGCCCGCTCGACGAGCGCGACGCTCAGCCGGCCCGTGCCGCAGCCGACGTCGAGCACCCGGCGACCGCGCAGGTCGGCTGCGCGCTCGACGAGCTCGTAGACCTCCCACCAGTTCTCGTCGACGGGCCGAACCGCGTCGTAGCGTTCGGCGAGCCGCCCGAAGTCGACGCTAGGGCCCGGCGACGGGCTCATCGGGCTCGGTCATCGCCTCGATCGCGTCCTGCGCGAGATCGACCGACCCTTCCGGCACGAACACGGCGAGCGCGTCCGCATCCTCTTCCGGCTGGAGCTCGGACTCGATCCCCGCCTCGGCGAGGATCGCCTGGATCTCCCCTGCCTCGGTGACGTCGCCTGCAACCGCCACCTGCACCATGCTGGTCATCTCGTCTCCTCGACGGTCGCCACTGGTTCCGGTGGTGCTGAGTCTACGCGCCGCCCCGATGCGCCTCCCTTGATCAGCGTCGGCGAGCCGCGTTCCGCGAACGGAATTTCGATGACGTCGAAGTCGCGCGGCACGACGGTCTCGGGAAAGATCGCGCGGGCCTCCTCGGCGATCTCGGGGCCGAAGTACCGGCTCGAGAGGTGCGTCAGCGCGAGGAGCGTGACGTCGGCCTCGCGCGCGGCCTGGGCCGCCTGGGCGGCGGTCGAGTGCAGCGTCTCCTGGGCACGTTCACGCTCCTCCTCCGCGAACGTCGCCTCGTGCACCAGCACGTCAGCGCCCTGCGACGCCTCGACCACGCTCGCAGCAGGAGCGGTGTCGCCCGCGAGGACGAGCTTGCGTCCGGGCCGCGCCTCGCCGACCACGGAGTCGGGCGTGATCACGCGGCCGTCGGGAAGCGTGACCGCCTCGCCGCGCTGTAGCGACCCGCGCTCGGGGCCGATCGGGATCCCGAGCCCCTCCGCGGCGTCCGGGTCGAAGCGTCCCGGCCGAGGCTCCTCGACGAGCGCGTAGCCGACGGCGTTGCGGCCGTGGTTCGGAGCGAAGGCCTCGATCCGGTACTCCTCGCGCGCCAGCACGTCCCCGGGTCGCAGGGTGACGAGCTCGTAGGGATAGGTGAGCCGGCCGAACACGCGGCGCAGGTCATCGAAGAGCTCGGAGAGCCCGGCGGGGCCGTAGATCGTGATCGGCAGCTCGCGGCCGCGGAGCGCGAACGTCTTCAGCATCCCGGGCAGCCCGAGGAAGTGGTCGGCGTGAAAGTGCGTCAGGAAGATCTCGCGGAGCTCGACGAGCCCGACGGACGACCGGAGCATCTGCCGCTGCGTTCCCTCCGCACAGTCGAACAGGAGGCGTTCGCCGCCGCGGCGGACGAGCAGCGCGCTCGGCGCGCGGTGGGCCGTCGGCATCGAGCCGGACGTGCCGAAGAAGACGATGTCCAGATCCATTAGCTGGCGGAAATGCTGCGCATTTCCGCCAGAGGTTACGGCCCTACGGCAGGACGATGCGCGCGCCGGCCACCAGGGGTCGACCGGTTAGACCGTTTCGCTGCTCGATCTTCCAGACCCCGCCGCGCGGGTCGCCGCCGTAGCGGCTGCTCGCGATCGACCAGAGCGTGTCGCCGGCCTTCACGGTGTAGACCTGATCGGGCCCCGCCGCGGTCGATGCGCGGGCCACGACCGCCCAGGCGACGGCCACGACGAGCACGAGAACGAGGATCCGCGCGAACATGTGTTCGTGAGCCTAGCGAACACGTGTTCGGGTGTCAAGGGCAGGGTTTCCCCTGCAAAACCGCTAGCGGAGGACGGTAATGCGCTCCGGGTTCATCGCCGCCGAGAGCGTCACGACGGGCCGCCCCACCGCCCGGAGCCTCAGCGGCCGGTACGCACGGAGCTTGAAGCTCCGGCCGGCGAGCTCGACCACGGCGTCCTCCTCCGCGGTCACGACGACGAGGCCCGGCGACCGCTTGACCTTCGCCCCGATCACCGACTCGGTGTGCCGCCAGGAGGACTGCTTCGAGCTGCAACCGGCGCTGAGCGCCGCGCGAACGGTCGCCCAGGACGGCCGGCGGCTCTTGTCGGCGCGGACGAGGCCGGCCTGCCAGCGGTCGAGGTTCGCCTCGTCGACCAATCCGAAGAACAGCAACGATCGGACCGACGGGTCGCACGCGACCGAGCGGATCAGCCGGTCGTAGATCTTGGCCTGCGCGCGCTCGGTCGTCGGCCGCACGCTCTCGCGACCGAAGTAGGCACGCCGGGAGGCGCTCGGGATCGCGACCTGCCAGCCGACCTCGTCGAGCTTGAAGGTGAGCGGCGGCGTCGGCGGCGTCGGCTCGGGCGCCGGGGGTTCCGGCGGCGGCAAGACGGGCGGGAGCGGCACGGGCAAGGGCGGCTCGACCGGGAACGGCGGATCCGGCACGACCGGCGGCTGCGGAATCGGCAGCGGCGGGAAGGGTGGCTCGGCAGGTGGCGGCGGAGCGACGGGCTCCTCGGCGACCGTCGGCTGGGCCGTGCCGTTGAACGCGTCCCAGAGCGCCTGCTTCATCCGGTCGAGGTTCGTCACGCCGGCGTTCGGCCACCGGTAGCCCTTCGCCAGCGAGTCGCGGTCGCGCGCGGGATACGGATGGAAGCCGAACACGTCCATGATCGGCTTGTCGCGATTGAGTCGGCGATAGCCGATCCCGAGGTCGCGGATGAACTTCACGGGCGAGGTCGAGATGTTGCTCTTCGCGCGCGGCATGTCGTTGCCACGCGGGGAGAGCCCGACGCCGACGACCTTGATCTCCGGGTTGACCTCCTTGAGCGCGTCGTACGAGCGCGCGAGGAACGACGCGAACGCGATGCCCGAAGCCCCACGGCCGCGGCGGTCGAACTGCGGCTGCCAGAAGCGCGTGAGGTTCGGCTCGTTCCCGACCACGAACTCGGTCACCTGCGGATACGTGCGCGCGACGAGCTGCAGCCACTCGACGAACTGGTCGATCGCGCGCGGCGAGCTCGTGATCGCGCGTGCCTTGCCGATGTGGATGCCGAAGGAAAGGTGGATCCCCTGCGCGGTGGCCCACGGAATCGAGCGGTCGAGGAAGGGCTTCTCGTGAATCTCGAGCGGCTTGGCCGGGTCCCAGTTGACGGTCATCTTGTTCGCGCTCAGACCGGTCTGGCGAAGCTCCCAGAAGAACCACTCGCCCCCGTCGTCGTCGTACTTGCCGCGGTCGTCCGAGACGCCGAAGATCACCTTGTGGGCCGGCTCGTCCGCGAGGTCGGCGCCGCCTGCCCCCGCGAGCAACAGTGCCGCGCTTGCGGCTGCGATGAACGTCGAAAGAACGCGCAAGAAGAGCTCACTCCGCCCATCGGCGGCAGGCGCGGGAGTCTACAGGGGCGCTTGGACGATCGCGTCGAGGAGCTTGTCTGCCCCGAAGCGCACGGGATCGTCCGTGGGAAGTCCGGTTTCCGCCGCAGCCGCCTCGATCGCCGCTCGCGCTTCCGCTGCACCGAGGAAGCGCGTGTTCAGCGCGATGCACGCGACTCGGGCGGGCCGGATCGGCAGGGAGAGCCGCTCGTGGAGCTCGACCAGCTCGCCGAGCGACGGAAGCGGATTACCCGGGTACCCCTCGATCTCGGTCGTCCCGGCGAGATGACACAACACGTACAGCTGGGGCGCGCTGCCGTGGATCAAGCCCATGGTGACCCCCGAATACGCCGGGTGGACGATCGAGCCCTGTCCCTCGACGAAGAGCACGTCGGTGCCGCCGCGCTCGTACCCCTCGACGACGAGCCGCTCGGTCGCGCCCGCGATGAAGTCCGACACGACTGCGTCGACGGCGATCCCCCACCCCGCGATCGCGATGCCGGTCTGCCCCGTCGGGACGAACTGCGACGCCAGGCCGCGCTCGCGCGCGGCGCGGTCGAGCTCGAGCGACACCGTCATCTTTCCGATCGCGCAGTCGGAGCCGACCGTCAGGACGGTGCGGGTGTCGAGCTGCAGGTTCGCGCCGGTCGGAACGTCGAGGTCCGCGGGAGCCTTGCGCAGGTCGCGCAGCTCGACGCCGTGGCGCGCCGCGAGCTCGGACAGCTCGGCGTCGTCGGAGACGAACTCGTGCAGGCCGTTCTCGAGATCGAGACCCTTCGCGATGCAGCTCTTCAGCAGCTCGCGCCACTCGGGCGGGAAGCGGCCACCTTGCGTCGCAACGCCGACGAGCGCGGTCGTAGGGTTGAAGCAGAGCGAGTCGTTGACGCTCCCGACGATCGGGATTCCGTCGTGCAGCTCCCCCGCTCGCGCCGAGTCGAGGATCGCGACGACCGGCTCGGCACCGTACGCGAGCACGCCGCGTGCGGTCTTGCCGTAGTGCGGGTCGTCCGAGCGACCCTCAGCGAGGATCAGGTATCGCTTCTCTGACACCGAGACCAGGGTCGTTCGAGGGAAGCTGGACGCCGTCGACGAACTCGACGCCCGGCCACGGGTCGTACGCGAGCAACAGGTTGCCGTCGAGGTCGACGTGGTCCATCAGTGACGCGATCTGCGCGCCTGCGGCGACGGACAGGCCGGACTCGACCATGCAGCCGAGCATCACGCCGAGGTCGAGCGCTCGCGCCGCGTGCGCCATGCGCACCGCTTCGCGAATCCCGCCCGACTTGGCGAGTTTAATGTTGATCCCGTGCGCGCGCTCCGCGCACGCGGCGACGTCGTCCAGCGTGTGGCAGTCCTCGTCGACGAAGATCGGCACGGGCGAACGTCGCTTCAGCTCCGCCCCACCTGGGTCACCTGCGGGGAGAGGCTGCTCGCAGTAGTCGATCTCCAGCTGCGGCAGATTCTCGAGCGCCTCGTCGAGCGTCCAGTACTCGTTGACGTCGACCTGGAGCGGACGGTCGGTCGCGGAGCGCACCGCGCGCACTCGCTCGACGTCGAGCCCGTCTCCCCCGCCGAGCTTGAGCTTCAGCCGCCGGAACCGCGGCGCGGCCGCCTCCGCACGGCGCGCCATGTCGTCGGGGTCGCCGAGCCACACCGTCCACGACGTGGGCGGCCCCGCGCGTCGCAGACCGAGCAGCCGCCAGACCGGCTGGCCCGTGAGCTTCCCGCAGAGATCGTGCAACGCGCCGTCGAGCGCGGCGCGCGCCGCGAACTCACGCCTCGGCAGCCGCTCGAAGATCTCGTCGAGCGCGAACGGGTCGTCGCCGAGCAGCGTGGCGTGCTCCTCGACGTACACGCGCGCCGACTCGGCCGACTCGCCGTAGCGGTCGATCGGCGCCGCCTCGCCGAAGCCGCTCACGTCGCCGTGCCGGAGCTCGACCTGGCACAGCTCGACGTCGTCCTGCGAGCTGCGGGCGATCACAAACGTCTCCGCGAGCGGCACCGTCACGACACGCGCAGTCAGCTCCACGGCTGAAGCCTAGCCCGCTATTCTCACCCGCTCACAGGGTTATCGCGACTAGGGGGAGGCGTACCTTGAGAGCAATCTCCACACGCCGTCGGCGTGCGTTCGTCCTGTTCGTCGGCGTGCTCGCCGGCCTCACGGCCTGGTCGGTCACGCCGGCCGCCGCGGCTCCGAACACTGCGGAGCAGTCGGCCAACTGCAACCCGCTTGCCACTGAGGGGGCGGCGACGTTCAGCCTCTTCGGCGGAAGCTCGATCGCCGCACGCGGCGGCGATGCGCGCGAGCCGGACCTCGGCGAGGTCCACGCGGAGCTTCCTGCCTCTGCGAAGGGCAAGGCCGGCAAGAACTTCCGGCAGTCCGTGCCCGTCTGGTTCCACGTCGTCAGCGACGGCGCGATCGGGAACATCTCGAACACCGTGATCCAGGAGCAGATGAACGTGCTCAACCTCGCGTTCGCCGGCTTCTACGGAGGCGTCAACACGGGGTTCTCGTTCAGGCTCGCCGGGGTCACGCGCACGAACAACGCCGCCTGGCACTACGGGGCGATCAGTGGCACCGACGCCCACGCGATGAAGCGGGCGCTGCACCGCGGCGGTCCCGAGACGCTGAACATCTATGCGACGACCGCAAGCGCCTATCTCGGCTGGGCGTTCCTGCCCGACATCGTGACCAAGCCGGGCCAGGAGTACCTCGACGGCATCGTCGTCGACTGGGAGTCCATGCCAGGCGCATCGACGACGTACGCCGGGAGGTACGACCTCGGGCACACGGCGACGCACGAGGCCGGCCACTGGCTCAACCTCGAGCACACCTTCTTCGGCGGCTGCAACGCGAAGGGTGACTTCGTCGACGACACGCCGGCGCAGAAGGTCCCGACGAGCGGCTGTCCGGAAGGCCAGGACACGTGCCGAGAGGCGGGGCTCGACCCGATCCACAACTACATGGACTACTCGTACGACTCCTGCTACTGGGAGTTCACGGCGGGCCAGACGCAGCGCATGCGCGACGCCTGGCTCCTCTGGCGCGCGTAGCGCCGGAGCACGACTGCTGCGACGACGGGCCGGCGCAAGCCGGCCCGTTTTCGTTCGGGCTAGACTCCCTCTCTCCCAGCGCCCGTAGCTCAGGGGATAGAGCGCTCGCCTCCGGAGCGAGAGGTCGCAGGTTCGAATCCTGCCGGGCGCACTCGCGGGTTCAGGAAAACTTCATGACTCCGCGCTACCTTCCGCGAGTTCCAACTTCGAAAGGACGCTTGATGAGACGCATCACCTCTGTTCTGCTCGTGCTCGGGCTGCTCGTCGGCGTCGGGGCCGCCGTCGCCGTTGCGAAGGCCCCCGGCAAGGAGAGGCCTCGCGCGGCCAAGGTCCAGCAGCGCGGGTTGCTGCCTGTTGCGGCCGCGTATCTCAACCTGACGCCGGTCGCGCTCCGGGCCGAGCTTCGATCAGGGAAGTCGCTGGCCCAGGTGGCGACTGCGAAGGGCAAGTCGGTCGACGGCCTCGAGTCGGCCCTCCTGGGCGCGTTCCGCTCGAGGGTCCAGGCGGCGAAGGCCGCCGGCAAGCTCGACGCCGCCCGTGCCGATCGGTTGCTGCAGCGCGCACCGCAGCTCGTCGAGCGGCTGGTCAACGCGAAGCCGCGCGCACGGGCAACGCGCGCGAAGGCCGCACGCGGCGGGCTGCTCAAGACCGCCGCGACGTACCTCGGCGTGACGAACGCCCAGCTCGTGACCGACCTCCGTGCAGGCAAGTCGCTTGCGCAGGTCGCAACGGCGAAGAGCAAGTCCGTCGACGGACTGGAGCAGGCGCTGTTCGCAGCCCTGAAGCAGAAGGTCGATGCGGCGGTCGCTGCGGGCAAGCTCCCCGCCGCCCGCGCGCAGAGGCTGCTCGAGCGCGCACCCGCGCACATCGAGCGGCTCGTCAACCGCTCGCGGAGCTAACACCGGGTCGGAGGTAGCCTCGCGCGCGTGCGAGGCTACCTTCGCTCACTCGATCCGCAGCTTCCCCGCGACGTCTGGCTCCTCCAGATCGGCGGCGTCGCGAACTCGTTCGGGAACGGAATCGTGTTCCCGTTCCTCGCGATCTACCTGCACAACGTGCGCGGGTTCGGGATCGCGACCGCGGGCATCGCGATCGCAATCTCCGCAGCCGCGCAGCTGATCGCAGGCATCGCCATGGGCCCGGTGATCGACCGGCTCGGCGCTCGTCGCGTGCTCGGCGCCGGTCTCGTGATCCAGGCAATCGGCTTCGGACTGCTTCCGCTCGTCAGCGAGCCGTGGCACGCGTACGCGCTGCTCGCGTTCGAGGGCGTCGGCAGCGCGGCGTTCTGGCCGAGCCAGTCCACCCTGATCTCCCGGCTGACGCCGCCGGCGCGACTCCATGCGGCGTTCGCGCAGCAGCGGGTGACGATGAACCTCGGCGTGGGTCTCGGTGGGCTCACCGGCGGGCTGATCGCAAGCGTCGACTCGCCGACGTCGTTCACCGTCCTGTTCATCCTCGACGGGCTGACCTTTCTCGCCTACGCCGTCGTGCTCTCGTTCATCCACGACCCGGGCACGCCACCGCTTCGCGAAGGCGAGTCCGCGGGCTCGTACCGAGAGGTGCTGCGCGACCGGCTGTTCCTCGGGCTGTGGTCGCTGAACTTCCTCTTCGTCGCCGCGGGCTACTCGCTGCTCAACCTCCTGCCGCCCTTCCTGCACGACCACAGCGGGCTGACCGAGCGCCAGATCGGGGTCGTCTTCTTCTTCAACACGATCACGATCGTGCTCGCGCAACTTCCGATCTCGCGGTGGCTGGAGGGGAAGCGGCGCCTGCGCGCGCTCGCGCTGATGCCGCTGCTCTGGGCCGTTGCGTGGCTCGGGGTGGACGCGACCGGCTACTGGCTCGAGGCGACCTCCGCGTTCGTCGCGGTCACCATCTTCGCGATCGCGTTCGGAATCGGCGAGTGCCTGCACGGGCCCGCGCACCAGGCGCTCGTCGGAGAGCTCGGAAGCGACCGCCTGCGCGGACGCTACTTCGCGCTGCACTCGATGTCGTGGGGCCTCGGCGGCGTCGCCGGCCCGGCGATCGGCGGGCTGATCCTCGCGACCGCGCCGTTTGCGCTCTGGCCGCTCGCGGCGGCGGTCTGCCTGGTCGCTGCCGCGGGAGCGGTCGCGCTCGAGCGGCTCGTTCCGGAGCACCTGCGACGCATCCCGCGTGCGGAGCTCGCGCACGGCGTCGTCCACGGCGACCTGGAGCCCGGCCGGACCGCCGGGTAGACTGACCTCGCCCATGACCGTGCACACGGACGATCCCCTCAGTACCGATGCCCAGCCTGCCTCGCATCAGGCGCTCGCGTGGCCGCACCGGTGTTGCGGAGGCCGCCGCACGGCCGCGCATCGCTGAGCTCAGCGCGCAGGGGCTCACGTGGGTGCACGTCACGGCACCCGACCAGGAAGTGGCGACGGAGCTCGCCGAGCGCTTCGGCTGGCACCCGCTCGACGTCGAGGACATCCTCTCGAAGCGGCAGCGCCCGAAGGTCGACGACTACCCCGAGTACCTCTTCGCCGTCCTGCACTTCCCGTGGTACGACAGCTCGGTCCAGCGCCTGAACGCCGCCGAGCTCGACATCGTGCTCGGGCCGGACTACCTCGTCACGATGCCGAACGTCCCGCTCCTGCCGGTCGATCGGCTCTTCAACCGCTGCGCCGAGGACGAGGAGTTCCGCAACGAGCTCTTCGCGAAGGGCTCCGGCCGGCTGCTGTACGAGGTGCTCGACGACCTCTTCGACTACTGCTTCCCGATCCTCGACAAGATCGCGCACAAGCTCGACAAGATCGAGGACGACATCCACGAGGTGCGCTCCGAGGAGCTCGTGCGCGACATCTCGAACGTCAAGCAGGAGATCATCTCGTACCGCAAGATCATGAAGCCGCAGCGCCCGACGCTGCGCGTGCTCGAGCGGAAGGTCGAGCGCTTCCTGCCGGAGGACCTCGAGCTCTACTTCGACGACATCGTCGACGCGTCCGAGCGGATCTGGGACGTGCTCGACAACTACAAGGAGGTCGTCGAGGCGCTCGAGGACACGAACGAGTCGGTGATCGCGCACCGGCACAACGATGTTCTCCGCGTGCTCACCGTCTTCAGCGTGATCCTGCTGCCGCTGACGCTGATCGCGAGCGTGTTCGGGATGAACGTCGTCTACCCGGGCGAGGGAACGCACGCAGCGTTCTGGGCGATCATCGCGATCATGGTGCTGACGATCTTCGCGATGCTCGGCTTCTTCCGCTGGAAGCGCTGGCTCTGAGCCGGAACCGCTTAGCTAGGCCGATCTGCGGCCGGTTTCTACCAGGACTTTCTACCGGCGCCGGCGGCCAGATCCAGAACTTCGCGGTCGCGAACGGCACCCCGAGCTCGGCGGCAACCTTCGGACACGACAACCCCGCCGCGTGCAGCTCGCGCGCCTCCGCCGGGAAGTCGTCCGGCCACGACTGCCGTACCGCGCGAGCGAGATCGCCGAAAACCCGAATCTCGGGCTTCAACCGCACGTCCAGCTGCCCGTGACGCGCCTGCGGTTGGACGTAAAGATGGCGAACGTTCCCGAGCGCATCGACTTTCTCACGGTCAGCGTGCCTGATTCGACTAGGACGCCCTGTGCAATCGGCCCGGCGCGGCCCAGGCTTCCCACGCCGATTCCGTCCGCCTGGATCTGAGACAGCACAATCGGTGCTCTCTCTTCCAACCTGAAAATGCCGGGCCGAGTTGCGGGTGGATGAAATTCAAATGCCACGCCCCTGCGCGGTGCCGCTGGAGGGAAGGCCAACAGCCCAACTGAGATTGAGCTGAGGCCGCCCTCATCGCGGCCACAGAATCCACCCTGGACGCGGACCGGAGCTCCGCGCACGTAGACGACGGCTTGCGCGGGACCACAGAAACGAATGTAGAGCTTGAGCCCCGGCCCACCTGGCTTCCTCGGAACGCTGAGTGTCTTGTGTCCCCAGTGGTCGTTAAAGGTGCACTGCGGGGGTGCCGGGTTCGCGGCGCGCGTCCATCCACCGGCTAACACGGCAAGTGCGCACACCATGAGCAACGTGAAAGCGCGCATGAAAAGCCAGCATGGCCTGTGTTTCAGAAATACTCAAGCGGGCCTGTTACGGTCCCGTCGCCGGCCCCCAACCGACAGGAAGGGGAGCCTCATGTTCAAGTACCAGCTCGAGCTCGAAGACGGCACCGCGGCCGGCGACTACACCGCGGCGGTCCCGAACTGGAAGCCCGGCGACACCATCCCGCTTGGAGGGGGAAAGTCTCTCCGCGTGGTGGCCGTCAAGCTCGCGGGCGACGACCAATCAGCTGGGGTACTCGTTGTAGACGCCGCGTAGGCGTGAGCGCAGGGCCTGTCTTAGGATCCTCTCGTGCTCCCCCTCGCTCGCGCGGCGGAGGTTCCCGAGGTTCCTGTCCGACTCGTGGACCAGGTTTCGATTGGCCCGCTTGGATCGGGGCCGGCGCGAGCCTCATGATTGTCATCACGGCGTTTATCGCGCTGCTCGCTCTATGGGAAGGGCGCCGAACACGCCACGGGCAACTGATCGTCGTGCTCAACGCGCGCTGGGACGATCAGGCTGTCATCGACTCGGCTGCACATTTCCGCCTATGGGGGAGCGACAACACGACGGATCTCGTCGAAGCGCTCTGGTCAGACGACGTCACCGAGCGCGACGAGCAGGATCTGAAGGACTGGTACGACCTCTCGATCTACCCCAACGTGATCGAGGCAATCGGCCTGATCCAGGCCGAGGGCGCGATCTCAATCGAACTCGTGGACAAATTGTGGGGAAAAAACATCATTGACGCATGGGAGGGCTGGCGTAAACCGATCATCCGGCTACGCGAAGTCACGGACACGAAGGAGGTGTGGATCGGCTTCCAAGAGGTAGCCGAGAGACTCGAGGTTTACCGGGCGCGAAAGAAGCGCGACCGGCAGACGGGATTCACCTAGGGCGGTGCTTGCGCGCGCCGCCGCGAGGCGACTTGATGTTCAGCGGGGGAGGCCCTGGCGGCACAGAGAACCGGTCGGTCATGGGCCTAAGTTTACCTGGACCGGATGGTCAGGCGACAGCCCTAGAACGGGGCCCGACCAGCAGGACCTTGGTCACATTGCGGCCTTGATGCGCCTCTGTTGCTTAGCAGCCATTCGGGTAGCCCCGCCGGATGTCGCGCCGAACGAAGGCAAGCCACCAAACAAGACGCTGGCTTTCACGTTCTTGTAACGCCAGACGACCATGTAGACCGTGACGCCGCTCCCGCCAGGGATCTTGTAAGCCCGGGATTCATCGCCGAGCGGCGCGCCGACAGAAACGCGCGTGACCTTTGCCTGTTTGGCTGCCTTGCTGTACGTGTCGAGCATCGAGGCGTGGGCCTGCGCGGGCGTCCCGTACCAAGTTGCGGAAGAGTTGACCTGTGCGGTGTTGAATCCCTCGGAGCGCTCAAATACCGACTCCCAACCGGTGACATAACCAGGCATCGCGTAGCCCTGTTCCTTAACGACTCGCGCCTTGGACACCACGCGCGAGCTCTTTGGTGTGAATCCCGCGGAAAGGTCGCTCAGGCGAAGGGTCATCGACCGCACATTCGGCCCGGAGGCGACGGCTGTGGTCGTAGCCACCGCGGCGGCGAGGACGATGACTGGGAGTGCGAGCAGCTTCACGGCGGTGGTTGGGCCGGTCGGGACCCGCCCCCGATGGGCGTAGGACGAGACCGACCAGCCACACCCTGAGTCTGGAAAGACAGTCGACGAATGGACGCCTACGGCGGAAGAGTTCATCGACGCTGCCTCGGAGTTACCCCACCGCGGCTCGGGGTGTCTCCAACATGAGACGCATGAGCACAGCAGCGAAACAATCGCAACTGCTGACGGTCGAGGAGGTTGCCGCATCGTTGCGTCTCAGTCGCCCGACCGTTTATCGGCTGATCCACGCTCAGATCCTGCCGGCCCATCGCGTAGGTCCAGGGCATGGGTCGCTGCGCGTTCACTCGCGCGAGTTGGATGAGTGGCTACACGCGCGAAGGACTGACCGGCCGTGAACGTACCTCGCGACGAGGCGCGTCTCGATCGGCGCATGGCTGAAGTCGACAAGCGCGTCCGCGCCCGCCAGCGCGGCCGGGTGTCGCTAGGCGCCGACCGCGGCGGGCGTTGGTACTTGCCGGCCGACGCGACCGCGGAGACGATCTCGAAGGCTCTCCGCCTCTACGTCGCCGCGGTCGAGCAGCGCGGCGCCAAGCAAGAGACAGCGACCCATGAGCTCCAGCGCCTCGGCGCCGAGTGGGAGCAAAAGCGTTGAGGCCGGTTCGCCAGACGGACGACTGTCTTGCCGCGTGCTTCGCTTCCATCCTCGAGCGAGAGCTCGACGAGCTCCCGGACATCGGGCCGGACGACGTCGCTCGCCTCGAGCGGTGGCGGGATTGGCTGCACGAGCAAGGCTGGGACTGCTTCCACGTGCGCAGCCCAACGCTCGACGATCCCACCAGCGTCCCGCGCGGGCCGTGGATCGCGATCTACGGCGACGCGCACGCGATCCGAGAGCAGGTGTCGAACCTCATGCTCGGCATCCCCATCGAGGACGAGGACAGTCGGCCCACACACGCCGTCATCTACCGCGGCAACGAAATCGCTTTCAACCCGTGGGGGATCCACGTCGACCCATCCGAGCTCGGCGACCTCCTCGCTGGCCTCGTGCTCGTCCCGCTGATGAAAGAGAGGACCTACGAATGAGGACCTACGACATGGCGGCCCAAGTCGCGGCCCGCCGACAGGAGCTCAAAGAGTTCGAGACGAACGCGGAGAAAGCCGCGGCGCTCAGTGAAGCGAACCGCGATCTGAGCAAGGACGTCGACCGCCTCTTGAAAAAGCAGGCCGCGCTCGAAGCTATCGGTGACGGCCACATCGAGACTCCGCAGTCGAGCTACGACGAGCGGTGGCGCATGACCATCGCGTGGCAGCCGGTGCGCTCGCTTCAGACCGGCCGCGAGTTGGCGGCGAAGCTCGAGCCGAACATCCAGAACCTGCGGGATGCGATCGCGGCGAACGAGGCGACGATCGAGCGGCTGCTCGCGCGACCATGACCTCGTGCCTGATGCCCAGTTCCCCCACGACGTTCTGGACCAGGGCTACCGTGGTCTTTGTCTCCGACCAAGACGCTGCGCCTCGGCGGCCGGGCCTCGGTTCGGTCGCCGAAGCGAGGTTGTCCGGGTCAGGAGATAGGTTCGAGTCGGAGGAATCTAGAGCGTCAATGGTCGGAACATGGACAACCGAAGCGACGTAGCCCCAGGCCCGACAGGGCTAACGCGCGACATCGGCGACGGGAACCCGCAGCAGGTCACCGCGGACCAGATGATCGCGGAGCTGATCCTGCTCTCAGACCAGGGCCACTTCGACGGTCACGTAGGTGACGACGAAGAGAGCCAGCGGTTCGCCGCGCAGGTGCGTCGCGACAACCGCGGCTGGACGCCTGGAACGATTCCGCATGTGCGGCGCCCCGCAGCCCAACTACCCATGGGTAGCCCGACGCCAGCGACTACAGCGGCAGTCCCCCGCGCGAGTCGTGGAACGTCCCGAGAATCGGCGCCGCGTCGTCGGGGCTCGCAGCCACGGTCGCACGGTCCGCCGGGTCGACAACCCTCCGGCGACGACGACCCTCCAGAACCTGAACGCCTAGCCCCGCCGCGGCGGGGAATCAGCACCGAGCAGCTCACCGCGAACGCGCGGTCGGTCTTCGCCGACATGAGCTGCAAACGGATGCGCTCATGGCTCGAGGATCTCGCCGCGCGCGGGCTGATCGACCGTTTCGAGGACGGCACTTGGGCGCCGGCTAACGGCCCCAGAGCGGTGTGGTGGCGCGACGTAGAGCGCGGCATCAATGGGCTGATCGGTGAGCGCGAGGTGGCGGCATGACGCACCCGATCGTGTTCCCGGCGTCCTACTCGTTCCTGCGCAACGTCCTCGCCAGGGTCGTCTTCATCCGCGAGGAGTGCGACACGCTGGGCTCCGCGATCGCGCTCGAGGACCTCGAGCACGACATCGCAAACGAGCTCAACCGGCTCCGGCTCGACCCGACGACTCGCGTGTGCCTCGACGACTTCAACGACATCCCTCTCGACCGATGAACGCGCCCCGCCCCCCACTCCAAGCGACTCCCCTCACCGCGATCGCCATGAGAAGCATCGAGTGGCGGGAAAGACCGCTCTGGCAATCGTCCGCGTTCCAGCTGTTCGCCGCGCCGAAGGGAGCAGGCAAGGGCACGTACCTGGCCGGCTTCGCGGCACGGTTGACCTGGCGTGGGCTGAACGTCCTGTTCATCTCCACCGAGGACTCCGCAGAGATTGACCTCAAGCCCCGCCTCGCCGCCGCGGCCGCCGATATGAACCGCTGCTACCTGATCCGGCAGCACGTACGACTACCCGACGACATCGAGGAGTTGCGCCAGTTGGCCGAAGGTGTCGGGGACATCGCGCTCCTGGTCATCGACCCGGTCGCGAACCACATCGGGGACCGTGACAGCAACCAGGAGACGGACGTCCGCGATGCGATCGCCCCGTTGAACAAGCTCGCGGATGACCTCTCCTGCCTGATCGTGGGCGTCCGGCACGTCTCGGAAGGACCGCAGCCGTGGTGCGGTCGCCAGCATCCTCGGCTCAACAGCGTGGGTCGATACCCCGCGTGCGGTCGTGATGATCGGAGTGGACGACGAGGACCAATCCGTCCGGCACATCCAAGTCGTCGCCGGCAACCGCTCGCTCAACGGCGCAGGTCAAGCGTTCCGCATCGAGGCGGTCCCGGTCGACGGACTCGACGAGCCGATCACGGTCGCGGTCGCTCTCGGAGAGTCAGCCAAGTCTGTCGAGGACCTGCTCGAGACCCGCGGCGCGCACCGAGACGAAGACCGACAGGGCGCGCGAGCTCCTGCTCGACATCCTTGAGGACGACGGCCCGCAAGAGTCCGACACCCTCGACGCGCGTGTCGCCCGCGAAACGGGGCTCGCCGCCAAGACCGTTCAGAACGCCCGGAACGCGCTCGCGAAAGAGGGTCTCGTCAAGTCATTCCCGGAGCGGGACGAGCTCAACACGATCCTCCGCTGGCGCGTCAGTCGAACCGCAGCGCCACGTCCCGACGCAACCCACATCCCGAGCGGCGACGGGACCTGGGAAACGGCCACATCCCCTACACACTCTGTTACGGGACCTGGACTATCTAAGCCAAAGCAGGACGGGATCTGGGTCGACCCGAAAGAGCCACATCCCGAGTCTCGAAGAGTACAGGGGATGTGGAGCACGAATGGGCCGACGCAGAGCACGACGAACCACTAACCGCCGTCGCCGTCGAAGAGCAGTTGTTCGCGTTCCACGCCGACGAAGACAACGCGGAGATCACCGCGTGAACCGCCGCGAATCCCCACGGGGGAGGGGCAGAGGACTGCCGCACACCGCTGGACTCCCCGCACTTTCCATTTCCCTCCCCGATGTAGCGGGGGCACGGGCTTGCGAGGAGTGCGGCCGTCCAGTCGTGTCGCGTAGCGGGCGGGCGCGGTTCTGCACGCCGCGGTGCCGCTACCGCCATCGTGACCGGAAGCGCGACCCTGAGGCGGAGCGCGCGAGGGTGCGCCGCTACTACGCGGAGAACCGCGAGACCGTGCTCGAGAAGGCGGCCGAGCGTCGCGGCTCGGCGCCGCCCGCGTCCGGTGTGTGTTCGGAGTGCGGCGAGGAGATCACTGACGGCCGGCGCGATCGGTTGGTGTGTTCGCGGCGGTGCAAGGACGCGCGCTACCGGCGGTTGCACCCGGAGGAGTACGCGGCGAAGCAGCATCGGAAGTACCAGCGGCGGAAAGCGCGGAAGACGGCGTGACCGTGAAGAAGTTCTGCATCCGTCACGGCATCGTCGACCCGGCCCACCGCTGCACCCCGGACGGGTTCGTCGGCACCGAGAACCAGATCCGCTACGAGAAGGCGAAGAATCACGGAACGCTGACCACACACTGGAAGAAGCTCCGAGCCCAGGCGCTCGAGCGTGACGGCTACACCTGCACCCTCCGCCACAAGCACTGCACCGTCCGAGCAACCACGGTTCACCTCGACCCGCGTCTCCGCGGCGACCACCGCAACGCAACGCTCGCGGACTGCCGCTCCGCCTGCCGGCGCTGCCACGGCAAAGAAGACGCCCCGCGCTCAAAGGGGGGGACGGGGTGAGGAACGCAGACGCGAGGGCTACCCCGGAACCTTTCGGCGAGAAAAACCCGGTTGCGCGGGAGTTCTTCTGGGTTAGCCGGAAACGGACGGGGTTGGTCGCGTGATCGAGCGGCTGCTCGAGGCGAAGGACGTCGCGGAGCTGTTGAGCGTTCCGGAGTCGTGGGTTCGTGAGCAGACGCGCCGGCCGGAGGGTGAGGCGATGCCGCATCTGCGGTTGGGCCGGTATGTGCGGTTCGAGCGGGAGGCGGTGGTCGCTTGGCTTGAGGGGCAGCGGGCGGGTTCGTGGCGCAAGCATCGGCCGGCGGTACGACCGTGACCGGCGCGGCCACTTGCGGTCGTCGGCCGCGAGGCGTACAGTCGAAGTCGTCTTGGGCAAGCAGGACATCCTTTCCGCCGTGGTACTTTCGCCGAGCCCTCGGGTTCGGACTTGCCTCCGGGCCCGGGGGTTCCGCGCGAGGAGGTAGTCAATGACTACTGCAGCACAGACGCGGGCGCCGCTCACGTTCCCGGCGCAGGAGGAACTCGACGCTGCGCTCGAGGAAATGCGCGCCGCGATCGAGACGATGACTCATCTCCGCTGGAGGGTCTGGCAACTGGCGGACTGGGAGGACATGCGGCGCGTTCCCGGCGACGAAGTGCCGACGATCGAACACGTCGGCCGCTTCTACTCGTTCTGGATCGAAGCTCGCTCGGACGTCGAGGAGCTCGAGATGAACGTGAAGGACTTGGGGAAGTTCGTCCGCGACATCGACCACGTTCGGGTCAACGAGGAGGGCAAGCGCGGGGACCGCGAGCGGAAGGCACGCGAGGCCAGGCCGCTTAAAGGGCGCGACGATGGCTAAGGGCTCAGTCGTGCCGTACCGCGGCAAGCGCGGGACCGTCTGGCGGATCAAGTACCGCGACGCGGACGGCGCGCAGGTGATGGAGACGGTCGGCGCCGAACGTGACGGCGTCACCGAGAAGCAAGCGGAGCGCGAGCTCCGCGAGCGCGTCGTACGGGTCGAGCGGAAGGGCTACCGCCGGCCGCGCCGTCTGACGTTCGCGGAGTACGCGGAAACGTGGCTCGAGGAGGGCGCGATGCGGCGAGGCTGGAAACCCGGCACCGTCTGGAAGTACCGCTCTGCGCTCGGGCACCTAAGGCTGTGCTTCGGGCCGATGCCGCTCGGCTGCGGTTCGGCCGCGGGACGTCGCGGCGTACACAACGGAGGCGCTGGAGCGGTTCGCGCCGAAGACCGTGCAGCTGCAGCTGAACGTCCTGCACGGCGTCTACAGCGGTCGCGCTCCGAGAGGAGCTCGTCGAGACGAACCCGGTCGACCGGCGCCGAACGCCCGAAGGTAAAGCGCCGGCGCTGGCGGATCCTCGAGCCCGTCGAGGTCGGTCGTGTTCTGCGCGCGTTCGACGGACGAGCAGGCGGGCGTGATGTTCCTGACGCTGGTGCTGACCGGGCTACGCCGCTTCGAACTGCTCGGTCTGCGGTGGCGGGACGTCGACCTCGTCGAGCAAGTCCTACGCGTCCGCGAATCGAAGACGGAGGAGGGTGAGCGCTCGATCGCGCTCTCCCCCGCTCTCGTCGAGGCTCTCGTCTCGCAGCTCGAGCGGACGGCGTTTCAGGGTGCGGACGAGTTCGTGTTCTGCCATCCGAAGCGCGGGACGAAGGTGGACCATGAGTGGTACGCGGCGGAGTTCCGAAAGGCGCTCGCCGCGGTCGGGATCACGGAGTACGTGCGGCCGTTCCACGACCTGCGGCACACGTCGCTGACGAACGGCGCCGCCGGTGGCGAGACGCCGATCGCGCTCATGGCCCGCGCGGGGCATCGGAGCATGGCGACGACGAACCAGTACGTTCACCTGGCGGGCGTCGTGTTCCGCGAGGAGGCCGCGGCGCTCGAGCAGCGGTTACTCGGACCGTCGACGATCGGCGATCAAGTGACGCAACGCAACTAGATCAGGAGGGAGGTTGTCGAAGCCTCCGCCCGTCTTCGCGTGATGCTCGATCGCCATTCGGACGGACACGACTTCCTCCTCGTCGAAGACAACTGGGTCCCGGCTCTGCACAGTAGCCCTAGGCCTCTCCGAGCGCCCCCTCGATCTTCGCGATCGCCGCCGCCTCGGCCTCGTCTCCGCCCTCGGCGGCTGACGACACCGAGTGGACGAGGTCGAGAACGAAGGTCCGATAGCTGTCGAGTTGATCCGGGGCCTTGTCTCGGAGCAATTGCGCCGACGACCGGAGCGCCTCCAGCGTTCCGGCCTCCACCTCGTCGGGGGAGCTCGTCACGCCAAAGCCGGTACCGCGTCCCTCCGACACCTTGCGGACGATCTCGCTGTCGGAGCCGCCCTTGGCAGCGGCGAGATGCTTCGCCATCGCCCCGGCCTCCTTGAAGGTGTCGAAGAAGCTCTTGTCGCTCACGGTGACGAGCAGCCCGGCACCCGTTGCGCCCTTGCGAAGGGTCTCGATCTCGGTCTCGCTCAATGACTCTGCGTTCATGTCCACTCCTTTGCGTTTGTCAGCGCACGCGAAACGCGTACGGCGCGAACGTCTCCGCCTTCCCGCCCGTCGCTGTCGCGGTCATCGTCATCACGAAGCGCTTCCCCTTGGCGGTCTTCGGCAGCTTGAAGGTGCAACCACCACGCCCGGTGCCACGGATTCGCTTGCCGACGAGCGTCGCACGGCACGTGAACGCCGAGGCGATTGCGAGCTCTCCGCGGTCTCGAACTGCATCCGAACGCTGTTGACCCTGAACGTCGCCCCCGCTCGCGGCGCTGCAGGTGAGACGCTCGGTCTGATCGCCTCGATGTGAGGCGGGCTCAGCGCGTAGGGAAAGTAGTGAATCCGTCGGCGCGACGTCGAACTGGTTGCTTGGGCCTCCTGCATCCTCGTCCTCACGAAGAATGCAAACGAGCTCGTGGCCCCGAGCTCCGAGTGGTGGACGCTCGCGACGTAGCCGTTGACCCAGGCGACCCGGACCGTCGTCCGTGGAGGTGGGCTCGAAGCCTGGTCCCGTTCCAACGCTCGAAGTCGCTGCTCGTCGAGTCGATCCTGAGCCGATAGTCGATACCGCCGCCACGTTCAGGAGAGCCGGTGAGGGCGCTTCGGTCGCTGTCGACGTAGATCAGCACCTCGTCTCTCGCCACGAAGTCGGTCCGATTCGCCACCTCGACGACGAACAGGATCGTTCCGGAGAGATCGTTCGCGACGGTCACGCCCGTGATGTCCGGCGCGCCGTTGCCGTCGCCCGTCGGGTCGGTCACCTCGACGGGGTTGTGATCCGCGACCCGCGCGGAAGCGGGCGACACGGCGAGCACGGCGAGGAGCACCGCGAGCGGGAGAAGCCGTCCAAGCACCGACTACTTGACCTTGATCGAGGCCGTGCGGGTCACCCGCACACCGTCGAGGGTCAGGGTCACCGTCACCTTCAGGACTTTCCCCTTCGCCGTCTTCGGCACGACGCCGGAACAGGTCGCCAGGTCGGCGGGGAAGGTCGCCGTGACCTTGACCTTCTTGGTCGCCGAACTTCGCCGCGCACACGACGTCGCCCGCGCTCGACAGCTCGGCCAAGGTCGCTGCGGCGCGCCTGAAGCGTCGCGGTGAAACGCTTGCCCGCGACGATCGTCTTCGCCGCCTTGAAGCTCGCGATCCGAAGCGTCAGCGCCGCGTTCGCAGCGGCGTACTCCGCAACGCGTTGTCCGGCGACGCGTCGCCGCTCTCGAGCGGGGAACGTGAGCGACGACGAAAGCGAAGCGTGCCCGTCGTCAGCGCGAGCTCACTGCGTGCCACGGCGAGCCGGAAGCCGTCGTGGTGGTACCCGTACGCCGACTGCGATTCGACCGTGACGAATTGCGTCCCGTTCCAGCGCACCACCCCAGCTTCGTCGGGGATCACGAGGGCGAGCACGAACTCGAATCCGCTGTCCGACCCCGTGTCCAGGTTCAGATCGGAGTCGATGAGGATGAAGATGCTCTGACCCTCTGCGAGCGTCGTCTGGTTCGCGAGATCGACGATGAACGTCACCGCAGTCGCGTTGCTGCCGACCGCGTATCGCGCGTGATGTCCGGCGTGCCGTCGCCGGCCGATCGTCAGGAAGCTCGCCCACCTCGAGCACGCGACCGCCCGCAGGCGCCGCCAAGAGCAGCGCGAGCGCGCCGATGACCATGAGACCCCTGAAGCGCATGACGACCTTTCGTCGAGAGCTTTCGACCCGGTTCTTACGTTCCTCGCGCTCTCCTGTCAACTGCTGCTTGGATACTCCGCGTGACCAAGCCGCTCTGGGCTCCCTGGCGTCTCGAGTACATCCAGTCCGCGGACGAGCAGCCGGGCTGCGTCTTCTGCCTCGCGCAGGCGGGAGACGACGAGGAACAGCTCGTCGTCCGCCGCGGCGAAGCGGCGTTCGCGCTGCTGAACCGCTTCCCCTACGCGTCCGGACACTTGCTGGTGGCGCCGTACCGCCACGTCGGGACGTACGGCGAGCTGACCGACGCCGAGGCGCTCGAGGTCCACCACCTCGCCCAGCAGGGGCTCGCCGCACTGGCCGAGATCTACGCGCCGGACGGCCACAACCTCGGTTGGAACCTCGGCCGGGTCGCCGGCGCGGGCATCGTCGACCACGTCCACCTGCACGTCGTCCCGCGCTGGGAGGGCGACACGAACTTCATGCCGGTGCTCGCCGACGTGAAGGTGATGCCCGAGCACCTGTCGGAGACGCGTCGCCGCCTCGCCGCCGCCTGGTCGAGCTGACCCGCCGCTTGTAACCGAGGCCGATTCGCGCGAGTCTTCACCCCATGGGGATCGTCTCCCGAGGCTTCAGCGGACGCCGGCGCGACGGGCCTCCCGATCGCGTGCCGCCCGGCCAGTACGTCACGCCTGATTTCCCGGTCCTCTCGGCCGGCCCCACTCCGCGCACGTGGCTCGAGGCGTGGGACTTCACGATCACCGGCGAGGTGGACGAGCCGATCGGCTGGTCGTGGAAAGAGCTGCGCGAGCTCCCGAGCGAGCAGGTCACCGTCGACATCCACTGCGTGACGAAGTGGTCGAAGCTCGACACGCACTGGGAAGGCGTCTCGCTCGACACGCTGCTCGCCGACGTCGAGACATCGGCGGAGTACGCGGTCGCATTCTGCGACGGCGGCTACACGACCAACCTGCCGCTCGAGGACCTCACGGGCGGCAAGGCGTGGGTCGCGTTCAACTACGACGACGAGCCGCTCGACCCGGAGCACGGAGGCCCGGCGCGGCTGCTCGTGCCGCACCTCTACTTCTGGAAGAGCGCGAAATGGGTGCGCGGCTTGCGTCTGACGCTGACCGACGAGCCGGGCTTCTGGGAGACGAACGGGTACCACATCTACGGCGATCCTTGGAAGGAACAACGGTACTGGGGCGACTGATCTGGCTCGTCGCGACGGTCGCCGAGATCCGTCCCGAGACGCCGCGGGTGAAGACGCTCGTACTCGACACGCCCGGCTGGCCGGGACACCGCGCGGGACAGCACCTGGACGTGCGCCTGACCGCGGAGGACGGCTACCAGGCCGAGCGGAGCTACTCGATCGCGGCGTCGACGCCCGGGCGAGTCGAGTTGACCGTCGAGCGCCTCGACGACGGCGAGGTGTCGCCGTACCTCACGGCCGAGGCGGTGCCGGGCGATCGGATCGAGCTCCGCGGGCCGGTCGGCGGCTACTTCGTCTGGAACCCCGACCCTGGTGGCCCCGCGCTGCTCGTCGGGGGAGGATCGGGGCTCGTCCCGCTGATGTCGATGATCCGCCAGCGCGCCGCCGACGGTGACGACGTGCCGACGCGTCTTCTCTACTCGGCCCGCACGTGGGACGACGTGATCTACCGCGACGAGCTCGAGCGACCGGCACCCGGGCTCGACGTGGTCTACACGCTGACCCGCGAGCAGCCCGACGGCTGGACGGGCTACGCGCGGCGGGTCGACCGTGAGCTGCTCGCCGAGGTCGCACCGGAGGAGGCGGCGCTGACGTTCGTGTGCGGACCGACGCCGTTCGTCGAGACGGTGGCCCAGACGCTCGTCGACCTCGGGCGCGACCCGCTGCGGATCAAGACCGAGCGCTTCGGCCCGACAGGAGGTTGAGATGGATGCACTGAGACTGGACGGAAACGCCGCGGCCGGGATCCTGCGCGAGGTGTTTGCGTCGGAGATGACGACGGCCGTGGGAACGTGCGGCAACTGCGGATCGGTGGGCGCCGTCGGAACGGTGCACGTCTACATGTCGGCAGGCGTCGTGCTGCGTTGCCCGAGCTGCGAGTCCGTGCTGATGCGGATCGTGGCGGCCGAGACTCGGCTCTGGGTGGATCTCACCGGGCTGAGCTCGCTCGAGCTGCAACGGTGATCGAGACGGGAGGCCCTGCTCGCGCAGAGCCTCCCGCGTCGGCTCTCGTCAGAAGTTCGACTTGTCGAACGCCGAGCCGGTCTCGAGCAACGACTTCAGGTCGCTGAGGATCCAGCTCCAGCCGCCCCCGGCGCCCGTGTCTTCGAGCCCGCCGGCGACCATGTTCGCCAGCTTCGGCGCGCCTTCGAGCTCGTGGATCACGGTGAGCCTCGTGGCCCCGCTCTTTCCCTCCTCGATCTCCCACGTCACGCGCGTGAACCCTTCTGCTTCCAGCTCCGGGTCCATCAGCATGCGCCACGTCTGGACGAGCTTGCGCGGCGGGTCGACCTCGAGCAGCTCACCGTCGATGATCGGTCCGCTCACGCCGGCCGCCTGCATACCGACTCCGGCGAGGATTCGGTAGGGGGCGCCCGGCCGTCAGATCACCCTCGACCGTGCCGCCGTAGCCGTACTTGTCCGTCCACTCGGGCTTGGTGATCGCATCCCAGATCGCCTGGGGAGTCGCGTTGATGTACACCCGGTAGACCTGAGTCGTCACCTTCGTCTTCGTCATCGTCGTCATGCACTCTCCTCCAACTCGCTCTTGAGGTTCGCGAGCGCCGACACCCGGCGCTCCGTGTACTTGTCGATCCAGCGGTCGTGGATCAGCCGGATCGGCACCGGGTTCAGGAAGTGCAGCTTCGCCCGGCCCTGCCGGCGCGTGACGACGAGGCCCGCGTCTTCGAGGACTCGCAGATGCTTCATGACACCGAAGCGCGTCATCTCGAGCCCGGACTCGAGCTCGGTCAGCGTGCGGCCGTCACGCTTGAAGAGCCGGTCGAGCAGGAAACGCCGCGTCGGGTCGGCGAGCGCCTTGAACACACGGTCGTCGTCGGTCACAGCTCCACTATAGGTGACCGATTAGTCACATGTCAAATCCTGTTGGCCGAGCAGGTTCTGCGGCCCGTAGCGTGGGACGATGACGAGACGCGGGCTGCTCCTGTTCGCCGCGATGTCCGTGATCTGGGGCATCCCGTACCTGCTGATCCTGGTCGCGGTCCGGGATCTCAGCCCGGCGGTGCTCGTGCTCGGGCGAACCGCGATCGCGGCGCTGCTGCTGTTGCCGATCGCGGCGGCACGCGGGGAGCTTCGGCCGTTGAAGGGCCACTGGGTGGCGCTGCTCGTGTTCGCCGCGATCGAGATCGCGATCCCGTGGGTCCTGCTCGGGACGGCGGAGCAGCACATCTCGAGCTCACTGACGGCGCTGCTCATCGCGGCCGTGCCGCTCGTCGGCGCCGTGATCGCGCGAACGACCGGCGACCGGGAGCGGCTCGGCCGATCGAGCTTGATCGGGCTCCTGATCGGTCTCGTCGGCGTCGGTGCGATCGTCGGGCTGAACCTCGAAGGTGCCGGAGTCCTCCCGATCTCCGAGGTCGCGCTCGTGGCGGTCTGCTACGCGGTCGGGCCGGTGATCCTCCAGCGGTACCTCGCCGATCTGCCGGCGCTCGGGGTGATCTCGGCGTCGCTCGCGGTGACTGCCGTGGCCTTCGTGCCGTTCGCACTGGTCAGCCTTCCGAGCGAGACGCCGCCGTGGAGCGCCATCTGGTCGGTGCTCGCGCTCGCCGTCGTCTGCACCGCGATTGCGTTCGTGCTCTTCTTCGCGCTGATCGCCGAGGTCGGGCCCGTGCGCGCGACCGTGATCACGTACATCAACCCGGCGGTTGCGGCGCTGCTCGGCGTCGCGATCCTCGACGAGCACTTCACCGTCGGCATGGCCGCGGGGTTCGCGCTCGTGCTCGCCGGCTCGGTGCTCGCGACGCGCCGCGTCGGCGCCGCCGGAGGCGCCGGCCGCGGTGCTCGACCCGGCCTGTGAGACGGTCTGACGCGACGTATGGCGATCCACGAGGTACGAGCCTCGGGTCTTGACTCTCTGGCCCTTTCGACGGAGCTCTTGCAGCGTGCTCGCCTGGCGGATGCGGAGGCGGGGCAATGGGAAGCAGCCGATTTGCAGTGGTGGTGGCGCACGCCTCGAGAGTCGGACACGATCGACGACCTCTTCTGGATCGATGACGAGGGACCCGTTGCAGGCGTCGTCTTGACGGCTTGGGGCGAAGCATGGGGCTGCGATCCCATCGTCGTTCCGGGTGTCTCGACGGTTTCGCTTCCCACCGTCTGGGCGAGCGCCGTCGAAGCCGTCGACGCCTTGGGGCTCGAAACGGTCGACGTGCTCGCGCGTGACGACGACGTCGAGCTGCTTGGTCTGCTCGGCGACGCCGGCTTCGTGCCCGACGACGACCGAACCGACGGAGTCACGTGGATGGATGCCGATGATCGACCTGCTGTGACTGCACTGCCGGAAGGCTTCGTGCTCGTGGATCGCGCCCGGGAGCAGACCGGGCCACACCCCATGCGGGAACGAAACGGCGAAGCGGTCGAGGCCCGCCTCCGGCAGTGCTCGCTCTACGACGCGGCGCTCGATCTCGCCGTCGAGGCTGCCTGACGGCCAGACCGCCGGCTACGCGCTCTTCTGGTTCGACCCCGTGACCAAGGTTGGGCTGGTGGAACCGATGCGAGTCGAGGACGCGTACCAGCGGCGCGGCATCGCCCGTGCCATGCTCACCGCGGGTCTCGATCGGCTGGCGAAGCGAGGGGCACGCCGCCTGAAGGTCGGCTACGCCACCGATGTGGCACGTGGGCTCTACGTCGGCGCCGGCTTTCGGGTGACCTCGACGAGCCGGTCGTACACCCGAGGAAACAGCGGGCCTAGGTCCTCCTCGGCCCAGAAGGGGCCGTCCGGCCTATCGACACTCGCGCCGATCCCGGCTACTTCTGTTCCCCGGTGGCAAAGAAGAGCCTCGTCCTCTTACTCCTAGGCCTCGTCGGCTATGTCGCGGCGGCCGGCGTGCCCGAGCCGGGATCGACAGCGCCGTCGGCTGCCTCCGCTCCGGCCTGGTTCACGCTGCGCGGCAACGTCACGCGAGTCGTCGACGGAGACACGATCCACGTTCGGATCGGGCTGAAGACCGAAAAGGTGCGCCTGATCGGGATCGACTCCCCGGAGTTCGGCGACTGTTTCTTCCAGGAGGCAAGGAGCGCGCTGCGCGCCATGGCGCAGGCGAAGGTGGTCCGGCTCGTTGGCGACCGTTCACAGACCCGGCGCGACCGTTATCAGCGGCTGCTCGCCTACGTCATCCTCCCGAACGGCGTCGACACCGGCCGCAACCTCCTCACGCGGGGCTTCGCCGAGCTCTTCGTGACGTCGCCTCGCTTCGCGCGCTATCAGGCATACAAGGCGGCGGCAGCCGATGCATCCGCACGGGCGGTCGGGCTCCACGCGAGCTGCGCCGGCTCGACCCCACCCACCACGACCGCCGAACCGGTCAACCCGCCGATCCCGATTCCCTCGACGCCGACCGCCACGGCGCCGCTTCCCCTCGCACCTTCGGCGAACTGCGCGGCGTCGTACCCGGACGTCTGCATTCCGCCGCCGCCACCCGATCTCGACTGCGGCCAGGTCGCCATCGTCGATTCCGGGTGATCCACACCGTCGCGAGTCCGGATCCGCACCGGTTCGACGGCGACCGGGACGGCATCGGCTGCGAGAGTTGAAGCTCCCCGCGTCTGGGAGACGGGTTCGTCCGTAGGAGGGAACGGCCAACCTTCAGGCGAGAAGACGCTCGCACAATCAAGCCGTGTCGACGCGGCAGGGAGTGAGCACTCGTCAATGTGCTGACACGTGCTGTTACTGGTTCCTTGCGGCCCTGACGACGTCGAGGATCACGTCGATGACGAGCTCTGGGTTTGCTTCTTCCACAGCGTGGCCTGTGTGGACGACCGTTTGCTTGGCTTGAGGGCTGAGAATCAGCCAGCCCCGTTGATCTTGGACGTTTGTTCGCATCCCCCGGCGCTCGGACGGGAACGCTGCCTCATCGATCTCGGCGTTGCTATAGGCGGTGCTGACGATCGTTACCGGGATGTCCCCTACTTGACTTCGGGCTGCCCATGCGTCCTTTTCTACTTGGAGATAGTCGCGCTGCTCGATGTTTGAGGGATGGTTCCACTTCGTTTCTTCCACGATCGGTTGCGGTGGGTCGCGGAAGGGGGCGGGCACCTCGATGAATGCCATCCCCGCAATCTGCGAGGGGTGGGCGAAGGCGTAGCCTGCGACGATGTATCCACCGCCCGAGGTCCCGACCAGGACGTATGGCTCCCGGACGCCGGCTTTCACCAGCAAACGTTCGAGATCCTCCACGAGATCGCTGAAACCTCGCGGCCCCGGCGCGGGGTCGCTGCGGCCCAGGTTGGCGCGGTCATAGACGCACGTTCGTGTCACCGCCGCAAGGCGGCGCTCCGCGAACGCGTAGGAATCGCTGGTGTCCTCGTCTCCCCCCTCCATCACAACGGTGGGCGAGCCGCGGCCAGAGCACCTGAAGTAGAGCCCACGCCCACCGTCAATCTTCACGACCCGATCGATCGCGGCGCCTGATAACCCAGCAGTGGCCTTCTCGCTGCCGACTTCCTCTGTGTCGCCGCACGCGCTCAGAAAAACAGTCAACGAAACGCTCGCTAGGACGATGCCGAATGGAATCGTGAACCAAGACTTCTTGCCCAAAACGAGCGTCAAGAACGCCGCAGACGTCAACCGCACCCGCCAAATCTCAGGGCTGCACGGCGAAAAAGCAAGTCGCGCCGCCTGCACATTCCTGAAACGCTGGCGAGGCCGCTCGGGGGACATTCCCGAACGCTGGCCCAGGCGAGACGGTCCTTACTCCGAGCGCTTGCCTCAGGGCCGTTGTCGCAGCCAATCATCGCGGGGAAGCGTGTAAACCGTCATCGGCTCGCCCGAGCGCCCGTGGCCTCGGCCGCGTACCGAGAATCCGAGCTTGGCTGCCACGCGGCGGGATGCTTCGTTTCCCCCGTCCGAGATGTACGCCG
Organism: uncultured Actinomycetes bacterium; assembly: GCA_963809175.1. Classification (GTDB taxonomy): domain Bacteria; phylum Actinomycetota; class Thermoleophilia; order Gaiellales; family Gaiellaceae; genus JACCTU01. The sequence goes on from CAWEIK010000003.1 coordinate 480,125, forward strand.
TGATCGTCTCGACGTCGGTGCGGCTGAAGAGATCGTCGATCGCCGCTTCCATCGCTTCGGTCGCGATGCCGTCATTCCGCCGGTCCTCGGTCACCCACCAGCCCGCCTCGACTTCGTCGGGGGCGATGCCCTCGATGCCGTCGCCGGCGAGACGCAGCTCGGCGCAGCCGAGGAAGCAGCTGCCCTGCTTGTCCCGGACGGCCCACGGGCCGAAGCCGTGCTCGCGCCACTGGACATCGGCCGCGCGGGTGTCGCGCAAGGCGTCCGCTGCATTCCTCGATGCACGAGCATGGTCGGACTCGTCGCGGCTTGTCAGCGGGAGAAGCCTCAGCCGTGCCGTTCGAAGACTGGTTCCTTCCGGGTCAGGCCCCGGCGGGTCGCTCTCGCAGCGTCCACCCACGCGCGGAGTATGACCGCCCCGTTCGGGTGACATTCCCGAACACTGGCCCATCCGACGGCGACGTCGCCCGGTTCGCGACACAACTCGCCGTCGTAGGCCACTGACACTGCCCCGCGAGCTGCTTTAGTTGAGTGCTGGTCACAGTACGGAGAGGAAGTGCAGGGTGCGCTGCGTCACGAGTGCCGCCGCGTCGGCGTCGTAGGTGGGAAGCGAGGAGTCGACGAAGAGGTGCTCGTCGCCGGGGTAGACGAACAGTTCGGCCTGGTCTGGCCCGATCGGGCGACCAGTTCGCGGGCAGCGTCGATGTCGCCCTCGTGTGCGAAGAACTCGTCGTCCGCCTTGCCGTGGATTTGAACGGGCAGGTCGTTGGGCCATGGGCCGAAGGCGTACTCGCCGGTGATCGGGAAGCACGCTTCATAGAGGAGCGCCCCACGCGCGCCGGCGCGCGTCTGGGCGAGCCGCTGTGCAGCGCCGACACCCCACGAAATGCCGGCGTACACCAGCCCCTCCGGCAGTGCCTGTGCGGCATCGTCCGCCTTCGCGTCGAGTGCGTCGCCCGCCTCCCGAACGAAGGCGAAGGCCTCGTCCATCGTGGCGAACGTGCGCCCGTCGAACAGATCCGGGGTGTGGACGGTGTGCCCCGCCTGCCGCAATTCGTTGGCGAACGATCGCACTCCCTCGGTCAGCCCTTGGACGTGGTGGTACAGCACAACCTCGGTCATCTCCGACCCTCCTGAACTAATGATCCACAAAGTTGGAACATTCCACGATGCTAGTCTGTTCGGCCATGGCTGTCAACCCGGCTCCCCCGGACTACGACCTCGCCGACCGGATCGCGCTCACCAGGCCCTCCCAGGTGAAGGCGATCAGCCATCCCCTCCGCACCTCGATCCTGGGCCTGCTCCACGAGCGGGCGGCGACGGTGACCGAGCTGGCGGTCGCGGTCGAACGGCCGAAGAGCACCGTCGCCCACCACGTCAAGGTGCTCACCGAGGCCGGACTTGTGCAGGTGGTGAGGACCCGGCGGGTGCGGGCGATCGAGGAGCGGTTCTACGGCCGCACGGCACGGATGTTCTACGTCGGGGTCGAGCGGAGCCCGGACGGCGACGACCTGCCTCGAGACTTCAACGACTTCGAGGTGGCCGCTCGGGAGTCGGCCGCGGCGCACTGGGACGGGAAGCTGTGGGGTTTCATCCGACACGCCCGCATCTCGGAGCCGCAGGCGTCGGAGTTCTGGGAGCGGATGGCGGAGCTGGTAACGGAGTTCGACCAGCTTCCGCGGTCGGGCGAGACCGTGTACGGATTCGCGGTCGGCGTCTATCCCACCGACCATCCGACCCTACCGGGCGGCGACGACTAGAGACGCCGTCTGACGGACTCGAACGCGCCTTCAGGCGAGATCGTCATGGGCGCGGCGCGGTGAATGTCAGTGCGGGGTCGCCACGGCTCGCGCTCGTGCGTGAGCCAGACGAGCTCGGGGTCGAGCGCAAGGACCCGCTGCCGGCCTTCGGTGGGCGGCTCGTCGAACTCGCCGAACCACACCGCTACGTCGCCGCCGACGATGACCGGGCGCCCGCCAGTCTCGATGACGACCATCTGCATGCCGGGTGTGTGGCCCGGCGCCGGGACGAGTCGGAGCCCGGGCAGCAGCTCGTGCTCGCCGTCGACCGGCACGTACCGCACGCCGGGCGCCTCGACCCACTCGCGAATGGTGTAGCCGTCCTCGCTGCGCGCGTCGTCGAGCTCCCGACGCTGGACATAGATCGGCTTGCCGGCGAAGAGGTGGTTGCCACCGCAGTGATCGGCGTGTAGGTGTGTGTTGACGACGATGTCGATGCCGGCGAGGTCAACGTCCTGCTCGCTCAGCGGCTGGAGGCGGGGATCCAGGTCGGCCATCGCCGGGTGCAGCTCCGTCATGCCGGTGTCGACCAGCACGCGCGCATCGGGATGGTCGATGACGTGAACGTAGACCGGCATCCGCTCGCCTTCGACGTAAAGGTCGGCAACGAAGACTGGCGTGATGGAGATCGAGGCGGCCACGGGATACTTCAAAGCAGGAGACTGACAAACCACCCAAGACTCATCGCTGCTCGAGCCGATCGGGGCTCATTCTTCAGGGAGACATTCCCGAACACTGGCCCAGGAAGGCGGCACGTCACCTGAGCCCCTCTGAATCTTGCCGGCGCCGCTTACGAGAGCACGCGCTCGAGCGCGGCGCGATCCGTCGGCTCGCCGTGTGCGGGCAGCACGAGCTCGACCGGCAGGTCGAGCAGCGGACGGAGCCGTTGGACGACATCGTCGCGCGTCACGTGCTTGCGATCGGCGATCCAGATGTCCAGTCCGTCGCCGAAGTCGGAGAGCGAGTCGCCGGTGACGATCGCGCCGATCGACGGGAGCCAGAGGATGAGATCGTTGTCCTCGCGGCCCGCGTACGCGTTGATGCCGAACGGCCACGCTCCGGGACCATGAAAGTGTCCTTCGCCTTCGCCCGCGCGCAGCCAGGCAAGGTCCTCACTCTCCATGCCGCGCACGCGGTCAGGGTCGATGCCGAACTTCTCGACCCAGTCCTGCCAGGTGTCCGCGGGCGGCGTGTGCACCGGGAGGCCGAGTCGACGGGCATCGCGCTCGTGGTACGGCGCGGTCAGGACGACGGCAGTCGCGCGCTCAAGTAGCTCGTCAGGAACGGCGAGCGGATCGAACAACACGAAGTCGTTGCCGAGCTCGATCCCATAGGACGAGACAGCTTCGGGCCAATCCTGCTCCTCGTTCCAATCGGGATGCGACGATTGCCAATGCCAGACACCCGGCCGCAGCTCACGCATGGGCACAGTCTGTCAGCTGGCTTCATGGCGAAGAGCCGGGCCCGAACTCGCGAACCTCCTGCGCACAACGGCAGGCGACGGCGATCCTGCCGGCCCACTCCAGCGCCTCCTCGCGTGTCGGAACGTCGACAACCGAGAATCCGCCGATGTACGCCTTGCTCTCAGGGTAGGGGCCGTCGGTGACCGTCCCGTCGGTGGCCACCACGCTCACCTCTTCGTGGGAATGCAGCCCGCCGCCGAACACCCAAACGCCGGCGTCCTTTGCCTCTTGCACCACCGCGTGCGCTGCCGCGGCCACGTCGGGGAGATCCTCCTCGGGAAACGTCATTGCGCCGTCATCGAACGAGATCAGATACCGCGTCATCTCACGACTCCTTTCTCGGCGGCCTGCTCCGGCCGCAGCTCACCCTGCTACGGACACACGCGCAATGGAGACCGACAAACCACCGAGAACTCATCGGCGCCGAGAAACAGGGGCGACGGACCTCGATCCGCCGCCCCTTGGCAGCACGACTATTGCGTCGTCGTTGCCGACACCGTGGCCGGCGCCTTTGCGTGCTCGACCGCCCAGTCGAGGGCGTAGTCGGCGATCTCCTCCCAGCCGGTCTGCGAGGGCATGAGGTGCGCGCGGCCCTCGTACTCGACGACCTCGGTGATCGTGCCCTCCGCTTTGTAGTGCTTCGCGTTCGAGCGCTGGATCGACGGGGGCATGAGGTGATCCTCGCTGCCAGAGATGAAGAGCAGCGGCGCCCGGTTGGGGTTCTTGTAGTCCACGTGCGTGTCGTCGGGCCCCGGATGGATGTTCGCGAGCGCACTGCTCCAGAACACGCGACCCGACGCGGGGATGTGGTAGCGCTCGTACAGCCTTCGCGCCTCCTCCTCGCTGAACGTGTTCGTGAACACATAGCGCCACTGGTCGAACGTGAACCCGACGGCCTTGTGCCGGTTGGCGGGGTTCTTGAGGACGGGGAAGCTCGACCTGATCTGTGACAGCGGCACGCGCTTGACGCCCTCGGTCGGCGCCGAGTTGATCGCGACGCCGGCGGCGCCGTAGCCCCGATCCATCAGCAGCTGCGTGAAGACGCCACCGGCCGAATGACCCATCAGGATCGGCGCCGGCTCGATCTGCGAGACGACAGACTCCAGATGCTCGATGACCGCCGGCACCGTGAGGTTCTCGATGGGGGTCGGGTCCGCATTCAGCGCCTCCACCTCCACCTCGAACCCGGGGTACGCCGGCGTGAGGACACGGTAGCCGTTGCTCTCGTAACGAGCCTTCCAGTCCTCCCAGCTTCGCGGGGTCACCCAGAAGCCGTGGATGAGGACGATGGTGTCCGGTGTGGCGGACATGAACCACTCCTTTCACGTGGGGATTGGCAGCCACGTTACACCCTCACGGATGCGGGTCAAGACACCGGAGTCAGCCAATCGACCACCGCGCGCGCAGCCTCGCCGAGCGTCGATTCGGTGGTGTCGAGACGCAGCACGTCGCGGCCGACCCACTCAGGCTGGAACTCGCGGTAGTGCCTCGACAAGAACGTCTCATCCTTCGACAGACCGCGAGTTGCGTCGGCCGCTGCGCGTTTCAACGCCGTCTCGAAGTCCACGTCCAGAAGCACGAGACGCAGGTCGGCGGTGCCGGGCAACTCGCTGACGAACTCGTCGAGCGCCTGATCGCCGGCGAATTCTCCCTCCGCGACGACGCAACGATTCTCGGCGAGCAGGGCGGTCGTCAACCGACCGGCCACGCGTCGAGCCTCTGCCCAGAGGTCGGCGTCGTCTTTCGTGCGTCGTCGCGGGTCGAGCGTCTCGTAGATCAGGTCGAGATCGATCACCGCCGTGGCAACCTCTTCCGCCTCTTCGAGTTGAGCCGCAACCGCACGACTCAAGGCGGACTTCCCGCTCGCAATCGGCCCACTGATGACCACCACAAGCACGCGAGCCCTCCCCCCGGCGAACAAAAGGGCCTGTTTCCAAGCCCTTCCGTGAGAGCGGGCGATGGGACTCGAACCCACGACCCTCAGCTTGGGAAGCTGATGCTCTACCAACTGAGCTACACCCGCGTGGTCGCCCGATTCTAGCCCGGACGAACCGAGGGGCCGCCGCCGCAGCGTGACCCCTCGGAATCGGGATCGTAGGGTGTCGGTCGCCTGAAGGGAAGCGCAATACTTGGTCCGAGAGACGACTTCCGGAGGGGGAACGATGACCGCAGCTTCACCCGAGCTCGAGCTCACCGCCAGAGCCCTCGTCGCGCCCGGGAAGGGGATCCTGGCCGCGGACGAGAGCGACGGAACGATCAAGAAGCGCTTCGACTCGATCGACGTCGAGTCGACCGAGGACAACCGCCGCGCCTACCGCGAGCTGCTCTTCACGACGGAAGGGGTCGAGGACTACATCTCCGGCGTGATCCTCTACGACGAGACGATCCGCCAGAACTCCTCCGACGGGACGCCGTTTCCGGAGCTCCTCGCGGCGAAGGGAGTGATCCCCGGGATCAAGGTCGACCTCGGCGCGAAACCGTTGGCGCTGACGGAGGGCGAGACGATCACGGAGGGGCTCGACGGACTGCGCGCACGGCTCGAGGAGTACCGCGGGCTCGGTGCGCGCTTCGCAAAGTGGCGCGCGACGTACTCGATCGGGGACGACCTCCCGAGCGAGTACTGCGTCTGGACGAACGCGCACGCGCTCGCCCGGTACGCGGCGCTCTGCCAGGAGGCCGGCATCGTCCCGATCGTCGAGCCCGAGGTGCTCCAGGACGGCACGCACACGATCGACGAGTCGGCGAAGGTGACCGGCCGCGTCCTCCAGGGCGTCTACACCGAGCTTCGCGACCAGCGGGTCGACTTCGCCGGGACGCTGCTCAAGCCGAACATGGTCATGTCCGGCTACGAAGCGTCGGATCGCGCCGGCGTGGACGAGGTCGCCGAGCGGACGCTCGACGTCTTCTACCGCCACGTCCCCGCGGCGGTGCCCGGGATCGTCTTCCTCTCCGGCGGCCAGTCGGACGAAGACGCGACCGCGCATCTCAACGCGATGAACGCGCGCGGGCCGCACCCGTGGCAGCTCTCGTTCTCGTACGGACGCGCGCTGCAAGCTCCGGCACTGAAAGCGTGGTCCGGCTCGAACGTCGAGGCGGGCCAGCAGGCGTACCTCCGCCGCGCGAAGCTGAACAGCGCCGCGCGTTCGGGCGCGTACGCGCCGGAGATGGAGACCGCGTCGGTCTAGCGGTAGTCGAGGCCCGACAGGCGGGAGAGCTTCTCGAAGGCGTGCTCCGCCTCGACGCGTCGCACGGTGCCGGAACGTGAGCGCATCACCATCGACTCGGTGATCACCTTGTCCTGCGTGTAGCGCACGCCGCGAAGCAGTGCGCCCGACGTGACGCCGGTCGCCGCAACGAAGACGTCTTCGCCGGCAACGAGGTCGTCGGTCGTCAGCACGCGCTCGACGTCGTAGCCCGCGTCGACGAGGCGCCGCTTCTCGTCCTCGTCACGCGGCCAGAGCTTTCCCTGGAGCGCGCCGCCGAGGCACTTGATCGCGGCGGCCGCGATCACGCCCTCGGGCGTGCCGCCGATCCCCATCAGCAGGTCGACGTCCGCGATGCCGCCGTGTGCGGCCGCGATCGCAGGTGCGACGTCGCCGTCGCGGATCAGCACGACGCGAGCGCCCGCCTTGCGAAGGTCGGCGATCAACTGCGTGTGGCGGTCGCGCTCGAGCACGATCACGGTCACGTCGCGCGGGTGCTTGCCCTTCGCCTCGGCGACGCGACGGACGTTCACTTCCGGCGTCGCGTTGATGTCGATCGCGTCGGCTGCATCGGGCCCCGTCGCGATCTTGTCCATGTAGAGCGCCGCGCCCGGGAAGAACATCGTGCCGCGTTCCGCGACGGCGATCACCGCGATCGCGTTCGCCTGGCCGAGTGCGGTCAGCCGCGTGCCTTCGAGCGGGTCGACGGCCACGTCGACCGAGGGGCCGAAGCCCGACCCGATCGACTCGCCGTTGAAGAGCATCGGCGCTTCGTCCTTCTCCCCCTCGCCGATCACGACGACACCGTCCATCTGCACGGTGTCGAGCATCAACCGCATGCCGTCGACGGCAGCCTGGTCGGCGGCGATCTTGTCGCCGCGCCCGATCCAGCGCCCGGCACCCATCGCGGCGGCCTCGGTGACCCGCACGAGCTCGAGCGCGAGGTTTCGGTCGGGCGGGGTTCCAGCGCCGCCGGCGCGCTCGCTCGTCTCGAAGGCTTGAGTCACGACCGTGATCCTAGGGGAACGTCTGTCTGCGGCGTTCGTCTTGGTAGTCCTGGCGCTCAGCTGACCAGGCAGTTCGCAGAACCCTCCCGTGGCTCGAGCTGAAGCGGCGTCAACCGCTCACATCCGGTCGGGGGCCTCGACGCCGATCAGGTCGAGGCTGCGCGCGATCACCGCTTTCGTCGCGATCACGAGGCCGAGCCGGAACGGCTGCGCCACGCCCTCGTCGATCACGCGATGGTGGTGGTAGAAGCGGTGGAAGTCGTCGGCGACGCGGATCGCGTAGTTCGGCAGAGCGTGCGGCGCACGGCGCTCCGTCGCCTCCGCCACCACGCCCGGGAACTCGGCGAGCCGCTTGACCAGGTCGCGCTCCTCGCGCGCGAGCTCGCCCGGAGGGTCGGCGGTCGGCTCGGCGCCCTCGACGTTCCGAAGGATGCCGGCGATCCGCGCGTGCGCGTACTGCACGTAGTACACGGGGTTCTTCTCGGACTTCTCGCGCGCGAGGTCGACGTCGATCTCGATCGTCTGGTCGTGCCCGCGCGAGACGAGGTACCAGCGCGCCGCGTCGACGCCGACCTCGTCGACGAACTCGTCGAGAAAGACGACGTCGCCGCGACGCTTCGACATCTTCGTCTGCTCGCCGCCACGGGTGAGGTGGACGAGTTGGTAGAGCAGCACCTCGACGCGCGCCGGGTCGTACCCGAGCATGCGCGCGACGGCCGCGTACCAGTTGCGCGTCCCGTGGTGGTCGGCGCCGAGCACGTAGATCGCATGGTCGAAGCCGCGTTCGAGCTTGTCGACGAGGTACACGACGTCGGCCGCGCGATACGTCGGCGCGCGACCTTCCGAGCGAAGGAGCACGCGGTCGTCCTCGTCGCCGTACGCCGACGACCTGGCCCACAGCGCGCCGTCCTTCTCGTACGTGTCGAGCTTCGGAAGGACCTCCGGCAGCCGGCTCTCGAGCTCGCTCTGGCGCGCCCAGGAGTCGAAATGGATTCGGAACCGCTCGAGCGAAGCGTCGATGCGCTCGAGCATCTTCGGCACCGGGTCTCCGTCGACGGCGGCGAGCTCGCGGACGTAGTCGCCCCGGTAGCCGTCCTCCGGCGGCTCCTCGCCCCGCCTCATTGCTTCGACCGACTCGCGAAAGCGATCCATCTGCGCGCCCGAGTCGTTGTAGTAGTACTCGCGCTCGACGTCGTGGCCGGCGAACGAGAGCAGCCGCGCGACCGAGTCGCCGTAGGCGCCGTTCCGTGCCGCCGCGACGGTGATCGGGCCGGTCGGGTTCGCCGAGACCGCCTCGACCTGGAAGCGCTCGCGCGGCGCAGCCCAGCCGGCTCCGTAGTCGCTTCCCGCGGCGAGGATCTCCGCGAGTGCGTCCCGGTACCACTCGCGGGCGACCCAGAGGTTGACGAAGCCGGGGCCGGCGACCTCGGCACGCTCGACGCGCGGGCTCGCGGCAAGGGAGTCGGCGAGCTCCTGGGCGAGATCGCGCGGCGACCGCCTCCGCTCGGGAGCGAGCCGAAGCGCGACGTTGGTCGCGTAGTCGCCGTGCGACGCGTCGGAAGGACGCTCGAGCTCGACCGGAGACCCGGCTGCTTCCTCGACCTCGGCGGCGAGGCGCGTGACGGCATTCGTCGGAGACATGGGCTGTATCGTAGGAGCATGGTGGACGACGACGCGCAAGAGCGGCATCTCAACATCCATCTCGACCCCGAACACCTCGCGGGCGTCTACTCGAACTTCGCCAACGTCAGCTTTTCGAGCTACGAGTTCACGATCACCTTCGCCCGGATCGACCACGAGGTCGAGGAGGGTGACGTGCCCGGAGTCGTCGTCTCCCGGATCAACATGGCGCCGCAGTTCATGCGCGAGCTCCTCGACGCGATGAACGACTCCTGGTCGCGCTACTCGACCGCCCAGGGCATCAGGGATCTTCCCGAGACCGACGACCATTAGCGTCCGCCATGCCGGCACGTTCGGCCAGCGTCGGGTGCGTTCCGAACGGGATCGTCCACCAGCGCGGCGGGCTCGGGTCGCGGACGCCCGCCTCGGCGAGGTCGGCAAAGAAGCTCTTCGCCGCGCCAGGATCGCGTGTCGTCTCGAGCGCGATCCAGTCCGCCTCAGCTTCGTAGCGACGAGAGATCGCGTTGACGATCGGCGTCGCGGCGAGCAAGAGGACGAAGGCGACGAGGAGCGCGCGCGGGAGGTCTTCGGGCGCTCGTAACGGCGCGAGCCGGGCGAGCAGCGCGAGCCCCGGCACGAGCAGCAGCACGAACCACGCCAGCCCCTTCCAGAGATGCGAGCGCTTCACGTGCGCGAGCTCGTGCGCGACGAGGAACGCTCGCTCGGCCGCGGGCAGCGCCAGCGTCGACTCCCAGAGGATCACGCGCGTCGTCGGGCCGATCCCCAGCGCCTCCGCGTTCAGCAGGCGCGTGCGCCCGCTCGTGCGGCGCATCTCGACGTCGGGCCGCGGCAGTCCCTCGCGGGCCGCGAGCTCCTCGACCTGCCGGACGATCTCCGGATTCCGAACCGGCTCGAGCCGAGGGCTGAACAGCGGCTGCGCCACGATCACGGCCACCCCGACCGCGACGAACACCGGCGCGGCCACGAGCCACCAGCGCTGCCCGAACCGCCACGCAAGCCAGAGACAGAGCGCGCACGCGAAGCCGAGCAGAGCGGCGCGCACGACGAGCGGGCCGAGCAGGTCGAACAGCCAGACGCCGTAGCCGAGCTCCGCGATGCCGTAGCGCCGCTGCCACCAGAGCGTCGCGAGCCCGAACGGCAGCCGGGCGACGAGCAACGCTGCCGCGGCGAGGGCGCCGACCTCGGCTGCGCGCAGGAGCGTCGGACCACGCAGCGGTAGCCGAACGCGCGTCAAAGCGACGAGTGCGACGAGCTCGGCGACGAGCGCACCGAGCGCGAAGAGGCGCAGCACCGCGTCGTGACGCTCGGCCCGCGCAAGGTCGAGCGCGGCGAACGGTGCCAGCGCCGGCTGAACCTCCAGCCCACCCGGAACCTCGGTCCGCCAGAGCAGAACCGCGGCGACGATCCAGACCGCCGTTAGGGTTCCGACCCCGATGCGCGTCGCCGTCATCTCCGACATTCACGCAAATCTGCACGCCCTCGAGGCGGTGTTGCGTGAGATCGACGGCGAGCAACCCGACGCGCTCTGGTGCCTGGGCGACCTCGTCGGCTACGGAGCGAGGCCGAACGAGTGCTGCCGGCTCGTCCAGGAGCGGGCCGATCTGTGCCTGGTCGGCAACCACGACCTCGTCGCGCTCGGGACGCTCGGGATCGAGGACTTCAACCCCGAGGCGGCCGAGGCGGCGCGCTGGACCGCGAGCGCCCTCGACGACGAGTCGCGCTCCTTCCTCGCCTCGCTCCCGCCGAGCGCCGCGCCGGAGCACGCCCAGCTCTTCCACGCGAGCGCCCGCGACCCGGTCTGGGAGTACGTGCTCACGGACGAGGCGGCGACCGCCACCCTGCTCCTGACGACGGCGCCGGTCGTCCTCGTCGGACACAGCCACATCGCGCTGGCCGTGACCCTCGCGGACAGGCTCGTCGAGGGCGGGCTGGCCCCGGGCGGAACGACGAAGGAGCTCGACGGGCGCTGGCTGCTCAACCCGGGCTCGGTCGGTCAGCCGCGGGACGGCGACCCGGACGCCGCCTGGCTGCTCCTCGATTTCGAGGCGAGGTTTGCCTCGTTCCGTCGCGTCGCATACCCCATCTTGGAAACGCAGAGGGAGCTGCGAGAGGCGGGGCTGCCCGAGGCGCTCGCAGCGCGGCTCGCCGTGGGTCAATGAACGAAAGGGGTGCAAGTTGGCAGAGCTGACGAATCTCGAGGCGAAGCTGGGCGAGGTGATCGGCCTCGCGCAGGCCGGCCAGGCCGCGACGAAGAAGGTCAAGACGCTGGCCCGCAAGGAGAAGCAGAAGGATCTCGTCGAGACGCTCGACAAGATGGCCCAGGAGGCCGCCGAGACTGCGAAGCGCGGGACCGAGGTCGCCGGCCGGTTCGAGGGCAAGAAGTCCGCGATCCAGAAGAAGGCGCGCGAGACGAAGGAGAAGGCGTCCGAGATGATGGACACCTACCTCGACGACGAGCCCGACGCGCTCGACGGCTTCGAGTTCCTCACGATGGCGGAGGCCGGCGAGGTCGGCCACTGGACGGTCGTCGAAAAGCTGAACGAAGATGCGCGCAACCGTGACGTTCAGCAGCTCGTCGATTGGGCGAAGCCGATTCAAGAGCGGCACTTCCAGCAGGCCATCGAGGGATCCGTCGTGCTCGCGCGCGAGGAGGACCCCTACGAGACTGCGTCCTAGCAAGCTCGGGCTTCTCTTCCTGCTCGCAGTTGCGGGCTGCGGCGGGGGCGGCGGCGACACCGCCCCCCGCCCGGCCCCGAGATCGAGCGAGCGACCGCGGAACGGCTCGCGTCGACGAGCGACTCGATCGCGGACGCGCTGGACAACGGCGACGTCTGCGGCGCCGCCGGTCTCGCCGACCAGCTGAACGATCAGGTGATCGAGGCGATCAACGCCGGCCGGGTCCCGCCGGCGTTCCAGGAGGACCTGCAGTCGCGGGCCAACGAGCTCGTCAACACCGTCAACTGCCCGCAGACGACCGACCAGGACGAGGACGACGAGAAGAAGGACGAGAAGGAGAAGAAGGACAAGCAGAACGACGACGAGCAGTCCGAGGAGGAGCCCGTCCCGACCGAGCCTGTGCCGACCGTCCCGGAGGACGAGGAGTGAGCGTCGAGACGATCGCCGGGGGCCGCTACCGGGTCGAGCGCGTGCTCGGCCAAGGCGCAATGGCCAAGGTGGTGCTCGCGCACGACGAAGAGCTCGGCCGCGAGGTCGCCGTCAAGCTCCTCGACGAAGGGCTCGCGGCCGACCCGAGCTTCCGCGCGCGCTTCGCCCGCGAGGCGCGCGTCGCCGCCGGCCTCTCGCACCCGAACGTCGTCACGGTCTTCGACGTCGGCGAGGACAACGGACGCCCGTTCATCGTCATGGAGCTCGTGCCGGGTCGCACGCTCGAGGAGCGGCTCCGCCGGGACGGCGCACTGAGCGAGAGCGACGTGCGCGCGATCGCGCGGCAGGTGTGCGCAGGCCTCGAGCACGCGCACGCGAACGGCCTGGTCCACCGCGACCTGAAACCCGGGAACCTGATCGAACGCGACGACGGCACGGTCAAGATCGCGGACTTCGGGATCGCGCGCGCCGTCGAGGGAACCGAGCTCACCGAGGCGGGCACGGTCGTCGGGACCGCGGCGTACCTCGCCCCTGAGCAGGCCGAGGCGGGCACGGTCACACCGGCGACCGACCTCTTCGCGCTCGGCGCGGTGCTCTACGAGCTGCTGACCGGCCGACAGCCGTGGAAGGTCGACTCGCTCGCGGCGCTCGCCGCCCGGCGCGACGCTCCGCCGCCCGAGCTTCCCGCGGACACCGCGCCCGGACTGCGGACCGCGATCGAGCGCTCCCTGCGGCCGGACCCGGACGACCGACCGTCGTCGGCCGCCGAGTTCGCACGTCTGCTCGACGACCGCGGCGCCGACGACGCGACCGTCGTGATCCCGCGCGCGGCAACGCGCCGCCGCCGGAAGCGCCGTCCGCTCGCGCCGCTCCTCGCGATCGTCGCGGGCGTGATCCTCCTCACGCTCGCGGTGCTCGGGCTCGCGCTCGGCATCGGCGACGACCCGCCGAACCCACCCGACACGCCCGCGCAGGTGCAGCCGATCCCCGACGGAGCGACGCCGAGCGAGGACGCGCGGGGTCTGGCCGACTGGTTGCGCGAGAACGCGGGCTAGGACGAGATGACGACCGCGGCGGCAGGCTCTTCACTCGAGCTGCCGACCTTGATGCCCTCGCGGGCAAGCGCGAGCTGGACTTCCTCGCGCGCCTTGTAGATCCGCCACTTGACCGTGGCGAGCGTGATCTCGAGCGAGTCGGCGATCTCGGTGTACGAGAGGCCGACGATGTCGCGGAGCAAGAGCGCCATCTTCAGGTCGACGCTGAGGTTCTCGACCGCACGCCAGACGGCGTCGATCGCCTCGAGCCGCTCGAACGGCGCGTCGAGCACCTCGAACGGCGGCACGTCCTCGAGCGCGACGACGGCTCTCGGTCGCCGCTCGATCGCGCGGAGCTCGTCGAGCACGCGGTTCTTCGTCACCTGGAAGAGCCAGGTGGTGAACTTCGAGCGCAGCGAGAACTTCGGGAGGCCCTGGAAGACGCGAAGGAAGACCTCCTGCGTCAGGTCCTCGGCCAACGACCGGTCGTTGACGAGCCTCAACACGTAGTTGAAGACGGGCGTTTCGTACGCTCTGAGAATGAGGGAGAAGGCTCGTTCGTCCCCACGTTGAGCCTTCCGCAGAACTCCCAGATCTGGCTGCTGGAGCGACACGGGACGCGGCAGTATAGCCCGGTTCAGGCCGGGTCGGCCAAGGAGTTCCCGGTCATCTCGTCCGGCTTGTCCAGTCCGAGGAGCTGGAGGGCCGTCGGGGCCAGGTCCTTGAGCTCGCCTCCCTCCCTGAGGCGCTCGTCGTGGGCGGTCAGGATCAACGGAACGGGATTGGTCGTGTGGGCCGTGAAGGGGCTGACGCCGTCCGCCTCGAGCATGTGTTCAGCATTCCCGTGATCGGCGGTGACTAGACATGCACCGCCGAGGTTTTCCACAGTTTCCACAACCCTGAGCAGGCATTCGTCCACGGTTTCCACAGCTTGCACGACGGCCGGGATGGAGCCGGTGTGGCCGACCATGTCCGGGTTGGCGAAGTTGACGACGGCGAACCCGTAGCCCTCGGGGAGCTCGGCGCAGAAGCGGTCCGTGACCTCCCGGGCGGCCATCTCGGGCTTGTGGTCGTAGCTCGGCACGTCGCGCGGGCTCGGCACGAGGATCCGGGTCTCGCCTGCCCAGGGCTCCTCGCGGCCGCCGTTGAAGAAGTAGGTCACGTGGGCGTACTTCTCCGTCTCGGCGCAGTGGAGCTGACGGACGCCGTTGTGCGCGAGCACCTCCGCGAGCGTCTGCTGGACGAGCTGCTCGCCGAAGGCGACCGGGCAGTCGAGGTCGTCCCGGTACCGCGTCATGGTGGTCAGATCGACGCCCAGCTCCCGGAGCTTGATCGCTAATTGGCGTGCTCTGTCGGGCCGGAAGTTGAAGAAGATCGCGGTGTCCCTGCGCCGGCTCGAGCCGCGGCCGGCCCTCCACGCACACCGGCAGGAGGAACTCGTCGGTCACACCCTGCTCGTAGCTGTCGCGGACGTAGGCGAGCGTGCTCGCCGTCGGCGTGCACGGCCCCACGATCGCGTCCAGTGCGAGCTGCGTCCGCTCCTCCCGGTTGTCACGGTCCATCGCGTAGTAGCGGCCGGCAACCGTCGCGATCCGATCGTCCGGCAGCTCGGCGAGGTCGCGCAGCGCGGACGTCGGCGACACGTCGCGGCCGTCGGTGAACGCGTGGATCCACGTCCGCTCGAGCATCCCCTCGCGCCGCGCGAGCTCGAGCAGCGCGCGCAGGTGCTCGACGTGCGAGTGGACGCCGCCGTACGAGACGAGCCCGAGCAGGTGGACGTCGCCGTCGCGTTCACGCGCGCGCCGGAACGCACCGACCAGCGCCTCGTTCTCGAAGAGCGAGCCGTCGCGCGCCGCGCGGTTCACGCGCTGGAGGTCCTGATCCAGGATGCGGCCGCTGCCGATCGTCAGGTGGCCGACCTCCGAGTTGCCCATCTGGCCGGGCGGCAGGCCGACCGCCTCGCCCGACGCAGCGAGGGTCGTGTGCGGGAACTCCGCCCACAGGCGGTCGAAGACCGGCGTGCGCGCGAGCTCGACCGCGTTCCCCGGCCCGGGCGGCGCGCAGCCCCACCCGTCCAGGATGACGAGGACTACGAGCGGACGGCCGCTTCGCAAATCGCCGCGAACGACTCGACCTCGAGCGATGCGCCGCCGACGAGCGCCCCGTCGACGTCCGGCTGCGACAGGAGCTCCGCCGCGTTCTCGGGCTTGACCGAGCCTCCGTAGAGCACCGGGACCTCCAGCAACGTCTTGATCAGCCTGTGCGCGTCCTCGGCCTGCTCCGGCGTGGCCGTGCGACCGGTGCCGATCGCCCAGACCGGCTCGTAGGCGATCGCGAGCCGCTCGAGGTTGTCGTCGTCGACGACGGTCTTGATCGCTTCGACCTGGCGGCGGATGACGTGCTCCGTCTCCCCCGCCTCGCGCTCGTCCTCCGTCTCGCCCACGCACGCGATCACGTGCAGCCCCGCGTCGAGCGAGCCCTCGATGCGCAGCGCGGCCGACTCGTCGGTCTCGCCGAAGAGCTGGCGGCGCTCCGAGTGCGCGATGAGCGTTCCACCGACGCCCATGTCCTTGAGCGTCCAGGGCGACACCTCGCCGGTGTACGGACCCTCCTTCGCCCAGTGCGCGTTCTGCGCGAACACGCCGATCTCGGTGATCGCGAGCATCCCGATGGCGTCGTGCAGCGACGAGAACGGCGGGCACACGATCACGTCTGCGCCCTCGAAGCCGTCGAGCCGTGCGCGGAGCCGCGCGCAGAACTCCCGCGTCTCGTCGGGGCCCTTGTGCATCTTCCAGTTGCCGGCGATCAGCATCCGTCAGTCCTCCGGGATCGCGGCAACGCCGGGAAGCTCTTTGCCCGCGAGCAGCTCGAGCGACGCGCCGCCGCCCGTGGAGACCCAGTCGACGCGATCGGCCAGGCCCGCCTCGTGCAGGGCGCGCGCCGAGTCGGCTCCGCCGACGACGGTGTAGCCGTCGACCTCGCCGACCGCCTCCGCGACCGCCCGCGTGCCGGCAGCGAAGCGCGGCCACTCGAACACGCCCATGGGGCCGTTCCAGAAGACCGTCTTCGCACCGCGGATCCGCTCGGCGAAGTCGTGCTGCGTCTCCGGCCCGATGTCGAGCCCGAGCCACCCGTCCGGGAGCTCGTCGTACGGGACGACCTTCGTCTCGGCGTCCGGCTCGAACGCGGACGCGGCGACGACGTCCTTCGGCAGGACGACCTCGAACTCGAGGGGGTTCGACTCGCGCACCTCTTCCGCCATCTTCCCACCGATCAGCACCTCGTCGGCGCGCCCGCCGAGGTTCCTGAGCACCTCGAGCTTGTCCTGGACCTTCGCGCCGCCGGAGATCAGCAGGAACGGCCGCTCGACCTCGCCGAGCAATCGGCCCAGCATCTCGAGCTCCTGCTCCAGCAGGAGGCCGGCGTACGCGGGGAGGAGCTGCGCCACGCCGACCGTCGACGCGTGAGCCCGGTGAGCCGACCCGAAGGCGTCGTTCACGAAGAGGTCGCAGCCCTCCGCGAGCTCGCGCGCGAACGAGGGCTCGTTCGCGGTCTCGCGCGGGTCGAAGCGGGTGTTCTCGAGGACGACCACCCGGTCGTCGGGGAGCAGCTCGCGCAGACGCGCGCGGACCGGCTCCATCGAGTACCGCTCGCGATCGGCCTCCGACTTCGGCCGGCCGAGGTGCGAGCAGACGCGCACCTCGGTCGCGCCTCGCGGTCGAGGAGCAGCCGCAAGGTCGGCAGCGACGCCTCGATCCTCGTGTCGTCGGCGACGCGCCCGTCCTCGAGCGGGACGTTCAGGTCGGAGCGGACGAGCACGTGCTTGCCGGCGACGTCGGCGTCGCGCACCGAACGGGGTCTACGCACTAGAGGCGCGTGATGACGTCGACGAGCCGGCACGAGTAGCCCCACTCGTTGTCGTACCAGCCGAAGACCTTGACCATGTGCCCGCCGCCGAGTGTGAGCTCGCTGTCGAAGATGCACGAGTACGGCGACTGCTGGATGTCCGTCGAGACGAGCGGCTCGTCGGTGTACGCGAGGATCCCCTTCATCCGGCCGGTGTCGGCCGCCGTGCGGAAGACCTCGTTGACCTCGTCGACGGTGACCTCCTTCGTCAGATGGACGACGAGATCGACGATCGAGCCCGTGGGAACCGGGGCACGGATCGCGACGCCGTCGATCTTCCCCTGCAACTCGGGCAGCACGAGGCCGATCGCGCGCGCAGCGCCGGTCGACGTCGGGATCAGGTTGATCGCGGCCGCTCGAGCACGCCGCAGGTCTTCGTGCGGCAGGTCGAGGATGTTCTGGTCGTTCGTGTACGCGTGGATCGTCGTCATGTAGCCGTGCTCGATCGTGAACGCGTCGTGGAGCACCTTGGCCATCGGCGCGACGCAGTTCGTCGTGCACGAGGCGTTCGAGATGATGTTGTGAGAAGCCTTGTCGTACGCGTCGTCGTTGACGCCGAGCACGATCGTCACGTCGGGGTCCGTGGCCGGCGCGCTGATCACGACCTTCGACGCTCCGGCGTCGAGGTGCTTCTGCGCGCCCTCGCGCTTCGTGAAGAAGCCTGTCGACTCGATCACGACGTCGACGCCGAGCTCCCCCCAAGGAAGGTTGGCGGGATCGCGCTCGGCGAGCACCTTGAACTCCTCGCCGGCGGCGACGATCGAGCCGTCGCGCACTTCGACGCCGCCTTCGAGGCGGCCGAGGATCGAGTCGTACTCGAGCAGGTGCCCCATCGTCTTGGCGTCGCCCAGATCGTTGATCGCGACGACGTCGATGTCCGCGCCCTTCGCCAACTTCGCACGAAAGAAGTTCCGCCCAATCCGCCCGAACCCGTTGATCCCAACCTTGACCGCCAAGCCGCCCCTCCTGGGTTTTCGATTGACCGTGGGCGAGTCTAATTGCGAGACAGGTAGGCGGGCCGCGCCGGCATCGTTTCGTGATGCCGACAAAACGAGGGCGTGCCGGCTTTGCCGGCGCGCCCGGTAACAGTCCGACCGGCCCGCCGTCGAAGACGGCGGGCCGGAGGGGAAGCTCCGAGGACGACCTTCCCCTCCGACTTCACCACGCTCAGAACCTTGGCGCCGAACGGGGTCTGAATTCGACGCCGGACGAGCGCAGACCCGCCGAGATCAAAGTATGGACGGTTCGCGACGGCCGTTCAACTGGACCACTTTGTCTCATCTGGAAACAGTTTCGGCGAGGCGCTGCAAGGTGCGCAACCGCCTGTGAGCAGCGGCTTTCGTGATCTCCGGCTGACATTTGAGCGCGAGCTCGCGGAGCGACAACGAGGGATGATCGAGCCGCAGTGCCGCGATCTCCTGGAGCTCGGGCCGCAGCCGATCGAGTCGCCCCGCCGCGACGAGCGCCCGGACGGCGACGACCTGCTCGTGCGCGGCACGGCTCGAACGGACGAGGTTGGCGTGGTCGGCGTTCGCCTGCCGGTTGGCGCGCGACCGCGTCGCGGCCACGACCGCGTGCTCGTCGAGCGCGAGCACGACGTCGCTCGCTCCCGCTTCGGCGAGCACGTCCGCGATCGTCTCGCCTGCTTTCGCGTACGCGATCGCGTGGCGACCGCGGTCGAGGACCGCCAGCGGCACGAGCGAGGCGAGGAACTCCGCGCCTTCGAGCGACGCCGTGCGGATCTCGAGGTGAGGCGTGCGCGGGCCGCTGAGCGAGCCGCCGCCGAGCAGCGCACCGCGCACGTACGCGGCGCGGCAGCACGCCCGCGCGACCACCCGGCGCGGCGGCCGTTCGGCCGGACGCAGGCCCTGCCCGAGGATGCCTGCTTCCGTCAGCACCTTCTGCGCGAGCGGCGTGCCCGGTACGTGCACCTGGTAGCGCGTCGAGCGGTCGAACGCGCGACGCTTGTACGTTCGGATCTCGGCCTCCACGCCGAACGCGCGCAGGATCCCGAACGCACGACGCGCGACGGCGTTGCTCGCGAGGTCGAGGTGAACCGACACCTCGCCGCGCCCGAGCAGGTGGACGCTTCCCGCGGAGTGTGCGAGACCCGACAGCTCGGCGAGGCGGTCGCAGTCGCTCGTCGGCGTGATCGCCGCGAGCTCGTTGCGGAGGTCCTCAGAGAGCGGCATGCTCGAGCTCCAGCAGCCGGCGCTTGTACGCGACGCCGAGCGATCCGTACGAGCCGATCCCATCGGCCGCGACGACGCGATGGCACGGCACGACGATCGCGAACCGGTTCGCCGCGCAGAACGTTCCGACCGCGCGCTGCGCGTTCGGGTGGCCGGCGAGCGCAGCGAGCTCGCCGTAGGTCACCGTCTCGCCGTACGGCAGCTCTCGCAAGGCGTTGCAGACGGCAACCTGGAACGGCGTCGCGCCCTCGAGGTCGAGCTCGACGTCGAGGAAGTCGTCCCGCGAGCCCTCGACGAAGTAGGCGCGCAGCCGCTCGCCGAGCCAGTGCGACCCGGGCGGTGCGGCGGCCGACGGTTTCGGCGCCTCGCTGTGGACGAGCACGTCCCCGTCGAGCACGAGCTCGCCGACGCCCCAGCCTTCCACCACGTATCCCGCGTAGCGCACCAATAGAATCGTGCCCGATGAGCGCCCCCGGCCTCTTCCGGCCCCCTGCCCCGCAGAACGAGCCGGTCAAGGACTACGCGCCGGGGTCGCCCGAGCGCGCGAGCCTCCGGCTCCGCCTCGACCGGATGCAGCGGGAACGGCTCGAGATCCCGCTGGTGATCGGCGGCGAGGACGTCACCACGGGGACGACGAAGGAGGCGATCGCGCCGCACGACAAGGCACTCGTGCTGGCCGACGTCCACCAGGGCGGCGCGAAGGAGGTCGAGCGAGCGATCTCGGCGGCCGGTGAGGCGTGGGAGGACTGGCACCGAACGCCCTGGGAGGAGCGCGCCGCCGTCTTTCTCCGCGCAGCGGAGCTGCTCGCCGGCCCCTGGCGCGACACCGTCGTCGCCGCGACGATGCTCGGCCAGTCGAAGACGTCGCACCAGGCCGAGATCGACGCCGCCGCCGAGCTGATCGACTTCTGGCGCTGGAACGTCGAGTTCATGCTCCGGATCTACGCGGAGCAGCCCGTCTCGTCGCCGGGGGTCTGGAACCGCATGGAGTACCGGCCGCTCGAGGGCTTCGTCTTCGCGGTCACGCCCTTCAACTTCACGGCGATCGCCGGCAACCTGCCGGGCAGCACCGCGCTGATGGGCAACACGGTCGTCTGGAAGCCCGCCACGACCGCGATGGTGTCGGCGTACTGGCTGATGCGCCTGCTGCAGGAGGCAGGGCTGCCGCCGGGCGTGATCAACCTCGTCTACGGCCCGGGGGCCGAGATCGGCGACGCGGCGCTCGCGTCCGAGCACCTCGCCGGCATCCACTTCACCGGCTCGACGCCGGTCTTCAACTCGATGTGGCAGACGATCGGCTCGAACATCGCGGACGGCCGGTACCGCAACTACCCACGGATCGTCGGCGAGACCGGCGGCAAGGACTTCATCGTCGCGCACCCGTCCGCCAACGTCGACGCCCTCGCGACCGCGATCCTCCGCGGCTCGTTCGAGTACCAGGGGCAGAAGTGCAGCGCCGCGTCCCGCGTGTACGCGCCGTCGAACCTCTGGCCGGCGTTGCGCGAGCGGCTCGAAGAGAAGGTGGCAGAGCTCAAGATGGGCGACGTCGCCGACTTCGAGAACTTCATGGGCGCCGTGATCGACCAGAAGTCGCTCGAGACCCAGCGCACCGCGATCGAGGATGCGCGCGCGCACGCGGAGACCGAGATCGTCGTCGGCGGCGGCGTGGACGACAGCCGGGGCTTCTTCGTGGAACCGACGGTGATCGCCACGAAGGATCCGAAGTTCCGCACGATGCAGGAGGAGCTCTTCGGGCCGGTGGTGACGACGTACGTCTACCCGGAGGGCAAGTGGACGGAGACGCTCGACCTCGTCGAGTCGACGTCCCCCTACGGACTGACGGGCGCGGTCTTCTCGGAGGACCGCGCCGCGATCGACGAGGCCGACGACGCACTTCGCTACGCGGCGGGGAACTTCTACGTGAACGACAAGCCGACGGGCGCGGTCGTCGGGCAGCAGCCCTTCGGCGGTGGACGGGCGTCCGGCACGAACGACAAGGCGGGATCGATGTGGAACCTGATCCGCTGGGTCAGCCCGCGGACGATCAAGGAGACCTTCGTCCCGCCGCGCGACTACCGGTACCCGTTCATGGAACGCGGACGACTCGAAGCCCTAAGCCTCTTCTCAGGAAGCCGCAGCTAGGCTCCCGCGCGTGCGCCGGTTCCTCGTTCTCGCAGCGTTCGCCGGCGCGATCCTCGCCTCGACGGCCGGCGCAGCCGAGCGGGTCGGGTCGCCCCGTGCCGAGACGATCCGGGGCACTGCACGCGCCGACTACATCGATCCGCGCGCCGGGCGCGACCGCGTGGTCGCCGGCCGCGGCGACGACCGCATCAAGGCACAGGACCGGTTCGTCGACACGATCGGCTGCGGCCCCGGCTGGGACCTCGTGACCGCCGACCTGGGCGACCGCGTCGACAGGGCCTGCGAGGTGGTGGCGCGGCAGCTCTCGCGAGACGCGTTCACGAACCCGGAGAGCCAGCATGCGACGGAGGTCGAGCCCGACAGCTACGCGTTCGGGTCGACGATCGTCTCGACCTTCCAGGTCGGCCGGATCCGCGACGGCGCCGCAGCGAACATCGGGTTCGCGACGTCGCGTGACGCGGGTCGCACCTGGCGCTCCGGCCTGCTTCCCTCGCTGACGCAGTACTCGCGGCCGGTCGGCGAGTGGGAGCGCGCGAGCGACCCGGTGATCGGCTTCGACGCGGTGCACCGCGTCTGGCTCGCCTCGAGCCTCGCAGTCTCGCCCGGACGCGAGTCCGCGCTCGTCTTCAACCGCTCGACGGACGGGATCACGTGGAGCGCGCCGGTCGTCGCGACGCGGTCGATCGCGCGCGATCTCGAGCTCGACAAGCAGTGGTTCGCGTGCGACAACTGGGCCGCGAGCCCGTTCCGCGGCCGCTGCTACCTCGCCTACAGCGACTTCCGCACGAACCGGATCTCGGTCCAGACCTCCGCCGACGGCGGCCTCACGTGGTCTGCGCCCGTGGCCGCGCCCGACAGCGCCGGGCGAAACGCCCTCCAGACCGGGTCGCCGGGTGTCCAGCCGGTCACACGGCCGAACGGCGATGCGCTCGTGCTCTTCTGGGACGGTGAGCAGATGTCCTCGATCCGCTCGACGGACGGCGGCGCGTCGTTCTCCCGCACGAACTTCATCGCCCCCGTCGACGCGCCCGTCGGCCTGAACTTCCGCGCCTTCGCGCTGCCGGTCGCGGAGGTCGACGCGTCGGGGACCGTCTACCTCGCCTGGTCGGACTGCCGACTTCACGCCGACTGCAACGGGACCGACCTGATGCTCTCGCGGTCGCCCGACGGCGTCCAGTGGACGGCGCCGGCGCGGATTCCCACGGGCGCCTCACGCGCCGGCGCGCACGACGTCGTTCCCGGCCTGGCCGCGGACCCCGACCGTGCGGGCAGACTCGCAGTCGCCTGGTACCGGCTTCAGCCCGGGGTGAGCATCGACGCCTTCTTCGTCCGCTCGTCGAACAGCGGCGCGACGTGGACCAGACCCCGCCGGCTCAACACCGAGACGATGACCCGCCAGTGGATCGCCCAGACCACGCTCGGCCCGATGCTCGGCGACTACATCTCGACCTCGTTCGCGAACGGGACGCCGGTCGCGGTGCTCGCGCTCGCGTCACGCCCGGCTGGAGCCCGCCTCGACGAGGCGATCTACGCCGCGCGCCTGCCCTAACGGAGTTCTTACTCGGCCCGAACCGCGTGCGTAAAGGCGCGTCCTAGGGTCAGAGGCATGAGGTTCCTCGCCATTGCCGCCTCGTTCTTCACGATCGCGGTTCTCGTCGTACCCCACCCGTAGGGCCGGCCCCTAGCCGCGACCTGCCTTGTGCAGCTGCGCGTAGATCGCGCGGGCGGTCTTCGGTGGGAGCTGCGGCACGCCCTCGAGCTCTTCCTGCGTCGCCGCGAGGAACGCGTCGGGGGAGCCGAAGTGCTTGAGGATCGCCTTGCGACGCGCGGGGCCGACGCCCCGCAGCGTGTCGAAGATCGACTCGAACGAGCGCGTCTCGCGCCGCTGCCGGTGGAAGCCGACGGCGAAGCGGTGCGCCTCGTCGCGGACCCGCTGGAGAAGCTGCAGCCCCGGCTGGTGCCTGGGCAGGCGCACGGCGTCGGGCCGGCCCGGGACGTACACCTCTTCTTCCTTCTTCGCGAGCGCGATCACGGCGACGCGCGGGAGGTCGAACGCCTGCATGGCCGCGAGCGCCGCGGAGAGCTGGCCCTTGCCGCCGTCGATGACGACGAGGTTCGGCATCGCGGCGAAGCTCTCGTCGTGCTGCTCGGGGTCGGCGTTCGCCAGCCGCGCGAACCGGCGTGACACGACCTCCGCCATCGCGGCGAAGTCGTCCTGCCCGTCCAGGCTCTGCACGCCGAACTTCCGGTAGTGCGCTTTCTTCGCGACCGCGTCCTGGAAGACGACCATCGAGCCGACGACCGACTCGCCCTGGATGTTCGAGATGTCGAAGCACTCGATCCGGATCGGCAGCGACTCGAGGTTGAGCGCCTCGCGGAGCTCCTCGAGCGCCTCGATCCGCCGCTGCCGTCGTTGCTCCGTCTGCTGCGCCTCCGACGCGAGCGCGAGCCGCGCGTTCTCCGTCGCGAGCTCCTGCAGCCGCCGCTTCTCCCCTCGCTCCGCGGCCCGAACCTCGACCCGCGAACCGCGCCGCTCGGAGAGGAACTGCTCGAGCGCGGACAGGTCGCCCGCGTCGCGCGGAACGACGATCTGCGGCGGGATGCTCGGCGACGAGCCGTAGTACTCGAGGCAGAACTCCTCGAGGACGGTCGTCAGGTCCTGGCCGCCGACGTTCTCCAGGTGAAAGGCGTAGCGGTCGATCATCTTCCCTTCACGGAGCGGGAAGATCTGCACGGTGCCGCGGTCGCCCTCGAGTGCGATCCCGATCACGTCGATCGTTCCGACCGCACGCTTGTCCGCCGCCTGCCGCTCGGCGAGGTGACGGACCGCGAAGAGGCGGTTCCGGAGGCGCGCCGCCTCCTCGAAGCGCTCCTCGGCCGCGGCCTCGCGCATCCGCTCCTCGATCCGCGCCTGGATCGGCTCGGTGTCCCCTTCGAGGAAGCCGATCACGCCGTCGATGATCTCGCCGTAGGCCTCCTTCGAGATGTAGTTCACGCAGGGCGCATGGCAGCGCTCGATGTGGAAGTCGAGGCAGGGGATCCCCGAGTGCCGCCCCGGCTTCGGCCCCTCGCACGGCCGGAACTGGAAGACGCGGTTCAGTACGTCCAGCGTGCCGCGTACCTTTTTCGCATTCGCATAGGGCCCGAAGTAGACGACGCCGCGACGGTGCCGCTCGCGCGTGAACATCACGCGCGGGTACTCGTCCTCGACGGTGACCGCGATGTACGGGAACGACTTGTCGTCCCGCAGCCGCACGTTGAACGGCGGCCGGTGGCGCTTGACGAGGTTCTGCTCGAGGTGGAGGGCCTCGACCTCGTTGCCGGTGACGACCACCTCGATGTCCGCGACCCGGTCGGGCAGCTGCTGGATCGCCGCGCGGGCGTCCGGGTTCGCCTGGAAGTACGACCGAACGCGCGGGCGGAGCGACTTCGCCTTGCCCACGTAGAGAACCTGGCCCTTGGCGTCCTTGAAGATGTAGACCCCGGGCTTGGTCGGGAGCGCCTTCAGGCGCGGTTCCAACGGTTTCTTCACTTCTGGGAGCTAGCGTAGCCGTGTCCATCGTGCGTACCGGGGTGCTCAAGGGGGTCGTCGCAGGGGTCGTCGCGCTCGCACTGGCGCCGGCCGCGCTCGCGGGTGGACCCACGATGGTCGTCGGGGCCACCACGGACGTGGCGAAGCAGAGCGACCCGGCCCTGGCCCAGGCCGAGGTGCTCAGGGCCAAGGCGGCGGGCTTCACGGCGATCCGGCTGACGCAGCACTGGCTCCCCGGACAGGTCGAGCCGCCCGGCGGCGACCTGGCCGCCCTCCGCAACGCCGTCTTCGCGGCGACGGCGAACCAGCTGCAGGTCTTCCTCGTGGTGTCGCATCCCGGCAGCCGGACGACACCGCTGACCGCGCAGTCGCGCAAGGAGTTCGCGCAGTTTCTCGGTGCGCTCGCGAAGGCGCTCCCGGCGGTGCGCCACTACACGATCGGCAACGAGCCGAATCTGAACGGGTTCTGGATGCCGCAGTACGGACCGAACGGCGAGAACGCCGCCGCGCCTGCGTACCTGGCGCTCCTCGCCGAGGCCTACGACGCGCTGAAGGCGGTGTCGGCGAACATCGTCGTCCTCGGCGGCGCGCTCTCGCCCCGCGGCTCCGACAACCACACGCTGTCGAGGCACACGCACTCGCCGACCAAGTTCATCCTCGACCTGGGGACCGCGTACAAGGCGAGCGCGCGAACGAAGCCGGTCATGGACGCGCTCTCGATCAACCCCTTCCCCGACAACTCGAGCCAGTCGCCGGCGACCGCGCATCCGAACGGCACCTCGATCGGCGTCGCCGACTACGACAAGCTCGTCAAGCTGCTCGGGCAGGCCTTCGACGGCACGGCGCAACGCGGCTCGACGTTGCCGATCTACTACGGCGAGTTCGGGATCGAGTCGCTCCCACCGGCGGCGAAAGCGTCGCAGTACAGCGGCACCGAGCCGACGACGACGAAGCCGGTGGACGAGGCGAAGCAAGCTGCGAGCTACCGCAAGGCGCTCGAGCTCTCGTTCTGCCAGCCGAACGTCGTCGGGTTCTTCGCCTTCCTGACGATCGACGACCCGCGGCTTCCCGGCTGGCAGTCCGGCTTCTACTACCCGGACAAGACCGCGAAGACGTCCCTCGCGCTGATGAAGCAGGCCGCTCGTCAGACCCGCGGCGGGATCATCGCGAAGTGCGCGGCGCTCAGGCTCACGCCCGTCGTCGACCGCTTCGGCCCGTTCGGCTCGAACGGGCGCTACGGGGTCACGCTGCGCTGCAGTATCGACTGCGCCGTCGAGACCTCGCTCCAGCGCATGTCCGACAACAAGGTGGTCGCGAAGCACACCGGCAAGGCGTTCGCGGGCATCTACTCGGTCGTGCGGCTCCCGAAGCTGGCGCTGGTCAAGGGCGTCTACAAGTTCAACGTCGCGTTCTACGCCCCGGTCAACCGCGGCGCGACCGTGGTCAAGAGCACCAGGGCCTTCAGCGTCCGCTAGCGGCGGGTGAAGACGAGCGACCAGCGCGTCAGGGTGCGAACCTCGCCCGTCAACTCACCGCCGAACGGCGCGGAAGGATTCGAGCTTCCCGTCGCGGTTATGTGCGAGAGCCGTTCGTCGCGAAGCTTCCGCTCGCGGTCGCGGACCTTGACGCTCTCGAGCCGAGGCTCGTCGCGCAGCGTGGCACGAACCGACGCAAGCTCGGACGCGCAGGTCCAGCCGGGGCTTCGGTAACGCAGATTCGTGAGGGCCACCACATCGCCTCGTACGATCAGGCGCACCGATCCCGAGACTGTTGCTCGGCTGGTCGGACACCTGTGCTCTTGCGTCAGGCATGAACCCCCCGGACTCTCGCCCCCGGTCTCGGTTCCTCCCCGCAGCTCGAGGGATACCCGCACGGGGATCGTGCCTCCACTTCTCCCGACCGGTGCCGGCGCCGCAGTCTTGATCGTCACGAGACGACGGCCTGCTCCGGCCTCGTAGTCATTGCACGAGGCAGCGTTCTGCCACGTCCAGCTTCGGTCGAGACGAGCATTGAGCGTCACCCCGAACTCGACCGGCTCGGCCAGCGGAGTTGCAGGCGCGCCGAGGCCCACCGCCGCCGCAGCCGCACCCGCCGTGATCAGCCAACCGACCATGACTAGCATTCTGACCGAGTGGAGGGCCAATACGTCGCCTACAGCTTCTTCCGGGTCGACCCGGCCTGGCGTCGGCTACCGGTCGAGGAGCGCGCCGCCGGCAAGGACGCCTTCGCCGAGGTCGTCGAGGGCTGGGCCGAGCGGATGGACTCGCTCCGCGCCTACTCGGTCTCGGGCGTTCGTCCGGACAGCGACTTCTTCCTCTGGAAGATCACCTCGCGCTACCAGGACCTCGGCGAGCTCGGCGCGGAGCTGAACGCGACGCCGCTCGCCGGCTGGCTCGAGACGCCGTACTCGTACCTCGCCACGACGAAGGCCTCCGAGTACACGTCTGCGCGCCGCCCGCGCAAGGTCACTCCCAAAGGTTCTCCGTATCTGGTCGTCTACCCGTTCGTGAAGACGCGGCCGTGGTACGCGCTCACGCCGGAGCACCGCCAGAAGGCGATGGACGAGCACATCGAGACCGGTCGGCGGTTCCCGACGATCCACAACCACACGACCTACTCGTTCGGGATCGACGACCAGGAGTTCATGACCGCGTTCGAGTGCGACGAGCCCGCGGACTTCATGCACCTGATGCTGACGCTGCGCGACAGCGAGGCGTCGAGCTACACGGAGCGCGACACCCCGATCTTCGTCGGCGAGGGCATGGAGATTCGCGCTGCCCTCGACCGTCTCGACGGCGCTTCTCTGCGCGTCGAGGCCTAGAGCCCTACCCGGCCCGGCTGAACGTCACATGCGTGACGCCGCTGGGCGAGGTGGTGGCCTCGACCTCGTAGTCCTGCTCGAGACCCTCCAGCCCGTCCCAGAGGCGTACGCCTCGGCCGAGCAGGATCGGGACCACCACCGTGTGCAGGTGGTCGACGAGCCCGGCAGCAAGGAAGTCGCGGATCATGGTGGGACCTCCGCCGAGGCGCACGTCCTGGCCGCCCGCAGCCTCGCGGGCCGTCTCGAGCGCCTCGGCAGGCGAGGCGTCGAGGAAGTGGAACGTCGTGCCGCCCTCCAGCTCGATCGACGGGCGCGGGTGATGCGTGAGGATGAACGTCGGTGTGTGGAACGGCGGGTTGGGACCCCACCAGCCCTTCCACTCCGGATCCTCGTGCCATCCGGGCGGGCCGAACTTCCCGGCACCCATGATCTCGGCGCCGATCTCCGGACCGTGCTGCCGGGCGAAGGCGTCGTCGACGCCGCCGCTGCCCCCGGGCCGGCCGACCTGCTCGCCCCACCACCGGGTGCCGAACAGCCACTCGTGCAGCCCTTCGCCCGCGTGGCCGAACGGCGCCTCGAGACTCTGACCCTCGCCGGTGGCGAAACCGTCGAGCGAGATGGTGAAGTTGTGCACGCGGGTGAGAGACATCGTCGACTCCTCTAATAGCCGTAGGTGTGCTGGCTGCGCCACGCGCGGAATCCCGCGTAGCCGCAGACCAGGAGCACGAGCAGGAACGCCACCGCCCCGAGGCCGCTCGCTCCCCAGAAGCTGAAGACGAGCAGGTCGAAGACGATCAGGAGCGCGGCGCCGTAAAGCGCGAGCTGCGCCCGCAGCGGCCAGGCGGAGATCTCCTCGCGCCGCTCACGCCACACGAGGAAGACGAAGAAGGCGATCGCGAGCAGGAACGCGATCTGCGCGAGGATCGCGAGTGAGGCCAGGACGTTGTAGAGGTTCAGCACGACCACCGTGAGCGCGATCGCGCCGATGATCAGAAAGCCGCGGACCGACGGGTTGAGCTTGTCCCAGTAGCGCCGCATCAGCCGGAGGTCGTCCAGGCTCGTACGGCGAGTGCGGCAGCGACGAACGACGTGCCGGCGAACCACGCGAGCCGGCGGCGCGGATCCGCCGGGGCGTAGAACCAGGGCGCCAACACGACGAGCAGCGCGAGCGTGCCGTAGACGTAGTGGAGGTCGTCCGCGGTCCGGCGACCGTCACCGACGAGCAGCAGGCCGAGCGCGACCTGCGCGACGCAGACCGTCTGCACCAGCGCGAGCACGTGGCCGAGCGTCGCCCCCGCCTCCGCGCGCCGGAAGTAGGTGACCCCACCCCATACCGCCGCGAGACCCGCGACCGCGATCACCCCGTACGCGACCCAGCCGTGCGCCGTTAGCATCGCTGCGGACCCTACAGAGAGGATCGCATGGTCGAGGAAGGCAAGCCCGCACCGGACTTCGAGCTGACGAGCGACTCGGGCGAGCAGCGTGAAGCTGTCCGACTTCCGCGGGAAGCCGGTCGTTCTCTACTTCTATCCCAAGGACGACACGCCCGGCTGCACGACGCAGGCTTGTGGGATCCGCGACAACTACGGCGCCTTCGCCGAACGAGGAGCGGTCGTGCTCGGCGTGAGCCCCGACGAGGAGACGTCACACGTGAAGTTCAAGGAGAAGTACGGGCTGCCCTTCACGCTGCTCGCCGACCCGGAGCACAAGGTCGCCGACGACTACGGCGTCTGGGGCGAGAAGAATGCGTACGGGAAGACCTACATGGGCGTCAACCGGTCGACCTTCCTGATCGACTCCGACGGCAACGTTGCCAAGGTGATGCACAAGGTCAAGCCGGACACGCACGCCGACGACGTGCTCGCCGCACTGCCGAGCTAGTAGCCGTACCCCGAGTCGTCCGTCTGGGTGGTGTTCGTTCCGCCGCCCCCGCCCCCACCGCCGCTGTCGTCGCCGCCGCAGCCGGCCGGAACGAGGAGGACGAGCGCGAGGGTCAGGAGCACGAGTGTGCGTTTCACGCTTCGAGATACGCATCGCGCCGTGATGCGGTTTTCGTTCGAGGACCGCACCGCAAGAGTCGGCGCCGACCGGGGTCTGTAGCGCGGTCGAGCTCCCGCACTCTGGGATCGACTGCTAGGACAACGGGAACCCCGTCAGGCGACTGCTCTGGCGGGGTCCTCCCGTACTCGAGGGTCGAATCGGCCTCGCCTGTGGAAAACGTCCGCCGACCGATCCGTTAAAGATGGGGCGTGCCCTTCGTCGATCTGCTCCTCATCGTCGGGGCCGCCTGGCTCCTGCTCGACGTCCTGGTCATCGTCGTTGCGCTGATCCGCGCCCGGGGGCGCGGGTCGGGCCTCAGCCGGTCACCGCAACAACCACCCGCCTGATCGGCACGACAGCCTCGGCGCAAGGTTCCCTGCTCAGCGGGATCTTCTGAGCAGGGAGGCAGCAACCGACAGTCGGGGCCGACGTTGACGGTACGCGAGGACGAGGAGCGGGGATCCGAGGCTCAGGCGAGCCTCCCGCCTGCGCTGCCACCGGAAGCAATCCCGGTCGAGGTCGACGCAACGGCGGCGCGTTCCCCGCGGAAGGCGACGAAGACCCGCGTGGCCGTTGCCGCCGCAATGCTCTTCGTCGTCGCGCTCCAGCTCGTTTGGGTCGTCGCCCTCGGTTTCTGGGTCGTTCGCATCGTGTGGTAGCCCGCCCATGGTCCGCTGCGACTGGCGCAACGTCTAGTGCTCGGACGCCCCGAACGCCTTTAGGATCGCCCTTGATGCGGTTGTGGTGCGTCGAGTGCGGCAGGCCGTCCGGCCCGGAGGCGAAGGGCTGGCGGCTCTACCGCGTCGAGGATCCAGACGAGGAGGGCGAGGAGATCCTCGCCGCCTACTGTCGGGCTTGCGCTGTCACCGAGCTTGGTCAGTGGTGGGCAGAGCGCAAGGAAGCGGACTAGCCCGGTCTCCTTCTGCGGGGCGCGCGCGGGGCTAGCCGCGGCGTAGGACCGCCACGATCTCGTCACACGCCGCGGCCGTCACGGCGACGCGTCGTCATGGAGCCGACGCATAGGCCATCGCAGCCGACGCGAGCACGATCCAGGGCATCCCTCGATCCAGGGACAGAACGCAAGAAACCAGGCCCACGAAGACTCTGCTGAGTGAGGGCCGGCATGACGTCGCAGGTTCGGTGGGCGCCGGCGACCCGCCTCGCCGCTGCGCTCAGGACAACAGCCAACGCAGGCTCGCAGGGCAAGGCGGATGAGTGGAGCTCCGGCGCTCGCACGCGCACGTCGCGCCCTGTCAGCGCGCACGTGAGCGCCCGAGCCCGCAACCAGACATGCGGCTTCGCGCGCGGCGATCCTCTGTCACCGGGTCAGCGTCGAGCTCGGTCCGGGCGGAGCTGCCCGACGCGCAGCCGGGCGCTCGTCGCGCAGGAAGCACAGTGTAGCTATCCGGGGAGGGGGAATGCGGCGTGCCCTCCCCACAAGAACCGCGGCCATGCGGCCACCACGCTGCACGGCAGCGCCTTCGCTGCTCGCTGCACGCGGGCGCAGGCACATTCGAGCTCGAGGACGGCCGCCCGACCGCCGACCGGGGTCAGCGCTGACCGCCGCGGTACCGAACCGGAAGGCCGGCGACACGACCCCGCTCGGACCGGGCCGGTCGCGTCTCGCGTCACGGAGGTTCCGAGGGAGCGCGATCGCTACGGCGTCGAGCCACCGTACGGAGTCGGCGAAACGGCGGCATCGCCGACTAACAGCGCTCGCGGGCGGGCGCGAGCGGATCAAACAGGCCGTCTAGTAACGTACCAGCTAAGCGGGGCGCTTACTGGCGCGCGGTCCGAACGTCGCGTCAAGGACGACGCTCGCAGGCGTTCGTCGCGGCGTCGATGTGAAGCTAATCGCGCCGCCTCGGTGTGGGCACGTAGCGGAAGCCGTCGGCCGCTCAGTCTCGACCCCAGGTCGCGAAGCTCATGATGGTACGTGCGGTGTGAGGCGTTGCCGAATACGAAGACTTGTCCGTCGTGACGTCGCCGCCGGAGTACGGCGTGCCGTCGGCATGGTCTGATCTGCTGTTTGCGAAGGAAACGAGCCGTGCCCAAGTTTAGGTCACGCCAGAGCGCGCTGACCCGGGGCAGCCGAAGGGCCTCGTGCACGCCGAGCGCGTGAGGCCGTTTGCCGTCGTCGCCGGCGAGTGTCGGGTGATGTCGAGAGGTAGCCGTGCGCTGCGATGAGTTTCGCCTGTGCGGCCGGTTCTCAGTTGCATCGGGATGGTCTCGTGAACGATGCTGATGTCGCGGTCGCGCCGGGCGGCTCGGCGCGGTGCCCGTGGCGAGGAGCGCGGCAGCAAGTGGCGAGGATCGTGAGGCGGAGCACTCGCTGCATGATCTCTCCGGACCGCCGGATGGTCAAGGCGGTGGACGATCGGAGAGCGGAGACCGCTAGCTGCCGCCGCACGGGTTTGCTCGATACCTATTCCATCGCTGAAGCCCCGCCCGGGGGCCGTTCTCGAGCGAGCACGGCCTTCGGCCCGAGGGCGATGGCTGGTTCGTCCTGACGCACGCAACGCGGAGCGCGCAGAACTCCGAGCTGCACGGCTCGGTCTGCGGTTCGAAGGGTACGAGCCGTTCCCACAACTCGGCCGCAGCCTGAAGGCCGTGCTCGGGGACCGAAGGGGCGAGGCGACCGGCGACCCCCTCGCTGTGCGCGAGCACGCCGCAAGCAACCGCGCGAAGCGGGGTCCGTGGCACGGTCGAGTCTCCTGTCTCACGGGATCGACCGTGAGGACGACGGGATCCCCGCCGGTCTGGCGGGATCTACGTTTCTGGAGCCGGAAAAGAAAAGGCCCGGCGACCGAAGCGGGGCCGTGGCTGGTCGAGTCCGGGCGACGGGTCGACCGTCTGGCAACGGGATCCGCGCCGGGTCTGGGAGAGCCGCTCGGATCACGAGCCGTGAGAGGTCGGCTACGCCCGGCGGCTCAGCGGCCGTACCCCAAGCTCCGCCTCGACCCCGTCTCGTACCACCTGCGTGAGAGCGGAGGGCATGAGAAGCGGCGCGAGCGCTGGCGGCTGACGACTTGCAGTCGGATCCGCCGGTGGGAAGCGAGGCCGAGGCACCGCTGCGGGGCCAGGCCTGTCGCCACCTTCGACGCCTACGACGAGCAGGCGGTTGGGCAGTGAGCAGCAGAGGTATGGGGCGCGGATCGACGCAGGGAACGCCGGGATCGGTTATGCGGATGAGAGGACTTGAACCTCCACGGGGTTGCCCCCACACGGCCCTGAACCGTGCGCGTCTACCAATTCCGCCACATCCGCGAGAGGGGCCAGTGTAGCGCCTGACTTTCAGGCCCCTAACACGTCGGACGTACCATGGTGCGCCTGCGTCTCGGGGTCCTCATCACGGTCGTCTTCGCGCTCGTCGCGCCGGGCTCGGCGTGGGCTCGGGACGTCGAGGTCGTCGTCCGGCTCGACTCGCCGGGCGTTGCCGAGGCAAGCGCGAAGAGTCGCGTGCTCAGCGCAGCCGTCGAAGCGTCAGCGGCTCGACCTTCGGAGCCCGACGAGCCGCTCGTACCTCGACGCCGTCGCGCTCGCCCAGGAGCGCTTCGAGGCGAGGCTCGCGCGCGAGGTGCCCGGCGCGGTCGTCTACCGGCGCTACCGGATCACCTTCAACGGGCTCGCGGTCTCGCTGCCCGCCGCGCGGCTCCCGCGGCTCGCGCGGCTCGCGACGGTCTATCCCAACACGACGTTCCGCGGACAGCTCGACCGCAGCGTCGCGATGATCGGCGCGACCGTCGTTCTGGTCGGCGCCGGGCGTCGACGCCGGCGCCGGGATGAAGATCGCGATCCTCGACGACGGGCTCGACCAGTCGCACCCCTTCTTCTCCCCCGCAACGTTCGCGATGCCCGCGGGGTTCCCGAAAGGGCAGACGGCCTACACGACCAGGAAGGTGATCGCGGCGCGGGCGTTTCCGCCGCCCGGGCTGACCTGGAGGAACCGCAACCTGCCGTTCGACCCCGTGCACTCGTCGCATGCCACGCACGTCTCGGGGATCGCCGCGGGCAACGCCGGCACGCTCGCGGGGAGCGTGCGCATCTCCGGCGTCGCGCCGAGTGCGTACCTCGGCAACTACAAGGTGCTGACGGTTCCGACCGAGGGGTTCGGGCTCAACGGCAACGCGCCGGAGATCGCAGCAGGGATCGAGGCCGCGGTCGCCGACGGGATGGACGTGATCAACCTCTCGCTCGGCGAGCCGGAGATCGAGCCGACGCGCGACCTCGTCGCGCTCGCGATCGAGGGCGCGGCCGCCGCGGGCGTGCCCACCGTCGCAGCGGCCGGCAACGAGTACGGCCGCTTCCAGCTCGGTTCGGTCGGCTCTCCCGCGAGCGCAGCTTCGGCGATCAGCGTCGCCTCGGTCTCGAACGGCCGCGGCGACCCCGTTGGCTCGATCTCGTCGTTCTCGTCCGCCGGCCCCACGCCGCTCTCGCTCCGCCTCAAGCCCGACGTCGCCGCACCCGGGTCGTCGATTCTCTCGTCGACTCCCGAGGGCGAGTGGGGGTTGCTCAGCGGCACGAGCATGGCGTCGCCGCACGTCGCCGGTGCGGTCGCGCTGCTCCGCAAGCGACACCCCACGTGGACGCCCGCGCAGCTGAAGTCGGCGCTCGTCACCACCGGCTCGACGCATCCGAGCGGGCCACTGCGCACCGGCGGCGGGCTGATCGCCGTCGGGCGCGCAGACGCACCGCTGCTCTTCGCCGAGCCGAGCTCGATCTCGTTCGGGCTCGTGCGGTCGGGCCAGAATCCGAACGTGGTCGTCAGGCTCGCCGACGCCGGCGGCGGCGCAGGCACCTGGACGGTGAGCGGGATCTTCGCGACCCCCCGCACGGTGACGGTGCCCGGGGAGCTGCGGATCGCGTTCGCCGACGTCGCCCGCACGGCCGCCGAGCAGGCGGGGTACGTCGTGCTGCAACGCGGCGACCAGATCCGGCGGATCCCGTACTGGTTCCGGGTCGCGACGCCGCAACTGCCCGCTCCGACGCGGACGCTGACCCGCACGGGCACGTACACCGGCTCGACGGTTGGCAAGCCGCGCCGAGTGCAGCAGTACCGCTATCCCGTCGTCGCGAACAACGCGCAGCCCGGGCCGGAGCAGGTCTTCCGCTTCGTCCTCGACCGCGAGGTCGCGAACTTCGGCGTCGCGGTGCTGCGGGGCCGCGTGCAGCCGCGCGTCGTCCAAGGCGGGGACGAGAACCGGCTCGTCGGCATTCCCGGGCTTCCGTTCAACATCAACCCGTACGTCGACGAGTTCGGCGACGCGCGGCCGATCGCGGGCGCGATCCGCCCCGCCCCGGGAACCTACGACCTCGTCTTCGACTCGCGCACCGACGGCGATCGGTTCACGTTCCGGTTCTGGGTCGACGACCTTCGTCCGCCGACCGCGCGTCTGGTGAGCGCGACTGCACGCGGCGGGGTCGTGCGCATTCGAGTGTCGGACGCCGGGTCCGGCGTCGATCCGCTGTCGCTCGACGCGTCCGTCGACGGGAGCAACCGGAGCATCCGTCTGGCGAGCGGCGTTGCGTCCGTGAACGTGAACGGACTGGCCCGCGGAACGCATCGACTCGTGTTCACCGTCGCCGACCACCAGGAGGCGAAGAACATGGAGAACGTCACGCGGATCCTCCCGAACACGCGCGTCCTCCGCGCGACGATCCGGGTTCCCTAGGACCGGTCGCGCTCGTCGATCGTCGGCAGGCGGTTGAGGTCGCGCTCGACGCTCGCCGCGAACTCCTCGCTCTCCGTCTTGACGAGCCGAAGATGTGAGGCCTTGCGGCGCTTCGTGACGACCGGCAGGCGCGCGGAAACACCGAGCCGAGCGCTCAGCCGCGGCCACTCCGCGGCAACGAGCACGGCGACCGCACCCGCGAGGAGCAGCGCGTAGATCCAGCCCACTGCCGGGCGATTCTACCCGTGGCTCGCCCTGGGCTAGATTCACAGGGTGCGCAGGCTCGCCTTCTTGTTCACCGTCTTGGCGGCACTCACCGCCCCCTCGGTCGCAGCGGCAGCCGTCGAGACGCTCGTTCTGCGCTCACAGGCGTTCCCGATGAAGCCGTACCAGGTCGTCCAGGGTGTCACGGCGGTTCCTTCGCCGCGCGTCGACGGCTACGTCGTCGGGATGACGGTCGAGGTCGTCGACTCGGCCGGGCGGATCCAGACGATGAACGACGTGATGCTCCACCACGCGGTGTTCGTGAAGGCGCTCGTCACCGACTACACGTGTGGGCGCTTCTACGACTACGACCGGCGGCCGTCGCCGCTGCCGGCCGAGCGGTTCTTCGGCGCCGGCGAGGAGCACATGGAGCTGCACCTCCCGCAGGGCTACGGCTATCCGAATCGCGGCAGCGACATCTGGGGGCTCGTGTACATGCTGATGAACCACCGAAACGCGGCGTCGACGGTGCACGTGCAGTACCGCATCCAGTACGTGACCGGGGAGCCGCGGACAGCCGTGAAGCCGGTGTGGCTCGACGTCGTCAACTGCTACGCGGACCCGATCTTCACCGTCCCCGGCACCGGCGGCCCCGGCTCGAGCTTCGTGCGCACGTCCGACTTCACGATGCCGGAGAGCGGACGCCTCGTCTCGGGCGGCGCGCACATCCACGGCGGCGGCCAACGGCTCGAGCTCCGAAACGCGAGCTGCTCGAACCGTGAGCTCTACACGTCGCGGCCCAGCTGGCCGGAGCACTACCCGCTGCCGATGATGCACGAGCCCGGACCCGCGCACATGACGTCGTGGTCGGACACTGTCGGGATTCCCGTCGCGGCAGGCGAGACGCTGCGGCTGCGCGCGGTCTACGACAACAGCAGGCCGCACATGCGCGTGATGGGGATCATGATCGCGTGGCTCGCCCCCGGTCCGACCTCCGGTTGCGCACCGACGCCTGCGCTCTCCGATCCGCTCCACGACCCCGCACCGACGCCGCGGATCTTCCAGCCGCTGCTGCGCAGCCCCGCCGGCAAGGTCGCGCGGGTCAAGCAGACGGCGGTCTCCGACTTCAGCTTCCGCAACCAGCGGGTCGAGCTCAGCGCGGGCGCGCTGTTCCGGTGGCGCTTCCTCGGCACGGAGCGTCACGACGTCACGCTCGCGAACGGCCCCGAGGGCCTCGCCTCGGCGTCGGTTCGCCAGGGCAGCTTCTCCTTCCGTTTCCGGCGCAAGGGCACGTACAATCTCTACTGCTCGCTCCACCCCACCCTGATGACCCAACGGGTGGTCGTCCGCTAAAGCCCCTGTCGGATTGCCGATAAGACCCCAATGAGTAGGACGACCGTTCTCGTCGAGCTGATCGTGGTGCTGACGCTGATGCGCAGCCTGCTCGTCGCGGCGAAGGTCGTCCCTCCGAGCTGCGCCCGTTGCGGCGTCCAGCTCGAGCGGCGGGCGCTCGGCGAGCCCGTCTGCCGCTGCGGCTCCTAGCCCGGTAGCACCGGGATCTCGGTCACGAAGGCCGCGACGAAGTAACCGACGCTGAGCGCGAGCCCGACGACGGCGAGCACGACCTGCTGCCAGGTGCTCGTGCGCTCGCGCGTCTCTTCGACCCGATCGAGGATCTTCTCGAGCAGACGCTCGGCGCGATCGAACTCGAGCGCGAGCATCCCGAGCCCCACCGCGACCAGCAGGATGCCCGGCCCGGGAACGCCGGGGAGGGCGAGTGCGAGGCCCGCGACGAGGATCAACACGCCGATCAGCGCGAACGGCACCCGGTAGAGCTTGCTCCGCTGCTTGTGACGCTCCTTGCGCCGGCGAAGGGATTTGATCGCCGGGCGCGGCTCAGTCATCGCCGCGAACCCTAGCGACGGCTCTCGAATCTACGATGCAGGGGTGCAAGAACTGCTGTCAGCCCTCAATCGCTGGCTCGAGCGAGGCGAGGAGGTCGCGCTCGCCACCGTCGTCGCGACCCGCCGCTCGGCACCGAGGCCCGTCGGCTCGGTCCTCGGCGTGTCCGCGGGCGGCGAGCTCGCCGGCTCGGTCTCGGCGGGCTGCGTCGAGAACGAGGTCTACGCGGAGGCGCAGGAAGTGCTGGCCGGAGGCGCGGCACGGCAGCGGACGTACGG
Source organism: uncultured Actinomycetes bacterium (assembly GCA_963809175.1). Taxonomy (GTDB): domain Bacteria; phylum Actinomycetota; class Thermoleophilia; order Gaiellales; family Gaiellaceae; genus JACCTU01. The sequence goes on from CAWEIK010000003.1 coordinate 518,066, forward strand.
GATCACCGACGAGCAGGCGTACGGGGTCGGGCTGCCTTGCGGCGGCGAGATCGACGTCTACGTCGCGAAGGCCGACGCGGAGCTGCTGCGCAACGTGGCCCGGGAGATCGAACGCGGCCGGCGTCGTGACGGTCGAGCCCTCCGGCGACGGGCTCGCGATCGCCTCGCGGCCGGCACCGCGCCTGATCGTGGTCGGCGCGATCGACACGGCCGAAGCGCTCTGCCGCGGGGCGAAGTCGCTCGGCTGGACCGCGATCGTCGTCGACCCGCGCGCGCGCTGGGCGACGGTGGAGCGCGTGCCGAGCGCCGACGAGATCGCCGTCGAGTGGCCGGAGGAAGCACTCCCCCGCCTGGCACCGGATGACGGGACCGCCGTCGTCGTGCTCGCCCACGAGGACCGGATCGACCTGCCGGCTCTGCAGCTCTCCCTGGCGAGCGACGCGTTCTTCGTCGGGGCGATCGGGTCGCGGCGGACGCAGGAGCGGCGCCGCGAGGCACTGCTCGAGCTCGGCGTCGACGAGAGCGCGATCGACCGAATCCACGGGCCCGTCGGCCTCGACGTCGGCGCCGAGTCGCCGGCCGAGACGGCGGTCGCGATCCTCGCCGAGATCCTGGCCGTCCGCGCGGGCCGCGACGGCGGGTCGCTGCGCGCGCGTACCGACCGCATCCACGCCTAGCTAGCCGACGACCCGGAGCTTCCCGTCCCGGAGGCGGACGATCACCGCCTCCACCTCGGCGCGGTTGGTGTCGCCGGGGAACGAGAGCTCGTTCAGGACCCCCCGGACCTCGAACCCCTCCTGCACCTCCTCGGCGACGAGGGCTGGGCTCGTCGAGGCCGCGAGCTCGATCGCCGCCGCGAGTGCGTTCACCGCGTCCGCCGCGAGGGCGGACAGAATCGTCTCGGGACGACGGCCGTAGACCGCCCGGAAGCGCTCGTAGAACTCGTCGGTCCTCGAGCCCGGCTCGGGGAACCCGAAGGTCGCAAAGAGCGACTCCTCGGGCGCGCCAGGAGGGGCCACGACCCGCTCCGGCGCGTCCGGCGACACGATGCTCGCACCCCCGCGGTCCAGGCCCAGAAACGTCTCTACGCGCGTTCCACGGGCGGTCTGCGGCGCCAGTTCGCGGCCGGCCTCGCCGCCGACGAAGTCCGAGAGCGCTTCGGCCTGGGCGCGCGGCGAGAGACCCGTGAAGACGATCTGCGTCAGAGCCCTCGAGCACCCCGTCGTCGCACGGCGCGACCGCGAACGCGCCGCCCTCCGACGACCGCTTCGGCGGCGTCGGCGAGGTCGAGCCGGCACGGGAGCACGAAGAGCCGGACACCCCGGGCCAGGAGCTCGGTCGACCGTCCCCCGTGCCAGCCGGATCGTCAGCGCGCCCCCCACGCCGCCGGCGTTGTTGACGCGGTTCGCCTCGACGCGGGCACCCTCGCGAATCAGGCGCTCGCCGTCGACGATCCCGATCGTCACCGACCCGCCCGGCTGGAGCTCGCGCTCCGGCTCGCCGGCCCCTCCGCAGCCTGACACGAGGGCCGCGGTGACGAGGACAACCGCGAGCCGGGTCATGCCGCGAGTCTACGGAGGGCGGACTTCGGTCTAGGCGAGCTCGCGCGAGAGCTCGTCGCGCTCACGCTGGATGACCCGCATCTGAGCCGCGATGCCGCGCACGCGGCTGTTGTAGGCGCGGATCGCCGCGCGCTCGGCACGACGGGTGGCCGGACGGGCGTCTGACAGCCTGCGGAGCTCCTCTGCGGCAGCGCCGGCAGCCTCGGAGTCGCCGGAACGAGCCGCGCCGGCGAGCCTCCTCGTCAGCGCCGACGTCTCCCCCAGCTGGCGGATGAACGCCGCGTGCGTCGGCCCGAACGCGGCGGGCGGCCGAACGGCCTGCGCGTCAGCGCGGATCTTGCGCACACGAGCGGCATAGCGCGTGAAGATCGCCGCCTGCTCGTCCGCCGTCGTCGCGGCTCGCAGCTCGCGCGACAGTGTCGTTCCCGCCTGCTCGAGCGGCGACACCAGCTTGGCAAGCTCGCTCGTGTACTCGACCGTTCCCGTGACCTCGGCCGCGACCGCCGCCTGCTTCGTCAGCAGGAGCAGCAACGACTCGTGGAGCTCGCGTGCCTGGCTCGGCGGATCGAGCTGGGAGACCCGCCGGCGCAGCGTGGAGATCGTCCGCTCGGCCTCGCGCAGCTTCGGAGTCAGCTCTGCCGCCGGCCTCGCTTCGACGAACTGCTGGTACGCCTGGCTGACGTGGCTGATCTCGATCGAGAGCTCGCGCTGCACCTCGTTGACGTCTGCGATGTACTCGTTGACGCGGTCGGCGTCGGAGGGCCGAAGCTCTGAGTAGACGAGGTACGAACCGAGGCCGACCGCGAGGAGCCCGGCGACGATCCACAGTGTGAGCCGCAGTCGACTGGCGAACAACGCGCTTCGCACGGCAGACGAGGGTCTCTACTTGACCAGTTCGACCGTCGACACGCTGCGATCAGCGTGGCGGAACACGAGCTTCACGAGGCCCTTGCCCGGAGCGAAGTACGACGTCCGCGTGCCTGAGCCGAAGGGGTACCCGGCCTGGCTGAGCGTGCTGCGAAGGACGAGCGCGTCGAACGTTCCCGCCGGCACCTTGACGCGTTGCGTCCCGGCGATCGTGGTCGTCCCCGTCACGCCGAAGACGGAGAAGTCGCGGCTCGGCGACTTGGCCGCCCAGTTCTCGCCCGTCTGCGGATAGGCGGTCAGGATCGGGTTCATGCCGTAGGTCATGAGGTCGTACGGCGTGAAGAAGTGCCTGCGCCGGTTCGCGGGCAGGAACTTCGGCCCGAGATTCGGGAACTTCGCCAGCGACGCGACGCGGGTCGCGCCCCAGATGTTCGTGACACCGTCCGTGCGGAGCGCGAAGCCGTAGCTCCCTGCGACGCGAATCGGGCCTGAGATGTGCTTCACGTCCACGCGCGCCGACTGGTTCGCAGTCTCGGCGACGACGAACTCCTGTACCGACGGCTTCTTCATGTGCTTCGAGTTCGTCCAGCGATACCGGGCCTTCGTGCCCTGCAGCGAGCGGGAAGTAGTCCGCGTCCGGCGGCGGCATGAGCGGCGCCTGGTTCGTCGAGAGCAGCACCGACTGCGTGATCGGCGCGTTCGCTCCCCCGGCGTGCTCGAAGGTGATCTTCACGGGGCCGACGCCGTAGACCCACCAGACGGTGCGGACCCCGCTGCCGTACGGGTCGCCGATGCGCTCCCGCCTGCGTGATGTCCGACCGCACCTTCGCCGCGACGACCGGCTCCGGAAACGCCGGCACGGTGATCTGCTCGCGACCCTGGTACTGCGAGACGCTCGTCACGTCGCCGTCCGCGCCGCCGCGACTCGTCCACGTGAGCTTCGAGAGCAGCGGTGCCGCGAGGACCGGCGCACGACCGCCCCAGATCAACTCGTACAGCGTTCCGGCGAGGCTGTTCCCGCAGCGCGCGACCTGCGGGCAGAGGATCGGAAATGCCGACGGCGGCGGCGTGCTCTGCCAGTCGGTGTTGACGATCCCCGACGAGGTGTCCTGGAACGCCATCAGGCCCTGGGCCTGCGGCGCCCCGGCGGGGTTCTCGAGTCCTTGCGTCGTCCACTCGAGCAGGAACGCGTTGGCGTTCTGCTCCTTGACGGTGACCTTCTCCTTGGTCGGCGTCGGGTTGTAGACGCTGTCCGACCACTCGTACGTCCAGGTCGCGTCGGCGGGATGCGGCAGCCACGACGCCTGAGCCGTCGCCGGGACCGCGGCGAAAGCCGCGAACAACAACGCAACGAGTACAACCCTCCCCATTTCCCCGCGGGAGAGTAGCGGCGGTTTGTCCGGGTCGCATGGGCCGTTCGGCCCATCCTGGGGCGCGCCGATGACTAGCCCCGGAGAGCCCCGAAAACGCTAGCTGGGCGGGGGTTTCATGCCCGGTGGGTCGGGCGCGATCGGCTCTGCGGCGACGACTGGCGCTCGAGATCGTGTTCGGGGCCGAGCTCTGGATGCTCGAGGCCGACGAGCCGACGACGTCGACCCACGGGGGTGACGCCGGAGCGGCGCGGCGGCCGGGCCGGGCGAGCCGCCGTTCACGTGGACCTTGGACTCGACCGGCAGCCGGCGCATCCCGGTCCAGAGGCTCAGGGTCATCACGTCAGGATCGGTCGGAACCAGGTTGTGCTCGAAGCCCAGCACGTGGCCGATCTCGTGCATGACCGCCGTCAGCAAGTCGATGCGGCCGAAGGCGACGCTCGGGGACTGAGCGCGCAGCTCACCCGGTCCGTTGCGGATCGGGAACTCCGAGCTGAGCGATGGCCGAGATGAAGTGAGAAGAGGTAACGGTGCGGGCAGCGTGGCCTAGAGCGCGGCGCAGCGACCCCGAACCGCCGGAGCTCACGACCTTGCGGGTCGGCCGCTTCACGTTCTTCTTCGCCGCAGGCCCCTTCTTCACCTTGGCGGGCTTCGCCTTGCTCGCAGGGAGAAGGCCGCGCTGCCCGGTGGTCGTCGTGGCGGAGATGCCGTAGCTGAGCAAGCCGGTCTTGCCGTTCTTCTTGATCGTGATGATCACGGACGCCGTCGTCGAGGCGCCGGCGTTGTCGGTGACGGTCGCGACGATCGTGAAGTTCCCCGCGACGGAGTACGAGCGCGTGCCGGAGCACGTTCCGGACCCGTTGCTCTCCGAGACCGTTCCGGTCGTCGTCGTCCCGTTGCCCCAGTTGATCGTGCAGGTGTGGGTGTCCGCACGGCCCGGGTCTGTGAACGGCACGACGACGGACACGCCGGCCCCGATCAAGAACGAGCTCCAGTTGACCGGCGAGCTGATCGTGGCGGACGGCGCGACGTTCGCCACGGCGACGGTGAACGTCTCGGTGTCGGACGCGCCGGCCGAGTCGACGACCGTCACACGGACCGAGTAGGCCGCTGCCCGGTCGTTCACGTACGTGTGTGAAGCACTCAGCGCGCCGGCGACGGCCGTCGTGAAGGACGAGGTGGTGCCGTCGCCCCAGTCGACCGAGACCTGCCACGACGTTCCGGACCCGCCCGTGATCGCGCCGAGCGAGAACGTCGTGGGCTTGCCTTCCTGCGTGACCTGGTTGGCGGGGCGGCTCAGGTCGAGCAGCCCACCGACCGTGACGCGCTGGGTGACGATCGTCACGTTGCCCGCCGCATCGACCGCGGTGTAGGTGATCGTCGTCGTTCCGACCGGGAAGACGTTGCCTGCCGGCACGCCGCTGCGCGTGACGGTGACGCTGCCGGAGTTGTCGGAGGCCACCGGCGATCCGAGCTCCGCGTTCGTGACCACGACCGACGTGCGCCCGGCGAGACCGCCCGCACGACGTTCGGCGGCGCCGTCAGGGTCGGCTTCTCGAGGTCGCTGACCGTCACCTTCTGGGTCTTCACCGTCGTGTTGCCGAACACGTCGGTGGCGGTCCAGGTGATCTCGGTGACCCCGATCGAGAACAGGTTGCCCGTCGGGACGCCCGATCTCGTGACGACCACCCCGGCCAGGTTGTCGGTGGCGAACGCCGTGCCGATGGACGTGTTGCTCACGAACGCGGTCGCCTTGCCCGGGTCGGTCGCGCGGGTCAGGTTGCCCGGGGCGGTCAGCGTCGGCGGCGTGCTGTCGGGCGAGGTCGTCACCTGCGTGCCGGCCATGAACTTGACGTCGTCGTACGACGCGGACCCGGAGCGGCTGAGGAAGCCGACGGAACCGTCGACGACGCCGGCGTTGTACGCGAAGGAGGCCACCTCGACTCCGTTCTGGAGCACCGTCACCGTCGTCCCACGGAGGCCGATCTGCAGGAGCTGGTCGCCGCTCACAGGCCGTGCCACGGTGGCGTCGGCCACCCAGCGCTTCTTGTGCCGGTGGCCGATCACGAGCGTGCCCGTGGCCGGGTCGATCGTCACGTACTTGTAGTCCTCGTCCGAGTAGTAGTCGAAGACGAAGCCGCCGATGCCGGTCGACGTCAGGCGAGCCTGGAGCTCGACATACGTCTCGTACCCGACGGAGCTCGGAGTGGTCACGAGCGAGATGGCGGGGCTGCTTGCTGCCGAGCCCGAGTACCGCCCGCCGGCCACCGACCAGCCGCCTGACGCCGCTCCGAGACCCTGGGCCTGGCCGTCGGCGAAGTCGTCCTCGTAGGCGAAGGCGGACGAGGGCGGGATCGTCCTGACGACGAAGTTGTCGAACGAGCCGCGAGCGTTGTCTGCCCCGAGCCCGACCAGGCCCTTGTTCAGCCCGAAGGCGCGTCCGTCGACGAACCGCGGGTTGTACTGGAGCGTCGCGGCCGAGCCGCCGTCAACGGTCACCGTGACGTTCAAGCCGTCGACGACGACGAGCATGTCGTAGCTGCGATTCGCGAACATCTGCTTGTTCGACTGCGCGAGCACGTTCCAACCCGAGGCCGTGCGCTGACCGAGCACCACCTTGTTGGTGGCAGCGTCGAGCCCGGCGAACTTGAAGTCGGTCGGCGAGAAGTAGTCGAAGATCACGTACGCGTTGGACTTCCACCCGCCGACCGCGTTGCCGAGCATCATCAGCGTCGAGATCTCGTAGTAGACGGGCAGCGTCTCGTCGGTGTAGAAGACGCCCGCCGCGTCCTGGCCCAGCGAGGCTGCCGACACACCGAGGATCCCGCTCGAGAGCTCCCAGACGCCGGAGTCGACGGCGAATCCGCTCGTCGAGCCGTTGTTGAAGTCCGCACCCCGGAGCGTGTCGCGGCGCCCGCCCGGGATGTTCCCCGGCTGCGGGTCGCTCGGCGCGCCGGTCTGCTGCTGCCAGTACTGGTGATCCTGCTGGACGATCAGCCCGAGCTCGCCCTCGTACTCGCCGTTCCGGCCGGGGCGCGTGATGTGGCTGCCGGTGTCGGTGTCGCGCGTCGGGTCGGCGCCGTCACTCGCCGAGAGCGCGTAGAGGAACTCGGGCAGGAACGGGTTGACCTGGCGGCTGACCGTCGCGATCCCGAACGGCGCGAACGGCACGAGGTAGCTGTTCCACTCGCCGACCCAGTCGATCAGTCGATCGCCGCCGGTGTTGCCGATCAGGATGTCGACGCCGGCGCCGCCGTACGCACGATCCTCGAACGTTGCGTGCGTCTCGGGCACGTCGTTGAGCGACCCGTTCGTCGTCAGCATGTCGTCGGCGTTCAGCAGGTCGTTGCCCCAGCCGCCGTAGATGTCGTCCTTGCCGGAGCCGCCGACCATCCAGTCGTTGCCGAGGTCGCCGAAGACGATGTCGTTGCCGTCGGTGAACGACGGTCGTCGCGGCGCGGCAGGTGCCGTTCGGGGCGAGGTCGATGCAGCTCGACGGCGTCACGCGGCCCTCGGTGACCTGGATCGTGTGCGTCGCGTCGACGACCTTGCTCGTCTCCACCAGGTTGAGGAAGTACTGGTAGGGGAAGCTGGAGAGCGGCGGGCTGGCGGTGCAGGTGTGGCCGCTCGGCGAGAACGCGGTGCAACCCCACGTCGCCCCGGCGGCGGTGAAGACGATCGCGCGCCGCGGGTCGTACTCGTCGTAGAGATAGAACTCGCCGAGCCGCGGGGCGAACGGCTTCGGAGCGAGCCACGGGTCGAAGTCGGCGCCGAAGCGCAGCAGGTTCCCCGGGTTCCACGGTCGCGTCCAGTCGGTGCGGATCAACCCGTTCTCGAGACCGGCCGCGAAGTGCTGGACGTACGAGTCGGGGAGCGCCTCGGCACCCGAGATCGCGTCGTCGCCCGCAGCGCCGTGCATGAAGTCGTCGTCCCAGCCGCCGAACATCACGTCGTCGGAGTTGTTCGCGTCGTAGGTCGGCACGTCGATCTGGAAGTGACCGGCCTGGTCGTTCGGGCCGAGGTTGTACGGCGTGATGTCGAGCTCCTTCTTCAAGGCGCCCGCGACGTTGATCGTCGCCGTCTGGACCTGACCCGGCGTGTAGATGAACTCGCTCAGGACGTAGCCGTGGATCACCTTCGTGTCGGGGTCGCCGATCAGGAACGCGTTGATCCCGAAGAGCGGCTCGCTGAAGGTCGTCGTCCAGCAGTTCGCGCCCGAGCAGCCGGTGTTGCGGCTCGTCATGATCCGGCCGTCGTCGCCGAGCATGCCGTCCTGGCCGGTGCCGCCCGACATCCAGTCGCCGCCCCAGCCGCCGATCAGGTCGTCGTCCTGGGCGTCGCCGTAGAGCACGTCGTTTCCGCAGCCGGAGTAGACGGTGTCGTCGCTCGACTCGCCGTGGATCTCGTCGGCGCCGCCGATGTCGGTGTAGCGGCTGGCCGTCGTGTCGCCCGCGTCGGTCGTCGTCGTGATGTTGCCCGAGCACGTCGGCAGCGGCGTCGAGCACTCGCCCGTCGCGTCGTCGCCGGCGCTGCTGCACAGCGGGCTCTGGGTGCCGGGTGCGAAGAAGTTCGCGGGCAGGAAGTCCGGCCCACCGGGCGTGTAGTCGAGCAGGTGGACGCCGCGGACGATGAGCTTGCCGTTCGGGTCGTACGTCGACGACGGACGAGTAGTTGTCGTAGGCGAACCGGAGATACCGCTGGTCGGTCGCCGACGCCGGCGCGAGCGCGGTGTTGCCGGTGCCGACGATCCGGATGATCCGGCCGTTGTCGCCGACGATCGAGTCGGCGTCGCGCGCGTGCTGCTGCTCGACGAGCGTGCCGTCGCCGAACGCGACGTCCTGGTTCCGATCGATCTGGGTGCCGGCACCGCCGAAGAGCAGGTCGTTTCCGTCGGGTCGCCGGTCCTTGCCGGGGACGAAGCCGAGCGACGTCCAGACGACGCCCGCGATCGTGAGCGTCCCACCCGTCGGCGACGCCGTCAGGGTCGTGAGCCCGGTGATCACCTTGTTGGCGCCGACGAGTCTCGATCGTCCGCGAGGACTGGACGGCCGGGAGCGCGTTGCCGAACAGGGTCAGCGTGCCGCCGGAGATCGAGCTGATCGTGTAGAGGCCTGCGATGCCGGAGATCTGCACGGTCTGGCCGAGGAGGCTGAGCGTCTCGTCCACGAGCCCGAAGAAGTCGGAGCTGCCGCCGAGGATGTCGTCCTGGCCGAGACCGCCGAACACGATGTCGCTGCCGCCGCCACCCTCGATGTAGTCCTCACCGTCGGTCGCAGCCTCGAACGAGGCGACGATGTCGAGGTCGCCGACGTAGTCGCAGACCTTCCCGCCGCCCACGGGCAGCAGGCAGCCGTCCGGCGAGCGCGACGCGCCGACGTGCGAGAGGGCGGCGAACGCGCGCTCGATCCCGCCGTCGCCCTGGGCGACGTCGTTGCCCATCTGACCGAACAGCAGATCGTGTCCCTGGCTCCCGGCGAGGTAGTCGTTGCCGAAGCTGCCGCCGCCCTTCGCCTTCTGGTTCGGCGTCAGGTCGGCGTTCAGCGGCTGGTCGACCGAGAGCTGGACGTCGAAGCTGTGGAACTGATGGCTCGGGTCCTCGTCGTCGAAGTCGACGAGGTACTCCGCCCACCACGGGTGCGTGTCGAGGCCGGGGCTGTCCGGATCGCGGTACGACTGCCAGACGCCGTTCACGAGGAGCAGGCCGCTGTTGTCCTGCGTGACGGGGTTGCCGAAGCCGCAGGCGTTCGCGCGATCGGTGCGGCTGTAGAGCAGCGTCCCGCAGAGCGCCTGGAAGCGCCCGTTCGTCGTGTTGATCGGCCCGGCGTAATCGGTCGCAGACGGGAACGTCGGCTCGGAGACCCGCCTGAGCAGGAAGACGTTGTCGCCGAAGACCATGTCGTCGCCCTCGTCGCCGTCCGCCATGTCGTGGCCGGCGCCGCCGACGAGGACGTCGCGGCCGAGGTTGCCGAAGAGGACGTCGTCGGAACCGTTCTGGAAGGCGCGCGAGTCGACCAGCCGGATCGACGCGATCGACGTGGTCTGAATCTTCTGCAGGCGCTGGTCGGGCTCGTTCGGGTCCGCGGTCTGCTGCACGACGATGCCGTGGTCGCCGAAGATCACGTCGTCGAACAGGACCTGCAGCCCGCCGAGGGCGGATGAGGTCAGCACCGTCCGGAGCTCTTCGCCGAGGTAGTACTGCAGCGGCTGGCTCGCCGACGTCGGCGCGGTCGCCGGTGACGTCATCGTCTCCGGGCTCTCGCCGTAGATCAGGTCGCGCCCGGCGTCCATCGCGTCGGCGTTCAGCGACGGGACCGGCTTGATCGTCTGGTCGCCCGCGGGGTTCCGCTTGTCGAGCGTCGGCGCGGGGCTCGCGTTGACGGAGGTGACGGTCGAGCGCCCGCGTGAGGATGTCCACGTTGAAGCCGGAGTCGCCGTAGATGTGATCGACGCCGCGGAGGCCGAGGATCGTGTCGTCGCCGGACCCGCCCGCAAGATGGTCGCCCGCCTGGCTGCCGATGATCAGGTCGTTGCCCGCGCCGCCGTAGGCCGTGAAGCCGACGGTCGGGAGTGCCGGCGTGCAGCCGGTGCCGTTGCACGTGATCCAGGGAGGAGCAAACAGCCCGCTCGCGTCGATGATGTCGTTGCCGGGGTTGTCGAACGGATCCGCGAGCGGGAACACCCACTCGTCGTCCTCGTTCTCCTGATCCGGGATCCGGTAGAACGGGTCGTAGGGCTTCGGACCGAACTCGTAGCCCTTCACGTTCCACGGCTGGCCGCCGTACCAGACACCGTCCTGCGAGGTGTCGCCGTAGACGACGAGCGGTGACTCGGGACCCGCGAGCCGATCAGTGCCCAGCGGGCCGCGGCACGGCTTCGACGGATCGACGAGCACGCCGATGTTGCAGACGACGATCGTGTCGCCGCCCATGCGCGTCCCGCCGTCGTAGCGCACGTCGGAGCCGAAGACGGTGAGCTTGATCGGCGTGAAGACCGGCAGTGTCGTACGTCGGCGAAGCCGGGTTCTGGTCGATCACGTAGGTGGGCTGCAACGCGGCGCCCTGGAGCACGAGGGTGTTCGCGGTGACGCCGACGACCGTCCACGGCCCGGCAAGACCGGTGACGTGAACCTTGAGCCCGATCGTGAAGGCCGTGCCGTTCGGCGCCGAGCCCGCGAAGCAGTTCAGGTTCGCCGCGGCGCACGTGAGCGTGCTGGTCGGCGGGGTCGCGCCGACGGCCGGCTGCACGGTGACGTTCATCAGCCCGGTCGTGGACACGATCTCGGCCTCCGCGACGTGGATGGCCGTGTTCGTGTTCGTCGCGGTGGCCAGCTTGTCGGTGAATGCGTCGTCGGAGAGCTGCATCGTGCTGTTCAGGCCGCACTTCGGGAACGGGTCGGAGAACGGGCAGGGCGTGAGGTTGACGAAGTCGCCGATCGTGCGCGTCTTGCCGTCGCCCTCGACCTGCACGCGCTGGTTGAGCGAGAAGCCGGCGCCGATCCAGGACAGGCCGTCGAGCCGCGTGATCGTGTTCGGGGTCGCCCCAACCGACCCGGCAGTCGTCATCGGGAACTCGATCCGAAGCGCGGTGTTGCCGCCGCCGTGGACGACGGTGAGGCCGCCGTGCGGGCCGGGCCAGAAGACCATGCGCGTCTCCGGCGTCGAGATCGTGGGCATTTCGGCACCGCGCTCGAGCCGCAGCACGCTGTCGTTCAAGCCCTCGATCCTGCGGAGCCGCCAGGCGCCCTCGAGCCCCTGGATCATCACGAGCTGACCCTCGATGAACCCGAAGGTCTTCCAGGACTGGCCGGCCGCGAACGTCCCGATGACGTACCCGCCGAAGATCCACTGCTCGAGCGTCGCGGGATCCTCCGTGACGATCGGCGTGATCGTGATCGGCACGGTCGCCTGCACCGGCACGTCCTGGGCCGTGAGCGTGCGGAGAACAGGCGTCACGCGCGTGACCGACCGTGCCGCGCTCGGCGCGCTCGCGATCCCGGGCCCGCTGCCGAGCAGCAGCGTCGTCGCGCTCACCGCGAGCACCTGCCACTCGCCGCTCGGCGCGCCGATCACCGTGAAGGCGCTGCTCGTGACCCTCTGCCCCATGACGAAACCGTCGACGGCCCAATCGCCGCTTGCGCGCACGAGCGCGGCGCCGGTCGCGTACCCCTCGATGGAGAACGTCGGCGTGAGCGTCGCCTCGGGCTGCAGCGGCGGGGTCGGAACGGCGCCGGACACGAGCTGCAGCTGCATGACGCTGTTGTCGACGGTGTCGCCGTCGAACGTGTCGCTGAAGCCGATGACCTTCCAGAGCTGGGTCGGGAAGCCGTCGATCTTGACCGGCTGGCCGATGAGGAAGCCCTGCGCCTTCCAGTCGAACGGCTGCGAGCGGGAGACGTTCACGCCGCTCGCCGTCGGCGTCAGGATGACCGAGCCCTTGAGCTTGACCGGGTCGTCCGGGTCGAGCGTGCCCTGGATGTCGATCCGGTCGTTGCCGATCCCGTTCATGAAGTTCAGGACCTCGATCGTCGACTTCGCACCGTTGGTCTCGAACTTGCCGTCCACGAACTGGACGCTGCCGAAGCTGATCCCGCCCGGGAAGACCGCGGGCTCGCCGAAGGTCTGCGGGTTGCCGCTCGAGTAGGTCGGCCCGAAGTCGAGATCCTTCGCGAGCCCGAAGCCCGTGAGCGTGGTCGAGGTCAGGACGCCCGAGGTGTCGGCCTTCGAGCCGTCGTTGTAGACGTTGAGGACGTCGATCTGCTTCGACTCGGGCGGCTGCGTCCCGATCTTGAAGAGCGGGCCGTCGTGCTCGCCCGGCAGCTTCACGCCGAGGTTGAGCGACCGGTCGGCGCCGGTGACGCCGCCTTCGACCGCGAGCGGGCCCTGGAGCTTGTAGAGCCCGTGCTTCTGGACCGGGAAGACCTTCACGCCCTGGCGGCTGATCGGGACGGCGTAGCCGACGTCCGCGACGAGGTCGACCCGCTGCTCGACGAACCAGTTGTCGTCTTCGAACGTCGCCACCGGAGCGATCCGGCGGATCAGGACCTTCGCCGTGCCGCCGAACCCGTCCGCGCCCAGGTTGTCGACGAGGTGGAACGCCGGCAGATCCGGGACGGACGGGTCGCCGAGGTCGACGTACGAGCGGAACTCGATCGTCGTGTCCTTCGCCTCGTTGTGGCCGCGGATGATCGCGATCTTGTAGCGGCCGGTCGTGCCGGTGCAGCCCACGCCGTCGGACGACACGCACAACTCGACCCACTGGCCCTCGAGGAAGCCGTCGCCGAGGAAGCCCTGCAGCTTGCTGCCCGGAGCCGGCTGCACCGGGATGTCCATGCGCACGACCTGCCAGCCGCCCTGGGTCGGAGGTGCGTTCGTCGACGTGTCGACGAAGGTGACGTTCCCGTAGAACCAGCCGTCGTTGGAGAGCAGGCTGACCGTGTCGGACTTCAGGTTGCCGACATAGCCCCGGACGCCCGCGTCGTTCGGGATCGCGTTCTTCAGCGCGATCGCGAGCTCGGTGACCGCGGTCGGCGAGTCGGAGATCTCGAGGTCGTAGGTCTTCGTGATCGCGCCGACGGTGATGCTGACGCGGATCAGGTTGCGGCGCTCGAAGCCTTCGTCGACGAAGCTGCCGAGGTCGGAGCCGTTCGCACGCGTGATCGTGAGGCCGTCCGCCGAGACCGCGAGGTTGCCGAGGAAGAGGCGCGTCGGGACGAGGCCGCCGATGACCTGGTACGCCGACAGCGGGATCGCGACGCCGTTGATCCCGGCCACGTCGACCATGCCGTCGGTGAGCACCGCGAGGCGCACCTGGCCGTTCGGCTGCTTGGTGAGCCTGATCGTGTACCAGTCGGCGGACGAGAACGGCTGGAGGTCGGCCGGGTCGTCGTAGGCGACGTTGCACTTCGTGTCGCCGCACTTCTGCACGAGCGTGCCCACGCCGCTCTCGATCGAGATCGCGTCCGCGGTCTCGTCGTCGTAGACCTCGACGGCCGTCGTGCCGGTACCGGAGCGGAGATTCGGGAAGACGTAGCGCGAGGTCGGGTCGGAGGTCTTGCCGTTGTCGATGTCGCTCTTCGCGATGTCGACGGTGCCGTCGGCCCGCGGGACGATCAGGTTCGTCGACTGGAGGTCGTCGCGCACGAAGGTGATGACCGCGGTCTGCGGGTCCTCCCACGCCGCGTCCGGCCGCGCGTTGATCTTCACGCGGACCGGCAGGAACCAGTTCGCGGAGTTGAAGTCGATCGTGTAGTAGGTGAACCACAGGTTCGGGTCGGGGGTGTTCGTGTTGTCCCAGACCCACTTGCTCCACCGCAGGTCGGTCGCGTTCAGCTGGATCATCTGCTGGCTCGCCGGGTCGAGCACGAGCTTGACGCGGATCGTCGCGGTCCCCGGGTCCTTCTGGAGCTGGATCAGGATCTCGTCGGTGCGGCCCGTGTAGACCTTCGGGAGCAGGCCGACGCAGGTCGGGTTGGTCACGTTGTCGACGGGCTTCGCGTCGGCCGCCGGGTTGAAGCACCCGCCCTCGATCACCATCGAGCGCTGGTCTTCCTCGGACGTCCCCGGCGTCACCTGGATCACGTAGATGCCAGGCGTGTCGTTGTCGCGCACCATCACTTCGACGTTGCGGACCTGGACCTGGTCGAACTTCGGGTTCTCGGAGATCGTCGAGTGCTGGACGACGACGACGCGGTCACCCTCGGAACGCGGGTCGTCGACGGCGTAGACGAAGACCTTCTGGTCGTCCTTCCAGCTGCCCCCGGGGCCACCGGTGAAGGTGAAGACGAGCGCGCGGTTCGCCTCGTCGCGGAGGACGCCGTTGATCCAGCGGTAGCGCTTGAAGTTGCTCTGGCTCGCGCACGTCGCCGCGGTGCCCGTGCACAACCAGATCGAGTCGGCCTCGCCGTCGTCGAGCGAGTTGCTCGGCAGCCCGGTGATCGGGTCGAACGGCTCCGGATTCGCGAACGCGTCGTCCGCCTCTTCCTGCGGCGAGCGCGCCGCCGAGATCGTCACGTAGACGGTGTCGCCCGGGTCGGCCGCAAGCCGGATCATGTACGAGTCGATGTCGGGGATCGGCCCGGAGCCGAGCCCGCCCTCGCGCACAGTCGTACCCGGCCCAGTCTCGGTGATGATCACGAGCCCGAGGTCCGGCGTCGCAAGGTTGTAGTCGAGCCCGTCGACCGGCAGACCGTCGTAGAACTTGTCGAGCACGGCCATTAGCCGGTGGTCGATCGTCCCGCTGATCCCCTCGAGCTCGCGCGTGACGATGTCCTCGTTCACGTCGCCGGCGACGTTGATCGTGTCGGAGCCCAGACCGCCGATGACGCGGTACGCGACGCCGAACTTCGTCGAGAGGATGAAGAACTCGTCGTCGCCCTCGAGGCCGTCCACCTCGACGACCTCGATGTTCTCGTAGCGGACGTTCAGGCCGGCGCCGAAGATGCCCTTGACGCTGATCACGATGTCGTCGGCGAACTCGGTGCCGAGGACGACGAGCTTGTCGAAGCCGGTGCCGCCGTCGACCGAGACGGGCGCGTTCACGTTGTACGACACCTCGTCCTCGCCGCCGCCGGCACGGATGTCGAGCGGGCGCGCGGTCGAGAAGCCGAGGCCGATGATCGGGCGCGCGACGCCGTCGAGGTCGAGCGGGATGACGTCGTCCTCCCACATCGTCGGGTCGGCCGGGTCGCCGGGCTGAAGATCGGGGCGCCCGTCATGTGCGCGTCGGCCTTGTTGCAGACGCCGTCGCCGTTGTTGTCCTTGCGGAACCCGGTCCACCCTTCGCCGTCGTAGCCGGGATTGCCGGCGCTCGTGCACGTCGCGGGCTGGCCGCCGCCCGCCGGGATGTTGGCCACCGGGTAGGTGAACGTGTCGGGGTCGGCCTCGAGGTTGATGTCGACGAAGTCGCAGTCGTCGTCGGCGTCGGCGCTCGTGTCGCAGACCGCGGCGAGCGCGAAGGCGCGAACGACGAAGAGGTCGTTGTCGTCGTCGCCCTCGAGCCGGAGCTCGGCCTGGTTCGCGTAGACCACGAACTCGTCGTTGCCCGTCCCGCCGGTCGCGACGAGCGGGGCGTGGATGCCCGGGCTCAGCCAGCCGCGGGTCGTCGCGACGAGCACCGGGAACGTGTCGTGCGGGAGCAGGAAGCCTTCCTCGGCGTCGCGCTTGAAGCCGAAGATCTGGCCGATCTGGAAGAGGTCGTTGCCGGCGCCGCCGTCGAGCGTCGTGATCGCAGAGTTGTCGTCGACGAAGAAGGCGTCGTTCCCGCCGAGGCCGTAGACGGAGAGCCGGCCGTTCAGCGCGGCGTCGTAGTTGATCCGCTGGACCAGGCTCGAGGTCTCGTCGCCGACGACCCGGCTGCGGTAGCCGCCGAGCCCGCCGTCGGGCGAGTTGTCGCCGTGGAGCAGCGCCACGAACGCCGGGTGATCGGCCCGCTCAGCGGCGACTCGTCGCACTCGGTCGGGACACCGTCGGCCGGGTCGGTCGTGCCGAACGGGTACTCGGTGTCGATGCACTTGGACGCGCGGAGCAGGAAGATGTCATCCGTCTTCGCGCGGTCGAGCGAGCCGGGCACATACCCGTTGAACTCCGCCGCGTCCTCGTCCCAGCCGTAGATCGCGGCCTCGTCGACGCCGTCGTTCGACGCGCCGGTGTCGAGGATGTTGATGACGTAGTTGCGGAAGTCGCCGTGGCTGCCGAGCGTGTAGATCGTGTAGTAGTCCGTCTCCGCCTGGCCGTCGAGCGTGAGGCTGTGGCCCGCACCCGTCGCGCCGCCGGCGAGCCCGGCAGGCGCGCCGACGACATCCATGGACTGCAGGTACCAGACGATGAACTGGTCCTCGCCGTCGTCGCCGGGCGAGACGGCGCTCTGGCTGCCGTGCACCAGCGTCTTCGAGCCGAGGAAGATGTACCCGTCGCTCGAGGGCGTGGCGCAGCCCGGCGGCCGTCGGGTGCGTCGGGCAGTCGTTGACGCCGGTCTCGTCGCCGAACTGGAAGCGTGTCGACGTCGGTGTTGCCCCAGATGTTCGTCTCGTGCGCCGGCACCGGGGCGATCTCGGCGCGCAGCTCGCCACCGGGTAGCCGGTCTGGTCGGCATCGCCGTTCGAGTCACGCGGCAGTCGGCGACGATCTGGCCGCGCAGGATCATCGTCGTGCCGTACTGGTCGGCTCCGCCGACGTCGCCGAACTGGTCGAGCCGCCGGTGTCGAGGTTCCGTAGTCGCCGAAGATGTCGATGTCGCCGTTCGCCGAGGTCGGCTGTTCTGGTGCGAGTGGACGTCGTCGCCGACGCGCAGGAGCACGTCGCCGACTCTCGGCGAAGATCTCCCGTTCGGGATCGGCCGCAGCGCGTCGAGGTCGTTGCCCGGCACGGTGTCGTTGTCCTCGGCGAAGCGCGCGAAGCCGTCCTCGATCAGGTAGAGGTCTTCGTCGGTGTCGGGCGTCGACTCGCGCACGGTGAGCCGGATGTCGCCGAGCGTCGTGTGCGCGAGGACGAGCCGCAGGTAGCGCGTCGGTCTCGGTCAGGTAGATGTTGTCCGCGCCTCGAGCGCCACGTCGTCGCCGTGGCGGCCAGGCCGGCGACCGTGTGGACGCAGTTGTGCGCGAGCCGCGCGAGCGAGTCGATCTCGAGGTCGTTCCGCGACCTGGCCGATCGAGCCGCCGTGCGCGTCGATGTCGATCGTCTGGCCGAGCACGTCGGCGGCCGCGTCGTTCAGCGCGTCGACGATCGAGCCGGCGCGGCTGCGGAGCGAGACGTTGCCGGTCGCCAGGTCGTCGTCGCCGGCGGTCTCGACCACGCCGATCGTCATGTCGCCGGCGACCTCGTCGAGGTAGATGCCGAACGTCTTGTCGTCGTCCGCTGCCGTGTCGTGCGCGTTCAGGACGCCGAGCGGCCCGCCGATCCCGTTGACGTGGATCTCGAGGAAGTTGTCCGGGCAGGCCGATCCCGCCGGTGCCCGACATGCTGCCCGGGCCGCCGAGCCCGTTGTTCCCGGCCGTCATCGTGATGTTGCGGCCGGTGACGTCGATCGACGTCGGCGTCGCGAACGGCGTGCAGTCGAGGTCGTAGGAATCGACGCAGTTCGGATCGTCGTCCGTGTCGAGGACGCCCGCATCGAGCTCGGCGTCGAGGATCTTCCGCGGCGAGTCGAGCCGAACGTCGGCGACGATCGGGTTGACGCAGAGTGAGCCGGGACCCGTGCAGACGCCGGTCGCGTGGATGTGGCCGACCCTGAGGTCGCCCTTGCTGCTCTGCTCGATCACCCAGATCGAGCCGTTCGTGAGCATGTCGATCTTGCCGGAGCCGTCCGTGTTGCCGTGCGTCGCGCTCGTCTCGTCGTCGGTCCACGTCGCGTCGCCGTCGGTGAAGGCCTTGAACGTGATCTGCGTCGCGGTCGAGGTGTGGAAGATCGCGATGTTGTGGCCGGCGCGCACGTCGTTGAACGTGTAGTCGGCGTTGATCGCCCGCGAGTCGCCGCCGTACGGGACGATGACCACGCACGGCGCCGCGGTGCCGCAGCCGACGATGTCCGGGTTGTCGGGCGCGTCGTCCGGCCGGAAGTGGTTGGTCGTCGGGACGCTCAGCGAGCACCGGCCCGGAGCCGTACGCCGGCGGCCGGTTGTTCGGCGTGTAGACGTCGACGTTGATGTCGGCGAGCAGCGGGCCGGTGTTGCCCTCGCTCGAGTCGTGGACGATCACGACGAGGTCGTGGCCTGCCTTGAGCGGGCCGATGCTCGGCGTGATGTGGGCACCGGACACGCCGGTCGCCGAGCGCCGGATCGACGTGCAGCTCGAGGTACATGTCCACGCCCGCCTCGGCGTCGAGCGTGATCGGCTTGAAGGTCGCGGGCACGCCGTCGACGCCGGTGTGCGTGATCTGGAAGAGGACGAGCCGGATCGTGTTGGCGACCGTGCCGATCGACCCGAGCTCGGAGTCGAGGAACGCGCGGTTGCTGAAGTGCTGCGCCGCCATCCCGTCGAGGATGCTGCCGCGGTCGTTCTTGATCGTCGTCGTTCCGATGATGTTCCGGATGTCGCCGTCGATCGTGCATGTCGAAGCCGGTGGTCGGCGGGCCGCGGACGCTGTGGATCAGGACGTCGGTCGCCGGGAAGATGTGCTTGACGTCGAACTGGAAGTCGCTCGGGTTCGTCTCGGCGCCGTCGTTCGACGGAGATGCTGATCACGGCGACGGGAGACGTCGTCAGCGATGCGTTCAGCGTGTTGATCGAGACGCTCGGGCTGCCACCGGTGCCGAGGATCGTCAGCGGCCGGTCGGACGCGTTCAGGATCGTCACCGAGTCCCAGGTCTCCTGGATGTAGAAGACGCCCGGTCGTGCCGTCGATCGTGCTGTTCACGCCGTCGACGTGGTTGGCGAGGAACGTCGCGGCGGGCAGCTCGTCGTAGATGATCGGGTCGATCACGATCGTCTGGCCCACCGGGATCACGTCGCCGATGCCGAGGTACGGGCCGACACCGTTCGCGCGGACACCCACGTTGTAGGTCTTCGCGACGACGGTGCCGGTCGCGTCGACGATCAGCACCGGGTTCGGCTCGCCGAGGAGGAAGACCTTCGCGTTCCAGAGGATCGACCGCTTGGCGTCGTTCGTGACGTCCGCATCCGCGTCGCCGCCGTCGAGGAGGCCACCCGAGCGGCGAGCCTGCGCGTAGAGCTTGCTTCCGACCTGGAAGGCCTCGACGAGCAGCTCCGCGGTCTTGATCACGGCCAGGTCGCCCGCCTGGACATGCGAGTCGCCGTGGAAGATGACCTTCGCGGTCGCGTCGGTGTCGCCGCCGCCGCAGCTGCAGCTGGCGCTTGCGGTCGCCTGGAAGTTCAGGCCCTCGTGCGACGCGCGGAGCGTGACGAAGTCGCCCACGACGAGCGAGCCGTCGTCGAGCAGCACGTTCGCGTCGCTCGTGACCTTGATCCAGGAGGCCGCGTCGGAGTCGGCGCCGAGAGCCGCCGCGCGGGCGCTCGCGCGGGCGATCGCCTCGGCGATCACGCCGCCGTGCGAGATCGTCCCGTCGCCCGCAATGTCGCGCTTCGCGCCGAAGCTCGCGCCGATGAAGACGGTCGCACCGCGGAGTCGAGCCGTCGTCGGCGATCTGCGACTGGACGAGCGCGTCGTACGCACCGCTCTGGCCCACCTGGATGCCCTGGTCTGAGTCGTCGTTCGCGTCGGAGTTCGCGCCCAGGCCGCCGGAGCTCGAGCGGGCGAACACCGAGGACTTGAGCCCGGCGCTCGCGTCGACGAGCACCGTGCGGTTGGCCACGAGGTTGCCGTCGACGAGCGTCGTGACGACGAAGCCGATCTGCATCGTCGAGTCGGTGTCGGGTGCAGCCACGAGCCCGCCGACGGTCGCGACGGCCTCGCCGTTCGCGCTCGAGATCGCGATCGCCAGGATCTTGATGTCGCGCGCCGCGAAGAGGTTCGCGTTCTGCGCGATCGAGGTGCCGACCGTGTTCTTGAGGTCGGCGTTCGCGTTCGCACGCGCCGAAGGAGATGAACCCGCCGCCGGCGCCCTTCGAGCTGACGGCCGCGTTGCTCCCCGACGAGGCGCTGATCACGATGTCGTTGCCGCGGTACGTGCCGGCGCCGATGCTCGTCGTCGTCTCGGGCTTCGACTCGGCGAACGACTCGGCGTTGCGGATGTCGAAGAGGCCGCCGCCGTCACCGGTCGAGGTGGCGCTGATCACCTGGTCGGCCTTGCTCAGGTAGCCGCCCGGGCCGCCGATGCCGGCCATGATGTGCGGCACGCCCGGAGCCGCTGCAGGCGTGCCGGCGCTCGTCAGGTTCGACGACGAGCCGCTGGGTGCCGGTGCCGGGCGAGACGGTCGCGATTCCCTCGTCGATAAGCAGGTGGTCGCCCTGCTTCGCAACGAGGCCGCCCATGACGTTGCCGTCCTTGTCGAGGAGCTGGAAGTCCGTCCCGTCGATGACGTTCAGGAAGTACATGTTGCCGTCGACGAGGCCGATCGACTCGTGGCCGAAGCGCGTGAGCTTGTGGGTTGCGGGCAGACCGGCCGGGCCCTTGTCCGGGGTGAGCACCAGCACCTGGACGTTGCTGCTGCACGGCTGGATGTCGACTCCCGCGCCAGGATCGGCGTCATACGTGCCGACGCCTGCGTGGCACTCGCTGTCCGCCAGCCGGAGCTGATGACTGCCGAGGGAGTCCGGGCCGGTCGTGATCGCCCAATAGTGGCCACCGTTCGACAGACCGCCGATCACGGGCCCACCGCTGACGGTGTAGACGAGCTCGGCGCCGTTCGGCAGGCCGTGGTTCGGCGCGTACACCGACTGCCGGTTGGGGAAGTCTCCGATGTTGTCGTCGATGCGGGTGAGGTTGCCGCCGCCGTCGGTGTTGATGTCGACCATCGAGCTCTTGAACGTGATCACCGGCGGTGCGTGGTAGACGACAGCCCGGCCGGTGGTCAGGCCGGAGGTGCTCGGGATCGTGATCGTGTTCCCGCCCGTGACCGTGCTCGGCGTGAACGACTTGACGATGGTCCCGTCGGCGTCGAGCAGCGACGACGACAGCCGGATCGTCTTCTCGTTCGACCTTGTAGACGAAGTACTGACTGCCGCAGCCGAGCGTCCCCGGTCCGCCCGTGCCGAGCGTGCCGATCGCGCCGCCGCCGATGCACTCGTAGATCACGACGTCACCGGTCTCGAAGTTGTGGTCGTTCGAGAACGTCAGCGCCGCCTTGCCGACGTCCACCACACCTGCTGCGTTGAACTCGACGCCGAGCTGGAGCGTCGTGCACGAGGCCGGCGTGCCGCTGCAGTCGACGATGACGCCGTAGGTGCGCCCGTCGCCGAGCCCGCCGATCGCGTTCGGGTTCGGGATCGTGCCGTCCTCGACGTCCGGATCGGTCGAGGCCGGCGCGCTGTAGACGACGGTGTCGCCGGTCTCGACGCCGTGCGGAAGCGCGAAGGTCAGCGTGTTCGTGCCGGAGTTGACGTTCGTGATCGTCCCGTCGGAGAGCTCGGGCGCTGCGCCGCCGTGCACCGCGGAGATCGTCAGCGTGCTCGCCGATCGCCTGGACGAAGCCACCCTCGACGGTGGCGCTCGACGTGCGGTCGCGCGTGCGCGTGCGCGTCGTTGCCGGCCTGGATGTTGACCACGCCGCCGCTCGACGCCTTCGCGAAGGCATCCGCGTCGGTCTTGGCGTTCGCGAGGACGAGGACGTTCTGGGTTGCCGTGACGTTGCCGCGTGCCGAGCTTCGCGGAGACGTGCGGAGTCGGTGACGGCGGTCGCTCGACGAGTCGCTCGCCGCGACGACGCCGATGCCGAAGGTGTCGACGCTCGACGACCGTCTGGTCGTCGCTGTGCGCCGTGACCTCGATCGCGAAGGCGCCGGCGTCACCGACCGTGCCGACGGCCGGATCGACGTGGGTCGTGCCGACCGAGCCGAGCAGCTCGGCGCGCGTCCGGGCGTCGTTGCGAGACTCGGGCGAGAGCAGCGAGATCGCGGCGAAGCCACCGCCGTCGCCCTGGGCGAGAGACGTGGCCTTGTTCACCGCGACCGAGCGGACCTTGAGTGTGAGGCTCAGGCCGCTGATGTTCGAGTTCGCGCCGAGCACCGAGTAGGTGTCGGTGCCGTCCTTGATGAACGCGTCTGCCTCGCCGCCCTGGAGTGCGAAGAGACCCACCGTGAGGCCCTCTGAGGTCGCGAGTGCGGTGTTCTTCGCATCCGCCCAGAGCTCCATCGACGTGCCGTCGGTGACGTCTCCGTCGTAGTGAACGTTCGTCGAGGCGTCGATCCGAGTGATCGGCAGGCTGATGTTGATCCCCACGAGCCCGACCGTGCCCGAGTCGGATGCAGCGGTCCCCTTGTTGTCGCTCGCAGCCTTCATCGTGATCGCGCCGTCCGCGTCGATCGAGCCGTTGGAGTCGCCGCGCACCTCGGTCTCACCGTTGACGTCCGCCCCGGCGCCCATGAACGCAGCGGCGACGGCGCCGAGCTGGAAGGACTCGAGATCGGCGATCGACTCGTTCTTGCTCGTCGCGAGGATGTCGACGGTGCTCGCATCGAGGATGTCGCCGTCCATGCGCGCCCGCACGCCGCCGTTGATCTCGGCGTGCGCAAACGAGGCGCTGATCGCTGCCAGGCCGCCGCTGACACCGAGGACGCGAGCCTCGGCGCGGTTCCCCACGCCCTGGATGTTCGCCTCGACGCGAATCGCCCCGGTGCTCGAGATCTGCGCGGTGGACCCGACAGTCGCTTCGACGTCCGCACTGCCGGAGACGCGCGCGGTCGCGACGGCGCCGCTGACGCCGACGACCGACATCTGGAAGATCGTGGCCTTCGCAAAGACCTTGTTCTCGGCGAACGCCTCGACGGTGATGCCGGCCGACGCGGCGACGTCGCCGTCCAGCGACGCCCTCGTTGCGCCGGAGACCTCGGCGTACGGAACGAAGATCGAGACCGTGACGACTCCGCCGCCGCCGCCCGGCGTCTTCGCGTCGGCATGGTTCGTCGCCTTCGACGACACCTTGAGGTTGCTGCCCGCCATGTCGAGGTTGGCCGTGCTGGTGACCTCGGCGATGGTCGACCGGCTGTTCTTCGCCGTCGCCACGGTGATGCCGATCGCAACGCCGCCTGCGGCGACGTTGAGCGTGTCCGCGACGAGCGTGTGGTTACCGGTCGCCTTCACCTCGACGTTGCCCTGGATGTCGCCGTGAGCGCCGAGCGCTGCGCGCGTCGTGCCGGAGAGCGTCGTGACCGGCACGGCGCCGCCGATCGCGATCAGGCCGATCTGCACCGAGTACGCGTTCGTCGCTGCGTTGATCGTCGAGTCGGCGTTCACGAGGATCCCGCCGATCGTCCCGCCCGAGCCGATCGCCACGTTGCCGATCTCGGCCACCGTGTCGCCGGAGATGTTCCCGACGGCGATTGCAGCGCCGACCGCAACCGCGCCGCCGCCGCCGCCGATCGCGTTCGTCTTGACCGTGCGGTTCGCGATCGCCTCGACGGTGAGCCCGCCGACCGCGCGCGGGACGGACGCGCTGCTGTCGATGTGCGCGCGCTGGCTGGCGGAGTCGTTCACGACGACGACCTGAGCACCGACGGCGACGAGGCCGACCGTCCCGGCGAACGCCAGATCGTCGGTGTCCTCGGTCATCCGCGCGGACACAAGGGCGCTGCCGCCGGCGGAGATGCTGCCGGTGCTGGTGACGCCCGCATCCACCTTCTCGCCGATGTTGATGATCAGGACCGAGCCGCCGACCGCGACGAGGCCGCCGGCGATCGTGCCGGTCAGACCGTTGACCGTCAGGAATTCGTTTGCACGGAGTCCGACGTTGCCGCCGGCGATGATCGCGCCGCTGACCGAGACGACCGTCCCGTCTGGGACGGCGCTCGAGCTCAACGTGCTCGAAGCCTTGTTCGCCTGCGCGTTGCCCTTGGCGGCGATCTTCGACTTCGTGCCGGAGCCGCCGTCGGTGACGCCCTTGATGCGGTCGTTCGTCTTCGCCTCGCTGGAGTTGTTGCCGCTGCTCGAGGTGTCGCTGAGAATCGACTGGTAGCCGTCGCCGGAGCCGGTCGCCTGCGTGTCTGCATCACCCTGCGGCGTGCCGTCGTACTGCTGCCAGTCGCCGGGGCTGGTCGCCGGGTCGTTGCCCAGGTTGCCGTCCGTGAGCGACCGGTACTGGGTGCAGGTGTTCGGATCGTCCGGGTCGCCGCAGACGGTCACGGACTCGCCCTCGTTGTACTCCGTCGTGTTGTCCGCAGTCGCCGCCGACCTGCTTGAGCGAGCTCGCATCGCCCTGCCACTTGGACGGGTTCGTCGTCGGGTCGAAGTTCAGGTTGTTCTCGACCTTCGATCCATAGCGCTTCCCGAGGTGGGTGACGGTGTCGCCCTTGTTGTAGGTCGTGGCGCCGCTCCACGTGCCCTTGTCGGGACCGTAGGCGCCATCGTTGTAGGTCGTCGTCGGCTGCACGCCCACCGTCCAGACCGCCACCGAGCCGCCCACGCCGACGAAGCCGCCGGCCACAGCGATCGCATAGGTCTGGACTTCCTTGCGCGCGACTGCGTTCACGTCGACGTTCGCCCTCGCGCGCACGGTCGCCGAGGTGCCGATCGAGGCCTGCGTGGTGGTCTGCGCGACGCCGATGTCGACGCCCGCGCCGACTCCGACGAAGCCGCCGGCCGCGCCGCCGCCGATCGTCAGCGACTTGAACCAGTCGGCCGCGCTGACGTTCACAGACTGCGCGGCGTTGGCGCCCGCAGTGTCGGAGTTGACGTTCGAGCTGCCGCCGATGAACGCCTTCGTCGTCGCGTGGAGCAGGGTCACGCCGACTGCGCCGCCGATGCCGACGAAGCCGCCGCCGCCTGCGATCACGAGCCCGAACACGTCCTCGGTCGATGCGGCCTGCACGGCGAGGCCACGGAAGCCGCTGATCGTCTGGAAGCCCGAGCCTTCGAGCACGCCGGTGAACACGCAGTACGGGTTCTTGTTCCGCGGGTTCGAGCACCCGGAGGCGGCGAGCCCGCTGCCCTGGGCGCGCGCGTCGATCGTGTTCGTGCCGCCGATGAACGCCTGCGTGTCCTTGGTCACGTTCGTGACGGCAACGGAAAGCCCGATCCCGACGAAGCCGCCGGCGATCGCGCCGGCGATCGCGATGATCTTGGTGTCGTCGCGGGCGGCGATCAGGATGTTGTTGCCCGCCGAGAGCGTGACGAGGTCGCCGGTGTTCGCGTAGGTGTGGGTCGTGATCACGTTGACCGAGACCGCGCCGCCGACGCCCACGACGCCGCCGGCGATGCCGACCGTCACGGAGATCAAGGAGTCCTTGCCCGTCGCGAGGATCGTGATGTCGTTGGCCGCGTTCACGATCGCCGAGTCGTCGACATATGCGTCGGTGTTCAGCTCGATCACGCCGACCGAGACGCCTGGCCCGACGCCGACGGTGCCGCCGGCGACCGAGGCCGCGACGACGATGCCGTAGTACTGGTTCGCAGCCGCGACGAGAACCGACTGGCCGCTGTTCGCGCCGCCGTTGCCGCAGGTGATCGGCGCACAGTTGACGCGCGCGGACGAGCCGATGTGCGCGGACGTGTTGACGGTGAGGATGTCCACCGCGCCGCTGACGGCGACACTTGCGCCACCGCTCGCAGCTGCGCTGACTCCGACCGTCGCGATGTCGTCGCTGTTGTTCGCGGTCACTGCGACGCCCCGGAACAGCGGAATCGTCCCGGCGGTGACCGTGCGCGGACCGGTCGCAGATGCGTCCGCCGACGGCATGTCGCCCTCTTCGACGAGGCTGTGGGAGCGGCCTGTCGCCTTCGTCTTGTCCAGGGTGATCGCCCCGCCGCCCTCGGTCAGCGACAGCTGGTACGAGTCCCCGCCCATGTGGATCGCGTAGTACTTCTTGCCGTCTACGAGCCCGCCGATCGGGTCGCCGCCGCCGGAGCTGTAGATGACCGTGTCGTTGGTCGCCGCTCCGAGCGAGTACGGAAGGTTGATCGTGTTGCCGCTCACGTCGGGGTTCGGGTCGAAGCGCGGCGACTCGTCCTGGCGAACCCCTGCCTGGTTCGTCGGCACGAGCCGATGGTTGACGCCGCTGCCGGCGGAGAGCGTCGTGACCAGCGAGCCGGGCTGACCGCTGCCGAGCACGCTCTTCAGCTTCAGCCGGTTCGGCTGGCCCCCGACGAGGACGACGAAGTACGCAGTGCCGGTCGTCAGCCCGCCGATCGCGCTGCCACCGCCGCCGCGGTCGTAGACGACCTGCTGGCCGTCGCTGAACCCGTGCGCGAACCCGACATCGAGCGTCTCGCTGTCCACCACCGCAGTGCCACCGTTGAAACGGGTGTCCTGCGTCGCGACCGTGTACTGGCCGTTCTTCACCTCGAGCGCGCTTCCGCCCTTGCCGATGACCGTCGCACCGTCACCGATCCAGGCGTGCGTTTCCTTGGTGATCACGGGCACGGCCGCCGCGGCGCCGACCGCCGCGCTGCCTGCCGCTGAGATGTTGCCGGCGATGATGTCGAGGTCGAGCCGTTCGTCCGCCGCGATCCGGACGCTGCCGTCGGCCGTGATGGTCGCGTCGTCGTCGACGTACGCCTGCGTCGTCACCTCGTGCGCGGAGACGGCCGCGTTCACCGTGACGCCGGCGGTACCGCCGATGCCCGCGCCGACGGAAACCGACGTCAGGCTCTCGCTCGAGGTCGCATCGACGGTGATGTTTCCGCGGGCGTTGGCGACGACGTCCTCGCCGATCCACGCGCTCGTGTCCTTGTCCAGCACCTCGACGTCCACGCCGGCGCCGACGCCTGCCGAGCCGCCGATCGCGAGCGCGCCTGCCGTGCTGACGATCGAGGTGTTGTCGGTCGCGGAGATGGCAATGCCCTGCGTCGCGTCAGCGCCGGTGTTGACGGCGTTGATGGTCGCGTCCTCGTCGACGAACGCGTAGGTCTGGTTCGTGACGATGCCGACCGCGACGGATCCGGCGACGCCCGCATCTCCGCCGCCCGCGCCGCCGAGCGCGAGCAGGATCAGGTCGTCGCTCTGCGTCGCCGAGATCGTGAGCCCGGTTGCGCCCTTCGCCTCGATGCTCGCCTCGCGTCCGGCCCACGCCTGGGCGCGACCGTCGCGATCGAGGATCGCCGCCGCGATGCCGATACCCGCGGAGCTGCCGAACGCCAGGCCGCCGGCGAGGAGGAGCATGTCGACCGTGTTGCTCGACTTGATCTCGACGTCTTCGTCGGAGTGAACGCTCGAGCCCTGGCCGACACCGCCGTCGACGTACGCGTAGACGCCGGGCGGGCCGCTGCCCGCGTTCACGACGACGACGAGGATCGAACCGGTGACGGCGGCGCTGTTTGCCGATGCGGCGCCGTTGACCGCGATCACGTGCCAGTTCTCGGTGGAAGTGGCATGGATCTTGACGGTGCCGCCGGCGTTCACGTCGGCGGACTTGCCGACATACGCGCGGACGTCCTTGTTCACGACCGAGACCACGAGCCCGATGCCGATGCCCGCGCCGCCCGAGCTGAGGGCGAGCGCACCCGCGACGTTGACGACCTTGGTCTCGTCAGTAGCGATCACGTCGATCGTCTGACCGGTGCCGCCCGCAGTCGTCTGGTTCACCTGCGCGCCGTCGGCGATGTACGCCTGCGTCGAGAGATCCCACACGTCGATCAGGATCGAGCCGCTGATCGAGAGATTTCCGGTGCCGGCGCCGCCCGCGACGGCGACCGAGGTGAGCGCCGGGAAGGTGATCTTCGTGACGTCCGGGTCGGGGACGATCGGCAGGAGCTTCGCCTCCGCCTTGACCTGGATCGCGCCGGTGGCGTTGACGTGCGTGATCGACCCGACGCCGGTGCCCGAGTCGATGAACGCGGCCGTCGCGAAGTCCTGCACGATGTTGACGACCAGCGACGCGCCAACCGCCGTCCCGCCGATCGAGAGGCCGCCCGCCAGTGCGAGCGACTGGAGGCCGAGGAAGGCGGTCGCGTGGACGGTGATCCCGCCCGTCGACTCGAGGTCGGCGCCCTTCTGCACCTTCGCCGTCGTCTCGTAGTTGATGACCTGGATGGCCACCGAGGCGGACACCGAGAAGTCGGACTTGCCGCCCGCGCCGGCGAGGCCCCAGACGACGAAGTCGTTCCGCTGTTCGGTCGGGTCGGTCGGCGTGATCGCCTCGACCGTGATGCCGACGCCCTCGACGTGCGCGTCGTCGCCGACCGACGCGGTGTTCGCGACGTCGACGACGTTCAGGCCGACTGCGGCAGCGATGTTGTTGCTGTTGTTGAGGTTCGTGGAGAGCCCGTAGGCCTTCGCGGAGGAGTCGTTCTGGTTCTTCGCGCTGACCTTGACCTGGCCCGTGCCGCCGGTGACGTGCGCGTTGTTCCCGATCCGCGCGACGTTGTCGGTGACGACCCAGTTGACCGCGATCGCGGCGGCGATGCCGACGCTGCCGCCGGAGCTGCCGGACTGGCTGCTCGCGTTGCTGTTGCCCGTGCTCGCGTTGTTGTTCGCGCTCGGGACGCTCTCGCCGCCGGTCTTGCCCGTGGTGTTCGGGTTCGTGCCGTTGACCTGCTTGTTGGACTTGTTGTCGGCGTTCGTGTCCGAGTCGGTCGAGCTCGCGCCCTCGGCGCTCGCCTCGGCCTCCGCGGTGCTGACCATCGTCGAGTCGGCGGTGATCGAGACCGAGTCGCCGGTCGCGCTGCGGTCGAGCGCGGCGGTCGTGCTCCAGCCGAGCACGACGTTCATCGCGAGGTCGGCGCCGACGGCGTTGTCGCCGGCGGCCTCCGCCTCCGCCTTCGTGGTGAAGGTCGAGTTGTGGGTGGCGGTGATCGTGATGATCCCGCCGGCCGAGAGCGTGCCGATCGAGACCGGCGCCAGCCGCGCCGTCACCTGCTCGTCGATGTTGACCAGGAGCGCGACCGCCGGCGTGACCGCGGTGCCGCCCTCGGAGCCCGCGATGACCGTCGTCTCGACGGTGCGCGTGCTCGACGCGGTGATCGTCACGTCGTCGGCGGCGCTGAACCGCGCGCCTTCCTCGACCTCGGCCCGCGTGATGCTCGGGTCGAAGATGTTCAGGGCGACCGAGGCCCCGACGCCGGCTCCATCGCCACCTGCGTCGGCCTCCGAGGTCGCCTTTGCGGTGTCTGCCTCGTTCGACGTTGCCGTGATCGAGACGTCACCAGTTCCAGCATTGACGTTCGTCGGGGGCGCATGCGCCGGGTTGCCGCGGATGATCGCTTCGGTGTGGCTGCTGACGATGTTGATCGCGAGGGCGCCTGCGATGCCGATGTCGCTCGGAGCTCGAGGCACCGGACGTCGCCTCGGCGTGAATCGTGTGCTTGCCGTCCGAGCCGCCCGAGCTGCGCATGCCGGCCGAGACCGTGAGGCCGTTCGCGATCAACTGAACGCCGAGGCCGATCGATGCCTTGTCGGTGATGTTGACGAAGTTCACGGCGACTGCGGCGGCGATGCCCGCGGAGCCCGCGTCCTTCGCGCTGCCGTCCGCGGTGGCCTTCGCGTCGGTGTCGGACTCGGCCTTGACCATGACCGCGCCGCCCGCGGTGATGTCGAGGTCGTTCGCGATCGAGGCGATGACGCTCGACTCGTGGTCGTTGAACGTGATCGCAGCGGCGACCTCGACCGAGTCGCCGTCCGCCGTCCCGGCCTTCTTGGTCTCGGTCTTGCTCGTGCTCGCGTTGCCGTTGTCGGCGGCCTGATCCTTGCCCTTGCCGAGCTGGTTGTCGCCCTGCGAGTTCGCCTTCTTCGAGTTGTCGCCGCTCTCGTCTTCCTCGCCGGCGGCGCTCGCGGTGCTCGTCGTCTCCGTCTTCGAGGAGCCGATCGCGTGCAACGTGATCGAGCCGTCGGCGTCCAGGCTGCGGGCGGTCGACGCCTCGACCGTGTGGTTGACGAACGCGAGCGCGAGCGCGGCGCCGACGCCGACGCTGCTGCCCGACGCGGCACCCTCGGCCGACGTGGTCACCGATGCGGTCTGGGTCGCGGTGGCGCTCAGGCTCCCGGTGAGGCTCAGGAGCGCCCCGGTGCCGATCGTCGCCTTGGTCGTGACGTTGGAGAACGTGATCGCCGCGCCTGCCGCGACCGCGTTGCCGCCCGAGGCGCCGGTCTTGACGGTCGTCGTCGTCGTGTCGGTCGCCGTCGCGGCCAGCGTGACGTCGTGCGCGCCCGTCAGCGTGGCCGAGTTCTCGATCGCCGCCGTGGTCTGGTTGTCGACCACGTGAAGCGTCACGGACGCGCCGACACCGGTCGAGTCGCCGGTCGTGGCGTTGGCGTCGGCCTTGGCCTCGCTGGTCGTCACGGTCGTCGCGGTGAACGAGAGGTCTGCCCCGTTCGCGGCCACGCCGCCCGACTTCAGAACGGCGGTGGTCGGCGTGAAGACGAGGTTGACGGCGAGCGAGCCTGCAACCCCGAGATCGCTGCTGCTGCTGTCGCCGACGCCGGAGGTCGCCAGAGCCTTGAAGATGTCGCCGGTCGGCGCCAGCGCTTCGACGATCGTCTTCGGCGCATGGAGGGTCGTGTTCCCGCCGAGGTAGGCGTGGTTGTTGATGTCCGCGAGGTTGACCGCCACCGCGACGGCGACGCCGCCGCCGCCACCGGACGTGTCGCCGACCGAGCCGGCGTCGGCCTGGGTCGTCGAGCGGTTGCGGGCACCGACGTGGATCTTCAGCGAGTTCAGAGCGGCGGAGCCGGTCAGGGTCAGAGCGCCGCTGGTCGGCTTCGCGAAGGCCTCCGAGCTCGCGTTCAGCCACGTGAAGCCCAGCGCTGCCGCGACGCTGATGTTGCCGTCCGCCGTGCGGGCGTTCCCCTCGGTCTTGCCGGGCTTCGTCGTCCGCTCGTCCGGGCTCTTCTCCGCGTCACCGTTGTCGCTCGCGCCGCCGCCGGCGACCTTCGCGAAGGTCTCGATCCGGTTGTCGGCATCGGCCGCGATCGTGATCGTCTGGCCGCTGATCGTCCCCGAGCTCTCGACGATCGCCTTCGTCGTCGGGAGCACGAACGACAGGGCGATGCCGGCGCCGGACGCCGCGTCCTCGGTGTCGGCCGTCAGCTTCACGTCGACCCGGTTGTCGGCCTCGATCGTCAGCGCTCCGGTCGCCGTCAGCGAGGAGGCGCCCGTGATCGTCGTGATCGCGTCGCTGAAGAGGATCACCGTCGCGAGCGCGGCATCGGTGCTCTCGCTGCCGGACGGAGAGTCACCGGCGTCGCCGCCGATCTTGAGGTCCGCCTGCCCGCTGCTGCCGTTGTCGATCGTCGACTTCGACGAGATCCGGAGTGTCGATCCCGCGCTGATCGTGGCCCCGCTGACCGTGACGGTCGCCGAAGAGATCCCGAAGAGGAACGCCGACCGTGTCCTCCTCCAGCAGCGGCGTCAGCTGAGAGATGGCTTCGAGGACGACGCCGGCCGAGGCCGTGATCGAGGAGCCGTTCTGGACGGTGACCGAGGCGTTCGAGTTCGGAACGAGCGCGTTGAAGGAGTCCGGAGTGACCGTCGCGGTCGCGGAGACCGTCACCGAGGCGGCGTCGATGTCGGCCCCGTCGAGGGTGACCGACGCGCCGGCGCAGTGGGTTCCGATGCTCGGCGGGTCGCCGTTCAGCACGGGCACGAGGCAGTCGAGGACGCCGTCGATGACGGCGCCTGACGACGAGTCGGACGCCGTCAAGGTCACGTCACCAGTGGTCGTGAGCGACCCGTTCACGATGATCACCTCGGCCAGGGCGATGAGATCAGCCGTGCCGAGGTTGATCGGCCCTGTGATCGTGAGGATGTCCCGACCACTGGCGCCATTGATCGTCAGCTGCGTGAGCGTGGCGAGAGAAACGGTGACGGTCTCCATAGTCGAAAACCCGAGCCACTCCCCGCTCACGATGACGTTCGTCCCGTCGAAGGTCACCGCGATGTTCTCCGACGGGGCGCTGCTGCCGGTCACCGTGATCGTGCTGCCTGACATCGTCTGTGGGCTCGAGTCCCGTGTACGTGATCGGCAGACCGTTGACAGTGATCACGCCGTCGTGCGGACCGTATGCGGTCGAGGCAACCGTCGAACCAGGCCCGCCGTGCACCACGAGCGTGTCCCAGCCGTCGGCCCCGCCGTCGTAGGAGATTGCGACACCGATCGGCCCGCCGTTGAAGTCGACCGTCAGCGTGTCGTCGTAGTCGTCCGCGCCGGTGATCGCTGATGCTCGTCACGCTCGACGCGATCCAGGTGGTCGCGGAGCCGTTGACGGAAAGGATGAGGTCTGAGCCGTTTGCCGAGATCGAGATGTCGTGCGACTGGCCGTCGTCGAGGTTCGCGACGAGCGCACCGTCCTCGCTCAGCGACGGCGGCGCGCGCGCTCCACCGGACGTGATCTCCGAGCCCGAACCCGCGCCGGTGACCGGAACCACCACGTCACCGTCCGGGTCGTTGCTCGCAAACGTGAGCGTGCCGGCGACCGCGCCCGCGCCGGTCGGCGTCATCGCCACGGCGATCGTCGCCTTCGCGCCGGGTGCCAGCGTCAGCGGCGCCTCGGTTGCGACGGTGTAAACCCCTTCCGGCCCGTTGACGGTCACGGCCGCGATCGTCAACTCGGCGTCTCCGACGTTCTCGATCTCGATCAGAAGCGTCGAGGTCGTCAGCGGCTGGACTGAGCCGAAGTCGATGGAGACGACGTTGACCGCGAGCTGCGGTCCGCCGGACGAGGTGACGACCGATGTCGCGGCCGGCTCGGCGCTGCTCGACGCGATCGTCGTGGACGTCGTTGCTGCGATGGACGCGTCGCTCGAAGAAGCGATCTCCGGCTCCGGCGTCGACTCGACGGGTTCGCTCGAGCTGACCTCGGGCTCAGACGGCGCCGCCGGCTCTTCGGCCGGCGTTGTCGACGGTGCTTCTTCGTCCGCGGTGGCGGCAGCGAGCATGCGAACCGGGGGTGCTTCCTCCACCGGCGGTGTCACAGCTGGAGCCTCATACGCGGGTGCTGCAGGTGCAGGTGTCTCAACCGGTGCCGGTGCCTCGGTGCTCGGCGGAGCGGAGGCAACCGGTTCGGGCAGGACGCCGGTCGGCGCGGTGACCTCGGTGACGACCGGAGCGTTCACAAACGGATCCGCTCCAGGTGCGGGCGCTTGCTTCGGAGCGGGAACCAGGCGATACGTGTTCTCGATCACGGCGACCTGCGCGGGCGACGTCGTCTGCGCCGAGGGGAGTGTCCCCGTGCGGGGAACGGGCGCAGCCGATGTGACGCGGTTGCTGGTCGCGGTCGGTGCCGCCTGCGCGGCGGCGGCCTTCGCGGGCACGGCGAGCGTCGGGAACTGCAGCGAGGGGAGGTGCAGCTCCTGGAGGGGAACGACGTTGGCCGATGCAGAGGGGAGCGTGAACGAGGCGAACGCGGGAACGAGCGACGAGCCGATGAGGCTCACGAAGCCGACTGCGAGGATCGCGCGGCCGAGCACCCCTTGCCGCAGCGCGGCAAGACTCGGCTCCCCTAGAACTTGCGCCCGACCTGCGGTCGCGATGATGCCGCACTCCCCTCGTTCAACCCTCGGCGGTCCCCTCGACCGCGTGAATGAGCGTGGCACGGCGCGTCTGCGTGTTTTCAATAGGCCGAACGGCCCATTGTCGGTGTCGATGCGGAGAACGAACGCAACGCGTACCGATCTGCGTTACGGAGCACAATCGGCGCGCTACGAGCTCCCCGGGTTGGACTCGAACCAACAACCCTCCGGTTAACAGCCGGATGCTCTACCAATTGAGCTACCGGGGATCGAGCGGGGGATTGTAGCCGCTCTCCTTCGCGGTTCTGAGGCTCGCGTCCCGCATGGTTCCTTGGTGTAATACGCAGATGGAGTCGAGTGTCCCTCGCGTGATGGCTACGTCACCGCCGCACGTGGCCGCGTGGCCGCCGGCGCCGCTTCCGCTGCCGCGCTATCACCGCCGGCGCTACTCGCTCGCGGGGGAACAGCCGTCGGTTTCGCTCGTCGGCGAACCACTCCAGGACGCGATCACCGCCTCGGGAGAGACGTGCCTGCGGCTGTCCGAGGTCCCCCTCGAGGACACGGCGGCCATCCTGCGGTTCGTGAACGACGTCGGAACGGCCGGCTTCGGCGGCGATCCCGACGAGGAGACCGTTGGCGAGTTCGTGCTCGGGGCGACGATCGTCCGCGACGCCGTCGCCGCGTGGAGGCTGCTCACCGACGAGCCCGACGGCGACCAGGCCGACTGGCGCCTGAACCGCCTGACCGACGTGCCCGGCGAGGAGCGAAGGGCCGCTTCAGCCGATTATCTCAACGATGTAATCGCGTCCGGTCTCGCTTCGATCACGCCTGTGCTGTCCGTCAGCAGCGGCCCCGAGGAGCGTGACGCGGTTCTCGAGCTCAACCTCCACGCACTCTGCTGCCTCGAGCTCTTCAACCACGTCGCCGCGGCCAACGACTTCCCCCGCTGCGCGAACGAGTCGTGCGCACGTCTGTTCGTCCGGGACGAGCGGGCCCGCCGGCGTGGGATGCGGTACTGCTCGAGGACCTGCGCGCGCGCTCAGGCCCAGCGTGAGTTCCGGCGGCGCAAGGCCGCCTCGCCCGAACCGGCGGCCTAGGCGAACTCGCGGATCGCGGTTCGGATCTCTGCGAGCTTGTGCTGGAGCTCGCTGAGGTCGGCTTCGTCCGCGCCCTCGAACTCTCTCCGCAGTCGACGCTCGCGCAGCCGCAGGAGCATCTGCTTCGCGGTCTCCTCGTCGATGCCCTCCTTCTCCGCCAGTGCGTCGAGTCCGGCGAGCAGCGAGACGAGCTCGGGCTCGGGCGTCTTGGAAGGTGCGAGCAGCTCGTCGCGAGCCTGTCGATGCAGCTCCGAGTCGAAGTGCTCCGGGCCGAGCTCCGCGAGCACGCGACCGAGGGCCGGATGCGCCCGGACACCCGCGAGTGCGCTCCGCTCGAGCTTGTCCCCCACCTCGACGAGTCGCGGCGACATCGCGTCACCTGCACTCGCCGTGCCACCTGCCGCGGCGCGGAGCTGAACCGTGAGCCCGAGCTGGTCGTTCGCGAGCCGCCACGCCTCGTGGCGTTCGGGCGACTCGGGCAAGTCGTTGAGCACGTCTTGAACCCGCAGGTACGCGTGCTGCCGGTCGCGGGCCCTGGCCAGCTCCAACCGGACGCGGTGGACGGCGTACGACTCCGCGTCCGCGAGTCGCTGCTCGAACGTCTCCGGTTCGTCGGCGGGGTCCTTGCCCTTGGGCAGTGCGACGACGCGAACGTCGAACCCCTGGCGGAGCGCGAGCTCCATTCCCCGCAGCGTCGCATCCTCGCCTGCCGCGTCTGCGTCGAAGCAGAGAAACACGCGGGACGTCAGTCGCGAGAGCTCCGAGAGCTGCCGCTCGGTGAGCGCTGTGCCCATGGACGCGACGACTGGCTCGAGCTTCGCCTGCCGCAGCGCGATCACGTCCGTGTTCCCCTCGACGACGATCGCGCGATCCTGCTTCGCGATCGCGCCGCGAGCGAGGTTGAACCCGTAGAGGACGTTCGACTTGTGGAAGAGCTCGCTCTCCGGCGAGTTCACGTACTTGCCGCGCAGCGGGTCGTCCTCGTGGAGCTTGCGCGCCTGGAAGCCGATCACGCGTCCGCGCGCATCGGCCAGCGGGAACATCAGCCGGCGCTGGAAGTAGTCGGTGCCGCGGCGGGTGACGAGCCCCGCGGCGGCGAGCTCGTCGGCGGAGAACTTCTCGCGTGCCTTGCGGGCGAGCGTCGCCCCCGCAGGCGAGAGGCCGAGCCGGAACTCACGGCTGACCTCTTCGCCGAGGCCGCGCGACGCGAGGTACTCGCGCGCGGACGCGCCCTGCTGCGAATCCCACAGCGTGCGCTCGTAGAAGGCCGCCGCCTGCTCGAGCAGCGCGCGCATCCGCTCGCGGCGTCGCCGCTGCTCGTCGGCGTGCGGAGAGGCGTCGTCGTACTCGACCTGCACGTGAAAGCGGTCGGCAAGCCATTCGATCGCCCCGACGAAGTCCAGGCCCTCGGTCTCGCGCACGAACGAGATCGCGTCGCCGCCGACGCCGCAGCCGAAGCAGTGATAGGTACCGCGATCGGGCGACACGGAGAACGACGGCGTCCGCTCCTCGTGGAACGGGCAGAGCCCGGTGTAGCGCCCACCGACCTTGCGGAGACGCGTCTTCGCCTCGACGAGATCGACGATGTTCGCGGCCGCCTTGACCGCCTCGACCGACTCGTCCTTCAGCCGAGCCACCGTCAGATCCGGTCGGCGTAGTCGAGTGCGAAGCGGTCGGTCATGCCCGAGAGATAGTCGACCACGGCGTCCGGCTCGTCGCCGCGTCCGACGAGGTGCTCGAAGATCCGGCGGGTGACGCTCCGGGCGCGCTCGTGCTCGTCGCGCGTCTTCGGACCGAGATAGACGCGCTCGAACATGAACGCCCGCAGGGACAGCATCGCGCTTCCGACCGCCTCGCTCTGAACGATGTCGCCGGCCGGAGCGGAGGATTCGATCAGGTCGTGAACGAGCGTGTCGATCCGCCTCGAGCCGGTCGGCCCAAGGACGGCGAGCTCCTCGGCGGGCAGGTCGTCCGCGCGCAGGATCCCGAAGCGGATCGCGTCGTCGATGTCGTGGTTGATGTACGCGACGCGGTCGACGATCCGGACGATGCGCCCTTCCAGGGTTTCGGGCTCCTCCGGGCCGGTGTGCTTGAGGATCCCGTCCCGCACCTCCCAGGTCAGGTTCAACTGCTCGGCGATGCGGAGCGACTGCTCGTTGTGGCGGAACCCACGGCCGAATCGCTCCTGCATGCACTCGTCGAGAGCCTGCTCGCCCGCGTGGCCGAACGGCGGGTGGCCGGTGTCATGGCCGAGGCCAATCGCCTCGGTCAAGTCCTCGTTGAGCTGCAGCGCCCGGGCGACGCCGCGGGCGATCGCCGTCGTCTCCAGCGTGTGAGTCATGCGGGTGCGGTAGTGGTCGCCGGCCGGGTCGATGAAGACCTGCGTCTTCCCCTTCAGGCGGCGAAAGGGCTTCGAGTGGAGCAGCCGGTCGCGGTCGCGCTGAAACGGGGTGCGCACCCGGCAGGGCTCCTCCTCGCGGACCCGCCCACGCGTCTCGAACGACCGGACGGCGAGCGGCGACAGCCAGCGCTCTTCGTGCTCGCGCACGCGCTGCTCGAAAGCGTCCGCAACCAATCCGGCGAGCTCCGGCATGGGCCTAGGGTAGTCGCTCATCCGGTTGTGGACCGAGCCGCGAAACCGGCCGGGCGTGGCCGCGCGCGAGCCCGTTCCCCATCCCTAACCCCCTCCCACCCGGGGCTTCCGGCGGGGCTTCCAACGCTACCGCTGATCGCGTGACAGGTGTGTGCCGGCCCGTGTCGAGTTGGGAACGCTTCGTCCACAGGTCAGACGATGATCGGCACGGTCCCGCCGTCGGCGCTCCAGGCCGCGCCGGTCACGTACGACGCGCGATCCGAGCACAGGAAGGCGATCACCGCCGCGATCTCCTCCGGCTGCGCGAGCCGCCCGAGCGGGCGACCCGCTCCGACCGCCGCGAGCACCTCGTCGCGCGGCTTGCCGGTGCGCTCGCCCTGCTGGTCGGCGAGGCCACCGGCGCCGAGCCACGCGTCCGTCGCCGTCGGGCCCGGCGTCACCGCATTGCACCGGATCCCGTCCTTCGCGTAGAGGTCGGCGACGAGCCGGGAAAGCGACAGCACCGCTGCCTTCGTGACGGAGTAGTGCGGCATGGAGGTCGAGGGCCGCTTCGCCGCGGTCGACGAGACGTTCACGATCACGCCCTCCCCCCGCTCCCGCATCGCTGGGACAACGGCCCGGATCGCCCGCACGAAGCTCATCACGTTGAGCTGCCAGAGCTCGTCCCACTCTCGATCCGAGACCTCGAGGAAGTCCGCCTGCGTGGCGGTCCCCACATTATTTATTAGTGCAGTTACCGGCCCGACCTCGCGCTCGGCCTGTGAGAGCAGCTCCTCGGGTGCTCCAGGGTCGGCCAGATCGGCCACCACAGCCAGTTTTGCGCCCGTTTCGCGACGTGCCGCCTCTGCCCGCTCGGAGTCTCGGCCGGTGACCACCACGAGCGCGCCTTCTTCAGCGAGGAGCCGTGCGGTCGCGAGCCCGATCCCTCCCGTGGAGCCGGTCACCACACACACGCGCCCGCGGAGCCCCAGGTCCATCGGGCTACGTTACCCGGCGTGACCACGCTCATCCTCGTGCGCCACGGCGAGACCGACTGGAACGCGCAGCAACGCTGGCAGGGCCACTCGAACACCGAGTTGAACGACGCCGGCCGCGAACAGGCGCGACTGTTGGCCGAGGGGCTCGACCGCGTCGACGTGCTGTACTCGAGCGATCTCGCCCGCGCCAGGGAGACGGCCGAGATCCTGGCAGCGACCCTCGGACTGGAGGTTCGCTTCGACGAGCGTCTGCGCGAGCGGGGCTTCGGCGCCTGGGAGGGGCTGACGATGGCGGAGATCGAGACGACCTTCCCCGACGAGGAGCGGCGTTGGCGGGCCGGCGGCGCAGGGCCGGACGATGCAGAGACGTTCGAGGTGTTCGCCGCTCGGGTCGGCAGCTTCATCGACGAGGTCGGGCCGCGACACGACGGCGAGAGCGTGCTCGTGGTGTCCCACGGGGGCACGATCCGCGTCGTCCACGCCCTCGCCTCGGGCCTGGACTACGTCCGCGACCACCGGTCGATCCCCGCCGTGGCCAACTGCTCCTCGTCCCGTTTCGCCTTTCGGGAGGGAAAACTCGCCCCGATAGACTGACCGCCGGTGGAGGACTACACGAACAAATACAAGGGCGAGCAGGTCGAGATCGCGCTCTTCGGAGGCGAGTACCAGGAGGGCGTCCTCACCGCCTACTGCTACATCGAGGACGTCGCGCACATCGAGCTCAACGGCCACATCCTCGTCCCGCTCCAGAACATCGCGTCGCTCCACTGCTCGAGCCGCTGCGACGCACCCGAGCCCGACTGGCCGCCACGCGGGCTCGAGGACGAGCGCGAAGACACGTAGGTAGGCGCGAGCGATGCGACTCGCCGCGACCCGGAACCTCCTCAAGGCCTGGGGATTCGTGTTCGTGCTGTGCGCAGGGCTCGGCCTGCTCGGCTGGGCGGGCGGCGGCTACCCGCTCCTGTCGAGCGTCGTCTTCTGTTCGCTGCTCGCGGCGTCGGCTGCCTACTGGTACGCCGACCGCATCGTCATGGGGATGGTGGGCGCACGCGAGCTCGCCCTCGCCGAAGCGCCACTCGTCCACTCGACCCTCGGGCGGCTCGCCGCCCGCGCGAACGTCGTGAAGCCCAAGCTGTACGTCATCCCGGACGGCCACCCTCGCGCCTTCGCCGCGGGTCGCGGGCCGCGCGGATCGGCGATCGCCGTTTCGCGCGGGCTCCTCGGCGCGGCGCCGCCGGCGGAGCTCGAAGGCGTGCTCGCCCACGAGCTCGCGCACGTTCGGGCACGCGACGTCGTCACGCAGGAAGGCGTGGTCGTCTTCGCCTCGACGCTCGTCGAGGCGACGCGGATCGGCGGCTTCTTCCAGCGGTTCCTGCTCTTCGTCCTCGGGCCGATCGCTGCGGCGCCCGTGCACCTGCTCCTCTCCCCGAAGCGCGAGTACGCGGCCGACCGCTTCGCGGCCGAGCTTTGCGAGTCGCCCCACGGTCTCGCCGACGCACTGCTGCGCCTCGAGCTCGCGGGCGAGCTGATCGAGTTCCGCGCCAACCCCGCCACCGAGCCGCTCTACACGATCAACCCGTTCGAGCCGACCGGCCTCGCGGCGATGTTCGTGACGCACCCGCCGACGGAGGAACGCGTTCGGCGGCTGCGAGAGCTCGACCCCGACTGGCGCGAGAAGCTCAGGGCCGCCTAGCGACGGCGATCGGCGGCGACCAACGCGACCGCGCCAAGGCCGAGCAGCGCCGGGACGATCGCGTAGGCAACCTGCAGGTCGGTTGCGTCGGCGAGGCCGCCGAGCGCGAACGGGGCGATGGCGATCGCGATGCCGGCGGCAAACGCCGCTCGCGTTGACGCCAAGTCGGTTCTTCCTCCCGCGGCGGCGATGCCGAGCGCGAGCGTGAGCGGGTAGAACAGCGCCACCCCGGCGCCGGTAACGCCGAGCCCGAAGACCGCCAGCGTCGAGGAGGGGACGAGCCAGAAGATCGCGAACCCCGCCCCGGCGACCGCCAGTGCCACGGCGAGCAGCCGCTCCGAACCGAAGCGCCGCGTCAGCGGCCCACCGAACGCGCGACCGGCTGTCATGCCGACCAGAAACGCGCTCGACGCCGCCGCGGCGCCGGACTCCGAGAGACCGCGCTCCGTCTCGAGGTAGTCGGTGCTCCAGAAGACGACACAGAACTCGATCGCGACGAAGAGCAGGAGCGCGAACCAGTAGAACCAGTACGGGCTGGGCAGCCGCGGCTCGTGATCGTGCGGAAGCTCGGGCGCGGCGGGAAAGCAGACCGACCCGTACGCGATCGCCATCGCGGGCACCGCGAGGAGCCCGGCCGCGACGAAGACCGCGCGCCAGTCGGAGCCGGCCCAGATCGCGACCGCGACGGCGACGAGCGCCAGGACGCCGAGCGCGGTGGCGATCGCGTTCGATTCGACGAGCGCGACGGGCGCCAGCGGACCGTGGCGATCGGCGAGCGTCGCCTGGAGGGTCGCAACGACGAGCGCCCCCGCGACGCCGAGCAGCGCCGCGGCCGGCAGCGTCACCGCGAGCGAGCCGCCTGCGGCGAGCAACAGCGCCCCGGACGCGATGCCCCCGGCGGCGACCCAGAACGCGACGCGACGCCCGACGCGCACGACGAAACGGTCGCCGGCGATTCCGACGGCGATCGCACCCAGCGCGATCAGCGTCGTGTGGAGGCTGACGACCGCACGCGAGACGTCGAGCTGCTCGCGCAGCGCGGGGAGCGCGGGCCCGAGCGCGTACAGCAGGAAGCCCCAGAGCCCGAGCATCCAGTAGCAGAGGCGCGTGAGCTCGTCGCGCTCGAGGCGGAGGTCGCTGGTCAGCGGAGCTCGCCGGGCAGAAGCGAGAACATGACCGAGTCGCGTCGACGTCCGTCGGGGTGGAGCAGGTGCGAGCGCAGGACTGCCTCCCGCCTGAAGCCCACCTTCTCGGCCACCCGCTGCGACGCGAGGTTGTCCGGGTCGGTGATCAGCTCGAGCCGGCCGAGCCCGAGCTCCTCGAGGCCGAACCGAGCGACGAGGCGCAGAGCGCGCGGGGTCAGGCCGCGTCCTCGTGCCTCTTTCGCGCACCAGTAGCCGATGTGGCCGGTGGCGAACTGGTTCACGCGCATGCCGATCGAGCCGATCAGCTCGCCTGCCTCGACGATCGCGAACTGGTGGCCGAGATCCTCCGCGGTCACGAAGCTGCGGGCGTCCTCGTCGGTGTACGGCCGCGGGATGACCGGGATCCAGCGCTGGATCTCGGGGTCCTGGCAGGCGTGGGTGATCGCCGGCACATCGTCGAGCGTGAACGGCCGTAGCGTCAGTTCCCCGTCGCGGAGCTCCACAGTCCGAGTCTAGAAAGACGAACGCCCGCGCGAGGCGGGCGTTCAAGATTCGGCGGCGTCCTACTCTCCCGGGAGGTTGCCCTCCGAGTACCATCGGCGCTGACGGGCTTAACTTCTCTGTTCGGAATGGGAAGAGGTGTACCCCCGTCGCTATGACCGCCGAAAGTTGTCAAGGGCGCGCGGTCTCCGCGCACCTTCAAAACTCCATAGCGACTAGCACGAGTTCTCAAATCAAGACCTCGGGCAATTAGTACGGGTCCGCTGAACGTATCGCTACGCGTACACGTCCCGCCTATCAACGTGGTGTTCTTCCACGGCCCTTACTCCCTCTAGGGGATGGGGAGCCTCATCTCGAGGTGGGCTTCCCGCTTAGATGCTTTCAGCGGTTATCCCATCCAGACGTGGCTAATCAGCAACGCCCTTGGCAGGACGACTGATACACCAGAGGTCCGTTCGTCTCGGTCCTCTCGTACTAGAGACGACTCCTCTCAAGCTCCCAGCGCTTGCAGCGGATAGGGACCGAACTGTCTCACGACGTTCTGAACCCAGCTCGCGTACCGCTTTAATGGGCGAACAGCCCAACCCTTGGGACCTACTCCAGCCCCAGGATGCGACGAGCCGACATCGAGGTGCCAAACCTCCCCGTCGATGTGGACTCTTGGGGGAGATAAGCCTGTTATCCCCGGAGTACCTTTTATCCGTTGAGCGACGGCAATTCCACGCTTCACCGCCGGATCACTAAGGCCTGCTTTCGCACCTGCTCGACATGTCTGTCTCGCAGTCAAGCTCCCTTATGCCTTTGCGCTCTACGCACGATTTCCAACCGTGCTGAGGGAACCATTGCGCGCCTCCGTTACATTTTAGGAG
This sequence comes from uncultured Actinomycetes bacterium, assembly GCA_963809175.1. Lineage (GTDB taxonomy): Bacteria > Actinomycetota > Thermoleophilia > Gaiellales > Gaiellaceae > JACCTU01. The sequence goes on from CAWEIK010000003.1 coordinate 560,686, forward strand.
GCGACCGCCCCAGTCAAACTACCCACCTGACGCTGTTCCTCCGCCGGATCACGGCCGGAGGTTAGAAGCCCAGAACCCGAAGGGTGGTATCCCAAGGGTGCCTCCACCGAGACTGGCGTCCCGGCTTCAAAGGCTCCCACCTATCCTGGACGACGAATCCCAGACTCCAACGTCAAGCTGTAGTAAAGGTTCACGGGGTCTTTCCGTCCAGCTGCAAGTACTCGGCATCTTCACCGAGACTACAATTTCACCGGATCCCTCGTTGAGACAGTGCCCAAGTCGTTACGCCATTCGTGCAGGTCGGAACTTACCCGACAAGGAATTTCGCTACCTTAGGACGGTTATAGTTACCGCCGCCGTTTACCGGGGCTTGGATTCGAAGCTTCGCCCGAAGGCTAACCTCTCCTCGTGACCTTCCGGCACCGGGCAGGCGTCAGCCCCTATACGTCGTCTTACGACTTCGCAGAGACCTGTGTTTTTGGTAAACAGTCGCTTGGGCCGTTTCACTGCGGCCTCCTCGGGCTGGCGGAGTAAATCCGCTTCACCCTACTGAGGCGCCCCTTCTCCCGAAGTTACGGGGCCATTTTGCCGAGTTCCTTAACGAGGGTTCTTCCGATCGCCTTGGTATTCTCTACCTGCCTACCTGTGTCGGTTTTGGTACGGGCACGCGCGACCTCCCTAGACGCTTTTCTAGGAGGCATGGCTTCGAGCACTTCGCGCTGTTCGCGCTCGGTGTCCCGTCTCAGGCTTAGTGGGTGACGGATTTCCCTATCACCCGCCCTACGCGGTTACCCCAGGACGACCATCGCCTGGGATGCTCTAGCCTACCCCGTCCCGCCATCGGTGATAGCGGTCGCTACGTGGTACAGGAATATCAACCTGTTGTCCATCGCCTACGCCTTTCGGCCTCGGCTTAGGTCCCGACTAACCCTGAGCAGATTAGCTTTACTCAGGAACCCTTAGGCATTCGGCGGAGGAGTTTCTCACTCCTCTTTCGTTACTCATGCCAGCATTCTCACTTCCCAGGCCTCCACGGCTGGCTTACGCCGCCGCTTCGCCGGCCTGGGAACGCTCCCCTACCACTCAGCAAAGCTGAGTCCGTGGCTTCGGTTCCATGCTTGAGCCCCGTTGAATTTTCCGCGCCCGACCACTTGACCAGTGAGCTGTTACGCACTCTTTGAATGGTGGCTGCTTCTAAGCCAACATCCTGGTTGTCTTTGCAATCAGACATCGTTTCCCACTTAGCATGGAATTAGGGACCTTAGCCGACGGTCTGGGCTGTTTCCCTTTTGAGCACGAAGCTTATCCCTCGCACTCTGACTGCCACGCTCTGGATTACCGGCATTCGGAGTTTGACTGAGTTCGGTAAGCTGGTAGGCCCCCTAGCCCAATCAGTGCTCTACAACCGGTAATGAACGCGTGACGCTATACCTAAATATATTTCGGGGAGAACCAGATATCTCTGAGTTTGATTAGCCTTTCACTCCGACCCACAGGTCATCCGCCCACTTTTCAACGTAGGTCGGTTCGGTCCTCCACGGGGTCTTACCCCCGCTTCAACCTGCCCATGGGTAGATCACTCAGTTTCGGGTCTACTGCCATCGACTAAATCGCCCTGTTCGGACTCGCTTTCGCTTCGGCTCCGTTTCCTTAACCTTGCCGATGACACGTAACTCGCTGGCTCATTATGCAAAAGGCACGCCGTCACAGCTTGCGCTGCTCCGACCGCTTGTAAGCACACGGTTTCAGGTACTATTTCACTCCCCTTACGGGGTACTTTTCACCTTTCCCTCACGGTACTAGTTCACTATCGGTCGCCAGGGAGTACTTAGCCTTACGGGGTGGTCCCCGCGGATTCCGACCGGGTTTCCCGTGCCCGGCCGTACTCAGGTACCTGATAAGGAAGGCTGCGCGCTTTCGCCTACGGGACGATTGCCCTTTGTAGTGCGACGTTCCAGTCGCTTCGGCTAACACGCAACTTTGTAACTTCCCGACCCGCCGGCAGACGGATCGAATCAGGCCCTACAACCCCCGTACGACAACGCCTGCCGGCTGTCACGTCGTATGGGTTTAGGCTCTTCCCCTTTCGCTCGCCACTACTCAGGGAGTCGAGGTTTCTTTCCTTTCCTCGGGCTACTAAGATGTTTCAGTTCGCCCGCTTGGCTCTTCCCTGCCTATGTATTCAGCAGGGAGTACGCGCGCATTACCACGCGTGGGTTTCCCCATTCGGAAATCCCCGGGTCAAAGGTTGGTCAGCACCTCACCGGGGCTTATCGCAGCCGCCCACGTCCTTCATCGCCTCCTGGCGCCAAGGCATCCACCGTGTGCCCTTGTTCTCTTGATCAGAAGAGAACCCGTGTTTCATCGCTATGGAGTTTTCAAGGTGCGCGCGGGACGACGCCCACCAAGACCGCTCACGCGGTCTCTCAAAACTCAACAGTGTTCTCCACGCCGAGGTCGACGTAGTTTCTAGGCGAGCCCGAGCATCGGACGGCAAACGAACAGCCATCAAACGAGTCGAGTGCCCACCGGAGTAAGAGCTCCGGTATTCCCTAGAAAGGAGGTGATCCAGCCGCAGCTTCCGCTACGGCTACCTTGTTACGACTTCACCCCAATCATCGACCCTACCTTCGACGGCTCCCTCCCTTGCGGGTTGGGCCACCGGCTTCGGGTATTGCCAACTTTCGTGGTGTGACGGGCGGTGTGTACAAGGCCCGGGAACATATTCACCGCGGCGTTGCTGATCCGCGATTACTAGCAACTCCGCCTTCATGGAGGCGAGTTTCAGCCTCCAATCCGAACCGGGACCGACTTTTTGGGATTCGCTCCCCCTCACGGGTTTGCAGCCCTCTGTATCGGCCAATGTAGCACGTGTGTAGCCCTGGACATAAGGGGCATGATGACTTGACGTCATCCCCACCTTCCTCCGATTTGTCACCGGCAGTCTCCCTAGAGTCCCCGTCTTTCACGCTGGCAACTAGGGACAGGGGTTGCGCTCGTTGCGGGACTTAACCCAACACCTCACGGCACGAGCTGACGACAGCCATGCACCACCTGTGCACAGGCCCCGAAGGGCTGCCGTATTTCTACGACATTCCTGTGCATGTCAAGCCCAGGTAAGGTTCTTCGCGTCGCGTCGAATTAAACCACATGCTCCGCTGCTTGTGCGGGCCCCCGTCAATTCCTTTGAGTTTTAGCCTTGCGGCCGTACTCCCCAGGCGGGATGCTTAATGCGTTAGCTTCGGCACGGACGGAGTCGACACCGCCCACACCTAGCATCCATCGTTTACGGCGTGGACTACCAGGGTATCTAATCCTGTTCGCTCCCCACGCTTTCGCGTCTCAGCGTCAGTACCGTCCCAGAGTGCTGCCTTCGCCATAGGTGTTCTTCCTGATATCTGCGCATTTCACCGCTACACCAGGAATTCCACACTCCTCTTCCGGACTCTAGCCAGACGGTTTCCGTCGACGTCTCGAGGTTGAGCCTCGAGTTTTCACAACGGACCTGTCTGGCCGCCTACACGCTCTTTACGCCCAATAAATCCGGACAACGCTTGCCCCCTACGTATTACCGCGGCTGCTGGCACGTAGTTAGCCGGGGCTTCTTCTGGAGGTACCGTCACCCTCTGGGCTATTAACCCGAGTGGCTTCGTCCCTCCTGAAAGCGGTTTACAACCCGAAGGCCTTCTTCCCGCACGCGGCGTCGCTGCGTCAGGCTTTCGCCCATTGCGCAAGATTCCCCACTGCTGCCTCCCGTAGGAGTCTGGGCCGTGTCTCAGTCCCAGTGTGGCTGATCGTCCTCTCAGACCAGCTACGGATCGTCGCCTTGGTGAGCCGTTACCCCACCAACAAGCTAATCCGCCGCGAGTCCCTCCTCGGCCGGAGGCCGAAGCTACCTTTTCTGACGAGCCCGAAGACTCGAAAGGCCATCCGGTATTAATCCGGGTTTCCCCGGGCTATCCCGGTGCCGAGGACAGGTTACTCACGTGTTACTCACCCGTTCGCCACTTTCCCCAGGGCCGAAGCCCTGGTTCTCGTTCGACTTGCATGTGTTAAGCGCGCCGCCAGCGTTCGTCCTGAGCCAGGATCAAACTCTCCGTGAAAGGTGGTTTAGCCGGCGAACCGGCCAAGCCTTCATCGATGAGCTTGTGCTCAAAGGTCGATCTCCGAAGAGATCGACGGGATTGTTAAGCCTCGACAGCCCGAAGGCTTCGAGGTCTCGACGTTTCGAACACTGTTGAGTTTTCAAAGACCGCGCTACTTGGAGGTGGGCCGAAAAAAAGCCCCCGACTCGCGCCAGAGGCCTCGCAAGCTCGGAACTACGTCGTATCCGATTCTTAAGAGGCGCTCCAGTTATCGTCGGGACAGGGACCTTCGAACGACCACCCTCTCGGGCAGCCGGGGAAGTGTAGCAGTGGCTCCTATGGTGTCAAGCGGGCAAATCGGCGCTTGCCCGCCTGCAGGAGCCGTCCCTCGAGCTGCTCACGGGGCACGTCCAGCTCGGTCACGACCTCACCGTCCAGGCGCACCGCGCCCTGGCCGATCAGCCGGCGAGCCTCGCTCGCGGAGCCGATCCCGAGACCGTCGACGAGCAGGCGCGGCAGGTGGACGGGGTCGGCGCGCGGCAGCTCGAGCTCGACGACGTCCTCGGGCGCCTGGCCCTCCCGGACGACCCGCGTGAAGTGCTCCTCGGCGGCCCGGGCGGCCTCCTCGCCGTGGGCGCGCGCGACGATGAACCGAGCGAGCGCGAGCTTGGCCTGGAGCGGGTCGTCCGGCCGCTCGTCCGACTCCATGACGAGCCGGTAGTACGTCGTCCAGCAACTCGTCCGGGAGCCGCATCGCCTTGCCGAACTGCTCGTTCGGGTCCTCCACGAGCGCGATGTAGTTGCCCTTCGAGCCGCTCATCTTCGAGCCGTCCCACGAGTCGATCAACGGCGTCGTGAGGACGACCTGCGGCTCGAGCCCGTACGCCTCCATCACCTCGCGACCGGCGAGCAGGTTGTAGAGCTGGTCGGTGCCGCCGAGCTCGACGTCGGCCTCGATCGCGACCGAGTCGTACGCCTGCATCAGCGGGTAGAGAAGCTCCGAGACCGAGATCGGCTGCTGCGCCGAGAACCGCTTCGCGAAGTCGTCGCGCTCGAGCAGCCGCGCGACCGTTGCGGTGCGGGTCAGCCGGAGCACGCCGGCGAAGTCGAGCTTGCCGAGCCACTCACCGTTGAACCGGATTTCGGTGCGCTCGGGGTCGAGGATCGTGTACGCGGACTCGAAGAAGCGCGCGGCCATCCGGTCGATCTCCTCGGGCGGGATCATCGGCCGCTCGGCCGAGGCGCCGGACGGGTCGCCGATCCGCGCCGTGTAGTCGCCGACGATCAGGACGCCGGTGTGGCCTTCGTCCTGGAACGCGCGCATGCGCTGCAGCGGGATCCCGTTGCCGATGTGGATGTGCGGCGCGGTGACGTCGATCCCGAGTTTCACCCGGAGCGCCCGCCCGAGCGCGAGCTTGCGCTCGAGCCCACCCTCGGGGAGGACGTCGACGGCGTTCCGGGTCAGCGACTCGATCCCCACCGCGCGAGGTTATCGGGTCGCTCGGAACGCGAAGGCGACTCAGCGGAGCCGGAACGCGGACGGTGCGATGAACGTCGGGTCGAGCGAGCGCACCCGCGACGCGTATCGCGCGGCTGCTTTTCGATGTCCGAGGCAGCTCTCGATCAGCGAGCGGTGAGCCAGCGCACCGGTGTCCGTGGGTGCCAGCGCGAGCGCGCGATCCGAGTACGGAACCGCCTCTGCGCAGCGGCCGTTCTTGTACAGCGCCCATGCGTAGGTGTGAAGCCCCTCGACGCCCGGACGGAAACGCAGGCCGACCCGCGCACGCTCGAGCGCATCGGCGAGGTTCCGGTCGTGGTCGAGGTCGAAGAGCGCCGTCTCGATCTGATTGCGACCGCCGTAGCGGGCGAACTTCGTCTCGAGTGCGTGCGAGCGCCGATACCACTCGTTCGCCTCGTCCATGCGCCCCTGCTCTGCGAGGACGTCACCCAGCGTCGCGGCCGCTCCGGGATCGTCGACCTGCGCCAGTGCCCGGCGAAGCAGCTGCTCCGCCCGTGCTCGTTCCCCTCGCCGCTGTGCGACGTCTGCAAGGCCGACGAGCGCAGGTGCATACGCGGGAACCCGCGCGAGCGCGGCGCGGTACTGCTGCACTCCGGGCGCGAGCTCGCCCGTTCCGACCTGCAGGTTGCCGAGGTGGGTCAGCGCCCAGGCCGCCGGCTCGGAGTGACCCGCCGCGTCGGCCGACATCTGCATCGCCTCGATTGCGCCGTCACGTTCGCCGAGCAGCTCACGCGCGTAGGAGACTCGCGCGTAGCCGGACGGCGTCGGCTTCAGCGACATCATCCGGTCGAACGCCTCGATCGCCTGCGGGAAGCGACCGAGCTCGAGGCTCGCGTCGCCGATCAGCCCGTAGACCGCCGCGTTCGCCGGGTCGAGCTTCCGTGCTCGCTGCGCGAGCTCCAGCGACTGGTCGAACCGGTGCCGTGCCGCGGCGAGACCCGCCAGGCCGCGGAGCGCCAACGCGTCGGCGCCGCCGATCCGCAGCGCCTCGCGGAACCGGGCCTCGGCGACGGGGTACCGCGACGGGTCGACGCGGACACGCGCGAGCTCGAGCTCCGCGTAGCCGCGTTTCACCTCGGCCTCTGCGGCGAACGGCCCCGGTCGGGCAGCCGTGTCCTGCCCGAAGACGCCGCCGAACAGGAGGATGGTGGCGGCGATCGCCGCCACCATCCCTGCCGCCGGCAGGCGGCTCGTGAGTGCTGCTCCGATCCTCACGGCTTCTGCTGGCCCTTCGTGTTCGCGAAGCCGCTGAACGGATCGGCCTGGTACGGGAACGTCGTCAGGAACGGCACGTCGTTCGCGTTCACGCCGTCACCGAGCGCGTCGGCGTTCGGGTTGCCCTTGAGCTTCCCGGCCACCGCACGCTCGGCGATGTCGATCACGTCGTCCTCGAGACGCCGCCCGTTCGGGAAGCCCGCGAGGTCGTTGCCGAAGACGCCGAGGCGGTTGCCCGCTCCGACGGCCGAGGTCGGTGCGATCGAGAGGTTCAGACGGAGCATGTCCGCCTGCGCCTGGCCGGTGAAGTTCAGGTTCGGCACGCCGGTGAGGAGCACCGAAACGAGATCGTCGCGGTTCTGCTCGGGCGCATTGACGACACCGGGGTAGAGCTGGTTGATCAGCGCTGCGAGGACGGGCTGCGTGTACAGCCCGACGTAACGCGAGTCGCCGCTGGGCGCGTTCCGGTTCCACGCGTCCTTCTGCGCGGTCGGGATGATCACCTCGTTGACGAGCGGGTTGCCGAGGCGGGAGACCTGCACCCACGGACGGCTGACGACCGTGCTCTTGACGTTCTTGAAGCCCACCTTCTTCGTCACCGTCTGAACGCGGATCTGCTGACGATCGACCGAGGTCCAGACCCCGACGATCCCGTCCGGGTCGGCCAGGCCGGCGATCGGCAGCTGCAGCGAGATGGTGTGAACGCCGTAGCCGGCGAAGAAGTCCTTGCCACCCCCTGCGTTCCCCGTCCCGCGGCGGAAGCCGAGCGAGTCGAAGATCGCTCCGATGTCGCCGAAGAAGGCGTCGTCACGCTGGCCTGCGAAGACCAGGCCGCCGCCCGCGAGCTGTCCCACGGCGTTCTGCGCGAGCTGCCGGTAGCCGGGGGTCGTCCGCGAGCCGATGTTGTTCGGCGGCGTGTTCCCGGATGCAACGACCTGCGAGCGGCCGTTCTCGATCCTCGTCACCGTGTACGGCTGCACCGTGTTGCGCAGGAACGCGACGTTCGTGCTCGGGCGGAAGCTGAAGCGGTACGTGATCTCCGCGCGCCCGTCGCCGTTCCGGTCGAGATAGATGTTGTAGCGGGCCGACGGCGAGAACTCGTAGTACATCGGGCCCGCAGCCGGGTCCTCCGCCGGGATGACGTTCGAGATGATCGTGACCGTGTCCGGGCGATCCGGGCTGCGGAACGCGTACAGGTCGGTGTTGTCGGCCGTCGGGTCTTCCGAGATCGACGGCGCCTCGCGATGGCTGGAGGCCGTCCCTGCGGACGGAGCCAGGCCCTGCACCAGCGCGGCGACGACCGCCACTGCTGCGAGCGCGAGTACTGCGAGTGTGACTCTTCGCATCGAGGTGCTCCTCTCTGCGACGGCACTGGTCGGTGTGGCGGCCGTCGTCGAGGGCGCATTCGCCGGCCACGCCCCGGCGGTTCACTCGAATGAGTGAGGTGTCGAACCGGCGGACCCGCACAGCCGAACGCGCTTCGAGATGACCGTCGCGGTAACCCTGCTACCTTGGGCGCGCTCTGCTCCGCCACGTAGCCGCCGCGTGCCGCCCGACGTCGTCCACCTCTCCGACGAAGCCCTGATCGCCCTCGCTGCGCGCGGCGAGGAGCCCGCGCTGGCGGCGCTCTACGACCGGTACGGACGCGTCGCCTACGGGCTCGCGCTCCGCGTGCTGCGCGACGCTGCGCTCGCGGAGGACGCCGTCCAGGAGGCGTTTCTCGCCGTCTGGCGCTCGGCTCACCGCTACATCCCGGAGCGCTCGAAGCCGAGCACGTGGATCTTGACGTTCGTGCACCGCCGGGCCGTCGACCTCGTCCGACGCGAGGAGCGCAGGCGGGCCGACCAGCTGACGGATGCCGATTCGCCCGTCGGCGGATCGGTCGACGAGGAAGCGTGGGCGCGGCTGGAGCGCGAGCGCGTGCAGCGGGCGCTTCGACAGCTCCCGGACCAGCAGCGCGAGGCGATCGAGCTCGCCTACTACGGTGGCTTCACGCAGTCCGAGCTCGCGGAGCGGCTCGGGCAACCTCTCGGCACGATCAAGAGCAGGATGTTCACCGGGCTCGCGCGACTCCGTGAGCTCCTCGAGGAACCCGACCAGGAACCGGAGCGATGGCAGACGAGACGAACCACGACCTGACCGCGGCCTACGCCCTCGGCGCGCTCGACGCGGACGAAGCGGAGCGCTACGAAGAGCACCTCGCTTCGTGCGAGCGCTGCCGCGAGGAGCTCGCCGGGTTCCGCGACCCCGTCGCCGCGCTCGCGTACGGCGTCGAGTCTCCGGCGCCGCCGCCCGAGCTCCGGGAACGCATCCTCGACGCCGCGCGCGCGGAGCGTTCCAACGTGGTGCCGATCCGGCGGCGACTGCCGGTCGCCCTCGGTGCAGCCGCCGCGGTCGCGGCGACGATCGCGCTCGCTCTCGGACTCTGGGCTTCCTCCGTGTCGAGCGAGCTCGATCGCGAGCGCTCGCTGCTCGCGATCCTCGCGGACCCCGACGCGAGGGCGATCCCACTCGACGGCGCGAACGGCCGCGTGGTCGTGACCGACACCGGGGAGGCCGCGCTCGTCGTCTCCGGGCTGGCGACGGCGCCCGAGGGAAAGACGTACGAGGTCTGGGTCGCGGAGGGCGACACAGATGCTGCCCGCCGGCGTCTTCGACGCGAGGCACGAGCGCGACGTCGTTCGGTTGACGCGGCCGGTGCCGCCCGGGTCCGGCGTTGCCGTCACCGTCGAGGACGACGGCGGCACCGACGCGCCGACGAGCGACCCGATCTTCACCGCCGGCATCTGAGTGACCTGGCCGGACGGGCCCGCTGCCCCGGGGCCGTCCGCACCCAGGCTAGAATCGCCGCTTCCGTGCTTCGTCGCAGACGCTCAACGGCTGCGCGCCCGAAGCCCCGGCGCAGGATTCGCAAGCTCCGTCTCCTCGTCCTCCTGGGGGTCCTGGCGCTGCTCTGCTCGACCGCCTTCACGTTCGGGTTCGTGACCGCGCTCGCCGGCGAGATCCCGAAGCTCGATCCGCGCTACCAGGTGGAGGCCGAGCGGGACGGCTACATCTACGCGAACGACGGCAAGACCGTCCTCGCTGTGCTCCGCGGCGACGAGAGCCGCGTGCTGCTCGAGCCGGACGAGATCGCGCCGCTGATGAAGCACGCGATCGTCGCGATCGAGGACCGGCGGTTCAACGAGCACGACGGCGTCGATCTCCGCGGGATCCTGCGCGCAGGCTGGGAGGACATCGCGAACAAGAGCGTCGTGCAGGGTGGCTCGACGATCACGCAGCAGTTCGTGAAGAACGCGATCGTCAAGGACGACCGCACGATCAGCCGCAAGGTGAAGGAGGCGGCGCTCGCGTGGCAGCTCGAGCAGCGCTGGGACAAGGACCAGATCCTCACCGCGTACCTGAACACGATCTACTTTGGAAATGGCGCGTACGGCGTGCAACAGGCAGCGCTCACGTACTTCGGCCACGGTGCAGCGGAGCTGACACTCCCCGAGGCGGCCTTGCTCGCTGCGGTGCCCAAGGACCCCTCCCGGTACGACCCCGTTGCGAGCCCGCGCGACGCACGGGCGCGGCGCAACTTGATCCTGGATCTCCTGGCCGCGCAGGGAAAGATCTCGCGTCGCGACGCTCTCGCCGCCTCGGCTGCGCCGCTGCCGAGGCCCGAGACGATGCAGCCACCGTCGGTCAACACGCCCGTCGCTCCGTACTTCGCCAACTACGTGAAGCAGCAGCTGATCGACGAATACGGCGCGGCCAAGGTCTTCGGCGGCGGCTACCGGGTGACGACGTCGATCGACCTCGCGCTGCAGAAGGCGGCGCGGCGGGCGATCGCGAAGTGGCTGCCCGACCCCGACGGGCCGGCTGCTGCGCTCGTCGCGATCGACCCGCGCGACGGCAGCGTGATCGCGATGGTCGGAGGCAAGAACTTCCGCGAGAGCCAGTTCAATCTCGCAGCGCAGGCACAGCGGCAGCCGGGCTCCGCGTTCAAGCCGTTCGTGCTCGCCGCCGCGCTCCAGCAGGGAGTCGCGCCGGGCTCGACGTTCGTCTCGAAGCCGATCTCGATCTCGCTCGGCGACCGCATCTGGTCGGTCCGGAACTACGAGAACGCGTACCTCGGCGCGATCAGCCTCGACGACGCCACCACGCACTCGGACAACACCGTCTACGCGCAGCTGACCGAGATCGTCGGCCCCAAAGCAGTACGGAACATCGCCAACGACCTCGGCGTGAAGAGCCGGCTCAACCCCTACTTCGCGATCGGTCTCGGCGCTGAGGCGGTCAACCCCCTCGAGCTCGCTCGCGCGTACTCGGCGTTCCCGACCGGCGGGCTCCGCGTCGACGGATCGATCTTCGGCAACGTCCCCCGCGCCGTCATCCGCGTCGAGCAACCCGACCGCAAGGAGCCGTTCGAGAACGAGGTGCGTCCCGTTTCCGTCTTGCGAAAGACGACTGCGCAGTCCGTGAACTCTCTGCTGCAGCACGTCGTCCAGTCGGGCACGGGACGCCGCGCAGCGCTCAGCGACCGTCCCGTGGCGGGGAAGACCGGTACGACCGAGAACTACGGCGACGCGTGGTTCGTCGGCTACACCCCGCAGCTCGTCGTCGCCGTCTGGGTCGGAGACCCGGACACGCTGAAGCCGATGTTGACGGAGTTCCACGGTGACGCGGTTGCCGGCGGCACCTTCCCCGCGCTGATCTGGAAGTCGTTCGCCGAGTCGGCGCTGCGGTTGCGGAACGAGAAGCCGGAGTCGTTCTCCGCGCCGCCCTTCCTCTCGGGCACGACCAAGCGCGTCGTCCGCCGGGACGGCCGCCTCCTGCTCGACAACGGTCTTTGCCGGGGTGCCCTCTCGATCGTGTACTTCAACAACTACGGGCCGAAGCGGACCGCGAACTGCAAGCCGAACGAGGTCGAGGTGCCACGCGTCGTCGGCCAGCGCGTCGACCTCGCGCGGATCCGGCTGGCGGCGCAACCGCTCGAGTCCGTGATCGCGTACCAGCCGGCGAAGCCGCTGCAGCGCGTCGACCGCGTCGTCGACCAGGTGCCCGCACGCGGGCGGCTCTCGTCCTACGACACGGTGACGCTGATCGTGCCGAAGCCGCTGCACGGCGTGATCCCCAAGCTGACGGGCCTGACCCTCCGCGAGGCGCGTGCCAAGCTTCGCAAGCTCGAGCTGAAGGTCGACGTCGCCGGCTTCACCGACGGCAAGGCGGGACGGATCGTCGCGCAGGCGCCGGTCGCAGGTCTCGCCGCGAAGCCGGGCATGGTCGTCAGCCTGGTCGTAGGGCGCGGCTGAGAAAGCGCGAGCCCGCGAGCCCGTAGCGCCAGGGTTGCTCGACGGCCTTGGTGATCCCGATCCGCGGGCCGCGCACGAGCTCCGGCTCGGCCTCCCGCGGCACGAGCTCGAACGGCGGCCGATCGAGCGGAAGCCCGTCGTGCGCACCCGTGATCGCCGAGCGCCTGCGTGAGCTTTCCCGGCCCGGAGCAGAGTGCGCGCACAGCGTCCACGTTGCGCCGTTCGCGCATCGACTCGATCCCGTGGGTCGGCTCGAGCGCGCGGATCAACACGGCCGACGCCGACCCCTCCTCCTCGCAGACGAAGTTCACGCACCAGTGGATCCCGTACGAGCGGTAGACGTAGGCGTGCCCGGGCGGGCCGAACATCGACGCGTTCCTCGCCGTGCGGCCGCGATAGCCGTGCGCAGCCGGGTCCTCGTGGTCGTAGGCCTCGACCTCGACGATCACGCCGCCGACGCCGTCACAGAGAAACTCGACGCCGATCAGGTCGGGCGCCACCTCGTGCACCGAGCGAGCGAAGAAGTCGCGCCCGATCACGCGGGCTTCTCGTAGCGGCGGAACGCGGGCAGCGCGAGCGCGACGACCGCCGTCCCGATCACGCAGAGCACGCCGCCCGAGACCACGGACGCGCGGATCCCCACGAGCGACGCGAGCGCGCCGGCCTCGAGGTTGCCGAGCGCAGGCGTTCCCGCGACCTGAGCCAGCTCGATCCCGGAGAGTCGTCCACGCATCGAGTCGGGCGTCACCTGGAGCAGGATCGTCGAGCGCAGGACCGCGCTGACGAAGTCTGCCCCGCCCGCGAAGGCGAGCATGACGAGTGCGAGCGGAATGCTCGTCGCGAGGCCGAAGGCGCCGATCGCGACGCCCCAGCCCGCGGCGGCGACGCACACGCCGAGCCCCTGCCGGCGCACGCGCGTCATCCAGCCCGAGAAGACGGACGCAACGAACGCGCCGGCGGACGGCGCGGCGTACAAGAGGCCCACGGTCGACGCGCCGCCGCCGAGCTCCTCGCCGAAAGCCGGGAAGAGCGCGCTCGGCATGCCGAAGATCATCGCGACCGTGTCGACGGTGAAGATCCCGAGCAGCGCGGGCTCGCGGCCGACGAGCCGGAACCCGTCGAGGATCGAGCGCAGGCTCACGTCCTCGGCGTCCTCGATCTTCGGCAGACGTGGCAAGAGCCAGATCGCGATCAGGGACGCGGCGAACGTCGCGAGGTCGAACGCGTACGCGCCGGCGAAGCCGACGGTGGCGATCAGCACGCCTGCCAACGCCGGGCCGGCGACGCGCGAGAGGTTGAACACGACGTCCTCGACCGCGATCGCGGCGAGCAGCTGGTCGTCGGGCACGAGCTTCGGCGTGAGCGCGTTCCGCGCCGGCCGCTGGAACGCGTAGGCCGCCGTCGCACCGGCCTCGCACGCGAACAGCAGCGGCAGGCTCGGGTCGTCCGCGAGTGCGTTGAGGAGGAGGACGACGGTGACCGCGGCGAGACCGAGGTCGGAGTACAACAGGAGCCGTCTGCGGTCGACCGCGTCGGCGACCGCCCCGGCGACGATCGAGACCGTGACGAGCGGCACGAACGCCGCGATCCCGACCAGGCCGACCATGAACGTGGAGTGCGTCTGGTCCCAGACCTGGATCGGGATCGCGACGGTCGTGATCTGGCTGCCGATCGCCGAGATGCCCGTGCCGAACCACAGCCGGCGGAAGGACTGCGACGAGCGCAGCGGCCGGACGTCGACGGCGATCCGCGACAGCCGTCCGAGAACGCCGGGACGCTCCGGGCCGGGCTCGGTCAGAAGAGCTCGTTTCGGAGTGAGGGCTCGTTGCCGGGGTGCGATGGGTGGTGCGAGGCAAGGACGCAGGGAGCGCTCGTATCCGCAGCGATACGAGCGCGACTGAGGACGCCGCATCGCGCCGCCCAGCGCGGCCCGGGAACACAGCTCCTCACTTCGAGACGAGCTCTCAGAAAAGCTGGCTGTCGTCAGGCGGCTGCGCGGTCGCCTCGAGCAGGCGACGCGCACGGCGGCTCAGGTCGTTCAGGTCGACGCGGCCCGTGTCCGTCTGCTGGAGCAGCCGCTCGGCGAGCTCGACACCTTGGTCGATGAGCTGCGAGCGAAGAGCGGAGTCGCCGCCCATCTCGGAGACGATCGTCCGCTCGGTGCGCGAGGCGACGATCGGCTCGGGTACGCCTTCCACCCAGACGCGCGTGCGGGCGCCGTGGCCGCGGTCCTTGCCGGCGAGCGGCTCGAGCGCGTAGATCTTGTCGGCACGGGCGAACTTCCCGAAGCCGAGAAACACCATCCGGGTCGGGCCGGTGGACACCCCCTGATTATTGCGCCGCGAGCGCTCCCGAAAGCGCGGAAGCGACGCGCTCCTGGTCTTCCCGCTCGAGCTGCGGGAAGAACGGCAGGGCAAGCGTCCGCCGGCTCGCGTCCTCGGCGATCGGACAGAGGCCCTCGGCGAACCCGTACGACTCGCGCATGTACGGCTGCAGGTGGATGCACGGCAGGTACTCCCCGCACTCGATCCCCTGCTCGGCGAGCTCCTCCGCAACGCGGGTCCGGTCGATGCCCTCGTCGAGCAGGACGACGTAGACGAACCACGACCTGGTGTGGTCGTCGTCGTCGGGCAGGGGCGTCTCGACGCCCTCCACTCCGGCCAGGAGCTCGTCGTAGCGCCCCGCCGCTGCGCTGCGCAGCGCGAGGATCTCGTCGAGCTTCTCGAGCTGCGCGATTCCCACGGCGGCCTGCAGGTCGGTCCAGCGGTAGTTGAGCCCGAGGTACGGGTGGTGGAACCAGCGGCCGCTCTCGTACGAGCGCCCCTGATTGCTCAGGCTCCGGAGCAGCCGCGACTCGTCCTCCGAGTGCGTCGTCACGACGCCGCCCTCGCCGGTGGTGATCTGCTTGTTCGGGTAGAAGGCGAAGACCGAGCTCGGCCCGTGCGAGCCGAGCGGCGCGCCCTTGTACTCCGCGCCGAGCGCCTCGCAGGAGTCGTCGATCAGCACGAGGTCGTGCTTGTCGGCGAGCGCGCGCAGCTCGTCGAGCTCGCAGGGGTAGCCGAAGATGTCGACGGCGACGATCGCCTTCGTGCGCTCGGTGATCGCCGCCTCGACCGCTGCGGGGTCGAGATTGAGCGTGCGCGGGTCGATGTCCGCGAAGACGGGCGTCGCACCCTCGACCACGAAGCAGTTCGCCGACGCGACGAACGAGAAGGGTGACGTGATCGCCTCGTCCCCCGGCCCGAGGCCGGCCGCGCGCGCCAGGAGGTGGAGACCTGCGGTGCCGCTCGAGAGCGCGACCGCGTAGGGCGCACCGGTGCGCTCGGCGATCAACTCCTCGAACCGCTCGATCGTCGGCCCGAGCGAGAGCCGGCCCGAGCGCAGGACGTCGAGCACGAGCTCCTCCTCCCGCTCGCCCAGGAACGGGCGCGAGAGCGGGATGCGCGTTGCGGCCTTGCTCAAGCTGCGGGCGTGCGCGTGGCCGTGTGGTCGAGCCACTGCGACCAGCGCTCGCTCTGGCCGCGCACCGTCTCCAGGTACGCCTTCTGGATCTCGAGCGTCACCGGCCCGACTCCGAGCTCGTAGTCGTCCACCGACTTGAGCGGCGTCACTTCGGCGGCGGTGCCGCACATGAACACCTCGTCGGCGAGGTAGAGGTCGGAGCGGATCAGGTCCTTCTCCTCGACCGTGTGCCCGAGGTCCTGCGCGATCTGGATGATCGTGTCCCGCGTGATCCCCGGCAGGATCGACGTCGAGAGCGCGGGCGTGGAGATCGTGCCGTTCTTGACGATGAAGATGTTCTCGCCGGAGCCGTCCGCGATCGTCCCTTCCGCGGTGAGCAGGATCGCTTCGTCGTAGCCCGCGCGAATTGCCTCCGTGACCGCGAGCATCGAGTTGAGGTACACGCCGGTCGCTTTGGCGACGTGCGGGATCACGTTCGGCCCGATGCGCTGCCAGCTGGAGATCTTGCCGCGGATTCCGTTCGCCATTCCGTCGTCGCCGAGGTAGGCGCCCCAGGGCCAGCTCATGATCACGGTCTCGACGGGATTGTCACGCGCGGCGACGCCGAGCTGGCCGTAGCCGTAGAACGCGATCGGGCGGAGGTAGCACTCGGGCAGGCCGTTGACGCCGATCAACTCGTGGCACGCGTCGCGCAACTCGTCGATCGAGTACGGGAGCTCCATGTAGAGCAGACGCGCAGAGTCGTGCAGACGCTGCAGGTGGTCGTGAAGCCGGAAGACTGCCGGGCCCTTCGGGGTCTCGTAACAGCGGATTCCCTCGAAGACGCCCGAGCCGTAGTGGAGTCCGTGAGTGCCGACGTGGACCTTGGCGTCAGCCCAGTCGACCAGCTCGCCGTTCATCCAGATCTTCTCGGTTTCCTCCACCTGTAGCGCCTCCTCTTGGGATCGACGGTCAACCCGAATGGTATGTGTGGTCCTCGACAGCGTCCATGGGGCGGGCCCTCGAGAGGCGGAGGAGCTCGGCAGCCGGGAGCCTGGCCAGGTGGCGGTCGGAGCCCGCGCCGACCCAGACCTGGTGCTCGGCCAGCAGGGTCTGTTCGAGCAGGATCGTCTCGATCTGGGGCAGCGGAAACGGGGCCACGGCCCCTGGAGGAAAGCCGGTCGCGGCCAGGACCTCGTCCCGCGTGGCCACCCTGGCCGAGGCCGCCCCGACGGCCCTCGCGACCTTGGCTCCGTCCGCCCGCCGGTCGCCGGGGACGAGGACGACGACCGGCCTCCCGTCGCAGACGAAAACGAGGGTCTTGACGATCTGGCCGGGCTCGACCCCGAGCGCCTTCGCGACGTCCCGGACGGTCGGGATCTCCTCGGGGAACTCCTCGAGGCGGGCCTCGGCCCGTGCCGTGCGGAGGAAGTCGGCCACGCGCTGGACGGGGTCGGGGAGCACGGGCGTGCGCAGCCTCAATCCGCGGAAGCCGAAGCCGGCCTAGGCACGAACGCTCCCGACACGCGAGCGCGGTAGTCGCGGTACTCGGGGTAGCGCCGCGTGAGGAGCTCCTCCTCCAGCGCCGCCTTGTTCCGCCAGAGCACCGCGAGCCCGACCAGGGGAACGAGCGCGGCCGGGCTCGTCGCAAGCGCGTAGCCGACGAAGAAGAGCAGACCGGCGCTGTAGATCGGGTGCCGCACGTACTCGTACGGGCCGAAGTCGATCAGCCGTCCGCCTTCGCGGGGTCGCGGGAACGCAGTCGCCGAACGATCGAGCGTGCGCCACGCCCAGGCGGCCAGGAGCACGCCGAGGAGCGAGCAGACCGCACCGACTGCCGGCAGCACCCAGTCGGCAGCGCCCGGCCAACCGGGCGGCAGCCAGCCGGCGGCGAGCACGAGCAGCATCAGGGCGAACTGCGCGGCGACCCAACGGCCGCCGCGGTCCTCACCCGAGGTCGATGATTCGCGCATCGTCGAAGCCTTCCGAGCGCACGGCCTCGACGAGCTCGGGCGGCGGCGTCGTGTCGAGGGAGAGCGCCATCAGCGCCTTGCCGCCGCGTCGGCTTCGCGAGACGGCCATGTTCGCGATGTTGACGTTCTGCTGGCCGAAGAGCGTGCCCACTCGTCCGATCACGCCCGGTACGTCGTCGTAGCGGAAGAAGACCATCAGCGGCGAGAGCTCGATGTCGAGCTCGAACCCGAGCGCGTTGACGAGCCAGAAGCGGTTGTCACGTCCGATCGTCGTGCCGGCGACCGTCACCTCGTCGCCGTTCTCGCGCACCCGCACGCGGATCAGGTTCGTGTAGTCGCGCGAGCTGCGCCGGCGCTCCTCGTTGACCTCGATCCCGCGCTCCGCGGCGATCAGCGGCGCGTTGACGTAGTTCACCGGCACGTCGGCGCGGCCCTGGAACGCTCCGTTGAGCGCCGCCACCGTCAGCAAGCGCGTGTCGTACTGCGCCAGCGTCCCGTAGTACGAGAGCTCGATCCGCGCAGCCCGACCCCCCGCCAGCTCCATCGCGAGCCGGCCGAGCTTTGCGGCGAGCGGAACGTAGGGGCCGAGGACGTCGAGGTCCTCGGGCCGGATCGCAGGGATGTTGACCGCGTTCGTCACGAGCCCACCTTCGAGCGCGGCCGCGACCTGCTCGGCGACGATCACCCCCGCCCGATCCTGCGCCTCTTCGGTCGAGGCGGCGAGGTGCGGCGTCACGATCACGTTGTCGAGCTCGAGCAGCGGGCCCGAGTACGGCTCGCTCGAGAAGACGTCGAGCGCCGCGCCAGCGAGCTTCCCGCTCCCGAGCGCCTCGATCAGCGCCTCTTCGTCGACGAGCTCGCCGCGCGCCGCGTTCACCAGGCGCGTCCCGTCGCGCATCTGGGCGAAGGCCTCGCGATTGACGATCCCGCGCGTCTCCGGCCCGAGCGGCAGGTGCAGCGTCAGGAACTCCGCCTCCTCGAGCACGCCCGCCATCGACTCCGCGCGCTCCACTCCGAGCTCGCGGTAACGCTCCTTCGCGACGAACGGGTCGTAGGCGACGACGCGCATCCCGAGGCCGCCTGCGCGACGCGCGACCTGCTGCCCGATCCTCCCGAAGCCGAGCACGCCGAGCGTCTTCCCGGAGAGCTCGACCCCGCCCCACTTCGAGCGCTCCCAGCGGCCCTGCTTGAGCGCGGCGTGCGCCTGCGGGATGTTCCGCGCGAGCGCGACGAGCAGGCCCACCGCGTGCTCGGCGGCGGAGACGACCGTCGACTCGGGCGCGTTCGCGACGACGATCCCGCGGCGCGTCGCGGCCTCGACGTCGACGTTGTCGACCCCCACGCCCGCGCGGCCGATCACCTTCAGCTTCGCGCCACGCTCGATCAGCTCGGCGGTCAGCTTCGTCGCCGAGCGAATCACGATCGCGTCGTAGTCACCGATCCGCTCGGCGAGGTCGCCGTTCGTCTCGACGTCGACGTCGAAGCGATCCCTGAGCAGCTTCACGCCCGCGTCGGCGATCGGCTCGCGGACGAGGACGCGCAGCTTGCTCAAACCGTCGCGCCTTCGTAGACCTCGAGCGCGCGCGCCGTTGCGACGCCTCGCTCGACGTCCGCGCCGAGCTCCGCGAGCGTCAGCTCGACCGCGGCGAGTGCGGTGGTGATGTCGAACACGTCGAACCAGCCGATGTGGCCGATCCGGAAGATCTGCCCCTTGAGCGCGCCCTGCCCGTTCGCGATCGTGATCCCGTGCTTGTCGCGCAGCGCGAGCACGACGTCGCCGGAGTCGATCCCCTCCGGAGCGCGGATCGCCGTGACGACCGCCGAGCTGTCGTCGTCCGGCGAGAAGAGCTCGAGCCCCATCGCCTTCGCACCCTCACGGCAGGCCCGCCCGAGGCGCAGGTGCCGCTCGAACGCGGACTCCAGGCCTTCGCCGAGGAGGAGCCCGAGCGCGACGTCGAGCCCCGCGATGATCGAGACCGCAGGCGTGAACGCTGCGTCGAGCTTCTCCTGGGCCTTGCGCGTTCGCTCCCAGTCGAGGTAGAAGCGCGGCGAGGTTCCGCGCGCCGAGTCCGCCGCGTCGGACACCGAGGCGAACGCGAGCCCGGGCGGCGTCATCAGCGCCTTCTGCGAGCCGGAGCAGACGACGTCGATCCCCCACGCGTCGGTCTCGAGCGGCACGGCACCGAGGCTCGAGATCGCGTCGACGACGACGAGCGAACCGGCCTCCTTGGCGACGGCGGCAAGCGCGCGCACGTCGGCGACGACGCCGGTGGAGGTCTCCGAGTGCGTCAGGTACACGGCCTTCGCGGGACGATCGGCGAGCCGTGCCGCGAGCTCGTCGGCGGACGGGATCTCACCCCACTCGTAGGCGAGCGCATCGACGTCGGCGCCGTAGGCACCCGCAATCGCCTGCCAGCGCTCGCCGAAGTAGCCGCAGGAGACGACGGTCGCGCGGTCGCCCGGCGAGAGCAGGTTCGAGACGGCGGACTCCATCGCCGCGGTTCCAGACGACGTGAACATCAACACGGGCGCCTCGGTGCGGAACACTTCGCCGAGGCGGCCGAGGCAGCGCTCGAGCACGACGCGGAAGTCGGGGCTGCGGTGGTGAACGACCGGCTCGGCCATCGCGGCGAGCACCTCCGGAGGCACAGGCGTCGGCCCCGGGGTCATCAGGTAGCGCTTCTCCGGCACTCCCGTCTGAGCCTAGTCGGCCTAGCAGTCGTCAGAGGTGATCAGATTCTTCTGCTCGTCCTTGGGGTCGGTCTGGATCCAGACGCAGAGGTCCTTGTACTCGGCGCTCGGGTCGCTGTAGACGGCTTCCCAGGCTGCGTGCCCCTCGGCTTCGCCGTGGCGGAGCTCGACGAACGCGAGCTCGACCCCGAGCTCATCCTCCCGCTTCGCAGCCTCGGCAGCCGCTTCGACTCGCGCGGTCGCGTGGGTGACGCCCGCGTACCCCGGGCAGTCGTCTCCCTCGACGCCCATGTCGTTCACCCAGACGCAGAGGTCGTCGAACTCGCCGGTCAGGTCCGCGTACACGACGAGCCACGCCTCCGCCCCCTCGCGGGTCCTGCCCTTGCTCACCTCGACGCGGCTGAGGGGCGTGCCGTCCACGTCCTCGGCCTTCTTCGCCCGCTCCTCGGCTCGCCGCTCGGCGTCCGAGCGGACGACTCCGGCGTACTGCTCGTTCGCGTCGTTCGCGTCGTCGCCGCCGCAGCCCGCCAGCAAGGCGAGCGCGCACAAGAGAAGCAGCCGCCGCATCCGCGGGTTCGTACCCTAGCTCGGGGACCCCTAACGCAGCGAGACGGTGCGGATCTCCCAGGGGCGAAGCTCGAGCCGCTCTTCGCCGAGCCGCGCAGCCGCAGGCTCGGCGGTCTCGTTCGCAAGCCGCGCTTCGAGCCCGTCGGCGGTTCGCCGGAGCGCGGTCAGGACGACACCGGCTCCGTCGAGCGAGATCCCCTCGGCCTGAGCGAGCTCGCCGGCGTCGCCCGCGCCCTCCGCACTCAGGAACGGGAGCCGGTAGCGCTCTGCCTGCTCGAGCACGTCCGGGCCGGGGCGCACGCCGTCGTGCGGGTAGATCGCGAACGAGAACGAGTGGCGCCCGCGCAGCTGCGCGTCGGGAATCCGCAGCTCGGGACCGGCCGGCTCGTCTCGGTAGGGGTTCGTGTTGCGACTGATCCAGCCGGTCGACCGCAGGATCGTCAACGCGAGCTCACGCCCCTCGAGCAACTCGTACTCCGACACGTGCTCGAGCAGCAGCGCGACGCCTCCGGCGGAGACGAACGACGACGCCGGGAAGGTCGGTAGCGGCATCTCCCCGTGGCCGCCTTCCGCGACGAGCCCGCGCTCGGTGACGGCGTACTGGCCCTCGGCGTAGGAGTGCGAGGCGTGCTGCCGCAGCGGCACGTGCAGCCGAACGCGCTGATCGTCGGCCGGGTTGTCGAACGCGACCCGGAGGCGAGCGAAGGGCTCTCCCGCTCGAAGCTCGACGTGCGTCTCGACCTCGACGCGGTGGTCTGGAGGCCAGTCGTAGGTCCTGCGAACGACCAGCGACGCACGCACCGGGCCGCTCTCGAGCCACTCGACGCGCACCGACTCCGGCCGGTCGACGAGCACGTCGTCCGGGGGCGGCGCGTAGTTGTAGGAGTCGCCCACGTCGAAACCGCGGACGATCCGGCCGACGCCTTCGAGGTCGCCGATCCGCAACGTGCCGTCGTTCGCGACCTGCACGCGCAGCAGCCCGTTCTCGAGCACGCCGCCGTCGAGCTTCACGGCGTCGCCGGGCTCACCGCCCTCGACGGCGCGGACCCCCGTCCAGCCGAGCGCAGGCGCCGACACGCGTGCGGCGAGCCTGCGGCGCGCACGGGTTCGGAACACGATCTCCCAACGCTCGTCCTCCTTGGCCTTCGCCGCGACGAGGACCGCCGTTCGGAGCTCGACGAGGTCGATCGACGGCGGGTCCTGCACGGTGTCGAGCTCGAAGACCATCCGGGGCCCCGGCTCGACCGTGAACCCGTTCAGCCAGTGACCGAAGAGCTCTCGTCCGTGCAGACGCCGCCTCACGAGCTCGGGAATGTCGCGCCCGAGCAGCTCCACGCGGTACAGCTGCGGCGCGTTCCGCGAGAGCTGCTGCGCGGGAAAGCGCGAGCCGTCGGCGGTTTCAAGGGCGACGTCGTCCCATTCGACGGGCACCGGAAGCTCGAGCTCGACGACATCGTCGCGCACGAACGGCGAAGGGTTGGCGACGACGGCTGCGCCTCGAGGCGTCTTCGCGCGCGCCGGCTCGAGCGCCTCGGCCGCGAGGTCGCGGCCCAGCTGCTCGGCCTCGGCGAAGCGCACGAGGACCTGCGCGGAGACGGCGTCGGCCGAGCACCCGCAGATCGAGTCGTGTGCGGAGTTCTCGATCACCCGGCGCCACGCGAGCGCGAGGAACTCGTCGGGCCACTCGCCGCCGTGCAGCGCTGCGAGCGGCTCGGCGTACCGCTCGAGCCATCGCTCGGCACGCGCGGCAGCAGCTTTGATGTCGATCCGCGCCGACGTCACGTTCATCAAGAGATTCGCCCGAGCGCCCGAGCGCAGCTCGCCCGTCCAGGTCGTGCTCGGAGCAGAGCCGTTGGCCAAGGCCGCGCCGAGCGTCGTGAGCTGGATCCGGACGCGATCGTTCTCCGCGTTCGCGCGCTCGACGATGTCGACGAGCTCCGGGAGCGGCTCCTGGTGATCGGTGCCGTACATCGCGAGCACCGGGTCGTCGCCGAAGAACGGCCGCATCGTCTCGATCAGCGCGTCGACGGCGCCGCCGAGGTTGTCGGGCGCCAGCAGGAGATACGCGGCGTTGCCGTAGCCGGCCGGGAGGTACTCCGCGCGGACCGACGAGCCGTCGACTCCGCGCCACTCGAACACGTGTCCTTCGACCGCGGCCGGGACACCGCGCCAGACGACGGCGTTGTCGAGCCCGTGCGCGCGCAGAATCTGAGGCATCTGCGCGATGTGCCCGAACATGTCGGGCAGGTAGCCGACGCGCATCTCGCCGCCGAACTCGCGCGCGCGCTCGAGCCCGACCTCGAGGTTCCGCCAGATCGTCTCCCCGGAGACGAGGAACTCGTCCATCAGCACTTGCCACGGCCCGATCGCGAGCCGGCCTTCCTCGACGAGCGCGCGCAGCCGCTGCTCGTTCTCCGGCCTGATCTCGAGGTAGTCGTCGATCGTCTGGAGCTGGCCGTCGAGCGTGAACACGAACCGCTGGTCGGCCTCCAGCAGCTCGAGCACCTTGTCGATCAGCCGAACGAGCTTCAGCCGGAAGCTCTGGAACGGCAGGTACCACTCGCGGTCCCAGTGCGTGTGGGGAACCAGGTTGACGATCTGCTGGGGAGCTATTTGACCGAGCCTGCCAACAGGCCTTGCACGAAGTAGCGCTGAAGCGCGAAGAACACGAGCAGCGGCACTCCCATCAGCAGGAACGCGCCCGCGCTCAGGAGGTGGTACTCGACCCCGTAGGTCGAGAGCATCTGGCTGATCCGGATCGTCATCGGCCACTGGTCGGACTCCTGGATGAACACCAGTGCCGTCAGCAGGTCGTTCCACACCCAGAGGAACTGGAAGATCCCGAACGACGCGAGCGCCGGCACCGAGAGCGGGATCACGATGCTGCGGAAGATCTTCCAGTTCGACGCTCCGTCGACGCGCGCGGCCTCGATCAGGTCACGAGGCAGCGTGATGAAGAAGTTGCGGAGCAGGAAGATGCAGAACGGCAGCGCGAAGACCGTGTGGGCGATCCAGATCCCGAAGTACCACCCGGTGATCGCCGTCTTCGTCCCGGTCAAGAACTCACCGAAGTCCTGGAACTCGACGAGCATCGGGACGAACGCGCTCTGAACCGGCACGACCATCAGCGCGACGATGGTCAGGAAGATCGTGTCCCGGAACGGGAAGCGGATCCAGGAGAACGCGTACGCCGCCATGGAGCCGATCACCAGCGGCAGGAGCGTCGACGGCACCGCGATCAGCGCGCTGTTGAGAAAACTGCTGCTCATCTGGTTCGCGTTCAGGACGAGGTCGTAGTTCTTGAGCGTGAAATCGGTGCTCGTGAACGCAGTCCACCACCCGCTGGACGCGATGTCCGGGCGAGGACGGAAGGACGTGACGAGCAGCCCGATGGTCGGGATCAGCCAGAGACCTGCGAGAACGACGAGCACGATGTGCACCGGGCTGCGCCCGAGGAAGCCGACGACTCGCGTCGAGACGGACTCGCGCGGGCGGACGGCGATTGTCTCGGCGGCGGTGGTCGAACTCATGACACGACCGCTTCCGCGCGGAACCGACGAATCTGCCAGACCATCACCGGGATGATCAAGAGGAGCATCACGACCGCCACCGAGGCGCCGTAGCCGCCGAGCCCGTTCTCGAACGTCTCGACGTAGTAGCTGTAGGCGATGACGCGAGTCGCACCACCCGGCCCACCCTTGGTCATGATGTACACGATGTCGAACACCTTGATCACGTTGATCGTCATCCAGACGGCGACGACCGCGATCGGGAGCGACAGCAGCGGAAACTGAATGCGCCGGAAGATGTCCCACTCGGTCGCACCGTCGGTGCGCGCCGCCTCGATCACTTCCATCGAGATGCCCTTGAGTGCCGCCGAGAGCACGACCATCACGAACCCGGTCGACGCCCACACGTACGCGAGGATGATCGCGTAGTTGGCGAGGTCTGCTCGTCCAAGCCAGGAGACGGGGTCCCCGCCGGCGCTGGTCACCAGGGCATTCAGGAGCCCGATGTCGGGGTCCGGGCTGTAGACGAGCAGCCAGATGACGCCCACCGCCGTGGCGGAGATCGCCATCGGCACGAAGATGATCGCCTTGAAGGCCCCCTCGTAGCGAACCCGCGTGGCGAGCACGGCCGTGACCAGGCCGAGCAGCAGGCAGAGGATCGGATAGATGATCAGCCAACGGACGTTGTTCACGAGCGCGCCGGACCAGGGGATCTCGTCGCGGTCGAGGAAGCGGCTGTCGCGCGTCAGCAGCCGCTCGTAGTTGTCGAAGCCGACCCACTCGGTGCCGAAGTTCAGACCTCGCGTCTTGTTGAAGCTGAGTGCGACCGTCCAGATGACCGGGACGACCAGGAAGAGGAAGACGAGGATGAGGGCCGGCGCGAGGAACGGCACCGCCTGCAGACCGCCCTCGCGCATCGCGGCCAACCGCCGCCCCGGGGGTTTCCCGACAACTGATCCCGGGGCGACGGTGCCGCTACTCATTGGTTCGCGTTACCCGCTCGTCCTAGCCGGCGAACGCGTCCTCAGCCTGCTGCTGGAACTGGTCCAGCTGGCTGTCCATCGACGACGGATCCTTGAGCACGTTCTGGAGCACCGTGCCCCAGTCCTCGCCGAGCGCGCCCGGGAGGAGGTCAGAGCCGTCGAAGACGAAGACCGTCGCGCCCGTGACCTGCTCGGCCTCCTTCTTGACGAGCTCGTTCGGGTACGCGTCGGCCGTGACGCCCTTGTTCGGCGACACGATCGCGCCCGTCGAGACCCAGATCTCCCCGGCCTCGGGCGAGGCGAGGTACTCGATCAGCTTCGCGACGTCCTCGTTGTTCACGAACGCTGCGGTGACGTCGCCACCGCCGACGAGCGGATCGCCGTGAGCCTCGTCGATCGTCGGGAACGGGAAGAAGTCGATCGTCTGACCAGGAACGAGGTCGGGATTGACGTCGGCCAGCGCGATGCCGCCGACGAAGCCGCCCTCCATGTACAGGTGCGCGGTCGGGTTGGTGCTGAACACCTTCCCGATGCCGCCGACGAAGTCGGTGCCGAGGGCACCGTCGATCCCGCCGGACACGCTCTCGTTGTTCAGCAGGTCGGTCAGCTGCGTCAGCGCGTCCTTCACGGACTGATCCGTGAAGTCGAGCTCGCCGCTGAACAGCTGGTTGTACTTGTCAGCGCCGGCCGTGCGGGCGTAGATGTTCTCGAACCAGTCGGTGAGCGTCCACGAGTCCTTTGCACCGAGCGACCACGGCTTCTGGGCATCGCTGGTGAGCCCGTCGGTCATGGTCTTCAGCTCGTCGAACGTCGCGGCGGGCTGCACCTTGCTGTCGTCGGGCCGGTACCAGACGGTGCTCTTCGAGTTCGCCTTGGCGACGACCCCGTACACCGTCCCGTCGACCGTCGTGAGGTTGGTCCACGCCTCGCTGTAGTTCTCGTTGATCGCGTCGGGATCCAGACCCAGATCCTCGAGCGAGATCAGCGCACCTTCGTTCGCGAGGTCGGCCACGATGCCCGGCCGCGGGATGATCGCGACCATCGGCGGGTTGCCCGCCGCAAGCCGGGAACGAACGACCGGCAGGAAGTCACGCGCCGACTCGTACTTCGTCTTGATTCCCGTCTCCGCCGTGAACGCAGTGAGGACCTTCTGGAAGGCCTCCTGCTCGCCGCCGCCCCAGAGCGACAGCACGCTGACGGTGCCGGTCCCCGCTTCGCTGCCGCCGTCGTCACTGCCACCGCAAGCGGCCGCAGTAACTGCAAGCGAGAGCGCGAGGACGAGCGCACCGAAAGACAGCGCGTACTTCCTGATCACGTTCCCTCCTCCGTTGGTTTTTCGTAAATCCCCATTCCGCTTTCGGGGTCGAAGAAATGCATTCCGTCGGTGTCGACGGCGACCTCGGCCTGCTCGCCGGGGCGCGCCTTCGAACGGGCCCCGAAGCGGCCGACGAGGACCGCGCCGTCGCCGCCTGCAATACCGGCGGCCGGCTCGATCGCTCCCGCATCGTGGGCGAGCTCCTTGACCTCGTCCGTGCGGGCGGGCTTCGCGTCCGTGTTGAGGTAGACGATCAGCTCGGCACCGAGCGCCTCGGTGAGCGCGACCTCGCCCTTCAGCCGCCGCCCTTCAGGAACGTCGCTCGCGAGCGATGCGTCCTCCAGGTGCTCCGGCCGGATGCCGACGATCACCGTCTTGCCGTCGTAGGCCATGAGCGCGGGCCGCTGCGACATCACCGCGGCGCCGAGCTCGACCTTCTGGCTTCCGATCGAGACCGCCATCCCGCCGTTCGAGTGCTGCAGCGTCCCCTCGAGGAGGTTCATCGCCGGGCTGCCGATGAACCCGCCCACGAACAGGTTGACGGGCTCGTCGTAGAGCTCCTGCGGTGTCGCGACCTGCTGCAGCTCTCCCTTGCGCATCACCGCGACTCGGTCGCCCATGGTCATCGCCTCGACCTGATCGTGCGTGACGTAGATCGTCGTCGTGCCGAGCCGGCTCTGAAGCTGCGAGATCTCCGCGCGCATCTGCACGCGCAGCTTGGCGTCGAGGTTCGAGAGCGGCTCGTCCATCAGGAAGGCCTGCGGCTGGCGGACGATCGCTCGGCCCATCGCGACCCGCTGGCGCTGCCCGCCGGAGAGAGCGCGCGGCTTGCGGTCGAGGAATGGCTCGAGGTCGAGCACGCGCGCAGCGTCCTTGACGCGCTTGTCGATCTCCTGCTTGTCCATCTTCCGAAGCTTCAGCCCGAACGCGATGTTGTCGTACACCGTCAGGTGCGGGTACAGCGCATAGCTCTGGAAGACCATTGCGATGTCGCGGTTGCGCGGCGCGACGTTGTTGACGACGCGATCGCCGATCTTCAGCTCGCCCTCGCTGATCTCCTCGAGACCCGCGACCATGCGCAGCGCGGTCGTCTTGCCGCACCCGGAGGGGCCGACGAGGACCATGAACTCTCCGTCTTTGATCGCGAGCTCGATGTCCGAGACCGCCCGCGTTCCGTCGGGATAGATCTTGCTGACGTGCTCGAACGTGACCTCAGCCAACCCAACCCCCTTTTCCAGATGTGTTCCTACCAGTCCTGACACCGGTTTGGCAACCGGCGCTCACCGCGGGCGATGCCCTGTGAAGGTCATGACCTGCTGGAACGTCGGCCTGTTCGCGAAGCGCATCGTCCGAGGCAGCAGGCCTCCGGCGAAACGCACGCGCTCCGCGGTCGCATCGGCGCGCCAGCGAGCCGGATCGGCTCCCTGAGCGGCCTGCAGCTCCGCGGCCGTGGCATCGAGAGCAGCCCAAAGCGCGGTGCGGCAGGCGGCCAGGTCGCCCGCGCCGCAGAACCGCGTCCGGAAGGAACCGGTCACGGGACGTCCCAGCAGCGTCCTGAGATCCTTGTCGACGTAGCCGTACCAGCCGCTCCCGAAGCCGTTCCCGTTGGCTCCCGGCTCGTCGTGGTCGGCGTTGACCTGGCGAAGGCGCGAAACGAGCGGGCCGAGGACCGGCGTCAACACCGCGTCTCCGATCCTCCGCCAGCCGAAGTCCATGACGGCCGCGCCCGGATGGTCGATCGAGCCGTCGAGATCGCGGTCCAGGCGGCTCGCGCCCTGGGCCCGCCAGTCGTCCACGAGTTGCGCCGCGGACTGGGCGCGAGCACTCGGCGGCGGGCCAGAGTCGAGTACTGCTCGGATCGTGGGCCAGACCTCGACCGTGCGCAGGTCTTGCGTCGCGGCGGCGTTCATCGCCGAGACGACGGTGGCGAGCGTGTGCGTCCGTCGGGCCGCGAGCCCGTTCCGGAGCAGATCGACGCGCTGAACCGACCCGTACGACCACTGGTCGTCGGCAGCGGTGAACCCGGGCGCCGGCTTGTTGTTCCAGTTCGCGAGCTCGCCGCTCGCCGGGTTGACCGCCTGCGGGTGCCGCGCGAACGGAAGCACGCCGCGCCACTCGAAGTCGCCGTTCCCCGACGTCGGCAGCCCAGGGTCGACGGTCTCCGGCCGGATGGGGAGCCGTCCGCTCGAGAACGTCGCGATGTCGCGGTCGTCTGCGTAGACCCAGTTGAACGACATCTCGAGCCGCGACGCCGAGCGCAGGAACTCGTTCGCGTTGCGCGGCTTGTTGGTGTTCAGGTCCTGCCACGCGAGCCCCGAGAGGAGCTCGCGCCCGCGCGTCGCACGCTTGCGCGCGATCGCGACGCGTCGTCCGTCCACCGTCGCGTACCCGATCACGGGGCCGTGCACAGTCGTCCGGAAGAGCAGGCGACGGTCGGGCTCGCCCGCAGCGCCCTTGAGCGTGCCGGCGTCGAAGCTCCCCATCTCCCGGCACGAGCCCTGGTGGCGGTAGTGCGTGTCGTCGCCGCACAGCTCCTCCGCGTAGTCGTCGATCAGGTCCGACGTCGACGAGGTGAGGCTCCACGCGTAGTCCTTCCCACGGCCGAGCAGCACGTAGAACGAGATTCCGGGAAACGCCGCGCCTCGTGCGTCGATCCCGCCCCCGTGCAGGTCGAGCTCGAGCAGGAGTTGCGGATAGAAGTGACCGACCTGCGGCCCTGCGACGAACAACGGGTGTCCGTTCGTGGAGCGGTTGCGACCCACGAGCAGTGCGTTCGACATCAGCTTCTGCCGCGGCGCAACGAGCGACGAGACCGCGCCGTACGTGACGGGCACGAAGCTGCCGTCGTCGACGGTCGCGTTCCCCACTCCGGTGCGCGTCCCTTCCTCCCACGGAAACGCCTTCGCGATCGTCGTCGGCGTCTCGGGATCGTTTCGGTCACGCAGGTCGTCGAACACGATCTTGCCGCGCTCGTCACCGAGTTCGCGTTGCAGCGCATCGAGGAACATCGACCGTCTCGTCTCGTCGCCTCCTCCGGCGCCGAAGACCGCGCCGATCAGCGCGCCCATCGCAGCAACATCGTTGAGCGTCCACGGCTCGATCGGTAGCCGATTGGCCGCGTTGTACGCATTGATCCCCGCGACGAACGCGCGCACGTCGGCGAGCAACTGACGCCCGTCGCGCGTCGCCTGCAGGAGCGCGATCGTGCTCAGCGAGCTGTTGCTCGGCCTGCGCGCTCGGCTGGAAGCCGCGGCCGGAGAGCGCGAACGAGAACGCGTCGATCCCCGGGACGTCGAGCGCGGCGATCCTTCCTGCCGGGCGAAGCAGTTGCAGCAGGAGGCCGCGGTCCTCGGCCGTCACCCAGCCGGCGCCGAACTCGACGTCGGCACGCGTGCGGCCGTAGACGTGTGGGACTCCCCAGCGGTCGCGGACGATTCGCAGGCCCTCGCGCGGACGGACCGTCCGCTCCGGCTTGCCTTCGACGCCGAAGCGCGCGGACTTGAAGAAGCGCGTCAAGTCCCGCGGCGTCACGTTCCCGCCGAGCGGGGTCAAGCCGTCGTACAGCGCGATCTGGTCGACGCCGTGCGTGCCGACTCCGAGCTCGCCGCCCTGGCCGGGCGGGAGCACGTTGAGCGCAACCCCGGCGAAGTCGATGCGCGGCGCGGCGTCGCTCGTGGCGGCGCCGAACGCGAGCGCGCCTGCCGCAGCGGCGAGGGCGAGCGCACGCTTCACGGTTCGACCTTACTACGCTCCACACCGGTGGAGGCGTTGCTCGCGTTCGGTGCCGCACTGCTCGCCTTGCGGCTCGCGGGCAGCCTCGCGCGCCGTTGGCGGGCGACCGGGGCGCCGCAGCTCGCCGCGTGGTCCGCGTCGCTGCTCGCGTACGCGCTCGCCTCGGCAGCGCTTGCGTGGGGCGCCGCGGCGGGCTGGAACGACGCGTCGTTTCGCGTCTACTACACGTTCGGCGGTCTGCTGACGGCGCCGCTGCTCGGGATCGGCTCGCTGCTGCTCGTCGGCCGACGCTGGGCGGCTCCGGTCGGCCTGTTGTACACCGGGCTCGCGATCGGGATCGGCTTCGCGTCGCCGCTCACGTCACCCGTTTCCGGTACGACGATCCCGGAGGCACAAGAACACCTCGACCTCTTTCCGGAACGCGTACTCGCGATCGCAGCGAACACGCTCGGCACCGTCGCGGTCGTCGGGATCGCGTTGCTGACGATTCGCAGACGTCCAGTTGGCAACGCGCTCGTCATCGCCGGCGTCACTGCGGCTGCGGCAGGAAGTGCGGTTGCGGGACTCGGAGTCGCACAAACCGCGGTGTTCATCGTGTTGGGCGTCGTTCTCCTCTATTTAGGTTTCACTGTGCAAGGTAAGAACTTTGTGAGTTTTCGCCTGAGTCGAAAACACCCCGGCTAACCTCGGCTGCGTCCGGCGGAGCTGTGGCCAGCTCTGTTCGCCGGCATGCGAAGGGGGACACATCTCGTTGCGAAAACATCTGGCGACAGCCTGTGTGCTGTCGGTGGCCTTGATTGCGGGCGTGTACGCGCCGGCTTCGATCGCGGACGACGCGCCGACGCCGCCACCCGTTACGACGACCGAGCCGGAAACGGACATCGGAAACTTTCTGCTGGCGCAGATCGTCAAGTACCGCCGTGAGACGTGGCGTTGGGAGAACCTGATGCGCGTGACGGCGCACGCGCGCTTCCCACGTCGCAGAGCGCTCCAACGATCGGGAGCAGCGCGTGCTGATCCTGAACGCGTGGAGAGGCGAAGGCGGAGAAGCGCAGGCGCCAGGCCGCGAACCCGCCCCGCCGCCAGCAGTGGCTGTGCATCCACCGCTACGAGCGTCACCCGCACCAGGGCTGGGCCACGGCGACTGGGAATGGCTATTACGGAGGCTGCAGATGGATCTCAGCTTCCAGCGCACGTACGGGCCGGAACTGCTGCGAACGAAGGGCACGGCAAACAAGTGGACCGCGCTCGAGCAGATGTGGGTCGCCGAGCGTGCGTATCGAAGCGGTCGCGGCTTCTATCCGTGGCCGAACACCGCGCGCTACTGCGGCCTGATCTAACTACCTGAACGCGGGAACCGGGTCGATCGCCGCGCCGCGCACGCGAAGCTCGAAGTGCAGGTGCGGTCCCGTCGCGGAGCCGGTCGCTCCGACGCGCGCGATCGGTTGCCCGACAACGACGTGCGCGCCGGACTTGACGAGGATCGCTGACAGGTGCGCGTACACGGTGCTCACGCCGAGCTTGTGCTTGAGCGCGACCGTGTTCCCGTAGCCGTCCAACCAGCGGGTGACGGTGACGATGCCCGCGCGCGCGGCGAGCACCGGTGTCCCCGACGGCGCAGGAAAGTCGATGCCCGTGTGCATGCGTGAGCCGCGCGGCCCGAAGACGTCGGTGTACGGAACGTACGAGCGGCGGCGACAACCTGACGGGCGACGTCGCAGGCGGCCGCGCGAGCGCGCGCGTCGTCGCCGGTCCGGCGACGCCGTCCGGCTCGAGGCCGGCCCACTCCTGGAAGCGGCGGACGGCCGCGTCGGTGTGCTGGCCGAAGTCGCCGTCGAAGGTGCCCGACGGGAAGCCACGCACGGCGAGGCGGAACTGCAGCGACGCGACGTCCCAGCCCTGCATGCCGGTCTCGAGTGTCCTGGTGCCGAGGCCGGGTCGCCCGAGCTTCCCGAGCGCTTTCCGCGTCTGCGGACCGACGACGCCGTCGACGGTGATCTTCGCGCGCACCTGGATCGCTCGGACGGCGTTCTCGGTTCGAGGCCCGCTCAGCCCGTCGACCGTGCCCTTGTAGACACCGTTTGCGCGCAGCGCGACCTGCAGCGCGGCGATGCGCGCATCAGCCGCCGCTCCGGCCGCGGGGGCCGCGAGAGCGAGTGCGAGGAGCGGCGGAGCGATGAACGCTCCTAGACGCATGAGGCCGAGGAAGGTTCGCCTCGCCCGGCGGTTCTCCTACCTCGTGAGCAGCACGGCCACGACCGGGATCGCGAGCGTCGTGGCGAGGCTGGCCCGCCCGATCAGGACGAGCGGGCGGCGGGCGGACTGCTCTCGTCCTTCGCGGATCTGACGCGCGAGGACGCCGCCGAGCCGGCTGTGGGCGACCGAGAGCATGATCAGGAGCGCAACTAGACCGACCTTCAGGAGCAGCAGCCGTCCAAAACGAGTGTCGAAGAGCACCTCGCTGTCGAACGCGTTCCAGTGCTCGGCGATCGGGATCCCCGTCGCGATCGCGAGCGCGAGCGCGCCCCACCCGATCGGCCGCCACCGGCGGCCGAAGTCGCGCAGCAGCTCGCCGCGAAGGGGACCCGTCTGCCGCTGCGCGACGGGCACGGCTACGAACGTGAGAGCGACGACGCCGCCCACCCAGACGGCCGCGGAGACGACGTGGACCACGACGAGCAGGTCGTACACGGGCGGGATCGTAGATAGGCTCCGTTTCGTGGGACGCGGATCACGGCCGAGACGGCGCTGGGCGAACGACCGCCGGCGCAAGAAGAAGGAGCGCGAGAAGCGGCAGCTCGCCGCGGCCGCGCCGCCCGCGTCCGGCCGCAGCCGCGCTAGGCGTTCAGCTTCTCGCGCAGCAGGTCGTTCACGGCACGCGGGTCGGCCTTGCCGCCCGTCTCCTTCATCACCTGACCGACGAAGAAGCCGAGCAGGCCTTCTTTGCCGCCGCGGAACGCCGCGACCTGGCCGGGGTTCGCCGCCAGGATCGTGTCGATCAGCGGGCCGAGCTCGCCCACGTCGGTCACCGCGAGCTCGGCGAGGTACGGCTCCGCCCGGAACCCCTCGTCGCCGCTGCGCGCGATCGCCTCGGCGAAGACCGCACGCGGGAGGTTGGCGCGTGCCTCGACAAGCTTGGCCAGCTCGTCGCCGTCGACCTCGTCGGGATCGATCCCGGCGCCTGCCAGCTCGTTCATCACGACGTTTGCGACGGCACGCCGATCGCCGGGGGTGCGTTCGTAGAGGCCGTCACGGCCACTCGTCACGAGCCCCTCGGCGAGGTCGAAGTCGAGCTCGGCCTCGAGTCGACGAAGTCTCGTGCCCGGTAGCTCTGGAACCGCAGCGCGCGCGCGTTCGACCAGCTCGTCACCAGGCTCGACCGGCACGAGGTCCGGTTCCGGGAAGTAGCGGTAGTCCTCGGCCTCCTCCTTCGAGCGCCGCGGCGTCAGCGTGCCGGTCGCGGCGTCGAAGTCGAACGTCTGCTGCACCACCTCGCCGCCCGACTCCCAGACGCCGATCTGGCGCTCGATCTCCGCCTGCATCCCGCGAGCGATGAAGTTGAACGAGTTCATGTTCTTCAGCTCAGTGCGCGTGCGGTAGCCCGTCTCGCCGCGCTTGCGAACGGAGACGTTCGCGTCGGCGCGCAGCGTGCCCTTCTCCATCTCCGCGTCGGAGATGCCGAGCTCGACGATCGTCTGCCGGAGCAACTGCAGGAACCGCTTCGCGTCGTCGGCCGAGCGGAGGTCGGGCTCGGTGACGATCTCGAGCAGCGGCGTGCCGCCGCGGTTGAAGTCGACGTTCGTGTGCGCCGAGCCGCCGATGCGCCCGCCGGCGCCGCCGACGTGCACGTTCTTCGCGGCGTCCTCCTCGAGGTGCGCGCGCGTGATCCCGACCTCGTGGTCGCCGTCGGGCTTCGGCACGACGAAGACGCCGCGGCCGCAGAGCGGGACGTCGTACTGGGAGATCTGGTACCCCTTCGGGTTGTCCGGGTAGAAGTAGTTCTTGCGGTGGAAGAGCGCGTGCGTCGCGATCTCGCACCCGAGCGCGAGCCCGAGCTTCACCGTGTGCTCGATCGCGAGCAGATTCGGCACCGGCAGCGCTCCGGGGTGCGCGAGGCAGACCGGGCACGTGTGCGAGTTCGGCGGGTCCGAGTACACGACCTCGCAGGCGCAGAACATCTTCGTCCGCGTCTTCAGGTGCACGTGGATCTCCAGCCCGATCACGGGCTCCCACTCGGTGGTCATCGCAGGCGCTCCGGCACGTAGTCGAACGCGATCGCCTTCTCGAAGGCGTGGCCGACGGCGAACAACGTGTTCTCGGCGAACTGCGGCCCGATCACCTGCAGCCCGACCGGCAAGCCCTCCGACAGCCCGCACGGCACGTTCAGCCCGGGCAGCCCGGCCATGCACGACGGGATCGTCAGCAGGTCGTTCGCGTACATCGCCAGCGGGTCCTGCGTCTTCGCGCCGAGCTCGAAGGCGACCGTCGGCGACGTCGGCGAGACGAGGACGTCGAACCGCTCGAACGCGTCGGCGTGCTCGCGGCGGATCACCGTGCGCACCTTCTGCGCCTGGCCGTAGTACGCGTCGTAGTAGCCCGCCGACAACGCGTACGTGCCGAGCATGATCCGCCGCTTCGGCTCGTCGCCGAAGCCCTCGTCGCGCGTGCGCATGACCATCTCGTGGTAGCCGGCGTCCGGCACGCGAAGCCCGTAGCGGACGCCGTCGTAGCGCGACAGGTTCGACGACGCCTCCGCCGGGGCGACGAGGTAGTAGCAGGGCAGGCCGTACTCGACGGAGAGCGGCAGCTCGCACTCCCCCACCTCGGCGCCGAGCTCGCGCGCGAGCTCGAGCGTGCGCTCGAACGCGTCGCGCACACCCGGCTCGATCCCTTCGGCCTCGACCATCTGCTTCGGGACGCCGATGCGAACGCCCTTCAGGTCCTCGCGCTCGGGCAGCACGACCTCGGGAACGTCGGCGGTCGTCGAGTCGTTCGGGTCGCGGCCGGCGATGATCCGGTAGAGGAGCGCGCAGTCGCGCACCGTCTTCGTCGTCGGCCCGACCTGGTCGAGCGACGACGCGAACGCGACGATCCCGTAGCGCGACACGGTGCCGTACGTCGGACGCAGCCCGACGATCCCGCAGAGCGCCGCCGGCTGCTTGATCGACCCGCCCGTGTCCGAGCCGAGCGCCCACGGCGCGAGGCCGCCCGCGACCGCCGCCGCGGAGCCGCCGCCGGAGCCTCCGGGCACGCGCGTCGGGTCCCACGGGTTGCGTGACGGACCGAACGCCGAGTTCTCCGTCGAGGAGCCCATCGCGAACTCGTCGGTGTTCGTCTTGCCGAGCGTGGCGAGCCCCGCGTCCTTGCACCGCTGCGCAACGGTCGAGTCGTAGACCGGCACGAACCCCTTCAGGATCTTCGAGCCCGCGGTGGTCTCGATCCCCTTCGTGCCGATCACGTCCTTCAGCGCGATCGGGACGCCCTCGCCGTTGGGCTCGTCGACGAGCGTGAGGTAGCAGTGCAGCTCCTCGTCGCGCGCGTCGATCGCCGCGCGGTACGCGTCCCAGAGCTCGCGCCCGGAGACCTCCTTGCGCTCGAGCAGGCCCATCGCCTCCTCGGCCGTGAGGCGCAGCGTGTCGATCATGCCTCGCGCACCTCGCCCGTCGGCGGGACGCGGAAGAAGTCGCCGTCGCGCTCGGGCGCGTTCGCGAAGACGTCCTCGAGCGGCAGCGACGGCCCCGGCTCGTCGTCGCGCCAGACGTTCACGAGCTCGAGCGGGTGCGAGGTCGGCGGCACGTCGGCGAGATCGAGCTCCGAGACCTTCGAGACGGCGTCGAGGATCGCGGACAGCTGCTCCCGGAACCGGTCGACCTCCTCGTCGGTCAGGTCGAGGTGCGCGAGCTTCGCGACGTGCAGCACCTGTTCTCTCGTGATCGCCATCGGGAAAATCCTTCCAGAAAGACCGACGGCCCCTTCCGGGGCCGACGGCGACTTGACGTGGTTCCGGAAAAGCTACGAAGCGGCTGCGGTGACGTTCGCGGCCTGAGCGCCCTTCGGGCCCTGCACGACCTCGAACTCCACCTTCTGTCCCTCGGTGAGGGACTTGTAGCCGTCCATCGTGATCGCGGAGAAGTGGACGAAGACGTCCTCGCCACCCTCACGCTCGATGAAGCCGTAACCCTTTTCGTTCGAGAACCACTTGACGGTGCCCTGAGCCAACTACTTCCTCCTTACAGACAAGCGACGGCCCGGGCACCGAGCCGCCGACCCTTACTAAGCCGCCGAACGATAGCACTGCTCAGGGATACGGCAAGAGGCCACGGCGGTACCTGGCGGCCTTCACGGTGCTCGCCAGGAGCATGGCCCGGGTCATCGGCCCGACCCCTCCGGGCACGGGCGTGAGGAACGCCGCGACCTCCGCGACGCCGGGGTCGACGTCGCCGACGAGACCCGCGTCGGTGCGCGTGATCCCGACGTCGATCACGGTCGAGCCGGCCTTCACCATGTCGGCGGTGATCAGGCCGGGAACGCCGACCGCGGCGACGAGGATGTCCGCGTCGAGCGTGTGCCGTGCGAGGTCGTCCGTGCGCGAGTGGCACACCGTGACGGTCGCGTTCGCCTGCAAGAGGAGCAGCGCCATCGGCTTCCCCACGATCGGGCTGCGCCCGACGACGACGGCGCGCGCGCCCGCAGTGGGCACGCGGTACTCGGCCAGCAGGCGCATCACCCCGAGCGGCGTCGCGCCGACGTGGCCGTCTCGGCCGAGGTACAGGAGGCCGGCGTTCCTCGGCGTCAAGCCGTCGACGTCCTTCACCGGCACCACGGAGGACAGGATCTTGAACTCGTCCAGGTGCTCGGGAACGGGCGTCTGGACGAGCAGGCCGTCGACCTCTTCGTCGGCATTGAGCGCCTCGACGAGCGCCAGCACGTCGGCCTCGGACGTGTCCGCCGGCAGCCGCTGGTCGATCGGCCGCATGCCCACCTCGGTCGCGTCCTTGTGCTTGAGGGTCACGTAGACGTCCGAGGCCGGGTCGTCGCCGACCAGGACGTCGCGAGCCCGAGCGGGCCGAGCTCCTCGACCTCCTTCGCGACCTCGGCCTTGATCTTCCCGGCGAGCGCCTTGCCGTCCATGAGCGTGGCTGCCACGGCGCCTGAGGCTATAGCGTGACGACGATGGAGCTCCGGCGCTGGCCGCGGAAGAACGACCCGGAGTCGATCCGCGCGCGGCAGCAGACCGTTCGTGACCTCACCTCCGACGGTGAGGTGCTGTGGGACGACCTCGAGCCGTGGACGCAGGCGAACGAGGCGCTCACCGGCGTCTCGGTCGTGCCCGTGTCCGTCATCGGCCCGCTGACCGTCTCGCTCGGCGACTACGCGCTCCGCGAGCCGGACGGAGTCGTCGAGGAGCGCGGCCGCGAGACGGAGACCGTGTACGTGCCGCTCGCCCACACGGAAGGCGGGCTCTCGGCGTCGCTGTACCGCGGCGCGCGCGCCGTGACCGAGTCGGGCGGCTTCCGAACGTACGTGCTCGCTGACCGCATCACCCGAGCAAGTTGCTTCATCTGCAAGTCGACCGGCGACGCGGTCGAGCTCGCCCGCTGGGTCGAGGCGGAGCTGCCGGCGCTGCGCGAGTGGCTCGAGTCGCAGGACGATCCCTCGCGCTCGCGTTGGGCGAAGCTCCGCGAGGTCCGCACCCACGTCGTCGGGCCGATGTGCCACGTGCTCTGGCGCTGGACGACGGGCGACGCGGTCGGCGCGAACATGATGACGCGCAACTCGTACCTGCTGAACATGGGCTACGTGCGCGAGCGCTCGCCGGTCCCGATCGAGCGCTCGGTGCTCGAGGCGAACATGGGCGGCGACAAGAAGCCGTCGTACCAGTACTTCCAGGAGGGTCACGGCAAGACGGTGATCGCCGAGGCGACGCTCACCGACGACGCGGTGCGACGGGTGCTGCGCACGACGATCGACGACCTGCTCGAGCTCGCGTGGGCGGGCACGCACGGAGCAGTCGCGTCCGGGATGCAGTCGGTCGCGTTCACGCCGGCGTCCGCGATCGCCGCGATCTTCGCCGCGACCGGCCAGGACCTCGGGATGATCGGGACGAGCTCGATGGCGCACGGCGTCGGCCGGCGCGTCGAGGGCGGCCTGAACGTCTCGATCCGGCTGCCCGGCCTGGAGGTCGCGACGGTCGGCGGCGGCACGACGCTCCCGTACGCGCGCTCGTGGCTCGCGCTGATGGGCTGCGCCGGCGCCGGCAAGGTCTACCGCTTCGCGCAGGTCGTCGCTGCGGCGACGCTCGCACTCGAGATCAGCGCGTCGGCCGCGATGGCGACGGCGGGCTCCGAGAACTTCTTCCGCGCGCACCACGAGCGCGGTGGTCTCCGCTGAAGATCCCGCCGCACCACGACCCCGCCTGCTGGGGCTGCGGTGACAACCCCCACGGCATCCATCTCCCGACGCCCGATGTGGAGGGGGCCACCTCGTACGAGGCACGGTTCTCGTTCGACGAGCGCCACCAGGGTGGGCCGGGGCTCGTGCACGGCGGCCTCGTCTCGGCAGCGCTCGACGAGGCGTGCGGGCTGGTCGCGACCTGGCACCGCTTCCCGACCGTGACCGCGCGCATCTTCGTGCGCTACCGGCGCCCGGTGCACATCAACCGCGAGCTCGTCGTGGCCGCCCGCGTGACGAGCTCGCGCGGCCGTCGCATCCACGTCGACGGCAACCTGCGCGAGGGCGACGAGATCCTGGCCGAGGCACGCTGCGCGTTCCTGCACGTCTCGCTCGACCACTTCTTGCAGACGCCCGAGGGCCGCGCTGCCGGCGAAGCCTGGAGTCAACGCCTCGGCCGGTAGGCACTCATCCGCGTTGCCCGATCTGCCGATAACGCGATCGGAGCCAACTGGTGTTCAGAGGCGCAGCCATTGTCGTGCTCGTCATCGCCTTGCTGGTGACGATGAAGGACGGCCGCGCGCTCCGCGACACCGGCCTGCTCGCCTCGTGCACCGCGATCACCGCCCCGTACGGCGAGGCCGGACACTGGGAGGCGTGCCGCCCCGGCAGGCTCGAGGGGCGCCCCAACCTGACGCGTCAGTCGTGCAAGTCGGCCGGTAAGGCCGCGGACGTGGAGTACTGGCGCTGCCCGGCACCGGTCGAGTCCGCGCCCGCCGGTTAGCGTCCCAGCTCCCTCCACGTGAACTCCGGGTCGTAGCCGAGCACGCGGCGCGCCTTTTCGATGTCGAGCAACGTGCCGTGCTCGGCGACGCGGTCGGCAACGGGCACTCCGGGGAAGACCTCGGCCATCAGTTCGCGGCTCGGCCTCTCCATCACCGTGTCGGCCGCCGCGACGATGAATGCGTCGGCACCTCGAACGTCGGCCTCCAGCGACCGCCGCACACTCTGTCCGACGTGGCTCTCGTCGACGTAGCTCCAGAGGTTCCACTTGCGCTTCAGCGGGTCGTCCCAGAACGTCGGGAACCGGTCGTAGTCGGAGCGTTCCATGATGTTCGAGAACCGGAGCGCGACGAACGGAATGCCGCTCCACCGGCTGAACTGGCGGGCCATCTCCTCTCCGAGGACCTTCGACAGCGCGTACGACGACTCGGGCCGCAGCTCGTGCTGCTCGTCGACGGGCGCGTAGTCGGGCGGCCGGTCGAACGGCAACCCCAGAGTCGTCTCGCTCGACGCCCACACCACACGCTCGAGACCGAGTCGCACCGCAGCGGAGAACACCGTGTGCGTGCTCGTGATGTTGGTGCGAAACACGACGTCCGGCGTCGCGACGACCGGCGAAGGCAGCGCCGCGAGATGAACGACGGCCTGGACGCCCGTCATCAGCTCGTGGCTCAACGCTTCGAGCGTCTGGCCGAAGTCCGTCAGGTCGGCCGGCAGGAACGGTGCCGGCGAGTCCGGTGAGTTCGAGTCGGCGGACGGAACGCGGTCGACGTTCAGGACCTCGTGACCGTGTTCGAGCAGGTCGCGCACGACCGCCCTGCCCGCCTTGCCGCTTCCGCCCGTCACGACGACTCTCATCGCAACCCGAGCGTAGCCGCCGAGCCGCACTTGCGTCGGATTGCCGCGAGTGCCACGCTTGGGCCGTGGGCAATCGAGGCCGCCGTCCGGCGACACTGTGCGCCGATGGCGCCACGCCATGAGTCTCGACACCGGCCGGCCAACCAAGCGGGACGCAGGTCCCAAGGTCTTGCCACTCGCGGTGAGCGCGGTCGCCCTGCTCTTCGCCCTCGCATACCGGCGAGTGCTCTCGGTCACACAGCGGCCGAGTTGGCCGCCACCCGTCGACGCGGTCACGCCGGCGGGTGCTCAAGCCGCGACGGAGGTGTTCGCGGCACGAGGGACGGCGCGCCCGCACGACGCAGCGCTTCCGTTCGCGTGGTCGACCGCGGCGACGATCGAGCCATGGGCGGAGGGCGTGAATTTCTTCCCGAAGATCTTCGCCGATGTCGAGGCCGCGCGGTCGACGGTGCACATCCTCATGTTCGGTTGGCGCGAGGGCGAGATCGGGATGAGGATGGCAGCACTGCTGCAGCGGAAGCTGGCGGACGGCATCGAGGTCCGTGTGATCGTCGACGGGTTCGGCTCCCGGCCGTACGAGCAAGCGCGGGAGATGTTCACGAGCCTCGCTGCCGCCGGAGCGCAGATCGTCGTCAACGACGTCTTCCCACTCGACCGGGACGGCCTCTACCCAGACGGGCAGCGGGTCGATTGGCGGCAGGACGAGGTCGGCCGCGCCGATCACCGCAAGCTCTACGTGATCGACGGCGCGGTCGCGTGGACGGGCGGCGCGGGTATCGAGGACCACTTCGAGAACGGCGGCTTCCACGACGTGATGGTGCGGGTCACCGGCGACGTCGTCCGGCAGGCGCAGGCCGCGTTCCTGACGAGCTTCCACGGCCACGGCGCACCGCTTCCCTCTGAGCTCGCGTCGCTCTTCCCGGAGCCGGCCGACCCCGGCTCGATCCCCGTCGCGCTCGCGCAGGTGATCCCCGGCGGGCACGTGGCCGCCTCGCAGGCGATCCGGGAGCAGATCGACGGCGCCCGTGAGCGCCTCGACGTGATGAACCCCTATCTCACCGACCGCGACATGATCGACCGGATCGTCGCCGCCGCGCGACGTGGCGTACAGGTCCGGGTTGTCGTCTCGAAGGCGTCGAACAACGGGCAGGCGACCGCCGCGCTGAAGCACCGCTACCCGGACATGCTCGACGCCGGGCGTCGCGGTCTGGGAGCTCCCGGACACGGTCGTGCACGCAAAGGTCGTCGTCGCCGACGAAGTCGTCAGTTTCGGCACCGTGAATCTCGACGCGTGGGCGCTCTACCGCAACTCGGAGATCATGATGATCGCGCGGAGCGCTGAGACGGCCGCGCTCATCGAGGAGAGGCTGTTCGAGCCTGACATCGCGCGTTCGAGCCCCGGCGAGCCGCCCTCGGGCTCGCACGCGCGCTTCGAGAGCTGGTTCTGGAACAAGCTCGCACGCCTCCTCTGAGCACACTCACCGGTGCGGCGTGAACGGGCGTAGCTCGTCTTGGCCCGGCTGGATGATGCCGACGTGCGACTCGGGTACCGCGTTCCAGGCGCCTGCGAGGTCGCCGAGTGGCTCGGAGACGACGACCCGCGTCTCGT
Source organism: uncultured Actinomycetes bacterium (assembly GCA_963809175.1). Taxonomy (GTDB): domain Bacteria; phylum Actinomycetota; class Thermoleophilia; order Gaiellales; family Gaiellaceae; genus JACCTU01. The sequence continues at coordinate 602,654 of CAWEIK010000003.1, forward strand.
CCGACAGGCCGGCGAGCTCTTCGCTCTCCGGATAGAGCGCCTTCAGAGCGTCCATTCGCGTACTGAAGTAGAGCGACCGCGACTCGCCCTCGCTCGAGTACCGGAACGCGTACACGCAGCGCCCGTCGGTCGTCGCGATCGTCATCTGGATCGGCTGCTCGACTCCGTGCCGATGCCCGGTGTCCTCGACGAAGCCGACCATCTGCTCCACGGCGGCCACCGGGTCGCTCTCGAGCCCGAAGGTGAGGGCGAGGTAGAACATCGTCTCCGAGTCGGTCGTGCCCTCGATCGAGTCGAAGAGCGAGTCGTCGATCGCCAGCACGAGCTCACGCCTCAGCCGCGGGAACTCGCGAATCAGCCCGTTGTGCATCCACAGCCAACGCCCGTAGCGAAACGGGTGCGTGTTGGTCTCCTGGATCGCCGTTCCCGTCGACGCGCGGATGTGCGCGAAGAAGAGGTGAGACGAGATCCCGGCAGCGATCTCTTTCAGGTTCCGGTCGTTCCAGGCCGGATGGACACTGCGGTAGACCCTCGGCGGCTCACCCTCCTCGTACCAGCCGACGCCGAAGCCGTCACCGTTCGTGGGCGTCGCGCCCTCACGGGAGTGCAGGCTCTGGTCGATCAGAGAACGGTCGCGCTTGACGAGCAGCTCCTCGAGCCGGATCGGGGATCCCGAATACGCGAGCCAGCGGCACATCGTTCCCCGACTCTGTCGCGGCCTGAGCGTGGTGCCATCATCCGAAAAGGACGACCTGCAAGCGCGCAGAGAGGCGCCGAGCGGATTCGAACCGCTGTACGAGGCTTTGCAGGCCTCTGCCTAACCACTCGGCCACGGCGCCGCGGCGAACCATGGTAGCCGGGTCGCTCTCTACGGACGCGGCATTCGCCGCGACGAGCTAGGGCAGTCGGTTCTCGTTACGGCGCAGTCGGCGCCGGCGGTACCGGTGTGTGGTCGCCGAAGAAGAGATAGACGATCGCACAGCCGGCGAGCAAGGTGACGATCCACGCGATCTGGAGCGGCAGCTGGAACGAGTGGTCGATCACGCGCTTGCCGAGCGTCGTCGTGCCGGTCTCGTCCGCCTCGGCGGCGGCGATCTGCGTGCCGTTCGCCGGCAGGAAGAGCACGCCGGCGACGGCGGTCCACATCGCGATCATGTAGCCCGCGCCGATGCCGAGCGCGAGACCCAGCGGGATCATCGTCCGCGTCGCCGCCGACTGGCTCGTCGTCAACGCGGCGACGAGGAAGATCGCGATGGCGATCGTGATCGGCCAGTTCTCGGCGAGGCTGCCCAGGGCGCTGACGATCGCGTCCTCGTTGTTGGCGATGAAGGTGTCCGCCATCCAGGCGATCCCGAACAGGGCGATCATCGCGACCATCCCGGACCTGAAGATCGACGTGCTCGGGATGTCGTTGGCCTGCACGTGCGCGAGGATCAGGATCAGCGCGGCCGCGGTGAGCATGAACATCTGGATCAGCGGAGTGACCGACATGGGCTCGACCCCGCCGCCCTCGGCGGCGACCGTCGGGCGCAGGCCCTCGAAGACGCCGAAGATGCAGATCGCGGCGACGCCGGCCAGGAAGATCGCGACGCTGCGCTTCGCGTAGCGCATCAGCACGATCTCGCCGGGGGGCTCCGGAGGCTTGATCTCGCCCGCCGCCAGGCGGCGCTGGTACTCGGCGTCGTCGTCGAGATCCTTGCCGTGGCCGTTCATGAAGAGCGCCATCGCGAAGATGCCGATGAGGCTCGCCGGGATCGTGATCAGCATGACGTCGACGATGTCGAAGCCGAAGGGCTCGACGAGGGGCAGCATCGTCGCCATCGCGGCCGCGACCGGGCTCGCCGTGATCCCGAAGGTCGACGCGACGGCCGACCCTGCGAGCGCGCGCTCCGGCCGGATCTTGTTCGCGTAGGCGAGCTCGTTGATCACCGGGATCAACGAGAAGAACGTGTTGCCGGTGCCCGTGAGGACCGTCAGGAGCCACGAGACGTACGGCGCGACGAAGTTGAGCGCCCTCGGACGCGCACGCAGCGCCTTGGCCGCGACCATGACCATGTAGTCGATCCCGCCCGCCGCTTGCATCGCGGCGGCCGCGACGATGACCGCGATGATGATCAGCATCGCGCTGATCGGCGGCTCGCCCGGGTCGAGCCCGAAGACGAAGACGAGGATCAGGGTGCCGACGCCGCCCCAGAGCCCGAGCCCGACTCCGCCGGACCGCACGCCGAGGGCGATGAAGCCGACCACGAGCAAGCCCTCGATCGCGACCAGGATCCAGTCCATGGTGCTCATCTAGCTGGTCTCCTCTCGGAGCTGTTGACAGGTGCTCGACGCCTGGAGCGCCGCGGCGAGCTCGGGATCGAGGCGCACGACCTCGGCCAGCGTCTGGACGCCGGCCGTCAGCACGGAGCCGATCGCCCGCGCTGCCTCCGTCAGCTGCTGGATGGACTCCTCGACCGAGTCGGCCTCGTCGTCGAGGGAGTCCTGTGCCTCCTCGAGGTCGTCGGACGCGCTCTGCGCCCAGTCGGCCACCTGCTCGGCTGCTTCCTCACCCTCGGCGGTGTCCGGGACGCCCGCGTTGTCGATCCCTTCGACGAGGGTGTCGGCGGCCTGAACGCTGCGTTCCAGGCCCTTCCGAATGAAGCCCGTCCGCCCCTGCGGCGTCTCGGACTGCGGCTCCTCTCCGGAGACCGCGTTCGCGCTCGGCGTCCGGATGTCCTCGGCGATCGCCTCCAGCTGACCCCGCCAGGCCCCGATCGAGCCGCAGACGTTCTGCGCCCACTCCCCGGCAGTGACGGTCTCGTTTCGCCCGTCACGGTTTCCGATCAGCGCGGTGACCAGCAGCACCAACACGAGACCGACCGCGATGCCGACGATCCAGGTGAGCGGTCCGCGTCGCACGTCTACTTCCCGGGCTCGGACAGCTCGTCGACGACAGCGACCAACAGCTTCCAGAAGCGCTCGACCGTCGGGACGCTCACGCGCTCGTCAGGCGAGTGCGGGAACTCGATCTGCGGGCCGAACGACAGCATGTCGAGGTGGCGTGACACCTTGCCGCCGACGACCGCGGTCTCGAGCCCGGCGTGCACGGCCGTGACGATCGGCGGCTCGCCGAAGACGCGCTCGTAGGCGGTCTTCCCGGCCGCGAGCGCGGGCGAGTCCATGTCGGGACGCCAACCCGGATAGTTGGCCTTCACCTCGAGCTCGCCGCCGGCGAGCCGGGCGACGGCGTCGAGCGCGGCGATCACCTCCGGCAGCGCCGAGTCGTTCGAGGAGCGCGAAAGGCTGTGCAGGGTGAGCCGGTCGCCCTCGGTGGACGCCTCGCCGAGCGAGGTGCTCGTCTCCACGAGGTCGTCGAAGTCGGGGCTGAGCGCCAGCGGTCCTGTCGGGACGAGCGCGATCGCGTCGAGCAGCGTCGCGGTACCCGCGTCCGTCCACGGGTCCGACGGCGCGTCGGCTGCGGCGACGTCGACCTTGACGTTGGGGTCCGTCTTCGCGTACGCGTCGCGGATCGTGTCCGCGGCGTTCGCGATCGCCGCGCGAAGCGCCTGCTCGTCGCCGCTCGCGACCGAGACGATCGCGGCCGCGTCGCGCGGGATCGCGTTGCGGCTCTTGCCGCCGGCGAGCGACACGAGCCTGAACGGCACGGTCGTCAGCGCCTCGCGGAGCGCGCGCCCGAGCACCTTGATCGCGTTCGAGGCTCCGAGTGCGATGCCCGTTCCCGAGTGGCCGCCCCTCCCGCCGGTCACGCTGACGGAGAGCGTCGTCGCATCGCCGGCGGCGGGCTCCCGCGGCGCATCGACCCGTACCCAGGTGTCGGTGCTGCCCGCGCAGCCGACCGTGAGCCGGCCGTCCTCCTCGCTGTCGAGATTGATGAGGACGGAGCCCGTGATGAGCGAGCCGTCGAGCGCGTTCGCGCCCTCGAGACCGACCTCCTCGGCCACCGTCATCAGCAGCTCGAGCGGACCGTGGGGCAGCGACTCGTCCTCGACCAGCGCCATCATGGCCGCGATCGCGACGCCGTCGTCGGCGCCGAGCGTCGTCCCGTCCGCGGTCAGCCACTCGCCGTCGCGGACGAGCGCGATGCGCCCTTCCGCCGCGTCGTTCGGGCTCGAAGGATCGCGCTCGCACACCATGTCCAGGTGGCCCTGGAGCACGACGGTCGGCGCAGCCTCACGGCCCGGGCTCGCCGGAACGCGGATCACGAGGTTCCGGCCGGCGTCTTGCTCGAGCTCGAACCCCTGCCGGTCGGCCCACTCGCGAACGTGCTCGATCACCGGCTCCTCGTGACGTGACGGTCGCGCGATGGTCGTCAGGGTCTCGAAGTGCCCCCAGAACGAGCGAGGCTCGAGTCCCGTCAGCACCGATTCCTTGGTAGCCATACCGCCTCTCGTCGCTGCCTGAAAGCGCAGTGCTCCAGCCGCTCGAGCGAAGATCTCCCGTTCGAGAGTGAGGGAGCATCACCCGAAGAGGATGATTCGGGGGAGTTACGGTTCAAGCTCGGCTGCTGCGAGGGTCAGTCGCCGTGCGACGAGCCCGCGAGTGCGTCGCCGTCGCCCGGAACCACCTCGCGCTCGAGATAGAACGCGAGGTGTCCGTCGACCTCGATCACCTGGACGAGCTGCCAGCCCTTCGCGCCGAGCTCGTTCAGCGGCCGTTCGGCGCGCGCCTTTGGCCCGAGGCGGAGCACCGTGTACTCCCAGCGCCGCTCCGGGTCGTGGTCACGACGCGCGCGCTGCTCTTCGAGCTGCGCGAGCTCCTCGCGCTCGAGCTCTGACTTCAGAAATCGCACGCGCCGAAGGGTAGCGGGCGGGTAGGACGCCTACGGAGGCGGCGGGCCGCCGGGCGGCGGGCCGGCCGGGTACTCCTCCACCTGCTCCTCGACGACCGTCGTCTGGGCCGGTGCTGCGACGGTGCGTTGCACCGGCGCGCCTTCGACACGCGTCACGCGACGCGCACCGCCCCTGGGCATCCCTGCACCCCAGCGGTCCCAGAAGACGAGCGAGAGGATGAAGCCGATGATTCCGACGACGATCAGGATCACGCCGATCGCGTCGACGTCGATCCCGGACGCCTCGCCGGTCACGCCCCAGATCAGGATCGCGCCTGCGGCAACGAGGAGAAGTGAGACTCCGAGGGTCATGGGCGGCTCATCCCCACAGCCTCCAACCTGGAAACACGAGCTGGAAAACCCGCTAGACCGGAAGCTTGAGCTCGCTGACGTCGAGCCCGAGCGACGAGGCGAGCCTGATCCCGTCGTCCAGATCCTCGCGGAGGCGCTGCGCGTCGCGAGTCTCCATCGCCGCGGCGATCCGTGCTCGCACCTGCGGGCGCCAGAGAGAGTGCTGGACGAAGATCGGCATCATCTGGTTCGCGACCTTGATCAGCTGCTGTCTCGTCTTTCGGTCGGCGTCCTCCAACAGCACGCGCTCGTACGCCATCCCTGCTCCGTGGTGGATGCCGTCGTCGATCGTCAGGCGGTTGCAGAGGTCCTCGAGCACGGTGCCGCGCGACGACCGTGCGATCAGGCGGAAGCGCGGGATGATCAGCCGCTCGAAGAAGACCTGCATCAGGAAGACCTTCTCCTCGAGTGTGTCGAGGTCGAGGAACATGCGCGCGAGCGCGTCGAGGTGCGGGTCGCGCTCGCCGATTCCTCCCACCTGGTCCACGAGCTTCAGCCACGCCTCGACGTGGCGCGACTCGTCCTGCACCATCGTCGAGTAGTAGAGCTTCGCCTCGTAGTGCGGCGCGAGCTGGAAGAGCTGTGTCGCCATCTCGACCGCGAACATGTCGGCCTGGAGCTGCTGCGTGATCACCGAGCGCCAGACGTCGCGCCTGCGCGCAACCTTCTCGGCCGAGCCGCGAGCCTCCGGGATCGGCGGGATCTCGCCCCACTGCAGGTCGCCGACCTTCCACTCGGCCCGCTTCGCGAGCTCGTAGTAGCGCATGACGCCGTCGTAGCGCCCGGACGGGGCCACGTCCTCGCCCTCGGCCGGCAGCTGCTCGACACTCATCGTGGGGGAGTCTAACCGGGGCGGTTCAGGCCCCTTCGAACTCGAGCACGGCCTGCGCGGGATACAGACGCTGTGCTGACCTCGGTGCCGCCCACCGCCATGCCGTCGGCACCGAGGTCACATCCCACACGCCTAACCCGGTGAGCTAGCGGCGGCCCACCAGGTCGGCCTTGCTCTCGTCCCAACGCACTGTGAGCGCGTACAGCACGAAGATGCTCAGCGCCAGCACGGTCAGAGCCCACAGCGGGTACTGGCTGTTGCCGTGGAAGCCAAGCTGCCCGAGGACGTTCAGCGAAACGACGACGATCGTGAACCAGCGCGCCCACCCCTGCCCTCCGGCCAACCCGAGGCCCGCAATGGCCAGCAGCACGCCCCAGATCATCATCGTCCAGCCCCACGCCGTCAGATCGACGGCCAGGAAGCCCGCCGCCGTGACGATGAAGTAGTCGTCCTCGAACAGGGCGATGAGGCCCTGGAAGAAGTCGATGACGCCCATGAGGAGCAGCAACATGCTGGCAAAGCCGATCCACCCTGCCATCGAGCGGTTTTCGTTCATCTCTACAGCCTCCCTAGTCAGGACCCCCGTTCCGCGCCATCGTGACAGACCTCTCGGCTAGCGCACGAGCTAGAACGCCGGCTTCCGCCCGAAGACGAAGTAGAGGATCGTCCCGAGGACGGGCACGATGATCACGATCAGGACCCGACGCGGCGAGTTGACCGCGCGACAGTTGGCCGCGCCGCCGGATCATGTCGACGATGGCGATGAGCCAGGCGACGACCGCGACGACGCCGAGGAACCAGAGCCAGTCCATGTCCGTAGCCTAGGGCGTTTCTCCAGTGGGAACAGTCCTGCCGTCGCCGTTGATGTCTCCATAGCGCTCATAGCGCTAGATTCCGACGTACTGGAGGAGCAGATGGAATCTCTCGGACGCCGCCGGTCGGCGATCCTCCGACCGACATCAACATCTAAAATCCTCTTATCGCCTAAACGGGAAAGAGGCCGAGCCATCGGACGGCCTCTGGGAGCCGGGTGTCGTGACGCATCTCGGCTGAGTGTCGCCAGATGCCCGTGACGGCTTCGACTCGCGCTCGCGGTCGGAGCTTTCGCAATTCGTTGTGGAAGTGGGCGGACTGATGGGTTTGGTCGATGACGATTTGGTCGGTGATGCTCCACCAGAGCTGCAACGGGACACCGGACCGAGCGATCTCTTTGATCCAGTGCGTGGGGCTGCGGAACACGTAGCCGGTTGGGTTGGTACGTGGTGTGCCGCCGACTTCGAATCGCGCGAGTGCTTGGAGGCCGCGGCGGCCGGGGGTGATCGCGAAGTCGTTGAAGCGGCGGTAGAAGTTGGTTACTGAGTCGAAGGCGACTGCGCCTGCGAGCAGTTGCGGGTGTTGTCCGAGCAGGAGCAGCGTTTCCTGTCCGCCCATGCTGCCGCCGAGTGCGTAGATTCGGCGGCGGTCGATCCGGAGCCAGGGCAGGGTGCGGTGGGCGATCTCGGGCATCCGCGAGAGGTCTGTGATCTGGCCGCGATAGCCCCAGGAATGGAGCGGGAGTCGGCGTCCCATTCCGCCTGGGCAGATCACTGCGAAGCCGCCGCGGTCGGGCAGCTCGCCCCAGAGTCGGGCGTTGGGGGCTGCGGAGACGCCGCGACCGTGGGGTGAGATCACAAGCGGGAGCGGCGGCGAAGGCTTGTCGGGCCCGAACTGGCCGGGGACGAGCACGATCGCCGGGCGGGGTGCACCGTTGTGGGCCCGGTAGCGCACGGTCCACTTTCGCGTCGCCACGGCAGGAGGATCGCACGCGCCGGAGACGGGGCGGGAGCGATAGAACAAGGGCGTGCCAGATGTGCCCGGAAGGCTCGAGTTCGCTCAGCGCTACAACGACGAGTGGCGCGGGTGGCCGGTGTTGCCGCTGCACCGACAACACCCGATCCGCGGCTCCTTCCTCGACCCGCGCGCACACGACCAACTGGGGGCCGTGTACCACGACGGTGTCGACATCGCCGTCCGGGACGACAAGCCCGGCCGTGGCGCTCCTGCCGGCCGCACGCATCGTGTGCACGCGGTCGAAGGCGGTCCGGTCATTCGTGCGACGCCGCGAGGGGTGCGGGGACTGATCGACATCGCGCACTTTCGCTACGAGCATGTCGACGCGCTTGTCAACGTTGGCGAACTCGTCCAGCCGGGGCAGCAGATCGCGTGGGCCTGGAAAGGCGATTGGCATGTTCACCTGAGCGAGTTCGTCGATCTCCCCAATGGGCGCCGCGTCTTCGTCAACCCGCTCCGACCGGGCGGCAAGCTCGCGCCGTACACCGACACAGCCAAGCCGCTCATCGAGGAGGTGCGCTTCTACACACCCGCGACACCCGCCTGGGCGCGCCGGCCGGTGAACGTCGCCCGCTATCCCCAGGCCGGACGACGGCTCAACAAGCAGCGGCTCTCGGGAACGATCGACGTTCGCGCTCGGATCAACGACCCGCAGTCTTTCATCGGCTGGTTCAAAGACAAGCCCTGGCTCGCCGCACCACACCATCCTTTCCGCCTCGCGGTGAGCGTCGCCCAGCACGGCAGCGGCGACGTCTACCACGACCACGAAGTCTTTCGCTCAGAACAGATGCTGGAACTACCCGCTGGGCAGCACTACGCGCCCAGCACCGAGCAAAATCTCTCGGCCGGTGGCTGCGTCCGCCGCCACGCCACGCTCCGCTGCCAAGGCATCTACTGGTTCAGGCTCTTCCCCCGCCCTTACCTCAACACCACGCAGCTCCCGAACGGGAGCTACCGGATCAGTATCCGCGTCTGGGACGCAGCAGGCAACACCCGCATTGACAACACCGACATCACGGTACGAAACTGACGTCCTCCAGCATCCCTCACGGCTGGAGCACGAGTGGTACGACGTCTTGTGAGGGAGGGAAGCCCTCGCCAGTCACTCGCGGCTCAAAGACCTCGAGTTCGCCGATCTGGCGGGCGGCAACCGAGTACTCAGCCGTGAACTCGAACGAGCTCGGCCGGAGGCTCCCTCCCTGAGTAACCCCGCTCGCCAGCACCTTGCCGTCCTCACCGCGCAGACGCCAGTTAACGCTTGCCTCGAATGTGCTGGAGCAGCCGCGGACCTGGAAGCCGCTCGACACTCGCTCCCCGCTTCTCGGATCCTCGACAAAAATGAGTCCGGCGTTTCTGAAGGCCCCGTCACTGTTTGCGCAGACGTCGACGTCCTGCTCCCCTCCGCACGCCGTCAGGAGCACCGCCGTGATCGCTGCGGCCGCCGACAATGAGAAGCTCCGCGTCACCTCTGCGTACTGAGGATAAGGCCACGTCGGGCTTTGTAGTCCACGCGGTGGGCTAGAACGACCCGCGGCCGCGTGAGGTGCCCGAGCTACAGCGGCTGCCCCTTGCCTCCACGGGGTTCTGCGGGGAGTGCCGCGGGATGGTGCCGAGTGGCTGAACCTGAGCTGCTACGCGATTTCCGTGGGGGCGGCGATAGGTTCGCACCTTGTGGCGGGCGTTTCGGTACTGAAGCGGTACTTCGAGGTTCGCCGCGCACCGTTCCGAAGTACCTCGACGTCCGGGGGTAAAGAGAAGGCCCCTTGACGGGGCCCTCTCCGTTGCTGAGCTGCGTCGCGTGCGCGCCTACGGAGCGCTCGACCGCACCTGGATGTTCCCGGACTCGATCGTCTCCAGCGGGAAGTCCAGCGGTCCCGTGAGCAGGCACGCCTGAGGGTCACCCTGCGTTGCGGGATCATCGTCCCAGAAGAACACGGAGCTGATCTTGTCCCTGTCCTTTCCGGGCTCACCGTTGTCCTGAACGGTGAAGAACACGGCGTCGACGAGGTTCGGATCGTTCGTGCGCTTCGTGGTGCCGCCGAAGACGGCGATGTTCCCGACGACCTTCATGCAGGAGATGTCGACGTGGAGCTGGTACGCGTTGCCATTCTCACCCTCGAACGCCGGGTTGATCAGGACGGCATGGCCGGTAACGGTGCCGTCGGCGTGAACTCGCGCGGCGAACGAAAACTGGCGCTTGACCGGGCCGTCTGCACCCGGTCGCGTAAGTGTTCCGTGTCCGCTCGCAGCCTCGCCCGCGATCTGTGCGTACGACCCCGACGCGAACGCGAGCATTGCTGCCGCTGCGATCAATACGAACGCAAGCGCGACCCTGCTGAGAAACTTATGCATATATCCCCCTACTCGAGAGTTCCTGGCGGAACCGCTGGAGGGGCCTCTCCCGCCTTTCCGCAGACAAACGCGGAGGAGCAGGGTAGCCCGTTTTGCAGGCGCGTCAAGGTTTGCGTCAATTCGAGGTCGTCTCAGACCGGCTTCGGACGCATCTAGCCCCCAGGCTTTGGCGAGCCGCGGGCAGAGCGCAAGGAAGCGGACTAGCCGGAATATCTGTTGCTCCGGGGGCACGCGGGTTCTTGCGGCTAACCCACCGGGTCCGCTCTTCGAGCGGTGCGCGATAGCCCTCTTCGCCGCCGGCCCCCAACCGACTGGAAGGCGCATGTCCAAGTACCAGCTCGAGCTCGAGGTCGGCACCGAGGCCGGCGACTTTGCGACGGCTGTTCCGAACTGGAAGCCCGGCGACACGATCCCGCTTGAGGCGAGCACCGCCGTTGTGCGGTGCTCGCCTACCTGCGCCGTAGCTCGAGTCAGTTCGGCGGGAGCGGCTGCCAGTCGATGCGGCCGCCCACGCGGAAGAGCGCGCCTTGGATCACGATCGGTGACACGTTCGTCCCGTCGGGCCTCATGGTCTTGATCGAGCAGTCGCCCTGAGTAGGTCCAGTGAAGTCGCACACTGAAAAAGCGATGAGACTGCCGTCAGGGGACCAAACCGGTGAACCCTCCTGGAACGCGGAATCCGTATCCGTGAGCTGAACGACCCGACTCCCGTTCGCGTGCATGACGTAGATGTCGAAGAACGCGTCGGTGGTTCTCGCGCCCGAGAAGACCAGGTCATTCCCTCTCGGAGACCAGCTGGCGTCGCCATCGAACGCGGTGCCCTCGATCGTCCGCGTCGTTCCGTCCTCCAGGTTGAGGACGTGGAGGTCCAAGTCCGGCAACGCGGTATACGTGACCTTTGTGCCACGCGACGACGTTCCCGGCACGAAGCCGTCGGCGAGCTTCTGCTCACCACCGCTGCCGTCTGCGTTCGCGATCCAGATCTCGGCGGTCTCGAGCGGGAAGTTGCGCTGGAACACGATCCGGAGCCCGTCCGACGTCCACGACGGAGTGAACTCACCCACGCCGTCCGAGTCGGTGACTTGGACGAGGTCGCTCCCGTCCGCGTCGGCGATCCAGATGTCGAAGTCGCCGTCGCGGTTGCTCGAGAACGCGATCTTCGTTCCGTCAGGCGACCAGCGCGGGTTGAAGTCCCTGCCCGGATCCGTCGTGATCTGAAGAACGTCGGTCCCGTCGGGCCGCATCGTGTAGACGTCGAAGTCGCCGGTCTCTGTTCGCATGGTGAACGCGATGCGTCCGTTCGCCCCGGCGAAGGTGCCCGTCGCGGCAGCCGCTGAGATGGCCGCGAGCACAACGAGCGCCGCCACGGCAGCTCCAAACCTCGTCGGTGTCATCCTGTTCCTCCTTCAGCGCGTTGATCGAGTGATCGCAAGCGGAACGCCGTCGCCCGCCCTCAAGAAGGCGCTCAAGACGGTGGCGCGATCGTCCTCATCGACCCTGTCGCCTGTCCTCACACGCGTTCCCCTCACCCGTGCCGACCTCACTTTCCCAACCAATCGCACCGTAGTCAAGCTCAACCCGAGGGCTAAGCCACGCGGGCGACACCATCCCGCTCGGGCCAGGTAAGCGCTACCGCGTGGTCGATGTCAGGCCGCACCTGACGCTCAACGGCACGCTCGTCGTCGCGAAGGAATAGCTGGCGGCCAGCGAGATACGTGCTCGAGCCGCTCTACATTCGCGCGTGCGCGCGTGCCATCGGGCGGCTTGTCGACCCTCCATCCACGATCGGACGACTCCTGTTGGTGATCGAGCGCCGCCACGACTCGACGATCGTCGGTCGCAGTCCTACCGTGGCTTCCAGGATGGTCAATCGAGCCTTGCCTTCAACTCGGCGACCGTCGTTGACCGCGGATCTCGCGTGCACTACTTTGGGCCTGATGCGGCGTCTCCTCGTAGGACTTGGCGCGGCCGCTTTCATATTGGTCGCGCTCGGCCTACTGGCGGCGGTAGTCGCGGCCGAAAACGCGGCTTCCGTCGCGAGCTGCACGTTCGAGCAGAAGCAAGGGCGGGTGAACGCGCTTGCCGACTATCAGAAGGGTATGCGCGCCGCACGCGCGGCGTACTTCGCGCAAGACGAAGCACCCGAAGAAGCGCGCCGCGTTCGTCAGGAAGCAGCAGCAGAAGCTTCGCGCGCTGCGGGCGGCCGCCGCGTGCACGGTCCCGCCGCTGCCGCCGAGCTCGTCCGAGAGCTGCGACTTCGAGCTCGCTCCGAGCGCGGAGGGGCTCCGCAACCGGCCGTTCAACCTCTTCTGGCCGTGGCGGAGCTACGGCCCTGTGGATCCGGAGAGCGCGATACCGACGCGCGGCCGCGTCGAGGCCGTGATGGTCTTCGTCGATTTTCCGAACGCGCCCGCCAACGTGGACGCTGCCGCAGGCGCATCCAGGTACACGCGCGACCTGCTGCCATGGCTCCAAGAGGCGTCCTTCGGCCGCTTCTCGCTCGGCGTGACGGTGGTCCCGCGGTGGTTCCGGATGCCGAAGGCGGGCACCGAGTACGCGCCCGTGCATAGGGGCAACGCCGACCGCTACCTGGCTGACGTCGTCGCCGCGATCGGCGGCGCCGTCGATCTCGCCCGGTACCAGGTGGTCTTGGTCGTGCCGTCGAGTGACGCCAGCCGCGGGCTCGGCGTCAACTATGTGCGCTATCCGGGACGCGGCGTGGCGGTTCCCGGGGGCGAGATCCGGTTCGGCGTGCTGATGGACGCGGAGCGTCGCGCCTCCGACTCGGCACATGTCCTGCACCGGTTCCTGGCCCTGCTCGGCGGCGTGCTCATCGACGCCTCCCCTAGGCCGTTCGGACCCTGGGATCCCGGATGGGCGGTAGGGACCACGCTCGGCCAGGGGTTCCCAACCGTCCACCCGATCGCGTGGCACAAGTGGATGTTCCGCTGGATAGACCCGGACCAGATCACCTGTCTGCGGGACGCTGGCCAGCTCGAGGAGACGCTCACGCCGAACGCGCGGGCCGGGGGGAAGAAGATGGTCGTCGTCCCGACCGGCGCGTCTACCGCCTACGTCCTCGAGGTGCGGCGCCGCCTCGGCTACGACCGGTCCATCTGCCGCGATGGCGTACTGCTGTACACGATCGACTCTCAGCTTCGGTCCGACCAGGGGGCGATCGAGGCGAAGTCCTCGGGTCCCGGCTGTTCACCGGATGCGACGCCGTTCGACGTCGGACACACCTACGACGACTCGGTCGTCAAGGTCGAGGTGCTGGCGACGGACGGCAGCGCCTACCGCGTGCGCGTGACGAAGAAGTAGGCGGCTGCGATCGGCCCGCGCTGTCTATCTGGTTTGAAGCCTCCCACATCTCCTTCGCGCCCGTCTCCTCGTAATCCTCTCGGCGAACTCGACTGCTAACCGAAACTCGGAGTGTGGGTCAGAACGCACGCGCCCCCCTCCTGCCCCCCGGCGACCAGGCCCCCAGCGCACAAGCACTTCGCGAGGGGGAGGGGTCGCCTGCCTCGTTGATGACCTCCTACTTCAGTTGGGGGTCACGTCGACGCCGGCTTTACCACGATCCTCCGTCGACCTTCATCGCAGCACGAAGCTGCTGGATCTCCGCGAGCGTCATCTTCTCGACGTCCTCGACCGTCTGCGGATGCGTGATCTCGACCTTCTCCTGCGGCTTGCCGTACACCCTCATCAAAAGAGCCTCGGCAGCGCGCCAGTCGCCGGACTCAATCGCCTTGAAGAACACGCCGACGATCTCCTCGGCGCGCTCCTCGACGGTGAGCGCTCCGCTGCTACTCGCACGTCTTCGAGGAGGTTCGCGGGGGGCGCCGGATCGAGCAGGAGATCGCTCAGGTGGACGCTGCGTTCGCGGGCTAGGTCGCTCAGCGGGTCAGCGTCGTCGAGGGGCCGAAAGGCCCCTTTTTCGTTCTTGCTGACCCATTGCTGACCCGAGGGCCGTTTTGCTCGATCTTCGCGCCTCCCGGGGCAACAAAAAAGCCCCTGAGCTGGGGCTTTTGGAGAGCGGATGATGGGACTCGAACCCACGACCTTCTGCATGGCAAGCAGACGCTCTAGCCAACTGAGCTACATCCGCGCGCCGGCCAGTATAGCGGCGGCTTTTATCGCTCCCGTCGTCCCCGAGTGCTCGTCGCCCGATCAGGCAGGCAGGATCGGGTGCGCGTAGTAGCGCCGGACACTCGAGCCGATCCGGGAGACGTCGGTCCCGTAGACGTGGATCGAGATCGCGGTGTGATCGCCCGCGTTTCGGACGCGGTGAATGTCGCCCGGCGGAGCGAATCCGCTCACTTCCCCTGAGCTGTTCGTTCTGGTTCCAACCTCGACGAGGCAGCCTCGCTTCTCGTCGAGCGTGAAGAGCTCCTCATGCTCGACCCCCTGGATGACCCCGAACACGCACCAGGTCACGTGATCGTGGATCGCGGTCACCTGTCCGGGGTGCCAGACCAGCGCAACGATGGAAAAGGCCCCGTCGGGCTCGGTGTGGAGCACGTGGCTGCGGTAGCTCTCCGGGTCGCCGATCCGCTGCTCGGCCGTGAGCATCTCGGGCAGCGGTAGCTGGCGGGCCAACTCGCCGGCCACGAGGCGCGCCGTCTGTTCCCAGTCGGCCTGCTTGCTGACGACGGCGCGGACCGCAGCCACCAGCTCGTCCAGCCCGCTACACACGCGGAAACTCATCGCCGCGACCTCGGACCTTCGGCTGCCAGAGGGCGATCTCGGCGCCGGCGGGTACTGCGACGACGCTTCGCCAGCCCGCCGGGCCCTCTCGGGGCTCGAGCAGCACCGACGCCCCGAGCAGACGCGCCTGCTCGGTCGCTTCGGCGACGTCGGTGACCTCGACGTAGGGCAGCCACAGGGCAGCGCTCGGTGTCGCGCTCGACGACGCCGCCCTCGATCCCGTTGCCCAGGTCGAGCGCGAGGTACGACCCACAGTCGACGGCGATCTTCTCCGCGTGCCAGCCGAACAGTCGCGTGTAGAAGGCGCAGGCGCGCGAGAGATTGCCGGTGTGGAGCTCCAGGTGGACGACGGGATTGACGCAGGCCGGCCTCATGCCCTGCCTTCTTTCGACCGGCGTCAGCCCGAAGAACTCATCGGCGGAAGCGATGAGTTCTGCCTGCGGCGCCGGTCTAATCTGGTGAGGATGGCCATCACCCCCATCGAATCGATCCAGGGCCGAGACCTGCTCGACGCGGCTCGCGGCGGCGACGAGGACGCCTTTCGCCGCATCGTCGAGGACCATCGAGCAGGGCTCCACGCCCACTGCTACCGCATGCTGGGCTCGCTGCACGACGCCGAGGACGCGCTCCAGGACACCCTCCTGCGCGCGTGGCGCGGGCTACCCGGGTTCGGGGGCCGAAGCACGCTCCGCTCCTGGCTCTACAGGATCGCGACCAATGCGTGTCTGGACGCGATCGCGCGGCGGCCGAAGCGCGTGCTTCCGATCGACTACGGCCCGCCGACGACCTCACGACGGACCTCGGTGAGCCGCTCGTCGAGTCGGTGTGGATCGAGCCCTACCCGGACGAGACGCTGGGGCTCGGGGACGGCTATGCCGCGCCGGACGCACGCTACGAGCAGCGCGAGGCCGTCGAGCTCGCCTTCGTCGCGGCGCTGCAGCACCTGCCGGCCACCCAGCGCGCGGTGCTCGATCATGCGCGAGGTGCTCGGCTTCTCGGCGCGAGAGGTCTCGGAGTCGCTCGAGACGACCGTCGCGTCGGTGAACAGCGCCTTGCAGCGCGCACGCAAGACCATCGACGAGCGTCTCCCCGAGCAGAGCCAGCAGGAGACGCTTGCGCTCGCTCGGCGACGAGCGGATCGCGAGAACTCGTCGACGCGTACGTCGATGCGTGGCAACGAGGCGACGTCGACCTGCTGCTGGAACTGCTGGCCGAGGACGCCGTCTTCTCCATGCCGCCGTGGGCGAGCTGGTGGCGCGGCCGCGAGACGATCGCCGGCTTCGCACATGCCGCCGTTGAGTTCTGCGCCGAGGCACGCGCCGTCCCGACCTGCGCGAACGGGCAGGTGGCGGTCGCCTACTACCAGCCGGAACGGCGAGACCGGGCGCTTCACGGCCGCGGCGATCGACGTGCTCACGTTCGAGGGCTCACGGATCAAGGAGATCACCGCCTTCATTCTCCCCGGGCTCTTTCCGCACTTCGGCCTTGCTCACGAGCTCGCGCCGTAGCGGCGACGTCACTCGGGAGCGTCGAGCGCCTCGTTCACGAGCCGGTCCGCGAGCTCGTTCTGCTCGCGGCGGACGGCCGTGTACGACACTTCGCCGATGCGGTGCGCAAC
The DNA here is from genome assembly GCA_963809175.1 of uncultured Actinomycetes bacterium. Classification (GTDB taxonomy): domain Bacteria; phylum Actinomycetota; class Thermoleophilia; order Gaiellales; family Gaiellaceae; genus JACCTU01. Next base: position 619,175 of record CAWEIK010000003.1, read on the forward strand.
CCGCTCCGCCTCGCTGTTGAGCTTCTTCAGCGCCTCGTTCTTGACGCGGTACTCGCCCGTCATCTGCTTGACCAGCAGCTCCGAGTCCGAGACGACGCCGACCTCGTCCAGCCCGAGCTCGAGCGCCTTCTCGAGCCCGGCGATCAGCGCGCGGTACTCGGCGACGTTGTTCGTGGCGACGCCGATGCGCTCGCCGTGCGCGGCGAGCACCGTTCCGTCGTCGGCTTCGAGCACGTAGCCGTACGCGGCCGGACCCGGGTTGCCGCGGGCGCCGCCGTCGGTGAACAGCGTCGCCTTCACGCGTCGAAGGTGAGCAGCATCCTGCCGAGGCCGTCGCCGGGCTCGTACTCGACCCAGCCGAGCCTCGCGTAGAGGTGCTTCGCAGGGTTGGCCGCGTCGACGCTGAGTGAGAGGCGCGCGAGGCCGTCGCGGCGCGCGCGCTCGGCCGCGGCTTCCATCAGCGCGGCTCCGACGCCTTTCCCGCGGTGACCGTCCGCGACGGCGATCGCGAGCTCCGGCGTCTCGTCGTCGACGTAGCCCTCGCCGTGGTCGTCCTCGGTGAAGAGCCGGTACCAGACGCAGCCCACCGGCTGCCCGTCGTCCTCGGCGATCAGCGCAACGTCACCCGTTCGGCCCCACGCATCGTGAAACCGAACGACCTCCGGGTGCGCGAGCACGAACTCGGGCGGATAGCGCTCCGCGTCAGGCTGCCACATGAGCGCCGCGTACAGCATCTCCCGGAGGAACGGCAGGTCCGCTTCCGCGAGCTCCCTGATCGCGACCGCCACCGCGCCGCTTCGGTTCACTCGTTGTCGATCTGCGCGCGCTGGAGCTTGCCCGAGTAGTCGACGTAGATCGCCTTCCACTCGGTGAAGACGTCGAGCGCCGCCTGGCCCGCCTCACGGTGGCCGTTGCCCGTGTCCTTCGTTCCACCGAACGGGAGATGCACTTCAGCGCCGGTCGTGCCGGCGTTCACGTACGTGATGCCGGTGTTCAGGTCGCGCATCGCGCGGAACGCGCGGTTGACGTCCTGCGTGAAGATCGCCGACGAGAGCCCGTACTTGACGCCGTTGACCGCGCGCACGGCCTCGTCGAAGTCCTTGACCTTGATCAGCGCGGTCGTCGGGCCGAAGATCTCCTCCTGCGCGATTCGCATCCCGGGGTCGACGTCGCCGAAGATCGTCGGCTTGTAGTAGAAGCCCTTGTCGAGGCCGTTGCCGGTCGCGACCTCGCCGCCCGTCAGCAGCGTCGCGCCCTCGTCCTTGCCGATCTCGGTGTACGCGTGGATCTTCTCGATCGACGCGCGGTTGATCACGGGGCCGAGGTCGGTATCCGGCTCCCAACCCGGGCCGAGCTGCATCCGCTCCGCCGCCGCGACGAGGCGAGACTGCAGCTCGTCGTAGACGCTCTCGTGCACGACGATCCTGCTCGCGGCCGTGCAGCGCTGCCCCGACGTCCCGAAGGCCGACCAGACGATCCCGTCGACGGCGAGCTCGAGGTCCGCGTCGTCCATCACGACGATCGCGTTCTTGCCGCCGAGCTCGAGGTGCACGAGCTTCAGCCGGTCCGCCGCGGCGTGCGTCACGCGCACACCGGTCTCGCGCGAGCCGGTGAACGTGATCACCGGCACGTCGGGATGCTTGACGATCGCTTCGCCGACCTCCTCGCCGAAGCCGTGCACGACGTTCACGACACCCGCGGGCAGCCCTGACTCCTCGAGCAGCTCGACGAAGCGCTCCGCGAGCAGCGGCGTGTCCTCCGCCGGCTTGAAGACGACCGTGTTGCCGCACACGAGCGCGGGCGCGATCTTCCAGCTCGGGATCGCGATCGGGAAGTTCCAGGGCGTGATCACTCCGACGACGCCGATCGGCATCCGCACGCTCATCTGGAACTTGTTCGGCAGCTCCGACGGCGTCGTCTGCCCGAACATGCGCCGCCCCTCGCCGGCCATGTAGAGCGTCATGTCGATCGCCTCCTGGACGTCGCCGGCGGCCTCGACCGTGACCTTGCCCATCTCCCGGCTCATCAGGTCGGCGAGATCGTCCTTGTGCTCGACGAGCAGGTTGGCGAAGCGGTAGAGGACCTCGGCGCGCTTCGGGGCCGGCGTCAGGCGCCAGCCCTCGTAGGCTTCCTTCGCCGCCGCGACTGCTTGGTCGACGTCCTCCGCGGTCGAGCGCGGGAACTCGCCGATCGCGTCCCCGGTCGCCGGGACGATGCTCTCGAACGTCTCGCCGCCGGCCGCGTCGATCCACTCGCCGCCGACGTAGTTGCGGAACTTCTTGATGCCCGTGGTCGCCACGGGGGCCATGCTATCCCTCGGTGATGTCCGGGAAGGTGCCCGGGGCCCGGCTCCGCCGACGGTCCCGCGTCTCGCGCTTCTCGCCCTCCGGAGCGGCCTTCCCGCGGCGACGGTCGGGACCCGAGCGTCGGTCGATGATCACCGTCACGTTCGGGTTGTCCTTGTAGTACTCGACCATCTTGTCGAAGAGCTCGGCTTCGAGCTCCGGCGGGATCACGCAATAGATCACGCTCTGATTGTAGGGAGCGATTCGGTTCTTACTAGAGGCGAGCGATGTCGGGGACGAGCCGGCCGTCCTCTTCGAGGTGCGCGTTCCAGTGGCCGAACGACGACTCGAGCTCCCGTGGGTCCTGCCCACGCTCGGCGAGACGGACCGGCTGCGCGGACTCGAGGCTGACGCGGTACTGGTACCAGGAGATGTCCCAGACGATCGTGACGACGAGCTCCGACTTGACCCCGGAGAGCTGCACGATCGACGCGCGGGGCTGACCGAGACTCTTCGCGATCCCCCCGACCGTCCGTCGGTACTGACTCGCGTTGAACAGGTCGGCCGCCTCGACCATCGCGAGCTCGGGCTCGGACAGCCGGCGCAGGATCGGTTCCGACGCGACCGGCGCGTCGTGCGGCGGGCGGCGCGTCTCGAAGATCGAGCCGAGCCGGCGGCGCTTCCGCCGTGCCTCCGGCACCGTGAGGCTCGTCGGGCTGCCCTCCTTCAGCCAGCCGTACTCGACGGCCTGGTCCTGGCAGAGCGGGCAGACGTCGACGAAGTCGACGCCGTTCGGCGCGAACCGGATCGCACGCTCCCCGAGCAGCAGAGAGCGCTCACAGATCGCGCACGTCCGTGTGACGGTCGTGCTCGTGATGCGTTGCACAGCGGTCCGAGTCTAGCCCCGGTCCGGCCTGTCGCCCGCGTGCTAAGGTCGTTCGATATATGTCAGATACATATGTGATCCGTGAAACGCGGCCGAGGCTTCCGGTTCCTCGAGCCCGGCCTGCTGGCGCTGCTCCGGGATCGCCCGACGCACGGCTACGAGCTGATCGCGGAGCTCCCCGCGCTCGTCGGCACGGACCGGGTCGACGTCGGGAACGTCTACCGGGCCCTGCGCGGCATGGAGGAGCGTGGGCTCGTCACCTCCGAGTGGAGCGACGAGCTGCCCGGGCCCGCGAAGCGGACCTACGAGATCACGGACGAGGGCCGTCGCGCGCTCGAGCGCTGGACGCACTGGCTGCGCGAAGCACGCGACCGCATGGACACCCTGATCGCACGACTCGACGAGGGGAGGTGAACATGCACGGACATCGCCATCGTCGTGGAGGCTCGCGCCTCGGCGCTCGCTTCTACGAGCGCGAGCGCGTGCTCGAGCGGCTGGAGGCCTATCAGCGCGACCTCGAGCAGGAGCTCGCCGACGTCTCCGACCTGCTCCGCAGGCTCAAGGACGCGAAGGCCGAGACGCCGACCGTCTAGCGAAGGTCTTACTCGGCCGGCTCGAGGCAACTCGAGCCGGCTAGACCTTCGCCTCTTCCTTGTCCTTGCGGAACGCCTCCATCACCTTCTGCGCGACGTGCGCCGGGACTTCCTCGTAGCGCAGGAAGTGCATGTGGTAGTCGCCTCGCCCAGCAGTCATCGAGGTGAGCGACTGCGCATAGGTCAGGATCTCCGCCATCGGCACCTCGGCGTTGATCGTCGTCATGCCGCCCTTCGGCTCCATCCCGTGCAGGCGCCCGCGCCGCGAGTTGAGGTCGCCGTTCACCGCGCCGACCGCCTCGTCGGGGACGGTGATCTCGACCTCCATGATCGGCTCGAGCAGAACCGGGTCGGCCTTCTCGTACGCCTGCTTGAACGCCATCGAGCCGGCGATCTTGAACGCCATCTCCGACGAGTCGACGTTGTGGTACGAGCCGTCGACGAGCAGGACGCGCACACCTGAGACCGGTGCGCCCGCGAGGTCGCCGGACTGCATCGACTCCTGGATGCCCTTGTCGACGGCCGGGCGGTAGCTCTGCGGGATCACGCCGCCGACGATCTTGTCCACGAACTCGTAGCCGGTGTGGCCCTCGATCGGCTCGAGGACGATGTGGCAGTCGCCGTACTGGCCCCGGCCGCCGGTCTGCTTCTTGTACTTCCCCTGCGCCCGCGCCTCCTTGCGGATCGACTCCTGGTACGGGACGCGCGGCGGCTGCAGCTCGACGTCGACCCCGAAGCGCCGCTTCAGCCGGTCGACCCCGACCTCGACGTGCATCTGCGAGAGGCCGGAGAGCAGCTGCTCGCCCGTCTGCTCGTCGCGGCGCATCATCAGCGTCGGGTCCTCCTCGGCGAGACGGCGCAGCGAGGTCGCCATCTTCTCCTCGTCGCCCTTCGCCTTCGGCTTGATCGCGAAGCTCATCACCGGCTCGGGGAAGCCGAAGCGCGGCAACTCCACCGCCCTCTCTGAATCGAGCAGGAGGTCGCCGGTCTGCGTCTCCTTCAGCTTCGCGACGGCGCCGATGTCGCCTTCGCCGATCTCCGTCTCGTTCGTGTGCTCCTTGCCCTGCATCACCATCAACGCGCCGAACCGTTCCTTCGAGTGCGCGCGCATGTTCGTGAGCGTCGCGTCGCCCTTCACCTGTCCCGACAGCACGCGGAAGACGTTGATGCGGCCCGCAAACGGATCGGCGATCGTCTTGAAGACGAACGCAGCGGTACCGCCGCCCTCGATCTCGATCGGCGCGCCTTTCTTCGCCGGTGACGGCACGCCCTCGACGAGCAGGTCGAGGAGCGCATGCGTGCCGAGGTTCTTCGTCGCCACGCCGCACGCGACGGGAAACACCTCGCCGCGCGTCACCGCGGTCTTCAGCGCGCTCGCGACGTCGTGCGCGTCCAGCTCCTGCCCGTCGAGGTAGCGCTCCATCAGCGCCTCGTCCGTCTCGACGACCGCGTCCAGGAGCTTCTCGCGGTACTCGTTCGCCTGGTCGACCATCTCCGGTGGGATCGCGACCGGCTCCCCTTCCTTCTCACCGTCGGGGCTCATGTACGCACACATGTGCAGCACGTCGACGATCCCCGTGAGCTCGTGCTCCGACCCGATCGGCAGGTGCACGGCGATGCACTTCTCCGAGAGCTGCTCGTGGATCGACGCGAGCGTGCGGAAGAAGTCGGCGCGCTCCCGGTCGAGCATGTTCACGAACAGCACGCGCGCAAGCCCGAGGTCCGAGGCACGCGCCCACTGGCGACTGGTGCCGACCTCGGTGCCCATCACGCCGGAGAGGACGAAGAGCGCACCTTCGACGACCCGCAGCGCCGCGATCGCGTCTCCCTGGAAGCCGGGATCGCCGGGCGCGTCGATCAGGTTGATCTTGCGCTCCTGCCACTCGAGATGAGCGAGCGACGAGGAGAGCGACATCTGCCGCTTTTGCTCGTCGTCGTCCCAGTCGGTGACGGTCGTCCCCGTCTCGATCGTCCCGAGCCGGTTCACCATCCCGGTCTGGAAGAGCAGGGCCTCCACGAGCGACGTCTTGCCCACGCCGCGATGTCCGACGACTGCGACGTTGCGGATCTTCCCGGGCTCGTAGGCCATGCGGCTCTGTCCTCCTCGGTCGAAAAGGGTCCCCTGGGCGCCGATCCTATCGCCCCGTTCGAGGGAGGAAGGAGCAGCTAGTCGCGCAGCGACGTGCCGCCGGACAGGCGCGCCTTGAGGCGGAGGATCGCCTTCGTGTGCAGCTGTGAGACGCGCGACTCGGTCACCCCGAGCACCTCGCCGATCTCCCTCAGCGTCAGCTCTTCGTAGTAGTAGAGCGTGATCACGAGCTTCTCGCGCTCCGGCAGCCGCGAGATCGAGTCGGCGATCATCTCCTTCATCTCGGAGCGGTCGAGCGCGGTCGTCGGCGCCTGGCCGTGCGTGTCCTCGATCGTGTCGATCAGCGCCACCTGGTCGCCCGTGCCGCCCTGAACCGTCCAGAGCTCGTCGAGCGCGGCGATCGACGAGCGCGAGATCTCGGTGAGGCTGCTGTCGAGCTCGTCCTGGGTCAGGCCGAGCTTGCTCGCGATCTCGTCGTCGTTCGGCGCGCGGCCGAGCCTGGCCTCGAGCTCGGCGATCGCCCGCTCGATGTCGCGAGCGCGTGCGCGCACGGAGCGCGGCACCCAGTCCATCGCGCGGAGCTCGTCGATGATCGAGCCCTTGATCCGCGCGATCGCGTACGTCTCGAACTTGATGTCGCGGTCGGGGTCGAATCGCTCGATCGCGCCGATCAGCCCGAGCAGGCCGTAGCTGGTGAGATCGCCTTCGTCGACGTGTGCGGGGAGCCCCGAGCCGAGCCGGCCGGCGACGTACTTCACCAACGGGGCATACGTGAGGATGAGGCGGTCGCGGATCGCCTGATCCTTCGTCCGCACGTATTGCCGCCACAGCGTGCCGGTGTCTTCTTTGCTCTCTTTGCCCACGGCCATAGAGAGAAGAATACGGCGTGCAGCGGAGGATTCCTCAGCGCGACAGGCCGCGGAGGGCCATCGTGGCGAGCCAGCCCGACAGAACCGCGGCCGCGAAGGCGATCGGCCAGACGTCCGAGCGGAACGCGGCGACCGCGATCCCGGCGAGCCCGACGGCCAGGACGAGGAAGAGAACGCCGAGGGCGCGCCGCTGCGACACGGGCCGAGCGTAGCGCCGCCAAAGCCGCGTCTACACTGAGCGGGCAACCTAGGGGCGTAGCTCAATTGGTAGAGCACCGGTCTCCAAAACCGGGGGTTGCAGGTTCAAGTCCTGTCGCCCCTGTCACTTTGTCGAGCGGAACGAGAGGCGCCCCGGGGGGCGCCTCGGTGGTCGGCACCTACTGGTGAGGCCAACTGGGTCCGCGCTCGACGCCGAACAACCGCCATTCGCCGGGGATCCCCTTCAACTCGTGGACGCCTCGGTCCTCGAAGTCGATCCCGGAGCCCGCGACGAGATCCTTGACGGTGCTCGACACCACGACCTCGCCGCCCTGAGCGTTCGCCGTCACGCGCGCCCCCGTGTGCACGGCGATGCCCGCGATCTTGCCGTCTGCGATCTCGCACTCGCCCGTGTGCAGCCCCGCCCGGATGTCGATGCCGAGGTCTTGCACACGGTCGACGACCGCGCAGGCGCAGCGAATCGCGCGTGCTGGCCCATCGAAGGCGGCGAAGAACCCGTCGCCGGCGGTATCGATCTCGCGCCCACGGAATCGCATCAGCTCGCGCCGGACGATCGAGTGGTGACGCTCCAGGAGCTCGCGCCACGCGCGATCGCCGAGCTCCAGCGCCTTCCCGGTCGAATCGACGATGTCGGTGAACAGCACCGTTGCGAGCATGCGATCCGACTCGGCCTCGTCCCAGCCCCCGGATTCCCAAACGTCCGTCAGGAACCGGCCCGTCTCGTCGCCGATGCGTTCCGCAGCTGCGCCGCCGAGTGCGAGATGGCCGACGCCTGGGAGCTCGAGCAATCGCGCTCCCGGAATCCGGCCGGCCAGGTGTCGAGCCGCCTCGGGCGGCACGATCTCGTCGTCGGCGCCGTGGAGGATCAGCGTCGGCACTCGCACGGCAGGCAGTACGTGTCTGATGTCGATGTCCTTGTTCATCCGGAGGAGCGCCTCGAGCATTCCGGGGCTCGCGCTGTAGCGGAGGTAGTCGACGAAGGCGTCAAGCACGTCGTCGTCGAACCGGCCGAGCGATCGCACCGTCGCCAGCGCGTTTTCCCGCGGCCCGTAGATGCGCAGCTCGCGCTCGATCTCCCGCTCGTAGTCGTCCTCGGTGCGACCCCACGGATAATCCGGCGCCCACAGCGTCCGTGCAAACGCGCTGCGCAGAACGAGCGCAGCCGTCCGCTCGGGGTACGTTGCCGCGAAGAGCAGGCTCATCGATGCGCCCTCTGAGAGGCCGAAGAGGGCGGCGCGGCGGGAGCCGACAGCGTCCATCACCGCGCGGACGTCGTCCATGCGCGTCTCGAGCGTCGGTGCCCCGCTGACCGGGTCGGACATCCCGGTGCCTCGCTTGTCGAACTTGATCAGCCGCGAGAAGGAGGCCATCTCTTTCAGCAACGGCGAAAAAGCCGGCAGCTTCCACGCCAGTTCCAGGTGCGTGACGTAGCCCGGCACGAAGATGAGGTCGAACGGTCCGTCGCCGACGACCTGGTAGGCGATGTTGACGTCTCCGCTGCGGGCGTACTGGGTTTCCGGAACGCGCTCCACGAGGTCCATTCTCGCCCGATTGGGCCGCCGCGCGCGCTAGCATGGCCCGGCTCCCCTCCGCGGCGCAGTTTGCGGAAGAGGCCTGGCCCGGACCTTCTGCCGGGCCTTTCTCTTTGCGCTGCGGAGGGGTTCCTACCGCTCGAGCTCGTCGGCTTTCGCGCGCAGTCGCTCGGCCTTCGCGGCCGCACGCTTCGCGGCACGGCGCAGCTCGTCGAGCTCGCGCTCCGCGTCGCGTGCGCGCGCGGCGACTGCTTCGGCTGCGGCGGTCGCCGCGTCGGCGTCCTCCCGCGCCTTGCGCGCACGGCTCGTGTCCGCAGCCTTCTGCTGGGCAGGCTTCTTCCTCGCCCGTGGAGCCGCGGGCTTGACGCCCACGAGCGCGCCGAAGCCTTGCGGCTCGAGCTCCTCGCTCAGTCGGCCCTCGCGCAGGAGCGTCCGACCCTCCTCCGTCGCGGAGCCCGCGTGGAGCGTCCTCGCCACGCGCTCGAGCGTCGCGTCGGCGGCGGCGTGGCCACCGGCTCGGAGGACGTCGGCGGCCTGCGTGCGCAACCGGCGCAACGCGTCGCGTTCCGCGGCTCGTGCGCGCTCGAACGCCTGGTGGTCGCCTCCCTCGACGACGCTCTTCTGGGCCTGCTCGAGCTGCTCGCCGGCGCGGAGGAGGCGGCGGATGTCGACCTCGCGGCGGCGCGCGAGCTGGTTCACCGCCCACGCGGGGACGGTCGGCTTCTTCAGCTGCTTGATCGACGCGTCGCCGAGCCGCTTCGCGAGCTCGTTCCGCGCCGAGGTGAAGTCCTCCAGCGGGAGGTCGTAGAGCCGGTCGACCTCGTCGGCCACGCTGTCATTGTCGCGAACGTGTGTCACGCTGTGGAGGTGCGCGTCATCCTCGGCGCGACCGTCGCGGTCGCTGCGCTCCTCCTCGTGCCGGCGGCCCCCGCGGCGATCACCCCGGTGAGTTGGTGCGGGAACGACGTCGCGCAGTCGGACCGCGTCCACGACCGCATGGGCGGCGAGCAGATCCACGTCATCTACGCCGTCCCGGCAGACGGGCCCGAGCGCTTCGCGGAGCTCGCGTCGCTGCTCGCGACCGACGTCGCGGCGATCGACGCGTGGTGGCGCCGCGAGGACCCGACCCACGCTCCGCGGTTCGACCTGTTCGAGTTTCCCGGTTGCGGGAGCCGGTTCGGGAAGCTCGACCTCAGCTTCGTGCGCCTTCCCGACGTGGCCTCGGTCTACGGCCCGAGCATCGACCGCTACCAGCGCATCTCGACGCAGCTCTCGTCGAGCCCGTACGTCTTCGCGGCGTCCGACAAGAAGTACCTCGTGTTCTTCGACGGAGCCGTGGAGAACGACAGGATCTGCGGAGCGGGGTCGGGCGGCCGGGAGACGGGCGGGCCACGCTCGTACGGCATCGTCTACCTCCGCTCGAGCTGCGACCTGACGATCGGTGTCGGCGGCGGCGTCGCCTACGTCGGCGCCCACGAGCTGCTGCACACGCTGGGCGCGCTTCCACCGGGAGCTCCCCACCCGTGCTTCGGTGACGACGGGCACCCGTGCGACAGCTCCGCCGACGTCCTGTCCACGTTCTACCGCGGCGGGTTGCTCGATACGGCGATCCTCGACGTGAACCGCGACGACTACTACGCGCACACCGGGTCGTGGTTCGACATCCAGGACTCGCGCTGGCTCCTCGAGGCGACCGCCCAGGTGGAGCTGAACCTGAGCGTCTCGGGCTCCGGCTTCGTGACGAGCGGCGTCAACGGCCAGGAGTGCGACGGCTCGTGCACGACCGAGTGGGACGCCGGCACGTCGATCGAGCTGGTCGCCGACGCGCTGCCCGGCTTCGGGTTCGGGTCGTGGACGGGCGCCTGCGCCGGGACCGCGATCTCGACCTGCCTGGTCGACCTCGGTGCGACGACGGAGGCCGGCGTCGTCTTCCGGCCGCTCCGCCGGCTTGCGCTCCAGATCACGGGGCGAGGCACCGTCACCGGCGCGGACCTGCACTGCTCGCGCTCGTGCTCGACGCAGGGAGTCGAGGGGTCCCGGGTCGCCCTTCGCGCGAAGGCCGCCAAGGGCTGGCGCTTCGTCCGCTGGAGCGGCGGCTGCCGCGGCACTCGCCTCGCCTGCACGTTGCAGCTGGGCTCGGGCGGCGCGAAGGCGACGGCCGTCTTCGCTCGGCGGAGCTAGCCGCGGCCGGGGCGCCCGCTAGGCTCAGCGGCGATGGCGGTATTGAGCTCGCAGGTCGAGCGCGAGTCGTCTGACTTCGACCGGCGTCGAGCCCGGATGGCCGAGCTCGTCGCCGAGTTGCGTGAGCGCACGGCCCAAGTCGCACAGGGCGGCGGCGAAAAAGCGGTCGAGCGTCATCGCTCCCGCGGCAAGCTGACCGCGCGCGAGCGCATCGACCGGCTCCTCGATCCCGACACCGCCTTCCTCGAGCTGAACGCGCTCGCGGCGTGGGAGCTGTACGACGGCCAGGCGCCGAGCGCCGGGATCGTCACGGGGATCGGCGTGATCGAAGGACGCGACTGCGTGATCGTCGCGAACGACGCGACGGTGAAGGGCGGCTCCTACTTCCCGCTGACCGTGAAGAAGCACCTGCGCGCCCAGGAGGTCGCCGCGCAGAACCGGCTGCCCTGCATCTACCTCGTCGACTCCGGCGGGGCGTTCCTGCCGCTGCAGGACGAGGTGTTCCCCGACCGCGACCACTTCGGGCGGATCTTCTTCAACCAGGCGAACCTCTCCGCCGCGGGGATCCCGCAGATCGCCTCGGTGATGGGCTCGTGCACCGCCGGTGGCGCGTACGTGCCTGCGATGAGCGACGAGACGATCATCGTGCGCGGCACGGGCACGATCTTCATCGGCGGGCCGCCGCTGGTGAAGGCGGCGACCGGGCAGGACGTCACGGCCGAGGAGCTCGGCGGCGCCGACGTGCACGCACGCCGCTCAGGCGTCGCCGACCACTATGCGACGAGCGACGAGCATGCCCTCGCGCTCGTGCGGCAGATCGTGCGGAACCTGCACACGGCGAAGCCGGCACCGCCGTGGGACGTCGCGGAGCCCGAACCGCCCGCCGCGAACGTGCAGGAGCTCTACGGCTTGATCCCCGACGACCACCGGACGCAGATCGATCCACGCGCGATCGTCGCGCGCATCGTCGACGGGTCGCGCTTCGCCGAGTTCAAGGAGCTGTACGGCGAGACGCTCGTTTGCGGGTTTGCGCGAATCGAGGGCTTCCCCGTCGGGATCATCGCGAACAACGGCGTCCTCTTCGCAGAGTCCGCGCAGAAGGGCGCGCACTTCATCGAGCTCTGCACCAAGCGGCGCGTGCCGCTCGTCTTCCTCCAGAACATCACCGGCTTCATGGTCGGCAAGGAGTACGAAGAGGGCGGGATCGCGCGCGACGGCGCCAAGATGGTGATGGCGGTCGCGAACGCGCAGGTGCCGAAGTTCACGGTCGTGATCGGCGGCTCGTTCGGCGCCGGCAACTACGCGATGTGCGGGCGTGCGTACGAGCCGCGTCAGCTCTGGATGTGGCCGAACGCGCGCATCTCGGTGATGGGCGGCGAGCAGGCGGCGACGGTGCTGACGATGGTGGGCGACGCCGACGCCGACGAGATCCGCGAGAAGTACGAACGCGAAGGGAACGCGTACTACTCGACCGCGCGCCTCTGGGACGACGGGATCATCGACCCGCTCGATACTCGTCGGGTCCTCGCGCTCGGGCTCTCGGCCGCGCTGAACGCGCCGATTCCCGAGACCACGTTCGGCATCTTCCGGATGTAGACGGCTACGAATCGAGAGGAGCGGCCTCGTGCAACACACGATCGAGCTGAACGACGACGAGCTGAAGCTCGTCCGCAGCGCACTTCACTCGTACCTGGACGACTTCGGCCACGACGAGGCCGACATCCTGCGACAGGTGAAGGACCTGCTCGAGAAGCTGCCGTACCACGAGCGCTTCTTCGAGCAGTGATCGTCCGCTTCGTCCTCTGGAACCTCGCGGACTCCATGACGACGATCGAGGAGCTTCGGCGCTACCTGCGCGACGAGTCCGTGGACGCGTGGGAGGACGTCGAGGGGCTGCGGTTCAAGGCATGGATCTCCGACCCGGCGACCGACCGCTGGGGCGCGATCTACTTCTGGGAGTCCGCGGACGCGGCGGAACAGGAGCTGCCGTCGCGCGCCCGTGAGCTGATCGGCAAGGACCCGGACGTGATCGAGGTCTTCGACCTCGAGGCGACCGCCGAAGGACGCTTCGAGGACGAGAACCTCTCGCGCCTCGGACTCGCGTTCGAGTAGCGGTCAGAGCACCAGGGTCTCCGGGAAGACGGCGTCGCCCTCGAACCGCTCGAGGCGGTACGGGGAGAGGTCGAACGGCGGCTCGTCGCCGAGGAGCTCCGCCGCGGCCGCCTCCCCCACCGCCGGGCTCTGCATGAAGCCGTGGCCCGAGAACCCGCACGCGGCGTAGACGCCGTCGGCGACCCAGCCGATGATCGGATGCGCGTCGGGCGTCATGTCGTACAGACCGGCCCACGCTTCGTCGATCGTCGTGCCCGCCGCCGGCGGGTAGCGGTGCTCGAGTCGCTCGAGGCGGTCGCCGAACACCGACTCGTCGACGAGCTCGTCGAAGCCCCAGCGCGCCTCTGCGTCGGTCATCGCGAGCAAGAGGCGGTCGCCGCGCCGCCGGAAGTGAAAGCCCGACTCGGCCTCCACGATCATCGGCAGGTCGGCGGGGAGGTCGAGCGGGCCGGTGAGCAGCAGCTGGCGGCAGAGCGGTCGCACGGGCAGCTCGACCCCGCGCGCCGCTGCAACCTCTGCCGAGCGCGGCCCGCACGCCACGACGAGCGCGTCTGCTTCCAGTGTCAAGCGCGTCGGTGTGCTCGCGCAGCTCGACGCCGAGGTCGCGGGAGCGCCGCACGAGCTCGCGCGTCACCGCCGCCGGGTCGGCGCAACCGTCACTCCAGCACGCCACGGCACCCAGCACGTCGTCGGCGCGGAGCCCGCGCACGCGCGCCGCGTCCACGCGCTCCGCAGGGACGCCGAGCGACGCCTGCAGCGCGCGCCGCTCCTCGAGCTCGGCGAGCCCGGCCTCGGTCGTCGCGACGAAGAGGTAGCCGACCTGGTCGAAGAACGGTGTGCCGAGCTCCTCGAAGAACCGGATCGACTCTTGCGCGAGACGTACTTCCGCCGCGGTCGAGAACTGCTGCCGCACGCCGCCCATCGCCTTCGCGGTCGAGCCGGACGCGACCTCCGCGACGTCGGTCAGCACGACGTCACGCGCACCGCGACGCGCGAGGCTGTAGGCGATCGACGCGCCGATCGCGCCGGCGCCGGCTACGACGACTCGAGCCACCGGTCGAGCTCGATCCGCTCGTCGTCGGTCAGGCCGCGCAGGGGCGCGCGCACGTCCTCCCGGATCGAGACGCCGCGCCGCGCCACGATCCGCTTGAGCGCCGCGTGGCGCGGGAAGCGCTCGACCGCGGCGCGCAGCTCGCCGAGTCCCGGCTGCCTCTTCGCCGTCGGGGTCACGAACGGCCGCCGCCACGCGCTCGGGAAACGCCGACGCGAGCGCGGACACGGCGCCGACCGCCGACGCCCGCATGCCCTGCGCGATCAGCGCCTCCGGCCCGACGAAGACGTCGAGGCCATCGACGAGGTACGGCGCGAACGCCTCCCACGGCGCGTCCGAGACCTTGAGCCCCGCGAGGTTCGGGGCGAGCTCGCGCAGGCGTGCGAGCACCTCGAGCGGGACCGCGTACCCGCTCGCTCGCGCGAACTCGTAGACGTAGAAAGGCGTCGGAGCACACGCCTGGGCCGCCGCGGCGAAGTGCGCGAGCAGCGCCCGATCGTCGAGCGGGAAGTAGGGCGGCGCGATCACCGCGACCCCGTCGACGCCCAGGCCCGCGGCGTGCTCCGCGAGCTCGACCGTCCCGGCCGTCGACTGGGCGCCGCAGTGCGCGATCACCTTCAGGCCGCCGGCCAGGAAGAGCTCCGTCACGCGCTTCCGCTCCACCTGCGAGAGGAGGATCCCCTCACCGGTCGTCCCGAGCGCGAGCACGCCGTCCAGGCCGCGGAGAAAGTCGCAGTAGGGCCCGAAGGCGTCCTCGTCGAGAGCCGCGCCCGCCGTCGCGAAGCGGCGTCAGCGCAGCGGCGATCGCACCCTGAGCACGCGCGCAATCTACGCTTCGCGGCCGTGACCGCACTCCGCATCGAGAGAGACGGGCCGGTCCTGCGCGTGACCCTCGCCCGGCCGGACAGCCGGAACGCCTTCGACGCCGCGCTGATCGCCGAGCTGCGCGACGCCTTCTCCGACGTCGGTGACGCTCGCGCGGTCGTGCTCGCGGGTGACGGCAAGAGCTTCTGCGCCGGCGCGGACGTCGAGTGGATGCGCTCGTCCGCCGAGTTGAGCTACGAGGAGAACGTCCAGGACGCCCGCCGGCTCCGGCTGATGCTCGAGACGATCGACGGGTGCCCTGCGCCGGTCGTCGCCCGTGTGCACGGTCACGCGCTCGGCGGCGGCGTCGGCCTCGTCGCGTGCGCGGACATCGTGGTCGCGGCCAAGGAAACGGAGTTCGCGTTCTCGGAGGTCAAGCTCGGGATCGTCCCGTCGGTGATCTCTCCGTTCGCGCTCGCGAAGATCGGGCCGAGCGCGGCGCGACGCTACTTCGTCACGGGCGAGCGGTTCGACGCCGAGACCGCGTTTCGCATCGGCCTCGTGCACGAGGTCGCGGACGACCTCGACGCCGCCGTGGAGAAGCTCGTGGGCGAGCTGCTCACGGCCGGCCCCGAGGCGGCGCGCCACGCGAAGCGGCTCGTGCTCGACCGTCCGGACGGGCTCGCCACCGAGCGCCGCATCGCCGAGCGCCGGACGAGCGAGGAGGGCCAGGAAGGCCTCCGCGCGTTCTTGGACAAGCGCAAGCCGAGCTGGTAGCGCGTGCGCAGGCTCCTCCTGCTCGTCGGCGCGATCGTCTTCGTCGACACGATGTTCTTCGCGGCGCTGACGCCGCTGCTCCCGCAGTACGCAGAGGAGCTCGGGCTCTCGAAGGCGGGTGCGGGTCTGCTCGCGGCGTCGTACGCGCTCGGCGCGCTCGTCGGCGGGATCCCCGGCGGGATCTCGGCGGCGCGGTTCGGCGTGCGCCCGACGGTCCTCGTCGGCCTGGCGGGGATGGCGATCACGACGGTGACCTTCGGGTTCGCCGACTCGATCTGGCTGCTCGACACCGCGCGCTTCCTGCAAGGAGTCGCGAGCTCGTTCTCCTGGACGGCGTCGCTGGCCTGGCTCGTCGCAGCCGCGCCGCCCGATCGCCGTGGGGAGACGATCGGCGCCGTGATGGGAGCCGCGATCGTCGGAGCGCTGTTCGGGCCGGTGCTCGGTGGGATCGCCTCCGTGACAGGCACGGGCCCTGCGTTCGCGAGCGTCGCGGTGCTCGCGTCCGTGCTCGGCGTCGCGGCCTGGCGCACGCCGGCCTTCACGCCTGAGCACCCACAGCCGTTCAGCCGGCTCGTCGGCGCGCTCCGCGACCGGGCCATCGTCGCGTCGATCTGGTTCGTGCTGGTCCCTGCGCTCCTCTTCGGCGCGCTGAACGTGCTCGGCCCACTTCGGCTCGACGTGCTCGGCCTGAGCGCGCTTGCGATCGGTGCAACCTGGCTCGTCGCCGCGAGCTTCGAGGCGGCGCTCTCGCCTCTGATCGGGCGCTTCTCAGACCGCCGAGGACGCGTCGCACCGCTGCGTGTGGGTCTGATCGGCTCGGCCGTCGCGACGGCGGCGCTTCCCTGGTTCGACCGGGGCTGGGCGCTCGCCGCGGCGATCGTCCTCGCAGCGTGTGCGTTCGGAAGCTTCTGGACGCCGTCGATGTCGATGCTCGCCGACCGTGCCGAGGCGATCGGGCTCGACTATGCCTACGGGTTCGCGCTGATCAACCTCGCGTGGGCACCGGGAGCCGCGGCGGGGTCCGCATTCGGCGGCGCTGCGGCCCGCGCCACATCGGATGCCGCGGTCTACCTGACGCTCTCCGCGCTCTGCGTCTTCACGCTCGTCGCGGTGACACCGCTGCTGCGAGAGCCCGCGGCCGCGACGCGCTAGCGCGTCAGGACGAACGTGCTCTGCCCGGCCATCTTGCCGTAGCGGCGCTCGGCGAACCTGCCGAAGCCGGGCCAGACGTGCCAGCGGCACAACGTGCGCGGCAGCGTGTACGCCCGACCGGCGAACTTCCCGCTCCGCGGAACGACGAGCCGCAGCTTCTTCGGCCAAGCGGTGAGCATCTTCCGGCCGCGACACCAGACCTGCACGTTGTAGTACGTCGCCTTCTCGACGCCGAGCCACTCGAAGACGATCGGCGACCTGACGCGTGCGCCCTGCGCCGGGTTGTAGAGCGGCGGCAGCGGCATCGCCGTCGCCTTCTGCTCGGGCGTGGCGTTGGCCGCTTCGTCTGCCGCCGACACGCGGTACTCGTACTGCGTGCGGTTGTCGATGCCGTTGTCCTTGTAGAAGTCCGCCTTGCCCGTGTAGACGACGCTCTCGGCCTCGCCACTGCGGCCCGGCGCTCGGACGACACGCACGGAGGCGACATCGGTGGAGATCTTCCACTTGAGGAGCGCGAACTTGTTCCCGACCTGTGCAACGACGGTAGAGAGTGACGGCGCTGTCGCGTCGTACTTGAACTTCTGTTGTCTTCGGAGCGCTCGTGTGGCCGGCCTTGTCGCTGCACGTGCCTGTCACCGTGGCCGCCGTCGTATCGGGGCCTGCGTAGTTCCCGTTCGTGCACGAGGCGATTCCCGACCCTGCGTCGCTGCCCTGGAATGCGAACGCGAACCCATGGTTGAACCAGCCGTTCGCATCGGGCGGGCGATCGGCGACCGCACCGGTCACCTGCGGCGGAGTCGAGTCGAACGGGATCTCGACACTCCCCGAGCCTGAGTTCCCGGCCTTGTCGGTGCAACCGCCGGTCGCCTGCCCACGCCCGTCAGGCCCCGAATACGTACCCCCGCCCGAGCAGCTTGCGATGCCCGACGTCGCATCGCTGCCACCGAACGAGACGTTGACGGGCTTGGCGTACCACCCGTTCGCGTCGGGCGATCGGTCCGGAGAGCCTGAGACCGCAGGCCCGGTGCCGTCGTAGTTGATCGACGCGGCGCCCGAGGAGACGTTGCCCGCGACATCGGTGCAGTTCGAAGGAACGGCCGCCGACGCTCCGTCCGGCCCTCCATACGCCACCGGCACGCAGCCCCCGACACCCGAGAGGTTGTCCGATGCCGCAAAGCTGACGACGACGCTGTGGTTGTACCAGCCGTTCGCATCGGGAGCTCGGGCGGGAGTGCCTCCTGACACGACCGGAGCCGTGTTGTCGTACTTGAAGTTCGGAACGGGTGCCGACGACGTTCGGCCCGCGACGTCCCGGCACGAGACCATGCCGGACGCCGAACCGCTGTCCGGACCGGAGTAGCCACCGGAACACGGTGACGGTGGCACGCCCGAGACCGCATCGTTGACATTGGCCGCGAACGCAACCGGCTCGTTGTACCAACCTGCCTGATCGGCACCCCGTGCCAAACCGATTCCGCTGAGCGTCGGATCGCTCTTGTCGATCTTGATCGCCGCAGTCGAGATCGAGGCAGCACCGCCGGTCGTCGACACCGAACAGCTGCGCCCAGGGTTGGACCCTTCGGTGGAGACGGGACCATTCGCACATCCGGTCACGCTGTTGATCGTCTCGCCGTGTACATCGATGATCCACGTGACCTGCACGTCGCTCACGAACCAACCTCCGCTGCCCGCTGTACCGGAGAGCTGAACGGAGATCGTCGGCGGCAGGGCTGCGGCCCAGGGCACGACCACCAACGCGCTGAGCGCGACGAACGCAAGCACTCGCGCTCTCACCGCAGGTTCCTCCGCACCTCGACGAGCACTCCGAGGAACGAGCCGCTGGCGAGGATCACCGCGAACAGCGCAAGCACCGCGAACGTCGTCGCAGCGCGAGCAGGCTCGTCGATGACGAGCCCGGCCGCGCTTCGCAGCACGACCGGTGCGTCGCGCGGCACCGAGCGAACGACGACCTTCGGCTTGGCCGGCGTGGGAGCGCGCGTTGCGCGCGGTGCCGCCCGCGCGCGACGCGCAGCTCTCGCCGCAGTTCGTGGAACCACCGAGGGAGTAGATGTCCGGACGACCGGCGCTGCGTGAACGACAACCGGACGCGGCTGAGTGACGACTCGCGGGCGGCCCAGCGGTGCCGGATCGGGTGTCGGCCCCGCGGTCGTCCCCGGCACCGGATCGGGCGTCGGCTGCCCGTTTGCGGCCGGCACGAGTCCTCCGAGCGCGAGCAAGAGCGCGGTGTACCCAAACACCCCCCAGCGCCGCAGCAACGACTTCCGCCTGTCAGGCATCGAGGCCCTCCCTCGTGCCGTTCGTTGCTTTGACCGCAAGCTACTGCGAACAAATGTGATTTTCAAGTCCTTGTGGGCGCGATCGCTCGGGCCTGACGCCCGCCGGCCGATCGCTCGGCCGGCGGACGTCCACCCGCTCTTCAGACCGCCGTCTGCCTGGCCGACTGAGCAGCGCGATTGCGACTCGCGCCGTAGCCGTCCGCAGAGGCGTCGTTGGACTGCGACGTCGAGCCGCCGCTACCGGGGCTCCAAACCGCCAACGGCCCGTTCGCGTTCTTCGGGGCCTGCTGAAGCGCGGCCGCGAGAACGAGCGCGAGCTGATGGTTGTTCGCTTCCTGGCCTGCCGCCTGGATCCCGAGCTGGGCGCCTGAGCCCGACTGGGACTGGGTGGCCGACTGGTCGGCGTGGTTGGAGTTGCTGCCCGTGGCGCGGGAGTCGACGCTGTTCGACTGCCACAACCGGCCACCGTTACCCGGGCTGAGCACGCGCACGGGGTCGTTCACGTTCGACGCCCCGGACGGGCACCCGCACGGCGAGCGGCCGGCCTTCTGCTCCGCGAACGACGCCGCGAACGCACCCTGCGAGCTCCAGGAGGACTGACCGAGCGCCTGGATCCCGATCCCAGAGTGGCAGCCGCAGTTCGTGCTGCCACCGCTCTGAGTCTGGGTTGCGTCCTGATCGACGTGGTTGCGGTTCGATGCCGATGCATCGCTGTCGACGCTGTTCGACTGGACCACGGAACCGTCGTTGCCGGGGCTCAGAACCCGGAGCGGCTTGTTCTCGTTCGACGCCCCGTCCTGCAGCGCCGCCGAGAGCGCGAGCGCGCCCTGGTGGTTCTTCGCTTCCTGGCCTGCGACCTGGATCCCGAGACCCGAGCCGGACCCTGCCGACTGCGTCTGGGTCGTGTCCTGCTCGACGTCGTTCTTGTTGGAGGCCTCAGCGTCACTGTCGACGCTGTTGGTCTGCCAAACGTCGCCGTCGTTGCCGTAGCTCTTGACCCTGATCGGATCGTTCGAGTTCGACGCGTCCTTCTGGGCCGCTGCCGAGAACCCGAGTGCGAGCTGCTCGTTCTTCGAGGACTGGCCGGCGACCTGGATGCCCGTCGAGCCGTCGTGGCACTTGCAGTCGCTGAGCCACCACGCTGGGTCTGATCCACCGTCTGGTCCACGTCGTTCGAGTTCTTCGCACTCGCGTCGGAATCGACCGAGTTGGACTGAACGACCTTCCCGCCGTTCCCCGGGCTGAGAACCCGGATCGGGCTGTTGTCGTTCTTCGCATGCTGCTGCGTCGCGATCGACGCTGCCAGCGCGGCCTGCTCGTTCTTGGACTCCTGACCGGAGATCTGGATGCCCGTGCCCGAGCCGGACCCTGCCGACTGCGTCTGGGTCGTGTCCTGGTCGACGTCGTTCTTGTTGGAGGCCTTGGCGTCACTGTCGACGCTGTTGGTCTGCCAAACGTCGCCGTCGTTGCCGTAGCTACCGACCCTGATCGGATCGTTGGAGTTCTTGGCTCCCTTCTGTTCGGCGGCCGAGAAGCCGAGCGCGAGCTGCTCGTTCTTCGCGGACTGGTCGGCGATCTGGATGCCCGTCGAGCCGTCGTGGCACTTGCAGTCGCTCGAGCCACCACGCTGGGTCTGATCCACCGTCTGGTCCACGTCGTTCGAGTTCTTCGCACTCGCGTCGGAATCGACCGAGTTGGACTGAACGACCTTCCCGCCGTTCCCCGGGCTGAGAACCCGGATCGGGCTGTTGTCGTTCTTGGCATGGTCCTGCTTCGCGATCGACGCTGCGAGGGCAGCCTGCTCGTTCTTCGAGGACTGGTCTGAGACCTGAATCCCCGTGCCCGAGCCGGACCCTGCGGACTGCGTCTGGGTCGTGTCCTGCTCGACGTCGTTCTTGTTGGAGGCCTCGGCGTCACTGTCGACGCTGTTGGTCTGCCAAACGTCGCCGTCGTTGCCGTAGCTACCGACCCTGATCGGTTCGTTGGAGTTCTTGGCTCCCTTCTGTTCGGCGGCCGAGAAGCCGAGCGCGAGCTGCTCGTTCTTCGCGGACTGGTCGGCGATCTGGATCCCCGTCGAGCCCTGGCAGCCACACGAGCCGCCACCGCTCTGGGTCTGATTCGCCGTCTGGTCCGCGTCGTTCGAGTTCTTCGCACTCGCGTCGGAGTCGACCGAGTTGCTCTGGATGACGTTGCCACCGTTACCCGGGCTCAGCACCCGGATCGGCGTGTTGGTGTTGCTGGGATGGTCCTGCTTCGCGATCGACGCTGCCAGCGCGGCCTGCTCGCTCTTGGCGTCCTGGTCGGAGACCTGGATGCCCGTGCCCGAGCCGGACCCTGCGGACTGCGTCTGCGTCGCGTCCTGGTCGGCGGAGTTCCGGTTGCTCGCCCTCGCGTCGCTGTCGACGGTGTTGGACTGCCGGACGTTTCCGTCGTTGCCAGGGCTCAGCACGCGGATCGACGCGTTCGTGTTCGAGGCACCGATCTGCTCGGCCTTCGAACCCGCCAGCGCCGCCTGCTCGTTCTTCGCATCCTGGTCGGACGTCTGGATTCCGGTCGAGCCGGCGCAGTGACAGTCACTGCCACCGGACGACTGCCTCTGCGTCGCGTCCTGGTCTGCGGAGTTCGAGTTGTGGGCGTCCGCATCCGAATCGACCGAATTCGTCTGCGAGACGTTCCCATCGTTTCCGGGGCTGAGAACCCGGATCGTCACGTTCGTGTTCTTCGGGTTGACCTGCTTGGCCTCAGACGCGGCCAGGGCCGCCTGCGCGTTCTCGGCGTTCTGGTCCGACGTCTGGATGCCCGTCGAGCCGGACTGGCAGCACGTGCCGCCGCCGGACGACTGGGTCTGCGTGGCGTCCTGATCAGCCGAGTTGCGGTTCGACGCCGATGCATCGGAGTCGACGCTGTTCGACTGGGACACCGAGCCGTCGTTCCCCGGGCTCCCGACCCGCACCGGCACGTTCGTGTTCGACGCATTCCTTTGCGTCGCCAACGAAAGCGCTGCTGCGGCCTGCTGGTTCGCGGCGGTTTGGCTCGAGGACTGGATGCCGGTCGAGCCGGACCCGCAGCACGCCCCCGTGCTGCCGCCCGACTGCGACTGCGTCGCGTCCTGATCAGCCGAGTTGCGGTTCGACGCCGTTGCATCGGAGTCGACGCTGTTCGACTGCGAGACCGAGCCGTCGTTCCCCGGACTGAGAACCCGGATCGAGACGTTGGTGTTGCTCGGATTGGTTTGCGCTGCACCGGCCGCGGCTCCCGCAACCTGCCCGCTGGAGGCCGACTGGTCCACAGTCTGGCTTCCGACGGACGGTACGGCTGCCGTGGCGAGGCCGACTCCCGTGGTCAGCGAGAGGACGGCCGCGATGAGCGCGACATGCCATCGTTTCATTGCGGCTTCTCCTTCTAACCGTCTTCGAAGTTGCGCCCGGGCAGGCCGCCCGAGCGAGTCGAGTTCGAAGGCGGGGAGCTAGCCCGGGCGCTCGAGCCGTGATGCGCGCGGGCGGAGACGTCGACTGTCTCTCGGCGATCGCACGCGCCACGCTCCGAAGGGGGGCACGAAGAAGTAGGAGGCGAGCAGCGCCGCCAGGGCGGCCGCGGCGACGCCGGCAGCCGAACTCCCGCCGGTGCCGGCAACGGACGGCCCGCCCGGCGGCGCGGGCATGGGATGTCGAGGCCCCGGTCGCGGCGCGCGCGCCGGCGGCGTGCCGGTTGAGGCACGCGGCGCTGCCGCTGCGACGGGGGCCAGCGGTCCATCCCACGCGCTCGCGACCCCGGCGCCATACGCGAGCTGCGGCAAGCGCGCGGGCGCGGGGCGCGAGCGCGTCTCGAGTCCCTGCGCGACGTTGGGCGTCGGCCGGAGACGCCCAAGCCCTACGAGTTTTTCGAGTTCCGGCGGCACCGTCAAAGCCGTGACGACCGGCGGGGCCGCCACCACTGCGGGGAGCACTGCGGTCACGGCCGCCGACACGGCCGTCACGACCTCTTGGACGATGGTCGCCGCGGTATCGCTCACCGTCGAGCCCGTCGCGGGGGCCGCACCGACCGACTCCGTGATCTGCGCAGCCGTCTGCGCAATCGCGTTCACGGTGGCTGTCGTCGCCTGCGCGACGGCCGCGATCGTCTGCGTCACGGGTCCGTTGTCGCCCGGGCTGCCGATGCGAATGGAGATGTTCGAATTCTGCGGTTGATACTGCGTCGCTGCGTTTTGATACTGCCCGCTATCGGACGCCGCATTCGGTGACGTGCAGTTGAAATTCCAGTTCCACGACCACGTTCCGTCCACGATCACGTTCTGTTCAGGAGGCGCCGAGGACGGATCGCAGTTCCAATTCCAATTCCAGATCCAGGTGGAAGGAAGCGAACTCGTCGTCGAATTCTCGCTAGAGATATCTGCGGTCGTCGGGGCCGTCGCAGCGGCTGCGGCGGCGGTCTCCTGCGTGGTGGCCGGTATCACGTCCGACTCAGTCGATGCAGTCGCCGCGGGCGTGTTCGCGACCTCGGCGCTCGACGGCTGATACTGCGTTGTGGGCGGCTGATACTGGCTTTCCGTGGCCGTTTGCGGCGTCGACGGGGTTGGTTCGGGGGCGTCCGTCGTGGCTGTCGGCACCGTCGGGACCACCGTTGGGAGCGGTGGCGCTTCCGGGACCGCGGCGACGGTCGAGGCGATGTCCTGGATCGCCGTGGCGACGTCCTCGGCCGACGTTGGCAGAGGCAGCTCTTCCGCGTGGCCGGGGGCAGCCGACGCGAAATACAAGAACGACGTCACCGCAAGCGTTTGCCAGGCCTTGCGCTTCATGTTCGGTAAATACCCCGAACGTTTCGAGATGAGCCGCGAACTGCACCGAAAACGTAATTGCATTTCACATCTCGTGGCGCTACAGTCGAGTTCAGTCCGCAAGAACCTCTGGGGAGGAGGGACAGGCGGTGCAGACGACGGAGTCAGCGAGCGCCGAGGCCACGTCACACGACGACGCTGCGCGCGAACGGCTGATCCTCGACTACCTCCCGCTGGTTCGTTCCGTCGCACGAGACTTCGTTCGCGACGGGACGGAGTTCGACGACCTGGTGCAGGTCGGAACGATCGGGTTGATCAAAGCCGTCGATCGCTTCGAGCCGGAGCGGGGCGTCAACCTCGCCGCGTTTGCACGCCCGACGGTCGCCGGTGAGATCCAGCGCCACCTTCGGGACGCGGTGCCTGCCGTGCGACCGCCGAGGCGCCTGCACGAGCTCAACGGCACGCTGCGACGGCTGCGGCGCGAGCTGAGCGACCGCCTGGGACGGCCGGCATCGATCAGCGAGCTCGCCGAGGCAGCCGGCACCTCGACGGCCGAGGCAGGCGCGGCGAGCGAGCTCGACACGAATCCGACCGTCCCGATCGAGGACCTGCCCGTCGCTGCGGGCGATCCCTTCGACGCGAGCGACGCCCGCCTGTTCGTGGCGTCATGCCTCGACACGCTCGACGAGCGTGAGCGCCGCATCCTCGAGCTGCGCTTCTACGGCGACTTGAGCCAACGCGAGATCGCGCGGGCGATGGGCCTCTCGCAGATCCACGTGTCACGGCTGATCGAGCGTTCGTTGCGCACGATCCAGTGCCGCGCGGCCGGCTGGGCGAGTTTCGAGGATTGTGGTACCACCGCGAAACTCATACACTGACTGGGATGGCGCAGCAGGCGAAGCGCATCGAGGAGGGGAAGCCCGCCTATAGCGGGCGGTTGCTCCTGCGGATGCCGCCGGAGCTGCACGCCGAGGTCGCACGCAAGGCCGAGCTCGAGCAGACGTCCCTGAACCAGTTCATCACGGCCGCGGTGGCGGATGCAGTGGACGGCGCCGCGTCCCAGAACGGCGCCCACGCCCAGCCTGCGCTGGCGTCCCCACGGGCGATCACCGCGGCTCTGGTCGTCAACTTCGTCGTGCTCACGGTGGCCGCGGTAACGGCCGTGATCCTGCTCGTCCTGATCTGGCGCGGGTCGGTCTAGCCCGCGAGACGCGCGCGTAGGCTTCGCGCGCGATGGCGATCCGGAAACTCCTCGTTGCCAACCGCGGCGAGATCGCGCTCCGCGTCTTTCGCGCGTGCCGCGAGCTCGGCATCGAGACCGTCGCCGTCGCACCGCCGGACGACAGCGGCGCGCTGCACGCCCGATCGGCCGGCGAGACGGTCGAGATCGCGTCGTACCTCGCGGCCGAGGAGCACATCCGCGCCGCGGAGCAGTCGGGCGCGGACGCGATCCATCCCGGCTACGGCTTCCTCGCGGAGAACGCCGACTTCGCGCGCGCGGTCGAGGCGGCGGGGCTCACCTGGGTCGGCCCGACGCCCGAGGCGCTCGAGACGGCCGGCGACAAGCTCCGCTCGAAAGAGGTCGCGCGCGAGGCGGGCGTGCCCGTCGTCGAGTCAGGGGAACCGGAAGAGCTCGGCTTCCCGCTGATCCTGAAAGCGGCGGCGGGCGGCGGCGGTCGCGGGATGCGCGTCGTGCGGACGGCGAGCGAGCTCGACGAGGCGCGCGCCGCCGCGAGCCGGGAGGCAGAAGCGGCGTTCGGCGACGGCACCGTGTTCGCCGAGCGCTACGTGGAGCGCCCACGGCACATCGAGATCCAGCTCCTCGGCGACGTTCACGGCACGGTTGTCGCGCTGGGCGAGCGCGAGTGCTCGATCCAGCGCCGCCACCAGAAGGTCCTCGAAGAGGCACCGTCCACCGCGCTCGACCCTGCTCTGCGCGAGCAGCTCGGCGAGGCCGCGGTCGCCTTCGCCCGCGCGATCGGCTATCGCGGCGCCGGCACGGCCGAGTTCATGCTGTCGGGCCGCGACTTCTGGTTCCTCGAGCTCAACGGGCGCATCCAGGTCGAGCATCCCGTGACCGAGCTCGTCACCGGCGTCGACCTGGTGAAGCAGCAGCTGCGCATCGCGCAAGGCGAGCCGCTCGAAGCAAGTAACAGTCTGTTACTTGGCCACGCCGTCGAGGTGCGGCTGTACGCCGAGGACCCGCGGACGTTCCTCCCGCAGGGCGGGAAGCTCGAACGCCTGCGGCTGCCGACGGGCGTCCGCGTCGACGCAGGCGTCGAGGAAGGCGACGAGATCCCACTCGCCTACGACCCGATGATCGCGAAGCTGATCGCGCACGGCGAGACGCGCCGGGAGGCGCTGGCGAAGCTGCGAGCCGCGCTCGCGGAGACCGAGGTGGAGGGTGTCGTCACGAACCTCCCGTTCCTGCGCTGGCTCGTCGCGCACCCGAACGTGCAAGCGGGACACACGACGACGGCGTTTCTCGTCGAGAACCCACCGCTCTCCGAGCCTCCGCCCCGCCCCGCCGACGCCGCGTGGCGCGGCGGTTGGCGCCTCAACCTCGCGGCCCCGGCGCCGCAGGCACCGCCCGACGTCGACAGCGCCGCGCACGACCACGCCGCGCCGGGTGCCGAGCAGAGCGCGCTGACCGCGCCGATGCCCGGCACGGTGATCCGGGTTGCCGTCGCTGCCGGCGACAGCGTGGCGCCGCGGCAGACGCTGCTCGTGCTCGAAGCGATGAAGATGGAGACGCCGGTCGTGTCGCCCTATCAGGCGACCGTCCGCGCAGTGCACGTCAAGGAAGGCGACCGCGTCGCCGGCGGAGCGCTGCTGGTCGAGCTCGAGGAGTAGGTCAGGCGGAACGGAGCGCGGATCTGCGCTCGCCGCGCACGACGAGCACCACGACAGCAGCCAACACGGCGGCCATCAGCACCAACGTGAAGACGTCATCGCCGGTCGGCTTCAGCGTCATGTCCGCGACGACGAGCGCGATCACCGTGTAGTCGATCCGCTGCCGCGCGAACATGGAGCTGATCGCACGCGCTGCCTCGGTCGTCATCCCCTCGCGGGCCAGCTCGGCGGCGATCCGCTCCGACTCGGGCTTGATCAGCAAGAGGCCCGTCAGGAACGTGGCGGCGAAGCCGACGAGGCCGAGCAGCACCCACAGTTGGTCGAACGACCACGGCCCTTCGATCACGAGCAGGATCCCGGTGACCACCGCGATCAACGAGACCGGGATGAAGATGCGCGTCGCAAGCCACTCGGACTGGCCGAACAGCGATCGCAACGCGTGGTCGTCGCCGGCGCGCCCGAACCGGTCGCCGAGCACGAGCAGCGCAAACCCCGTGCCGAGCCAGATCGCCACGCCGAACACGTGGACGAAGAGCAGGACCTCGTAGTACGTCAACTAGAAGAGCTTCTGCAGCTTCATCGCGGCGCCCATGTCACCCTTGATCTTGAGCTTGCCGCTCATGTAGGCCGAGGTCGGGTTGAGGTCACCGGAGGCGATTTTCTCGAACGTCTCTGCGGAGCTCGTGATCGTGACGTCGGCGTCGCCGCCGCCGCCCTCGGTCACGGAGACGCCGCCGTCGGTGACGTCGACCTTCCACTGCCCCTCGCCCTCGATGTCGAAGAGGTACGAGTTGTTCACGCCGGCCGTCTTGGCCGCGTCGACGCGCGACTCGAGGCCATCGAAGAATTCTCTGGTGTTCATGGGCGCGGAGTCTACGCAGCCGCGGGCAGGTAGCGGCGGATCAGCGCGTGGGAGAGGTCCCACTGCGCCTCGACGATCGCCAGCCGGTTCTGCTCGAGCTTCGGAGGGTCCGCGAGGTCCTGCCGGAGGTCCTGGCGCTCGCGCGTCAAGGTTTCCAGCCGCAGCAGGAGCGCTTCGACGCTCGGCTCGCGGGTCGCAGACCGCATCAGGGTCGGTATCGGCATGGTGACGGCGTGGGTAAAGGGCGGTGAAACCCGCCCCGGCAGCGTAGAAACGAGGTCGGATAGCATCCCGAGCCGCGTGGACCTCGACCTGACCCAGGAGCACGAGCTCGTCCGCTCCACGGTTCGCGAGTTCGCGGAGCAGCGAGTCGCACCGGTCGCCGAGGAGCTCGACCGCGAGGGCCGCTTCCCGTACGAGCTCGTCGCGGAGCTCGCCGAGCTCGGGCTGATGGGGATGACGATCCCCGAGGAGTACGGCGGCGCGGGAGCCGACACCGTCTCGTATGCGATCGCGGTCGAGGAGCTGACCCGCATCGACTCGTCGGTGGCGATCACGGTGGCGGCGCATCACTCGCTCGGGACGCTCCCGATCTTCTACTACGGCACCGAGGAGCAGAAGCGCGAGTGGCTCCCCGAGCTGGCCTCGGGGCAGAAGCTCGCGGCGTTCGGCCTGACCGAGGCAGGCGCCGGCTCCGACGCGGGCAACACGCGCACCACCGCCGAGCTGCGCGACGGGCACTGGGTGATCAACGGCTCGAAGATGTTCATCACGAACGCGGGTACCGACATCACCGCCTGCGTCACGATCACGGCGAGCACCGGCGACGGCGAGATCTCGAACTTCGTCGTCCCGAACGGAACGCCCGGCTACGAGATCGGGGCTCCGATGCACAAGCTCGGCTGGCGCGCCTCCGACACGCGCGAGCTCTCGTTCGAGGACGTCGCGGTCCCCGAGCGGAATCTGCTCGGCCCGCGCGGCGAAGGCTTCAAGCAGTTCCTCGAGATCCTCGACGGCGGCCGCATCTCGGTTGCGTCGATGGGCGTCGGTCTCGCGCAGGGCGCGTACGACCTCGCGTTCGCGTACGCGAAGGAACGTGAGCAGTTCGGCAAGCCGATCGCGAAGTTTCAGGCGGTCCAGTTCGCACTCGCCGACATGGCGACCGAGATCGAGGCCGGCCGCGCGCTGGTCTACAAGGCGGCGTGGCTCAAGGATCAGGGACGCCCGTTCGCACGCGAGGCCGCGATGGCCAAGCTCTACACCGGCTTGCTGTCGAACCGGGCGGCGAACGCCGCGCTGCAGATCCACGGCGGCTACGGGTTCATGGACGAGTCCCCGATCTCGCGACTCTTCCGCGACCAGAAGATCCTGGAGATCGGCGAGGGCACGAACGAGGTGCAGCGCATGGTGATCGCGCGCTTGCTCGGGCTCTGACGGGCTTGCCGCGACGAAGCGGCCGGAGTAGGGTCGGCACGCAGACGAGCAGGAGGTGCCATGAGGCGTGGCGGTGAGAGGCAGACCGGCCCCCGGTCCCGGCGCCTGCTCGCTCCGCTCGCGGGCGTGGTACTCCTCGCGATCGCCGTCGCCGAGCGGTTCCGCCGCCGGCGCAGAGGCGAGCAGACCGAAGGGAGCAGGCAGATGTCAGAGGCGAACAAGACCGTCTCTCGGCGCCTCGTCGAGGAGGCGTTCAACAAGGGCAAGGTCGACGTGATCGAAGAGCTGGTCGCGCCGACGTTCGTGAATCACGATCCGGCCACGGGGGAGTCGAAAGGCCCCCAGGGGACGAGAGAGCTGATCGAGGGTTATCGATCGGCGTTCCCGGACATCGAGATCACGATTGAGGAGCAACTAGCCGAGGGCGACCTCGTCGCGACCCGCTGGACCGCGAAGGGCACACACAAGGGCGAGTTGATGGGGATCGCGCCGACCGGCAAGCAGTCGACGGTCACAGGCGTGACGATCGACAAGATCAAGAACGGCCAGATCGTCGAGTCCTGGAACAACTGGGACACGCTCGGGATGATGCGACAGCTCGGCGTAGTTCCGGCGCTGGCCACCGCCTGAGCGAGCGTGGCTTCGGCGAGGGGCCGCCCGGGCGGCCCTTCGCCCTTTTGGGTGTCGTAGCAGAGGGCGTGGGTGCCGATGCAGGTCTGGCAGACACGCCATGTTTCTCTCCGAGCCCCAGCACATGCCGTGTGACGACTGCGGCGAATCGGTCGCCCGCGCGGAGTGTGACGCGCACACGTGCGACGTGGAGCGGCGTCTGGACTACGAGCTCTTCCAACTGCACGCGGAGGTTGCTGCCTTCGACGAGGAGTTCGGGGTGTACCTCGAGTCGCCGGCCGGGCGCTTTGCGGAGTGGTACGCCGCTCGCACGCGCCGACCACTTCAAGAAAACTAGCGAGACGGCCTGCTAAGGTCGCTTCGGCGGGGTTAGCGGTAACGACCGCTTATCTCTCCTATAAGTTGATCTCATGCTGTTTCGACAGTTCGTCGACTCCGACCTCGGCTGCGCCTCCTACCTGATCGGCTCCGAGCAGGCCGGTGAGGCGATCGTCGTCGACCCCGCGTTCGCGATCGAGCAGTACGTCGAGGAGGCCGAGCGACACGGGCTGCGCATCGTGCGCGCCGTCGAGACCCACAACCACGCCGACCACGTCGCAGGGCACGGGCGGCTCGCGCTCGAGCACGGTGTGCGGGTCTCGATCCACCCGCTCGCCGAGCCGGAGTACGAGTTCGATCCGATCGTCGACGGCGACGTGCTGGACGTCGGCGAGGTCGTCGTGCGCGTGCTGCACACGCCGGGACACCGCCCCGAGCACTGCGCGCTGCTCGTCGACGAGCGAGTGCTGCTCACCGGTGACTCGCTCTTCGTCGGCGACGCGGCGCGGCCGGACCTCGCGGTCGGGCGCCGCGGAGGGCGCCGAGGGCCTGTTCCACAGCCTGCGACGGCTCGAGGAGCTTCCTGACGACGTCGCGGTGTACCCAGGCCACGTCGCGGGCTCGCTCTGCGGCGCCGCGATGAGCTCGGACCCCTCGTCGACGATCGGGCACGAGCGCCGCTCGAACCACGCGCTTCGCATCGACGCGGTCGACGACTTCGTCGCGGATGCGCTCTCGAAGAACGCGCCGCGTCCGCCGAACATGGACGCGATCGTCGCGCTCAACCGGGGGCCGTTCGTGGGCGCACGCCCGCCCCTCTCCCCCGCCGGCGACCTGCGAGGCGCGACCGTGCTCGACGTTCGCGACGCCGAAGAGTCCGCCGCGGGACACCTTCCCGGCGCGCTCAACGTGCCGCTCTCGGGCAACTCGTTCTCGACGAAGGCTGCGTTCGTCCTGGACGGCGACAGGATCGTCGTGCACGCGAGCTCGGCGGCTCAGGCGCAGGAGGCGGCTCGCGGCCTCAACGCCGTGGGCCTGCTCGAGCTCGACGGGTTCGTGGTCGACCCGCCCGGGAGCGAGGCGCAACTCGAGCTGGTCGACCTGGACGAGCTCGAGCAACTCGTGGCGCAGGACGGTGTGATCCTGCTCGACGTGCGCGAGGCCGACGAGCGCGACGAGGGCTACATCGCCGGGTCACGTCACATTCCGTACCGCCTGCTCCCCGCGGTCTCCGACGGCCTCTCCGACAGGACGGTCGTCACGATCTGCAGCACGGGCGCCAGGGCGGGCATCGCGGCGAGCCTGCTCGCCGCGCGCGGGGTCGACGCGCGCCCGGTGCTGGACGGCGGGGTCGAGGACTGGGAGCAGCGGGGCGGCCGCACGATCGAGTTCCGCCGCTGCGGCTCCTAGGCGACGCATGACCACGTCACCGGTGAACGCCGTCGCGCGCGAACTCTTCGCACCGCTCGGTCCGACGTACGACCGGTACGCGCGTCTCCTCTCGCTCGGTCAGGATCCGCGCTGGCGCCGCTTTCTCGTCTCGCGAGTGTCGGTGTCACCGACCGAAACGGTCCTCGACGTGGCGTCGGGAACCGCTGCAGTGGCGATCGAGCTCGCGCGCCGCACCGGCTGCTCCGTCGTCGGTCTCGACCAGAGCGACGAGATGCTCGCCGCCGGTCGTCAACGCGTCGACCGGGCCGGACTCTCAGGGCGAGTGAGCCTGGTTCACGGGAGCGCGGAGCGATTGCCGTTCCGGGACGGCGAGTTCGACGCCCTGACCTTCACCTACCTGCTCCGCTACGTCGACGATCCAGGCGCAACCATGCGCGAGCTTGCACGGGTGACGCGCAGCGGCGGGACGATCGCGTCGCTCGAGTTCGGCGTTCCTCCCGCGGCACTCTGGCGCGTGCTCTGGGAGCTCTATGTTCGAATCGGCCTCCCGCTCGCCGGCCGCGTGATCTCGCCGGGTTGGCACGAGGTGGGCCGCTTCCTCGGCCCGAGCATCCGTGCGCTGCCGCCGCCCGAGCAGCTCGCGGGAGTCTGGCGGGCTGCCGGCGTCAGCGACGTGCGCTTTCGGCGCCTGAGTCTCGGCGGGGGCGTCGTCATGTGGGGCACGCGGGAATGAAGGTCGAGCAGCGGCCGGCGTTCTACGCGCTCGAGACCGGCGGCTGGCGCGACTACGTCACCCTGCTCCACCCGCCCTACACGCTCTGGCATCTGTCGTATGTCGCGATCGGCGCCGCGCTCGCGCCGACCCTTCCCGTCGAGCGACTGCTTTGGGGTCTCGCCGCGTTCTTCCTCGCGCTGGGCGTCGGTGCGCACGCGCTCGACGAGCTCAACGGACGCCCGCTGCGGACCGCGATCCCGGATCGGATCCTCGTCGCGCTCGCGACCGTGTCGATCGGAGGCGCCGCCGTCATCGGCTTCGCCGCAGCCTTCGCGTGGACGCCGTTGCTGCTCCCGTTCGTCGTCTTCGGGACGTTCATCGTCGTGGCGTACAACCTCGAGCTCTTCGGCGGCCGCTTGCACTCCGACCTCTGGTTCGCGCTCGCTTGGGGCGCCTTCCCCGTCCTGACGGCGTACGTCGGCGCGGCCGAGACCGTTCGCCCGGAGGCCCTGCTCGCCGCGGCGTTTGCGGCGTTCCTCAGCCTCGCGCAGCGGCACCTCTCGACGCAGGTGCGCACGGTCCGGCGCCGTACCGAACGCGTCTCCGGCGTGATCACGTTCAAAAACGGGGCAGAGGAGCCGATCACCGACGACACCCTGCTCCGCGCTCCCGAGGCGGCCCTCCACGCGCTCGCCTGGGCGATCGTCGCGCTTGCGGTCGCCCTGCTCGTGCTGCGCCTCGGCTAGCGGCGGGTCGACGGGAAGAACGCAGGGCGCCCGAGCGTCTTGTGGACATGCACAGCGCCCTGTCCCACCAGGATCTCGCACGGGAGCGTCACGCCCAGCTGCTCCGCAACGCGTCGATCAGGTACGTCGCGACGATCAGCTACGCGCCGACGAAGCCCGCGCCGGAGCCCGAGAGCCGTCGTCGAGGCACGTTCGCCTCGCTGCTCCGCCGCGCTGCGCTCGCCGGCAGCTAGCGCAGCCGCTCGACGGGGTAGCCCCAGGCTTTCATCGCCTCGAGCAGCCCGAGAGCGTGCGCGTCGTCGCGGGTCGAGAGCGTGAGCTCGACCTCGGTCTCCGCGACCGAGAGCTGGATCCCCTCGCGATGGTGCTCGACCGAGACGAGGTTCACGCGTTCCTGCGCGATCCGTGTGAGCAGCTTGACGAGCTCGCCGGGCCGGTCGCCGATGCGCGTGCGCACGACGAGGTAGCGGCCCGCGAGCGTGAGGCCGTGGCGCATCACGGTGATCAGCAGCGACGGGTCGATGTTGCCGCCCGACAGGAGCACGACGGCTGCCCCTTCCCCGCCGACCCGATCCGCGAGCAGGGCGGCGAGCGGCGCCGCGCCGGCGCCCTCGACCAGCAGCTTCGCGCGCTCGAGCGAGAGCACGATCGCCTGGCTGATCTCGTCGTCGGTGACCGTGACCACGTCGTCGAGCAGATCGCGCAGGATCGAGGTCGTCAGCTCGCCCGGGTTCTTGACCGCGATCCCCTCGGCGATCGTGAAGCCGTGCACCTCCCCGCCGGCGACGGGCGCGCACGCCGCCGCCTGCACGCCGACGATCCTCACCCCGGGCTTCAGCTCCTTGGCGGCGATCGCGATGCCCGCGGCCAAGCCCACCGCCGCCGATCGGCACGACGATCGTGCCGACGTCCGGCAGCTGCTCGACGAGCTCGAGGCCGATCGTGCCCTGGCCGGCCATCACCCGCCCGTCCTCGAAGGGATGCACGAACGTGGCGCCGCTCGTGTCGGCGTACGCGCGCGCATGCTCGTACGCGTCGTCGAACATCTCTCCGCCGAGCTCGATCCTGCGCCCCGTAGTTCTGCGTCGCCTCGACCTTCGCGACCGGCGTGTCCTGCGGCATGAAGATCGTCGCCTCGATCCCGGCCTGGCGCGCGGCCCACGCGACCGCCTGCGCATGGTTGCCGGCGCTCACGGCGACGACACCCGCCGCGCGCTCGTCGTCCGAGAGCGTGGCGACGCAGTTGACCGCGCCGCGGATCTTGAACGAGCCCGTGCGCTGCAGGTTCTCGGCCTTCAGCCACACCTCGCGGCCGGTCATGCGCTCGAAGGACTCGGAGACGTAGACCGGCGTCTCGCGCGCGGCGCCGCGGATCCGCTCACGCGCGGCCCGGATGTCAGCGAGTGTCGGGGCTGTTGCCGTCTTCAACCTTGAACACCTTCTCCATGATCTCGCGAACCGCGGTCAGAGGGTCGAGCTCTCGGCGCTGAACCTCGTCGAGCAGCCGTCGGAGCTCGGGATCGTCGCGGACCGCGTGCTCGAGGTGGGTCTTTGCCCGGGCCGAGGCAACCGCGAACACCTCGCCCGCGAGGTTCCGCCGGCGCCGCTCCTCGAGGCCGCCGTGCTCCTCCAGGAACGACCGATGGCGCTCGATCTCCTCCCAGACCTTGTCGACGTTCTCCGAGCGCATCGCCTCCGTCAGCACGATCGGCGGCTTCCACGCGCTCTCGTGGTCGAGGGCGAGGATCGAACGCACCTCGTTCAGCATCGTCTTCGCCGCGGGATGGTCCGACTTGTTGACGGCGATCACGTCGGGAATCTCCATGATCCCGGCCTTCAGCGCCTGCACCGAGTCGCCGGAGCCGGGCATCAGGACGAGCAGGACGGTGTCGGCGACGCCGATCACCTCCACCTCGCTCTGTCCTGCGCCGACGGTCTCCAGGAAGATCACGTCCTTCCCGGCCGCGTCGAGCACGAGCATCGCCTGCAGCGATGCCTCGGCGAGCCCACCGAGATGCCCGCGGGTCCCCATCGACCGGATGAAGACGCCCGGGTCGAGAAAGTGGTCGGCGAGGCGGATCCGGTCGCCGAGGAGCGCACCGTGCGTGAACGGGCTCGACGGGTCGACCGAGATCACCCCGACGGAGAGCTCCTGCTGCCGGACGTGGCGGATGAGCGCGCCGATCAGCGTCGACTTCCCGACGCCGGGCGGCCCGGTCACGCCGATCGTGTACGCCCGCCCCGTCTCCGGGTAGAGGTCGCGGACGACTTCGTAGGCGAGCGGATCCGAGTTCTCGACGAGGGTGATCGCGCGCGCCAGCGCACGCGTGTCGCCGGCGCGGACGCCCGCGGCGAGGGTCTCGCGCGTCCACTCCCGCCGCAGCGCCACGGTCGCGAAGGTTACTCGTGCAGCACGCCGAGCTCGGCGGGGTCAGGCGCTGCCGCCGAGACGATCGGGAGCGGCTCCGCCTCGAACTGAACGGGTCGCTCCGGGATCCCCCGAGCGAGCGCGTACGAAGCAACCGCGGCGACACCCGCGACGATCGCGGCCACGCCCCAGGCCCACCGCGAGCCGTAGGCGTCGGAGATGAAGCCGCCGGCGAGCATGCCGATGAAGACCGCGCTGTAGGTGACGCTCATCGCCAGCGTGAACGCGCGACCGCGCAGGTGGTCGGGCGTGCCCCGCTGGATGAGAAGGCTGTTCACGACGACCGCGATCCCGTTGCCGAGCCCGAAGGCAACGACGAAGACCACGGCGACCCAGACGTTCGGTGCGACCGCGGTCACGCCGAGCCCGACCGACATCAGCGCGATCGAGCCACCGTAGGCGACGGCGGTCCCGAAGCGGTGCGTCGCCCACGCCGCGCCGAAGCTGCCGAGAATCAGACCGAGCCCCGAGGCCGCCATCAGCAGCCCGAACCCGAAGTTGCCCGAGCCGAACGCAACCTTTGCGAGCTCGACCTCGGCGACGTCGGAGTTGCCGATCGCGAGCATCGCGAGGCTCCACCCGACGATGACCGTCAGCAGGGCGCGTGAGCGCCCCGCGAGCCTGAAGCCCTCGGCGAGGTCGCGCCAGTGACCCTCGCTCAACGCCTTCTCCGTCTGGAGCTTGCGCTCCGCAACCCGCATGATCAGCAGCGCGGAGCCGAGAAACGTGACCGCGTTGAACCAGTACGCGATGTCGGGCGTGGAAAACGAGAGCAGAACGCCGCCGAGAAGCGGGCCGAGCATCCAGGTGATGTTCTCGGCGGCCTGGAAGATGCCGTTCGCGTCCGCGAGCTGGTCGTCGTCCACGAGGTTCGGCAGCCCCGCATAGAGCGCCGGGCGGAAGAACCCGGTGGCGAACCCGGCCACGCCCGCAAGCGCGACGACCTGCGCCGGGCCGGTCGTGAAGGGCAGCGCGACGAAGACGGCGCACCGCAGCAGGTCGGACGCGATCATGAGCTTGCGCCGCGAGAACCGGTCGACCACCGACCCGAGCAGCAGCCCGATCACGATGATCGGCACGAAGTCCGCGACGAGGAGCGCCGCGACCCACTTGCCGGAGTGCGTGCGGTCCCAGACGTCGACCATCAGCGCCATCACGGCGAGCCGGCTGCCGAGCCCCGAGCCGACCCCCGCGAGGAAGAGCAGCCGAAAGTCGCGCGCGCGTCGGATCAGGTCGAGCTGGCGGCCGGCCACTCACTCACGCTAACAGGCGTCAACGGGGCGGCCACCCCCGGCAGAGGGGACTAGGACTTGGCGGCGGTGCGGACGCGGCCGAGCGCCTCGTCCAGCGCAGCGTTGTCCTCCGGGGACCCGACCGTCACGCGGATCGCGCTCGGAGCGCCGAAGCCGTGCAGCGGGCGCACGATCACGCCGGCGCGGAGCAGCGCCTCGAACAGCGGGCGCGAGTCCTCCTCCCCGCTCTCGGCGTAGACGAAGTTCGCGACCGCAGGCAGGCACGCGAGGCCGTGGCGCTCGAGGATCTCGACGACGCGTGGCCGCTCGAGCGCGTTGACCCGACGGCGCCGTGCGACCTCTGCGTCGGTCGTCGAGGCTTGCGACCGCGGCGACCTGGGCTTGGGTGTTGAGGTCGAACGCGCGGCGGACCTTCGCGATCGCCGCCACGACCGAGCTGCCCCCCACGCCCCACCCGACGCGCAGGCCGGCGAGCCCGTAGATCTTCGAGAACGTCCGCACGACGAGCAAGCGGTGGCCCCGCCGGAAGTACTCCTCGATCCCGTCCGCGTAGCCGGGGTCGTCGATGTACTCGAGGTACGCCTGGTCGAGGACGGTCAGCACGTGCTCGGGCACGCGGTCGAAGTACGCGTCGAGCTCGGCGCGGGTGTTCGTCGTGCCGGTCGGGTTGTTCGGGTGGCACACGTACACCACCTTGGTGCGCGGCGTGATCGCAGCGAGCATCGCGTCGAGGTCGTAGCGACCGTCCGAGAGCGGAACGCGCACCGGCGTCGCTCCGAGCTTCGCTGCGTCGATCACGTAGCTCGGGAACGAGGGCCAGCCGCACACGACCTCGTCGCCCGAGTCGAGGAACGCCTGGGAGACGCAGTCGATCACGCCGTCGGCACCGGCGCCGACCGCGACCTCCTCGAAGGCGACGTCGTTCCGCTCCGCGAGGGCAGCGCGCAGCCGGTAGGCGCCGCCGTCGGGGTACCGGTTGAGCTCGCCGACGGCGCGCTCCATCGCTTCGAGCGCTGCCGGGAACGGCGGGAACGGCCCCTCGTTCGAGGCGAGCTTCACGACCCGGTCGAGGCCGAGCTCGCGTTGGACCTCTTCGACCGGCTTGCCGGGCTCGTACGGCGTCAGCCCCGCGACTGCGGGGGTGACGAAGTCGTCGGGGATCTCCGCCGGGCCGTCTGGCACGGCGGCAACTCTACTCCGGGCCCGGCGAGTCCCCGTCGTCGGCGGCGGTCTTGTGCCGCCAGAAGAAGGCGATCGCTCCTGCCGCCGCGAGCAGCGTGAGGATCAGGCGCTTCCACCGCTTGCCTTCCTCGACCTGCGCGGCAGAGCGAGCCTTGTGTGCCGCGACCTGCTTCGCGGCCGTCCAGGTCGCCCAGCCGAGCATGGCATTGCGTCTGTTGACGATGCTCATCCCGCCGAGCCTACCCTTGCCGCCCGTAACGCGAAACGCGACGATCTTACGGCCGGCCGCCGCCGCCCTTCTCCTGCTTGGGCTCGACCTTCTTCGCGCGCCCGGGCGGAACGGTCTTCTGCTTCGGCGCGCGATGCTCGGTCTTCTTCACCTGCCCGGGGGGAGTGGTCGCCCTGGCGTTCCCGGCGGGGGTGGCCACCAGCTTCCTGGCCTGTCCGGGCGGGACTGCCTTCCGCTGCCCCGGGGCGGAGGCACGACCACGGAGCTCGCGCGCCTTCTTCGCCTCGGCCGTCGCCGCGCGAGGCTTGGCGGCAGGCGGAAGCACGACCCCGACGATGGGCGCGGCGGGCTTGGCCGCGACCGTCGTCGCGGGCACGGCCGCGTCGGGTTGCCGAGCAGGCTTGGTGAGCTCTTTCGCGCCCTCGTACCCGACCCCGGTGGCGACGACGCCGGCGGTGACGAACGCAGCCGCCTTCAGGGCGACCCCGCCCCCGACCACCGCCCCGCCGCCCCCGAAGAGCGACGTGAGCGACGTGGGGATCGGCACGACCGCGAGGGCCTTGAAGGCTTGCTTGTGGGCACGCTGGCTCCGCGCGAGGCGCTCGCACTCCTTGCACTGCCGCAGGTGTGCGCGCAGCGCCGAACGATCGGCCCGTGAGAGCCTGCCGTCGGTCTGGCGCGAGATCGCGCGCTCGGCGTCTGCGCACGTCAGCGCTCCCTCGAGCTGCTCCCGCAGCGCGCGCCGCGCGCGGAAGAGCAGTGTCTCGACCGCGCTCACCGAGGTCTCGAGGATCTCGGCGATCTCGGCGTACGAGCGGCCCTCGAGCTCGCGCATCACGAGCGCTGCGCGCTGGTTGAACGCGAGGTATCCGAGCGCGCGCTGGATGTCCTCCGCGTTCGGCCCGCGGTCCTCCTCGGGCACGATCTCGCCGACCCGATCGTCGAACGTCACCTCGTCGGGGCGCCGCTGCGCCTGGCGGAAGCGCTGCCGACAGACGTTGTGGGCGATCGAGATCAGCCAGTTCTGCGCGTTCCGCGGGCGCTCGCCCCGCTGGTACGCGCGGTAGGCGTTCAGGAACGTCGTCTGCGCCACGTCCTCGGCGTCGGCGGGCTGCCGAAGGACCGCGAGCGCGTAGCGATAGACGTCGCCCACGTGCTTCCGGTAGATCCGCTCGAAGGAGCGGTCCGCGCGTAGCTGCTCCGCGAGGAGGGGCGTCATTACCTTCTGAGATCCCGCCGAGGGCCGAAACTTGCGTTTCGGCTAGGGGAGCGGGATCGGGACGACGACCTTTGGGAGCTCCGACCGGCGGAGACCGGCGGCACGATCGGCGGCACGATCGGCGGCACGGTCGGCAGCCCGACCGACTTGACCGGGACCGCGGGGAGCGTCGGCAGCTCCAGGGTCTTGGGCTTGGCCGCCTCGGGGGCCGACGCGGCCTCGGAGGCCCCTGCGGCGACCACGGCCTCTGCGACCGACGGTGGAGACGGTCGGTGCGGCGGGACGCGTTGCCACACGAGCTCGGCGGGCAGGCGCTGCTTTGGGCCGTGCGGCGCTGGGCGTCTGGGTCGCGCGCGGCGTCGCCGTCGCTACCGGCCTGACCGAGACCAGCTGCGAACGCTCGGGCGCCGGCGAGGCGGAGACCGCGTCGGCCGCCTGCTGCGTCGTGCCGACCGCGACGATCCCGGCGGCGATCAGCGCAGCCGTCTTGACCGCGACACCGGTCCCGACGGCCGTACCTCCACCCCACGTGGCGAGCGATGCCGGCAGCGGCAGCGGTCCGAGGCTGCGCAGCGCGGTGCGGCGCGCGCGCTGTCGTCGTGCAAGCGACGCGCACTCGGAGCATTCGCGGAGGTGCGCGCGGAGGCCCGACCGCTCGTCCTTCGGCAGGCGTCCGTCGAGCTGGAGCGAGAGCGCACGCTCCGTCTCACCGCAGCTGAGCGTGCCCTCGAGCTGTTCGCGGAGCGCGCGGCGCGCACGAAAGAGCAGCGTCTCGACTGCGGAGGTCGACAGCTCGAGCACCTCGGCGATCTCCGCATACGTGCGTCCCTCCAGCTCGCGCATGACGAGCGCGGCCCGCTGGTTGAACGAGAGCGCCCCGACCGCGCGAACGAGCTCTTGCACGTCGACGTCGCCACCCCCGACCGGAGTCGGCTCGACGAGTTGCTCCTCGAAGGCGACTTCCTGCGGACGGCGTCTCGCGTCGCGGATCCGCGTGCCGCACGTGTTGTGCGCGATCGTGATCAGCCACTTGCGCGGATGGCGCGGCCGGTCTCCGCGCTGGTACGCGCGGTACGCCTTCAGAAAGGTCGTCTGGGCGACGTCCTCGGCGTCGTCGCGGTTGCGCAGGATCATCAGCGCGTACCGGTACACGTCCTGGACGTGCGAGCGGTACAGCCGCTCGAAGGCCTGCTCGCCTGACTGCCGGTGAACGAAGATTGCGGTCATCGCCCGTTGCCGAACTGACAACGACCCAGTGCCCGCCCGGGATACGGCCTAACCCTCCCGGCGGCTTGTCTAGGCCCTTGCGGGGGCGCGCTTGCGGTTCGGCAGGTGGATCGCGCGGCCCAGAGCCACGAGGCCCGCTTCCTTGATCGCCTCGGAGAGCGTCGGGTGAGCGGTCATCCCATCCGCGACCGTCTCGACCGTCGCCTCCGCGTCGATCGCGACGACGCCTGCCTCGATCAGGTCGGTCACGTGCGGGCCGACCATGACCAACCCGAGCAGCTCGCCGTAGCGGGTCTCGTGGATCGACTTGACCCAGCCCACGGTCTCGTTCTGCATCACGGCGCGCGCGTTCGCGACCCACGGGAACTGCCCGACGGCGACGTCGTCGCCGTACTGCTCGCGCGCCTCGGCCTCGGTCAGGCCGACGCCCGCGATCTCGGGGTCGGTGTAGATCGGGCGCGGCACCGCGCGGTTGTCGACGACGGCGTCGTGGCCGCAGGCGTTCTCGGCCGCGACCTCGCCTTCGCGAAAGGCCGTGTGCGCGAGCTGCCAGTAGCCGGCGCAGTCGCCGACCGCGTAGATGTGCTCGACGGTCGTGCGGCGTCGCTCGTCGGCGGCGATTCCCTTGCGCTTGTCGAACTGGACGCCGATCTCCTCGAGCCCAAGGTTCTCGACCACCGGGCCGCGACCGACCGCCACGAGCATCAGGTCGGCCTGCAAGGTCTCGCCTTCGCCGAAGTGCACGGTCAGCTCGGAGCCGGAGTCCTCGACCTTCGTGCAGGTCTTGCCGAGCTGCAGCGTGATCCCGCGCTTCCCGAACTGCTTCGCGAGCTCCTTCGAAGCGTCCTCGTCCTCGATCGCGATCAGCTGCGGCAGCATCTCGATCACGGTCACCTCGCTGCCGAAGCGGTCGAGGATCGAGGCGAACTCGACGCCGATGATCCCGCCGCCGAGGATCGCGATGCGCTTCGGCACCTCGGTCTGCGCGAGCAGCCCGGTCGAGTCGACGCAGCGCGGCGAGTCGAGGCCGTCGATCGGCGGGCGCAGCGGGAACGAGCCCGTCGCGATGATCGCCTGCTTGAAGGTGACGTCCTCGCCGCCCTCGACGGCGATCGTGTTCGCGTCCTTGAAGCGGCCGGTGCCCTTGACCCATTCGACGCCGTTCGCCTTGAAGAGCGACGCGACGCCGCCGGTCATCTGCTTGACGACCCCGTCCTTCCACTGGTTTGCCACCGTGA
Source organism: uncultured Actinomycetes bacterium (assembly GCA_963809175.1). GTDB lineage: Bacteria > Actinomycetota > Thermoleophilia > Gaiellales > Gaiellaceae > JACCTU01. The sequence continues at coordinate 660,522 of CAWEIK010000003.1, forward strand.
TGTCGAGCTGCGGCTCGCCGACGTTGACGCCGAACTTGGCGAACGACTCGTGCGCCTCCTTCAGCGCGAACGCGGTCTGCACCCACGCCTTCGTCGGGATGCACCCGACGCGGAGGCAGGTTCCGCCGAGCTCGGGCTCCTTCTCGATGCAGACGGCCTTCGCGCCGAGCTGTGCCGCGCGGATCGCAGCGGTGTACCCGCCGGGGCCGCCTCCGAGAACTGCGACGTCACATTCCACGGGCCGGATCGTATCGGCGGGTCAGCGCCCGCCGCAGAGGTCGCCGGCGCAGTGGTCGAGCGCGCGGACGAGGGCGCGGAGGCGGCGGCCCGCGTCGGTCAGGCGGTACTCGACGCGCGGCGGGCGGCCCTCGAGCACGAGCCGCTCGAGGATCCCCGCCTGCTCGAGCTCCTCGAGACGCTGCGCGAGCGTCTTCGGCGTGATGCCGACGATCGTGCGCTTGAACTCGTTGAACCGGATCGCGCCGCCGTGCGAGGCGTAGACGATCGCGAGCACCCAGCGGCGCCCGAGGAGGTCTGCCGCGCGGGCGACCTCCTCGGGCAGCGCCTGGGTGCTACGCGGCGACTGCACGGGGAGCGGCCTCGGGCTCGAGCGCGAGCTCGAGCACTTCGCCGAGCGTCATCACCGGGTGGAACGCCAGCTCCTCGCGGACGTCGGCCGGCACGTCGTCGAGGTCTGCGCGGTTCCGCTCGGGGACGATCACGTCCTGCAGTCCGGCGGCGTGTGCGGCAAGGGCCTTCTGCTTCAGGCCGCCGATCGGCAGCACGCGTCCCTGCAAGCGTGACCTCGCCCGTCATCCCGACGGTGTGCTTCACCGGCCGCCCCGTGAGCAGCGATGCCAGTGCGGTCGTCATCGCGATGCCTGCGCTCGGCCCGTCCTTCGGGATCGCACCCGCGGGGACGTGGACGTGGAACGTCGTGTCGTCGAACGCGGACTCCTCGATTCCGAGCTCCGACGCGTGCGAGCGGATGTAGGAGAGCGCGATCTGCGCCGACTCCTTCATCACGTCGCCGAGCTGGCCGGTCAGCACGAGCTTCCCGTCGCCCTTCATGCGCGTCGCCTCGATGAAGAGGATGTCGCCGCCGGTGCCCGTGACCGCGAGCCCCGTCGAGACGCCCGGAACCGCGGTGCGGTCGGCGGCCTCCTGGTAGAAGCGCTGCCGCCCGAGCGCGTCGCGCACGACTTCGAGATCGACGACGACCGGTGCCTCCACCTCTTCGGCGACGATCTTCGTCGCGGTCTTGCGCAGCGCCTTTCCGAGCTCGCGCTCGAGCTGGCGCACGCCGGCCTCACGCGTGTACTCGCTCACGACCGTTCGAAGCGTCACGTCGTCGATCGAGACCTCGTCCTCGCGGAGGCCGTTCCGGTCGCGCTGGCGCGGCCAGAGGTACCCACGCGCGATCGCGACCTTCTCGTCGACGGTGTAGCCGTCGAAGCGGATCACTTCCATGCGGTCGAGCAACGCCTGCGGGATGGTGTCCGCGATGTTCCCGGTCGCGATGAACACGACCTGCGAGAGGTCGAGCTCGACGTCGAGGTAGTGGTCGCGGAACGAGTGGTTCTGCGCCGGGTCGAGCACCTCGAGCAACGCCGCCGACGGGTCGCCGCGCCAGTCGGCGCCGACCTTGTCGACCTCGTCCAAGAGGATGACGGGGTTCATCGTCCCGGCGTCGCGGAGCGCACGCACGAGCCGACCAGGCAGCGCGCCGATGTAGGTGCGCCGGTGGCCGCGGATCTCCGCCTCGTCCCGGACGCCGCCGAGCGACATCCGGACGAACTCGCGGTTGAGTGCGCGCGCGACCGACTCGCCGATCGACGTCTTGCCCGTGCCGGGCGGCCCGATCAGCGTCAGGATCGCGCCGGAGCGCTTGTCCTCCTCGATCCCACGCTCCTCGCGCAGCTTGCGGACGGCCAGGTACTCGACGATGCGGTCCTTGACGTCCTTCAGCCCGTGGTGGTCGGCGTCGAGCACCTCACGCGCGTGCTTCGGGTCGAGGCGCTCCTCCGACGTCTTGCCCCACGGGACGGAGAAGAGCCAGTCGAGGTACGTGCGGATCATCTGCGACTCGGGGCCCTGCTCGCCCATGCGCTCGAAGCGTGAGAGCTCGCGCTCTGCCTGCTCGCGCACGTGCTCGGGCAGCTCGAGCTCCTCGAGCTTCTGCCGGTACTCCTCGATCACGGAGGCGTCGTCGTCGCCGAGCTCCTTGCGGATCGAGTCCATCTGGCGCCGCAGGATGTACTCGCGCTGCTGCTTCTGCGCGCCTTCCTCGACGTCCTCGCGGATGCGCTGCCGCACCTGCAAGGTGGCGAGCACCTCGCGCTGCAGCTCCGTCGCGAGCTCGAGCCGCTCGCGCAGGTCCAGCGTCTCGAGCAGGCGGAGCTTCTGCTCGAACGGGACGTCCGGCGAGTAGCCGACCGTGTCCGCGAGCGCTCCGGGATCGCCGATCGCGCGCAGGAAGGCTGCGACGCGGCCGTCGTCGCCGCGGTGGTCGAGGATCTCCTCGACGATCGCGCGGTACTCGGTCCCGAGCTCGCGGAGCTTCGCGTCCCACTCCTCGGAATCGGGGTGGTCCTCGACCTCGACGCGCAGCTTGCCGCGCGGGTCGCTCTCGGCCGCGCCCAGGACGCCGCGGTGGAGGCCGTTCAGCACGACCGCACGGCCGCCGCCGGGCAGGCGGACCGACTCGACGACCTCGGCAACGGTGCCGACGGACGCGTACTCGTTCTCGTGGTTCGGGACGAGGAGGACGCGCTCCTCGTCGGCGGTGTCGACCGTCAGCGTGACGGTCATGTGCGGGAAGACGACGGAGTCCTCCAGCGGGATCAGCAGCAGCTTCACGAAATCGCTCCTCGACTAGTAGGTATGGAAAAGATACCTACTACCCTGGAGGCTACGACGCGTCAGGCCAGCTCGGCCACCATCAGCAGGTCTCCGTCGCCCTGGACCGTGCGAAAGCCGCGGTTTTCGTAGAGGTGGACGGCGGGGTTCGTCTTCTCGACGGAGAGGCTGATCCGATCGAACCCGTCCTTCCGGGCCTGCTCGAGGAGGGCGTCGAGGAGCGAGGAGCCGATTCCCTTGCCCCGCCGCGAGGGCACGACGCCGATCGTCAGCTCGGGCGTCTCCGCATCGACGAAGCCGAAGCCGGGCTCGTGCTCGCTGTAGAGGCGGTACCAGGCCGCTCCCACCTCGTGGAAGTCGTCGAGCGCGATCAGGGCTCGGTCGCCGTCGCGGCCCCACGCGTTGACGTAGCGGGTGATCGGGAACTCGGTGTCGCGCGAGCGCCAGTAGTACGCGTGGCGGAGCATGTCGCGCAGGAAGCGCACGTCTTGCTGGCCGCCCTCCCGAATCACGTCATGCGTCCTTGGAGACGTCCTGGCCGAGCTCGACGCGGTTGCCGTCCGGGTCGACGACCTCGAGCAGGCGCATCTCGCCGTGCAGCTCGACCACGACCCCGACCTCGACGCCTTCCGCCCGCAGGCGCGCGGCTTCTTCCTTCACGTCGTCGACCTCGATGTGCGCGACTCCGCCCTGCTCCGGCTCGCCCGTCGTGAGCGCGATCTCCATCCCGCTTCGCTCGAGCTTCGACCAGCCCTCGGTCGCGTCGAAGATCAGCTCGGTGAAGCCGAGCCGCTCGCGGTAGAACTGCCGCGACGCGTCGAGGTCGCGCACCGAGTACCAGACGGTCACAGTGCGAGGCCCGGCTCTTCGAGGAACGCCTTCACGTCTTCGAGGAACCGCGCGCCGTCTGCGCCGTCGACCGTCCGGTGATCGCACGTGAGGGTCACCGTCATCATCGGGCGCACGACGACGTCGCCGTCGCGCGCGACCGGCCGGTCCTCGACGGAGCCGACCGCGATGATCGCGGCCTGCGGAGGGTTCAGCACGGCGATGAACTGCTGCACGCCGAACATGCCGAGGTTGGAGATCGTGAACGTCCCGCCGTCGAGGTCGCCCTGGCGCAGCTTGTTGTCGCGCGCGCGGCCGACGAGCTCGGCGCGCGCGTTCGCGATCTCCTGGATCGAGAGCGACTCCGCGCGCTGGATCACGGGGACGACGAGTCCCTGCGGCGCCGCGACGGCGATGCCGACGTTCGCGGTCGGGAAGCGCTTGATCCCCTCCTCGACGTAGTGCGCGTTGACGGCGCGGTTCCGCATCAGCGCGCTCGCAGAGATCTTCGTCAGCACGTCGGAGAGGGTCGGCTTCGCACCGTCGCCCATGCGCGTGACGAGCTGCTCGCGGAGCGCGACCGCGCGGGCCATGTCGACGTCGATGGTCAGCTGGAACACCGGCACCGTCCACGCCTCGGTCAGCCGTCGGGCGATCGTGCGGCGAATCGACGTCAGCGGCACGATCTCGACCTCGCCCGCGGGCGCTGCTGCGCCGGCCGGCGCAGGCGCTGCCTCCGCGCGCTCGACGTCCTCGGCGACGATCCGGCCGTCCGGGCCGGTGCCACGAAGCTGCGCGAGGTCGACGCCGCGCTCGCGCGCGATTCGGCGCGCCAGCGGCGACGCCTTGATCCGTCCGTCGGAGCGCGTTGCGCCGTTGCCCGACGGCGGCTCGGCCTGCGCGGACGCCTCGCTCCCCCGCTCCCGCTCCTCGTCGCGCGCAGGTGCGCGCGAGCCCTCGGTCTGCGGCTCTTCGGGTGCGACCTCGATCGCGACCTCTTCGCCCTGCTCGCCGATCACGGCGACGGTCTGCCCGACGGGCACCTCACCTTCCTGCACGGCGATCTTCAGCAGCACGCCGGTCGCGTCGGCCTCGACTTCCTGCGTCACCTTGTCCGTGTCGAGCTCGTAGAGCGGCTCGCCCTTCTTGACGGCGTCGCCTTCGCTCTTCAGCCACTTGACGATCGTCCCCGACTCCATGCCCTGCCCGAGCCGTGGGAGCTTGATCTCAGTCGCCATTGCTGCCCGACGGTGCGGTAGATGCCCTCCAGCACGTCTTCCGGGCCGGGGATGAGGAACTGCTCCATCACCGGCGCGAACGCGAGCGGCGCGAACTTCGCCCCCACCCGCTCGATCGGCGCGTCGAGCCAGTCGAACGCCTGGTACTGGATCACCGACGCGACCTCCGCGCCGAAGCCCATGCGCGTGACGGCCTCGTGCGTGACGACGCAGCGGTTCGTCTTCTTGACCGAGGCGACGAGGGTCTCCTCGTCGAGCGGCTGCAGCGAGCGCGGGTCGATCACCTCGACCGAGACGCCGTTCTTCTCCGCCTCCTCGGCGGCTTCCACCGAGCGGTGCACCATCGGGCCGGTGGCGATCACGGTGACGTCCGTTCCCTCGCGCACGACGCGCGCCTCGCCGAATGGGATCGGCTCGAGCTTCTCCGGCACGTCCTCCTTCACCGGATAGAGCAGGCGGTGCTCGAAGACGATCACGGGGTTGTCGTCGTAGATCGCCGACCAGAGCATCCCGCGCACGTCGGTGGGCGTCGACGGGAAGACGACCTTCAGGCCCGGGATGTGCACGAACCACGCCTCGAGCTGCTGCGCGTGCTGCGCGCCCGGCGACCAGCCGGCGCCGCCCTGCGTGCGGATCGTCAGCGGCACCTTGACCTGGCCGCCCGACATGTAGCGGTGCTTCGCAGCCTGGTTGACGATCTGCTCGGTCGAGAGCGTCAGGAAGTCCTCGTACATGATCTCGACCACGGGGCGCATCCCCTGCATCGCGGCACCGATGCCGGCGCCGACGATCGCCATCTCGGAGATCGGCGTGTTGCGCACGCGCTCCGGGCCGAACTCGTCGACGAGCCCGTGGGTCACGCCCATCGAGCCGCCCATCTCCGCGATGTCCTCGCCCATCAGGAAGACGTCGGAGTCCTGCCGCATCGCGGTCGCGAGCGTGTCGCGGACGGCCTCGCGGTAGGTCAGCTCAGGCATAGACGTTCTTCAGGGCGTCTTCGGGCTGCGGGTCGGTGCCGTTCTTCGCGAACTCGACCGACTCCTCGACCTCGCGGGTCACCTCGGCGTCGAGCTGCTCCCACTCCTCGTCGGAGACCCCGAGCCGCTCGCGGAGCTTCGTGATCGGGTCCTGCGTCTCGCGAAGCTCGTCGAGCTCGCCCTTCGGGCGGTAGACCTGCGGATCGCCGACGTAGTGGCCGACGAGGCGGTACGTGTCGACGACCAGCAGCACCGGCCCGTCGCCGCGGCGCGCGTGGTCGATCGCCTGCGCCGCCGCGTCGTAGACCGGCTCGATCTCCTGTCCGCCGACCTTGATCGAGTGCATCCCGTACGCGACCGCGCGCTGCGTGAAGTCCGTGATCGGCGAGTGCTGCGAGTTCGGCGTCGACTCGGCCCACCAGTTGTTCTCGAGGCAGAAGACCGCCGGCACGTTCCAGAGCTGCGCCAGGTTGAGCGACTCGTGGAACGTCCCGATGTTCGTCGCGCCGTCGCCGAAGAAGGCGAGCGCGACGCGCGGTTCCTTCCGGAACTTGAAGGCGAGCGCGGCGCCCGTGATCGCCGGCAGCCCACCGCCCACGACGGCGTTCGCGCCGAGGTTCCCGCGCTCGATGTCGTAGAGGTGCATCGAGCCGCCGTAGCCGTGCGAGCAGCCCTCGAGCTTCCCGTAGAGCTCGGCCATGAGCGCGTTCGGGGACGTGCCGCGGGCGAGCGTGTGCCCGTGCGCGCGGTGCGTCGAGGCGATCACGTCGTCTTCTTCGAGCGCGGCGCAGACGCCCACGGCGACGGCCTCCTGGCCGATCGCGACGTGCAGGAACCCGGGCAGCTCGCCGGCGCGGAACCGCTCCTCGACCTTCTCCTCGAAGCGGCGGATGAGCAGCATCTCGCGCAGGAAGTCGCGCAGCCGCTCGTCGCTCAGACCCTTCTTCTTGGCCTCGACTTTCGCCACGGGCGCCAGTGTACGCTCCTGCCCGTGGCTCTCGCAGACGATTTCCGCGCGCTCCTGCAGGAGCTGCCGAAGGACTGGGAGGAGGCCAGCATCGTCGCCCACTTCCACGACGAGCCCACCGCGCGACGTGCCGCCGCTCTGCTCCTGTCCCTGAACCCCGGCCAACACGCCGGCGCCGTTCGCTTCGTCGTCTCACGCCGGGCGGCTCCTCTCCCCGACCTCGCGCTCCGCGGTCTGCGCCGCGTCGACACGGCGCGACTCGGGGGTGCGGTGGCGCTCGTGTCGAGCACGGTCTCGGTGCCGAAGCCCGAAGCGCCGCGCGCGAGCCTCGCGGCCGCCTGGGACGTCGAGGTCGCGGCGCTGCCTCCGGACTGGAGCGACGTCTACGCCGAGCTCGAGCTCCGCTCCACCGACAACCTCGAGCAGGGCGCGCTGCTCGCCGCGCCGATCAACCCTGCACGCGTCGACGAGCGCCCCGCGTTCCGCTTCCGCTGCGCGCGAAAGTTCGGCTACGGCGCTGCACCCGGGATGGTGCGACGGTGCCTCGAGCGGCTCGACGGCGCCGACATCCGCGGCGAGGTGCGCATCCTGCGAGCGCTCTCCGACACGAAGCCGTGGGCGACGCAGGGACCGGTCTGGTACGTGGACGGGCGGCCCGTCTGATGCCCGATCCCGTCGCGTGGCTCGTCGTCGAGCCGGGTTGGGAGGTCGTGTCGAGCGACGGCGAGAAGGTCGGCGTCGTCCGCGAGGTGCTCGGCGACAAGAACGCCGACATCTTCGACGGGCTCGCCGTCGATCCGGGGCTGCTCAAGAAAGCGAAGTACGTGCCTGCGGAGCGCGTGGGCGAGATCGTCGAGGGAAGCTTGACGCTCGAGCTGACGAACGCAGAGTTCGACGCGCTCGACGACCACGAGGACTAGCCGAGGAGCTCGCCGAGCTCGCGCGCGAGCGTTGCTGCGTCGTTCGAGTCGCGCGCGATCAGCAGGCACGTGTCGTCGCCGGCGAGCGTCCCGACGATGAGGGCGTGCTCGACGCGGTCGAGGGCTCGCGCGATCGCCGGCGCCGAGCCGAGCTCCGAGTGGACGACCACGATGTTCTGCGCAGGGGTGACGACGCGGCCGAACTCGCCGAGCACGCGCCGGAGCGCGTCTCGCGGATCCGGTCGCCTCGTCTCCGGCAGCACGTAGCGCGGTCGGCCGAGCGGGTCGTGGGCCTTCTCGAGCCCGAGCTCGCGGAGGTCGCGCGAGACCGTCGCCTGCGTGACGCGGCAGCCGGCGTCCGCGAGCGCGGCGAGGAGCTCGAACTGGGTGCCGATCCGCTTCCGGGTGACGACGCTCGCGATCAGGCGCTGGCGCTCCGATTTCCCGAGGACGCTCTCGCTCTGCATACGCCTGCATTGTTATCGCTCTAGGATCACGGGGATGCCCGACCGTCCCATCGAGCTGAAGATCGACGTCCCCCCGGAACTGGAGGGCGGGACGTACGCGAACGTGCTGAACGTCTGGCACACGGCCTACGAGTTCACGCTCGACTTCGGGGTGATGCAGCAGGTCGGCGAGCCGGAGGACCCGGACGCGGCGCTGCAGGTCCCGGTCCGGGTGGTGTCCCGCGTCCGCATCCCGGTCACCCTGCTCTTCGAGGTGCTGAAGGCGCTGAACACGAACATGACGGGCTACGAGTCGACGTTCGGCCCGATCCGCGCACCCGAAGCACCCACCGGTTAGGATCACGTTTGCCCCGTCCGGGGCGGGGAAAGAGGTCACGCATGTTGCTCCGCAAGCTCCTCTGGACCGGTCTCTCCGCCGCGCTCGCCGCGGCCGCGGCGATGGCGTCGCGGCGCGCTGCCTCACGGATCTGGCGGATCGCCACCGGCGAAGCCCCGCCGGCGAAGAAATGACGACGAAGGCCGACCAGGCGGTCGATCGAGGCGCCGACAAGCTCGAGGAGCTCGCCGAGCGCACCACCGCCGAGGACGGCGTCAAGGCGAAGGTCTCGGACGAGCTCGCAGGCGACGCAGACTTCCTGCGAAAGCTGAAGCCGAGCCTGATGGTGAAGCGCGCCAAGGGCGAGGCGCCGACGAACGAGCAGCCCGGCGAGCCGCGAAGCGCGCCGGCGGCCGCAGCTCGGCGGCGGCCGAAGCCGAAGGCGAAGCGCAAGGGGCCGAGCCCCTGGGTCGTGCTCGGCGGGGCGATCGTCGGCGGCTACTTCCTGGCCAAGGTCGTCGACTGGAGGGGCCTTGGCCACCCGCGCGACTAGCAACGGGCACCTCGGTCTCGCCGGCGCGGTCAAGGCCGTCTCCGAGCGTGCGAGCGCGCTCGTCCGGCTCGAGCTCGAGCTCGCGATCCTCGAGGTCAAGCAGAAGCTCGCCGCGATCGGCGTCGGGATCGGCCTCGAGGCCGGCGCGGCTCTCTTCGCCGTCTTCGCGCTCGGGTTCCTCTTCGCGACGATCGCCGCCGGGCTCGCGACCTTCCTCGCGACCTGGCTCGCGCTGCTCATCGTCACCCTCTTCCTCTTCGTGCTGGTCGCACTGCTCGGGTTCCTCGGCGTTCGCTCGATCAAGAAGGGGACGCCGCCGGTTCCGGAGCAGGCGATCCGCGAGGCCCAGCTGACCAAGACCGCGATCAGGAGCGAGTGATGCCACGCACGACCGACGACGTCCGCCGCGAGATCGAGCAGGAGCGCGAGCAGCTCGCGTCCGCCGTCGACGAGCTTCGCGAGGCCGCCGACGTGACCTCGAAGCTGCGCACGAAGCTCCCGGCGCTCGCCGCCGGCGGGGCTGCGACCGGGTTCGTCCTCGCAGGCGGGCTCGGCGCGACGCTGCGCCTCCTCGCCCGCCGTGGGCGCGACGGGGAGACGAAGGCGAAGGCAGGTCGTTTTCGGCTTGTCGACCGCGGCTGACGGCGCGAATGCCCTGAAGCGGGCCGCGAAGCAGTTTCTCGCCGACGACTGCACGGGCCTGTCGCAGCAGGTCGCGTTCGGCGCGCTGCTCGCGTTCTTCCCGAGCGTGATCCTCCTCGTCGGCTTCCTCGGACTGATCGGCGCCTACGAGGACCTGAAGACCTTCCTCGGCACGATCGCGCCCGGTGCGGTGATCGACGCGATCGACCTCGCGCAGGAAACGGCCGCCGGGAACAAGGCGAGCTCGTCCGTCGCAGTCGTGATCGGGCTCTTCGCGGCGGTCTGGGCGGCGAGCGGCGCGATGAACGCCGTGATCAAGTCCGTGAACATCGCGTACGACCGCATCGAGACGCGCCCCTTCTGGAAGGTGCGGATCTACGCGATCGTGCTCGTGTTCGCCACCGGCTTGACGCTCGCGGGCCTGTTCGTCCTGATCGTCTTCGGCGGCCCGCTCGGGGAGGCGATCGCCAGCCGCGCAGACCTCGGGGGCGCCTGGGACTGGACCTGGAGCATCGTGCGCTGGCCGCTTGCCTTCTGCGCAGTGCTGCTCTTCTTCGCGTTCGTCTACTACGTCGCGCCGAACGTCGACCAGCGCAGCTGGAAGTGGGTCACGCCGGGCTCACTGGTCGGCGCGGTCCTCTGGCTCGTGCTGTCGGGTCTCTTTTCGCTCTACACGAGCTTCTCGTCGTCGTACGACAAGACGTACGGCTCGCTCGCGGGCGGGATCATCCTGCTCCTCTGGCTGAACTACTCGGCGATGGCGCTGCTCTTCGGCGCAGAGCTGAACGCCGAGCTCGACCGTCAGGCCGACACGCGCGGCGGCGCTAAGGAGTCACGGTGAAGGAGCCGCGCACGCGTTTCGCCTGCGGATCGGAGGCGTAGCGGAAGGTTCCCGCGCGGAGCGTGAGGTTCCACGTGACCGTCGCGGTGCGGCCGACGACGGTCTTGCGGTTCACACCGGGCCCCGTCAGGTGGAAGTTGTGACGCTTCGAGCGGTCGCGCACGACGATCACGTACGCACCCGCCGTCAGCGCTCGCACCCGCGCACCGTTGCGCGTGAGCGTGATCGTGTTGCTCGGGCCGACCGTCGCGACGAGGCGCGTGGGCACGGGAAGCGGCGGCGGGTTGCCGACCGTGAACGCGCCTTTCATCTGGGTCGCGTGCGGGTCGCACACGAACGTGTACCGCCCCTCGACGAACGTGACGTCCCAGGTGACCGACTCGAGCGCCTCCACGTCGGTCGCAAAGCTGACGCCTGGACCGCTCAGGTGGAAGTTGTGGAAGTCGGACCGATCCTCGACCACGATCCGGTACGGACCCGGGTCGAGCTGCGTGACGCTCTGACCCTGTGCGTTTCGCAGGCTGATCGTGAAGTCGGGCCCCACCGTCGCGAAGAGGTCGACCGCGTGAGCTGCGGCAGGTGAGGCGAGCGCGGCAAACGCGCACACGGCGATGGTGAGCAGGCGGCGACTGCGCATGCCCTACCTACGCGCGAGGCGCCTGAACCGGATTGCCTAGGCCCGGAGCTGGGCGCCGAAGCGCTCTGCCAGGGACTTCGCGATGAGGCCACGGAGTCTGGCGGCGTCCTCGTCCGTGAGCGTGCGTTCCGGCGACCGGAAGCTCACCGAGAAGGCGATCGACTTCTGGCCCGGGTCGACCTGCTCGCCCCGGTAGACGTCGAAGGGCCTGAACTCGCGAAGTTCCGGCCCCGCGGCCCGCTTGGCCTCGGCGATCAGGTCGCCCGCGCTGACCCCCTCGTCGACGACGAACGCGAGGTCCTGCTTGACGTCGGGGTACGTGATCACGTCCTCGTAGAGCACGACAGCCGGCACACGCTCGAACAGCGCGTCGAGGTCGAGCTCGAAGTAGCCCCACCCTTCGTCGAGCCCGCGCACCTCCAACTGGGAGAAGTCGGGCTCGACGTGGAGCGCACGGTGAAGCGTCTCGACGGCGCCCTTGGCGCGGAAGTAGCCGCCGTCGGTGATGCCCGCGACGTGCCAGCGCTCGTCCGGCAGCTCGCCGTCGCCCGGCAGGAAGACCCGCGCCAGCTCGAAGAGCGCGATCCGCTCGACTCCGGCGTTGCGATTCCGACGCGCCGATTCGACGAGCCAGTAGTCGAGGCTGTCGCGGAGCACCGCGAGCTCGGCGGTGAACGGCTCCTGCAACGCGATCTTCCCTTCGCCCGGCGGCACGAGCGTCCACGTGTACGCCTCGTGGAAGCCGGCACCGACGAGGACGTCCTCGACCTGCCGCCGCAGCCGCTGATCGCGCGTGAGCTGCGCGGGCTTCGCAGGGCGCGACGGCAGCGTCGCCGGCACGTCCTCGATCCGGAAGCGCACGACCTCCTCGACGAGGTCGACGGAGCGGGTCACGTCGCGCGCCCGCCACGTGGGAACCGTCACCTCGAGGCCGTCACCGACCTCGAAGCCGATCGACCGTAGGCGGTCGGTCTGCTCCTCGACCGGGATGTGCAGGCCGCTCAGCCGGTCGGCGAGCTCTGGCACGAGCGTGACCCGCGGCCGCTCGGGCAGTCCCTCGTGCACGTCGACGTGGCCGGTCCAGCGAGCGCCGGCGAGCTCGACGAAGAGTTGCGTCGCGTAGACCGCCGCCTGCTCTGCCGCGTACGGGTCGACGCCCTTCTCCCAGCGCGTCGACGACTCGGTGCGGAGCCGCAGCCGGCGCGAGGTACGCAGCACGGTGAGCGGGTCGAAGTTCGCCGCCTCGAGGAGCAGGTCGGTCGTCTCCGGGCGGACCTCGCTCTCCTCGCCGCCCATGATCCCGGCGATCGCGACGGGGTGCGTCGCGTCGGCGATCACGAGGTCCGCGGGCGTCAGCTCACGCTCCTGTCCGTCGAGGGTTCGCATCTTCTCGCCCTGCTGCGCACGCCGGACGACGATCCGTCCCTCCGCGAGGCGCGCGACGTCGAACGCGTGCAGCGGCGACCCGAGCGCGAGCATCACGTAGTTCGTCACGTCGACGACGTTCGAGATCGGGCGCATGCCCGCCGCGAGCAGCCTCGCCTTCAGCCAGAGCGGGGACTCGCCCACGCTCGCGCCGCGGAACAGCCGCCCGACGTAGCGCGGACACCCTTCGAAGTCCTCGACGCGGACGTCGACCTGCTCTTCCGTTCCCCCGTCCGGGTCGCGGCCGGGCGGCGGCGCGAGCTCGCCGCCCGTCACCGCGGCGACCTCCCGCGCGATGCCGTAGATCGACGCGAGGTCGGGGCGGTTGAAGCCGGTCTCGATGTCGAGCACGTCGTCCGTCAGCGGGACGACGTCCGCGAGCGGCGTGCCGGGCACGAGCCCGTCGGCCAGGACCATGATCCCGCTGTGGTCTGCCCCGAGCTCGATTTCGCGCTCGGAGAGGATCATCCCGCGCGAGAGCTCGCCGCGGAGCTTTGCCTCGCCGAGCGGCTGGTCGGCGCCGGGCAGGAGCGCGCCCGGCAGCGCGACGGCGACGGTCGCGCCCGCTCCGAAGTTCCACGCGCCGCACACGATCTGCCTCGGCTCGCCCTCTCCGACGTCGACCTGGCAGAGCTGCAGCCGGTCGGCGTTCGGGTGCTTGCCGGCCTCGAGCACCTTGCCGACGAGAAACTTGGAGAGGTTGCCGTCGACGTCCGGGACGCCGCGCGGGATGATCCGGTCGACCTCGCAGCTCGTGAAGACGAGCTTGCGCGCGAGGTCCTCGAGCGGGAGCCCGAAGTCGACGTACTCGCGGAGCCAGGAGACCGGGACTCTCATGCCGTCAGAACTGTGAGAGGAAGCGGATGTCGTTTTCCCAGAACAGGCGCAGGTCCGGCAGGCCGTGCCGCGCGAACGCGATCCGGTCGATGCCGAGGCCCCACGCGAAGCCCTGCCACTCGTCGGGGTCGTAGCCCACGCCCTCGAGCACGTTCGGGTCGACCTCGCCCGCGCCGCCCATCTCGATCCACCCCGAGTGCTTGCACACGCTGCAGCCGGCGCCGTCGCAGAGGAAGCAGGTCATGTCGAACTCGACCGACGGCTCGGTGAACGGGAAGAAGCTCGTGCGCATCCGGATCTCGCGCGTGCCGCCGAAGATCGCCTCGGCGAACGCGCGCATCGTCCCACGCAGGTCGGCGAGCGTGATGCCGCGATCGACCGCGAGCGCCTCGACCTGGTGGAAGATCGGCGTGTGCGTCGCATCGATCGTGTCGCGCCGGTAGACGCGGCCGAGCGAGGCGAGGTAGACGGGCGGCTCCATCGCGCGCATCGCGCGGACCTGCGACGGCGACGTGTGCGTTCGGAGCAGCGTGTGGTCGTCGAGGTAGAAGGTGTCTCGCGGGTCCCGCGACGGGTGCGCCTCGGGGGTGTTCAGCGCGTCGAAGTTGTTCTCGACCGTGTCCACCTCCAGCCCGTCGTAGATCTCGTAGCCCATCCCGACGAAGACGTCCTCGATCTGACGGCGGACCTGCGTGATCAGGTGGTACGAGCCGCGCGGGGGCTGGTCGCCGGGGAGCGTCGGGTCGAACGTCGGGTCCTCCACCGGCCGGGTGAGCTCCGCCTGCCGGGCGGCCAGCGCCTGCTCGACGCGCTCCCGGACGGCGTTCAGCGCCATGCCGCTCTCCCGGTCGCGAACCTCGCGCAGCGCGAGCTTCAGGGGGCTCTTGCGCCCGAGCGTCCGGACGCGCACCTCCTCGAGCTCGTCCGCGGAGCGCGCCTCGGCGATCGCGGCGAGCGCCTCGCGTTCGAGCGCCTCGACGTCCACGGCGGCGACTGTAGACGAGAATGCGGCCGTGAGCGCCTACGAGCCCTTCGCCGCGATCTACGACCGCTGGGCGAACGACATGACCCAGGACATCCCGTTCTACGTCGGGCTGGCGAAAGAGGCGGACGGCCCGATCGTCGAGCTCGCGGTGGGGACGGGCCGGGTCGCCGCCACCGTCGCGCGAGAAACCGGCAAGCGCGTGATCGGGATCGACGCGTCGCCGGAGATGCTCGAGCAGGCGCGCGCGACCGGCGCCGACCTCGACCTCCGCCTGGGCGACATGAGCGAGTTCGCGCTCGACGAGCCGGCAGCGCTCATCTACTGCCCCTTCCGCTCGCTGCTGCACCTCCCGACGTGGGCGGACCGGCGCCGGACGTTCGAGCACGTGTCCGCAGCGCTGAAGCCGGGCGGCCGGTTCGCGTGGAACGCGTTCGCCTTCGACCACAAGATCGCGATGATGCTCGACGGCAACCGCCAGGAGACGCCGGTCCCGCACACGCTCGCCTACGCCGTCGGGAACAACCGGATCGACATCACGCTCGAGACCGGCGGGACGATCTCGCTCTGGTGGGCGACGAAGAACGAGTGGCTCGGGCTGCTCGACGTCGCGGGGCTCGAGCTCGAGGCGCTCTACGGCGGCTTCGAGGGCGAGCCGTTCGGGGACGAGAGCCGCGAATACGTGTTCGTCGCGCGCAAGCCGTGAGCGCCTACGACCAGATCGCCCGGATCTACGACCCGTGGTCGGTCAGCGTCACCGAGGACGTCGGCTTCTACGTCGACCTCGCGAAGGAGGCGGGCACGGTCGTCGAGCTCGGCGTCGGCACCGGACGCATCGCGGTGCCGACCGCTGCCGCCGGCGTGCCCGTGATCGGGGTCGACTCCTCGCGCGGGATGCTCGAGGTGTGCGCGGAGGCGGCCGCGGCGGCCGGCGTCGCGAAGCTCGTCGATCTCCGCCTCGGCGACCTCGCCGATCCCCCGGTGCCCGAGCGCGTGCCGCTGGTCACGTGCCCCTTCCGCGCGTACCTGCACCTGCAAACCGACGCGGAGCGGCTGCGGGCGCTCGGAGCGGCACGCCGGCTGCTCGTGCCGGGCGGCAGGCTCGCGTTCGACGTCTTCGCGCCCGGCGCCGACGACGTCGCCGAGACGCACGGCCGGTGGCTCGAGCGCGAGCCGGGCATCTTCGAGCGCGCCGAATGGGACACCGAGCGACGGCGCCTCACGCTCTCCGTGCGAGGGTCCGAGGACGCCACGACGATGCAGCTGGCGTGGCTCTCACCCGAGGAGTGGCGCGGGTTGATCGAGCAGGCCGGCTTCGAGGTGGCCGGCCACTACGGCTGGTTCGACCGGCGGCCCTACCGCGGCGGCGAGGACTCGATCTGGCTCGCGAAGCGGCCGGCGGGTTAGAGTCGCCCTCGTGACCTGGATCATCGTCGCCATCGCGGTCGCAGTCCTGCTCGGACTGACGCTCGTCGTCCTCTACAACAAGCTCGTCCGGCTCCGGAACCGCGTCGACAACGCCTGGTCCCAGGTCGACGTCCAGCTCAAGCGTCGCTACGACCTGATCCCCAACCTCGTCGAGACCGTGAAGGGCTACGCGTCGCACGAGCGCGCGACCTTCGAGGAGGTCACGAACGCGCGGACGCGCGCCCAGCAGGCGGGAAGCGTCCAGGAGCAGGCGCAGGCCGAGAACGTGCTCACCGCTGCGATCGGGCGGCTCTTCGCGGTCGCGGAGGCGTACCCCGAGCTGCGCGCCAGCGAGAACTTCCAGCAGCTCCAGACGCAGCTCGCCGACACCGAGGACAAGATCCGCGTCGCGCGCCAGGTCTACAACGACACCGTGCTCACGTACGAGAACGCCCGCGAGACCGTGCCGACGAACCTCGTCGCGTCCATGTTCTCGTTCGAGGAGAAGACCTTCTTCGAGATCGAGGAGCCCGCCCGGGAGGCGCCACGCGTGCAGTTCTGATCGCCGCGCTCGCGGCCCTCGCGGTCGCGGCACCCGCGCAGGCGAAGTCCTTCGAGCTCCCGGAAGCCCAGGTGACCGTCCTCGTCGAGAGCACGGGGGCGCTCGAGATCGGCGAGCGACTCACCTTCGCCTACGACGGCAGCTTCACCGGCGCGTACCGCGACATCCCGCTCCGCGACGGGGAGTCGATCAGCGACGTGCAGGTGCTCGAGGATCGCCGCGCCTACACGCCGGGCGGCTGCACGGAGCTGGGCTGCTTCTCGCCCCCCGGAACCTTCGGCGTCACGAACACGGGCGACGGAATCCGCGTCGTCTGGCACTACTCGGCCGCGAACGAGCAGCGAACGTTCGACATCACCTACCGGATCAAGGGGCTGACGGTCGCCTACGACGACGTGGTCGACGTCAACGTCAGGCTCTGGGGCGACGAGTGGGACCAGCGCCTCGGCAAGCTGACCGCGACGGTCACCGCGCAGGGTCCCGTGACGCGTGCGTGGGGCCACCCCGTCTCGGTGCCGGGAGACGTGACGATCGAGGGCGAACGCGTGCTCTTCCGCGCGCTCGACGTCCCGCCGCACACGTTCGTCGAGGGTCGCGTGCTGTTTCCGCGCGCCTATCTGCCCAACCCCACCGACGCGGTCGTCCGCGAGGGGAACGCGCTCGACCGGATCGTTGCGGAGGAGGTCGGCGCCGCAAACGAGTACGAGCAGGACCGCGAGCGGATCGACGAGGCCGTCGACCATCTGCCCCGCACGCTGCTCCTGCTCGGCCTGCTCGGCCTGCTCCCGGCGCTCGCGTTCGTCTACTTCGTCTACCGGCGCTACGGCCGCGAGCTCGACGTCGGGTACGACCGCGAGTACGAGCAGGAGCCGCCCACCGAGCTCGAGCCCGCGCTCGTGCCGTCGCTCGTGGCGCAGCGGACGCGGGTCGGCTCCAACGAGTTCACGGCGACGCTCTTCGACCTGATCCGGCGCGGGCGCTACAAGGCGGAGGGCGTGACGACCGAGCGCAGCGTCTGGGGCGGCCTGCGCAGCGAGGACATCGCCGACCTCGAGCTCTCGCAGGGAGAGCAGCTCGACCTGACGCCGTACGAGGCCGAGGTCGCGAACGTCGTCGACGACGTCCTCTCCGACGGGCCCGAGCGGCTCTCGCGCTTCCGCGACCGGATCGAGGACGACCGAACGTCGAACGCACAGCGGTTCAAGGACTTCAAGGAGGCGGTCGGGAAGGAGGTCGGCGACCGCAACTGGTTCACGAACGCGGGGCTGATCCCGCTGATCGGCGCGGTCCTCGTCTTCGGCGTGCTCGGCTGGGTGCTCTTCGGGATGGGCCAGCGCCGCTACTCCAGCGTCGCGCCGACCTGGGACTCCGTGCTGCTCCTCTCACTCGGCGTCTGCTCCTTCGTGAACGCGGGCGTCTCCGGCGCCTCCGCGTTCTCGATCCGGCTGTGGCGCAGGCGGCGTCCCGACGCGCAGGTCGACGCGCAGCGGTGGGATGCGTTCCGCCGCTACCTCACCGACTTTCCCCGGCTCGCCGATGCGCCGCCGGTGTCGCTCGAGCTCTGGGAGCGCTACCTCGTCTACGGGATCGCGTTCGGGATCGCCGAGCGGGTGCTCCAGGGCGCGCACCTGCACATGCCGCAGGAGCTGCACGACCAGAGCTCGATCTTCTGGATCAGCCCGAACGGCGACCTCGGCAGTGGGCCGACCGCACTCGGCATCTCCGACCTCAGCTCCGGCTTCGGCTCCGCGCTCGCACCTCCGAACTCGGGCGGCGGCGGGGGCGGCGGCGGGTTCTCCGGCGGTGGTGGTGGCGGCGGCGGAGGGGGCGGCGGCGGCGCCTGGTAGGCGCCCGGTCGCGCTCTCCCCTCCCCTTCGCCGCCGACAGTCCTACGTGGTTGCGCGTCGCGCGGATTCGTAGAGCGCGATCGCTCCGGCCGCCGCGACGTTCAGCGAGTCGGCGTGCCCGGCCTGCGGGATCGTCGCGACCGCGTCGCAGCCGCGCAGCACCTCGTCGGGCAGGCCCTCGCGCTCCGCTCCCAGCACGAAGGTCACCGCACCGGTGAGCTCGAGCTCCGGCAACGGCGTGCCGCCGTGCGAGACGAGGGCCACGCGAGGCTTGCCGGAGTCCTCGAACGGCGCGGTCGGCACGCGGAAGACCGCGCCCATCGACGCGCGCAGGCCCTTCGGGCCGGTCGGGTCGCCGCAGCCGGACGAGAGCGCGACCGACGCTTCGAACGCATCGGCGGTCCGCAGCAGGGTCCCGACGTTGCCGGGATCGTGCACGTGCCAGAGCGCGAGGCAGAGGGGCCGGACTCCGCGCGGGAGGTCGTCGAGGCGGTACACCCCGATCGCGCGGGCCGGGTGCGGCATCGTCGAGACCTCGGCGAGCACCTCGGGCGTCACCGACTCGCCGGCGACGAAGAGATCGACCGGCTCGATCCCGGCCGCCTGCGCCGCCTCGACGAGGTCCTCGCCCTCGGCGACGAAGAGGCCCTCGCGCTCACGCTGCGAGCGCGAGGCGAGGCGCCGCACGAGCCTCAGCCGCGGGTTCGCGGCCGAGGTGATCAGGACGAGACGGGTTCGGCCAGCGCGGCCTTCGCCTGCTCGGCGATCCGGCCGAAGGCGGCGGGATCCGAGACGGCGAGGTCGGCGAGGATCTTGCGGTCGAGCTCGATCTCCGCCTTCTTCAGCCCCGAGATGAACTGGTTGTAGGAGAGGTCGTGCTGCCGCGCGGCCGCGTTGATCCGCACGATCCAGAGCCGCCGCAGCATCCGCTTCTTCGTCTTGCGGTCGCGGTAGGCGTACGTGAGCGACTTCTCGACCTGCTCCTTCGCGCGCTTGTAGCTCGAGTGCTTGAGGCCCCAGTAGCCGCTCGCCTGGTCGAGCACCTTGCGGCGCTTCTTGCGTCCGTGGACCGATCGCTTGACGCGCGGCACTAGCTCTTCACCTCTCTTCTTCTTCTTGATCATTCCGGGGAACAAGCGGCTCAGCTCGCGGACATCGGCGGGAGCGACCGGCTGGTCGCGCCGGAACGCGCGCTTACGCTTGGCTGACTTGTGCTCGAGATTGTGGCTCTGCATCGCCTTCCGGCGGAGCAGCTTGCCCGTCCCCGTGATCTTGAAGCGCTTCTTCGCGCTGCTGTGTGTCTTCTGTTTTGGCATTCGGCTTTTCTCCTGCAGTCTTCGTGGGGGCCATCAGCATCGTCATGTTCCGACCTTCGAGCAGCGGAGCGGACTCGATCACTCCGATGTCCTTGATGTCCTCGGCGAGGCGCATCAGCAGGTCACGTCCCCGCTCCGGGTGCTGCTGCTCGCGCCCTCGGAACATGATCGTGACCTTGACCTTGGCCCGCTGCTTGAGAAAGCGGACGACGTGGCCCTTCTTCGTCTCGTAGTCGTGAATCCCGATCTTCGGCCTGAACTTGATCTCCTTGATGTTGACCTGAAGCTGGTGCTTCCGAGCGAGCTTGGCCTTCTGCTCCTGCTCGTACTTGTACTTGCTGTGGTCCATCACCCGCGCGACCGGCGGATCGGCCTGGGCTGCGACCACGACGAGGTCGAGGTTCTTTGCCCACGCGATCTCGAGCGCTTCCTTCGTGGGCTGAATCCCGAGCTGTGCTCCGTCCTCGTCGATCAGCCGAACCTGCGCCGACCGAATGTTCTCGTTGACGAGCTCGTTCCTCGCCGGCCTCGGTGGCTCCGGCGCGAACCTGCGGCGGGGCCTCACAGACTGTTCACCAAGCTCTTCAGGTCCTCCTTCTCAAATGGCAAAAGCCGCTGCACGCAGCGGCCCGTTTCTCCCGAAAATCGTCTCGGTTGAACCCGTGCGGAGCTCGTGGCTCGCCGGGTGAGGAACGGGTCCGCTCCTGCTTTGGTCAGGGCTTCAGAGTAGCAAGCTCGCGGACGAAGTCGACCAGGCCCGTCTGGTACTGCTCTCCGCCCCGGTCCCGGACCGACAGGGACTCGGCGCGACTCGCGGTCGCCGTAGACGATCACCTTCGGAACTTTCTCGAGCTCCCCGTCCCGGATCCGCTTGCCGACCGTCTCGTCGCGATCGTCGACGTCGACGCGGAAGCCCGCCTCGCGCAGCGCCTGGGCGAGCTCGGCGGCGGCGTCGCGGTGATCCTCGCCGACGGGGATGATCCGGACCTGCACCGGCGCCAGCCAGAAGGGAAAGGCGCCGCCGTAGTGCTCGATCAGGACGCCGATGAAGCGCTCGAGCGACCCGAGCAGCGCGCGGTGGATCACGACGGGGTGGTGCTCCTTGTTGTCTGCGCCCATGTAGGTGAGGCCGAACTGCATCGGCATCTGGTAGTCGAGCTGGATCGTCCCCATCTGCCACGACCTGCCGAGCACGTCGGTCATGTGCAGGTCGATCTTCGGGCCGTAGAACGTCCCCTCGCCCGGGCTGATCACGTAGTTCATCCCGTGGCGCTTGAGCGCGGCCTCGAGCGCACCTTCTGCCCGATCCCACTGCTCGTCGGTGCCGAGCCGGTTCTCCGGGCGCGTCGAGAGCTCCGCGCGCGCAGCCAGCCCGAACTGGTCGTAGAGAAAGGTGACGAAGTCGATCATCCCGTCGATCTCGTCCTGGATCTGGTCCTCGGTCACGAAGACGTGCGCGTCGTCCTGGGTGATGTGCCGGACGCGTAGGAGCCCGTGCAGGGTCCCGCCCGGCTCGTCTCGGTGCAGCGTCGACGACTCGGCGTAGCGAATCGGCAGATCGCGGTACGACCGGAGCTCGGAGCCGAAGAGCAGCATGTGTCCCGGGCAGTTCATCGGCTTCAGCGCCATCCGCTCCTCGTCGCCCGTCTCGACGAAGAACATGTTGTCCTTGTAGTTGTCGTAGTGCCCCGAGGTGATGTACGTCTCGATGTCGTAGAGGAGAGGCGTCTTGACCTCCTCGTAGCCGCGCTTCAGGTTCTCCTGCCGGCGCAGGTCCTCGAGCGCGTTCCAGATCACCATTCCCTTCGGGTGCCAGAACGGCGACCCCGGCGAGTGCTCGGAGAGGTGGAACAGGTCGAGGTCGCGCCCGAGTCTGCGGTGGTCGCGCTTGCGCGCCTCGTCGAGCCGTTCGAGATGTCGCTCGAGGTCCTCCTGCGAGTAGAAGGCGGTGCCGTAGATCCGGGTCAGCTGCTTGTTGTGCTCGTCGCCGCGCCAGTACGCGCCGGCGAGGCTGGTGAGCTTGAGCGCCTTGATCGGCTTCGAGTTCTGGAGGTGCGGCCCACGGCAGAGGTCGGTGAAGTCACCCTGCGTGTAGAAGGTGATCGGACCGTCCGCGGTGTCGACGAGCTCCACCTTGTAGTTCTCCCCCTGCTCGGAGAAGATCCGCTTCGCCTGCTCGGCGTCGACCTCCTCGCGCGTCCACTCGCGTCCCTCCTCGAGCTCCCGCGCGATCTCCGC
The DNA here is from genome assembly GCA_963809175.1 of uncultured Actinomycetes bacterium. GTDB lineage: Bacteria > Actinomycetota > Thermoleophilia > Gaiellales > Gaiellaceae > JACCTU01. The sequence continues at coordinate 682,381 of CAWEIK010000003.1, forward strand.
TTCGATCTGCTCGAGATCTTCCTCGCGGATCGGCTCCGGGAACTCGAAGTCGTAGTAGAAGCCGTTCTCGATCGGCGGCCCGATCGCGATCTTCACGCCCGGGTAGAGACGCCGAACCGCCTCGGCGAGCAAGTGCGCGGCGGAGTGGCGCAGCACGTACAGCGCGTCGGGGTCGTCCGTGTCGCGCGTCGTGACGATCTGGATCTTCTGTCCGTCCTCGAGCGGCTGGCGAAGGTCCTGCACGCTCCCGTTGGAGCGCAGCAACACCGCCTGCTCGGCGAGCTTCGGCCCGATCGCTCGCGCCGCGTCGAGCCCCGTCGCGCCTTCGGGGAGTTCGAGTTCGGTTGCGTCGGGTAGAACGACCTTCATGACAGAGAACGTACCGCAGCAGACACCTCGCGAAGACGACCGGAACGAGGAGCTCGACGACTCGCCCGCGCCCGATCCGACAAGCGGCGAGACCGACGCGCAGGACGACCCCGGCGCCGACTAACTCTTTGCCGGGGCGCAAGTCGCGAATCCGCTCGCGCGGATCCGCGACCGCTTGCGCGCCGGCGACCACGACCGTGCGGCGCCAGCGGCTGTCACCGAGCACACCGAACACAGGTTCGAGTACGACCGACGCGTACGTCGGCACGCTCAACAGCAATCCGATCTGCGCGTAGCTCAAGTCGAGCTCATCGCGAACGGCCGGCCACGCAGCTTCACGCGCACCGAAGACGAGTTCGTCAAGCAACTCGATTGCGAGCAACGCGATGACCGGCGCGCGAAGTCCGCGCAGTGTGCGCGTCACGTTCAACTCACTTCACAACGCGAACGGACTGCATGGTATGCACCGTCGTGTTACCCCAAACGAGTGACAATGCGTGCACGGACGCGCACATTCGTGCATTGTCTGTCCGACACGTGTGTCATCGTCACTGTTTGCGACAACACGGACGCGGGCAAACGCACGTTGCGACAAACAACGAGCGAGGTGAACAAACGATGGGGAACAACATCCGTGACGCACTGCTCAACACTCCGCGCATGGTGACATCGTCACCCCGTGTTGTCGTGAAGGGAAGGAAGACGGACGTCTGGTGGGAATCTTGGCGCAGGCTGGGATACGCCAGCAGTCCGAACGGATATCCGAATTAGGAGGAGATTGAATGTTCGAAGAAGAGATGAGTGTCGAAGAGGAAGAGATCGGCACCAGAACACGCTCGACCAGAAAGAAGGCGAGCTCCACCCGCCGTAAGGCGAGCGGAACTCGCAAGAAGGCCGGAACCGCCCGCAAGCGGAAGACGGCTGCGCGGAAGGCGACCGGCACGCGCAAGAAGAGCACCGGCACGCGCAAGAAGAGCACGACCGCCCGCAAGCGCAAGACCACCGGCGCCCGGAAGCGCAAGACCACGGGCACGCGCAAGAAGAGCACGACCGCCCGCAAGCGCAAGACGACAGGCGCCCGGAAGCGCAAGGCGGCCGGCACGCGCAAGAAGAGCACGACCGCCCGCAAGCGCAAGACGACAGGCACGCGGAAGCGCAAGGCGGCCGGCACGCGCAAGAAGAGCACGACGGCCCGCCGCAAGACCACGGGCACGCGCAAGCGGAAGACCGCGACGCGCCGCAAGGCCACGGGTACGCGCAAGCGCTCCACCGCGACGCGCCGCAAGAGCACGGGCACGCGGAAGCGCAAGACCGCGACTCGCCGCAAGAAGTCGTAGCTCCGCCGCACCCCATCGACTGTGAGACGGGCTCTCCTCACGGGGAGCCCGTTTCACATTCTCCTTACGAATCGTTGACCACACGGGGCCTGTAGCCGCGCTACAAAGCAGAACGTGGCGTCGATTCCCGTCTATCGCGGTTCATTCGGCGCCCCGCAGGCTGAGCGACTGCTGTGGCGGGCCGGCTTCGGGCCGCGCCGGGGCGACGTCGCCCGGCTGGCGAAGAAAGGCCTTCCCGGTGCGGTTCGCTCGCTGACCCGTCCAGGCCCCGAGCGGCTCGTCGGGCCGGAGCCGCGCGACGCCCAGGGTCGCCCGATCGCGCCGTTCGACGTCAACGGCCACGACCACATGTGGTGGCTGGATCGCATGGTCCGGACCTCCCGCCCCCTGGTCGAGCGAATGGCGCTCGTGTGGCACGACTGGTTCGCGACGCAGCGCGTCGGCGGAATCCCGCAGAAGGGGATGATCGATCAGAACGAGCTCTTCCGTCGCCACGCGCTCGGCTCCTTCGCGCAGCTCCTCGAGGACGTGACGAAGGACCCGGCGATGCTCCGCTGGCTGAACGGCGACAAGAACACCGTGCGGTCGCCGAACGAGAACTACGCCCGCGAGCTGATGGAGCTCTTCACCCTGGGCGCGAACCGCGGGTACACGGAGCAGGACATCCGCGAGCAGGCCCGCGCACTCACCGGCTGGCGCGGCGTCCGCCGCCCCGCGGAAGGGACGTACGACTTCAGCTACGTGCCCCGTCTCCACGACGCGGGTGTGAAGACCGTCTTCGGCAGGAGCGGCGCCTTCGACTGGCAGGACGCCTGCCGCCTGTGCCGTGAGCACCCCAACCACGCGTCCTTCTTCGTCTCGAAGCTGTGGAGCTACTTCATCCCGACGGCGCCTCCGGCGGCGACACGGCGCTCGCTCGAGGCGCTCTACCGCAACGGCTACCAGGTGAGGCCAGTCATCGAGGCGATCCTCCAGCATCCGGCGCTCTACACCGGTCCGCGCATGGTCAAACCGCCGGTCGTCTATGCAGCTGGACTCTTGCGGGCTCTCGGCCGCGGCGTGCAGGACGCGAACTGGGCGAACCTCAGCGCCGAGGCGGGCCAACGTCTCTTTCGCCCCCCGAACGTCGCCGGCTGGGATGACAACCGCTGGCTCGACACGTCGACCTTGCGTGGTCGCTGGTTCGTCGCAGGGACAGCCTTGCGCGCGTCGTCGTCACGCAGCCCCGCGCGCAGTGCTTCTGCGCTCGTCGACCGTGCAGCCGCGGGCCTCGGCGTCCGCACGCTGACGAAGCCCACGCGCGCGGTCGCAACCCGTCTCGCGCAGGACACGTTGAAGTCGAGCACGCCGGACGTCGCGGAACAAGCCGTCCGGCAGCTCATCGCGCTCTCGCCGAGGTACAGACCTCATGACCCGCCGAGCCTGCGCCTGCGACGACTTCGGACGCGCGCACGCGGTCGCCGGCGACGGCTTGCCCGCGATCGAGCCCGGCATGCCCGCGCCGGCGGGAACGGGACTGACGCGTCGAAGCTTCCTCGCGAGAGGTCTCGGTGCCGCGCTGACGGTGTACGGCCTCGACCGGCTGAGCGTGCTCGACATCGACGGCCTTGCTAACGCGGCGACGAACGACCGCGTGCTCGTCTCGGTCTTCCTCGACGGCGGCGCGGACTCGCTGTCGATGCTGTTCCCGGCCGCCGACCCGCTCTACTACCAGTACCGCCCGACACTCGCGCTCCCGCAGTCTTCGGGATCGGTCTTCGGCGAGGACGGCAGGCTGCACTGGCATCCGTCCCTGACCTCGCTCGCGCAGCTCCACCGCGAAGGCAAGGTCAGCGTGATCCCGGCGATCGGCTACACGAGCCCGGACAAGTCGCACTTCACCTCGCGGCACTACTGGGAGGTGGGCGCGACGGACGCGGGGCTCGCGACGGGCTGGCTCGGGCGCTACCTCGACCGGGTCGGATCGGCGGACAACCCGCTCCAGGGCCTCTCGCTCGACAACCGGCTCCAGCCCGCGCTCGCGACGGGGAAGGTCCCGGTTGCGTCGATCGACGGGCCTGATCGCTACACGTTCGCGGCGCGTCGCGATGCGACCGCGCTCGAGACCCGGATCCTCGATGCGGTCGGAGAGCTCGGGACCGCCCACCTGGGAAGTCGTGACCGCGCGATCCGCGAAGTCGCCTCCGCGTCCGCCCAGTCGCATCGGCTCAGGCGCGAGCTGCAAGGGCTCGGCGCGAGCGTCGGTCAGGTCCCGTCCTCGTACCCCCAGTCGACGAACGACTTCCCGCGCCGACTCGCGGGGCTGGCGGCGATGCTCTCGGCGGGGCTGCCGATTCGCTGCGCCGCGCTGAAGGCACCGGGGATGTACGACACCCACGCCGACCAGGCCGACGAGCTCAACACGGCGCTCAAGCTGACGGCCGACTCGCTCGTCGGCCTTCCAGCGCGACCTCGAGGCGCGTGGGCTCGCCGACCGCGTGCTCGTTCACGTCTGGTCGGAATTCGGGCGCGCGCGCGCGAGAACGGCTCGGACGGGACCGACCACGGTGCCGCCGGCCTCGGACTGTTGATCGGCTCTCGCGTGCACGGACGCATGCTCGGCGAGTTCCCAGGGCTCGGAGGCGGGCTCGACGAGCAGGGCAACCTGCGCGCGACGTCGGACTTCCGCGGCGTCTACAGCGCGATCCTCGAGCAGTGGTTCGACACCGATGCCGCAGCGATCATTCCGGGCGCTGCGTCGTTCGCACGCCCGACACTTCTGCGATGAGGGTGATCGCGGTCGCGGTCGTTCTCGCGACGGCACTCGTCGTACCCGCGGCGTACGCGGCGACCAGCCGGCCCCCCTCGCGCATGCAGGTCACCGCGAGCGAGTTCGACCTCGTGCTGTCGCGGGCGAAGCTGCGTCAGAGCCGCCTGATCGTGCAGCTCGTCAACCTCGGCGAAGATCCTCACGACCTGGCGTTGCGCCGAACCGCAACCGGAGCGCGGACCTACGTGACTCCGGAGGTCTCGCCCGGGGATGATCGCAGCATCTCCTTCCGGGTCTACCCGGGCCGCTACGCGCTCTGGTGCACGATCGCGGACCATCGCGCGCGCGGGATGCGTGCGACGCTGATCGTCACGAAGTAGGCGCGCTACGCGACGTGCGACTTCGAGACCGGCGGCGACAGCGGAGGTTGCGGCGCGGAAGGGCTCGCCTCCGCGGCCGGCTGTGCTGCCGGGGGAGCTGAAGGGGTCTGCGGAGCGGGTTGCGCTCGACGCGGCGCCGGCGCCGACGCGCGAGCCGAGACGGCCCGGGCAACGATCGCCGTGTTCCGCTCGGACTGCAGCTGACAGAGCGCCGACTGCGCCTGGAGGCGGTAGCCGAACGAGCGGGTGTCGCCGATCACGTAGCCGATGAGCCCGCCGACCAGGCCGCCGAGGAGCAGCGTCGCAAAGCCGAGGTAGGAGGGAATCGGCCAGGACGCCCCGAGCGAGGTCAACGGAACCGCCCCGAACGCCGCGCCGAGCGAGGCGCCGATGACGATCGAGCCGGCAACGAACGAGGAAGCCTTGCGGTAAAGCTTGTCCGCGTACTGCTCGATGACCTTGGGGTCGTACGCAGGAAGGGACGGAGGCGTGCCCACGGTCCCCTCATCGGCCGAAGGCGCCTCCCGCTTGAGGGTCAGGCAGTCGCGAGTGCGAGCCGGTTGCCGCTCGGGTCGCGGATCACCGGCGAGCCGTCGACCTCGTCCACCGAACCGCCCGCCCGCTCGACGAGCGCGTCGCGGCTCTCCGCGCTCGGGAGGACGACCGTCGCGTGGCGAAGCGACGCGTAGCCGCTCGGCGCCTGCCCGGCTCCCGCGCTCTCCCACGTGTTCGCGCCGAGATGATGGTGATAGCCGCCCGCGCTGAGAAACGCCGCGTGCGCACCGAGCTGCGCCATCAAGTCGAAACCCAGCGCGTCGCCGTAGAACGCGACGGTCGGCGCGATCTCCGAGACCCGCAGGTGCACATGGCCCATGACCGTGCCCGGCGCCAGCCCCTCGAACGACGCGCTCGCCGGGTCGTCCAACGCGGAGGCGAGGTCATCCGTGTCGAGCGGCACCGACGTCATGCGCTGCCACACCTGCCCTTCCCAGAGCTCGCGCGGACGGTCGGCGTAGATCTCGATTCCGTGGTGGTCGGGATCGCGAAGGTAGAGCGCCTCGCTCACGAAGTGGTCGGACATTCCGACGAGCTGCACGCGGTCGCGCGCGGCGTGCGCGAGCCAGCTCGCCAGATCGGCACGATCGGGCACGAGCAGCGCGAAGTGGTACAGCCCCGAGAACCCGTCGGCGGGTTTCGCGCCGGGCTCTTCAACGAGCACGAGCAGGTCATCCCCACCTGCGCCGAGCGCCGCGCGCGCGTCCCCGCGCTCACGCACCGCGAGCCCGATCTCGCGCTCGTAGTAGTCGACCGAACGGTCGAGGTCGGCGACGGTCAGGTGAACCGCGCCGAGCCGCGTGGCGGCGGGGATCGCCGCCGCCGCCGGCTCCTCGGAATCGAGTTGGTTCACCCCGTCAGCATGCCGCAAGACCGGCCGCCCATCGGGGTCCGGTCTGACGTGGAGAACGACGAACCCGACGAGCCCCCGGAAAAACCGCCCGGCCACTTCATGGAGGAGGCCTACGAGACCGACACGAAACGCTTCGTCGAGCAGGCGCGCGAGCTCGCGCGACGCCGCGCCGCGGAGCGCCCGGCGTGGGACGAGGACGAGCCCGGCTAGGGCGGGTTACGGCGCCACGACGGCGCAGATCACGACGACGTTCAGGCCCCAGCTCACCGCCTGCACGTTGACCTCCCGCGCCGACGCAGTCCACGTCGTCGCGTTTGCAAGGTAGCTCGTCGTGATGGCGACCTCGGTCGCGGTCACTGGAGTCACCGCAACCCCACCTCCGAGCGCCGTCTTGCCGGCCGGACAGGACGCGGTCAGCGTCCGGGTCGCCGTTGAGTTGATCGCGCTCGTCGTGAACACGGTCTGGAGGCCGCTCGTGCCTGGAGCGCCCTGCGCTCCGGCGGGACCCGCAGGACCAGCCGGCCCGGCCGGGATCTGACCGGCGCGGAAGTCGGCCCGAAGCAGCGAGCCGTTCTTCACCTTCACGCTCGTCACCGCGTTCGTCTTCAACTGCAGCGGCCCGACCGAGGCGCGCGGCAAGGCGTTCAGCGCCGCCTCTCCGACGGGTGTCGCGCCGAGCACGGCGACGACGAGCGCAGTTACCGACAACACCACTGGCCAGCGATTTCTCATGGTTTCCCCTCTCCGAGTAGGCGGGGGAAGCGTATTTGCCGTGCCGGTCGGCGCGGGCTACGGAGCGGCTGGGTACCGCGTGTCGTACTGGGACTTCACGTACTTCGAGCTGTACGAGGCGAGATCGAGCATCACGCCGAACCCGACGAACAGCCAATCCCAGCCCGAGACGCCACCCACGGCAGACCACGTCAGCAGGTAGAAGAGCGTCGTCCACGGGGCGACCAGCAGCCCGAGGAGCGGCCAGACCCAGGAGTCGAACGCAAAACCGACTCGGTCACCGAAGATCCACCAGAGCAGCAGCGCGAAGCGCGGACCGAGTCCGAACGCGGCGAGGAAGAGACAGCACACGGGAGCCACTGTCCCAGGTCTCCTGCTCGGAGTCAACGTTCGAGGCGCCGCTGCCCTAAGCTAGGGCAGCCCGGGCGGCAGGGTAGGAGACGATCTGTCGCGTTCACCCTCAACCGACCACCCGGTTCCCCGTAGCCAACTCGGCGGCCTCACGAGGCGCAGACATCCGACTGCCGGGCTGAGACCGACGGTGCTCTTCGTCGCTCGCGTTCTCGTGCACAGTCGCCTATGTCGCGTTCGGCGTCTGGGTCTCCGAGCCGTGGCGGGACCAGCTTGCTGACGCGATCGGGCCGGTGATGGCCTGGGTGATCCCGATCATGCTGGCCTACATCCCGGGTCTGGTCATCGGCTTCATGGTCTTCACGCTCCTCCTCTGCCGTTACCGAGAGCCTGCGTTCGAACCCCCGGAGGGGACGTGGCCGGCCGGCGCTTGGCCGCCGGTGACGATCCTGATCGCGGCGTGGAACGAGGAAGCCGCGATCGTTCCGACCCTCGAGCGGATCGCCGACCTGTCGTACGAGGGGCCGATCGAGACCGTCCTCGCCGACAACAACTCGACCGACCGGACCGCGGAGTTCGCCGCGGAGGCCGCGGAGCGCCTGGGGCTCGACTACCGGCGCGTGTTCGAGGCCGAGCCGGGGAAGCATCGGGCGCTCAACACGGCGTTCGAGGGCGTGACGACACCGATCGTCGTCACTGTCGATGCGGACACGTACCTCCAGCGCGAGGCGCTCACGTACCTGATCGCCCGCGTCACGAGCAGGCCGCAGGACCAACACGTCTGCGCGTGCGCCGGAGCGCTCGTGGCCGAGAACCCGAACACGGACATCGTGACCAGGATGCAACAGTGGGACTACCGGCTGGGGATCAACGGCGTGAAGCGAATGCAGGCGGCGTACAACAGCGCGCTCGTGGCGCAGGGGGCATTCTCGGCGTACTGGGCGGACGATCTCCGAGCGGTTGGCGGTTGGCCCGATGCGATCGGCGAGGACATCGTCCTCACCTGGACGCTCATGGATTCGCGAGGCATCGTCCAGTACGAGCCGGTTGCTCTGGGCTTCACCGTTGTGCCCGAGAAGCTCCGCCAGCTCCTGAGCCAGAGGTCGCGCTGGGCGCGAGGAATGTTCGAGGGGCTCGGCAGGCGGCCGCCCCGGACGCAGCCGCGCGTGCTGGCGAAGTTCGTCACCGGCATCGACTACCTCGTCCCCGCTCTCGACGTCGGGATCATCTTCTTCTGGGTGCCCGGCGTGATCCTGTTCGTCTTCGGCTACCCGCTGATCTTCGGCTGGTGGTCGATGCTGCTCCTTCCGATCACGCTCGCGATCTTCGGCCTGATGCGCCGCTGGCAGGAGCGGCACGTCTTCCGCCGGCTGGACATTCACCCGGAGGCCGACAGGCGCGGCTTCGTCGGCTACCTGGCCGTCTACCAGGTGCTGACGTCACTGGCATCGCTGCGCGGCTACGCGCAGTACGTCCTCGGCTCGGGCCGGCGCTGGTGAGGTTCGCGGCCTAGACCGCAGGCTTCCGGCCGTACACGAAGTAGAGGATCGTCCCCAGCACGGGAAGGATGATCACGACCAGGAGCCAGGCTCCGAGCTGCCCGCGCGAGAGCGAGGCGCGCCGCCGAACCATGTCGACGATCGCGACGACCCAGGCGATCGCTGCGACGGTCCCGAGGAGCCAGAGCCAGTCCACGGTTCTACCTTACGGCTTTGTCGTCGCCTAAACGGGTAGGAGGCCGAGCCAGCGGACGGCGTCCGGGAGCTGGGTGTCGTGGCGCATCTCGGCGGAGTGTCGCCACACGCCCGTCACGGCCTCGACTCGAGCTCGCGGGCGGAGCTTGCGGAGCTCGTTGTAGAAGTGGGCGGACTGGTGCGTCTGGTCGATGACGATCTGGTCGGTGATGCTCCACCAGAGCTGGAGCCGGACGCCTGATCCGGCGATCTCTTTGATCCAGTGCGTGGGGCTGCGGAGCACGTAGCCGGTTGGGTTGGTTCGCGGGGTTCCGCCGACTTCGAAGCGTGCAAGCGTTTGCAGCCCGCGTCGGCCGGGGGTGATCGCGAAGTCGCCGTAGCGGCGGTAGAAGTTGGTCACCGAGTCGAAGGCGACAGCGCCGGCGAGCAGTTGCGGGTGTTGCCCGAGCAGGAGGAGTGTCTCCTGTCCGCCCATGCTGCCGCCGAGTGCGTAGATCCGGCGCCGGTCGATCCGCAGCCACGGCAACGTTCTGCGGACGATCTCGTGCATCCGGGCGAGGTCGGTGATCTGGCCCCGGTAGCCCCAGGAGTGGAGCGGGAGCCGGCGTCCCATCCCTCCCGGGCAGATCACTGCGAAGCCGCCGCGGTCGGGCAGCTCGCCCCAGAGTCGAGCGTTCACGGCGGCGGACACACCGCGCCCGTGGGGTGAGATCACGAGCGGGAGCGGTGGTGACGGCTTGCCCGGCCCGAACTCGTCGGGGGCGAGCACGATTGCCGGCCGGGGTGCGCGGTTGTGCGCTCGGTAGCGGACGGTCCACTTTCGAGTGGCCACGGCTGGAGGATTGCACGCATACGAGCGGGCGACGGCGGAGAGAAAACGCCTGTGCCGAACGTGCCAGGACGCCTCGAGATCGCTCAGGTCTACAACGACGAGTGGCGAGGCTGGCCGATCTTGCCCCTCCACCGGCAGCACCCGATCCGCGGCTCTTTCCTGGACCCGCGCGCCCATGACCAGCTCGGCGCCGTCTACCACGACGGCGTCGACATCGCCGTCCGCGACGATCGGCCCGACCGCACCGCGCCGGCCGGTCGCACACACCGCGTGCACGCGGTCGAGGGAGGCCGGGTCACCCGCGCAACGCCCCGCGGTGTACGGGGACTGATCGACATCGCGCACTTCCGCTACGAGCACGTCGACGCACTCGTTCGCGTCGGTGAGCTCGTGCAACCGGGGCAGCAGATCGCCTGGGCCTGGAACGGGGATTGGCACGTGCACCTCGGCGAGCTTCTCGACCTTCCCGACGGGCGACGCGCGTTCGTCAACCCGCTCCGACCCGGCGGCAAGCTCGCGCCCTACGTCGACACGGCACGGCCGGCCGTCGAGGAGGTGCGCTTCTACACGCCGGCAACCCCGCCGTGGGGGCGCCGGCCGGTCAACGTGGCCCGCTACCCCCAAGCCGGACGCAGGCTCAACAAGGCGCGGCTCTCAGGAACGGTCGACGTGCGCGCTCGGATCGCCGACCCGCAGTCCTTCAGCGGCTGGTTCACAGACAAGCCCTGGCTGGCCGCGCCGCACCACCCGTACCGCGTCGCCGTCAGTCGTCGCCCAACACGGGACGGGCCGCGTCTTCCACGACCACGACGTCTTTCGCTCGGAACAGATGCTGGAACTGCCGGCCGGACAGCACTACGCCCCCGGCACCGAGCAGAACCTCTCCGCGGGCGGGTGCATGCGTCGCCACGGATCGCTTCGCTGCCCGGGCGTCTACTGGTTCAGACTCTTCCCGCGCCCGTACCTCAACACCCGGCAGCTCCCGAACGGGCGCTACCGGATCAGCATCCGGGTCTGGGACGCGGCAGGCAACAGCCGCGTCGACAACACCGACGTCACCGTGCGGAACTGACGTCGTCAACGGTTTCGCGCTCGTCAACGGACGGCGTCGCAGCGGTGAACTCTTGCTCCAGAGCCGCGAACGTGCTTTCGAACGCGCGCCGAATCCCGCGCGCGAGCAGCAGGCGGTCGAACACACCGCCGACTCCGCTCCGCGGGTCGTACTCGACGACGAGCCGGTAGACGAACCCGTCGCCGTCGGGCTCGAAGTGGCGCTCGTGGTAGGCGTCGGGCAAACCGGGCTGCGTGCTGGTGTAGGTCACGAGCCGATTCTGCTCGAACCGATTCACCGTCATCGCCAACTCACGTTCGCGCCCGAGCAGTCGCGTGACCAGCCGTGCCGTGTCGCCGACCGCGGCCCACTCGGAACCCGGCTCGAGCCGAACAAAGCCTGGCCAGAACTTCGGCCAGTTCACCGTGTCAGTGATGAACGCGAAGCCGCGGTCGGCAGAGACGTCGTAGCGATGGGCGAGCTCGACCCGCACCATTTGTGAGTCTAGTGCGGCAGGTGAAGCCACCTGCAAGCCTCGAATCCAGATCGGCCGTGGAAAACGAAAGGCCCGCGCTTGCGGGCCTTTCGTGAGTGGGCGGTACTGGGCTCGAACCAGTGACCCCCAGCTTGTCGAGCTGGTGCTCTCCCAACTGAGCTAACCGCCCTAGGACGCCGGATTGTACCCCGTGATCAGCGGCATCGGATCGATGGGGATCTCGTGGTCTCGGAGCTCGAAGTGGAGATGCGTCCCGGTGCACGAGCCCGTGCAACCGGCGATGCCGAGACGCTCGCCTGCGGTCACGCTCTGGCCGACGCGCACGGTCGACTTCGAGAGGTGCGCGTACAACGTCGAGTAGCGCTCGTTCAGTTGCACCTCCACGATCATGCCGTAGCCCTCGTAGCCGGGAATCCAGCCGACGCGCGTCACGACGCCGTCCTCGGCTGCCAGCACGTCCAGCGAGCGGAGCACGCCGATGTCGAGCCCCGAGTGCGGCCGACTGCCGTCACGGCCGAACGGCGAGTTCAACCGGCCCTCAGCAGGCCAGTCGAGGGAAAGCTGACGCCCGCTGTCCGTCCACCCGTAGGCGGACGGGACCAGCGCAAGCGACCCCAGCACGACGAACAACGCCCTCACGAAGCGAGGCAGGGTAGCTCAGAAGATCTCGGGGCACCAGGGCGCGACCCCGGTGCGGCGGAAGATCGAGTCTGCGCGGTCGATTGCGCCCTCGCGGAGCTCCTCCACGCGCAGGCCGCGCTGCAGCTCGGCGAACGTGAAGCCGCCGAGGTACACGGAGCCGAGCGCGGTCACGTCGCAGCGCAGGTCGGCGTCGTCGTCGGTGCGCTCGCACGAGCCGTTCGGCGAGCTTCCAGCGACCTTCGTTCCACGGCGCGAACGCGTCGGCGACCTCGAACACGACCTCGCCGTCGGCCGCGTACGAACGAGCCGAGAGCGCCGCGCCGACGTCGACGAGGCGCACCCAGATCCCGTCGCTCACGCGGTACTTCATCCTTCGCGGCGTCGCGAGCAGGAAGAAGAGCGGGTGGTCGATCGGCAGCAGATCCGCTCCGATCGACGCCTGCCAGTCGACGTCGAGCAGGAAGCGCCAGATCTCCGCGGTCCCGCGCGGAGTCGCGCCGATCGCCTCGATCACGCCGAGCTGCGCGGCCGACGAGCCGTCGGCCCACTTCATGTTGTGGCGGTAGATCGCATACGCCTGCGGCTCGCCGTCGAGCTCGAGCAGCGCGAAGCGCTTCGGGCCGCCACCCGCTCGCCGCTCGGGCTGATCCATGACCACCCGGTTCTCCCACCACGGCCGCTCGCGCCTGAACATCCCCGGTGTCTGCTGAAGCGCACGCTCCCAGATCGGCGGGAGCAGCTCGAGCGCCTCGGTCGGCTCGAGCAGCCGCACGCGACCGCGCGGCTCGAACGGCTGCGCGAACTGCGAGTGCTCGCGTGCCAGCGAGATCTCGCCGGTGTCCGACGCCATCCCGTAGCCGAAGCGCCCGTAGATCGTCTCCTCGGACGCCCAGAGGGCCGCGATCGGCTCGCCGCGCTCGTGGATGTCGTCGAGCTGCGCGCGCATCATCGCGCGGAGAACGCCGCGGCGACGGTGCGTCGGGTACACGCCGACGACGGTGACGCCCGCGCAGCGCACGATCCCGCCCGGAATTGACAGCTCGAACGGGAAGACACCGGCGCCGCCGACGATCGAGCCGTCCTCTCGCGCGGCGTGCATCCGCTCGAACGGCAGGTTCTGGCTGAACCTCTCCGCGCGCTCCGCGTTCGGCTCGGCGCCGAAGTACTGGCCGATCGCGAGGAACGCGCCGCTGGAAGTCCTCGAGGTTCTCGGTCGGGCGAACGTCGAACATCAGAACTCCTCCGGGCAGAACGGCGGGAGCGCTGTGCGGACGAGGTCGGAAGCGCGCTCGAGCAGCGCCCGGCGCGAGCTCGTCGCACGCGGTCGGCGCGAGCGAGGTGCGCGAAGTCGAACGCACCGAGGTACACGGCGCGCGAGATCGGCGACGTCCAGCTCGAGCTCCGGCGTCGTCGTCCGTGCGCCCGGCGCTCGGCGCCAACCGGTACGCGCCCTCGTTCCAGGGGCAGAGCTCGTCGCGCACGCCGACGACGACCGGCGTCGCCGCTGCGGTACGACCGGCGCGCGAAGCGCTGCGTCGACGTCCACGAGCCGTAGCCAGAGCCCGTCGTGCAGGCCGATGTGGAGCGCGCGCGGGTCGCGCACCATCAGGAAGAGCGGCGAGGCGGGATCGAATGGATAGGCGTCGACCGTCGTCGTGAGGTCGATCCCGAACAGGTAGCGCCACACTCTCGCGTTCCGCGGCCGGCGAGGTCCCGAAGGCCTCCATCACGCGCACGACGCCCTTCGCGAAGCCGTCCCTCCCACTCGTCCTTCACGCGGTAGATCGCATAGCCGGCGACCGCACCGTCGAGCTCGAGCACCGCGTAGAACTTCTGGCTCGCACCGCGACGCCAGGCCTCGGGGTCTGCGAGGCGGTGCTTCCGCCACCAGTGCTCGGTGCGCGTGGGCATGCCGGACCGCTGAGCGCGCGCACGCTGCTCGTAGCACCGGGCGGAACAGCGTCGTACGCGGTCGCGGCGTCGACGAGCCGCCAGCGTGCCCTGCCTGCCGTGGGTCGTCGCGCAACTCGAAGCGGCCGCTCTCGGCCTTCAGCGTCGCGCTCGGCCCCGCGAGCCCGTAGCCGAACCGACCGTAGATCGCCGCCTCGGAGGCCCAGAGCGCCGCGATCGGCTCGCCCCACTCGCGCGCGTCCGCGAGCTGCTGTGTCATGAAGCCGACGCAGGATCCCCTGCCGGCGGTGCGTCGGCTGGACGCCGACCCACGTCACGCCGGCGCACGGCAGCTGGCCGCCCGGGAATCGTGAGCTCGAACTCGTACGCGCCCGCGAAGCGCGACGCGCGCCCGTCGTCGAACGCCGCCACGCGCCGCTGCGAGCGGCAGCGTGATCCGTCTCGCGCTCCCAGTCCGTCGTCCGGTGATCGCCTTCGGTGCAAGGCGATCTCCATCGCAGCCCGGAGCTCGCCCTCGTCGGCGGGTTGACGAATCTCGATCGCCACTACGCGATCTTCTCAAGCGGCGCGTAGTCGAGCACGAGCCGACGTTCGGTGCCGTCGCCCGCGAAGCGCACCGTGACGACCCCGCCGACCTCGATCCGCGTGACGACGCCCTCGCCGAGGGTGCCGTGGCGCACGGAGTCGCCGGTCGATGAGCGTCGGGACGTTCGTGCGGGGCGCGATCTCCGGTGCGCGCGACCGAGCCGTCCAGGTCGCCGGCGCGAGCCGCTCGCGCTCGACGTGCTCGGTCGGGAGCTCGTCGAGGAAGCGCGACGGCAGGTTGTAGTTCCTGCCCCCGTAGAGCGAGCGCGACGCGGAGTGCAGCAGGGTCAGCCGCTCGCGCGCGCGCGTCAGGCCGACGTACGCCAGCCGCCGCTCTTCCTCGAGCGAGTTCTCCTCGATCGAGCGCGCGTGCGGGAAGATCCCCTCCTCCATCCCGATCATGAACACGGCGCGAAACTCGAGCCCCTTCGCGTTGTGGAGCGTCATCAGCGTCACGAGCGACGCCTCGCCGCGGATCGCGTCCTGGTCGGAGTAGAGGGAGATCTCCTGGAGGAACGACGAGAGCGACGGGTCGTCCGCCTGCTGCTGGTACTCCTGCGCGACGCCGACGAGCTCCTGCAGGTTCTCGAGGCGGCCCTGTGACTCCACCGTGCGCTCGGCTTCGAGCGAGTCGATGTAGCCGGAGCGCTCGAGCACGTCCTGCACGATGTCCGCCACCGGGCGGTCGAGCTCGGACATCAGCGACTGGATCATCGTGCGGAAGCTCGTCACCGCCTTCGCCGACTTGGTCGCGAGCCCGGCCTCCTCCGGGAACTCCATCGCCTCCCACAGCGAGATCCCGCGGCCGCTCGCGTAGTTCTGCAGCCGCGCGACCGACGACTCGCCGATCCCGCGGCGCGGCTTGTTCGCGATCCGCAGCAGGCTCACCGCGTCGAACGGGTTGTCGAGCACCTGGAGGTACGAGATGAGGTCCTTGACCTCCGCGCGCTCGTAGAAGCGCGGCCCGCCGATCACCTGGTACGCGATGCCCTGGCGCACGAGCACGTCTTCCAGCACACGCGACTGCGCATTGGTTCTATAGAAAACAGCGATCTCGTCGCCGTTGAAGCCCTCCTCGACGAGCCTCGCGATCTCGACCGCGACGAAGCGCGCCTCGGCGTGCTCGTCCTCGAGCTCGACGACGCGCACCGGGTCGCCGATCCCGAGGTCGGACCAGAGGTTCTTCGGCTTGCGCTCGCGGTTGTTCGAGATGACCGCGTTCGCAGCCTCGAGGATCGCGTTCGTCGAACGGTAGTTCTGCTCGAGCGCGATCGTCTTCGTGCCGGGGAAGTCGTGCTCGAACTCCATGATGTTGCGGAGGTCGGCACCGCGGAACGCGTAGATCGACTGGTCGGGGTCGCCGACCGCGAAGAGGTTCAGATGCTTCTGGGCGAGCAGCTGCAGGAGCCGGTACTGCGCGTGGTTCGTGTCCTGGTACTCGTCGACGAGGATGTAGCGGAACGTCTTCTGCCACTTCTCGCGCGCCTCGGGGAAGCGCTCGAGCACCTGGACCGTCAGCATCAGCATGTCGTCGAAGTCGACCGCGTTCGAGGCGTGCAGTCGCCGCTGGTAGAGGTCGTAGACGTCGGCCACCGTCTGGTCGTAGAACGAGGCGACGCGCTCCCGGTAGTCGTCCGGCGTGATCAGCTGATTCTTCGCGTTCGAGATCTGCGCGTGGATCCCGCGCGGGACGAAGCGCTTCGTGTCGCGCTCGAGCTCCTCGAGGACGATCTTGACGAGCCGGACCTGGTCGGCCTGGTCGTAGATCGTGAAGTTCGTCTTGTAGCCGAGGTGCTGCGCCTCGCGGCGCAGGATGCGCCCGCAGGCGGCGTGGAAGGTGAGGATCCACGTGCCGCGAGCGTCCTCACCGAGGAGGTCCCACTGGCGCGTGCGCATCTCGTCGGCCGCGCGGTTGGTGAAGGTGATCGCAAGGATCTCGTTCGCTTTCGCCCCGACCGCGCCGATCAGGTGCGCGACCCGGTGCGTCAGGACTCGCGTCTTGCCGGAGCCCGCACCGGCAACCACGAGCACCGGCCCCTCGGTGTGGAGCACGGCGTCGCGCTGGGCCACGTTCAGCCCGGCGAGGTAGGTTTCGGGCGAGACGACCGGCACTCCGCCGATGCTAGCGACGAGGGAGGAGCCTCACTGATGGCGCACAGCTTTGGGACGATCGACGAGCTCGGCGACAACTACGGCTTCCGCAAGGTCCGGCAGGGCCTCGGCGTGACCGCGTTCGGCGTGAACGCGATCGTCTACCCGCCCGGTGCGGAGGGAGTCCTCCACTACCACGACGAGCAGGACGAGCTCTACTTCGTGCACAGCGGGACCGCGCGCTTCGACGTCGCCGGCGACGTCCGCGAGCTCGGGCCCGGCGGCCTGGCGCACGTCGAGGCGGCCACGCCGCGGATCGTCTCGAACGTCGGCGACGACGACCTCGTGCTGCTGATCGTCGGCGGGAAGGGCGGCTACGTGGGCCGTGACGGGCAGCTCGTGGACGCCGCCGACCTGGCGAAGCGCCAGGCGATGAGCAGCGGCGAGTTCAGCGCGTCAACCTAGGCGCTGCTCGACGAACGACGCAGCGTCGCCGAGCGCGCGCTCGTCGCTCGACTTGAGGACGACGTCGACCTCCGGCCCGCTCGGATCGAACCGCGGGTACGAGCCGACGAGGACGTCGGGCCAGCGCTCGGTCGCCTCCGCGAGCAGGCCGGCGATCTCGCTCTCGCGCGTGCGGTACGTGCGACGCCACGAGGCGATCGGCTCGCCGCGGCGGAGCTCGTCGGCGAGCTCGTCGAACATCGCCTCCATCTCCGACGGCAGGCCCGGGCAGGACGTAGACGTTCTCGATCGCGAAGCCGGGAGCGCCGCCGCGCGGGTTCGCGAGCGGTCGGCTCCCTTCGGGCAGGAGCGCCCAGCGCGCCGCGTACTCGGGATCGCGCGTGAAGCGCGCGCGCAGATCGGCGGCCACCTCGGGGAGCTCGCGCTGCTCGACGCCGAACGCGGCGGCGATCGCCTCGCGCGTCAGGTCGTCCGGCGTGCCGCCGAGGCCGCCGGTGACGAGCAGGAAGTCGAAGGCGGGCGCTTGCTCGCGCACGAACCGCGCGATCACGTCGATCTCGTCCGGCAGCGCGGAGATCGAGCGAACGCGGACGCCGAGCTGCTCGAGCCGCTTCGCCAGCCAGGTCGCGTTCGTGTTCGCGACGTCGCCGGACACGATCTCGTTGCCGATCGTCAGGATCGCGGCCGTCGCCACGCGTCGAAGCCTATGCTCGCGCCGTGATCCGGGACTTCGAAGACGCCGACGCGGAGGGCGCCTCGGACCTGATCGCCGAGCACAGCCCGTGGTTCTCGACGCGCCGAAGGAACGCGACACCGCCGCCACTGCAGTCCCGCCGCGCGCGCACCTGAAGTATCTGGGTCGCCGAGGACGGCCGGCCGGATCGTCGGCTGGGGCGAGGCCGAGTTCGACTGGGCGACGGAGGCCGAGGACGTGGGCGGCCTCTGGGCGATCGTCCACCCGGACCACCGGCGGCGCGGGCTCGGCTCGGCGCTGTTCGAGCGCGCAGCCGAGCATCTGAGCTCGCACGGCGCCGGCGAGCTGCGCTGCTGGGCCGAGGCAGAGAGCGCGCCGTTTCTCGAGCGGCGCGGGTTCGCGCCGGCCGCAGCGACCGCCTGTCCGCGCTCGACCCGCGCCTCGTCGACACGTCGCGGCTGGCAACGCTGCCCGACGGCGTGCGGATCGTCTCCGCTCGCCGACGCTCCTCGACCGCCTGCCAGAGGTGCACGCGCTCTACACCGAGGCGGCCGCGGACATGCCCGCCGACAACGCCGGAGACGAACGTCTCGCTCGACGAGTGGCTGTCGGAGACGATCGGGAGCCCGGACCTCGACCGCGAGCTCAGCGTGGTCGTCCTCGTCGACGACCGGCCCGCTGCGCTCTCCTGGGTCAACGTCGAACCGTGCGCACGGCCTCGCCGACCACGACCTCACCGGAACCGCGCGGGCCTACCGCCGACGCGGGCTCGCGCGGCTCGCGAAGCTCGAGGTCGTTCGGCGTTGCGCCGAGGTGGGCATCTCCCGCGTCATGACGGAGAACGACACCGACGAACGCGGGGATGCTCGCGATCAACGACGAGCTCGGGTTCGCGCCGTACACGGTCGCAACCGAGTGGGTGAAGCGGGACGCGTGAGCGAGGTCGTGCTCTCCTACCGCGCACCGTCCGCCGACGTGAAGGCGGTGCGCCTGCGGACCGAAGCCTTCAAGCGTGCGGCGCCGCTCGAGTTCCACAAGCGCGGCCGGACGCGAACGTGGGAGCTGCGCGTTCCACGTCCGGACGGGCTCGCGCGGCTCGAGTACGAGCTGGAGGTGGAGCGCGCGAACGGGACGACCGAGACCGTCGCCGATCCCGAGAACCCGCTGCGCGCGAGCGCGCCGTTCGGCGAACGCTCGGTGCTCGAGCTCGACGGCTACGAGCGGCCCGTCTGGCTCGACGACGACGAGGCCCCCGCCGGGTTGCTCGAGCCCTTCTCGATCCGGTCCCGGCTCTTGCGATCGGAAGTCGCCGGCTCCGTCTGGTCGGCGAACGGCGTCGAGCCGGACGCTCTGCTGCCGCTCCTCGTCGTTCACGACGGGCCCGAGTACGCCGCGCACTCCTCGCTGCTCCGAATGTTCGACTCCGCCGTCGCCGAGCTCGAGCTGCGCCCGTTCCGGGCGGCGCTGCTCGCGCCTCCGGGCGATCGCAACGAGACGTACTCCGCGTCGACGCGCTATTCGAACGCCCTCGCCTGGGAGGTCGTCCCCGCGCTCCGGGAGGTCGCCCCGACGCCCGACCTCCCCGGCGCCCGCGTCGGGATGGGCGCCAGCCTCGGGGCGCTCGCCGCCTTCCACGCGCACCGCGCCCAGCGGCATCTCTTCGGTGGCCTCTTCCTGCAGTCCGGCAGCTTCTTCCGCCGCGCGACCGACCCTCAGGAGTCGGGCTTCCCGCGCTTCGAGCGGATCTCGCGCTTCGTCGGCGGCGTGCTTCGTGCCGACTTCACCGCGCCGATCCCGATCGTGATGACGTGCGGTCGCACCGAGGAGAACATCGGGAACAACCGCGCACTCCGCGACGCGCTCGTGCGACAGCGCTACGACGTGCGGCTGCACGAGCATCCCGACCTGCACAACTGGGTTTCCTGGCGGGACACCTTCCACCCGCACCTCGTCGCGCTCCTGGAGCGGCTCTGGGGATGAACCGGCGCGAGCTCTCGATCGAAGGCGGCAGCGTGGTCGCGTACGGGCACTGGGGCCGGCCGGTGCTCGCGTTCCCCTCGGAGCAGGGGCAGTCGTGGCAGTACGAGGAGCGAGGCATGGTCGAGGCGATCGCGCCGCTGATCGACGCCGGCCGGGTGAAGCTCTACTGCGTCGACTCGTACGACTCGCAGAGCTGGCAGGCGCAGGACCTGCCGCTCGAGGAGCGGGCGCGGCGGCACGGGTTCTACGAAGCGTGGATCCTGGAGCGCGTGGTCCCCTGGATCGCGGACGATTCGGGCGGCGCGGGCGAGGTCGTCGTGACCGGCGTGAGCTTCGGGGCCTACCACGCGGCCAACTTCGCGCTGAAACGCGCCGATCTCTTTCCGCTCGCGATCTGCCAGAGCGGCGTGTACGACGTCTCCGTCGTAGGCTGGGGCGAACGTGGTGACAGCGTCTACTTCAACAACCCCGGCGACTACGTGGGCCACCTGAACGGCGACCACCTGGACTGGCTGCGCGGGCGCGTGTCGCTCGTCCTCGTCTGCGGCAGCGGCCAGTGGGAGGACACGACCGGCGCGCTCGAGAGCACGCGGCGCTTCGGTGCGCTGCTCGGCGAGCATGGGGATTCGCTGCGAGGTCGACGTCTGGGGGAACGAGTACCCGCACGACTGGTCGTCCTGGCGCGAGCAGTTCGCGCATCACCTCCCGAGGTTCGTCTGATGCCGTCGCACCTGATCGGGCTGCTGCTCGGGACCGAGGACGACTGGCCCTCCGCCTTCGAGTCGCTCGTCACCAAGCTGGGGCCGATCCGCTGGCGCGGCGAGGACCACGAGCTCACGACCGAGCGAATCGTCAACGAGCCGTTCGACCTCCGCTCGCGGCCGCGCTACTCGCTCGTGATCGACCGGCTCGCCTGGTGGTACGACCTCCCGCGCGCGTGGCTGAAGAAGGTCGCGCTGATGGACGACGTCTACCTGCTGAACAACCCGTTCACGTTCCAGTCGATGGAGAAGCACTCCGCCTACTGCGCGATGATGCGGCTCGGGCTGAAGGTTCCGGAGACGTGGCTGATCCCCCACAAGGTCCCGCCCGACAACCCGCGCTTCGTCGAGACCGCCGAGCGCTACAACCAGCCCTTCGAGCTGACGGCGATCGCGGAGGAGGTCGGCTACCCGCTCTTCATGAAGCCGTTCGACGGTGGCCAGTGGATCGGCGTCTCGCGCGTCGGCTCGCCGGAGGAGCTCCGCAAGCACTACGACGAGTCCGGCGAGCGGATGATGCACGTCCAGGGTGCGCTCGAGGACTTCGACGTCTTCGCGCGCTCGCTCTCGATCGGCGCCGAGACGATGGTGATGCGCTTCGAGCCCGACCGCCCGATGCACGACCGCTACCAGGTCGAGCACGCGTTCCTGTCGCCGGACCTCGGCTGGGAGGTCGTGACGGTGTCGCGGCTCGTGAACGCGTTCTTCCGGTGGGAGTTCAACTCGTGCGAGACGATCGTCAAGGACGGCGAGGCGTCGCCGATCGACTACGCGAACGCTTCGCCGGACGTCGCGATCACGTCGCTGCACTACTACTTCCCGTGGGCGATGCGCGCGCTGCTTCGCTGGTCGGCGTTCTGCGTCGTGACCGGACGGCGGATGCGCGTCGACCTCGACACGCGGGAGTACTTCGCGATCGGCGACCGCGAGCGATCTCTCGTACGACGAGAAGCTGCGCGAGTACCGGCGACTCGCGGACGAGTACTTCGAAACGGATCGCTACGAGGAGTTCGTCACGGAGTCGCTCGGGCGTCTCGACGAGCTCACGGTCGAGTACTTCGAGAGCCCGTCGTTCGACGAGCTGCTCGTCCAGACCGTCCGCTCGACGTTCCCCGTCCAGGAGCAGGAGCACTTCGTCGAGCACTACCGCGGCCTCGTCAAGTCGTGGGTCGACGACCAGCGCGCGGGCGTCTGATGCGCTAGGCTCGGCTCGCCGGACACATATCTCCGGCCGGTGTGTCGCAGCGAAATCCGGTGCAAGCCCGGTGCTGTCCCGCAACTGTCAAGCCCCCTCGGGGGACGAGCCAGGACGCCTGCTCCACGCCGACGAACACAGCCCTCGGAGGAAGGGACGTTCGGCGGATCGCCGCCCAACACACCTCCTCCGCTCAACGCGGAGGTTTTTCATGGTCAAGAAACTGCTCGCCGCCTGCCTCGCAGGTGCAGCCGTTCTCGCGCTGTCGCCCGGCGCCGTCGCAGACACCGCCGCGACACCGAAGCCGTTCCCGGTCGTGCTCTCCACGCCGACGGGGAAGGTCACGATCCGCAAGCAGCCGAGGCGGATCGTCTCGCTCTCCGCCACCACGACGGAGACGCTCTACGCGATCGGCGCCGGCCGGCGGGTCGTCGCCGTCGACGAGCTCTCCAACTACCCGGCCCGCGCGCCGAAGACGAAGCTCTCGGGGTACACGCCGAACGTCGAGGCGATCGCGGGTTACCGGCCCGACCTGGTGATCGTCCGGACCGACTCGGGGCTGACGGAGGCGCTCGGGAAGCTGAAGATCCCGGTGCTCGTCCAGCCGGAGGCCGCGAACCTCGCCGGCGCCTACGCGCAGGTCACGCAGCTCGGACGGGCGACCGGCTTTCGCAAGGGGGCGGCCGCAACCGTCCGCTCGATGCGCGCGCGAATCACGAAGGCGCTCGCATCGGTGCCACGCGGCCGGACGCTCACCGTCTACCACGAGCTGACGACCGACTACTACTCGGTCACGTCCCGCACGTTCATCGGCCAGATCTACAAGCTGTTCGGGCTCCGCAACATCGCGGACAGCGCCGGCGGCACGAGCGACTACCCGCAGCTGTCGGGTGAGTACATCGTCGCGTCGAACCCCGACCTGATCTTCCTCGCCGACTCGAAGTGCTGCGGGCAGAGCCTCACGACGGTCGTCCGCCAGGCCGGGTTGGAGCACGACGCGCGCGGTTCGCGGCCGGAACGTCGTGCGGCTCGACGACGACGTCGCGTCGCGCTGGGGACCGCGCGTCGCGTCGCTCGTGCAGACGGTGGCGGCCTACGTGAAGCGGGCCCGCTCGACGTGAGCGCCGCCCGCGAGCACGGTCTCCCGGCGGTCGCCGCACCGCGCGTCGGCGTCCCGTGGACGCTCGTCGCGCTGGCGACGCTGCTGGGAGCCGTGCTCGTGGGCCTGCTCGTCGGGCCGGTGCCGATCGGCATCGGCGAGATCGCCCGCTCTGCGCTCGCGCACGTGCCGTTTCTGAGCGTCGCGACGCCGCTCGACGCTGCACAGGAGGCGATCGTCTGGGAGCTTCGCTTTCCCCGCGTCGTGCTCGGCGCGCTCGTCGGCGGGATGCTCGCGCTCTCCGGCGCCTCCTACCAGGGCGTCTTCCGCAACCCGCTCGCAGATCCGTACCTGCTCGGTGTCGCTGCGGGCGCCGGTTTCGGCGCGACGCTCGTGATCGCGTACGGGCCTGCGGGAGTCGACGGCTTCGTCCTTCCGCTCGTGTCGTTCGCCGGCGGCGTCGCCGCGGTCGTCGCCGCGTACCTGATCGGACGCTCGGTCGGGAGCGGACGGACGACGGCGACGCTGATCCTGGCCGGCGTCACCGTCGCGGCGTTCCTCACTGCCGCGCAGGTGTTCGTGCAGCAGCAGAACTCGGACACGCTCAACGAGGTGTACGCCTGGCTGCTGGGCGGCCTGACGACGGCCGGCTGGGGAGACGTCCTCACGGTCCTCCCGTACGTCGCGATCAGCGCCGCGGTCCTGCTCCTGCACCGGCGCACGCTCGACGTGCTCGCCGTCGGCGACGAGGAGGCGCGATCGCTCGGTCTCGACGTCACGCGCGTGCGGTTGCTCCTGGTCGCGGCCGCAACGCTCGGGACCGCGGCCGCGGTGGCGGTGAGCGGGCTGATCGGCTTCGTCGGCATCGTCGTCCCCCACCTCGTGCGGCTCGTC
Organism: uncultured Actinomycetes bacterium; assembly: GCA_963809175.1. Lineage (GTDB taxonomy): Bacteria > Actinomycetota > Thermoleophilia > Gaiellales > Gaiellaceae > JACCTU01. Next base: position 706,097 of record CAWEIK010000003.1, read on the forward strand.
GTCTCCTCGAGCTACCGCGTGATCCTCCCGCTGTCCGTCGTCGTCGGAGCGGCGTTCCTCGTGCTCGCGGACGTCCTCGCGCGCACGATCATCTCGCCCGCGGAGCTGCCGATCGGCGTCGTGACCGCGTTCGTCGGCGCACCGTTCTTCGCGCTCGTCCTGCGCACGACGAGGAGCTCGGCGTGAGCGCGGTCGCGTTCGACTCGGTCTCGGTCTCCGCCGGCGGGAAGACGATCGTCGACCACGTTTCGTTCGAGGTCGAGCGTGGCGAGTGGGTCTCGATCCTCGGCCCGAACGGTGCAGGCAAGACGACGCTGCTTCGCGTGCTCGCCGGCACGATCGGCTTCCGCGGCGAGGCGAGCCTCGACGGTCGCAACCTCGGCAGGCTGCGCAGGCGCGAGGTCGCGCGTCTCGTCGCGCTCGTTCCGCAGACGCCCGTCGTGCCCGCAGCGATGACGGTCGCGGAGTACGTCCTCCTCGGACGCACGCCGTACCTGGCGCCGCTCGCCCAGGAAGGCGCCGAAGACCGTGTCGCCGCCGCCGCCGCCCTCAGGCGCCTCGACCTCGACGAGCTCGCCGATCGCGAGCTCGGCACGCTGAGCGGAGGGGAGCTCCAGCGCGCGGTGATCTGCCGCGCCCTCACGCAGGCCGCGCCCATCCTCCTGCTCGACGAGCCGACCACGGCGCTCGACATCGGGCATCAGCAGCAGGTGCTCGAGCTCGTCGACCGGCTTCGCCGCGAGGAAGGGCTCACCGTCGTCGCCGCGATGCACGACCTCACGCTCGCCGCGCAATACGGCGACCGCGTCGTGCTCGTCGACCGCGGCCGGGTCGTGGCCGAGGGAAGCGCACGCGACGTGCTCACGTCTGCGCGCGTCGAGGCGCTCTACGGTGCGCGCGTTCGCGTCGTCGACGGCGTCATCGTCCCCGTCCGAGCGTCTTGAGCCTCACCGTCCTGCTCGGTGGCGCGCGGGCCGGGAAGTCGGCTCTTGCAGTCCAGCTCGCCCTCGAGCACGCTGGACCGGTCGTCTACGTCGCGACGGCCGAGGCCCGCGACGACGAGATGGCCGCGAGGATCGCGCAGCACCGGACGGAACGCCCGGACGAGTGGCAGACGGTCGAGGAGCCGGTCGCGCTCCGCGCGGTCCTCGCCTCGGTCGAGTCGGATGCGTGCGTCGTCGTCGACTGCCTGACCCTCTGGGTCGCGAACCTGCTCGAGCGCGACGACGACGTGTTGTCGGAGGCCGAGGTGGTCGCGGAGCTCGCCGCAGAGCGCAGCGGCACGACGATCGTCGTCTCGAACGAGGTCGGGCTCGGGATCGTCCCGGCATCGCCACTCGCGCGCGAGTACCGCGACCTGCTGGGCGCGGTGAACGCCGCGTTCGTGCGTCGAGCCGCCGATGCGGCGTTCGTGGTCTCCGGGTGCGCGATCCCGCTGCAGCCCGGCTGGCGTCCGCGTGCTTGACGTCCGGATCGAGGGGCTGGACCTCGAGGCGATGGACGCCGCGCGCGCGGAGCTCGACCGCAAGACGAAGCCCCGCGGGAGCCTCGGCCGGCTCGAGGAGCTCGCGGTGCAGCTCGCGGGGATCGGCGTGAGCGGGCAGCGGTGCGCGATCGTCGTCGCGGCCGCCGACCACGGCTACGCCGACGAGGGCGTCAGCGCCTACCCGGCGGAGGTCACACGGCAGATGCTGAAGGTCTTCGCCTCGGGCGGGGCGGCGATCTCCGTTCTGTCACGGCTCGTCGGCGCCGAGCTCGTCGTCGTCGACGCAGGGGTGCGCGAGGAGCTCGACGATCCCCGCGTCCGGTCGATTCGCATCGGGTCGGGAACCGCGAACGCCGCGAACGGCGCCGCGATGTCGCGGGAGCAGGCACTCGCCGCGCTCGGGGCGGGCGTCTCCCTCGCGCGCGAGCTCGCTGGCCGCGTGGACATCGTCGCGCTCGGCGACATGGGCATCGGGAACACCACCGCCGCGGGAGCGCTCCACGCAGCCCTGCTCGGCGTTCCGGCGGCCGCGGTGTGCGGACCGGGCACCGGTCTCGACCCCGACGGCGTGCGCAGGAAAGCAGTCGTGATCGAGCGTGCGCTCGCGGCCAACGACGAGGTCGGCGACGACCCGATCGACGTGCTCGCAGCGCTCGGTGGGTTCGAGATCGCGCTGCTCGCCGGAGTGGCGCTCGGTGCCGCGGCCGAGCGGCGCGCGGTCGTCCTCGACGGGTTCATCGTGACCGCGGCGGCGCTCGTCGCAGCCCGCCTGGAGCCGGCGGTCGTCGAGTACCTGATCGCGGGTCACCTCTCGCCCGAGCCCGGGCACCGGCTCGGGCTCGACGCGCTCGGACTCGAGCCGTTGCTCGACCTCGAGCTCCGCCTCGGTGAGGGCACCGGCGCCGCGCTCGCGCTGCCGCTCCTCCAGGCATCGCTCGCGCTGCTCGCGGAGATGGCGACCTTCGACGAGGCCGGCGTGACCGATGCGGGTCGCTGAGCCGCCGCTCGCGGCGGTCGCGTTCCTGACGCGGATCCCGGTCGGCCGCCTCGCGGAGCTCGACGGCACAGCGGTTCGGCGCGCCGCGCCGCTGTTCCCGCTCGTGGGCGGCGCGATCGGTGCGCTCGGCGGCGGTGTCGTCGAGATCGCGGCCGGTCCGCTGCCGTCGCTCGCGGCGGCGGCGCTCGGGCTCGGCGTGGTTGCGCTCGTCACCGGCGCGCTGCACCTCGACGCCCTCGCCGACACCGCGGACGCGCTCGGAGGGACGACGAGGGAGCGCCGGCTCGAGATCATGCGCGACCACGCGATCGGATCGTTCGGCGCGGTGGCGCTCGTCGTCGTGCTGCTGTTCGAGGCGTCGCTGCTCGCCTCGGAGACGAGCGCCTGGAGCGCGTTCGCCGCGGCGGCCGCCTGCGGGCGCTGGGCGGCGCTGCCGCTGGCCGCGTTCCTGCCGCCCGCGCGCCCGGAAGGAACCGCGCTCTCGAACCTCTCACGTCGCTGAGCGTCGCGCTCGGGCTTCTCGCGGCGTGCGGCGTTGCCGTCGGCGTGCGGGGCCTCGAAGGGCTCGTGGCCGTGGCCGCTGCCGCGCTGACCGCCCTCGTGCTCGGGCTGTTCTTCCGCCGCTGGCTCGGCGGCGTCACCGGCGACACGCTGGGCGCGACGAGCGAGCTCGCCCAAGCCGGAGCGCTCGCCGCGCTCCTCCTCGCATGACGCGGCTGCTGCTGATCCGCCACGCCGAGCCCGACGAGGATGCGCGCGGCCGTTGCTACGGACGCCTCGACGTCGGGCTCTCGCCGACCGGCCTCGCGAGCGCCGAGCGACTCGCCGAGCGCCTCCGCGCCGTCACGCTCGACGCCGTCTACGTGAGCCCACGCCTCCGCGCGGTCCAGACCGCAGCCGCGCTCGGAGCGAGCCGCACCGTGGACGACCGCCTGCGGGAGCTCGACTTTGGCCAGCTCGAAGGCCGAACGTACGACGAGATCGAGCGCGAGCAACCCGAGTTCTTCCAGAGCTGGATGGAGACGCCGACGCTGGTGCGGTTCCCCGGCGGCGAGAGCTACGCCGAGCTGCGCTAGCGGGTTTCTGCCGCAGTCGACGACATCGTCGCGGCCAACGACGACCGAACGGTCGCGGTCGTCTCGCACGGCGGGGTGATTCGCGCCGCGCTCGCGGCCACGCTCGGGCTTCCCGACGAGCGGGCGTTCGCGCTCGACGTGGGCTACGCGCGCATCAGCGTCGTCGACTGGTTCGACGGGACGCCTGTGGTCCGGCTCGTCAACGGCTTGTCCGCGGACCTCCCCTTCGACCTCGGCAGCTGACGGCCTAGGATTGACTGCATGGAGCGCCAGCGCGGACCGCTCGACGACCGCCAGCTCGACGTGCTGCTCGAGCGGCTCGACGGCATCCGTGCGGAGCTCCAGACGCTGAACCGACGGCTCGACTCGCAGGAGAGCCTCCACCGGATCGCAGCCGAGGTCGCGCGCCTCAACGAGTCGCTCGAGGCGCTCGCGTACGCCGCGCTCGGGCGTCAGCCGCCGCGGGTCCGTCGCCGCGACGCGGGCTAGCGAACCAGCCGGTAGACGCGGCCGCTGAGCGACGTCGCGTACAGCTCGCCGCGGGCGTCCTCGCCGAAGCTCGAGAGGTTCGCGATGCGCGTTCCTTCCCGCCGCACGTCGGTCGCGCGGCCGGCGGACATCACGAGCGACCAGATCGTCCCGGTACAGAAGTCGCCGAAGAAGTAGCGCCCGCGCGCCTCGGGAACCGCCGACCCGCGGTAGACGAAGCCGCCCGAGACCGAGCAGCCGTCGCCGCGTCCGTAGACGTGGACGGGAGCGACGAGCCGCCCGCGCGGGTTCGGCTCCTTCGACTCGAACCGGGCGCGCCCCTCGAACACGTCCCAGCCGTAGTTCGCGAGCTCGGTCACGCGGGCACGGGGGACCCAGTCGATCTCCTCCCACGCGTTCTGACCGACGTCGGCGATGTAGAGGTCGCCGTTCGCGCGGTCGAACGACAAGCGCCAGGGGTTGCGCAGGCCGAGGGCGGCGATCTGCGGGTTCGGTTTCGACACCGCGACGTTGATGCGGACCAGCTTGCCGAGCAGCGTGCTCATGTTCTGCGCGCGGTTCTCCGGGTCTCCGCCAGAGCCGCCGTCCCCCATCCCGACGTACAGTCGCCCGTCGGGGCCGAAGGCGACCTGGCCGCCGTTGTGGTTGGCGTACGGCTGCGCGACGAACAGCCACTGCTTGCGCGTCCGCGGCAGTGCCTGCGTCCCGGCCGCGTTCGAGCGGTACTCGACGACGCGGGTGTGGCCGTTCACGTCGGTGTAGTTGACGAAGAAGCGTCGGTTCTTTGCGAACTGCGGGTGGAACGCCACGGACAGGAGCCCCTGCTCGCCGCCGGAGCGCACGAGCCGCCGGATGTCGAGGAACGGGGTCGACCGGTAGCGGCCGTTGACCGCCAGCCGGATCCGCCCCGCCTGCTCGACGACGTAGAGCCACCCGGGCTTGTTCGCCGGGGCCGAGACGTGCACGGGATCGCTCGCGCTCAAGATGCTGCGGAACGAGTACGCGGCAGCACTGGTCGTCGACGGCTCGGCCGTCGATCCCGACGCGGCGCAGGCCGACCCGACGAGCGCGACCACCACGATTGCGACCCCCCGGCGCACCTCAGCGTTTTAGCAGGAGCCGGCGGAGGTCGTCCTCCTGGCCCGGCTCGAGGATCGCCAGCACCTGGTCGCCGGCCTGGAGCTTCGTCGAGCCGACCGCGATTTCCGCCTTCCCGTCGCGCAGGACGGAGATGAGGCGCGCGTTCTCGAGCGCGAGCTCGTCGATCCGCTTGCCTGCCGCAGGGGCTCCAGGGTCGATCTCGACCTCGACGATCTCGAGGTTCTCCTTCTTCAGCTCGAGGAGGTGGATCAACTCGTGCGCGGGCACCTCGTGCTCGATCAGGCCGAGCACCATCTGCGTCGCGGACACGGTCTGCGGGATCTCGAGGAGGTCGAAGACCTGCTGGTTTCGCGGATCGTTGACGCGGGCGATCACGCGCTCGACCTGGTACTTCTCCCGCGACAACTGGCCGATCACGAGGTTGTCCTCGTCGTCGCCGGTCACCGCGATCACGATCTCGGCCGGACGCGCGATCCCCGCACGCTCGAGCACGAACATCTCGGTCGCGTCGCCCAGCTGCACCTGATGCTCGAATTCCTGCTCGAGCCGCTCGTAGCGGTCGGCGCGCTGCTCGACGAGCGTCACCTCGTGGCCGCGACGGAGCAGCGTCCGCGCGACGGTTGCGCCGACCTTTCCGCCTCCGGCGACGATCGCGAACATCTAGCTGCGAACCCTCGCGGCGCGGACGCGCTCGGTCAGGGTCTCGTACGCCGTCTTCGTCGGGCAGACGACGTCGAGCCCCCGAGCGGCGTAGAAGTCGGCTCGCGCGGGATCGAGCAGGCGGACGACCACTGTGTCCACCTCGAACATCTTCTGCGCGATCTGCGCGACGACGATGTTCGTGTTGTCCCCGTCCGTGGCTACGACGACGGCATCGGCGTTCTCGATTCCGGCCTGCTTCAGCGTCGCGACGTCCATTCCGTGACCGATCACGAACCCGCCACGCCAGCGCTCGCCGAGCCGCGCGAGGGCAGACTCACTCTCGTCCACGGCGGTGACGTCCCACCCTTCCTCGGCCAGCGTCTTCGCCACGGTCGAGCCGACGCGGCCACAGCCGACGACGATCGCTCTCATGGGAGCAGCGTAGCCGCGGCGGACGCCGCGAGCTCCTCCTCCTCGAGCACTCCTTGCGGGTAGGCGATCACCATCACCTCGCAGGGCGCCTTCCGGAGGACGTAGTCGACGGTCGGGCCGAACAAGCGGGACTGCCGTCGCCAGCGCGGAGACGAGCCCATCACGATCAGGTCGGCGCCACCCGCGAGGGCGTGCTCGATCAGCGCAGAGCCGATCGCGCGGGCCCGCACGACCACGGTCTCGACCTCGACGCCGTGCTCGCCTGCGAGGAGCTTCGCCTCGGCGAGGGAGCCCGCGGCCCGCTCCTCCTCGTCGTAGAGCGGTGCGTCGAGCGGCTCGTCGAGCGGGACCAGGACGACGTGGATCGCAGTGATCGACGCACCGTGCTCCTCGGCCAGGCGGAGCGCCGTCGCGAAGACCTCGACGCCGATCGAGCCGAGCTTGACCGGCACGAGGATCCTGCGGTACTCGCCCTCCTTCGACGGGACGATGTCCGCCACCGCCGGCCGCACGTGAGCGGTCAACGCGATCCCGCGACGACGGCGAACGAGCACGTACACGACGAAGCCGGCCGCCAGCCACACGGGCCCGGCGATCCGCGCCGCATCGTGCGTCGCGATCGAGAGAACGAAGATCACCGCGGTCAGCGTCCCCCCGACCAGGCCCAAGAACGGCATCAACGGGGCCCGGAACGGCCGCGGCAGGTCGGGCTCGGTTCGTCGCAGGCGCACGACGGCGAGCTGCGCCGACGTGAACGCAAGCAGCACGCCGAAGCTGTAGAGGCTCGCGAGGATCACCGACGCCCGGCCGGCGATCGCGCTGCCGACGAGCAGCGCGACCGCGACGGCTGCGGTCGCGACGATCGCCGCGGGTGCGTGAAGCGTCCGACGGTTGAGGCGCTCGAAAGCTCGCGGCAGCATCGCGTACCGCGCGAGCGAGTACGAAAGGCGGCCGGCCCCGGACATCGACGTCGTCGCCGCGGCCAGGAGCACGACGATGCCGCTCAACGCGACGACGACGACCACCACGTCCCCGAGGAGCCAGGGGAGCTCGGCCCGGATCGCGTCGGCGATTCCCGCGAGCGGCGCGAGCCGCCATTCGTCGCCGAGTGCGGTCGTCCCGTTCTCCACCGGGAACGCGGAGATCCCAACCACCCCGATCGCGACCGAGACCGCGACGACCGCGCCGATCCCCGTGAAGAGACTCCGCGGCAGCGTTCGTCCGGGCTCCCGCGTCTCGGCCGACAGGTTGGCGACGGTCTCGAGGCCGGTGTAGGCGAGCATCGCGAGCGGGAGCGCGAACGCCAGCTCGTCCCAGGCGGGCTCCGTTCCGAAGTCGATTCCCCGGAACGCGTCCAAATCGAAGAGCAGGGCGAAGCCGAGGACGATCAGGAGCGCGTGCGCCACCACCGCGACCAGCGCGACCGCAACTGCGAGGCGGTAGAGCTGCGGCCGGCGCACGAGCCTGACTCCCGAGAGCGCGACGATCACCGCGACTCCGACCACGACGTCCCAGGGAGAGTCGCGAAGCCCTTCCAACCCGAGCGCGGCCAGGTAGTGCGGCACGAACAGCGCGGCGAGCGCGGTCACGATCAGGTAGTCGAGGAGCAGCACCCAGCCCGTCGCAAAGCCGGCTGGGTCGTTGAACGCCCGCCGCACGAACAGCGCGGCGCCGCCGGGCTCGGGCATCGCCGCCGTTCCCTCCGCGTACGAGACCGCCACGAGCAGGAAGACGACACCCGCCGCGAGCAGGACGAGCGGGGTGAGCCCGAGCGCGTACAGCGCGACGACGCCGAGCGCGAAGTACAGGGACGAGCCGATCTCGCCGTACGCGACGGAGGCGAGCGAACCGCCGCCGAGCCCCCGCGTCAGGCCTTCGAAGCGCCGCGCCATCAGCTCCTCCGCAGGAGGTAGAGGCGTCCCGCGCCTGCGGCGACGAGCAGGACGCCGAGGAACAGCCCGAGCCCGCCGCCCACGCCCGCGGCGAGCGTTCGCACGACGATCGCGACGCCGAGGACGACGAGCAGCAGGGCGAGGATCTTCGTGATCATGTCGGCCGCCGCCCGGCGGTCACGAGGACCCGCACCGGGCTCAGCTTGAGCACCTTCTCCGCGGTTCCGCCGAGGAGCCGTCGGCCGGGCAGAGCGGTCCGAGGCGCACCGACGACGATCAGCTCGGCATTTCTCGCCGCAGCCTCGTCCACGATTGCGCGCGGCGTCGACCGTGCGCGCACGAGTCGCGACACGACCCTGACGCCGTACTCCTCGAGCAGGGCCTGCGCGTCGTCGAGCAACACGTCGGCGCGGTCCTCGAGCGCGCCGAGGTCGGCGGTGAGCGGGCGGTCGAGCGGGACTTCGAGCACGTGCAGCACGACGATCGTCGAGCCACGGTCGGCGGCCAGACGCGCAGCCGCGATCAGCGCGTCCTCCGACTCCGGCGACCGGACGATCGGGACGACGACCGTGCGGTACTCGGCGACGAGCGACGGCCCGACGACGAGCGCCGGGCGCGCGTACCGTCTCGGCGAGCGGCGCGTGGACGACGCGGCGTCGGTAGACGAAGTAGAAGGCCAACCCGAGCGCAAGCCAGCCGAGCCCGGCCCAGCGCGTCTCCGCGTTCTGCACCACGATCACGAGCCACGAGAGACCGGTCGCGATCCCGCCGACGATCGCGAAGAGCGGCCAGTCGACGCCGCGCACCCACAGGTTCGGTCGCGCGCGGAACGCGAGCTCGGCGTCGCGGTTCCTTCGAGCGCAGCTTCACGATCGCCGCGTGCGCGATCGTGAACGACAGCGTCGCGCCGAACGAGTAGAGCGTCCCGATGAACGTCGTGCTCCCCGGGAGCATCGACGATGATCGGCGCGATCCCGGCGAAGACGACGATCGCGAGCCACGGCGTGCTGAAGTGCGAGTGCAGCCGGCGAAACACCTCCGGGAGCTGGCGGTAGGTCGACATCGAGTACGTGATCCGCGACGCGCCGATCACGCCGGCGTTCGTCGCGATCAGGAGGATCGTCGCGGCGAGGACGCCGACGTAGATCTCGAGCACGTCGAGCGTGCGCCCCGTGAGGCCGAGGTTCTCGCACGAGCCCGAGGACCGGGTCGTTCGCGTAGCCACCCTCCTCGGGCGGCAGCCCGAGCGACGTGACGTACTCCCCGTCGCGCAGGACGACCGGCATCGCCGAGAGCGCGATCAGCGGGAGCGTGAAGTAGATCGCGAAGACGGCGCCGGCGACGAGCTTGTACGCGTCCGGCACGCTCTTCGCCGGGTCGCGCACCTCCTCGGCGAGGTTCGAGACCGTCTCGACGCCGGTGTACGCGAGCATCGCGACCGGCACGGCGAGCGCGAGGTTCGACCAGGTCGGCGCGACGCCCCAGTGGACGTTGTCGACGAGGATCTCCGGGTTGAAGACGAGGACGAACCCGAGCAGGACGAGCAGCAGCTGGGTCGCGAAGTCGACGACCGCGAGCACGACGTTGAGCGTCGCCGCCTCCTGGACCCCGACGATGTTGACCGCCACGAGCACGAGGATCACGACGATCCCGCCGACGACGTCCCACGGGTTCTCCTTCAGCGGCTCCCAGAAGATCGAGAGGTAGTGCGGGACGAAGAAGGCCGAGGTCGTGACCGTGACGACGTAGACGAGCAGCTGCGCCCACGCCGGCGCCGAAGGAGACGAGCTCGTTGAACGCGTGGCGCGCGAAGCTCGACGAGCCGCCCGCCTCCGGGTAGCGCACCGTGCCCTCGGCGTAGGTCGCGGCCGTGCAGGCGAAGATCAGGCCGGCGACGACGAAGACGAGCGGCGTCAGCCCGAGCGCGAAGACGGCCGTGACGCCGAGCGCGTAGTAGATCGAGGAGCCGACGTTGCCGTAGGCGGTGGCGAAGAGAGCGGGTGTGCCGAGGACCCGCTCGAGCCCCTGCTGGCGCCGACGCCGTGGCACCGCGCGACTCTAGCCCCTGGCCCGGTTAGCCTGTGCCGCCGTGAGGATCCTCGTCATCGGAGCCGGACAGGTGGGCGCGACGGTCGTCGAGGCGCTCCACGGCGAGCACGACGTGACGGTCGTCGACCTCGACCCCGGGCGGCTCGCGGCGCTCTCGAACCGCTTCGACGTCGCGACGATCGAGGGCAACGGCGCGAGCCGCCGCACGCTCCAGGAGGCGGGTCTGCTCGAGTCCGACCTGATGATCTCGTGCACGTCGCGCGACGAGATCAACCTGATCGCGGCGATCTTCTCGCGGAACCTCGCCCCCGAGACGAGCACGATCGTCCGGACGACCAACGAGGAGTATCTCGAGGTGTGGCGCGAGCGCCAGCTCGACGTCGACTTCATGGTCTCGTCCGAGCTCGAGACGGCGAACGCGGTCTCGCGGATCATCGGCCTCCCCGCCGCGCGGCAGACGGACGTCTTCGCCGACGGTCAGGTGCAGATCGTCGAGTTCGACGTCGGGGCCGGACGCGACGGCGACGGCGTCGTCGGCGTGCCGCTGCGCGAGGCGCGCATCCCGCGCGACTCGAAGGTCGCCGGGATCATCCGCGGCGACCGCATGATCCTCCCGCGCGGCGACCAGACGATCGAGGTCGGCGATCGGGTCGTGATCATCGGCTCGCCGGAGGCCGCGCGGGTCTGGGGCGACACGCTGTCCGAGGACAAGAAGCGGCTCGACGACATCGTGCATCTTCGGCGCGGGCCGCACCGGCCGGGCGGTCGCGCGCGCGCTCGTCGACCAGGGCCTCCGCGTGCGCATCATCGAGCCCGACCCGAAGCGCGCGCAAGCTCACCGCGGAGCAGTTCCCGACCGTGCGCGTCTATCGACGCCACGGGCTTCGACCCGGAGTTCCTCGACCGCGAGCGGATCGGCCAGTCCCGCGCCGCGGTCTTCGCGATGCAGGACGACGCGAAGAACCACTACGCGGCGACGCTCGCGAAGCTGCACGGCGTCTCGTTCACGATCGCGATCGTCCACCAGGCCGCCTCGACCGAGGTGTTCGAGCGCGCAGGGATCGACGTCGCGATCAACCCGCGGCAGGTCACGGCCGAGGAGATCGTCCGCTTCGCGCACGACCCGCGGACGCGGCAGGTCACGATGCTCGAGGGCGACCGGTTCGAGATCCTCGACGTCACGGTGCGGCCCGAGAGCGAGTACGCGGACCAGCCGTTCCGCGACGATGCCGATCCGCGGCGCGCTGATCGGCGCGATCGTGCGCGACGGGCAGGCGATCTTCCCCCACGGCGACGACGTGCTCCGCGCCGGCGACCGCGCGATCGTCTTCACGGAGTCGGCGCGCGCGACCCAGGTCGAGAAGGCGCTCTAGACGCCGTGGCCCGGCTGACCCGCGCCAGGCTGCGCCGCGCCTTCCGCCGCGAGTCGATCGGCGTCGACGTCGCGGCGGCGTTCGACCTCGTCGGCGCGGTCCTGCTCGTATCTGTCGCCGCGTCCCTGTTCCCCGCCGTGGTCGCGCTCGCTCTACGGCGAGTCGCCGTGGCCGTTCCTCGATCGCCGGCGTCGTCACTGCGGCCTTCGGCGGCTCGCGCTCGCAGCTCGTCGGCGCACCGGCCGGGCAGTTCGCGGCCCCCGCGAGGGCTTCCTCGTCGTCGCGCTGACGTGGCTGCTCGTCGCCCGTGGTCGGCGCGCTGCCCTACGTGCTCGCGGGCGAGGCCGAGCTCGCGCACCCGCTCGACGCGTACTTCGAGTCGATGTCGGGCTTCACGACGACCGGCGCGAGCGTGCTCACCGACATCGAGCGAGCTCTCGCGCTCGCTCGCTGATCTGGCGGCAGTTCAGCCAGTGGCTCGGCGGCATGGGGATCGTCGTGCTCGCGCTCGCGGTGCTCCCGCGGCTGCGCGTCGGCGGCCGCCAGCTCTTCGAGTCGGAGCTGCCCGGTCCGACCGAGCTCGAGCGGCTGACGGTCTCGATCCGCGAGGACGGCGCGCCGGCTCTGGGTCCTCTACGTCGCGCTGACCGCGATCCTGATCGCGCTCCTGTCGCGTCTCGGCTGGACTCGGGCTCGACGACCGAGATGGATCTCTTCGACGCCGTCGCGCACGCCTTCACGACGGTCTCGCCTCGGCGGCTTCTCGACCGACGGCGAACTCGATCGCGGCTTCGGCTCGTCGTCGCAGTGGACGATCGCGTTCTTCATGGTGATCGCGGGCGTCAACTTCGCGCTGCCTCTACGGCGTGTTCGTGCAGCGCCGCCGCGCGCGCTGACCGCGCGACGAGGAGTTCCGGCTCTACCTCTTCATCCTGCTCGCTCGCGTCCGCCGTGCTGCTCCTCGAGCTCGTCGCCGAGGGAACGTTCGGATTCGGGGAGTCGGTCCGCCACGCGTCTTCCAGGCGGTCTCGATCATGACGACGACCGGCTTCGCGAGCGACGGACTTCACCGCGTGGCCGCCGCTCACGTCGATCACGCTGCTCGGGCTGATGTTCATCGGCGGCTCCGCCGGCTCGACGGCGGGGTCGATCAAGGTCGTCCGCCACCTGCTGATCGGCCGGATCCTCCGCCGCGAGCTCGACCAGACCGTCCACCCGGAGGTCGTCTCGCCGATCCGCCTCAACCGCGCACGCGGTCGACGAGCGGACGCTCGGGCGGTGCTCGCGTTCGTGCTGCTCTACATCGGCCTGTTCGTGGTCGGGCGCTGGTGATCGTGCTCGACTCGTTCCGAGCCGATGTCGTGATCTCGCCGTTCGACGCGATCGCCGCGGCGGCGGCGACGCTCGGAAACGTCGGCCCGGCGTTCGGCTTCGCCGGCCCGTTCGGCTCGTTCGAGAGCTTCAGCGGGTTCTCGAAGGCTGTGATGATCGTGCTGATGTGGATGGGCCGCCTCGAGATCATCCCGATCATCGTGCTCTTCACGCGGCAGTACTGGCGCGCCTGACGGCTCAGCCGTGAATTGAGACGATCAGCGGGATGATCAGGATCGCGACGACGTTCGCGATCTTGATCATCGGGTTGATCGCCGGGCCTGCGGTGTCCTTGTAGGGATCGCCCACGGTGTCGCCCGTGACCGCGGCGGCGTGGGCCTCCGAGCCCTTGCCGCCGAAGGCGCCGTCCTCGATCAGCTTCTTCGCGTTGTCCCAGGCGCCACCGCCCGAGGTCATCGCGATCGCGAGGAAGAGGCCGGTCACGATCGTCCCGATCAGCAGCCCGCCGAGCATCTTCACCGAGATGATCCCGACGATGACCGGGAAGAGGATGGGGATCAGCGCCGGCGCGAGCATGCGCTTGATCGCCGACCGGGTGACGATGTCGACCGCGCGCGAGTAGTCGGGGCGTCCCGTTCCTTCGAGGATGCCCGGGATCTCGCGGAACTGGCGGCGCACCTCCTCGACGACCTGGCCGCCGACCTGGCCGACGGCCTGCATCGCGAGCGAGGCGAACAGGAACGGCATCAGGCCGCCGATGAAGAGCCCGGCGATCACCCACGCGTCGGAGAGGTTGAACGTCACGTTCAGGTTCGTCCTCGGCGAGCCCGGTCGTGTAGCTGTCGAAGAGCACGAGCGCGGCGAGCGCGGCCGAGCCGATCGCGTAGCCCTTCGTGACGGCCTTCGTCGTGTTGCCGACCGCGTCGAGCGGGTCGGTGATCGCACGCACCGACTCGTCGAGGTCCGCCATCTCGGCGATCCCGCCCGCGTTGTCGGTCACCGGGCCGTACGCGTCGAGCGCGACGATCAGGCCCGTCATCGAGAGCTGCGCCATCACGGCGACCGCGATCCCGAAGAGCCCGGCGAAGTGGTTGGCGACGAGGATGCCGGCCGCGATCACGATCACGGGGGCGGCGGTCGCCTGCATGCCGATCGCGAGCCCCTCGATGATGTTCGTCGCGTGGCCGGTACGTGACGCACCGGAGATGGACTTGACCGGTCCCCAGCGCGTGCCCGTGTAGTACTCGGTGATCGCGACGAGCAGGAACGTGATCGCGAGGCCGGTGAGGGCGCACGCGTAGAGCTCGGTGAACGAGAAGCGTCCGTCGTCGAAGGCCATCGTGACCGGGATGAACCCGATCGCCGAGAGCACGACCGCGACGAGGACCGCGAGGTAGAGCGCGTTCATGATCGACCCGCCCGGGCCGATCCGCGCGAAGAACACGCCGACGATCGAGGCGAGGATCGAGATCCCACCGAGCGCGAGCGGGTAGAGGTAGAGCTGGTCCGCCTGGAACTGCGTCCCGATCAACATCGCGGCGACCGCGGTCACCGCGTAGGTCTCGAAGAGGTCGGCCGCCATGCCCGCGCAGTCGCCGACGTTGTCGCCGACGTTGTCCGCGATCACGGCCGGGTTGCGCGGGTCGTCCTCGGGGATGCCCGCCTCGATCTTCCCGACGAGGTCGGCGCCGACGTCGGCCGCCTTCGTGTAGATGCCGCCGCCGAGCCGTGCGAAGACCGAGATGAGCGAGCCGCCGAACGCGAGCCCGACGAGGTCGTCGATCGCCGAGTCCGGCGAGTTGCCGATCGGGCCGGTGAGAACCCAGTAGTAGCCGGCGACGCCGAGCAACCCGAGCCCGACGACGAGCAGGCCCGTCACGGAGCCCGCGCGGAACGCGACGTTCAGCGCGGGGCGCAGCCCGCTCTTCGCGGCCTCGGCGGTGCGCGTGTTCGAGCGCACGGCGACGTTCATGCCGATGAAGCCCGCCGCGGACGAGAGCACCGCGCCGATGAGGAAGCCGAGCGCCGTTCCCCAGCCGAGCTCGTTGTAGAAGCCGAGCAGCAGGAACGGCACGACCGCGACGGCGGCGATCGTCAGGTACTGGCGCTTGAGGTACGCCTCGGCGCCTTCCTGGATCGCGCGGCCGATCTCCTGCATCCGCTCGCTTCCGGCCGGCTGCTTGAGCAGCCACCACGTCAGGCCCATTCCGACGGCGATCGCGATCAGCCCGCAGAGGATCGCGAAGCTGACGGCGTGCTCGTTGAAGAACTCCACTGGGTTCTGCTCCCCTCGTTACAAAGTCGCGCGCCGACAGCTCGGCGCGGCGAGTTTTCTATCACAGGCTCGGCCGCGGGAGCCTACTAGAGGGGAGTCTCAGCCTGTCGCAGCCGTCGCGTACGCGAGCTGGAGGCTCGTGACCATCTGCCCGAGGTCGCGCGAGAGCTCCGCAGGGACGTGCCCTTCGAGCTTCGGGAGCAGCACCTGGATCGAGTCGATCGCGAGCTGAGCCTGCTCGAGATCCCGGCTCGACTCCTCGAGCTTCGCGTAGGCGAGCTGGGCGAGGGTCGTGACCGTCGACAGGATCAGGTCGGCGACCCGCAGCTGCTTGATCTGCTCGATCAGCTGCTCGGGCGAGAGCTCAGGCTCGGACACGCTCGATCACCTGCTCCGCGTAGATCTCCCTGCAGCGTCGCGCCCTCGTCGAGCCGAGCGCGCTGGCGCTCGGCCGCGTTCGCCGCCGGGATCGTCAGCGGCACACCCAGCTCGTCGGCAACCGGGCTGGATCCACTCGGCGAGCTGCTCGAGCCGCGCCCGGGCCGGCAGCACGTTCCCCGTCGCGAGGTCGATCAGCTCGCCGGAGAGCCCGTAGCGCGTCGCTCGCCAGAAGTTCTCCTCGATCAGCCGGTGCGGCTGGTCGGGGATCGCCTCGCCTTCGTCCAGCGCGCGAGCGACGCGACAGGTCAGCGCGTAGATGAACGCCGCGAGCGCCTGCCCCTCCTCGAGCGTCGGCTGGGCGTCGCAGATCCGCATCTCGACGGTCGGATACGCGAGGTGCGCACGCACGCTCCACCAGATCTGCGTGTGCTCGGTGATCGAGCGCGTCTCGTAGAGGAAGCGGATGTAGTCCTCCCACTCGCGCCAGGAGTCGAAGACGTCCGGCACGCCGCAGCGAGGGAACATGCGCGTGAAGATCTCGGTCCGGGCCGAGTGCAGCCCGGAGTCGACGTCCTCGACGAACGGTGACGATGCCGACAGCGCGAGCAGCTCCGGGATGAAGTTGCGGAGCTTCGACATCGTCCGGATCGCGCGGTCGGCGCCGCGAATCCCGACGTGCACGTGGAGGCCGAACGTGTTGTTGCGCCACACCACGTAGCGCAGGATCTCGTCGTTCAGCCGGTAGTGCGGCGTGTCGATGATCCGCTGGTCCTTCCAGTTCGCCCACGGGTGCGTCCCGGTCGACGCGAGCGCCATACCGAGCGAGTCCGCGAGCTCGACGAGCTGCGCGCGGCGCTCGGCCACGCGCGCGCTCGCTTCTGCCCACGTCTCGCAGCGTCCCGTGCGCACCTCGACCTCCGACGCGATCAGCTCGCCGACGAGGAACTCCTCGAGCGGTGTGCCTGGTGTCGCCGCCTGAAGCTCCTCGAAGCGGTTGACGAGGTCGTGCGTCGCCGGGTCGAGGATCGCGAACTCCTCCTCCACGGCGAGGGTGAAGTCGCGTCCGTCCTCGAACGACTCGCGCGAACGACTGATGAGCTCCTCGAACGGGAGCCGCTGCTCGTCGCCCATGGGGGCACTACAGTAGTTGAAGTGGAGGTGAACCTCCCCGAGCCCGAACGCCCGCGCGCGCGCCGCCGTAGCGTGGCGCGCGTCTGCATCGTCGGAGCCGAGTCGACGGGCAAGACGACGCTCGCAGCCGCCCTCGCGGACAACTACGAGACGCTGTGGGTGCCCGAGTACGGTGCGCCGTACCACCACGTCGGGCGCGGCGACCCGCACCGCCCGTGGACGCCCGACGAGTTCGTGCACATCGCGCGCATCCGCGAGTGGTTCGAGGAGTTCCTCGCCGGCTACGCGAGCCGCGTGCTCTTCTGCGACACCGACACGTTCGTGACCGCGGTCTTCAACGAGGTCTATCTGGGCACGCGAAACGAGGAGCTCGAGCAGGAAGCGCGCGCGCACCGCTACTCGCTGTACCTGCTCTGTGACGTCGACACGCCGTTCCACGCCGACAAGCTGGGGCTCCGACGCGAGGAGGCCCGTCAGAAGATGCACCAGCGCTACGCCGACTACGTCCGCTCGACGGGCAGCCCGTGGCTCGAGCTGAGCGGGCCGCACGAGGAGCGCATGAAGCTCGCCACTGCGGCCGTCGACGGCCTGATCAGCTGAGCAACCGCGCCGCGACGCTCGGCCACGACCACTGCTCGACGACCGTGCGCCGCGCCGCGCCGGCAAGCCTCCGCCGCTCGTCCTCGGGAAGCTCGAGCAGCGCTCGCAGCTTCCGAGCGAGGTCGGCCGAGTCGCCGCTCTCGAAGGCGAACCGCGGCTCGTCGAGGCCCTCGGCGATCTCTGCGAGACCGGAGTGGCGCGCGACGAGCGGCAGCGAGCCGCCGGCGGCAGCCTCCGCCGCGACCATCCCGAACGCCTCGGGGAAGATCGACGGCACGACCGTCACCTCGCAGAGCGGGATCAGGTGGACCAGGTGGCGGTGCTCGAGGGGGCCGGTGAAGAGCGTTCCCGGCGGAGCGATTCGCTCGAGCTCCTCGCGATAGTCCCCGAAGCCGACGATCACCGCGCGGACGTCGCCGAGCTCGCGCAGCGCGTCGAACAGCACGTGCACGCCTTTGTTGTAGAGCAGCTTCCCGAAGTAGAGGACGGTCGGCTGGTCGCTCGCGAACCACTCTGCGAGGCGGTCGGCGTTCCCTTCGTCCGGAACCCGTTCGTTCGCGTCGCCGGGGTTCGGCGGATCGCTGCGGAGCTCGTCGAGCAGCGCGGCGAGCGCGACGCCGCGCTCCTCGGGCCGGAACTCGTCCACGTCGACGCCGGGCGGAACCTCGTGGACCCGGTCGACGTGGCCGACGACGTCCTCCAGCACCTCCCGAATGTGCGCTGACCCGACGTAGACGGCGTCGGCGCGCTCCAGCGACTCTCTCCCCCAGGCCGACAGCTCGTCGTTGCCGCGCATCGAGTACTCGAGCTCGGAGCCGTGCGCCTTGACCGCGAAACGTTCGCCCGTCGCCGCGCCAACCGGACCACCGAGCAGCACGTGGTTCGCGAACACCAGGTCGGCGGGCAGGTGCTCGCGCACCGCGGCCGCGTTCGCCTCCACGTACGCGTCGCGCTCCGCCTGCGTCAGGTCCTGCAGCAACCGGGCGTCGAGACCCTCGTAGCGGTCGAGCACGAACACGGGCAGCACGGGGCCGATGCGCGGGCGCACCGTCGTCGCCCCCGCGAGGTCGAATCGCTCGGGATGCGGCTCCTGGGAGAACACCGTCACGTCGTGACCGGCACGCGCCCATTCGCGGACGAGCGCCTGCGTGTAGATGTTCGATCCCGTCCCGCTCAGCAGGTAGCCGTGCCAGACGAGGATGCGCACGAGCGCCAGTAAAGCGGAGGGAGGGGCCGGTCGCCCGGCCCCTCCCGTTTCGCTTCCCTACTTGGTGACTGCGCGAAGCGCGTTGATCTGGCCCGCGCCGTACCACGAGTTGTGGCTTGGACCGCCCTGGCACTCCTGGAGGTCGCCGCTCGGGCGCCTGATTCCGGAGTACGGGAGGTTGGCACGCGAGGAGCCGGGTGCTCCCGTCAGCGGCAGCGCCGTCGGGCACGGCTGTGCGTCGGCGGTCTGCTGCATGTGCGCCTCGACCGCGCCGGGACGCATCTTCCCGTTCTGCGGGCTCTTCGAGTCGCCGTAACGGCTGATGATCAGCGCGGCGAGCCCGGCAGCGTGCGGCGACGCCATCGACGTCCCTTGCAGGTAGCAGTACCTCGCCCCCGCGTCCGTGACCGAGCGTCCGCAACCGCTGTCGGACGGCCACGTCGACAGCACGAGCCCGAACGGCCCCCCGTCGGTCCCGCGACCGTAGAAGAAGTCACCGCCCGGAGCGGCGACGTCCGCGGTGCTGATGCCGTAGGCCGAGTAGTACGACTTGAGGTAGTCGTTCGGGTCGTTGTCTCCATCGGTCTGCTTCGTGTTGCCGACCGCGGTCACGCCGATCACGCCGGGGACCTCGACGGGAACGACGACGCACGCGTTCGTGATGTCACGCTCCTCCTCGCTCCCGGGCGGGAAGTCGGGGCTCGTCGTGTCGACCTGAGGATGCGAGAGGTCGTCGCTCTGGTTGCCCTCTGAGGAGACGACTGTCACGCCCTGCTTCTGCGCGTAGTCGATCGCCCGCTTCGCTGCCTTCCACAACGCCCGCTGACCCGCGTCATTCCGACAGTTGTGGAGGTACGGGTCCATGAAGTAGCTGTTGTTCGTCACGTCGATCTGGTGCGAGCCCGCCCACATGAACGAGCACACGACCATGTGCACGAAGAAGAAGCCGTCGTCGTTCGACGACTTGATCCCGGCGACCTTGACCTTCGGCGCGACGCCGGTGATCCCGAACCCGTTCGACGCTGCGGCGATCGTGCCGGCGGTGTGAGTGCCGTGGCCGTTGTGATCGTCCCAAGCCGTGGGGCTCGTGTTCGGCGCACCGCTCTCACACGACACGCTCCGCGAGAAGTCGATGTTCGGGATGAGGTCGGGGTGATCCTTGTCGAGGCCCGTGTCGATGTCGCCGACGACCACGGCCGGGCTTCCGCCGGTGATCGCGTGCGCCTCGAACGCGTGGATCTGTCGCATGTCCCACTGCAGCCCCGCGAGGTTGTCCGGCGTCGCGGGTGCGTTCGGCAGGTCGCCCGGCGAGGCCTCGGGCTCTTCGACCTTTGCGACGGCCTTGGAAACCGCGACCCTCTCGATCCCGGCCCCGCCCTGCATCGCCTGGGCGAAGGTCGGCGAGTCCGAGCGCGCGACGACGACACCGATCTCGCGGTAGTTCGCGACGACCGTCCCGCCGGAGCGTTGGATCCAGTCCCCGGCCTTGTCGCTCGACGCGCCACCCTTGTAGAGGACGACGTACGTCTCCGCGAGCGCCGATGGCGCCGCAACGGCGGCGATCAGCAGCACCGCGAACGCAAGCGCCGCCCTGTTGATCTTCCTGCTCATGTTCCCCCTTTTCCTTGCTCCCTGCCCCCCAGCAGGGATGAAGGAGGGGACCGTAACGGACCCTTAGGTCAGGTGGAAGTAAAGAGCGTGCAGGAGCTCGACGGCGGGATTCGAGGTGTGAACCTGGACGTCGGCCGGCACGTCCAGGAGCGCCTCGGAGTAGTTGAAGATGATCCGCACGCCGGCGCCGACGAGGTCGTCCGCAACGCGCTGCGCGCCTCCCGCAGGCACGGCGAGCACGCCGACGATGATGTTCTTCTCGCGGACGGTTGCGGGAAGCCTCGAGTAGTCGATCACGTCCATCGCTCCCATCGAGCGTCCGACCTTGTCCGGGTCGACGTCGAAGATCGCCGCGATGTTGATCCCGTGCTCGGCGAAGATCGGCGAGCTGGCGATTGCCTCTCCCAGGCGCCCGGCGCCGATGAGCGCAATGTTGTGCTGCCCCTGCGTGCGAAGGATCTTTCGGATCTCGCCGAGCAGCGAGTCGATGTTGTAACCGACGCCGCGCTTGCCGAACTTCCCGAACGCAGAAAGGTCGCGCCGGATCTGGGTCGCGTTGATGTTGGTGTAGTCGGAGATCTCCTGCGAGGAGATCCGCTCCTTGCCCATCTTCTTCGCCTGCGTCAGCACCTGCAGGTAGCGAGAGAGGCGAGCCGCAACGCCGACGGTCAGCCGATCAGCCACTTTGTGACACCGCGGCCATAATGCCAGCGGCGTCGTTCTGCGCCGTCAGACAACCGTCAGCCCTGACTTTGTGCGACTCGGCGGCGCAGCGCAGCGGGGTCGACGAAGTACACGAACGCCCGCTCGCCGTCGATCTCGACGACCGGCAACCACTCGCGGTACTGCGCCTCGAGTGCGTCGTCGCCCGTGATGTCGACCTCGTCGAAGCCGTCGCCGAGCTCGCCAACGAGCACGGCTCGCGCCTTTTCGCAGAGCGAGCAGCCCTGCGCCGTGTAGAGCGTTACGGGTATATGCCGCGGGTGACGGTTGCCTCGGCCACCCGTTGCACCGCGAGCCCGTAGGACGCGAGCCGCATCGGGACGCCCTTCGACTCGTGGAGCGCCCACGTCTCGTTGAACGCGCGCGTCACGATGTCGTTCAGCTTCGCGTTCACCTCGTCCTCCTTCCAGAAGTACTCCTGGAGCCCTTGCACCCACTCGAAGTACGAGACGATGACGCCGCCGGCGTTCGCGAGGATGTCCGGGAGGATGAGGACGCCGTTCTGCTCGAGGATCTCGTCCGCAGCCGGGGTGACGGGGCCGTTCGCTCCCTCGACGACGATCTTGGCCTTGACCCGGTCGGCGTTGGACTCCGAGATCACCTGCTCGAGCGCGCACGGCGCGAGCACGTCGACGTCGAGCAGCAGCAGGTCGTCGTTCGAGATCGGGTCGGTGCCGGGCAGCCCGCCGATCGAGCCGGTCTCGCGCTTGCGCGCGAACGCCGCCTCGACGTCGATCCCGTTGGGGTTGTGGACGCCGCCGGCGGAGTCGGAGATCGCGACCACCTTCGCGCCGTCCTGCACGAGGAAGCGCGCGAGGTAGCTGCCGACGTTGCCGAAGCCCTGGACCGCGGCGGTGGCACCGTTCAGGTTGAGGGTCCGCTTACGGGCGGCCCCGCGCAGCACGTAGAGCGCCCCGCGCGCAGTCGCCTCCTCACGCCCGAGGGAGCCGCCGATCGCAAGCGGCTTGCCGGTGACGACGCCGAGCACCGAGTGCCCCTTGTTCATCGAGTAGGTGTCGAAGATCCACGCCATCACGCGCGAATCGGTGCCTACGTCGGGGGCGGGAATGTCCTTCTCCGGCCCGATCTCGTTGATGATCTCGCTCGTGAAGCGGCGCGTCATGCGCTCGAGCTCGCGCGGCGCGAGCGCCTTCGGGTTGACGATCACGCCACCCTTCGCGCCGCCGAACGGGATGTTCGCGAGCGCGCACTTCCACGTCATCCACATCGCGAGCGCCTTGACTTCGTCGAGCGTGACGTCGGGGTGGTACCGGATCCCGCCCTTCGACGGCCCGCGCGCGACGTTGTGCGTGACGCGGTACCCGGTGAACACCTTCGTGCTCCCGTCGTTCATCTGCGTCGGGATCGACACCTCGACCGCCTTCTTGCACTTCGAGAGGACGCTGATCAGGTTGTCGTCGATCCCGAACTCGTCGCCGACGCGGCGTAGCTGAGCTTTGGCGATCTCGTACGGGTTCTCGCGCAGGTGCGAGGCCGGCGCCTCTTGCAGGGTCGTCAAGGCAGACCGAGTCTAACCCGGTCCGCGTTTGACCCGGAACCGGACCACCGCGCGGCTCGGCGCGCCTCCGGCTTCGGTCGGCCAGGCGGAGAGCCTGAGGCGATAGCGGCCCGGCTCCAGCCTGCCCCCGTCCGGATCCCGGCCGGTGATGCCGATCGTCACGTGCCCCGGGATCAGGTCGCGGAGCCTGGCGAGGAGGCCGATTCGCTCGCCGTTCGCGCGCAAGAGCTCGACGTCGAGGCGCCGGACGGGCCTGATCTCTTCGCCCGCGCCGGTTCGGAGCAGCTTCCCCGCGCGAAGCGTCAGCAGGGCCGGGCTGACGTCCGAGGGGACGAACGAGGGCTCCTTGAGCTGGACCGCCCCGATCAGGTTGGTGCTCGAGGCGCCGAACGTGACCGCCCAGGGAACCCGAAGTGCGGTCGTTCCTTCGCCGCGGAAGACCACGACACCCTCGGCGGACGCGCGACCGCTCGGCTCCGACGTCACGAGCGCCTGCACCTGCACGCGCCGTGAGCGGCCGGGGCGGAGCACGAACCGGTCCGGGCGGACCGAGAACGAGATCGCCGCAGCGCCCTTCGTGAAGCTCTGGACGTCGCCGGAGATCGCCAGTCGGCGCGTCGAGACGTTGCGCACGACGACGTGCGTCACCGACTGCCAGCCCACGTCGTCGGCACGCCCGAGGGCCAGTGCGCCGGGGCTCGTCGTGAACTCGGACGCGGCGGCGGCGCCCAGGTCGAGCAGTCCCGAGCCCTGCGCGGCGAGCGAGCTTCCCGGCAGCGGCCGCGCCGTGTTCGCGAGCAGGCTCTTGAGCGCGCGCGCGTCGAGCGACGGGCGTGCGTGCGCAAGCAGGGCGGCGGCGCCGCCCACGACGGCGGCCGCGGCGCTCGATCCGTTGACGGTGCCGAAGCGAGACGTCCCGTCGGAGTTCGCGCCGGGCTCCGAGGTTGCGATCCCGACTCCCTGCGCGACGACGTCGGGCTTCACGCGGCCGTCGAACGCGAGCCCGCCCGAGGAGAACGTCGAGACGCGCCGCAGGCTCGCGTTCGAGTGCACGCGCATCGAGCCGATCGAGAGCACCGCTTTCGCACCGCCTCGCATCGCCGCGATCGCGCGGAGCGCGGCGCTACGCGAGATCCCGACCACGGGGACCGGCACGTCCTCGTCGAGCCCGAGCGAACCGCTCGGCGTCGGCCCGTCGCCGTACAGGACGATCGCGCCGGCACCTGCGCGCGCCGCGTTGACGACGGCCGCCCGCGGCGACTCGCCGGCGGGGATCAGCGCCGCGCGGCCCGCGACCCTGCTGAACCCCTGGTCGTCGAAGAACGCCTCGATGTCCGCGGCCGAGCGCCTCGGTGCCGGAAGCCCCTCGAGCGGCGCCGCGACCGGGAGGCTGAGCTGTTTGCCGGGGCGCACGGCGCCCCCGAGCGGGATCCGACCCTCGAACGCGAGCTCGAGCCCCGCGCGGAGCGTGACGCGGACGTCCCGGGAGCGCCGCCGAAGGTCGACGGCGCCGACGGTGAGCGCAGCGGGCGCGCCGCCCGGGCCGGCGACGCTGCCGTAGTCGCGAAGCGCTGCGCTCGTCGAGCCGAGCCCGTCGTTCCCGACCGGGGCGATCACGAGCGTGTCGAGGCGGAGCGCACCCGAGACCGCCTTCGCGAGCGGCCCGTCCGCGAACGCCGAGTACGGCTCAGCGACCCCGACCACCGCGATGCGCGCAGCATCGTGCGCGACCCCGTCGCCGTTGGGGTCGACGGCACGCTCGAGGCCGGCGAGGATCTGGTCGGTGCGCGCGTACACGGCGTAGCGCCCGGAAGCCGCACGCTGCCAGCCGGCGATGCGAATCGGCAAGACCCACGCGCCCGTCGCGATGCCCGAGAGGCTGGACGGACCGCTCGCCCCCACGACGATCCCGGCGAGCTCGGTCCCGTGGCGCTCGAGCTCCGACTCGTTGTCGGGATGCGGCGCGGCGAGCGCGAGGTCGCTCCCGCCGACGATGTCGACGCCGTCCTTGATCCGCCCGCGCAGGTACGGCTGCGCTCGGTCGACGCCGGTGTCGAGCAGCGCCACGGTGACACCGCGCCCGTCGAAGCCGGGGAGCGCGACGTCGAGGCGGTGCCCGCTGCCGGGCTGGAAGTCGCGCTCGCGGAGGAGCGACGACGAGACGGAAGCGGGGTAGGCCGAACGAACCGGGTAGACGCCCTGCACCTCGGGCAACCGCTCGAGGATCGCGATCGCGCGCGGGTCGAGCGCCGCGGAGAACCCGGCGAGCACGCGCTCGAAGGTGTAGTCGGGCGTAACCGGGAGCCCTTGCACGCCGAGCTTCGACAGCACGAGCTGCTCGGCCGCCCTGGCCTGCGCAGTCCAGCGGCGCTGGTCGGCGTCGGCGGCCCGCCCGCCGGCCGCGGCCACGCGATCGGCGAGCGACGGCGTGCGCAGGACGACGATCATCCGCTGCCCGATCGCGATCCGCGGGCGGGGCGCGCCCGCGAGGCCCGCCCAGGAGACCCGGGTGGTGTCGTCCCCCGTCCGCGCCTCGAGCCGTCCACCCGCGGCGACGAGCACGACGGTCAGCGCGAGGGCGACGAACGCGAGCGGCCAGATGTGGTCAGGCCGCGGAGGCGTAGGCATCGAGGCCAAGGTATCGCGGATACGGCAGCGGCTCGACGTAGCGGGCCGCCGAGGCGATCATCGCGGCATTGTCCGTGCAGAGCGGGAGCGGCGCGGCCCGGGCCCAGGGCAGCGAGGCGCGGAGCTCGGAGTTGGCCGCGACGCCCCCGACGACCCCGACGCGTTCGACGCCCAGGAGCTGGGCCGCGGCGTCCGTCCGCTCGACGAGCGCGCGGACGAGGGCCCGCTGATAGCTCGCGGCGAGGTCGGCCCGGCGGCGCTCGAGCTCTCCGGGCTGGAGCTTCTTCACCGCGTAGAGGAGCGAGGTCTTGACCCCGGAGAAGGAGAAGTCGAGGCCCGGGAGCTTCGCGACGGGGAACGTGAACGCCTCCGGGTCGCCGTCGCGCGCGAGGCGGTCGAGCTCGGCGCCGCCGGGGTAGCCCGAGCCCGAGCAGCCGAGCGCCCTTGTCGAACGCCTCGCCCACGGCGTCGTCGAGCGTGCGTCCCGAGACGGCAAAGGAGCCGCGTGCCCGGACGTCGAGCAGCATCGTGTGCCCGCCGCTGGCGAGCAGACAGAGGAACGGCGGGTCGAGCGAGTCGGGCTCCAGGTACAACGACGCGACGTGCCCGTCGAGGTGGTCGACCGGAGCGAGCGGCAGCCGGCGCGACCAGGCGAGCGCCTTCGCCGCGGAGACGCCGACGAGGAGGGCACCGATCAGGCCCGGGCCGCGCGTCACCGCGACGAGGTCGACGTCGTCGAGCGTTGCGCCGGCATCGGAGAGCGCCTGGCGAACGACCGGCAGCACGAGCTCGAGGTGCCGTCGCGACGCGATCTCGGGCACGACGCCCCCGAACTGCGCGTGGAGGTCGGCCTGCGAGGCGACGACGTTCGCGCGGATCTCGCCGTCGTGCGTGACGAGCGCCGCGGCGGTCTCGTCGCACGAGGTCTCGAGCGCGAGGATCACGCGACCGGCTGCGGCTGGGGGTCGCGCCACATGATCAGCGCGTCTTCGCGGTTGTCGGTGTAGTAGCCGCGACGGATCCCGCGGGGCTGGAAGCCGAGGCGCTGATAGAGGTTGATCGCGGCCTGGTTCGAGACGCGCACCTCGAGCGTGTAGCCGCGCCTGCCGTCTCCCGCAGTGAGCTCGAAGAGGCGCTCGAGCATGCGCGACCGCGACGCCGGCGCGGCGGCGGGCCGGGTCGACGGCGATGTTCATCACGTGCCAGGCGTCCACGTACCGCGAGACGATCAGGTAGCCGACGAGCGCTTCGTCGTCGTCGCCGTCGAGCGCGCCGATGCAGACCGACGACGCCTTCGAGAGCTCGCCCGCGAACATCGACCGAGACCAGGGCGTTGCGTACGACTCGCGCTCGATGCGCTCGATCTCGGCCAGGTCCTTGAGCTGGAGGCGGCGGATCGTCACGACACGCTGGGCTTCGCGTCGGGAGCACGCAGGTAGACGGGCTCGACCTCGTCGGCGGGGCCGAAGCGCTCGGCGAGCTGCGCGTGAAAGCGTGCGTGCGGGATGTGCGCCGGGTCCGCGTCCGGGGGGATCACCGCGCCGTGCTCCTCGAGCGTGACGCGATAGCGAACGGCGCCGTCGCCGACGCACACGCGGCCGCGCACGTCGACGTCCTCCGGTCGCGCCACCCGCGGCTCGCCGTCGAGGAAGAACACCTCGCTGCGGCGAGCGTCGATCACGGCGAGCGCAGCCGGCGAGCCGGCGGCGAGCGCCGCGAGCGTCGACACCCCCGCGAGCGGCACGTCGAGCGAGAACGAGAGGGCGCGCGCGGTCGCCAGCCCCATCCGCAGCCCGGTGAAGCTGCCCGGCCCCGTGCCGACGACGATGCCTTCGAGCTGGCCCGGCCGAACTCCGCCGCGTCGAAAGAGCGCGTCGACGTCCTCGAGCACCGTGACCGCGCTCGAGGCGAGCTCGCCGAGCACCTCCCCGTCCCAGACGAGCGCGCTCGTCGCCGTGCGGGTCGCCGTGTCGAACGCAAGCGTGAGCATCAGCCCATTCCCTCCAGGAGCTCCGGCTCCGCCGTCTCGAGCTCGATCATGCGGTGCGCCTCGTCGACGTGCAGCAGTCGGACGCGCACGCGCGGGGCAGGAAGCGCGTCCTCCCCCGCCTCCGGCCACTCGACGAACGCGATCGTCCCCTCGAAGTACGGCTCGAGGTCGCCCCACTCCGCTGCGGAGACGCCTGCGAAGCGATAGAGGTCGAGGTGCGAGACGCCGTCGTAGCGGTGCCCGACCGTGAACGTCGGGCTCGTGACGGGCTGCGTGACGCCGAGCGCACGGCAGGCACCGCGGACGAACGTGGTCTTCCCCGCGCCGAGCTCGCCCGAGACGGTCACGACGTCGCCCGGGAGCAGGACGCGCGCGAGCCGTCCGGCGACGGCCTCCGTCTCCTCCGGCGAGGCGCTCTCGATCTGCACCGCCCTAGTGTTCTAGAACAGGCCGAGCTGGACCGTGGGCTCGGGTGGAGGCGCGAGCTGGAGGACCGGCTTCGGTAGGTCTTCGGTCCCGAGCAGCTTCGGGATGCGGGCGAAATCCTCCTCGAGCACCTGCAGCATCCTCGGCGTGTAGAGCGCGGCCGCCGGGTGGTACAGCGGGTAGAGCTGCACGCGGTTCCCGCCGAGGGTCGTCCACTGCTCCTGCCCGTGGACGCGCGTGATCCCGAGCGGCTTGCCGGTCAGCAGCTTGGTCGCGAAGTTCCCGAGCGTCGCGACGAGCTGCGGCTGGATCAGCTCGATCTGCCGGAAGAGATGCGACTCGCAGGCCTCGATCTCGTCCGGCTGCGGGTCTCGGTTGCCCGGCGGGCGGCACTTGATCACGTTCGCGATGTAGACGTCGGCGCGCTCGAGCCCGATGCCTGCGAGCAGCTTCTCGAGCAGCTTCCCCGCCTGGCCGACGAACGGGATGCCCTGCTGGTCCTCGTGGAAGCCCGGCGCCTCGCCGACGAACATCAGCTCGGCGTCGGGGTTTCCCGAGCCGAACACGACCTGGGTCCGCCCCTCGGCGAGCCTGCAGCGCGTGCAGGCGGAAACCGCCTGCTCGAACGAGGCGAGCTGCTGGCTCCGCTGCTCGGGGACCTGGACGGGAACCGCCACCGGGGCGGAGTGTACGCCCGCACCCGGACGCTAGACTTCGCGTCGGCCCGGTATCCACA
This sequence comes from uncultured Actinomycetes bacterium, assembly GCA_963809175.1. GTDB lineage: Bacteria > Actinomycetota > Thermoleophilia > Gaiellales > Gaiellaceae > JACCTU01. The sequence goes on from CAWEIK010000003.1 coordinate 734,193, forward strand.
ACGGAACTGGAGCGATGATCGAGACAGTCCAGGTAGTCGGCGCGTCCGGACGCGTCGGATCGGCGGTGACCGCGCGGCTTCGCGAGCGCGGCGTCGCGCTGCGCGAGGACGGCGCCGAGCTCGTCCTGCTCTGCGTGCCCGACGCCGCGATCGCCGAGGTCGCCCAGGGGATCGAGCCGGGGCCGTGGATCGCCCACACGAGCGGCGCGACCTCGCTGAGCGATCTCGACCCGCATGTGCGCCGCTTCGGCCTGCACCCGCTGCAGACGTTCACGCACCAGCGGGGACCCGAGCAGCTGGACGACGCGCACGCGGCGGTCGTCTCGGAGAATCCGGAGGCGCGCCACGTCGGGTGGTGGCTCGCGCAGCTGCTCGGCCTCGAGCCCTTCGACCTCGCGGACGACGCGCGCCCGCTCTACCACGCGGGTGCGGCGATCGCGTCGAACTACCTCGTCACGCTGCATCGCGTCGCGTCCGAGCTCTTCGAGGCTGCAGGCGCGCCGCCGGCGGCGCTCGCGCCGCTGATGCGCCGGACGATCGACAACGGCTTCGAGCTCACCGGGCCGATCTCGCGCGGCGACTGGACGACGGTCGAGCGCCACCGCAGGGCGATCCGCGACTCGCGGCCCGAGCTCGAAGCGCTGTACGACGTGCTCGCGGAGGCGACGACCCCGTGAAGCTCGTGCGAACGATCGCCGAGCTGCGCGGCGCGCTCGAGCCGCACCGGAACGAGACGATCGCGCTCGTCCCGACGATGGGCGCCTTCCACGAGGGCCACCTCTCGCTGCTCCGCGCCGCGCGTGCGGACAACGACGTCGTCGTCGCGTCGCTCTTCGTCAACCCCGCGCAGTTCGGCGAGGGCAGTGATCTGAACGGCTACCCACGCGACGAAGCGCGTGACGTCTCACTCGCCGAAGCGGAAGGCGTCGACCTCCTCTTCGCTCCGGGCAACGAAGAGATGTACCCGCCCGGCTTCCAGACGTGGGTCGACGTCGAGCAACTGGGCGCGAGGCTCGAGGGCGTGCACCGCCCCGGTCACTTTCGCGGCGTGGCGACGATCTGCCTGAAGCTCTTCAACATCGTCCGGCCGCAGCGCGCGTACTTCGGGCAGAAGGACGCACAGCAGGTCGCGGTGCTGAGACGGATGATCCGCGACCTCGACCTGGAGCTCGAGCTTCGCGTGCTGCCGACGGTGCGCGACGACGACGGGCTCGCGTTCTCCTCGCGCAACGCACGGCTCTCGCCGGAGGAGCGCGAGCGTGCTCGCTCCCTCCCCCGCGCCCTTGCGACGAAAGACGTGGAACAGGCACGCGAGCTCCTCCGCGACCTCGAGGTGGACTACGTCGAGGTCGCGGACTTCGAGCCGCGCGTTCTCACCGCGGCCGTCCGCGTCGGCAACACACGCTTGATCGACAACGTCATCCTGGAAGGAGACACCGAATGAGCAGTCCCGCCCCCCGCTACGCGTCGTGGACGCACGGCAAGCTGCCGCTGCCGGAGCTCGCCGAGCTCAAGCGGCGCGGCGAGAAGATCGTGATGGTGACCGCGTACGACGCGCCGAGCGCCCGGCTCGCCGACGCGGCAGGCGTCGAGCTGATCCTCGTCGGCGACTCGGCTGCGATGGTCGTCCTCGGCCACGACTCGACCGTGCCCGCGTCGATGGACGAGATGTTGATGCTGACGCGCGCAGCGACCCGTGGCGCCAAGCGCCCGCTCGTCGTCGCCGACATGCCGTTCGGGTCGTTCCAGGTCTCGGACGAGCTCGCGCTCGAGAACGCGATCCGCTTCGTGAAGGACGGCAGCGCCGACGCCGTCAAGGTGGAAGGCGCCGGGCCGACGGTCTCGCGCGTGCGGGCGATCGTCGGGGCAGGCATCCCCGTGATGGGGCACATCGGCTTGACCCCGCAGTCCGCCACCGCGCTCGGCGGCTTCAAGGCGCAGGGCCGGACCGCCGAGCAGGCGCGTCAGCTCGTCGCGGACGCACGCGAGCTCGAGGCCGCGGGCTGCTTCGCGCTCGTGCTCGAGGCCGTCCCCGCAGCCGTCGCCGCGGAGGTCACGCGGACGCTCTCGATCCCGACGATCGGGATCGGCGCGGGCCGCGAGTGCGACGGGCAGGTGCTCGTCTGGCACGACCTGCTCGGGCTCTACGAGGGGCACTCGCCTCGGTTCGTCAAGCGCTACGCCGACGTCGGGACCGAGATCAGGCGCGCGCTCGAGGCCTACGCGGAGGAGGTCCGCAGCGGCCGCTTCCCCGAGGATCAGCACACCTACGCGATGCCCGAGGAGGAGTTGGCAGCCTTCTTCGCGGCGCGATAACGTCCGACGACGATGTCCGTGCCTCCCAAGCGAAAGAGCTGGGCGGGTCCCGCCTCGGAAGCCGCGCTCGTGCTGACCGTGGTCGGGTTGCTCTTCGTCGCGGCGCTGGCCGGGTTCCTCGTCGGGCGCGGGAGCGCTGACGACGACGACTCACCGGCCGCCACCGAGACCCAGACGACGGAGGAGACCGCGACCGAAGGCGCGACGACCGAGGCCGCTACGACGGAAGCAACCGAGACCGAGGGCGGCGAGGACACCGACGGTGCCGCCGTCTTTGCATCGGCCGGTTGCGGCGGCTGCCACACGTTCGCGCCTGCGAACTCGAGCGGCACCGTCGGCCCGTCGCTCGACGACATCGACCTGAGCAAGGACGAGATCGCGCAGCAGGTCCGCAACGGTGGCGGTGGGATGCCGCCGTTCGGCGACAGCCTCAGCGACGACGAGATCGACGCCGTCGCCGACTACGTCGAGAACGGCTAAAGGGCACTCAAGAGCGCGAGCGCGGGAAGCGCGAGCGCAGGCGACCGCAGCAGCGAGTGCGCGCGCGAACGACCAGCCGTGGTACGCGCGCAGCCCGACGACGAGCAGCGCTCCCGACCAGAGCAGCACCACGACTTCGATCGCCTCGAAGAGATGGTTTCCGAGCCCGGTGTCGGAGCCCCCGGTGCGGAACGGGTCGCCGCCGTACACGGCGATCCGCACGAACCACACGAGCAGCGAGAGTGCGAGCGGCACGACCGCGAAGCCGACGATCTGGCGTGCGCGCCCGAACGACGCGTCCGAGCCTGCCGCGCGCGCGCCGGCGTAGACGAGGAAGCCGAGCAGGAAGTAGCCGACGAACCCGTAGAGGCCGCCCGAGATGAACGCGACCACGGCGAGCGTCAGCCCGTCGAGCTCGAAGTCGTCGAGCGCGTGTGCGAACGCGTTCGTCCCGAGCACGCCGGCGATCCCTGCGAGGAAGACGATCGCGAGCAGCGGCTCGGAGCGCGAGTGGTCGTCGTCCTCTCGGAGCGCGGCGAACACGTCCGCCGGCCGCCGCAGGACGAGCAGCGTCCGCTCCCACCACAATCGCTCCACGCGGGGAAGCTTAGGCGGGGAAGCGGACCGGCTGGTCGACGCTCGTCAGCCGGTAGGACACGTCGAACGACATTTCGTGGCCGTCCACCTCGACCTCGAGCGTGATCAGCCCGCCGACGAGCAGGTGCGTCCGATCCGAGAAGAAGAGCGTTGCGCTCGCGTCCCCGAGATGGTCGCCAAGCTGCTCCAGGTCGGGGATCGAGCCGGCGTTCTGGCCGAGGCTCGAGACGCCGCTCATGGCCTTGAACGCGCAGATCGGGTCGAACTTGCCGGCGATGCGGGTCGCCGGCTCGCCGTTCAGGTTCTGACCCTCGGCGACGTCGACGTCCTTCACGCACGACGTCAGGTCGAGCGAGTCGAACGACCCCCAGGCTTCCTGCTTCGCCGAGAGCTCAGCCGGAACCGGAACCTCCTGCACGGCGCCCATCGACCTGATCGTCAGCCGCGAGCCGCGCCGGACCAACGACATCGCGATCTGCCCGACCCCGGGGACGTCCTGGCTCGTCATCTCGAGCCACTGGTCGCCGGCCGACGCGCCCTTGAGCTGCGCCGCGCCTCTGAACGTGTAGCCGAACTTCTGACCCTCGACCGAGAAGCTCGACTTCGCCTCGTACGAGACCGACGAGAGCTTCGCCTGCGCGACCTGCGCCTGCTGGAGCAGGTCGTACGCCTGCGTGGCCTCGGGCCCGCCGGCACAGCCTGCGAGCGCGACGACCGCGAGTACGAGCGAGAGAAGCCGCATCGCACACTGATCGGCGGCAGGCGCCCGCCGCTGCACCCCCTTCGAGGGATGCCTACGCCGCGGCCTTGGCTCTCGCCGTTGCCCTGGGCTTTGCCTTGGCCGGCAGCACCTCGCGCAGGAACTGGCCGGTGAAGCTCTCCGGCACCGCCGCGATCTGCTCCGGCGTCCCCGTCGCGATCACCTCGCCGCCCGCCTCGCCGCCCTCGGGGCCGAGGTCGACGATCCAGTCCGCCTGCTTGATCACGTCGAGGTTGTGCTCGATCACGAGCACGGTGTTGCCGCTGTCGACGAGCCGCTGCAGCACCTCGAGCAGCTTCTCGATGTCGGCGAAGTGCAGCCCGGTCGTCGGCTCGTCGAGGATGTACAGCGTCCGGCCCGTCGCGATCTTGCTCAGCTCGGACGCGAGCTTGACGCGCTGCGCCTCGCCGCCCGACAGCGTCGTCGCCGGCTGGCCGAGCTTGATGTAGTCGAGCCCGACGTCGTGCAGCGTCTGCAGTCGCCTGCGCAGCTTCGGGATCTTGGAGAAGAACTGCAGCGCCTCTTCGACCGACATCTCGAGCACGTCGGCGATCGACTTGCCCTTGAACCGCACCTCGAGCGTCTCGCGGTTGTACCGCGCGCCCTTGCACGTCTCGCAGGGCACGTAGACGTCGGGCAGGAAGTGCATCTCGATCTTGATCTGCCCGTCGCCCTTGCACGTCTCGCAACGGCCGCCGCGGACGTTGAACGAGAAGCGCCCGGGCTTGTAGCCGCGCACCTTCGACTCGGGCGTGAGCGAGTAGAGCTCGCGGATGTGGTCGAACAGCTTCGTGTAGGTCGCCGGGTTCGAGCGCGGCGTGCGGCCGATCGGCGACTGGTCGATGTCGATCACCTTGTCGAACGCCTCGATCCCCTCGACGCCCGCGTGCTCGCCCGGCTTCGTGCGCATGCGGTGGAGCCGGTTCGCGAGCGTCTTGTGGACGATCTCGTTCACGAGCGTCGACTTGCCGGACCCCGAGACACCCGTGACGGTCACGAACTTGCCGACCGGGAACTCGACGTCGATCCCCTTCAGGTTGTGCTGGCTCGCGCCGAGCACGCGGAACGAGCCGAGATCCTCCGTGCGCCGCTCCGGGATCGCGATCTGCCGCTTGCGCGAGAGGAACTGACCCGTGACCGACGCCTTGTTCTTCTCGACGGTGGCCGCGGTCCCCTCGGCGACGACGTGCCCGCCGTGCTCGCCCGCACCAGGCCCCATGTCGACGAGCCAGTCGGCGCTGCGCATCATCTGCTCGTCGTGCTCGACCACGAGCACGGTGTTCCCGAGGTCGCGCAGCCGCTCGAGCGTTCCGATCAGCTTGTCGTTGTCGCGCTGGTGCAGGCCGATCGACGGCTCGTCGAGGATGTAGAGCACGCCGACGAGCTGCGAGCCGATCTGGGTCGCGAGCCGCAGCCGCTGCGCTTCCCCGCCGGAGAGCGTCGCCGCGGCGCGGTCGAGCTGGAGGTAGCCGACGCCGACGTCGTCGAGGAACGTCAGCCGCGCGCGGATCTCCTTGAGGATCCGCTCGCCGATCAGGCGCTCGGTCTCGGTGAGCTCGAGGTCCTGCACGAAGCGGATCGCGCGCGTGACCGACATCGTCGAGAACTCGTGGATGTTCAGCCCGCCGACCGTGACCGCGAGCACCTCCGGCTTGAGGCGCGCACCCTTGCAGACCGGGCACGGGCGGAACGACATGTACTCCTCGATCCGCTCGCGCTGCGTGCGAGCTGTCGGTCTCGCGGTAGCGCCGCTGGAGGCTCGAGATGATCCCCTCGAACGCGAGCATGTACGCGCGCTTGCGCCCCATCCGGTTGCGGTACGTGACGTAGACCCGCTCGCCGTCCGTGCCGTGGAGGAAGCGGTTCTGCTCCTCCTCCGTGAGGTCCTGCCACGGCTTGTCGAGGTCGATCTCCCACTTGTCGGCGACCGCCTGGATCACCGACTCGTAGAAGCTCGAGTTCCCGATCGCCCACGGGACGAGCGCGCCTTCGCCGATCGAGAGCGTCGGGTCGGGCACGACGAGGTCCGGGTCGATCTCCTGCTGCGCGCCGAGCCCGGTGCAGCGCGGGCACGCGCCGTGCGGCGAGTTGAACGAGAAGATGCGCGGCTCGAGCTCCGGCAGTGACACACCGTGCTCGGGGCACGCGAAGTTCTCCGAGAAGAGCATCGACTCGCCGGTGTCGACGAGGTCGATCCCGATCAGCCCCTCGGCGAGCTGCGCTGCGGTCTCGATCGACTGCGCGAGACGCAGGCGCAGGTCCGGCTTCATCACGAGCCGGTCGACGACGACCTCGATCGTGTGCTTGAACTTCTTGTCGAGGACGATCTCCTCCTCGAGCTCGTGCAGCACGCCGTCGACCTTCACGCGCGTGAAGCCTTCGCGACGCAGCTCCTCGAAGACGTCCTTGTACTCGCCCTTGCGGTCGCGGACGACCGGCGCGTTGACGGTGAAGCGCGTCCCCTCGGCGAGCATCAGCACCTGGTCGACGATCGCGTCCAGGCTCTGGCCGGCGATCGGGCGGCCGCAGACCGGGCAGTGCGGACGCCCGATCCGCGCGTAGAGCAGGCGCAGGTAGTCGTAGATCTCGGTCACCGTGCCGACCGTCGAGCGCGGGTTGCGGCTCGTCGTCTTCTGGTCGATCGAGATCGCCGGGCTGAGGCCGTCGATCGACTCGACGTCCGGCTTCTCCATCATCTGGAGGAACTGCCGCGCGTACGCGCTCAGGCTCTCGACGTAGCGGCGCTGCCCCTCGGCGTAGATCGTGTCGAAGGCCAAACTGGACTTGCCCGAGCCCGACAAGCCGGTGATGCAGACGAGCTTGTTCCGCGGGAGCCGGACGGTGATGTCCTTGAGGTTGTGCTCCTTGGCGCCGTGGACGACGAGATGTTCCTGAGCCATAACCGGCCCAGTTTAGCGAGGCGGGTCGGACGCGAACGCCTGTTCGGTCCGGCTCGACAATCCCGCTCCTGAGGCGGAGAATGGGCCCTCAGCTAGGGAGGGAGACAGATGCGAAAGCTCGTGCTCGTGCTGGCCGCGATCGGCGCGCTCGCCGTCGCGTCGGGGGTGCAAGCCTCCACTCTCGGGGACTCGGCGATCGGCGCGGGACGCACGGCCCCGTGCCTCGTCGGCGGTGGCCCGTTTCCGCCGTGCACGTTCCCGGCTCGCTCGTTCAGCTTCTTTGCGATCGCGACCCCGGGCGGCGGTGCGTTCGGCCTCTATACGCATAGGACAACGGCGGGAACCGTGGTCGTCGCGCGCGTCACGTGCATCGAGGTGGAGGGCAAGAAGGCGGCGATCGGTGGAACGTCCTTCACGTCGGGCGGAGTGATGTTCCCCGGGCCGTGGACCGTGCAGATCGTCGACACCGGCCCTGTCGAAGACCTGATCAGCCCGTTCACGTTCGACCCCGACGGCCTGACGAAGCCCTGTGCCTCACTGGTCGCGGAAGCCGGGTACTTCCCGGTCGAGACCGGCGGGATCCTCGTCAGAGACGGGACGATCGCCGGACCCTGATCGACTACGCCGAGAGCCGCGCGACGAGCGAGCCCACGTCGCGCGGCTGCGGCACGAACGGGATCTCGAGCTCGCCGGCGGAGAGCGTCCCGTAGCCGAGGAGGCGCCCGAGCAGGCTCTGCTCGATCTCGATCGTCGCGACCCGGTCGAGCCGGATCGCGGCTGCGCGGCGCCGAAGGGTCCCGTGGACGACGAACAGCTTCTCGGTCGTGAGCACGACCCGCGTGCGCTCCCACCGCCAGACGGACAGCCCGGCTCCGAGCGCGCCGAGCGCGATCAGCGGCGGCCCCGCCAGCATCACGGGCCAGCCGAGGACGAAGCAGACGAACCCGCCCAGCCCGAGCGTGAGACCCCGTGCCAGGGGCCGCGCGAGGACGACCGCGTGACGCCGCGACTCCCAGCAGGTCTGCTCCTCGTCCGCCCACATCGGACCATCGTCCTTCTGGGGCGGTTTTTCGTTTCCTGCGGGTGGTGCCGAGCTAGGCCCGGCGCCAGCGGCCGAAGATCAGGCCGCCGAGGGTCAACCCGAGCCCGAACGTGCCGACCGCGAACGCTCCGAGCGCCAGCGACTTGCGGGCGGTCGAGAGGCGCTGCCAGCGGCTCAGCACTTCTTTCTCTTCGGCGGTGAGCGGCTCGCCGCGGCGCTGCTTGCGCATCGCTCCGCCCGCGCGCAGGCCGAGGTAGAGGTCGTCGAAGACTTCGGGCGACTCGTTCATGCGAGATCACTGTATAGCCTGCTCCGGCCGACATGACACGCGTTCTCCACGTTTCCGACCTCCATTTCGGCACCCACGAGGACAAGGCCCTGGAGCGCGCGGTGGCGGCCCTGCTGGAGCGCGCCCGCCCGGAGCTCGTGGTGGCGAGCGGCGACCTGACGCACCGGGGGAGGCGCGACCAGCACGAACGGGCGGCCGCCTTCCTGCGCTCGCTGGGCCCGCCGGTGCTCGCGGTCCCCGGGAACCACGACATCCCGTACACCTTCCCGGCGCGCTTCACTCGACCGTGGCGCGAGTTCGAGCGGCTCTGGGAGACGACCGAGCCGACGTACAGCGCGGACGGGCTCTTCGTGCTCGGCCTGAACTCGGTCCGACCGTGGCGGCACCAGAGCGGTGCGCTCCGCCGTGAGCACCTGCGCCGCGCCTGCGAGACGCTGACGGCGGCGCCGGAGAGCGCGTTCAAGATCGTCGCGTTCCACCACCACCTGGTCGGCGCGCCGTGGCGCTCGACGAAGAAGCCCGTGGCCGAGCGGAACCGCGTGCTCGCGACGCTCGTCGACTCCGGCGCGGAGCTGATCCTCGCCGGCCACATCCACCAGGCGGCGGTCAGCGAGCGGCGCGAGTTCGAGGTCACGGAGGGTGACGTGCGCGCGGTCGTCGTCTCGATCGCGCCGGGGCTCGGCCAGCCGCGGCCACATCGCCGCGGCGAGGCGCGCGGCCTCCACCTCTACGAGGTCGGCGACGACTCGCTCGTCGTCCACACCTACATCTGGCGCGCGGACGACTGGGGGCTCACGGCGGTGCGGAGGTTTCCGCGGGGCCGTGAGCCCCTCTCAGTCGACCCGCTTCCCTAGGGCGCTGTGACCGGGCGGTCGCGGCCGCCCATCACGCGTCCGTAAACGGTGACGAGGATGATCGCGACGACCACCCCGACGATGAACCGCCAGGCACCGTCGAAGATCAGCCCTGCGACGATCAAGGACGCGATCCCGAGGAGGATCGTGACGATCAACCCCATCGGGTCACGGCCGGGATTGATGAACCGGCCGAGTGCTCCGACGATCGCGCCTACGATGATGAGCCATATCCATTCCATGGGCCTTGAGATTCCCCAGCAGTTCGACGCGAAACGCTAGGGCCGACTCGCTCCCGGCCCGGTGATTCCCCGGCCCTGGAACACCCGGCGGTAGAGGATCAGCAGCACCACGGCGCCGGTCAATGCCAGCAGGAACATCCCGCCTGCTCCCCCGACCCCGAGCACGCCGGCAAACAGGCCACCGAGCAGCGACCCGACGATCCCGAACGCGATCGTGCGCCAGATCGACATCGGGTCGGGCCCGGGAACGGCCAGCCGAGCGAGCCCGCCGACGATGAATCCGCTGATCGCAACGACGAGGATGAAGACGAGGATGTCCATGCCGACCTAGACGGGCTGGCGCGCCGCGTCGAGCTCGCGCCGGAGCGACTTGATCTCGTCGCGGAGCTTCGCCGCGTACTCGAAGCGGAGCTCCTCGGCCGCCGCGAACATCTCCTCTTCGAGCGTGATCAGGAGCTTGTGGAGCTCGTCCGGAGACAGGCCCTCGACCTTCTGCTGGCCGCGGCGGCGCCGGCCGGGCACGGTCGGCGACTCGAGCGTCAGGAACTCGGCGATGTCGGAGACGCCCTTGATGATCGACTCCGGCGTGATCCCGTGCTCCTCGTTGTAGGCGAGCTGGATCGCGCGCCGCCGGTTGGTCTCGTCGAGTGCGTGCTTGATCGCCTCCGTCATCTTGTCCGCGTACATCAACACCCTCCCGTTGATGTTGCGAGCGGCGCGGCCGATCGTCTGGATCAGCGCCGTCTGGCCCCGCAGGAAGCCCTCCTTGTCCGCGTCGAGAATCGCCACGAGCGAGACCTCGGGCAGGTCGAGCCCTTCGCGAAGCAGGTTGACCCCGACGAGGACGTCGTAGTCGCCGAGCCGCAGCTCGCGGATGATCTGGATGCGCTCCAGCGTGTCGATCTCGGAGTGCAGGTAGCGCGCCTTCACGCCCGACTCGAGCAGGTAGTCGGTCAGGTCCTCGGACATCTTCTTCGTCAGCGTGGTGACGAGCACGCGCTCGCCCACCTGCTCGCGCCGGCGGATCTCGTTCAGCAGGTCGTCGATCTGGTTCTTCGTCGCGCGCAGCTCGACCTCGGGGTCGACGATCCCGGTCGGGCGGATCAGCTGCTCGGCGATCCGCGTCGAGTTCCGGAGCTCGAACGGCCCGGGCGTCGCGGAGACGAACACCATCTGGTGCCCGCGCTGGAGGAACTCGTCGAAGCGAAGCGGCCGGTTGTCGAGCGCGGACGGCAGCCGGAAGCCGTAGTCGACGAGCGTCTGCTTGCGCGAGCGGTCGCCCTCGTACATCCCGCCGATCTGCGGGACGGTCTGGTGCGACTCGTCGACGAAGATCAGCATGTCCTTCGGGAAGTAGTCGAGCAGCGTGAACGGGTGCGTGCCGGGCGCGCGGCCCTCGAGGATCCGCGAGTAGTTCTCGATCCCCGAGCAGAACCCGAGCTCCTTCATCATCTCGAGGTCGTACTCGGTGCGCTGTCGCAGGCGATGCGCCTCGAGCATCTTCCCTTCACCCTCGAGCACCTTGAGCCGCTCCTCGAGCTCGTGCCTGATGTCGACGACCGCGCGCTCGATCGTCGGGCGCGACGTGACGTACTCCGTCGCGGGCCAGATCGCGATGTTGTCGAGCTTCGCGAGCACCTCGCCCGTCAGCGGGTCGAAGTGCGTGACCGCCTCGACCTCGTCGCCGAAGAAGGAGATGCGGTACGCGGTCTCCTGGTTCGCGGGCTGGATCTCGAGCACGTCGCCCTTCACGCGGAAGCGCCCGCGACCGAGCACTGCGTCGTTCCGCGAGTACATCGAGTCGATCAGCTTCCGCAGCACGAGATCGCGGTCGTGCTGCTCCCCCACCTCGAGGATCAGCACCCGCTCGCGCCACTCCTCCGGCGAGCCGAGCCCGTAGATGCACGACACCGAGGCGACGACGATCACGTCCTTGCGCGTGAACAGCGACGACGTCGCCGCGAGGCGCAGTCGCGCGATGTCGTCGTTCTGCGAGGAGTCCTTCTCGATGTAGAGGTCGGCCTGCGGGACGTACGCCTCGGGCTGGTAGTAGTCGTAGTACGAGACGAAGTACTCGACCGCGTTGGTCGGGAAGAACTCGCGGAACTCGTTGCAGAGCTGCGCCGCCAGCGTCTTGTTGTGCGCGATCACGAGGGTCGGCCTCTGGACCTCCTCGACGATCCACGCCATCGTGGCCGTCTTGCCCGTGCCGGTGGCGCCCAGCATCGTCTGGTAGCGCTCTCCGGCGAGGACGCCTTCGGTGAGCTCCGCGACCGCGCGGGGCTGGTCGCCCATCGGCTTGTAGGCGGCTGCGGTCTTGAACGGCGGCACCGCAACAGGGTACCGCCGCCCTAGTGCGCGACTGCGGGCACTTCCGGGAGCGTCGGCACGTCGTCACTGTGCCGAAGGGCGATCGTCGCGAACACGACCGACAGCAGCGACACGCCCGCGGCGACGCCGAAGAAGACCGGGTCGACCCCCCAACGCTCGAGGATCTGCCCCGCGGCGATGAAGCCGAGCGGCGCGGCGACCGTGTGCAGCGAGATGATCGCCGTCATCACCTTGGGCCGAAGCGCCTCGGGCGTGCGCGCGGTGAGGACGCCCATGATCGGGCCGTTGACGAGCGGCGTGAAGAGCGTCGCCGTGAAGAGCGCGACCATCACGAGCCAGGCCTGCGACGTCAGCGGCAGCACCCAGAGTGGCACCGCGAACGCGAGGATCCCGAACGCGGCCAGCTTGAGGGGCGCGACCCGCCGGACGACGAAGACTGCGCAGATGGTGCCGACGAGCGTCCCGGCGCCGAGCGCCGCGAAGAACAGGCCGGCGATCCGCGAGCTCTCGAACTGCTCGTACGCGAAGAACGCGAGCGACGCCGACAGGGCAGTGACGACGAAGCCGAAGCCCGCGACCGTGGCGGTCAGCGGCCCGATCAGCCCGTCGCGGACGACGAACCGAAGCCCGGCGAGCAGGCCTCGCTGCGCCGGCGCGCGGAGCGGCTTGCGCTTCGGGACGAGCGTGAGGACGATCAGGAACGAGACGAGGAACGTCGCCGCGTCGACGTAGAGAACGTTCGGCGCGCCGATCAGCGGAATCAGCAGGCCGGCGAGCGCCGGCCCGATCAGCGCGGAGAACGCCATCCCACCCTCGATCAGGCTGCTGCCCTGCGAGATCAGGCGCTCGTCCTCCCCGACGAGCTCGGGCAGCACGACGCGCTGCGCCGCGAAGTACGGCGGCATGAACGAGCCGAGCAACGCGACGAGCCCGAGCAGCAGCGGGAACGACAGCATGTCCGCCGCATGCAGCAAGGGGATCGACGCCATGATCGGCGCGCGCGCGAAGTCGCAGACGAGCATCGTCGTCCGGCCTCCGAGCTTCTCGACGATCGTGCCGCTCGGGATCCCGAGCAGCGGCCATCGGCAGGATCTCGGCCGCGAGGACGAGGGACATCTTCCCCGCCGAGCCCGTCGTGACGAGCACGAACCACGGCAGTGCGAGGTACGTCATGCGAGTGCCGAGCACCGAGACGATCTCGGCGACGACGAGGGCGCTGACGGCGGTGCGGTTCGGCCTGGTCACGCCCGGGATAATAAAACGTCCGTACGGTTTTGTAAAGTGTGAGCGTGCCGAAGGTCTCCGACGCCCACAAGGAGCGCCGCCGCGCCCAGATCCTGGAGGCCGCGCAGCGGGCGTTCGCCCGCCACGGCTACGAGGGGACGACGGTCGCGGTGCTCGAGGAGGTCACGGGCCTCTCCCGGGGCGCGATCTTCAACTACTTCCCGAACAAGCAGGCGATCTTCCTGGAGCTCGCGGTCGAGTCGAACCTCCGCCTGACCGAGATCTGGCTCGAGCACGGCTTCCGCGCCCTGCTCGAGGAGATCGCGCACGAGGATCCCGACTGGCTCGGCGTCCAGCTGGAGGCAGCGCGACGGGTTCACACCGACCCGGCCTTCCAGGAGCTCGTCGCGAAGGCGGAGGCGGAGCTGCACGAGCACAAGCAGGAGCGGCTCGACCGCTTCGCCGCGCAAGGTGTTCGCGACGACGTCCCGCTCGAGACCGCCGCCGTGTTCCTCAGCCTGGTCGCGAACGGCCTCGCGCTGCGGCGGACGCTCGGCGACCCGATGCCCGACCTCGACGCGCTCGCCGAGCTCGTGGAGCGAGGTGTGGCGCCACGACGTTCGCGGAAGAAGGGCGCAGAGTGGAAGCCACCGAGCCCCCGTACTCGTCCTACGCCGCGATCGCGGCGACCCTCCTCGGCGGGCTGACGCTCGCGGCGGCGCTCGCGCGCGCGCTCGACCGTGATGCGCGCGACCTGACGGCGCTCGACCTCGTCGCTCTTTCCGGGGCGACCTTCAAGGCGTCGCGCACGATCTCACGCGACCGGGTCGGAACGTTCCTGCGGGAGCCGTTCGTCGAGGGCGAGGCGGACGGCGACGACGAGCAGCCCGCGGGCGAAGGTCTGCAGCGAGCGATCGGCGAGCTCGTCACCTGCACGCGCTGCGTCGGCGTGTGGGTCGCCGCGGGGCTCGGGGCGGCGCAGGTCGTGACGCCGCGCTTCGGCCGGCTGCTCACGTGGACGCTCGCGGCGGGTGCGGCGAATGACTTCCTGCAGTCCGCGTTCGTCGCGTTGAACAACAAGAGCGAAGAGCTCGCCGAGCGCTAGCCGGCGCGCGCGACCGAGGCGAGGCTCTGCTTCGCGAGCCTGCGCAGCTCCGGCAGTGAGCCGCACACGCCGCAGACGTACGTGCGCACGGTGCCGTCGGTCCCGGAGGTGAGGATGCGCCTGCTGCCGCGCGTGAACAGCGCGCCCGTCAGCGGCATACCGTGACCGCGGAGGAAGAAGATGCGGTCGCCGGACGCCGCGAAGAACAGGCCCGCGGCGCTCGGGCCGGAGGTCACGACCCAGCGCCCGTCAGGGCTGAAGCGCGCGTCGGCGACCTGCGAGACGTGCCCGCGGAAGACGACGGGATCCTGGCTACCGGCGACCGGCCAGTTCCGGACCTGCCCGTCGATGCTCGCGGTGACGACACGCTTTCCGTCGGGGCTGAACCGGATGGACGTCAGGGCCTCCGGATGCCCCTCGAGCAGTTGGAACTTGCCCGAAGAAGTCTCCCAGACGCGGGCCGTCGAGTCCGTACTGGCGGTCGCGACGCGAGTTCCGCCGCGGTTGAAGGCGACCGAGACGACCGAGTCGGTGTGGCCGCGCAGCACCCGCAGCTCCTCACCTGTGCGCACGACCCAGAGCCGCGCGTTGTCGTCGGCGCTCCCGGTGACGAGGCGACTCCCGTCGCTGCTGAGCGCAAGGCTCGTCACGGCGCCGTCGTGGCGCAGGACGTGGCCGGCCGCGCCCGTCGAGGTCCACGTTCGGGCGGTGGTGCTCCCTCCCGTCACGATCACGCGTCCGTCTGCAGAGAGCGCCGCCGCCCGGATCGCTGCGCCGTGAGCGACCGAGGCGAGCTCCTCCCCGTCCCGCACGCGCCAGAGCCGCGCCCGGCCGTCCTCCCCGGCGCTCAACAGGCGGGCGCCGTCCGCTGTGAGGGCCACCACCGTGACCCGCGCGCCGTGGTCGATCGTGCGGAGGAGCCCGCCTCGCGAGCGCCAGACGCGGACCTTCCCGTCCACACCGCCGCTGGCCACGAGGCTGCCGTCGGCGCTGGTGTCGATGGACGTCGCGCCGCCCGTGTGTTTCGCCGAGCCGAGCACCTTGAGCGTCGGCTCCGTCGACGTTCGCCAGAGCCGCGCCGTTCCGTCGTCGCTCGCAGTCAGGATCTGGGCCCCGTCCGGGCTGAACGTGGCGCTCGAGACCGGCTCGCTGTGACCGACCAGCGACGTGCGGAACTCGCTCTGGGCCCCGGTCCAGATCCGAGCGGTCAGATCGGTGCTCGCGGTCAACACGGTTGCGTTGTCCGGGTGGAAGACGGCGGAGTCGATCGAGTTCTCGTGGCGGATGAAGCCCGGGATGAGCACTCCGGTGTCGAGCCGCCACATCCGCCCGATCCCGGAGTCGTCGTACGAGACGGCGCGCGTGCTGTCGGGACTGATCGTGAGGCCGTGCACGGCGGACACGTGGGCGACGAGCAGATGGAGCCGGCGCCACGTGCCCCGTTGCCAGACGAAGATGTTGCGACGGCCCGAAGACACGATTCGCGAGTTGTCCGGGGTGAACCGGGCGTCCGTGACTGCACCGGGGTGCTCGAGCGCGGCGACTGCGCCGGTCGCGACGTCGAAGACGCGCGCGTAGGGATCTCGGTCGACGGGCGCGGTGACGATCAGCCGGCCGTCGGGGCTGAAGCGCGCGGACCTGACCGCCCGCGGATGCTCGAAGCGCCTCAGTTGCACGCCGCTGGCGACGTCCCACACTCGCACGGTGCGATCGTCGCTCGCGGTGAGGAGCAGCCGGCCGTCCGGTGAGAACTCCACGGCGCGGACCCGCGCGTCGTGCCGTAGCACCGGCCTGACCGCGGCGAAGCCTGTGGCCTTGGCCCGCAGCGCGAGATCCCAGATTCGCACGGTGCCGTCCGTGCCGGCCGTCGCGACGAGGCTGCCGTCGGGGCTGAACGCGATCGACGTCAGGGCAGCGCCGTGCGGCAACCGCTGGAGGAGCGCGACCGGGCTCGTGCCGAAGACGCGAGCTTCTCCGCTCTCCGACGCCGTCGCCACCCGGGTGCCGTCCGGGCTGAAGGTCGCCGCGTTGAGGGTGCCCTTCCCCCCGGCGAGGATTGCCAGCACCCGCTGCTCGAGGAGGCCGTCCCTGAGGACTTTCTCGGCCTCGGGCAGCGCTCTGAGCGACACCGCCTTGAGCGCGAGGCTCAAGGTCTCCATCGGGTCCTTCGAAAGCTGGGCCTGCGCCTGAGCGAGATAGAGACGAGCCTGGGCGACACGCTTCTCGCGGACGGCTGTTGCGCGCTCGCTGAGGGCCCGCCCGCGCTGACGATTCGCATCGGCCGTGGCCGCGACCGCCCGGCTCGCCTCGTGCTCGGCCCTCGCCCGTTCGTCGACCGCGATCGCCTTCTGACTCTCGGCCTCGCCTTTCGCCCTTCGACGGCAGCGTCCTGCCTGAATCTGCGGCCTGCTGGCGCTGGTATCTCCGCTTCCTCTTCGGCGGTGCGAGCGTTTTCGGCCTCGCGAACGGCCTCCGCGCTCGCGGTCTCGGCTTTCGCCGTCTGTTCCTCCGCGATCGACCCGCTGCTGATTTGCGTACACCGCCGCGCTCGTCGCACGCGCCGCCTGCTTGTTCGCCTCGCTTCGCTGAGCGACCGCGTAGGCGGCGATTGCCGTCATCGCCGCGAGTGCGACGATGACGACTCCGAGGATGGCCAGCACCCGGCGATGCCTGCGGTCCGACTCGGCGCGCTCGAGCGCAACCCGTCGCTCGGACTCGTACCGAGTCCGCCAGTCGAGCACGGCCTCGCCGAGGACGTCGTGGAAGATCTCGTACGGTGCGGTGTCCGCGCCCCCGTTGACCGTGCCGTTCGCGCGCTTCGCGACGGGCCGCAGGATCCGCTCGTGCACGAGGCGCGTCACGATCGGCTCGAGCCGATCCTCCTCGACGTGCGCGTACCGCGCGAGGTCGTGGAGCCCGTGGGCGATCTTCGTTCCCGACGGCGTGACCAGGTGGCTGAAGACGTCCGCCGCGACGTCCTTGTCCTCGGTCGGGAACTCCGAGAGCGCGCGCTCGAGGTGCGTGCGCACGACCTCGTTCGCTCCGCCGAGCCGCTCGAGCGTCTCCAAGCGCATCAGGCTCGAGCCGACCGCGAGCTCCTCCTCCCAGAGGCGGTGCAGCACGAGCTGGAGATACGGCGCCTCGACGCGGGTCCGCGCCCCGCTCTGGCGGACGACCCCGCGGCCGCGGTGCCCGAGACTCGAGGCGTCCGGTCGTCGTCTCGTCCAGAAGGGCCTCGACGAGCTCGGGCTCGATGCCTGCACGGGACTCGGGCTGCGCGAGCGCGTTGTACTGCTCGATCGGCCCGAGGATCGCGGCGCGCCCAGCCCGCTTGTCGAGGTGGTCGAGGCGGAGGTAGTTCGCGAACAGGTTCGGGATGTGTCCCTTGAACCGGTCGAGCCGTGCGAGGGCGTCGTCGCGGATCGCGAGGAGCACGCTGACTCGCAGCCCGGGCCGCGTGACGAGCTCCGGGAGCTCGCCGACCAGCGTCCCTCGGCCCTCCTCCTGCTCGTGATAGAGGAAGTACTCCTCCGTCTGATCGAGCACCAGGAGCAGGTCGCAGTCGAGCAGGCCCGTCCAGTCGTGAAGCGTGTCGGTCGGCGTGGCGGCGCGCTCGCTCGGGGCGAGCTCGGGTCCGAACACGTCGACGAGCTCGCTTTGAACTGCGTCGAGCAGCGCGGCCATTGGGTCCTCGGTCCAGCCGCCGAACACCACGACGACGAACTCGGGATGCCCGCGCGTCTCGAGGTTGCGCTTCGCCATCGCCCGCAAGTGGTGCGCGACGCCGGCACGCAGCACGCTGCTCTTCCCCACTCCGCTCGCTCCATAGAGAACCGTGAGCCGGGAGGCGAGCAGGTTCGCGGCGATCACCTCGCGCTCGCGCTCGCGACCGAAGAAGAGCACGGCATCGCGATCCGAGTCCTCGAACGGTGTCAGTCCCTTGAACGGGCCGGTCGGGACGTC
The DNA here is from genome assembly GCA_963809175.1 of uncultured Actinomycetes bacterium. Taxonomy (GTDB): domain Bacteria; phylum Actinomycetota; class Thermoleophilia; order Gaiellales; family Gaiellaceae; genus JACCTU01. Next base: position 752,296 of record CAWEIK010000003.1, read on the forward strand.
GTGGGCGACGACGGGGATCATGGCGCCACGCTCACGAGCCCGGCCCGCTGGCGGACGTGCCCGACGTACTCGGGCAGCGGCAGGTCGAAGATGTCGACGTTCCGGTGGCGCCAGTACTGCCGCGTCATCGCGCCCGGGTTCGGCTGGATCGCCCACGACCGGTACGCCGCCTGCTGGTCTCCCCAGACCCTGTGCAGGAACACGCGCAGGTGCCACTCGTCGAGCGCGTACCCGAGGAAGAGAAAGTGGCTGCGCCGCAGCTTGGCCGCGAGCGTCACCGGCACGACGTTCGCGATCTCGGCCTGGGCCAGGTAGCCGATGTAGTCGTCCTCGCTGACCAGGAAGCTCTCGCGGTCGCGCTCCGGGCGGCGGTCGACCTGCCCGTGGAGCTTCAGGATCGTCGGGCGCTCGTTGAGCGTGAGGTCCCCGTACGCGTTCGGCACATCGATCACCGTCGCCTCGCCGTCGGGCCGCAGGTGCAGGAACTTGCCGCGGTCCCGACCGGCTGCGACGTACGAGACGACGTCGACGTCTTCGCCGACCTCGGCGAACGCACGCTCGAGCGTCTGGTCGTAGTGCGTCGTGACGAGCAGCGGGAACGTCGAGCCGGTGTCTCGCACGATGGCCGGGAGCTCCGCGGCGAACGAGTGAACTGCGCCCGGCGGGTAGTCGTGGTCGAAGACGGAGTGCAGCTCGTCGTAGAGCGGACCGACTCCCTTCGTGAGGGCGACGTACTGCGACACCTGCGCGAGGTCGGCAGAGCGCTCCGGCGGGCAGTCGAAACGTCGAGCGAGAAAGGCCGCCGCGTCCTCGGCGGTCGGCGGGAATCGTCCGTCGTGCTCCGACCAGGTCGTGTCCTGCGGACGCTCGGCCAGGTTGACGCCGAAGCCGAGCACCACCACGAGCCGGCCGTCGGCGAGCGCCCGGACGACGTCGTCGTAGTGGTTCTCGTCGAGCTCTTCCGTCGGCCGTGCTTCCAGCGGGGCCTCCTGGCGGAGGATCGAGGCGTGGAGTCGCTGGAGCTCCGGGCCGGGATCGATCCCGAGCTCCTCCACGAGCGCGCGTCGCGCCTGCTGGTAGGCGTCGAGCGCCTCGACCTGTCGTCCCGAGCGGTAGAGGGCCAGCATCAGCTGCCCGCGCAGCCGTTCGCGCGACGGATGCGCCGTGACGAGCATCTCGAGCTCCGCGACGAGCTCGCGGTGCTTGCCCAGCTCGAGCTCGGCGTCGATTCGCTCTTCCAGCGCCGTCAGCCGGAGCTCCTCGAGCCTCCGGATCTCGTCCTGCGCGAACTGATCGAACGCGAAGTCCGCGAGGGCGGGCCCTCGCCAGAGCGACAGCGCTCCGGCGATCCCGGTTGCACGATCCTCGGGTGCCCCGCTGCGCGCCTCCCTGAGCAGGCGCTCGAACCGCGCCGCATCAACGCGGTCGGGATCGACCCGGAGCACGTACCCGGGCGGCTGGGTCACGAGGAGCTCCGGCCCGACGACCTTGCGGAGCTGTGAGACGAAGTTCTGCAGCGAGGTCGCAGCGGTTCTCGGGGGCGCCTCGCCCCAGACCTCGTCGATCAGGCGGTCGGTCGAGACGACCTCGCCGGCGTGGACGAGCAGCGCCGCGAGCAGCGTGCGCTGCTTCTGCCCTCCCAGGGGGAGCGGGCTGCCGTTCGAGCCGACTTCGAGCGGCCCGAGGATGCGGAACTCGAGCACAGCAAGTTTGTAGCACTGGTCACAGCCGAGTTCCAGCGCAGCCCAGGCTGGTTTGCGGCCCGTGTTAGCGCCGTGTGAGCGGGGCCGTTGGCGAAGCATTGGTCTCCCCTGAGGGAGCTGTTTGAGCGCGCTTCGACGGTGGCCGCATGGCTACCAACTCATCACTCCCGTTCCGCGGCGCCCGGCGTCGCACCGTTCTCGTTCTCGCACCGCTCGCAGGTGTTCTCGTGCTCCTCGGAGCCTGCTCCGAGGTCTCGTACGGAAGTACTCAGCCCGGCGGTCGGTCGCTGGCAAGCACCGGCGGCTACGGCTGGCCTGTCAAGCCCTTCAACCGCCAGCACCCCGTGCGAGGCTTCTTCGGCGATCCGCGGATCGGCGGCGCGCACGGAAGCTCCAAGCAGTTTCACTTCGGCGTGGACGTCTCGGCGCCGAACGGAACGCCTGTCTTCGCGACGATCAGCGGGACGGTGTCGTTCATCCACCCGGACGCGCTCAGCGTCGCTGCGGGCGGAGGGCTGTCCTTCGAGTACTGGCACATCGTCCCGACCGTTCGGGCGGGGCAGCGGGTCACGGCGTATGAGACCGTGATCGGTCACGTCGAGAAGCCGTGGGCCCACGTGCACTTCTCGGAACGTCGCAACGGCGTCTACGTGAACCCGCTGCGTAACGGGGCGATGCGACCGTTTGCCGACCACACCGACCCGCGCGTGCGTCGACATCGACCTCCGTGACGGTGAGCTAACGGCGGACGTCGAGGACGAGACGCCGATGGCCGTCCCCGCCCCGTGGTCGTCCCTGCCCGTGATGCCCGTCGTCGTTCGTTGGCGGATCATGGGCGAGCGGTGGCGGACAGTCGTGGACTTCCGGACGACTATTCCCAGCGCGTCGGCGTTCCACTCGATCTATTCGCGTGCAACGCGGCAGAACCACGCGAACCTGCCCGGCCTCTACCGCATTCGGCTGGCCTCCGGCTCCGCTGCTGCGCGCGTCCGAGGGCGGGACGTGCAAGTCGAGGTGCTCGACGGCGGCGGCAACCGTGGGTCGAGCTCGAAGCCCCTCAGGTGAGCGAAACGGTCGTACGACCGGCAGCGCGAAAGCGCAGCCCGGCGACGGAGAACAGGAGCACGAGCACCGTGTCGATCGCGACGAGCACGGCCAGCGTCGCGTCGACGCCGAAGCGCTCGAGCGCCGGGCCGGTCGGCGACGAGCGCCACCGGTCCGAGGATCGACGTCGCGGTGATCACCACGGAGTAGACCTTCGTGCGCAGCGCGCGCGGCGTGCGGAGCTGCACGATCGTGTGCAGCGCCGGATTGACGAGGCCGTTCGCGAACCCGGCGACCGCGAACGCGACCACGAGCAGCACGGGGCTCGCATGGACGAGCAGGAGCCAGAGCGGCAGGGCCATCCCGATCTCCCCGACGCTCGCGAGCAGGACGCGGTCGACGGAGCCGACGAGCCGGAAGGCGGCCACACCGCCGACGACTGCACCGAGGCCGAAGCCGGCGAACGTCAGACCCACTACCTCGGGCTCGTCGCCGAAGCGCTCGAGCACGAGCACCGGCAGCGCGGCGAACAGCGCCAGCCAGATCACGTCGCCGAGAATGAGCACGGCAGACCACGGCCGAAGGAGCGGATCCTTCGAGAGGAAGTCGTACACGGCGCGGAACGCGTGCTCCTTGGGCGCATCCGGCTCGGCGGCGATCCCCGGCGCATGGACGAGCGTCGCGGTGATCAGAAAGCCGACCGCGAACGTCGCCGCGTCGATCAGCAGCACCTCGGTCGCACCGAAGACCCCGATCAGGACTCCCGCGATCGGCGGGCCGAGCAGCGCCGCGAGCCGGTTCGCCGTCTGCAGCAGGGCGTTCGCCTCGCCGAGCCTCGCCTCGTCCTCGCCGACGAGATCCGGCAGCAGGGACGTCTTGGACGCGAACGACGGCGTGGCGAAGACGCCGACGCCCGCGACGAGCACCAGCAGGAGCGGGAAGCTCAGCGCGTCGGCCATGTGCAGCAAGGGGATCGCCGCCATCAGCGGCGCACGCGCGCCGTCGCAGATCAGCATCGTGCGCCGGGCGCCGAGACGCGTGGCGAGCCCACCGGCGAAGCCGCCGAGCGCAACGGCTGCGGCCTCGACCGCGAGCACGATCGTCATCCGGGTCGCGGAGCCCGACGTCGTCAGCACGAACCACGGCAGCGCGACCCACGTCATCTGCGAGCCGGTGAGCGAGACGACCTCGCGCGCGAGGATCCCGATCAGCCCCGGGTTGCGGAAGAGGTCCCGCCTGCTCACGGCCGGTGCGCTCACGCCGGCTACAGGCTCCGGGCTCGGGATCCATCTGCCGGAGCGTCGGGTTGAAGACGCCGGTGAGCGTCACGGCGAGGTAGCAGACGCCGATCGCGAACAGCGTCGCCGCAACGCCGAAGTACTCGACGGCCAGCCCTCCGAGCACCGCGCCCGCGGGGATCGCGAGGTACGCCCCGGCGATCGTGGCGCCCAGGACGCGACCGCGCATGTGCGCCGGTATCCGCTCGTAGGCGACGGTCTGCAACACCGGGTTCAGCGGCCCCGAGGCGAGCCCCCACACGGCCATCAGGACGAGCGTGACCGGGAGCGACGGCAGCAGCGAGAGCGCCAGGTACGGCAGTGCCGCGAGCAGGAACGAGAACACGAACGTCTGTCGGCGCGGCAGCCGATGCCCGACGGCGCTGTACGCGAGCGAGCCGAGCAGCGCCGCGCCGCCGAAGACTCCGAGCATGACGCCGAGGTAGACGGCGCTGCCGAACGCCTCCATGGCGAACGCCGGGAAGACGACCGGGAACGGCGCATCGAGGAAGTTCGTGGTGAACACGATCAGCACGATCATCCGGATCAGCGGATCCCGTGCGACGAAGCGGACTCCGGTGAGCAGCTCGGAGAAGTAGCGGCCGGGCTCGGTCGCATCGGGGTGCGGCGCCAGCACGGGGACGAGACGCGCGACGAGCAGCGCGGAGACCGCGAACGACGCGGCGTTCAGCCACAGGACGTTCGTCGCCCCGATCGTCGCGACGAGGAGGCCCGCGATCGGAGCGCCCACGAGCAACGAGCCGCGCTGGATCGCGCCGTTGATCCCGGTCGCGCGCTCGAGCCTCGTCCCCGCGAGCTCGACCAGGTCGGGGAGCAGCGAGCGGCGCGCAGTCGCTCCGGGCGCGTCGAACAGCGCGCCCAGGAAGACGAGGACGAAGAGCTGCCAGAGCTCGATCCCGACGGTCGCGTGGATCAGCGGGATCGCGGCGACGGTGACGCCGCTCGCGACGTCCGCCATCACGCTCGTCCGGCGGAACCCCAGCCGGTCGACGATCGCGCCGCCGAAGAACGTGGCGAGGACGGTCGGCGCGAAGGTCAGCGCGGCGACGATGCCGGTCAACGTCGCGCTCCCCGTCGTCTCGAGGACGAACCACGGGATCGCGACGAACCCCATCGCGTTCCCGCTGAGCGAGATCGCGTCCGCAGTCAGAAGCGCGACGAGCGGCCGGCGCGATCTCGCCGTCACGTCGTTACGCGCGGAGGATGCGGATGTCGCCGGACATGGCGGTGGCCTTCAGCTCCACGAGCGGCCCCTCGCCGTCGTCGCCGCCGTCCGAGTCGAGATCCGAGCGGGCGCTGCCCGTCACGGTCTTGACGTCCATCCAGACGCGCGAGCCGCGCTTCACGCCGACGACCATGTCGCCGGAGACGGACTTGAGCGCGACCTTGCCCTGCGTGACGGAGCCGACGTGAAGATCGCCCGAGGCACTGGTGACGAGGACGTCGTGACCGACCTCGGCGAGGCTGACGTCGCCGGCGGCGGTCTTGATCTCGGCGCTGCCGGCCACAGGACCCGCGCGCAGGTCTCCCGCAGCGGTCTGGACCTTGAGGGAGCCGCCGACGCGCTCGATCTTGACGTCGCCGCTCGCGACCTTGATCTGGGCGTCGCGCTCGACCTCGCCGATCGCGATGTCGCCCGAGCCCGTCTTCGTCTCGATCTCGCCGAAGCGGCCGTTTGCGCGGAGGTCCGCGGCGCCCGTCGCGACGGTCAGGTTCGTGCCGTGCGGCGCGACGACGCGAATGCGAACCTTGTCGCGCCGGCCGGAGAACGAGATCGCGACCTTGATCCGGTCGCTCCCCCACGCGAAGTCGTCCGGGTCGGAGTCGATCACGAGCTCGTCGTGGTCATCGAGGTCGTCGAGCCTGATCAAGGCCTCCTCGACCTGCCGCTCGGCACGGTCGGAGTCGCCGGTCAGCGTCACCGTCGTCTCCTGCACGTCGGCCGTCTCGACCTCGATGTCGCCGCGCGGCAGCTTGACGTTGACGGACAGCTGCCGCGCGGTCGGGAAGGTCTCGGTCCTCATTTGCCGGCCTTCCGGCTCTTCAGCTTCGGCGGGCGGCGATCGATCTTCGCGTCGCCGTGCTTCATGTAGTCGGCGTAGTTGATCGGGACGATGGACAACATCGTGGCTCCTTTCAGCTCTTGGCGAACCCGGTCAGACGGCTCCCCACACGGGGACCGCGGACGGGCGCCGATACCTCGCGCGCGAGTGCGCGCACGAGCCAGGCGTTGACAGAGACCCCTTCTCGTGAGGCCGCGGCCTCGATGCCTGCCTTCAGCCCCTCGGGCAGGCGCAGCGTGATTCGGGCGGACGCCTCGTCCTCGGCGGACGGCTGAGCAGCCGGCTGCGGCTCCTCCTCGACGAAGACGAAGTTCGGATCCTGGCCGCTCATCCGGACCTCGACGTGGCCCTCGGGAAGCTGCGCCGAGATCTCGACCGCGGCCTCGCCGAGCGCCTCCAGGAGGCGCATCCCGGCCGAGCCGCGAATTGCCTGGCTCAGGCGGGCAGCGGCCTGGGCGACCGTGTCGTCGCCGACGGCGGCGATCCGGTCCAGGTCGGTCTCGAGCGACTCGAGAAACTGTGCCATCTGCATGACGTCATAGTGACATCATTAGTGGCGTCTGTCAAGTGTCACTTGGACGTCGTCATTGAACCCGTCCTCCGAGCGGCCTAGGCTCAGGAGGAATGAGGGCTTGCGCACGCTGCGGCCAGGAAAATCCAGAGGGGTTCAAGTTCTGCGGCGCCTGCGGCGCGCCGCTCGAGCAGGCCGAGATGCCCCGTGAGGTCAGGAAGACCGTCACGGTCGTCTTCTGCGACCTGACGGGCTCGACCGCGCTCGGGGAGCGACACGACCCCGAGACCGTGCGAGCGACGATGCGGCGGTACTTCGAGGACTCGCGCGCGATCCTCGAGCGGCACGGCGGGCACGGTCGAGAAGTTCATCGGCGACGCGGTGATGGCGGTCTTCGGCGTCCCGCAGGCGCACGAGGACGACGCGCTGCGGGCAGTTCGCGCGGCCGTCGAGCTACGGGCTGCCGTCGCGACGATCGGGCTGCAGGCACGAATCGGGGTCAACACGGGCGAGGTCGTGGCCGGCGAGGGAGACGCGCTCGTCACCGGCGATGCGGTCAACGTCGCGGCGCGGCTCGAGCAGAACGCGGAGCCGGGCGAGATCTTGATCGGGCAGGAGACGCAGCAGCTCGTGCGGGACGCGGTGCAGGTCGAAGCCGTCGAGCTCGAGCTCAAGGGCAAGAGCGCACCCGTCGCGGCGTATCGGCTGCTCGACATCGACTCGGCGTCGGCCGGCCTCGTGCGTCGCCTCGACTCGCCGATCGTCGGTCGCGAGCGCGAGCTCCAGCGGCTGCGCGACGACTTCGACAACGTGGTGTCGCAGCGCTCGTCGTACCTCTTCACGCTGCTCGGCCCGGCGGGCGTCGGAAAGTCGCGGCTCGTCGAGGAGTTCAGTCCGGGAGACCGCGGATCGCGCACGGATCCTCCGCGGCCACTGCCTCCACTACGGCGAGGGGATCACGTACTGGCCGCTCGTCGAGGTGCTGCTCCAGCTCGGCGCCGACGCCGAGGCCGTGCTCGCACTGCCGTCCCCGAACGAGGCCGCCGTCGCGACCCGGAAGCTGCTCGAGGCCGAGGCGGCGGATCGGCCGCTCGTCGTCGTCTGGGACGACATCCAGTGGGCCGAGCCGACGTTCCTCGACCTGATCGAGCACATCACGGACTGGTCGCGCGGCGCACCGATCTTCGTGCTGTGCGTCGCCCGGCCCGAGCTGCTTCAACTCCGCCCCGCGTGGGGCGGCGGGAAGGCGAACGCCACCTCGCTGCTGCTCGAACCGCTCGGAAGCGACGAGACGTCGACGTTGATCGACAACCTCCTCAGCGGCGCGGAGCTGCTCGACACGACCCGTGGCCGGATCCTCCAAGCCTCCGAAGGCAACCCGCTGTTCGTCGAGGAGATGCTGCTGATGCTTCAGGACAACGGCGACTCCGAGGTCGTCGTACCGCCGACGATCCAGGCGCTTCTCCAAGCGCGGCTCGATCAACTCGGCGGGGACGAGCGTTCGGTGATCGAGCGCGGCGCGGTCGAAGGAGAGGTCTTCCACCGCTTGCCGGTCGCGGAGCTCGCGTCGGCCGAGGTCCGGCTCGGGCTCGACGGCCATCTCGCGAAGCTGATCCGCAACGAGTTGATCCGGCCGGAGGCGGCGACGATGCCGGGCGACGACGCCTTCCGCTTCCGTCATCTCCTGATTCGCGACGCCGCGTACGACTCGCTGCCGAAGGAAACGCGCGCCGACCTGCACGAGCGCTTCGCGCTCTGGATCGACGAGCACGTCCAGCTCGTCGAGCAGGACGAGATCGTCGGCTACCACCTCGAACAGGCGGTGCTCTACCGGCGCGAGCTCGGCCGCGAGGACGACGTTCTCGCCGGGCAGGCTGCCCGCCGGCTCGGCGCAGCGGGTCGAGGAGCGTTCGGGCGAGGCGACAACTCCGCGGCGGTCAGGCTGCTCGAACGCGCCACGACGCTCCCCTCCCAGGCCTCGCCAGGGCGGCTCGAGTTCGTTATGGATCTCGTCCTCGCACTGATGGAGAGCGCTCGGTTCGACGATTGCCGGGCGTGGATCGACGAGTTGGCAACGACAGAGGACGAGCGCCTGAGCACCTACGCGACGGTGCTGGACCCGATGGTGGCCCACATGGGCGGCACGGGCTCGCTCGAGTCCGGTCGCGACGCGCTCGCCCGGTCGGTCGAGACGTTCGCACGCCTCGACGACGAGCGGGGGCTCGCGCTGGCTCGGACGGTCCAAGGCCATGTCGAGTGGACGGCCTGCCGCGCTGCCGCGGCCGCCGAACGGTATCGCGCTGCGATCCGGCACGCGGAAAGGGCAGGACTAGCGTCACTCGTCAACGAGGCGCTCGGGAACCTGTGCGCGATCGCGCTGTTCGGCCCGACGCCCGTGGACGCCGCAGAGGCCGAGATCCGCGCGCTTGTGAAGGGGACGAGCGGCGTGGGAGCGCAGGCCACCGCGCTACGCGCGCTCGGCCGCCTCGCGGCGATCCGCGGCGACGTCGACGAAGGTCGGAAGCTCGTCGAGCAAGGCCGCGCGCAACTCCTCGACGCCGGATTCGTCTTGCACTACGCCGCGAGCGCGATGGCGAGGGCGTACGTCGAAGAGCAGGCAGGCGACTACGATCGCGCCGCAAGCATCCAGCGCGCCGGACTCGAGCAGCTGACCGAGCTCGGGGAGCACGCGTACGCGTCGACCGTCGCCGCGGACCTCGCCAACAGCCTCCTCAGGCTCGGTCGCGACGACGAGGCCGAGGCGGCGCTGCTGACGGCGCGTGAGCTCTGTCCACCGGGAGACATCGGCACGATCGTCAACGCCGATCTCGCCGAAGCTCGGCTTCACCTGCGACGCGGCCGGCTCGAGGACGCCGAACGCGTCGTCGACCGCTCGCTCGAGGTTGCCGCGACCACCGACTTCTGGGAGTACAGCGGCGCGGGACATGAGGTTCGCGCGCTCATCCTCGGCGCAACCGGTCGGCGCGCGGAGGCGACGGAAGCGCTCGAAACGGCTGTCCAGGCGTATCGCGACAAGGGCGCGACCGTTGCCGAAGGCCGAGCGCGCGCGCTACTCGCCGAGCTCTGACCCGTACGCCTCGCGGTAGATCCCGCGCAGCTCGAGCACGCGGTCGACGTAGTGCCGCGTCTCGGGATACATCACCCCGCGGTCGACGTTCCCCTGACCCCCGTTGTACGCGGCGAGAGCCTGCTCCTCGGAGCCGTACTTGTCGAGCAGATGCCTGAGGTACCAGGAGCCGTAGCGGACGTTGATCTCCGGATCGTCGAGGTCCTCGACCCGGAACGCGGAGCCGCCGGTGCGGGCCGCGATGCCCTTCGCCGTCTCCGGCAGGAGCTGCATCAACCCGACCGCCCCGGCCTCCGAGCGGGCCTCGGGCTTGAACTTCGACTCCTGGTAGATGACCGCCGCGACGAGCGCCGGGTCGAGCCGGTAGTTCTCCGCGTGGCCGACCACGATGTGCTCGTAGCGCAGCGGGTAGCGCGCGCGGAGGTACCAGTCGGGCTCGCTGAGGAAAACAGCCGCACCGGCGATCCCGGCGACCAGCAGGAAGAGGGTGGCGACCCGGGTCACGGGGCCAGACGCTCCACGACGCTTCGGACGAACTCGTCGAGGTCCTCGAGCGAGCCGTCGTTCACGTAGACGAAGTCGGCCTTGCGCGCCTTCTCGTCGTCGGGAATGAGGCGTCCCTGGCGCTCCGTGACGTCGGCCACCTTCGTCCGCTCGCGGCGGGTCTCTTCCGGAGCGGTGATCACGACGACGGCGTCGAAGCGCGCCTCGCCGCCGGTTTCGTAGAGCAGCGGCACTTCGACGACTGCGAGCGGCGCAGTCTGCTCGGCGCGCCAGCGCGCCTGCTCGGCGACGACGCGCGGGTGCAGGAGCGACTCCAGCCACGCGAGCTCCTCGCGGTCGGCGAAGACGATCTCCCCCACTCTCCGCCGGTCGACCTCCGCGCCGGAGACCACGCCCTCGCCCCAGCGCTCGACGAGCGCCCGCTGCACCTCGGGGTCCGCGTAGAGCCGGTGGACGATCTCGTCGGCGCTCGCAGTCGCGGCGCCGTGCCGCGCGAACGCGCGCAGCGCCTCGCTCTTCCCGGCGCCGATCCCGCCGGTGATCGCGAGGTTAAGCGGCGGAATCGTCCTCGGCGGACTCGTCCGCCGGGGCAGGCGCTTCGGAGGGCTCAGCCGCGAGCGGAGGCGCTTCGGCAACGTCGTCGCTTGGCGTTGCCTCGCTCAGCTCCTCGGCCCGAGACGCTTCGGCGTGCTGCTCGGTGAAGACCTCGTCGGACAGGGCGAGATCCGGTGCCTCGGAAACCGTGCCGTCCTCGCCCACACGCTTGAGCGAGAGCGAGAGCCGGCGGCGCTCGCCGTCGACCTCGAGGATCAAGACCTTGACGGAGTCGCCCTGCGACACGACCTCGCGCGGGTTCTCGACGTGGTGTTGCGCGAGCTCGGAAATGTGCACGAGACCTTCGACGCCCGGGAGGATCTCGACGAACGCGCCGAACGTGACGACCTTCGTCACCTTGCCGTCGACGACGTCGCCGTCCTTGTACTGCTCGAGCACCTGCTGCCACGGGTCGCTCTGGGTCTGCTTGAGACCGAGCGAGATCCGCTGGCGGTCGCGGTCGATGTCGAGCACCTTGACCGACACGGTCTGGCCGATCTCGAGCATCTCGGAGGGGTGGTTCACGTGCGACCACGACAGCTCCGAGATGTGGATCAGGCCGTCCATGCCGTCGAGGTCGACGAACGCGCCGAAGTCGACGATGTTCGAAATCTGGCCTTCGACGACGTCGCCGGGCTGGAGACGGTCGAGAATCTGCTGGCGCTGCTCCTTGCGCTCGTCCTCGAGCACCGCGCGGCGGGAGAGGACGACGTTGTTCCGCGAGCGGTTGAGCTCGATCACCTTCGCGCGGAGTTCCGTGCCCATGAACTCGTCGAGGTCCTGGACGCGCCGGATGTCCACGAGCGACGCCGGCAGGAACCCGCGCACGCCGAGGTCGAGGATCAGGCCGCCCTTGACGACCTCGATCACCCGCCCGAGCACCGGCTCGCCGGACTCCGCGGCGCCCTCGATCTTCTTCCAGGCGAGCTCGAAGCGAGCACGCTTCTTGGAGAGGATCAGGCGGCCTTCGGCGTCTTCCTTCGTGAGCACGAGCGCGTCGATCTCGTCGCCCAGGCTGACCTCGTCGGCCGGGTTCACCGACCGCCTGATCGAGAGCTCGGCGACCGGGATGACGCCCTCGGACTTGTAGCCGATGTCGACGAGCACCTCGTCCTTGTCGACGCGGACGACGGTGCCGTGGACGACTTCCCCCTCGGTGATCGTGGGGAAGGTGGACTCGTAGTCGGGAATCAGCTCGCCGTCGGGACCCTCGGTCCAGACGCCTTCTTCGAGCTGAGGCTGTTCGGTGGTGCTCATGAGCGAGTCAGTATAGCCCCAGGTCTGAGCAGGTCTCCGCCGCGCGCCGCGTGGCACCATGGCCGCCCGTGCGGACTCGCTGCTCGCTCATCCTCGGCGTTCTGGCCACGGCCGGTTGCGTCGGGGCAGCAACCGCCCACGCGCACGGTGGCGGCTCCCACTCTGGCTTCCAGGCGCGGGTCTCGTACCTCGAGCCGTCGCAGCCCGGCGTCCTGGTCCAGGTCCTGGACGGGCACGTGCGGCTGTCGCTCGCGAACCTCACGCCGCAAGACGATCGTCGTCCCGGGCGCCGAAGGGCAGCCGACCGTCCGCGTCCAGCCCGGGCGCACCGAGGTCTGGGTCGAGCCGCGAATCGGCGCCACCGAAGCGCCGCCGAAGCGCGAGGGCCTCGTCCGCAACTGGACGATCCCCGGCAACGGCCGACGGCGCGCCGTTCGAGATCGTGGGCTTTCTCGGCTACCGGCCGCCCGCCGCAGCAGCGCAGACCGGAGACGACGGCGTGCCGACGTGGGTCGTGGTCGCGGCGGTGGCGGTCGGCGTCATCGTGCTCGCCGCGGCGTTGGCGGTGCCGTTCCTGCGCGCCGACGAGAACGTGAAGGGCCGGGCCTTTCGGCCCGGCCCTTCAACGTTCGTTCCGGTGCTACTCGCCTACGTGCAGGGCCCGTTGCACTTCGTGATCCGGTCGAGCGGGTAGCTCGCGGGATCGAAGGTCGGCCCTGCGAAGGCCATGTACTCCTTCATCACGACGGCGTCGAGCTCCTGGGTCGCGCCCTGGCCGTCGGCGAACATGTAGTAGCCGTCACCGCCGAGGTTGACGAAGTTCGGCAGTGCCATCGTGTACGTGGTGCCGTCGTTCGGGATCGCGGTCCCGTCCGACAGCGCGACCGACTGCACCCGGTTGACCACGCACGTCGTCGGGCTGGTGCAACCGCTCGGGATGTCGTAGCGGAACGAGAACTTGAAGCCCGAGATCTGCGGGAAGCGGCCGTCTGCCCCGCTGCCCGTCGAGTCGATCGCTCGCACGCCGTTCTCCAGAGCCAGCCAGAGCTGGGCGCCCGTCACGGTGCGCGTGTTCAGGATGTTTCCGAACGGAAGGACGGCGAACACGTCGCCGAGCACGAGGTCGTACGGCGTGCCGGCCGCGTAGCCCGGACACGGGCGCTTGAGCGCCGTGTTCACCGGCGAGTACGTGCACGATGGCATCTGAGCGCGAAGCCCGCCGCTGTTCATCAGCCCCAGCTGCGTGCCGTAGCGCCAGCGCATGCCGTCGGCGACCAGGTCGCCGAGCGGCACCTCCTGACGACGCTCGATGTTGCTGCCGCGCACGAAGATGCCGGCTGCCGTGCCGATCTGGCCGTCCAGCAGCGCTGCGAGCTGCTGACGATACGGCACGAGCATGTCGACGATCGCCTGGTCGCAGAAGGCTGGGGCAGGCGGACAGGTCGTGTTGCCGTTCTGGAGACCCGGGGTCGGAGGCGTCGGCGTGACGAAGGTGACCGACTTGCTGATCACCCGTCCGTCCACGTTGCCTCTGCCGGGCTGCACGGTCAGCAGCGTCTTGGCATACGTGCCGCCGTAGCTGCGGTTCTCGTGCACGAGGACGCCGTTGATCGTCCCCGAGAACTGCACGTCGGTGTGGTCGCCGAAGACGACGTCGACCAGGCCCGGCTCGAGGCCGTTGGCGAAGTCGATCAGCTCACCGGACGGCACTCCTTCGGCCATGCTGCGAACGCCCTTGTGCGTGATCACGACGACCGCGTCCGCCTGAGCCCTCCGGGCGTGCCGCGCGTACTTGTTCGCGGCCGCGATGCCGTCGGTCACCTCGATCGTCCCGAAGCTGCCCGGCAGCACGACGCCGGGAGCCTCCTCGTTCGTGATGCCGATGACGGCGACCTTCAGGCCGCCGACTTTGAAGAACTTCATCGGCTCGACGCCGGTCAGGTTCTCGTCGAGGTTCTCCAGGTTCGCGGAGACGTACTGGAACGGCTGCCCCGGAGCGCTCGAGCTCGACTCTGCGCCCGCGAGGTTGATCATCTGCTGCAGGTGGCCGACACCACGGTCGAAGTTGTGGTTGCCGAGCGCGCCCACCTGGATCCCCATCAGACGCTGGCCCTTGACCGACGGCTCCTCGTTGAAGAAGCTCGAGAGCGGCGGTGTCGCCCCGAAGTCGTCACCGGCGGTGAGCGTCAACGTCGGATGCGCCGCGCGATCCTGCTGCCAGCGGGCCGAGATGTTCCAGGCACCACCGAGAGCCGGAGCTGCCGAACGGGTCGAGGTTCCCGTGCCAGTCCGACACGTTCAGGATCTGGATCGTGACCGGCGGCGGAACCTTCGGGCCACCTGCCTCTGGCTTGCCCGTCGCCGCGCCGCTCAGCGCGCCGATCGCTACGAGCAACGCCGCGATCAGCCACTGCGGCAATCGAGAACTTCCTCATTCGGTTACCTCTCCCCTTTCGTGTGTTCATCGTTAGAGCCGCCTTGCAAGGCGGATCAGCAGCTCAGCCTGTGCCCGCGTCAGCGCCTTGTCGGTCTGTGCCTCGACTTCGTTGATGTAGGCGTTGATCGATCCGTTCCTGAGCTTCGCGCACATGGAGTTCGCGACGCCCTCCTTCGTGACGAGCCGCTCCGTGAGCGCGCAGAGGCTCGCCGCGGTCACGATCGAGCGAACGGTCGCGCGGTACTCGGACACGCCTCCGTCCTTGTCGCGGATCTTCGCGCCGACCGACAGCGTGCCGACGTCCGTCGTCGGGCAGCTCGTCGTTGCAGACGGGCCGAACGCGCTGTAGCCGCCCGACCCGCAGTCGAACGCGTAGGTGAAGCCCGCGGCCTCGTCGGCGGCCGACGGATCGTCCGGGTTCGTCAGCGCGAGCGTGAACGGGTTGCCCGCGTTGACCGTGGCCGGAGCGACGAACGTTGCGGTCGGAGGGAGGTTCGTGATCGTGACCTGTGCGGTGTCCGTCGCCGACGACGTCCCGTCGGTGACGCGCACGCCGACCGTCGCGCGCCGCCGGGCCGTCGATCAACGCAGCCGAGAACGTGACGGTCTGTCCCGGCGTCTCGTACGTCCCGTTGCCGTCGAGGTCCCAGTCGTACGTCAGCGCGTCGCCGTTCTCGTCACTGCCGGTGGCCGTGAGCTGCACGGTTCCACCCTCGCCGACCGTGTACGGGCCGCCCGCGTCCACAGTGGGCGCGGCATTGACGAGGAACCGGGCGACCTGCGGATCGTGGTCCGAGAGCTGATCGTGGAACTCGGCGTTCACGTGCACCGCGTCGTACGCGAACGGGCTCCCGAACAAGCTGTTGCTGACGACGATGTGGTCGAGGCTCTGGCTGTTGCCCTCGAAGACGTAGCTGTAGCGCTCGTTCTGCGGCAGCGTGCTCATCAGCGCGTGCAGGACGCCTCCCTCGAGCGAGCGACATCGTCTGCGAGAACTCGAAGTCGTTGATGTCCCCGAGCACGATGACATTGGCGGACGAGTCGACCGCGAGGATCGAGTCGACGAAGTTGTTGACGATCTGCGCCTGCTGGTGCCGCTGGACCTCCGTCGCGCGGGTCGGCGGCTGGAAGCGGCCGAAGAGCGCCTGGTCGCCGCCCTTGGAGTTGAAGTGGTTGGTGATCAGGAAGTAGGTCTCGCCGCGGAAGGTGAACTCGCCGGCAAGCGGCTTGCGGCTGGCGTTCCACGCCGTGTTCGCAGGATCGACGCGGCCCGGGCTCGCCGACAACTCGGGTCCGTCGGGCCCGCTGACGATCGTCGTCGGCGTCGTCGAGCCGCCGCCGGGACGATCGACGAACGCAGACGCCACGGTCGGTCCGGAAGATGAAGCCGACGCGAATGTTGCCGCCGGGCTCGCCGCCGTCCTGGTCGTCGACAGGGTCGATCTGCCGGAACTGATAGGTCGGACCGCCGACGGCCGTGATCGAGTTCACGAGCTTCGTCAGCGTCTCCGTGGCGTCGACGACCGTGTCGTTCGTCGGGCCGTTGTTGTCCTGGATCTCCTCGAGCGAGACGATGTCGGGCGAGCGCATGTTGTTCACGATCTGGCCCGCCAGCGCGTCGAACTTCGACTGCGGCTCGGCCGCGTCGAGGTTCTCGACGTTGAACGTCGCGACTGAGAGCTCATTCAGGCCCGGGGCCGCCGTGACCTCGCGCGCGAGACCGTTGTCGACGCGCGTGAGCACCGAGGTGACCTCGATCTCGAAGTTGCCGAAGTCGTAGTCGAGGACGCCGATGACCGGCGTCGTGAAGCCGTCGCCGACGTTCGCACTCGGTGTGGCGACACCAGCGGCGTCGTCGAGCTGAATGCGCTCGGGGTTGAAGTCGCCCGACGCGTAGTCGCCTGGCGGCTCTGCACCGAGGTCACGGATGACGATCCCGCCGCGGGCCGTACGCACCGCAGCGCCGGCGCCGTCGTCGGCGAGCACGTAGACCTCGCCGAAGCTGTTGCGCGGTCCAACGACGACAGGGTTGTTGACCTGGACGCGCATGCGCCTCGAGGCTCTCGTAGAAGTCGATGCCGTCCGACGCCGGGTCGAAGACGCCGCTCGTCTCGACGTTGCCGGCCGCGTCGTCCTCGATCACCTCGCTCGGCGGGACTCGCCCGCCGATGCCGATCACGGTGGTCAGAGGCAGCGGGTTGCCGGTCGACACGACGGTCGTCGTCGGGCCGCTGATCTCGGTGATCGTGAGATTCGTGCTGCTGGCGCCGCCGGGCCGGAACTCGACCACGGTCCCGCTGACGCGGACCGAGTCGCCGACGTTGACGGTGGGGGCCGTCGAGGTGAAGACGAAGATCCCCTCGGACGTCGCGTCGTTCGCGTCCGGGCTGGGGTCCTGCAGGTAGTAGCCGTTGGTGCGCTTCGCGGTCACGATGCCGACGACGCCGGCAACCGGACCGAGGATCGCGGCCGTGTGCGAGGCACCCTGGATCTCGTGGATCCGAACCGCCGGCGGGGGCGTCGCCTCGGTCGTGAAGGTGAACTCGTGGTTCGCCACCATGTTGTCCGGCGGATCCGTCGCGTCCTGATCGGTGACGTCCGACGCCAGGACCCTGACGGTGCAGGTCTCGTTGGCCGCGAAGTCCGTGGCCGGGTCGAGCGTGAAGGTGGTGGCTCCGCCCGTGGCGGTCGCCGGGTGCGCCCCGGTCGTCCCGCAGGAGATCGCGTACCAGGTGCTCGTGGTGTTCACGGGCTCGCTGAAGGTGATCGTGATGTTTGCGTCGCGCGCGACTCCCGTCGCACCGTGCGCCGGAGTCGAGGAGCTGACGCTCGGGGCGGCGTCGCCGGGATTGCTGTTCCGCGGCGCCGGCGTTGCTGCCGCGAAGTCCAGCGAATTTTGGTCCGTGTCGATGCTGCCGTTCCCCGCGCGGAAGGCCGCGAGGTCGCGCTGAGGGTCGGCGCCGCGGCCGCTCCCTCGAAGAAGTTTGCGTTGCCGTAGCCGACGAGGTCGATGATCCTCGCCGTCGCGGCCGCGTCGCACGGCTGACCGGTGCTCCCGTTGCAGCCGAGCGTCGCGTCGCCGGAGACGAGCGCGACCTTGCCGTGCGCCGGCCGCCATCGCGATCGGGGTCGGGTCGATGTGGTCAGGGGTCGGATAGCGCGGCCCCGGTCGTCCCGCCGCCCTCCTGGATCAGGAAGTACTGGCCCGGCTGGAGATCGAAGTCGGGCAGCTCGGTGAGTTGCGTGGCGTGCCGAAGTTGCCCGTGCCCGACGGCGCTCGCGTACTGAATGGAGAGGCCGCCAAGCGGCAGCGCCACCGGTCCGCGGTTGAAGAGCTCGACGTAGTCGTGGGTCAGGGTGGCACCGGTGTTGCCCCCCGCCCCGTAGACCTGGCTGATCACGATTCCCGAGGAAACCGCGTGCGCCGGCAGAGCCCCGGCGATGAGTGTGACGAGCGCGAAGAGCGCACCGAGGACCGCAGTACGACGCAGATTCACTTCGATCTCCCCTCCCCTGAGGAAACGTGGAATTCGCTGCCTGTCCGCAGCGGACCGCGCGGGGCGAGTGTAACCCGGTTTTCGGCGAGATGCCTAGCCTGGTCGCTGAACGTTCACGACTTGGCCTCGTTCCAGTCCTCGCCGGCCCCCACCTCGACCGCGAGCGGTGGATCGAGCTCGAACGCGGCGACCATTTCGCCTCTGAGCAGGTCTTTCACGGCGGACACTTCGCGCTCCGGCGCCTCGACGAGCAGCTCGTCGTGCACTTGCAACACGAGTCGCGAGGCGCGGCCCTCCTCCACGAGCCGCCGGTGGATGTTGACCATCGCCACCTTGATGATGTCGGCCGCCGTGCCCTGCATGACCGAGTTCACGGCGAGCCGCTCGCCGAGGGAGCGCGTCTGCCGGTTCGAGGCGCGGATCTCCGGAACCGGGCGCCGGCGGCCGAAGAGCGTCGTCACGTAGCCGTCGCGCTTTGCCTGCTCGATCGTCCGGGCGATGAAGTCCTGGACGTACGGGAAGCGCGCGAGGTACGTGTCGATGTACTCCTGCGCCTCGTCGCGCGCGATCTCGAGGTTCTCCGACAGACCGTACGACGAGATGCCGTAGATGATCCCGAAGTTCACCATCTTGGCAATGTTGCGCTCGTCCTTCGTCAGCGTCGCAGGGTCCTTGCCGAGCACCTCGGCCGCGGTCGTCGTGTGGATGTCCTCGCCGCGCGCAAACGACTCGCGCAGCTTCGGCTCGCCCGACACGTGCGCGAGGATCCGCAGCTCGACCTGCGAGTAGTCGGCGCTGACGAGCCTGTGCCCTTGCTCCGCGACGAACGCCGAGCGGATCTCGCGGCCCAGCTCGGTGCGAATCGGGATCGCCTGCAGGTTCGGGTTCGAGGTCGAGAGCCGACCGGTGGACGCGACGGCCTGGTTGAAGTGCGTGTGCAGGCGCCCGTCCTGGCCGAGCAGCGACGGCAGCGGCTGGAGGTAGGTGTTGAGGAGCTTCGAGTACTCGCGCCACTCCTCGATCACCGCGACGATCGGGTGGTCGCCCCGGATCGAGCGGAGGACGCGCGTGTCGGTGGAGTAGCCGGTCTTCCCCTTGCGCCCCGGAGTGAGCTCGAGCTGCTCGAAGAGGATGCGCGCAACCTGCTGCGTCGAGCCGAGCATGAACTCCTCGCCGGCGAGCTCGTGCGCCTTGGTCTCGAGCTCCTCGACGCGGTCGGCCAGCCGAGCCGTGATCTCGCCCATGCGGTACGTGTCGATCTTGATTCCGGCGTCCTCCATCGAGGCGAGCACCGCGGCGAGCGGGAGCTCGATGTGGTCGTAGAGGACCTCGCTGCCGCGCTCGCGGAGTCGCTCCCGGAGCACCGGCGCGAGCCGGCGCGCGGCCTCCGCGCGGCGCACGAGCGCAGCTGTCTCCTCGTCGGTTGCCGGCTCGGGGAGCACTTCGAGGCCGTACTCCTGCGCGAGGTCGTCGAGCTCGTACGCGGGCCGGCCCGGGTCGATCAGGTACGCGGCGAGCATCGTGTCCTCGGCCGGGGTCATCGTCAGCCGCGGCAGCGACTTGAAGTCGTGTGCGATCACGTGCGCGTCGCGGAGACGGGCCTGGGCGACGTCCGCGTCGAACTCGCCGAGCACGACGCCGTCGTCGAGCGCCAGCGCGAAGCGTCCGTCGTCGACGGCGAGCGAAGCACGGTCACGCGTCTCCGGCAGCTCGCCCTCGCGCCACGCCACGCTCGTTCCCTCGGGGCGCATCGTCGGGAGCGAGGGCACGGCCTCGTCGAGCTGGTCGACGCGCCCGATCAGGTTGCGGAACTCGAAGCGCCGGAACATCTCCTTCAGCTGCGAGCGGTCGGGCGGCTGCAGGACGAGCTCGGCCGGGTCGGAGCCGGAGCCGAGGTCGAGATCGCGGCGCATCGTCGCCAGCTCCTTGGACACGAGTGCCTGTTCGGCGTGCTCCTGGACGTTCTTGCGCCGTGCGGGCGTCAGCGCGTCGGCGTGCGCGATCACCTCCTCGACCGTGCCGTACTGCTGGATCAGTTGGCCGGCGGTCTTGTCGCCGATGCCGGGGATGCCGGGGATGTTGTCGCTCGTGTCGCCCTTGAGCCCGATGAAGTCCGGGATCTGATCGGGTCGGATCCCGTAGCGCGCCTCGACTCGCTCGGGGGTGTACACGTTCACGTCCGAGACGCCGCGCGGCGTCATCATCAGCGTGACGTTGTCGGTGACGAGCTGGAACGCGTCGCGGTCGGTCGAGACGATCGTGGTCTTGATCCCCGCCTCGTCGGCGCGGGTCGCGAGCGTCGCGATCACGTCGTCCGCTTCCCAGCCCTCGAACTCGAGGTTCCGATAGCCGAACGCCTCGACGATGGGCCGGAAGTACGGGAACTGCTCGCTCAGCAGGTCGGGCGTCGGGCGGCGCTCCGACTTGTACGTCCCGAGCGTCTCCAAGCGCTCGGCCGGCCGGGTGTCCCAGGCCACTGCGACGCCTTTCGGCCGGTAGTCCTGGAGCAGCTTGAAGAGCATGTTCGTGAAGCCGAGGAGCGCGTTCGTCGGAAAACCCTCGGTCGTCGCGAGCTCCTCGGGCAGCGCGAAGAAGGCGCGGTAGGCGAGGTTGTTCCCGTCGACGAGGAAGAGCTCGGAGTCACGCGCGGGCCCGTCGTCGAGCTGCAACTCCTCTCCGGTGAGCGTCTTGGGCATCCCCGTCGAGTCTATTCGCGGCCCCGTCGTCGACCGCTGTAACGTCGCCCGCCGTGGCGCGCGTCCCCCTCCTCGCCGGTTCCGGCCTCGCCGTGCTGAACGTGCCGGACGACGCGGTCGTGCTCCGGCCGCCGGCGCCGGGCCAGGTCGTCGCCGACGCCGCCGCAGCGGTCCGCGAGGCGCTGCGCTTCCCGCTCGAGGGCCCGGCGCTCGAGCAGCTCGCGCGCGGAGCCACGCGCGTGACGATCGTCGTCGAGCTCCCCAGCCTCCCGATCCCCGGTGCGCCGAACGATCCGCGCCACGCAGCGGTGGAAGGCACCTCTGCGGAGCTGGAGCGTGCAGGCGTGCCGACCGAGCGCCAGACGCTGCTGGTCGCGGGCGGCCTCGGGCGCCGGGCAGGCCCAGCGGACATGTCGCTGCTCGCCGCGCCGGAGTTCCGCCGGCGCTTTCGCGGCCGCGTCGTCGTGCACGACGCCGAAGACCCGGACCTCGTTGATCTGGGCGCTGTGGGGAACGTCCCGCTGCGCGTCAACCGGGCGCTCGTCGATACGGACGCCGTCGTCGTGGTCACCGCTGCGGAGACCGTCGTCCACGGTGGGCCCGCCGCCCTCGTCTCCGCAGCAGGGCCCGAGGCGATCCGCGCGGCTGGTGCGTGGTCGCTGCTCGAGACCGCCGCAGCGCAGGGTTGGCAGATCGCGACCGCGCTCGAGCGGGCGCTCGCCGCTCGCGTGCCGTTGATCGGCGTCTCCCTGGTCCTGAACCACCCGCAGCTCCTCGCCTCCTCGCTCCGTGGGTTCCCCTACGACGAGCACGTCGCCGAGCGGATCGCAAGCTCGCCGCTGCGCCGAGCGCTCGCCCTCGTCCCGGGCCCGCTGCGCGCCCGCATGATCCGCTCGCTGCGACGGGACCTGACCGCCGCGGGAGCCTTCGCAGGGCCGCCCGCGGTGGCGCACGCGGAGGCACTGCTGCGCGCGATCGCCGCACGCGAGGTCGTGCTCGACGAGCCACTCGACGCGATCGTCGTCGGGATCCCGCCGACGACGCTTCACCTCCCGCGCGAGCTTCCGAACCCGTTGAACGCCGCGCAGCTCGGCCTCGGCGTCGCGCTGAAACTCTGGCGTGACGCGTTCCCGGTCGTCGAGGGCGGCACGGCGATCATCGTGCACCCGTTTCGCAGGCAGTTCGCGCACCCGACGCAGCAGCCCTACCGCACCTTCTTCGCCGCGACGCGCTTCGGCCGCGAGCCCGACGAGCTCCGAGCCGCGGAGCTCGCGGTGTCCGAGGACCCGCGCGCGCTCGCGGCCTACCGCGAGGGCCGCACCTGCCACCCTCTCCTCCCCTTTGCGGACTGGGCGTCGTGCCAGCCCGCGCTCGCCCAGCTCGGCGCCGTGCTCGTCGCGGGCTGCCGGGACTCGGTCGCCGCGCGCCAGCTCGGGCTCGTCCCGACGCACGGCCTGAACGCCGCACTCGACATGGCGCGCGGAAGCGCCGGCGGAAAGGCGCGGATCGGCGTGCTCCTCGCGCCGCCGTACTTCCCGATCCGGCTGAGCTAATCCTCGCCGAGGTACGTCTTGCGAACCTGCTCGTTGTTGCGGAGCACCTTGGCGTCGTCCGCGAGCGCGACGTGTCCGGTCTCGAGGACGTAGCCGCGGTTCGCGACGTCGAGCGCCATGAGCGCGTTCTGCTCGACCAGCAGGATCGGCGTGCCCTGTGCGTTGATCTCGCGCACGATGTCGAAGATGCGCTCGACGAAGATCGGTGCGAGCCCCATCGACGGCTCGTCGAGCATGAGCAGCTTGGGTCGGGCCATCAAGGCGCGGCCGATCGCGACCATCTGCTGCTCGCCGCCGGAGAGCGTTCCGGCGTGCTGTGACTTCCGCTCGGAGAGCCGCGGGAAGAGCGTGTAGACGCGCTCGAGGTCGCTCTGCATGTCCTTGTCGCCGCGCGCGCGCTGGAACGCGCCCATCTCCAGGTTCTCGAGCACGCTCATCCGCGGGAACAGCCGCCTGCCCTCGGGTGACTGGGCGATCCCGAGCTTGACGATCTCGTGCGCGGGCCGGTTCGTGATCTCCTCGCCCTTGAAGCGGATCGTCCCGCGCCGCGGGCGGTTGAGGCCGTTGATCGAGCGGAGCGTCGTCGACTTGCCGGCGCCGTTCGCGCCGATCAGCGTCACGATCTCGCCGTCTCGCACCTCGATCGAGATCCCCTTGAGCGCCTGGATCGAGCCGTAGTAGGTGTGGACGTCCTCGAGCTCGAGGATGACTTCGGCGGGAGCGTTCACGCCGTCGCCGCCCGGCCGAGGTACGCCTCGATCACGCGCTCGTCCTTCTGCACGTCCTTCGGCGCGCCCTCGGCGATCTTCTCGCCGTAGTCGAGCACGGTCACGCGGTCCGAGATGCCCATCACGACCTTCATGTCGTGCTCGATCATCAGGATCGTCAGCTCCTGCTCGGCGCGGAGCTTCGCGACGAAGTCGGTGAAGGCGGCGGTCTCCTGCGGGTTCATCCCGGCCGTCGGCTCGTCGAGGAGCAGCAGCTTCGGCTCGGTCGCGAGCGCGCGCGCGACCTCGAGGCGCCGCTGGTCTCCGTAGGAGAGGTTGCGCGCCCAGTCGTCGTCGCCGCCCGTGAGGCTGCAGAACCGAAGCAGCTCTCGCGCGCGGTCCGTCGCTTCCCGCTCCTGCCGCTTGAGCCCCGGAGTGCGGAGCACGGTTCGGACGATCCCGCCTTTCAGCCGCGAGTGCATGCCGACGAGCACGTTCTCGAGCGCCGTCATCTGCTGGAAGAGCCGGATGTTCTGGAACGTGCGGCCGATCCCGAGCTGCGTGATCGCGTGCGGAGGCTTGCCCGTGAGGTCGACGCCGTCGAAGACGATCTGGCCCGCGGTGGGCTTGTACACGCCGGTGAGCATGTTGAAGAACGTCGTCTTCCCCGCGCCGTTCGGCCCGATCAGGCTGACGATCGAGCCCTGCGGGATCGTGAAGTCGACGTCGTTGACGGCGACGAGACCGCCGAACTCCTTGCGCACGTCCGCTGCGACGAGCAGGTCAGTCATTCCGCGCGTCCCGGTCGGTGTCCGACCCCTCGTGCTGAACGTCGTAGAACGGCGTGTCGCGCACGCCCTCCTCGAGCTCTCGCTTGTGCCGGCGCTCGGGGATCAGCCCGGTCGGGCCGGAAGAGCATGACGATCACGATGATCAGACCGTAGATGCCGAAGTTGTACTTCGGCACGTCCTGGATCCCCACCTCCGTCCCGATCTTCGCCAACCCTTCCTGATCGAGGTAGGAGAGGAACAGACCACCCACGATCGCCCCCCACACGCTGCCCATCCCGCCCGAGGATGACCATGCAGAGGATGAAGATCGAGAGGTTGAAGTAGAAGTCGCTCGGGAACGCGCCGCTCTTGAACGACGCGTAGTAGGCGCCGGCGACGCCGCCGAAGAACGCGCCGATCGCGTACGCCCAGGTCTTCGTCCGCATCAGCGGGACGCCCATCGCGGCGGCGGCGGTCTCGTCCTCGCGGATCGCGACCCACGCACGCCCGAGCCGCGAGTCGCGCAGCCGCACCGAGACGAACACCGTGAACAGCAGCAGCACCATGGCCGTGTAGAAGTAGAGCTCCGCCCGGTTCGTCGACTGCTGGTAGCTCTCGGGGAGGCCAAGGGCGGCGCCCAGACCCGCGCCGAAGCCGGGCGAGTCGATCGGAGAGATCCCGAACGCGCCGTGCGTGAGGTCGAAGCCCTTGATCGAGTCCGCGTTGCGCACGAACTGGGGGACGATCTCGCCGAAGCCGAGGGTGACGATCGCCAGGTAGTCGCCGCGCAGTCGCAGCGTCGGCAGCCCGATGATGATGCCGACGAGCGCCGTGAAGCTGCCTGCGATGAGCAGGACGAGAAAGATCGACATGTGGATGCCCGGCAGCTCGCGGGTTGATCCCCGACGAGCCGAAGTGGAACGTCACCTGCTCGAACTGCACCGACGCGAGCCACGCCGCGGTGTACGCGCCGGCCGCGTAGAACGCGACGTAGCCGAGGTCGAGCAGCCCGGCGTAGCCGACGACGACGTTCAGGCCGACCGCCATCATCGTGAAGACGATCATGATCACGACCGTCCCGACGCTCGGCAGGAGCGTTCCGATCAAGGGGAGGTCGTCGAGGTACGGCAGCAGCGTCGGGTAGAGCAGCGCCAGCGTGATCACGACGATGGGCACCCACGCGCGGCGCAGCCGGTCGGGCACGTTAGCCACCCTCGGGCGTCCTCTCTCCGAGCAGGCCCTCGGGTCGGAAGACAAGCGTCGCGATCAGGATCCCGAACACGATCGAGCGGGTCCAGTCGCTCCCGGGCGAGTACAGCTCGAGCCCCTCGTTGAACTGCTCGATCAGGCCGATCATCAGCGCGCCGAGCACGGCGCCGGCAAGGTTGCCGATGCCGCCGAGCACCGCCGCGGTGAACGCGATCAGCCCGAGCTGGAAGCCGGTGTCGTACCGCATCGACGTGAAGTGCAGGAAGTAGAGCAGCCCGCCCGCTCCGGCCAGGCCGCCGGCGAGCGCGAACGTGAACGAGATCGTGCGGTTGACGTTGATCCCCATCATCGCCGCCGCGTCCATGTCCTGCGACGTCGCGCGCATCGCCTTCCCCTGCTTCGTCGAGCGAACGAGCCAGGTCAGCGCGATCAGGACCGGCACGGTGAGCCAGAGGACGCCGAGCTTGTCCCACGGGAAGTGCACGCCGCCGATGTTGAACGCGTCCCGGTTGGGGATCAGCTTCTCGGTCGTCCGAAACTCGACCCCCCAGCCGACGAGGCCGACGTCCTGAAGGATGAACGAGACGCCGACGGCGGTGATCAGCGGCGCCAGTCGAGGCGCGTTCCGCAGCCGCCGGTAGGCGATGAACTCGATGCCGGTGTTCAGCGTGGCGGCGAAGACGACGGCGATGACGAGCGCGAGGCCGACCCCGAGCACGACCTCTCCGGTGCTCGAGCCGGCGCCGAGCCCGATCCAGCCGACGATCACGGTGCTCGCGACGAGGCCGCTGAGCGCGAACACGTCGCCGTGCGCGAAGTTGATCAGCTGCAGGATTCCGTAGACGAGCGTGTAGCCGAGCGCGACGAGCGCGTACACCGCGCCGTTCGTCAGTCCGATGAAGGCGACGTTGAAGAACTCGCTCGGGTCGTTGACGAGGTTCGCCCCGAGCCAGAAGACGATCACCCCGATGAAGCCGAGCCCGAGCCAGCCGGTCACGGTGCGCGGCACCAGTGCCGCCAACCTCGAGCCGAAAGAGCCTCCCGTGCGCGCCGCGTCAGCCACGTGTGTGCGAGACCCTAAACCGTGAAGGGGGAGGGCGGAAGGCCCTCCCCCTTCAAGGCGTTACCCGCGGCTCAGGTTCCCCTGGCCGCTTCCACGTTCTCGGGCTTCGGCGAGATCGTGGTCTCGGTCTCCAGCTTCGTCGTCGCCTTGTAGATCGTGAAGCCGACGACCGCCCCCTCGGCACCCGAGGGGTCGCCGTTCTCGTTGATCTCGAACGAGCCGAGCAGGCCGTCCGTCACCGAGGCGTTGAACAGCTGCTCGATCACGCTGGCCCGGGTGCCGTCCGACGCCGCGATCGCGTCGAGCATGACCTGAGCGGCCTGCGCGCCGTAGATCGCGTACGGGTCGATCGGCTTGCCTCCGAGCGTCGGCCCGAACTCGGCCGCGAACTCGGCGCCTGCGCCCGTGAACTCGTCGATCGGGACGCCGGCGACCGACATGAACATCCCGGCCGCAGCGGTGCCGGCCTCGTCGATCGTCTGCTGCGTCGTGAAGCCGTCCGGTGCGAACAGCTTGATGTCGCCGTCGTTCGGCCCGAGCGTGGCGACCTTGTCCTTGATCACCTTCGCACCGTTCTCGTCGATCAGGCCGCCGAGGAACACGGCGTCCGCATCGGTGCCACCGATCTTGCGGAACAGGCCCTCGTACGACGAGGCCTTCGGATCCCACGCCTCGAACCCGGCGATCTTGATGCCGAGGCTCTCGGCGGCGTTCCGCAGGTTCGTCGCGACGCCGAGGCCGTAGGCCTCCTTGTCGTTCAGGACGTAGACGCTCTTGATGCCCTGGGCCTGCATGAACTCGGCCATGGCAGCACCCTGGTACGCGTCATGCGGGACGACGCGGGTGTAGTTGCGGTTCCCGGTCGGGTAGTACTTGTCCGGCTCGGTGTCCTCGCAGCCCGGTCCACCCTCGGTGAGGCACACGAACGTGTTGGCGGGCGAGATCATCGGGATGCCGCCGTTCGCCGCCTGGTTGAGCACCGGGATCTCGATCGCGGCGCAACCCGAGTTGAACGTGCCGATCACGCCGATCACCTTGTCGTTCCCGGCGTAGGCGTTCGCGTTCTGCGAGCACTTGCCCGAGTCCCACTTCGCGGCCTGGGCCGTCGCGTCGTCACACGACTGGTAGGCGACGTTGTGGTCGCCGGCCTTCCAGTCCTGCTTGTCGAGCAGGAACCGGATGGCGCCGACGATCTGGGTCGTCTGGGTCCGGCTCGAGCCCTGGAGCGGGAAGTCCGAGACGAGCAAGACGTCAGGATCGCCCTCGCCCTTGTACTCGATGCCCGTGCACGAAGACGAGGGCAGCGCCGTAATCTCGCCGCCGTCACCGCCGCCGTCGCCCTCGTCGTCGCCGCCGCAACCGCTCGCCATGAGGGCGAGGGACGCCACGAGCAACGCGAAGAGCGCAAGCAAACTGCGCTTTCTCAATGCTCCTCCTCCGTCTGCAGATCGGATGTACGCGCGTACAGAGGGGGCAGTATCCGCGGCCTGCCCGGTGGGATCAAGTCAGAGCCGCCGGTTCAACACTGCGTTAACACGGGGGAACCCCTGGTTCCCCCGTGCGCCCCCTCCTTGCGGCCGGGGACGGCTGCCAACTGCCAGCGGAGCCGTCAAAGGGTCTCGGAGTTCGACTGGTCTCGTCGCAGTGAGCCTCCCGCCGGGCAAAGCCCGGCTCCGGCGGCCAAGCGCGGCGTACCATTGCCGATCAGGCCGAAGTGGCGGAATTGGTAGACGCGCCGGACTCAAAATCCGGTTGCCCTCGGGCCGTGTGGGTTCGATTCCCACCTTCGGCACTCCTCGGTCGTCTCGTAGGCTGCCGTGATGCGGATCGGCGTGCTCACCGGCGGAGGGGACTGTCCCGGCCTGAACGCGGTCATCCGGGCCGTCGGCCGCCGGTCCTTCGCCAACGGTCACGAGGTGCTCGGGATCCGAGCGGGCTGGAAAGGGCTCGTGGAAGGGCTGATCGAGCCGCTCGGGCCGCGCGAGATCTCCGGGATCCTCCCGAGGGGCGGGACGATCATCGGCACCTCTCGCACCAACCCGTTCAAGACGAACTCGGTCGACCGGGTGCTCGCGAACTTCAAGGAGGCCTCGCTCGACGCCCTCGTCGCGATCGGCGGCGAGGACACGCTCGGGGTCGCGGCGCGGCTGCACCGCGAGGAGGACTTCCCGGTCGTCGGCGTCCCGAAGACGATCGACAACGACCTCGCGGCCACCGACTACACCTTCGGGTTCGACACGGCCGTGACGATCGCGACCGAGGCGATCGACCGGCTGCACACGACGGCCGAGTCGCACAACCGCGTGATGGTCGTCGAGGTGATGGGCCGGCACACCGGCTGGATCGCCGTGATGAGCGGGATCGCGGGCGGCGCCGACGTGATCCTGATCCCCGAGCAGCCGATCACGGTCGAGCAGGCCTGCTCGGAGATCCGGCGCCGCCACGAGCGTGGGCTCGACTTCTCGATCGTCGTCGTCAGCGAGGGCTACGAGCTGACCTACGACTCCGGTGAGCGCCGGCTCGTCGGCGAGCAGGCGCGCGAGACCGACCAGTTCGGCCACGTGAAACTGGGCGGGGTCGGCGGCGAGCTCGCCCGCGAGATCGAGGAGCGAACCGGTTTCGAGACGCGGGTGACGGTGCTCGGCCACGTGCAGCGTGGCGGCTCCCCCACTCCGCGCGACCGCGTGCTCGCCACCCGCTACGGCTTGAAGGCGGCCGACCTCGTCGAAGAGGGCAGGTTCGGGCGGATGGCAGCGCTGCACGGCGACGACATCGTCGACGTCTCGCTCGAGGAGGCGACCGCGGAGCTGAAGACCGTGCCGCCCGAGTGGTACGAGGTCGCGAAGGCCTTCTTCGGCTAGTCGACGAGGATGAGCGCGTCGGTCGGGGCGTAGTCGTCGGTCAAGACCGGGACGTCGCGGGTCGGGATGAGCTTCTCGTACCGGCCGCGGATCGCACGGGTCAGGTTCGGCGCCTGCGGGTGCTCGGCCCGCACGTCGGCCCAGCGCTCCAGGAGGAAGTCCGTGCTCGGAACGGCACCCTGCCCCGCGACGACGATGATGTTGCGGATCGAGGCTCCGTCGCCCTGGAAGTCGACGGGGTGCACCGCGACGCTCGGGAAGATCGTCCGGTACGTGCCGTAGAACGCGCGGAACAGCTTCGAGTTCGGGCCCTCGAGCGCGCCGATGATGTTCGCGACGACGATTCCGCCTGGAGCGAGCCGGCTGCGCACCAGCTCGAGGAACTCCTGCGTCGTCAGGTGGAACGGGAGCGAGTCCGCGTAGTACGCGTCGAGCACGATCACGTCCCAGCGGCGCTCGTTGCGCTGCAGGTAGCGGCGGCCGTCTTCGACCTCGACGGCGAGCCTCGGGTCCTGCGGGAGCGCGAACCAGCGCCGAGCGACGTCGACGACCTCCGGGTCGAGCTCGACCGCCTGGATCTCCACGTCGGGGAAGTCGCGCCACGTGCGCTTCGGCGCCGACCCGCCCCCGAGGCCGACGAAGAGCACGTTCTCCGCTTCCGGGCGGTACGCGAACGCGAGCGACAGGTAGTCGACGTAGTCGAACGGCGTCACGAAGGGGTCGTCGAGGTCCATCGCGCTCTGGAAGGAGCTGTCGAAGCGGAGGTAGCGGTCCTGATCGTCCTCGACGACCGCGATCGAGTGGTAGGCGCTGTCCTTGCGGTACCGCACGCGATAGCCCTCGGCGGCGTAGTCGGTGGTGCCGCCCACGCTCCCCTCGCGGAGCCGGTAGACCGGCGAGTAGTTCTCCGCAGCGGCTGCGGTGAGCCTGCCGCCCTGCTCCGGCGCGAGCGACGACGAGAGCGCCGCTGCGGCCGCGGCCGCGGCGAGCGCCGCGACGCCGACGACCGGCATGGCTCGCGCGGCCGCGACGAGCGCCGTGCCGGCGAGGAGCACCGCGCCACCGAGGGCGAGCAGCTGGTCGGTGCCGAGCTCGGGGATCAGCACGAACGCCGTCGCGAACGTGCCGACGATGCTCCCGACGGTCGAGACGGCGAAGAGCCGGCCCGCCGTTCGGCCGAGGGTGGCGACGTCGAGGGTCGCGATCCGCACGGCGATCGGCGTCACCGAGGCGAGCACGACGCTCATCGGGCCGAAGAGGATCGTCGCGGCGACCAGTGGGTTCAGGCGCGCACCGGGGTCCCAGTCGACGACGAACTGCAGCACCCGGTCGTCCTCGTAGGGGATCGCGAGCACGAGCACGGCGCCGAGCGCCATCGCCCCGAGCAAGAGGCGGATCGACGGCCAGCGGTCGGCCAGGGCGCCGCCGAGCCAGTAGCCGATCGCGAGGCCCGTCAGCACGACCCCGATCAGCGCGCCCCAGACGTAGAGCGAGTTGCCGAAGAACGGCGCGAGCACGCGGCTCGAGGCGATCTCCACGCCGAGCAGCACCGCACCTGAGACGAACACCGCGAAGTGCAGTGACACGCGCTCGAGCCTGGGTCTCACCGCCTGGACGGTAGCCGCTCGTCGAGCCTCACCAGCGCAGCTCCCGGGTCGGGCTTGGCCAGCTCGCGGGTGTCGCGAACCGTCCACGCGAACGGCACGACGAGCAGCAGGAGCGTCACGGGTGCGAACGACCGGAACCGGCCCGCCAGGACGCCCAGCACCGGGACGAGCGGCAGCACGTAGCGGTCGAAGTGCGAGTCGAGCGGGAGGAGCGCGACGAAGTAGACCGCGACGAAGGTCGCAAGCACGCGATCGGCGAGGTCCCGGCGCACGAGCGCGACGACGAGCCCGACCAGCGCGACGACGAGCGCCGGGCCGAGTGCGTCCCACAGCTGGCCCGTGAACGCGACGGCCGAGAACGAGTCGTCATCGGCGCCGAGCGAGCCGTCCCGGGCGCGCGACAGCCCGCGCCACCAGTCCGAGACGGCCTCGCCGAGGTGGACGACCGCGAACGGGCTCGCGACGACGAACCCGGCGAGCGCGAGGCCCCCGGCGTAGGCGAGGCGCCGCCACTGCCCCCACGCCGCGACGGCGAGCGGCACCAGCACGAGCGCGCCCGGCAACTTCGCGGCGGCCGCGGCGCCGATCGCCAGGCCCGCGAGCTCGTAGCGGCGCGTGACCAACAGCCCAAGAGCGATCGTGACGAGCGTCGTCAGCAGCACGTCGGTGACCGCCATTCGCGAGTACGCGAC
This sequence comes from uncultured Actinomycetes bacterium, assembly GCA_963809175.1. Classification (GTDB taxonomy): domain Bacteria; phylum Actinomycetota; class Thermoleophilia; order Gaiellales; family Gaiellaceae; genus JACCTU01. The sequence continues at coordinate 783,451 of CAWEIK010000003.1, forward strand.
GTGCACGCCTGCGACCGCGGTCGCGACCGCGGCCACGCCTCCGGCGAGGACGCCGTACGACCGCTCGCCGAGCCACCACGCCGACGCCACCCCCACGAGCCCGATCGCGATCCCGACGATGCGCGCGGTGAGGTAGGAGGGCGCGTCCTGCCACGCCTGGAACGGCGCCTGCACGTACAGCAGGAGACTCGGCCAGTCGAAGAGCGGGTTCGGGTCGACGCCGCCGCCGTGGGTCATCTCCCACGCGCCGCGGGACGACGAGCTCCTCGTCCGGGTTCAGCAGCCCGCCGTCGGGCAGGCCGTAGCGCACGCCGACGAGGCGGAGCACGGCCGCGCCGACGAGCACGAGCCCGAGGATCGTCGCCGGGCCGCCCCAGCGGGACTCAGGTTCAGACTTGGGGAGGCTCGGCACCGACGAGCTCGCGCACGTCGCTCGCGTTCACGACGACCGCGTCCACGCCGGCGCGCTCGAGCGCCTCGACCTCGTCGTGCGTCGCGTCCGGCAGATCGGCAACCGCCAGCTTTCCGGCCGGCACGTCCGGCAGCAGCTCGAGCACGTGGTCGATGGCAGGCGCGTCCGGGTCGGGTGACTCGCCGCCCAGCAGGAAGATCTCCGGGTCGACGTGCTCGAGCGTCGCCTGCAGCTCTTCCTCGTCGTGCACTTCGACGATGCTGTCGAGCCCGAGCGCGAGGCCGCGCTCGTGGTCGTCGGCGAGCCGCTCCCAGTCGTCGCCGTAGGCGCCGGCCACGAGCAGGCACGCATCGGCTCCGACGGCGTCCGCGGCCTCCGGGCCGTCGGGACACCAGAGGATCGGCAGGTCGGTCGCGTCACGAAGCGACGCTCCGCCCGCTCTCCTGACGACGATCCCGTCCGCGCCCTGCTCCTGGGCGGCGCCGGCAGCCTCGGGGTCGGCTACCTCGACGAGCACGGAGATGCCGTCCCCCTCGGAGATCGCCAGGCTGAGCCGCCGTGTCCCTCGCTCGTTCATGCCGGAGGATGCTAACTGCGTCGTTGCGGGACGCCCTCGGCGGCGGCAGACTCCCCCTATGGCGGAAGAACGACGTCCGGCGCTCCGGATCTCGGATGCGGAGCGCGAAGGTGCTGTCCGGACGCTCGGCGACCACCACGCCGTCGGGCGCCTGACCTACGAGGAGTTCGTGGAGCGCATGGATCGCGCCTACGAGGCTCGAACGCACGAGGAGCTCGACGTGCTGACAGCCGATCTCCCGGAGGCCCCGCTCGCACGGGCGAAGCCGCGCAAGCGTCGCTGGCTCGTCTCGGTGATGGGCGGCAACGAGCGCGCCGAGGACGTCGCCGACGAGGAGACGATGATCGTCGACGTGATGGGAGGCAGCGACCTCGACCTCCGCGGCGCGAGCTTCCCCGCCGGGGAGGCGACCGTGACGGCGATCGCGGTCATGGGTGGCTCGACGATCTGGGTGCCGGAAGGCGCTCGGGTCGAGCTCTCCGGCTTCGCGCTGATGGGCGGAAACAGCAACAGCGTCCCCAAGGGCGCGGCGAGCTCGGGCCCGCTCATCCGGGTCAAGGCGTGGTCGTTGATGGGCGGCGTCGACGTGCGGAGCGGCTCACGCCGCAGCGAGCGCAGGCGCGGACTGCCGCCGCCGCCGCGGCTCTAGCGCCCGATCGGGTGCCAGACCGTCTTCAGCTCGAGGAAGTCCGCGATCTGCCAGGCGCTCTGGCCGTCCGCCTGCCCGCGGACGACCCGCTTGACGTTGTCGGCAGCGAGGCGCTCGATGTCTGCGGACAGGCCGTCGGCGCCGGTCACGTCGATCGCGTTGACGTCCATGTGTCCCGCGAGCCACGGGGCGAGCTCTTCGCGTTGCCCGGTGAGGATGTTCACCGCGCCCGCCGGCACGTCTGAGGTCGCAAGCACCTCCGCGAGCTCGATCGCGGCGAGCGGGTGCGTCTCCGATGCGATCGCGACGACCGCGTTGCCGCCGACCAGCGCGGGGGCGATCCGGGAGATCAGGCCCGCGAGCGGCGGCTCGTCGGGCGCGAGCATGCCGACGACGCCCGTGGGCTCGGGGACGGTGAAGTTGAAGTACGGCCCGGCGACGGGGTTGGAGCCTCCGAGCACCTGCGGGAGCTTGTCGGCCCACCCGGCGTACCAGACGACGCGGTCGATCGCGCGGTCGACTTCCTTCTTGCCTGAGCTGAGCTGCGCGAACTCGTCGCGGCGCGACTCGATCATCTCGGCGACGCGGTAGAGCACCTGGCCGCGGTTGTAGGCGGTCATCGTCGACCACTTGCCGTAGCCGTCGCGCGCCGCGCGAACGGCGTCGCGCACGTCCTTGCGCGAGGCGCGTGCGACGTTCTGCCCCTCGGCCTCGTACGTGCGGCCGGATTCCGAGCGCGGGAACGCTCCGCCGATGTAGAGCTTGTACGTCTTCTTGACCGGCAGGCGGTCAGCCACCGACGGCCTCGGAGTCGAACTTGAGATACGGCTCGAGGCCGTGCTTGCCGCCCTCGCGGCCGTAGCCGGATTCCTTGTAGCCGCCGAACGGCGACGTCGGGTCGAAGCGGTTGTAGGTGTTCGCCCAGACGACGCCGGCGCGCAGCTGCTGCGCCATCCAGAGGATGCGCGAGCCCTTCTCCGTCCAGACGCCCGCGCTGAGGCCGTACGGCGTGTTGTTCGCCTTCTCGACGGCTTCCTCAGGCGTGCGGAAGGTGAGCACCGACAGCACCGGCCCGAAGATCTCCTCCTGCGCGATCCGGTAGCTCTGCGCGACGTTCGTGAAGACGGTCGGGACGAACCAGTAGCCCTTCTCCGGCAGGCGGCACGGCGGCTGGTAGATCTCCGCGCCCTCCTCCTTGCCCGCCTCGACGAGCTCGGTGATCTTGTCGAGCTGCATCTTCGAGTTGATCGCGCCGACGTCGGTGTTCTTGTCGAGCGGATCGCCGACCCGCAGCGTGGTCAGCCGCCGCTTGAGCTTGTCGATCACGGCGTCGGAGATCGACTCCTGCACGAGCAGCCGCGAGCCCGCGCAGCACACGTGGCCCTGGTTGAAGTAGATCCCGTTCACGATCCCCTCGACCGCCTGGTCGAGCGCGGCGTCGTCGAAGATCACGTTCGCCGCCTTGCCGCCGAGCTCGAGCGTGAGCTTCTTGCCGGTGCCCGCGAGCTCGCGCTGGATCGCCTTCCCCACTTCCGTCGAGCCGGTGAACGCGATCTTGTCGATGCCCGGGTGCTTGACGAGCGCGGCGCCGGTGCTGCCGTCGCCGGTGACGATGTTGACGACGCCCGGCGGCAGCTCCGCCTGGCGCAGCACGTCGCAGAAGAGCAGCGCGGTCAGCGGCGTCGTCTCCGCGGGCTTGAGCACGACCGTGTTCCCGCACGCGAGCGCGGGAGCGATCTTCCACGACAGCATCAGCAGCGGGAAGTTCCACGGGATGATCTGGCCCGCGACGCCGACCGGCTTCGGCTTGCGGTTCGGGAACGCGTACTCGAGCTTGTCCGCCCAGCCCGCGTAGTAGAAGAAGTGTGCGGCCGCGAGCGGCAGGTCGACGTCGCGCGACTCCTTGATCGGCTTGCCGCCGTTCAGCGACTCGAGCACGGCGAACTCGCGCGCGCGCTCCTGCAGGATGCGCGCGATCCGGAACAGGTACTTCGCGCGCTCGGAGCCTGCGAGGTTCGACCAGCCGTTCTCGTACGCCCCGCGCGCGGCCTTGACCGCGAGGTCGACCTCCTCGGTCGTCGCCTGTCCGACCTCGGCGAGGGTCTCCTCGGTGGCCGGGCTGATCGTCGTGTACGTCTCGCTCGGCTCGAGCCACTCGCCGCCGACGAAGTGCCCGTAGCGCTCGCGGATCTGGACGACGTCGCGCGACTCGGGCGCGGGCGCGTACGTCCACTCGGACGGGACGGGGGTTCGTTCCTGCTTTCGCTCGAGGTCAGTCAACGGTGAAGTAGTCCGGTCCCTGGTAGCGGCCGGTCTTCTCCTTGCGGATCTGCATCAGCACGTCGTTGAGCAGCGACGAGGCGCCGAAGCGGTGGAGGTCGGGCGTCATCCAGTCGGGGCCGAGCGTCTCGTGGACGAGCACGAGGTGCTGCACGGCCTGCTTCGCGCTGCGCACTCCGCCGGCGGGCTTGAACCCGACGACGCGGCCGGTCTCGTCGTGCACGTCGCGGATCGCCTCGAGCATGACGAGCGCGACGGGCAGCGTCGCGGCGGGCGAGATCTTGCCGGTCGACGTCTTGATGAAGTCGGCGCCGGCGGCCATCGCGAGGAGTGACGCGCGGCGCACGTTGTCGTACGTGCCGAGCTCGCCGGTCTCGAGGATCACCTTGAGGTGCAGATCGCCTGCAGCCTCCTTGACGCGCACGATCTCGTCGTAGACCTTCGCGTAGCGGCCCGAGAGAAACGCGCCGCGGTCGATGACCATGTCGATCTCGTCGGCGCCGAGCTCGACCGCCGAGCGCACGTCGGCGAGCTTGACCTCGATCGGGAACTGGCCCGAAGGGAACCCGGTCGCGACCGATGCGACCTTGACGCCGCTGTCGCCGAGCTTCTCCTTCGCGACGGGGACGAGGTTCGGGTAGACGCAGATCGCGGCGACCGGTGGAACGGTGGGATCGACGGGATCGGGACGCATCGCCTTCGAGCAGAGGGCCGCGACCTTCCCCGGTGTGTCGGCGCCCTCGAGCGTCGTCAGGTCCATCATCCGGATCGCGAGGTCGAGCGCGAAGAGCTTCGACTCGCGCTTGATCGAGCGCTTCGCGAGCGACGCGGCGCGCTCTTCGACCGCGACCTGGTCGATCGACCCGATGCGCGGCAGCCGCGGCTCGAGCGGAAGCTCGAAACCGCGCGGCAGTGCAGGCGCCTGGGCCATGCATCGAGTGTAGCTCCGCCGTCCGGGCCGACCGTCATCGTTGCCGCGCAATGCGACCGAATCGCCGTGCGATCAGGCCTCGCGCGCCCCGCCCCGCCTGCCGGCCCCGTGCGAAGCGGCGCCGGCCGTGCGCGCCGCGGCGCCGGGTCTAGTAACCGGGCAAGCGGGAAGGCAGGGCTCGTGCGCGAGATTCGCGTCGAGAGCTGGGCCGAGCTGCACGAGCGGCTGTTCGAGGACTCCTGGCAGGAAAGCCTGGGGCGGCACCGCTCCAACTTCGCGTACCGCGGTCGCGCGCTCGCGAGCGAGGGGCTCGAGACGAGCCTCCAGCGGCTCGGCGGCGATCCAGGGTCGCTCGAGGCGCCCTTGATCCGCAGCTTCCGCAAGTACGCGCGGAAGAGCGACGTCCCTTACGACTCGGCGTGGAACTGGCTCGCGCTCGCGCAGCACCACGGCCTCCCGACGCGCCTGCTCGACTGGACGTTCTCGCCGTACGTCGCGCTGCACTTCGCCACGACGACGCTGCTCCGTTACAACGAGGACGGTGTCGTGTGGACGATCGACTACGTGCGCGCGCACGAGCTGCTGCCCGAGTCGCTGCGGACGGTGCTTCGCGACGAGGGCGCGAACGTCTTCACTGCCGAGATGCTCGATCGAGTCGCCCGGAGCCGCAGCGAGCTCGACCACCTCGCCGAGGACGACGACTTCGTGCTCTTCCTCGAACCGCCGTCGCTCGACGACCGGATCGTGAACCAGTACGCGCTCTTCTGCCTGCTGTCGTCACCCGAGGCATCGCTCGACGAGTGGGGCGAGCAGCACGGGGACATCGTGCGCAAGCTGATCGTCCCCGGCGAGCTGAAGTGGGAGGTGCGCGACAAGCTCGATCAGGCGAACATCACGGAACGCGTGCTGTTCCCGGGCCTGGACGGCCTGAGCGCGTGGCTGCGGCGGTACTACCTCCCGCGCGGCGGCTGAGTTTTCGAGCGCACCCCCACCCTTGGGTGGGGTTTGGGCCACCCCGCACCCAACGTCGAGGCTATCGCTGCGGCGCGTGCCGTGTCTGTGACGAATTGTCGCGGGAGCGTGACGATCGCTCCACACGCAAAGTCCGTTCAGAGGCCGAGACGGTCGAGCAAGGCTCCGTCGCGGCGCCACCGCGGCCGCACCTTCACCTGCAGATCGAGGTAGACCGGCCGGCCGAGGATCGCCTCGAACTCCGGGCGCGCCCGCGTGCCGATCTCCCTCACCATCGACCCGCCCTTGCCGACGAGGATGTGCTTCTGGGACTCGGTCTCGACGAGCAGGCTCGCGCGAACGACCTTCTCCCCCAGCTCCTCGATCTCGACCGTGATCGCGTGGGGCAGCTCCTCCTTCGTGAGGTGAAGCGCCTTCTCGCGGATCAGCTCGGCGAGCTGGAGCTCGAGCGGCAGGTTCGTGCGCTGGTCGAGCGGGAAGTACGTCTGCCCTTCGGGCAAGAGCCCGACGAGCTCTTCGCGGAGCTCCGGGATCCCGTCACCGGTCTTCGCGGACACCGGGTGCAGCGCGTGAAATGGGCCGAGCTGCGAAGCGGTGGCCATCTGCGTCGCGATGTGACCCGGCTTCAGCCGGTCGACCTTGTTCAGCGCGATCACGACCGGGACGTCGAGCGCAAAGACGCGCTTCGCGATGAAGCGGTCGCCCGCGCCGATCCGCTCGCGGGCGGAGAGCACGAACAGGACCGCCTCGACGTCCTCGAACGACCGGTCGACCGTGCGCTGCATCCGCTCGGTCATCTCGTCGAGCGGACGTTGGAACCCCGGCAGGTCGACGAGGACGAGCTGCGAGCCCTCGGCGTTGGCGATCCCGAAGATGCGATGCCGCGTCGTCTGCGGCTTGTCGGACACGATCGCGACCTTGCCGCCGCTGAGCGCGTTCACGAGCGTCGACTTGCCCACGTTCGGCCGGCCCGCGACGGCGACGAAGCCGGTCTTCACAGGTCGAACGACTCGGGAAGCAGCTGGTCCGGCGTACGGGTGACGACTTCGCCGCTCGCCTTGCGAAAGGTCACGCGATCGAGCGCGAACTCGTGCAGCCACTGACGGCAGCCTCCGCACGGTGACGCGGTGATCGCGATCGCCTCGAGCTCGCCGGGAGAGAAGCCCTCCGTCACGGCACGGGAGAGCGCCGTTCGTTCTGCGCAGATCCCGAGCGGGTACGCCGCGTTCTCGACGTTCACGCCCTCGAGCACGCGTCCGTCTCTCGTCAGGACTGCCGCTCCGACGTGGAACTTCGAGTACGGCGCGTAGGCACGCGCGGCGATCGCGTCCGCCCGCGCCAGCAGCTCGTCGTCCGTCACGCCCAGAACACCTGGAAGATCACGAGCGTCACGAGGGCGCCGAGCAGCCCGCCGAGGAAGACCTCGAACAGGGAGTGGATGCCGGCCTCGATGCGTGTCTGCGCCACGAGCAACGCCATGATGAAGGTCACGGTCGAGATGAGGAACCAGTAGGGCCCGTCGCCGATCAACGTGGTGACGGCCACCCAGCCGCCGAACGCGACCGCCGCATGCCCCGACGGGAGCCCTCCGCGAAGTGGCGTGCCGCGCCCGGTGTACGCCTTGGCCGCGATCACGAGCATCACCGTGAGGACGAGCGCGATCAGGGTCACTTCGAACGGTGCTTCGCGCAGACCGTCGAGGATCCGCAGGCTCGGGTCGCGCAGGCGGTCGGCGAACACCAGGTACCCGACCGCGACCGCGACGACGGTCGCGATCAGCACTGCGCCCGCCGCGATGTCCTTCGCCAGCTTCGCCATCGGGTCGAACGACGTCGTCGCCACGTCGATCGCGCCTTCGATCGCCGTGTTCACCATCTCCGCGATCAGGACGAACGCGATCACGATCAGGAGCGCAATCAGCTCGAACTTGTTCACGCCCGTCATCAGCGCCGCGATCAACACGACGACCGCGAGGAGGAAGTGGATCCTCATGTTCCGCTGCGTCCGGAGGACGTGGATGATCCCCTCGAATGCGTAGTTGAAGCTCTCGACGAGCGAGGGCGGGCGGAGGCGGGGCGAGTTCACTGCTGATGCATTCGCTCTCGCGCCTCCATCTCCGGCCCGTGATCGTGCCCGAGCAGGTGCAGTAGCGCGTGGACGAGCGGCTCGCGCCACTCCTCGCCGACGACCTGCGGACAGACGATCGCGTCGCCGAGTTGTCGCGGGAGCCCGTCGGGCACCTGCTCGCGCTCGTCGATCGGGAACGCGAGCACGTCGGTCGCCTCGTCGATCCCCAGGTGCTCGCGCTTCAGGCGTTGGATCTCGTCCGGCTCGACGAAGTGGATGCCGAGCTCCCCCTCGTCGACGCCTTCAGCCGACAGCACGCGCTGAGCGAGCGAGACCGCACCCTGCTCGTCGACCTCGCGTCCGCTCCGGTTGTCGACCTCGACCGCGACCATCAGCGGCTCCGCTGCGTGCCCGTCTCCTCCGCGTGCCGCTTGTAGGCCTCCACGATCCGTTGCACGAGCTTGTGGCGAACGACGTCCTTGTGCGTGAACTGGACGAAGCCCACGTCGTCGACGCCTTCGAGGATCCGCTGCACGTGGATCAGGCCCGACGCCTGCTCGCGCGGGAGGTCGACCTGCGTCACGTCCCCGGTGACGACCATCTTCGAGCCGAAGCCGAGGCGCGTGAGGAACATCTGCATCTGCTCGGGGCTCGTGTTCTGCGCCTCGTCCAGGATCACGAAGGAGTCGTTGAGCGTCCGGCCGCGCATGAACGCGAGCGGTGCGACCTCGATCGTGCCGCGCTCCATGTACGCGCTCAGCTTCTCGGGGTCCATCGTGTCGTAGAGCGCGTCGAAGAGCGGCCGCATGTACGGGTCGACTTTCGCGAGCATGTCGCCGGGCAGGAACCCGAGCCGTTCGCCGGCTTCGACCGCGGGACGAGTGAGGATGATGCGGCCGACCTGGCGCTCGGACAGCGCCGCGACGGCGAGCGCGATTGCGAGGTAGGTCTTGCCCGTGCCCGCCGGCCCGATCCCGAACGAGACGGTGTTGTTGCGGATCGCGTCGACGTACGCCTTCTGCATGACCGTCTTCGGGGCGATCTTCTTGCCTCGGTGGCGCCAGACGACGTCGTCGAAGACGTCCCGGATGTCCGCCGCCTGGTCCAGTGCGCCGAGCACTGCGTCGACCGTGGAGGGCCCGATCTCGTGCCCGCCCTCGACCAGCTCGACGAGCTCGTCCAGCACCGCGCGCGCCTCCGCGACGCCGCTGTCGTCGCCCTCGAGCGTGAGCTGGTTGCCACGCAGGCGAATCGTGCAGTGCAGGCGGTCGCGGAGCGACTCGAGCACGCCGTCGCCGATCCCCGCGAGCTCGGCGGCGACGTCGTTCGAGACAGAGAGCGTTTGCTGCGTCACGCTGGAAGTGTAGGGGGACGAATCGGCACCGTTCCGGCGCGAAGCCGTCACGGACACGACACGCGTTCGTCGGTAGCCTCGAAGCCAGGGAGGCGGGTGGCCCAACTGCCCCACCCCAATGGGAGGGGAATGCCTCTGGTTAGGCGAGCTTCTCGCGCACGAGCTGGCTGACCGTCGAACCGTCGGCCCTGCCCGCGATTTGTGGCATCACGTCGGCCATCACGCGACCCAGCTCGCGCATGCTCGTTGCTCCGACCTCCGCGATCACGTTGTCCACGATCTCCTCGATTTCGTCCTCGCTCAACGGCTCCGGCATGAACTCCTCGAGGATCGCGAGCTCGCGCTCCTCGGCCGCGGCCTGCTCCTCCCGCCCGCCGGTTCGGAACGCCTCGGCCGCCTCGGTCCGGCGCTTTCGCTCTCGCTGGAGCACCTGCAGCTCCTCGTCCCCCGTCAGCGGCCGCTGCAGCTCTTTCTCCGCCCCGCGCAAGGCGGCCAGGATCAGCCGCAGCGTGTCGCGCCGCTCGGCCTCTCGGGCGAGGGTCGCCTCCCGGAGCTCGTCTTCGATTTCGCCGATCAAGGTCACAGATCTTGCCCAATCTCGCGACCGCCGAGCACGTGGACGTGCAGGTGGAAGACGGTCTGCCCCCCGCCCGGGCCGACGTTGACGACGACGCGATAGTCCTCCAGCCCTGCCTCCCGCGCCGTCTCGGCGACGAACTCGAGCAGACGCTTGGTCTCCTCCGCCCCCAGCTCGCCGATGTCGCGGAACGTCTCGATGTGGCGCTCGGGGATCACGAGCAGGTGGGTCGGAGCCTGCGGGGCGATGTCTCGGATCGCGACGAACCCGTCTCCCCGGCGCACGTGATCACCCTCGCGGTAGAGCCGGCAGAAGAGACAGTCGTCAGGCGTCGACACGGCGCGGATCGTACGCGACGCGCTAGCCGGCTCGGCGAAGGCGGTCGGCGGCCCACCCGTCGAGGGTCCGCCGCGCGACGTGCGTCCAGCCCGGAGTGGTCGGGTTGTCGCGCTCGAGGTAGCCCGAGACGACAAGCTCGCGTGCGTCGAGCCTCGCCGCCAGCAGCGCGACGGTCTCGAGTGCGATGTTCGCAACCGCGACGTCGACCTTCGGTAGGTCGGCCTTCGTCACGTCCGCTGCCGTCGCCGAAACCGTCACCCCGTTGACCCTCGCGTTCTCGACCGTCGTCTGGACCGCGAACGGATCGTCGTCCAGAGCGTGCACGGGCGAGAACCCGAGCTTGGCCGCGGCGATCGAGAGCACGCCCGAGCCACAGCCGGCGTCGAGCAGCGATCCCGGCGCGACCTCGGCGAGCAGCTCGAGACAGAGCCGCGTCGTCGCGTGGGCGCCCGTGCCGAACGCGAGGCCGGGGTCGATCACGAGCGTGATCGCATCGTCGGGCGCGCCCTCCCAGGACGGCCCGATCCAGAACGGGCCCGCGCGCGCGGGCCGGTGGAAGGTCCGCCAGCGCTCGGCCCAGTCGTCGGCGACGTCGTCCTCCCTCGCGACGCCGAAGGCGCGTGCGATGCGTGAGCCGCCGTGCGCGTCCGTGTACGCCGCGAGCTCGACCTCGACGCCGCGATCCCGCTCCTCGAAACCTTCGGGCGCGAGCTCCAGCATCAACGCGCGAGCCTCCTCCGCGTGCTCCAGCGGAACGCGGACGGCGACGCGCCGGAGGCCGGTCAGCGGAACGCGCTCTTCAGCTTGTCGAAGAACCCCTCGTCGGGCCGGTAGTTCTCCTCGCCCGTCAACCGGCCGAACTCCTCGAGCAACGCGCGCTGCTCGTCGCTGAGCCGACGAGGGACGAGAACGTTGACGAGCACCCGATGTGCCCCTCGGCCGAAGCCTTGCAGCACCGGCATCCCCCGGCCGGACAGCACGCGGATCTGGCCGGCCTGCGTGCCCGCCTCGAAGTCGAGCGCAAGCTCGCCGTCGAGCGTCTCGATCGTCCGCGTCGCGCCGAGCGCGGCCTCGACGATCGTGAGGTCGATCGTCGAGTAGACGTCGTCGCCCTCTCGCACGAACCTCTCGTCGCGCTTGACCCGAACGCGGACGTAGACGTCGCCGGCGGGACCGCCGAGGCTGCCCGCGTGGCCGGCGCCGGACACCCGGATGCGCTGGCCGTCGTGGATCCCGGCCGGGATCTCGACCGGCAGGCTCGTCAGCCCCACCGTGCGGCCCGCTCCCCCGCAGTCCGCGCACGGACTCTCGATCAGCCGCCCGTTGCCACCGCAGTGCGGACAGGTCTGGCTGCGCACGAACTCGCCGAGGACGCTCCGCGAGACCTGCTGCAGCTGACCGGTTCCGCCGCACGATGTGCACACGCTCGTGCCGGTCCCGGGCTCGGCCCCCTCACCGCCGCAGCGCTCGCACGCGACGACGACCTCGTACGGGACGTCCCGCGTGACGCCCGTCGCAGCTTCGACGAGCTCGATCTCGACCTCCGCGGCGACGTCCTGTCCACGCGCGCGCCGCTGCCGGCCGCCGCCGCCGAACAGGTCGTCCCCGAAGAACGCGGAGAAGAGGTCGGTCAAGCTGCCGAAGTCGAACTGCGACGCGTTGAAGCTTCCCCCGCGGAGCCCGGCGTGACCGAACCGGTCGTAGAGCTCCCGCGTCTCCGACTTCGAGAGCACCTCGTACGCCTCGACGACCTCGCGGAAGCGGATTTCCGAGTCGGGCGCGTCCGACACGTCGGGGTGCAGCTCACGTGCCTTACTCCGAAACGCACGCTTGATCTCTGCCTCGTTCGCAGTGCGCGCGATGCCGAGCAGCTCGTAGTAGTCGCGCTTCGTCGTCGCCATTGCGGGCTCAGCGTAGCTCCGCGGTCAGTTGTCCTCGAAGACTCCTTCGACGAACCTCGACAGCTCGAAGGCCGCCGAGCGGACCGACCGAATCGCCTTCTCGTAGTCCATCCGCACCGGCCCGAGCAGCGAGACCGAGCCGAGCGTGCGGGTGCGGAGGCCGTAGCCCGCACCGACGAGCGCGACGTCTCTGAGCGCGGGGTCCCCGAACTCGCCGCCGACGCGAACGACCGTCCGGGGCGAGTGGAGAGAACGACCGATCACCTCGAGGGCCGCGGCGCGCCGTTCGAGGAGCTGGAGCGCGCGCCGACACGCCTCGAGCTCGTCCTCGCGCAGCTCTCCCAACAGGCCGGCGGCTCCCCCGACGAACAGCTGCTGCTCTTCCTGCTCGAGCTCGACGAAGGCGGGCCTCACGAGCGCGAGGAACGCGACCTCCCGCTGCGACAACCCCGGGTCGTCGAAGCGCGCCCGCAGCACCCGCGTTCCGAGCTGGACGCCGCCGACGCTCTCGTTCAGGTATTCCGCAGCCCAGCCGACGAGGCCCGCGTCGAGCGGTTCGCTCGTCGTGAAGATCCGCTTCGAGACACCGCCGGTCGAGGTGATGACGACGACCATCGCAACCGTCGGTTGGAGGAGCAGCACCTCCACGTGCCGGACGGTTGCGGCCTCGAGCGGCGGGGCGGAGACGAGCGCGAGCAGCCGGGTCATGTCCGAGAGCAGCTCCGTCGTCTGTTGGAGCGCGGCGTCGATCTCCTTCGGCTCGCCGAGCTCGATCCCGAGACCCGCAGGGCGTGGCTCGGGCTCGGTGAGCAGCTCGTTCGCGTAGTAGCGATATCCCTCCTCCGTCGGGAGGCGCCCCGCCGAGGTGTGCGGATGCGTCAGCAGGCCCCGAGCTTCGAGCTCGGCGAGCTCCGCCCGAACCGTCGACGGCGACACGTGCAGGCCGCTTCGCTCGACGAGCGTCCTCGAGCCGACGGGCTCCCCGGTCGCGACGTACTCCTCGACGACGCCGCGCAGGATCTCACGCTGGCGCGTGCTCAGCTCGTGTGCACCCGGGGTCATGCGAAGAGGTTACGTCAGGAGGTCCGCGGTCACGCCTCCGCCGAGGAAGCGGCCGCGGCGCGTCAGCGCGATCGTGCGCTCGTCGTGCTGGACGAGCCCGAGCCCCGTCAGCCGCCGCAGCGCAGCGTCGTCGAGCGCGTCCTCGAGTCCGGCGAGCGTGAGCGGCTCGTCGAGGCGCAGCCCGAGCATCACCTGCTCTCGCACGCGCGTGCTCTCGTCGATTGTCTCGAGCTCCCGAATCGGCGCACCACCGTCGCGAAGAGCCGCGACGTACGCCGGCAGGCGAGGCGTGTTGCGCCACCGCCGTCCGCCGACCGTCGAGACGGCGCCGATTCCGAGGCCGAGGTACTCGCGGCCTTCCCAGTACGCGAGGTTGTGGTGCGCGCGCAGGTCGCGCCCGTCCGCCTCGTCCGGCGCCCGGCAGAAGTTCGCCGTCTCGTACCAGCGGTAGCCCGCGGCCGTCAGCTGCTCGACGACTTGCTCGAAGTAGCCCTCCATCGCGTCGGCCTGGCGCTCGAGCTCCGCTCCGTGCGTGTGCGTGAAGCGCGTTCCCGGCTTCGCCTCCAGCTCGTAGCAGGAGAGGTGCTCGGGCTCGAAGCTCAGAGCCGTCGCGAGGTCGCGTTCGAGGTCGGCGGCGCCCTGCCCCGGAATCCCGTAGATGAGATCGAGGTTGATGTTGTCGAAACCGGCATCCCGAAGAACGTAGACCGCGCGCTTGACGTCATCGCCGCTCGCACGGCGTTCGAGCACGTCCAGAAGCGCGGTGTTGAAGCTTTGTGCGCCGAGCGACACACGATTGACACGGTTCCGTGACAGAAGGGCAGCCAACTCGGGCGTGACGGTCTCGGGATTCGCCTCGACCGTCACCTCCCGCGCAGCAGGAAGTGCGGCGAGCAGCCGCTCCAGTGCACGAGGTTCCGTGAACGTCGGCGTGCCGCCCCCGAGGAAGATCGTGTCGAGCTGGTCGTCCAGCAGTCCCGCTTCGAGCTCGAGCTCGCGCAGCAGCGCGTCGACGTACGCGTCGTGCTCGCCGTGCCGACCGACCACCGTGACGAAGTCGCAGTAGCCGCAGCGGTGCGCGCAGAACGGCAGATGCACGTAGAGGTGCCGGACGCCGCTCACTTCTTGCCGTCCCCGATGTTGAGCACCGCGAGGAACGCCTCCTGCGGCACCTCGACGGCGCCGACCTGCTTCATCCGCTTCTTGCCCTTCTTCTGGTTCTCGAGCAGCTTGCGCTTGCGGGTGATGTCGCCGCCGTAGCACTTCGCGAGCACGTCCTTGCGCCGCGCCTTGACCGTCTCGCGCGCGATCACGCGCGCGCCGATCGCCGCCTGGATCGCGACGTCGAACATCTGGCGCGGGATCTCCTTCTTCAGCTGCTCGACGAGCGCGCGCCCGCGGTCGTACGCGAACTCCCGGTGGATGATCAGCGACAGCGCGTCGACCGGCTCGCCCGCGACGAGCACGTCGACGCGCACGAGCGTCCCGGGCCGGAAGCCGATGTAGTCGTAGTCGAAGCTCGCGTAGCCGCGCGTGCGCGACTTCAGCTGGTCGTAGTAGTCGAGCACGATCTCTCCGAGCGGCAGCTCGTACGTCAGGTGCACGCGCTCCGGCGAGAGGTACTCCATGTGGTCGAACTTGCCGCGACGGTCGTTGTTCAGCTCCATCACCTGGCCGACGTACTCCTTGGGGACGATGATCGACGCCTTGACGTAGGGCTCCTCGACGTCGTCGAACTCGTCCGGCATGTCGGCCGGGCTGTGGACCTCACGCCACTCGCCGTTGCGCTCCAGCACGCGGTACGCGACGTTCGGAGCAGTCACGAGCAGGTCGAGGTCGAACTCGCGCTCGAGCCGCTCGCGCACGATCTCCATGTGCAGCAGCCCGAGGAAGCCGCTGCGAAAGCCGAAGCCGAGCGCCTGCGACGTCTCGGGCTCGTAGAAGAGCGCGGCGTCGTTCAGCTTCAGCCGCTCGAGCGCGTCGCGCAGCTCGGGGTACTGGTCGGAGTCCGTCGGGAAGAGGCCCGCGAACACCATCGGCTTCACGTCCTTGTAGCCCGGCAGGGGCTCGGCCGCGCCGGCGGTCTCGGTGGTCAGCGTGTCGCCGACGCGGAGCTCGGAGACGTCTTTGAGGCCGGTGATCACGTAGCCGACCTCGCCCGCGGTGAGTGCGTCGACCGGGCTCATCGCCGGCGCCATGAAGCCGATCTCGTGTGCCTCGAAGCGCGTGCCCATCGCCATCGCGCGGAGGCGCTCGCGCGGACGAAAGACGCCGTCGATCACGCGGACGAACGCGACGACCCCGCGGTACTGGTCGTACGACGAGTCGAAGATGAGCGCGCGCGCAGGCGCGTCCGGATGGCCGATCGGCGCTGGAATCCGCTCGACGATCGCGTCCAGCAGCTCGGGGACGCCCTGGCCCGTCTTCGCCGAGATGCGCAGGACGTGCTCGGGCGTGTCGCCGATCAGCTCCGAGACCTCGCGCGCGGCACCGTCGGGGTCGGCCTGCGGCAGGTCGATCTTGTTCACGACCGGCACGATCTCGAGGTTGTTCTCGATCGCGAGGTAGGCGTTCGCGAGCGTCTGCGCCTCGGTGCCCTGCGCTGCGTCGACGACCAGCACGGCGCCCTCGCACGCCTGGAGCGATCGCGAGACCTCGTAGGTGAAGTCGACGTGGCCCGGCGTGTCGATCAGGTTGAGCTCGTGGCCCTTCCAGGTCACGCGCACCGCCTGCGCCTTGATCGTGATCCCGCGCTCGCGCTCGAGGTCCATCGAGTCGAGCACCTGCGCGCGCATGTCGCGCTTCGAGACGGCGTGCGTCAGCTCGAGGATGCGATCGGCGAGCGTCGACTTGCCGTGGTCGATGTGCGCGATGATCGAGAAGTTGCGGATGCGTGATTGGTCCATGGCCTCAAGGGCGCCGGAACCGCGCCCACAACGAGAGTAGCGTGTCGATCTCGCGCACCCCGAGCAGGCGGCAGGCGGCGAGGTAGGCGATGCCGCCTGCGGCGACTCCGCCCCCGACCGAGACGAGCTGGCCGACGATGTCCCGGCCGAGCGCGTCGTCGAGCAGCCACCAGACTGCGTAGGCGACCGCGCCGAGGACGGCGGAGGCGGCGGTGATCCGAACGAGCGCGCCCCACGTGCGGCCGAGCTCCAGTCGGCCGAGGCGACGCCGCAGCAAGAGCACGAGCGCGAGCGCGCCCGCGATGTTCGCGATCGAGATCGCCAGCGGCACGCCCCAGACACCGACCCGGTAGAGGGCGACGTAGAGCAGGCCGTTGAAGATCAGGTTGCCGGCGGCGACGAGCGTCGGGATGCGCGGTGCCTGCAGGCTGAAGAACGCTCTGTTCATCAGCAACATGGCGCCGTTGAAGGCGAGCCCGAGGGAGAAGGCGGCCAGTGCGCTCGCGACGATCGGCGTCTGGTCGGGCGTGAACTCGCCGCGCTGGTAGACGAGGCGCACGATCGGCTCGGCGAGGACGGCGCAGATGACGCTTGCGGGCACGAGCAGGAACGCGATCTGGCGCAGCCCCGTCGAGACCGTCGCACGGAAGCCATCCCAGTCGGCTCGGGTGGACAGCCGCGAGAGCGCCGGGAAGAGGACGGTCGCGACCGCGACCGAGAACATTCCCTGCGGCAGCATGTAGATCCGGAAGGCCTTGTCGATCGCGTTCGGAGCGATCGTCGGATCGATGTACGTCGCGGCGACAAACGTGCCGATCACCGCGTTCAGGTTGATCAGCCCCAGGCTGATCGTGACCGGGATCATCAGCTTGAAGACGCGCCAGACCGCGGGATCGCGCCAGTCGAGTGCGACCCGTAGCCGCCCGTCGAGACCTCGCAGCCACGGGATCGGCAGCAGCACCTGCACGATCGTCCCGATCACGATCGACACCGCGTAGACGTAGAGCTCGCCGTCGGTCGTCTCGGCTTGAGGGACGCCGATCACGAGCCCGGCGATGATCACGAGGTTCCACGCGACCGGCGTCAGCGCGGGGATCGCGAACTCGTCGTACGCGTTGAGGACCCCGACGATGATCCCCGAGACGCCGAGGAGGACGACGAGCGGGAAGAGGATCTGCGAGAGCCTGACCGTGAGGTCGTCGTAGCCGCTCGTCAGCGGCGGCATGATCACGGGCGCGAGGAGGATGAAGACCGCGGTGACGGCGGTCAGGCCCAAGAAGAGGAGCCAGAGCAGCGTCGAGGCGACGCGCCACGCCCGGGCTCGCTCGCCCTTTTCGAGCAGCTCGCTGAACACGGGCACGAACGCGCCGGAGAGGGCCGCGTCCGCCACGAGGATTCGGATCAGGTTGGGGATCTGGAACGCGACGGTGAACGCGTTGATCGGGCCCCTGGCGCCGAAGTAGTAGCCCGCGACCATCTCGCGGATCAGGCCGAGGACGCGCGAGATGCCCGTGGCGACGGAGAACATCGCCGCAGACCACGCCAAACGCCGGCCCGGGCGCCGCTTCTCCACGCGGCGAGTATACGAGGGCGCCTGCTACGATCCTGCCGCCCGCTCAGCGGGCCTTTTCACGCTATGGCCAACATCAAGCAACAGAAGAAGCGCGTCCGGATCGCCGCCCGCCAGCGGCTCGAGAACCTGCGCTACCGCTCGACGATCAAGACGCTGACGAAGCGGCTCGAGAAGGCCTCGCAGGAAGGCGGCAAGGCCGTCGCCGACGAGCATCGCGAGCTCGTGCGCTGGATCGACCGCGCTTCCTCGCGCGGAGCGCTCCACCGCAACGCCGCCGCGCGCAAGAAGGCGCAGGCCTCGCGGCTCGCGCGTTCCGCCAAGTCCTAGGCGGCCTGGGCGGCGCGCCCGCGCGTCACGTCGACGAGCGCTCGTTCCAACTCGAGATCGCCCGGCAGGCGTGAGCCGCCCTTGAGCGCGAGGTCGAGCTCGGCGAGGCGTACCGCGGCGTCCCGGAGCTCGTCCTCGGTGAAGCTTTCCGCCTGTCGGACGAGCTTCTGCACGTAGTAGGGGTGCCGCTTCAGGCGGGACGCGATCTCCTGGCTCGAGCTGCCCTCCGCGAGGAGACGCTTGATCTCCTGCAGGCGCGCGAGGTGGCGCGCGACCGCGCCGACGAGCCGCGGTGCGATGTCGCGCCGAGGCGACGACTCGCGCTCGAACGACGCTTCGGTCGCCGCGAGCACCGCGGCGACGTCGCGCCTGCCGATCGCGTCGGTGAGCGTGAACGAGGGCATCTCGCCGAACGGGACGACGAGCTCGCGCACCGACTCCCAGTCGACGGGATCGCCGCCGGCCCACGTCGCGAGCTTGGCGACCTCGTTCGCGAGGTGGTACAGGTCCGGCTCGAGCCCTTCGGGGACGACGGCGTCGACCAGCGACCGGGCGAGCTCACGGTCGACCCGCTGCCCGTTCGCCGCGAACTGCTGGACGATCCACTCGACGATCTTCTTGCGGTCGACGTCGTAGACGAGCACCTCGCCGAGCTTCGCGACCGACTTCAGGAGCGCGGAGTCCTTGCGGAGCTCGCCCGCGACGAGCGCGAGCACGACTCCGGGAGTCGGATCGGCGGCGTACGCGGCGACGGCTTTCGCGTCTTCGGCCTTCCACCGCTCCACTTCTTCGACGACGACGAGCCGCTCGGTCCCGAAGAGGCCGAGCGAGTTCGACGCCGCGACGGCGTCGGCGCCGGAGGTGTCGTGCGCGGCGAGCAGCTCGACCCCGTCCGCGTCGAAACGGTCGCGGAGCCGGCGCAGCGCGCGCTCGACCTTCGGCCGGTCGGAGCCGGTGAGGAGGTAGAGCGGCTTGAGCTCGTCGGCCACGGGCCAAGCCTACTCAGCGCTCCGACCGGACCCAGAGCCGCTCGCCGTCCGACTCGACGACGACCCGGCCGTCGAGGTCGGTTCGGTAGAGCCGCAGGCCAGGCGCGTGCTCGAGCGAGGCGAGCGTCGACGCGGTCGGGTGGCCGTAGTCGTTACCGAGCCCGACCGAGATCACGGCGAGCTTCGGGTCCACGCGCTCGAGGAGCTCGGGGAGGCCCGCGTCCGCCGAGCCGTGGTGCGCGACCTTGAGGATCTCGACCGGCGGCGGGTCGAGCGGCAGCGTGACGGGCGACTCGGCGTCGGCGGTGAGCAAC
This sequence comes from uncultured Actinomycetes bacterium, assembly GCA_963809175.1. GTDB lineage: Bacteria > Actinomycetota > Thermoleophilia > Gaiellales > Gaiellaceae > JACCTU01. The sequence goes on from CAWEIK010000003.1 coordinate 802,681, forward strand.
AGGTCGACTTGGCCGTACGAGACGAGCAGGACCGTCGCCCGGAGGTTCGGGTCCTCTCCGGGGAAGCCAGGTCCGTCGGGCCAGAGCACCGCGACCCTGAGCCGCCCGATCCGAAAGGCGTGTCCGGCCCGCGCGATCACGACGCGCACGCGGCGTCGGCGGACCTCGCGCATCGCTTCCTGCTCTTCGGGACCCGTCGTCGCGAGTCGCGGGTCGAGGACGAAGCCGACGCGCAGCTTGCGAAGGACTTCGGCCGCGCCGCCCACGTGGTCGCGCTGCGGGTGTGTGAGGACGAGTGCGGTCAGCCGCCGCACGCCCAGGCGACGGAGCTGGTCGGCAACTCGAGCGTCGGGCGGGCCCTGGTCGACGAGGAGCCTGACGCCCGGTGCCTCGATCAGGCAGCCGTCGCCCTGACCCACGTCGAGAAACGTGACGCGCAGGCCCGCGGGCGGCGGAGGCGGATCCGGTCCCGCGCGCGCCACCCAGGCGACGAGCGTGAGCGAGCACAGGGCGAGGAGGACGAGCGCGCGCAGCGGTCGAGGCGAACGCAGGCGTGCGAAGACCGCGACGGACAGCGCGGCGGCGACCACGGCAACGAGCGCCTTTGCGGACGAGACCTGCGCGAAGGGCAATCCCGCGACGGCCTTCGCGCACGCGATCAGGTACGCGGCGAGCCAACCGTCCACCCACGCGAGCGCGAACGCCGCCGACGGCGCGACCGGCGCGAGCAAGCCTGCGATGAGCGCGAGCCCGAGCAGTCGCGCCGACGATCGGCGCCGCCAGCGCGTTCGCGAGCACCGAGTAGACGGGGACCGCGTCGAACTGCAGCCAGAGGATCGGCGCGGTCGCAAGGCCGCACACCGACGACACCGCGAGCACGATCGCGAGCGCACGCGGGACCGGGTACCCCTCGAGCACGCGCAGGAGCGGCGGCACACCCAGGAAGATCGCCGCGACCGCGACGAAGGAGAGCTGGAAGCCGGGCTCGAGCAGCGCGTACGGGTTCCAGGCGAGCAGGACGGCAGCGCCCGCGAGGAACAGCCACCAGCGGTCGCGGTCGCGCGCAGTGAGCCAGGCGATCGAGGCGAGGGCGCCTGCGACGCCCGCGCGGACGACCGACGGCTGCCAGCCGACGGCGAGCACATACGCCGCGATCGCGAGCAGGATCAGCACCTCCGTAGCCCGCCGCGACAGTCGGAGCAGCCACGCGAGGAGCGCCACTCCGGCCGCGAGCAGCGCGACGTTCTGGCCGGAGACGGCCAGCAGGTGGTAGAGACCGGACGCGCGGAACGCGTCGCGAACCTCGTCGTTCAGCCCCTCGTCCTCGCCGAGCACGACGCCCGCGAGCACGGCGCGACGCTGACCTTCGACGCCGTCCAGGCCTCGAACGAGGGCGCGGCGCAGCCGGTCGGCGAGGCCGCCGACCCCACCCCGCGCGCCGACGATCCGCCACTCGTTCGCGCGCAGCAGGACGTGCACGCCACGCCGGCGCAGGAACCTGCGCTCGTCGAAGTCCTCGCCGCGCTCGGGCTCGGCGATCTGGCCGAAGAGCTCGAGCTTGGCGCCCTGCGGCGGTGCCCGGCTGGGCGGTAGCTCCAGCTGCACCGTTTCCGACACCGCCCGGCCGCGGAAGCGCAGCACGCGCGCAGCGACGCGGACCTCGTACTTCGTGCGTCGCGCGGGGCCGGTCACGACGACGAGCGCATCACCTCCGGCGCCGACGTCGCGCAGCAGCACGCTGCGATCGAGCACGTCGAGCCGCGCGCTCCCCCACCACCAACCCGCCAGCGCGAGCGCCACGGCGAGCAGGACGAGCCGCGCGTGCGACTCGGACACGAACGCGAGCACGGCGACCGCGGCAACGGCGAGCCCGGCGACGAGCACGCTCGAGCCACGAAACGCGTCGGCGAACGCGAGCCCACCGACGAGCGAGCCTGCGAGCAGGTGCGGACGCCACTGCAGGAGCGCGCGCGTCACGGCGCGACGAGCTCCGAGAGCTGCTCGAGCCGCGCCGGTCCGATGCCGGGGATCGCGTCGAGCTCGCGGACGGAGGTGAACGCGCCGTGCTTCTCGCGGTAGTCGACGATCTTCTGGGCCGTCACCGGGCCGACACCGGGGAGCGTGTCGAGCTGCTCGATCGTCGCGCTGTTCAGATGCACCGGCCCTCCTGCGGCCTCGCCGGCGGCAGGGGCGGCGCCCGGAGGAGGACGTGCCGGCACGACGACCTGCTGCCCGTCGGAGACGAGCGCGGCGAGGTTGATCAGCGTGAGGTCGGCCTTGGCCGTTGCGCCGCCGGCCCGGGCGACCGCGTCGGCGACGCGCTTGCCGCGCGCGAGGCGGTACAGCCCCGGCACCTGCACCGCGCCGACGACGTGGACGACGGCCGGAGGGGCGGGAACCGCGCGGATCGGCTCCGCGCCCAACGCGATCCCGGCATCGGCCGACGACGTCGCCGCGCCCGCGCCGAGCAGGAACCGCCCCGCCAGCACCAGGACGACGAGGAGCACCGCCGCGCCTGCAAGCGCGTTCGTTCGCGAGACCGAGAGCTGCGGCATGTCGCCAAGCGTGGCGACAGAACCGTCACACCTGTGTGACGGCTTCGTGCCAGTTGTGTGTCAGTTCGTCCCGGAGGACCCGAGGACGATGTTGACGAGCTTCTGGGGCACGACGATCGTCTGTCGCACCTCCGCACCGTCGATGAAGCTGCGCACGCGCTCGGAACCGCGCGCTGCGGCGACGAGCTCGTCCTCGGACGCGTCGGCCGGCACCTCGACCCGGTCCCGCACCTTCCCGTTGACCTGCACGACGAGCTCGAACGTCGCCCGCTCCAGCAGCGACGTGTCGGCGACCGGCCACGGCTCGGCCCACAGGCGCTCGCGGCCCAGCCGCTGCCACAGCTCCTCGGTCACGTGCGGGGCGTAGGGCTGAAGCAGCGACACCGCCGTCTCGGCCGCGAAGCGAGCCTCCGCTCCGTGCGGCTCGCGGTGCAGCTCGTTCACGAGCTCCATCACCGCTGAGATCGCGGTGTTGAACGCGTACCGCCGGCCGACGTCGTCCGTCACCTTGGCGATCGTCGCGTGCGCCTTGCGCGTCAGCGCGCCGACCTGCGCCGTCGCCCGCCGGCGCGTTCTCCGCGACGTCGTTGACGACTCGCCACAGCCGCCGCACGAAGCGCGACATCGCCTCGACGCCTTCCGGCGTCCACTCCATGTCCTGGTCCGCAGGCCCGATGAAGAGGATGTAGAGACGAACCGGATCGGCGCCGTACTGGTCGACATAGTCGTCGGGGCCGACGGCGTTGCCGGCCCGCTTGGAGATCTTCTTGTCGCCGACCGTGACCCAGCCGTTCGAGTAGAAGGCGGCGAACGGCTCCCGGAAGCCGAGCATGCCCATGTCGTTCAGGACCTTGACGAAGTACCGCGCGTAGATCATGTGCATCGTCGCGTGGTCGACGCCGCCGATGTACAGGTCGACGGGGTTCCAGTAGTCGACGGGCTCGCGCTCGAACGGCGCGCGATCGTTGTGCGGGTCGCAGTAGCGCAGGAAGTACCACGCCGAGTCGACGAACGTGTCCATCGTCTCGGCTTCGCGCTTCGCGGGCTTGCCGCACTTCGGGCACGGCACGTTGATCCAGTCCTCCGCCTGGGCGAGCGGCGGCTTGCCCTTCGGCTTGAAGTCCTCGACGTAGGGCAGCACGACGGGCAGCTCGCTCTCCGGCACCGGGACGATCCCGTCGGTCTCGCAGTAGACGACGGGGATCGGGCAGCCCCAGTAGCGCTGCCGCGACCAGCCCCAGTCGCGCAGCCGGTAGTTGACCGCGAAGCGCCCGCGACCCTCCGCCTCGAGCTTCTCGACGATCCGCCGGCCGCCCTCGGGCACCGACAGCCCGTCGAACCCGTTCGAGCTCACGAGCACGTCGTCCTCGGACTTCGAGACGTACGGCAGCTCGACGGCCTCGCCGTCCGCAGAACGCACGACCTCGCGCACGGGCAGTTCGTACGCCTGCGCGAACGCGAAGTCGCGCTCGTCGTGACCGGGCACGGCCATGATCGCGCCGGTGCCGTAGTCGGTCAGCACGTAGTCCGCGACGTAGACCGGCAGCAGCTCGCCGTTCACGGGGTTCACGACGTGGAAGCCGGTGAAGACGCCGGTCTTCACCTCGGCCGCCGCGCGCTCCTCGGTCTTCTTCACGGCCGCGCGCTGCACGTACGCGCGAATCTCGTCGCCGTGCTCTGCGCGCGCCGCCAGCTGCTCGACGAGCTCGTGCTCGGGCGCGAGCACGAAGAAGGTCGCGCCGAACAGCGTGTCCGGCCGCGTGGTGAACACCAGCGCGTCGAGGTCGAGCTCCTCGAGCCTGAACGAGATCTCGGCGCCATCAGAGCGTCCGATCCAGTTGCGCTGGCGCGCCTTGATCGACTCCGGCCAGTCCAGCGTCTCGAGGTCGTCCAGCAGCACCTGCGCGTAGTCGGTGATCCGGAAGAACCACTGCTCCATCAGCCGCGACTCGACGAGCGCACCGCAGCGCTCGCAACGACCGTCGGGCAGCACCTGCTCGTTGGCGAGGACGGTCTGGTCGTTCGGGCACCACTTGACGGGGGCGGCCTTGCGGTACGCGATCCCGCGCTCGAGGAACTTCAGGAAGAGCCACTGCTGCCAGCGGTAGTACCGAGGGTCATGTGTCGACAGCTCGCGCGACCAGTCGATCGCCCAGCCGATGCGGCGCATCGAGCTGCGGATGCTCGCGATGTTTCGCTCGACGATCTCGCGCGGGTGGCCGCCCTCCCGGATCGCCGCGTTCTCCGCCGGCAGGCCGAACGAGTCGAAGCCCATCGGGTGCAGCACGTGCGCGCCGCTGCGGCGGCGGAAGTGCGTCTGCACGTCGCCGATCGTGTAGACGAGCATGTGGCCCATGTGCAGCGCCCCCGACGGGTAGGGGAGCTGCTCGAGGACGTACGACTTCGGCTGGATCCGCTCGTCCGTGGCTTCGAAGGCCTGCTCGGCCTCCCAGACCTGCTGCCACTTGGGCTCGATCGCTTGTGGGTCGTATCGGTCCATGTCCGGAGACGAAAACGGCCTCTGTCGAGGCCGTCGGAAGCTGTCGCGGGGTCTGCCGCGTCGGCTTCCTGCGCTAGAGAAGGAGCTCCTTCCGCATTTGCGCTGAATCTAGCAGGGGGCGACAATCGACGCCATGAGCGACTACACGCATCTCAACTTGAAAGAGGTCGAGGACCAGGCCCCGAAGTTCGGCCTCTCCCCCGACCTGGAGTTCCGGATGGGCCGGGTGCCGCTGGACATGGAAAACGCCGGCCTCAGCTACGTACGCATGGCGTCGAACTACCGGATCCCGTTCGGCCACAACCACAAGAACCAGGAGGAGGTCTACGTCGTCGTCGCAGGCAGCGGCCGAGTCAAGGTCGGCGACGAGGTGCGGGACCTCGAGCAGTGGGACGCGGTGCGCGTGCACAAGGACACGATGCGCGGGTTCGAGGCAGGCGCGGACGGCCTCGAGATGATCGCGATCGGCGCACCGAACACGGGGCCTGGCGACGCCGACATGGAGCAGGGCTGGTGGAGCTAGCCGCCTAGCTTCTCGAGCGCGCGCTCGGTGTGCGTCTCGCGCGCCGGGTCGAAGTGCCCCGTCACCGCGTTGCGGTACGGGGACGAGACCCGGCGCGCGTAGTCGCCGAAGCCTTCGCGGCGGAGCGGCTCCCAGTCCTCGACCCACGGGACGACGAGCTGCTCACGCCCGACGTTCCGGGCCGAGGTGAGAAATGCGAGCCCGAGGCCCGACGAGACCTCGAGCAGCGTGCGGTTCTCGCGACGCGCCTCGTCCTGAAGCGCGCGGAACAGCGAGCGAGCGCCTGCGGAGTCGGCAGCGAGTCGGCCTCGGCCCGCAGTTCGCCGAGCGACGTCCGCAACTCGGCGAGCTCGAGCGGCGGGATGTCGATCAGGCGCGCCGTTCGGCCCGCGCCGCGCTCGAGCACGCCGAGCAGCTCGTCGACCGACGCGATCTCGCACCTGGTCGCCGAGAACGTCCGCCTGCTTGAGCTCGCCGACGAGCTCCTCGAGGTAGACGCGCGAGCCGCGCGCGATGTCGCTCGCGCCCGCGAGCAGCCAGAGCGGCGAGAACCCGAACGCCGCGATCGAGCCGAGCTCGACGACGTTGCCCGCGCCCTTGCGCAGCGCAAGCTCCTTCGGAGCGGTCTCCTCGACCGTCGGCGACCCTTCGACCCGGCCGACGAGCTCGATCGCCACGCGCAGCAGGTTCTTCGCGGTGGCCTCGTAGAAGCGTGAGCGCCGAACGAGCCGCGGCAGCACGAGCTGCGCGGTCTCGTGCACCGCGCCGCCGGCCAGCGCGACGAGTGAACGGAGGATCCGCTCGGGCAGGGAGACGAGGAAGCGGCGCATGTGGGAACAATCCTGCCCATGGACCTCTTCCCGGACACCGCGGCGGTCGAGAGCGGGCACCTCTCGGTCGCGGGCATCCCTGCCTCGACGCTCGCCGAGGAGCACGGAACCCCGCTGCTCGTGCTCTGCGAGGCGACGATCCGGGCCCGCGCGCGCGCGTACCGCGAGGCGGCGCCGGACGCGCTCGTCGTCTACGGGACGAAGGCGTTCCCGAACGTCTCGGTGCTGCGCCTGCTCGCCGAGGAGGGGCTCGGAGCCGACGTCTCGACGCTCGGGGAGCTGCGGTTCGCGCAGCGCGCAGGAATCGCGGGCGACGCGCTCGTCGTGCACGGGAACAACAAGGACGACACGGAGCTCGCCGAGGCAGCGGCGGCGGGAGCGCTCGTCGTGCTCGACGCGCCCGACGAGGTCGAGCGGGCGGCCGCGGCAGGCGTCGGCCGCACGCTCGTCCGGCTGACGCTCGGAGTCGAGGCCGAGACGCACGAGGCGATCCGCACGGGTCAACACGGGTCGAAGTTCGGGCTGCCGCCCGAGCAGGCGCTCGAGGTGATCGAGCGCGCGCGGCCGCTCGGGCTGCACGTGCACATCGGCTCGCAGCTCCTCGACGGAGGTGCGGCGCGCCTGACGGTCGACCGGCTCGCGGCGTTCGCCGCGGAGTGCCGCGACCGGCTCGGCTGGACGCCGGAGCTCGTCGACCTCGGCGGCGGGCTGGGCGTGCGCACGTCGCCGGACGAGCCCGCACCGCCCTCGGTCGCCGACTTCGTGCAGGAGCTGCTCGGGCAGCTGAGGAGCGCCTGGGCCACGCACGACCTTCCACCCCCGCGACTCATCCTCGAGCCCGGGCGCTCGATCGTCGGCCCGGCCGGCGTGACGCTCTACCGCGTGGGCGCGGTCAAGCACGTGAGCGAGTCGGTCGCCTGGGTCGCGGTCGACGGCGGGATGTCGGACAACCCACGGCCACAGCTGTACGGGGCGCGCTACACGGCGCTGCTCGCGAACCGTGCGAGCGAGCCGCCGGCGGGCGCCTACCGGATCGCGGGGAAGCACTGCGAGTCGGGCGACGTGCTGATCGACCGCGTCGAGCTCCCCGAGCCGCGCCGCGGCGACCTGCTGGCCGTTCCCGCAACGGGCGCGTACACGCTCGCGATGGCGTCGAACTACAACGGCGTTCCGCGCCCGGCGGCCGTACTAGTCGCTGCCGGCACGGCGCGCGTGATCCGCCGCCGCGAGACTGTGGACGACCTGCTCGAGCTCGAGCGCTAGACCGCCGCCGCTGCATCAAGTGGGTCGTCGCCGAGGAACTCCGCGCCAACCCGCGCAGCAAACCCTTCAGTCGCACCCGGCCCCCCGAGCGCGAGGCGAAAGCGCAAAGCCAGTTCGCGGAGCTCGGCGTCCGTGCCTTCGAGCCGCTGCTCGAGCGACGAGCTCAGCACGATCAGCGCCGGCTCGGTCAGCCGTGCCGCCTCCGCGAGGGTGGTCACGGGTGTACTCGGCCCGAGGTAGGTGATCCGCCAGCCGCGGCTCCGAAGTGCTAGGCCGAAGGCGATCAGGCCGAGGTCGTGCTGCTCCTCGGGCGCGCACGCGAGGAGTGCACGAGGCCCGCCGCCGAGGTCCCAGCCCCGCGCGAGCGCGAGCAACCGGCCACGCACGAGGTTCGTGGCGAAGTGCTCGCGCGCGATCACCGCCTGGTCGTCCTCCCACCCTCGCCCGACGTCGCGCATCACGGGGAGCAACACGTCGCGCAGCGCACCTTCGACGGTGAGCGTCGCGAGCGTGCGGTCGAGCGCTGTCTGGGCGGCGACGTCGTCGAGCGCCTCGAGCGCGGCAGCGAGCTCGTTCGCGAGGCCCTTCGTGGGCGCGACGCCGCTCGTTGCCGGCTCGTTGAGGGCAAGGCGCGCCGCCTCGGACGCAGAGACACCGCGGTCGAGGTGCTCCCGCATCGACCGCACGCGCGCGATGTCGTCGTCCGCGTAGAGCCGAAAGCCCCCTCCGGAACGCTCGGGGCGGACCAGCGAGTACCGCCGCTCCCACGCGCGAAGCGTCGCCTCCGGCACGCCCGTCCGCCGCGACAGCTCACCGATCCGCACGTAGCCCCGCATCGCCTGCAGTGTACAGACTTTGGACAAACACTTGACAGACCTGATCCGACTCGCTACGTTACCTCGACAAACCCTGGACAAAGGAGGAAGGAAAGTCATGCGTCCCACCGATCTGCTCGCCGCAACGCTCGTGATCGTCGGCGCCCTGAACTGGGGGCTCGTCGCGCTCGCTGAGTTCGACCTCGTCGCTTCGATCACCGGCAACGAGTTCGGCGAGACGAGTGCGCTCAGCCGCATCGTCTACGGCGCCGTCGGCATCGCAGGCGTGTACTGCGCCGTCCGTCTCGTCGCCATCGCCCGCAACCGCCCCGCCCTGGCCGAGGCCAGGTCCTGACACCGAACCATCAAGGAGGAACGACCGTGCACAAGCTCATCGCACTCGCCGCCCTCGGCCTCGTCGTCGCAGCGACGACCGTGGCGGCATCACCGGCCCGCACGAACGAGAACGAGCTCAACATCGTCCAGACCGCGCAGCAGGCGGGGCAGTTCAAGACCCTGCTCGCACTGGCGACGAAGGCCGGCCTCGCCGACGACCTCGCGACCGGCGAGCTGACCGTGCTCGCACCGACGGACGCAGCCTTCAGGCAGGTCCCGAAGTCCACGCTTCGCGCCGTGCAAAGGAACCCGAAGCTGCTGAAGCGCGTGCTGCTGTACCACGTGATCAAGGGCAAGGTGCCCTCGACCACGGTCGTGACGCTGAAGTCGGCCAAGACGCTCGCGGGTCCCGCCGTGAAGATCCGCGTTACCGGCAAGCGTGTGTTCGTGAACAACGCGCGCGTGACCACCGTGGACGTACCGGCATCGAACGGCGTGATCCACGTGATCAACCGCGTGCTCATTCCACCGAAGTAGCCGACCTGCCGGCGGGGGGAGCGCGGCGCACGGCTCCCCCCGCCCGCATCTGTACGCTCGCGCCCGTGAGAGGACGGTTCGTCGCGATTCCGGGCGCGATCTTCATCGCGATCGCCGCGGCGCTCTGGGGCACCGACGCACTCCTCCGAAAGCCGCTCGCCGAGTCGACGCAGGCGGCCACGATCGTCTTCGGGGAGCACCTCGTCCTCGTCCTGCTGACGCTTCCGCTCATCCCCCCCGCTCTCGTCGCGGTCCGCCGCGCCGGCCCGCGCTACGTCGCCGCGGCCGTCGTGATCGGCGTCGGCGCCTCGGCGATCGCGACGATCCTCTTCACACAGGCGTTCGTGGACGGCGACCCGATCACGCCCGTCGTCCTCCAGAAGGTCCAGCCCCTCGTCGCGGTCGTCGGCGCCTGGTTCATCCTCGGCGAGCGGCCGCGCAGGGGCTTCGCCTGGTTTCTCGTCGCCGGCATCGTCGGGGTGTGGCTGATCGCGTTCCCGTCCCCGTTCGAGATCCACGTCGACACCGCGAAGCCTGCGATCTTCGCGCTCGCCGCCGCGGTGCTCTGGGCGATGGGGACGGTCCTCGGCCGCCTCCTCGCGACGCGGATCTGGTTCGGGCACGTCACCGCTCTGCGCTTCGCCTTCGGGCTGCCGGCGAGCGCGCTCGCCGTGCTCGTCGTCGGTGCGCCGTTCACGACTTCCGGAAGCGACTTCGCGTGGATCGCGGTGCTCGCCGTCGTGACGGGGCTCGTCGCGCTCTCGCTCTACTACTACGGCCTCAAACGGACGCCCGCGGTGATCGCCACGCTCGCCGAGCTCACGTTTCCCGTCACCGCGGCGATCGTCGGCTACCTCGCGTTCGACGCGACACTCGACGGGTCACAGTGGCTCGGGCTCGCGCTGACGACGACCGTCGTCGCGCTGCTGCCGATCAGGGGGCTGCGCGTGCTGCGGGTGCGCGGCGACAAGCTCCTGCCGGCGACGAACTGACGCGCGCTACTTCGCCGAGATCACTTTGCCGAGCGGGTTCCACTGGTTCTTCGACCACCGCTGAAGCTGACCCTGGTCGAGCGGGAAGTGGTCGGTGGCGCTCGTCTTGACGACAACGCCCGGGATGAGGAACGGGTTGTTCCTCAGGTTCAGGTTCGCGACCGCCCGCACGAGCGAGGCTCGCGTCGGGTTCCTGCCCGCCTTCTTGAGCGCCTCGACAAACGTGTAGGCAACAGCCATCGAGTAGACGTGGAAGCCGTCGTTCACGTCGCCGCGCGGAAGGTGCTGCCGCATGATCGACTTGTAGAGCTTCATACCCGCGTCGTTCTTGAAGCGCGGCATCAGCGGGTCCTTGATCGAGATGAGCGTGATCGCGCCCTCGATGATCCTCGGGTTCGCCGTCGCCGAGACGATCCGCATGATGTTCGTCGCGCTGCCGACCTGGTTGACGTAGACCTGCGGACGCCAGCCGAGCCGGTTCGCCGCGACGAGGCCCCGGATCGCGAACGGCGGCGTGGTGATCAGCAGGAGCACGGTCGCGCGCGAGCTGCGGAGCCGCGCGATCTGCGACGAGACGTCGGTCGAGAGCGGGTCGTAGCTCTGCTCCGCGACGAGGTTCCTGCGCTTCGCGCCGAGGCCCGTCTTGAAGCCCCCGAGCAGGTCCTTGCCGTAGTCGTCGTTCTGGAAGAGCACGGCGATCTTCGCGTTCGGCTTCGTCTTGATGATGTGCCGCGCGTAGACCTTGCCCTCGCCGACGTAGCTCGGCAGGAAGCCGATCGTGTACGGGTAGCGCTTGTAGTCGCGGCCGAACGTCGTCGCGCCCGAGCCTGCGAAGAGCTGCGGCACCTTCGTCGCGTTCAGGAACGAGCGCACCGACAGGTTGTGCTCGGTCCCGAGCGAGTTGAAGATCGCGAAGACACGCTCCTGCTGGACGAGCTGACGAGTCGCCTGCACGGTCTGCGCGGGGTTGTACTGGTCGTCGACGTACTTGTAGGTGATCTTGCGCCGGTTCACGCCGCCGCGCGCGTTCACGTGCTTGAAGTAGGCCTCGGCGCCCCGGCCGACCGACGCATAGGACGCGGCGATCCCGGAGAGCGGCACCGTGCCGCCGATCACGATCTCGCCGGAGCTGACGCCCGGGTCGGCGGACGGCCGAGCCGAGGCCGCGCCCGTCGAGAGGGCGAGCGCGAGCAGAATGACCCCAAGGACGCGCATCGGAAAGCTAAGACCGAGGATACAGCCGGGAAGTTAGAGGTCTTGTGAGCCGGCGCAGGAGACCGCCGACGCCCATGGGCAGGACGATCATCAGCACGATCAGCACCGCGCCGTAGATCACCCCCGGAACGCCCGGCGCCTTCGAGATGTCCTGCGCCCACTGGGGCAGGAAGACGAGGAATGCGGCGCCCGCCACGAGCGGCGCCAGCGAGCCGAGCCCGCCGACCGCCAGGCCGACGAGGAGCTGGATCGAGCGTTCGACGGGGAACGCTCCCGGCTGCACCGAGGAGTTCAAGATCGTGAGCAGCGAGCCTGCGACGCCGGCGTAAAACGCGGAGACCGAGAACGCGAGCGTCTTGTGCGACGCGAGCCACACGCCGGACGCCGCCGCGGCGATCTCGTTGTCGCGGATCGCGCGGAGCGAGCGTCCGAAGCGGCTGTGGTGGATCGCCCAGGCGACCGCGAACAGCACGAGCGCGATCGTCCACGTCAGGTAGTAGAGCCAGTCGTTGAACGAGAGCACCTTGCCGCCCGGGAGCGTGACCAGGAACTCGGGCAGGCCGGTGCTCCCCTCCGCCTCGAAGAGATTGATCCCGCCGCTCCCGCCCGTGAAACCGTCGAACTTCTTGATCACGATCGGTGTCGCCACGGCGACGCCGAAGGTCGCGAGCGCGAGATACGGGCCTGAGAGCCGCAGCGCAGGCAGGCCAAACGCGGCGCCGGCGACGGCGGCGAGCAGCCCGGCGAGCGGGATCGTCCAGATGTCGCGCATTCCGTGATCCGCGACGAGGATCGCGGTCGTGTAGGCGCCGAGCGCCATGAACGCGCCGTGACCGAGCGAGATCACGCCCGTGTAGCCGGTGAGCACGTTCAGGCCGAGGATCGCGATGAAGAAGATCCCGATCAGCGCGAACTCCGACGCCCGGAAGTCGGAGAGCCGGAACGGCAGGTAGACGACGATCGCGACGAGGAGCGCGAAGCCGAGCGCGCGGAGCGTGTAGCGGAGCGCCCTCATACGCGCTTCACCACGCTCCGGCCGAAGAGGCCGTTCGGCCGCAGCAGCAGGATCCCGAGGATCAAGATCAGCGCCACGGGCAGCCGTAGGTCGGCGAAGAAGTCGATGTACGCGCCGACGAGGTTCAGCACGACGCCGATCACGACGCCGCCGACGACCGCGCCGAGCGGGCTGTCGAGCCCGCCGAGCACTGCGGCGGCGAACGCGAAGATCAGCACCGGGAGCATCAGGTTCTGGTCGAAGCTCCCCTGCGTCGGCGCGACGAGGATCCCGGCGACGGCCCCGAGCACCGCGGCGAGCCCCCACCCGAGCGCGAGCATCCACGAGACCCGGATGCCGTGGAGACGGCTCGACTCGGGGTTGAACGCCGCAGCGCGCATTGCAAGACCGACGCGCGTCCGCTGGAAGAACACCCAGAGCACGAGCACGATCGCGAGCGAGACGCCGATGATCCCCAGGTCCTGAGCGGCGATCACGACGCCGCCGATGTCGAAGGTGGTGCTCGGGAACGGGTTCTCGAGCGTTCGCTGCTCGCCCTTCCAGATCCAGGCGGCCGCCCCGTTCAGCAGGATCAGGAGCCCGATCGTCACCGTCACGACGGTGATCGCCTGCGAGCGCGACACGGTCTGGATCACGAGCCGCTCGATCAGGACGCCGCCGACGAACGAGATCGCGAGCGTGAGGAAGAACGCGACCCAGTACGGCAGGCCGCGGTCGAGGAGCTCCCAGCAGATGAACGTCGAGAACATCGCCATCTCGCCCTGCGCGAAGTTGACGACGCCCGTCGAGCGGTAGATCAGGACGATCGCGAGCGCGAGCAACGCGTAGACGCCGCCGGACGCGATCCCCGAGACGACCTGTTGGAGGACGTCGGCCACTAGTAACCCAGGTAGCTCTTCCGGACGGACTCGTTGCCGCGCAGCTCGTCGGCGGTTCCCTCGACGGCGACGCGTCCGACCTCGAGCACGTAGCCGCGCTCCGAGTGCTCGAGCGCGACGTTCGCGTTCTGCTCGACGACGAGCGCGGACATCCCGTGCTCGTCGATCCACGCGCGCAGGACGTCGAAGAGCTGCTTCACGACCAGCGGCGCGAGGCCGAGCGACGGCTCGTCGACGAGGATCAGCCGCGGGCGCGCCATGAACGCGCGGGCGAGCGCGAGCATCTGCTGCTCGCCGCCCGAGAGCGTCCCGGCCTGCTGGTCGCGACGCTCGGCCAACCAGGGGAAGTGCGTCAGCAGCTTCTCGTAGTCGCTCGCGTACCCGCTTCGGTCGCGGCGAACGTACGCGCCGAGCTTGAGATTCTCGTCGACGCTCAGCTCGGCGAAGGTGCCGCGGCCCTCGGGCACGTGCGCGATTCCGAGCCGCGCGACGGCCTCGGGCGATCGGGGCAGTGACTTGCCGTCGAACCGAAGCCCGCCGCTCCGCCGCACGGTTCCGGAGATCGCGCGCAGCGTCGTCGTCTTGCCGGCGCCGTTCGCGCCGAGCACCGAGACGACCTGGCGCTCGCCGACGTCGAGGGTGATCCCGTGCAGCGCCTGGACCGCGCCGTAGCGCGCTTCGACGTCCTCGAGCTCAAGCAGCGGCACTCGCGTCTCCGAGGTAGGCCTCGATCACGGCCGGGTCACGCTGGACCTCCTGCGGCGTGCCGCCGGCGATCACCTCGCCGAAGTTGAGCACGTAGACGCGGTCGGAGATCCCCATCACGAGGTTCATGTGGTGCTCGACGAGCAGCACGGTCGCGTCGAAGTCGGCGCGGAGCTGCTGGATGAAGCGCCCGAGCTCGCCGACCTCCTCGTGATTCAGCCCGCCCGCGGGCTCGTCGAGAAGCAGCAGCCGTGGGCCAGACGCGAGCGCACGCGCGAGCTCGACCCGCTTCAGGGTTCCGAACGGCAGCCCGGCCGCCGGCCGATACGCGAGCCCCGAGAGGCCGACGTACTCGAGCAGCTCCTCGGCGCTGCGCTCGCCGCGGCGAGCCTGCGCGCCGACCTTGACGTTGTCGAGCACCGAGAGCGTCGGCCAGAGCGCGACGTTCTGAAAGGTGCGCGCGACGCCGCGCTTGACGACGCGGTGCACCGGCGTGCGGAGCAGATCGTCGCCGTCGAAGACGACGCGGCCCTCGTCGGGCTTGTAGAGCCGGGTGATCACGTTGAACGCGGTCGTTTTCCCCGCGCCGTTCGGGCCGATCAGCCCGACGATCTCGCCGGCCGGAACGTCGAACGACACGCCGTCGAGGGCGACGACGCCCCCGAAGCGACGGGTGACGTTCTCAACCGAGAGGAGCGCCGCCACGGCGGCGGGATCGTAATCGCGCTACCGGCAGACGGCGAGGCGGCGATCGACCGACGCGCGTCGCCCGTCGGCGAGCGTCACGTTCGCGCGCAGGACGCCGGCCGCGCCGGAGAGCACGACCTGGAACGGGCTCTTGACGTCGGCTCCGGACGGGCGCCCGCGATAGATCCAGTCCACGCGCGTGACCTGCCGGGCGTCCCCCCCGCCGAGCCCGACGCGGTGCTTGCCGCCGGTGCAGCGGGTCGAGACGGTCAGCGCCGGACCCTTGCGACAGTCGGCAGCCTTGCAGGCCCGCAGCGAGAGCAGCCTCCGTGCGAGATCGCTCCGGATCTGCGCATGCGTGGTGCTGTCGTGCAGGCTCGCGAGCTCGTTCGGGTCGGTCGCGAGGTCGTACAGCTCGCGCTCGCCCGTGTTGTGCTCGACGTAGACGTAGCGCGGAGTGTGGATCGCCGCGTACGTCGGCGTCTCGAGCAGCACGTCACGGCCGACGAACCGCGTCCGGTCGGCGAGCAGCGCGAGCAGCGACACCCCGTCGGAGGCCCTGCCGACCTTCGCGTTCGCCGCGTCGACGATCGTCGGGGCGAGGTCGATGTTCACCGCCGGCTGCGTCATCCGCACCCCGCGCGGGACGCCTGGGCCACGCAGGACGAGCGGAACGCGCGCCGACGGCTCGTAGTGCTGGACCTTCCCGTTCGGGATGCGATGCTCGCCGTGGAAGAAGCCGTTGTCGGCGGTGTAGACGATGAGCGTTCGCGCGAGCTCGCCGCTGTCCTGGAGCGCGCGCACGATCGCGGCGACGCCCTCGTCGACGGCGAGCAGCGACTCGAGCCGCTGGCGGTACATCTCCGTGATCCCGTTGATGCGCGGGGTGCCGAACAGCGGCCGGCGCCGGACTGCGAGCGGCTTGTCCGAGACGTCCGCCTCGTTGAACGCGGGCGTCCGTGGCATCGGCTCCGCGGCGAAGCGGTTCCGGTGGCGAGGCGCCGGTACGGGCGTCGCGAGGTTCGCCGGGTCGTCCGACTCGCGTGGCCCGCCCGAGTGGGGCGCGAGGTAGGCGACGGACAGGAAGAACGGCTCCGTGCGCGACGCGAGCCGCTTCACCGCGTCGACGGCCTTCGCCGTGTACACGTCGGCCTGGTAGTCGGCCGCGGCCGTCCCGTAGCGGACGAGCTTGCCGTTCTCGTTCAGCGTGTAGTCGTAGAAGCGATACGTGCTCGGGTCGACGGAGCCGAACCACTCGTCCCAGCCGGGCGGCACCTCGGTCGGACGCTGGCGGCCGTAGCCGTTCAGGTACTTCCCGATGTGCACCGTGTGGTACCCGGCGAGCTTCAACCAGGCGGGGAGCGTGTTCGCGTGCGTCGGCGCGAGCTTCTCGTAGCCACCTTGCGGCAGCGCGTTGCCCATCACCGTGTGGTTGTGCCCGTACTGGCCGGTCAGGAAGGTCGTTCGTGACGGGCAGCAGAGCGGGAACGAAACGTAGTTGTCGGCGAACGTGGTGCCCTGCTCCCCCAACAGCGCATTCACGTTCGTCATCACGCGCATCGACTCGACCGTCTGGTCGTCGGCCATCACCACGACGATGTTCGGCCGTGGCTGGGGCGCCTCGGCGGCCGTGCTGCGTGGTGCGGGTGTGAGCCCGGCGACGAACGCAACGCCGACGATCGCCCCGAACAGAAGGACGCGCTTCATCACCGGACTCATACCCACTTAGGCGCTCACCGACGATGAGGGGTTGGTAAGGATCGCGTGAGCATCCGTGACCGGAGCACGGCAGGCGAACCGCTCGCACTCGTAGAGCGTCGGCCTCCCGTCAACGCGGGTCTTGCCCGCGAGCAGCGGCACCGCCTCGTCGGGACCGAAAGCGACCACCGCGTGCGGATCCCAGCCGGCGAGCGCGGCGAGCGCGATCTCGTCGCCGGGCGCGGCGAGCAGCGCGAGCTCACGCGGCGACGACAGGTGGAGGTCGAGCGCCGCAAGCGTCCAACCGAAGGCCGCCGGCGCGCGTGCGAGCATCGGCAGCAGCAGCCTGAAGACTCCGGTCGCAGCCCGCTCGAGCTCCGCGTCGCCCCAGACCCGCCCGAGCCGCAGCAGCACGAACGCGAGCATCGAGTTGCCCGACGGCGTCGGGTGGTCGTCGAGGTCCTTTCTCCGAGTGACGAGCTCCTCGGCGTCGCTTGCCGACATGAAGAAGCCGCCGCGCTCGTCGTCCGCGAACCGTTCGATCGCGAGCAGCGCGATGCGGCGCGACTCGTGCAGCCAGCGTGGCTCGCCCGTCGCGACGTGGAGCTCGTAGAGGCCGTGCGCGACGTTCGCGTAGTCGTCGAGGAAGCCGGGGACGGACGTCCTTCCCGCCCGGCGCGACCGCACGAGCTCGCCGTCGGTCAGGACCTCGGCCAGCTGCGTCGCAATCACCAACAGGTCGTGGCGCTCGAGCATGCGGCCTGCCTCTGCGAGTGCGGCAAGAGCGAGGCCGTTCCACGACGTGATCACCTTGTCGTCGCGGGCGGGCTGGGGCCGCTGGTCGCGAATCGCGAGCAGCCGCGCGCGCGTCTCCTCGTCGAGCTCGCCGCGGAGGATCGAACGTCCGTGCTCGAAAGGCTCCAGCAGATCCTCCGGTGCGCCCTCGCCGGGTGCCCACGTGTACGTCGTGCCTTCGACGCCGTCCGTGTCGGCGTCCTGCGAGGACGCGAACCCCTCACCGTCGATCCACAGCTCGCGCACCAGGTAGTCCACGGTTTGCGCGGCAACGTCGCGGTACCGCTCGTCCCCCGTGCGCGCCCAGCCGTGGAGATAGGTCGGGACGAGGAGCGCGTTGTCGTAGAGCATCTTCTCGAAGTGCGGGACGAGCCAGCGCTCGTCCACGGAGTAGCGGTGGAAACCGCCGCCGACGACGTCGTACATGCCGCCGAGCGCCATTCCGTCCAGGGTCTTGGTCACCAGGTCGAGCTCGCCGCGGCGCAGCAGGAACTCGAGCGCCGACGCGGGCGGGAACTTCGGCGCGCGGCCGAAGCCTCCCCACTCCGAGTCGAACTGCGAGTGGAGGCCGCGCACCGCGGCCTCGAGGACGTCGTCGGTCAGCGGCTCGGAGGACGGTCCCTGCTCGTTCTGCACGCGCACGGCCTCGACGAGCGCCTGTGCCTGCCGCGTCACGTCGCCGCGTCGCTCGCGGTACGCGTCGGAGACCGCGACGAGCAGCTGTCCGAAGCTCGGCAGCCCGTGCCGCGGCTCGGGCGGGTAGTACGTCCCGCCGAAGAAGGGCTCGCCCTCGGGCGTCAGGAAGACGGTCATCGGCCAGCCTCCGTGGCCGCTCAGCGCGACGACGGCGTCCATGTAGACGGCGTCGACGTCGGGTCGCTCCTCGCGATCGACCTTGACGTTCACGAAGCGCTCGTTCATCAAGCGCGCGGTCTCCGGGTGCTCGAACGACTCGTGCTCCATCACGTGGCACCAGTGGCACGCCGAGTAGCCGACCGAGAGCAGGATCGGCTTGTCCTCCGCGCGTGCCCGGGCGCGCGCCTCCTGGCCCCACGGGTACCAGTCGACGGGGTTGTCGGCGTGCTGGAGGAGGTACGGGCTCGTCTCCTGCGCGAGGCGGTTCATTCCGACACGCTACGTCCCGCAGGGAGGTTATGGTCGGCGCATGAGAAACCGCATAGCCACCAGGCTCAACCTCGTGTTCGCGTCGATCATCGTGATCGGCGTGTTCGTACAGGCGTATCTGATCGCCTCGTACGCGATGGGCGCCGGCCAGGACGCGCTCGACGCCCACGGCTTCGTCGGCGGCCTCGTGATCCATGGCTCCGAGCTGCTCGTGTTCATCACCGCCCTGGTTGCGTTCTGGGGCTGGTGGCGCTGGATCCTCGTCAACCTCGGGCTCTTCGTCTTCGGGACGATTCAGATCTTCCTGCTTCCCCCCGACGACGATCCCGGGAGCCCATGGGTGCACGGGCTGCACGGCCTGTTCGCGTTGTTCGTGCTGGTGTACGCCGCGTACATCGCGAAGCGCGATCTCCAGCTGCTCAGAGCAACCCCGATGCCCACGGCGCCGCCGGTCGCCTAGCGTCGTACCCTTGCCCGCATGGCGTTCCAGCCGCTCGCGGGAATCAGTGTCGTCGACCTGACCTCGTCGCTCGCCGGGCCCGCGTGCACGCAGCTGCTCGCGGCGCTCGGCGCCGAGGTGACGAAGGTCGAGCGGCCGGACGGCGACGAGGCGCGGGCCTGGGGACCGTCCATGTTCTTTGCCGTGAACGCCGGCAAGCGGTCGGTCGTGCTCGACCTCAAGGTCGTGGAGGACCGCGCGGAGCTGCTGCGCCTCGCCGAGGACGCCGACGTGTTCGTCACGAGCCTTCGTCCCGGCGCCGCAGAGCGGCTCGGGCTCGGCCCCGACGAGGTGCCCGCTCGCATCTACTGCCGCATCGACGCCTTCGGGCCCGGACCGCTCGGCGAGGAGCCCGGCTACGACCCGCTGATGCAGGCGTTCGCCGGTCTCCTCTCGGTGACGGGCGAGCCGGGCGGCGCGACCGTTCGCGTCGGCGTGTCGCTCGTCGACTACGCGACGGCGTGGTGGGCGGCGATCGGGATCCTGGCCGCGCTGCCGTCGGGCGAACGCCACGTCGTCGAGGTCTCGCTGTTCGAGACCGCGCTCGCGCTCGCCGGGTACCACGTCGCGGATGCGCTCGCGGGCGACGAGCCGGGCAAGCACGGCTCCGCGTTCCCGCACATCGCGCCGTACCAGGTGTTCGAGACGCTCGACGGAGAGGTGATGCTCGCCGCCGCGAACGACCGGCTGTTCGTCGAGCTCGCGCGGCGGCTGGAGCTCCCGGTCGACGAGCGCTTCGCGACGAACGCGTCGCGCGTCGAGCACCGCGACGAGCTCGCCGCGCTCCTGCAGGACCGCCTCCGGCGCGAGCCGACCGCGGTCTGGCTCGAGCGGCTGCGCGGGATCCCGATCGCGCCCGTGCAGACGATCCGCGAGGCCGCCGAGCACCCGCACACCCGCGCGCTCGGGATCGTGCAGACGCTCGACGGACGCGAGCGCCTGGCGGAGCCGCTGCGGATCGACGGCGAGCGCGTCCACGTGGACACGCCGCCGCCCGAGCTCGGTCAGCCGGCCCGGTAGACCTGACCGGGGAGCACGCGGCCGAGCAGCCCCTCGAGCCAACTCGACACTCCCACGAGCGCATCGAGGTCGACGCCCGTCTCCACACCGTCGCCCTCGAGGAGATAGACGAGATCCTCGGTCGCGATGTTCCCGGTTGCCCGGGGAGCGAACGGGCAGCCGCCGAGCCCGCCCACCGACGCGTCGAGCACGGTCGCGCCGGCGTCGAGGGCGGCGACCGCGTTGGCGTAACCGGTGTTCCGCGTGTTGTGGAAGTGGCCGCCGACCGTGCCGCCGAGCGCGGCCACCTGCTGCGTCAGGGCTCGAACCTGCCTCGGGGTCGCGACGCCGATCGTGTCCGCGAGGACGACCTCGTCCGCGTCGCGGAAGCGCTCGGCGAGCGCGAGCACCGCCCCCGGGTCGACAGGCCCCTCGAACGGGCAACCGAACGCGACGCTGATCGTGACCGTCGCGGGACGGTCGGCGGCGGCGAGGATCCGCTCGACCCGCGCCGCCGACTCCTCGACCGACGCGTTCGCGTTCCGCTTCGAGAACGACTCCGTGGCGGCGAGCGTCACGTTGAGCCGCCCGAGCGCCGTCGCCTTCAGCCGCTCGTGGCCTTGTTCGTTGAGCACGAGGCCCGAGTACTCCACGCCCTCGCGGGGCTCGATCGCCGCGACCACGTCCTCGGCGCCCGCCATCTGCGGCACCAGGTCGTCACGGACGAAGCTCACGGCCTCGATCCTCTGCAGGCCGGCGCCTGCGAGCCGGTTCACGAGCTCCGCCCGGACCGCCGGCGCGAGCACGTCGGGCTCGTTCTGCAGCCCGTCGCGCGGGCCGACGTCGCACAGGATCACGAGTCGAAACCGTACGCGGTGACGCGCTCGGGCGTGACGCGCACGATCACACGCTGCTCTTCCGGCTTCAGGGTGTAGTCCCGTCCCCGGTACTTGCGCGAGAGCTTGTGGATGTGCTCTGCGGCGCCCTCGAGCGTCAGGTCGCAGGTCCCGCTGACCGTGACCCAGCGGTACCAGTCGTCGCCGGCGAAGACGAACACCGACACGCGCGGGTCGCGCTGAAGCTCCGCGTACTTCTTGCGGGTGACCGTGATGTTGAAGAGCACGCGCTCGCCGTCCCAGTCGACCCAGGTCGCGGTCTGGTGCGGCGACCCGTCCGCGCGCAAGGTTGCGACGACCGCGTAGTTGGCGTCGAGGAAGAGCGCGGCCTGCTCGTCGGTGAGGCGTGCCACCGTTCGCTGACGGTACCCGGCACGGTAGGGTTCGAGTCGTGGGTCTGGCAGTCCTCGTCGGCACCAAGAAGGGGCTCTTCGTGCTCGAAGGCGACGCCGAGCGCCGCGAGTGGACGCTGAACGGGCCGCACCTGACGGGCTTCTCGGTCTACCACGCGATCCGCGACCCGAGAGACGGCACGCTCTACGCGGCGACGAACTTCTTCGAAGGTGGCACGGTGCACCGCTCGAGCGACAACGGTGAGACGTGGGAGCGCGCCGAGGAGCTCGGGCTGCCCGAGGGCGGCGAGCTCAAGCTCAACGCGACCTGGCACGTCGAGCCCGGCGGGAACGGCGAGCTCTGGCTCGGCGGCGACCCGGGCGTGCTCTTCCGCTCGGACGACAAGGGCGTCACCTGGGAGGCGAACGAGGGGATCCTCCACCACGAGACGCGCGACCAGTGGAACCCCGGCGCGGGCGGCATGTGCCTGCACTCGATCAACGTCGATCCCGACGACGCGAAGCGAATGGTGATCGGCATCTCGGCTGCGGGCGTGTTCCGGACCGACGACGGCGGAGCGACCTGGGAGCCCGCGAACAAGGGGACGTCGGCCGACTTTCTGCCCGACGCCCAGCCGGAAGTCGGCCAGTGCGTCCACAAGGTGCTCATCCACCCGGCGAAGCCCGACCGGCTCTGGCAGCAGAACCACTGCGGCGTCTACCGCTCCGACGACCGCGGCACCTCGTGGGAACGGCTCGACGGAAACGGGCTGCCGAGCGACTTCGGGTTCGCGCTGATGCTCGACCCGCGCGACCCGGACGCGGCGTTCACGATTCCCGAGGAGAGCGCGATGAACCGCGTCGCGCCGAACAACCGGCTCGGTGTCTACCGCACGCGCGACGGCGGCTCCTCGTGGGACCTGCTGAAGAACGGGCTGCCGCAGCAGGCGTGGGTCGGCGTGCTGCGCGAGGCGTCGGCGTGGGACGGCCACGAGCCGAACGGCCTCTACTTCGGAACGCAGACCGGCTCGGTCCTTGCCTCGCCCGACGGCGGCGAGTCGTGGCACGAGGCCGCGCGCTGGTTGCCGCCGGTCCTCTCGGTCGAGACCGCGGAGTGGCCGTAATCAAGCTCCCCGCGCTGCTCGCGCAGGAGGCGGGCGGGCAGCGCGAGTTCGAGAGCGACGCGGCGACGCTGGGTGACGCGTTGCGCGCGCTTCCCGTGTCGAACCTCTGCCTGGACGAGCACGGCGAGCTGCGC
The DNA here is from genome assembly GCA_963809175.1 of uncultured Actinomycetes bacterium. Taxonomy (GTDB): domain Bacteria; phylum Actinomycetota; class Thermoleophilia; order Gaiellales; family Gaiellaceae; genus JACCTU01. Next base: position 825,134 of record CAWEIK010000003.1, read on the forward strand.
CGGCTCGTCAACGTCTTCGTCGACGGCGACGACGTGCGCGGCGGCCGCCGGCCTCGAGACGCCGCTCCGAGCCGACTCTCAGGTCCTCGTCGTGACCGCGATCGCGGGGGGCTAGCTACAAACTCGTCGGGACGTCGAGCTCGCCGGCCGAGATCTTCTCGCGGACGACGTCGAGGTCGTCGAGGTCTTCCTGCGGGACCTGCTTCGAGATCGTGCCGAGGCCGACGCCGTCCTCGGCGAGGCCGAAGATCAGGTTGCGTCCACCCTGCCACTCGCCGTCCTGGACGCTCTTGATCGTCCGGAAGACACCTTCGTCGACCTTCTTCTGTGCGCTCGTCAGGACGTGCGCGCCGAGGAACGACTGGTCGGCGTCGACGCCGATCCCCCACACCTTCCTTTCTCGGGCCGCGTCGAGCGCGCCGAGCCCGCAGCCGCCCGCGACCTGGAAGACGACCTTCGAGCCGGCCTGGATCTGGTTGAGCGCGAGCTCCTTGCACTTCGCCTGGTCGTCCCAGTCCGACGAGTAGCCGTTCAGCGTCTTGATGCCCGGCGCCGCCGCCTCTGCGCCCGCCTGGTAGCCCGCGATGAAGCGGTCGACCGGCGGCTCCTTGAACCCGCCGACCGAGCTGATCACCTGCGGGCCCGGCCTGCGCTTCGCCTCGAGCGCCGCGAGATAGCCGGCGAGATAGCCGACCTGCTCCTCGCGGAAGAGCATCCCGACGACGTTCGCGGGCTTGCCCTTCAGCCCCGACTGGTCGACGTCGATGATCACGAACTTCTTGTCCGGGAACGTCTTGGCCGCGGTCGCGATCGCGTCGCCCTGCGCGAAGCCGACGCCGATGATCACGTCGTAGCCCTGGCGCGCGAGCGTCGTCATGTTCGGGATGTAGTCGGAGGCGGTGCGCGACTCGACGACACGCCCTTCGATCCCGAGCTCCCGCTCCGCGCGCTTCAGCCCCTCGTACGCGAGCTGGTTGAAGCCGCGGTCGTTGAGCTGGCCCGCGTCGGTGATCAGCGCCACCTTGAGCGCATCGCCGCCGCCGGTGCTCGTGGGTGCGGCGGTGTTGTCGTCGTCGCCGCCGCACGCGGCCAGGGCGAGGACGAATGCGGCGAGCAGAGTGGTGAGAGCGCGGGTCATGGAGGTTTTCGACTGATAGTCTAAAACTGGTGGTCGAGTCTACCACGCACGTTGCGCTCGGAGTCGTGCTGCGCGTGCGCGACGCCAAGCTGCAGGTCCTGCTCTGGCAGCGCGCGAAGGCGCCGGCGAAGGACGCGTGGGCACTTCCGGGCGGTTATCTCGAGGCGCGAGAGACGCTCGAGGAGTCGATCCGGCGTCACCTCGCCGCGAAGGTCGACGTGCGGGAGCTCGCGCACCTCGAGCAGCTCGAGACGCGCAGCGACCCGAAGCGCGACCCGCGGGAACGCCAGCTCGCGACGGCGTACCTCGGGCTCGTGCCGAGCCCCGTCGACCCTGCCGTTCCCCCGGACACGAGCTGGCACGACGTCGACGAGCTGCCGCGACTGGCGTTCGACCACGAGGAGATCACGCTCGCGGGGCGTGAGCGGCTGCGCGCGAAGCTCTCGTACACGAACGTCGGCTTCGCGCTCGCGCCCGAGCAGTTCACGATCGCCGAGCTGCGCGACGTGTACGCGGCCGCGCTCGGGCACGACGTCTCCGCGACGAACCTCCAGCGAGTGCTCCTGCGCCGCGGCGTGCTCGAGCCGACGGGCGAGCGGCGCGAGTCGGGACCGAGCGGCGGGCGCCCGCCCGAGCTCTTCAGATTCGGCGCTCGCGAGCTCGACGTCACCGACCCGTTCGCCGTGCTGCGGCCGCCGCGCTGAGCTAGCCGACGAAGAGCGTGACGACCATGCCGCGCGCCGAGTGCACGCCCGGCGCGGGCTGCTGGTCCTCGACGGTGTCGCCGTCGCCCGTGCGGATGATCTGCACAGTGAAGCCAAGGTCCTCGAGCGTCTGTCGCGCGGAATCCTCGTCCTGGTCGCGGACGTCGGGTACCTCGAGCTCCTCGGCGTCCTGCGGGATTGCCACGACAATTCGCACCTGCGCGTTGCGGTTCGCGTTCGCAGCGGCAACGGGACTCTGCTCGATCACCCGGCCGCGCGGCTGGTCGGACGTGCGGTACGCGACGACGCCCCTCAGGCCGGCAGCCCGCAGGCGCCTGAGCGCGGGGGTCTGCGCAAGCCCGACGACTCTCGGGACGGTCACCTGCGCGGAGCCCGTGGTCGTCGGCGTCGTCGTCCCGGGACGTTCCGTCGTCTCACCCGTCGGCTCGCCGGTCGAGACGTTGATCCGCACGCTCGAGTCGGGCGGCGCCTTCGCTCCGGGCTGCGGCTCCTGCGCGACCACGGTCCCGGCCGAATCCGCCGCGGGGACGTCGAAGACGCGCGGCTCGAAGCCGCTGTCGCGGAGCGTCGAGATCGCCTCGTCCTCCTGGAGGCCGATCACGTCGGGCACCGGCTTCGTGTTCGGTCCCTTCGACACCTTCACGGTGACCACGGACCCCGTCGCCGACCTGCTCACCGCTCTGGGGTTGCTGGTCGACGACTTCGCCCTTGGGGGCGGCCGCGAAGACGCGCTCGACCTTCGCCTCGAACTTCGCGGTCTCGAGGCGCTCCACCGCCTCGGCCTCCTCCAGCCCGATCACGTTCGGGACGGCGACCTGGGTCAGCCCGCTCGAGACGAGGACCTCGACCGTCTGCCCTTCGTTCAGCTGAGCGCCTTGGCCCGGCGACTGCGCGAACACGATCCCTGCCTGCTTGTCGCTCGGGCGGCGGTCGACGTCCATCTCGAGCTCCGCCTCCGCGAGCCGCGCGCGCGCCTGGGTCTCCGTCAGGCCGACGACCTTCGGTACGACCGTCTTCTCGTCGTCCCTGACGATCAGCAGGTACGCCGCGAGCCCCCCGAGGACGATCAGCAGCAGCGCGAGCAACCACGGCCAGAGGCGCGGCGGGCGTCTCGGAGGGACGACCTCCTCCTCGACGACCTCTCGACCGGCCCGATCGATGATCACGGTCTCGTCGGCAGGGTCCGGCTCGCGTGGCGGGGTGCTCACGAGGGTGAAATCGCCGCGACGCAACGTCCGCAAACGTTGACGCCGTCCTGAACCGCACGTACCCTGGGTGCTCATCGTCGAGCGAAGGAGGCTTGCAATGCCCAACGTGCGCAGCTGCATCACCTCCCCCCGCGTGGCCGCGGGGCTCGACGCCTAGCACCTTACGTTCGAGCATCCGCGGCGTTCACTGACGACGTCGAAGGAGAACGCTTTGAACCGTAAGACCTTGGCCGAGCTTGGCTGGACCGATGAGCTGGAGACGGCCTTCACAACGTATGCGGCGGACGGGTTCGAGCCCGCCCGCGTCGTCGCGGAGCACCGCGGCGGCTTCGCCGTGCGCACGGAGCGGGACGACCGGCTCGCGCACGTGCGCGGCAAGCTCCGCGAGGACGAGCTGTTCGGCGGGATGCCGACGGTCGGCGACTGGGTCGTGGTCGTCGACGCGGGCGAGCGCTACGCGATCGAGGCGGTGCTCCCGCGACGCACGAAGGTGTCGCGGAAGACGCCCTGGCTCAAGTCGGACGAGCACGTCCTCGTCGCGAACGTCGACACGATCTTCATCGTCGCCGGGCTCGACGGCGACTTCAACGTGCGCCGGCTCGAGCGCTACCTCGCAACCGCGTGGGACAGCGGTGCCGATCCCGTCCTCGTGCTGACGAAGCTCGACGTGAACAACGACCCCGCCGTGCTGCTCGAGGCGGAGACGATCGCGATGGGCGTGCCGGTGCACGCGGTGAGCAACGTCACGGGCGAGGGGCTCGAGGCGCTCGACGTGTACCTGGGCGCAGCACGGACGATCGTGCTGATCGGGTCGTCCGGCGTCGGCAAGTCGACGCTCGTGAACACGCTCGCCGGGCGCGAGCTGATGCCGGTCGGCGACCTACGCAACGACGGCAGGGGCCGACACAAGACGAGGCATCGCCAGCTGCACGCGCTCCGGAACGGCTCGCTCCTGATCGACACGCCCGGTCTTCGCGAGCTGCAGCTCTGGGAAGGCGACCTCGATCGCGCGTTCGCCGACATCGCCGAGCTCACCCAGCAGTGCCGGTTCAGCGACTGCGCGCACCGCACGGAGCCGGGGTGCGCGATCAACGGGGCGCTCGCGGACGGCTCGCTCGACGCGGCGCGCTGGGACAGCTACCAGCGGCTCGAGCGCGAGATGGCGCGGCTCCGAGGGCGGCGAAGCCACCGCGAGCAGGCGGAAATGAAGCGGCGCTGGCGCGACCGTGCGCGCGAGACGCGGTACCAACGCCGGCACGGGAAGCTGAAGGAGCGCTAGGAGGAGGGCCAGGGCTTGGCGCCCACCTGCTCCAGGATCTCCTCGAGCATGTGGAACGACGAGAGCACGTGCTCGCGCGCCAGCGCACGCGCGCCCTCTGCGCTCCGCGCGGCGAGGGCCTGCCGGATCGCCCGGTGCTGCTGGTCGTTCTTGGCGTAGAGCTCGTCGATCCGCGCGTCGCCGGGAGCCCACACCGCGGGGCCGGAGAACGTGCGCCGCGCGCTCTTCGCGAGCTGCTCGACCAGCGGGAGATCCGCGGCCGCATAGATCACGTCGTGGAACGCGTGGTTCGCACGGACCCACTCGGCGGTCAGGTTGCGACGGTCGCGTCCGGGCTCGCGCGCTCGCATCTCCTCGGTCAGCCGATGGAACCGCTGCTGCGCGGCGTCCAGCTCCTCGAGCGCCTCGTCCGTCAGCTTTGCCGCTGCGGCCTCGGTGGCCAGGCTCTCGAGCTCGGCGCGCACGAGGAACGCCTCCCGAAGCTCCTCCCGGGTGATCGTGCGCACGCGCACGCCGCGGTTCGGCTCGAACGAGACCAACCCGAGCGCGGCGAGCTTGCGGAGCGCCTCGCGGATCGGCGTGCGGCTGACGTCGAACTGCTCGGAGAGCTGCTCCTGACGCAGCACCGTGCCGGGCTCGAGCTCGCCGGAGACGATCGCCTCCTCGATCACGAGCGAGATGTCGTCGGCCTTGGTGCTGAGGGTCGTCACGGCAGACGCTCGTACGCCGCCAGCGTGAGGAACTCGACGAACTCGTCGGAGAGGGCGACCTGCTCGAAGACCTCCTGCGCCTCGCGCGCCTCGTCGCCGATCTCCTCTGCCATCACCTTGCGGACGTCGTCCGGCGAGAAGTGGCCGGCGTGCACCCACTGCCAGACCTGCGAGCGCGAGATCTCCGCCGTCGCGACGTCCTCCATCAGGTTCTCGATCGCCGCGGCGCCCGTGCCGTTCAGCCAGGCGTCGAGGTAGCGCACGCCGACGCGGACGTTCAGGCGAAGCCCGTCGTCGGTCACCTCGCCGCCCGGAACGCGCAGGTCGAGGAGCTCGGCCGCGGTCGTGTCGACGTCCTCGCGGAGCCGTTCGAGCTGGTTCGGCCGCTCGAACTGCTCGAGCGCGACCGGGACCAGGTCGGGGTGCGCGACCCACGTGCCGTCGAAGCCGTCCGACGCTTCCCGAACCTTGTCCTCCTTCACCTTCTGGAGCGCGACCTCGTTCACCTCGGCGTCGCGGCGTGACGGGATGAACGCCGCCATGCCGCCGATCGCGTGCGCGCCGCGCCGGTGGCACGTGCTGCACGAGCAGCTCGGTGTAGGCGCGCATGAACGGCACCGTCATCGAGACCTGCGGGCGATCCGGCAGCACCTCGCCCTGCGCGTGGAGCTTCTTGATCAGGCTGAAGATGTAGTCCCAGCGTCCGGCGTTCAGCGCGGTGATGTGGTCGCGGAGCTCGTAGAGGATCTCGTCCATCTCGAACGCCGCGAGCACGGTCTCGATCAGCACGGTCGCGCGGATCGAGCCGCGGTCGAGTCCGAGCTCGTCCTCGGCGAGCACGAAGGCCCGGCTCCAGAGCCGCGCCTCGCGGTGGCCCTCGAGCTTCGGGAGGTAGAAGTACGGCCCGGTGCCGCGGTCGAGCTGCTCGCGCGCGTTGTGGAAGACGCAGAGGCCGAAGTCGAACAGGCTCGCGGAGACCGGCTCGCCGTCGACCTCGAAGTGACGCTCGGGCAGGTGCCAGCCGCGCGGGCGGACGACCAGCGTCGCGATCTCGTCGTTCAGCCGGTAGCTCTTCTCGCCCTGCTCGAGCGCGATCGTGCGCCGTACCGCGTCGCGTACGTTCCGCTGGCCGTCGACGACGTTCGCCCACGTCGGCGAGCACGCGTCCTCGAAGTCGGCCATGAAGACCTTCGCGCCCGAGTTGAGCGCGTTGATCATCATCTTGCGCTCGACCGGGCCGGTGATCTCGACGCGGCGGTCCTGCAGGTCGGCCGGGGCAGGGCGCACGCGCCAGTCGTCGTCCCGCACCTGCTTCGTCTCGGCGAGGAAGTCCGGTCGCTCGCCGGCGTCGAGGCGCACCTGCCGCTCGGCGCGCGCACGGAGCACGTCGAGCCGCTCTGCGTTGAGCTCGCGGTGGAGGCGCTCGACGAACGCGAGCGCCTCCTTCGTCAGGACATCCGTCGTCTCGAGCAGCCCACTCACGCCGTCGGGGCGAACTGCGCCTCTTCGGTCGAGCCCTCGAGCGCGCGGGTCGAGCTCTCGCCGCCGGTGACCGCGTCGAGCACGCCGTCGAAGTAGCCGGCGCCGACCTCGCGCTGGTGGCGCGTCGCGGTGTAGCCGTGCTCCTCGAGCGCGAACTCCCGCTCCTGCAGCTCGACGTACGCCGACATCCCTTCCGCAGCGTAGCCGCGCGCGAGCTGGAACATCGACTCGTTGAGCGCATGGAAGCCCGCCAGCGTCACGAACTGGAAGCGGTAGCCCAGCGAGCCGAGCTCCTGCTGGAACGTCGCGATCTGCGCGTCGGACAGGTGCTTGCGCCAGTTGAAGGACGGCGAGCAGTTGTACGCGAGCAGCTTGCGCGGATGACGCTCGTGGATCGCGTCTGCGAACTCGCGCGCCTCTTCCAGGTCGGGCGTCGACGTCTCGAACCAGATCACGTCGGCGTACGGCGCGTACGCGAGCGAGCGTGCGATCGAGGGCTCGAGCCCGTCGCGCACCCGGTAGAAGCCTTCCGGCGTGCGCTCGCCGGTCAGGAACTCGGCGTCGCCCGGGTCGGCGTCGCTCGTGAGCAGCGTCGCGCTGAGCGCGTCGGTGCGCGAGACGAGGACGGTCGGCACGCCGAGCACGTCCGAAGCAAGCCGCGCGCCGACGAGCGTGCGCACGAACTGCGAGGTCGGCACGAGCACCTTGCCGCCGAGATGGCCGCACTTCTTCTCGGATGCGAGCTGGTCCTCGAAGTGGACTCCCGCTGCACCGGCCTCGATCATCGACTTCATCAACTCGAACGCGTGCAGCGGTCCGCCGAACCCCGCCTCGGCGTCGGCGACGATCGGCGCGAGCCAGTCGACGCTGCCGTCACCCTCGGACCACGCGATCTGGTCCGCGCGGAGCAGCGCGTTGTTCAGACGGCGCACGAGCGCCGGCGCGCTGTTCGACGGATAGAGGCTCTGGTCCGGGTACGTCTGGCCGCTCGAGTTCGCGTCCGCGGCGACCTGCCACCCCGAGAGGTAGATCGCACGGAGCCCGGCCTTGACCATCTGCACCGCCTGGCCGCCCGAGAGCGCGCCGAGCGCGGCGACGTAGTCCTCCGTCGTCAGGAGCCGCCAGAGCCGCTCGGCCCCGATCCGCGCCAGCGTGTGCTCGACGGGAAGCGAGCCGCGCAGGCGGACGACCTGCTCGGCGGTGTAGGGGCGGCGAATGCCCTGCCAGCGCTCGTCGGCCTCCCAGGCCGCTGCGAGACGCTCGGCTTCTTCCTGGATCCGAACTTCGGGGTTCGACGGGGTCAGTGCCACGATCTAGGCTCCTTTCGGGTCCAAAGACGACTGTCTCGGATCCTAGATGGCCGCCCGGACGGCGTCAAACAGCCGGCTACCGCGGTCCCCAGCGGACGACGCTGGCGGCCCAGGTGTAGCCGGTGCCGGCCGCGAGGAGGAGCACGAGGTCGCCGTCGGCGAGGTCGCCGGCGCGGGCAGCACGGTCGAGCGCGAGCAGCGGGTCGACCCCGCTCATGTGCCCCGTGTCGTCCAGGTAGACGGTCCGCGACGGGTCGACGCCGAGCGTCCGCACGAGCTCGTCGTGCATCGAGCGCTTCGTGTGCAGCCCGCAGAGGAACGAGACGTCGGCCAGCGTCGCGCCCGAGCGCTCGAGCGCTCCCTCGGCCGCGCGAACGAAGTTCGGCAGGCTCACCTCGTCGAGCCGCTCCTTCATCGCGGACGGGTCGGCGACGTCGAGGAACCGGTAGCCGCCGTTCATGTCGACGCTGCCGCCCGAGGGCACCTTCACCTGCAGCGAGAGCGACCCGTCCGTGATCGCGTGCGAGGCGAGCAGCTCGTTGGCGGGCGCGTCGCGCTGCAGCAGCATCGCCACCGCGCCGTCGCCGAAGTTGAACATGAACCGCGAGCGCTCGTTGCCGTAGTCGAGGAGGTACGACTCCCGCGAGGCGCCCACGAGCAGGAGGCTGCGCAGGCCGTCGTCCCCGACGAGGTAGTTGCGCGCGAGCCGCAGCGCCATCGGGCCGCCGCACGAGACGTTGGCGTACTCGAGCGCGAGCGCGTTCACGCAGCCGAGGCGGTGCGCGATCCACGGCGCGGCCTGCCAGACCGCGTAGTCGCGCCACATCGAGCCGAAGTAGACGACCGCGTCGATCCCTGCGGGATCGACGCGGTGCTCTTCGATGAGACGAGTTGCTGCGGACACGCAGAGATCGCTGACGTGCTCGTCGGGAGCCGCGATGTGCTTGCCGCGCAGGCCGAACTTCTCGACGAGCACCTGCTCCGGGATCCCGCTCGCGTCCGAGATCTCGGCCGCCGTCATCCAGCGCTCGGGCAGGTAGGCGGCGCTCGCCGCGATCCCGACCGTCACGGGCGAGCCTCGAGCACGCAGCCGATGATCCGCTCGAGCTCGTCGAGAACCGACTTCGGCATCTTGTCGCGGTTCTCCATCAGGATCCAGCGCAGGCCGATCAGCTCGCCCATCCCCATCAGCGCCCACGCGGTGACCTTCGGGTCGACGTCGCCGATCTCGCCCGACTCGACCGCCTCGCGGAGCCCCTCGACGTAGCCCTCGGAGAGCCGGTCGTAGTGGTAGCGGAGCATCTCCGGGGAGACGAACTCCGCCTGGCGGATGATTCGGTAGAGCGCCTTGTGCTCGCTCGTGAAGCGGAAGTACGCGGCGAAGCCGAGCACCTCTGCCTCGACGCGCGTGGTGCCCTTGGACGACGCTTCCTTCATCGCGTGCCGCACGCGGCTGTTCAGGTCGCGGACGAGCTCGTCGAAGATCTGCTTCTTGCTCTCGAAGTAGAGGTAGAAGGTGCCCTGCGCGACGCCTGCGGCCTCGGTGATCTTCACGATCGACGCCTCGTGGAAGCCGACGTCCGCGAAGATCTGCTCCGCCGCCTCGAGCAGGCGACCTCGCGTGCGCACGCCGCGGCCCGAGAGCGTGCGGCCGTCGGCTCCGAGCGGGACGCGTCTCGGTCACGCCGGCGACCCCCGCGCGCAGCTCGTCCTTCAGCACCTTGTTCATCCCCGAGCGCGGGAGCTCGTCGAGGAACCGCACGGAGGCGGGCACCTTGAAGCGCGCGAGCCGCGCGCGGCACGCCTCGAGGAGCTCCTCGGCCGAGAGCGAGACGCCGGGCTCCAGCACGACGAACGCCACGCCGACCTCGCCCCAGCGCTCGTCGGGCACACCGAGCACCGCCGCGTCTGCGACGCCGTCGATCGAGAGCAGCGCGTCCTCGACCTCCGCCGGGTAGACGTTCTCGCCGCCCGAGATGTACATCTCCTTCAGGCGGCCGCTGATCCGGTAGTAGCCCTCGTCGTCGCGCTCGGCGAGGTCACCGGTGCGCAGCCAGCCGTCGACCATCGTCTCCGCGGTCGCCTCCGGGTTCCGCCAGTAGCCGGCGAAGACGTTCGGGCCGCGCACGAGCAGCTCGCTCTCGTCGGAGAGCGCCACCTCGACCTGCGGATACGGCTTGCCCGCGTAGCCGGCCTTGCGCACCGCGTCCTCCGGCGGCAGGCAGAGCACGTTCGGGGCGGCCTCGGTCAGGCCGTAGCCCTGCACGATCTCGACCCCGCGCTCGCGCCACGTCTCGAGCAGCGCAAGCGGCATCGGGGCGCCGCCGACGACCGCGCGGCGGAGCGAGGAGAGGTCGGCGTCCGCGAAGCGCGGCGACTGCGACATGAAGAGGTAGTTCGCGGGCACGCCCATCGTCGTCGTGATCGCGCTTGCGCTCGATCAGCTCGAGGCAGCGGTCGGGCTCGAACGTGCGCTCGAGCACGACGCGCGCGCCCTTCCACCACGAGAGCAGCGCCTGGACGTTCCAACCGCCGCAGTGGAACTGCGGGAGCACCTGCAGGACGACGTCGTCGCCCGAGATCCCGGTCGCGACGTCGAAGCCGACGTTCGTCCAGAAGCAGTTCGCGTGCGTGAGGAGCGCGCCCTTCGGCTTGCCGGTCGTGCCCGACGTGTAGACGAGCAGCAGCGGATCGTCGTCCTGCGCGAGTCAAGTAGCAGACTGTTACTTGTTGTCGGCACGGCCAGCGGCTCGAACGGCCAGTCGGTCGCAGCTCGCGCGAGCTCCGCGTACTCCGCCTCGACGAGGAACAGCGCGGGGTCGGAGTCCGCGAGTTGGTACGCGAGCTCGGGAGCGGTCAGGCGCCAGCTGAGCGGCGCGAGGATCAGCCCGAGCCGCGCGCAGGCGAAGAAGACCGCGACGTGCTCGGGCGTGTTGCCGGTCAGCGTCGCGACGCGGTCGCCGCGGCGCAGGCCGCGCTCGGCGAACGACGCCGCGAGCCGGATCGCCGACTCGTCCAGCTCGCGGTAGGCGACCTCGCGGTCGTGGTAGTCGATCGCGACGCGATCCGGCGTCGTGCGCGCGCGGTCCGCGAGCCAGCGTCCGAGCGTCAGCCGCCCGCTCATGCCAGAAACTCCGCGACGGTCTCTGCGAAGCGCTCGGGCTGCTCCCAGAAGAAGAGGTGTCCGCACCCGGAGAAGAGTTCGACGCGCGCGCCCGGGATCCGCTCCGCGAGCAGCACCGCGTTGCCTGGGTCGACGACGGCGTCCTCGGTGCCGTGGAGGATCAACGTCGGCGCGGTGATCTCGAGCGCCGAGCCGTCGAAGCCCATCCCCGCCGCCGCCTGGCCCTGCCAGCCGAGCGGATCGGGCGGGTTGGCGACGCGCCGCTCGTAGAGGTCGTCGACGAGCGACCGGTCGGCGTGTGGCGCGAGCGCGTTCTCGACGAAGCGCCGCATCGCGACCTCGGGCGCGAGCGTCGCGGCCTCCTGCATCAGCGCGACGGTTTGCGCGGGCATCGCCAACGCGCCAACGCCACCCGGAGTCGTGCACGCGAGCACCAGCCGGTCGACACGTTCGGGGAAGGCCGCGGCGAGCTCCTGCGCGGCCATTCCGCCGAGGCTCGCCCCGACGACGTGCGCGCGCTCCACTCCCGCGTCGTCGAGCACCGCGAGCCCGTCCTCGGCCAGCTGGCGGGCCGTGTACGGGGGAGGCGGCACGTCGCTCTCGCCGATCCCGCGGTTGTCGAAGTTCAGGACGCGGAACCGCTCGGCGAGCGCGGGGACGATCGGGTCCCAGCTCCAGCGCGCGTAGCCGATCCCCTGCATGAGCAGGAGCGCCGGACCGTCGCCGACCGACTCGTACGCGATCCGCACGCCCGGCGCTGTCCGCGAACGTGGCGCTCACGCCCCGGCCTCCGCCTCGCGCCCGACGCGATGCTCGAGCAGGCGCAGCCCGCGCCGTCGCCCTCGACCACCGAACCCGGCGAGCCCGCCCGGCAGGAAGAAGACGATCAGGATGAAGAGCACGCCGAGGACGAAGAGCGGCTCGGAGAGCGGAATCCGAAGGACGGACGGCAGGTCCTGGATCCGCTCGTGCTCGACGAACGCGGGCAGACGCTGGTCGAGGAAGGTGTAGAGGAACGCGCCGAGGATCGGCCCCCAGAGCGTGCCCGTGCCGCCGATCACGACCATCACGAGCAGCGACAGCGTGAACGACGCGGAGACGACCTGCGGCGACGCGCCCGTCCCGAGCAGGAGCAGGTAGACGATCCCGCCGAGCGTCGCAAGGAACGACGCGATCGCGAACGACAGGAGCTTGAAGCCGAAGGGCCGCAGCCCGATCACCTCGACGCGCTGCTCGTTCTCGCGGATCGCGCGCCAGACGTGACCCGGCGACGACGCGAGCGACCAGCGCACGACGAGCACGACGAACACGAGGTAGCCGAGCGCGAGCCAGTAGAGGTGCTTCGTGTTCACGACGCCGACGAGCGCGGACGGCAGCTTCTCGTACGCAAGCGGCAGCCCCTCCTCCCCGCCGGTCAGGTTGTCCGGGTTCTTCTGCACGAGCACGACGCCCGCCTGCGCGAACGCGAGCGTCACCATCGCGAACGCGATCCCGCTCACGCGCAGGCTGACCGAGCCGACGACGATCGGCAGCACGAGCCCGACGGCGAGCGTGACGAGGACCGCCTGCCACAGCTCCCAGCGCTCGAGCGCGATCGCCATCACGTAGACGCCGGCCGCGAAGTAGAGCGCGTGCCCGAACGAGAGCAGCCCGGTGTGCCCGAAGAGCAGGTCGTAGCTCATCGCGACGCCCGACGAAGATCAGGCAGAGGCCGAGCAGGGTCAGCGTGCCGGGACTGTCGAGCGGGGACGAGAAGATGCCGTGCGTGTCCCACGAGAGCGTCGGCACCGCCGCGAGGAACGCGAGCACGGCGAGCGCGAAGACGATGCCGGCCGCGCGTCTCAATGCGCCAGCTGCCATTTGCCGGCGAGCCCGCTCGGGCGGATGAGCAGCGTCAGCGCGAGCAGCATGATCACCGCGAGGTCGCCGACGCCCGACGACGCGTAGTAGTTCGCGTACTGCTGCGTCAGCCCGACGATCACGGCGGCGACGGCGGAGCCACCGATCGAGCCGAGCCCGCCGATCACGACGACGATGAACGCGAAGATCAGCAGCGACGTGCCGCGCTCCGGGTCGATCGCGCCGAAGTAGACGCCGGAGAGCACGCCGGCGAGCGCCGCGGCGACTCCGCCGAGCGCGAAGACGAGCGTGAACGCCTTGCGCACGTCGATCCCGAGCGCGGTCACCATCGCGCGGTTCTCGACGCCGGCGCGGATGATCAGCCCGTAGCGCGTGTAGCGGAGGAACGCGAGCAGGCCGATCAAGACCGCGACCGCGACGCCGATCTCGACGAAGCGGTCGTTCGGCACTTCCGCGCCGAGGACCGAGGTCGTCTCGTAGAGCCAGCCCGGCACCTCGAAGATCCGCTCGGTCGGGCCCCAGATCCCCTGCAGCAGCGCGACGAGCGCGAGCGAGAGGCCGACGGTCACGAGCACCTGCTCGATGTGGCGCAGGTAGAGCGGCCGGATCAGCACGAGCTCGACGAGCACGGCGAGCACGCCGCCGACGATCAGCCCGAGCAGGCTCGCGAGCAGGAAGCGCGGCACGATCGACTCGATCGTCCCCGCAGCCGGTCCGAGAACCACCACGCGGCGTACGCGCCGACGGAGAGGAACGCGCCGTGCGCGAAGTTGAGCACGCCCATCAGCCCGTAGATGAGCGACAGCCCCGACGCGATCAGGAAGTACATCGCGCCGAGCCCGAGCCCCGTGATCGTGAGCAGGACGAAGGTGCTCATCCGGCGACTCCGAGGAAGCGACGCACCTGCGCCGGGTCGGCGAGCAGCGTCCGCGCGTCGCCCGATGGACGACGCGCCCCTGGTCGAGGACGACCGCGTCCCGCGCGATCCGCCGCACGACGCCGAGGTTCTGCTCGACGAGCAGGATCGTGGCGAACTCACTCGCCCGCTCGAGCACGTCGGCGACCTGCGTGACGAGGAACGGCGCGAGCCCCTTCGTCGGCTCGTCGATCAGGAGCAGACGGTTGTCGTTGAGGAGCGCCCGCGCGATCGCGAGCATCTGCTGCTGCCCTCCCGAGAGCGTGCCGGCGCGCTGGCGTCCGCGGTCGCGCAGCTCGGGGAAGAGGTCGTAGACGAGCTCGTAGCGCGGCTCGTCGTCACGCTCGGCGAGACGGAGGTTCTCTTCGACGCTGAGCCCGGCGAAGACGTCGCGGTCCTCGGGGACGTAGCCGACGCCGCGCCGCACGATCTCGTGCGTCGGCAGTCGCCCGACGTCCTCACCGACCAGCTCGATCCTGCCGCGACGCGGGACGAGGCCCATGATCCCGCGCAACGTCGTCGTCTTGCCGACGCCGTTCCTACCGAGCAGCGCGGTGACGGTGCCCTCGGCGACGTCGAACGAGACGCCCTGGAGGACGTGCGACTCGCCGAGGTAGCAGTGGACGTCGTCGAGCGCGAGGACGGTCGCGCGCTCTGCTGCGACGGCTGTCACAGCGGCTCTCCGAGGTACGCCTCCTGCACTTCCGCGTTCTCCATCACGCGCTGCGGCGTGTCGATCGCGAGCAGGGCGCCGTGGTGCATGACGGCGATGCGCTCGGCGAGACCGGTGACGACGCCGATGTGGTGCTCGACCATCAGCACCGTCTTGTGTTCCTCGACGTGCACCGAGCGGATCACGTCGACGAGCCCCGGAACGTCACCCGCGCTGACGCCGGCCATCGGCTCGTCGAGCAGGATCACGTCCTTGTCGGCCGCGAGCAGCATCGCGAGCTCGAGCTTGCGCTTGTCCCCGTGCGGGAGCGAGCCCGCAACGACTCCGCCCACGCTCGCCGAGCCCGACCCGCCCGAGCGCCCACTGCGCGCGCTCGATCGCCTCGCCGAGCGACGAGGCGCGGCGCCAGATCCGGAGCGCGCCCCCGCGGCTGGCTTCCACGGCGAGCCTGACGTTCTCGAGCACGGGCAGCAGCGGGAAGACGCTCGAGATCTGGAACGTTCGCCCGAGCCCGGCCTGCGTCCGCTTGTGCACCGGCTCGTCGGTCACGTCGCGGCCCGCGAGCTCGATCCGCCCGGACGTCGGCCGCATCAGCCCCGAGAGCAGGTTGAAGAGCGTCGTCTTCCCCGCGCCGTTCGGCCCGATGATCCCGAGGAACTCGCCCGAAGGCACCTCGAGCTCGACACCGGCGACGATGGTTGCGCCGCCGATGTCGAGCCCGAGGTCTCGAGTCCTCAGGATCGGGGAGTCCGCCAACGACCTACGGGAACTGCTTGGCCGCCGGCGCGGTGTTGCCGGCCGCGAACGTCTTCACGGGCACCGCCCGCCACTTGCCGTTCACCTGCCGCGTACGCACCTGGAACATCGGCTGCAGCATGGCATGGTCGGCCTGCCGGATCCGCTGCGCACCCTTCGGCGCGGCGAACTGCCAGCCCTCGAGCGCGCTGATCATCCGCTCGACGTCGTCACCGCCACGCGTGACCGCCCGCGCGATCATCTGCGCGGTCACGAAGCCGTCCGGCGTGAAGATGTCCGGCACCTGGTTCCGCCGCTTCATCTTCGCCACCAGCCAGTCGTTCACCTTGTTCTTGGGCGCCTCGGCGACGTAGTGCGAGAGGAAGTTCAGCCCTGGGACGTAGCTGCCCCACGTCAACCGCTCGGCGAGCCCCGTTGCGACCGTCGTGCCGCGGATCGTGCCCTGCTGCTCGAGCGCACGCCACATCGCGGGCGCGGTCGTGCCGGCCCAGGCGACGAAGAGCAGGTCGGGGTTCGCCTCGTTCGCGCGCTGCGCGAACGGCGTGAAGTCGTTCGCCGACAGCGGCACGAGCACCGAGGAGACGGTGTGACCCGCTCCGCCGAGGATCGCGCGCACGGCCGCAACGTTGCCCTGGCCGAACACGCTGTCCTGCGCGAAGACGACGACCTTGCGCCCGACGCCGCCACCGAGGATGCCCTTCGCGGCGAGCACGTCCTGCGTGCTCTGACGGCCGGCCCGGAACGTGTACCGGTTGAGGCCGGTGACCGCGTCCGTTGCTGCAGGCCCGCTGATGAACAGCACGCGGTTCTGCGCGGCGAGCGGCGCGACCTGGAGCGCGACACCCGACGACGTGGAGCCGCCGATGATCTTGTAGCCCTGGCCGATCAGATCGCGTGCTGCGGAGACTGCCTTCGCGGGGTCGCCCGCGTCGTCGACGTACCGGATCTGCACGGGACGTCCGTTGATCCGGTTCGTCCCCTTGGTGACGTACTCCATGCCGAGCGTCAGCCCCTGTCGGAACTGCGCGCCGTACGCCGAGAGCAGCCCGGTGCGTGAGTAGACGATGCCGATCTTGACGGGGGCCGCAGCCTGCGTGCCCTCCGTGCTCCGTGTGCCTGCGCCCGCTGTGCCTGCAACGGCCGCGAGCGAAAGCACGAGGACGACGAGGAACGCCGCCCAGACCTTCCGATGCATGAGACTCCCTTCGGAAACTGAGACCCGATTCAGGTCTCGTCTTATGCCAGATCGAAGGGGCCGGGTCAAGGGCCAACACCTTGTAGCCTCCGACCGGTGGAGGCCGCGTTGACCCCGGATCCCCGCCGCTGGAAGGCCCTGGTGCTCGTCTGCGCGGCGTTCTTCATGGTCGTGCTCGACGTCTCGATCGTCAACGTCGCGCTGCCTTCGATCGCCGAGGACCTCGCGCTCTCGCAGTCGACGCTGCAGTGGATCATCACCGCCTACTCGCTCGCCTTCGGCGGCTTCCTGCTCCTCGGCGGGCGCGCAGCGGACGTGCTCGGGAGGCGGCGCGTCTTCATCGCCGGGATGGCGCTCTTCACGTTCGGCTCGCTCATGTGCGGCTTCGCCCAGAGCGGCGCCTGGCTGATCGCGTTCCGGGCGTTGCAGGGGCTCGGCGGCGCGATCGTGTCGCCGGCGACGCTCTCGATCATCAACGCCGCCTTCAGGCACGGCGGCGCCGAGCGGAACAAGGCCTTCGGGATCTGGGGCGCCGTCGCGGGCAGCGGCGCAGCGGTCGGCGTGCTGCTCGGTGGAGTGCTGACCGAGTACTTCGGCTGGGAGTGGATCTTCTTCGTCAACGTCCCCGTCGGGATCGCGATCATCGCGCTCACGACCCGGCTCATCTCGGAAGGGCGCGCCGAGGACGTCGACCCGCGCACGGACCCGTTCGCCGCGCTGCTCGCAACCGCCGGGCTCGTCTCGTTCGTCTACGCGATGTCGCGCGCGCCCGAAGCCGGCTGGGTTTCGCTCCAGACGATCGGCCTGACCATTCTCGCCGTCGTGCTCATCGGGGCCTTCTTCGTCACCGAGGCCCGGTCCGACTCACCGCTCGTGCCGCTCGAGCTGTTCAGGGTCCGGGCGGTCGCCGTCGCGAACTTCGTCGGCTTCTGCATCGGCGGGGCGATCTTCGGCGGCTTCTTCCTGCTCAGCCTCTACATGCAGCAGGTGCTCGGCTACTCGCCGATCGAGGCCGGCGTCGCGTTTCTCGCGACCGCAGGCACGACGATCCCGGCCGCCGCGGCCGCGCAGGCGCTGATCACCCGCGTGGGCGTGAAACCGGTGATGGCCACCGGTCTCGCGCTGACCGCGTTCGCGTACCTCTGGTACACGCAGCTCCCGCCCGACGGCACGTTCTGGCGCAACCTCTTCGTCCCGTACGTGCTCAGCGGCGTCGGGCTCGCGTTCACGTTCATCCCCGTCTCGCTCGCCGCGCTTGCGAACCTGCAGGAGCGCGTGGCCGGCGTCGCGTCCGGCCTGCTGAACACGTCCCAGCAGATCGGCGGCGCCCTCGGCGTCGCGATCGCCGCGACGATCGCGAACACCCACACGAAGACGCTGCTCGCAGAGGGCTCCGATCAGGGGGCAGCCCTCACCGGAGGCTTCAACTGGGCGTTCTGGGTCGGCAGCACGTTCGCGGTCCTCGGCCTCGTCGTCACGCTCCTGATCCTCAGGCGCAGCGACGTGCCCGCCGTGCGCCGACTAGCGACTAGGCCCGTGATCCCCCCCATTGGAGGGGTGCAGCCGCGCTGCCAAGAGTACGACTCTAGGGAGTGAAGGCACGGCGAAGCGGCCACGCCTCCGAATCCGCCAACTCCGAGGAGCTCGTTCGTGGTCACCGCCGGTTCCAAGAGAACTCATCGACGCTGGGCGCTCGTCCTCGTCGCCTCGATCTTCGCCTCCGTCCTTGCGACGAGCGCATCCGCGCACCGCTCCGAGTTCACTCCCGGAAAGTGGCCGTCGCACACGGTGCTCATCGGCTACTCGAGCGAGCAGGCGCTGGAGACCGCGCTCCGTGGACGCGGAGCACGCGTCGTCGCGCGCGTGCCGTCGCTCCGCACCGTCGCAGTCCGCCCCTCGGGTGACGCCGCCTCGTTCGCCGCCGACGTGGCCGGCGCGAGCGGCATCGACTTCGTGCAGCCCCCGGTTCGCCGGCACGCACTCGTCGAGCCGGCGCTGACGCCCGCAGCGGTTCCGGGCGGCGCCTACCAGTGGCAGTACGTCCTCACGGGCGCCGACCGCGTGCCCGAGCGCATTCGTCGCGCAGCCGGCGGGATTCGCATCGGGATCGTCGACTCGGGCGCCGACCTGAGCGCACCGGACCTCGAGGGGAAGCGCCCGATGACCTACAACGCGATCGACAACTCGAGCGACGTCAAGGACGTCGTCGGTCACGGCACCTTCGTCGCCTCGCTCGCCGCCGGCTCTGCCTCCAACGGTGAAGGGATGGCCGGGATCGCGGGCGAAGCAAGGCTGATCACGATCAAGGCGAGCTCGGCCGGGATGTTCACCGACTTCGAGCTGGCCGCCGCGATCGCGTACGCCGTCGACAACGGCGCGAAGATCGTCAACCTCAGCCTCGGCGGGCCCGCGGCGTCGCGGACGGAGGTGCGTGCGCTCGAGTACGCGCTCACGAAGGACGTGCTCCTCGTCGCCGCCGCCGGAAACTCCGCGCTTGGAAGGAAATCCGGTCTCGTACCCCGCAGCGCTCATCCAGCCGCTGAACTCGAACGGCGTCGGCGGCTACGGGCTCTCCGTCGGCGCGTCGACGATCACCGGCGCGCGCGCCGACTTCTCCAACCACGGCTCGTACATCTCGCTCGCCGCCCCGGGCGAAGAGGTCTTCGGCGCGATCTCGAAGGACTCGTCGCCCAAGCACTTCCCGCGTGTCACGCTGCCCGGCTCGACGAAGGGGCTCTACGGCTACAGCAGCGGCACGTCGTTCTCCGCGCCGCAGGTCGCCGGCGCTGCCGCGCTCGTCTGGGCGGCGAACTCCTCGCTCAGCTCACGCCAGGTCGCCGACATCCTCAAGCAGACCGCGTCGGGTGGCGGCAACTGGAACGCGGAGCTCGGGTTCGGCGTGATCAACGTCGCGGCCGCCGTCGCGGTTGCCGAGGTCACACCCGCCCTCTCGCTCACGGCGACCAAGTTCGGAGACGCCGCGCGCCTGAGCTGGCGCGGCTCGACGCGCAAGGAGAAGGCGTACCGCATCCTCACGCTCGGGGCGAAGGACGAGGAGCACGTGCTCGTGCCCAGCACGACCGAGAGGTCGCACACGTTCCAGGGCGACAAGGGCCTGACGTACGCGTTCGTGGTCGAGTCGCTCGACGCGGCGGGCGCGGTGATCGCCCGCTCGGCGCCTGCGCTCGTGACGCTCGGGCAGGCGAAGTCCGCGCTGACCCTGGTGCCGTTCAAGTACAAGGAGCGCGGCAAGCGCTACTCGCTCGTCTTCGCGGTGCTCGCAACCGACGCGCCGGACGTGAAGCTCTCGCGCCGCATCATCCGGCTCGAGCAGCGGATCAACGGCAAGTGGATGCACGCCTCGTACCAGTGGACGGACGCGTCGGGCCGTGTGATCTGGGTCGTGCCGAAGGGCCGCTACACGATCCGCGCGGTCTTCCGCAAGTCCTCAGAGCTGCGTGGCGCGAACAGCCGCGCTCTGACCGTCAGCGGCGTCTAGCCCCGCACGGCGCCGGCCGTCAGGCCGAACGCGACGCGTCGCTGCACGAGCGCGAAGAAGATCACGATCGGCAGCGACGTCAGCGTCGCCGCGGCCATCAACGGCCCCCACGCCGTGCCACGGGACGTCGTGAACGACGCGAGCCACACCGTGAGCGTCTGGTTCTCCTGGCTGCTCAGCAGCACGTAGGCGAAGATGAACTCGTTCCACGCCTGCACGAACGCGAACACCGACGTCGCGACGAGGCCGGGCGCGATCAGCGGCAGCAGGATGCGCACGAACGCGCCGAAGCGCGTGCACCCGTCGACCATCGCCGCCTCCTCGAGCTCGCGCGGGATCCCCATCACGAACCCGCGCAGCGTCCAGATCGTGAAGGGCAGGACGAAGGTCAGGTACGTCACGATCACGCCGCTCAGCCGGTCGACCTGGTCGACGCGGGCGAGCAGCACGTAGAGCGGGATGATCAGCGCGGTCGCGGGGATCATCTGGACGCCGATGATGATCGCGATGAACGCCTTGCGGCCGTAGAAGTGGAACCGCGCGATCGCGAGCGCTGCGAGGAAGCCGATCACGAGCGAGAGCACGACGACGATGCTCACGATGATCACGCTGTTCTTGACGTTGTCCCAGAAGTACGGACGGTGGATCGCGTCGTCGAAGTTGTCGAGCGTCCACGGAGACGGGATCCACTTCGGGTCGAAGCGCAGGACGTCGCGGCCCGGCTTGAAGGCCGTCGCGGCCATCCAGTAGACGGGGAAGATCATCACGACGAGCACGACCAGCCCGATCGAGTTCGCGACGAGCCGCTGGCGGTTGCGGCGGTTGCGCACGTCGAACGACGCGCGCATACGTGCGGCGACGGCGCTCAATCGATCTCCGAGATGCGGATCATCTGCCGCACGTAGACGAAGCTGACGCCGAGCATCAGCACCACCATCACGACGGCGATCGCGGCGCCGAGCCCGTACTGGCTGAGGCGGAACGACTCGATGAACGAGTACACGCCGAGCAGGTAGTAGTCGGGGCTCGGGCGCGCCTGCAGCATGATCCAGACCTGGTTGAAGACCTGGAAGTCCCAGATGATCGAGAGGCTCGCGACGATGATGAAGATCGGCTTCACGAGCGGAAAGGTCACGCGCCGGAACACGTCCCACGCACGGGCGCCGTCGACCTCGGCGGCCTCGACGAGCTCCTGCGGCACCTGTGAAAGCCCCGCGTAGATCGTGATCGCCGCGAACGGGATCGCGCCCCACACGACGCACGCAGTGATCACCGCGAAGCCGGTCCAGGGATTGTCGAACCAGTTGTAGTGAACGAGGTCGACGATGTGCAGCTTCGTCAGCGTCCAGTTGAGGACCCCGAACTCGAAGTCGACCATCCACTGCCAGACCGCGATCGCCACGGTGACCGGCGTCGCCCAGACCCAGACGAGCCCGACGAGGAGCGCCGAGCGCATGTACTTGCCCATGCGCGCGAGCAGCAGGGCGATCAAGGTCGCGAAGAGCATCGTCAGCCCGACGTTCACGACGGTGAAGACGACCGTCCGCAGGACGATGCGCCAGAACTCACCGTCCCCGAGGATGTGCCGGTAGTTGTCGAGCCCCGTCCAGGTGCCGCGGTGCGCGATCAGCTCGGCGAGGCCGTAGTGCTCGAAGGAGATGCGCCCGAGCCACCAGAGCGGCCACGCGAGCACCCCGACGAGCACGACCATCGTCGGGAGCAGCAGGAGGTACGGAGGCGCGACTGCCCGGATGGTCTCGCCGAAGGTGCGGCTCGGCCGCCGAGAGGAGGTAGGAGTCCCGATCTCGGCGGCCGGGGCCGCGGCCCGGGGAGCGGCGCTCATAGCCCGCCGCTCCCCGGGTGTCGCGTCACCGTGCGTTCAGGATCTGGGTGATCTGCGCGCTCGCGCGCGTGGCCGCCGCTCTGACCGTCCGGCGGCCGGTGAAGATCTCCGCGAGCATGTTCTGCAGCGTCTGGGCGTTCTCCACGTTCACCCAGTTCGGCGCCGTCGGCACGAACCAGCTCGACGTCGCCGCGCGGGCGAAGGGAGCGAGGGTCGGCTTGCTGGCGTTGATGTTGACGAGCGAGGTCGTGTTGGGGATCACGCCTGCTGCGCTCGTCAGCTGACGCATCGAGTTGGTCGCGGTGAAGGCGCGAATCCAGTCGATCGCCAGCGCACGGTTGCCGCTCGACGCCGGGATCGCGAGATCCGAGCCGCCGAGGAACGTCGGCATGAACTTGCCCTTGTTGTGGCTCGGCATCGGGAACGCGCCGAGCACCGGAGCCAGGGCAGGATCGCCGATCTTCGGGTCTGAGATCAGGCCCCACTCCCAGCCGTTCGCGATGTCCGCGCCGACGTGGCCCTGAGAGAACACGGTCCACTGCTCGGCCTCGGTGCCGGAGCGGTTCGCCCGCGAGAGCGCGAGCACCGTGGACTTGAGCTTCGTCAGCCCGGCGAGTGCCTGGGGTGAGTTGAGGGTTCCGACCCATTTGCCCTTCTTGAAGCGCGCGATCGCTCCGCCGTAGTCATAGACGAACGACATCCCGGCGTACCAGTACTTGCCCGGGAAGTAGAGGGCGGAGTAGTTCCGATCGCTCTTGTGCCGCGCCATGACCTTCTTGCCTGCGGCGATGAACGCGTCGAGCGACGCGGGTGCCTTGCGCATGCCCACCGCGCCGTAGTGGTCCTTCCGGTAGATGACAGCACGAGCACCGGCGTAGTACGGCACGCAGTAGAGCCGGCTCTGGTACGTGCACGAGCCCTTGAGCGCGTTCAGCCAGGTCGTGTTGTTGGGGAAGCGCGACTTGCTCGCCGTCAGGTTGGCGAGCGCGCCGGCAGCCATGTACTTGGTCGTCTCCGTGTTCCCGAGCTCGACCACGTCCGGAGCACGGCCGCCTGCAAGAGCCGCGTCGAGCTTCGTCAGATGCTCGCCCCAGGTCTGGATCTCGACCTTGACGTTGGTGTCGGGGTGCGAGGCCTCGAACGCGCGGGTCGCAGAGCTGACCACAGCGGCCCAGTCAGGCCCCTGCGCGTCGGTCATCAGCCAGACCGTGAGCGTTGTTGCTTGAGCGCCGTCGGTTCTCGCGCCTGCCGTCGGCGCCCCGGCGGCAACAGCAAACGCGAGAGCCGCGGCGAAGACGTAACGAAGTTTCATTCGTGTCCTCCCGCGATGTCGGTGAGCAGATGGTGGCCGGGCCGCTCTCCGAGTGGTTCGTACCAATGGGCCACGGCGGGAGCATCGCACGGTCGCATCGTCCCTGTCAAGACCACTTGGTGAACTTTCGCTTCGAAAGCGGGCCGAAGTGCCTCCAGCTGGCCAAGAATGGTACTGACCAACCCGTTTTCAGCGGGCGAGAGTGACCTTCTGGAGCCCTTGCGGGCGGTCCGGGTCGTACCCCTTGGCCAGGGCGAGCGCCCGGGCGAAGAGCTGGCCGGGGAGCACCGAGAGCAGGGGCGACAGCAGCGGCAGCGGCGGCTCCGGGGTCGGGAGCCGGAACGAGACGTCGAGCTCGCCGGCGGCGGCTCCGCTCGCGACCACCCCCGCTCCCGCGGCACGGGCGCGGGCGACCGCCTCGCGCACCGCCTGGAGGTTCTCGTCCCGCGAGGCGATCGCCCACACGGGGAAGAGCGCGTCGAGCGCGGCGACCGGCCCGTGGGCGAACGCCGTGGCCGTCATCGGCTCCGCCGCGATGCGGCAGGTCTCCAGGAGCTTGAGCGCGATCTCGCGCGCGGTTGCGAGCTCCGTCCCGCGGCCGATCACGAACATCCGCCCGACGAAGGCGAACGAGACGGCGAGCTCCGCGACGGCGGGCTCGAGCGCCGGGAGCGCCTCGTCGATCAGGTCGGCCACGCGGGCCACCCCGTCGGCGAACTCCTTGCCCCGGCCGGCGGCGTGCGCGGCGAGCAGCGCGAGCGCGGCGACCGTGTTCAGGTACGTCTTCGTGGCGGCGATCGACCGCTCGGGCCCGGCAGCCAACGGCAGCACCGCTTCGGCGGCGAGGCCGAGCGCCGAGTCCGGGTCGTTCGTGACCGCGACGGTGAACGCCCCGTGCGCGCGCGCACGCGCGACGTACTCGACGACGTCGGGGGTGCGCCCCGACTGCGACAGGGCGAGCACGCACGAGCCGGTGTGGTCGAGCTTCGCGTCCGAGTAGACCGTCAACGAGATCGAATCGCGCAACGCCGTCCAGCCCGGGAGCAGACCGAACGCGTAGACGCCGTACGACGCAGCGTTGTCGGACGACCCGTGCGCGACGAGCCGGACGAGCGTCCGGTTCGTGCGCCTCGCCTCTGCGGCGACGTCGGCGAACTCGGTCTCGTGCGCGAGCAAGCGCCGCAGCGCGGCGGGCTGCTCACGGATCTCGTCGAGCAGCGCCGCGCCCGGTGGCTCAGCGGGGACTGACTCAGGCAGCGACAAGCGCTTCGCCCCCGACGAGCACGCGATCGACCTCGAGGTTGTCGTCGAGCACGACGACGTCGGCGCGCACGCCGCGCTCGATCCGTCCGACCTCGAGCTCGCCGACGACGCGCGCGGGGACCGCGGTCGCGGCGGACAGCGCATCCGCCAGCGGCACGCCGAGCGCGTGCAGGTTCCGAACGGCCTGCAACATCGTCAGCACGCTGCCGGCGAGAACGTCCTGCGAGCTTCGCGCGCTGCCGTCTCGCACCTCGACCTCGACGTCGCCGAGGCGGTAGCTCCCGTCGCCCAGCCCCGCGCCGGCCATCGCGTCGGTGACGAGCGCGAGCCGCCCCGCCGCCGCGCGCCAGACGAGCAGCGCGGTCTCGTCCGCGACATGGTGGCCGTCGAGGATCAGCTGCACGACGACGTCGTCACGCACGAGTGCCGCGCCGGCGATGCCGGGATCGCGGTGCCGGAACGGCCGCATGGCGTTGAAGAGGTGCGTCACGGAGAGCGCGCCGCGGTCGAACGCCGCCTCGGCCTCCTCCGCGGTGGCGTCGGTGTGCCCGCAGGAAACGGCGACGCCGCGGGCGAGCAGCAGGTCGATCAGCTCGAGCGCGCCGGGAAGCTCGGGCGCGAGCGTCACCAGGCGAACGGGTCCCGCGTCGAGCAGCCGCTCGAGCACGTCGGGGTCCGGGTCGAGCCGGCCCACGAGGAGATGGGTGCCCATGCGCGCCGCGGCGAGGAACGGGCCCTCGACGTGCACGCCGAGGATGCGCGGGCCGCGCGACACGCGCGGGACCTCGCGCAGCGACGCGGCGAGCGCAGCCTCCGGGGCGGTGATCAGGGTCGGGAGATAGGCGGTGACACCGGTCTCGAGCAGCGCCTCGCCGGCGCGCTCGTAGCCGGCGGCATCCGCGGTCGCGAAGTCGACGCCGCCGAAGCCGTTCACCTGCAGGTCGACGAAGCCCGGCGCCGCGATCCCGCTCCGCCCGTTGCCGCGGCGGATGCCGTAGCGGGCGATGCGCCCGTCGCGCACCTCGACGTCACCCGGGACGAGCTTCCCGTCGACGAGCGCGGCTTCGACGCCCAGTCTCATTGCAGCGCCGCGCGCACGTTGTCGTCGGACGACGCGAGACGTTCGCGCGCGGCGGCTGCGTCGACCCCGGCGAGCAGCGAGACGATCGCGACCTTCGCGCTCCCGCCCGCGGCCTCGAGCGCCTCGTCGGCCTGCCCCGCCTCCGCTCCGGTTGCGACCCGCACGATCGAGCGCACGCGCTCGCGCAGCTTCTCGTTCGTCGCGGCGACGTCGACCATCAGGTTGCCGTACGTCTTGCCGAGCCGGATCATCGAGACCGTCGAAAGCGTGTTCAGAACGAGCTTCTGGGCGGTTCCGGCCTTCAGCCGCGTCGATCCCGCGACGAGCTCGGGCCCGACGACGACCTCGATCGCACGGTCCGCGAGCGCGGCGAGCTCCGAGCCGGGAACGCACACGAGCGCGACCGTCAGCGAGCCCGCGTTCCGCGCGGCACGAAGGCGCTCCGAGCACGTACGGCGTCCGGCCGCTCGCGCTGATCCCGACGACGACGTCGTTCGGACCGGGCGCCAGCTGTTCGAGCTCGCGTGCACCGGCGTCGGCGTCGTCCTCGGCGGCCTCCTGCTCGAGCGCCGAGGCTGCGGTCCCGCCGGCGACGAGCGCGACGACGCGCGCGGCAGGGATGGAGAACGTCGACTCGCACTCGGCTGCGTCGACGGCTGCGATGCGCCCGGACGTCCCGGCGCCGACGTACACGAGGCGTCCGCCGCGCGGCATCCGCTCGACGATCTCGTCGACCGCCTCGGCGATCGCGTCACCCGCCGCCGCGACCGCCCACGGGACGGTTGCATCCTGCGCGCTCATCAGCGAGACGAGCTCGGCGGACGAGCGTAGGTCGAGGTCGGCGTGGTCGGCGCGCGCGGCCTCGGTGATCCGCACCGCAGGCGCGGCGAGCAGCTCGCAGACGCGCTCCCAGACCTCGAGCGAGTCGGCGGTCGCGAGGTGGCTCATGTGCGCGCACGCCTCGTAGCCCCAGACCCAGACGCGTTCGACGCCCGCGTCTCGCGCGGCGCTCACCGCGTCCTCGAGGTCGGGGAGGTCAGCGGCGGTGAGCCGGAACGCGGGGACCCAGAGCTCCGAGACGACGCCGTGGCGGGCTGCCGTCTCGACGAGGAGCTTCGCGAACTTGCGCACGAAGGGACCCGCCTGCTCGTCGAAGCTCTTCCAGTACGGATCGGTCGCGAAGACGTCGACGCCGGGAAGCGAGGCGACGGCGTCCCAGTCGCGCACTCCGTGCGCACCCTCGACCGCGGGCAGCAGGCAGATCGTGTTGCGTCCACCGCGGGCACGCACGTGCGCGGTCAGCTCGCCGAGGAAGTCGACGAGCGACGCCTCGCGGAAGGCGAGCACCTCGTCGTCGAGCTGCGCCGGGAAGTCGCGGCCGAAGCGCTCGCGACAGACGTCGCACCGGCAGCTCCAGCGCGTGGGATCGTCGACGCCGACATGCTCGGGGACGACCCAGTGCGGCTCGTCCCAGAAGACGAGGTCGGCACCGGCCTCGAGCGCAGCATCCGCCCACTCGGCGCAGAAAGCGCGATAGCGCGGGTGGTTGAGGCAGGCGGCGGCGACGCGGCGGCCGTCGTCGAGCACCTGGCACGCGTCCGGGTTCATCGTCACGAAGCGGCTCTCGGCCTCGCCCCCGAACGTCCGCCCGAGGCCCCACGGGTTCATCTGCACCTCGAGCCCGCGGGCATGAGACGCGTCGACGATGCGCTTCATCGTGTCGCGGTAGTACGCGAGGTCGTTCTCCGAGTACGTGTGCAGCACACCGGTGAACCCGCGCCGAACGAGGTCGTCGAGGTCGCGCTCGACGTGACGCGCGATGCGCACGCCGAAGTACGAGCAGCCTGCGGTGCCGCTAGTGGCCGCGGCCGTCATCGCGCACCGTCAACACCGGGATTCCGGTGCGCGGCGTCTGCGGCGTCAGCTCGCTGACGAGCACGTAGCGGTCGCCGCGGTAGATGGACCGGACGAACTCGACGGTCTTGCCGTCGGCGGAGCGGCTCGTCCGCTCGAAGAGGAAGGCCGGTGAGTGCAACGGAACGCCGAGCGCCTCCGACTCCTCCTCGTTGGTCACCGTCGGCTCGATCTGCTGGACGCCGCCCGCGATCGTGATCCCGTAGCGCTCCGACAGCAGCTCGTAGAACGACTGCGTCTCGAGGTCTTTCCCGGTCAAGCCGGGCACGAGCCTGCTCGGCACGTGCAGCGTCTCGATCGCCATCGTCTCGCCGTCCGCAAGCCGAAGTCGCTTTGCGACCATGGTCGGCTCGGAGGGCGACACGTTGAGGAAACGCCCGAGCCTCGCCCCGGCCGCGACGGTCTTGAGCTCGATCGTGCGGCTCGTCGGCCGCATGCCGCGGCGCCGCATGTCCTCGGTGAACGAGGTCATCGTCAGCTCCTGGGCGATCTTCGGCTCGCTGACGTAGGTTCCGCTGCCCCGGCGGCGCACGAGATGCCCCTCGCGAACGAGCTCGTCGAGGGCGGCGCGCACCGTCAGGCGGGAGACGCCGAAGTCGAGGCTCAGCTGCCGCTCCGAGGGGATCGACTCGCCGATCGTGAGCGGCTCGATCAGCTCGAGGACCTTGTCGCGCGTCTCGATCTGCTTGGTCACCCTGACTGCCAAGTGGTCAGTGCCTCTCCGAGCGCGAGCTCATCGTGTTCGGGATCGTACAGGGCTGGGCGGCAAGTGGTCAATACCAACACGGTGAAAAGAGTGGTCCGGTACGGTCGCCGACCGTGGCCGAGCGCGTCCTGACGACGCGGGAGCTGAACCGGGCGCTGCTCGCCCGGCAGCTGCTCCTGGAGCGCGTGCGGCTGCCGATTCCGCGCGTGCTCGAGCGGATCGGCGGGATCCAGAACCAGTACGCGCCGAACGGGTACATCCGGCTCTGGTCGTCGATCGAGGGGTTCGAGCGCGACGACCTGACGCGAGCGCTCGCGAGGCGGAGCGTGATCCAGGGGACGCTGATGCGCGAGACGATCCACCTCGTCTCCCGGCGCGACTATCCGCTCTTCGCCGCCGGGATTCGCCGCTCCGGCCGGGAGTGGCGCCTGCGAGTCGACAAGCTCGCCGACGACCGTGAGCTCGCCGCGGCTGCACGGCAGCTCGCGCGCCACCTGCGGGGACGGACGATCTCGCGCAAGGAGCTCGGCGCTTTCCCCGCTGGAGTCGGGCACTGGGTCGGCCTCGTCCGCGTGCCTCCGTGCGGCACGTGGGAGCAGCGCGGCGCGCACACGTACGGGCTCGCCGAGGAGTGGGTCGGCCCACTCGAAGCCACCGAGGCCGACGGCATCGAGCAACTGGCGCGCCGCTACCTCGGCGCGTTCGGGCCGGCTGCGCCGAAGGACATCTCGAGCTGGTCGAAGATCCCGCCGAAGCGACTCGCGCCCGTGCTCGAGCGGATGCAGCTGCGCCGCTTCCGGGACGAGGCCGGCAAGGAGCTCCTCGACCTCCCCCGCGCGCCGCTCCCCGACCCCGAGACGCCCGCGCCCGTGCGGTTCCTGCCGACCTGGGACGCGATGCTCCTCGTGCACGCGCGCCGAACGCTCGTCCTCCCCGAGGCCTACCGAGAGCGGATCTTCCACGTGAGGGCCCCGCACTCGTTCCCGACCTTCCTCGTCGACGGCCAGGTCGCGGGAACGTGGCGACACGAGGACGGCAGGATCAGGCTCGAACCGTTCGCCCGGCTCCCGCGCGGTGTCCGCGCCGAGCTCGAGGACGAGGCCGAGCGCCTCGCTGCCTTCCACGCGTGAGAACCGTCGTCAGGCGGGCTGCGCCGACGCTCTGAGCCGCAGGAGCGCGAGTGCGGCGAGCACTGTGGTCACTGCGTCGCTCGCGAGGCACCAGTCGCAGAGCGCGCCGATCACGACCACCTGGACGACGAGGAGGTAGACGCCGAACGCGCACGCCGCGAGCACGACGACCGCACCGCTGACGCGGGCGAGCTCCCCGCGCGCGAGCGCCGCCGCGAGCAGCACGAGATACGCGCCGAGCCCGAGCGCAGCGACCGGCACACCGAACAGCTCGGAATACGGCGAGCTCTGGACGGTCTCGCAGCCTCCGCTCGTGCAGGAGAGCGTGGCACCGGCTACCCGCACGGAGAGCAGGTACGCCGTGATTCCGACGCCGATGACCGCGAGCGCCGCCGACGCGATCCGGTACGACCGTTCGCTCACGGACGAAGCAGCGCGTCGATGGCCGGCGTGATGCCCTCCGGCCCGAGCGAACGCAGCTTCACGAGCTCGAGCGCGCCGCCGGTTCGGCCGAGCTGAAACGACGGTGTGCCCTGCACTCCCGCGGCGTTGGCCGCAGTCTGAGCCTTCCGGAGCTCTGCGGTCACCCATGACTCACTTCGGGCGCTGCGCAGGCGATCACCGTCGAGACCGGCCTCTGTCGCGACCTCGCCGACGAGGTCGTCCGTGACCCAGCCGGCGTTCTCGGTGCCCTGTCGAACGTAGAAGCCCGCGACGACGTCCCAGAGCCGACCTTCACGGCCGGCGGCGAGGACAGTGCGAAGCGCGGTGTCGGAGTCGGGGCCGATGAACGCCAGCCCGTGAAAGACGATCCGAAGCTTCCCCGTGCGCACGTAGTCGGAGACGAGGACGGGGAAGGTCCGCACGGCCCACTCCGCGCAGTACGGGCACTGCAGGTCGACGTACTCGACGAGCGTGACGGGCGCGTCCGGATCTCCGAGCACGATCCCACGCTGCGGAATCCCGGCCAGCGAGCTGTGGGTTGCGTGCACGACGGCGGGTTTGACCTCGTTGTCCCGCGCACCGAGTTGGCTCGTCGCGATGAGCGCGACGGTGAGCGCCGCCGCGCCGATCAGGACGAGGAGGACTCGCCTCGTCGTCATCAGTGGCTCATCGTGCCGGCGACCTTGCCGACCTTCAGGAGCCCGACCTGGCCGAGGTCGACGTGCGCGAACGCGTGGCTGACGAACGGGTAGAGACCCGGCTCGTCGATCTTCACGTCGAAGACCGCGCCGCCGCCGGCGGGAACGCCGACCGTCTGCACGTTGCGCTGGAACTGCGTCATGTCTCCGTTCACCCAGGCGCGGTCGAAGAGCGTGCCGACGACGTGAAAGTTCGTGTCGAGCGTCGGGCCTGCTGCGAGAACCCAGAAACGCACGGTGTCTCCCGGGTCGGCGGTCAGCGGATGCGTGACGTACTGGTTCGCGTAGCCGTTGAAGGTCGTCCAGTCGGGTGCGGTCGCGCGCGCCTTCGCCATGTCGAGGCTCGCGGGCTCCTCGATGCCGGCGCCGTTCAGATACCACTCGCTCGCGACGAGCACGTACTCGCGGTCGGCCTTCGGCAGAGCCTTTGCGGGGCTGACGACGATCGCGCCGTACATGCCGTTCGCGATGTGCGCGAGCACGGGCTTCGTGCCGCAGTGGTACATGAAGACACCGGGGTCGTTCGCCTTGAAGCGGAACGTGAACGACTCGCCCGGGTCGACGTCCTTGAACGCGACGTTCGGCGCGATGCGCGCGGCGTGGAAGTCGATCGAGTGCGGGATCGCCCCGCCGTTCGTCAGGGTCATCTCGACCGTCTGCCCCTCGCGCACGTGCACGACCGGGCCGGGAGCTCCGTGACCGTCGAACGCCCACGTGTTGTAGGTCACTCCGGGTGCGATCTGGACGGCCATGTCCTTCAGCGTCATGTGGACCCGCACGAGGTCGCCGGACTGGAGCGCCGGCAGGGTCGCGTCGTACGCCTTGTGCGCCTTCGCCAGCTCGTCGGCGTTCTCCGGGACCTCGCCGACGAAGCTCGCGAGCGGGAGGGCGACGTTGTGGTCGTGGGCGGCTGCCGGGGCGGCCGCGGACTGGTCGGTCTCGTCCCGCGAGGCCGCCATCGAGTCGAGCGAGAACATGACTGCTCCAATCGCGGCAAAGACCGCGACGAGAACGAGCCCGACTCCGAACACTCCCTTGAACACCATCGCGCGACTCCTCCTCCAGTTCGATTGCACTCAACGTACGAGGCGGCACTGGAAGCCGAATCGGGTCCGATCCGCAGTCGGTCTGCGGAAATCCCGCAACGACGCTGCGGCGCCCTGCCGATGGCGCGGAGGCTCACCCGGCCGACACTGGCAACCACAGGAATGGAATCACGACAAAGGAGTCGCCATGACCCGCAAGTTCTTCGAATACGGTGGCTGGATCGCCGGTGCCGTGCTGATCGCCTTCGGCATCGTCGCGATCACAATGGGCGTGAACGGCCGCAACGAGGTCCGTAGCTCGCTCGCAGCCCAGCAGATCACCGCCGGCGACGACGCCGCGGAGATCACGAACGGCAAGCTCCAGAACGGTGCCCTGATCAACACCGGGGCGAAGGCACGGGAATTCGCCAAGGTGATGGAGTTCCACACTCTCGAGGCGACGGAAGGCAAGCGGTATGCCGAGATGGGCCGCTTCCTGACCCCGACCGGTTCGGACACGAGCGACGAAGCTCTGGCCGCGAAGACGCCGGACGGACGCCCCGTGGAGAACGGGCTCCGGAACATGTGGGTGACTGAGACCGCCCTGACGACTGCGCTCAACATGTCGTTCATGGCGGAGCAGCTCTCGCTGTTCGGGATCGTCACGGGCATTGCGCTACTCCTCACGGGCATCGGGTTCCTGGTGCTCGCCGCCGGTGGCGCGCTTCGCAAGCAGGAGGCAATCACTCGTCAGGTTGCGCCGCAGAAGACGGCTGTGGCCATCAGCTGAGCGGCGACTCCGCTCGCGACCGAAGGGCGGCTCCGGCCGCCCTTCGTCGTTCTCCGGATAATGGCGCCGTGGAGAAGCGCTTCCGCGCGCTGGTCAAGGCAGGCATCGCCGTCAGCAGCGAGCTCTCGCTGGATGCGGTGCTTCAGCGCATCACCGAGGCGGCGGCGGAGCTGACCGACGCTCGCTACGCCGCGCTCGGGGTGATCGATCCGGCGGGAACGGGGCTCGAGCGCTTCCTCGTCACCGGCATCGACGCGGACGCCGAGGAGCTGATCGGCGAGCGGCCACGCGGGCGCGGCATCCTCGGCGTGCTGATCCGCGACGCCAAGCCGCTTCGCCTTGCCAATCTCTCCGAGCATCCGGACTCGACGGGCTTCCCGCCGAACCACCCTCCGATGACGAGCTTCCTCGGCGTGCCGATCGTGCTCCGCGGCGTCGCCTACGGAAACCTGTATCTGACCGAGAAGCGCGGCGGAGAGTTCACCGAGGACGACGTCGACGTGATCACGCTGCTCGCGGCGCAAGCCGCGGTCGCCGTCGAGAACGCGCGCCTGTACGAGTCGGCGACGCGCTGGTCCCGGCAGCTCGAGTCGCTGATCGAGGTCGGCAACACGCTCTCGGGCGTGATCGAGCTGCCGCGCGTGCTGCAGCTCGTGGCCGACCGGCTCCAGGACCTGATCGACGCCGAGAACGTCTTCATCGCGTTTCCGAGCGGCGACCGGCTCGTCGTGCAGGCCGCGGCAGGCGCCGGCGCGGAGCGGCTCGTCGGAAACGAGGTGCCCGACACCTCGAAGAGCGCGCGGATCCTCGAGCGCAGGCGAAGCGAACGCGTCGACTCGCTGCTCGACGACCCCGAGGTCGACCAGGAGTTCGCGCGGCAGGTCGGAGCGTCGACCGGGCTCTACGTGCCGCTGCTCGTTCGCGGGGAGCCGATCGGGATCGTCGTCGCCCACAACAAGTCCGGGCTCGACAAGCGGTTCACGCAGGACGACCTCAGGCTTGCCGAGGCGTTCGCGACGCGCGCCGCAGTGGCCGCCGACCTCTCCACGCGTGTCGCCCGCGCCGCGGTCGCCCGCGTCGTCGACGCGCAGGAGCTCGAGCGCACGCGACTCGCGCGCGAGCTCCACGACGAGACCGGGCAGGCGCTGACGTCCGCCTTGCTCGGCCTCGGCGCGATCGAGGAGGCGAAGGACCCGGAGCAGCTCCGCGAGGCGACGGCGCGACTGCGTCAGCAGCTCGTCGACACGCTGCACGACGTCAGGCGGCTCGCGGTCGAGCTGCGACCGAAGGCGCTCGACGACTTCGGGCTCGTGCCCGCGCTCGAGCGACTCACGCACACGTTCGCGGAGCAGACGTCGATCCCGGTGGAGCTCGAGGCCGTGCTCGGCGCGGAGCGGCTTCCGCAGCCGGTCGAGACCGCGCTCTATCGCATCGTCCAGGAAGCGCTCACGAACGTGATCAAGCACTCGCGCGCGTCGCGCGTCAGCGTGCTCGTGACGCGCAAGCCGAACACGGTCGCCGCTGTGATCGAGGACGACGGCGTGGGTTTCGACGCCGAGGACGTGCGCGACGGCGGTCTAGGGTTGCTCGGGATGCGCGAGCGAATCGCCCTGCTCGACGGACGACTGGACATCGAGTCCTCGTCCGGCGGTGGGACGTCCATCGTCGTCGAGGTGCCGATCCCCTGATGCCGATCCGGGTCATCGTCGTCGACGATCACGCGGTCGTCCGCTCCGGGCTCCGGCGAGTGCTCGAGGCGGAGGCGGACATCGAGGTCGTCGCCGAGGCAGGGGGCGTCCGCGAAGCGGTGTTCGAAGCCCGCGCGCAGAAGCCCGACGTGGTCGTGATGGACGTCGTGATGCCCGGGCCGAGCGGGATCGAAGGCACGCCGCTCGTCCTCCACGAGGCTCCCGACGCGAAGGTGCTCATCCTCTCGATGCAGGACGACCCTCACTACGTCCGCGAAGCCTTCGCGGCCGGCGCGAGCGGCTACGTCCTGAAGGAAGCGGCGGACGCCGACCTCGTCGCGGCCGTGCGGCAGGTCGCCGAGGGCAACCGGTACCTCCACCCCGCCCTCGGTGCGCGGCTGATGGACTCAGAGGCGCGCGAGCGCGAGGAAGAAGCAGCCGACCCGCTCTCCGAGCGCGAGCACGAGGTGCTCAGGCTGCTCGCGCTCGGCCACACGAACCAGGAGATCGCGAAGCTGCTCTTCGTCTCGGTGCGGACGGCCGAGTCGCACCGGGCGCACATCATGCAGAAGCTCCACCTCGCGACCCGAGCCGAGCTCGTTCGCTACGCGCTCGCGCACGGGCTGCTGGACGAAGACGCGGGGTGACGGCTACCAGGTCTTCGGGCTGCGCGTCTGCGCAGACTCGCGCACGCGCACGCGCGCATCGACCGCGACGCAGCCGTCGGGGCCGACGAGCACAGGGTTGAGGTCGAGCTCGGCGACCTCCGGCAGGTCTTCACCCAGCGCCGAGAGCCGGTGCAGCAGGTCGACGACCGACTCCGAGTCGGCCGCGGGCTTGCCCCGGTAGCCCCGAACGAGCGCGCCGGTCTTGCCCTCGAGCACGAGCTCGCGCGCGTCGACGTCGGTGAGCGGCGCGATGCGGAGCCCCGCGTCGCCGATCAGCTCGGCGAACACACCTCCAGGCCCGAGCGCCACGAGCGGCCCGAAGAGCTCGTCCTGCACGAGCCCGGCGAGGAGCTCCGCGCTGCCGCTGCGCATCGGCTGCACGAGGACGGCACCTCCGATCCGTTGCGGCGGCCTCGTGGACCTCCGCCTCGGTCTGGAGGTCGAGGACGACGCCGCCCGTCTCGGTCTTGTGCACGCCGGCGAGCGCGGTCTTGACGACGACCGGGAACCCGAGCTCCGCGGCCGCACGACCAGCCTCGTCCGCCGAGGCTGCCACGCGTTGCTCGACGACGGGGATCCCGTAGGCGACGAGGAGCGCACGAGCCTCGTCGGCCTCGAGCCAGACGTCGGGACCGCGGCTCAGTGCGTCGTGCACGAGCCCGCGTGCCCCCACACGATCGATGCCTTCGAGCTCCGGAACGACACCGGCGGGGCGCCGGAGCCAGTCGGCGCGACCCAGCGGCACGGCCGAGAGCGCGCACCGCCGACTCCGGGTACGGGAACGCAGCGACCCCGGCGCTCACGAGCGCGGGCGGGATGCCGTTCGCATCCATCACGGCGGCGAGCACCGGCTTGTCGGCAGTGAGGGCGACCCGGCCCACGGCGAGCGCCACCTCGTCGGCGGTCGCCGACACGGGCGGCACGAACAGGACGAGCACCGCGTCGACCGCAGCGTCCGCGAGCAGGATCGGCAGCGCCGCCTCGTAGCTCGCGGCGGTCGCCGACCCGAGCATGTCGACGGGGTTCGCGAAGCTTCCCTCGCCGGGCAGGAGCTCGGCCAGGCGCGCGACGGTCTCGTCGCCGAGCGACGGGAGCTCGAGCCCAGCCGCGTCGCAGGCGTCGGCCGCGAGGATCCCCAGGCCGCCGGCGTTCGTGAGCACCGCCACCCGGCGCCCGCGCGGGAGCGGCTGGGTCGAGAGCAGCACCGACACGTCGACGAGCTCCTCCAGCGTGTCGGCGCGGATCACGCCCGCCTGGTGGAAGAGCGCCGCGGCGGCCGCATCGGAGCTGGTGAGCGCCGCGGTGTGGGAGCCGGCGGCCTTCGCGCCCGCCGACGTGCGCCCGCTCTTCAGCGCGAGGATCGGCTTCGAGCGCGACACCCGGCGCGCGATGCGCGAGAACTTCCGCGGGTTGCCGAACGACTCGAGGTAGAGCGCAACGAGTTTGGTCGCGTCGTCGGCCTCGAACCGCTCGAGCAGGTCGTTCGACGAGACGTCGGCCTTGTTCCCGATCGAGACGAAGGTCGAGAGCCCGATCCCGCGCGCTTCCGCTGCCTCGATCAGCACGAGGCCGAGCGCACCGCTCTGCGACGAGAAGCCGATCGAGCCCCAGCGCGGCGCCTGGCCCGCGAACGTCGCGTTCAGGCTCGGGCCGGCGGACGCGATGCCGAGGCAGTTCGGGCCGATCATCCGGGCGCCGTACGAGCGCACGAGCGCGAGCAGCTGCTCCTGCCGTTCGAGGCCCTCGGACCCGATCTCCGCGAACCCCGCTGAGATCACACAGAGCGCGCGAACTCCGCTCCGCAGCGCGTCTTCCGCAGCTGCGAGGACGTGCTCGCCCGGAACGCAGATGACCGCGAGGTCGATCGCGTCCGGGATCTCTTCGATCGACGTGTAGCCGCGGACGCCGGCGACCGACTCGGCCTGCCGGTTGACCGGGTACGCAGCTCCCGTGAAGTCCGCGTCCAGGATGTTGCGGAACAGCCCGCCGCCGATCGACGCCTGCCGCGGCGAGGCGCCGACGACCGCGACAGTTGCAGGCTCGAAGAAGGCGCGGAGCGACGCCACGACCGCCTCGTGGTCCCGGCTGCCGACGTGCTCGAGATAGCGCTCGGTCGGCGCGATCGGGAAGGTGAGCTCGACCTCGCCGCCGGCGGCATCGCGAGTGACCTCGAACCCGGCCCCCTCGAACACGCGGAGCATCTGCCGGTTGTCCGGCAGCACCGTCGCGAGGAAGCGCTCGATTCCCTGCGCCCCCGCGAGCGCCGCCAGCTGCTCGAGCAGGCGCGTCCCGATCCCGCGGCGCTGGTAGTCGTCGGCGACCGCGAACGCGACCTCGGCCCCGGTCGGGTCGCGCAGGCGCGCAAAGTTCGCGACCGCGACGATCCGGTCCTCGACGAAGCCGATCAGGACAGCGGCCTCCTGGCCGTCCGCCTGGAGCAACGGCTCGACCAGGTGCGCGTCGACCGCCGGCGTGCCGTGGTAGCGGCTGTGCAGGCTCTGCTGCGAGAGACCGCGGAAGAATTCGAGCAGCGCGTCGGCGTCGTCGCGGGTCGGTGCGCGCAGGCGCAGGGTCGTGCCGTCGCGAAGGATGACGTCCAGGGGCTGGGCGACGACGGTGCTCACCTCGGGATCTTGGCCTGTCGGCGGCCGGTCCGCAGCCGTAGAAAGCCGCACCGAGCGTCAGCGGCGCCGCCGATGGCGCGCGGCGCACACGGGCCGAGACTGTCAGCAGACATCGGAAAAAGGGAGGCGCTCATGCAAGCGCTCGTGTACCACGGTCCCAAGCAGAAGTCCTGGGACACCGTGCCGGAGCCGACGCTCCAGGCCCCGACAGACGCGATCGTCCGGATCGACACGACGACGATCTGCGGAACCGACCTGCACATCCTCAAGGGCGACGTGCCGGCGGTCATCCCCGGGACGATCCTCGGCCACGAGGCCGTCGGGACGATCTCGGAGCTCGGTAGCGCCGTCACCGGCTTCGAGGTCGGAGACCGCATCCTGATCTCGTGCATCACGTCCTGCGGTCGCTGTCCGTCCTGCAAGCAGGGCCGCTACGGCCTGTGCACGGGCGGCGGAGGCTGGATCCTCGGCCACCTGATCGACGGCGTGCAGGCCGAGTACGCACGCATCCCGTTCGTCGACACCTCCGCGTACAAGATCCCGGAGGGACTCACCGACGAGCAGGTCCTGTTCCTGGCCGACATCCTCCCGACGGCGTACGAAGTCGGAATCTTGAACGGAGAGGTCAAGCCGGGCGACGTCGTCGCCATCGTCGGCGCCGGTCCGATCGGGCTCGCCGCCGTCTTGACCGCGAAGCTGTACACGCCGGCCACCATCGTCGTGCTCGACGTCGCCGACGCGCGGCTCGAGCTCGCGAAGGAGTTCGGCGCGGATGTGACGATCAACAACGGCACCGAAGACGCCGTTGCGAAGATCATGGAGCTGACCGAGGGTCGCGGCGCAGACGTTGCGATCGAGGCGGTCGGCGTTCCGGCGACGTTCGAGCTCTGCTCCGAGATCGTGAGCTCCGGCGGCACCGTTGCGAACGTCGGCGTGCACGGCAGCCCGGTGACGCTGCACCTCGAGAAGCTCTGGATCAAGGGCGTCACGATCACGACGGGGCTCGTCGACACGTTCACGACGCCGACGCTGCTCAAGCTGATCGCGCAGGGACGGCTCGACGGAACGCCGTTCACGACGCACCGGTTCAAGCTGGACGAGGCGATCGAGGCCTACGACGTGTTCGGCGCAGCCGCCGAGACGAACGCCCTCAAGGTCGTCCTCGTCGGTGAGAA
Source organism: uncultured Actinomycetes bacterium (assembly GCA_963809175.1). Taxonomy (GTDB): domain Bacteria; phylum Actinomycetota; class Thermoleophilia; order Gaiellales; family Gaiellaceae; genus JACCTU01. The sequence continues at coordinate 863,370 of CAWEIK010000003.1, forward strand.
AGCACCGCTGAACGCCGAGCACCCCGAGGCCCTGGCGCTCGCCACCTAGCGGGACGTCGGGCGGGCGTCGAGTCGCGGCGCCCGCCCGTCAACCTCTGCAACCGAGATGGACGTGATGACCGACACCACCAGCTACGCGGTTTCCTGGCGCGACACCGACCTTCGCTTCGTCGGTCACGCCCGGCTGCTGCCGGAAGGGCTCCGCCTCGCCGGCGGAGGCCCAGAGGGCCGCGAGCAGGTGCGGACGCTTCGCTACGAGGACGTCACGAACGTCGACATCGTGCGCTTGCTGTCGCACCGCGAGCTCGCGCTGGAGCTCGGCGACGAGGTGCTGATGGTCTCGAGCCTGGATCGGCCCGGGAGCCTGGGCGAGCTCGCCGAGCGGCTCCTGAAGCTCATGGATCCGCCGAAGCGCTGACGCGTTCCTTGGAGGCGGATCCGGTTTCGGCTTAGGATCGTGCCTCGCCCTTGGCGCCCCTTCTCTCCGTCGAGCACGTCACCCGGACTTTCGGGGGCCTCGTAGCCCTCGACGACGTGTCGCTCGCGGTCGACGCCGGCCAGATCGCCGGGCTGATCGGCCCGAACGGCGCCGGCAAGACGACCGCCTTCAACGTGATCACCCGGCTCTACAAGCCGGACTCCGGCCGCGTCGTCTTCGACGGCAAGGACCTGCTGCACACGCGAGCGCACAAGGTGATCGGCCTGGGGGTCGCGCGCACGTTCCAGAACGTCGTGCTCTTCCCGCTGATGACCGTGCTCGAGAACGTGCTCGTCGGGACGCACTCGCAACACCGGCCCTTCTCCGAGCGGGCTGCGCGGCGCGAGGCCGACGAGGTGCTCGCGTACCTCGGGCTCTCGGCGCTCGCGCCTCGGCCGGCCGCCGGGCTGCCGTTCGGCACGCTGAAGCGAATCGAGCTCGCGCGCGCGCTCGTGTCGCGACCGCGGCTCCTGCTCCTCGACGAGCCGGCGGGAGGCCTGAACCACGAGGAGGTCGAGGAGCTCGGCTCGCTGATCCGCCGGGTCAAGGCGGACTACGACCTGACGATCCTGCTCGTCGAGCACCACGTGAACCTGGTCATGTCGATCTCCGACCGCGTCCACGTGCTGAACTTCGGCCAGAAGATCGCCGAGGGCACCCCGGCCGAGGTGCGCACGAACCCCGCGGTGGTCGAGGCGTACCTGGGGGCCGACGATGCCGCTGCTTGAGCTCCAGGACGTCGAGGCGCGCTACGGCGCGATCCGCGCGCTGCACGGGGTCTCACTCGCGGTCGACGAGGGCGAGGTCGTGTCGCTCCTCGGCGCGAACGGCGCCGGCAAGACGACCACGCTGCGCGCGATTTCCGGGGCCGTCCGCAAGACCGGCGAGGTCACCTTCGACGGCCGGTCGATCGCCAAGCATGCACCGGAGTCGGTCGCCCGCCTGGGGGTTGCGCACGTTCCCGAGGGCCGCGGGCTCTTCGCGGAGCTCACCGTCTGGGACAACCTGCGGATGGGCGCGTACGTGCGCGGCGAGCGCAAGACGTTCAAGCAGGAGGCGCCGCGCGTGCTCGGCTACTTCCCGTGGCTCGAGGCACGAAAGAACCAGCAGGCCGGCACGCTGAGCGGCGGCGAGCAGCAGATGCTGTCGCTCGCGCGCGCGCTCGTCTCGCGCCCGCGGCTGTTGATGCTCGACGAGCCGTCGCTCGGGCTCGCGCCGACGGTCGTCAGGGAGCTCTTCGGGATCGTCAAGCACCTGAACGCCGAGGAAGGACTGAGCGTCCTCGTCGTCGAGCAGAACGCGAACATCGCGCTCGACGCATCGGCGCGCGCCTACGTGCTCGAGGTCGGCAAGATCGCGGTCTCCGGCACGAGTGACGAGCTGCGACGGCACGAGGGCGTCAGAAAGTCGTACCTGGGCTACTAGTGGCGGAATTTCTCCAACAGGTCGTGAGCGGCCTCGCCTCGGGCGCGATCTACGCGAGCCTCGCGCTCGCGCTCGTCCTGATCTACCGCGCGACCGACGTCGTCAACTTCTCGCAGGGCGAGATGGCGACCTTCACGACGTACGTGGCGTGGTCGCTGATGAACAACGGCCTCTCCTACTGGCCGGCGTTCGTGCTGACGCTCGCGTTCGCGTTCCTCGGTGGGGTCGCGGTCGAGCGGATCGCGATCCGCCCCGTCGAGCACCGCCCGGAGATCGTGATCGTGATCGTGACGATCGGGCTCCTGATCGCGATCAACGGGCTGGTCGGCTGGATCTGGGGCGGCGAGACCAAGGTGTTCGACAGCCCGTTCCCGAACCGCACGTTCGACATCGGCGGCGTCACGATGTCGGTGCAGGACGTCGGGACGCTCGGGGTGTGCCTCATCACCGTGCTCGTGCTCTGGACGTTCTTCCGCTTCACGACGATCGGGTTGGCGATGCGTGCCTCGGCGGTCAACCCGGGCGCCAGCCGCCTGCTCGGCGTGCGCGTGGGCTGGATGCTCGCGATCGGCTGGGGACTCGCGGCCGTGCTCGGCGCCGTCGCCGGGATGATGGCCGCGCCGACGGTGTTCCTCGACCCGAGCATGATGCTGATCATCCTCATCTACGCGTTCGCGGCTGCGGTGCTCGGTGGGATCGACAGCCCGATCGGCGCGGTCGTCGGTGGGCTCCTCCTCGGCGTGATCGTGAACATCCTCGGCGCCTACGTCGTACCCGCGGAGCTGCGCCTGCCCACCGCGCTCGCGATCCTGCTGCTCGTCCTGATCATCCGGCCGCAGGGGCTGTTCGGCCACCTCGCCGTGAGGCGCGTGTGAGCCGCCACCTGCTGACGATCGCCAAGGTCGCGGTCTTCGCGGCGGCTGCGCTCGTGATCGTCGTCCTGCCGCGGTTCATGGGCGAGTTTCGCCTCTCGCAGTTCACGTTCGTCGCGATCTACTTCATCGCGCTGCTCGGGCTGAACATCCTGACGGGGTACAACGGCCAGATCTCGCTCGGGCACGGCGCGTTCATGATGATCGGCGCCTACGTCGGTGCCGTGCTGTCGCTCGGCCGGCCGGGGCTCGAAGCGCTGCTGTTCGAGCCGCCGGACTGGCTGCCGATCGGCGACGGGATGCGCCCGGTCTTCACGATCCCGATCGCGGGGCTGATCACCGGGATCGTCGGCGTCCTGTTCGGGATCCCGGCGCTCCGGCTCGCCGGCGTGTCGCTAGCCCTTGCGACGTTCGCCGTCGCCGTCTCGCTCCCGCAGCTCGCGAAGTGGCACCGGCTCGAAGACCTGACCGGCGGCGGCGGCGGGGTCGTGCTGAACCTCCCGACGACCCCCTTCGGGTGGGACATCTCGGTGCGTCACTGGCTCTACTACGAGGCCTGGGTGACAGCGGGGATCTGCTTCCTCCTGGCCTGGGTGCTCGTCCGCGGACGGACGGGCCGAGCCTGGCGTGCGATCCGGGACGGCGAGATCGCCGCGACGGCATCCGGCGTGAGCCCGGCGACGTACAAGACGATGGCGTTCGGTGTCTCGTCCGCCTTCGCCGGCGTGGCGGGGGCGCTCCTGGCCATCGAGGTCTCGTACGTGAACCCCGACACGTTCCCCCTCAGCCTCTCGATCCTGCTGCTGGCCAGCGTCGTCGTCGGTGGGCTGGGAGCGCTGTCCGGAGTCATCTTCGGGGCGCTGCTCCTGGAGTTCCTGCCGATCTACGCCCAGGATCCGCCGCTGCTCCCGTTCGACCTCGCGAAGCAGTCCCCGACCGTCGTTTTCGGCGTGATCCTGATCCTGATCATGGTGCTCATGCCCGGCGGCGTGGCCGGATTGCTCCGGCGTTTGACCCAACCCTTCACATCGGCCCTCGCAAAGCGCGAGAATGTGCCCAGCCCGATGCCGGCCGTGCCGGCAAGGAGAGAGGAGACATGAAAAAAGCGCTGTTCCTACTGGCGATGCTCAGCCTCGTCGCCGCGATCAGCCTTCAGTCCGCTCTCGGCGCCACACGTGCGTCGGAGTCGGCGGAAGCGGTTCCAGGAATCACCAAGACCACGATCACGATCGGCGGCACCTTCCCCCTGACAGGCCCGGCTTCGCTGTACGCGCCCATCCCGAGGGGCATGGCCGCGTACTTCAACTGGGTGAACCAGCGGAAGGGTGCCGACGGCAAACGCGGCGTCTACGGCCGCAGGATCGTCTGGAAGTACTACGACGACGGCTACAACCCCGCGAACACGGTGCAGCTGACGAACCAGCTCATCCTGCAGGACAAGGTGTTCGCGATCGTCGGCACGCTCGGGACCGAGCCGAACATCCCGATCCGGCCGATCCTGAACCAGCGGAAGATCCCGCACATCCTCGTCTCGACGGGAGCGAGCTACTGGGGTCTCCAGTACAAGCAGTACCCGTGGACGAGCGGCTGGCAGCCCGACTACATCGCCGAGGGGATCGCCTACGGGCGTTGGATCGCCCAGAACGCCCCGAACGCGAAGATCGCCGTGTTCTTCCAGAACGACGACTACGGGAAGGACTACCTCAAGGGCGTGAAGATCGGGCTCGCGGCGAAGCGGTCGCTCATCGTCTCGGAGCTCGGCTACGAGATCACCGACACGAGCTACGCCTCACAGATCGCGCGGCAGAAGGCATCTGCCGCCGACACGTGGGTGCTGCTCACGACCCCGACTCCCACCGTGCGCGCAATCGCGACCGCGAAGGCGCTCGCGTGGAAGCCGGACACGATCGTGATCAACTCGGTGTCGAACACGGACTCCGTCATGCAGGCCGCCGCCCGGAGTGCGGGCGCCGACTTCGTGAACGGCTCGGTCAGCTCGTCGTACACGAAGAACCCGACGAACCCGACCTACAGGAACGACTCCGCGGTGAAGCGCTACCGCGACATCATGGCCCGCTTCAGCGGAGGCGCTGACGCGAACAACACGTTCCACTACTACGGTGTCGCGAAGGCGTCCGACGTCATCCGCCTGCTCTACCTGGCAGGCAAGAACCCGACACGGGCGTCGCTGATGGCCGCGACGGCGAAGATGAACTGGGTCAACCCGTTCCTGCTCAAGGGCGTCACGGTGAAGACCGGGCCGCAGGATCGTTTCCCGATCTCGCAGATGAAGCTCATCCGTTACAACAACGGCACCTGGTCGGAGTTCGGCCCGCTGATCAAGGGTCGCTAGACCGCAGCGAACAACGGGGGCCGGCACACACCGGCCCCCGTTTCTTCTATGGACTTCACGCTCACCCCGGAGCAAGAGCTCGTCCGCGAGACGGCGCGCGCGTTCTGCGACCGGGAGGTCACGCCGCACGCGCGCGACTGGGATCGCGAGGAGGAGCTCGACCGCGAGCTCGTCGACAAGCTCGCCGAGATCGGCTTCCTCGCCGGCTGGGAGCTCGACACGCTCTCCTACTGTTTGGTGATGGAGGAGCTCGGCGTCGCGGACTCGTCCGTGCGCGGGATCGTGTCGGTCACCGTCGGGCTCGTCGGCAAGACGATCAAGCAGTGGGGCACCGACGAGCAGCGCGAGGAGTGGATCCCGAAGCTCGGCTCCGGCGAGGCGCTCGGCTGCTACGCGCTGACCGAGCCCGGCTCTGGCTCGGACCCGGCATCGCTCGCGACGCGTGCGGAGCGCGACGGCGACGACTGGCTGATCAGCGGCTCGAAGATCTTCATCACGCTCGGCACGTGGGCGAAGCGTCGCGCTCGTGTTCGCGCGCACCGGCGGCGAAGGCGCGCGCGGGATCACGTGCTTCCTCGTCCCGACCGACGCCGAGGGCTTCGAAGCGCGACCGATCAAGGGCAAGCTCGGCCTGCGCGCGCAGGACACGGGCGAGCTCTTCTTCGAGCGCGTGCGCGTGCCCGACTCCGCGCGCCTCGGTGCGGAAGGGGAAGGCTTCAAGGTCGCGATGTCGGCGCTCGACAACGGCCGGATCTCGCTGGCGGCCGGCTGCGTCGGGATCACGCGGGGTTGTCTCGACGCCTCGGTCGACTACGCGAAGGAGCGGACGCAGTTCGGTCAGCCGATCGCGCGGTTCCAGCTCGTGCAGGAGCTGATCGCGGACATCGGGGTCGAGCTGGAAGCCGCCCGGCTCTTGACCTGGCGCGCGGCCGCGCTCGCCGACGCCGGTGACCGCCACACGCTCGAGTCGTCGGTGGCGAAGTACTACGCGAGCGAGGTCTCCGTGCGGGCTGCGAACGCCGCCGTCCAGGTGCACGGTGGCTACGGCTACGTCGACGAGTACCCGGTCGGCAAGTACCTGAGGGATGCCCGGGTCACTACCCTGTACGAAGGCACCAGCCAGGTGCAGAAGCTCATCATCGGCCGAGCATTGACAGGAGAGAGCGCATTTGCCTGAAGCAGTGATCGTTTCCGCCGCGCGCACGCCCATCGGCCGCGCGCGCAAGGGGTCGCTCGTCGACGCCCGTCCCGACGACCTCGCCGCGTTCGCGATCGACGCGGCGCTGAAGCAGGTCCCCGCCCTCCCGCGGGAGGAGATCGTCGACGTGATGATCGGCTGCGGGTTCCCGCAGGACCGGCAGGGCATGAACCTCGCGCGTCGCGCGGCGCTGCTCTCGGGGCTCCCCGCCTCGGTCCCGGGCACCACGGTCAACCGCTTCTGCGCGTCGTCGCTCCAGACGATCCGGATGGCGTTCCACGCGATCCGCGCCGGCGAGGGTGACGCGTTCGTCGCCGGCGGGGTCGAGTCGATCACGCAGGTGAACGGCTACCCGAAGGACACCGAGGAGCTCCATCCGAAGCTGTTCGGCGACGACGCGCCGATCGCGAACGTCTACATCCCGATGGGACTCACGGCCGAGAACGTCGCGGAGCAGTGGGACGTCTCGCGCGAGGAGATGGACCAGTTCGCGCAGCGCTCGCAGGAGCGCGCGGTTGCCGCACAGGAGTCAGGGTTCTTCGAGCGCGAGCTGACGCCGTGGGACGGCGTCGCGAAGGACGACGGGCCGCGGGCGGACTCGACGCTCGAGAAGCTCGCGTCGCTCGAGCCGGCCTTCAAGCCGGGCGGGAAGGTGACGGCCGGAAACGCGTGCCCGCTGAACGACGGCGCGGCCGCGGTGGTCGTGATGAGCGACACGCGTGCGCGCGAGCTCGGCCTGACGCCGCTCGCGCGGATCATCGCGTCGGGAGTCTCGGGCGTCGAGCCGGAGATCATGGGTGTCGGCCCGATCAACGCGGTGCGGAACGCCTTGAAGCAGGCCGGCATGACGATCGACGACGTCGACGTGATGGAGCTGAACGAGGCGTTCGCCGCGCAGGTGATCCCGGTCTGCCGCGAGCTCGGCGTCGACCCGTTCGGCGAGAAGCTGAACCCGCACGGCGGAGCGATCGCGCTCGGCCATCCGTACGGGATGACGGGCGCCCGCATCATGTGCACGCTCCTGAACGACCTCCAGACGCGCGACGAGACGATCGGCCTCGAGACGATGTGCGTCGGCGGCGGCCAGGGCATGGCGATGCTCGTCGAGCGCCTCTGAGCGACGTCCTACTAGTCGGTGGGCTCGGCCAGGGCGTGTGGGCCTGGCGCTGGGTCGAGCCGCTGCTCGCGCGCGATCACGACGTGCGCGTGCTCGTGCCGCGCGGGACCGGCGCGCTCGTCGACGTGCCGGCGCGTCGAAGCGTGCACGAGATGGCGTCGGACGCCGCGGAGCTCCTCTACGGGAGCCAGGCGCACGTCGTCGGACTTTCGATGGGCGGCTACATCGCGCTCACGCTCGCGCTCGAGCGACCGGAGCTCGTGCGCTCGCTCTTCCTCATCGGCACGGCCCGGGCGGGCCAAACCGGGTGCCGCGGCCGCAGCACGTCCGCGAGGCCTACGAGGCCGCGGTCGCGCTCGGGCCAGGCGAATACGAGCGCGTGACGCAGCGGCTCTCGCTCGCGCCGGGCTGGCCGGAGGCGAACCCGGAGCGCTACGACGAGATCATCGAGGCGCGCATGGCCGACACGCCGAACCTCGACACGATGTGGGCGCACCTCGAGGCCTGCTACGAGTACTACGACGCCGCGATTCCCGTCGAGAGGATCGAGACCCGCGCGTTCGTCCTGCACGGGACGGAGGACGTCGTCGTGCCGCCGGAGAACGGCCGCATGCTCGCGGCGCGCCTACCGGCCGCGGAGTACGTCGAGCTCGCCGGCCACGGCCACAACCTGTCGCTCGAGATCCCCGACACGCTCGCGGGGCTCGTGTCGCGTTTCCTCAGCCGCGTGGAAGCAGGAGCAGCTGCGCGTCCGAGTACACCTTCTCGCCCCTGAACAACCGCTGCTCGCGGTCCCAGGGGAAGAGGATCACGACGTTCCACGTCAGGAACTGGCCGGTCGGCTCGTAGTCGAGCCACTTGTTCTCGTGCGTGCCGCTGACGCGCGCCCACTCGCAGACGCCCTGCGGGCCGATCACGATGTCGGTCAGGTCGAAGTGGATGTCGGGGAAGGCGCCGAGCAGCTCCAGGTAGAAGCGCGTCGCTCCGTCGTGGCCCTCCCAACGCACGCCGTCCGGACGCACCTCGTAGACGCAGTCCGGCGTCAGCGTCGAGATCAGCCCCGGGAGGTCACGGTCGTCCTCCGCCTTCGAGTGCTTCTTCCACAGCTCCCGGATCTCCTCGTGCTCCTCGGGAGAGACCTCGCGCCGCATCAGCTCGAGAACGTGGTCGCGCTCTACATGCTCCGGAACTGCTGCCATAGCTCCTCCATCGTCGTTGACGTGCCTTCCAGGTGTGCCAGATCGTACGGCGTCACGTTGACCGCGCGCACGATCCAGTCGTCGCCCACGTCGAGGACGTTGACGCAGGCCGGCGACTGCTCGAGGTTGCCGAGGAACGAGCGCCCGCCGGTGAGCGCGCGGGAGAGGATCGCGCGGTTGACGCCGCCGTGGAGGACCGCGAGCACGATGTGCCAGTCGTCCGCCGCGAGCAGCCGGTCGATCGCGGGCAGGACGCGGTCGAAGAGCGAGCCGATCGTCTCGCCCGCGAGGAAGCGGGCGTCCTCGGGAACGACGCCGCGAAAGGCGTGGGTGAAGGCGCGCTCGAGCTCGGCCTCGGGGATGTCGGCGAGGCGGCCCGTCTCGAGCTCGCGCAGGTCCGGCCAGGCCTCGGGCTCGAGGTCCGGCGCGACGATGGTCGCGGTCTCCACCGTGCGCGGTAGGCCGCTCGTGATCACGCGGTCGAACTCGATCCCGCGGAGCATCGACGCCGCCGCGTACGCCTGGTCGCGCCCGGCGACCGTGAGCGGGACGTCCTCGGGCTTCAGCGGCCGACCGTGGTCGAAGTACGAGACCGCGCCGTGCCGCATCACGTAGAGGCGGCGCCTCACTCGTACTGCTCGAGGTAGGCGGGGTTCGAGATGCGGAGCTTGGCCGCGACGTGCTCCTTCAGCTCGGCGAGGTCGACGGTCTCGCCGGCCCTGATCCGGGCGGCCAGGTCCGCGAGCTGTCCTTGGTCAAGTAACACAGTGTTACTTTCGATTTCTCGCCTCGCGATCCCGAGCGCGTTCATCGCGACGAGCGTGCGGAACTTCAGGCGCTGATCCTCGGCGGTCGGGAGCACCTCGGCTCGCGAGGAACTCGAAGACCGCCTCGATCAGCTCGGACGCGTTCGGGCGGTCAGGCATGTTCGATCAGGTCGAGGAGCTCGTACTCCATCTCGGCGGCCATGCGGCCGAGCACGGCGTACTCGACGCTGCGATCCTGCCCGTTCAGGTGGCGACGGCACTGCGTGAGGCAGCCGATCGCCCACTTGACGTTGCCGAAGACCTCCCACACGTCGAGCTCCTCGAGCGTGACGTCGCGCCCGGTCAGCTCGTTGTAGCGCTCGAGGTACGGCTCGACCTCCCCCACGCCGCCGAGCCGGCGGTCATTCGCGCCGAAGCGCCACGCGCGCACGATCGGCCACGCGACGTCGCCGACGGGATCGCCGACATGCGCGAACTCCCAGTCGAGCACCGAGACGAGGCCGTCCGCGTCGACGGCGAAGTTGCCGACGCGGAAGTCGCCGTGGCAGAACGTCGGCGCGTCGGGAGCGGCGAGCCGCTCACGGACCCACGCGAGCCCGTACTCGATCGCGGGGTGCGGCTCGTCGACGGAGTCGAGCTCGTCGTAGAAGCGCTGGATCGCGCTCCCGCGGGGCAGGAAGTCGAGCGGCTCGATCGAGTGGATGCGCGCGAGCTGCTCTGCGAGCTGCAAGGGCAGCGCGGCCGGCGGGTCGCGGACGATGCGCCGCCCGATCGTCTCGCCGCGCACGCGCTCCATGGCGAACGCCTCGTGCCCGTCGACGTCGCCGAGGTACTGGATCGGACGAGGCGCCGCGACGCCCGCGGCCACGGCGGCCTCGAGCACGCGGAACTCCTGCTCGAGCGTCAGCGTGTCGCGGTGGATCACGCCGACGCTCGCGCGGCGCACCAAGAGCTCCGTCCCGTCGGCGAGGTCGACCGCCCACGCCTCCTTCGACGCGCCGCCCGCGAGCAGGTGCGCCGACGAGATCGGGCCGAGCTTCGCCTCGAGCGCCTCTCTCACTGCGTCAGTTCGGCAACGGCGCGCAGCGCGGCGGGATCGCGCGTCGAGACGAGCAGCGTCGTCGCGCCCGCCTCGCGGAACGCGTCGATCCGCTCGGCGAAGCGCTCCTTCGGGCCGACGAGCGCGACCGCGTCGACGAAGTCGTCCGGCACCGCGGCGATCGCGTCGCGCTGCTTCCCGTCGAGGTAGAGGTCCTGGATCTTGCGCGCGTCGTCCTCGTAGCCGTAGCGCGCGAAGAGCTCGTTGTAGAAGTTCTTGCCGCGCGCGCCCATGCCGCCGATGTACAGCGCGTAGTACGCCTTGAGCGCGTCGCGTGCCGCCTGCACGTCGTCGAGCAGCACCGCCGGCACGCTCGGCGCGATGTCGAAGCCGTCGCGCGCGCCGCCCATCGGGAAGATCTCGCGCGCGCGCTCGGGCTGGAAGAAGAGCGGGATCCAGCCGTCGGCGATCTCGAACGCGAGCTCGACCGACTTCGGCCCCATCGACGCGAGGTAGATCGGGATCTCGGCGCGGAGCGGGCGCGCCATCAGCTTCAGCGGCTTGCCGAGGCCCGTCGCGCCCGGCCCCGTGTACGGGATGTCGTAGTGCTCGCCGTGGTGCTCGAGCAGCTCGCGCCGCAGCACCGTGCGCACGATCTCGACGTACTCGCGCGTCTTCGTGAGCGGCTTGCCCCACGGCTCGCCGTGCCAGCCCTCGACGACCTGCGGGCCCGACGTGCCGAGCCCGAGCAGGAAGCGGCCGCCGGAGAGCAGGTCGAGCGTGGCCGCCGTCATCGCCGCGTTCGCCGGAGTGCGCCCCGGGATCTGCAGGATCGCGGAGCCGATCTTCAGCGTCGTCGTCGTCGCGGCGAGCCAGCTGAGCACGCTGACGGCGTCGGTGCCCCACGCCTCCGCGGCCCAGGCCGAGTCGTAGCCCAGCCGCTCCGCCTCCTGGGCGAGCTCGACGAGCTCGAGCGGGTTCGTCCCCGGCTGTGCGTAGCCCATGTAGAAGCCGAGGCGCATGACCTGCGATGCTAACCGCGTGGCGATCGCGGACCTTGCTCCCACCGACGAGCTCGTCGGCCTGCGCGCCCGCTACCGCGCGTTCATGGAGGAGCACGTCTACCCGAACGAGCGCGCGCTCTCCACGGACGACCAGGAGCTGATCCGCTCGCTCCAGGCGAAGGTGAAGGACGCCGGGCTCTGGGCGCCGCACGTGCCGCCGGAGGCGGGCGGCAGCGGCAAGGGCTTCCTCGCCTACGCGCTCCTGAACGAGGAGATCGGCCGCTCGACCTACGCGCAGCTCGTCTTCGGCTGCCAGGCGCCCGACGCCGGCAACGCCGAGATCCTGCACCTGTTCGGGACGCCGGAGCAGAAGGACCGCTGGCTCTTCCCGCTCGTCGCGGGCGAGATCCGCTCCTTCTTCTCGATGACCGAGCCCGAGGTCTCGGGGTCGGACCCGACCACGCTCCGCACGCGCGCGGTGCGCGACGGCGACGAGTGGGTGATCGACGGGCACAAGTGGTTCTCGTCGGGCGCCGACGGCGCGGCGTTCGGGATCGTGATGGCCGTCAGCGACCCGGACGCGCCCGCGCACTCGCGTGCCTCGCAGATCGTCGTTCCCGCCGACACACCGGGAGTCGAGGTCGTGCGGCCGATCCCGGTGCTGGGGCACGCGGGCAGCGGCTGGTCGACGCACTGCGAGGTCTGGTACCGCGGCGTGCGCGTGCCGGTCGCGAACACGCTCGGCGAGCCGGGCGACGGGTTCCGGATCGCGCAGAAGCGGCTCGGCCCCGGGCGCATCCACCACGTGATGCGCTGGCTCGGCCAGATGCAGCGCGCGTTCGAGCTGATGTGCTCGTACTCGCTCTCGCGCGAGGCGTTCGGCTCGCGGCTCGCCGACAAGCAGACGATCCAGAACTGGATCGCCGACTCGGCCGCAGGCATTCACGCGTGCCGCCTGATGACGCTCGACGCCGCGCGCAAGATCGACGACGGCGACGAGGCGCGGGTCGAGGTGTCGGTGATCAAGTTCTTCGCCGCGCAGGTGCTGCACGACGTGATCGACCGCGCGATCCAGGTGCACGGCGCGCGCGGGCTCACCGACGAGACGCCGCTCGCGGAGATGTACGCGAACGCGCGCGCGGCGCGGATCTACGACGGCCCCGACGAGGTGCACCGCATGGTCGTCTCGCGCCGCATTCTCAAGGAGTTCGAGCAGGGACGAGTGTGGCGGTTCGAGTGAACCGCGTCGTCACGCTCGCCTCCCGACCGACGGGCGTCCCGGACGAATCGAACTTCGAGCTCGTCGAGCAGCCGGCGCCCGAGGCAGGCCTTGGCGAGGTGCTCGTCCGCGTCCTCTGGACGTCTGTCGACCCGTACCAGCGCGGCCGCATGAGCGAGGCGCGCTCGTACGCGAAGCCCGTCGAGGTCGGAGAGGTGATGACGGCGCAGGCGGTCGGCGAGGTGGTCGAGAGCAACGACGCGCGATTCGCGCCCGGCGACCTCGTCGTCGGCCAGCTCGGCTGGCAGGACTACGCGGTCGTGCGCGCCGGCTCGCTCCGCAAGGTGCCGAGCCAGCTCGACCCGCCGACGCTCGCGCTGCACGTGATCGGCGCAACGGGGTTCACCGCCTACTTCGGACTGCTCGACGTCTGCGAGCCGAAACCCGGCGACACGGTGGTCGTCTCGGGCGCGGCCGGCGCCGTGGGGCACATCGTCGGCCAGATCGCGAAGCTGGCGGGCTGCCGCACCGTCGGGATCGCCGGCGGGCCGGACAAGGCCACCGATTGCAAGCTCTACGGCTACGACGTCGCGATCGACTACAAGAACGACGACGTGCGCGCGTCGCTCAAAGCAGCGTGCCCGGACGGCGTCGACGTGTACTTCGACAACGTCGGCGGCGAGATCTCGGCCGCCGTGCACGGGCGGTTGAACGTCGGCGCCCGCATCGCGATCTGCGGGCAGGTCTCGCAGTACAACGCCGTGCGCCCCGAGCCGAGCTTCCATCCCGGGCTGCTGATCGTCTTCCGCGCGAGGATGCAGGGCTTCCTCGTCAGCGACTACGCGCACCGCTTCGACGAGGCCGCGCGCCGGCTCGCGCGCTGGGTCGCCGAGGGCAAGCTGCAGTGGCGCGAGGACGTCACCGACGGTCTCGAGAACGCACCGGGCGCGTTCCTCGGGATGCTCCACGGCGAGAACCGCGGCAAGGCGCTCGTCAAGGTCGCGGATCGCTCCTGAGGTTCAGTCCCGCCGTCTCGGCGGCAGGTGGCCACCCGACCCCGGTCAACTCCTCGAGCACGTGCCGCGGATGCCGGACGTTCAGGGCGGCGTCGACGAGCAGCGACGCGGTGGTGGGGCCGCGCCGCGCTCGACGAGCCGCGTGGACGAGCACGCGAACGCGCTGGTAGCTCGGCCGCGGCAGGCCGAGCCGCTCCGCCTCGCGGCCGACCTTTCGGTAGGTCTCGGCGATCGGCACCTTCCGGTCGTCGTACCGGACGATCGCCTCGAGCAGCTTCGGCGACAACCGCGGCGCGAACGAGAGCACGGGGAGATGGTCGCGATCGAGAACCCTGCGCGTGTGTCAACTCCGTGCCGTTCTCTCCAAGTAACACTGTGTTACAAGCGACCGCCCCTCCGCGCGCTCGAGGGTTCGCAGGGCAAGTAACACTGTGTTACTTGGGTGATTCGGCTACCGGGCGCTGCGGAGGACCTGCGTACAGCGGGCGCTCGCGAGGTGCGTGCCCTCGGCGTCGTAGAGCTCGCCGGCACAGAACATCACCCGCTTCGTCCGGTGAACGACGCGGCCGTCGGCCCTGAGCAGACCCGGTCGCGACGCCCGATGGAACTCGGTGCGCAGGTCGGCGGTGAGGAAGGTCTCGTCGTCCTCGAGCAGCGTCCAGCAGGCGCCGCCCATCGCCGTGTCGAGGATCGTCGCGACGAGGCCGCCGTGGACGATGTGCCCCGAGTCGGCCGGGAAGGCGTAGTCGGGCGAGGCGTCCCACTCCACGACGATGTGCCCCGGCTCCGCGTGGGTACGGCGGTAGCCGAGGGTGCGCCAGACGTGCGGGACGTCCGGCGCGACGTCCTCCCAGGGCCGGCGCTCGACGGGCTCGACGTCGCTCACAGCTTCGGCACCATCCCCTCCGCCCCCTCGACGCGCGGCCCGGGGACGCCCGGAAAGCGGAACTTCAGCGGCTCGCGGCCGGGCTGCACGACCCACGCCTGCCCGACCTCGTCGTCCTCCGCGGCGAGCAGCACGGCCGCCGCGACGTCCTCCGGCTGCAGCAGCGGAAAGCCCGCCTCGAGCAGCGTGTCGCGCCCCTCGTCGCCGAGCATCGGCGTCTCGACGATGCCGGGGTTGACCATGTTCAGCCGGATCCCGCGCTCGGCCAGCTGCGGTGCGGCCGACCGGACGAACCCGACGAGCGCGTGCTTCGTCAGCGCGTAGAGCGGGTCGTTCTCCATCGCGGTGAGCCCGGCGAGCGACGCGGTGACGACGATCGAGCCCTCGTGCATCACGCGCGCGAGCCGGCGGACGCCGAACACGACCCCGTCGACGTTGACGCCGACGATCCGCCGGTACTGCTCGTCGCTCACCGGGCGACCAGTCGCTCGCCCGTGACCACGCCGGCGTTCAGGCAGGCGAGGTCGACGCGGTCGACCGCCTCCCACGCCTCCGGGTCGGCGGCGTCGAAGCCGTCCGCGATGTCGAGCGAGCGCACGAAGACCCCGTCGCGCTCGAGCGCCGAGACGATCGCCGCGCCGATCCCGGAGCGCCCGCCCGTGACGAGCGCGCTACGGAACGAGGACAACCTTGCCCACGCTGCGACGTTCCTCGACGAGCCGGTGCGCGTCCGCGACGTCGTCCAGCGAATAGGTCGCGCCGACGAGCGGCTTCACCGCGCCGGACTCCCAGAGCGCGACGATCTCCGCGATCGCGTCGGCGACCACGTCGGGACGGAACCGCATCAGGCGCCCGAGGTAGAAGCCGAAGATCCCGACGTTGCGGCCGACGAGCGGCGCCGGGTCGAGCGGCTCCCACCAGCCTCCCGCGAAGCCGAGCGCGACGACCGCGCCGAGCGGGTTCAGCGTGGCGAGCGAGCGCGCGAACACCTCGCCGCCGACCGGGTCGAGCACGACGTCGGCCTTGACGCGCTCCTCGAAGCCCTCGTACGGAAGCGCCTCGTCCGCGCCGAGCTCGACGCAGAGCGCGCGCTTCTCCTCCGACGACGCGGTCGCGACGACGCGCGCGCCGAGGTGCTTCGCCACCTGGATCGCCGCCGAGCCGACGCCGCCGGCGCCTGCGTGCACGAGCACCGTCGCGCCCTCCCCGACGCGCACCTGGCGCGTCAGGGGAATCCACGCGGTCAGGAAGGTCAGCAGGAACGACGCGCCCTCCTCGAACGACGCGCTCTCCGGCAGCGGCACGAGCAGCGACTCGTCGACGACGACCGCCTCGGCGTAGCCACCCCCTGCCGCCCGCGGCAGCGCCATCACGCGTCGCCCGTCGACCTCGCCCGCCACCTCCGAGCCGAGCACCGTCGGCAGCTCCGGCATCTGCGGGTAGCGGCCCTGCCGCACCAGCACGTCGAGGAAGTTGATCCCCGCGGCGCGCACGCGCACGACCACCTGCCCGTCGCCGGGCGTCGGCTCGTCGACCTCGGCGAGCTCGAGCCGCTCGGGGCCGCCGGTCTCCCGCAGGAGGACGGCTCTCAACTGGTCGCGACGGGGGCTTCCGCGGGTGCTTCTGCGGTCACGTCGGCGAACATGTCGCGCAGCGCCGTCTTCTTGAACTTGCCGACCGCGGTCTTCGGGATCTCCTCCACGAACTCGAACCGGTCGGGAACCCACCACTTCGCGCACTGCCCGGAGAGGTGCTCGCGCAGCTGCTCCTCCGTCACCTGCTGTCCTTCCTTGAGGACGACGACGGCGAGCGGCCGCTCCGACCACTTCTCGTGCGGCATCGCGATCACCGCGGCCTCCGCGACGGCGGGGTGGCCCATGATCTTGTTCTCGAGCTCGACGGACGAGATCCACTCGCCGCCGGACTTGATCACGTCCTTCGACCGGTCCTTGATCTGGATGAACCCGCGCGGGTGCATCGCGACGATGTCGCCGGTCTTGAACCAGCCGTCGCTCGTCCACCGGTCCTTCAACTCGTCGTCGTCGTAGTACGCGGATGCGACCCACGGGCCACGCACCTCGAGCTCGCCCATCGACTCGCCGTCCCACGGAACCTCGTTGCCCTCGGCCATCACGCGCAGCTCGACGAGCGGCAGCGGCATCCCTGCCATCGCGACGAAGTCGAACTTCGTGTCCTGGTCGGCGCGCGCGAAGGTCGCCCGTGAAGTCGGTGACCGACGCGACGGGCGAGGTCTCGGTCATCCCCCACCCCTGCACGACGCTCAGCCCGTGGCGCTCCTTGTAGCCCGCGATCATCGAGCGCGGGACCGCGGAGCCGCCGACGAGCATGCCCTTCATCTTCGAGAGGTCCCACTTGTCCGGGTTCGCGTCGAGCATCTGCAGCATCCCGAGCCAGATCGTCGGCACGCCGGCGGTCCAGGTCACCTGCTCCTGGACGAAGTCGTCGAGCAGGCTCTCGGGGTCGAGGTACGGCCCGGGGAAGACGAGCTTCGAGCCGATCATCGCGGCGAGGTACGGGTAGCCCCACGCGTTTGCGTGGAACATCGGCACGACGGGGAGCAGCGCGTCCTCCTCCGACACGCGCAGCCCGAGCGGGGAAAGCGACGCGACGCCGAGCGCGTGCAGGATCGTCGAGCGGTGCGAGTAGACGACGCCCTTCGGCCGTCCGGTCGTGCCGCTCGTGTAACACATCGCCGCGGCGTCGTTCTCGTCGAGCTCCGGGTCGCGCCACTCGTCTGCGTCGGCCGTCGCGAGGAGCTCCTCGTACGAGTCGTCGACGACGATCACGTGCTCGATGTCCGTCGCGCCCTTGAACGCGTCGAGCAGCGGCAGCAGGCTCTGGTCGACGATCACGGCCTTGTCGCCGCCGTGCTTCGCGATGTAGCCGATGTCCTCGTGGTGCAGGCGCAGGTTCAGCGTGTGCAGGACGAAGCCGCCGCACGGGATGCCGAAGTAGGCCTCCATGTGCTGGTAGTGGTTCCAGCAGAGCGTCGCGACGCGATCGCCCTTCTGCAGGCCCAGCTTGTCGAGCCCGACCGCGAGCTGCTTCGCGCGCTTCGCCATGTCGCGGTACGTGTAGCGGTGAAAGCTCTTGTCGGGAAGCCGTGTGACGATCTCCTTGTCGCCGAAGAACGTCTCGGCGCGCCGCAGGAGCGGCGGGAGCGTCAGCTGGAAGTCCATCATCTGGCCCTTCATCACGACCTCCTCGTCAGTCGAGTAGGAACGCGGCGACCTTGGCGCGCTGTGCGCGGGGGTAGCCGCCGTACGCCTGGATCGCAAGTGCGCGCTTGTAATAGGTGTGGAGCACGTGCTCCCACGTGAAGCCGATCCCGCCGTGCACCTGGATCGAACGCTCGCACGCCGCAACCGCGGCGTCGCTCGCGTACGCCTTCGCAGCCGCGGCGGCGACCGGTGCCTGCTCGTCGCCCTCCGACACGCACCACGCCGCCCAGTACGCGAGCGAGCGCGAGAGCTCGGTCTCGACGTAGGTGTCGACGAGCGGGTGGGACACCGCCTGGTAGACGCCGATCTTCCGGCCGAACTGCTCCCGGGTCGAGGCGTACTCGACGCCGAGCTCGAGCGCCTTCGCGGCGATCCCGACGGCCTCGAGCGCAAGCGTCGCGAACTGCTCGTCCTCCGGGCGCGAGTCGTCGAAGAGCGACTCACCGACGTTCGCTCGGCCACCCTCCTCGTAGAGCACCGCGCGGTCGAGGAACGACAGCTCTGCGCCGGCGATCTCGTCGCGCGACCAGCCGCCGTTGCCGAGCGCCTCGCGCGCCTCGCGGCGGAGCAGCTCCTGCTCGTCGGTGAACGCGAACTGCATCAGCGGCTCCTCGGTAGGCCGAGCACGCGCTCGGCGACGATGTTGCGCAGGATCTCGCTCGTCCCGGCCTCGATCGTGTTGCCGCGCGAGCGCAGCTGCTGGTGGCGCCAGTAGCCGTCGTCCTCGCCTTCGAGGATCTCCATCGCGAGCTTCGTCAGTCGCTGGTTCGCCTCCGACCACGCGAGCTTGACCGCCGAGCCCTCAGGCCCCGGCATGCCGGTCTTCATCAGCGCGGTCAGCGCGCGGTAGTTGGTGAGCTTGAGCGCCTGCTGGACGATCCACTCGTTCGCGAGCCGGTCGCGCACGATCGCGTCGTGGCCGTTGCGCGACTTCGCCAGCGCCACGACTTTCTGGACTTGAGCTTCGAGGATGCCGCTGAGCGCGAAGCCGAGCGTGCCGCGCTCGTGCAGGAGCGTCGTCATCGCGACCTGCCAGCCGCCGCCGATCTCGCCGAGGAGGTTCTCCTTCGGCACCTTCGCGTCGGTGAGGAAGATCTCGTTGAACTCCGCCTCGCCGGTGATCTGCTTCAGCGGCCGCACCTCGACGCCCTCGCCCTTCATGTCGACGATCACGTAGGTGAGGCCCGCGTGCCGCTCGGAGTCGGGGTCGCTGCGGCCGACGAGGATGCAGTGGTCGGCGATGTGCGCGAAGGACGACCACACCTTCTGGCCGTTCAGGACGAAGTGGTCGCCCTGGTCGTCGATCCGCGTGCGCACCGCGGAGAGGTCGGAGCCCGCGCCGGGCTCGGAGAATCCCTGGCACCAGATCTCCTCGGCCGACAGGATCTTCGACAGGTAGCGCTGCTTCTGCTCCTCGGTGCCGTGGAACATGATCGTCGGCCCGGCCATCCCGAGCCCGATCACGCCCATGTGCGGCGGCGCCTCGGCGCGCGCGAACTCCTCGAGCACGATCGCCTGGTGGCTGTACGGCGCGCCCTTGCCGCCGTACTCCTCGGGCCAGGTCAGCCCGGCGTAGCCGGCGTCGAAGATCTTCCGCGACCACTCGCGCGGCTCGCCCGCAGGCAGGTTCGCCTCGAGCCAGGCGCGAACGCCCGCGCGGAAGGCAGCTTCGTCTGGGGTGTCGCGAAGGTCGATGTGGCTATTGAACCACTCGTCAACGCGTGGGTCTACCGGTGAGCCACGAACGCCGGTACTCGGGCGCCCGCTCCTGCAGCTCTGCGAGGGTCGACTCGAGCTCGTTGAGCCGCGGCCGGAGGTCGTTGACCACTCGCAGGGCGGCTGCGACCTCGGTGAGCGGGGTCTCCGGGTCGGCGACCAGCTCGGAGAGCCGCTGCTCGCCCCGCTCCAGGCGTCCACGCACGAGCGACGCGCAGACGCGACCCTCGTCCAGCACCTTTCGAAGCTCGGCCTCCGTGACCGGGCGACGCTCCAGCACCTCGTGCAACCGCCGTTTCAGGTCGGCGTCGAGCCCGGGGTCGTCGATCATCCGGGGATCATCGCCCTTCGGCCGCTTCGCCGCGGAGGGCAAGGCACGTGCTGGTCGCCCGCGCGATCAGGCGGCCCTGGTCGTCCACGACATCGCACTCGGTCATCCCGACCGTCCTGCCGCGGTGGACGACCTTCCCGTGGGCGAGCAGCGTGCCCGTCCAGAAGGGGCGCAGGTAGTTGATCTTCAGCTCGAGCGTCGTGAACGACTCGCCCGGCTCGAGCGTGCTGAAGAACGCCATCCCCATCGCGGCGTCGGCGAGGTCGCAGAGGATCCCGCCGTGGATGGTGCCCATCGGGTTCGAGTGCCGCTCCTCCGCCTCGAGCTTCATCGTGCAGAGCCCCTCGCCCGCACTCACGACGTCGAACCCGATCAGCTCGGCGACCGGCGGCGGGATCTTCACAGCAGGATCACCGAGCGGATCACGTCGCCGGACCGCATGTCGTCGAACGCCTGCGCGACGTCGTCGAGCCCGATCGTCTTCGTCACCATTCCGGCGAGGTCGAGCCTCCCCTCACGCGCGTGCGACACGAGCGCCGGGAAGTCGAGCCGCGGCACGTGGTCGCCGCCGTGCGAGACGAGGAACCGGACGCGTCGGTCGAACGCCTTCTGCAGCGGGAAGTCGACGTGCGCCCCGGGCTGCGGCAGGCCGATGTAGACGAGCGTGCCTGCGTGCCCGAGCATGCCGAGCCCCTGCTCGACCGTCTCGGGCCGCCCGACGACGTCGAACACGAAGTCGAGTCGCCCGGCTTCGCCGGTGTGCGTCGCGCCGAACCGCTTCGCAGCCTCGAGCTTGCGATCGTCGAGGTCGAGCGCGTGCACCTCGGACGCGCCGGCGATGCGCGCGCCCTGGATCACGCAGAGCCCGACCGCGCCGCAGCCGATCACGCCGACGCGGGCTCCGGGCCAGACCTTCGCCGTCTCGAGCACCGAGCCGACACCGGTCGCGACGGAACAGCCGATCAGGCAGGCCTGCACGAGTGGGATCCCGTCGACGCGGACGGCTGCGCGCTCGTGCACGACGGTGCGCGTGGCGAACGTCCCCGCGCCGAGCGTGCGGGTCAGCGGCCGGCCATCGGTCAGTCGCACCCGCGGCCCGGCGGCGGCGGGCGTCCGGCAGCGGCGCGCGTCTCCACGCACGCACCAGGGGCACGCGCCGCACGGCGCGCGCCAGCCGATCACGACCCGGTCGCCCGGGCCGACGGTCCCGACGCCGGGCCCGACGGCCTCGACGACTCCCGCGCCTTCGTGGCCGAGCAGGATCGGCGGCGGGTGGGAGAACCCGGTCTCGAGCACGTGCAGGTCGCTGTGGCAGACGCCGGTCGCCTCGATGCGAACGAGCACCTCGTGCTCCTGCGGATCCTCGACCTCGATCTCGACGAGCTCGATCCCGCCGAGCTCCTCGACCACGATTCCCTTGTCCACGCGACGAGCTTAGACTCACGGCATGCCGTCGCTCGAGGGCAAGGTCGCGATCGTCACCGGCGCCGGGCGCGGGATCGGGCGCGAGCACGCGCTCGCGCTCGCGCGTGCAGGGTCGAAGGTCGTCGTCAACGACCTCGGCGGATCGCTCGACGGCCAGGGCCAGGACGCGACGCCCGCGCAGAGCGTCGTCAACGAGATCGTCGCCGCCGGCGGCGAGGCGGTCGCGAGCTACGACGACGTCTCCGACTTCGGCGCCGCCGAGCACATGGTCAACCGTGCGCTCGAGCGCTACGGGCGGCTCGACATCCTCGTCAACAACGCGGGGATCCTCCGCGACCGCATGCTCGTGAACATGACCGAGGACGAGTGGGACGCGGTGATCGCGGTGCACCTCAAGGGCCACTTCGCGCCGACGCGGCACGCCGCCGCGTACTGGCGCGCGCGCTCGAAGGAGGGCGAGGAGGTGCGCGGCCGCGTGATCAACACGTCGAGCCCCTCGGGCGTCTTCGGCAACGTCGGCCAGGTGAACTACGGCGCCGCGAAGGCGGGCATCGCGGCGTTCACGATCATCGCGGCGCAGGAGCTCGCCAACTACGGCGTCACGGTGAACTGCATCGCGCCGAACGCGCGCACGCGCATGACGGAGGTGACCTTCGGCGAGCTCGAGAAGCCCGCAGAGGGCTTCGATCCGCTCGACCCGGCGAACATGGCGCCGCTCATCGTCGCCCTCTCGGCCGACGAGGCACAGGGGATCACCGGCCAGTGCTTCTTCGTCTGGGGCGGCTCGATCAACGTGCTCCGGCCGTGGGAGTCGGGCGAGCTCTTCGCCTCCGAGAACGGCTGGGACGCGGACGACTTCCTCGCGCAGCTGCTCGAGCGGTTCCCCGACGGCGCGTCGCCCGAGACGATGGTCGAGCAGATGGGCAAGGCCGGCGGGCGCTCGATGCGCGTTGGCTGAGCGGAACCTCGCCCGCCTCGCCGAGCAGACGCTCGAGCGGCACGGCGACCACGAGTCGCTCTTCTTCGAAGGCGAGTGGCACAGGTCGGCTCGACTGCACGAGCGGGCGCGGCGACTCGCGCAGGGTCTTCGGGACGCCGGCGTCGAGCCGGGCGACCGCGTCGTCGTGCTGATGGCGAACTGCCCCGAGGTCGGGATCGCCTACAACGCGCTCTGGCGCGCCGGGGCCGTGGTCACGCCCGCGATCTTTCTGCTCCCGCCGCCGGAGCTTCGCCACATCGTCGACGACGCCGAGTCCCGCGTGGTGATCGCCACGCCCGAGTTCGCGGACACCGCGCGCGAGGCGGCGCCCGATGCGCGCATCATCTCGACCGAGGAGTTCGCGGAGCTGGAGTCGGGCGGCGAGTCGCCGATCGTGGAGCGCGCCGACGACGACCTCGCGGCGCTGATGTACACCGGCGGCACGACCGGCCGCGCGAAGGGCGTGATGCTCTCGCACGAGAACCTCTGGCTGAGCGGCAAGGTCGCCGAGGACACGGGCCACATCCAGGGGATCGTCCGGAGCCTCACGTCGCTGCCGCTCTCGCACGCGTTCGGGCTGCTCGTGACGTGCGTCGGCCTGCACGCGACCGAGCCGAGCCGCCACGTGCTGATGCGCTGGTTCAACCCCGAGAACTGGCTCGAGCTCGCGCAGGAGCACCGCAGCCAGATCGTCGCGGTGGTGCCGTCGATGCTGCACCTGCTGCTCGCGCAGCCGATCGAGGACTACGACCTGTCCGAGCTGCGCTACATCGCGTCGGGCGCGGCGCCGCTCGCGCCCGAAGTCGTCGCTGAGCTCGCGCGCCGTTTGCCGGGCGCGGAGATCCGCGAGGGCTACGGACTGACCGAGACGTCCGCGCTCGTCTCGACGACGCGTCCCGGTCACGGTCGGCCCGGCGCCGTCGGTCAGCCCGTTCCCGGGATGGAGGTGCGGATCCTCGACGACGAGGACGCCGAGGTGCCGACCGGCGAGGTCGGCGAGATCTGCTGCCGCTCCGCGCTCGTGATGCGCGGCTACTGGCGCGCACCGGAGCAGACCGAGGAGACGATGCGCGGCGGCTGGCTGCACACGGGCGACCTCGGGCGCGTGGACGAGGACGGCTACCTCTACGTCGTCGACCGCAAGAAGGACCTGATCATCCGCGGCGGCTTCAACGTCTTCCCGCGCGACGTCGAGGAGGCGCTGCTCGAGCACTCCGCGATCGAGGGCGCAGCCGTCGTCGGCCGCCAGGACCCGAAGTGCGGCGAGGAGGTCGTGGCGTTCGTCGCGCTCCGCGAGGAGCTCGACCCCGCAGAGCTCGTCGCCTGGGCGCGAACGAGGATCGGCGGCTACAAGTACCCGCGCGAGGTGCACGTCGTGCCGGCGATCCCGCTGACGCCGATCGGCAAGATCGACCGGAAGGCACTCCGCGCGCGTCTGCATGAGAAGGTTGGGGCATGACGACCACGCTGACACTCGAAGAGCTCGCGGCAGCCGAGGACCTCGACCTCGGCACGAGCGACTGGACGACGATCGAGCAGCCGCAGATCGAGCAGTTCGCCGAGGCGACGCACGACCACCAGTGGATCCACGTCGACCCCGAGATGGCGAAGCAGGGCCCGTTCGGCACGACGGTCGCGCACGGCTACCTGCAGCTGTCGCTCCTCCCGTTCCTGCTCTCGCAGGTGCTGAACATCAGCGACGCGCGCATGGGGATCAACTACGGGACGGAGAAGGTGCGCTTCACGTCACCTGTTCCTTCGGGGTCCGACGTGCGCCTGCACGCGAAGATCGTCTCGAGCCAACCGCGCGGCGACGGCGTCCTCTACAACGTCGCGGTGCAGATCGAGGTCAAGGGCCAGGAGAAGCCGGCGATGGTCGGCGAGGCCGTCTACCTCGTCTTCTAAGCCCACCAGTCGCGCTGGCCATCGACGTCGTCGCGCGGAGACTCGCCGAGATTGGGCGCGCCGATGACGAGGAGCTCGAGGCCCTCCGGCCCGGCCTCGTAGCCTCGCCACGTACCGGGCGGGACCCGCACCGAGTCCCATTCCTTGAGCTCGACGATCTCGTCGTCGACCTTCATCCGCCCGCTCCCGCGCACGACCACGTACACCTCCTCTTGCTGCTTGTGCGTGTGGCCGTACGGAAAGCGATAGCCGGGCGGGACGCGCTGGTAGCTCAGGCTGGATTGCTCGAGCTCGAGCGCCTTGGTCGCCGCGCGGAACTCCAGGTCCGGCGCGCCGTCGAACTTCGAGCCGATGTCCTCCAGATCCTCCTTGATGTTCCTGAGCGTGAACGGCACGGCGCAATCCTATGGTCGAGCTAGCAGGACTGACTCGTGGACGCGATCCCACGCCGCGCCTTCGCGAGCTCGGGGTGCAGGATCGCGTCGCGAACTGCGGCCTGGATCTTCTTCACGTTCGGATAGGGGAAGCGGTCGGCGCGGCGGCCGGCGAAGTACGGCGGGCCGAACGTCTCCGTCAGGGTCTCCTTGCGGTCGACGCCGGCCGCGAGGCGCATCAGGTCCGGTGCGCGGTTCAGCGGGATGTCGGTGCGCACGCTCGACTCGACTGCGTCGGCGAGCGAAGCGAAGTGGCGCAACACTGACGGCACGTCGAGTTGGTTCGCGAGCGCGCTGATGAAGCATCGCTGCCGCGCCATGCGGCGGTAGTCGTTCGACGCCTTGCGTGACCGCACGTAGGCGAGTGCCGTCCGGCCCGTGAAGCGATACGTGCGGCCGGGGTACACGTCGATCTTCGGCTTCGTCTCCCCCCACGCCGGCCGCGTCACCTCGTCGACGATGCGCTCCTTCACCGTGATGCGGACGCCCCCGAGCGCGTCGACCATCTCCACGAAGCCGTCGAGGTTGACCATCGCGTGGTAGTCGACGCGCAGCCCGAGCAGCCGCGAGATCGCGTGCTTCAGCCCGGTCGCGCCGCGGCGCTGGTAGAGCGCGTTCAGCGGCTCGCCGAAGCCGTCGACGCCGACGAGGTTGCGCGGCACGCCGAACAGGACCGCGCGGTGCGTCTTCCGCTGGATCGCCGCGACGATCATCGTGTCGGTGCGGTCGCCCGCCTGCCGCGGGCCCTCGTCGCTGCCGAGCAGGAGGATCGTCACCCACGGATGCTCGAGCGCCTCCTCCTCGTCGGCGAGGATCTTCGCCGAGTCCGCGAGCGGCTTCGCGACGCCGCGGAACGGCGCGGGGGCGGCTCCGGCGGTGGAGCGCCGCCCCCGTAGGGACGGCGGGTCGACGTCGAGCGGCGGCCGTCCGTTCGGGAACGCGAGGAACAGGCCGCTGCCTCCGAGCACGTCGGTCGGCTCCTCGTCCGCGAACACCGACTCGAGCACTCCGTACCCACGCACGGCGACGTAGGCGGCGGCGACGTGCGGGACCGCTGCCGTGACGGCGACCACGGCGAGCACCACCGCCGCGACACGCGAAGCGAACGCGCCGCGACCGGCGTCGACGATCGCGAACAGCCGGAGCGCGAGCACCGCCGCGTTCGCGAGCAAGAGCAGCGCGAGGAACGTCCGGCCGAGTTGACCGACAGCGACGAGCGCGAGCAGGCCGAGCAAGATGGCGAGCCACGCCCCGATCAGGATCGCCCCCCGGCGCCGCTCGCCGAGGTAGAGCTGCCCCGCTCCCGGCACGAGGAACGAGAGGACCGCGGCGACGACGGCCTTCCGCACGCGTCCGAGTCTAGGTGCGGCGGAGGGCCTCGGCCGCTGCGGCCTGGAGCACACGTGCGCGCTTCGCGGAGACCCAGAGCCGCGGCAGCCCGACCGGCGACGCCTTCACGAGCCCGGCGTAGATCACGACCGCCGCGAGATAGCTCCCGAGCCGGCTCGGGTGGAAGCCGTCCGGCCCGTAGAGCGGGAGCTTCGGGTCGCGCCTCCAGGCCGCGCGCCACGCGTCGCCGGCCGGGAAGAGCTCGGCGCGGGCCGCGCGGGCGGCGTTGCGGTACGACGCGAGCACGTCGGGGAACACCGCGAAGCGGTAGCTCTCGGGCCAGACCGTGAAGAGCGCCGGCCGCGTCCCGCGCTCACGCGCGTCCGCGGCGATCCGCGTCGCCCACGTGCGCAGGTTGACCTGGCTCTCCGGCAGCGCGGACGGGCCCTGCTGGAGGACGATCGCGTCCCAGTGCTGCGACGCGAGCACCCGCGGCGCCTCGCCGAGCCGCCAGTGATCCTCGAGCGACCAGCCGCCGGGCGCGAGCGTGCGCACCTCGACGTCTCGAAAGCGCGACGCCTTCCCGAGCGCGGCGACCATGCCCGGGAGGTCGTTGGTCGCGGTGAGGCTGTTGCCGACGAAGAGCACGCGAAGCGGCGGCGCGCCTGCGGCTTGCGCGTTCCCACCGAGCGCGAGGACCGCGAGCGCGACGACGACGATGCGCGCGGGCATCGCCGCACGATAGCCGTCCCTCTACCTGAGCACGAAGTCGAACCTGGCCGCGCGCCGGCTCCCGACCTTCCGCCAGTTCCGCAGGAGCAGCGCCGACTGGAAGATCCGGTCGTTTCGGTTGGCCGTCACGCCCGGGAAGTACAGCTGCGTGGTCAGGACGGATCCGCCCCGCCGCTGGACCTTGACGTGGATGTGCTTGGTGCGACCGGTATAGAGGCCCGGCACGACCGTCGTCAGCGCGTAGCGCCCGTTCGCGTCCGTGAACTGGTGGCCGCGGAAACGGAAGCCGCTGTTGTCGTAGGCGCCGCCCGCATCGGCCTGCCAGAAATCGACGAGCGCGCGCGGAGCCGGTCGGCCGGCGGTCGTGAGGACGCGACCGGTCAGCGTCAACCGGGTTCCCGCGGCACCCGCCGGCACGATCGAGCGCCGCAGCGGCGAGTTCGGCGTGAAGTAGGGGCCTTCGGTCTGCGCGGGGGTCGGGTCGTCGTCGTCGGCGATCGCGGGCGTCGCCGCGAGCAGCTCGTCGGCGAACAGGTCGCTGCCCCCGAGTGCCGCGAGCGGCGGAATCGCAAGCCCGAGGGCGAGCAGGCGTCGTCGGGTGAGTTCGTGCTCAGTCATCGGTCGAACCTCCGTTTCGTGGGAACGTGATGCGGAACGTCGCGCCGTCGCCCGGCGTCGAGTGCGCGCTGACGGCTCCGCCGTGCGCCTCGGCAACAGCGGCGACGATCGACAGGCCGAGCCCGACGCCGCCGGTCGCGCGGGAACGCGACGTGTCGGAGCGGTAGAAGCGCTCGAAGACACGCGCCGCCTCGTCGCTCGTCATCCCAGGACCGGAGTCCGCGACCTCCACCACCGCGAGCCCGTTCTCCGAGCCGACGCGGACACGTACCGGCGACCGGTCGGGCGTGTGCGCGCGGACGTTGCTGAGCAAGTTGTCGAGCACCTGCCGCAGCCGGTCGCGGTCGCCGAGGACGACGACGGGCTCCGCCTCGAGCTCGACCGGCCGCTCCGGATCCACGGCGACGGCGGCGTCCACCGCTTCGGCGACGACCTCGTCGAGCTCGACCGGCACCCGCTCGAGCGGCCGACCCTCGTCCAGCCGCGCCAGCAGGAGCAGGTCTTCGACGAGCACGGTCATCCGCTCGGATTCGCGGCCGATCCCCGTCATCGCGCGCTTCAGGTCGTCGGGCCGACGATCGGCGCCGCGCCCGAAGAGCTCGGCGTACGCCCGCACCGCCGCGAGCGGCGTCCGCAGCTCGTGCGACGCGTCCGCGACGAACCGCCGCAAGCGTCGCTCGGACGCCGCCTGCGCCTCGAAGGCCGACTCGATCTGCGCGAGCATCGCGTTGAGGGCGAGCCCAAGGCGCCCTACTTCCGTGCGCGGCTCCGCACGCTCCACTCGCTGGGTGAGGTCGCCGTCTGCGATCGCCGCCGCGGTGGTGCCGATCTCCTCGAGCGGCCGGAGACCGACGCGGACGACCCAGAGCCCGAGCACGGCGAGCGCGGCGAGCACGGCAACCGTGACGAGCAGCATGATCGCGAGCAGGCGGCGGAGCGTCGCGTCGACGTCCGCGAGCGACGTCGCGGTGATCAGCGTCGCAGACGGTGCCCGGCACGGTCGCCGCGCGCACGCGGTAGCGCTCGCCGCCCTCCTGCGCCGACACGGTGAAGAAGGACGCCTGGCCGGCGTCGCCCGAGTCGATCGTGTCGGGAAGCGCCGGCGGCGACGGCGCGGACTCGCCGAGCGGCGTCACCTGCCAGCTGCAGGCCACGGCGCCGTCGGCCGTCCGCACCTGGACGAAGTCTCCGGGCTCCACGCCCGGCGGCGGCCGCCGGCCGCCGGTGCAGCCCGAGTGCTCGAGCTCGTGCTCGATTCCGGGGCTGGCCTGCTCGAGCGACGCGTCGGTTCGATCGATCAGGAACGACCGAAGCGACGCGTACGTCGCGACGTTCGCGACCGCGAGCCCGATCGCGCCGAGCGCGATCACCCCGAGCACGAGCCGTGCGCGGAGCGAGAGCCGGTCGAGCACCTACCGCTTCCCGGCTTCGAGCATGTACCCCGCCTGTCGAACCGTCTTGATCAACGGCGCGCCTTGGGAGTCGAGCTTCTTGCGCAGGTAGCTGACGTACGTCTCGACGACGTTGGAGTTCCCGCCGAAGTCGTAGCGCCACACGTTCTGGAGGATCTGCGCCTTCGAGAGCACGCGACGCGGGTTGAGCATGAAGTAGCGCAGCAGGCTGAACTCGGTCGCGGTCAGCTCGATCGGCGTCCCGCCGCGGTGCACCTCGTGGCGTGCCTCGTCGAGCACGAGGTCGTCGAAGCGCAGCACGTCGCCCGGGAGAGCGCCGACCGTGCGGCGGAGGATCGCCTGCGCCCGCGCGACGATCTCCGCGAGGCTGAAGGGCTTCGTCACGTAGTCGTCGCCGCCCGCGCGAAGCGCCTCGACCTTGTTCTCGGTCGCGTCCTTGGCGGTCAGGAACAGGACGGCGCTCTTGAAGCCGCGCGCCCGCAGGCGGCGGCCCACCTCGATCCCCTCGATGTCCGGGAGCATCCAGTCCAGCACGATCAGGTCCGGCTCGTCCCTCGTCACGGCGTCGAGCGCCTCGCGACCCGTGTACGCCTCCTCCACCTCGTAGCCCTCGTACCGGAGGGCGGTCGCGACGGCGTCCACGATCGAGCGCTCGTCGTCCACGACGAGGATCCGGTGCTTCTCGGTCGTGCTCATGGGCCCATCGTGGCAGCGGTTCTTGTGAATCGGCTGTGAGAGCGCACAGGTGACTCCTAGACGCAGCACAGGCCCTCCTGATCCCGCGGTGGTCTCCTCGGAGCGTCAGGCAAGCACCCGAGGAAAGGATGGGCATGACGGAGAAGGTGAAGAACACCGCGCTGGTCGTCTCCTCGTTGGCGGCGCTCGCGCTCGGAGGCTCCGCGATCGCGGGCGCCGCCTCGAACGACGACCCGGCGAGCACAGGCTCGACCGCGGCGACGACGCAGGGCGACGACGACGCCCGCCCCAAGGAGCATCGGCAGCGCGCCGACGAGACCCTGCTGACCGGCGACACGGCGAGCAAGGTCCGCGCCGCGGCGCTGGCGAGGGTCGCCGGCGGAACGATCGAGCGGGTCGAGACCGACGGGGACGGTCACGCGGCGTACGAAGCGCACATGACGAACGCCGACGGCGAACCGCGTCACGGTCTACGTGAACGCGCAGTTCGAGGTCGTCAGCGTGGAGTCCGGCCGCTAGCCGGCGACCAGCGCGAGAGCCCGGCCCCCTCCGGGCTCTCGCGTTACCTACTCGCTTCTCCTACTCGCGGACGCCGGCGCCGACCTCCTTCCGACCGCCCCTCCTCCGTGCGCTCGAAGACGCCCTTCTCGGTGTCGAACCGGAGCTTGCCGTCCTCGACCTCGACCGTGACGCGGTCGCCGGGCTCGACGTCCCCGCCCAGCACGAGCCGCGAGAGCTCGTTCTCCACGAGTCGCGTGATCGTCCGGCGCAGCGGGCGCGCACCGTACTCAGGGTCGTACCCCTCCTGCGCGAGGAAGCGAACGGCGTCGTCGGTGAACACGACGTCGATCCGCTGCGCGTGCAGCCGCCGCCCGAGGCGGTCGAGCAGCAGCCCCGTGATGTCGAGCAGCTGCTCCTCCGACAGCGCGTGGAAGACGATGATCTCGTCGATCCGGTTGATGAACTCCGGCCGGAAGCTGCCGCGCAGGATCTGCATCAGGTCTTCCTTGAGCCTGTCGAACGACTCGCCCGTGCGTGCCTGCTCCTGGATTCGATCGGCGCCGATGTTCGAGGTCATGATCACGACCGTGTGCTTGAAGTCGACGGTGCGGCCTTGCGAGTCGGTCAGGCGTCCGTCGTCCAGGATCTGAAGCAGGATGTTGAAGATGTCCGGGTGCGCTTTCTCGATCTCGTCGAAGAGGAGCACCGAGTACGGACGCCTCCGCACCTGTTCGCTGAGCTGGCCTGCCTCCTCGTAGCCGACGTAGCCCGGCGGCGCGCCGACCAGCCGCGACACGGTGTGCCGCTCCTGGAACTCGCTCATGTCGAAGCGGACCATCAGGTCCTCGCTCCCGAAGAGAATCTCGGCGAGTGCACGGGCGAGCTCCGTCTTGCCGACGCCGGTCGGCCCGAGGAACAGGAAGCTCCCGACGGGTCGGTTCGGGTCGCCGAGCCCGGCGCGTGAACGGCGGACCGCCTCCGCGACGGCCTCGACCGCCTCGTCCTGGCCGACGATCCGTTCGTGCAGCTGCTGCTCGAGCCTGAGCAGCCGCTCCCGCTCCTCGCTCGTCAGCTGCGAGACCGGGATCCCGGTCGCGCGCGACACGATCTCGGCGATGTCCTCGGCCGTCACCTCCGACGGCCGCTGCCGACCCTTCTTGCGGTCGTCGAGCTCGCCCTGGCGCGTGTCGATCTGCCCCTTCACGTCGCGCGCCCGGTCGTAGTCCTCGGCCGAGGTCGCCTGGTCGCGCTCGCGCGCGAGCCGGCGCAGGTCGTCCTCCAACGACTTCGTCTCGTTGTCCTTCGTCTTCGTGCGCAGGCGGACGCGCGCGCTCGCCTGGTCGATCAGGTCGATCGCCTTGTCCGGGAGGAAGCGGTCGCGGATGTAGCGGTCGGACAGCTCCGCGGCCGCGATGATCGCCTCTTCGGTGATGCGGACGCGGTGAAAGGCCTCGTACCGGTCGCGCAGGCCGTTCAGGATCTCGATCGTCTCGTCCACGGTCGGCTCGCGCACGAACACCGGCTGGAAGCGGCGCTCGAGCGCCGGGTCCTTCTCGACGTTCTTTCGGTACTCGTCGAGCGTCGTCGCGCCGATCACGTGCAGCTCGCCGCGCGCAAGCGCAGGCTTCAGCATGTTCGACGCGTCCATCGAGCCTTCTGCGGCACCGGCACCGACGACCGTGTGCATCTCGTCGATGAAGAGGATCAACTCGTCCGACGCGCCTTTGATCTCGTCGACAACGCTCTTCAGGCGCTCCTCGAACTCACCGCGGTACTTCGTCCCCGCGATCATCCCCGCGAGATCGAGCGCGATCACGCGCCTGCCCGCGAGCGTTTCCGGTACCTCGTCGTTGACGATCCGCTGCGCGATGCCCTCGACGATCGCGGTCTTGCCGACGCCGGGCTCGCCGAGGAGCGCCGGGTTGTTCTTCGTGCGGCGGGAGAGGATCTCGACCGTCTGCTCGATCTCGTCCGCGCGACCGATCACCGGGTCGAGCTTGCCCTCCCGGGCCTCCTGCGTGAGGTCGCGGCCGTACTCGTCGAGCTTGGGCGTCTTGCTCGTCTCGCGCGTGCCTCCGCCCGCCTCCACCCCGCGGATCACTGCGCCGCGGAGCTTCGTGTGCGTGACGCCGAAGCGCTCGAGCAGCTCACCCGCGTACGACTCTGTGTCGCGGGCGAGCGCGAGGAGCACGTGCTCCGGCCCGACGTACGACGAGCCGAGCTCGCGGGACTCATCGTACGCGGCGAGCAGCGCGGCTTTCGCGTCGGGCGAAAGCGACGGCGCAACGTCGGTGCGCTCCGCGCGGTCCGCCTCCTCCTCGACCTGCGCGGCGATCGCGTCGGGATCGGCGTCGATCTGCCCCAGCACGTGGCGCACGACGTCGTCCTGCAACGCGGCGTGGAGCAGATGATCGGTGTCGAGGTCGAGGCTGCCCCAGTCGAGCGCCGTGTGCGCGGCGCGCTGCAGCAACTCACGCGTCGCGTCGCTGAAGAACTGCGTGACGTCGACCCGCTCGACCTGGCGCTCGCGCTGCGGAGCGGCAACCGCCCCGCCGCCACCGCCGGGCCGGTCGAAGAAGTCGGAGAAGAAGTCGTCGAAGAGGCTGCGCCCACCGCCGAACCCGCTCGACAGCCGTTCCTCGGCGAGGTCGATCTCGCAGAGGTACTCGGTTTCCTGCGTCCCGTCCGGCAGGAGCCGGACTCTGGACGCGACAGCCGGGCGTCCGTGACGCTGGCACCGATGCTGGACCGCCATTAGTGCGCCTCCTATTCGGTGTGGGTTCCTCCTACCCGGCCGAGCGGTTACCGAACGGTGCCCAGGCTCCTCCACGAGACCACCCGGAGCTTCCGCCGCTACTGATGCGGGGAGACTGCGATCTTTGGCACGCTTCCGTGGGTCGAGTTCCGGATGAGAGAGGTGCCGCCGTGTCCACCGCTCCGACGGAAGTGCCCGTCCTCCCCGCCCCGCGGGAAGCGATGTCGATCTGATCGATCGGGTCGACCGGTCACTCGAGGTGCTCCAGGGCAAGTGGAAGGTGCACCTGCTCTTCTACATGGCCCGCGGGATCCATCGCCACAGCCGACTGCTTGCCTGCCTGCCCGGCGTCTCCAAGAAAGTCATGACCGACTCGCTCCGCGTCCTCGAGCGGGACGGCCTCGTCCACCGCGAAATCTTCGCCGAGGTTCCGGTGCGGGTCGAGTACTCGCTCACCGCGCTCGGGTGGTCGGTGAGCGAGCCACTCGTCGCGCTCGCCGAATGGGGCGAAGCGCACGGCAAGGACGTGACCGAGGCCCGGACGCGCGCGCGTGGAGCAACAACAGCGCGACGGCGTAGCCGCGTCGCCGCACAGACGTTCCGCTAAGGAGGAGTCGAAATGGCTCGACATCACAAGCTGTTCGCGCTCGGCGGAATCAACGGCGCCGTCGAGCCGCTGACCCAGGCACTCGAGGACGTCGCCGACGACGTCGTCGCGATCACCGTCGTCGGCGACCTCGGTGGGCCTGAGAGCACACCGGAGACCTACCGCGCCGTCTTTCGAGCGCTCGGCCGGACCGAGCGGCCGACGTACTGGGTTCCCGGATCGACCGACACCGCGCTCCGGCACTACCTGCACGACATGTCCGGGCTCGAGATCGCTTTCCCTCAACTGCACGGCGTTCACGGCCGTGTCGCGCGACGGCCCGCACCACATCCTCTTCGCCGGCATGGGCGGCGAGATCGTCGACGGCGCGGAGGATCCCGCCGCCCGGCGACGAACTGCGGCTACGCCGGCCGGGAAGCCGAGTACCGATTGCGGGAGATCGCGGAGTTCAAGGATGACCCACTCGTTCTGCTCTTCACGACGGAGCCTGCGCACAAGGGCGCCCGAGTCGAGGGCAGCGAGGCCGTCGCTGAGCTGATCAAGACGTACCGGCCGCGCCTAGCGATCGTCGCCGGTGACGGTGTGAGCGAAGAGCGGCTCGGCACGACGCTCGTCGTCTGCCCGGGACGGATCGACCGCGGCCAGTACGCGGTGATCGGCCTTCACGACCTCGCGATCGAAGTCGGAGACGTCGCCGAACACGCCGCGGTGTGACCGAGCGTGCAGTCCTCGATCGACATCCTGCGTCCGTCCGAAGCCGAGCTACACGAGCTCTTCAGCCTCGCGAAGGCAGCGTTCTCGGACGAGCCGCGCTGGAACGACAGGCGTGTACTCGACGCGCTGCTGAGCGACGTCGTCTTCGCGGCGCACGAGCGAGCGCAGCCCGCGGGGTACCTCGCGCTTCGCCCCGAAGGAGACGCGCCGTTCGTCATCGAGCAGGTGCTCGTCGCGCCCGGGCACGAGCGGCGCGGAGTCGGGCACCGGCTGCTCGAGCACGCCGAGGGCTACGCGATCTCGGAGCGCGCGAGCGCGCTGCAGATCGTCGTCGAACGCGACAACCGTCCGGCGCGGAGCTTCTACGCTGCGCTCGGGTTTCGTTCGCCGTCGACGACGAGCTCTTCGAGCTCGTCCTGCCTGCGGCTCCACTGATGAGCGCCTACGAGGTCGTGGTCGTGCACCGCACGGGCAAGGAGCACGTCCACCCCTACACGACGGACGAGCCGCTCGAGCCGGGCGACGTCGTGCGGCTCGAGGGGCGTCACTGGCTGATCGAACGCATCGAGGGGAACCGCGCGCAGGCGAAGCTCGCGCGCTACCGGCTGCGGCTCCGCTATCCCGACGGACACGAGGACCTCGGCGCCTTCCGTCGCTTCCGGCCCGAGCGCGCCTCGGCTCGGTCACGCGTTCGCGACCGAGCTCGACGGGCGCCCCGTCGCCTGGGAGGTCGTCGACGAGCAGCTCGCCTCCGACGCTGACGGCGAGCCGTACCTCGACCTCGTCGCGGAGCGCGACTTCGACGAAGCAGAGGGGGCGCTGCCCGACCACGAGCTCGAGCACACGCTCGCGCGTCGCGAGCGACGAGGAGCTCCCCGAAGGCGCCGCGGCGACGCTCGCGCGCGCGGCCGCAGAGGGCCTCTCGGTCGAGCTCGTGGCGCTCGAGCCGGGCGAGGAGCCGGACTGGGACGCGGCCGAGCGGTTCATCGACGCGCTGGTCCTGGCCGAGGTCGACGACGACCTGATCGTGCAGAGCGGCGTCGACACCGACCGCGACCCACCCGACACCTGGCTCGACACGGTCAAGGAGCGTCTGCGCATCGACCTGCAGAGCTTCCGCGCGGACGTGGAGGGAGACCGCGACGAGATCGAGGAGTGGAGCTTCCGCGACGGGCGCATCTTCGCGTCCGTCGGCAGCGTGGACGACGAGTCCGACCCGAACTCCGGACACGGCTGGATGTGCAGGCTCGTCGACAGCGAGGCGCTCGGCGCCGCCGGCTTCGAACGGGTCCGCAAAGCCGAGCTCGCAGCGTAAGCCCGCGCCGAATCGGCATGATCTCGCGACGATGGCGAGCGAGACCGGAACGATCGAGCACGCAGCGGCGACCGTCGGCGACGCGTTGCGGCGCGTCGGCTACTCGGAGACGGGCGTTGTCGACCTGCTCGGCGACGACGTCTACTCGGGCGGCGTCGAGGACGTGCCGCTCAACGAGCGCCTGCTTCCGGAGACGAAGCTCGCGACGGTGGTGCGGGCGTTCTTCCTCTTGCGCCCGGTCCCGACGGACGACGCGGTCTCCGCGCTGGGCCGCGACGCAGTGGACTCGCTCGAGGCCGCCGGCCTCGCGGACGTCGGCGACGAGGTCGTGCCGCGCGCCAGGATCCTTCCCGTCGACGACCTCTACGTCGCGGCGGACGGCTTCTCCCGCGACATCGACGACCCGCCCGACTACGTCGCCGCCTACACGCCGACGGCGCGACTGCTCGACACGCTCACCCCACGCAGCCGAGTCGGGCGCGCGCTCGACGTCGGCACGGGGAGCGGGATCCACGCGCTCCGGGCGGCCGCGCACGCCGATCACGTGATCGCGACCGACGTGAACCCGCGCGCGCTCGAGTTCACGCGCCTGAACGCGGCGCTCAACGGACTCACGAACATCGAGGTCCGCAACGGCAGCCTGTTCGAGCCGGTCGCAGGCGAGACGTTCGACCTGATCACCTGCAACGCGCCGTACGTGGTGTCGCCCGAGCGCAGGTGGACGTATCGCGACGCAGGCGGGACCGCGGACGAGGTCTCCGAGCGGGTCGTCGCGGAGTCGGCGGCGCACCTCGCCGAGGGAGGGTTCGCCACGATGCTCGTCAGCTGGGTCGCCGAGGACGAGGACGAGCCAGACGAGCGCGTCGTCGCCTGGGCCGAGCGGACGGGCTGCGACAGCTGGATCCTCGTCGCCGAGGAGTCCGACCCCCTCGGTCACGCCGCCGCCTGGAACTCGCACCTCACGGGCGATCCCGAGGCCTTCGGCGCGGCGCTCGACGAATGGGCGCGCTACCTCGAAGAGCTCGGTGTGCGCTGGGTGAGCGACGGCGCGGTGATCCTCAAGCGGCGAGCCGGCGGAACGCCGACCGTCCGCGTCGACTCGATCGACGAGGACGACGTCGAGGAAGCGAGCGACCAGATCGTGCGTGCGTTCGAGACGCGAGCGCGGCTCGAGGAGCTCGGTCGAAACGACCTGCTCGAGGCGAGCCTGTCGGTCGCGATGCCGCTCAGGCTCGAGCACGAGCTCGAGCCCACCGCCGACGCTCCTGTTCCGACCGACGCGGTGGTCGGCCTCGCCTCCGGAACGAACTCGGCCGTCGAGACGACGCCGGACGCGCTCGAGATCCTCGGCCTGCTCGACGGGGACACTCCGCTCGAGGACGTCGTGGACTCCGTCGCGGACCTGCGCGAGCTCGACGACGACGAGCTGAGAGAGTTCCGGCGCGACGTGCTCGACCTCTGCGACGAGCTGCTCGAGCTCGGTGCGCTCCGCCTGGACTGAGACGTCTCGGCGCCGCGTCGTCTACGGCGCCCTCGCGCTCGGTTGGCTGCTGCTCGGCGTGTTCGGCGCGCTTGGCCTGCCGGCGTTCGTCGCGGTGTTCGTGTTGGGGCTGCTCGCGTTCAAGACGCTCGAGCCCGACGCGGCTGCGCCGACCCGAGCGGTCGTGGCCTCGAAGCGAAACGTCGCGCTGGGGTTCGCCGCCCTCGCCGCGTTCGTCCCGCTCGCGGCCGGGCCGGGGCTGCTGCTCGGGACGATGGACGCCGACCTCGTCCTCACGCTCGCAGGCGTGCTCTCCGCCGTCGTCCTCGCGCTCGCGCTCGCGGTGGAAACGGCGGCGGGAAGCGGACGCGCGCGGCTCGGCAAGCGCGAGCTCGTCCTCACGCTCACCGTGTTGCTCGCGTTCGTCGCGTCCTACCACGCGGGCGACCTCTTCCTCGCGATGGTCGCCGTCGCGATCGTGCTGCCGGCCGTGCTGCTCGCCCAGCGCGTGCGGCACGCACGCACGGAGGACCTCGAGCCCGGGCTCTTGCGCCGGCTCCCGTACGCCGCGCAGGCGGCGAACGTCTGGGTCTTCGCCGGTCTGCTCGGCGCCGCGAGTCTCCCGGGGACGTTCGCGCTCTACGAGCTCATCGCTCCCGACTCGCAGCGAACCATCGTGCTCGCGTTCTGGATCGGGCTCGCTGTGCTCGCCGTGCTCGCGCTCGTCCCGCGCAGGAGGATCTCGCTCGCGGCCAACCTGCTCGTCGCGCTCGGCTCGCTGTTCTTCGCCGTTCAGCTCGTGGAGATCGAACGCGGGCCGGAGGGCGCGACGACGATCGACTTCCCGCTCGAGCGCGTGTGGTTCGTCGCGTCGGGCGGCCGCAGCGCGCTCGTCAACGGCCACTACCCGCTGCGCGTGCAGCGGCATGCGGTCGACCTACTCCAGGTCGAGGACGGCGAGACGCACCGCGGCGGCGCCGATCTGCTCGAGAACTTCTACGCGTTCAACGAGCGGGTGACCGCGCCGGGCGACGGGCGGGTCACGATGGTGGTCGACTCGCGGCCCGACACGCCGGTCGGCGACAGCGATCTGGAGCACCCCGAGGGCAATGTCGTCGTGATCGACATCGGCGGGGGCCGGTACGTGCTCTTCGCGCACCTGAAGCGCGGCAGTGTGCGCGTAGACGTCGGCGACACGGTCGTGTCGGGTCAGGTGATCGGGCTCGTCGGGGACTCGGGGAACTCGGACGAGCCGCACCTGCACATCCAGGTGCAGAACTCAGCCGACGTTCGACGTCGCCGACCGGGACCTCGAGACGTATCCGATCCTCTTCCGCGACACGATCGTGATCCGCGACGGGTTCGCGCACGCGCCGACGGACGCGGACGTCCGGCGGGGCGACCGGATCGGCTAGTCGCGGTTGTGGTTGACGAGCTCGACGTTGTTGCCGTCGGGGTCGAGGACGAACGCGCCGTAGTAGCCCTCGTGGTAGACGGCGCGCTCGCCGGGCGCGCCGTTGTCCCGGTACCCCGCCGCGGTCGCCGCACCGTGGAACGCCTCGACGATCGCGTCCTCATCCGCCGCGAACGCCAGGTGAAACGGCCGCGTCGGCGTCCCGTCGACGAGCGAGAACGAGCCGCTCCCGCCGACGAACCGCGCACGGTTCGGCGTGTCGTCCTTGAGCCGGAAGCCGGCGAACGGCGCGACGACCTCGTAGAAGCGCTTCGCGGCCGCGACGTCGGCGACCCGGATCCAGAGGTGGTCGATCCCCACGCCCCGCATCGCGCCGTGGTGCACCGCCTCGATGCTGTTGCCGTCGGGATCGAGGAGGAACGAGCCGTAGTAGTCCTCGCGGTACTGCGGGCGCCAGCCGGGCGCGCCGTCGTCGCGGTAGCCGGCGTCGGTGCCGACTCGCCAGAACGCGTCCACCTGCAGCGCGCGTCGGCGCGACGAAGCCGACGTGCAGGCCGCTCGTCACCGGCTCGCCCGTCCCGGCCTCGGCGAGCGAGAAGTCGTCCCACTCGGTGTAGGTGTCGTCGCCCCCGGGCCGCTCGATCCCGAGCGTGCGCAGAACGGTGTCGTAGAACCGCCGAGAGGCGTCGCGGTCCGAGACCCGGATCGTGACGTGGTCGAACACCGCTAGAGCCCGACGACGTCGTCCGGCCGGACCGGCACGCGCACGAGCGGGCGGCCGGTCGCGTCGCGGAGCGCGGCGACGATCGCGGCGGTGGAGACGACCGTCGGCGGCTCGCCGACGCCCTTGACGCCGTACGGCGCGCTCGGCTCCGGCACTTCGACGAGCACGGAGTCGATCGGCGGCATGTCGAGCGTGGTCGGGATCAGGTAGTCGGTGAAGCTCGCGTTCGTGATCAGGCCGCCGCGGGTCTGGATCTCCTCCATCAGCGCGAGCCCGAGCCCCTGCGCGGTGCCGCCCTCGATCTGGCCTTCGACGGCGACCGGGTTGATCGCGGCGCCGACGTCCTGCGCGGTCCCGATCCAGACGACGCGCGTGAGACCGAGCTCGACGTCGACCTCCGCGACGACCCGCATCGCGGCGCACGCGAACGCGACGTGCGAGCGCTCGCCCGTCGTGCGCCCGGTCTCGGGGTCGAGCGGGCTCGTGCGCGGGTGGCGGTAGATCCGCTCCACGTCGACCTCTCCCCCGGTCCGCTCGCGCTCCTCGAGCGCGGCTCGACAAGCCAACTGAACTGCGCCCGCGGCCATCCAGGTCATGCCGCGAAGCAGACGTCGAGCCCGCGGAGTCGACGGTTGCGGTGGTGTGCGGCGCGAGCACGACGTCGTCCGTGCCGAGCTCGGTTCGCGCGACCTGCACGATCACGTTCGAAACGCCCTGCCCGACCTCGGCCGCCGCGCAGTGCACCTCCGCGCTGCCGTCCGCTCGCAGCTGCACGCGCGCGGCGCAGAAGTCGTCGAAGCCCTCCGAGTAGCAGATGTTCTTGAACCCGACCGCGAAGCCGACGCCGCGGCGAACGCCCTCGCCGCGCGTCGTGTTGCCCGCGCCCCCGGGCAGGCCGATCGCCTCCCTCGGGAGCGGCTCGGGCTCGGGGATCGGCAGCTCGGCGGCGCGGCGGATCACCTCGGCGACGGGCAGCGACCCCTCGAGCTTCTGGCCGGTCGGGAGCTCGTCGCCCGGCGCGAGCGCGTTCCGCAGACGCAGCTCGACCGGGTCGAGGCCGAGCGCCTCCGCGAGCTTGTCCATCTGCGCCTCGGCGGCGAAGCACGTCTGCACGGCGCCGAAGCCGCGCATCGCGCCGCAGGGCGGGTTGTTCGAGTACACGCACGTGGACTCGAGCAGCGCGTTCGCGACGGCGTACGGGCCGCACGCGAACGCGGCAGCGTTCGACGTCACGGCGGTCGAGCTGGACGCATACGCACCGCCGTCGAGCAGGATCCGCATGCGCACGCAGACGAGCTTCCCGTCGCGGTCGGCGCGGTGCTCGGCCCAGATCTTCGCGGGGTGCCGGTGCACGTGGCCGACGAACGACTCCTCGCGGTTGTAGACCATCTTCACGGGCCGGCTCGTGTGCAGCGCCAGCAGCGCGCTGTGGATCTGCATCGACAGGTCCTCGCGCCCGCCGAACGCGCCGCCGACGCCGGCGAGGTGGATGCGCACGCGCTCGGGCTCGAGGCCGAGACACGGCGCGATCTGGTCGCGGTCGACGTGCAGCCACTGCGTCGCGACGTAGATGTCGACGCCGCCCTCGCCGTCGGGGATCGCGAGCCCGGACTCGGGGCCGAGGAAGGCCTGATCCTGGATCCCGAGCTCGTAGACGCCCGAGACGGACACGTCGCCGCTCGTGTCCGGGTCGCCGTGGCGGATCACGAGGTGGCGGACGACGTTCGGCCGCGGGTCGTCGAGGTAGCCGTGGCCGTGCGTCCAGCGCTGGTCGTGGATCGGCTCCTGCTCCATGGCGCGTTCCATGTCGACCACGGGCTCGAGCGGCTCGTAGTCGATCTTGATCCGCTCCGCGGCTCTCCGCGCCTGCTCGGGATGCTCGGCGGCGACAACGGCGACCGGCTCGCCGAAGTAGCGCACCTTCTCGAACGCGAGCACCGGCTGGTCGGGGAACTCGAGGCCGTAGCGCTTCTGTCCGGGAACGTCCGCGTGCGTCAGCACGGCGTGCACGCCCGGCGACGTCAGCGCCTCGC
The DNA here is from genome assembly GCA_963809175.1 of uncultured Actinomycetes bacterium. Lineage (GTDB taxonomy): Bacteria > Actinomycetota > Thermoleophilia > Gaiellales > Gaiellaceae > JACCTU01. The sequence continues at coordinate 904,305 of CAWEIK010000003.1, forward strand.
TCAGGTCGATCGCGAGAATGCGTGCGTGCGCGTGCGGGCTGCGCAGCGTGTGGCCCCAGAGCATCCCGGCGGCAGAGAGGTCGCTCGAGTACGCGAACTCGCCCGTCGTCTTCGGGATCCCGTCGACGCGCACGACGCTCTCGCCGATCCGGCCCAGGGGCAGCGTCTTGCTCACTCCGCCGCCAGCCGCACCGCGTCGAAGATCTTCGAGTAGCCCGTGCAGCGGCAGAGGTTGCCGGAGAGCGCCTCGCGGATCTCGTCGTCGTTGGGCTGGGGTTGTGCGCGAGCAGGTCCGCGGTGGCGACGACGAGGCCCGGCGTGCAGAAGCCGCACTGCACCGCGCCCGCCTCGACGAACGCCTCCTGCACGCGATGGAGCTCGCCGTTCTCCGGCGAGCCCCTCGACGGTGACGACCTCGTGGCCGTCGGCCTGCGCCGCGAGCACGAGGCACGCGCAGACGAGCGTGCCGTCGAGGAGCACCGAGCACGACCCGCACTCCCCTTGCTCGCACGCGTTCTTCGACCCCGGCAGCCCAAGGCTCTCGCGCAGCGCGAAGAGGAGGCTCTCGCCCGCCCAGACGTCGGCCTCGCGCTTCTCGCCGTTGACGGTGAGCTCGATCTTCACGCCGTGCACCGGTCGATCGCGCGCTTCGTCAGCACGCGCAGCGCGTGGCGGCGATACGCGGCGGTGCCACGAACGTCGTCGATCGGGCTGGCCGCCTCTGCGACGAGGTCGGGGAACGACGACGCGTCGCCGAGCGGTGCGCGGACGAGCGTCGGCACCGGCCCGGCGGAGCCGAACGCCGCGCGAAGCTCGTCCGTCGACGCGCACGGCGAGCGAGACGACCGCGATCACCATCGCGTTTCGCGGACCGACCTTCATGAACGTCTGCCTGCCGCCGGTCTCGACGAGCAGCCCGACGACGAGCTCGTCCTCGGCGAGGACGTTCTGCTTCGGGCCGACGAGGAAGTCCGTCAAGGCGACGACGCGCGTGCCGCGGACGCTCGCGAGCTCGACCTCGCGCGCCGGCGACGAGCAGCGGCGGCAGCGCGTCGCCGGCCGGCGAGGACGTGCCGAGGTTCCCACCGATCGTGCCGCGGTTGCGGATCTGCGGCGATCCGACGGTGCGCGACGCCTCTGCGAGCGCGGGCAGCAGGCCGGCGAGCGGCTCCTCCATCGCCTCCGCGTAGGTGAGACCCGCGCCGAGCCGCAGCGTCCCGTTCTCGCGCGACCAGCCGCGCAGCTCGGGCACCTCGTTCAGGTTCAGGAGGGCGCCCGGCCGGAGCCGGTCGAAGTTGATCGCGACCATCACGTCGGTGCCGCCCGCGATCGGGACGGCGTCGGGCCGCTCCGCCTTCAGCCGCAGCGCCTCGTCCAGCGAGAGCGGACTCAGGACGTCCACGGCGCCTAGGGTAGTACGTTAGGAGCCGATGGCCGACCTCGCGCGCCGACTGGCCGTTGCCCGCGGGGACGAGCCGGCCGACCTCGTCATCCGCGGCGGACGCGTGCTCTCCGTCTTCACGCGCGAGTGGCTCGAGACGGATGTCGCGATCGCCGACGGCTTCATCGCCGGTCTGGGCGACTACGAGGGGCGGGAGACGCTGGACGTCTCGGGCCGCTGGGTCGTGCCCGGCTTCGTCGACGCGCACATGCACCTCGAGTCGTCGAAGCTGCTCGTCGACGAGTTCGCGCGGCTCGTGCTGCCGCTCGGGACGACCGCGGTCGTCGCCGACCCGCACGAGATCGCGAACGTGCTCGGCACCGACGGCGTCCACTGGCTGCTCGACGCGTGCGACGAGGTGCCGCTCGACGTCTACGTGATGGCGTCGTCGTGCGTGCCCGCGTCGCGGTTCGAGTCGCCGCGCCGCGAGCTCACGCCCGGCGACCTCGAGGGGCTGCTGCGCCGGCGGCGCGTGATCGGGCTCGCCGAGATGATGAACTTCCCCGGCGTGATCGCGGGCGACGAGCGCGAGCTCGCGAAGCTCCGGCTCGACGGCGCGTCGCACGTCGACGGCCACGCGCCCGGCGTCCTCGGCAAGCAGCTGAACGCCTACGCGGCGGCCGGGATCCGCTCCGACCACGAGGCGTACTCGGCGGAGGAGGGCCGCCAGCGGCTGCGCGCCGGGATGTGGCTGCTGATCCGCGAGGCCTCGGCCGCGCGCAACCTCCACGCCCTGCTGCCGGTCGTCCGCGAGTTCGGGCCGGCGCGGATCGCGTTCTGCACCGACGACCGCGAGCCGGAGCACATCGTCGACGAGGGGCACATCAACTCGATGGTCCGCGCGAGCGTCGAGCAGGGGATCGCACCGGAGGACGCGCTCGTGATGGCGTCGCGGAACGGCGCGTCGTGGCACGGCCTCTCGCACCTCGGCGCGATCGCTCCGGGCTACCAGGCAGACCTGCTTGGTGCTGCCCGACCTCGAGCGCTTCGAGCCGGAGCTCGTGCTGAAGCGCGGCTCGCCCGTCGGCGAGATCGACCGGCCCTCCGTGCCGGAGTGGGTCAAGCACACCGTTCGCGCCGCGCCGACCTCGACGAGCGACTTCGCGCTGCGTTCGGCAGGCGGCCGGGTGCGCGTGATCGGCGTCGTGCCCGACCAGATCGTCACCGAGGCGCTCGTCGAGGAGCCGACGGTTCGCGACGGACAGGTGGTCGCCGACGCCGAGCGCGATCTCGCGAAGATCGCCGTCGTCGAGCGCCACCTCGGCACCGGGCCGGATCGGCCTCGGGCTCGTGCGCGGCTTCGGGCTGCGCGACGGCGCGCTCGCCTCGACGATCGCGCACGACGCGCACAACATCGTCGCCGTCGCGATGAACGACGACGACCTGCAGCGCGCGGTCGAGCGGCTCGTGGAGCTCGGCGGCGGGATCGTCGTCGTCTCGCAGGGCGAGGTCCGCGCGGAGCTGCCGCTCCCCGTCGCCGGCCTGCTCTCCGACCGTCCGCTCGCCGAGGTCGTCGCTGCGAGCCGCGCGTGCGTGGAAGCGACGCGCGAGCTCGGCTGCACCCTGCCCTCGCCGTTCCAGTCGCTCGCCTTCCTGGCGCTCTCGGTGATCCCGAGCCTGAAGATCACGGACCACGGCCTCGTCGACGTCGACGCTTTCGAGCTCGTTCCGCTCGAGGTGTGAGCACGCTCTAGTCCTTGTACAGATTGGCACCTGTGGCTCACTCTGCGTCTTCCGATGTTGCGACGGGCGCTTCGACGGGCAAGGGGGGTGCGACGCCGAGCGCCCAGCAGTAAGAGCTGAGCTCGTCGACGTCCTGTTCGACGAGCGCCGTCAGCGTCGTGCCGCCGCCGTGTCCCGAGTCCCGGAGCGGCAGCAGAAAGTAGGGACCGCCCTGCGTCGTTTCGGCCTGGAGCCTGGCGACCATCTTGAGCGCATCGTGCGGCCGCGCGACCCGATCGTTCAACGCCGGCACGAACACCATCACCGGATAGCGGCGATCGCCCCGGACGTTGTGATACGGCGAGTAGCCGGCGAGGTACGGACCCTCGACGGGGTCGTCCGGCGATCCGAACTCGACCGTCGCCGCGCTCCGGATACGCAGCATGTCGAGGTTGGGCACACGGGAGAACACAGCTCCGAAGGCATCGGGTGCTTGCATTGCGGTGACGGCGACGAGTAGACCGCCGTTGCTGTTGCCGCGCGAGACGAGCTTGGAGGGCGTCGTGTAGCCCGCCGAGACGAGCCAGCGCGCCGCGGCGATGTAGTCATCGAACGCGTTTTGCCGCCGCGTCTTCGTCGCCGCCTCGTGCCAGGCGCGGCCGTATTCGCCGCCGCCTCGGATGTTCGGGTACGCGAGCACGCCGCCCAGCTTCAGCCACGCGGCGTTGAGCGCCGTAAAGGTCGGCTGCACCGAGATGTTGAAGCCCCCGTAGCCGCTCAGACGCACGGGACGGCGGCCGTCGCGAGGCATGTCCCTTCGGTGGATGACGAACATCGAGACCGGCGTGCCGTCGCGCGACTCGTACCAGACCTGCTCCGTCAGGTAGGCGGATGCGTCGAGGCCCACGTCGGGGACGTGGTAGGGCGCCAGGCGGTCGGACCCGTAGTCGTATCGATAGACCGACGGGCCCTGCACGTACGACTCGAAGCGCACCCACACCTCGTCGGCGTCCCAGCCGCCGCTGACGCCGCTGATCATCCCTCCGCCTTCCGTCCGATTGACCGAACCGAGTGCGGGAAGCGCCAACTCGCGCAGGAAGGTCCCGTCCTCGGAGTGGACGTGTACACGATGAGACGCCGAGTGCGAGTAGACGGCGTACAGACGGCCTCCGACACCGGTCACCGACAGCAACGTGTCCGAGCGTTCGGGAATGACCGTCCGCCATTCGGTCGGCTCCGTCAGCGGCGCGATGCAGAGGCGGCCGCGCGGGGCGTCGCGGTCGGTGTGGACGAGCAACTTGTCCCCGATCACCTGCACGTAGTTCACTGACCGCAGATCCGGAGCCACCGGCACCAACGCGTCGTCCGCGAGGCGCAGCAGGTAGACCGCGTTCGCGTGCACGAAGTCCCACTTGGAGAGCACGGCGAATCGGCCGCACCCGCTGATCTGGACCGAGCACCAGTACTTTTTCACCTCGTCGTCGCCGAAGACTTGTCGAGCCGGCGCGGCCGACCCGAGCCGGTGCTCGTAGACGTGCCACTGTGTCTCGTCGTCCGCGGGCATCTCTCCCGGCTCCGGACACGCCGCGTAGAAGAACCCTGACCCATCAGGCCGCCAGGCCAGCGACTCGTGCGACGTGCCGCGAGGCCGGTCGGGAAGCAGCTGTCCCGTCTCGACGTCGAGCACGCGGATCACCGCATCGTGGGGGCTGCCAATGGACTTCCCGCACGCGACCAGCGTGCCATCCGGCGACGGCACAGCGAACACCAGCACCTCGTCACTTGCCCACGTGTTGGGATCGACCACCGACTCGGGCGGCGCATCTTTGCCGCGCCGCAGCATGAACTTGAGCTTGTCGTCGTCGGCGTCCGCCTGCCAGAAAAACTCGTGTCCGTTCGATCCGGCGGGAATAGGCGACGACAACTGCGCATGACGCCGTGAGCGAGCGACCGCTGCCCGCAGCCAGTCGCGCCCCGGGACCGCACTCAGCACTGAATGCGTGACGGCCTCCTGCGCCGCGATCCACGCCTCGGTCTCCGGATCGTTGAGCCGCTCCAGCCAGACGTAAGGATCGTCGAACCACCGCCCGTGCAGCGTGTAGCCGCTATCCGAATCGCGGCGCGCCGTGGGAAATTCCAAGGGCGGGTTCAGCGTCCTGATCCGGTGATCCTTCGCCGCGCGACGAGTTCGCTGCGGCTCGCTGTGTTGACACCGATTTGGGGGAACGGCGACGCGGTTTGCCGGCGGGTCATCGAGAGAACTCTTTCAGCTTCTAGCATCGGGAAGCAGAAGAGCGGAGCCACGCAAGCGCCTTCACGGCGTAAGACGCCCGGCCGTCCCATGTCTATGACAATCTCGGACCAGGTGGTCTCTTCTCGCGCGTGTACAAAGGCCAGAGTGTGAGCACGCTCTACGCCAACGCGCACGTCGTGACGCTCGACGACGCGCGGAGCGAGCACGCCGGCGGCTGGCTGCTCGTCGAGGACGGCTTCGTGCGCGACGTCGGCGGCGGCGCGGAGCCCGAGAGCGACGAGCGCGTCGACCTCGGGGGCAAGGTCGTCACGCCCGGGCTCGTGAACACGCACCACCACCTGTACCAGACGCTCACGCGCGCGCGGGCGCAGCAGGCCGACCTGTTCTCGTGGCTGCGCGAGCTGTACCCGGTCTGGGCGCGCGTCGACGCGGAGGCCGAGTACGCGGCCGCGCGCACCGGGCTCGCCGAGCTCGCGCTCTCCGGTTGCACGACGGTGTTCGACCACCACTACGTCTTCCCGCGCGGGCGCACCGGGCTCGTCGAGGCGGAGGTGCAGGCGGCGCGCGAGCTCGGCGTGCGCATCGTCGCCTCGCGCGGCTCGATGGACCTCGGCGAGTCGGACGGCGGGCTTCCGCCCGACGAGCTCGTCGAGGACCTCGACGCGGTGCTCGCCGACACCGAGCGGCTCGCGGGCGAGCTCCACGAGCCGGGCCCCGGCGCGCGCGTCCAGCTCGCGGTCGCTCCCTGTTCGCCGTTCTCGGTGACGGGGAGGCTGATGGAGGAGTCGGCCGCGCTCGCGCGCCGGCTCGGCCTGCCGCTCCACACGCACCTCGCCGAGACGGTCGAGGAGGACGCGTACTGCCGCGAGCTCTACGGCTGCACGCCGGTCGAGTACCTCGAGCGGCTCGGGTGGCTCGCCGGCGACGTCTGGTGCGCGCACTGCGTCCACCTGCGCGACGACGAGATCCGGCGCTTCGGCGAGACCGGCACCGGCGTCGCGCACTGCCCGACGTCGAACCTGCGGCTCGGCGCCGGGGTTGCGCCCGTGCGTGACCTCCTGGACGCGAACGTGCGCGTCGGCCTCGGCGTCGACGGTTCCGCCTCGAACGAGCGGAGCGACCTCTTCTTCGAGGTCAAGCAGGCGCTCCTCGTCGCGCGCGGCCGCGGCGGGCCGGCCGCGATGACCGTCCGGGACGCGCTCGCGCTCGGCACCCGCGGCGGCGCGGCCGTGCTCGGCCGAGACGACATCGGCTCGCTCGAGCCGGGCAAGTGCGCGGACTTCGCGGTCTGGCGGGTCGACGGGCTCGAGCTCGGCGGCGCCGAGGATCTCGTCGCGGGGCTCGTCTTCTCGGCGCCCCACCGGGTCGACCGCCTGGTGGTCGGAGGCGAGGACGTCGTGCGCGACGGGCACCTCGTCAGGGCCGACGAGGACGAGATCGCGCGCGAGCAGCGCCGGGAAGCGACAAGATTCGCCGCATGAGCCTCTCGACCCACGTCCTCGACACCGAGCGCGGCCGTCCCGCCGAAGGTGTTCGCGTCGAGCTCTACCGCGGCGACGAGCAGCTCGCCGACGGGGCGACCGACGCCGACGGCCGGATCGCCGACCTCGCGCCGGGCCTCGAACCGGGCGTCTACCGGATCGTCTTCCACCCGCCGTCGCCGTTCTTCCGCCGCGTCGAGCTCGAGGTGGAGCTCGGCGACGGGCACACGCACGTCCCGCTCCTCGTCTCGTCCTACGCGTGCGCGAGCTACCGCGGCAGCTGAGCGTCGACGAGCTGGCCGAGCTGTTCGAGGGCCGCTCGCGCTTCGTCGAACGGCTCGCCGAGCTTCCCGACCCGCTCGACGCCGCGTTCGACCTCGTCGGCGAGGTGCCGGAGGACGAGCTCGTCGAGGCGCTCGAGGCCCACCCGCAGATCGGCGCGAAGAACCTCTCCGAGCGTTCGGCGCGGGAGCAGGGTCCCGACTCGGACGCCGCGATCGAGACCGAGCTCGCCTACCTGAACCAGGTCTACGAGGAGAAGTTCGGCTTCCGCTTCGTCGTCTTCGTGAACCGGCGACCGAAGAGCGAGATCGCCGATGCGCTCCGCGCGCGACTGGAGCGAACCCGCGAAGAGGAGCTGGAGACCGCCGTGCGCGAGCTCGTCGCGATCGCGCGCGACCGCTGGGAACGTCCGTGATCTTCGTCGACGCGTACCTCGTCGACTGGCTCGACCTGCTGATCCGCTGGCTGCACGTGGTCGCGGCGATCGTCTGGATCGGGACGTCCTTCTACTTCGTCGCGCTCGACAGCCACCTGCTCCCGCCGCGCAAGTCCCGCGACTCCGACGAGGGCGTCGGCGGCGAGTCGTGGGAGATCCACGGCGGCGGCTTCTACCGCATCCACAAGTTCCGCGTCGCGCCGGAGACGATTCCCGAGCCGCTCCACTGGTACAAGTGGGAGGCGTACACGACGTGGCTGAGCGGCTTCGCGCTGCTCGTCGTCCTCTACTACCTCGACGCGGACACCTACCTGGTCGACCCGTCGGTGCGAGATCTCGGCACGGGCACGGCGATCGCGATCAGCGTCGCGCTGCTCGCGATCGCGTGGCTCGTCTACGACGGGCTCTGCCGCCTGCTCGGCAACCGCGAGCTCGTGCTCGCGGCCGCGCTCGTCGCGTTCGTGGCCGCGTCCGCCTTCGCGGTGAGCGAGCTCTTCAGCGCGCGGGCGATGCCGATCCAGGTCGGCGCGATGCTCGGGACGATGATGGTCGGCAACGTCCTCTTCGTGATCATCCCGGGCCACTGGGAGCTCGTGCACGCGAAGCGCGCCGGTCGCGAGCCCGACCCGGTGCACGGGCTCAAGGGCAAGCAGCGGTCGGTGCACAACAACTACCTGACGCTGCCCGTCGTGCTGGCGATGCTCGGACCGCACTTTCCCTTTGCGTTCGCGGGCGAGCACGGTTGGCTCGTCCTCGTCGCGCTGATGCTCGTCGGCGCGTGGATCCGGCTCTACTTCAACCTGCGCCACCGCGGCCGGACGGTCTGGTGGATCCCGGTGAGCGCAGCGCTCGCGGTGGTTGCGATCGCGATCGCGATCCGACCCGACGACGCCGAGCCCGCGGGCGCGCGCGGCGGTGCCGTTCGCCCAGGTCGCAGCGATCGTCGAGGAGCGCTGCGCCGTCTGTCACTCGCTGACGCCGACCGACCCGTCGTTCTCCTCGGCGCCGGGCGGGATCGCGTTCGACACGCCGGAGCAGATCCACGCCCGCGCCGCTGCGATCGAGGAGCAGGCCGTGCGCACCCGTGCGATGCCGCTCGGGAACGTCACCGAGATGACCGACGCCGAGCGCGAGCTCCTCGGCCGCTGGATCGCGCAGGGCGCTAAGGTCGCGCCGTGATCGAGATCACCGCAGGGGAGTTCCGCTTCGTCGCGCGCTTCGAGGAAGAGGCAGCACCCGAGACCGTCGCAGCCTTTCGGCGCCTGCTCCCGCTCGAGTCGAAGATCATCCACTGCCGCTGGAGCGGCGAGTCGAACTGGATCCCGTTCGGCGAGCTCGAGCTCGGCATCGGGCCGGAGAACGCGACGTGCTACCCGGCTCCGGGCGAGCTGCTGCTCTATCCGGGCGGGATCAGCGAGACGGAGCTGCTCTTCCCCTACGGCGCGTGCGCGTTCGCGAGCAAGGCCGGGCCGCTCGCCGGCAACCACTTCGCGACGATGACCGAGGGGCACGAGCAACTGCGCGAGCTCGGTCGCCGGACGCTCTGGGACGGCGCGCAGGACATCTCGTTCACCGAGAGCTGAGCCTTCGCAGCGTCGCCGTCAACACCTCGACGGCCTTCGCGATGTCGTCCTCGCTCGTCAGCTCCTCGGGTGAGTGGCTCACGCCCCCGTTGAGACTGCGGACGAAGAGCATCCCCGCCTCGACGCCTGCGGCGGCGAGCACGCCCGCGTCGTGCCCGGCGCCCGACGGAAGCTCGACGGCGGGAGCAGCGACCCGCTCGACCTCCTCTCGCAGAACCGAACGGATCGCAGCGTCCAGCTGGACAGGCGCCAGGTCGACGCCCGGATCGAGGTCGAGGGCGTCGAGGAGGCGCGCGAGTCGCTCCTCGTCGGGGGCGCGCGCGTCGACCGTCAGCCTGACGCGCCCGGGGATCACGTTCACGGCGCCCGGCTCGACCTCGAGCACGCCGACGGTCGCGACCGCGCCGTCGATCGCCTTCGCCGCGTCGCGCACGCGGAGCACGTACTCGGCCGCCTGCACGAGGGCGTCGTAGCGCGCGTCCATCGGCGACGTCCCTGCATGGCCGGCCGTGCCCTCGAAGACCACCTCGCGCCGCGTCGAGCCGACGAGGCCGGTCACGACTCCGAGCGCGGCGCCTGCGCGCTCCAGGATCGGGCCCTGCTCGACGTGCACCTCGACGTAGCGGCCGGGCAGCGGCCCCGACTGCGCGAGCGCAAGGCTTCCGTAGCAGCCGCGCTCCTCGTCCCGAAACGCGACGACGGCGAGCGTGCGGGCGCTCACGCCGACGGCGGCGACTGCCTGGATCGCCGCGACGACGCCAAGCGCTCCGTCGTACTTGCCTCCGTCCGGGACGCTGTCGAGATGCGAGCCCGCCCACACCTCGGGCAGCTCGCGCTGCGAGCCGCGCAGCCGGCCGATCACGTTCCCGAACGCGTCGCGGGCGACGGTCAGCCCCGCCTCCTCCATCCACCGGGCGGCAAGCGCGCAGGCCTCGTCCTCGGCGGCGCTCCCGGCGGGCCGATTGGCGCCGCGGCCCCCGCCGAGCGCGTACAGCTCGTCCAGTCGCTCGAACAACGTTGTCACGACTGAGCTTTTAGCGCACCCGGCGGCCTCAGACCGCGGCTACCATCGCCTCGATGAGCGCCCGGCAGGCACGAGTTGTCTTGGCAACGCTCGTCGGCGTGCTCGCGCTCGCGGGCGACACGCTCGCCGCAGAGAGCGCACCTGCGGCCTCGCGGTGCTGCTTTCGCGTCGACACCCTCGTCCAAGCCGAGCTCGACACGATCTTCAACAGCACCAGGGTCGGCGGCATGGTCGGCCATCAGGAGGCGCTCGTCACGTATCGCACCGTCGAGTTGCTCACCCTCTCGGCCGACGGCACGCTGCGCCGGGCGAACGGCGGGCCGGGCATCGCGTTCGGAAAGGCGCTGGTGAAGAACGAGATCGGCGAGGTGCTCCCCGATCAGACCTACAGGTACATCGCGAAGTGCAACAAGAGCCAGACGACGACGACCTACCGGGCCGACTCCCGCGCCCTCGTGCGCTTCGCCGACGGTGACCCGACCCGGCTCGTCGTCCAGGCCGGCCGTGCGGCGCGCGCGGCCGCGGCGGCTGCCGACAAGGGGTGCGACCGCACGGGACACGGGATCGCGTCGAACCTCGACGGGTTGAGCCCCGGCGGCGCAGCCACCGTCGTCGTGATTGCGCCGCCGACGGCGACGTTCATGAGCACGAAGGCCTTCAGAGCGGCGCACCGCATCAGCTTCGACGACGACCATCCGCACGACCCGGGAACGCTGCAGCACGACCAGGTCGGCGGCATGACCGCCAACCTGTGCTTCCGCTACGTCAGCCCGACGCGGCTGAAGGCCGAGGCGGCGAAGATCCGAGCTCTCGTCGGCAAGAAGCCGTCAGCGGCGCGCACCCTCCCCTGTCGCTAGCGTGACCGAGACGCTGACCGTCGAGAAGTGCGTTGCGTGCCGCCGGGACGCACCGACCGTCACCGACGCCGAGATCGTCGAGCTACGACCGCAGATCCCGGAGTGGGAGCTCGTCGAGCTCGACGGAATCAAGCGCCTGCGCCGCGTCTTCGCCTTCGACGACTTCGCGCAGGCGCTGGAGTTCACGCGAAGAGTCGGGGAGGCCGCCGAGGCAGAAGGGCATCATCCCGCGCTGCTCACCGAGTGGGGCCGCACGACGGTGAGCTGGTGGACGCACAAGATCAAGGGCCTCCACCGCAACGACTTCATCATGGCCGCGAAGACCGACGCGCTCTACCAGTCGGTCGACCGATAGTCCTTCAGGAACTGGCCCCACACGTGGTGGCCGGTGTTGAAGCCGTCGATGATCGGGTCGACGACGCGCGCGGCGCCGTCGACGATGTCGAGCGGCGGGCGGAACCCGTGCTCGGCCGTCTTCTGCACCGCGATGTGAACGGGATCCTCGTCGCTGACCCAGCCCGTGTCGACGCTGTTCATGTGGATGCCGTCTGCGTGGTAGTCGGCAGCGGAGGTTCGCGTCATCATGTTCAGCGCTGCCTTCGCCATGTTCGTGTGCGGATGGCGCGTCGTCTTGAAGCGGCGGTAGAACTGTCCCTCGACCGCTGACACGTTGACGACGTGCTTGTCGCGCTCGGGCGTGCGCAGCATCAGCGGCTTCAGCCGCGCGTTCAGGACGAACGGCGCGACGGCGTTCACGAGCTGGGTCTCGAGCAGCTCGATCGTCGAGACCTCGGAGAGCAGCAGCCGCCACGAGTTCCGCTCGCGCAGGTCGACCTGCTGCAGGTCCTGGTCGAGCAGGCCCTCGGGAAAGAGGTCGCCCTGCACGATGTCGTCTGGCAGCAGACGCACTTGAGAGAGCTCGGCCGACCGCGTGACGCCGACCATCGGCTCCGGCTGCGCACCCGAAGGGAGCATGTCGGAGCGCCGCAGTCCCTCGTACTCGCCGAGCAGCCGGCGCACGTGAGCCGGCATGGTGTCCGCCGAGGCCTGCTCGAGCTCGAGCATGTGCCGGTAGAAGTCGGGCGGCCGGCGCACCGTCTGACACGCGTTGTTGACGATGAAGTCGAGCCGGTCGCGCGTCTCGCCCAGGTGCCGGCAGAACTCCTCGACGCTCGGCGTGTGCCGGAGGTCGAGCCCGAAGATCTCGAGGCGGTCGCCCCAGACGTCGAAGTCGGCCTCTTGCGCGTACCGCGTCGCCGCATCGCGTGGAAAGCGCGTCGTGACGATCAGCGCCGCCCCGGCGCGCAGAAGCTTGATGCCGGCCTGATACCCGATCTTCACCCGGCCGCCCGTCAGCAACGCGACGCGGCCGCTGAGCTCGGCGGTCTCGGTCCGCTTGCGGTGGTTGAAGTCGCCGCACGAGAGACAGAGCTGGTCGTAGAAGGGGTGGATCTCGACGTAGCGCTGCTTGCAGACGTAACAGTGCTGCAGGTCGATGACCTCGCGACGCTCGACGTCGTCCACCTCGCGCTGCTCGAAGTCGTCCGGCGCGAACACGTTGGGCGTCGTGAACACCGGCTTCTCGCGCAGCACGCGGATGCCGGTCTCGGCGAGCACGGTCTCGTCGTGCTGCTGCTTCGCCTCCTTCTCCCGACGGCGGAGCGCCTTCCCCCACTGGCGCCGCTGCACGACGTCCGGGTTGAAGACGTCCCCCGCGGCGGCGAGCAGCCGGTGGCGCTCGTCGAGCGAGAGCGTTCCGAGGAGACCGCGGTCTCGAACGATCGCTTCGAGCACCTCGATCGCCTCACGCAGGCGGGAGGCGCTCTCGTTCTCGCGTTCAGGTTTCGACACGGCCCCGAGGGTAGCCGGGCCGAGGCTTACAGCTGCGAGCAGGCAGGCACCGAGTAACGCGCGGAGAGGGCCTCCTTCGCGGAGTCGCGGAGGAGACGCGCGGTCTCGCGCGGAATCCAGAACGGGTTCCCGTTGACGACCAGGGAGTTCGGGGCGGTGGGTGAGATCCCGCGGAGTCCTGCGTGGACGACGAGCGCGGCGAGGTACGTCCCCATTCGGCCCGGGTGGATGCCGTCCCACGCGTACAGCGGGAGCGTCGGCGCCCGCCGCAGCGCGGCGCCCCAGGCAGCTCCGCCCGGTAGCAGCCCCGCCTCGGCGCCCGCAGCTGCCGACGCGTACGAGTCGACCACCTCGGGCAGCCCATTACCGCGCCGCGGCCACACCATCAGCAGATACGGGCGCACCCCCCACTCCCGCGCCTCGTCCGCGAACGCCTTTGCGTAGAAGCAGAGATTCGCGCGGCTCTCGGGGAGGACGGACGGTCCCTGCTGCAGCACGACCGCGTCCCAGTGGCCGCCGAGGAGCGACCCGCGCGCGCTGCCCCGGTTCCAGTTCCCCTCGAGGGTCACCGCACTCGGCGCGATCGTTCGGTACTCGATCGTGAACTTCGACGCCTTCGCGATCGCGGCGACGAACGCCGGCAGGTCGTTCGTCGAGGTCTGGCTGTTGCCGATGAAGAGGATGCGAAGGGTACGGCCGTTGCTCGGCGCGTCGGCAGCCCGAGCGAGACCCGAGACGAGGGCAAGGCCGAGCAGCGCCACGAGCGCAAGCCAGCGCAGTCGTTTCAGGCGACCCACCATGAGAGGTACGACGAACTTACCGGTCACTGGTTGGATGTGGCGAGCCACGCAGCGCCGGCAGCGAGCGTCACGGCGAGCAGCGCGAGCGCGACCCCGTCATACGCGGCGTACGACCCCGCGTCTCCCCCCAAGGCCGGGAGCCTTGGGGCCGTCGCCGCGACGATCGCCCAGCCGAGGACTGCGATCCCGGCGAACGCGATCTCGCGACCGCGAGGTTCGGCCCAGCGCGTGTCGAGCGCTGCGGCGACAACGGCGACGAGCGCGGCGATGAAGAACGGCAGGATCGTGGGCCAACCGGTCACCCCGACGAACCTCGCCACCGTGAACGCGAAGTCGTGCGACGCAACCCGGTCGAACCAGTCGAGTTGATAGCCGGCCAGCACATGCGTCGCTGTCGTTGTGACGGCGATGATGATCGAGACGAGCGCGAGCGCGGCCGTCGTCGCGGGGAAGCGCCGGAACGCGACCGCGAGCGGCAGCGCCAGGAACGGAAGCACAGGCACGAGGTAGCGCTGCCCCGCCGAGTAACCGCCAAACGTCGACCCGTAGGAGGAGTTGTAGACCACATAGCCGACGCAGACGGCCGCGACCACGAGCGCCTCGGCCCGGTACCCGCGCCTGAAGAGCAGGGGCAGCGCGACGGCGGCGCACGCGAGCACGGGCGCGAGCGTGAGCAGGCCTGCCGTCGAGAAGAGCGTCTCGAGCAGGACGACCGGGTCGGGTGAGCCGAACGAGATGAGCTCGAGCGTCTCGTGGTCGCCGGCACCCCCGCCGGCGTCGCCTGCGTAGGAGACCTGCGTCAGGGAGCCGAACGCCCAGTGCTGATAGGCCAGCAGCGGCGCGACGCCCACGAGCAGGCCGGCGCCGTACGCAACTCCGCGGCGGACCACGCGCCGTCCCGCACACGCGTACGCAAAGAGCACGGCAGCTGCGATCGCGTTCGGGTACTCGGTGACGATCGAAAGCCCTGCCACGAGCCCTCCCGCGGCGACGAGCGCAATGCCGGCGCGCTCGTGCCGCTCGTGCAGCAGCAGCGCGAAGGCGGCGAACACCAGGCAGGCGGAGAGCGCGTGCGAGAAGTAGACCGTCGCGAACGGCAGCAGCAGGGTGCCGAGGCCGAGCGTGACGGCGCTCGCGGTGCCGAACCCAGGCTCGAGCCGCCGGCAGGCCCGTCGGACGAGCACGAGCAGAAAGACGGCCGGGATCACGCAACCGACGAGCCCGAGCACCCAGAGAATTCGCGTCGGGTCGTTCTCTCCCACGAGGCCGACCGCGCGCAGCACGAGGTAGAACGGCAAGGACAGGAACGCGAGACCGGGCGCCTTGTTCGCGTAGACGTGGCCGTCGCGAAAGATGACGTCGTGGGTGCTGAGATCGCCCACCTCGAAGCGCGTCTCGTCGATCGTCGCGGTGCCGTTGGCCAGAGCACGCACGAGCGCGTAGTGCGAGTTCTGGTTGTCGCCGGTTCCCTGCATCGTCCAGGAGAACGCGAGCCCGCAGGCGACGAGCGCTATCAGTCCGGGACGTCGGACTGCGCCCATAGGCGTGCGAGTCTACCCGCCGGTCCCGTGGGCCTCCTACGATGACGCGGTGCAACGCCCGTCGCTCTCGGCCGTCGTCCCGGCAACGGACCGACCACGATTCCTCTCGCGTTGCGTCGCGGCGATCCGCGAGGCGAACGACGCGCCGGAAGAGGTCGTCGTCGTCGAGGCGTGCGAGCTCCCGGGGCCCGCGGCCGCTCGGAACGACGGGGCGCACCGCGCAGGCGGGGACGTCCTCGTCTTCGTCGACGCCGACGTGTTGCCGCACGCGGACGCGTTCGAGCGGATTCGGCGCGCGTTCGAGAGCTCACCCGGGTTGGTCGCCGTCTTCGGCTCGTACGACGACGCCCCCGAGGCGCGCGGCACCGTCTCGACCTTCCGCAACCTGCTGCACCACCACGTCCACCAGCAGGCAGCGGGACGAGCGACGACCTTCTGGGCCGGCCTCGGTGCCGTGCGTCGCGACGCGTTTCTCGACGTCGGCGGGTTCGATGCCGAGCGCTATCCCACGGCGTCGGTCGAGGACATCGACCTCGGCGTCCGCCTGGCGCGGAGCGGTGAGATCCGCCTCGATCCGCCAGTTGCTCGGCACCCACCTGAAGCGCTGGACGCTGCGCAGCATGATCCGGACCGACTTCCTGCGGCGCGGCCTTCCGTGGACGTTCCTCTTGCTGCGCGAGCGAACGGGCACACAGGCCCTCAACCTCGGCTGGCGGCACCGCCTGAGCGCGCTCGCCTGCCTGGCCTTCGCAGCGTCGGTGCCCGCGAGGCGCGTGGGCGTTGCGTTCTGGTCCGCCGCGGCATTCGTCACGCTCAACCGCTCGTTCTACGCGCTCCTGTTTCGGCGCCGAGGAGCCCGGCTCGCGTCGGTCGGCGTCGCGCTGCACGCGCTCCACCACGTCGTCGGGATCGCAGCGGCGACGACCGCGCTGGCAACGCATGCCGGTCGGCGCCTCCTGAGGCGCGAGCGGCCGACGTTCTAGCGCTCGGCGACCCGCTCCGGGGACGGGGCGTCTCGAAACGAGACGTCGAGATCGAGAATGTCCTCGACCGCGTCCCCTTCCTCGAGGTACTCCGCCTCCGTGTTGACCGACCACACGTCGTAGTTCGCGCCGTCGATCATGTTCAGGGTCGCAAGGATCGCCGTCCACATCGAGTGATCCTGGTTGTTGTAGCGATGCAGCCCGTTTCGCCCGAACGTCGAGACGTTCTCGAAGCGTGAGATGTACGACCGGATGATGTCGACTGCGTCCCGGTAGTAGGAGTCGTACATCGGATAGGCGCGCGGAACGCGCACCTTGACACCGTCGAACACGCGACTCGAATCGAGCAGTCCGACTCGCTCGAGCTCCTCGGACGCCATCGCGACGGCATCGCTGCTCGACATCTCCCAGATGTCGTCCCCCTCGAAGCAGAAGTACTCGACCCCGAGACACGTCGTGCCCGGGGCCACCATGCTCGGGCTCCAGGCGCCGAAGTTCTGGACCCTGCCGGCACGCGTCTTCGGATCGTGAAGATAGATCCAGTTGTCGGGAAACGGCTCGACCTGGTCGACCATCAACGCAACGAGACACAGCTCGCGGTAGCGAAGCCTCCCCGCTGCCGCCGTCACTGCGGGTGGTGGCGCCGGCTCCAGCGCCAGAACGAGGTCCTTCAACGGGATGCTCGACAGGACACCCGACACGTCGTGCTCGTGCTCCGTTCCGTCGGCCGCGGAGATCACGACCGAGTGCGCGCGGTCGTCGTGGTGGCGAATCGCGATGCAGCGGCTGTTCAGCTGCACCGGGATCCCCTCCCGCTCGACGCGATCGGCGAAGGCTTCCCACATCTGGCCGGGCCCGAGCCGCGGGTAGTGGAACTGCTCGATCAGCGTCGTGGTCTCCTTGCGCCGAAGTCCCACCATCTTCAGGACCGCCTTCGCGAGCGAGAAGTCCTTGATCCGCTGCGCCGCCCAGGCAGCCTCGATCTCGGAGCCCGAGATCCCCCACACCTTCTCGGTGTACGACCTGAAGAACGTGTCGTACAGCCGGCTGCCGAAGCGAGTCGTGACCCAGTCCTCGAACGTCCTCGACTCGCCGGAACGCTTCGCACGGTTCCACAGGTACGACACTGCGCACAGCGCGGACTCGACGATGCCGAGCCTCGCTACGACGTCCGTCGCCCGGAGGGGGTACGCGAAGTACTTGCCCTCGTAGTAGATGCGAGACAGGCGCGGCCGGATCAGGAATTCCTCGCCGAGGGTCGTCTCCCACAACCGTTGAATCGGCGCGAGCTTCGTGAAGAAGCGGTGGCCCCCGAGGTCGAAGCGGTAGCCGTTGCACTCGACGGTCTTCGCAAGGCCGCCGACGATTCCGTCGGACTCGAACACGGTCCCGCGCTGCCCGCGCAACGCAAGGATGTGAGCGGCTGTCAGGCCGGCCGGACCCGCACCGAGAACGGCGTAACCAACGGCTGAATCCTGAGCTTCCTCCCCTGCGCGCAGACGGTCGAGTCTACGCCAGGCCATCGACGGACGGAGACGGCCGCGAAGCATGTGCATGACTCACGAACCCGAGGCTGAAGTGCGATAACCCAGTCATGTGGAACACCAGAGGAGTCCCGCTCTGGCTCGTGCTGCTCGTCGCGGGCGTCGTGTTCCTCATCTCGCAGCTGGGCACGATCCGGTTCTGGCGCTACCTCGACGACGCGACGACACCGGGCAAGGAGCACGCGGGGCTGACCCGACAGGAGGCCGTCTCCGGGGCGGTGGCCAGGATCGAGGGGTTCCTCGACGCCCACGACTACCCCCGTGGACGCATCCAGATCGTTAGGGCGGAGCCGATCAGTGGACGCGTGCAGTTTTGGTGCAAGGGCTGCGAGCACTGGCAGGTCGAGCTCGCCCTTCGCGACGACAGGTATTGCATTGCGATCAGCGAAGAGTTCGCGGCGTTCTCCAACGGGTGCTCGCGTTGGCATGAGAGCGCGGCGCGGCCCCCGGCGGAGCTCGTCGCGTCGGCCAGGCCGCAGACCGGCGCGAGTCCCACGGGCGGGCTCGGCATCGTGCTTCAGCGCCGGATCGGGCCCACGGCCGACCTCTACGCGCTCGACGTCGCAACGGGCCGTCTCCGTCGCCTGACCCGAACCGACCAGCACGAGAGTGGCCCCGCCTGGTCACCCGACGGGAAACGGATCGCGTATACCGCGAACCACGGCGGCTCGGAGCTCGACGTCTACACGATGCGCGTCGACGGAAGTGACGTCGTGCGCGTGACCGACACGCCAGGCCCTGACGAGAACCCGACGTGGTTGCCCGACGGACGTCTCGCATACAAGAGCGTGAGAGACGGCATCGGTTCGATCTACGTGGACGACGAGCGGGTGCTCGTGAAAACCGCGTCCGCCGAGTGGTCTCCGAGCGGCAGGGTGATCGTGTACGAGTCCGTGATCGAATTCGGGTTCGACATCTGGCTCACGGACGCGGAGACGACCGAGCGCTGGAACCTCACCTCGACGCTGCACGAGGACGCGTACAACCCACGGTGGTCGCCGGACGGAACGCGGATCGCGTTTGCAACGGAGGAGGCGGTCTACGTGATGCGCGCGGACGGCCGCGGACTGCGACGCCTCGTCTCACAGCCGCACGACCTCGCGCTCTCGTGGTCACCCGACGGCACCCGGGTCGCGTGGGTCGGCAACACGAAGCGCAACTTCGGCATCCACACGACGGACGTCCGAACGGGCCGGACGGTTCGGCTCACCCGCCACGAGGGCGACCACGCCCCGGACTGGCGCTGAAGCCTCTAACAAGCCCGCCGCTTCTCCGTCTATCACCGTCATGGGCCGAATCGTCACGGTGGCTGCCGTCACCGCCGCGGCGCTTTCGCTCGCCGCGTGCGGATCGTCCAGCTCGTCCTGGGGCGGGATCGAGGTCGAGTTCGAGACGGCCGACTCGGCTCCGGCCTGGTCGCCCGACGGGCAGCAGATCGCGTTCGCGAGCAATCGCGACGGAGGCGGGAATCTTCCTCATTCGCCCCGACGGAACGAACATCCGTCGCATCAGCGCCGCAACGAGGAGCAAGGCGCCCGAGTGGTCGCCCGACGGGAAAGAGCTGGCGTTCGAGGCTTCCGACGGGCTCCGGATCGTCTCGGCGACCGGCAAAGGGGAGCGCAGGCTCGTCAGCGTCGCGACGTCGGCCGAGCGGGGCCTGACGCCTGCCTGGTCGCCGGACGGCAAGCAGATCGCGTTCGTCCGCAAGGTGAAGGACGGGTCGTACGTCGTCTTCGTCGTCGACCGACGCGGCGGCACGGCGCGGCGGCTGCTCGAGCCTGCCCTCGCCGCCGACGATCCCACCTGGTCGGCCTTCGCCGCGTCGGAGCTGACACCCGCCTGGTCGCCGGACGGCAAGCGCATCGCCTACGGCAACGGCGACGGCGAGCTCTTCATCGCTGCGATCGACGGCGGCAGCCGCCGCGAGACGATCCCCAGCGAGGGCGCGGCCTACGAGCCTGCCTGGTCACCGGACGGCGGCACGATCGCCTTTCAGTGCGCCGGGAGCCTGTGCGTCATCGACCTCGCGAGCAAGACGGTGACCACGCTGCTCGGCGACGCCGGCTCACCCAACTGGGCACCTGACGGAACCAAGGTCGTCGCCGAGCGCTACCTGTACGGAAGCGGGAACGCCATCTCGAGCCCGATGGCCCTCTACATCGTCCCCACGGACGAAAGCGACGCCGACGTCCTGACGTTCGGGCCCGGCGAGACCGACAAGTAGTTCAGCGGCAGCAGTCCGAGGTACCAGTTGAAGATCGCGTCGATTGGCCGCTGCCGGCTGAGCGCGCGGATCACCAGCGTGAGCACCCGCGGCGGCAGCTCGGGGAGCACGCGCTGGAGCGCATAGGTGATCCCGAACCCGCTTCGATGGCCGGCGCTGAACGCGCTGTACGCCGCGAGCGCCTCGTCGACCGTCGCTTCGCCCGCGAGCACGCGCCGCAGCTCGCGGCCGCACGCGATCCCGAAGTAGAACGCGCCGCGAATTCCTTCCGCCGACAAGGCGAAGCAGTGGCCGGCGGAGTCGCCGACGAAGAAGCAGCCGTTCTCGGCAGCCGGGCGCAGCCGGTGCGGGATGAGGTTTCCCTGGTGGCCGACGGTGGCGACGCCGAACCGCCCGGCGATGTCCGCCGTCGGTTGCTTGACCGCGACGCGCGGATCGTACGAGCCGGCGCCGACCCGCACCTCGTCCCCCGCGGGCACACGCCAGCAGTACCCCCGCCGAAGCAGCGAGCGGTCGATGACGACGTCGAGCGCGTCGCCGCTTCCGTTCGGGTGGACCTCCAGCCCTCGGGTGAGCGAGCCACCGGTCCCCGCGAGCGGCTGCGACCCGAGCACGCGACGCCAGCCGAGAGCGTCGACGACGAGCGGCGCTTCGACGATGCCGCGGTCCGTGCGCACGCCGCCGTCGACCCGACCCTTCACGAGCGCGCGCTCGAACCGCGCGTCCGACTGGTCCCACAGCAGGCCGCAGAGCTCCGAGTAGTCGAAGGCGCCCCAGCTCCACGGCAGGCGGAACCGAAACGAACCGTGCGGCGTCGTGAAGCTCATGAACGGAAGCTCCTGCCTCACCGAGCTCTCGAGCCCGAGTGCTTCGAGCCACGGCATCGGCGCGGCGCACGCCGAGGTGGGATGCGCGCCGATCTCGTCGCGATCGAGGACGAGCACGTCCGCTTCCGTTCCGGCGAGCTCACGCGCGACCGCGAGACCGGCGAAGCTCGCCCCGCAGACGACCACGTCGGCACGCTCGTCGACGAGCGGTTGCTCGGGCCGCCGGTTCACCGCGAGCGCACCGCGACGCGTGCGAGGTCGAAGAGCCGCGGTCGGCTGCGCCCGACCGAGCACGTCGTAACCGTTCCGCTCGATGCGGTCGAGAACGGCGCAGTAGATCGCGCGCGCGAGCCCGATCCCGCGCCTCGCGGACGGAATCGCCGTGACGAGCGCGGGAGTCGTCTCGGCGAACAACGTGCGTGCGAGGCGGACCTCCGATGCGACCAGCTCCCGCAGGCTCGGGCTTGCGGTGGCAGCCGCAAGGTCGCTGTCGTCGACGCCGTGACGTTCGCGCTCGTCGGCCGGGAGGTAGATGCGGTCGAGCAGGTAGTCCTCGCGGACGTCGCGCAGGAAGTTCGTCAGCTGGAAGGCGACGCCGAGGCGTGCCAAGCGCTCGCTCTCCTCCGGCGCTCCCAGGATGACGGCCATGATCCGGCCCACTGACGCGCCGCTGCCGTCCATGTAGCGCTCGAGCTCCTCCCGCGTCTGGATCCTGAGGCGCCCGCAGTCCATCCGCATCGACGCCATGTACGGCCGGAGCTCCTCGACCGGAAGCCGCGTGCGCGGCTGCGGCGTGGACGAGGGCGGCGATCACCGGGTGGTCCGACACTCCCGATCGCGACCCCGCGCTCGAGCTCGCTCCTGCCACTCGTCGAGGGCCGCGCGGCGCTCGTCAGGTTGAAGATCGGAGCCGGCGCCGTCGACGATCTCGTCGGCGCCCCGGACGAAGCCGTAGAGCGCGTAGACCGCAGCGCGGCGCTCTTTCGGGAGCCGGGAAACCGCGAGGTAATAGGTCGGGTCGTGGCGCCGGAGCATCCGCCGGCAGGTCGCATAGGCCGCCGCCGGAGCAGGCTCTGCGAGAGGCAAGACCTCGGTACGAACCACGTCGTGATCCTACGCGTGCTTGTCCGGCGGCTCCGGCGACGCCGCTGACCGCCGCGTCACGCAGCGCGTTCGGTCAGTTCCGACGCGATCTGCCTGAGCCTGCCCTCTCGCAGCGCGAACGCCGCGACGACGCCGGGGTCGAACTGCGCGTTGCTGTTCCCGAGGATCTCGTCGATCGCAGTTTCCCACGAGAGCCGCTTGCGGTACGGGCGGTCGGTGGTGATCGCGTCGAGCGCGTCGGCGAGCGCAAAGATGCGGGCGGCCACGGGAATCTCCTCGCCTGCGAGACCGTCCGGGTAGCCGGTCCCGTCCCAGCGCTCGTGGTGCGAGCGCACCACCTCGAGACCGGCTCCCTCGAGGAGCGGAATGCCGTCGAGAATGTCGAGGCCCAGCTGCGGATGGCGCTGCATCAGTCGCCGCTCGGTGTCGTCGAGCGGACCCGGCTTGCGGAGAATCGTCTCCGGGATTCCGATCTTGCCGACGTCGTGGAGCAGGAACCCGTACTCGAGGCCGGGATCGGCGACCAGCGACTGGTCGTACGCTGCGGCGAGCTCGAGCCCGTACCGTTGAACGCGGCGACCGTGGAGGCCCGTCGCCCGGTCTTTCGCCTCGAGTGCATCGGCCAGAGCGGTCACGGTCTGGCGGTAGGCGTGCTGGAGGAGCCGTCGCTGCCCTCGCTCGACCTCGACGACGCGGCTCAGGTCGCGTGCGTAGATCAAGAGCTGCTCGTCCTGCGAACCCGATGCGCTGCCGCCACCCAAGACGGTCTCGTGGCTGACCTTGTCCACGAGCATGAGCAGCTCGACCGGGCTGAACGGCTTCCGCAAGACCGCGTCGGCCCCCGCCCTGCGCAGGTCATCGCTCTCGATGTCACCGCCGGTGAGCAAGATCACGTGGGGTGAACGCGGCGACCGCTTGAGCTCGCGGCAGAACGTGATGCCGTCCTTCCCCGGGAGGCTGACGTCGAGGATGACGACTTCCGGGCGAAAGAACCTCGCCGTCTCCGCAGCAGTCTCGGCGGAGTCCGCCTCTTCGACGTCGAACTCGCTTGCCGGCAGCGTCGTTCGGAGGAGCAGCCGGAGGCCGGGGTCGTCGTCGACCACGAGGACCCGCTCCCGCTCGCGCTCGGGTGAGGCCGCGGCGGCGATCGGCTGCCTCCGCGAGGGTCTCGAAGCCGCTGTGCTCAGCGCCTTGGCCCGCTCGGCGCGGTCGACGTTGCCGGCACCGAACCTGATCAATGCCCCGACGATCATCCCGACGATGCACCGAGACGGCGAACCACAGCACGACACCGACGAGAACCCAGGTCACCCAACTCGGCATCTCGCTGCGGCTCCTCGCTATCGCGGACTCACAACCAGCACGCGGTGAGCCGCAGCGAAGCACCGCTCCTCTCAGTATGGCCAGCGAGTCGGCGTGCACCCGGAAAATCCCTCGATCGAGGGACGTGAGACGGCGTCGGTCAGCGGCTAGAGCGCGAGCTCTTCACGGACGGCGCGGGCGCCGGCGACCATCGCTTCGAGCTTGCGGAACGCGGTCTCGCGCGGGAGGTACTTCATGCCGCAGTCGGGCGCGAGGACGAGCCTCTCCGGCGTCAGGACCGTGAGGGCTCGACGGATTCGGTCGGCGACGACTTGCGGCGTCTCGACGGTGCTCGAACCGAGGTCGAGGACGCCGAGCACGATCGTCTTGTCGGGAAGGTCGCGCAACACCTGCGGGTCGAGGTTCGGCTGTGCAGCCTCGAGCGAGAGGTGCGTCGCAGCGCAGTCCGCGAGCTCGCGGAGGAACGGGTAGCCGGGAAGCCGGTCGTGAACGATGTGCGCGTAGCCGAAGCAGGTGTGGAGGACCGTTTCTCCCTCGATGCCCGTCGAGCGCGCGGTTGATCGCCTCGACCGCGTACTCGCGCGCCGTCGCGGGTCGCGCCTGGAGATACGGCTCGTCGATCTGGACGACGTCGGCGCCGGCTGCCTTGAGGTCCCGCAGCTCCTCGTTGACCGCTTCCGCGTACGCGAGCGCGAGGCTCCGGTCGTCGGGGTAGTAGTCGTTCTGGGCCTGCTGCGTCATCGTGAACGGCCCCGGAACCGTGATCTTGATTCGACGGTCGGTGATCGAGCGGAGAAACTCGACGTCGCGGACCTCGACCGGCCGCGCACGGCGAATCGGCCCGACGACTCGCGGAACGGGGTTCTCGTGACCGGTGCGATCGAGCGCGACGCCGGGCTGGTCGAGGTCGACGCCGTCGAGCGCGGTCGCGAACCGGTTGGAGTAGCTCTCCCGCCGCATCTCGCCGTCCGTGATCACGTCGACGCCGGCCCGTTCCATGTCGCGGACCGCGATCCGGGTCGCGTCGTCCTGCGCTTCCTCGAGGAACGGCTCGGCGACGCGCCAGAGCTCGAGCGCACGCACGCGCGGCGGCAGCCGCTCGCCGAGCCGCTCGCGATCGATCAGCCAGTCGGGCTGGGGATAGCTTCCGACGACCGACGTGAGCAGAACGCCGCTCACGAGTGCTCGACGAGCTTCGACTTGTACTCGCTGCGTTCCAGGCTCCCCCACGGCACGAGCTCGACGCGCGTCTGGACGACGAGCGCCTCTCGCAAACGCTGTCGGATCGCCTCGGCGAGTGCGTCGTCGCCGGCGGCGCCCCGTGCGAGCTCGACGCTCACCGGCAGCGGCGGCTGTTGCTTCACGCCCTGCGTCTGCGGCTTGACGACGATGTGTCCGCTGACGTCCGGGGCGAACGCGCTCACCACCTCGCGGATCGCCGAGGGGAAGACGTTGACGCCGCGGACGATCAGCATGTCGTCGGTTCGCCCGATGCACCGCACGCGCGGGCCGGTGCGGCCGCACTTGCACGGGCTCGTCTGCACCCGAACGTGGTCGCGGGTCCGAAAGCGCAGGAGCGGCGCGGCGCGATGCTGAAGGTGCGTCAGCACGAGCTCGCCGGTGGCGCCGTCGACGAGCTCGACGGACGCACCCGACTCGGGGTCGATCAGCTCGGCATGGACGAAGCCGCGCGCGCCCAGGTGCATCCCGTCCTGCTCTTCGCACTCGCCCCAGAGCGACACGCCGATGTCGCCGATGCCCATCGCCTCGGTGACCTTGGCGCCCCAGCCCTCCTCGAGCTTGGCGCGAAACGCCGGCTCGCCTCCGCCCGGCTCGCCCGCCACGAGCACGCGCACGACGGTCGACCCTCGGAGGTCGACGTTCCGCTCCGCCGCCCACTCGACGAGGTAGGCGGCATACGAGGGTGTGAGCACGACGGCGTCGGGCTCGAGCTGCTCGACCGCGAGCATCAGGCGCTCGGTGTTCCCGGTGCCGAGCGGAACGTGGGAGAGCCCGATGCGCTCGAACGAGGCGAGCGCTGCGCCCGCCACGAACGGACCGGCGTTGTACGTCGAGACGATGCGCTGGCCCGCCGTGATGCCGGACGCGGCGTAGCTCCGCGCAGAGCCGGTCACCCAGTTGTCGAGATCGGCAGCCGTCAACGGCACGTAGCTCGGCGCTCCCGTGGTGCCGCTCGTGGAGTAGATCCGGACGATCTCGGACGGCGTCGCGCAGAGATGCGTGCCGATCGGGTTGTCGGGCGTGCACGTCGCCTTGAGCTCGCGCTTCTCGGTCAGCGGCAGCGCCGCGATCTCCGCAAGGCCGCCCACCGCGTCCGCTGAAGCAAACCCTGCGGCTCCCAGCTTCTCGCGATAGAAGACCGAGCGATCGAAGAGGTACGCGAGCTGTGCGCGGTAGCTCACATCGTCGACGTCGAGTTGCTCCGCCCACGGGCGGCTCTCGACTTCAGGAGCGAGCATCGGGCTCGTACTCGACCGCCTCCTCCGCCGTCGCGGCGAGCTGGAAGCCGAGCGGCCGCTCCTGCTCCTCGGCAAGGTGCGCGAGCAAGCCGGCGGTGCGCGCGAGAATCGGAACGGCCTTCACGACGTCGGCCGAGAAGCCCAGGTCGAGCATCACCGCGGCGATCGGCATCGCGACGTTCATCGTGAGCGGCTGGCCCCAGACCTCGGCGACCGCCTCGCGGAGCGAACGTGCCAGCGCAACGTGCTCTCCGCTCACGCCACGCGCGTCCGCGAGCACGAGGATCCGTTCGGCGCGGGGGTCGAGCGGCCGGTGGACCGGATGACCGAACCCGGGCACCTTCCCGCCCACTGCGTGAATCGCGCGCGCGATGTCGACCGCAACCGCTGCCGGCCCACCGCCTGACGCGACCTCCTTCTGTGCCCCCTCGAGCAGCCGCGCGCACGACTCGGAGGTGCCGAGCACGACCGGCCCGGCGCCGAGGATCCCGGCCGCGACCGCACCCTGCAGCGACGCCGGGTCCGCGGCGAGCGTCATGCGGGCAGCGATGTTGGTGGGCATCAGCCCGTGCTCGGCGATCGCGACGAGCAGCAGGTCGAGGAAGAAGCGCTGGTCCTCGGTCGGCTCGCGCCCGGTGAGCAGCAGGTGGAAGTACTCGGTGAAGCTCAGCCGACCCATCAGGTCGCCGCAGAGGTCGCGCCCTCGCACCTCGACCCTGTCGGGATAGGCCTGGCTGATGCGGGTGACGGCCTTGTCCGGGTGACCGTCTTCAGCCGGCATCGGAACAGAATACGTTTGCGTGGCCTTGGGCGTCTCGCGCTAGCGACCGCGCACCGCCGCCATGGCTCCACGGTAGAGTCGCCGAGTCCTGCGTGTGGGCCGCCCCGGTCTCTCGATCGTCATTCCCGCCTATCGATCCGAGCAGACGATCGAGGCGAGTCTGCGTTCCTTCATCGCCCAGAGCTACCCCGCCGAGATCGTCGTCGTGGACAGCTCACCGGACGAGCGAACCGCCGCCGTCGTCGCGCAGTTCCCGGAGGTACGCCTCATCCGACCGCGCACACGGCTGCTTCCGCATGCGGCCCGCAACGAGGGCGTTCGCGCGACGTCGGGAGAGCTCTTGCTCTTCACCGACCCGGACATCTATCCGGACGGTCAGGCAGTGGAGGCGCTCGTGGCCGCGTGGGAACAACATGGTGGCGCAGTCGTCGCAGCGCTGACCAGCCACGGCGACGCGTGGCTCGAGCGCGGTCTGCACCTGACGAAGTTCGACCTCTGGCTGGCGGGGAGCACCGCGCGGCAGGTCGACGTCGGTCCGTCGAGCGGACTCCTCTGCACGCGCGAGGCGTTCGATCGAGTCGGCGGTTTCCGCGGCGATCTGATGCTCGGCGACACCGTGTTCTCGTGGGCGCTCGGAGACGCCGGCGTGCCGATCCGGCTCGAGCCGACTGCCGTCTTCCGGCACGACCACGTGCAGGGGTGGCGTGACTTCCTGCGCGAGCGATTTGCGCGCGGACGCGAGTTCGCCGGGCTCCGACGTGCGCCCGACGAGCCCGTGCGGAAGCAGGTCGCCGACGTCGCTCTGACGGTCGTCCTGATCCGCCCCGCACGGGTGACGTTGCGAGCCCTGGCGAACGCGCGTCGAGCCGGCCGGTTTCGCGACGCCCTCGTGACACTGCCGATCGTCGCCGGCGGGACGCTCGCGTGGTTCGCCGGCGAAGTCGTCGGAGTTCTCAGGACGCCCGAGGGCACCAAGCGCTGATGAGGGTCCTCATGCTCGCGCACAACGTGACCGAGCGCGGGAGCGCGATCCGCGCGTTCTCGCTCGCGCGCTGGCTGGCCGCCGAAGGCCGCGAGGTGACGGTGCTCAGCGGTCGGCGTCGCGCAGGCTTGGCGACGACGCACGCATCGTTGGACGGCGTCAGTCTGATCGAGCCGCCTGACGTCCTTCCCTACCGCTTCCGCAACGGCGGCCTCAGCCCGGTCGACCTCGCAGGGCGTGTCGTCCACGTGCTCCGCGAGCGCTACGACGTCGTGCACTCGTTCGAGCCGCGGCCGTGCGCAACGCTCCCCAGCCTCTTGGCGCAGCAGCGCGGCAGGACGGCCTGGGTCGCGGACTGGGCGGATCTCTGGGGGCCCGACGGCATGGCTGCGACCTGGCCCACGCCGCAGCGGCTCACGCTGGGAGACGTTCGACGGCGTCCTGCAGTCGTACACCCGTCGCCGCGCAGACGCCGTGACCGTGATCAGCAGCGACCTCGAGCGTCGCGCCGAAGCACTCGGCGTGCCTCCGGAGCGCATCCGGCGCATCACCGTCGGCGCGAACGACGATCTCTTTCGGCCGCAACCGGCCGGTGAGGCACGTGCGCGGTTCGGTCTACCGAGCGACGCGCTCGTCCTCGTTCACACCGGGTTTGCGCCGTTCGACGACTGGCTGCTGGCCCACACGTTCGCGGAGCTCGCGACCGCGGAGCCACGCGCGCACCTGCTCATGTCGGGGCGACGCTGCCCGCTGGTCGAGGAGCGGGCAGCTGCGGTCGGCGCGGCGAACCGCGTCGTGCACGTCGGCGCAGTTCCGTACCGCGAGCTGGGATCGGTGATGGCGTGCGGCGACGTGATGGTGGTGCCCTACACGGCGCAGCCGCACAACGAGGCACGCTTTCCCAACCGCGCCGGTGACTACCTCGCCGCGGGGCGCCCGATCGCGACGAACCCGACGGGCGACCTCGGGCGGCTCGTCACGACGGAGCGGATCGGCATCGTCGCGCCGGAGACGCCCGAGGCGTTCGCGCGCGAGATCCTCGACCTCCTTCGACAGCCCTCAGTGCGCGACGAGATGGGGACGCGGGCGCGCGTGCTCGCCGAGACGACGCACTCCTGGCGCGCCGTTGCGGCGCGCGTCGGCGAGCTGTACGACGAGCTGGCCGGCGTCAGGTCGTGAAGGCGGTCGCGGGCCCGCGGTCCTGATCGAGCTCGTAGTTCGAGAACCGCCGCGCTTCACCGCGATCCCCGCGCACCGCGCCCACGGCGAGCCCGAACGCCGCCGAGAGCTGCGAGAGGATCATCACCGGCAGATGGCGGCGGAGCGTGCGACGGTGCTGCGGTGCTCGCGCCGTGCGCGCGAGGTCGACCATGCGTCGGGTCACCCACCACGGGATCCCGACCGCCTGCGCCGCGCGACGTGAGGTCGACCACCGTTCTTGGTGCGCCCACTCGGCGCCGAAGCTGACGTTCCAGAGGTAGTAGCCCTTGCAGATCGACGCCAGCGTCGTCTCGTTGAGGTGCGCGAGGCGGATCTCGGGGTTGATCAGAAACCGACGGCCACGCGCTCCCAACTGCCACTGCAACACCACCTCGCACGAGAGCAGCCGCTCGAGGTCGTCGCCGAACGCGAGCAGGTCGTCCCGTCGATACGCCGAGTTGTGGCCGACGACCAACGTCGACGGGCCGCGCTCCGTGAGCGGCGGCAGCCAGCGCGCGTAGTTCATCAGGCCGACCGCGTCGCTGATCCCGGAACCAGGGTTGAGCGGATGCACCTCGCCGCTCGCGCCGCAGAACTCGTCCGTGGAGAGCGACTCCTCGATCGCGAGCAGCCAACCGGGCAGCGCCAGCGCGTGCTCCTCGATGAACGCGACGATCGGCGCCTGCGCCAGTCGCGTGCCCTCCGAGCGCAGCTCACCGTACGTGCCCCGCTGTGGCCGCGGGAAGAGGCGGACCGGAGCTTCGTCGCTGCGTGGGAGCGGAGGCGATCCGTCGTTGGCCGCGTCGAGCAGAACGACCTCGGCGCGCTCGATCCCGTCCTGGTCGAGCACGCTCGCAAGCGAGCGCGCGGCACGATGACGGCGGTTGCCCGGAACGATCACGACGGAGACCGTCGGTGTCACGGCCCCACCGTCCGTCGTGCGAGGACGAGGAGCTCCTCTGCGCGCGCCGGTCGCACGAGCGCCATCGCGTCGGCGAGCCGGGTCCGTAGGCGAGCCGCGACACTCGCACGGCCGCTCCCCGCGAGCAGCGCGCTCCGTCCGTAGATCCAGGCAGTGAACGACGCTGTCGGCCGAGCGACGATCTCGAACCCGGCCTCGGCAACCAGCTCGTCCAGCGCGCCGCGTGTGAAGACGACGAGGTGCCGCGGAGGGTCGAGGCCGAGCCACCCCGAGCCGAAGCGGGCATGGCCGGCAGAAGACAGGTTCGGGGTCACGAGCCAGAGGAAGCCACCGGGGCGCAAGAGCTCGTACGCACGAGCGAGTGCCGCGCGTGGGCGATGCAGGTGCTCGATCACATCCCCGAACGTGACCGCGTCGAGCGAGCCGCGCGGAAGGTCGACCGTCTCGATCGTCCCTACGGTCGCACTGAGGCCCGCGCGACGGCAGCTGGCCACTGCTGCGGGATCGAGATCGACGCCGAGCGCTCGCCAGCCCGCCTGCTGCGCCTGAGCGAGGAAGTCACCGTTGCCGCACCCCACGTCGAGCACAGTACCGCCGGTCTTGGGACGGGTCAGGTGTCGGACCTCGCGATCGCTCTTGGCCCGTCGCAGGGGGAAGAGCGCGGCGAAGGCTGGCCCGAGCCGCGACGCAGGCCGAAGCGTCGTCCCGTAGCGGACGTTGAGGTAGCCGTTCGCCAGCGAGTCACGGACACCCTGGAACCGCACGATCGGTCGACCCAGTGCGTCGTCGTGTGTGTAGTAGTCGGAGTACGCGAGCAGGATCGAGTCCTCCGTCGGCCGTGGGTCGAGGTACGCGGAGCCGCACCCGATGCAGCGCTGCAGAGTCCAGGTGCCCGGAGCGCAGCCGAACAGCCGATCGGTCAGCCCGTTGTGGAGCAGCTCGCGCTCGCCCGCACCGCAGGCGGGGCACGCCGTCACGCGTTCGAGGCCGTCCTCGGGCCAGTTGGTCCCGCCTGCACCCGGCACGGATCGCACGGCAAGGCCCATCGGTCCAATGTAACCGTGCAGGCGGGCGGCGGCCTAGACCGGCGGTGCGAGGCGCGCGCCGACGATCAGATCGGCTGCGCGAAGCGCGTCGGCGTTGCCGCTGACGGCTGCGACGAACTCCTCGCCCGGAAGCTCGAGGAGCTCGACGTCGGTCGTCGCGACGACCGTCGCCGTTCGCGGGACCTCGCGCAGCAGTGCAATCTCGCCGAAGTGCTCGCCCGGCCCGAGGTGCCGCACCGATCCCTCGTCCGGCGAGACCTCGACGGTTCCCGCGGCGATCATGAAGAACTCGTCGCCGCGCTCGCCTTTCGTGAGGATCGTGTCCCCCGCTACGAAGCGTCTCCGAACGAGCCGGCCCGCGAGGTACTCGAGCGTCGCCGGAGGCAGCGGCGAGAAGAGCGGCAGGGCGTGCAGGAGCTCGACCTCGGGAGCAGCGCCGGCGCGATCCATCGAGGCGAGTGAGCGCCACGACAGCACGGCGAGCACAGGGAGGATGGCACCGAACACGACGAGCGCCCACCGATCGCCGGCGAGGTCGATCACCACGGGTGCGGCGACGGACCCGAGCGCAACCGCGACGAGAGTCACGCTCTCCATCGCCGCGAATGCACGGGCGAGCACCTCGTCGGGGACGGCGCGCTGCAGCAAGGTGTCGCCCGAGACGTCCACGATCGTGTTCCCCACTCCGACGACCGTGAGCGCGAAGATCGCAACGAGCGGCTCGGGCCAGATCCCGATCAGGACGAGCGGCACCCCCCACAGGACGATCCCGGCGCCGAAGTCCGTTCCCAGCCGAGCACGCGCGACGAGCGCCGCGGCGGCGATCCCGCCCACGATCCCGCCCACTCCGAGCACCGAGTTGAGGTAGCCGACCCCCGATGCGCCGAGGTCGAGCGTTTCGAGCGCGAGCACGACGACGAGCACGCCGAGCGCGCCGTCGACGAACGTCTGCGCCGCGAAGAGGCCCGTCAGCACGGTGAGCCTCCGGTCGGCGACGATCGCGCGGAAGCCCTCGGAGGTCTCGCGCAGGAAGCCGCCGGCGGCGTCAGCGTCCTCCTCGTCGTCGGTGTCGACGCGCTTCGCCGGCTCGTCGACCGCTCCGATGAGCGCGGCCGACCAGACGAGGAGGGCCGCCGAGGCGGCGAAGGTCGCTTCGACGCCGGCCGTCGCGACGAGCACGCCGCCGAGCGCCGGGCCGACGAAGATGCCGACGCTCTCGATCGTGCTGGCGGCGACGTTGGCCGCCGTGAGCTCCTCCGGCGTCTTCGCGAGCCCGGGCACGAGCGCCGCCTGAGCGGGTCGAAAGGCGGTGCCGATCACCGTTCCGACGATCGAGATCGCGTAGACGACGATCGGCGACCCGTCGGCGACGACGACGAAGGCCATCGAGCCGAGCAGCACCGCCCGGAGGAGGTCCGCCGTGACCATGACCCGCACCCGCGGAAAGCGGTCGCCGAGCGCGCCCGTGAACGGGGAGGCCGCGCCCGCCGCGATCCAGCGGGCAAGGCCGATCAGCCCGACGGCATACGCCCCGTCCTGCTGGTAGGCGTAGACCGCGATCGCGACCGTGTACGCCCAGCCGCCGATGTTCGATCCGGCCCAGGCGAGCTGCAGCCGCCGGAGATCGCGGTTCGAAAAGACCTGCCGAAAGGCAGTCAGGGACGCCCGCACCGGGCGAGCATTGCAATCGGAGCCGGAAAGTGGAAGAAATGCAGGGGAAGAAAGTGCGGATAGTCACCGTCTAGCTTGTGACAAGTCGGTCCCACGGAAAGGAGCACCGTGTCGGAGCAGGAGAAGATCAGATCGTCCGAGGACGTCGAGGGCCATCGGCGCAGCTCGGCCCAGAGCGAGGAGCCCCGGGCTGAGGGCGAGAGCGACGAGGACGTCGAGGCGCATCGGCGCAAGTCACTCCAGGCGAACGAAGAGCCCAAGGCCGAGGGCGAGAGCGACGACGACGTCGAGCTCCATCGCAAGCGCACCTCCCAGTAGGGAGCGAGGACTTGGCAGTCGCGGCCGGGGCTTGCCCCGGCCGCTTGCTGTTCAGGGGCGGATGATCTCTTCGAGCGCCGCGAGCAGCCGGAGCGCCGGTGGCCGCCGCTCCGGCGGCAGTGCCTCCAGGTTGCGGCCGAGGTGCGCCAGGCGCTGAAGCCCCTCGTCCGCGCCTTCGAGCGCGGCCCGCGCGCGCCGGGCGCGCAGGAGCAGGTCGAGCCCGATCGCCGCCTGGTTCGCGAAGCGGCTCAGCAGATCCATCTCGGCGAGCGTGAAGCGCGTTTCCTTCGGGCGGTCGAGCACCGACAGGACGCCGAGCGCGGTGTCCTCGTGCAGCAGCGGGACCGCCATCATCGCCTTCGGGACGTAACCGGTCGACTCGGCGGCCTCCCGCCGGAAGCGTGGGTCACCCTGCACGTCCTCGAGCACGAGCGGCTGCCGCGTCGCGAGCACCCAGCCCGCGATCCCGGTGTCCGCCGGGAATCGCTTGCCGACGAGGTCCTCCGAGCCCTCGCCCGCGACGGCCTCGAACACGAGCTCCTCGGAGTCCTCGTCGAGCAGGAAGATCGACGAGGCCTTCGCGTTGAAGATCGCGCGGGCCGTCTCGACGATCGACGCCAGCAGCGATCGGTGCAGCTCGTCGCCCGCGAGCACCCCCGCTGCGACGGCCGCCTGGAAGCGATCGTCGCTCAAGCGATGGGCCCGACGTTGTCGGAGGTGAGAGCGAGGACGCTCTTCAGCTGGAACGGCGGGAGCCGTGGATGCTTCGAGAGGATGAGCGCGCAGAGACCTGACATGTGCGGCGTCGCGAAGCTGTTGCCGGTGCACCGAAGCGTCGAGCCGTCGAGCCAGGCGACGTCGACCTCGAGGCCGCGCGCGAAGAACTCGACCGGCGGCTCGGGGTTGTAGTAGTAGACGAAGGGGTCGGGGTCTTCGTGGCTCCCCACCGAGATCACGGACGAGAAGCGCCACGGGTAGCTCTCGACGGGCATGTTGTGCGCCGAGGCGACCAGCACCGTGCGGCGGAAGTACGCGCTGTCGGCGAGCTCGTGCAACAGCTCGGCGAAGTCGCGCTTCGTGGTCGAGAGGCTCATGTTGATCACGTCGTAGCCCTGCTCGATCGCCCACCGGAGGCCGGCGAGCAGCACCCTGCCGCTTCCCTTGTATCCCTCGCCGAGCACGCGCACCGAGATGAGCTCGCACTCGGGCGCGAGCGAGCGGATCACGCCCGCGCACGCCGTCCCGTGACCGCAGCGATCGCCCGAGTCGTCGTCGGAGACGATCGCTTCGCCTGCGTCGTCCACCGAGACCGCGTACGGCCGCCTGAACCGACCCGACGAGCGGATGGCCGTCCTCGACGCCGCTGTCGAGGATGCAGACGCGAACGCCGGCGCCCGTCGAGCCGCCGAAGGCCCACTCGCGCGTCACCTCCGCGGGCCAGCCGAGATCGAGGCGGATGCGGTCGACGGCGTCGGCCGGGAGGCTCCACGCGGGGAGTTCTTCGTCGGTCTCGTGCAGAACGACGTCGGCGACGTTCAGAGCGGCCACGCCGCCGATTCAATCAGCTGAGGTGCCAAGCGGTCGCGGATCCGCGTGAGCGGATTCGCGACGTGCGCAGCTTCCAGCTACCTAGTCGAGCGGTACAGTCGGCCGCCGATGGAGGCCGCCTTCGCGTCGGGCGCGGCCGTCGTGGTCGCGGTCGGCCTCGGCGTCGAATCCCGCTTCTTTGCGCCGGGCCGGGCGCCGACGAAACGCGAGGCGATCGTCTGGAGCATCGGCTGGCTCCTGCTCGCCTGCGCGGTGGCCGCAGGCCTAGCGCTTGCAGGCGGACCCGCAGGCGAGTGGACGACCGTCTACGTGATCGAGCGTTCCCTCTCGCTCGACAACGTGTTCCTGTTCTCGATGCTGATCGCCTACTTTCGCGTACCGCCGGAGTTGCGTGCTCGAGTCATCTTCATCGGCATCGCCGGCGCGCTCGCACTGCGCGCCGTCGCAATCGCCGTCGGCGTCGAGCTGATCGAGAGCGTGGAGGCCGTCATCTACGCGTTCGGAGTCCTGCTCCTGTACGTCGCCTATCGCGCGTTCCGCGGAGCCCCGGAGACGTCCGACCCGTTCGGGAACCCGGTGCTGCGCTTTGTCCGGCGCAGGGTCCCGACGACGTCCGACTTCCGTGGCCGTCGACTGGTCGTCCGCGAAGGGGGCCGTCTGTACGGAACGCCGCTGTTGCTCGTCGTCGCGGCGATCATCCTCGCCGACATCGCGTTCGCCGTCGACTCGATCCCGGCGGCGTTCGCGGTCACGCACGACGCGATGGTCATCTGGACCGCGAACGCGTTCGCGCTCCTCGGGCTCGGTTCGCTGCTTGCCCTCGTCGACGTCCTCGCTCGCCGCTTCCGGTACCTGAACAAGACGATCGCCCTCATCCTCGCGTTCGTCGGGATCAAGATCCTCGTGGACGACTTCGTCCACATCGGCGAGCTCGGCTCCCTCGCCGTCATCCTGGGCCTGCTGGTCGGCGGCGGCATCGCATCGCTCGTGGCCGACCGTCTCGACCCGCCTCGCCCGGCCGAAGAGGCGGAGCGGCGCCCGCCACGGTGCCCGAGGAGGCTCGAAACGAAGGAACCCACGTTGACCGGGGGCCGGGCTCCGTAGGGTGCCGCGCCCTCGCTAGGGTCAGCAGATGACCGCGCTGGCCGCGACGGTTCGAGACAACGCCACCGCTCACCGCTACGAGCTGCTGCTCGACGGCGACCTGGTCGGCGAGCTGGTGTACCGGAAACAGGGCGAGGTCGTGACCCTGATCCACACCGAGGTCGCGGCTCAGCTGGAAGGGCGCGGGCTCGGCGAGCAGCTGGTCGCAGGCGCGCTGGACGACATCCGCGCCGGGGGCCTCCACATCGTCCCGCTGTGCCCGTTCGTCGGCGCGTACCTTCGACGTCACCCGGAATTCGGCGACCTGGTCGAGTCGTGAGCGAGCCCTCGCCGGAGCTGGAGCGCGGCCCGCGGCGGATCTACGCGAACGCCGCGATCGAGGTGAGCTGGGAGCCGAAGCTCTGCATCCACGTCCGCAACTGTGTTCGCGGGCTGCCGCAGGTCTTCGATCCCGACGGTCGCCCCTGGGTCGCCGTCGACGCGGCAGACGCGGACCGCGTCGCGGAAGCCGTCCTCACCTGCCCGACCGGAGCACTGCACTTCCGGCGCCTCGACGGCGGGGCGCAAGAGGAGGCGCCCGACCCACCGAGCGTGGAGCCTCGGCCGAACGGCCCGCTGTTCGTGCGCGGTCGCGTGCAGATCGTCGACGCGGACGGTCGACTCATCCGTGAGGACACGCGGGTCGCGCTCTGCCGCTGCGGCGCGTCCGGGAACAAGCCGTTCTGCGACGGGAGCCATCGCAGGATCGGGTTCCAGACTGCGCCGGAGGCCAGCCGTCACATCGTGACGATGAGCTTTCCCTGGGCGTGCCCCTCGCCCATGTGCCGCATGGCGTCGGCGAGCTCGCCGAGATCGTAGGTCCTCTCGATCACCGATTTCATCGTTCCGCCCTCGAGCAGCTCGACCAGATACTTCAGGTCGGGCCGGTTGAACTTCGCGATGAAGAAGACGACGGTGCGACTGCTGCCGAGAGAAGCAAGCCGCACTGCGGCGATGTGGCTCAGCGGCCCGGTCAGCGGGTTTCCCTTCGGTGCCCCGGCCATGACGAGGACCGCCTCGGGGTTGAGGACGCGCTTGCACTCTCGCCAGGACCTGCTCCCGGCGACGTCGAACAGCACGTCGTAGCGCCGATCGCTTCGGGTGAAGTCCTCGCGGGTGTAGTCGACGACGTGGTCGGCGCCGATCGCTCGTGCCTGCTCGACGTTCCTCGTGCGGCAGACGGCCGTCACCTCCGCCCCGAGCGCCTTGGCGACCTGCACCGCGAAGGTGCCGACGCCGCCCGAGGCACCGTTGACGAGGACCTGCTGCCCGGACTGAAGCTGCGCCTTGTCGCGAAGGCCCTGCAACGCGGTGAGCGCCGCCACGGGCAGCGCGGCCGCTTCCTCGAACGACACGCTCGCCGGCTTCGGCACCACGGTGTCGCGGGCGTTCACGTACTCCGCGAACGCACCGGTCCTCGCACCGAAGACGTCGTCGCCCGGTCGAAAGTCCGTGACGTCCTTGCCGACCGCCTCGACCGTCCCTGCGAAGTCGGTGCCGAAGCGTTCGTCCTTGGGCTTGCGCAGCCCCGTCATTCCTCGTGCGAGCCACGGCGTGCCCGTCATCCCGTACCAGTCCGCCCGGTTCACCGACGCTGCGCGGACTCGAACGAGCACCCCGTCGTCCGTCACCTCCGGCTTGTCGATCTCCTCGATCCTCAGGTCGTCGGGCGAGCAGTACCGCTTGCGGATCGCCGCTCTCATCGGTCCGTCTCCATCTCGACCTCTCTCTTTGTGTACGTTGTAAGCATACGATGTAAGCTATACCTACGGCGTAAGCTTGTCAAGGAGGTGACGGCGAATGGCTAGGCCACGGACGCCCCTGAACAAGGAGCGCGTGCTGCGCGCGGCCCTTGCCCTCGCCGATGCCGAGGGGATCGAGGGCCTCAGCATGCGCCGGCTCGCCAAGGAGCTCGGAGTCGAGGCGATGTCGCTCTACAACCACGTCGCCAACAAGGGCGAGATCCTGGACGGGATCATCGACCTCGTCGCGGGCGAGTTCGACCTCCCCTCCGACACAGGCGACTGGCAGTCCGCCATGCGCGGACACCTGATCTCTGCGCGCGAGGTGCTCTTGCGCCATCGCTGGGCCACGCCCCTCTGGATGCGCCAGGGCGGTGGCACCGCGCGACTCCGAAACAGCGACTGGATGCTCAGAACGCTGCGAGAAGCCGGGTTCTCCAAGGACCTGATGTACCACGCGTTCCACGTCCTCGAAAGCTACGTCCAGGGCTACACGCTCCAGCAGCTCAACTTCCCGTACAAAGGCGAGGAGCTCGCGGGCATGGCGGAGAACTTCCTGCAGCAGCTCCCCGCCGACGAGTACCCCGATCTCGTCGAGCACATCAAGCAGCACCTCGAGCCGCACGACGAGGGGCCGGGCGGGTTCGAGCTGGGGCTCGACCTGATCCTGGACGGCCTCGAGCGGTCCCGCAGCTCGGCTTGACCGGCTGATTTAGCCTCCACCGATGCCCCAGCGCGAGCAGCGGGTCACCCCGCTCGAGCTGTTCTTCGATCTCGTCTTCGTCTACGCGATCACGCAGGTCACGCTGCTCATGTCGGACGATCCCACCTGGCCCGGGCTCGGACGCGGGCTGCTGGTCCTCGCCGCACTCTGGTGGGCCTGGACGGGCTACGCGTGGCTGACGAACACGCTCGAGCCGGAGGAGATTCCGGTCCGCGCGGGCATGTTCGCCGCGATGGCGGCGATGCTCGTCGCCGCACTCGCCGTCCCGGAAGCCTTCGACGCGAACGGAGTCCTGTTCGGGATCGCGTACCTGATCGTCCGCTTGCTTCAACTCGGCGCTCTTTGCGATCGCCGCCAAGCGCGACCCCGACCTGGTCGACGCCGTGCTGATGATCCTGCCGAGATCCCTGCTGGCGCCGGTGCTGATCGTCGTCGCCGGTTTCTTCGACGGACGCACGCAGGCCGCGCTCTGGGTGATCGCAATCGCGGCTGACTACGTCGGCGCCCTGATCGGCCGCGGCTTCCCGCGCTTGCACGTTTCACCGGCGCACTTCGCCGAGCGTCACGGTCTGATCATGATCGTCGCGCTCGGCGAGTCGATCGTCGCGATCGGCATCGGCGCCGCGGGTGTCCCGCTGACGTCGAGCATCGTCGTGGCCGCACTTCTCGGCAGCGCAGTCCTGGCCGCGCTGTGGTGGGCGTACTTCGACGTCTACGCCGTCGGCGCGCAGCAACAGCTTTCGAAGGCGACCGGCCTAGCGCGCTCGCGACTTGCTCGCGACTACTACAGCTATCTCCACCTGCCGATGATCGCCGGCATCGTCCTGTTTGCGCTCGGCCTGAAGAAGACGATCGAGCAGGTCGACGACCCGCTCGAAACCATCCCCGCCCTGGCGCTCTGCGGCGGACTGTCGCTCTACTTCCTCACCCACGTTGCGCTCCGCATCCGCGTCGTCCGGGAAGTCCGCAGCACGACGACCGAGAGACCGGGCTGGGTCGGGCCCGGCCGGGTGATCACGGGCGTCGGCATGCTCGCGCTCATACCGGCGGCGCTGGAGATCTCGGCGCTGGCGTCGCTCGCCCTCGTGACCGCCCTCTGCTGGGCGCTCGTCGTTTACGACGTCTTCCACTATCGCGAGGAGCGCTCCCGCTTGCGCGAGACGCGGCCCTAGGTACGGAAGCCCGTCAACCTTCAGTCGACGTCTCGGCGTATCGCGAGCGACGTCGCTGCCGCGGCGAGCCGGCGCTCGTTGAACAAGTACGGAGTCGCGTTTGCGATCTGCCGGTGCGGCGAGTCGGGATCCGGGGATCCCTCCGCCGCGTTGAGCGCGTAGCGAACCGGGATCTCGTGCGCGACGACGAGGATCGTCTGTTCCGTACGGTCGAGCAGCGACCGGAGCGCGAGGGAGTAGCGCGCGGCCGCGGCGTCGAGACTCTCACCGTTCGGGAATGGATCGGCACGCGCATGCTCCCGCTTCCACGCGCGGTAGTCGTCCAGGGAGCTACCTTCGAGGTCGCCGACGTCGACGTCGTCGAAGAGCGGCTCGACGTCGATTCGCACGCTGCGCGCGGCGAGCGCGAGCTCGGCGGTCTCGCGCGTACGGCCGAAGCGCGTGACGACGCAGAGGTCGAGGCTCACGTTCCGCAACTGCAGCCCGAGCAACAGCGCCTCGTCTCGACCCTTCTGGGTCAGCCGGACGTCGCGGTTCGGGTCTCCGTTCACGATGCCGTCGGCGTTCAGCGTGGACTCGCCGTGCCGCGCGAGCACGAAGAGCCGAGTCACGGCGGCGGCGCGGCGGCGCCGTGCGGGGTTACGACCACCTTCCCGCGCGGATGGCGCGCCATCAGGTAGCGCATTGCAGCAGGCGTCTCGGCGAGTGGGTAGGTGCGGTCGACGACGGGCGTGACGCTCGCGTCCTCCATCAGCGCAGCGAGCTCGAGCAGGCCGGCGCGGGTGACCTTCCTGGTGAACTGCTTGACCCCGCGCCGGCGGAGAACCAACCGCGCGGTTAAGCCCGCGACGATCAACGAGACGTCCTGGCCGCAGTTGAGAACGACGACTCCGTCCGGCTCGACCGCACGACGCAGCTGCCTGAGAGATCGGCCGCCGCCATTGTCGAAGATCGCGTCGTACCGTTGCTCACGCAGATAGTCGTCGCGCTTGTAGTCGAAGACGCGGTCGGCGCCGAGCTGCCGGGCGAGCTCGACGTTTTCCGTACGGCAGACAGCAGTGACGTGGGCACCCCACGCCTTCGCGATCTGGACAGCGAAGCTGCCCACGCCACCGGTCGCGCCGGTGATCGCAATCCGTTGACCTGCTCGAAGCTCCGCGTGATCGCGCAGCGCCTCCAGTGCCATCGACCCCGCGACCGCCACTCCGGCGGCCTGCTCGAAGCTCAACCGCTCGGGCTTCGGCACCAACTTCTGCGGGTCGCCGACGGCGTATTCGGCAAGGGATCCACGGCAGGATCCGAACACGGCTTCGCCGGGCACTAACTCCGACACCTCCCCACCGACGGCTTCGACGATGCCGGCGACGTCGAAGCCTCGTACGAGCTGCTTCGGGCGTCGCCACCCGGTCTGCGGGCGGAGGAACCCACGCATCACGACGTAGTCCGTTGGATTGAGCGCCGCCGCGCGGACACGTACGAGCACTTGATCATTCCCGACCGTCGGCAGACTCACCTCGTCGAGCTCGAGGGTCTCGGGACCTCCGTATCGGTGCTGCAC
This sequence comes from uncultured Actinomycetes bacterium, assembly GCA_963809175.1. Lineage (GTDB taxonomy): Bacteria > Actinomycetota > Thermoleophilia > Gaiellales > Gaiellaceae > JACCTU01. Next base: position 944,809 of record CAWEIK010000003.1, read on the forward strand.
GACCGCCTTCATCGCGAGCGTCGATTGTGGCGGATCTCAGCGCGTTGCAAGCTCCAGGAGCTCGTCGGCGCTGTAGGTGGCGGCGAGCGGGGAGCCGTCGGGCTCCAGCGCAATGCCGTTCGCCAGCGGGCCGATGTCGACCGGGTCGAACCCGAGCCGGTCGATCAGCCGCATCACCTGGTGGACCGCCGAGCGGTCGTCGCCGGCGGCGCCGATCCCGATCCGTTCGTGCGATCCGTTCGGACGTCGACTCTCTTCGAACTCGTGGTAGCCGAGTTGATTGAGAGCTCTTGACCACCCGCGCTGAAGGAAAGTGCGCTTGCACGATCACGCTCGAGCCGTCGACCGCGGCCGCCAACTCCGGATCCTCGCCGTCCACCGGCTCCCAGTAGTTCATGACGTCGACGAGGATCTTCCCCGCGAAGAGATCTCCCGGAAGCTCGCGGAAGCGGTGCGTGGGAACGGCCAGGACGACGAGGTCGGCGTGGCGGACGACCTCGTCGGTCCTCGCAGCACGCGCGCCCGGCGCGAGAACGTCGACGGTGAGCGCGATGTCGTCAGCAGGGCCCGACCCGGCGATCGCGACGTCGTAGCCGGCCGACAGCGCGGCGCGGGCGAGCGTCGTGCCGAACTTGCCCGCGCCGACGATGCCGAGGCGCTCGACGGCCGCCATCAGCTCGCCACCTCGGCCGTTGCCGCGGAGCTGGCGGCCCGCGCGGCGAGCAGCTCGCGTACACGCGGGATCACCTCGCGACCGTAGAGATCGATCGCGCGCAGCCGCTGTTCGTGGGGAACGCGTCCGACGCCGTTGAGCAGGTCGAATCGGCTCAGGTCGAGCGTGCGGATGGCGTCCGCGATTCTGGTCGCGACCGTTGCCGGCGACCCGACGTACATCGAGCCGTGATCGACCTCGACCAGGTATTGCTCGTAGGTCGGCGGCCGCCAGCCGCGCTCTTCCGCAGCCCAGTCGAACTGCTCCTTGTAGTAGGGCCACTGCGTGCTCAGCGCCTCCTCGTCGGTCTCGGCGACGAAGCCGAGCGAGTGGAGCCCGATCGGCAGGTCGGGCTGCCCTTGCTGGGCGAGCGAGCGCTTGTAGAGCTCGACGTACGGCGCAAAGCGTCCGGGCCTGCCGGCAATGACCGCCAGCATGAGCGGCAGTCCGAAGCGCGCGGCTCGGATCACCGACTGCGGGGTCCCACCGACACCGACCCAGGTCGGGATGTGTCCCTTCGGGGATGGGCGGGCTGACGAACTGGTTCTCCAGCGGCGAGCGAAAGTTCCCCGACCAGGTCACGGGTTGCCGACGCAGCAGCTGCACCAGCAGGTCGAGCTTCTCCTCGAACAGCTCTTCGTAGTCGGCGAGGTCGAACCCGAACAGCGGGAAGGACTCCGTCAGCGAGCCGCGGCCCACGATCAACTGTGCGCGGCCGTTCGACACCGCGTCGAGCGTCGCGAAGTTCGTGTAGAGCCGAACCGGGTCCTGGGTGCTGAGGACGGTGACTGCCGTGCCGAGACGGATCCGCTGCGTGCGGCTGGCGATCGCGGCGAGGATCACGTGGCTCGCGGAGTCCATGAACTCCGGGCGGTAGTGCTCGCCGATGCTGAACGAGTCGACACCGGCCGCCTCGGCGAGAACCGCCTCGTCCACGGCGTCCCGGATCACCTGATCGCCGCCGATCGGCAGCCCGGACCGATCGACCGTGATCGGCAGGAACGTGTCGAGCCCGAATTCGAAGTGGGGGTTCATCACCTTTCCTCTCTCGAAAAGTACTTGATCCCTCAAACGTTTGGGCGTGCCCATTCATTCCCGAACTGACGGTGGGGTCGGGGCGTTGAGGTTGTCCAGGAAGATCGACGCGGCGAGAAGCAGGCCGTGCGGAACGTCGGTTCGCGTGGGTGTGCGCGCCCGACCATCGGACTCACGCCGCCAGGCGGCTGTCCTCGTAGTCGACGGAGCTGAAATCCCTGTAGGCGAACGGGTGGTAGTAGACGTCGAGGGCGAGGCGCCGCTCGGTCGGGATCTCGAAGTACGCGCCCTTCCGGCTGTCGTAGACGCTGACGACGGTCTTGTCCTCGCCGTCGCCGTGCACCCAGACGAGCGTCACGTCGATGCCGTCGCTCGTGCGGTGTGCGAGCTCCGTCCACTTGGTTGTCGATTGCGTGGTCATCGAGTCGCTCCTTCCGTTTGTGTTGGAAGGAGGCTCGCTCGGCGACCGATCCGTCGCCTCCGTCGGATGCCCTGGTCCGTCTACTTGCGTCAGATCACCGGTCGGAGCGCCCCGTGGCGAATGTCGGGACTCCGATGGATGGACACTGGTGGGGTCGCGGTCGCGGGCCGCGACCCCCACAGCTTCCGTCAGGCGGGAATCGGTTCCGACCTTGAAGCGGACAGCGCGTTCGCGAGCTCGCGGCGCGAGCTGATGCCGAGCTTCTGGAAGACCTTGTGCAGGTGGTACTCGACGGTGCGTGGGCTGAGATAGAGCTGCGCAGCGATCTCGGGGTTCGTGAGCCGATCCGACGCCAGGCGGGCGATCTGCGCCTCCTGCGGCGTAAGGTCGCCGCGCGTGTCGTCGGTCCGCTTCCGGACCGTCTCTCCCGTGGCCAGCAGCTCCCGGCGCGCCCGCTCGGCAAACCCCCGCGCACCCATCGCCTCGAACGCGGTGTGAGCCGCCTTCAGCTGCGCGCGCGCATCGACGCGGCGACCCTCGCGCCGCAGCCACTCGCCATAGGTCAGCTGCGCCCGGGCGTGGAGGACGATGACGCGCGATCGCCCCAGCTGGTCGACCGCCTCGAGGTGGTGAGCTTCGGCGTCCGGTCCATCGCTCAACAGCGCGCGTGCGGCGGCCTCGATGCCGCGGGCCCATTCGGTCGTGCTCGTGCTCGACCGCTCGACCAGACGGGCGAAGGCGACCTCGGCTGCCGGTAGGTTGCCGCTCCGCACGGCCGCCTCGATCAGCTCGGGCAACACAAGGCCGCCGAAGCCGAGCACGTCGAGGCCGTACGCGCGTTGCGCCGCGGCTGCCGCGTCCGCGTACTCGCCGAGGCCGTTGTGCAGCACTGCTGTCGCCCACTCCGCGAGCTCGATCGCGAGCCCCTCGCCGCGCGCCGTCCCCGCTCCGACCGCAGCCTCGCGCAGCGTGTTCGTCGTTTCCCGATCGCCGCGCCAGGCGGCGAGCAGGACAGAGGCCATGACGAAGTACGGGCCGCGCGTTGCCACGCGGATCGTCTCCGCTTCGTCCAACAATTGCTCTGCGACGCCAAACTCGCCGCGGAGGATCCGATTCGCGGCGGAGTAGCTGAGTGCGTAGGGAAGGAGCCTGAGGCCACCGCTCTCGCGTGCAACGCGACCGACGGCGCTCGCGATCGCTTCGGAGACGTCGTCTTCCCAGAGCTCCAGAGCGAGCTCGCAGCCGAGCAAGCACCAGACGAGGTTCTCGCGACGGGGTCCCTCTGCGCGAAGAGCCGCAACGGCGCGCGCCACCGGCGCCGGCTCATACCCTCGCGTCAGTCGCGCGACAACGGCGTCCAATAGCAGGTCGATCGCGCGCGCCGGCTTCTGCCCGAGGGGAAGCGTCGCCGCCTCGGCTGCCTCGACGACTCCCCTGTCCAGGGCGGAGCGACCTCCGCGAGCGGCTGTCCAGAGCGCTAACAGGTGCGTCTCGCGCGCCAACTCCGGGTCGAGGGGTTCCAACCGCTTCGCCGCGATGCTGAGCAGAGGCGGCGTGTCGCTGCCGCGCGTCCGGGCGTAGGCGATCTGAGCGCGCAGCCGCTCGGCGCGTGCGCGGTCGAGCTCCTCGAGCGGCGAGGTCGCCGCGACGATCACCAGGCGCTCGGCTGCTTCGGCCGCTCCGGCGTCGAGCTTCAGCTGCGCCGCCGCGAGCGCGCGCGTGCCGCGGTTCGCCGCGTCCGGGCTGAGCTCGGCCGCGCGCTCGAGGAACGCGGCGGCAGCGGCGACACCGCCGCGCGCCTCGGCCCGTGAGGCCGAGCGCTCGAGCTCGGCGGCGACGCTCTCGTCCGGGCCGGCAGCCGCGTGGGCGCGATGCCAGGCGACGCGGTCCGGATCCCGTTCCGGATCCGTCGCGGAGGCGAGCGCCTCGTGCGCCTGCCGCCGCTCGTGCGGCGTCGCTGCGCGGTACGCCGCCGAGCGCACCAGGGGATGGCGGAACCGAATGCCCGTGCCGAAGTCGATCAGCCCCGCGTCCTCGGCGGCAACCATGGCGGCGCTGTCGATTCCCAGCTCCGCCGCGGCCCGCGCGACCACAGCCGCGTCGCCAACGGCCTCGGCCGCGGCGACGTGAAGAAGCCGTTGCGTCTCCGGCGGAAGCGATTGCATGCGGCGCAGGAAACTCTGCTCGACGCGGCTCGACAGCCCCCGTCCCTCGGGCAGCCCGAAGCCGCCGACAAGCTCGGCCTGAGTCAGCCCTCGCGGCAGCTCCAGCAGCGCGAGCGGGTTGCCCCGCGTCTCGGCCACGATCCGGTCGCGAACCTGCTCGTCGAGCCCTCCCGGCATCACGCCCTCCAGCAGCAGGCGTGCATCGGCGTCGCCGAGACCCGAGAGCACGAGCTCCGGCAGTCCGTCGAGCTCCTGCACGTCACCCGAGTCGCGAACCGCGAACACCATCGCGATCGGCTCTGCGTCGAGCCGCCGCGCGACGAACGCCAGGACTGACACCGACTCCGGGTCCAGCCACTGGACGTCGTCGAGCACGCAGACGAGCGGCTGCTCCTCTGCGACCTCCGACAGCAGGCTGAGCGCGGCCAGGCCGACCAGGAATCCCTCCGGCGCCGGCCCGTCCATGAGACCGAAAGCCCGCATCAGCGCGTCACGCTGCGGAGCCGGCAGCCGCTCGGCGCGCTCCAGCGTCGACCCGGCGCACAGCTGCAGCAGGCCGGCGAACGCGAACTCCCGCTCCGACTCGACCCCGCGGACGCGCGCGAGCCGGCAGCCCGAGGCGCGTTCGGCGACGTAGCCGAGTAGCGCCGTCTTGCCGATGCCGGCCTCGCCACGAATCACGAGCGTCGAGCTCCGGCCGGCACGCGCCGCGTCGAGCAGCCGGTCGAGCGCGCGGCGCTCCTCGTCTCTGCCGCGCAGCACGGTCGCCGTTCGCTGGCTCGTCATCCGGGACCGACGATAGACCCCGAGCCAAGGCCAGGCAAGGACTGGGGAGTCCGACGGACGCGATGCGGTGCTTGCGGCGCGACGCTGGGACGACAACCAATCCAGAGGCCATCAGGTCTCGTGCACAAAGGAGTGAATCATGGTCAAGCAACGCTGGGCTGCGCTTAGCGGCATCGTCTTCGTCGTTCTCATGCTCGCCGGCGCGTCCTTCGTGACCGATGTGCCGAAGGCCGACGCTTCCGCTCAGGAGATCGCGAGTTATCTCACCGACAGCGGAAACCACACGCGCAACATCGTCGGCGCGTACCTGTGGGTGCTCGGCGGACTCGCGTTTCTGGGGTTCGTTGCGGGCCTGCGAACCGTTCTCCGCCGAGCCGAGGGAGACCCGGGCACGCTCTCGAACCTCGTGTTCGGTGCCGGGGTCGTCTTCACCGCGGTCTGGAGTGTCTCAGCAGCGGCGCTCGCGTCGGTCGCCTATGCCGTCAAGTTCTCGGACGCGCGGTGACCAACCCTGACCTGGTGACGGGTTCTGCCGCAGCTGGGGTCGCTGCTGCTCCTGCTCGGAGGTGGCTTCGCCGGAATTCTCCTGCTTCTCGCGACCTCCGTCCTCATCTTGAGAACGGGTGTCCTCCCGCGCTGGCTCGCCTGGTTCGGGATCCTCGTCGCGATCGCTCTGGTCTTCGACGTGACCTACATGAACATCATTCCGTTGGTCGCGTGGGTGGCCGGCGCTTCGATCGTGCTGCTCAGGCGGCGGGACGCTGCGGCAGTCGCTGTGGCGCCGGAGAGCACGTACGACGCTGCAACCGCGCCGGTCACAGCGCGGCGTTAGGCAAGGCAATCTGAGGGGGAGCGCGGTACCGGCGCTCCCCCTCGCCTAGCATTCGATCCGAGCCGATGAGCCACGTCTACATCACGAGCGGAGAGGGCGTTCCTCCTGGGGACTGGCCCTTTTCGGCCGCCGTCGTCGCGGGCAACCTCTGTTTCGTCTCCGGCCAGCCCGCGCTCGATCCCGCGACCGGCGCCTACAAGCCGGGCACGATCGAGGAAGAGTTCAAGCAGGCGTTCGCGAATGTCCGCAGCATTGCGAAGGCCGCCGGTTTCACCTTGGACGAGTTCGTCTCGGTCCACGTCGCGCTCGCGGACATCAACGACTACGAGGCAGTCAATCGTGTCTACCGTGAGGCCTTCGCAGGCGTTGCGGGTCTCCCAGCGCGCCTGACGTATCAAGCAGGAGCGCTGCCACTCGGCTGCAAGGTCGAGGTTCAGGCAATCGCCGCCCACTCGCCGTGCGCTAGCCGAAGGTGAAGACGTAGGCCTCCACGCCGGGAGCGCGGAAGTCGATCTCGAGCGTGCGATCGGCGATGCGATCACGCTGGCGGACGAGCTGGTAGAGCCGCGGTTCGATCACGGTTCCGTGGCCTTGCTCGTCGACGTCGAGCCCGTGCGCGTCGCCGGGCGGCTCTCCGTCGACGAGCACGCGGAACGGCACCTGCGCGCCCGGCTCGCGCGCCCGCAGGACGAGGTGGGCGTCGCGAGCGTGGAAGCGGAACGCGATCGCGCCCTCGGTGCCGTTCAGCACGCTCGCGCCGCTCTCGATCGTCCAGTCGCCGGAGAGCGCCCACTGGTTGAGCCGGAGCGAATCCGGGGCGGAATAGGTGCGCGGCTCGTCGAGCGCGGCACCGCCCGGCGACGCAAAGTTCCGGCCTTGCTCGTAGCCGAGGTAGGTCTCGGGCGAGCCCAGGTTCGTCCAGTCGGCCTGCGCCTCGAAGCCGTCGGGATCGACCGAGACGAGATCGTCGCCGATGCCCTCGACGCCCGCCTCGCGCAGCAACATCTGAATCGCCCACTCGCACTCGTCGTAGGCGCCCTCGCCGAAGTGGTGCTGCCGGATCCGTCCCTCCGCGTCGGCGATGTAGACGGCGGGCCAGTAGCGGTTGCCGAACGCCCGCCACACCCCGTAGTCGCTGTCGAGCGCGATCGGGTACTCGACACGCAGTGCGCTCGCGGCCTCGCGGACGTTCTCGATCTCGCGCTCGAACGGGAACTCGGGCGTGTGGACGCCGACGACGATCAATCCCCGTTCGCGGTACTTCTCGGCCCACGCGCGGACGTAGGCGAGCGTTCGGAGCCAGTTGATGCAGGTGTACGTCCAGAAGTCGACGAGCACGACCTTGCCGCCCACGTCCTCCGCGGTGAGCGGCGGCGAGTTGAGCCAGCCGGTCGCGCCGTCGAAACCGGGCAGGCGGCCTTCGGAGGGCAACGGCGTCGCCCCCGGATGCCGCCGGGCGCCGAACCAGCTCATGTAGACCGGCGCCGACGTGATCCGCGGCGGAAGGACGAGGCTCTAATCGCGCTGCTCCCGCCAGGGCAAACGGCGTAGCTCCTGAGCAAGCGCCTCGGCGCCGGACCCTCCATGACGCTGCGCCCAGCGTTCGAGCCACGCGTCGTCGTCCAGGAAGAACTTCCAGTCGCTGACGACCGCCTGCCTGATCAACAGAAACGGCACCGGCGATGTGAACGGTCGGAAGCTCGAGTTGTAGATCGCGCCCGCCTCGTTGCCTTCGTAGGACCCTCCCATCACGAAGCCATCGTCCACATAGGACGGAACGGCAAGTTCCTGCAGGACGTTGTCGAAGAGGTCGCCTGCCTGATCCGGGGCCAAGTCGGTGAAGACGACGACGATTGCCTTGTAGATCGCGTCGTCGCCGTCCGTGCGGGTCATGAGCTCTGCCCAGGCTCGGGCCATGCGCTCGAGGCACCAGCCCGTCTCCGTCGGCTTCTCCGAGAACCCGTAGCCCGGCATCGAGGGAATCACCACGTGGAACGCGTCCGCTTCGCTCCCTCCGTGCGCCGTGGGCTCGGTCAGCCGATCGAGGTCATCTTCAGCTGCCGACGATCGAGCCCGGCCAGCCGACAGGAACAAGACGAACACGTTGAGGATGTCGAGGAAGATCGACGCGGCGAGCAGCGGCGCCGTGCGAATGTCCTCGGTGCGGCGAAGCCGTTGGAAGTCGTAGAGCGTCAGCCCGGCGAAGATCACGAGGCCGGCCACCGCGTAGATCAGCGATCCGCCGGGGATCTGCACGAAGATCAGCACGATCCCGAAGACGATCAACGCGACGAGCGCCCAGAACAGCGCGCGCCGAGCGCCGAGAGGTCGCGTCGCGTCGCGTAGCCGGCTACCCCGAACCCCGCGATGAACAGTGCCGTCGCTGCGCCTGCTTGCCACACCGCCTGCGGATCCGCCCCGAGGATGTCGCCGACGGTCGGTCCACCGCGAGCCCGAGCACGAGTCCGAAGCCGAACAGCAGGGTGATGGTGATCAGCTCGGAGCGCTGTGCGGCGACGCTCATGGCGAGCAGCACCACGAACGAGCCGATGTAGGCCCCGATCGCCCAGCCGGCAGACAGGTCCCGTCCGAGGTACGCGCCCAGCGCGAAACAGGCGGCCGTGAGGGCGACGAAGCCCATCGTCTGCCCGAGCAAACGGGCTGCCTCGTCGCTGCGGACACGCGCGTATCCGGGTGTGCTGGTCGACGTCGTCGTCATCGTTGCTCCTTTCAGGTTGCGTCGGGAGGCACGGAGAGAATCGACACTGCGTCTTCGGCATACGTCTCGTCGACGAGGAGACGCGCGCCGCCGCTGAGGTCGAACGGATAGGCGCCGCCTGCGTCGTCGGAAGCAATCTCAGATGGGATTCCTGCGGCTGTGAGGGCCGTCTGCGCGAGCTCTGCGTCGCTTCGCGTGGGGTATGCGCCGACCTGGACCATCGTCGCTAGCCGAACGTGAACGCGTACGCGTCCGCGCCGCGTTGGGTGACGTCGATGGTGGTCGCGAAGTTGTTGCTCACGAAATCTCCTTTCTTTCCTTGCCTCGTCGAGGCGAAATCAGCGCAGTGAACGGAAGGCCGCACGAACCTCGGTGGTGAAGAGCTCCGGCTCCTGCCAGGCCGCGAAGTGGTTCCCCTCGTCGAGCTCGTTGAAGTAGATGAGGTTGGGGTAGGCCTGCTCTGTCCAGCTCCGCGGCGCCTGATAGAGCTCACGCGGGAAGACACTTACGGCGGCCGGAACGGTGACGCCCTTGGCGTCGAAGAAGTCGAGCGTGTTCTCCCAGTACAGGCGGCCCGAGGAGACTCCGGTGTTCGTCACCCACGTGAGGGTGATGTTGTCCAGGACCTCGTCTCGGGTCAGGTTGCCGACAGGTTCGCCGCTGAAGGCGCTGGCGATGTCCTCGTAGCTGTACGCATCGTGGTCGAGCATCCAGGCGGCGAGGGCGACGGGCGAATCGGCAAGCCCATACAGGGTCTGCGGACGGTTCCCCATCTCGATTCCGTAGCCGAGGCCCTTGGTGTAGAGGAAGTTGAGCCGGTCGTACGCGCGTTGCTCGTCGGCGGACAAACCGGACGGCGGGGTGCCGGCGCCCAGGACGTTCAACGAGAGCGCCTTGGCGATTGGAGCCGGAACCGTGCCGGGCATGTTGGAGTGGATGCCGAGCAGCTCCGGAGGTGCCTTTGCGCCCATCACGTCCGTGATCTGCGCACCCCAATCGCCGCCTTGCGCGACGAATCGCGTGTAGCCCAGTCGCCTCATCAGCTCGATCCAGGCGTCCGCGATGTGGACTGGGTCCCAGCCGGTGGTCGTTGGCTTCCCCGAGAATCCGTAGCCGGGAATCGACGGAACTACGACGTCGAACGCGTCCTCGGCCCGACCGCCGTGCGCCTTCGGGTCGCTGAGCGGGCCGATGACGTTGAGCAGCTCGACGACCGAGCCCGGCCAGCCGTGCGTGATGATCAGCGGCAACGCGTTTTCGTGCGGCGAGCGGACGTGAATGAAGTGGATGTCGAGGCCGTCGATCTCCGTGGTGTACTGAGGGAACGCGTTGAGCCTTGCCTCGAACCTCCGAAGGTCGTACTCGGTGCCCCAGTAGTCCGCGAGCGCCTGAATCGTCGCCAGCCGAACGCCCTGCGAGTCATCCGCGACGGTCTCAGCCTCGGGCCACCGTGTGGCCTGGACGCGCCGCCGGAGCTCGTCGAGCTCCTCCTGCGGGACGTCGATCCGGAACGGCCGAATCGCCACGCCGGGCGTCGCCTCTTCTGACGTTGCAACAACCATGATTCGCCTCCTGACGAAGTGAACGGGAACCACGTGAGGGTCTCGCATCGGCGCCCCGTTCGCGCCCGGGGGAATCACTGGTCCGCGCAGGCGATCGGCTGTGCAGGTGGGGGCGTTCGGCGTATCCTCCATTGCCGAGATGTCAATGCAGGCCGACGCGAGGCGGAGCCTTCGCGGTCGCGCGAGCGAGTGCTCGATGCTCGATGAGCTCCTCGAGGCAACGCGAGCGGGCGAGAGCCGCGCCCTCGTGGTCCGCGGCGAGGCCGGCATCGGCAAGTCGGCGCTCCTGAACTACGTCGCCGCTTCCGCAGACGGCGCGCGGGTGCTCCATGCGGAAGGCGCAGAGGCGGAGTTGGAGCTGCCGTTCGCCGCCCTCCAGCAGCTTTGCGCGCCACTGCTCGACGGGCTCGAGCGGCTCGCTCCACCCCAGCGCGACGCGCTCGAGACCGCGTTCGGACTGAGCGAGGGCCGGCGACCCGACCGGTTCCTCGTCGCGCTCGCGGTTCTGACGCTGCTCTCCGACGCAGCCGAGACGCAGCCTGTCGTCTGTCTCATCGACGACGCGCAGTGGCTCGACCACTCATCGGCGGAGGCCCTGTCGTTCGTCGCACGCCGCCTCGAGGCCGAAGGCGTGCTGATGCTGTTCGCGGAGAGGGACTCCGAGCCGGTCCGGGAGCTCGCCGGTCTGCCTGCCCTGGCGCTGCAGCGGCTGTCCTACAGCGACGCGCGAGCGCTGCTGGCGTCCACGAACCTTCGTGTGCTCGACGAACGGGTCCGCGACAGGCTCATCGCCGAGACGCGCGGTAATCCTCTCGCGCTCCTCGAGCTCCCGCGTGCACTCTCGCCCGCCACACTCGCGGGCGGGTTTGCGGTGTCGGACGAGTCGCCGCTCGAGCGCCGCATCGAAGCGAGCTTTCGCAGCCGGGTGAACGAGCTCGACGCGAAGACGCAACGGTTGCTGCTGGTGGCCGCCGCCGAGCCGCTCGGCGACCCGGCGCTGCTGTGGCGCGCCGCCGCCGCGCTGGAGCTCGGGCCCGAGCTCGCTGCGCCCGCCGAGGCGGCCGACCTGCTCGCTCTCGACACGCGCGTGACGTTCCGCCACCCGCTCCTGCGTTCCGCCATCTACCACGCTGCGCCTCCCGACGAGCGGCGCTCGGTGCACGCGGCACTCGCCGACGCCACCGACCCCGAGCTTGATCCCGATCGACGCGCCTGGCATCGCGCACACGCCACGGTCACACCCGACGAGAGCGTCGCCGCCGAGCTCGAGCGCTCGGCCGAGCGCGCGAGAGTCACGCGGCGGCCTTGCCGCTGCGGCTGCGTTCCTCGAGCGCGCCGCCGAGCTGACACCTGATCCCCAGCTCCGCGCCACGCGCACACTGGGCGCGGTGCGGCGAAAGTCACTCGCAGGGCTCCACGAACCGGCGGCCACGCTGCTCGCGGAGGCCGAGCGCGGGCCGCTGACCGATCTCGACCGCGCACTCGCACTTCGGCTGCGCGGCCGCATCGCCTGGGACCTCGGCCGCGGCGACGAGGCGCAGTCGTTGCTGCTCACTGCCGCGCGACGCCTGGAGCCGCTCGACGCAAACCTCGCACGCGAGACCCATCTGGAGGCGCTTTTCCACGCCGGCAACGCCGGTCGTCTCGGTGACGATCTGCTCCGTGCAGCGAAGGCCGCACGCGCGGCGCCGTCCGCATCCGGGACGCCGGATACGACTGATCTGCTCCTCGACGGTCTCGCGGTGCTGTACACCGACGGCCACGCGACGGCCGCGCCGCTCCTGAAGGAGGCCGTGGCGAAGGCCCGCGGCACCGACGGCAACAGCGAACGCGCCCTGCGCAGCCTGCGCATCGCCTCGCGTGTTGCAGCGGAACTGCTCGACGAAGCGGCCTGGGACGACCTCGCGACCCGCCACGCGCAAGGGGCGCGCGAGGACGGCGTGCTCAGCGTGTTGCCTGCTGCGTTGAACTACGTTGCTGCTCTGCGCGTCTACGAGGGAGACCTCGCCGCGGCAGCGATCGTGCTGGACGAGGTTGCATCCATCAACCAGTCGATCGTGGGAAACATGCCTCAGGTGATGCGCCTGTTGTTCCTCGCCTATCGCGGCGATGAAACTCAGACGTTGCGGATCATCCGTGACGTCGAAGAAGCCGCTGCGGGCGGCGAAGGCATGATCCCGAGCGTTTGCGAACTCGCGGCCGCGACGCTGCACAACAGCCTCGGAAACTACGAGGCGGCGTTCGACGCCGCGTACCGTGCAGCTGCGACGGATGAGCTGAGCATGACTCCCTTCGTGCTGACCGAGCTGATCGAGGCGGCGGCACGGTCCGGGAGAACGGACGTCGCCCTTGCCGCGCTCGAGCGGCTGGCGGTGCGAACGCATGCCGCGGGAACGCAGCTCGCGCACGGGCTCGAGGCGCGGTCGCGCGCCCTCGTGACCGAGGCCGACGACCCCGAGGACGCCTATCGCGAGGCCATCGAAGCACTCCGGGAGACGTCCATGCGCATGTTCCTCGCCCGCGCACGGCTCCTGTACGGCGAGTGGCTTCGCCGCGCCAACCGTCGCACGGACGCACGCGCGGAGCTCACGGACGCACACGAGTTCTTCACGCAGGTCGGAGCCCAGAGCTTCGCCGCACGGGTCGCGCGAGAGCTGCTCGCCACCGGCGCGACGCCGCGTCGACGGGTGGACGAGGCCCGCGACCAGCTGACAGGGCAGGAATTGCAGATCGCGACTCTCGCGCGCGACGGGTACACGAATCCGGAGATCGGCGCCCGGCTGTTCCTCAGCCCGCGCACGGTCGAGTGGCACCTGCGCAAGGTCTTCATGAAACTCGAGCTCACCTCGCGCAGACAGCTCCGGCTGGCCCTCCCAGCCGACGGGCAGCAGCTCGCGAGTGCCGAACGGCACGCCCGGGTGTAGACCAGGGGTTTCGACGGGCGCGTCCGGGGGTCGATCGCGCGATCTTTCCGTTGTCATCAAACGGAAAGGACGGAACCAATGACTACCTTCGAACGAGTCTTTCGCGGTGGAGGAATTGCGTTTTTGCTGTTCTTCATCGTCGGCGCGGTGATCCACGGCACTCCGCCGAAAGTCGGTGCCTCGGCCGACACGCTCGTCTCCTTCTACGACGGCGACAGCACGCGGATCCTGATCGCGTCCGTCTTCTTCGGCTTCGCACTGCTGAACCTGATGTGGTTCGCCGTGGCGCTCAGCAGTGCGTTGCGTGATGCAGGCTTCGGCGGGTGGGGCTCTGCGGCGGTGGCGGCCGCCGGAGCCCTGGGAGGCGTGATCTTCGTGCTCCTCACGGTGGACGCCGTCCTGGCGTACTCCATCGCCGGAACGGGGAACGACGCGCTGGTGTCGGGCCTGAACGACCTCATCTGGGTCGCCGGTTCCCTGGCCGCGTTCCCGACGGCGATGCTGGTCATGTCGGGGTCGTTCGGGCTCTGGCGGGCAGGGCTGATCTCGAACGCGATGTTCGGGGCCGGCGTCACGACGATGGTGCTCGTGCTCGCGCGAACCACCACCTGGGCGAGCGACGGATTCTGGGCTCCGGACGGCGCCTACGCGCAGTACGTCGCGCCGATCGTCGTCGGCCTCTGGATCGTCGCGTTCAGCAGGGTCATCCTCGGCGCTGAATCCGTCGACGCTGAGCGTCTCCGACCGCGCGGCCGTGCCGGCGCACTGACGCTACACACGCCGACTCGACAAGGAACGCCGGCGGCAGCTAGGCCGCCGGCGTTCTTGTCCCTTTGAACGTTTCCCACGGAGTACGCTTGAGCAATGGCCAACAGGGCCGACGACCGTGGAGCGGAGCCGACACCGGCGCGGCGTCCCGGGTTCGGATTCTCGCCCCGCTGGATCCTCTTCTTCGTCGCGGTGCTCGCGTTCAACGTCTTCATCAGCGCCCGCGCGATGCAGCCCGAGTCGCGCGTTCGCGTTCCCTACAGCCCGTTCTTCCTCGAGCAGGTGGAGAAGGGCAACGTCTCCGAGATCACCTCCAAGGGGACGGACTTGCAGGGCACGTTCAAGCGCCAGGTGACGTTCGAGCAGGCAGATCCGACGACGCGATTCCGGACGGAGATCCCGGGGTTCGCGAACACGGAGGAGCTGTCCCGTTCGCTGCAGGAGAACAACGTCACGGTCAACGCCGAACCGCTCGACACCGGCGCATCGTGGTGGCAGACCCTGCTCTTCGGGTTCGGGCCCACGATCCTGTTCATCTTCCTGCTCTTCTGGTTGTTCCGCCGCGCCGGCAACGTGCAGAACGCGCTCGGCGCGTTCGGTCGCTCACGTGCTCGCCGGTACGAGGCATCGGGTGACAAGGTCACGTTCGCAGACGTGGCGGGGATCGAAGAGGCAGAGCAGGAGCTGGTCGAGGTCGTCGACTTCCTGCGTCATCCCGAGAAGTACCAGCGGCTCGGCGGGCGCGTCCCGCACGGCGTGCTCCTCAGCGGACCTCCGGGAACCGGCAAGACGCTGCTCGCGCGCGCGGTGGCGGGCGAAGCCGACGCTACCGTTCTTCTCACTGGCTGCGTCGGAGTTCGTCGAGGCGATCGTGGGCGTCGGCGCTGCGCGCGTGCGCGATCTGTTCAAGGCGGCGAAGGAGAACGCACCGGCAATCGTCTTCATCGACGAGCTCGACGCCATCGGGCGCTCGCGTACGAGCGGCGTCGCCGGGTTCAGCGGCGGCAACGACGAGCGCGAACAGACGCTCAACCAGATCCTCACGGAGATGGACGGGTTCGATTCGAAGACGAGCGTGATCGTCCTCGCGGCGACGAACCGGCCCGACGTGCTCGACCAGGCGCTCCTGCGACCGGGGCGGTTCGACCGCCGCGTCGCGGTCCAGCCGCCGGACCGGGACGGCCGCGAGGCGATTCTTCGCGTGCATGCACGCGGCATCCCACTCGCTCCCGGCGTCGACCTCGGCCGCATCGCGGCGACGACGCCGGGGATGGTCGGAGCCGATCTCGCCAACCTCGTGAACGAGGCGGCGCTCACAGCCGCCCGGCGCGGGCACGAGACCGTCGAAGAAGCCGACTTCACCGACTCGCTCGAGCGCATCGTGCTCGGCGCGGCACGCCGGGTGATGATGAGCATCGAGGATCGTCGGCGAACCGCGTACCACGAGGGCGGCCATGCGCTCGTCGGGATGCTGACCCGCGGCGCGGATCCCGTCCGCAAGGTTTCGATCATCCCGCGCGGTCCCGCGCTCGGCGTGACGTTCTCGGCGCCCGACGCCGACCGCTTCAACTACCTGGAGCCTGAGATCCACGCCAAGATCAAGGTCGCGCTCGGCGGCCGGGTTGCCGAGGAGCTCGTCTTCGGCGAGATCAGCACAGGCGCAGAGTCGGACATCGAGCAGCTGACGGCCCTGGCACGGCACATGGTCGGGCGCTGGGGGATGAGCGACGCAGTCGGCCCGATCGCCGTCATCCCCCGCGACGGAACTGGGCCCTTCCTCCCCGGCGCCGCCGAGAGCTCTCCGGAGACCCAGAGGCTCCTCGACGACGAGGTGCGACGCATCGTCGGCGAAGCGCATGCTGAGGTCGCCGCGCTTCTGGACGAGAACCGCGCTCGCCTCGACGCGCTCGCGAGCGCACTGCTCGAACGCGAGACGCTCGACGAGGACGACGCGTACGCCGCCGCGGGCGTCGTGCGAGCGCAGGCAGCGCCGACCGAAGCGTTCGCCGCGGACGTCAACGCGCGCTGAGGCCGACTCGCCGAATATCGTTCTCGACGGGATGGCGAGCGACGAGGCGGTGATCGACTGGCTGCTCGAAGGCGACCCCGCGATTCGCTGGCAGGTGCTGCGCGACCTGCTCGACGAGCCGGCCGAGACGTGGGAGCGCGAGCGCAGCCGAGTGGTCGAGACGGGGTGGGTGGCGGCGTTACTCGACGCCAGGGGACCTGACGGCGAGTGGCCGAAGGGACGTTGGACGGACGCTCCCTGGACGCCGCTGCTGCTCGTCGCCTTCGGCCTGCCGGAAGGCCATCCAGCCGGGCGTGGCCCGATCGAGCGCCTGCTCGGTCGGTTCATGTCGATCGGAGCCGACGTGGACGGTGCGTTCCTGCTGAAGCGCATCGATCTCTGCCATCTCGGCTTCTGGCTCGGGCTCGGCGCCCACTTTCTCGAAGCGGATCGGCGGCTTCCGGCTCTCGGCGAAGCTGTGCTGAGCGCGCAGCTGGCCGACGGCGGCTGGAACTGCCGCACGCGGAACTACCCGAAAACGAGTCACAGCTCGTTTCACACGACGTTCAACGTGCTCGAGAACCTTCGGCTCGCAGCCGCCCGAGGCATCGTTCCGAAGCGCGCCTTCGGGGACGCCGAAGCGCGTGCGCTCGAGTTCATGGTCGCGCATCGTCTGTACCGATCCGACCACACAGGCGAGGTCATCTCGGAGCGGTTCACGCAGCTCACCTACCCATGGCATTGGCACTACACCGTGCTGCGTGGTCTCGACTATCTGCGGCTGACGCCCGCAATCGCCGACGAGCGGCTCGCCGACCCGATCGACCTGCTGCGCGAGCAAGCGCAAGCCCAACGGGCGCTGGCCGCTGCAGACGCGCATCCCCGGAACGCTGCTGGTCGAGATGGAGAAGCCCGGCCGGGACAGCCGCTGGAACACGCTGCGGGCGCTCCGGGTTCTGCGGGCCTAGTCGATAGCTGTTTCGAGCGCGGCGAGCAGGGTCTCGACGTCGTAGGAGTCGTCGTGGCGAGCTCCGTTGACGTAGAAGGTCGGCGTGCCGTTCACGCCGCTTCGCACGCCGCTCATGAAGTCCTCGCGCACCCGGGCTGCGTGGCGCTCGTCGGCCAACTCGCGGTCGAAGAGCTCGACGTCCAGCTCGAGCGCCTGCGCGTAGCTCCGCAGGTCGTCGTCTCGCAGTCGCTGCTGGTTCTCGTACAGGAGGTCGTGCATCTCCCAGAAGCGGCCCAGCGCTCCCGCAGCCTCAGCGGCTTCGGCGGCGCGCTCGGCGTGCGGGTGCGAGGTCGAGATCGGAAAGTTGCGAAACACGAAGCGGAGTCGGTCGCCCATGCGGGCCTGCACGTCCTTGACGATGGGGTACGCGGCGCCGCAGTAGGGACATTCGTAGTCGCCGTACTCGACGAGCGTCACTGCCGCCGACGGCGGGCCTTGGATGTGGTCGCGCGCCTCGTCCACGGGCAGCGTCAGGTCGGTGTGCCAAGTGGTCTTGCTCATGACCGCTCGTCCTGCCCGAGGCTCTCGAGCGCGCGCAGGATTCCGTCCGCGCCGGGGTTGACGCCGACCGGCGACACGTAGTTCCAGCGGATGACCCCGTTGGCGTCGATCACATAGAGCGCCCGTTCGCTGGTGCCCTCTTGCGATCGGTAGACACCGTAGAGCCGCGAGACCTCCCCTTTGGGCTCGAAGTCGGAGAGGAGGGCGAAGTGGAGATTCCGATCCTTCGCGAAGGCGAGATGGGACCAGACGCTGTCGACGGAAATGCCGATCAACTCTGCGTCGAACTTGTGGAACTCCGGCAGCAGCTCCTGGTACAGCGCGAGCTGGTCCGAGCAGACGGGGCTCCAATCCTCTGGGTAGAAGACGAGCACCACCGGTCGACCGCGCAGCTCGGAGAGAGCCAGGCGCTGGTCAGGTGTCGAGGGCAGCGCGAAGTCGGGCGCCTCCTCCCCGACTGCAAGCGGCGTCGCCTGCTCTCCTGTCGTCGTCTCGGTCATTGCTTCCGCTCGGTCGTAACCCGCAGCTCTTCTGTTTCCGACACCAGAGTAACCCGATCGCGTTCGTACGGCAGGTGGTGCCGCCCGCGGGGAGCCAGGGGAGCAGACCAGGGCCTTCGACGGGTACGAAGCTCGACCGTGGCGATCAGGCTGCGTGGCGTCACCAATCGAAGCCCCGTCAGGGCTCGGGAAGGGGAGTCATGAGCACTACAGTCGACACCGCGACCGAAATTCGGGCGTTCCAGATCGACATTCCAGAAGAGCAGATCGACGACTTGCGCCGGCGCATCGCGGCGACGCGCTGGCCCACCCAGGAGCTCGTCGAGGACCGGTCGCAAGGTGTGCAGCTCGCGACGCTGCGGGAGCTCGCCGCCTACTGGGCGAACGACTACGACTGGCGCAAGACCGAGGCGATGCTCAACGCCTTGCCGCAGTTCACGACCGAGATCGACGGGGTGGACATCCACTTCATCCACGTCCGCTCCCAGCACGAGAACGCCCTGCCGTTGATCATGACGCATGGCTGGCCCGGCTCGGTCATCGAGCTGCTCGAGACCGTCGGCCCCCTGACCGATCCGACCGCTCACGGCGGCGTCGCCGAGGACGCATTCCACCTGGTGCTGCCGTCAATGCCTGGTTACGGCTTCTCCAGTGAGCCGGCCGAGCTCGGCTGGGACGCCGCCCGTGTCGGGCGCGCGTGGGCGGAGCTGATGCATCGCCTCGGCTACACCCGCTATGTCGCTCAAGGTGGCGACGTGGGTGCCCTGGTCACCGATCTGATGGGCCGCCAGGCGGTCGAGGGTTTGGTCGGCTACCACGTGAACCTGCTCACAGCGGTGCTCGCAATCGGCGATCACCTGCCGAAGGAGTCCGAACACGAACGCGCAGCGGCTGAGGCGGTTGCGACGTTCAAGCAGGACGGCTTCGGCTACTTCCTCGAGATGGCCACGCGGCCACAGACGATCGGCTACTCCCTACTGGATTCACCCGTTGGGCTGGCGGCCTGGATGCTCGACCACGACACGGACAGCTACTACAAGATCTCCCGCGCCTTCGTCGACGGCGAGCCGGTGGGCAGTCTCACCCGGGAGAGCATCGTCGGCAACATCACCCTGTACTGGCTGACCGGCACCGCACCGTCGACGGCCCGGTCGTACTGGGAGGACGGACGAGCGCTGGCCGCAGCGCTTGCGAGCGGCCAGCCTCCGCCGCCCGTGGAGGTGCCCGTCGGCTTCACGACCTTTCCCGGCGAGATCTGGGCTTCCCCGCGCAGCTGGGTCGAAGCGGTCTACCCCGACCTCGCCTACTTCAACGAGGTCGACAGGGGCGGCCACTTCGCCGCCTGGGAGGAGCCCGAGCTCTTCTCCAGCGAGTTGCGGTCCGCATTCCGCACACGGCGCTGAGTGACCGTGTTCGAACGGCTGCGTATGCCGTCGCTCGGTGGGGCGACCGAGTGGCTCAACTCCGAGCCACTCGGTCCTGCCGAGCTGCGAGGGCACGTCGTCCTCGTGAACTTCTGGACGCTCACGTGCATCAACTGGCTGCGCCAGGAGCCATACGTACGTGCGTGGGCACACGTCTACCGAGACGAAGGGCTGATCGTCGTCGGCGTGCACACGCCCGAATTCTCGTTCGAGCACCAACTCGACGCAGTGCGGAGGGCAATCGAGGACCGTCAGATCGACTACCCGGTCGTCGTTGACAACGACTACCGAGTTTGGAGCGCCTTCGAGAACCACTACTGGCCGGCGCTCTACTTCGTCGATTCCGACGCCATCGTCCGCCACCGTCACTTCGGCGAGGGGCGCTACGAGGAGTGCGAGCGCGTCATCCAGGAGCAACTCGGACTCGAGCGAGCGCTCGTCTCGGTCGTAGGGGTCGGCGTCGAGGCGGAGGCCGACTGGGACCACCTTCGGACGCCCGAGACGTATCTCGGCTACGAGCGCGGCGAGCGTTTCGCGTCGCCGAACCGCCTGGCACGTTACGGGACCCACACGTTCGAGCTGCCCGCGCGGCTTCGCGGGAACGAGTGGGCTCTCGCGGGCGAGTGGACGATCGCAGCCGAGAAAGCCGTTCTCGAGCAGGCCGGCGGGAGCATCGCGGTGCGCTTCCACTCGCGGGACGCACATCTCGTGCTGTCCAGCGATGCGAAAGAGCCGATTCCTTACCGCGTTGCTCTCGACGGCAACGTTCCAAGGCTGTCGCACGGCATCGACATCGACGAGGACGGGAACGGCTTCCTAGGGGACGGCCGCATGTACCAGCTCGTGCGCCAGCACGACACGGTTCGCGAGCGAACGCTGGAGATCACGTTCCTCGAGCCCGGCGCCGAGGCGTACGCGTTCACGTTCGGATAACACAAGGCGATCGCGCTCGAATTGGGCGTAGGATGGAAACGCCCGTTCCCAACGGGAAGGCTCCCGGTGAGGCCCGCTTCGTCACAGCGATGCCGCGCTCGCGCCCACTCCGTTGCGCAGAGTCGCGCTCCAGGCAGACACGTCCCCTAGCCGGCGTTGCTCCCCAACGCCGACAGGAGCGCTGCGAGGCTTCTCGGTCGCGGCCGCGAGTGTGAGACGCTCGACCAGCTGGTCGCAGATGTGGTCGCCGGCCAGAGTCGCGCCCTAGTCCTTCGCGGAGAGGCCGGGGTGGGCAAGAGCGCGTTGTTGGCGTATCTGACCGGACGAACCGCCGGGTGGCACGTTTCGACCGCCGCCGGCGTGGAGTCCGAGATGGAGCTGGCGTACAGCGGTCTTCATCAACTCTGCGGCCCCATGCTCGATGACCTCGAGCGGCTGCCTGCCCCGCAACGGAGTGCGCTCGCGACCGTGTTCGGGATGAGCGCCGGGGCCGCACCAGACCGGTTCCTGGTCGGGCTCGCAACACTGACGCTTCTGGCCGAGGCGGCCGAGCTGCAACCGGTGCTCTGCCTCATTGACGACGCGCAATGGCTGGACCAGGTCTCTGCGGACATCCTCGCGTTCGTCGGCCGCCGGGTGCTCGCGGAGCGGGTCGCGCTCGTGGTCGCGGTGCGGACGGGCACAGGCGACGGCGTCCTCGCTGATCTTCCGGAGCTGACCGTTCACGGACTCGACGACGACGACGCACGCACGTTGCTCCTGGAGAACGTCCCCGGCCCGCTCGACACCGCCGTTTGCGACCAGATCATCAGCGAGAGCCACGGGAATCCACTCGCGCTCCTCGAGCTCCCGCGCGCAAGGCACCCCGGTGAACTCGCGGGAGGGTTCGCATTGCTCGACGCCCTGCCGGTCGCCGGCCGCATCGAACGGGGTTACGTCGAGCGCCTCCGTCTGTTTCCGACCGACACCCAGCTGCTCGTCCTTGCGGCAGCGGCGGAGCCCCTTGGCGATCCGATCCTGCTCTACCGCGCCGCCGACATTCTCGACGTCGACATCACCGCGGCGGATCCTGCGTTGGACGCGGGCCTCCTCCAGGTGGGTGCGCGAGTCGAGTTCGCGCACCCACTGGTCCGATCCGCGGCCTACCGCGCGGCGTCCGTTCACGACCGGGTGCGCGTGCATCGCGCGCTCGCCGACAGCACCGACGCGCAGAAAGACCCGGACCGCCGGGCTTGGCATCGCGCGCACGCATCGCTCGTTGCCGACGAAGAAACAGCGGCCGAGCTGGAACGCTCTGCGACTCGGGCGCGCGAACGAGGCGGCTACGCGGCCACGGCCGCCTTCCTCGCGCGGGCAGCGGAACTGAGCCCCGATCCAGATCGCCGCGCCCGGCGTGCCCTTGCCGCCGCCGAGACGAAAGTGTTGGCCGGCTTGTCCGATGCGGCCGCCGAACTTGTTGCGACCGCGACACGTGGCCCACTCGGCCCATTGGACACGGCGGTCGCGCAACGCTTGCGCGGCCAGATCGCCTTCGAGCGCAACCTTCCCGGGGACGCCACCCCGCTGCTCCTCGACGCGGCGCGGCAGCTCGAGGCGCTGGACATCGCGCTTGCACGCGAGACCTACCTGGAGGCGCTCTTGGCTGCTTCCACGGCGGGACGATTGGGCAGCGACCTCGTCGTCGCAGCAGAAGCTGCGCGAGCCGCGCCGCCGGCGCGGGAGCCGCTCAGACCGACCGACCTCCTGCTCGACGGCCTCGCCGTGGTATTCACCGACGGCTTCACGGCCGGCGCGCCGATCTTGCGACGCGCACTCGCGATGTGTCGCGAAGCCGTGTCGGACGAAGGCGGCTTGGCGACTATGCGCATTCCCGTCCGAATCGCCATGGAGCTACTCGACGACGAGACGTGGAGCGTCCTGGCCGCGCGCCAGGTCGAAATCGCACGCACGAACGGGCTCTTCGAGTCCCTTCCGACCTTGCTCGGCTACCTCGGGGCGTTGCGGATCCAAGAGGGAAATCTTCAGGCCGCGGAGTCCTTGCTCGTCGAGTCCGATGCAATCAGCACGCTGGCCTACCTGACGAAGCTGATGCTCGCCGCGCACCGCGCAGACGAAGCGGGGCTGGCGACACTCAGAGGTGCGATCGAGCCGCATGCCACTGCTCGGGGACACGGGGTGATCCTCGCCGTCTGCGACTACGCGGCAAGCATTCTCGACATCGCGCTCGGCCGCTACGCGCAGGCGCGCGAAGCGGCACGCCAAGCGAGCGGCGGCGATGACCTGAACCTCGTGTCGTGGACGTTGCCGGAGCTCGTCGAGGCCGCGGCGCGGTCCGGCGACATGGCCGCGGCGGTCGCCGCACACGAGCGGCTCGTTTCCCGAGCCCGAGCATGCGGCACCGACCTAGCGCACGGACTCGAGGCCCGCTCGCGGGCGCTCGTCAGCGAAGGACGCGCGGCCGAGGCCGCCTACGCCGAGGCGGTCGAGCTTCTCGGCCGGACGCGCCTGCGCCTGCAACTCGCCCGCGCCCAGCTTCTCTACGGCGAGTGGCTGCGCCGGGAGGGCCGGCGCAGAGACGCGCGCAAGCAACTTCGCAACGCGCATGAGATGTTCAGCCGTTTCGGCGCACATGGTTTTTCCGAACGAGCGCGCCGCGAGCTGCTGGCGACCGGGGAGACCGTTCGGGCTCGCACGGCCGCGGCAAGGGACGACCTCACTCCGCAGGAGGTGGAGATCGCACACCTCGCGGCCGAAGGGCGCACGAATCCCGAGATCGGCGCACAGTTGTTCCTCAGCCCCCGCACCGTTGAGTGGCACCTACGCAAAGTGTTCGCCAAGCTCGACATCAGCTCTCGCCGGCAGCTTCGGACGGCTCTACCCGAGACCAGCCGGCCACTCGCGAGCGCCTAGACGTGCCCTCAGTGGGCACAAAGCTCCCGCTTGTACAGGAGCTTGGGAAGTGG